>NZ_JBBOWT010000001.1:872500-3390000 GCF_038007225.1 Bacillus sp. FSL W8-0102
CTAAAAGAAGTGGTCATGATTGGGTCTGGCATCGACGATTTGCCTCTCTTGCACAATGCAGGTCTTGGGGTTGCCATGGGCAATGCTCCTGATCATGTAAAAGAAGCTGCTGATTGGGTGACAAGATCCAATCAGGAAAATGGGGTATCTTATGTCGTGAAAGAGTTATTTAGGAGACAGCGGCCGATCCGATTTTTAGAAAAAATGGATCACTTAAAATAAGTCGCATCTTTCATCGCCCTTGTTTCGACAAAGGGCGTTTTTTTTATGGCTAATAGTATATGGGAATTATTCGAGATTTTTCAAATGAGGAAATATGGATTTGTTCTGTTTTATCTGTGGGCTTTTAGGTGAACAAATGGATGGATCCTTGACCGATGGACGATTCATTCAGTAAACTAAAAAATAGTTTACTTATTGAAAGGTGATACGATTGAACATTCTTGTGACAGGCACAGTAGATGAACGTTTGCATAGACCTCTTCAACTAATTGCCAATTTATTTTTTGAAGAGACCGATATTCTTTTGGAAGAGGAGAATCTTCCCGACGAGATCCTCAAAGTGAAATTGGATATCCAAGCCAATTCAGTCATAAAAGTAAAAATGGCTTTATCGGCGCCAGACTCCGCGAAGATCTATCAATCTTCAGTAGAAAAATCGGCGGATCCAACCCAAACGGAAAAAGAATATTTTAAGCAAGTTAAAAAGGCTGTATCGCACGCATTTCTTGAAGTGTTGCAACAATATACCGGAATCCGACAGCAGTGGGGATTTTTAACCGGCATTCGTCCAACAAAGCTGCTCCATAAAAAATTGCGGAGCGGGAATTCTAAAGAAGAGGCCCATGAACAATTAAAAAAAGAATATTTAATTACGGATGAAAAGATTCAATTAATGGAGAAAATTGTGGATCGACAACTAACGATTGTCCCTGATCTTTATCATTTGCAAAATGAAGTGAGCATTTATATTGGCATACCGTTTTGCCCAACGAAGTGCGCTTACTGTACTTTTCCTGCTTTTGCAATCCAGGGAAAACAAGGGAGAGTGGCTTCATTCTTAGGCGGTCTTCATTATGAAATGGAGAAAATCGGCCAATTTTTAAAAGATAACGGTATAAAAATCACAACGATTTATTATGGAGGAGGCACGCCAACTTCGATCACCGCAGAGGAAATGGATCTTTTATATGAACAAATGTATCGATCATTTCCGGGGGTTGAGAACGTAAGAGAAATTACCGTTGAAGCAGGCAGACCCGATACGATTACGCCAGAAAAACTTGAAGTGCTAAAAAAATGGAATATTGACCGGATCAGTATCAATCCGCAATCTTACATTCAAGAAACGTTGAAAGCCATTGGCCGCCACCATACAGTGGGGGAAACGATTGAAAAATTTCACTTGGCTCGAAGCATGGGAATGAATAATATCAACATGGATTTGATTATCGGTCTACCTGGTGAAGGAGTGCGGGAATTTCAATATTCATTAGATAAAACAGAAAAACTAATGCCAGAATCTCTGACGATTCATACCCTATCGTTTAAACGTGCATCGGTCATGACCCAAAATAAAGACAAATATCCGGTGGCAAGCCGGGAAGAAGCAGAAGAAATGATGAAATTGGCCCAAGACTGGACCGCAGCGCACAACTATGTTCCTTATTATTTGTACCGGCAAAAAAACATTTTAGGGAACCTTGAAAATGTCGGATATGCCTTACCGGGGCGAGAAAGCATCTATAACATTTTGATCATGGAAGAAGTGCAGACTATCATTGGATTAGGATGCGGGGCAGCAAGCAAATTTATCGATCCGGAAACTGGAAAGATTGAACGTTTTGCTAATCCGAAAGACCCAAAATCGTATAATGAACGTTACGAAGAATATACAGAAAAAAAGCTTCAGATTTTACAGCAGCTTTTCTGCAAAAAACAGCCTTCTTGATAAGGCTGTTTTTGATTTGCATGGAAAAACATGATGGAGACTTGCGGGAGAGAACTATTAACATCAAGGCAGATTGATGAAAGAATCGATAGAAAGTCATGCTGAATTTCAAAGTTGAAGAAGTTTAGCCTTCTCATAGAGGCTCTTTTTTATGAGTGAAACAGCAAAAGTTTTCCTTCTGACGATGTGCAGCGGTACGTGTAATCGGAAAAGCCTTTTTCCTTTAGAATTTGGCTGCCTTTTTCTTTAGCCTTATGGTCGTTGGCAGCTTCGAACGTATCATCTAACAACTTTTCACCATTTTTTTGGAAGACAGTCAGCGTATATTCTTTCAATGCAGAAACCTCCCAATATACATCTAGTTAAAAATAAAGAATATTTACAATATTTTGTTTAAACATTGTAAACGATTTCTGCTTATTTTTCAATGGATAAGTTTTTGAATAGGTTGACGGAGAATCTGTCTCCTTTGCAAATTGGCCAAAACCATCAATATCTTTCAGTTTTCACTGTGATGAGGCTAGATTTCAATAGAAAATCTTTCATAATAAAAGTATAATAAAAGAACATACATTCGATTTTTGGCTTGGAGGGAATGCCATCGTGAAACAAATTCGATTTATTCATACGGCGGATCTGCATTTGGATAGTCCGTTTATCGGTTTGGAACAGCGCCTGCCTCCGGAGTTATTTGCAAGAATACGCGAAAGTACTTTTCGTTCATTTCATAGAATCATAGATGAAGCCATCAAAAGAGAAGTGGATTTTGTACTTATATCGGGTGATCTATTCGACGGTGAAGACAGAAGCATTAAAGCACAGGCTCGGCTGCAAACAGAAATGAATCGGCTAAAACAGCATGGCATTTCCGCCTATATTCTTCACGGAAATCATGATCATTTAAACGGCCAATGGGTGTCGCTGAAATTGCCATCCAATGTTCATGTTTTTTCTTCTCAAGTAGAAGCTATTCGCCATCAGACAAAAGCGGGAGCGATTGTTCACTTGTATGGATTCAGTTATGATAAACGCCATGTATGGGAGCGGAAAATAAACGAGTACCAAAAGCAAGACGGAGCGGATTTTCATATCGGTTTGCTTCACGGTTATGAGGAAAAAGGAAAATCAAGCCATCAACCTTATGCTCCATTTTCAGTCAATGATCTGCTGGAAAAACAATTTGATTATTGGGCGCTTGGACATATTCATCAAACAAAGATTTTACACAAAGATCCTTATATTCTCTATCCCGGGAACATTCAAGGACGTCATCGAAAAGAAATTGGAGCGAAAGGCTGTTATCTCGTTGAATTGGATCAAACCGGAACGCGCCTTGAATTTATTGAAACGGCTGATATTCAATGGAAAAAAGAAGTCTTGAAGCTATCGGAAGAGGAAAGTTTTCATTCTTTTTTCATGCGTTTGAAGCAGATGATGGAGGATAACCGTCAAACGAATCAAGGTGTCATGCTGGAAATTCAGTTGGAAAATGTGTCTAATCGAGAAATAAGAGATAAAATCACGAGCGGAGAATTATTGGAAGCTCTGCAAGACGGCGAAGATCTAAATGAGTCGTTTGTTTGGGTACATCGGTTTATCATCGATCCGCAGCATCCTCTGAAATTCAAAGAAAATCATCCTTTTTATCGGGAATTTGAAAAGCAGACGGCGTCTTTAACAAAAGAAGATTGGGAAGAGGCGCTTTCCTCCCTTTATTTTCATTATAAAACGAGCCGCTTCTTAACTGATCTGACGGAGGAAGAAAAAGAGGAAATGTTAGAAGAAGCGAAACGCTTGATTCAAGAAGGATTGGCAGAGGAAGGAGCAATGAGCGGTGAGAATTTCTGATCTTCATATATACGGCTTTGGAAAATTGGAAAATTTTTATTTAAAAGACTTGAAATCATTGCAGCTCATTTACGGGGAAAATGAAGCAGGAAAATCGACCATTATGGCGTTTATCCATGCCGTTTTATTCGGATTTCCTACCAGACAAGCAAAGAATTATGAACCGAAAACCCATTCCAAATATGGGGGGAAATTGACGCTTGAAACCGTGAATATGGGCAAAGCAGTCATTGAAAGAGTGAAAGGAACATCCTCCAGTTCGGTGACAGTAAGGCTCGACGATGGAACGATAGGCGGTGAAGATCTTCTACGTCGACTGTTAAATGGAATGGATGAGAACTTTTACCGTTCTATTTTTTCATTTGACGTCCATGGTCTGCAAAAACTTCACCAATTAAAAGAGGAAGATATCGGCCGCTTTTTATTTTCCGCCGGAACCGTCGGGACAGATTCCTTATACCGGCTGGAGAAAAAACTGCAGAAAGAAATGGAAAAGCTTTATAAGCCAAACGGACGAAATCCGGTTATTAATCAAGAATTACAGACATTGAAGGAACTGGAGGCAGATGTTAAAAAAGGGAAAAAGAAAAATGACCAATATCTTCATGTTTTAGTAGAAATCGAGAATCAAAAACAGCATTTATCAAAGCTGTCCGTCGAAGAAGGGAAATGTCAAGCATATTTGGAAAGACTGGCAAGAGAAGAAACCATTAGACCGCTGCTTATGGAAAAACAGCGGTTGGAAGAAGAAATGAAAGCCATCGGAGAAGTGGCATTTCCGGTGGATGGCATTTCCCGGCTTGAAAAGCATTTGGATCGGCTCCATCATTTAGAAGGGATGATTTCTGCTTTACAAGAAAAGATCGATTGGAAAGAAAAGCAAATCCGGCGATGGCAAAACGACCTTTTATCCCTGGAGGAAGAGGCGGCCATTGAGGCAAGTGTGAATCAAAGTGCCGAGTATAAAAAGTGGCAAGAAGATTGGCAAAATGATCAAATGAAGATCTCAGAATTAAACAGTCAATTGGAAGAGCTCAAGACGTATCTTCATTTTGAACATTTCACGGACGAAGAAATTTATCAGATTGATACGAGTATGGATGTAAAACGACGAATTAAGGAGGAAATTCAAAAGCTTATTCGTCTCATTTCGCAAAAAGAGCACATCGAAAAAGCTTTGCAAACTAACCGCAGCGAGCTTCAAACGGCGGAAAAGGAATGTGAGAAGATTGAGGAGCTGTTATTGCCGGAGCAAGAGTTTCGAACGCTGCAAAAAAAAGCGGAAAACCAAACTGAAAAAGAATCTTTGGCAAAGGAAATTCGTTGGCTTGAACTACAACTACAAAAAATCGAGACAGAAAAACAGGCAAAAAAGAGGAATAAGCAGCCTCTTGCCGCCGGTTTCGTTTTTGTTTTTTCAATCGTTTTAGCTCTATGGCTTGTCATTCAACACGAGTGGCTTCTGCTTTCAGCACCTTTTTTTGGATTTGTTGCCGCCTTTTTATTATGGACGAAAAAAACTCCGGATCTTTTGGAAGAACAAGAAAAAGAGCTAAAAAAGGAAATCAATCAACGTAAGAAAGAAATTCAGGAAATGGGGTATCTTCTGACAAAAGAAGAGGCCTCTATGTATCGAAAACAAACCGAACTGCGGGACAGATGGAAACAATCGATTATGAGACTGGAACAATTGGAGCAGCAAAAGAGTAAGCTGATTTCGGACAAAAAGGAATGGGAGCGGGAATTTTCCGGAAACTTGTTGAGAGTTCAAAGAATTCAGCACAAGCTTTGTTTTCCGAAAACAATGGAATGGAATATTTTGGATGAGGCGTTTGAAAAACTTTTAAGTATGAAAGACATCATTCGTCAGAAAAAAATATGCCAAGAAAGAATGAAAGAAATGGAAGAGTCTATTCAAAGATGGAAAGATCAATTGCATCGATGGACAAAGACTCTTGGTTTACCGGACCACGATATAGAATATGTGCTGTTTCAATTAAAAGAACAGTTGAAAAAAAATAAAGAGAAAGCCTTGCAAATAAAGGAAACGAGCAAACAAGCAGAGCAGTATAAAGAGGAGCTTCTGGCAGTGATAAAGGAAAAAGCCGAATTTGAAAGAGAAATTCAGAAACTGTTTGCGTCCGCTAATACGGAAACAGAAGAAGATTTTCGGAAAAAGGGGACTCAATGGAAAAAACTTGAACAGTTGAAAGAACGTTTAGAACTCATTCATCGTCAGGTGCCTGACAGCCCGGACCTTCTATTTCCGCTCGATCAGCCCGCAAAATGGAAAAAAGCCAAACTAGAGGTCGAAGAAAAGTTGAAAGAACTAGGACAGGAGAAAAAAAGAGTACAGGCAGATCTAGCGAAATGGGAGTATGAGAAAAAGGTTTTAGAAGAGGGCGGGACTTACGCAGAACGGCTTC
This sequence comes from Bacillus sp. FSL W8-0102, assembly GCF_038007225.1. Taxonomy (NCBI): domain Bacteria; kingdom Bacillati; phylum Bacillota; class Bacilli; order Caryophanales; family Bacillaceae; genus Bacillus; species Bacillus sp. FSL W8-0102. The sequence continues at coordinate 878,726 of NZ_JBBOWT010000001.1, forward strand.
ATCTTTTCCATCTTCAGCGGTCGGTAGTAAACGAAAAAGCAAAAAAATGGGCGCAGCTAGCGATTGCAAAACATATCTTTGCTAAAACGGTGAAGCATTTTAAAGATCAAAAACTTCCACTTGCTTTGCAAAAAGCAGAAGAACTTTTAAGCATGTTGACAAATGGACGGTATATTCACCTTTATACGAATGAAGAAGGAAAGTTTTATGTAAAACGAAAAGATGGGATGTTTTTTGAACCGCAAGAATTAAGCCAGGCCACCGGTGAACAGGTGTATGTGTCCCTTCGTCTTGCTCTCGCTTCCGTCTTGCAGGAAGAATATCCATTTCCGCTCATCATTGATGACGCCTTTGTCCATTTTGATCATAAACGAATGGCCGCAGTGGCAGAAGTATTAAAAGAGGTTAGCCGCCATACACAAATATTGATTTTTACATGCCATCAACATGTTAAAATGTATTTTCCGGAAACTTCTATTATTCATTTAGAAGAACCTGACTGGGCGAACGTAACAAAATGATCAAAATAAATGAGCTGGAGGCAGAATCGCCGTCTGCCTATCCATATATTTGTTTGCCGATTGGGTGAAACGGAATTTTTATATAAAGTTTTAAAAAACCCGTGGTGTTAGATAAAACTCAGACAAGCATAAAAATAGCCCTTGCTGGCGGATCTCCAGTAGAATGAAAGTGTCACCCAACATTCGAAAGGAGAGATCCCCCATGCAAGAGCACTTTCATTTTACTACAGATCCAGCCAAACTTCAAAAACAATATGCCGCTATTTTCTGTTTTGTTTCTGCCCAACTGTCGTTGATTCAAATGTATCTTCATCGCCGCAACCGTCACTTGGTCAAGCAAGAAGACGAAGTGGTCATGGCGGTTCACCTTTTGGGGAAGCTGCTGGGCTTTTCTTCCGAACGAGCCTGGCATCGTTTTGTCACGGGAAATTTGTTCACAAACGGCTCGTTTCTTGAACGCTCCCGATACAACCGCCGCTGCCGAGCGCTTGGTTTCGCCATCAAATGGATCCGTCATGAGCTGGCGAAACGTGGCCAACACCATGCTTATGCGGTCGTCGACAGCTTGCCTCTTCCGTTGTGCCATCCCGCAAGAATGCAGCGCGTCAAGCGGTTTCGAGGGATCGCGGATATGGGGTATTGTGCTTCCAAAAAGCAATGGTACTACGGTTTCAAGCTGCATCTTCAAGTGACCAATCAAGGGCTGGCCATGGGCTATGTCGTGACGGAAGCGTCCTGCCACGACGTCAAAGCCGCTGAAACGGTGATGACTCAAATCCCTCATCCCTACAACTTTGGGGACAAAGGGTACATCAGCCACGCTCTTCGAGAAAAGCTGTACGAAGAACACCAAGCCGCGTTCTGGACACCGTCTCGACACAATCAAAAGCACGGCCCATCCAAGGCATGGGAAGAATGGATCAGGAAAAAACGCAAAGTCATCGAGACGGTGTTTTCGATTCTCGTAGACCAATACCGGATCACCGACATTCGAGCGAATTCCATGGCCGGGTTTGAAGTGGCACTCGATGGCATCTTGTTGGCTTATTCCTTGGTCACACTAGGGCTGGTTGAGCGCTGACACTCAACTAGCACCACGGGTTTAAAAAATATTTGGGAACCATTTTTGAACGAATGGCTGCCTATGAGTTTTCTTTTACATTCGCTTCCTTCAGGATGAATAATCAAATACTGTTTATGTGATATAATGGTGTCGATTAAATCCATTGCCGGTGTACAGGAGGAAAAACTGAATGGTTCAGGGAATTATCCATTATGAGGCAGGACAGTCTGTCGATTGTTATTTATTGATTAAATCCATGACGAAAAGCACAGCCGTCAATGGAAAACCGTATTTAAACCTGATTCTTCAAGACAAAAGCGGTGAAATTGAAGCGAAACTATGGGATGCGACAGAACAGGATGAAAAACAATATCGGGCGGAAACGATTGTAAAAGTGCTCGGAGATATTCAAAATTACCGCGGGCGAAATCAACTAAGAATTCGGCAAATCCGACCGGCCTCCGAAAATGAAGGAGTCAAAATTCAAGACTTTGTTATGTCGGCCCCGATGCATTCGGATGAGATGGCAGAAATCATCACTCAGTTTATTTTTGAATTGAAAAATCCTAATATCCAAAGGATCACTCGTTACTTGCTGAAAAAATATTCTGAGCCTTTTTATCAATATCCGGCAGCTACTAAAAACCATCATGAATTTGTATCCGGATTAGCTTATCATGTCGTTTCCATGTTAAAACTGGCAAAGGCCATTGCGGATTTATATCCTTCTTTAAATCGGGATTTGCTCTATGCCGGTGTGATTCTTCATGATCTGGGCAAAGTCATTGAGTTGTCGGGCCCCGTTGCGACTACCTATACGGCTGAAGGAAATTTGTTGGGGCATATCACGATCATGATCAATGAAATTGCCAAGGCGGCCGAAGAGCTGGGCATCGAAGGAGAAGAGGTGTTTATTCTCCAGCATATTGTTTTAAGCCACCACGGAAAGCCGGAATGGGGGAGCCCGAAGCCGCCGTTAATCAAAGAAGCGGAAATTCTTCATTACATTGATAATATTGATGCGAAGATGAATATGCTGGATCGAGCTTTAGAAAAAACGAAACCGGGAGAATTTTCCGAGCGAATTTTCGCTATGGATAACCGCTCTTTTTATAAGCCAAAGTTTTAATTAGTATATTCGATTTCATTCCTATTTCAGCGATGAAGAGACCTCTTTTTAGAGGTCTCAGACTGTCGACAAATCCGAAAAAACCGGATTTGCCGACAGTCTTTTTTTGTATAATTAAGATACCGTAATGAATTGAGGTGGATGAAGTGCTAACAAAAAATACACAGATGAATCGTGATCAAATAGAAATGATAGCTTTAGACCAACTTGTACCTGCAGATCATTTGGTTCGTAAAATCGACGCTGCTATTGATTTTTCATTTATCTATTCGCTTGTTCAAGACATGTATTCATCGGAAAGAGGTCGACCAAGTATTGATCCAGTTGTATTGATTAAAATGGCTTTCATCCAATATACCTTCGGTATTCGTTCCATGCGAAAAACTATAGAGGAAATCGAAACGAATCTGGCTTACCGTTGGTTTCTTGGATTTGGTTTTTATGATAAGGTACCTCACTTTTCAACGTTTGGGAAAAACTACGAGCGACGCTTTAAGGATACAGACTTATTTGAACAGATATTCTATCGCATTTTGAAAGAAGCTGCAGATAAGAAGCTGATAAGCAGTGAGCATGTCTTTATTGATTCTACTCATGTCAAAGCGAGTGCGAATAAGCATAAATTTGTGAAGAAAGTGGTTCGAAAAGAAACGAAAGCCTATCAAGCACGTCTACAAGATGAGATAAATGCTGATCGAGAAGCACATGGAAAAAAGCCATTTCCTCCAGATAAATTTGGGAAAGAAGAATATAAAGAAATAAAAGAAAGTACCACTGATCCGGAAAGTGGTTACTACGTAAAAGACGAGCGAACAAAACAGTTTGCTTACTCATTCCATGCTGCTGCGGATCGAAATGGCTTTGTTTTGGGGGCTATTGTAACGCCAGGGAATATTCATGACAGTTCCGTATTGGAGCCACTTCTTGAAAAAGTCATCGAAAAACATGGAAAACCGGTTGTAGTTGCTGCTGACGCTGGATATAAAACTCCCGCCGTTGCCCAATACATATTTGAAAATGATATGACCCCTGCTTTACCTTATACTCGCCCTCGTACAAAGGATGGTTATTTCAAAAAACATGAGTATGTTTACGATGAATACTACGATTGTTATCTTTGTCCGCAAGGACAAGTGTTAAAATATGCAACTACGACGAAGGAAGGCTATCGTCAATATTTTTCTGATCCAGTCCAGTGTAAAGATTGTCCATTCCTCTCGAAGTGCACCCAAAGTAAGGAGCATAAAAAACTGATTCAGCGACATGTATGGGAATTTTATTTAGAGGAAGCTGATCATCTTCGGCATACACAAGAGAATAAGAGCATTTATGCAAGACGGAAAGAAACCATTGAACGTGTTTTTGCTGATGCAAAGGAAAAGCATGGTATGCGTTGGACAACCTTAAGAGGTCTAAAAAAATTGTCCATGCAGGCGATGCTAACTTTTGCTGCAATGAATTTGAAAAAGATGGCCTGCTGGGCATGGAAAAGTCCAATAATGGCATAAAATAGACCCCTTAGAGGGGTCTAATCCCAACCTTTAAAGTATAAAAATGTCAAAAGGCATCCGAATACACACATTCGGATGCCTTTTGTCTACACTCTGAGACCTCTTTTTAGAGGTCTTTTTTTAAGGGAAGAATTCCTTTTGAAAGTGGAAAAGATAGATCGTGCGGCTCTCTTTCTCCCCATTCCATTCTGATATTTTTCTTTATCATGACGTTTCGTTGCGGGAGACCTGAATGACGTCTAGTTGGCGGTAACAGAGGATAATGGAAAAAATTATAGGAATAGGCAACGTTTCCGTCTCATAAGATGTAGTAAATGCGGACAAGTTAGGAGAGGTGGAAAATGACGGTACCGTTTTGGATGTATTTCGTTGTGGCAGGAATATTTATTAGTGCATTTATGGTGATTAAAACGGCGAGAGAAGATCGGAAGGCAGACCAGGAATGGATCGAAAAAGAAGGCGAAGTATTTATAAAGAGGATGCAAGAAGAGAAAAAAAAGAAACAGAAACAAGATCAGGAACAACAAGGAGCATAAACGTAAAAGGCGCTTCAAAAGAATTCTTCTTTTGGAGCGCCTTTTTATATGGCTAGTCCGAATCGTGGAAAAAAGGCGAATGAAAAATTGATTGCGAGAAGAAGAAAAGGCATGCTGCACTTGTTCGCTTTCAAAAAAATGCTGCCTTTCTGAAACGAAAGGCGTTCCGTTTCAAAAAAGCAGCACACATTATTATTTCACATTATTATTTATTGGAGGTTGCTTCGGAAAACAAACCGTTAAAGTCTTTGTCTTCGACTTTTACATTAGCATCTTTCAGCACTTCGTTAAGTTTTTTCTGCATCTTAGTTTGATCGACTTTCGAGAGTTTCAGTTCTTCTTTCAATTGATCTTTTACTTCGTTAAACGGTTTTTTCTTTTTCTTATCTGTAATTTGGATAATATGGTAGCCGTATTCTGTTTTAATCGGTTTGCTTATTTCTTTGACTTTCAAAGTATCAAGCGCTTTAGTGAATTCAGGAACAAATTGCTTGCGGCCTTGGTAATCGATCCATCCTAAATCTCCTCCATTGTTGGCGGAAGCTGTGTCTTTGGAGTATTTTTTGGCAAGATCCTCGAATTTGGCCCCTTTATCCAGCTGCGCTTTTATTTCATTTGCCGTTTTTTCATCATCGACTAATATGTGGCGGACTTTGATTTCCGGCTGCCATTTTTTATAATAATTTTTCAATTCTTGATCGCTGATTTTAATATCGGCCGTTGCCGCTTTTTGCTCTAATAGTTCCAATTTTAAGTAGTCTTTAAATCCCTTTTCGTCCATGCCGTATTGGGCGAGGAACGCTTCATATTGTGAACCAAGTTGGTCTTTTGTTTTTTGAAGCTCGTCATTCAGCTCTTTATCCGAAACTTTATATTTTTCAGATAAAACTTTTTTGTACACCAATTCTTGCAACGCTTGTTGTGTTTGTTGAGGATATTTTTCTTTCATGGCGTTGTACAGATCTTCTTTTGTAATATTTCCTTCATTCGTTTTTACAACGGTATCATCTCCGCCGTTTCCGCATGCAGCAAGAACAATCATCCCGGCTGCCAACGACAAAGAGAGAATCCATTTTTTCATTCGTTCAACAACTCCTACACTTAATTTCATTTTTATATTCTTTATCCACATAGACATACTATATCACAATTATGCGGAATTACCAAAGTTTTTCTTTTTATGACCGACAAGAAAATAGGCGTTTGCTTCAGTCAAAATATACCGGGTTACATACGATACAAATAACAGAAAAGGAGGTATGGTGGGAATTTAAAGCTTTCCGCTGAAAGAGTAGATCCTAATAGGGTTAGTCAGTTGAAAAATCCGGATTAGAATTTGGCAGAAAACAAGAATGTTTGGAAACTTCTGTTGTCGAAGCCATTTTGTTAAATCCTTTCTAATCAGGTTAAATCATCTGATGACCTATACAGTCGTCTTCAAGCGGGAAAAAGGCCTAAACCAAAAATAAAACAAATGAATAGTATGATATAGACCAATGTGTAAGGAGGTGATCGGTATTGGGTGCAGCTTATGGCGGAGGGTTTGCATTAATTGTGGTGCTCTTCATCCTTCTCATCATTGTTGGTGCAGCATGGCTATATTAACAAATGAAAAATGTGAAAATAAAGGAGGAACTCGGATATGTCTGGAGCATATGGCGGAGGATTCGCACTTGTCGTTGTGTTGTTCATTTTGCTTATTATCATCGGTGCATCTTGGATTTACTAGATATTGGAATAAAAGCCAGGCGATGCCTGGCTTGATTTCCACTTATGTATAGAGAATTTCGATATAAGAAGAAATGAGCAGAATAGTGATTAAAATGTTAATCGTTCTAAACACTTTCGGCTGGCGATCTTCCGGTATGTCTTTTTGCATACATAGCGTGTTGGTAAGTCTATTGATATTGTATAAAATGAAAATAGAAAATAATATGAACACGAAGATTACTGACATGATGCTCCCTCCTTTTTCATAACCTTATTCATCAGGGTGATAAATAGAATATTTAGGCACCTCACAATTAAAAAGATAACGATTAGGCATGTTGAGGCTAATTCATGTGCATGATTTCGAATGAAAATGGTTTTGTATACCGAGGAATTAAACGAAATTTTCAATAAATAGAAATTTTTGTTATGTCAGATGTCAAAACGGATCAATAAACCTAAAAATGATTGCGAAAAGGATGCTACCATACTTTACGACGAAATAAGCAAAAAATCAATAGAAAATAAATGATTTGGATGGCTGTTGAGCAAGCTTTTTTGGATCAGCGTTCTTTTAACGTCTTTCCGAAAGAAGTCTCCCATCCTCTAGGAATGTGAAGGTGTGAATCGCACCAATGAGTAGGTGGGAGATGAATTTCGGTTGGCTTTAGCCAAAGTTATTTTTCCAATCCTTTTCTCAACAATTCTAAGATTGCGGCTGTTCTAGTTGGAATCCCATTTTCTTTTTGATATTGCTCCAATTTTTCTAATATCGTCTTAGGCATACGAATTTCTACACGTTCTTTCTCTTCTCTCATGATTATCATGCACAAATGAACTTACAGACTGCTTATAAGAATTTCTTTGAAGGAAATGCGGATTTTCCAAAGTTCAAAAATCGTAAAGCAAAACAATCCTATACAACTAATATGGTCAACGGAAATATTAAGCTAGAAAATGGTCATATCAAACTGCCAAAAATCAAAAAGCCAATAAAAATGAAACAGCATAGAGAGATACCTGCTGATTATAAAATCAAATCTTGCACTATTTCTAAAACAAAGACAGGCAAATACTACATTTCAATTTTGACAGAATATGAGAAAGATATTCGTCCAGTTAAAATACAGAAAGTTGTTGGTTTGGATTTTGCTATGGATGGTCTATATGTCGAGAGTGAACAGGGTAAGAAAGCCAATTACCCACGTTACTATCGGCAAGCCTTAGATAAATTAGCAAAAGCACAACGAATTCTTTCTCGAAGAAAGAAAGGTTCTGCAAGATGGGAAAAACAACACCTGAAAGTGGCTAAGCTACATGAAAAGACAGCGAATCAGCGCAGAAACTTTCTTCATCATAAGTCAAAAGAATTAGCAACAAACTATGACGCTGTGATTATTGAGGACTTAGACATGAAAGGCATGTCTCAAGCCCTCAACTTTGGAAAAAGCGTTCATGATAACGGCTGGGGGATGTTCACTACTTTCTTAGCGTATAAGCTAAAAGAACAGGGGAAACAACTTGTGAAAATTGATAAGTGGTTTCCCTCCACTAAGAAGTGTTCATGTTGCGGCAAGGAAAAAGAAATGCCATTATCTGAACGTGTATATAAATGTTCTTGCGGCTTTGTATTAGATCGCGATCACAATTCAGCAATCAATATCAAAAATGAGGGATTACGCTTATTAGCATAAAGAATAATAACTTTCGGAACGAGAGGGTTAGCTCGGTCAATTTTCTGTCATTAGACGGGATTACCCGAGAAGCCCCCACTTCAATCAAACCGTAAGGTTGATAAGTGGAGGGTAATTCACTTTTGGCCTATATGATTCTGTCCTTTTTCCTTCATTATTTTTCCAAGCGAAAAAAGCAATCATAACATTTCTCCAGCGGTTTGCCTGCCGCTGGATTTTTTTATTGTTTTTTGCTATTTTGCATTGCAAAGTAGTTCGTTTTTTGATAAACTAACTTGCATAACAAAGTAGTTGAAATGGGGGTGGAGGGATGTCCATTCGAAGCCAGTTACTGAAAGGCATTTTAGACGGCTGTGTGCTGGCTGTGATTGAAAAAGAACCGGTTTATGGCTACATTCTTTCAAAAAAACTTCAGCAAATAGGCCTCCAGGAAATTAGCGAGGGGACGCTTTACCCGGTTCTGTTGCGCCTGCAAAAGAACGGCTGGATCCATGGAGAGATGCGACCATCCGATTCCGGGCCAAGCCGCAAGTATTATGAATTAACGGAGAAAGGAAAATCCGCGTTAGATGAGATTACAACAGAGTGGCAGCAAATCGCAGCCCCTGTTCAACTTTTATTGAAAGGAAGAAGTGAGGATGCTTAGTGTAAAACAGTTGATTGAGGAAAACAACCGTAAACGGCAGAAACTGGCACCTGAGAACAAAAAATTTTACGACGATCTGCTTGTCTACCTTCGCCTGCAAACCGTTTTGTCCGAGCAGCAAACAGAAGAAGTGCTGATGGAACTGCTTGACCATCTGCTCGAAGGCCAAAAAGAAAACAAGACAGCTGTGCAAATGTTCGGCGGTGACCCGAAAGCATTTGCCGACGAAATCATCAGGCAACTGCCGAAAGAAAACAAACGCAATATGGTTTCTTTTACAATCAGGATAATGATCTTGCTTTTGGGGATTGATTTGGTCATTAATGGCATTACTGCTTTTGTTGTTGAACGGTTCTTTTCCAGACCTTTGCCGCCGTTTTATCCTGTACCCGCGGCCCTGAACTTTTTTATTGCCGGGCTATACGTGATCTTTGCCATTTGGTATATCTTTCGTATCTTGAAAAAGAGTTTGTTTAAGGAAAAAACAAAAAAGGAGCAAATCCTAACTTTTTTGAAAACAGATGCCGTAATCTCTGTTTTTCTGGGCGGCGTTATGTTGCTGGATAAATTCATGCCAAAAATCGGCCCGTCCTTTTCTTATCCGTGGTGGTTGCCGCTCGTTTTAGGTGTGGTGAGTTTAGGGGTTTACTATAGCTGGGAGAAAGCAGCAAAGTCCCGGGGGATATAGTTCTAGCGTGCAATAAATCTGTTGTTCAAAAGCCCGTGTGCGGTTTCGCCACGGGTTTTGCATGCGCCAGCTATGCTGCACGCAATTGCAAAAAAAAAACAGCGGGGATCGTGAAAGGTTCTTCATCAGATTGATGAAAGACAAAACGGGCGGCCAGTATTCTCGAACTGTCCCTCATTGAATTGATGAAGGACAAAAAGGGCCTTCAAATTTCCCTCCGGGGTCAATTGATGATCTCATACACGTGCTCCTTTCTGTATACAATTGTATACGAATTGTCGAGAAAAAATTGATAACAAACAGAAATGATAGATAGTAGGAAAAGCAATCTTTGTGATATACTATTTGAAAAAGGAAGGAGGTAAAATGATGGATGAGATTTTGCAGCAAATTCTTCATGAATTGAGAGATTTAAAAAGTGATGTGTCCGGTTTAAAGAGCGATGTTTCCAGCTTAAAAGCAGGGCAGGAACGCATTGAAACGAAAGTAGACAACCTTGCTTTGGAACTGCGAAGCAATTTTAAATTCACAAACGATAAACTGGAAGAACATAAAAGCATTTTTACAGTTGTTTCAAATGAAATCAAAGGCATTAAGGGCGATATTGAGTTTCTTAGCGGGAAATCCGGCAAGCATGACACAGAAATTAACCATATTATGAATATGTTAAGAGGTTAATGTACATGCACCCAACCCGGGGGCTTTTTGTTTCTACAAGTAGGGCTTGCTGAACGAATCAAATTTGGCTTGTATCTGACCAAATTTGATTCGTTCAGCAAGCCCTAAATAGAGCACGGGGGGATGTAGTGAAAAAATTAACCGAAGAAAAATTTTTGCTCATTTTAAATGCTGATGCGAGAAGCCGGTTGCTGACATTTTCCGATCTGCGGAAATTTTTATGCGCATTGTTTGTTTATTCTTTGGTGATGATCGGAGTCGCATACAAAGTTGTAAATGGCGGAAATATCGGATGGGAAAACTTGTCTCCTTTTTGGCAACGGGTATTTCGCCTTGAACGGGTATTTCGCCTTGAAATCCTGTTGTTTATCGTGCATGTACTTTCAATCCTTTTATCTACTCCGAGCCGTCCTTTCAGCTGGAGGTTCCCAAGTATTGCCGCCGTTATTTTTATGTACAAGGCTGCGTTTGACGCATTTGTTGCATTTATGATGTTAGCAAAAGACAAGCATATTGATGATGTTTACGTCTGGACGGCGCTGTACAGTATAGCGGCTTGTGTGCTTTTTCATCTTTTCTTTCTTTATTTTTGGATCAGAAAAAGGATCCATCTGCAGGAGATCGGCAATCTAGAGGTAAAAACGTACAACAAGCAGTCATTCCGACCCTTTACCGTTATCAATTGTATGCGGTGAACAACCGCGTGAAAAACTTGGCTATATATCCACATACGGATTGGGAAAAGGTGAGTGTCACATCCGAAAAAGCGGACACCCAGGAATAATCCATAAAGGCCCTGTCTTTGGCAGGGCCTTTTCCTTTCCGGCTTGCCGGGATCGGGAGAGCAGAGCGTCTTTTTAACGGCTTTCCGAAAGAAGTCTCCCATCCTCAAGGAATGTGAAGGTGCGAATCGCACCAATGAGTAGGTGGGAGATGAATTTCGGTTGGCTTTAGCCAAAGTTATTTTTCCAATCCTTTTCTCAACAATTCTAAGATTGCGGCTGTTCTAGTTGGAATCCCATTTTCTTTTTGATATTGCTCCAATTTTTCTAATATCGTCTTAGGCATACGAATTTCTACACGTTCTTTCTCTTCTCTCATGATTATCACCTCATATTGATTGTACGGATTTTTTACGGTATAATCAATATATACGAAATTTTTCCGCACAAAGTGAGGTGAATTGATATGGCCAAGCAAAACAAAGCTTTCAAGTTTCGTTTGTTACCAAACAAAGAACAATCCGCATTATTAGCTAAGACATTTGGTTGTGTTCGCTTTGTCTACAATAAGATGTTAGCTGAACGCAAAGAAACGTATGAAAAGTTCAAGGATGATAAAGAATTGCTTAAAAAGCAAAAGTTTCCGACCCCTGCAAAATATAAAAGTGAATTTCCATTCCTAAAAGAAGTGGATTCTTTAGCTTTGGCAAATGCACAAATGAACTTACAGACTGCTTATAAGAATTTCTTTGAAGGAAATGCGGATTTTCCAAAGTTCAAAAATCGTAAAGCAAAACAATCCTATACAACTAATATGGTCAACGGAAATATTAAGCTAGAAAATGGTCATATCAAACTGCCAAAAATCAAAAAGCCAATAAAAATGAAACAGCATAGAGAGATACCTGCTGATTATAAAATCAAATCTTGCACTATTTCTAAAACAAAGACAGGCAAATACTACATTTCAATTTTGACAGAATATGAGAAAGATATTCGTCCAGTTAAAATACAGAAAGTTGTTGGTTTGGATTTTGCTATGGATGGTCTATATGTCGAGAGTGAACAGGGTAAGAAAGCCAATTACCCACGTTACTATCGGCAAGCCTTAGATAAATTAGCAAAAGCACAACGAATTCTTTCTCGAAGAAAGAAAGGTTTGCAAGATGGGAAAAACAACACCTGAAAGTGGCTAAGCTACATGAAAAGACAGCGAATCAGCGCAGAAACTTTCTTCATCATAAGTCAAAAGAATTAGCAACAAACTATGACGCTGTGATTATTGAGGACTTAGACATGAAAGGCATGTCTCAAGCCCTCAACTTTGGAAAAAGCGTTCATGATAACGGCTGGGGGATGTTCACTACTTTCTTAGCGTATAAGCTAAAAGAACAGGGGAAACAACTTGTGAAAATTGATAAGTGGTTTCCCTCCACTAAGAAGTGTTCATGTTGCGGCAAGGAAAAAGAAATGCCATTATCTGAACGTGTATATAAATGTTCTTGCGGCTTTGTATTAGATCGCGATCACAATTCAGCAATCAATATCAAAAATGAGGGATTACGCTTATTAGCATAAAGAATAATAACTTTCGGAACGAGAGGGTTAGCTCGGTCAATTTTCTGTCATTAGACGGGATTACCGAGAAGCCCCCACTTCAATCAAACCGTAAGGTTGATAAGTGGAGGGTAGTTCACAAGCACCAAACATACTGTTCATCTTGTCTTTTGGAATAGCTTAAATTCAAGTTTTACTGTAAGATAATATTGAATGGCCCGGTAAGTATGATTGACTGTTCGAAATAGAGCGTCTATTTGTGGTATGGTGAAATGACATGGAGGATATTATAAAACGATTGGAAATGTTGGAATACCATCAACAACTGTTGATTCAGATGGTCGATAAGAACCGACATGAATTTGATTGGCTGATTATAAAAAATCGGCTCACAAAAGAGGAAACGGCCGAATTTTTCAAACTTTGTGAGGAGTTGAACAAGAAATATCAAGAGCAAAAAGCGGACGGATTTGTTTTTCATGTTCCGCTTTTTCAAGAATTTGAAAAAAGGCTTCATTCCAAGTTGGATTGTAAAGAGGTCATCGCAGCATGCATAAAACAAGGGCTCTATAAAGAATTAATGATTCAGCTGTACAAAAATCTTTCCAACTAACTCGTTATTTTTTCGCTGGGTTCGTTCGTGGAAATGAAGGTATCTTCCTTCTGAAAGTTTTCGTCTATGTTTTGAAGGGAGGTTTCGATAATTTCCATGAAATCGTCCCCGTACAAATTTTTAATGATCACACTGAGTTCTAAAAAATCAGGAAATTTACCAAACAGTTTATTTAGGGGCAGTGCCGCTTGCACGACGGAATTGACTTCCGGATTAAATTTTTCCATCAGGTCATGAAGGATCGTTTCCCCTTCATTTGTCAACTCAACATACGTATTTCGCTTGTCCGATTCTTTCTTGGAAAATTTTAAATAGCCTTGTTCTTCTAGTTTCTTTGAAAAGTTAAAGGCTGTGGAAACGTGCATGACGCCAAACTTAGCGATATCAGAAATAGAGGCTCCTTTTAAATGATAGGCGATCCATAAGATATGGTGTTCATTAATGTTAAGGTTATACGGTTTGATCCATTGCTGCCAATCTTTTTCAACCGCTTTCCAAAGGGCCTTGCTTAACTGTGCTACTCTTTGGGAAAATAGCATTACCTCATGTATGGAAACTTCTTGCTTTTTCACTTTCTATCACCTTCTTTTTAAAATTGAACAGGTTTTTCTGAAAGTATTCTCTAACAATATTATGCCAATAAAATAAAAATTAATAAAGATATAAATTTACTAAATTTTCAAAAAAGTGGACAATCCAATAAACAAGATTGTCCACTTTCATAAGTTTCGCATGCTGTTATAAGAAAATACCTTGTTTTCCTGAAAAAACTTATGATGTATTCCGAATGTGGCAGGGCTTACGCTTCACCTGCCATAAGGACGACAAGTGCTAGTCAAAAAGCCCTGTATACTTCACGCTTGGAGAATGGATTCTATGAGGATTTGGGTGTTATCCATTCTTTTTCGTTGTCTCCTCCAGGTTTTGGATCGAAATTTGGACGTTGTGAATTCCTTCTTCAATTGCCTTTTTATTTGGTTGAATGCTTTTTTGCCATAATTCGATGCTTTCTTTTATTTCTTTAGAGATCTGAGGGAAAGCCGTTTTTCCTTCTTGTATAAAATGAGTGACCGCTTGTTTTACCTGTTCGGTATTGCTTATGAATTCCTTCGCTGTTTCTTTCATAAAATCCTTTGTTTTTAACATATTTTTTTTGACGTCTTTTCCAGAAGAAGGAGTGGTAAGGAGCGTTGTAATGGCGCCTGTAACCCCTCCGACTAAAAAGCCCGCCAACCAATTCGATCGTTTCATAATCATTCACCTCTGGCTGATATTTCGCATTTGGAGATTGGAAGTCTCTCATCTCATATCTTCAGTTGCAGTTGAATAGGATAGAATATTCATTAAATTCGAATCCCTTAAGAAGAGTATACAGACTTCTTTTGAAGAAAATCAACATTCTATGTCCGGAAGATCAGTCAGCGGGCTGGTGAAGGAGGAATTTACATGAGAGGGGTTTTGTTCTTTGCGGTTATTCTCGATTTTCTTTTGTTTCTTGGTCTGTGTCGCTCGCTTCTATTATTGTCCAGGCCGGGTATATATCCCCCGAAAAAGATGGTGAAAAAACGTGTGAGCGCACTTGGAGTCGGAACTGTTTTCGTATTTGTGATCATCATTCTCCTTTATGTAACATGAAAACAATAGGTAAACAGGGGATAGTGAGGGAAAAACGATGGTGGCTGGAGACTGGATCGAATATGGTTGTTCGGCCATAAAGCACAAAAAAGCCGGGCCGCGTTCGTAACCTTAGAAGCATGACGGCAGGTTAGGAAGTGGCCAGGCATTATTCATTAAATCGATGCTTTTAAGCTTGATGCCCAACGTTTGAGCGTTTCATAATCGATTGTGCAATAGGATAAATAATAAACATGGCAACGGCATTTAAGGCCATGGCAGGCAGAACAACAGTTCCGAATAAAGCGGTAAATGGTCCAGGCAGACCGACAATCAAAAAGGCTGAAGTCAAAAAGACTGTTCCAGAGACAATAGTGCCGACAGCCGTCAATATGGCTGCTCCGAGTGTGTTTTTGCTGTACTTTGCCGTAAGGGCAAGCAATCCGTAAAAAATGAACGCCGTAACCGGTTTATCGATTAGATTCGGAAGGAATCCTCCGGGAAATGCCGTGGTCAATCCGGAAATGACTCCCGTAGCTAAACCAATCAGCAAAACATTTTTGGCGTTTGGAAATAATAGAATGCCGAGAAACATCATCGTAAGCATCATATCTGGCTTCATGCCTAAGAAAAAAGCAGGGATGATTGCATGAAGAACTGCTCCCATACCCACTAAAATGGCTAAACTGACAAGTGTTTTCGTATTCAATTCTCTTCTCTCCTCTGCTAAACTACTCTACACTAAAACTCGATTTTTGTGGTACGAATTCATTTTACCACAAATTCTTTGCTTTGCTCTCAAATAAGATATCTCGTTTCATATGTTATTTTATATGCTGATGAATGGTCGATGCGATGTCTTGAAGTTCGTCGAAAGTATAGTCGTTTTGATGCGATTTCCATACAGCCCCGAATCCATCTCCTTTTCCGTAACGAGGAAGCAAATGGATGTGGAAATGAAAGACTGATTGTCCGGCCGCTTCTCCATTATTGTTTAATAAATTTAGCCCGATCGGTTGATAGGCTTCTTGAATAGCATTCGCTATTTTGGGCACAGCTTGGAAAAGCGATCCAGCAATTTCTGGAGTTAGCTCAAAGAGATTCTTTTTATGTATTTTTGGTATGACCAGTGTATGCCCTTTTGTTACTTGGCTGATATCCAAGAAAGCAAATACATTTTCATCTTCATACACTTTTGCTGATGGGATTTCTCCGTTCATAATTTTACAAAAAATACAATCGCTCATATTCACTCATCCTTTCTTTCATTTCATGATAAATGGCATGTATGCCGCTCTTTGCAGAATGGATCAAATCTTATGGACACACGTCGAGTCAAAAAATCACTGGCATTTTTGGATTCTTTCGATGAAATGGTATGGATTTGAATGTATTTTATCATAAAAGCGGGGGGATCTAAATAGGGAACCATGCATTCGAAATGGGAGCCATGAAAAATGCTCCGGTTAGCTTTGGACTGAGGGGATATTTTTCCGCCAATAAAAAGCAGTGCAGTTTAGAAAACGATCTTGAATCATGAAAAGAACCTTTTCTTTTAGTGCCAACTCCAAAGCATTTTCTATAAAAGAATGGCTCAAAGCGGAGCGGACCGGAATGTTTTAAACGTAAGATCATTGCTGTTTTATTTTCTGATCTAATCAAGGTTCAGATAGATGATTTTTATGTTGAGGACATAAAAAGAAGACAGGATGCTTATGCATCCTGTCCTTCTTGAAGGGGATTGGTCATTACTGATCTGCAGTGCAAAAGTCGTTTTTCGTGTTCAAGCTAATCATCCCCTTGCTGGAATGTTTCTTGCTTTGACACTGTTTAGATCTAACACAAACCCGTTTTTGGCAAATTCGTGAATGAAGACTTTATGGTCTTTCATACTTATTTGCATTGGAGTTTGTGGATCGTGCGACTTTACTGTCTGCCGTAATCACCTCATTTTATTGAAGGCGAATCAATTGACCATAAGATAGGAAAATGCGGTACTGGTCTTTCACAACCACCCCGTTTTACTATTTGGTTAACCCCTTCGAATATTAGAATGCACAGAAATTTTTTCTTCATACATACAAGTGATGAAATTTTGTCTGAAAAATTGTCAAGAATCATTTATCAAGTCTAAAATAGTTGTGGGTAGACTTGAAATAGCTGTTTTTGCGAAAATGTTTGTTAAAATAAGATGAACTTAGAAACAAAATACCGCATGTTTTTGTTAAATGGTTTAATAAGTGCTTCTTCTTTAAAGTGATCTGAATGTCACCATAACGAAATGAATGGAACACAAATTTTCTTCTATTGGAGGAGGATGGAGAGTTTTCAAACGAATTTTTGGGCAATCAAAAACAGAAAGGATGTGGAAGAATGTCGCTATTGAAAGTCGACCAATTGACTGGCGGTTATACAAGAAAGCCTGTGTTAAAAGATGTGTCTTTTTCTATTGAAAAAAATGAAATCGTTGGTTTGATTGGTTTAAACGGCGCCGGAAAAAGTACGATTATTAAGCATATTATCGGCTTAATGGAACCGAGGCAAGGAGAGATTACCATCAATGGACTATCTTTGAAAGACAGCCCGGAGCAATATCGCAGACAGTTTTCTTATATACCGGAAATGCCGGTGTTGTATGAAGAATTAACGTTGGAAGAGCATTTGAAAATGACGGCGATGGCTTACGGATTAACGGCACAAGAATACAAAGAGAGGATAGATCCGCTTTTAAAGGAATTTCGAATGCAAAAAAAGCTTCATTGGTTTCCTGCTCATTTTTCCAAAGGAATGAAACAGAAAGTAATGATTATGAGCGCCTTTTTAACGGAACCTCATTTATATATTATTGACGAACCGTTTTTAGGGCTTGATCCGCTCGGAATTCAATCGTTATTGGAGTGGATGGAAAAAATGAAGAAACGAGGGGCGGGCATATTAATGTCCACTCATATTTTAGCAACAGCCGAAAAGTATTGCGATTCGTTTATCATATTACATAACGGGGAAATCCGCGCAAAAGGAACCATTCAGGACTTGCAGGAACAGTTTGGCATGCAGGGAGCTTCTCTCGATGATCTCTATATTCAACTGACAAAGGAAGAAGAAAAATGAAAACTGTTCAGCAATTATGGAAAGAGCGATTAAACGGCTATTTATCCGAGATGCGCAAATATTTGCGCTATATATTCAATGATCATCTGCTATTTGTGCTGATTTTTGGGGTCGGAGCCGGTGTCTACTATTACAGTCAATGGGTAAAAACGTTGGATCCTCATTTTCCAGCCCCGTTTATCATGGCGCTGTTATTGGGGGCTATTCTGGCGTGGTCTCCGATTTACACGTACTTAATGCGAGCGGATATCGTCTTTCTGCTTCCGATGGAGGAACGATTAAAAGGCTATTTTCAAAAAGCCATTGTATCTAGTTTTGTCTTTCAAAGTTATTGGCTGATTTTATTTCTTGCTGCTTTAATGCCCATGTATGTAAAAGTCAAAGGAGTCAGCTATGCATCGTTCTTTTTGTGGCTTGTGATCTTATTCATTTTGAAGTTTTGGAATTTGTTTGTCCGTTGGAATGTGCAGAAGTTTCAAGAGAAAAATATACGTCTTGTTGATCTGATCGTTCGTTTTGTTCTCAATGCAGTCTTTTTATATCCGCTGTTCAACCGGACAAACTGGCTTCTTTTCGTCATTGGAGCGTTTCTTTTGATCGTTTATGCCGGCGTTATTCAAAACAAGAGCAGGCAGCATATTTTAAAA
This sequence comes from Bacillus sp. FSL W8-0102, assembly GCF_038007225.1. Classification (NCBI taxonomy): domain Bacteria; kingdom Bacillati; phylum Bacillota; class Bacilli; order Caryophanales; family Bacillaceae; genus Bacillus; species Bacillus sp. FSL W8-0102. The sequence continues at coordinate 897,166 of NZ_JBBOWT010000001.1, forward strand.
TGGGAAATGCTTGTGGAACTAGAAGAAAAAAGAATGATGGCTTTTTATCGCTTTGCCAACTTGTTTACGACGGTCCCTAATCTGCAAGGAGACGTAAAAAGAAGAAAATGGCTGGACTTTCTGTTTAAAAAGATTCCATATGGCCCCCATCATGTTTATACGTATTTGTTGTCACGCACTTTTATTCGTGTAAATGAATACATTGGATTGTTTGTTCGCTTGACGCTCATTGGTTTTCTTTTGATCAGTTTTAGCCATTCATTACTATTCAAAGTCATCATGGCGCTCTTGTTTATTTATTTAACAGGATTCCAGCTTTTTCCTCTGATCCGTCACCACGATGAAAAAATTTGGATGATGTTGTATCCTGTTTCGAAAGAAAGAAAAAAAACAGCTTTTATGCTGCTTTTGAGGCAGTGTCTTGGATTGCAGGCCTTTTTGTTCGCGGGGGCGGCGGTTTTTCGTTCATGGTTTGAAAGTGGAATCATACTTGGAGCAGCCATCTTATTCGTCTTTTTGTTTACCGAAATATACACTCCCCGCAAGCTAGCTAAAATGGAAAACTTGTAAGACCGTTTTCTGGCATCTGGTTTAGATTTCGTAAGTACTTGAAAAAAGGGAATTCATTCGTGATGCAGCAATGTTTTTTTGTGGATACTGCTTCTTAGATGGCGGTCATAGCTTAAGGGTATGCCGTCTGCTGAAAATCATAATAGGAATACTGCGACAATGGTTGTCACCAAGAGGCCGAAGCATACTGGAATTAAATTTCTTCGTGCCAGTTCAAAAGGATCGACATCGCATATGGCTGCGGCAGGAATCAAAGCCCAAGGAATTAAAGTGCCTCCTCCAACCCAAATCGCTGCTACTTGGCCGAGAGCCGTTAATACGGCTGTTCCGCCTGACAGAGAGTGGGAAAAAATTTTAGCGATTGATCCGGCAAGAGAAATGCCGGAGAATCCTGAACCATCTAGGCCGGTAATGGCCCCGATGACGGTCATAGTCACGGCCCCCATTTCTTTCGTCAAGGGGACAAGGGAAGCGAGAGAAGCGCCAAGGTCGTTGACAATGCCATTGGATGTATGAGGAAGGTAGTCGCCGATTATTTTCGAAAAACCGGCATCGCCTAGATAAAAGAAAGCGGCAATGGGAATAACAGGTGAGAATACTTTAAAACCAAATTGGAATCCTTCCATTAAAAAAAGGGTGTTTTTTTCTAACCCTTTCCCTTTATAGCTGATCAACGCGATCAGGAAGAGAATAATAATGGCGGTTCCCCCGATAAGTGCTGTTGCGTCTCCGCCTTGTAAGTGATAAAAAAACAGGAAAAATATATCAATGGCAAAAAAGAGTGGTATCAGGATGGCAAATATTTGCTTTGTTCTGAAGGAAAGGGAGGTGTCAATTTTATTCTCTTGACGGTTGGTGGAAACGAGGCTGCTGCTCGAAAGCTTTCCTTTTTTCATATCGATTTTTAGCTGAATGAAAGCCACTAGTGTGGTGGAGATTCCCATAACGGCTACGAGAGGGAGGCTGGCATGAATCACATCTTGGACGGCAATTCCTGCTGCGTCGGCCGTTAATTTAGGAGCTGCCTGAATGACGAAATCGCTGGAAAGGGCGATTCCATGGCCGAATAAATTCATGGCCATTGCCGCGCCGATGGCAGGCAACCCTGCTCGTATCGCAACTGGAACAAGTACAGCTCCTAATAAAGCAACTGCCGGTGTCGGCCAAAAAAACCAGGAAATTAACAACATTAGTAATCCGATGATCCAGAATCCTGTGTCAGGAGAACGGATGAATTTTGTAAATGGAGCAATGATGACTTCGTTGATTCCAGTTTTCATTAAGCTGTTGCTCATGGCGACAATCATGGAAATGATGAGAATGGTCGGCAACAGCTCCGAGATTGCGTATACGAAACTGGTAAATATACTGATGATCGACGCGGTGACTGATCCGGTAGCTGTAAAAGCAATGAAAAAGATGCCGATAATACATAAGATCGTCGTATCTTTGCGGAGAATCATGAAAAGGATCACGAGTGCGATAAAAAGAACGTACACCCAATGAATCAACGTTAAGTCGATTGGCATGTTGTATCTACTCCTTTATTCACAGACTTCGCTAGGCGTTTATCACACTATTTTGTTTCAAAGTATGAATCTTCCTTAGAAGTTGTGAATGAAAGGAGCGTCGAATGAAGAAACAATTGAAAGAAAAAAGAAAGACGTTATTTCCTTGGAAATGTGAAATTTTAGCAGCCCGACAGCGTAGTTTAAATAATCACTTTGGAGCTTGATCTAAGACTGCAGTAAAAAGTTTAGTTGTAGCGACTATCACGACGTGGATTACGATTGTTCTTCTTTCGGTATTAAATAGGTTTTGACGTAAGAAGGACGAGGGAAAATAGTGATTTTACTCTTTGGTTCTTTTTCAGTTTCTTGTTTAGAGTGGGCTTTTTCGAACGCTTGGGATTTTTTCCAGTTTTGAAAAGACTGTTCGTCTTTCCAGCAAGTCAATACAACATATGTATCTGATTTCAGAGGGCGAAGGAGTCTAAAGGCTTTATAGCCCGGCATTTTTTCAAGATTGCCCGATCTGTTTTTGAATCGGTATTCAAAAACAGGGCGGCCTTCATCCGTAACGGGAATATGGTTCATGACAAAAAAGCCGCTTTTTTTGTCTAAAAGGCCAGATGAATCAATCACTTCATACGATCTGGGGGATTGGAATACGGATTTTTTCTCGGTTTCGTGAAGGAGTAAAGCGCTTTCTTCGTTTTCCATAAGGATCATCGTTTCGTGTTCATATTTTTGGAGAATCGTTTGTAAATAATCGAACGTCCCGGTGGTCATGTAAATATTCATCTTTTCACCCCATTTTCTTTTTTGAAAAGGACTTTTGTGAACTGCGCAATTGGAAAGGACATGGAATCCGCCTTTAGTCCATCGTTCTCATTGGCATTTTGCCCATGTATCAGAATAAAAGGGCTATCTGCTTTTATGAACTTTCCAATATTTAGTTTAAAATTTCCATACTGTGAGTTCAATGAAACATTTTAAACAAAATCGGCGGTTTTATGACATTTCACTCGCTTGCCTATACAATTTACTCAAAAAGCACTATAGTGTAAAGCATGTAATAGATCGTGAGAATGAAGGATCGCCGGTTGCAACGACCTATATTTATTTAAATGTAAAAATGTGATTTCTCTTGAAAATCATTCATACCTTTTTTCATTTTGAATACGACTTTACTCATATGAAAGGTGGAAGATAAATACATGAGAATGGTAAATGATACTTTAATCAAGGCTGCTAAAGGAGAGCCGACAGACTATGTGCCGGTTTGGTATATGAGGCAAGCGGGCCGTTCGCAGCCTGAGTATCGGGCGTTAAAAGAAAAATATTCATTGTTTGAAATTACACATCAACCGGAATTATGCGCCTATGTGACAAGATTGCCTGTTGAACAATACAATGTGGATGCAGCCATCCTTTATAAAGATATTATGTCGCCTCTGCCGGCGATTGGAGTGAAAGTAGACATTCGATCGGGAGTAGGTCCGGTTATTGACAATCCGATTCGTTCTCTTGCGGATGTGGAAAAACTTGGCCAAATCCATCCGGAGCAGGATGTGCCATATGTACTGGAAACCATTCGAATTTTAACGAAAGAGCAGCTGACGGTTCCATTGATCGGATTCGCCGGTGCACCTTTTACGTTGGCCAGTTATATGATTGAAGGAGGTCCATCCAAACATTACAACAAAACTAAAGCGTTTATGTATGCGGAACCTGTCGCTTGGCACGCTTTGATGGACAAGCTGGCCGATATGACTATCGCTTATGTTCGGGCGCAGATCAATGCGGGAGTAAGCGCCGTTCAAATCTTTGATTCTTGGGTAGGAGCTGTCAATGAAGAAGATTACCGTGTATACGTGAAGCCAGCTATGCAAAAAATTTTTAGTGAACTAAAAAATGAGCATGTTCCGCTTATCATGTTCGGAGTTGGTGCAACTCATTTAGTAAAAGAATGGAACGACCTTCCTTTAGACGTCATTGGTCTTGATTGGAGAATGGAGATTCGCAAAGCAAGAGAATTGGGAGTGACAAAATCGCTTCAAGGCAATTTAGACCCGGCAGTGCTGCTTGCTCCTTGGAAAGTGATCGAAGAAAAAGTGAAACGGATTTTGGATCAAGGTTTGGAAACACCGGGTTTCATTTTCAATCTTGGTCATGGAGTTTTTCCTGAAGTCCAGCCGGATACTTTGAAAAAGCTAACCGAATTTATTCATGATTACAGTTCAAAAAGAGTTTAAAAATAAAAGAAACTTATTTTTTGTAAATTTCCTTTCATTTTGACAAAATAATTAATTGAGGTGGCTCTTATGGAAAGGAAAAAGATAGGATTACTTGTTATGGCATACGGCACTCCAAACAATGAAGAGGATATTGAACGGTATTATACGCATATTCGACATGGAAGAAAACCATCGGAGGATATGCTGGAGGATTTAAGAAGACGATATAAGGCGATTGGGGGAATTTCCCCGCTTGCCAAAATTACGAATGAACAAGCTGAAAAACTAACGGCTCGATTAAATGAACTTCAAGATCAAGTGGAATTTCGATTATATATTGGGTTGAAACATATCGAACCATTTATTGAAGATGCCGTAAAGCAAATGCATGAAGACGGTATAGAAGAAGCCGTTTCGATTGTACTTGCTCCGCATTTCTCTTCTTTCAGCGTGAAATCGTATAATGAAAGGGCAAAATCGGAGGCAGAAAAGCTTGGCGGACCAAGGATCAGCTCGATTGAAAGTTGGTATCGTGAGCCGAAATTCATCGATTACTGGGTGAATCAAATCAAAAAAGTTTACGAACAAATGCCGGATGAGGAGCGCAAATCTTCTGTCCTGATTTTTTCTGCTCATAGTCTTCCAGAAAAAATATTGCAATTTAACGATCCTTATCCAGAACAACTGAAAGAAACAGCTCAATTGATCGCTGATAAGGTGGGGGTCAAAGATTATGCCATCGGATGGCAAAGTGCCGGAAATACCCCTGAACCATGGCTTGGACCGGATGTCCAAGATTTGACAAGAGATTTGCATCAGAAAAAAGGATATAAAGCCTATGTCTATGTGCCAGTCGGATTTGTTGCCGATCATTTGGAAGTATTATATGACAACGATTATGAATGTAAAGTAGTCACACAAGAGATCGGTGCTTCCTATTATCGGCCGGAAATGCCTAATGCAAAGCCGGAATTTATTGATGCTTTAGCAACGGTTGTTTTAAAACACATAAATAAACTTAAATAAATAAGAAGTTTTAGAAGAAGGCGATGTATGGTGAGTGAATCAAAAAAAGTGGCGGTCATAGGCGGAGGAATTACCGGATTAACAGCCGCTTATTATTTGCAAAAAGCGGCTCAAGAAAAAAAACTTCCATTGGAAGTCACATTAATTGAATCCTCCCCTAGACTCGGAGGAAAAATCCAAACGATCCGCAAAGATGGATTTATAATTGAAAGAGGGCCTGATTCTTATCTGGCTCGAAAAAAAAGTGCAACTAGACTGGCAGAAAATGTGGGGATTGCGGATCAATTGGTCAGCAATGCGACCGGTCAATCTTATGTGCTAGTAAATGAAAGGCTTTATCCCATTCCCGGCGGTTCTATTATGGGAATTCCAACACAAGTATTCCCTTTTGTTGTAACCGGATTATTCTCTTTTACCGGCAAACTAAGAGCCGCTTTCGATTTTCTTTTGCCTCGTTCCAAACCGCAAAAAGATCAAGCTTTGGGACCATTTCTTAGAAGGAGATTCGGGGATGAAGTGGTGGAAAATTTGGTTGAACCCCTTTTATCCGGAATTTATGCAGGGGATATCGACCAAATGAGTTTAATGGCTACTTTTCCACAATTTTACACAATAGAACAAAAATATCGCAGTTTAATCTTAGGAATGAAAAAAACGACGCCAAACTCCTCCCAAAAGCCAGCGGGCGGGCAAAAAAAAGGCGGATTTCTCACTTTCCGTCACGGGTTGGAAACGTTAGTGGAAGCTGTAGAAAGTCAGTTGATAAAAAGTTCAGTGTTAAAAGGAACACGTGTGGTGAAAATTGAAAAAGAGGAAGACCAATATCGTTTGCTTTTGCATAACGGTGAAGCACTTCGCACAGATAGCGTAGTTCTTGCCACACCTCATGGAGTTGTTCCGGATATGCTTCCACAATACGATTTCTATTCTCCATTGAAAGATATGAAATCCACTTCGGTCGCAACCATCGCGATGGCTTTCCCCTCGGAAGCGATTGAACAAGACATAGACGGAACAGGATTTGTGGTATCGAGAAACAGCGATTTCACTATTACAGCCTGTACGTGGACTCATAAAAAATGGCCTCACACGACTCCGAAGGGAAAAGTATTGCTGCGCTGCTATGTAGGGCGTGCCGGTGACGAAACGGTAGTGGACTTATCAGATTCGGAACTTGAAAAAATTGTATTGGAAGATTTAAATAAGACGATGAATATTTCCATGAAACCGGATTTCACGATTGTCACCCGTTGGAAAAACGCCATGCCGCAATATGCGGTAGGACATATAGAACGGATGGAAAAGATTAAGCAATGTACGCAAAAGGAATTGCCGGGTCTTTTTTTGGCAGGAAGCTCGTATGAGGGACTCGGTGTTCCGGATTGCATCGACCAAGGCGAAGAAGCTGTGGAAAAAGTATTGGCTTTTTTAGGGATGAATGGGAAATAGGCCGCTGATTGGCGGTCTATTTTTTTGTCTTCTTGATGAAAAAATTTGGAAAAAATCAGTATTTTGACGTATCGATATCATTGCAAAGAATGATCAAGTGTGATATAGTATTTTTCGTTAAAACTAAATGACTAAATTATTATTTTGGTCATTTTGCGGGGTGATAAAGTGTCTGTCGATCGAAAAAAGCAGATTCTGGATGCGGCGGCCAAGTCGTTTTCATTATTTGGATACAAGGCCACTACGATGGATCAAGTAGCAAAGCTTGCGAATGTTGGAAAAGGGACTATTTATAATTTTTTTAAAAATAAAGAAGACTTATTTCACGAAATTGTTTCTTCATTAATTGCAGAAATGAAAGAAGCGGCAGAACAATCATTTGATGAAGAAGATTCATTCGTTGAAAAAGTTCATCGTGCTTTGTATCAGGTGCTCGATTTTCGGAGAAAACATCAACTCACCATCAAGCTCTTTCAAGAGGCGAGAGAAATGGGGACACCGGCCGTTTTAGAGGTGATGGATAAAATCGAACGTTCCATTTTAGATTACATCCGAGATAAAATCGAAATGGGAATAAAACACGGAGAAATTAAGAATTGCAATCCTGAAGTGACAGCTTTTGTCATTCTAAAAACGTATATTTCGCTTATTTTTGATTGGGAGAGGGATCATGAACCCCTTGGAAAAGATGAAATCGCTCGATTGTTTGACTTGTATTTTTTTCAAGGACTGTCCAAATAGGAAAATCTTTCTCTTTTTCTCGGTGATGATGAAATGAAAAATGAAAAATTGGGAAGGGGGATTGTCGTGAACCGTTTATTGATTGTGGCTGAGTTAAAAGAGATTTTCCGAGATCGAAAAAATTTGTTGATCCCGATTTTTGCCATTTTATTTATCCCAATCCTTTATGCAGGAATTTATTTATGGGCGTTTTGGGACCCCTATGGACATTTGGAACGACTTCCCGTCGTCGTAGTAAATCGCGATAAAGGCGCCGATTTTTCCGGAGAAAAGCTGCAATTAGGCGACGAAGTAGTAAAAAAATTAAAAAAGAGCGATGATTTTGATTTTCATTTTGACAATAACCGGGAAAGGGCTTATAGAGATTTAAAACATCAAAAATATTATTTATTGGTGGAGATTCCGAAAGATTTTTCAAAAGATGCTACGACTCTGTTAGAAGATCATCCCCAAAAAATGAGTTTGAAATATGTTCCGAATGAAGGTTATAACTTTTTATCGGCGCAAATGGGAAGAACAGCCATGAAAGAAATACGCGCATCGATACAAAAAAATGTGACAAAAACTTATGCCGATACGATGTTTCGAAAAATTCGCGAGGCTGGAAAAGGGATGGACGAAGCCAGCAAAGGCGCTGGAAAATTGAATAAAGGCGCTGTCCAGCTTGCGGGCGGAGCAAAACAGATGAAAGGCAATTTGGAGAAACTGGCAGAAAAGTCGTTAGAATTTAATAAAGGCATCCTTTCCGCCGATAAAGGCTCGCAAAATCTCGAAAACGGCGCTGAACAATTATCTTCCGCATTGAATCAGCTTGCCTTTGGCCACGACAAACTGTACCAGGGCGCTAAGGATGTCCAAAAGGGAACGGAACAATTAGCCGGAGGAATCGGTCAGTTGTCTCAAGGCTTAAATACGGTTGATGGCAAAATGAGCCAGCTGTTAAATGGAACGAGACAAGCTCAATCGAGTGTTGAGCAATTTTCAGGTCAAATGCCGAAACTGCAAAGCAGCGTTAAGGATTTGGCTGCTGGAGCTGAGCAGTTAAATTCGGGTGTAGACAGCTTCCAGCAACAATTAGTGAGCCAACTAAACAGCGCTTTGGATGATTCTGCTCAAAAACAAGAGCAGGCAACGCAGCAAATGATCGGTCAGTTAAAGCAGACTCTCTTGGCGCAAGGTTTACCGGCTGATCAAGTCAATTCTATTATTCAACAATTTCAACAACAGCTTCCGGATCCAACGCAATCGGTCAATCAGCAAAAGCAGATGATCCAGCAGCAAGTAGCCAGCGGTTTCAGCCAATTAAAATCTGGAAGCGAGGAATTGGCGACTGGTGCTCAATCTCTTAACAGCGCCATCAACAGCCAACTTGCTCCCAATATTCAGAAACTGAATGGTGGGTTAAAACAAATCACTGCCGGCCAAGAAAGCCTTCAATCGGGCATTCATCAACTGGCGAATGGTTCCAACGAATTAAATGCGGGGAGTCAAAAGCTTTTAGCAGGTGAAAGCCAACTAATCTCTAACATGGGGATTTTTAATGAAAAAATGGGCGAGTCAGCAGCCGGCTCTGCCAAACTGACGAACGGCGCCCATCAGTTAAATACAGGCCTTTCTCAGTTGTCATCAGGCTCACAAAAAATCTCTGACGGCACTAAACAATTGGCAGCAGGGGCCGATGCGCTCGCAAAAGGTTCCGGTCAATTAGAAAATGGTACAAAAGAAATGCACGATAAGTTAAGCGACGCTTCCAAACAAGCCAATTCTATGAAAGCGGGAAAAAACCAATCCGATATGATGGCAGAACCTGTAAACGTCAAAGAAAAACCGATTAATAAAGTACCTACCTACGGCACTGGTTTGGCTCCGTATTTTATCTCACTCGGACTTTATGTCGGAGCATTAATGATGACCATTGTTTATCCTGTTCGAACACCTCTTGGCAAACCTAAAAATGGTGTATCTTGGTTTTTTAGCAAATTTGCCATGATGGGGCTTATCGGAGTATTGCAGGCGCTGATAACCGCGGCCATACTGCTTCTTGGCTTAAAGTTGAAAGTTCAAAGCGTACCGTTGTTTATTACCACTACGATTTTAACCAGCTTAGTCTTTATAGCGATCGTTCAAATGTTAGTAACGATTGGTGATAACCCTGGCCGTTTTGTTGCTGTTTTAATCTTAATCGGCCAATTAACGACAAGTGCCGGTACTTTCCCGTTGGAATTAGTTCCAAAATGGTTTCAAATGGTTCACGCCTTTTTGCCGATGACCTATAGCGTCAATGCATTCAAGGCGGTCATTTCAAGCGGAGATTTTGCTTATATGTGGCACAATCATGTTATTCTCTTGTTATTTATGGCGTTATTCATGGCCATTACACTTCTCTTTATGATGATCGTGTTTAAGCGCCAATATGCTGATCATTTGCAAACAGCGGAAGAAGCATCATGATTGAGTGTGTTCATTCCTTGGGCTGTCGGCAATGCCGACAGCCTTTTTTAACGCGATAAAGATTCAGAATTTTTATGGATTTTTCCGAGGAAGAATCAAAATTGGTTTACAATAGAGTGGAAGGACATGTTTTGTCTTTAGTATAGTGAAAGGACTATTGAAGTGTTGGATTTTTTTACTTTTTATCGAGTGAAAGCACTGCAGCTATCAGAGCAATATAAGCAGTATGCCTTTTACACAGATCATAAAGGACAGGAAGAGGTCAAAGTGCAGCAAATTCTCCCTTAATGTCCATTTGATTAATGCGGGGATCACGCTGACAGAAGTTTTACTAATGGTAGAGGTGGTTGAAAACATGAAATTAACGATCATCGGCCCGTGGGGCGGATATCCAAAAGCGAATGAAGCGAGTTCAGGTTATTTATTGCAGCAAAACGGATTCAATCTTTTAATTGATTGCGGAAGCGGCGTCCTATCTTTTTTACAAAACTATATAGAGCCAGAAAATTTGGATGCCGTGCTGATTTCCCATTATCATGCTGACCATGTAGCGGATATCGGTGTACTGCAGCATGCTTTACTTATTAGGAAATACTTCAATAAAGAAATCAAGACGCTTCCTATCTATGGCCATAATGAAAGTGAAGACTATCGATCATTAACGTATAAAAACATCACAAAAGGTTCGGTGATTGACGAAAACACTGAACTTTCCATCGGCCCTTTTTCCGTAAGTTTTTTAAAAACACGTCACCCTGTTCCTTGTTATGCGATGAAAATAGCATCAGACGAAGGCACATTGGTTTATACGGCCGATTCCGCTTATCAAGAAGCATTTGTGGACTTTGCGAAAGATTGCGATTTGCTATTATGTGAAAGCAATTTATTTAGCGGAATGAACGGAGATCAGACCGGACATATGACAAGTACAGAAGCAGGGAGGTTGGCAGCACGCTCGGGGGCGAAAAAACTAGTGTTGACCCACTTGCCTCAGTACGGCAGTTTGCATCAGTTAAAAGAAGAGGCTGAAAGTGAATTTAATGGACCGGTCATATTGGCAGAAAAAGATTTGCAAATAGTGGTTAAAAAGTGACAAAATCCAGTTCGCCCAGTCTTGTTTCTGAAAATTTTACGTTGATTTTGATCTATTTTTGATCATTTTAGGGAATGAAAAACATATGAAAGAATGAGAAGGAGTATATTGATAAAAAAGTTTTTCTGATCAGTTTTAAAACCGTGCGGAATTTGAATTTTGTGATAGTCGTGATGGCAAAGTTTCAAACTCTTGCTGAGCGTTTGTAATTGTTGTTCTTCCTTCATGTTTAACGCTTGTTTTCGCCTGTGATGTGGCGAGCGGATGATTCGAGTTCTGGAAAAAGAAAATTTGAGCTTTACGGCTAATGAATGGTTTAGGAAAAAACTTGCAAGGATGATGATTTGTTTTTTTCATACTATAAAGAATGAAGAGGTGCTGATTTCATTTTAAATGGAAGGAAGGGCTTTTCCATGACTTATGACTGCATTATTATTGGCGGAGGCATTGCTGGTCTGCAGGCGGCCATTCAACTAGGACGCTATCAACATCGTGTGTTGGTCATTGACGCTGATCAAGGCCGCTCCGTATTATGCCGCAGCTTTCATAACCTTTTAGGCTGGCCCGATGGTGTCAGCGGACGGACATTGCGAACCATTGGAAGAAATCAAGCGGAAAAATTAGGAATCGAATTTCGGAAGGGATGGGTAGTCGATGCCCGTTCTGAGTCGGATGAATTTCTGTTGTTTTGTGATGATGGTTCGTCTTTTCGAGCCAAAAGGCTTCTTTTTGCTACCGGTGTTATGGATCGTCTTCCTCCGTTTCCTAATATCATTCCTTGTTTAGGAATCAGCGCTTATATATGCCCTGACTGCGATGGTTTTGAAGTAAAAGGGCAGCGAGTGATTGTGATGGGGTCAGGAGATGGCGGAGCCAACTTAGCGTTGGCGCTTACTTATTTTACCACTGATATTTTCTACGTTGACCATGAACAGGCAGGCATCAGCCAACGTGTGATGGAAAAGCTAAGACATAAGAATATCCATTATGTGCCGGTGCCGATAAAAGAGGTATTGGCCGATGGTTCCCAATTTAAAGGTGTCCATCTTATGAATGGAGGATGGATTCCGGCGGGACGGTGCTTTCTTGGATTCGGCGGAAATGAAGTTCGTTCAGCCTTAGCTGAAAAATTAGGGGTACAACTTCATAAAAATCGGCATATTCTCACTGATCCGCGCACGAAAATGACTAATATCAAATATGTTTGGGCAGCAGGCGATGTAACGGTTCATTCCGAGCAAACCGCCATTGCGATGGGAGACGGGATCCAAGCGGCCATTTGGATTCATAAAAGCTTGATTTCAAATGTGCTGGAGAATATGCATTAAACAGCAGGGTGATTTCGTATTGTTTGTTCGAAATATTGCGGTGAATGGTTTTAAAAAACTTTTTCCTTCAGGAGGATGTATTCATTCGTTCGCACAGCAGAGAAGTACGATGGATCGAATCATGACTTTCGATTGGGAGACTATTTAGGGAGGTTTGACCTCCGTTTCTATCTTGATTTTTACCAAAAAAAGAGCATAATGGATAAGAATGCGGTTCTATTTCATTGATTCTAACTTGACATCGACTTGTTGTGGACTATTCTGGGATTGATCATTCATTATTTGAATCGAGATGCACGGCTACTTTCCAATAACCGGAAAAAAGCTTTTACTTTGCTTTTTTTCTGTTTGAGGCTTTTTTGCAAGAATGCAGGCAAGAAAGTTCATGATAAAACTTTTGCTGTACATATGTTGTATGGAAGAGCCGGTGATAACAGCTGGGATTCTGTTTTTTTTCTTGCTCTATAGAAAATAATGGTCCACACTTTTCATGAGAACCTTTTTTCCGATAAAATAAAAATGGTATTGGAAAAAGAAAAATCAAAGAAAGATAGATTGTGTATGTTCTAGAATTGGAGGCGAATCAGATGGATTTCGTTAAATACGAGCAAGAAGGCTCCATTGCGTACATTACTTTTAATCGTCCTGAAGAATCCAATTCCTTAAATGAAGAGATGTTGAAGGATTTGGAGCAATATTTGGATGAAATTCGTGTGCGTACCGATATTTCCATCGTGGTTTTACAAGGAGAAGGTGAGCAAGCTTTTTGTACAGGAGTCGATTGGGGCGAAGAAGCTCTTTATTCAGATGAACAGAAAAGAAAATTTCAAAATAAAATCCGAGAAGTGCTGTTGAAGGTGGAGGAACTTCCTCAGCCAACTATTGCGGCCATTAACGGATCGGCTTTTGATGAAGGTTTTGATTTGATTCTCGCATGTGATTTCCGTTTTGCTTCAAGACATGCCGAAATTGGCTTTAATCAAAAGCACCCTGGAACGATTCCTTATGCAGGAGCTGTCCGCAGGCTTCCTAAACTGATTGGGGAAGGCAAGGCTTTAGAACTGATTTTAACAACTAAAATTTTAAATGCCCATGATGCTTATGCATATGGATTATTGACAAGGGTATCACCCCCTGAAAAGCTTTTCGAACGGGTGAAGGACTTCGCAGAAGAACTTTCCATTTTCAAGGCGGACGAGCTTCGGAAAATTAAGGCGGCTGTGAAAAACGGTGGTCACCCGAATCTTTTTTAAAATATCGTCCATTCTTTTATTAAACTGGTAAAATCGCATACTTGCGGTTTTACCTTTTTCTTATAGGTCTGAAACGGCGCCGTCATGGAACCTATCCAGTGTTTGGGGCGGTAATGGGCATGTGCTTTTTGTTTTATGAAAGGCAAGAAAGTGATTATTTGTTTGACCATTATCCCATGAATAGATCATGGGGGATTTTTCTTGAAAGAGCCATGCTTCTTTCCGTTAAGAGGAACGGTAAAATGTTTTTGTCCTATTTTACAACGAAAATTTGGGAAGAGTTGTGCAAAGAAATTGCTTGTTCTATTTTGAATGAATCCAAACTACACATAATAGTAAGGGACAAAGATAGGAAAGGGGGATGGGAGAGTTGAAAAAATGGGGTCTGTGGGCAATAGCTGCCTATCTATTGTTTGGCTTATGCATATATTATTACTTGTTTGTATTTGCCAACAGCAGTGTACCGGATATATATAAAGGAACGAGCGCCGATCCGGCGACATTTTTAAATTCTCGTGAATTAGTTCTAAGCGAGGAATATTCAAAAATTCGGGATTTGTTGTTCTTTTTGTCCACACCTTATGAATGGCTTCTTTATTTGTTTATTCTCATCTTTGGAGTTTCAACTGTTTTTGAAAAATGGGCCAATCAAGCATCCCGATTTCAGTTCGTTCGGAATGCTGTTTATTTATTCTGGTTATCTCTCCTCACATTTGTATTAATGTTTCCCATTCGATATTTGTCGTATCATTTTTCGAAAACCTATCATATCTCAGCTCAAGAATTCGGCGGATGGATGAAAGACAACGTGATCGATTTTTGGGTCAATTATTTGATCATGTTGGTATTAGTGACGATTTTGTATGGGCTCATGAAGCGGTTTCCCAAAAAATGGTGGCTTGCTTCTTGGATCTTATTTGTTCCATTTACCTTTTTTTTAATGTACGTACAGCCGGTATGGATTGATCCTTTGTATAACCACTTTTATCCGATGAAAGACAAACAATTGGAATCTAAAATTTTGTCATTGGCTGATAAAGCCCATATTCCGGCGAATCATGTGTATGAAGTGGATATGTCGGAGAAAACTCATGCTTTAAATGCTTATGTGACGGGAGTAGGTTCTCATTCTCGGATTGTTTTATGGGATACGACTCTTCAAAAGCTGAATGACAATGAAATTTTGTTTATCATGGCTCATGAGATGTGCCATTATGTTGAAAAGCATATTTATTTTGGCATTGCCGGCTATTTGCTTCTCGCGTTCGTCGGTTTTTGGATTACAGCCAAATGGATGGCGCGATGGATTGATCGCCATGGCCAAAAGCTCCATATCCAATCGATCTCTCAATTAAGAACATTACCGCTCTTCTTGTTGATTATTTCCATATTGGTGTTTGCATCCAGTCCTATTTCCAATCTGGCTTCCAGGTATGAAGAAACGCGTGCGGACCGCTATGCAATCGAAATGACGAAAAATAAGGAAGCAGCCATAGAATCATTTCAGGAATTGACAAAATCGGGACTGAGCCAAGTGAATCCGCCGCTTCTGGTGAAAATTTTTCGTTATACCCATCCTACGATGCTTGAACGGATTCATATGGTGGAAACTTATCCAATAAAACAGAAATAATTTGGGACAGCCGGAAAAATGGCAGTTCATGATCAAAAAAGTAGAAGTAGAATGTCATCCTTATTCGGAAAGAAAGAATTTCATAGACAAAGCGCTAATCCCTTGGGTTTTGTTGTTGGTTCCCAGGGGATTACATTTTTTCCGGATTTATTGTTTCTCTTTCTATAAAAACGAATGGCTAATGACTCGTTTCCATGCATGTATCCATTCATGAACACTTGCATTCTTATTCGCAATGATTGTGGAATGTCGGTTTTTTACAAAAACAAGTGGGGGAAATGCTCAAAAAGGTTCCCGTATCTGTTAAGGATACGGGATATTTACCGTTTGTCCGGGGAAATCCTTATGATGATTATGAGTTGGTTTTACGTGAGGATTAATGTAGAGAAGTATCTTTTTAAATACCAAAGCGTTTTTCTAATTCAATCAATTTGGCGGAAAGTTCAAGGAAGGATTCTCGATCTCTTGCATCCAATGTTTTGTCGATTTCTTCCATCAGCTGTTTCTTTTCTTTGTTCAACAAGATTTCATTCAAAAGCATATCGATGTAAACATCAATCATATTCTCGTGGCTGAGTGGCGCTCCATTCGACTTCATCATCTCGGTATAAGATCTTTTATTTTCCATTTCGCTCACCTCGAATGCCTTTTTTTTATTATATGGAATTTGAGACAAATATTCAACTGAAATTTTATAATTTTTTGAAAAATTTTACCTGAAAAATGAAAAATCGGTGTTTTTTGAAAAGGAATGAGACATTCATTTGAAAAGATGGTATGCTAATCAAAAAATGGAAAAAGAAGAAAGGAGAAAATGGCTATGGAAAAGGAAAAGAAAAACAAAATGATGTTAGAATACGAGATCAATCCCTTAACTATGATCATCCTTCCGGCAGAATATGGACAAAAAGTGTATTCCAAAATTATGGAAGTAGAGGATGAATATATTTCACCGATGAAGCCTTTCGATGTCGTCAAAAGAAGCTGCAAGTACTATGGAGCGTCTTATTCAGGCAGGAGAGAAGGGACCCGACAATTAATCGGCATTACCCATAAAGCTCCGATCATTGTGGACCCGTTTCATGCGATTTATTTGTTTCCTACATTGTCTCCTGCAAAAAGCGACTGCATATGGATCAACCACGAACATGTGGCGGCTTATGACCGAGCTGATGCCTATGAAACATCCGTCACCTTCAGCAATGGAAAATCACTTCGTCTCCCCATCTCTAGAAGCTCCTTTGAATCACAGTTTATGCGTACCGCCATGCTGAGAATTCGTTTTGAACAAAGAATGCAGCATATTGAAAAAAAATATGGGATGAATGCAGACAAAAGAATGGCGTTAGAAGGCTATCACCCTTATCATTTCAGGTAAAAGAAGTCCAGAGTGGAACACTTTGTTCTTTGCTCCATTAAAAGTAAAAGGCATGTGCTGACGGAAAGGTTTATTCCTCAAAGGTGGACGAGTGATCCATTGCGAAATGTAAAGGAATAGGCCTTTCTTGCCAGCATGATCTTTCTTAAACACGGATCTTCCCTTTATGCGAAATAAGAGTTTGTTTTTATCCGTTTGATGGATTGGCTGAATTAGAGGGGTTATGATGATATCGTTCGAACAAGTAATATTTCATTAACTCTTCTACTTTATTGCGAAGTCTCGGATTAAAGTAATTATGATACTCTTCATAGCCGTTATATAAAAATACATACATCGTAAATAAATCATCTGATCGGACTTTTTCCGCTTTCATGCGGCGGTCCCGCATATATTTGCGGGTGTTCGCCAAATCTTTTTGTACCTCTTTTATCGTTTGGGCGATCCAATCTATATAAGGATTTCTCAGCTTAAAAGGGCTTTTTTCCACCACTTTTAGATCTCTATTTAAAACGGTTAAAAGCATAGGCAAATAAATAGCTTGTTCTAAAACATCACGGTCATCAGGAGGAATCCTTGTCATCTTTACTCTCCCCTAAAAGAACATTTGTTCGTATATATTTTACTGAGATGAAGCCATCATTTCAAGTATTCACGCCATGACTCTTTTCCATGCTTTTTAGGTGTAAATGTTTAAAATAAATGATCTCGTTATGATAAAATAATAAAGTCATCTTCTTTTTGTCCGGAAAATCTGCCGGATTTTTGATAAAGAATGTGGAAAAATGATAGTGATAGGGGTTAACAGAGGATTGAATGAGAGGAAAAGGAATTAAATGGATTTTGAGACTCTGACAAATGGGTTTACACTTGAACACGTGATGGACTTAATCCGAAAATATCGTTCATTTGGGCCGATACCAGGAATTTTGCTTCCCATGCTGGAGGCGTTTTTTCCGTTTTTGCCTCTGTTTTTATTTGTACTGGCCAACGCCAACGCTTTTGGTCTCTGGTTAGGATTTTTGTTTTCCTGGGTTGGAGCTGTTGCCGGCGCTTTGCTTGTTTTTGGATTGATCAGGAAATTCGGGCAAAGAAGAATGCTTCGCTTTCTGAAAAATCATCCGAAGGTAAGCAAATTGATGAACTGGCTGGAAAGACATGGGTTTGGCCCGCTCTTTTTATTGATGTGCTTTCCGTTTACGCCGTCTGCTCTCATCAATATAGTGGCCGGGCTTTCCAATATAAAAAAATACCAGTATTTCATAGCTGTAGTGGCTGGTAAAATGGTGATGATATTCACGATCAGCTTCATTGGCCATGATGTCGTTTCCCTTATTAAAAAGCCGCTTCGGACCGTGATCGTGGTGATCGTGATTTTTATCCTTTGGCTTGCAGGGAAATGGCTGGAATTGCGATTGAATGAAAAAGAACACAAAAAGGGAAAGCAACCTGGTACATAAAAAAGAAAAAAGGACTGTTCTCCTGCTTGAAAACGGATTTCAGTGGAGGACGGTCCTTTTCGTCATTGCATAAATCGTGTTGGAAAAACCAAACTAATTCCTGATATTTGCTACATATCAGGAGGGATGCAGGTGGGGCAAATAAAGCTGACAATGCCAGAAAAAATAAGCCTGATTCTCAAAATGGTGATTGGATCAGCCGTTTCATGGGAATCGGCCATTTTATTTGGTTCAAAATATCCTTATTTAGGACCGATTTCACTCATTCTTTGTTTACAAACGACGATCATGAAAACGATCCAATTTGGAATCGCTCGAATCGTCGGAACGATCATCGGGGCAGCGTCTGTTTTCATTCTCGCATCTTCTTTGCATGCGAATGCCTGGTCATTGGCTATTGTCATACTGGTCAGTCTTGTCATCCCTCTCCTTTTAGGGGCTGATGGCATTATGCTGCACCAAATTGCACTAAGCGTACTGCTCGTTTTTGCATTTGAGCATAAGCTTGAGGGATATGGATTGGATCGAATCCGAGATTCCATCATTGGGGTAGCCGTGGCTCTGTTGCTGCAACAATTCTTCCATCCGCCTAATTTAACAAAAAAAGCAATGAAAGAAGTGGAAGAATTGCCTGAAATATTAGCGGAAAAACTGAAATCCTTGGCAGTCTGGCTTGACGCAGGAGCACCTCAAAAAAACTATTTCAATCCGGATATGAATCTATTGCGAAAAAAGATGCTTGAAGCTGAAATCATAAGGAGAAAAGCCGAATTAAGCCTAAAATTTAACCCTTTATCACAAAAAAGCAAACCAATATTGCAAAAAGAAAAATTCCTATTACAAATATTAAATCAAGTGGCTGCAGATATTGAGGGATTGTTCGAAATTATGGAAGAGTGGAGCGGAACAGGCTCGTTGACAAAAGAAAACACAGAAGTATGGATAAAAAATTTTTTCTTGTTGGAGTCTTCCCTCCGCAATTGGAATGACGGAAAAACAATAGCAAATATTGCATTTCATAAGAATTATGAGAACCTTTCAAATGAAAAATTTTACTTTCCGGCTATGTGGCATGCACAGCATCTACTCTCTGTTCTGAAACAACACCCGCTTGCCGCCTCTCTTTGAATCGGCTGGATACATGCTTTGACAACGGCTTTTAATTTCTCAGTAAGGTTTAGCTTAAACTGCTGTTTCATGACTGTGGATCGTATAGTAGCATTTGATCATAATCCGGAGTATAAAATCTATGTTGGTAGGAACAGAGAGCAAAAATGCATTGATTTCGTTTGGCTATTTCATTATCACCCCTTCGTGATTCCTTCTTCCATCCACGATTTTAGTCGTCCGTAAAACCTCAGGATCCTGCAGGCTCCGTTTTTTTTTGCAACCTCTTTTTGTACCAGTCATGCTGCAATATTCCCAGCAGCGCAAAAAATAACAAAATAACTGTATGCGTATGAGAATCGTTCTGTTTTTCCGCTCACAATAAGATCGGTTAGGACTCGAGATCACTTTTGCAAAGGTGAAAGGTGATAGATAAATCTGCCATATTCAGCTGCGGGTCCCCTTTAATAAACTTTCCTTTTTGGCGAACCGGATAATTCTTTAAAAGTGAAATTTATGTGTAGAACAAGATTGTATTTGACAATACGAACGTATGTTTGTTATTCTGGTAACAATAGATGTTGGTACGAATGACAGGAATCAATGACCGGACAAAACAAAGAATTAGGTTATTTCAAAAAGAGATATAGCGTTTTTATAATGTATTATAATGGGTATGACAGTCAAGGTACCATAAAACCGGAGAGGTGATCGCATGTCTGTTCGTTTTATTTTAGGACGTTCCGGAACCGGAAAAACGAAGTTCATAATAGATGAAATTACTCACCAATTAATCGAAAATCCATCTGGAAAGCCGATTATTTATATAGTCCCTGATCAAATGACTTTTTTATCCGAATATACGCTTGTGAATACTCCGGGATTGAACGGCATGATGCGTGCTCAAGTTTATAGTTTTTCGCGTCTTGCATGGAAAGTTCTTCAAGAAACGGGAGGATTCGCTCGGATTCACTTGTCTTCAGCCGGTTTAAATATGCTGATTCGAAAAATCATCGAAGAAAGAAAAGAGAATCTGCGGCTTTTTGCTAAAGCAGCAGACAAATCGGGGTTTATTCAGCATGTGGAAAAAGCGCTTATTGAACTGAAACGCTATTGCGTTGGCACTGATGAACTTGCGGCCAGGAGAACGGAGTTTGAAGAAAATGGAGAGGCCCAGCTTTTGATTGATAAATTGCACGATCTCCACTTGATTTACGAAGAGTTTGAAAATCATCTCGTTGACCGTTATATTGCATCGGAGGATTATTTTCAATTATTGGCGGAGTCCATCCAAAAGTCGGAGTATTTGCAAGACGCTCAAATTTATATCGATGGATTCCACAGTTTTACTCCCCAAGAATACTTGGTGATCTACGAATTGATGAAAGCTGCATCTCAAGTTTCGATTGCGCTGACACTGGACCGTCCTTATTCAGAAGAACTTCCGCGAGAAACGGATTTGTTCCGGATGACTGGCGAAACCTATGCTTCCTTGTGGGAAATGGCCCGCGATTCCGGGATATCGACAGAAAATATCATGATGACGGAGTTTGTTCGCAGCAAGGAACAGAGTCTTATTCATTTGGAACGCTTTTTTGACAAAAGGCCGGCCAAGCCGTTTATTGGGGAAGGCGCGCCCGTTGTTTTCGAGGCGGCGAACAGGAGAGCAGAGATTGAAGGAGTGGCAAGAGAAATCCGAAGACTTGTCCGTGAACATCATCATCGTTATAAAGAGATAGCAGTGTTGGTCAGAAACGGACAAGATTATCAGGAATTGATTGAAACTATTTTTTATGACTACGAGATTCCGTTTTTTATTGATCAAAAAAGAACCATGTTAAATCATCCTTTTATTGAATTGATTCGTTCCAGTCTTGAAATTTTAACTAGCTTTTGGCGTTATGAACCGGTTTTTCGCGCTGTCAAAACAGAGCTTCTTTATCCTTTCAAGATGAAAGCAGAGCAGATAAGAGAAAAAATAGACCGGTTTGAAAACTATTGTTTGGCTCACGGAGTGAAAGGGGAACTGTGGACAACAAAAAAACGCTGGGTTTACAGAAGATACAGAGGACTTGAGCTGACGGACGCACCGCAAACGGACGAGGAGCGGGCAATAGAGGAAGAAATAAACGAATTGCGGGCTATGATTCGAACGCCTGTTTTACGGCTCGATCGACGGTTTCGTCAAGCGAAAAACGGAAGAGATTTTTGCGAGGCGCTTTATAAGTATTTTGAGGAACTGGATATTCCGGCGAAACTGGAAAGACTCAGTATGGAAGCTGAAGAAAACGGGGATTTACTGGCAGCTCGTGATCATGAACAAGCGTGGAATGCTATCATTGGATTGCTGGACGAGTTTGTAGAGATGCTTGGCGACCAGCCTTTTACGCTGAAGAAATTCGCAACGATCCTCGAAGCGGGCATTGAATCGATGCGATTTACCAATGTTCCACCATCTGCCGATCAAGTCATCATCGCCGATTTGGAATTGTCACGTCTTTCGGATATCAAGACCGCATTTATCGTCGGAGTGAACGATGGAGTTTTGCCGGCCAAAATGGCAGAGGAAGGTATTTTGACGGATGAAGAGAGGGAACGGATGGCTTCATTAGGGATGAAGCTTGCACCAACGAGCAAAACCAGGTTGCTGAATGAAGAGTTTATTGCTTACAAAGCGTTTACAACTCCATCTGAACAACTTTATCTATCTTACCCGATCGCTAATGAAGAAGGGAAAGCTTTGCT
This sequence comes from Bacillus sp. FSL W8-0102, assembly GCF_038007225.1. NCBI lineage: Bacteria > Bacillati > Bacillota > Bacilli > Caryophanales > Bacillaceae > Bacillus > Bacillus sp. FSL W8-0102. The sequence goes on from NZ_JBBOWT010000001.1 coordinate 919,139, forward strand.
TCCTTCCCTCTACATCAAAAGAATGAAGGAAATATATCCGAATATAAAAGAACAGCTATTGTTGAACGATCCTTCCGAACTGGAGGAGCAGGATCAACTGTCTTACATTTCCCATCCGGGGACGGCTATTTCGTATTTAACGTCTCAAATTCAGCTTAAATTACGGAATTATCCAATGTATTCCATTTGGTGGGATGTCTACAATTTTTATATGAGCCACCAAGATTGGAAGTGGAAGGCAAGGAGAATTTTGTCCAGTTTGTTTTATCGAAATGAAGCGAAGAATTTAACAGAGGAAACAAGCAAAGAGCTTTACGGAGACCATATTTTGGCTAGCGTTTCGAGAATGGAGCTTTTCCATGGCTGTCCGTTTTCCCATTTTGCTCGATTCGGGCTCGGTCTTCGAGAACGAGAGGTGTTCCGTTTAGAAGCTCCCGATATCGGTGAGCTGTTCCACGGAGCGTTAAAATGGATGGCCGATGAAGTGAAAAAAAGAGGTCTCGGCTGGAAGACATTGACGAAAGATCAGTGTGCGCAATTGGCAAGAGAATCGATTCAATATTTGGCGCCAAAGCTGCAAAATCAAATTTTATTGAGTTCGAACCGCTATCATTATATTAAGAAAAAGCTTGAATCTATTATCAGCAAGGCTTCTTACATTTTAAGCGAACATTCACGGGCAAGCGGGTTTGAGCCAATCGGGCTGGAATTAGGATTTGGACCAAAAGCAGAACTTCCGCCTTTTACGTTCACTTTGAAAAACGGCATCAAAATGGAGCTGGCTGGAAGAATCGATCGTGTTGATAAAGCGGAAGAAAACAGTAGTGTATTTTTAAGGGTGATTGATTATAAATCCAGCAGCAAGGATCTTGATTTAACAGAAGTTTATTATGGTCTTGCTCTTCAAATGTTGACGTATTTAGATATTGTGTTGGCGAATTCGGAACAGTTGATAGGAACCCCTGCATTGCCTGCCGGAGTGTTGTATTTCCATGTCCATAATCCGATGCTGAAAACGAATAAAATGCTGACGATGGACGAGGTGGAAGAAGAAATTTTTAAACAATACAAAATGAAAGGACTTGTGCTAAGCGATCCGAACGTGGTCCGATTGATGGATCAAACTTTGGAAACGGGGGATTCGGCCATCATTTCCGCCGGACTGAAAAAAGACGGAACGCTTAACGCGCGTTCAAAAGCAGCTTCTGATAATGATTTTGAATCGCTGAGAAAATATGTACGGAAGTTCTATGAAAAGACCGGCAATGATATTGTCTCCGGGAAAATCGATATTGCCCCATACAAATATAAAAAGAAAACACCTTGCGAATTTTGTTCTTTCCGTTCACTGTGCCAGTTTGACCCAAGTTTTGAGGAAAATCGATATCGAATCATCATACCTCTAAAAGATGAAGATGTATTAAAGTTGATACGCGAAAGGGGCGAGCAATGATGGGCAAATATCCAATTCCGTTAAAACCGGATCATGTAAGTTGGACAGACGATCAATGGAAAGCGATCATGGCGGACGGACAAGATATATTAGTGGCCGCAGCGGCAGGCTCTGGAAAAACGGCTGTCTTGGTGGAACGGATTATCCAAAAAATCACCAGTCGCAAAAATCCGGTGGATGTGGATGAATTATTGGTGGTCACATTTACAAATGCTTCTGCTGCAGAAATGAAACATCGAATTGGACAGGCTTTAGAAGAAGCCGCCAATCAGCAGCCAAATTCAGAGCATTTGCGTAAACAATTAGGCCTTCTGAACCGAGCGTCCATTTCCACTCTTCATTCTTTTTGCTTAGAAGTGATTCAAAAATTTTACTATTTGATCGATATCGATCCGGCGTTTCGGATTGTTGAGAATATGGAAGGAACGCTTCTTCGAGAGGAAGCGCTCGATGAACTTTTTGAAGAAGAATACGGAAAAGAAGGAAACGATCGCTTTTACCAATTGGTTGAAACTTTTTCCAACGACCGCAGCGATGCAGAACTTCAGGATTTAGTGAATAAGTTGTATTTTTTTTCACAATCTCATCCGAATCCGGAATTATGGTTGGAACAGTTAGCCGATATGTATGATGTGAATGAAGAGGATTCCATAGATGAATTGCCGTTTTTAGGGGCACTGAAATTTGAAATTGGACTGCAGTTGGAAATTGCCTTCCAGCTCCTTCGCGAGGGATTAGAGCTGACGAAGAGGCCGGGTGGTCCGGCTCCTCGGGCGGAAAACTTTTTGATTGATCTGGAGATGGTCGAAAGCCTTTTAGCCGCAAAGGATTCTTGGCAAGATTTATACGAAAAGTTTCAAAACGTGACTTTTGATAGATTAAAAAGCTGCCGAGGATCAGAGTACGACAAAACCCTCGTGGATGAATCAAAAAACATACGGGATCAGGCGAAGAAAATCATACAAAAGATAAAAGACGACTATTTTTCAAGAAATCCTCGCTACTATTTACGGGATTTGAAAGAGATGAAAGACGTTGTCGAAACATTGGCTTATTTAGTAAAAGCGTTTATGAACCGCTACCAAGAAAAAAAGAGAGAAAAAGGGCTGGTCGATTTCTCCGACCTGGAACATTATTGCTTGGCGATTTTGACGGAATCGGAATCTAATGGCGAGCGAGTACCTTCGGAAGCCGCTTTGTATTATCAACATCGATTCAAAGAAGTATTGGTGGATGAATATCAAGATACGAATCTAGTTCAAGAAGCCATTCTTCAACTCGTTTCCAAGAGACCGGAGACAGACGGAAATTTGTTTATGGTTGGAGATGTGAAGCAGTCTATTTATCGTTTCCGACTGGCAGAACCAAATCTGTTCTTAGAGAAATACCGCCGGTTTACGGCAGACGGGGAAGGAAGCGGGCTAAAAATCGACCTTTCGAAAAATTTTCGCAGCCGGTATGAAGTCCTTGCAGGAACGAATTTTCTTTTTAAACAGATCATGGGTGCTAAAGTGGGAGAAATTGAATACGATGAACAGGCGGAACTTGTTAAAGGTTCATCTTATCCTGAAGAGGAAGAATATCCGGTAGAAGTGGTCTTGATGGACCAAGGAGAAAAACAGGAACGCGCTGTTTCGACCGAGGAAGATGCGGATCAAGCTTTATTCGACGAAGAAGATTTGGAGCAATCGCAAATTGAGTCGAGATGGATGGCAGGGAAAATCCGGGAATTAATTTCGGAACGAAAACCTATTTTTGATCCGAAAACGCAAACGCACCGCCCGATCCAATACCGGGATATCGTCATTTTATTGCGGTCCATGACGTGGGCGCCAGAGATCATGGAAGAATTTAAAAAGGCCGGAATACCCGTTTATGCCGATTTGTCTACTGGATATTTCAATGCGACGGAAATCGCTATTATGATGTCTCTTTTAAAAGTCATCGACAATCCTTATCAAGATATACCTCTTGCTTCCGTTCTTCGCTCGCCGATCGTAAACTGTTCAGAAGATGAATTGGCAAAAATCCGCCTTCATTCTAAAAAAGGAAGCTATTATGATGCACTAAAAGCCTTTATTCAAGCGGTTCCGAAACCGTCTGAAGAAGAACTCCATGAAAAAGTGAGTTTATTTGCAAAAGAGCTTCCTAAATGGAGATCGAAGGCACGTACGGGAAGTCTTTCAGAACTGATCTGGCAGCTATATCGTGATACAGGATTTTATGAATTTGTGGGCGGGCTCCCTGGAGGCAAACAGCGGCAAGCCAATTTAAGGGCATTATACGATCGCGCTCGCCAATATGAAAGCACATCATTTCGAGGGCTGTTCCGGTTTTTGCGCTTTATTGAACGGATGAATGAACGCGGGGACGATTTAGGAGCTGCACGAGCTCTTAGCGAACAAGAAGATGTCGTTCGACTTATGACGATACATTCCAGCAAAGGACTGGAATTTCCTGTCGTCTTTGTGGCCGGTCTTGGCAAACAGTTTAACTTCGAGGATCTTAAAAAATCGTATTTAATGGACAAAGAGTACGGTTTTGCCAGCAGCTATGTAAATGTTGAAAAAAGAATCAGTTATCCAACGATTATTCAAATGGCCTTTAAAAGAAAAAAAAGGTTGGAATCAATAGCTGAGGAAATGCGGGTGCTATATGTTGCCTTAACCCGTGCGAAAGAAAAGTTATATTTAATAGGAACGTTAAAAAATGCCGAAAAGGCCATATCTTCTTGGAAAAAGGCACTAAGCCGGCCAGACTGGTTATTGAGCGAATACGACAGGGCCAATGCCAATTGTTATTTGGATTGGATCGGTCCGGCGCTTGTCCGTCATAGAGACGCATGTTTACTTCATGAAGATGAAACGGACTCTCCTTCGGAAATACAAGAAATTTGGCATCATCCTTCAAAATGGTTGGTCCATCTTTACCATAAAGATGAGTTTAAAGAAACAGTAACGAACGAGAATCAAGAAGAAAACGGATGGGCTGAACTGGTGGAAAAAGGAAAAATCGTTCCATTTGAATCTTCATTTCAAAAAGAGATTACAAAGCAATTGGAGTGGAAATATCCATTTGCTGATTCTGTGCGGCTTCGTTCTAAACAATCGGTTTCCGAACTGAAAAGATTATTTGAAATGCCTGACGAAACAGCTGGTACCGATCTTATTCGCCGACATGAAAAACCTATTTTTGAGCGGCCGAAGTTTATGCAAGAAAAAAAATTAACACCCGCTGAAATAGGAACGGCCATGCATGCTGTCATGCAGCATATTCCGCTAAGCGTTTTTCCAACGAAGGAATCGATCATTGAATTGGTTGCTCAGTTGCAACAGAAAGAATTGATTACCGCTGAACAAGCGGAAGCGATTCATATTGAAGAAATTCTAGGTTTCTTTGAAACTTCTGTCGGAAAACGCCTTATCCGCGCTGATCGAATTTGGCGAGAGGTGCCATTTAGTATGGCGATAGAAGCGAAGGAATTGAACGAAAAATGGAAGGATGTAGCGGATTCCGTTTTAGTTCAAGGCATCATTGATTGCTTATTCGAGGAGAATGGTCAGCTTGTTTTGTTGGATTATAAAACAGATCGAATGGACCGATTCGTAAAAGGCGGGAAGGATGTTGTTCAAGTATTGGAAAATCGCTATCGTATTCAAATAGCTTTATATACAAGAGCGGTGGAGCAAATTTTAAAGCGGCCGCTTTCTGAAGCCTATTTATACTTTTTTGACGGTGGCCGTCTTATAGAGATAAACGACCGATTATGAAAGGAACCACATCTGCTTCACGGATCATCAATAAGCCGGCTGAAAGCCGTAAAAAGAAGGGGCTTTTAGCCGGCTGTATCTTTATGATCAATTATTTCCAGCAAGAGGCTGGTCGAAGACACTTGTTGTTATAGTTGGATTCGTGCTGAGCCCTGAATAGGTCACGATAAATGGTCCGGTATTAAAACCGCCGGCGCCTGCCGACGTTCTTGAGGCTGATTTTGGCGAAATAAAAGCGGTATCGCCAAATTGCACCACTCCGTTGCTCACGTGTATGAATTGGGCAGATCCGATTACAGACGGCATATCAAACATCCTTTGGCATAAGATTTTTCGTCTCCATGTTTTTAACGTTTTCAATGTTTTCAATATGACGAATATGTCTTACTCTTGAATCAAAAACACCGTTAACTAGCGAACCAATTTGAATCACTGCAGACGCAGATGTTCCGATGATGGAAAGATTTCCAACATGGATGACGGGGTTTACATGGAACGTTTGGACTGAGTGTCCCGGTTCTCCAAGCTGAAAATGAAGAGGTTCCGAAAAAATCGGAAAAGATAAAAAAGGATATTCATCTAAAAAGAAAAATTGCTTTGTATGCTGAACGGCCAATACATTGGCTCTTGATGCGATATTTTCGACATCGCCGATATTGAAAACCGAACTGAAGAGAAGAGTCGTTAAATGAATATTGTCTACTACAGAAGATCGGACTGGCATAAGACGATTACCCCCTAGGTGAAAATGGAACAAAAGGTCCCACGATCAAAGCTTCCGGAGGGGTATCGAAAGCGGAAAACAGTTGGATTTGGTTCGCATCTCCAATTAATACAAGCGAAGAACTGGATACACCAGTAATTTTAATATTGGCAACTTTTAATTCATGATTGCTGACTTGGAGGTTCATTGAATGTTCCACCTTTCTGGTCAGGCATGGCAGTTAAAAAGCGGGCAATAGCTTGTTGAATATCCAATTTTGTTTTTTCGAGCACCTCTTGTTGTATGAGAGAAGAGTCTTTATGACGGTGAGCGAGCTGTTGAATATAAAATTGTATACGTTCCGGCAATTGTTTAGCAAGATCGGTTTTGATGACTGAGTAAACGGAAGGCTCTACTTTTCGTTTTTGAAGAACTTCTTGATGGCGGAGCCAGTCCGGCAGTTCATTATTAATATATTCATTCATGGCAGCATACGTGTTTAAAAGCAGTTGGGCGTACTCAAGCGGAGGCAGGGCTGATTGGTCAGAAAAGGGAAGAGCCATATCAGCCATTTCTGCCGTATCTGCGGGATTCATACCAATATTCAACGTCCCTTCTAACGTATCGACTTTCAACTGATCAAATCGATATTCCATTTTTTCCACGTTCATAACCGGTTGCTTTTTCATGTCTTGCAATTGATCTTTAATGGATTGTATTTCCCGTTTCAGCACTTCAATTTTTTGATGCTGCTCTCCGATATATTGATATAATTGATGGAAAATAGAAGAGTAATTATACATTTTATCACCTCAACATTACGCAGTAGGCGGCTGCAGCGGGACAAGTATGGGCATTGTGGAATATGGTTTGTTGAGAATGTTTTGTGATAATTCGGGGGCCGGTTCTGTAAATCCGCCGGTATTATATAAATTGGCAATAGACCGACTGGAGCCGAGCGTACCGATTTGAAGTACGGAAGAATTGGTCATGCTGCCGATTTTGATCATACGAATTTGAATTGATTGTTGGACGTAAATATTCATAAAAAATCCCTCTTTAAAGGTTAAAGTTTATGCCTTGGTCGATTCCATCGTTGTCCAATGTGTTAGTAGATGAATATTGGTTATAAATGGCCAAGCCATCTCCGGTATTGAATGATCCGGCGCCGGAAAAGGTTTTCGTATTGGAAATGGGGCGAATTTGTATGACATCCCCGATATGAAAGACGCCACTCGAGCTGACATTTATCACTTGAACGGCACCCACATAAGCTGGCATCGCCGTTCACATCCTTTTTTGAGAGTCTTGATTCTGATCATAAGTTCCCCGTTTAATTATCAATAGACTATTCGAATTTGGTGGCTGTTATTGTCTGAATCCAGGATTCAGCATCTGGCTAAGCCGTGCGTTCTGCTTTATTATATGTGGGGGTCGGGAAGATGTGATACATAAGCCTATAGAAAATGATGATTTGGAGGAATGGTAATGGGCGAGGAAAATAGAACGCCGCTTCATCCCAATAAACGGATATTGTCGCTGGATGTCATGAGAGGGATATCGCTGCTTGGCATTTTCTTAGTCAACATGATTTCTTTTCATTCTCCTTATCTTTATTATGATCCTTATCATTGGTGGAATAGTCCGAACGATTATGCCCATTATGCGTGGATCGATGTTTTGGCCCAAGCGAGTTTTTATCCGTTGTTTGCCATGCTGTTCGGATACAGCATGTCTTTGCAGCAAGAAAGATTGAAACAGAACTTTTTTTTGCTGGAGTCAAAACGTCTGTTGGTGCTGATGGTGGCAGGAATTCTTCATATCGTATTTATTTGGTCTGGAGATATCTTATTGAATTATTCGGTATGCGGCTTTCTTTTGCTTTTGTTTATGAAAGGACGAGGACGTACCTTAATCATATTTGGCAGCGTATTATATCTTATTCCGCATTTATTCTTAAGCATTCTATTGATTATGACATCGATCATAAATCCTGAAAGCACTGCTTTTTGGTCGGATATGAACGGCATTCAACATTCTATTCAAGCATACAGTACCGGTTCTTTTTGGAGTATTACGAAGCAGCGTCTCGTTGATTGGTATTCTGTCAACGGCTCGACTCATTTTTTTTCGGTGCTTTTGTCTATTTTTCCTATGTTTTTGATAGGGGCGGGGGCCGGAAAACTTCATTTGGTTGAATCGATTGAAAAGCATAAAAAGCTCAATCTTACTTTGCTGCTTATGTTCATGGCAGCAGGAATCTTCTTGAAATTGCTTCCGTTCTTTTTTGGTCAGAACATGGCTTATCAATATGTGCAAGATTCGCTTGGCGGACCGTTGCTTTCCGTTGCTTATGCATTAGCCGTCATGATCATTGTCCGCAATCCATACGGCCAGAAATACAGCAAATGGATCGCACAGGCGGGAAGAATGTCGTTGACGAATTATTTATTTCAATCGGTGATAGGGTCTTTGCTTTTTTACCATTATGGATTAGCTTTATATGGTAAAATGGATTTAATCACCGGCTCGTGGCTGGCATTTACCCTTTATCTCATCCAATTGATTTTATCGGAAATGTGGCTCTCCAAATTTCAACAAGGGCCTTTGGAAAACGTGTGGAAAATGCTGGTCTACGGCAGAAAAACAGCATGACGGGGAAAATAGATGGGGGTGAAGGACATGAAATGGGTCAGTTTCCGTACGGGGAAATATGATGGCTATGGCGTTTACGATGAACAAAAACAATTGATTTTGGACGTAAAAAAAATGGATGAACAAAGAAACGGCTATTCCGATCTTCCTGAACAGCTTGTAGAGGCGTTAGGATTAGGAGATCTCTTCTTGCAAAAAGTACATACTCTATTAAACTGGGAACAGGGTCAACGCAACCGTCCGTGGGCGTTCAAATGGGAAGAGGTGGAACTGTTGGCACCCATTCCGCGGCCATTAAAAAATGTGATTTGCATTGGAAAAAACTATCGAGATCATGCGGTGGAATTGGGTGGAAAAGATGGGGTGCCTGAACATCTGATCGTTTTTTCGAAAGCACCGACAACCGTCACTGGCCATTTGCATCCGATTCCTGCTTATACGGATGTGACGGAAGCCCTTGATTATGAAGGTGAATTGGCCGTTATTATTGGTAAAAAAGGAAAAGGAATTCAAAAAGAAGAAGCTTTAGATTATGTCTTCGGGTATACCATCATTAATGACGTGACGGCAAGGGATTTGCAAAAGCGTCATGTACAATATTTTCTGGGAAAAAGCCTTGACTGTTCATGCCCGATGGGACCTTGGATTGTCACGAAAGACGAGGTGCCGGATCCAGGCAATTTGGGCATAGAAACAAGAGTGAATGGAGAAGTGAGGCAAAAGTCTAATACCCGACATTTTATTTTCTCGATTGAAGAAATAATAGAGACCCTTTCTAAAGGGATGACATTGGAACCCGGAGATGTGATCGCAACGGGAACTCCCGCTGGTGTAGGCCTCGGTTTTCAACCTCCAAAACTCTTAAAGGCCGGCGACGTTGTTGAAATTACCATTGAAGGCATCGGAACACTGCGAAACCAAGTGCAGTAATAGGGAATTTGAAGCAGCCGACGAACATTTAACCGATTACGGCGACGGTGATTAGGAAAAGTCTGCTTTGGCAAATGGTGTTGCCGACGAATTCCACTGGGTGAACGGTTTTTAAGCTTCTAAAATCCATATGAATGGAAAGAACGTTTTGAAAATGATTAGCCTTTTAAGGATGAAAGAAAAAGAGGGAGGAAACATCTTCATGGAAAGTGTTCTTTTTTATAATACCCATTTGCATATTACGACGTGGGTCATCGCCATTATATTGTTTTTCGTTGCTCTTGGACTGTCCAGAGTTCAAAACAAAAAAAGTTTGAATATAACGCATATGATCTTGCGCTTATTTTATGTATTTGTCTTTCTGACGGGTTTGTTCCTGTTTATGAAGAATCATGCCATCAATGAAATGCTGTACGGAATAAAACTGTTGGTTGGATTGATCGTAATTGGTATGATGGAAATGACATTGGTTCGTTTAAAAAAAGGAAAGAGTGCAACGGTTTATTGGATCATTCTGATTTTGGCTTTGATTGCCGTATTTTATATTGGATTTAAGCTTCCGCTTGGCTTTCATTTCTTCGCTTAAAAAAGAGCGGATGGATTTTTTCAAACGATGTCCGGCCACTTTTGGAAAAGGAAAATATTTGCTTTTTGATAGTTTCCGTCAAAGAGATCCAATTTTGAAATTACGACATCTATGTTGTAAAGATGGAGATGGACAAGTTAAGGCGAAGTTTCCATCTCTTTTTTAGCGTATGTAAACGGAATAACGAAGTTTGAAAGAAAAAAATCCCGTTTTCGTAATGATTCCGGGATTTTTTTTATTCCAGTTTTTCTAAAATAATTCTTTTTCCGGTATTGATTGTCAGTTCAAACCGGTCGCTTCTTTTCTCCATATAGCTGAAATGATGGTGTACGGAGCATATTTGGTCACCGTTATCGAAAATGATAAAATTCGTTCCCTGACGAATGTCATTCCGATTTAAAAAGGCCAAGTGATTATAGCAATAAATACAGTCATAAATGGAAAACTGCATGCTGTTCAATCCGGAAAGGAAGTGCAAAAAGGCGTCATCGTTTAATTCATCCAACAGCAATTCCAATGAATAGACTAGACTTTTTTTTATCCTCAATTGATCGGAATCATGCAGCATAATCAGCTTCGATTCAGTTTGAACGGCACCGTCACCGGTAAGAATTCCATGGATCCATTGTTGTTGGCGGTAAAGCTGTACTTCTTTTTGTTCAAACAAATCTAAATTGATGGCTTCATCACTTTCGTCATCAAAAAAGATCCATTCTTGACGTATATATTCCACCACTCCTTGTTGATAAGATCGGATTTGTTGTTCCAACAACTGATTCCTGTCCCACTTTCCCATTGATGATCCTCCTGTCGTATTAAACGGATATTTTCATTTTTTGACAATTCCCTACCTTTTCATTCATGGAAAAGGACAATGAACATATAACGGGTCCTTTGAATAGAATGATTAGGCAAATATCCATTCTATTTTTTCAAAGGAGGCACTCAACGATGTGCGGGATTACAGGATGGGCAGATTTCAAAAAAAATTTAAGACCTTTTACGGAACAAATCGTGAATATGACAGAAACATTGCAAAATCGCGGACCAGATCAGACGAATTATTTTCAGCAGGATCATCTATTGTTTGGCCATAAACGGTTGATTGTGGTGGATCCTGATGGCGGCAGGCAGCCCATGACGAAAACACACAACGAAAGAACGTACACGATCATCTACAATGGCGAGTTATATAATACGGAAGATATCAGAAAAGTTCTTTTATCAAAAGGATATGCATTTCAAGGCCACTCTGACACAGAGGTATTACTTACTTCTTTCATAGAATGGAAAGAAGATTGTTTGGAATACTTAAATGGGATTTTTGCTTTTGCCATATGGGATCATGAGAAGGAGAAGCTGTTTCTTGCGAGGGATCGTGTCGGTGTTAAGCCGCTCTTTTATACTTTAATCGGATCAAGCTTCGTTTTTGGTTCGGAGATCAAAGCGATTTTAGCCCATTCGGATACGAGAGCGGAAATTGACAGAGAAGGATTGGCGGAAGTGATGGGGCTTGGTCCTGCACGAATTCCCGGATCAGGTGTCTTCCGAAACATAAAAGAATTAAAGCCGGGGCACGCTTTAGCTTTCTCAAAAGAGGGGCTGAACATTTGGCGATATTGGAACGTGAAAAGCGACATTCACCAAGATTCAATGGAAGAAACGATTGAAAAAGTACGCTTCCTCGTTCAAGATGCGGTCACTCGCCAACTCGTATCGGACGTACCGCTTTGTACGTTTTTATCAGGAGGAGTCGATTCCAGCGCCATCACGGCCATTGCTTCACGCTCGTTTAAGGAACAACGGAAAGGCATTCTTCATACTTATTCCATCGATTATGAAGAGAATGACCAATTTTTTCAAGCCAATGATTTTCAGCCTAATGCAGACGGTCCATGGATTAAACTAGTTTCCGACCATTTAGGGACGATTCACCATAATTGCGTCATCTCACAGGAAACGTTGAAAAATTATTTGCCGGCTGCCGTTCATGCCAGAGATCTTCCGGGAATGGCAGATGTTGATTCTTCTTTGTTATGGTTTTCACAAGAAATTAAAAAAAGTTTTGTCGTCGGGTTATCAGGGGAATGCGCGGACGAAATTTTCGGAGGATATCCTTGGTTTCATCGATCGGACGATTTTAATCGCGAAGGTTTCCCGTGGATGAGAGCAACGAATGAAAGAGAACAGCTGTTAAATGCTGAATGGAGGAAAAAATTAAATTTAAAAGAATTTGTGCTCCATCAATATCGAGAAGCGGTGAAAGAGGTTCCTGTTTTAGAAGGGGAAAATTCGATTGATGCGAGAAGAAGGGAATTGTTTTATTTGAATTTGACTTGGTTTATGCCGGTACTTTTGGACAGAAAAGACCGGATGAGTATGGGAGCCAGTCTGGAAGTAAGGGTTCCATACGCTGATCATCGCTTGGTGGAATATGTTTGGAATATTCCGTGGGAAATGAAAATGTACGGCAACAGGGAAAAAGGATTACTTCGTAAAGCGTTGGAAGGGATTTTACCTGAAGAAGTGCTCTATCGTAAAAAGAGCCCGTATCCTAAAACCCATCATCCCGTTTATACAAAAATTGTAAAAGAATGGGTTTCTCAACTGTTGGAGGACCGGTCGAGCATTTTGCATGAACTGTTGGATAAAAAAACATTGGAAGAACTGGTTGAAACAGAAGGAAGGGCTTTTCAAGTGCCATGGTACGGCCAATTAATGACAGGGCCTCAGCTTTTGGCGCATCTCGGTCAAATTCATGTTTGGTTTCAAGATTATCATATTCAAATTGTAGATCGATAACAAAAAATAGAGGGGGCCCGGCTCAGGCAGGCTCCCTTCAATATATTTAGCATCCAAAATAAGAAAGGATCTATATGAAGATCGGTATGATGAATAAAAGCCTTCGACTAGTGCTCTCTAAATTAAAAAATTCAGTTTATGCTGCAAATGATATTGGAGCGAAATCCTTTGGCAACAACGGGTGAAAGAGATTCCTGATTCATGCGGTATTCATTCATTTTTTGGCATCGTTTTTTAGAACGATGTTCAATGGATCAGATGACTTTGTTTGACTTTTTGAACAAAGACTTTGCTTAATCGGTATAGAGGAGCTTTCAATGTCATTCCGAATACGAACATCATCAAACCGTAAATGGACAAGATGAATAGATCCTTTCTTACGATATCCGGCAGCATCCCGCCAACCGATTCCCGCAATAAGCTGATAGCATAAGTAAAAGGCAAAAATGGATGGATCTTTTGAAAAAAAGGCGGGGCAACTTGAATGGGAAACGTTCCGCCTGATGCAGAAATTTGAAAAACAAGCAATATGATTCCTAATGCCTTCCCGACATTGCCAAACATTGAGACCAATGTATAGACGATGAAAATAAAAATTGAGGCGATGAATACACTGAACAGTACGAACATCGTTTTTTCTTTCACAAAAACGTGGAGAATATATAAATCTCCGATTGATACAACGAGGGATTGCAGCAAGGCAATCGTCCAAAAGGTAAGCAAGCGGCCAAAATATACTTGCCAGCTTTTATAGTTTTCGCTGCTGGTAACATCAACGGATAATAACGATATTAACAGCATGGCCCCTACCCAAAATGATAACACTGTATAAAAGGGGGACATGCCGGATCCGTAATTAGGAATAGGAAAGAGGGGATGTTCTTCCAACAGCACCGGTTTCTTGAAAAAATCACTTTCTTTTTCCACATCATTTTTTAACAGCTGAATGATTTGATGGATATTATGTTTTTGCTCAAAATCCCGTATTCTGTTTGCCATTTCTCTTATCTTTCGTTCAGACTCGGGCAAGTGTGTTTGGGCGAAGGAGATCTCTTCTATCCCAAAATGAATCCCCTTCGAAGCATCGGCTACTATTTTATAGGCATCCGGCAAGCTTGCGTTGGCTTCTTTCAATAACTGGCCGGCATATTGATTGTCCCTGATCGCACGAGAAATAGCGTTTCGAACAGCGGGAACTACGACAGAATCATAGTTCGCCATTAAGTTGGATAAAGTATCAGAAGACTGTTGAGAGAGCTCATCAAGACGCGATAACAGATCAGATCCAGGATTTTCTCCTCTTTTGACTAGATCCAACGCTTCATTGCTTAGACGAATTTCGGTTTGAAACTGACTCTTGACTTGTTGGAGTTTATTGATTATTGGATTCAGTTCTTGCGAATGGCCAAGGTGATTCATGTTTTCCATTACATTTGTCAAACTGTCGATTAAATCGATGCCTCGTTCTAAACGATGCTGTAATTGATCGGCATCCGACTGCAACTTTGAAAGGGAAATGGGCTGGTTTTGAAGTGTGTCGTAAACATCATGCAACGTCATAGCTGTTTGCTCTAGCGTGATCAAATCCTGCTTTATGGTTGGTTCGGATTTCTTTAAAGTGTTTCTAGTAGTTATGAGAAAGGTTGACAGTCCGTTAGAAAACTGCATTCCATCTTTGGTCAACACGGAAACAACCGGCAATGCATTTTGAGCTTTTCGGACAATCGATTGTGCTTTTACGGCATCTTCATAAGCTGTATCCACCGCTTGATGAATTTCCGGAAGCTTTGCTTCTAAGAAAAAAAGAAAATGCTTTAAATGTTCTATTGTACCTAATTCCCTCTCCAATTCTATGCCTAATTGATTAAAAACGGTGAAAAGGGCTTTGCTGGATGTTTTGATAAATTCTTCATTTATATTTTCGACGATCGTGCTTGCTCCCGTTTTCGTCATTTTCGGGGCAATTGCATTCAATTTTTCATTGACCGTAAACTTGATCACGGGTTTTTCGGGTGTTTCCTTTAAAATCGACGTGAGTTTATCGGAAAAATCTTGAGGAATGATAAGGCTGGCATAATAATGGCCTGTTTTTACCCCTTGTAAAGCTTCCTCTTCATCGACAAATCTCCATCCTAAAGCTTGATTTTTTTTCAGTGATTGGACTACTTCATTTCCAACGTTCAAATAGCGACCTTGTAATGTGGTGCCTTTGTCATTATTGGTTACCGCAACCGCAATCCCTTTTGTATGGCCATACGGATCCCAAGACGCCTTAATATTGAACCAAGCATAAAAAGAAGGAAGAATGATAAGAGCCAAAATGATCACAGAAGCAGCCCAGTTTTTCACAATATTTTTTATATCCGTGCTGTATATTTGCATGACTTTATTCATCTAACTTCACCAACCATCTTTTTTATGTAGGATGGCTGATCGGGGGAATACTTATGCTTTAAACGGCTGAATTTCTTTTAATTATTAAATCCTATTTTTCAAAAACAGAGGAAGAGATAAAAATTTTAAAGTATTTCATCGACACATGAACGACATTTATCGATTTTATGTGAGATTATCTGACAAATCACTCGTGAGTTTACATAAAAATTGCTTTAAGAGAAATGATTTTAAACACAAACCGTTGAACAGATTACGATTTGGATCGGAAATAAAAATAATTCAATTTTGAATTAAAATGCGAAAATTCATTAATACACGATGGACCAATCTTTCCTGATTAATGATCCACTTTCTTGTTCTACCTTCTCTCCTGTTTGATGCAAAATTGCATCATTCTGTCATCCAAATGCGATTATTTGCGTAGATTCTTTCTTTCTCATCATTCATTCTTTATTTCCGCAATTCCTGAAATTCCGGTAAGCATAGGAGTTAAATATTAAAAAATTTTATAAATTGCTTAAACCTGGCACGGTTTTTGCATAAATCATTTATGTAAGATTTTTTACCTTAAAGGGGGAATATTTGTGACAAATTATCAGCCGAAAGATTCGTCTAAATCTCCGCGTTTTTGCGGGATTCGAACATTTATGCGTTTAGAACAAATCAAAACGACGGATCATGTCGATTTTGTTGTTGTGGGTGTACCGTTTGATACAGCCGCATCTAATCGTACAGGGCAGCGTTACGCCCCTCAGCATATTCGGAATTTTTCTGTGTTGTTGCGTCCGTATAATCCGGATATGGATATTAATGTGTTTGACTATTGTTCAGGTGTGGATTATGGAGATATAGATGTCATTCCTGGAAATATTCATCGTACTTACGACAATATCGTTGCTGAATTAACACCAATACTTGATAAAGGGATTGTCCCGATTATTATCGGCGGAGACCATTCTATTTCACTTGGAAATCTTAGAGCCTTTCACAAAAAATATGGAGCGGTTTCATTAGTTCATTTCGATTCTCATAGTGATACATGGAATGACTATTACGGCGAGAGGTATATGCATGGGACGCCATTTAGAAGAGCAGTTGAAGAAGGGTTGATTGATCCAAGGCATTCCATTCAAATCGGACTGCGGGGTCCTCTTTACAGTGCGCAGGATTATGAAGACGCCAGAGAATTAGGATTTGAAGTGGTTCCGATGAAAGAAGTCCGGAAAATCGGATTCGATCAAGTGATGAAAAGGATCCATGAACGAGTGGGAAACTGGCCTGTATTTGTTTCTTACGACATTGACTTTGTCGATCCGGCATATGCACCAGGTACTGGCACTCCGGAAGTAGGCGGACCGACTAGTTTCGAGGCATTGGAATATGTTCGGGGGCTCGATGGCTTAAATCTTGTTGGATTTGACCTTGTCGAAGTGCTGCCAACCTATGATGCGAATGAAATTACTGCCGTGCTTGCTTCTTCTGTTATTTATGAAATGATTACGCTGACGGCCCTGAAAAAGCGTCGTGAGCTTCAGCAAAAAGCCGAAGTTTTAAATCAACAGCAATAACTACAATTGTTGAACTTGATTTTCCATTACCTAAATAATAACGATTTGAAATAAATCCAATTCTTTTCAAAACAATTTTTCGACAAAATATATCCTCCTTAGCTAATTGAACCAAATGGGATGGGGAGGATACAATCCAATTTATAAATTTTGAAAATTCTAAAAATAGGGGGCTATAAAAATGAAAAAAGTTTCGAATCCATTTGGAAATGATAGCATTTTTCCTTTAAATCGAAATGAACAGAAGATGGGTCTATTTGCTACCTTTGCCCTTTGGTTAGCAGCAAATTTTGTGATCACAACTATTATGACAGGAATGATGTTTATTCCTGACATTTCAATCAAAGATGCAATGCTGGCTATAATTCTTGGTTCTGTTATCGGGGCCATTCCGCTAGCATTGACGGGGATGATTGGAACCCGGACCGGTTTGCCTACCATGGTGATTACTAGGGCTGCATTTGGCCAGAAAGGTTTTATTTTGCCCACATTGCTCAATACACTGATCTTAATTGGCTGGAGCTGGATTCAAGCTTACATGGCCGGCTTAAGCTTGAACTATGCCATTCATTATACATTTGGATATAGCAATATAAATCTTTTTGTCATTTTAACGGAAATATTGGTTGTCATCATTACCATTTTCGGGCATCGTGGTGTGGAAAAAATTGAAAACATCGTATCTACCGCCATACTTATCCTTTCTGTTGCCGTCTTCTATAAATTATTCACGACTTATGATGTTGCTTCCCTTGTTAACATTAAGCTTAATGAAAACCCTGCTATTACGCCCATCATTGCTTTCGATATTGTCATTGCCACCGCTTTTTCATGGATGTCATCGGTTTGTGACTTCAACCGTTATTGCAAGAATGATAAGACGGGTATAATTGGCACTTTAACAGGTTATATTTTAGCTTCGTTGATTGCATTTGGATTAGGGGCCATTGTCAGCGGATTTAGCATTCTAAACGGAATGGAACAAACCTATGATCCGACTGTCCTTCTCTCCCGGTATGGATTCGGACTCGTTGCGGCGATTGTTGTTTTCTTTTCCGTTCTTTCCACTAATGTGATGGCCTTATACAGTGCGACCATGTCTTTTATTAATGTGTACTCAAAAATGAATTTCTGGAAGGCAGCAGTCGGGATTGGGGTCCTTTGCACGCTCGGTGCGCTTTTAAAAGAAGCGCTAATGACAAATTTTTATAATTTTATTCTTTTAATTGCCACACTTTTCATCCCAGCGTTTGCGATCGTGTTAGTTGATTTCTTCATTGTTAAAAAAGGTCATTATGATCCAATCGAAATCGTAACCAATAAGCGAAAAACTTATGAATATCAAAAGGGTATTAATATTATGGCTTATGTTACTTATATTTTAGCCGCTGTTTTTGCCTACTATTTCACATATGTAAATTCTCTTGCCATCGGGGCAACCGTGCTGACTTTCTTTATTTCGGGTGGTATTTATGGTGTATTAATGGCTTTGTCCAAACAAATGTATATATCAACATCCGATCAAAAAGATATAAGTGTTCAAAAATAAAGGAGGTATTCCGTTGGCGGGATTTGAAATCCCTCTAATCCCTAAATTTGTCTAAAGAATGGTGTTTTCCGGCATTTTGGATCTAGAAAAGGGGGTATTATTTCATAATCAATCAATTGAGACATCTCATCAGTTTAAATTTACTCTTTACTTTTGCCTGCCCCTCACCCCAACTCGCGAGTCAAATTCTTTTTCTTATTTGAAAATTGATCGTTATATTCTGATTTTATATAATATTAACAATATTTATTGAAATGTTTTGAAAAGGTGAGATTGACTAATGGATATGCAGTCCGAAATACTTGAGCTTGAACTGGATGCGATTGTAAAAAAATCAAAAGATAATATTGTGATTACAGACGGAAATGGCGTTGTGCTGCGCGCCAGCCCCAATAGCTACGCCATTTATGGAAGCAGCACTGATGATTTAATTGGAAAGTCTGTTTATCAGCTTGAAGAAGATCATATTTTTTCTCCTTCCGTTACGATAAAAGTTTTAAACGAGAGGAAAGAAGTGCGTGTCATGCAAAATACAAAAACCGGGCGTTCTGTTATGGCTATCGGTCTTCCCATTTTTGATCGATCGAATGAAATTATTCGGGTAATCAGCTTTTCACATGATTTAACGGAAATCGAACAAGTGAACTACCCTCCACTTATCAACCTTACGGTTTGATTGAAGTGGGGGCTTCTCGGGTAATCCCGTCTAATGACAGAAAATTGACCGAGCTAACCCTCTCGTTCCGAAAGTTATTATTCTTTATGCTAATAAGCGTAATCCCTCATTTTTGATATTGATTGCTGAATTGTGATCGCGATCTAATACAAAGCCGCAAGAACATTTATATACACGTTCAGATAATGGCATTTCTTTTTCCTTGCCGCAACATGAACACTTCTTAGTGGAGGGAAACCACTTATCAATTTTCACAAGTTGTTTCCCCTGTTCTTTTAGCTTATACGCTAAGAAAGTAGTGAACATCCCCCAGCCGTTATCATGAACGCTTTTTCCAAAGTTGAGGGCTTGAGACATGCCTTTCATGTCTAAGTCCTCAATAATCACAGCGTCATAGTTTGTTGCTAATTCTTTTGACTTATGATGAAGAAAGTTTCTGCGCTGATTCGCTGTCTTTTCATGTAGCTTAGCCACTTTCAGGTGTTGTTTTTCCCATCTTGCAGAACCTTTCTTTCTTCGAGAAAGAATTCGTTGTGCTTTTGCTAATTTATCTAAGGCTTGCCGATAGTAACGTGGGTAATTGGCTTTCTTACCCTGTTCACTCTCGACATATAGACCATCCATAGCAAAATCCAAACCAACAACTTTCTGTATTTTAACTGGACGAATATCTTTCTCATATTCTGTCAAAATTGAAATGTAGTATTTGCCTGTCTTTGTTTTAGAAATAGTGCAAGATTTGATTTTATAATCAGCAGGTATCTCTCTATGCTGTTTCATTTTTATTGGCTTTTTGATTTTTGGCAGTTTGATATGACCATTTTCTAGCTTAATATTTCCGTTGACCATATTAGTTGTATAGGATTGTTTTGCTTTACGATTTTTGAACTTTGGAAAATCCGCATTTCCTTCAAAGAAATTCTTATAAGCAGTCTGTAAGTTCATTTGTGCATTTGCCAAAGCTAAAGAATCCACTTCTTTTAGGAATGGAAATTCACTTTTATATTTTGCAGGGGTCGGAAACTTTTGCTTTTTAAGCAATTCTTTATCATCCTTGAACTTTTCATACGTTTCTTTGCGTTCAGCTAACATCTTATTGTAGACAAAGCGAACACAACCAAATGTCTTAGCTAATAATGCGGATTGTTCTTTGTTTGGTAACAAACGAAACTTGAAAGCTTTGTTTTGCTTGGCCATATCAATTCACCTCACTTTGTGCGGAAAAATTTCGTATATATTGATTATACCGTAAAAAATCCGTACAATCAATATGAGGTGATAATCATGAGAGAAGAGAAAGAACGTGTAGAAATTCGTATGCCTAAGACGATATTAGAAAAATTGGAGCAATATCAAAAAGAAAATGGGATTCCAACTAGAACAGCCGCAATCTTAGAATTGTTGAGAAAGGGATTGGAAAAATAACTTTGGCTAAAGCCAACCGAAATTCATCTCCCACCTACTCATTGGTGCTATTCGCACCTTCACATTCCTAGAGGATGGGAGACTTCTTTCGGAAAGACGTTAAAAGAGGAATTTAAACAATTACAAAAAAAGATTGAAAGATATGAAACGGAAATTCAAGAACTTCGAGACAATGAACAAATCGAAGGCAATACTATTCTGAAAAGCAAAACCATCCAGCAAATCTGGCAGCTCATTAAGCGTGTTGCCAAAACAGATGCTTCGGTTGTCTTTTTAGGTGAATCCGGTGTTGGAAAAACTCACTTTGCTCGTGCACTTCATCAAGCGAGTGAAAGAGTAAATGAAGCTTTTATCGATGTAAACTGCAGTGCGATTCCCGAATCTTTATTTGAGTCTGAGATGTTTGGATATGAACCTGGTTCTTTTACAGGAGCCAGTAAAAAGGGCAAGACGGGGTTAATCGAACTAGCTGATCAAGGGACATTATTTCTTGATGAAATCGGTGAAATTCCTTTATCTATGCAGTCAAAATTGTTAAAAGTGATTCAAGATAAAGAAGTCATTCGAATTGGAGGAGTAAGACCGAAAAAAGTCGATTTCCGTTTAATTACTTCAACCAATCAAAATTTATCGGAAATGATAAAACATGGCTCGTTTCGACAAGATCTTTTTTACAGATTAAGTGTCATCTCGATCACCATACCTCCTTTAAGGGAACGGAAAGAGGATATTGCAATGCTGGCCTATTACTACTTGCAAAAATTCAATGAAAAGTATCGTATGAGAAAATCTCTTCATCCTGCAACGATTGATAAGCTTATTCATTACCACTGGCCGGGAAATGTGCGGGAACTTCAAAATATGATGGAACGCCTTGTAATTACTTCGGAAACCAATATCATCCATCCAGACAATCTACCCTCGGACATTCAAATGGATCGTACACAGAAAACAGATTCTTTATTATTGAAAAACATGAAAGGGAAAACTTTACGAGAAGCAATGGAAGAAGTAGAAATTTTGTGGCTAAGACGTGCCGTTAAGCAATGTAAAACAACATACGAAATGGCGGAATTCTTAGGAATCAGCCAATCCAATGTTGTCAGGAAGCTAAAAAAATATCGAATTAAGGCAAAACCATATCAACATTTATAATTCTTTCTCTCGATTGTAAGCAACTGCCACATTAATGGGACTTTATCCGAGATCTTTTTCATTTTGATTTCTACAAAAATTTATTGTTCATATAACAAGTTAAAACAGTTCGTCTTTATCGGCATCAAACCTGTGTAATCGGCTCGACAAAATATATCTGTGGGGATGAAAAAAATTTGCACAAAAGAATAGGATCAGAACTAAAAAATTCCCAATCAAACGATTGGGAATAAATAATCTGATTCTTATAACCGGCATATGCTGAAAACGTGATGATGGATGTTTCGCCTTCACCGGAAGTTGACAAATTGGACATCGATCGGAAGATCCGCTTCACGGATGGCAGCGATGATTTTTTGCAGGTCATCTTTGTTTTTACCCGTGATACGGATTTGATCTTCTTGAATTTGTGATTTTACTTTTAGACCTGAATTTTTTACAATTGTGTTTATTTTTTTGGCGTTTTCTTTATCGATCCCTTGTATCAATTTTGCCCGTTGGCGTACCGTACCACCGGAAGCTCCTTCGATTTTGCCATAATCGATATTTTTAATGGGTACGCCTCGTTTAATTAATTTGCTTAAAAGAACGTCTTTTAATTGATTGAGTTTAAACTCGTCATCTGAGACTAGTACCAGCTCATCTTTTTCAAGCGAAATATCGCTTTTGCTTCCTTTAAAATCATAGCGGTTTTGGATTTCTTTTAGTGCAATGTTGATTGCGTTTGTAACTTCCGAAAAATCCACTTTTGATACAATGTCAAACGAATTCTCTTTTGCCATGAAACAACCTCCGACTATAAACGATTTCTTCCATTATAGTAAACAAATTGCAAAATCACAATCAATAAAGGGGTCACATCCAGGTGAGAAAAACGCTGGATGCGGCCCCTTTTTAGCAATCACGACGGTGTGTAAAGACATAATAAGAGAAAGGTCGATCATAAATGATCGGTTTTTTTCGAGTATTGGTTTTTCCCTGCTTCTCGGTTTTTCTCTTCTAAAATGTTCTTTTCTTCACGAGATGCTTGCCGATCTCTTGCTTTTTTGTCATTGTCGGATGTTCTTGGCATGATTTTTCTCCTTCCTTCACATTTTCAGGGATAGTATCACCCAAAAAGTTGATAATATGTGTAACAGGAACGGAGAATGGAATATGTTCAATCTTTTGTGCTGCTGTAATTTAAGTGCATATTAAAAGTCGCTTTTTCTAAGTTCATTCAAAAAGAAAATAGCCAAAGTACCAGGACCGGCGTGGGAACCGATGGCCCCTCCGGTTGAGTGAATGAAAAAATGTCGGCATCCAAAGCGCTCTTCGATCATTTGTTTTACTTCGAGCGCGGTTTGTTCGTCGTCGCCGTGACTGATTCCAATCATTTGGGATGAAAGATCCGCTCCGCGCTCTTCCATTAAATCAAGCATCCGCTTAAACAGTTTTTTTCGGCCTCGGATTTTTTCGATCGGCACTAATTTTCCGTCCTCCACATGCAGAAGCGGCTTGATATTTAGGAGACCACCTAAGAAAGCGGAGGCCCGGGATAATCTTCCGCCTCTTGCCAGAAAATCTAAATCTTCTACCGTAAAAAGATGCTCCATATGCCGGCAGCGGAAGGTGATCTCTTCGACAATGGATTCTTTTGAGGCGCCGCTTTCTAACATTTTAGCGGCTTCGATCACTGCCAGCCCTTGGCCGAGAGACGCACATTTAGAGTCAATAATGGTGAGATCAAGGGATGGGTAAGTTTCTTTCACTTGATCCCGGATCATGACCGCCGTTTGATAGGTACCGGATAATTCGGAGGAAAAAGCAATATAAATCCCTGAATCTCCGCTTTCAGCCAGCTCTGTAAAATGCTTCATAAAAACCTCGGGAGAAGGCTGTGAGGTACTGGGAGATGCTCCATTCCGAATCGCATCATGAATGGTTTTGGGATCAATTGAAAGGATATCTTCATATGCCTTGTTATCTAATTGAACGATCAACGGTATTAACGTAACGGAATGCTCCTGAAAAAAAGAAAGCGGAAGATCACTGCCGCTGTCGGTAAATAAACGAATTGCCATATATAATCACCTACCAATCAAAAGTTATTAACCTTAGTGTATCTATTCTTTTGCCCCTTGACAATGCTTATGGAAAGAGCATAAGGTGAATAAGTACATCAGGCTAGATCAATCAGGAGGAAACAAAATGGATACCATCAAAATAGGGAATGAGGCAAAAAAAATCGTAATTGTCGTATTCGGAGCTTTTTTAAACGCACTGGCAATGAATTTTTTTTTAATTCCAGCAAACGTATATTCTAGCGGTTTTACCGGTATTGCGCAATTATTGTCCAATCTATTGCAGGAATTTACGAAGATTCACATTTCGACAGGTATCTTTTTATTGATCTTAAATATTCCGGTGGCTATTTTGGGTTGGAAAAAAGTCGGGAAAACTTTCACCTGTTACAGCTTTCTCTCTGTGGTGTTGATGTCTTTTTTTCTTCAGTTTCTCCCGGTTAAAGCGTTGTCCCATGATATTTTACTGAATGCCGTTTTTGGAGGCGTGATAGCGGCTGTCGGAATCGGTTTGACACTTAAATACGGGGCTTCCACTGGAGGTCTTGATATTATCGCGATGGTCCTTTCCCGCATGAAAGATAAGCCGGTTGGCACTTATTTTTTTCTGATGAATGGGGCCATTGTTTTGACTGCGGGATACGTATTTGGATGGGAAAAAGCGCTCTATACGATTGTTTCTTTATACGTTTCCACCCGAGTCATTGATGCGATCCATACTCGATACGCAAAATTGACAGCCATGATTGTCACGGACAAGCCGGAAGAAATGAAACAAGCGATTTACAGAAAACTGGTCAGAGGAATAACGGTTGTTCCGGCGAGAGGGGCTTTTTCCAATAAAGAGAAACAAATGATGATGATCGTGATCACACGCTATGAATTGTACGATTTGAAAAAAATCATTCAAAGTGTCGACCCCAAGGCTTTTACCAATATTGTGGAAACAGCGGAAGTGGTCGGCTTTTTTCGAAAAGACTAAAACATCAAGCTGAATTCCAGACAGTGGAATCTAGATGGATCGCCGTTCGCATTATAAGCAGCAGCAAATCTTTTCCATAAAATTGGATGAGGAAGAGTCTGGGCCCGTTCAAGCAGGACTGTGATATGAGCCGCTCAAGCAGGCTCCGTCCTGTATGAATGACGGGCCCCTTGCGCGGCTTGAAGGCTGGTATTAAGAAAGGGTGTATTTCGTTAGACAAGTATTGTATTTCCTTGACGTTTTTTAGTTCAGCTGAAAGTTCGTGATGATATAGTAGCTAAATTTCTTCTATGTCATTTCGGGAACTGTTCATTTTTGCGGCTTCTGCTTCGGCATATGTCATATGGTAGGGAATTTTCAACGCATGTTGTTGAACGGAGTTTTTCCCGTCATGGATAAATCGTTTTGATTTATTCCGTTTGCCCATTCGATCCACCCCTTTTTATTGATGAACGAAAATTCGCTCTTTTACATTGTTCCTCATCATCTAGTGCTCCACACACGTACTTTCTCCCTGCCTTTCCAGCTCCTGCATCGTTCGTTCATGGGTGCGAGAATGTTTTTTTGGTCATCATCGATCGGCCTGAGGAATCGCATTTTATGTCATGAATCATTTGCAAAAGTCCCTTTTTTTACCCACCACTCTGTCAGATTAGGTTGTTTTTAATCTATTCATAAAATTGATTCAACATGACGAACGAAGAAATAAGAAAAATGAAAAAAGTATAGGAAATTTTTGGACTATCGATTATGATACATAAAGAAAGGGAAGGGAGGATTCGTCAAAATGATGATCGTTCAAAAAGAATATGTGAACAATATTCCGGTCTTGCATGTAGTGAAACAATCATTGTTGGATCAAAAAATACCGTTCATCATATTCATCCATGGTTTTCAAAGTGCAAAAGAACATAATCTTCATTACGCTTATTATCTAAGCGAAAAAGGATATCGGGTTGTTTTGCCGGAAGCCTCTTTTCATGGAGAGCGGGAAGAATCCATATCGGAAAGGGAGCTAACGTATCGATTTTGGGACATTGTGGTAAACACCATCCAAGAAATAGAAGCGATTAAAAATCATTATGAACAAAGGATAGATGAGGGCCGGATCGGCGTTGCCGGCACATCTATGGGAGGAATTGTGACTTTAGGAGCTTTAACGCAATATTCTTGGATTAAGGCGGCTGTCAGTTTGATGGGGTCCCCGGTGTATGAGGATTATGCCCGCCGGCAAATCAGCGAAATTCAAAAGCGTGGATACCATATTCCTTTTACGGAAAAGGAACTGGAAAAAACCTTTAATAGGCTGCGGACCTACGATTTAAGCCAGCAGCCGGAAAAACTAAAAGGGCGTCCTTTGATGTTTTGGCACGGAAAAAATGATCCGATCGTTCCTTTTCAAAATGCCTATGATTTTTATTTGTCCAACCGGGATCAATATGAAAATCATCCCGAAGACCTCTTTTTTATGCTGGACGAACAAAGCGGCCATAAAGTGTCTCGTTCCGGAGTATTAAAAACAGTGGAATGGTTTTCCGAAAAACTGTAATCAGAATGTGTGATTTGATTACTACCGTAGGTTATGATTAAAATAGTGTTAAATAACGAAAAAGGAGTGAGGGAAGTGGATGAGGCTTTAAAAGAGAATATTCTCGGTGCACTTGAACAGGTCATCGATCCGGAAATCGGCATTGATATTGTGAATCTTGGCCTAGTTTATGGTATAGATATGGACGAAGAAGGAAAAGCAACGATCACGATGACTTTGACGGCAATGGGATGTCCGCTTGCTTCCACCATTGTGGATCAAGTGAAATATGCGTTGAGCGATATTCCTGAAATTAAGGATGTCGATGTGAATATCGTTTGGAATCCACCGTGGACAAAAGATCGAATGTCTCGCTACGCTAAAATCGCATTAGGAATTCCTGATTAATCAATAAATCTGTGTATAGTTCCAAAGAAAATCGTTTATAGAAGTGGAACTGATGAGTAAGAATAACCACCTGCGCATTGGTGCGCAGGTGGTTATTCTGTAAATGAACCATCCGACAAATCCATTATTGCCGTTCTGGCAAAAATATTTGCTCCTTCTATCTAAATGTCGGGCACCTTTTATATTCATTTTCTCGCATGTGTTTTTTATTAGAAACAACAGAGTAATGATAATGGTTGGAATGGATGACGGAAATAACCGTGTATAGATAATAGCGGGAGGCAAATTCTATGTACAGGCGCAAATATGCGTCAAAAAACAACGTCGTTTATGCGGAGGGGCATGCGTTGGGACAAAAAAGGCAATTTCATCCCGGAGAAAAAGCGCCGAATAACGGAATTTATGTAGAAGTAGGGGATACTGGAAGCAATGTGGTGAATCCAAAGCAAATCAAATTGGCAAAAGGCGACCGATTCCCGGAAAACTCAAATGACGAACGAATATGGACGTATAAACGGAAACCGTAATGTATGACAAGCAAGCCATCCGGAGACGGATGGCTTTACAGTTAAATCGGAAAAGTGAATAATGAATGTTGGAAAAAGGAATGAAAAACGGATGGAGGGACCCATATGGATATCCAGCGGATGACGTATGCGCTTCAGGAAGGAATGGCGGAAGCTCAAAAATTGGCAGAGCAACAACAAAATACAGAAATGGACTTACCTCATCTGTTTTATGCGTTATTGAACAAAAGCGATAGTTTAATGGCCCATATTTTTGAGCGGGTCGGGTTGTCTAAAGAAGAAATTATCCATTATTTTCAAAAGCGGTTGGACGAATGCCCCAAAGTCAGCGGAGAAGGCGTCCAGTACGGCGCCTATCTTTCTAATCATCTGCAGATGCTTTTTCAAAAAGCAGACAAGGTGCGGGAGCAATGGAAGGATGATTATCTTTCGGTAGAACATGTGGTTTTGGCAAGCATGGATTTACCGGATCACGACTGGAAACAGTTTTTACATAAACATCAAGTGTCAAAGTCGCAGTTGGCTGCTGTTATTAAAGAGATAAGGGGGAATGAAAAAGTGGCAACCCAAAATCCGGAAGCCGTCTATGAAGCATTGAAAAAATACGGACGGGATCTTGTCGAGGAAGCGAGACAAGGAAAAATGGATCCTGTCATTGGCAGGGACAGCGAAATTCGCCATGTGATCCGGATTCTGTCTCGGAAAACGAAGAATAATCCGGTTTTAATCGGTGAACCGGGTGTTGGGAAGACCGCGATTGTGGAAGGCCTTGCCCAAAGGATTGTCCGCAAAGATGTCCCTGAAGGATTGAAAGATAAAACCATTTTTGCTTTGGATATGAGCGCGCTGATCGCTGGAGCCAAATTTCGGGGCGAGTTTGAAGAAAGGTTAAAAGCGGTTTTAAATGCGGTTAAGAAAAGCGAAGGGAAAATATTGTTGTTTATTGATGAACTGCATACGATTGTGGGCGCCGGAAAAACAGAGGGAGCCATGGATGCAGGGAATATGTTGAAACCGATGCTGGCGAGAGGCGAACTCCATTGTATTGGGGCCACAACATTGGATGAATACCGTCAATATATTGAAAAAGATCCGGCGCTTGAACGTCGTTTCCAGCAAGTTCTCGTTCAAGAACCGACAGTGGAAGATACGATTTCGATATTACGGGGCTTAAAGGAACGGTTTGAAATTCACCACGGCGTTAATATCCATGATAGGGCTCTTGTAGCCGCCGCAACGCTTTCTAACCGTTATATTTCCGATCGGTTTCTTCCTGATAAGGCGATTGACTTGGTTGATGAAGCGTGCGCTTTGATCAGGACGGAAATCGATTCGATGCCGACAGAATTGGACGAAGTGACGAGAAGAGTGATGCAGCTTGAAATTGAAGAAGCTGCCTTAATGAAGGAGACGGATGATGCCAGCAAAGCACGCCTTGAGATATTGAGAAAAGAATTGGCGGATTTAAGAGAAACAGCGAATGAAATGCGGGCAAGATGGCAGAAAGAGAAAGAGGCTATTCAAAAAGTTCAGGAAAAACGCGAACTGTTGGAAAGACTTCGCAGGGAGCTGGAATTGGCGGAGAACCAATATGACTTAAATAAAGCAGCTGAATTGCGCCATGGAAGAATTCCCCAAGTAGAAAAAGAACTGAAGGAACTGGAAAACGAAGCCGCAACGAAACAGGACGAGAATCGGCTTCTTCGGGAAGAGGTGACAGAAGAAGAAATTGCGGGGATCGTTTCCCGTTGGACAGGCATACCCGTTACCAAGCTTGTGGAAGGAGAAAGAGAGAAATTACTGCGATTAGAACAAATTCTCCAAAACAGAGTAATCGGCCAAGAAGAAGCAGTGAAGCTGGTGAGTGATGCTGTACTGAGGGCAAGAGCGGGAATCAAAGACCCAAATCGTCCGATCGGATCGTTTTTATTTCTTGGTCCGACAGGCGTCGGAAAAACAGAGCTGGCAAAGACACTCGCAGAGGCATTATTCGATAGCGAAGAGCAAATGATTCGGATCGATATGTCCGAGTATATGGAAAAATTTTCTGTTTCGCGTTTAATCGGTGCTCCTCCTGGATATGTCGGCTATGAAGAAGGGGGCCAACTTACGGAAGCCATTCGCCGTAAACCTTATTCGGTTGTTTTATTGGATGAAATAGAAAAAGCGCACCCGGAAGTATTTAATATTTTGCTGCAAATGCTAGATGACGGTCGAATCACGGATTCACAAGGAAGAACGGTTGATTGCAAAAATACGGTTGTCATTATGACTTCCAACTTAGGCTCTTCCTACTTGTTAGATCGAAAAGAAGAAGGAGACATTCAACCGGAGACAAAAGAAAAAGTATTGAACGAATTAAAGCATCACTTTCGCCCGGAATTTTTAAACCGTGTGGATGATATTATTTTGTTTAAACCGTTGACGATGGAGAACGTAGAAGCCATTGTGGAAAAATTGCTCAGTGAACTAAAACAAAGACTGAAAGATCAGGAATTGGATCTTAGAGTCACGGAAAACGCTAAGAAGCTCATTGCGAAAGAGGGATTCGATCCGGTATATGGAGCCCGGCCATTGAAACGGTTCATTCAACATCAAGTAGAGACTAAGCTGGCAAGGGCGATTATTGCTGGCGACATTTTGCCAAATAAAGAAGCGGTGATTGATGAAGAAAACGGAGAGCTCATTGTCCGTTCTTCCTAAATAGACGGGGAGATCTGTTCGCTCACACCTTCATGGCTGAAGTATCCATTTTGGACATTGATGAAGGATGCCACAAGCCAAAAGGGGCGACCTCATCGGCCGCCCCTTTTGGACTCAATGTTTTTCAACCGGTTCGTCCGGAATCAGCGAGCTTAACAAAAAGATCAGAATCGCAAAGACAAACGTTAAAAGAAGGCTGAGACTGAAATTAAACGCTGCTCCGGCCATGGCTCCCACAACATATACGAGCATTAAAGACAAAAGAAATGCCCATACCAGTGTCATAATGAAACGCATCGGTTATTCACCTCGTTTTATAAATCAGTATGTACCTATTATACCTCTATCTTACCACACTTCCGTTCGATGATGAAATCTTTCTTACACATTTGAAACTCCTCCGTTTTGAATAGGCTGATTCCTTATCGAAAAATCTGTTGACTTCATACAATATTAAGACTCACTATGCAAAAGGAGAAGTTGATCATGCAGCAAAAGATATTTCAGCATGATAGAGAGTGGTGCATTGTTCATTATCCAGTAAAGCCGAACGGTTTTGCCGTTATGATTCTAGGAGATCAAAACCATTATGTCACAGAAAAAGGGAGTTTTTGGATGGAAAACGAAACTAGGAGGGATTGGATTGACCAGTTGACGAAATCCGGCTATCTGGTATTTTATTCCAGCGAAAAGGCTGTGGAATCTGCATTGAACTTATACCACTATATAAAAAGACAGGAGATTATCAATCAGCGTATTCATATTCTAGCTGAGGGAACCGGAGCGCTTTTACTAAAAAACATGTTAACGGGTATTCAGTCCAATTTGCGCTGTGCAGTCGTCATCACTCCGTGCATTTCCCTACGATTGCATAATGAGCAAGAAAGAAAACAGAAGTTCTTCTTGAAAAAGTTCAGGAAGGAAATTTCTGTGGCTTATCAGGTCAAAGAAAAGGAATGGGAAAAAGTGATCCAAAAGGATACAGTCATCCCGCTGATCAAAACGAAAAATCCCCTTTATTTTATAGAAATCATTGGACACCCATCGTATAAAGGACAATTGGAAATCGTCCAATCTGTTTGTAAAGAACGGATGAGGAACCATTTGCCGGTAAAACTCGAATTCTTTTTGCCGGAGAAGCGGCCGCTTATTATTCGAAAATGTTTGCGATATTTTCGCGAGCATGAAAAAGAATTATAAACCGGAAACGAACGGTTCATAAAAAAAGAAGGATCCTCACAAAAAAGGTCGCATATGCTCTACCAAAAGAAGCTTAAATGAAAGAGTTTCCTCGCTTAAGTTCATTTTTTACTAAAGATCCTATAACAGCTAAGATTGGGAAGCATAAAATAGCCATATGGGGAATAAGGGGGGATACCTATGAATGATGCAGTTGTGTTTTCCGGTAATTCGTTTATTGGATTTGAATTGTGCCGAGTCTTTTTAGAGGAAGGAATGACGGTCCTTGGCTGCGATGAAGATGAGCTGGATGAGGATCGTTTGTTGGAGATAGGGAGAAATGCTAATTTTCAATATCAAAAATTTCATCATATTCAAAGACCTGAGCACATACCATCCCCATCTTATCTCGTTTTTTCTTTTTATGATGGTTATTACCACCGAAAAGAAAACGCTTGGAAGGCGATCAAGCCCGTTGTTGAAAAAAGTTTGGATTGGAAAAAACATCATTTTATCTTTCTGTATCCATCTATTTGGTTGAAAAGAAAAGAAAAACATGATTTATACGTGGAGGCTGAGGAACTCCGAAAACAAGCTGAAAAAGAAAAAGCGCCCGTAACTGTTTTTTATTTACCGACCGTTTTCGGCCCTCGCCAGCCCAGTTCTTTTTTATTGGCGGAAGCGATGACCAATCCTGCTTTTCAATGGGAACAAGCTTGCATTGATGAGGATCTTGAGGATGCTTTATACGTAGAGGATGCCGTCGACGTCATCAACAGGCAAAAAGAAAAGTCTAATACTTTTATCCTGGTAAATGCCAATCCGTCGAGCTGGGAAGCGGTTATGAGCCGTGTGATCCATGACGAAGAACAAATAAACGCTTTAAAAAAACGCTGTAAAGATCAATCACGAAATGCCTATCCTTTTGAAACCTTGCAGGTTGAAAACAAATTACCTATAGACGAAGCAGTACAAAAGCAAATTATTCATATAAAAAAACGAGAGATTTGTGATTTCCCCTTTTTTAAGTTTTAGAAGAAGTGTAGAATAAAGACGGGTTCAAATCGGGTACTTTTTCCTAGTGAAGAAATGGGAAAGATTCGTAAATCTCATTTTTCATTTAAAAGAGTTGGAGGGGGCGTGCTTTATGGATTTTTCTCTTTTTATACACGTACTCCCTTTAACATGTTAGAGCATCAACGCATATTTTGTGCTTTAACAGCTTTTACCTGAAGTGAGGGTTTGGAAAGAGGGAGTTCTCGGAATGGCAAAAAAAGTCGCAGTTGTAATTATAGTGATGATCTTATTTGCTTTGCTATCTTCTTGCAAGAAAGAAGATGATAAAGGACATCTTCAAAAAGTTGGAATACTGGTACCGGAAACCATAAATGATCAAGTATGGGGTACAAAGGGATACAGTGGTATGCTTCGTATTCAAAACCGTTTCGGTGTGGATGTTTATTACAAAGAATGGATGAACTCTAAAGTGCTGACGGAAAAAGCAGTAGAGGAATTTTCGCATAAAGGGGTTAATTTAATTTTTGGACATGGGAGTGAATATGCAGAAGACTTTAATCAAATAGCCTCTAAATTTCCAAATATCCATTTTGTCAGTTTTAATGGGAATGCCAAGTGCAAAAATACGACAAGCCTCAAGTTTGAAGGTTATGCTATGGGATTTTTTGGAGGAATGACGGCCGCCCATGAAACGAAAACAAAAAAGATCGCTGTTCTTGCTACCTATAAATGGCAGCCGGAGATCAAAGGGTTTGTGGATGGCGCCAAATATGAAAATCCTGACGTTCAAGTGTTTAAACAATATGTCGGAAATTGGGATGATACAGATCAGGCGCTTCATTTGCTGGATGGGCTGATTGACAAAGGGGCGGATGTCGTGTATTCGGCCGGCGACCGCTACAGTGTCCCGGTTATTCAAAAATTGAAAGAAAAAGGATTATATGCCATTGGCTATGTGTCTGACCAATCGGATTTAGGAAAGTATACGGTGCTTACAAGTACTGTACAGCATGTTGATAAACTTTATGAAGTAGCCGCCGCGCGTTTTGCAGAAGGAAAGCTTCCTCCTGGAAATTTGTATTTTGATTTTCAAGACGGTGTCATTACGATGGGTAAATGGAGTCCCGTGGTTGATAAACCATTCCGAGACCGGTTGAATCGCGATATCGCCATTTATACCAAAACAGGAAAGCTGCCAAGCAAAAGTGATAAGGGAGGCATTTAAATGAATGAACAAAAAAATATGGAATTCGTGCAAATGGCCATGAAATACTTACCTGAGGCGCAAGAAAAATTAAAGGAAGCGGGAATCAAACTTTCCATGGAGTTGATTCAGCCTTTTATGGATCTGTTTTTGAAAGTGATGAACGAAGCATATGAACTAGGGAAAAAAGAAGCCTTAAAAGAATAGGAATGGAAAAGGGGGGAATCCTATGATAATAGGGTTCTCCCCTAAATCATAGACCGCTTTTTTGCCGCAAGTATTGAAAGTCCATCCATTTCATCTTCCTGTTGGACGAATGAAAAGTTTTTTTATTTTTTGATCCATTTTTCCAATAACGGCGTGACTTTATTCAAAAGCGGTTTAAAATGCCCAAAAGAGGACATCAATATATCTATTTGATTCATCAATTCCATAAATTCAACGTTTTCCAGATCCGTCTCATCTTTTTTGTTCTCCGATTTTTTTTCGCCATTGCGTTCATGTCGGCCAAACATCAGTTTGTCAAAAGGGTGTATATTGGTTTTTTGCTTCTCTTCCTCTTCCGTGCTCATAAGTCAGCTACCCCCTTTCCTTCTACCTTTTAGTTTATGTGTCTCAATCAAAATGGAATGGATAGAGTCCTATAGATATAGTGGGTTGAGGAAAAAAGTTTGCAAGACAAAAGTATTTTTGTTAAGATTAGTACCAGGTAATAATATGTGCTTATACCACTTTCTATAAGTCAATTGACGCTTATTGCGTATTTTTCGCAATGAGCGCTCGTTGAACAAAGTTTTAAGAAGGAAGGGAAGCGTGTTGAACGCAGGAATTATTGGAGTTGGTCGCTACGTACCAGAAAAGGTTGTAAAAAATACAGATTTAGAAAAAATCATGGATACGTCTGATGAATGGATCCGTACGAGAACGGGAATTGAAGAACGGAGAATTGCCGGAGACGATATGGATACATCCGATATGGCGTTTGAAGCTGCGAAAAACGCCATTGAACATGCTGGAATTTCTCCAAAAGAAATAGACTTAATTTTAGTGGCTACTGTCACCCCGGATCAGCCTTTCCCTACGGTCGCATGCATGCTCCAAGATCGATTGGGGGCAACCAATGCGGCGGCGATGGATATTAGTGCTGCTTGTGCTGGTTTTATGTACGGGCTGGCAACCGCCCAACAATTTATCGTTTCAGGTACTTACCGTTACGTGTTAGTGGTGGGGGTTGAAAAACTTTCGAAAATCACGGACTGGAGCGATCGGAATACAGCTGTACTATTTGGCGATGGAGCTGGGGCAGCCGTAGTAGGACCTGTTTCTGAAGGAAGAGGAATTCTCGCTTTTGATCTCGGTGCGGATGGATCCGGCGGGAAATATTTGTACCAAGACCGATATATTCATATGAACGGTCGGGAAGTGTTCAAGTTTGCGGTTCGACAAATGGGAGAATCCTGTA
Source organism: Bacillus sp. FSL W8-0102 (assembly GCF_038007225.1). Lineage (NCBI taxonomy): Bacteria > Bacillati > Bacillota > Bacilli > Caryophanales > Bacillaceae > Bacillus > Bacillus sp. FSL W8-0102. Next base: position 953,881 of record NZ_JBBOWT010000001.1, read on the forward strand.
TTCGTGTGATAGAAAAAGCGGGACTTTCTAAAGAAGATGTCGATTTTCTAATTCCTCATCAAGCCAATATCCGGATTATGGAATCTGCTCGCCAACGCTTGGAGCTTCCTGTTGAAAAAATGTCGAAAACCGTTCATAAATACGGAAATACTTCTGCTGCCTCTATTCCAATTTCGCTTGTGGAAGAACTGGAAGCTGGTAAAATAAAAGATGATCAGGTTATCGTGATGGTAGGATTTGGCGGTGGTCTGACATGGGGAGCTGTTCTTCTAAGATGGGGACGGTAAAAATAAATCTTCTTGAACTCGTAAAGGAGATGGGGTAATGGAGAAAAGACGTGTTGTTGTAACCGGGCTTGGTGCGGTTACACCTGTTGGATTAAATGTTGAAACTTCTTGGGAAAATATCATAAACGGAGTAAGCGGGATTAAGCCTCTGACAAGAGTGAATCCTGATGAATTTCCTGCTAAAGTAGCAGCTGAAATAAACGATTTTAATCCGGAAGACTATTTAGAACGAAAAGAAGCAAGAAAAATGGACCGCTTTACTCAGTATGCCGTAGCTGCTGCCATTCAAGCTGTAAAAGATGCTGATCTAGTCATTGATGAATCAAATGCAGAGCGAGTGGGAGTGTGGATCGGCTCCGGCATCGGCGGCATGGAAACATTTGAACAGCAGTTTGAAACATTCCAAAAAAGAGGTTACCGCCGAGTCAGCCCGTTCTTTGTTCCGATGATGATTCCTGATATGGCAGCCGGCCAAGTTTCTATTCTACTTGGTGCCAAAGGAATTAATTCCTGTACGGTGACAGCTTGTGCAACCGGCACAAACTCTATCGGTGACGCTTTTAAAGCGATTCAGCGCGGAGATGCCGATGTGATGGTGACGGGCGGTACAGAAGCTCCTATCACTCGTATGAGTATTGCTGGTTTCAGCGCCAATACTGCTCTTTCTACAAATCCGGATCCAAAAACGGCCAGCCGCCCCTTTGATGCAAATCGCGATGGTTTTGTCATAGGGGAAGGTGCAGGAATTATTGTTTTGGAGGAACTGGAACATGCATTAAAAAGAGGAGCGCGAATTTATGCTGAAATCGTTGGTTATGGCATGACAGGCGACGCTTATCATATTACAGCTCCTGCCCCGGGAGGAGAAGGAGGAGCGCGGGCTATGAAAAAGGCGCTCCAGGATGCCGGTTTAAAACCGGAAGATATTGATTACATTAATGCCCATGGAACAAGCACGCCGTACAATGATAAATTTGAAACGGCGGCCATTAAAACGGTTTTTGGTGAGCATGCATACCGTCTAGCTGTTAGCTCCACTAAGTCTATGACAGGGCATTTGCTTGGTGCGGCCGGGGGCGTGGAAGCTATCATCACCGTCCTTTCAATAAAAAATGATATCATGCCGCCGACTATCAATTTGGAAACAAAAGATCCGGATTGCGATCTCGACTACGTTCCACATGAAGCAAGAAAACAAACGGTTCGCGCAGCCATCAGTAATTCATTCGGATTTGGCGGACATAATGCCACGATTGTTTTTAAAAAATATGAACAGTAATGGGTTTATGTCTTAAACGATTCATTTTGAATGTGTAGGATTAGATGATGGAAACCCTCAAAAAGGACAGAACGTGTTTTTCCGTTCTGTCCTTTTTTAATGTGCGCCCGGCATGTACATGAACTATAGGGTGTAAGTCCCGAACCCCGAAGACAGAAGTAGAGGTTAGCCAAGAGCAAGGGTGTCCGTGGTGACGCGGAATCTGAAGGAAGCTGGAGGCAAAACACCGGTCCGAGGAACACGAACCTCATATAAGGCTAGGTATGATTGAGTGAGTTTGCATAACAAAACAAAGCTCTTTCTGTCGAAGGTCATATCGAGTAAATGAGGCGGATAGATGGTGTGAAAGTGCATGTACTTACCCGGGGAGGTCTGGCGGATATGTGAAGTACTCTTCATAACCTACTTAGTGATAAGTAGCTGAACCGTCAGAAGTCAGCAGAGGTCATAGTATTAGTTGGTCTAGAACAACTAAGAAGGACCGAACAATTAAGAGAGAATAGCCCTTGGTATTCAGTGAGTCATGATGAACACAGAAAACGTAGTACCTCACTTGAGGGAGGAAGCGGTGAATCCCGTGGGAGACCTCTTGGAGGGTGGAGTGACCACTGGCATAAAGAGAACAGCTATTCACGGAAGTTATAAAGACTTGCGTCAATGATCTTAATTGAACCGCCGTATACGGAACCGTACGTACGGTGGTGTGAGAGGACGGGAGTTAATCGCTCCCTCCTACTCGATTTAGCCAATGACTGAAACCAAAATGAGACGATTTCGTTTTCGCTAACCTTGTGAAGAAAAACATAGATAAGAGAGCGATCCTCCCTGAATCATTTTGGAAAGCAAGGGCTTAGTGGCCTTGCTTTTTTGTGTCTTTTGAATGGTTTTGAACATAAATATAAATACATAAAAAGGGAGGATGCCTTTCATGGGTGTATACAATACGAAAGAATGGCTAATGAATCATTGGGACGAACCACTCGAATGGATGAGCAAGATCGACGAAATCTCAGAACGGGAAGCGATTTCGTTTTATCGCTATTTACAAAAGCACGGCATGTTTGCGCCTTCCAAACGAACAAGATCCACTTTTGAGGGTCTTGTACAGAAAAAAGCTTGGAAGGAAATGGAACGTCTTTTTTTAAAATATAAACAGCTTTGGAATGGTCCCGATATCGGCATTTATTTGTTTCCTGTTCAATCTAATTTTTCCCTTTTTGGAGACAGACCGAACAAATCGGGTCTGGCTCTAGGCGACAAGATGTTTTTGTTTTTATCTCCCGACATTGACAAAGAACAATGGGAAGCCGTGTTTGTTCATGAATATCATCATTGTGCTCGGATGGAAAAATTGGAAAAAAGAGAGGAAGAGTATCGACTTTTAGATTCCATTTTGTTTGAAGGACTGGCGGAGTTTGCCGTGAAGGAATATGTAGGAGAAAAATGGAATCCCTCTTGGTGCAAACAATATACGTCGGCTGATATAAAAAAATGGTGGCGTTCTTATGTACAAGATCACCTCATGCTGTCCAAACAAAATCCTGTTCATGATCGAATTTTATATGGGAAAGGCATGCTGCCGTCTATGCTTGGGTATGCGACGGGATTTGCCATTGTTGAGGAATGTGCAAAAAAATGGAAGAAAGGGACAAAGGAAATGCTTGCTCTGCCTGCCGAAACTTTTTTGAAAGAATGGAATCAATGATCACCTGTTTCCATCTCCCCATATAAAGGGGGATTTTTTGTTTTCAGTAAGGTTGAAAAATGTCTAAACGGTTTTAACGCAACGGAAATTCGTTGATCACATTTATGAATGTGAAAATTTGATTTTGAAAAAAGAAAGCATGTCGAGGAAATATCGCTTTCGCATAATAACGGGATTTCAGGAATATACATGAATCAAAAACGTTGGACAAGCCAACAGAGAGAAAATGGCGGCGAGGATGGAAAAAGGTGGGGAGAATCTTTTTTTGGCTTTTCGGATTCGGATTATCGGTGGCCGGCGGGGTCAGCATAATCTTGTATGTGAATTTAATGGCTGCAGGGCTGACGTTTGTTGAATACGTGAAATTTCTTGCGAAAAAAGGGAATTGTTATTTGTTTGTACTCGGATTGATCATCATCAGTCTTTCCATTTACTATCCACAGCCAAAGAAGAAAAAATAAGAACACATTCAAAAACATCCCCCTACAGGAATAATTTAACTTTCTTTTGCCCATACTGTGTGACAAATGAAGAAGATGTAAGGGGGGCTCTACATGTTGTACTTGCATGATGTCTGGGTAAATTGGTTTGAAGGTGAGGAAAACGGATATAATGTCTGTCCGTTTCATGAATGGAGGAAAGAGGACGCTATTGAATTATTAGACCAGGTGCCTCTTTTGAAAGTAAATAAGCTATTATACCACTTTATTGAAAATGATATGTCTGATTTGCCGAAAGACTTATTAAATGAAGTCTATCAAAAAGCCTATTTAAGAAAAAACCATGAACGCATCCAGTTGGATTATGCATTCGTTGTAACAGACGGAGCCGGTATTTTGGCTGTCGATACTATGGGCTACACCATCCCGATTCGAAAAAGCCGTTTGATTCCCCGTCAGGAACAATTAGTATACGAAATGATTGAAAATGAAGAAGAAGCAAACTTCGAATGGGAATTAGCTCATAAAGAGAAAGAACATCATATTCTTTCTCCTCTTCCGGATCAAATGTTCGGACTGACCAGGAAAGAAAGACAGCTGAAACAACTTTTGTTTATGGCTCTTGATCAACTTCAGTCTTCCAAAAATACAGCGGAAATTCGCTATTGGTATACAGAATGGGCGCCGGAAAAATATGCGCAAATTCAAGAAATGAATTTCGATGAAGCATGGAACGCTCTCTATGAAGAAACGAAAGTAGGCTGGACCGAAAAACATATGCAGCTTTGCGAAAATATTATTCGGGGACAAGCCTTTTTTGAAAAACTGTGGGAAATGGAAAATGGTTCTTCGAAAGTGAATTAAACGATGAGGCTTTGCAGGAGCAAAAGGTTATTCCAGACGGAAGATGAGTGCCATCTTTCTGCTATTTTTTTGAATCTTTCATGAAAAATCACCGGCCGCGGGATGAGTCCCGCGGCCGGATTTTTATCTTCTTCTTTTTCTTCCGAGCCCCATGGCGTTTTTCATTTTTTGCAGCATTTTATTGGCCACATAGTTCGCTTTTTCTGCCCCGCGGTCGAGAATTTCATCCAGTTCTTCAGAATCGATGAGTTCAGCATAACGTTGTTGAATCGGTTTTAACTCTTCGATGATTAATTCCGCCAAATCTTGTTTAAATTCTCCATACCCTTTACCGGCGTATTTTTCTTCCAACTCTTTGATAGAAATATTTCCGAGAACGGAATAAATCGACAACAGATTGGAAACTCCGGGCTTAGCTTCCCGATCATAGCGGATAACTCCTTCAGAATCGGTAACGGCACTTTTGATTTTTTTCTCGATGAGTTTTGGTTCGTCAAGCAAGGTGATAAACGCTTTTGAATTCGGATCGGATTTGCTCATTTTTTTCGTAGGATCTTGGAGAGACATGACACGCGCTCCGGCTTTCGGCAAGCGGATTTCCGGTATGGTAAAAATATCGTTGTACTTTTTATTAAATCGTTCCGCCAAGTCTCGCGTTAATTCAATATGTTGTTTTTGATCTTCTCCAACAGGCACTAAATCGGTATTATACAATAAAATGTCGGCTGCCATTAGTGGAGGGTATGTGAGAAGACCGGCGGAAACCGCTTCTTTGCCGGCTGATTTATCCTTAAATTGTGTCATACGCTCCAATTCGCCGATATAAGAAATACATTGAAGAATCCAACCGGCTTCCGTATGGGCAGGAACTTCGGATTGAATGAAAAGAGTCACCTTTTCCGGATCAAGACCGACCGCCAAGTACAATGCCGCTAAACTGCGGATGTTTTTGCGAAGCTCAAGACGATCTTGCGGAACAGTAATGGCATGCTCATCCACTATGCAAAAATAACAGTTGTACTCGTCTTGCAGTTCAACAAATTGCTTCATTGCCCCAATATAGTTTCCCAGCGTAATCGTTCCGCTAGGCTGAATTCCTGAAAAAATTGTTTTCATCATTTCTTCCCTCCATCATGTATTATGAATTTTTTGATCCATAAAAAAACCATTCGTCCGTAAAGATTAGGGACGAATGGTTGTTCCGCGGTGCCACCCTAAGTTGCTCGCATGGAGCCACTTTGTTTCCATTCACATGGAATCCTTTTAACGCAACGGAATGCGCCTCTTCACTACTAAGCTTGAAGCCGTTCGCAAAGGGAGCTCGAAAGTCCATTCCAGCCGTCCGATTGTTTGTTTCCACCGACCACAAACTCTCTGGAAAACCGGTTATCGGCTGTACTCTTCTTTCTCATCGCTTCAATTATGTGTGTTCCTGATTATAACGAATTTTTAACAAGGATTCAAGCGGCTCAAGGGGAAAAGAGAAAGGCAATCATCAAATCTAAAACCACAAAAAAACTGCCTGTGATGATCAATGGATTCGTGAAACGAATTTTTCTTTTGCCAGCATCTAAACGTGAAACTACCGTTTGATCGACTGGGTCAAATTGTGAAACATACTGGCCTTCTTTGGACATTTTTCTTATTTGTTTAAAGCTATTCATGATTCCGTCAAAAAAACCTCCACCATAAACGAAAAGAAAGAGACCGATCGTCAAGAAAAAGAGACCGATCAAAAACGTGGAGTTGACAAAGCTAGTAAAAAAAGATTGCGGATCTATCAAAGAATACAAGGCAGAAATCAATATGTTAACAAAGAATAAAATAAAAACCGTCTTCATGAACAACGCTCCCTATGATATCGTAACAATCTTTTGCAGGTTGCAATCGCCGTTTCTACCTTTAAGTATACTTGTGATGAAAACGGCAGACAATGATCGGTCCACTTTAAAATCCATTATTTTCATGAAATGATTCTCATATTATTTTAGAAAAATACATCCATATCATGAATAGAAAATCAATTTAAAAGTTTAAACTAAGGAAACATATTAAAGCGTTACCATTTTAATTTAAAGAAGGAATTCTGTTTAATCATTATTTAATTGAGCATTTTGCATATTTTTTGACCCAAGAGCCATAAGGATTTCAAAGACACAAAAAAGGACTTCACCCCTAAAATGTAGAATTTTTGAAGTGACGAAACCACAAAAATTCAAAAGGAGGAAGTCACTTTGTATATTCTACAAGAAAGCCTATTTTCCTTTGAAGAACTGCAAAAATTAGAGTCAAAAGAGAAATTACCTATCTTTTTTAGCTCGCTTGATTTACGCCCTTATGCTAAACAGTTGAGAAGTTCTTCACCCCGAGGGGCTGACGGTCATTCCAGAGAAGGGATTCTAAGGGCTCTCATCGCTGCCCCACTCGAAGGCATCGACACCTTTACCGCCCTTCATCATCGATTGGATAAAGACCTTCGTTTCCGTTATCAATGCGGTTTATCGATTGATCGCCCCGCACCGTCTATCTCCACTCTCAGCCGGGTTTTTGCGGCACTTACCAAAAAAAAGCTGGCTGAAAAGATCTTCCTTGACTTGGTACAGTTAGCTCAGGAGGAAGGAATAATTGACGGCAGCCACCAGGCCATCGACAGTGCCGCCATTGATGCCTATGAAAAGAAACAGCCCAAAAAGCGTAGTGAACAAACGGGTAATGCCAATTGGGGCGCAAAATATGATTCCTTCGGCAATAAAATTACCTGGTTTGGCTATAAGATGCATCTTTCAGTCGATACCGCAAGCGAACTGCCAATGGCCATAAAAGTAACCCCTGCCCATGTGAACGATGGAGAAGTCGCACCAGAATTAATAGAGCAAGTGGCAGAGCGTACCAAATCCAAAATTGAATTTCTGATCATGGATGGCGGATATGACCAACTAAAAAACTATGAATCAGCCAAAAACATTGGAGCGCAAGCCATTATCCCGCTCAATTTGCGCAACGAAAAAGAGCCTCCTGAAGGGATTTCTTCCAATGGAACTCCGCGTTGTTCCATGGGTTATGAAATGACTTATTGGGGAGCTGATAAGGACCAGCTCAAGTTCAGATGTCCTCACGCAACCGGCAAAGTGGATTGCCCATTAGGAATGGCAGCCTGTTCATCTTCCAACTATGGAATGGTGGTAAAAGTCGACATCAAAAAGGATGTGCGCCGATATTCCAATCCGCACCGTGATACAAAACGTTGGAAAGAGCTTTACAACGAGAGGACAAGTGTAGAACGCTGTAATTCAAGAATGAAAAGCTACCTTACGGCGAACTCCCTACATGTATGGGGAATTGAAAAAGTAAAGACCCATATTTACCTGAACGCTATTGTATTACTTGTTTCAGCGCTAGCGATGGCAAAGGAAAATAAAGGGAAGAAAGCCGCTTAAAAAAAATTCAATGTGAAAAATTCTGTAGGCATGCCCGAAAACAAGATTATTGTAATATTTTGTAAAATAACAAGCTGGTAGCTATTTGTCGAGTGCTTTATTTTTTATACTTTTATCCAAAAAATCTAATTTTGCAAAATGCTCAATTAATATTCTAATAAGATAGGTATATCGAAATATAAAAAAATTAGTTATTGCAAAAAAGTTAAAATAGATTATAATAATTATCAAATCTTTCGAAAAAATAGGAAGATACTATCATAAAAGGAGGTCAAATTCCCTATGAAAAAGAAGTTCTCTCTTTTTCTCGTTCTCTTGCTTGCTCTCGGCACGGTGTTGACTGCATGCAGCGGCAGTAAATCCGGCGATGGCGGCAAAAACGGGGACAACGCCAAAAAAGATCAAGTATTAAATCTGGTTGAAACGCAGGAAATACCGACGATGGATTCTGCGTTAGCAACTGATGTTGTTTCCTTTACTGCTTTAAATAATGTTATGGAAGGGCTTTATCGTTTAGGGAAAAACGATGAACCTGTAGAAGGATTAGCGGAAGGGGAACCGCAAGTCAGCAAAGATGGAAAAACATGGACATTTAAACTTCGCGATGCGAAATGGTCCAATGGAGACCCGGTAACAGCCGGCGATTTCGTATATGCATGGAGAAAAGTAGTGGATCCGAAGACTGCCTCTCAATATGCATACATAATGTATGACATCAAAAATGCACAAGCGATCAATGAAGGAAAAATGAAGCCGGAACAATTGGGAGTAAAGGCACTGGATGATAAAACGCTTCAAGTGCAGCTTGAGACGCCAATACCATACTTTAAAAATCTTCTAACGTTTGGAACATTCTTGCCTCAAGACGAAAAATATGTTAAAGAACAAGGCAAGAAATACGGTTTAGAAGCTGATACCACTGTTTACAACGGCCCATTTGTTCTGTCTTCTTGGAAGCATGACGACAAATGGCAAATGAAGAAAAATCCGAATTATTGGGATAAAGATTCTGTAAAACTGAAAGAAGTTAATGTGAAAGTCATCAAAGATACGCAAACTGGAGTGAACTTGTATGAAAGCAATGCCACTGACCGCGTCAATCTCGATTCTGAATTTGTTGATAAGTATAAAAATGACAAAGATTTGAAATATGAAAAAGAAGCAACTGTTTTCTTCCTGCGCTTCAATGAACAAAACCCTGTATTGAAAAATGTGGATGCCCGCAAGGCCATCAGCATGGCTTTTGATAAAAATCAATTTACCAAAGTCGTTTTAAATAACGGATCTATCCCTGCTGATTATTTTGTTCCGGCAGAATTTGTCAAGGGGCCAAACGGAAAATATTTCCGAGATGAGAATGGAAACTTTAATACGTACAACGTAAAAGAAGCGAAAAAATATTGGGCAAAAGCGAAAAAAGCGTTGGGCAAAGACAAAATCACTTTAGAACTGTTAAATTATGACGATGACTTGTCCAGAAAAGCAGGCGAATATTTAAAAGAACAGCTGGAAAAGAACTTAAAAGGATTAACGGTTAATATTAAACAACAGCCGTTCAAACAAAAACTTGACCTTGAAGCCAAAATGAATTATGATTTCTCGCTTGCCGGCTGGGGACCAGACTATGCCGATCCGATGACGTTCATCGATATGTTTGTAACCGACGGCGGAAACAATGAAATGCATTATTCTAATCCTGAATATGACAAGCTTGTCCAAGAAGCCAAAACGACTTATGCTCTGCAGCCGGAAAAACGTTGGGAAGCGATGCTAAAAGCGGAAAAAATCCTTTTGGATCAAGATGCAGCCATCGCTCCTGTTTATCAAAGAGGAAGAGCAGTATTGCAACGTCCGTATGTAAAAGGATTGTTGAAACATAAAGTAGGCCCTGAACTATCTTACAAGTGGGTATCGATTCAGTAGAGGAATGAAGCTGACCTTGAAAAAGGAGGGTGTGTGCTTAAGAGCATATACTCTCCTTTTTCCCTAGTGGAGAAAATTGTTCTGAATATAATAAATTGACAAAAAATTGTTGAGTTTTGTCATAATGAAAAAGGAATGGAGGTTATCGGATGTTAAGATATACCATCAGGCGTATTGTTTATATGCTTGTGACGATGTTTGTGATTGCAACGGTCACGTTTTTTCTTATGAAGCTTCTGCCCGGCTCTCCGTTGCATAATCAAGAAAAACTTTCACCGGACCAACAAAAAATCATTCTGGAAAAATACGGATTAAATGATCCGCTCCCCGTTCAATATGTTCGCTATATGGGGAACTTAGTAAAAGGAGATTTAGGAGTGTCATTCCAATATAATAACCGTCCGGTGTCGACGATGATTGCAGAACGGATTGGTCCTTCCGCCGTTTTAGGGTTTCAGGCTGTCGTGTTTGGCACCATTGTCGGCATTTTGCTTGGAATCATCGCAGCCTTAAAGTATAACACAATCGTGGATTATGGAGCTACCACCATTGCCGTTCTGGGGATTTCCATTCCTTCCTTTGTTTTTGCGGGTTTTCTGCAATACTTTTTGGCGGTGAAGTTTCCTATCTTTCCGGTAGCGGATTGGGGCGGGTTCAAGTACACGGTGTTGCCGTCGCTTGCTCTGTCCGTACCCGTTATTGCCACAGTAGCACGTTTTATGAGAACGGAGCTTTTGGAAATTTTATCGTCGGATTACATTATGCTTGCCCGCGCAAAAGGGGTCGGGAAGCGGGATATTATTTTGAAGCATGCGCTGCGAAACGCGCTTATTCCCATTATCACGTTGCTTGGTCCAATGATTGTGAACATTATAACCGGATCTTTAGTTATTGAAAATATTTTCGGAATTCCTGGTCTTGGGGATCAATTTGTCCGTTCGATTATGACGAATGACTTCGGCATGATTATGGGGACCACCTTGTTTTACAGCGCTCTGTTTATTTTTATGGTTTTTGTTGTGGATATTTTGTACGGAGTGATTGATCCGCGTATCCGTTTGACAGGAGGGAAGAAATCATGAATGCTGATCGTTTGCCGGACTTGAATCATCTCTCAGACGAACTGTTTGTTCCTGTTGAAAGAAAAGAGGAACAATTAGAAACTATCGAACGTCCAAGCTTGAATAATTGGCAAGATGCCTGGATTCGACTGAAAGGAAATAAAGGAGCTGTTTTGTCGGTTTAATTTTGATCATTTTGATTTCAGTGATGGCGATTATTGGGCCTAGCCTGTCCGGACACACGTATAAAGAACAAAATGTCGCTCATGCGAAACTTCCGCCTAAAATTCCTGGATTGGAAAAAATTTCGTGGCTGCCGTTCAACGGAAAGGATCAAGACGGATTTGATATGTACAAAGCCAAAAATGTAAAAGAATATTATTGGTTCGGCACGGATGAACTGGGACGGGATTTATGGACAAGAACTTGGTATGGAACCCGCATTTCGATTTACATCGGTATTTTAGCTGCGGCCATCGATTTGCTGATTGGCGTTTTATATGGAGGCATCTCTGGTTTTTATGGAGGAAAAGTGGATGATATTATGCAGCGGATCAGCGAAGTGTTGATGGGAATTCCGCAATTAATTATTGTCATTCTCTTTATCCTCGTGATCCAGCCGGGAATTATGTCGATCACATTGGCGATGGTCATTACCGGCTGGGTGAATATGGCGAGAATTGTCCGCGGACAAATATTGAAATTGAAAAACCAAGAATTTGTGCTCGCTTCCCGAACGCTGGGTGCTTCCAATAAGAGATTGATAATCAAACACTTGATTCCCAACATCGTGGGCCAAATTGTTATTACCACTATGTTTACGGTTCCGAATGCCATTTTCACCGAGGCGTTTTTAAGTTTTATCGGCTTGGGGATTCGGCCGCCGGAAGCTTCACTCGGCTCATTGGTGAACGACGGATTCAAATCCTTGCAAACGAATCCTTATATGCTCATCATTCCATCTGTCATCATCAGCTTGTTGATCTTAAGCTTTAACTTATTGGCAGATGGATTGCGTGATGCGTTAGACCCGAAGATGCGTAAGTAAGAAGAAAGAGGAGAATCGAAATGGAAAATATACTCGAAGTTAAAAATTTACATGTTTCCTTCGATACGCATGCAGGAGAGGTTCAGGCTGTTCGGGGGGTGGATTTTGAATTAAAAAAAGGAGAAACGCTGGCCATCGTGGGAGAATCCGGGTCGGGAAAGTCGGTGACCACTAAGGCCATTATGCGTTTAATTCCCAGCTCGTCTGGTTCGATTAAAGAAGGAGAAATTTTATTCGCCGGAAAAGATCTGACGAAATTATCGGATTCGGAAATGGACCAAATCAGGGGAAAAGAAATTTCGATGATTTTTCAAGATCCGATGACATCGCTGAATCCGACGATGACCATCGGGAAACAAATTATGGAACCTTTAAGAAAACATCGAAAACTGTCAAAAGTAGAAGCGAAAAAAAAGGCGATTGAGCTTCTGCATTTGGTTGGTTTGCCTCAACCGGAAGCGCGCTTTAAGCAATACCCTCATCAATTTTCAGGCGGACAAAGACAGCGAATTGTGATTGCCATTGCGCTTGCATGCAATCCGAAAATTCTCATTGCCGATGAACCAACGACGGCTTTAGATGTGACCATCCAGGCACAAATTTTAGAATTGATGAAAGATTTACAACAAAAAATGGAGACTTCCATCATTTTCATTACCCATGATTTAGGAGTGGTCGCCAATGTAGCGGATCGTGTCGCGGTCATGTACGGCGGGCAAATTGTCGAAATTGGAACAGTGGACGAAATATTTTATGATCCAAGACATCCGTATACATGGGGGCTTCTTGCTTCGATGCCGAGCATGGAGATCGATCAGAATGAGGAATTAAAAGCGATCCCCGGTACTCCCCCGGACTTGCTTCGTCCACCTAAAGGCGATGCTTTCGCTTTAAGAAGCGAATATGCTTTGAAAATTGATTTTGAATATGAACCGCCTGTTTATAAGGTTTCGGATACCCATCTAGTGAAATCGTGGCTGCTTCATCCGGAAGCACCGAAAGTGGAGCCGCCTGAAATCGTGAAACAACGTATCCGTATGATGCCCGGAAATTATAAGAAACCGTTGCTTGTAAAGGAGGTGTAGGAAGGTGGCAGAAAAATTATTGGAAATCCAAAACTTGAAACTTTATTTTAACGAAGGTAAACCGAACATGGTAAAAGCGGTAGATGATATATCGTTCGATATCTATAAAGGAGAAACGCTTGGCCTTGTTGGAGAGTCGGGATGCGGAAAATCAACGACAGGAAGAACGATCATTCGTCTATATGAAGCGACAGGCGGTAAGGTTTTATTTCAAGGAAAAGATGTACACGGCAGAAAATCGAAAAAGGAATTAAAAGAATTCAATCGGAAAATGCAAATGATTTTCCAAGATCCTTATGCATCCCTGAATCCACGGATGAAAGTCGCTGATATCATCGCGGAAGGCATAGATATTCACGGATTAGCGAAATCCAAAGAAGAACGAATGGAAAAAGTATATAAATTACTGGAAACAGTTGGATTAAAAAAAGATCATGCAGACCGATATCCTCATGAATTTTCAGGCGGACAGCGGCAAAGAATTGGAATTGCACGCGCTCTTGCAGTGGAACCGGAATTTATTATTGCGGATGAACCGATTTCTGCGTTGGATGTTTCCATTCAAGCACAAGTAGTCAACTTACTAAAAAAATTGCAAAAAGAAAAAGGGCTGACGTATTTATTCATCGCCCATGATTTGTCCATGGTGAAATATATCAGCGATCGAATTGGTGTGATGTATTTTGGCAAATTAGTGGAACTGGCACCAAGCGAGGAACTGTATCGGAATCCTCTTCATCCTTACACCCAATCCCTTCTCTCAGCCATCCCGCTGCCGGATCCTGAAAGTGAACGTTCGCGAAAAAGAATTTTGTATGATCCGAGCGTCCACCAATACGGACCTGATGATCAATTGGAAATGCGGGAAGTGACTCCCGGACATTTTGTCTATTGTTCAGAAAAAGAGTGGCATCAGTATAAAAACAGTCTAAACGAGTAATTTTGCATTCAAAAGACTGGAATGGTACATCGTAAGAACGTTTGCGAAAAGCGATATTCTTTATATGAGGAAACACGATCCTTTTTCAGGGGATCGTGTTTTATTTGCACACATGTATAAGTCTAAAGTTCCAATTAAGAAGGCAGCAGTCCGAGATAGCCTAACGGAAGTGCGTACATTGAGGCGAAATCCTACGGAAGAGGACGGCAAACTTCTGATTGAAAGAATACGGATTACCCGTTTTTCATCATCGTATACATTATCAGCGGGGAATAAAAGGACATTACACTTCATCCTGATTATGTTTGTACCTAATGTACAAGCGCACGTTTTAAATTCGTAGCTCCTGTTGTCCAAGATCCATTTATCTGTTTCCATATTGGTTCATTTCATTTTTTGAGAATCATTCTTTTGTGGGAGCAGGCTCTTTCGGCATCCCGATGGTTTGGATTCTTTCTTGATGTCTGTCAAGATGCGTCGTCAAAATCAAAATCAACTTCACTTGGCTCCGAGCAATTTGGAGCTTTTTATCTTTGAGCTATGTTATATTACAGGACATAGTCGGATTATCTCGAAATCCGTCGCTTTTCCTTCTTATTTCAGTATGAAAAATGAACAGAGTAATTTTTTTTAAAAAGTTTTATTGCAGCTATTTCCGAATATGTTTGAACAAATAGACATAATAAAGCGATTTTAATAAACAGATAAATCTAAATTGAAGAAATATTGATATTATTTTAATAAATTGATATACTCTAAAATAGAGTAGTGCAATGTTCTTAAATGATGGAAGACTTCATCGAGAAAGGAATACAACAAAGGAGGTGTTGATGTGATCTCGTTCCGACATGTGAACAAATATTACGGAAATTTTCATGTTTTAAAAGATATTAATCTTGAAATCAATGAAGGAGAAGTTGTCGTGGTGATCGGTCCTTCCGGATCGGGGAAAAGCACGATGCTCCGCTGCATCAATCGTTTGGAAGAGATTACGGATGGCGAACTTCTCGTTAGAAATCTTAAAGTAAATGACAAAAAAACTGACATCAACGAATTGCGAAAAAATATCGGCATGGTCTTCCAACATTTCAATTTGTATCCGCATAAAACCGTTTTGCAAAATATTACTCTTGCGCCGATTAAAGTGCTCGGCATGGGCAAAGAGGAAGCAGAGAAAAGGGCTATGCATTACCTGGAAAGAGTGGGCATCCCGGATAAAGCGAATTCGTACCCATCGCAATTATCGGGCGGCCAGCAGCAGCGTGTGGCCATTGCTCGCGGGCTGGCGATGGAGCCGAGCATTATGCTGTTTGACGAACCGACTTCCGCGCTTGACCCGGAAATGATCGGGGAAGTGCTCGATGTTATGAAGTCGTTGGCAAAAGACGGCATGACAATGGTGGTCGTCACGCATGAAATGGGATTCGCCCGTGAAGTAGCAGACCGCGTCATCTTCATGGACCAGGGGAGGATCATCGAAGACAACACGCCGGAAGAATTTTTCAAAAACCCGCGTGCGGAACGGGCGCGCACCTTTTTGAACCGTGTTCTCAATCATTAAATATATATAGAGGGGGATTAGAATGAGAAAGATGAAAAAATGGTTTACAGTGGGCTTGATTTTTGTTTTAGCGGCCGCTTTGATGGCGGGCTGCGGCAAGTCAAAAACGACGAGCGGCAGCAGCGATGATCCGATCCAGCAAATCAAAGACAAGGGGAAAGTGGTTGTCGGAGTCAAATATGATACATATTTATTTGGCTACAAAGATCCGAAAACCGGAAAAGTGGAAGGTTTTGATATTGATATTGCTAAAGCGATTTCCAAGAAAATTTTCGGCGATAAGGTAAAAGTGGAACTCAAGGAAGTCACGTCCAAAACACGGATTCCGATGCTGCAAAACGGTGATGTAGATATGGTCGTCGCCACCATGACCATCACGCCGGACCGCAAAAAAGTCGTCGATTTCTCGGATGTCTACTTTGACGCCGGTCAATCGCTCCTTGTGAAAAAAGGCAGCAAGATTCATAGCGTCAAAGATTTGAAAAAAGGGACAAAAGTATTGACGGTAAAAGGTGCGACGTCCGGGGACAACGTCAAGAAAGCCGCACCCGACACGCAAGTGCTCGAGTTTGAAAACTACCAGGAAGCATTCACAGCTTTGAAATCAGGAAAAGGCGATGCGCTGACAACCGACAATTCGATTCTTTATGGCATGGCTGCTCAAGATCCGGATTATCAGGTCGTTGGCGGTACATTTACGAATGAGCCGTATGGCATTGCGATGAAAAAAGGGAATACGAAACTCGTGAAAGCTGTAAACAAGGCTTTAAAAGAACTGAAAGACAGCGGAGAATACGACAAAATCAAAAACAAATGGATCAAAGAACAATAATCCGGAAAGGGGTGGGCAAATTCGCCCATCCCTTTCCACTGATTGAACCGTAAAGGAGTGAAACAGGTATGCTCGATTTTTCGATCCTCACCGACTATCTCGATTTATACATGCAGGGCTTCGTCAATACGATTAAAATCAGCATTATCGGCCTGATTGCCAGTTTCATTCTTGGCAACATCATTGCCGTTTTCCGGCTGGCCCCTGTCAAGCTGCTGAATTTTATCGGCGCCTTCTACGTGGAAGTAGTCCGCAACATTCCGTTAATTCTGATCGGTTTCTTTTTCTACAACGGGCTCAGTTATTTCCATATTAACTTAAGCGGATTTATCGCAGGGACCATTGCGCTTTCCATCTACACAGCCGCCTTTATTGCAGAAGCCGTGCGTGCCGGCATCCAATCGGTCGATAGGGGACAGCTTGAAGCTGCGCGTTCCACAGGCCTGACTTACATCCAGGCGATGCGTTATATTATTTTGCCTCAAGCGATCAAAATCGTAATCCCGCCGATCGGCAACCAATTCCTGAACTTGGTTAAAAACTCTTCCATCCTTGGGGTTTTTGCAGGGCTCGACCTTATGTACTACGCCGATATCATCCACGAAAAAACGTGGATTACGTTTGATACGTATATTTTTGTCGGCATGTTTTATCTGGTCCTGACCATTCCGCTCAGCTTGCTGGTCAACTACCTGGAACGCCGGTTGGCAAGAAGCGAATAACGACGCATAAACAAATCATTTGGAACGATACAAGGAGGGGAACGTTATGGACTTTGCCGGAGCTTATTCAGGCGAAAATTTGGCTTATTTACTGCAAGGCTTTGCGGTGACATTGAAAGTTGCCGTTGTGTCCATTATTTTAAGCTTCATCTTCGGCTGCGTACTCGGCATTTTGCGTTACACAAAAATTCCGGTTTTATCGAGTGTGGTTGCGCTTATAGTGGAAGTCATCCGGAACTTGCCGCTGATTTTGATTATTTTCTTTACATATTTTGCTTTGCCGGAAGTCGGCATCAAAATGAGTGTTACGATGGCGGCGATTGCAGCCTTGACAGTGTTCGAATCGGCCATGATTGCCGAAATTGTGCGCGGCGGCTTGAACTCGATTCCAAAAGGGCAGATTGAAGCCGCCCGTTCATCAGGCCTTAATTATATCCAAACGCTGTGGCATATCATCCTGCCGCAAGCTTTGAAAAAAATGATCCCGCCGCTTGTGAGCCAGTTCATCTCGCTGTTAAAAGATACTTCTCTTGCGATTATCATTTCGCTGCCGGAACTTTTGCACAACGCAAAAGGCGTCTACAGCGGGGAAAGCGGCGCAAAATACATTATCCCGATTCTGCTTCTTTCCGCATTTATGTATTTCATCGTCAACTATTTGCTGTCCATCTTGGCCAGAAAACTTGAAAAACGCCTTGATCCGGATCGCTCCACCGCCAAGCAGCTCGCCAACACGACTGAAAACATGATTTAAAAGCGGAAAAAAGGTATCCCAAAGCGATTGGGATACTTCTTTTTATAGTAAGATTTGTTTTAAGCTTTAGATGGATTTTGCTGGATTTCTGCCAAATGTAAAAGAGTAAACGCCAGTGATGGACGAAATCAACTAGGACCGCGCCACCTTCTCCTACTCATTTGGAAAATGTGACTGGCTGAAGTAAAGAGGAATCGAATTCTGTCTGTCATCCGTATATCTTACTGGACAATAATGAATGAGGAAGGAAAGAAAAAGAATATTTTAGAGAATTTTAGGAAATCTATATCAAAAATATTGAATATGGTGTATAATACATAATGTATCTTCGCTCCAAAATTATTTTATCTTTAAAATATTCATTTATTGATATTCCTCAAGATGAAGCAAGTATTATTAAAATTTAAGGAGTGTGATTGAGGAATGGTAACAATATACACTTCACCAGGTTGTACATCTTGCCGAAAAGCAAAAGCATGGTTGGAAAAGCATGATATTCCATATACGGAACGAAATATTTTTTCCGAACCTCTCACCATTGAAGAAATTAAAAGTATTTTAAGAATGACGGAAGATGGAACGGATGAGATCATCTCTACCCGTTCGAAAATATTCCAAAAATTAAACGTTGATTTGGATGCTCTTCCGCTTCAAGATTTGTTTGAATTGATCCAGGCTAACCCTGGTCTGTTAAGAAGACCGATTATTATGGATGAAAAGCGCCTTCAAGTGGGATACAACGAAGATGAAATTCGACGCTTTTTACCTAGAAAAGTACGGACATTCCAATTGTTGGAAGCTCAAAAAATGGTGAACTAAGCTTTTGCTTCGATAGACGGTTTTCGATAGGGCTGGTTTTCTTTAAGAAAATCAGCCCTATTTTTGTGAGCTTTTCCATATCCTAGTGACATGTGACTCCAAGAATTATACAATGAATGGTAATCATAAATGGATAAGGTGGTCAAGATGAAGAATCATTTTTCTTTCGATCCCATTATAATAGACAAAAAGAACAAGAAAAAGAGGCAATTTTCATTGGACAAAGGAGAAAGACATCCACATGAATAAACTTTGGCTTAGAATCTTCTTAACCTTTTTTGCGCTTTTGTTGGCCGTTCTCCTTGGGATTGGGTTTGTCATTGCGGACATCATGAAAAATACTTACATGGATATGATCCGAAACCAATTGTCCCAGACCGCTGATATCATTGTCAAAACGGTTGACACCAAGTCCATGTTTCAACATTCAAATGAGCTTCAAAACTATATTCACCACTATTATTCTCATCACGATCCGCGGATCACGATTATTAGAGCAGATGGGAAAGTGCTTGCAGACTCCGACCGTGATCCTCACAAAATGGAAAATCATTCAAACCGTCCTGAATTTCGTGAAGTGATTCGCGAACATCATTCATATGGGGAATCTATTCGACGCAGCCCGACGCTTGGCTATAGCATGATTTACATAGCGAAACCGATCCAAAAAGACGGAAAGTCCATTGGCGTTGTACGGATTTCCGTTACTTTAAAAAAAATTGAACACACGCTCGATCAACTATGGATCAGTCTCGGTTTGGCCATGGTGATGACCTTAACGGTTTCCGGATTCATCGGATTCAGAATGGCTAAACGGTTTACACGGCCGATTGAAGCGAGCATTCAAGTTGCAAATCGCCTAATTGAAAAAGATTATGACAGCAGAGTGAAAACAAAGGCGAGCGGCGAGTTGAAACAGCTCGTGAATGCGATCAATGACTTAGCCATCAGTTTAAAGCAGCAGATGGAAGAAATCCGTGAAAACCAGCAGCGGCTGACTGGGGTGCTGGCTAATATGGTAAGCGGCGTCATGCTCATTAACCCTGCTGGAAGAATTACTCTTGTCAACAGGGCGATGGAAAAAATTATCGGTGCTTCTTCTGAAAATTTAATTGGAAAGCTTCATATCGAAGCGGGGAAAAACTTTGGTCTTAGCCAGCTGATAGACCGTTCATTAAAAGAAGGAGTGCACATTCATGAAGAAGTGCATATTTATTATCCGAAAGAAAGGATACTGGATGCGCATATTGCCCCTTATGTTGGCGATCATGAAGAAGTAAAAGGAGTCATAACCGTTCTTCATGATATTACCGATATTCGCCGGCTCGAAAAAATCCGCAGCGAGTTCGTAGCCAATGTTTCCCATGAATTAAAAACACCGGTGACTTCATTAAAAGGATTTGCGGAAACTTTGTTAGACGGGGCCATGTATGATGAAGAAACTTGCCGTTCTTTTTTAAAAATTATTTACGAAGAAAGCGACCGGCTGCATCGCTTAATTTCAGACATTCTGGATTTATCCAAAATTGAGCAGCAACGATTGCCTTTAAAGCCTGAGCCTCTCAACGTATCACAGGTTATTAACGAGACGGCGGAGACCATCCAAGAGACGATTCATAAAAAACAGCTTCATCTGAGTCTTCCGGATCATAAAGAAGTCGTGATCGAAGCGGAAAAAGATCGTCTGCAGCAAATCATATTAAATCTTTTAACGAATGCCGCGGCTTACACACCTGAAGGCGGGTACATCGATATAGAACTGCATGAAAGAGAAAAAGAAGTGGATATTGTCATTAGAGATACGGGAATCGGAATTTCCAAGCAAGATTTGCCTAGGATCTTTGAACGTTTTTACCGCGTGGATAAAGCAAGATCTCGTCAGTCTGGAGGAACAGGTCTTGGTCTGGCCATTGTAAAGCATTTAGTAGAATCTCATCATGGCAAAATTCAAGTAGAAAGCGAGGAAGGAAAAGGGACGGCATTCACCATTACTTTGCCGAAAAAGCAAATAAAATCGTAACTATGAACCGCACCCATCTCATTCATGGTGCGGTTTTTTCATTACATTTAATCGCTTTTGATCATAGACAAGACCTTAGTTTTACAGCTTCAAAACAATAAATATGACCGTCTTTACAATTTCTTAACATTCTATTAATACAGGCTTAATACCGCCCCATTATCTTAAAATTTGTAAGAGAGAACAGAACCTTATTAATTCATAGGGGGAAAAAAAATGAGAAAAAGTTTTATCGCATTGTTCACAATGGTACTGCTATTTGCCTTCGCGGCAGCAGGATGCGGCAACAATTCAAACAAGGATGCCGACACTCCTAGCAAAACCGACAATAACAATGGAACAGCCCAATCTGGTTCCATTACGGCGGTAGGATCTACTGCGTTACAACCTCTTGTACAAGAAGCAGCTACTGATTATATGAATAAAAACTCCGGTACAACGATCAACGTACAAGGCGGAGGAAGCGGAACAGGCTTAAGCAAAGTGCAAGAAGGTGCTGTCGATATTGGGAACTCCGACGTGTTTGCTGAAGAAAAAGACGGTATTGACGCCAGCAAACTAGTTGACCATAAAGTCGCTGTTGTAGGAATGGGACCCGTTGCCAATAAAGATGTGGGTGTAGATAATCTGACGAAAAAACAATTAATCGACATCTTTACTGGAAAAGTGAAAAACTGGAAAGAAGTTGGCGGTAAAGATCAAAAAATCGTTGTCATCAACCGTGCAGAAGGATCTGGAACAAGAGCTGTGTTTGAAAAAACGGCATTGGATGGAGCAACACCGATTAAATCCCAAGAACAAGATTCTTCCGGAACGATTCAAAAAATCGTTAGCGAAACTCCAGGAGCAATTAGTTATTTAGCATTTTCTTACTTCAACGATCAAATGACTGCTTTAAAAGTGGACGGGGTTGAACCGACGGAACAAAATGTAGAATCAGGAAAATGGAAAATCTGGGCATATGAACATATGTATACAAATGGCGAACCATCCGGATTAACAAAAGATTTTCTTGATTATATGATGTCCGATGATGTTCAAAACAGCCTTGTTAAAAAATTAGGTTATATACCGGTATCCGGAATGAAAGTTGAACGTGATGCAAAGGGAACGATCACCCAAAAATAATTTTTGGGGGGTCTCTCCCTTTTTCTTACTTGTATTGGAAAGGGGAAACCGAATTGAGCGACAGAGTAGTTGAGTGGACAAAAATGAAGAGTGCTCGTGCGAAATCAAAAATATGGATTGAGCGGCGCGGGAGAATGGTGACACTTTTATGCGTCGCCTTTATGGTTTTTGTGGCAGCTTCTATTTTGTATTTTGTGACATCAAAAGGATTGAGCACGTTTGTAATCAATAAAGCAAGCATTACCGACTTTCTTTTTGGAAAAGAATGGGATCCGGGGAAGCTGGATAAGGAAGGGAAACCGGTAGTCGGCGCATTGCCGATGATTGCAGGATCGTTTGCCGTCACGCTGTTTTCTGCATTAATTTGCGCTCCATTTGCTATCGGCGGGGCTGTGTTTATGACGGAAATTTCCCCGAAATTTGGGAAAAGAATTTTGCAGCCGGTCATTGAATTATTGGTCGGTATTCCTTCCGTTGTTTATGGATTTACTGGATTAAGCTTGGTAGTCCCTTTTTTAAGAGATCATTTTTCAGGCAGCGGATTTGGTATTGCCGCGGCTACGATCGTATTGACCGTCATGATTTTGCCGACGATGATGAGTTTATCGGTGGATGCCATTCTGGCGGTTCCGGCTTCATTACGGGAAGCATCGCTCGCATTGGGGGCCACAAGATGGCAAACCATTTATAAGGTAGTGCTCAGGACAGCGCGCCCTGGCATTTTGACGGCTATGATTTTTGGAATGGCTCGTGCGTTTGGAGAAGCTTTGGCCGTTCAAATGGTCATCGGAAACTCGGCTGTGATTCCAAAATCGTTGATGGAACCAGCATCCACTTTGACGAGTATTTTGACTATGGGTATGGGAAATACCGTTATGGGCCAAGTGGAGAATAATGCGTTGTGGACTTTGGCGCTCATCTTATTATTGATGTCTTTAATTTTTATTATGATTGTAAGGATTTTGGGACGCAGGAGGACTTTTGAATGAAAGCGAAAATAGCTGATCGTGTAGCAACGGTTGTATTTTATATCATCGCGCTATTGCTCGTGCTTCTGTTGGCAGGGCTTCTTGGTTATATATTGCTAAAAGGCCTTTCGCATATTTCCTGGCATTTTATTACATCGCCTCCGGAAAGTTTTCAAGCGGGCGGCGGAATTGGACCTCAGTTGTTTAATTCACTCTATCTACTGGTGTTGACGATGCTCATTAGTGTCCCTCTGTCACTCGGTGCCGGAATTTACATGGCGGAATATGCGAAAAAAAATATATGGACGAATATTTTGAGAACGGTCATCGAAGTACTATCGTCTTTACCGTCTATCGTAGTAGGATTGTTTGGTTTTCTCTTTTTTGTTATTTCAATGGGCTGGGGATTTTCCATCTTATCTGGTGCATTAGCATTAACATTGTTTAATTTGCCTTTGATGGTGCGGGTAGTGGAAGATTCGATCAGGGGAGTTCCATCTTCACAAAGAGAAGCAGGTCTAGCCCTCGGCGTTTCCAAATGGGAAACGATTAAACACGTCTTGCTGCCGGCTGCACTGCCTGGAATCATTACCGGTATTATTTTGGCATCAGGAAGAGTTTTCGGTGAAGCGGCCGCTCTCATTTATACCGCAGGAATGAGTTCTCCTAATCTGGATTTTACCAATTGGAATCCATTCAGCCCAACCTCTCCGTTAAATCCGCTGCGTCCTGCTGAAACTCTGGCTGTCCATATTTGGAAAGTAAACGGCGAAGCGGTGATACCGGATGTTAATGCCGTATCTAGCGGGGCTTCTGCTGTGCTTGTGTTATTTATATTAGTCTTTAATGTCAGCGCTCGTTGGATTGGAAAAAGAATTTATCGGCGGATGACATCAAGCTAAGGGAGGAAGAACAGAATGGCGACGACAACACTGATGAAAGAAAATAAAGCGAGCAGCAACGTTCGCTCAGGAGCTGTGACAATGACAGTCCCAGAAAGCAGTTCTGAAAAACCATTAAAGAGTGAAAATGTCATTTTAAAAACGAATAGTTTACGTGTTTTTTACGGAAACCATCTGGCGATCAAGAATGTCAGCGCCTCTTTTATGGAAAATCGGGTAACGGCTCTTATCGGTCCGTCCGGATGCGGCAAATCCACCTATTTGCGAAGTTTAAACCGTATGAATGATGAAATTCCCGGATGCAGAATAGAAGGAGAAATTTTATACAGAGGCATCGATTTAAATCATCCGCAAGCGAATGTATTTGATATTCGGAAAAGGATTGGAATGGTATTTCAACGGCCTAATCCTTTTGCTAAATCCATTTTTGAGAATGTGGCTTTCGGACCGAAGCACCATGGCGTCAAAAATAAACAGCTGTTAGAGGAGATCGTTGAAAAAAGCTTACGGAAAGCAGCGTTGTGGGATGAAGTGAAGGACCGGCTCCATCGTTCCGCGTTGGCTTTATCAGGAGGCCAGCAGCAACGGTTATGCATAGCAAGAGCTTTAGCGATGGAGCCAGACGTTTTGTTGCTGGATGAACCGGCTTCAGCGCTTGATCCCGTTTCAACGGGCAAGGTAGAAGAATTAATCGAAGAATTGAAAAAAGATTACACGGTGATCATTGTGACGCACAATATGCAGCAAGCCGCACGGATTTCCGATTATACGGCCTTCTTTTATATGGGGGAACTCATTGAATTCGAGGAAACAACAGAACTTTTTACAAACCCGAAAAAGAAGCAAACGGAAGACTATATTACTGGAAATTTCGGTTAAAGTTTCAATCGGAGGAGAGAAGAAGATGGCCATTGCGACCCAACAACAATCCATTATTCAGGCCCGAAATGTCAATGTTTATTATGGTGACTTCCATGCGTTGAAAAACATTCATTTTGAAGTGAAAAAACATCATATTACTGCACTGATTGGTCCATCCGGATGCGGCAAATCCACTTTTTTGCGTACTTTGAACCGTATGAACGATCAAATAGCCGGATTTCGTGTCGAAGGGGATATCATCATTGAAGGCAAACCAATATACAGCCCTAAAACTGATGTCGTTCAATTAAGGAAACGTGTCGGCATGGTATTCCAACGGCCCAATCCGTTTCCTATGTCCATTTATGACAATGTTGCCTATGGACCGAGGATCCATGGAATAAAAAAGACTCGCGACTTAGATGAAATAGTGGAAAAAAGTCTTCGATATGCTGCTTTATGGGATGAGGTTAAAGACCGTCTTCATACTTCAGCCATGGGGCTTTCAGGTGGACAACAGCAGCGTTTGGTGATAGCGAGGGTGCTTGCGGTCGAACCGGAGATCATTTTAATGGATGAACCAGCTTCCGCGTTGGACCCTATTTCTACTGCTAAAATAGAAGAATTGATTTTAGAGTTGAAAAAGTCCTACACCATCGTGATAGTGACGCACAATATGCAACAGGCGGCGCGTGTTTCGGACGAAACGGCCTTTTTCCTAAATGGTCAAGTGGTTGAATTTAACGATACGGAAACGATTTTTACTAATCCACAAAGAAAAGAGACAGAAGACTATATTTCCGGTCGTTTTGGATGATTTATTTTTCAGACAGGACAAAAGCGGTCGAGAAAAAGGATAGGGGGTTCGGCTAAAGTGCCTAGAAAATTATTTGAAATTCGTTTGCAGGAGCTGCATGAGACGTTGTTAAAAATGGGACTTCTGGTGGAAGAAGCGATTTTTAAAAGCGTGCATTCGCTGGTCGAAAAAGATTCGGAGCAAGCAACAAATGTCATCCATAACGATCCGAAGATCAATGATTATGAAATTGAAATTGAAAAGAAATGCTTTGAGTTGATCGCTACGCAGCAGCCGGTTGGCACTGATTTAAGGAAGATTGCGACCATGTTGAAAGTGGCAACCGATTTGGAACGGATGGCTGACCATGCAGTGAGCATTGCAAAAATCACCATCCGTTTGGAAAATGAAATTTATTTAAAACCGCTCATCAAAATCCCCCAAATGGCAGAATGTGTGAAAGAAATGGTTCACGAAGTGCTTGAAGCCTATATTTCCTTAAACGAGCTGACGGCGGTGAAAGTGTCCGAAAGGGACGACATGGTAGACCGTTATTTTTCACAGATTGTATTAGATTTAGTGGAAGACATGAAACAAAATCAGTCACAAATTCATCAAGCGTCGCATCTCCTGCTTGCTGCTCAGCATTTGGAACGAATCGGAGATTATGTGACAAATATTTGCGAATGGATTGTGTATTTGAAGACAGGTACCATCGTTGAATTAAATAAATAGAACCATTATGAAGCAATAAATCTTTAAAGCATGCTGATAAAAAGGCGTGCTTTTTTTATTTTGGAAAACTTAGAATTTGAAAGCAAAATGAAAGGAATCCAATAGCTGATTTCTTTAAGGAGAATGAAAAAATTCTAGTGTTGGTTGATTGAAACAAAAAGTTATGTGAAAATATGTGAGAAAATAAAAAATTTCATCATTTTTTCACATATTTTTGATCATACATATTGAAACGTGGGGAAAAGAAAGCTACCTTTGAAAAGGAAGGAGGAATTGTATGATTCCGGTTGAAAGACAGCGGCAAATTGTAAAATGGCTTGAGACGGAAGAATTTTTAAGTGTAGCGGAAATAAGCAAGAGGTTAAACGTTTCAGAAATGACTGTTTATAGGGACATCAATGTATTAATGGATCAGAAAAAGATTGTGAAAACTTC
This sequence comes from Bacillus sp. FSL W8-0102, assembly GCF_038007225.1. Lineage (NCBI taxonomy): Bacteria > Bacillati > Bacillota > Bacilli > Caryophanales > Bacillaceae > Bacillus > Bacillus sp. FSL W8-0102. The sequence continues at coordinate 980,483 of NZ_JBBOWT010000001.1, forward strand.
GAGAGGGATTACAATACGAAAAGAGACGCAACCGTCTCACAACATCTGTTCTTATTGTTATAAACCATCCACTAGCCGGCATAGTGTCCAAATTATCAGGGTGGACCAGCGTATTGAAGAAACTTGCTGTCCACATTGCGGACTGTTGAGATATGACGATATCGAAGAAGACGTTTCGCAAATTCTTTGCAAGGATTTTCTCAACGATACGACTATCAGCGCTAAAACAGCTTACTATTTAATGGATGCCGATATTGATATGCATTGCTGCTATCCTCAAGTCCTTGTTTTTCAATCACTGAAACAAATTAGACAATTTCAAACTGGTTTTGGCGGGCAAATTTATACCTTTGACGAAGCCATCCAAAATATTCAACGAAAAATGAAAGGTTTTAGCTCAAGCTGCTGCGATTGAGGCATGATCACATTGGGAGTTGGAGACTTTGAAAAGTAAACAAGCCGGTTTAGCGATATTCATTATTTTTTTGTTGTGTGTTCTTCATCCTTCGTTGTCGCAGGCTCATGCTTATATCATTCAATCTTCCCCGTCGGAGAATGAGGTATTGGATAAAGGACCAGCCAATGTAAAAATTATTTTTAATGAAGCGATACAGCCTGTTTTTCATTCATTGAAAGTAATAGATGAGAAAGGAAATAGAGTCGACAGGGAAGACGGACATGTTGAGAAAAACCATCCTTCTATATTGACAGCCAGCTTAAAAAAGAATCTTCCAAAAGGTACATACGTGATCCGTTGGAAAGTGATTTCCGGCGATGGGCATCCTGTGGAGGGGACGATTCCATTCCGGATCGGAGACGGAAGCCAAAGCAATGCACCGTTGGCAAACGAAACAAAAGGATACTTTCCAAAAGCGGATATGATTTTAATTCGATGGCTGCAGTATGTGAGTTATGCTCTATTGATCGGGGTGATCTTTTTTCAGTTATGTATTTTGCCCCCTCAAAAAAATAGCCTTGAATCATTTCTCAGCCGCAGGAATTTGCTAGTTTGGATATCGGCTGTCGGAATAACTGTCAGCATCCTCCTTTCCTTGCCGTTGCAGGCAAAATTGGACGCCGATGTAAGCTGGTTGAACGCTTTTCAGTTTTCATATGTCAAAAATACACTATTTTATACGAATTTCGGACCTGTTTTTTTAGCGCAATGGATCCTTTTAATCTTTCTGTATCTTTTTCTGATAAAGGCTTTGCGCCATGACCGCAGCGGCTGGCTGATCGCTTCTTGGATGGTGGGGTTCGGACTGCTTTTAACAAAGGCATTCATTGGACATGCGGCCACAGCTGAACATCGATTGTTGGCGTTAATGGCTGACTTTCTCCATTTAGCCGCAGCATCGATTTGGCTCGGATCGTTGTTGTCCATATGTTTTCTGTTGCCGGCCAGTTTGTCTCAACAGGATCAAGAAGATTATAAGTCTTCTTATTGGAAGGCCATTCATCGCTTTTCCGTTTGGGGTATGGTCATTTCAGCGATTATTCTTGCAACGGGACTTTACAGCGGCTCGATTCATATTCCTAACTGGCATTCCGTTATTTCAACGACATATGGCCGCTTTTTTCTGGCGAAAGTCTTTTTATTTGTAGTGATCATGGCGTTTGCTGCTTATCATTGGGTTCGAGGCAGAAAAAAAGAAAAAATATTAGGGCGAACGGTTTGGATAGAATTCTCCGTCGGAATTTTGACGTTAGCCGTTGCCGCCATGTTGGCCAATATGCCTACTGCCTTCGAGGCAAATGGAGCTTTTCATGAAACGAAGAAAACAGAAAACGGCTATGTAGTTTCTTTGAAAGTAGACCCAGCTGACGTTGGGAAAAATTCATTTTATATCAATATTGTTAATAATCAAGGGAAATCCGTTCAAGGGCTTCAGCAAGTGGTGATGACATTGAATTCATTAGATATGGATATGGGAAATACAACGATTCAAGTACCAACCAAATCCATGGGATCCGGCTATGTCACCGGAACGATCCCAATGGAAGGGGATTGGAAAATACACATTCATGGTTTGACCCAATCGTTTGATTCGATTGATGCTGATTTTCAACTTTATATAAGCGATAAAAAATAAAAAGGAGTGGTTAAGATGAAACAATGGATTCGTAAGATCAGTAAAACGGCTTTGTTGCTTACGGCAACCTTTTTCTTTTTCAACGGCATGGCCAGCGCCCATGTGACAGTGAATCCAAAAGTATCCACACCGGGAGGATGGGAAACGTATACGATCAAAATTCCGGTTGAAAAAAATGTCCCTACAACGAAAGTGGTTTTAAAAATACCGGCAGGAGTGGAGTTTGAGTCTTATCAGCCGGATCCAAACTGGAATATAAAAACAGAAAAAGATTCTTCCGGAAAAGTCAATACGGTGACTTGGGAAGCGAAAGGCAATGGAATATTGCCGGGACAATTTGAGCAATTTCAATTTATCGCCAAGAATCCGGATAAGGAAACGAAAGTGGCGTGGAATGCGTATCAATACTATAAGGATGGAAGCATTGTGGAGTGGACAGGAGAGGAAAACACAGATACACCGCATTCTGTAACAGAAATTACAGCATCGCCGCAAAAAACGGTGCAATCCGATGAGCAAGGTCACGACCATGATTCATCTGTTACATCTCCTTCCGATGAGAAAAAACAAACAGATCACAATGGGTCGTCCGCAGAAACCGTTTCTGTCGTGCTGTCGATCGCTGCTGTTGTCCTTTCCTTGATAGCCTTGATAGTGGCAAGTCGAAAAAAACGCTCATAACAAGTATTTTTTAAAAGGGACAGGGGATGCCTGTCCCTTTTGAATATAAAGAAGGGAAGAGATTGGATCATTCTTTTTTAAAGCGTGTGGAATGAACGGTTTTTTATGCTAATTTGTTGTTCTGTTGTTCTTTCTAAAAAAGAAAATTCATTTAGGTCAAATCAATCATTTTCACTTGAATATTTTAAAAATTTTAGATAGAATGACAAAACACAGTTCATTATGTTTTAGGCAAAGCAAGGAATTTTCGTATTGGGAGGGATTTTTATTTCCCTTTCCTGATGTTTTATCATAAAATAGAAGTACAAGGTAAAAATAATTGTAATGCAATCACCAACGAACAGAGCAGTGCTCGGGGGTGCAGTCCCTTCATCACCTTATATCCAGAAGGGAGAGGTAATCAATGGACATAGAACGTATAAATGAAAATACAGTCAAGTTTTACATTTCGTATGTTGATATAGAAGAAAGAGGTTTTGACCGCGAAGAAATCTGGTATAACCGGGAACGCAGTGAAGAACTCTTTTGGGAAGTTATGGATGAAGTGCATGAGGAAGAAGATTTCGCTGTGGAAGGACCGATCTGGATCCAAGTGCAAGCTTTGGAAAAAGGGCTTGAAATCTTAGTGACGAAAGCGCAAATCTCCAAAGACGGTCAACGTTTAGAATTGCCCATTCCGGAAGAGAAACTGCGAGAATTCCCGATGGATGAGCGTTTTGAAGAGCTTTTAGACCAGCATTTCCACATTCGACCGTTAGACGGTGATGAAGAAGATTCTTTAGAATTTTTGCTGGTATTTAATGATTTTGAAGACTTGATCGGACTTGCTGCCCAGCCAGGTCTGGACGATTTGCAAACAAAGCTTTTTGCCTATGACGATAAATATTATGTATATGTCGAATTTCCTGAGGAATTGTTTACGGAAGAAGATATCGATAATTATTTAAGCATTTTGCTTGAATTTGGGAAAGAAACCAATACGACGATTCATGTTCTGGAGGAATACGGAAAAGTCATTATAGAAAACGATGTATTCCGTACACTGCAAAAGTATTTCTCTTAACCGTATGTCCAAAATGATGGAGGGTGTCCCAAAAGTATAGCTTTTAGGGACACCCATTTTTTGTGAATGGTTCTTTGAACCTGGTCTGTTGATTTCCGTTCCAGGCGCTTCGCTTTCCGCGGGCGTGTCGGGGAGCCTCCTCGTCGCTTACGCTCCTGCGGGGTCTCCCCTGTCCCGTACTCCCGCAGGAGTCTTCGCGCCTTCCACTCCAATCAACAGAGTGAAAAATTAATCTTGAAACTCTGTACAAAAAAATAAAGAAAATCGTTCTTTTTTGGTATAATTTAGTCACTACAACCAATCTACCGGAAAGGAACGATTTTCTTATGTACATAAATTATACCACGACAGGACAATTAGTTCTACCAATGGATATAGAAGTTCTAATCCCCGAACATCATCTTTGCCGAATTGTGGATTTGGCAGTAGAAAAGATGAATCCAAACATCCTTCTTTCTCTTCATCCTGGTGGCGGCCGCCCGCCTTACCATCCCAAAATGATGTTAAAAATTATCCTTTATGCCTACGTCAATCGAATTTATTCTTCCCGGCAAATTGCTAAACAACTGGGAGAAAACATTTATTTTATGTGGCTTTCGGGAAACCAAAAACCTGATTTTCGTACAATCAATCGATTTCGCTCCAATCGTATGAAGGATGTCATTTATGAAACCTTCTTCGGAATTGTGGATCTTTTATGCCAGGAGGGGTTAGTAAAGCTTGAAGATTATTATTTTGATGGAACGAAAATTGAAGCTAACGCTAATCGATATACTTTTGTTTGGAGGAAGGCGACCGAAAAGTTCGATACAAAGCTGGATGAGAAATACAAACAGATCGTCTTATCGATTGAGGAAGTAATGAAAGAAGATGAGCAAGCTGAAAAAGAAATGGATTTTCAAGAAAAATTGGAGGCAGCTCCTGTTACCTCCGAGAAAATCCAAGAGACCATCAAAAAGGTAGAGAAAAAATTAGAACAGGAACCTACAAATCGAACCCTGAAAAAAGCAAAACGACAATTGGAAAAGGATCTTTTGCCCAGAAAGCAAAAATATGAAGAACAAAAAGCAACATTTGGCGACCGAAACAGCTATTCAAAAACGGATAAAGATGCCACTTTCATGCGCATGAAAGAAGACCACATGAAGAACGGTCAATTAAAGGCTGGTTACAATGTACAAATCGGAACGGAAGGACAATTTATCACAGGGTTCAGTCTACATCAACGTGCCGGAGATCCCGGCTGCCTAATTCCTCACTTTGAATTAATGAAAAAGTATAATCGGCCAAAACCAAAGACACTCATTGCCGATTCTGGTTATGGTAGCGAAGAAAACTATGATTATTGTGAAAAGGAAGAAATGGAAGCACTGGTTAAATACAACACATTCGATAAGGAACAAACAAAAGCTTGGAAAAATCAAATCGGTAAATTGGAGAACATGACTTATGACGAGGAATTAGACGAATGGATCTGTGCAAATAATAAACGACTTACCTTTAGTTACGAAAGAAAACGGAAATCAGAAAATGGGTATGAATCGGTGAAACGAACTTACATGTGCACAGACTGCTATGGATGCCCTTTTCAATCTTCTTGTGCAAAAGGAAAGAACACAAAAAGCATCAGTGTTTCCATGAAGAATCAGAAGCAGCGCCAAGAAGTCCGTGAAAGATTAACCTCGGAGGAAGCGAAAAAGAAGTATAGACAACGAAAAATAGAAGTGGAGCCAGTATTTGCTCAAATTAAGCACAACAGCCACTTCCAACGATTTACATTAAGAGGCCTTTCCAAAACAACGGTGGAATGGGGTCTTATTTGTGTTGCCCACAATTTGAAAAAGTGGGCAACATACACTGAAAAACAACAAAAAGTGAGGGAATAAAACAGGGGAATGATCTTCTGTGCACGAATTACAACCAATAATATCCAATAAATCATTCTAAAGAAAAAGGCTGAGCCCTAAAAAGTCGATTTTATCGACCTTTTGGGTCAGCCTCTTTTTTTGTACGGTTTTTCGGTTTTTTAACATTATTTCCGAAAGAAGTCTCCCACTTCAAGCGTGAGAAGGGCGATAGCCCAACGATAAGTGGGGAGATGAATTTCGGTTGGCGATAGCCAACTAATAGGATAGAATATAGCTAGAACGGACACCTTCGGAACGAAGGGAAGCGTAAAGGGTTCTTGTGTGTGGCTTACCGTTCAGCGAACACGCACAAGTCGCTTGAAGCCCCCGCCTCTAAGCGAAGCGTAGGTGGTGGGTAGTTCACACGGCGCAGGGATTTGAAGCATGAATGTCGTAATCTTAAGGTTGGGAGGTGAGGAGGTGTTTACTGCCTATGATGAAAAAGGTACAGCCGTTCATTTATTGTCTTGCCGTGATAAGGAGGCTTTAAAGCGATGGAAAAAGGAAAAACGTTTTTATTGCCCTTGTTGCCGCTCTCCGCTCACATTAAAAATCGGTTCAACGAAGATCCCTCATTTTGCTCATATTTCCAACCAAAAATGTCCTGCTTCTTCTGAGCGGGAATCGGAACGGCATTTATCGAGCAAACTTCTTCTTTATGAATGGCTTCGAAATCAACGACTCGATGTCCAATTAGAAGCTTATTTACCCTCCATTCAGCAGCGCCCCGATTTGCTTTTGAAAAATCCGCCTTTGGCAATTGAAATCCAGTGTTCTCCCCTTTCTGTCTCTCTTTTTCAAAAACGAACGGACTTTTATCGAAAACACGGCTTAAAGCCGCTTTGGATTTACGGAGGTCAGACCGTTTCACAAGATCGTTTTCGTCTTTTTTCTTTTACTTCTTTTCAACAAATGTTTTTTCAATACTCACCGCACTGGGGGTATTGGTTTCCTGCCTTCCAACCAGAAACGAAAATGTTTCATTTTTATCTTTTCCTCTTTCCATTTTCGCCGGTCAAATTTTTCGGCGTACAAGTGAGCTTATTGATGGATCAGCTTGCTTTTCCGTTCTCTCTACGTAAACCGAGTGTCTCGCGCTTTTTTACCATGGCTCAGTGGCTTGAGGAAAAACGACGGTGGATCAGCCGTAAAATTCGTTATTCCAAAGCTTTCCGTGATCCGTTTTTGAAAACCGTTTATTTCAACGGCCAAAATCCTCAACTTCTTCATTCTTGCATAGGACTTCCCGTCAAACATAGCATCTGGATTCGAAGCCATCCCGTCGAATGGCAATATTATTTATGGTCCGATTTGCTTTACCGTGTCAAGATCGGTCAAACCGTTCATATTAAACAAGGATTAGTAGTTTTACTAAGACGTGTAAAAAAAGGGGAGTTGGTGATTCGCGAGTTTCCCCTTATTGAACCGATAACACTAGAAAAGACGGTATTTCAATATTTTCTATTACTTGCAAGCATGGATGTTTTACTGAATATAGGGGGAGGAAAATTTATCGTGCAAAAGCAAGCAATCGACGCTTCCACGGTGGACAAGCAGTATCAAGAGGAGAGGCTATTGCTGAACAAATATAAAGAGATTATATTAAATTCACTCCAAATTTGAGCACTTAAGCAGGATAATTTCGGCAATAAGTGTAAAATATATAGTGAAACTCTCATGCGAAGAGATGAACAAAAAGTATGGAATGCTGACGTTTTCGATGGAGGGATATTGATGACAGAAACACAGGCAAAGACGTTGCCTTCTCGCAATGAAGTGCCGGAAGAGCTGAAATGGAGGCTGGAAGATATATTTGCCTCCGATGAAGAATGGGAAAAAGAATTCGAAGCCGTTAAAGAATTAGCGAAAAAAGCAGCTACCTTTAAGGGAAAGTTGGGAGAAAGTGCAGATCAATTGTATGAACTCCTGACTTTTCAAGATGAATTGCTGCTGAGGATGGGAAAATTATATGCCTATTCTCATATGAGATATGATGAAGATACGACAAATTCATTTTATCAAGGGCTGGATGCGCGTGCGAAAAGCTTGTATTCACAAGTAGCCAGCAGCCTTTCTTTTGTCGTTCCGGAAATATTGAGCATCGATGAAAGCAAACTTGAAAAGTTCTTAGAAGAAAAAGAAGAATTAAAACTGTATCGCCACGCCATTGAAGAAATCAACCGCGAGCGCCCTCACGTTCTTGATGCCGATCAAGAAGCGTTGTTGGCCCAAGCTTCAGAGGTAATGAGTGCTTCCAGCAATACGTTCGGCGTTTTAAATAATGCCGATTTGGAGTTTCCGGCCATTGAAGACGAGAATGGGGAAAAAGTGCAAATCACCCATGGCCGCTTTATTCAATTTTTGGAATCAAAAGATCGCAGAGTGCGCCGCGAAGCTTTTAAAGCGGTTTATGAAACATATGGAAAGTTTCAAAATACATTTGCCAGCACATTGAACGGCCAAGTAAAACGAGACAATTTTTATGCAAGGGTTCGTAATTATGAAAGTGCCCGCCAAGCGGCTCTTTCTTCTAACAACATCCCGGAGAAAGTGTACGATAATTTAGTGGAGACAGTGAATAAACATCTTCACTTGCTTCATCGCTATGTGGATTTGCGCAAAAAAGTGTTACAACTCGATGATCTTCACATGTATGACCTTTATACGCCGCTCGTTCAAGATGTCGATCTGAATGTAACTTACGAGGAAGCCAAAGACTATGTATTGAAAGGTTTAGCTCCTCTTGGAGACGATTATTTGAATGTCTTGAAAAAAGGCTTTGAGAATCGTTGGGTGGATGTTGTAGAAAATAAAGGGAAAAGAAGTGGCGCCTATTCTTCCGGATCCTATGGAACGAATCCTTATATTCTTTTGAACTGGCAAGACAATGTGAACAATCTGTTTACGCTTGCACATGAATTCGGTCATAGCGTTCACAGCTACTATACGAGAAAAAATCAGCCGTTTGTGTATGGCGATTATTCCATCTTTGTGGCGGAAGTTGCTTCGACATGCAATGAGGCGCTTTTAAATGAGTATTTATTGAAAACGTTGAAAGACGAAAAAGAGCGGATGTATATTTTGAATCATTATTTGGAAGGATTCCGAGGCACAGTCTTCCGTCAAACCATGTTTGCTGAATTTGAACATATCATCCATCAGAAGGAACAAAACGGCGAAGCATTGACATCTGAGCTATTGACTAAGGAATATTATGAATTGAACAAGAAGTATTTTGGCACGGGGATGACCATCGATGAAGAAATCGGTTTAGAATGGGCGCGGATTCCGCATTTCTACTACAATTATTACGTATATCAATACGCAACTGGATTCAGTGCAGCCCAAGCTCTAAGTTCACAAATATTAACCGAAGGGAAACCGGCAGTTGATCGTTACATCAATCATTTCTTAAAAGCGGGCAGTTCCGATTATCCAATTGAAGTGCTGAAAAAAGCAGGGGTTGATATGACGACACCTGAACCAATTGAACAGGCTTTGAAAGTATTTGAAGAAAAGCTGTCCGAACTCGAATCATTATTAGAGCAATAACAAAGGAGAAATAACGGCCATCAGTGGGGATTTCTCTCCGCTGATGGTTATTTTCGCTTAACAGGGATGGTGAACGTTCCATTGAGCATTGGAAAAACATTACTTCTTTCCTTGAAATTCTCCATCATTTCCCCGCAGAAATTCATAGTTTTTAACGAAATCCTTTAAAACGTTTTCGATCGTTCAGATAACTAATAAATAGAAAAATCACAATAAATAAAATGGGGGAAGTAATGTAAAGCGGTACTAACTTCATAAGTCCAAGCAAATTGATCAATAATGTCAATAGAAGCAGAATGGTAAGAAATAGAATGGGAAGTTTTTTCAATCGAGACAGCCTCCTTCGCTGTTTTTTGCTCTATTTCCCTATTTCATTATTATGAAAAGGGCATCGCATTCATTCAAATAAGGGGAAGAGGCCATCTTGATGTGCTCTTTTTCTAACATTCATTCGGAATTTGACAAATCTGTGAAAATTCGAGCAAACTCTTGAAAACTAAAAAAATAATTGATATATTAAAAACGTGAAGTTGATCACAAGCAAACATATACCCCTTTGTTTGACCGTGAAAAATTTCTCCCATCCCCTTTGTTCGAGAAAAGGCCTTGCAGTTTGTCACTGCAAGGCCTTTTCTCTTTATGATGGACATTGACGAAAATCTACTAAAATAGTGTTCATTTTATCTTATGGTCATTTTAATCCTACTTTTTGGGGGCAACAAAGCTCCGGTGAATGGCTGTTGTTTAATGAATGAATGTTTGTTTTTGGACGGAAGAATAGAAAGTACTAATAGGCTGGAGAACAGGTAAGTCGAATAGATTTTTAGATGAGGGGAGTCGATAGGAGGGGAGAAAGGCGGTATTAGGAAGATCGGACATAGACTGTTTTAGGCTTTATTTTTAAAAGGAGCTATCCGAGAGAACATTCTTCGTTGATATGGTGGAAATGCTATGTCCATTCGTTCAATGAAAGGCTGATTTTGTATCTACCTTGCACGTAAAGGTTTCCATTCATAAAAAAGTGGGGAAGATGTTTCCCCACTTCTAATTTTTTCACTTTAAATTCAGCAGCTTTTGTTTTAGTTCGTTTTCCATTGTGGAAAGCTCTTGCTCGACTTGGTAACGTTTGGCGCGGCCTTCTTGTTGTATGCGCAACACTTCTTCTAATGTCGAGATCAAGTTTTCTTGAGTTTTTTTCAGTGTTTCAATATCGACGAGGCCTCTTTCGTTTTCTTGAGCCGTTTCGATGGTGTTTGCTTTTAGCATTTCAGCATTTTTCAGCAATAATTCATTCGTTGTTTTGCTGACTTGTTTTTGAGCTTCTACTGCATGACGTTGGCGAATCAGCGTTAACGCAATCGCGATTTGATTTTTCCACAACGGAATCGCCGTCATAATCGAGGATTGAATTTTTTCCGCTAATGTTTGGTTTGTATTTTGAATTAATCGAATTTGTGGTGCGCTTTGGATCGTAATTTGACGGCTTAATTTTAAATCGTGCAGACGTTTTTCCAGTCGATCAGCGAACTGCACCATATCATTTACTTCTTGATAAGCCATTTGGTCGCCGGATGTTTCCGCTTTTTTTCTCAGTTCCGGAATGATCTTCGTATGAAGTTCCTCTAATTTTAACTCGCCTGCCGCAATATAAATATTCAAAGCATGGAAATAGTCTTTGTTTTTCTCATACAATTGTTCTAACAATTGGATATCACGAAGCAATGTTTGTTTGGCAAGATCGAGTTTCACGCTAATGCGTTCGATTTGAGCGCTCGTTTTTTGATATTTGGATAATATTTCGTGAACCGAATGAGAAATTTTCCCAAACATCCGCAGGAAAAAGTTTTTCTTTTCCGGCTGCAGCTCTTCAGGGTTTACTTGTTCGAGCTTTTGCATCAATTCGCTTAAAATATCGCCGATTTCGCCAATGTCTTTATTTTGTACATGTTCAAGCATCGTTTGCGAGAAATGGAGTAATTTAGATTGCGCTTGCGTTCCGTATAAAATGATGGCTTGATGATCGGTGGGATCAATTTGTTTGCTCAGTTCATATGCTTTTTGACGATGCTCTTCAGGCAAAATGTCGACTAAACGGTTAGAATCGGCTTTATGGCCGACTTCCGTTTGATTCTCTTTTTGATCCAATATAAATTCGTTGCTTCCAAAAGGGTTGGCAAGTAAATCATCGATTCCATCACTGGAATGTTCAGGGGTTAACGATTTTTTTTCATCTGTCATTTTGTGCTGTTTCTCCTTTCATGACGTGAGAGCGGGTGTTTATGTCTGAGGGAGCGTTTTGCATATTCCAGTTCAAATTGGAGTTCATCCATATCGTTTGAAAGCAGTTGATATAAATCTTTCTCCACTTCATGATGCAATTCCTGTAAAGTGCGCTTCGTTTCTTGAACGCTTTGTATCATTTCTTTATTTTGAACGGGCTGTGTATTTAATAAGGCGTATTTTTCAATGAGTTCTACCATTGAATCCAGATGAACATAAAAAAATGACTCTGCCTGATAAAATCGCTTCGGTTCTTTTTTTATGAGACTATATATTTTTCTGACTAATTTGTACATGTCATAAAACAGTCTGAACGTATCGATTTGGCGAACACTTAGAAAAGCTTTCTGAAGGCGTTTCATTTTTAGCTTCGCTTCTTTTAAATTTTTGCGGATAAAGCGATATTCTTTTCTTGATAAACCTTGCTGTTTCAAAAACTTTCCAGTCATCATCCATTTTAGCCATTGGTAGATCACGAAACCGGCAAAAATGGAAACTGCCGATGATAACCAAAATAAATGATGAAACAGAAAATATACGAGCGCCCAAATGAAGATCATCGACGGTATGGTAATGAGAATCCGAATCAAGAGATCTAAAATCCATTTCACTTTTCGGCAACTCCTGTCTATATTTGTCGTTCTTCTATTGTATACGATTCAAATGAAAAAAAGGATTCATCACTACTATATCAAAGATTAACAAAATGTTCATAATGATGAGAAACAAAAAATCCAAAAGAGGGTGGGCTTCATTGGGAGAGAGGAAAGCACGGTAGGATTCTGTGCAGGGTGGAATGGAAACGTTGTAAAGTAAAAGAAGATCGTTCATTCACAATGCTTTGCAACGTGTACATACACTGCTTCAAAATGCATTTTGAAAAATTTCTCCATAAAAAATAAAAAGCAAGTGATCCTTTTGTAAAAGAACACTTGCTTTTTAACCGATATATTTCCAAAAAACCCCGTGCTTTGCAGGTATTTTTTCCACTTTTCTTTGAAGCATAAGCTTCTTAAGCTCTTTTTCAGCATCGGCCGTCTCCCAATCATAGACAACAGCCACTTCTTTAGTGGCCACGAATTGATAATGTTTCAAAAATACTTCGAGCGGGGGTGGAGATAAAGGTTCAGGAGTTTCCGGCAGCATCTCTTGGATAATTTGAACATAAATTTCATATGGATAAGTTCCAGTAACTTTAATTCCTTCATCTTCGATATTCTCATTAAAAAACACCAAAGTTGGAATTTCATCTACTTCCATTTCCGAGGTGATTTTTAAATCGCATTGAAAAGCTTTTACCGCCGGATCGGCATGCAAATCGTTTTTAAATTCTTCTACATCGAGATTCGCTTCTTCTGCACTTTGTACAAGAACATCCATCTTCGTCACATTTTGTTTTTCCAAAAACAATCGTTCTTGCACCTTTCTTAAAAATCGGCTTCCGGCTTTTCTGCCTTGCAATTCGGCTGCTTTAATGGCTACAGAAACGATATAAGGAGAGGAAATAGGATTTTCAAGCCAGAGAGTTCCGTCACAGGACATCCCCGTCCGGCTTGCTGTTCTTTCCCAATATTGGGCCATGTTTTCATGCCTTTTTTTGCCGATATTTAATGCTGTCAATTTTCCCGTTAATATGTGTCTAAGACGAAAATACTGTCCATATTCAATGTGCAGTTTCTTTAAAATCGGTTCCAACGCCCAACATTGAGGACACAACGGATCAATAAAAAAGTAGATTTCCAGCGGTTTCTTTTCTTTGCTGCAGCAATTTTGGAAAAAAAATATTTGTTCCACTATACTTCACCTTGTTCTTCGGGTGTGTTGATCATATGATGGGCCGTCAGCGTCAGTCGCATTAAGAGAAATTCACGAAATTCCCCCGCCAGTCCCACTTTATCCATTGCCCTTTTCATGCAGTTGAGCCAGGCTTCTGCACGTTTCGGTGTAACCGGAAAATTCATGTGCCGCGCTCTTAACATGGGGTGTCCATGTTCTTGAGAGTATAAAGGAGGCCCACCTAAAAATTGGGTCAAAAATTGTTTTTGTTTTCTGGCTGTTTCGGTTAGGTCATCAGGGAAAATAGGGGATAAATCAGGGTCTTTAGCCACATTGGCATAAAAAGCGTCTACTAAATCGGAAAGTTTCTTTTCACCGATGACATCATAAGGCGTTACCGCATTTTCAACCATTATTCAGGCTCCTTCAATCCTTAGTGTTAGTATTTTTAAGCTTATTGTATCAGTGATAGAAAGAGAACTCAAACAAATAGCTTTTAACGGTGGGTTCGGTGCCCTCATCAACGTTAGCGTTCAAAATGCACCTAAGTTTCGCCGCAACGTATTTGCACATAAAAGCACATGCAAATTGCAAAAAGATAAACATTTTTCAAAAATAGTATATCACATTTGGTGAAAAAGCGGAAAAAAGACCGGCGATAGATTTCAGCTCCCAGCTTCTGAAATAAGGTCGAATAGATGCTCAATCTCTTTCATATCCTGTTCAAGAAGATGGAAACTGTCATGCCGGATTTATATTATATATTATGCATAAAAATGTTGAGCAATATTGCGTACATAATTTTCCGTTTCTTGAAACGGCGGGATGCCTCCGTATTTTTCTACGTTTCCGGGACCGGCGTTATAAGCGGCTAGGGCAAGCTCAATATTATTGTCAAAGCGATCGAGAAGCTGCCGTAAATATTTGGTCCCCCCAAAAATATTTTCTTCGGGATCCATTGGATTGCTGACTCCAAGCGACCTTGCCGTTGCGGGCATCAATTGCATCAATCCTATTGCGCCGACAGGGCTGACGGCGTTTGGATTGAAATTAGACTCTTGCCTGATGACGGCTTGAATCAGTTTTTTCGGAACGTGGTACGTTTCAGCCGCTTTCGTTATGTATTCATCAAAATCCGTTTTTACAGAAGAATCGTCTGTAGAAGCGATCACATCTGCGCCGGGCTTAGTGATCAAAGGAGGAGCCGAATGATGGTTCTCATAATCTTCTATGATTTCTAAGCCTTCTTTTAACGCTTCCTGGAAAATGATGCCAAATGAATTCAGCGGTTCCTCGTGAAAAAGTGTTTGTGACGACACGGATTGAACGGGAGAAGAGGCGATATTGCCAAGAGCGTTCAATTGCGTGATAAGCCCCAACCAATTGTTATTGACCATAATCCTTCCTCCTTACTTCGTTATTTCGACATCAGTGCGTTATAAAAACGTTTGATTTTATTTTCCGTTTTTCTGACCGGGATACCGTATTGCTGCAATAGTGATAAGAATTTTTCTTTTCCGACATCATAATTTTCTACTTCATATTCTAGCTCAAAATCTTGAGTATTTAAATACCAACTCTTGTCCAATACGAGAATGCCATCTTTGTAAGGAATTTCAGCACGGCAAGTAGTTAGAGTGCCGAAGCATTTTAATTCTGAAAGTGGAACAGAAGATTGAATCAATGCCGACTTCACTTCTCCATCAGGGATCATGCCGGAAGTCAGCATCATGGTCGCTTCTTCCGAATTTAAAGTTTGATTGGTTTCAAGAAGGCCTTTTTCGTAAGGCTGTTTTAATGTAAGTTCAAAATGGTTGTTAGTTTCGCGAATTCTTAAAGCCATTTTATTTTCTTTCAATAAAAAAGAAGGTGTATCAAAATAATGGTTTTTATGCGAAAAAAAGTCGTTTTGGCTGACGCGGAAACGGTCGGTCAAACGATGGAATTCCTCTTCGGTCAACAGATTTTTAAACTCAATTTCTAGCTGCTTAGGCATGAAACATTCCTCTTTTCCGTTAAAAAATGATAATATAATTATGTCTTGAATCATGAAAAACATCAATGATTGCATCAAAAGTCCTGGAAGGGAGACAAAAGATGAGAAAGAAAATTCACTTTACAAAGTCCGAATGGGATGGAAAAAATCTCATTCTGAAAACGGATCAAAAGGAGACTTTTCCTGCTTTGAAAGCAAGCGGACAAATGATCGTCGATTCCGATCAATTCGCTTTTATTTATTTGGCGGAAGATAAAGACGAATATATATATCTTTACATACACGAGCCTGTTTGGGCGGATTTACATAAGGTGCTGCAAACGGACGCAGCAGTGAAAGCCGATATTGAAGGAGAAATATTGGAATTAACTCAATTTTCTGATGAACTTTCCTATTTAATCCACAACATAGAAGGAAACAGCAATTATGGAGAAGAAATGGTGGCAAAAGTAGAATCTGTTTTTTTCGAAAAGTAACGGCCGGTTATATAGAATAGGGGAAAAGAATATTTTCCTCTTGTGAGGTGAAGAAAGTGAATCACTGGGATCAATTTTTAGCGCCTTATAAGCAAGCTGTAGATGAGCTGAAGGTGAAACTGAAAGGGCTGCGGTCACAATTTGAATTGATGAACATTCCTTCTCCTATTGAGTTTGTTACCGGGCGGGTGAAACCGATCGCCAGCATCTTGGATAAAGCCAATCAAAAAGGGATTCCGCTGGATCAATTGGAAACACAAATGCAGGATATAGCTGGCTTGCGGATGATGTGCCAATTTGTGGACGATATTATGAAAGTGGTAGAACTTTTGCGGATGCGAAAAGATTTTACGATTGTAGAAGAAAAAGATTATATTTCAAATAAAAAACCAAGCGGCTACCGTTCTTATCATGTGATCATCGAATATCCCGTCCAAACGATTTATGGAGAGAAAAAGATTTTAGCCGAGATTCAAATTCGTACGTTGGCCATGAATTTCTGGGCTACGATCGAGCATTCTTTGAATTATAAATATAAAGGGCGTTTTCCGAAAGAAATCGAAATGAGGCTGCAGAGAGCGGCAGAAGCAGCCTTTCAGTTGGATGAGGAAATGTCGCAAATTCGAGAAGAAATTCAAGAAGCGCAGGCTTTTTTTACAAAGAAGAAAGAAGCGAAAAAGGATCACAATGACAAAATATCGGATCAAAAAGGGGGGACAGAAAAATGAAATTTGCGATCACGTCCAAAGGAGATGCGAAATCCAATGCGCTTATGCACAAAATCCGAACGTATTTGCAGGATTTTGATTTAACCTATGACGATAACCAGCCTGATATTGTCATTTCAGTAGGGGGAGACGGCACGCTGCTGTATGCTTTTCATCGCTACAGTTCAAGGCTGTCCAAAACGGCTTTTGTCGGAATACATACGGGACATTTGGGATTTTATGCCGATTGGGTTCCCGAAGAAATCGAAAAACTGGTCATTGCGATCGCAAGAACCCCCTTTCAAGTGGTCGAATATCCCCTTCTTGAAATCATTATTCGCTACCAGCACGGAGGAAAAGAAACGAGATACTTGGCTTTGAATGAATCGACGGTGAAAAGCGTGGACGGTACTTTAGTGATGGATGTGGAAATCAGAGGATCCCATTTTGAACGCTTTCGGGGAGACGGACTCTGCGTCTCGACCCCTTCGGGAAGCACCGCGTATAACAAAGCGCTTGGCGGAGCCATTATCCATCCTTCTATTAGGGCGATTCAAATTGCAGAAATGGCTTCCATTAATAATCGGGTATTCCGGACAGTCGGCTCTCCGCTGATTTTGCCTTCTCATCATACGTGTATGCTAAAGCCGGTTAATAAAATGGATTTTTTGATTACCATTGATCATTTAACACTTCTCCACAAGGATGTTAAATCGATTCAATATCGGGTAGCGAATGAAACGATCCGTTTTGCCCGTTTCCGCCCTTTTCCGTTTTGGAAGCGGGTGCGTGATTCTTTTATTTCCGAAGATTAACAACGGTGAGGAGCAATATGAAAACCTTTATGCCTTTTCAGCTTGAGTGGGTCATCCATGAAGATGCCGATGGTCTTCTCATTAGAGAATTTTTAGGAAAACAGCATATTTCCAAGCGAGCTTTAACCGCAATCAAATTTTCGGGTGGAAAAATAATGGTTGATGGCAAGGAGCAAAATGTCCGCTATCGCCTGAAGAAAGGGGAGCGACTGACTGTCGTGTTTCCCCCGGAGATGCCATCTGAAAGTTTGCAGGCGGAAAATATTCCGCTTTCGATTGTGTATGAGGATCCATACTTACTCGTGATTTCCAAACCTGCAGGAATGAATACAATTCCTTCCCGGGAGCATCCTTCGGGAAGCCTTGCAAACGCACTATTGGGTTATTATGAAAAGAAAGGGATTCAGGCGGCTCCCCATATTGTGACAAGGCTTGATCGTCACACGTCAGGTTTGGTGCTGGCGGTGAAAAGCCGCCATATTCATCATCTTTTCAGCGAAATGCAAAAAAGGCGCGGGGTGAAAAGAACGTATCAAGCCCTTGCGGAAGGAATTTTTTTAAACCATCAAGGAACGATCGAACAGCCCATTGGAAGAAAAGAGTCGAGCATTATTGAACGCACTGTAAGAGAAGATGGCCAGTATGCCTGTACACATTACGAAGTGCTTAGGCAATACGACCAATTTGCCCATGTCCAGCTGACATTGGACACCGGACGGACGCATCAAATTCGCGTCCACCTGTCTTTTATCGGACATCCGCTGTTGGGAGATGATCTTTACGGCGGGAATACGAGCTTCATTTCAAGACAGGCCCTCCACTGCGCTAATCTTCAATTTTACCATCCTGTATTCCAAAGGGATATGGAGTTTAGTGAACCGTTGCCGTTGGATATGAAACAAATTCTTGCTTTCCATACTAAGATCGACCTCTAGTCCCAGTGGAATCTCAAGAGTTAATCCCATGTTTCTCGAAATTTTTCGGGGACGAAGGGCATCGTGGAAGGAACGCTCACCGTTTCGAGTTCGGGCCAACGAAAAGCGGTGAGGGCTCCGCCAAATACAGCCCCTGTATCGATATTGGCAGTTCGGTTAAGAATTCGTGGTTCTTTTACAGGAGTGTGTCCGTAAACAATCCAGGCTTTTCCTCGATAATATTTGGCCCAGTCTCTGCGAACAGGAGTTCCGTCCGCATGTTTTTCACCGGTAATGTCGCCGTACAAGACGAAAGTTTTGACGCGTTGATTGTTTTTTCCAATATCTTGTTCACGAATGCCGGCATGAGCGACGATCAATTGGCTTTCGTCTAGAATTTGATAAAGAGGGGCATTTTCATAGAGTTTCATGAACATGCGCCGATAATGGGCGGCATTTTTTTCGGGGAGAGCCTTCAGTTCGGCTACAGTCGTTTCCAACCCATGGGAAATTTGAACACGATTTCCGAGAAAGTAGCGGTACAGCTTGTTGCAGTGGTTGCCTGGCGAATAGTAACCAAGTTTTTGTTTCCAAAGCAGGTAGACGGTTTCTATCACTTTCAGAGACTGAGGCCCTCTGTCCGTCAAATCTCCAACAAATGAAAGCACCCTTCCCTTTGGATGGACAGGAATGCCTTTTTTCCAGTCGTATCCAAGTTTTTCGGTCAGCTCTACCAATTCTTGAAAGCAACCATGAATGTCTCCAATAATATCGATGTTCATTTTCAATTCCCCCAAGTCGTCGTGTTTCTTTTTATTCTTTCCTTTTTGTCCATTGAGAAGTACATATTTCGTCTTTTTTCATTATTCAAAATAAAACATAATACGTGGAAAAGAAAGGAATTAAAAAAGCAATAAGGAAAACGGATAGAACGGAGTGTTTTTTGATTCCCTTGCAGAATCCGGAAGCCCTTTTTATCAGGGCTTTTTTTCTGTATGGAAACATGCTAAACTTTTTATCAGGTTCTAATAACTTGTATTAGGAGGAAACGGAACATGGATCTTTTAAAAGGAAAAACGTTTGTGGTGATGGGGGTCGCGAATAAGCGGAGCATCGCATGGGGCATTGCTCGTTCCCTTCATCAAGCTGGGGCGCGTCTTATTTTTACATACGCAGGAGAACGTTTGGAAAAAAGCGTGAAGGAACTGGCAGAATCTTTAAACGAGGACTCGCCTGTTTTGCCGTGTGATGTCACCAATGACGAAGATATTAAAAAATGTTTCGCGGAAATAAAAAATCGCGTCGGGGTCATTCATGGTCTTGCGCATTGCATTGCCTTTGCCAATAAAGAGGATTTAAGCGGAGACTATGTGGACACTTCCAGAGATGGATATCTTCTCGCTCAAAATATCTCTTCTTATTCATTAACCGCCGTCGCCAGAGAAGCGAAAGAGTTGATGACAGAAGGTGGAAGCATCGTCACAATGACGTATTTAGGCGGTGAACGAGTGGTAACCAACTATAATGTGATGGGTGTGGCTAAAGCAGCTTTGGAGGCAAGCGTGAGATATTTGGCTGCGGATTTAGGGAAATATGGAATCCGTGTCAATTCGATTTCGGCAGGACCTATTCGTACACTATCGGCAAAAGGGATCAGCGACTTTAACTCGATCTTAAAAGTTATTGAAGAACGCTCGCCGCTTAGAAGAACTACTACACAAGAAGAAGTTGGGGACACGGCTGCATTTTTATTCAGCGACATGTCACGTGGAATCACCGGCGAAAATATACATGTGGATTCAGGTTTTCATATTACGGCGCTTTAATCGAGTCGATAGGCTGGCTTGGAAAGGATGCTCATTTCAAGCCAGCTTTTTTCTATTTATCAACAAATGGGCGGTCGCAGCATACAATGAGGAAGGTTCGATCAGAATGGAGGGTTGAGAATGGAACAAAGCCAAAGAATCAAACAGTCGAGACCGCCTTTATTGTATATCAGTCAGCCTAAATTTCCCCTGCCGAACACTCCGATGCAAAAGCAGTACACGATGGAAATAGGGAGGAACGAGACTGTTGCAGAACCACCTATCTTGAACGAGGCAAAAGAACAGGACAAAACCTTCGTTAAAGCGGACAAATTGGATGACCATAAAGACGATTCTAATCATCATAGCGGATGATGCCACATAGACATCAAACGAAAGTAATCAAAATGAGGAATCGTCCAATGGAGCAGATAGCCTACTTAAAAATTTTCAGTCAGCATTCATTCATTGAAAATAGTAGAATCCTTTACCGGAGCACTCTATTAAAAAAGGATCGAAAGTATCAAGATAAATTGAAATAAAAACCTGTCTGTTTGGATCCCCTCAAGGTAGACAGAAAAAGAAAACAAATGATTCTGTTTACGATTGAGGAGGCTTTTTTATGGAGAAATAAGGCAAAACATATGAAGCGGCATGCAAGAAAAAATCTACTGGCTTATATCTTAAGAATGGGAGATTTGAGACGCAGCAAAAAATAAGGAATCGATCATGCGATGATTCGCCGCCGGGTGAATCTTTTTTATTTGAGAAATTAAAAGGTTTTGAAGATAAGTCTGAATAGGCAGAAACGGAGAACTCGTTAAAAGGACCCTAAAACATAAAAACGAACAAGAAAAATGCCAAAATATATATTAGTTTTAAGTTTTTCTCTCTTATCCACTTTTTTGACTTATAATTAAATGACTATATTATTATTTTGGAAGAAAAGGGTATTTTTGGATGAAGAGCAAAAAAATGAAGGGCCTTATGCTCGTCCTTCTCATCCTGATCGGAGGAGGTTTTCTAACGGACAAGTTTTACTTTCAAAAAGCTGCAGCACAAAAAGCCACAATGGATCATCGGAGGAAAAAGGATATGCCGACCGGATAGAAACGAAAAAGATGGTTTATGACAGTAAAAAGGGGACTTATTATATGGTTGTTTCCTACAAAGATGAAAAAGGCGTTCGTTATGAATATTTTTGTAATGGCGGTTTATTCCCTACTAAAGTTTTTGTAGCAGCATATGATCATCATGATTCAATTGAAAAAGGTACGAAAGGAAAAGGGAAATATTTAGAGGAATAATGAGCAAGCAGAAAATGGAGAGAAGGATAATGGATAAAAAGATAAAAGAAAGCAAACTTTTAAAAAAATACGACGAATTTAACATAGGGATTGTGTGCGCGCTTATTCTTTTCATTTGTGGGCTTTTAAGAGTCAGTATCTCTATTCAACTATTTTTATTGTCGCTAGTGGCGCTGGTAGACTTAATGGTGACGGTGATAACGAACAAAAAGAAAGAGATGATCATGGATATTTGTGCCACCGTCCTTTTATGGATTGGCGCTGTGTTTTTAAAATAAAAAGAAAGGGTGAATCATGAAGGAGAAAAGAAATCATGGTTTACTGAAGGATGGTTAGAGATTATTTTTGGGTAATGGGATCATTTAGTTTGATACGACTTTTGAACGTAATGCGGCTTTTTGCCGAAGCGTTTATTTGAATATTCGAAAAATAATGTTGCTATCAGTCTATCATTTCGACAAGAACTTTTGTGTTTAATGCAAATTTGAACCTAACTATCTTTTTGTATCTGAAGAAAGCTGTTTGAATTTGAAAGAATGAATTCTTTCTCTTTAACCAAATGGTTTAATATAGGTGTGATATCTGTTATATTTAACTAATTGGTTAACCATAATAAAGATGATCATTTAAATGAAAGTTTTATGCATTAGCTGTTTCTGAAAGTAGGACAGTTACTAGCGAAACCGTTTGATCTGTTTTTGGCTTCTATTTCAAAACAAATGAAGATTTTAGAGCGAGCGAATTAGTCCATAAGATTGTAAATGGAAAAACTCACACGTGTTGCTTAAATACCGCATCATTATTTCAAGCTACAGAATGGCTGCTTTTTTTGAGAAATTTTGGAGTAAACGTTTTGATCTTCTTGAGAGTGAATTATAAAAAAACAATAAAAAGAATATTAAATCACCCGTGGTACTAGATAAAATGAGATCAGCATAAAAATAGCCCTGCATGAAGGATCTCCTTTAAAATGAAAGTGCTACCAAACATTCAATAAGAAGGCAGTGTCAACAAAATCGTCTATAATATATAGATTGTTTCCAATAACTCAAGGGATTATTTTGGCAGTGTTGAAAAAGAGGTTGAAGAGCAGCATACTGTTGCCCTGGCAACCTCATTATTCAACGTTTAAAATGAGCAAAAGAAATTTTTCCTTCTGATTTTGAGCGGTAGATCCCCGAATCTGTCCCCAAAAATGAAGCGGAATTTTTGCATTTAGCAAGTCATTTATACACATAACGAAAGAAAATCCCGCTTGTGTTCCTCATTTAAGACACATATTTCTTAAATTTTTGAATGTCGATTCACAATCAGTTCGGTCTTCTTATTTTTATTTCCGTTTTTTGGAAAACAAACGTGAAAAAAAACCTTTTTGTTTCTCTTTTTCTGCCATGGCGGCTTCGATTCTAGCTTTCCTGATTTCTAAAGCTTGATTCAATGATTTCATGAGTTGTCGATCACGTTTCTCCAATGACTCTTTGATGAATTTTTCTTGTTCTTGAAATCGTTCCGTTAATTGTCTATTGAGCTCATTGAGTTCTCGAAGCTCTTTTACTATATCTTCCATCATGTTGAGTTTATCCAATTGATTCATTAACTCATTGAATCGGTTATCATATTGTGTTATATCGCTTGATTCTTGTTGATTTGACTGGACTTGTTTAAGTGTTTCGCCTTCCGCTTCACTTTGTATTTTTTGTTTCTGATTGATTACGATCATTTTCGCCATACGTTCCACTGGCACAGCACTTTTTTTAGATAAACTCTTTACTTCTTTGAAAACAAACACATCGTTATTCGTATAGATCCTGGATCCATTCTCGGTTTTCCTGAATCTATAACCTGCTTTTTCCAATGCTTGTGCATATTTTCTTACCGTCGATTCCGCTATATCGACCATATTCGCTATATCTTTAGTACTGTATTCTTTCCCTACATTATCGCTATTCATGTCCCAATACCGGTACACATATTCAACACGGGTCATATCGTGTCCTTCAAAATCATCACACAATCTCGTTTCAACCTTTATCCAACTCATTTGTAATCTATACAATTCATGTTTTAATTGTGTGTTTTTCTCGCCTAGAACGAAAACAGTTTTTTCTTTGTTCACTATAAAATTAAGTAGCTCATCCTTTTTAATGAATTTAGCCATTGAGTTATCCATTATTTAATGAGCTAGGATCCAATCATGGATTTTGTCATGTAAGTGAACTGAATTCAAAACCATTTTTTATGATCAATTAGATTATTTGAACAACCACAGTGCACTCATTGTTAGTCGCGATAGGAGAACATGGCTTTTACCAGATGCGGATCTTATAGTTGTTAACCATTTCCATTATAAAATAACGGGTTTGGAAAAAAATAAGACTTAGTTAACAAGCAATGTTGAGGAGATGACGTTATGAACATCGTAAAAGGAATTATGGCCATATTTGTTCTTTTCCTTTGTCTTTCCGGATGCGGCGGCATGGGCAGCAATCACACAAAAGACAGTAAATTGGCGTTGATGAAAACGACGGATCCCGAACCGATAAAATTATCCGACTCTTCCTCTAAGAAAGTAGCTGCCATTAAAAAAGAAGTCAGCCGGATGAATGAAATTTATGATGTTTCTGTGGTGGAAGGGAAAAAGGATATACTGGTTGCTTATAAAGTAAGGCATTTGTCGAGATTTAAAATGAAAACCATCGAAAAGAATTTAAAAGAGAGACTTGAGAAACAATATCCACACGATCATTTCGTTGTCTCAAGCGACTATAAAATATTTTTGGAATCCGTTAGATTGAAGGAAGATTTAGATGCAGGAAAAATATCCAAAAAAGAAGCCAACAAGCGTTTTCGGAAAATAATAAAACTGTCAAAAGAACTTACATAAAGGAAGGAGTATTCAAATGCCGAAACAGCAAAAAACCATGGTTCAACAGGAATATGAAGAAATTGAAAAAAAATATGAAACGAAAAGACCAGTGTTAAAAAATTGCCTGCGGGCTTTTTTCGTAGGAGGGCTGATATGCGCCATCGGACAAGCGATCACGTATTTTTATATTTACTTCTTCGATTTTACAGAACAAACAGCGGGAAATCCGACTGTTGCTACCCTTGTATTCCTGTCGATGCTCCTGACGGGATTTGGGGTTTATGATAGAATCGGTCAATTTTCAGGCGCAGGCAGCGCAGTTCCGGTTACAGGATTTGGAAATTCAGTTATTTCTGCAGCCATTGAGCACCGAACTGAAGGATTCGTTCTAGGAGTAGGCGGCAATATGTTTAAATTGGCCGGATCGGTCATTGTGTTCGGTGTTTTTTCAGCCTTTGTGATTGCTTTAATTAAAACACTTTTGTTCAAATTCGGCGTTTTGTAATAAGGATGAAACGTTCAAGTTCAAAAGATCTGCATTTTTAGGCATCTTTACTCCACGAAATGAAGATTAATCATCCGATTTCATTGTTCGCAAATGCTGTAAGAGGCGTTGGTCGATGAAAGCGACATAACAAATTGAACAGAAAAGGAGTGATCCATATGATCGCCATGTACTTTTGGGCTTTTGTCGTCGGTGGAGCGATTTGTGTTCTCGGTCAGCTTCTTTTTGACGTTGCAAAATTATCACCGGGCCATACGATGTGTTTATTGGTTGTTTTAGGTGCTATTGTGTCCGGATTTGGACTGTATGAACCGTTGATCGATTTTGCCGGTGCGGGTGCCACTACTCCGATTACCAGTTTTGGCAATTCACTTGTACAAGGAGCGATGCAAGAGGCAAGACGTCACGGCATTGTAGGGGTATTAACAGGAATGTTTGAAGTAACGAGTTCAGGAATTTCCGCCGCCATCATTTTTGGATTTATCGGTGCACTGCTATTTAAACCAAAGGGATAATCAAACTTTCATGGCAAAAGCCTATACAAGAACGTACACCTCCACATATGTTATTAATGAAATCACAAAGTGAGGTGACGATCATGGGCTTCGGATTTGGAGGATACGGTGGCTACGGCGGCTTCGGCGGCTGCGGTTGTGGCGGCTACGGCGGCTATGGCTACGGTGGTTTTTATGGCGGCTCTACGTTTGTGCTAATCGTCGTGCTTTTCATCTTATTAATCATAGTTGGCGCAAGTTTCTGCTAATTAATGGGCCTCACCTAGATGAATGGAAAGGCAGAGGGCAACAGGCTCTCTGCTTTTTCAATTGTTGAAGAATTCAGGCTTTCTTTTGGTGCACGAAACGCTAAGGGTTGAATATGATAGCAGTAGCCAAAAGGAGGTCGGTAGAGAAAATGGATAATCAATTTTTTAAGAATATCGAAAAGAAAACAGGCGTCAATATGAAGGATGTTTTTGAATTGGCAAATTCTCTACAAAATGCTGATTTTCGAGATGAAAAAACCGTCCGCCATGTCATCCGCCGAGTTTCAGAAATCGCGAACAAACCTGTTTCCAAAGAAATGGAGGATAAAATTGTTCGAACGATTATAAAAGACGGGAAAAAATTAGATTTCAATGCAATTTCCCAAATGATGAACAAAAAGTCAGGGAAATAACTTGCTGACTGCCACTAAGTGATGAAAACATTGAAAAATGATTGAATTTTTGGAATATTATATATAAACAGTGATCGAACATAGACGGGGGCAACATCCCCCGTTCTATGGATTTGCGGCACCTACTATAGAAAAGGAAGTGAATGATTGTGGGCTATATCAATCCTAATCTTTCGTTTCATACTATCCAGTATCATGAACGGATTAGAAATCAAATGGCACGGCCTTATCAAATTCAAAGCATTCATCCTATAAAAATGAAATCCCCGTTTCAGAAGATGCTTGATAAAAAACTACCGTTGCCAAAAAAGAAAAAACATTCTAGTACCATGACGGAAAAAGAACAAGATATGAGAAAAAAGATCGATTTACGTTGGTAAAATGCCGGACATCCATGACGTTCATTAACCATCATACATAAACTAGGCAACCGTTTAGAGGGCGCTGCACATAATGGGAGGTGGATACTATAGATAGTATTCACTTTTTGTGCGTTGAAATGAAGAAGGAAGCGATTGCAGTGCTCGGATAGGGTGTTTGACACAACTTATCAGGTCAGAATTCTTTCAGCATTGTCTTATGAGGGATTCCGGCATCCATAAACTCTTCGGAGACAACTTTATATCCAAGCTTTTCGTAAAAAGGGATGGCATGGACTTGGGCATTAAGCTTTAATGCCGGAACGTTTTGGCTTCTAGCGTATTCCTCGATGGCTTCCATAATCGCTTTGCCGGCACCTGATCCGCGCGCTTCAGGAAGAACGCAAATCCGCTCTGCTTTTCCTTTGCCATCCACTATCCTGAACCTTCCGGCGCCTGCCGGATCTCCATGATGAAGAAGGAGAAAATGGACTGCTTCCTTTTCGTATTGGTCGATTTCCTCTTCTATTGGTACATGTTGTTCTTCCACAAATACTTTTTTTCTAATTTGAAAGACTTGTTCAAGCTCATGTTTTGTTTCAACGACTTTCACTTGCATGGGCTTATTCCTTTCCTAATAAGAATGTTTCATACACTGTCCACTGTCCGTTTTCCAATTGATACAGTAAATGGAATCGGTCTACTGTTTCTGTATGATCAATGCCAAGCATTCTAAGCGATCCATAAACATCGGAATGCTCATCATTCGATAAATCTTGTGCGATCGTAATGTGAGGCACAAAAGCGTATTTCGTATCATCGTCAGGAAATTGTTCATGAATATCTTGATACAGTTTTTCTAATTCTTCCGTCGGTTTTACTTTAAAATATACGACGTTGTTAACCGGTTGGAAAGAGCTTACCTTGAAGACATGCAACGTTAGGGGCTTTGATTTTTTGGCAATCCCGCTTAGTTTTTGTGCGATTTCGCTAATTTTGGCTTCATCCGCTTCAAATGGATCTTTTAAAGTCAGATGCGGAGGGATTAACGAATAGTGAGAATCATATCTTTTTCGATAGGAATTGGCCAAATCTTGGAGTTTTTTCGACGGGAATATCACAATTCCATATTTCATATTTTCATCCTCCTCACTATGCCTTTATTAGACATATGTAGTTTATTATAACAAATTTTCAAATGATTCAAAACTTATAGTTTGAAAATTCAAATGGCAAACATTTTCCGAAGAGCTCTTTTTAAATCAGGCTGCCAATATTTCCAAGAATGGTGCCCATCGAACTCATCATAAAATGGATTTAATCCCTTGCTTTCCATCAGCAAATGGAGCTCCCGATTCGGGCTTAAGAAATCCTTTACCTGTCCGTTTGTCATTTTCACCGCTGTTTCTTGTTGGCCGATGATATGATAAATATCCAAAAGATGCATTTGGTCGTTGTTCTCAACGGTTTTCAAAACTTTTTCGTCCACATATGGAGAATAAAGGATGATTTTCCCAAAAATATTTGGATATTGAAGCGCTGCCATTAAAGAAACCGTTGCCCCTAAAGAATCTCCGGCTAAACAGCGGCTCATGCCCATTTGGTAAGTGGGGTAAGCATCGTCGAGGAAAGGTACCAATTCATGGGCAAGGAAGCGGATGTAAGCCGCATTCTGTTCCCCATCCGGATGGTATTTCCTCCGACGATCCTGAACATTTCTATAAGGAATACCCGCGATAATAATGTTTTCAATTTCTTTTTTCCCAAGCAGCTCATCGGCTAAACGAGGAATTCTTCCTAATTGAAAATAATCTTTGCCATCTTGTGTGATCAGCAAAGAATATTTGGAAAGCGGCGAAAAAGAGGGGGGCAAATAGACAAGAACAGGGATTTCTTCGTTCAATTCTTTTGAAAAAATAGTATGTTCTGTAACCGTTCCGCGTTGTTGAGACATTTGTCAACCCTCCAGTAGATAATGTCAAGTATTCCTTTTATTCCGGTATTTGTTTGAGTCGTCTGGAAACAATGACCGCCGGATGAGGGAAGATGACGAAAACAACCCATTGGCTAAACGTTTGCCTATCTAGTTTACCATAAAAATGCAAAATTTTCTTATAAGTTTTATTCCTCCAGATGGGAAAAAAGAAAAGTTTCTTCTAGTTCATTTTATCGTCAACGAATTTTTGTCAGAAAAGGGGATGATCTGCTTCAGCCGGCTGACCGTCTTTTTGAACGTTTCATTTGGTGAAAGCGGCTTGGAAACGCGGACAGTATGTGATCGATGGAAAATCTTCGCAAGTCTTGGCGCATAAAGCAGTAGGCGAGGATGGAGTGTTCATTTAGGTTGAGGACAAGAATGGTTCGCTGAGAAAACTTTCCGTATTTGGATTCGTAAATGATCGTAATGGGGAACCGCTCCCGCATGCTTCTTCTGAAAAGGGATTCCATTTGGTCGCACCTCCTTGTGGTGAATTATATAGAACATTCGTTCGGTTGTCAATGAAGCTGAGGTTGTATTTTTTTCCAAAGGTCTTTTAAAAAAGATTGCAATTCATAGAACTCCCATGATTCCTGGGCGGAAAATTATCATGCAGCAAACGGACGAGTTTTGTCTTGTTCGAATAAACCTGTCAATTGGTCAGTAAAATGGAATGAAAGCGTTTTAAAAAGAGGGGGATCAGGGGAATGGGCATTCAAACAGTAACAGGAGAGCTGGCTCTTGAACAGTTGGGAAAAACGTTGATGCATGAACATTTCTTTTTTGATTATGCGGGATTTCAAGGAGACCGGACGTTGGCGGGGAGATCAAACCAAACGCTGTTGGAAGAAGCGTCCCATGCGGCAGCGATTATGAAAAAGCACGGCGTGAAGACGGTGATTGACCCGACACCTAGTGATTGTGGACGTGATGCGACAATTTTGAAAGCGTTATCAGAAAGGAGCGGCATTCACATTATTTGTGCATCAGGCTATTACTATGAAGGGGAAGGCGGTCCGGCGTATTTTAAATTCCGCCAAGCGCTTGGCACAGCCGAACAAGAAATTTACGACTTGCTGAAAACCGAAGTGACGGAAGGAATTGAAGGGACGGGCATAAAAGCAGGGGTGATCAAACTTGCCTCCAGCAAGGATCGAATCACACCTTATGAACGAATGTTCTTTGTAGCAGCGGCGCAAGTTCAAAAAGAAACCGGCGTCCCGATTGTCACCCATACACAAGAGGGCACAATGGGACCGGAGCAAGCCAAACTTCTAGTCGAAAACGGCGGCATTCCGGAAAAAATTATCATCGGACACATGTGTGGGAACAACGATATCGATTACCAACTTCGGACGCTGGATTATGGAGTCAACGTTGCCTTTGACCGCTTTGGACTGCAAAATTTGGTTGGAGCTCCAACGGATGACCGCCGCATTGGAACGTTTATGGGATTGATTGCGCTCGGATTTGAAGACCGTTTGTTCCTCTCTCATGACACAGTCAACGTTTGGCTGGGACGACCGCCGCAAATGCCTCCGGAAATGAAAGAAGCTCTGAAAAACTGGCAGCCCGGACATCTTTTCGAAAATATCCTTCCGAAAATGAAGCAAGGCGGATTAACCGATGAACAAATCGATAAAATTTTTGTACGAAATATTCAAAGAGTATTCTCCTAAATCATAAATATCACTTCTTAAAAAGAGGTTGTTGTCATTGGGCAATTTATTATATTCATCCTTTTTCATAGAGAATGGCTCCTGTAATGGTGGTTTCATCCCCATTTAGCAGTTTGAACGGAGTCATTCTCTTTTATATGGAAATGGATAGGTCTTTCCTAATATAAACCCTGTTTCATCGGCGCACGATGAAAATGACAAAATTCAATTCTAGTATTTTTGAACTATTTTTGAAATTTATTGAATAGATAAAAATAAAAGGAGTTTTGATGATACAATGAACGTGTAAAGAAAATAAAGAGGGGGAATCCTCATGAAAGGTGCAAGATGGCATAACGTTCGCGACATTCGAGTGGAGGAAGTGGAAGAACCGAAAGTAGAAAAAGGAAAAGTAAAAATCCAAGTGGAATGGGCAGGAATCTGCGGCAGTGATTTGCATGAATACGTTGCTGGTCCTATTTTTATTCCTGTCAAAGAACCTCATCCTATCAGCAAAGATGTAGCTCCTATCATTATGGGACACGAATTTTCGGGACGAGTAGTGGAAGTGGGCGAAGGAGTTACGAAAGTAAAAGTAGGAGATCCTGTCGTTGTAGAACCCATTCTTCGCTGTGGAAAATGTCCTGCATGTAAACAAGGAAAATACAATCTCTGCGAAAATTTAGGATTCCACGGTTTAGCCGGAGGAGGCGGTGGATTCTCTGAATATACTGTAGTAGATGAATACATGGTTCATAAAATGCCAGAAGGCCTTTCTTTCGAACAAGGGGCACTTGTGGAACCGGCAGCTGTAGCCTTACACGCTGTAAGATCGAGCAAAATTAAGGCCGGTGATAAAGCGGCTGTCTTTGGAACAGGTCCAATCGGGCTTCTTGTCATTGAAGCTTTAAAAGCAGCCGGTGCTTCCGAAATATATGCCGTAGAAGTTTCCGAAGAACGTCTTCAAAAAGCGTTGGAACTCGGCGCAACTGCCGGCATCAATCCGAAAAATGAAGATCCCGTCCAAAAGCTTCTCGAATTGACCGATGGAGGCGTCGATGTTTCCTTTGAAGTAACAGGAGTGCCGGCTGTTTTACAACAAGCCGTTGACAGTACGGCGTTCGAAGGAGAAACAGTGATCGTAAGTATTTGGGAAAAAGAAGCGAACCTTTTGCCCAATAACATCGTTTTAAAAGAAAGAAACGTAAAGGGAGTCATTGCATACCGCGATATCTTCCCAGCAGTCATGAATTTAATGAAACAAGGTTATTTCCCAGCTGAAAAGCTTGTAACGAAAAAAATTAAACTGGATCAAATTGTAGAAGAAGGATTTGAAAAACTCATCAAAGAAAAAGATCAAGTGAAAATTTTAGTCAAACCGGAATAAAATCTGAAACTTGCAGCAATATCCCCTTAGAAAGCAGTTATCTTGCGCTACCCATTGATCAGACATTTTCGTGAAAGGTGACAGGCCTCTAATGCTCCCAACATCGGAGGCCGCGCACCTTTCTTTTTTTTATATTTTATCATTCTACTTATTTTAATATGTTCTTGCAATCAGTAAAAATACGGGAAGAAGCTCCTCGAATCATTTGATTCACTGGATAGGAGCTGCAAAAATCCAATTAGTACGCATTTAAAGGTATGAAAATTCTATCATTTTAAAAAATTCCTCATAAGTTCAAGAGCCTACATCATGATAAACGTGCTAAATTTCGTTATAAACGTACAATCATTAATGTAATGGCCGGATTTTTTGTGACCGCATGCCTCTCGAAAAGACGTCTGGAAATTCTGTGAATTTTATGGGTTTCAGACTTGCGCACAGAAAAAACTTTGGGGGTCTGATACGAAAGCAACATTGTTAATTCAATGGAAATTATTATGGAACAATGTAAGTATAAGCAGAAGTTTTTTATATTTCGCTTTTAATCTTTTCGAGTACTTTCGCTAAATCTCGGTGAATCATCCGGCCGCTAAACCGCATCACTTTCCAGCCGTTTTTCCGCAGATAAGCGTTTTTACGTCGATCATGTGCTTTTTGTTCAGGTGTTGAATGATACGCTTTACCGTCGCATTCAATAGCGATTTTATACGTTGGCAGCGCAAGATCGATCCGGTATTTACCACATGGCACTTGCGTTTTTACATAATAGCCGTTTAAGGACAGCGCATCGTAAAGTCGCAATTCGATTGGACTTTCGCATTTTTGACGATCAAGATCGCCGATGACCGAATAATCTTTTTCGAGTTTTAAGGCGAGGATATAAAAGACAAGACCAACGCTTATAAGGCCGAAAAATACGATGTAATCTACCATGTTAATCACCTCAATGTATTAGTATGTCCATTTTTATCTTTCCGGAAACAGGCAATTTATACGCGGGTTCTTTTTAAAATCTTTGAAGGTTTTTCGAGAACTATATAGAAAACAAACTGGGAAGATAACTACTAATAAGGAGCTATTCCTGTAATGAAGAAATTTGAGGTTTGAAACAAAAAGAGCCCTCTTGGTATAGTACAGGGTGTCAATGCATTGACCCCGAATTAATAATTACCAAGGAGGACTCAAGATGAATTATACGCAAAATCGTAAAATCTCGCAAATTACACCATCAACATTAATTGTAGGCATTGATATCGCCAAAGACAAACACGTCGCTCGAGCTCAGGATGATCGAGGAATCGAATTTGGAAAAAGACTGATCTTTGAAAATCGCATACATGGCTATCAAAAACTGCTTGATTGGGTTTCGAGGCATCAAAAGGAACACCAAAAAACACATGTCATTTTTGGTGTTGAGCCGACCGGTCATTTCTGGCTGAGTCTGGCCTATTTCTTGACTGCTAAAGGTTATGACTTTGTCTTGGTCAATCCTATGCATGTCAAAAAAACTAAAGAGCTGGATGATAACTCTCCAACTAAAAACGATACGAAAGATGCACGTGTGATTGCACAGCTGATTAAAGATGGGCGATACTCCGTACCAAATCTCTTAGATGGCATCTATGCAGAGCTAAGAGAAGGCGTCAAATTAAGAGATCAGCTCATCCAGCAGCTTATGATCACAGAAGGTCGTATTCAAAATCACATCCAGCGTTACTTTCCGGAGTTTTTCGATGTATTTAAAGACTGGGAAGGAAAGGCAGCTCTTTGTACATTAAGAAACTTTCCATTCCCCTCTCAGATTAAAGAAATGACATCAGAAGAAGTTCTTGCGAAATGGAAACAAGAAGTAAACCGTGGTGTAGGAATCAAACGAGCTACAAAGTTAATAGAAGCAGCGAAAAAGAGCATTGGTATCCAAATTGGTATCAAGTTTGCTAAACGTGAATTGGATTATTTACTCGATCAATATGAGCTATACAAAGAGCAATTAGGACAGTTAGATAAGGATCTGGAAGCACTTGTAGTAACGATACCTGGAGCGAAGGAAATGATCAATATTCAAGGCTTAGGTCCTACAACAGTCGCGCTATTCTTCGCTGAGGTCGGGGATATAACAAAGTATAACCCGTGGTGCTAGATAAAACTCAGACAAGCATAAAAATAGCCCTTGCTGGCGGATCTCCAGTAGAATGAAAGTGTCACCCAACATTCGAAAGGAGAGATCCCCCATGCAAGAGCACTTTCATTTTACTACAGATCCAGCCAAACTTCAAAAACAATATGCCGCTATTTTCTGTTTTGTTTCTGCCCAACTGTCGTTGATTCAAATGTATCTTCATCGCCGCAACCGTCACTTGGTCAAGCAAGAAGACGAAGTGGTCATGGCGGTTCACCTTTTGGGGAAGCTGCTGGGCTTTTCTTCCGAACGAGCCTGGCATCGTTTTGTCACGGGAAATTTGTTCACAAACGGCTCGTTTCTTGAACGCTCCCGATACAACCGCCGCTGCCGAGCGCTTGGTTTCGCCATCAAATGGATCCGTCATGAGCTGGCGAAACGTGGCCAACACCATGCTTATGCGGTCGTCGACAGCTTGCCTCTTCCGTTGTGCCATCCCGCAAGAATGCAGCGCGTCAAGCGGTTTCGAGGGATCGCGGATATGGGGTATTGTGCTTCCAAAAAGCAATGGTACTACGGTTTCAAGCTGCATCTTCAAGTGACCAATCAAGGGCTGGCCATGGGCTATGTCGTGACGGAAGCGTCCTGCCACGACGTCAAAGCCGCTGAAACGGTGATGACTCAAATCCCTCATCCCTACAACTTTGGGGACAAAGGGTACATCAGCCACGCTCTTCGAGAAAAGCTGTACGAAGAACACCAAGCCGCGTTCTGGACACCGTCTCGACACAATCAAAAGCACGGCCCATCCAAGGCATGGGAAGAATGGATCAGGAAAAAACGCAAAGTCATCGAGACGGTGTTTTCGATTCTCGTAGACCAATACCGGATCACCGACATTCGAGCGAATTCCATTGCCGGGTTTGAAGTGGCACTCGATGGCATCTTGTTGGCTTATTCCTTGGTCACACTAGGGCTGGTTGAGCGCTGACACTCAACTAGCACCACGGGTAAAGTATAGTCATCCCCAGCAATTAGTAAATCTGGCAGGGCTGTCATTACGTGAACATAGTTCCGGGAAGTTTAAGGGGCAAACCAAGATCACAAAACGAGGACGAAGTCGATTGCGAAGAGCTTTATACTTGGCCATTCGTCCACTCGTTGCCCATAATCCAACGTTTAAAGCCCTGCATCAATACTACACAAAGCGTCCTGATCGACCTTTGAAGAAACAGCAGTCACTGATTGCCTTGTGTTGTAAATTACTACGTGTCTTATTTGTCATTGGTCAAAAACAGTGTGAATTTGATGGTTCAAAGTTATTGAGAGGTTTGCCTCAAATCGATTCATTACAGGCAGCTTAAGGCTTTATTAAGTTCATGAAATCATTTCAGAATACCGTAATTATCTCAAATGACAAACACCAATAGTGCAGAGTTGGAGCTTATTTATTCCATACGGGCATGTGACCCAGCAAAGGAGCATATCCAACCTCCACCTCATGGATACGCAGGACGAAGGAATGTATGGAATTCAATCCGGAGAGATGTGGGAGGGTTAGCGACCGTGAGTGATGTGGAGATGATGAAGCACGGTTATACCTTATTTTTACCAAATAAATACAATTTGGTTGATAGGATGCCCCCTACCATGTAAATTATTTAAAAAAATTCAACATATATCCATTAAATGAGGTGTGTATTCTATTAAGTGTCTATGAAATTTTGAGAAAAAGCGAGTATTCGGGAGAAAAATAAACTTTATTGAGGGAGGGAAGATATCATGTCGCAAGAATTTAACGTGACATTGAAAGAAGCAACACAATAAATTTTACAATAATTGGTATGTAAGAAAAATTTGGTAATTATGAGAAAATATATAGGCCTTGATTAGATAAAGTAAACAAGGGTGAAATTCAGTCCATAAAAAGAGGATATAGAAAAAATTTCATTAATTTGTGATAAAAATCGAATAGTATCACGAGTAATTTCGTTAATTGATCGTGGAATTCCGCATTTATCTAAATACTCGGTAAAACACGAATAGTTGTCGCGGTATTTTTTTAGAGTGTTAGGCGCTTGATCTTCCGCCTTTTTGATTGCAAAGAACGTTTCGGAAAGATCGTCTAGGTTGATCGCGGTTTTCCTCACGACATGTTCGTTCATTGTTTCGCATGAAAAAACACGCTCCTTTTCGAAGCGTGCAACATACCGGGTTAAGTAGGGTGAAACCTTTCGGACGAGTCTGCGCTTATGTCAACGTAAACAAAAAAGCGTCAAACCATTGAAAGTCACGGCTTGACGCTCGTTCAATGATTCCGACTGGTCTCGAACCAGCGACCTCCACCCTGTCAAGGTGGCGCTCTCCCAGCTGAGCTACGGAATCGAAAATCAGTATCGTTTAACTGACATGTATTATTTTATTGGATGCATAAAAAATAGTCAATACTTTTTATCCTATTTTTTTGCATTCGTATTTTTATATCTGTAAAATCAAAGGTTTTCCATTTTATGCATGAAAAGCACTTATTTAATGACAGGGTTTTGCTGTCTTATGTTCCCTTTACTCTTCTAATAATTTCTGAACGTTTTGCTCGAAATCAACCGGTTCTTCCCATGGTTCATATCTATCCACGACTTGACCGTTTTTGTTAATTAAATATTTGGTGAAATTCCATTTAATATCATCGCCGACCAGCCATTCAGGATAGTCATTTGCCAGTTTTATTTTTAACGTCTTTCCGAAAGAAGTCTCCCATCCTCTAGGAATGTGAAGGTGCGAATAGCACCAATGAGTAGGTGGGAGATGAATTTCGGTTGGCTTTAGCCAAAGTTATTTTTCCAATCCCTTTCTCAACAATTCTAAGATTGCGGCTGTTCTAGTTGGAATCCCATTTTCTTTTTGATATTGCTCCAATTTTTCTAATATCGTCTTAGGCATACGAATTTCTACACGTTCTTTCTCTTCTCTCATGATTATCACCTCATATTGATTGTACGGATTTTTTACGGTATAATCAATATATACGAAATTTTTCCGCACAAAGTGAGGTGAATTGATATGGCCAAGCAAAACAAAGCTTTCAAGTTTCGTTTGTTACCAAACAAAGAACAATCCGCATTATTAGCTAAGACATTTGGTTGTGTTCGCTTTGTCTACAATAAGATGTTAGCTGAACGCAAAGAAACGTATGAAAAGTTCAAGGATGATAAAGAATTGCTTAAAAAGCAAAAGTTTCCGACCCCTGCAAAATATAAAAGTGAATTTCCATTCCTAAAAGAAGTGGATTCTTTAGCTTTGGCAAATGCACAAATGAACTTACAGACTGCTTATAAGAATTTCTTTGAAGGAAATGCGGATTTTCCAAAGTTCAAAAATCGTAAAGCAAAACAATCCTATACAACTAATATGGTCAACGGAAATATTAAGCTAGAAAATGGTCATATCAAACTGCCAAAAATCAAAAAGCCAATAAAAATGAAACAGCATAGAGAGATACCTGCTGATTATAAAATCAAATCTTGCACTATTTCTAAAACAAAGACAGGCAAATACTACATTTCAATTTTGACAGAATATGAGAAAGATATTCGTCCAGTTAAAATACAGAAAGTTGTTGGTTTGGATTTTGCTATGGATGGTCTATATGTCGAGAGTGAACAGGGTAAGAAAGCCAATTACCCACGTTACTATCGGCAAGCCTTAGATAAATTAGCAAAAGCACAACGAATTCTTTCTCGAAGAAAGAAAGGTTCTGCAAGATGGGAAAAACAACACCTGAAAGTGGCTAAGCTACATGAAAAGACAGCGAATCAGCGCAGAAACTTTCTTCATCATAAGTCAAAAGAATTAGCAACAAACTATGACGCTGTGATTATTGAGGACTTAGACATGAAAGGCATGTCTCAAGCCCTCAACTTTGGAAAAAGCGTTCATGATAACGGCTGGGGGATGTTCACTACTTTCTTAGCGTATAAGCTAAAAGAACAGGGGAAACAACTTGTGAAAATTGATAAGTGGTTTCCCTCCACTAAGAAGTGTTCATGTTGCGGCAAGGAAAAAGAAATGCCATTATCTGAACGTGTATATAAATGTTCTTGCGGCTTTGTATTAGATCGCGATCACAATTCAGCAATCAATATCAAAAATGAGGGATTACGCTTATTAGCATAAAGAATAATAACTTTCGGAACGAGAGGGTTAGCTCGGTCAATTTTCTGTCATTAGACGGGATTACCCGAGAAGCCCCCACTTCAATCAAACCGTAAGGTTGATAAGTGGAGGGTAGTTCACTAGCTTTTCTGTCATATTCGATTCATCAAATCCACGGAACGGCGCCTCTTGTTTTAAATAATGGAACAAAGGATGAGCGTCTTTTCCGTTTACATCGATTTTTGCAAACATCGGAAACGTGACGCCGTATTTTAATTGGCAAAAAGAAGCCGCTTGGTCGCTTGTTCCAGGCTCTTGTTGATCAAACTGGTTGCATGGAAATCCCAGTATTTCGAAACCTTGCTTTTGATATTTTTCATACAGCTTTTGCAATTCCTCAAATTGGTATGTAAAGCGGCATTTACTAGCCGTATTCACCACTAAGAGCACTTTTCCTTTAAATTCTTCTAAAGAAACTTTATCACCGTATGCATTCTCTACTTCAAATTGATAAATGGACATGGGGAACACCTCTTTCATCTATTATTATTTAATAATTATTATAATATAAAAATACAGATAGGCAAAAAAAATTGCTCACAATGGCATGTTTGGAAATGCCTGCCCATAAATCAAAACATTTGAAAGAGAGTGCCTGCCTAAATGCCGCAAAATATCGGGTCGATTCGAGTTTTGGAGAAGGCAGGATTTCATAAAGAGGGGCTTTCCAAGCAGAACGTGAAGATTAAAGGAAAGTGGGAAGATCATTTACACTTCGCCATTGTGAATCCAAATGATACAGAATAGCCATGAATCCTTCATTTCACTATTATTTTTTTGCAAAAAAATCGTATGATCCTTTATTATTGGAAGCTAGACTAGGTTTATCACCATTACGTTACATAGGAAAAGAACGATAAGGACTGTCAAAACGGTTTGTATCCAAGACCGTAAGCGATACGAATGGAATGGTGATCTTTATAATTCTAAGGATAAGAGATAGTAAATTTTCAATCGAACTGTTTCAGTGATACCAATGGAGTGAATGACCTCCAGAACTTGCATCAGAGGAAATGGAAGTAAGCGGAGTGTCTACTCTAAAAAGAATAAATATTTTCCTAATTCTTCCGATATCAATAGTGTTTAAAAAAATTTTTTTCGAGGAGTTATGATCATGTTAACAAAGATAAAAAAGGTTAAACTAGAACCGGAATATAAAAATCCTGTTTATAAAGTAAAGCTGGAGAGCCCAAAAGGCAAAGAATTGTATATTAAATTTGACTTTACTTATTCGATGAATCGTTACATGCCTTTAGAAGTTCATTATGACGGAGAAGATAAAGGAGCCAAACTTGCTTGGTATACGAACGAAGTAGAAAAAATGAATGTGGAAGATTTCCTGGAGGCAATCGCAAAGAAAATTAATAAAAAATATAATTTTGAGTTAAAGAATACATTATAATGGTAAGCTCCCTCACAGAAACATGCAAAATGAAAAGGTATAACGGTAAAAAACTTATCTATTACCACTCTGCACGGAACGAATCTGTAGATGATCGTTTACATATATAATTTGAATTGTATATCACACCGAACAGGGTGTGTTTTTTTATCTGCTGATACAGGCAGATCGAGATATTTGTTAACGATTTTTCCTGCAAATAATGGAGTCTGTTTTTTGGTTCTTATTTGGTTTTCTTTTGGTGCGAAGCCAGTCTGCCCATAAGAATAATTTTTCTCCACGTTCTAAGAACTCCCCATTCTCAAAGCACCCTCGATAAAGCATGTATAGATCATTGTTTTATGGCATGAAATAATCAAATCTGTTTATTCATAAAGTAGTATTTTATTCACTAGCCTTACCTTCAGGTTTCTCATCGCGTTCCTCCATCAGGATTTTTTTCATTTTCCAAGCTTAGCAGATGTGACAAAAGGGAATTAAACACAAAAAATAATACCGGCTGGCCGACTGTATAAAGTTGAAATCTAAATGGCTTGCGGCATTTGAAATGAAGACATGAATCTCTTCATCAACACCAAGATCTTTCAGACAGTCACAACAACACAAGCACTAACCCATTCATAAACATAAACTAAATAAAAAATTCATTCTACTGCGGTTGATTTCAACCGTTCATTCACAAAAGATCTGTTTGTTTATTCTCAGCGAGAGATGGAATCTCAAAAGACCAAGTACTTGATAATTTGGGACTGCTTAAGCGAGTTTGCTGTTGCAGAATACGCCGAGAAAGGATACACACTGGAGGGACTAAATAGACAAATTAAAAGAAAGATAGATGCTGTTTCAGCTATTGAAAGTTTTTTAATGGCTCATTGGGAAGACGATAAAAACAAAATAAATGATCTTGCTAAGGGAACGTTAGCTTATTCTTTAGCTGACGAACAGTTAAAAAAGAAAATTGTTGAGTTGTTTAAATTGTTGGCACAGAATATTTCTCAAAATGTTCCCCAAAACTCCAAAAAGAAGTTGTTTGGAAAGATGTTATATGGTCTAAGAACTGTTACGTCAATCGAGAATTGGGTTGATCTTCATTTCAAAGAGCTCAGCAAATGCAAAAATTTTGAGGAACTACTGGATGCTTTATGGCCACTTTTATCTAACAACATTCAAAATAATATTTTCAAGAATTGTGAACGGCCAGAAATTTTAAAGGATATAGCCTTAGGATGGATTAATGGAAGATCATTCGTTGAATTACATGCAATTCTTAAAGAAAAAGACATTCGAATTAACAGCAAAAAGCAGAGGAGAAAGTTTAAAATAGAGCATGTTGTAGACATTTGTGAAAATGCATTTGCTTATGAGGCGATGCTTCTTATTGGGGCAATAGCTGAAATAATTGAATCTAAAGAAGATATTCAACATGAAGATATCATTAATAATCTTAGGAAATTACAAAAAAGAATAAAGTATGGGTTACCTAATTCATTAAGTATTATGTTTTATGAGCTAGGATTTGCAGATCGTGTTATTTCCATGGACTTAGGATTAACTTTAAATCAATATGGTTTCTCTAAAAGTTCCAAGAAAGCTTTAACCATAATAATTAAAGAACAAGAAAGGGTATTTCGTAAAACCCTTGCTAAATATCCATCTTATTTCACTTCGGTTTTAAATAACCTCTTGAAGAAATAACTATTATATTTTTCATTATTCTGCCTATTTATAGACATCAACTCCTATGATCAATAAAATGTGCACATATAGTTTACATAATACTGTTTGTCAAAAATAAAAAAATTAAGGATCAGTGAGTATCTTACCCACTGATCCTTAATTAAATATGTATCCAACACGAGACGTAACGATCTACCTTACACTATTATGAATAGTTGATTACCTATTTATGATTTCGACCATAATAAACAGTCCACCACTAATAATAATGGTTCGTTCGACCATATAAAATACCTGTACACCCATATACAACCTTTCGGCTGTATATGAACGTTAACTTTAATTTAATCGGTTGCCCAATAATGTTTAAACATGAATAACTGTAGATAACCGTTCAAACTTAAAAGTCTATGTCCAGAATAGGTTCCTCATCTATCTCACGGACTTTCTCCGTTATTTTTTTTTCGTTGTTCACGATCACCTTATTGATACGAGTATCTCGATACCCTGTTTCCTTCTTTAACTTCTGAATCCATTCATACGCAATACCTGGAATATCTTCTTTCCTTCGAGCTTTAAAATCTCCTGACTGCATTAATTTTTGACCTTCGATATCAAGATGAACGGTTAGTTTGATTTTCATTTATATTCTCAATCCTCCTTACAATTAATTATGCAAACAAATGTTCGGAAGTCTACTGTGAATAGAACAAACGTTCTTATATAATAATAAAAAAGGTCTGATCGATGAAGGGTTTGTTAAAAAGAGCTTTGGAATCGGGAGAAATTTTTGAAATGATTTATCTGTCCAACAAGAATGAAATAAGCCAACGGAAAATCAAAGTGGTTGATATTTCATCAAACACTTTTCGAGCCTATTGCTTTACAAGACGACAACCAAGAATCTTCAAAATAAGCAACGTTTTATCGATCGGTCTTGTACGAAGAAGAAAAATGAATCAGGGGGCATAATTGTCGTTTTCCATCATATTCACATCCAAAAATCATGATATTCAACATTGTATCCCATCTTTTTTAGCCCTTTTTGTAATTTTGCAAATATGGAGAATTTGGGCTTGTAATCCTTATCATTGCACATATTTGAAACTGTCGCTCTTCCCAGATTAGCTGCTTCCTCCAGTTCAATTTGTTTAATCCCCTTTTTATCAATCCACTTACCGAATTTAGTACGCTTCTTACCTATTCCAAACAATTTGCTCACTCCTCTTTTTTATCCAGTCTCGGCAAAAATGTCCGTTTTTAAACCACAAGAAAAAAACGGACATATTGGACAAGCTGTGTCGAATATTGTTTATCAAGACGTCTTGAAGACACCAGTAAATAGAGGAAGGAAAGATTAGCATTAGAAGTGAAGGACGTCAGACAGACGTCAAACACGATAGAAGGAGGACGTCACATGTATAGACCGACCGTGCGTTATGCAGATGTTTATAAACAATATGTCGATAGTTTGTTTCACGCTACTACACTAGATCGGAATCAAATCATCCGTGCAGCTTTATTTACGGCTGCCCATTCAAAAGAATTTTTAAATTTGATGTATACAAATAAGAAGAAAGACGTCAACCTCCCCTCCCCATCATGGAAGTTGGAACAATCGGAATTATGGAAGGAGCAGAACCCAACAACAAGAGAGGAGAAGGACGTCAATGCTAACTGCGAAGGAAAAACAAAAGTTAAAACAAATCCTGGAACTATTGGACGAGAAAGAAGTGAAGACCATAAAGATAGACGTCTCGGGCAGACTGCGGGACGAGAAGGGGAGATTCCGTTCAAAATCCGAACGTCAGGAAGAGGCATCAAAATACGCATCGAGTAGGAAGATTAAACTTGTTAAGGTGAAAGGTAGTTACGGAACATACTTAGTACAAACAAAACTATTTTCTGACGGGGAATTGGATTTATTATTAATATCCGGTTTTCTAATCGTGATGGCATTACTCTTTTAATTATTTTTGGGCATTCCACCCATGCATTAGAGGGTTATTTCAGACCATATCAGAAAATTTCTTCCTTGTTTCTCCATTATAAAAAAGGCAGGGGCAATCCCTGCCTTAAATTCACTTTACGCAACCATTGAATTTTTCTTTTCAATTTTTATAAAAACTTAAAACTATTTATTATTGAAACAGAGAGATCTACATCTGATCCTTTCCTTTTAACTCAGATAAATATTTTTCTACAGCTTCCTCAATAAGCAAATAAACATTCTTCTCCTGTAAGATCAACTGCACTTTTAGTTCTTTATGTAAATCTATGCGCAGATCAAAGGATACCCGTTTT
Organism: Bacillus sp. FSL W8-0102; assembly: GCF_038007225.1. NCBI lineage: Bacteria > Bacillati > Bacillota > Bacilli > Caryophanales > Bacillaceae > Bacillus > Bacillus sp. FSL W8-0102. The sequence continues at coordinate 1,023,498 of NZ_JBBOWT010000001.1, forward strand.
CTTTCTATCTTCTTTTCTTCCTTTCTTTCTTGGTTGTTTTCTTCGTTGGAAACAACATTGTTTTCATTTCCAACCGATTCCACTAACACTTGTGTAGGTGTAATCGTTTTTTGCTGACGTTTTAGATTTTTGATGTCATCTACCTTTGACACGTTCCATCAGCTCCTTATAAAAATTTTTGTATTGCCCCAAAGCCTGCTTCAACTCAACATTTTCATCGAAACCGTACAGTGACAACCTTCCAATCGGAGCTTTACGTGTAATAATAGTTTGGAATACTTCGTTTGGATAATCCTCTTCGATCATTTCGTTAAACGCTTTGGCATCACTTCGTCTAACATCGTTCATCGTACGCAAAATACCGATAACCTTTGTTCCGTGCTTACTAACATTTCTTGCTCCCTCTACGGAATCCATAAAATTTGGAATCGCAGAATAGCACCAGTTAGAGCATTCAAATAACACAACGACATACTCACTGGCACATAAGGCATTCGTTGTCTGTTCACTTAATGAAGGAGGCGTGTCGATAACAATAAAATCGTAATTATCTCTCACCTTCTCTAATGTTTCATCTAAAATCTTACTAGGATTATCACCGTTATAACGAATTTTTTCACCTAGATATGTCACGCCTGTGTAAATCCAGCGAGGAAAAGTCGTTAAAAAATTATTGGCCGGTAACAGGTCTAAGTTTTCGTAAATTGGTACGATATAATTTGTAGGATCCTGACGCTGCATTGCTTCGAGTACCGACTTCTCAACAAATTCATTCGCGGGTCTCTTAGACAGCAATTCTGTTAAATTTCCTTGCGAGTCCATATCAACCGCAAGCACCTTGTACCCGTCTTGACTTAATAGATAAGCTAAAATCCCAGTGGTGGTTGACTTGCCGCAACCGCCTTTTTGGATGCCCATTGTTATCGTAATAGCCAACCTTCGAACCCTCCTTTCTTCCAACGTTCTTTTCTTCTTTTCTTAGTTCTTTTGTTCGTTCTTAACATCATTAATTAATGAATTCGCATAATAAGTAAAACACCTTTTTAAACCAAAACAATAAAGGGAGCAAAAAGCTCCCCTTCTTACTCTTATACATATATCGTGTAATGGTAACGAAACAATAAATCGCCTATCGGCGTTGCCCAAACGGAAAGTAAACCACCTTCGTACTTCACTTTCCGTTTCGGTTAAAATGGGATTCACCTATCGGAAATTAAAAGGGATGTAATCATGACAATTTAATCATTTCTCCGCATAAGTACTTTCACTTTCAAAAGGTTAATCTTCCGAACATTGACATAATGGATCAAGTTTTGAATCATTTTTCTTTATGATAAGTAATCCTTCACATCTTCCTTTCTTCCAACGTTCTTTTCTTCTTTTCTTGGTTCTTTTGTTCGTTCCTAACATCACTATTTAATTGAGTTCGACAATAAGTAAAAACATTTGTATTTGAAATGACGGACACTTATGATATTGTGCGTCTGTCAAAGTTCAATGTTTAGTTCTTAATTTACTAACGAGGCAGGTCAATCCAAAAATAATTTTTGAAAAATGCAGGACCATTTTATAAGTTTAAAGAATATATCTCACTAAATATGTATAAAAATGTACACATATAAAATAGGAGGTGTAAATAATGGAGCAAGATTTTCGCAAAAAAACATTTCGAGGTGCAAAAATTGAAGATGTTATCTTGGAATTAGAGAAACTAAGCTCTTTATGTGAAGAAAAATCTAAAAGTAGTGAACAATTAGAGAGACAACGTTTTTATGAAGGTATGGCTATTGCTTATACAACTATTGCATTGAAGTTAAAAGGAGATTTTGATTATATTGAGACAACTGTAATTGATGAATTGTACAATGCAGTAGAGAAAACTTCAAATCCAGTTAACCTAAACAATACTGAACATATCGAGACTTGTTCTTTTTGTCTTAGAAGTAAAGAAGAAGTCGGAAAATTGGCTTTGGGACCAGGAGTTTCTATATGCAGTGAATGTTTAGAATTTGGTGCAGAAGTTATTAAATCTCATTCAACAGAAGTTTAGATTCTTCAACAAACAGGTGTGTTACTTTAACAAAGATTGGAAAACCTTTATAATTTGGTTCTCCCTTGATTTTATTTTCTAATTATCAACATTAACATTTAACACCAGCCTTATAATAAAAAAATGGAGTATCCCAAAAGTGTTCGCTTTTGGGACATCATCTTCATGTTCCATTTACAACAAGTCGCCGTACAGAACGAACCAAAAAATCGAGAAGACATTGATAATGATTCACCATCTCCTAGATCAAAGCAGATTTTAATCTATATATACCTGCTTCTATTTCCTCTATTGTTAGATTACCATAGCCTAAAATGATTTTACTTTGATGCATTCCTTTGTGAATCGTATGAAGTTCTACTGGGTAAATTTTCACTTTATGTTCGGCCATTATTTCCTGTACCTTTTCATTTGAAAACTCTATATTTTGAAATTCAGCAATCAAATGCAGACCTGTTGAATCACCTGAAATTTTAACCTTAGTACCAAACTGTTCTACTAAACATTTTTTTAAATGATCCCGACGTGTTTTATATATTTTTTTCATTTTTCTAATATGGCGTTCCAGATGTCTTTCATCTATGAAACGCGCAAGGGTGAGTTGTTCTAATGAAGGGGTGTGAAGATCCGTGAACCATTTTAAATCTTTACAACGTTTTGTTAAAGAAAGAGGGAGAACTAAATACCCCAACCTTAGGGCAGGTGATAAGATCTTGCTGAAAGTTCCAATATAAATCACCCTGTCTGGATCAAGCCCCTGAAGTGAATTAATTGGCGCTTCTTGATAACGAAATTCACTGTCATAATCGTCTTCTACAATAAAACAATCAACTTTTCTGGCAAATTGGATTAACTGAATTCGACGCTGAATAGGCAATGTTCCCCCAAGAGGAAACTGATGGGATGGAGTCACAAAAATAAATCTTGGTTTTTTATTTTGGGGGATTAAATCCGTTTTCATACCGTGTTCATCTACAGGTATAGGGTGAAGCACCGCCCCAGTGGAAGAAAAAATGGTTTGAATTTCGTGTGTAATAGGATCTTCAATCATTACTTCATCCCCTGGTGAAAGAAGTAGTTTTGCTATAAGAGATAAGGCTTGTGTTGCTCCAGATGTAATAACTAGCTGATCAGGATGACAATGCACCCCCCTTGTTCTCTTTAGATACCGAGACAAGATATGACGCAGTTCAATTCTACCTTCAGGGTAACCATAGCCAAATACGGAATGTGGAGTTTCTATACAGACTCGTTTAGCAATTTGTCCCCATATATGCCTTGGAAACATGTCTAAAGCGGGGATACCAGAACGAAAATCTATGAAATCATTTCTTTCATCTTTTAAGTACTGAATTTCAAAAAAAGATAGACATTCCGTTCTCTCTTGTTGACTTAAGTAGGCTCCTTCCGCAACATATGTTCCAGAACCTTGCCGTGCTTCAACGTATCCCTCTGCTAGCAATTGTTCATAAGCTTCTACAACCACATTCCGTGATATGCCTAAATTAGAGGCTAGTTCGCGTGTAGGTGGAAGACACTCTCCGGCTGCAAGTTCCCCATTTAATATTTGTGTACGAATTTGTTCGTAAACTTGTCGTGTTAAAGATATATCGAGTCTCCGATCAATAGTTATCAAAGCATTCTTATTCCCCTTTTATCTAAATTGGTACCATAAAAGTCAATAATAATTGGTCCTTATCACTACCATTTTATCATGCTAAATTATAAAAGGAAATAACAATTACACATAATGGATATGCATGAAAAATAATCCTAATCGTTACGGGGGCGGGGGCAAAATGATCGTTGAAACCCAAGCAAAGGAGCAAAATAATCCCTTATTAATTTGGAATCAACACTTTTTATCTTCCCTGGTATTTTTAGAACAACTTGAAATTGCTACTCTGGGCCCTTCTGGAACAAGTAGTGAAGCATCAGCTCAATACTTGCTTTCATCCTTAAAAAAACAGTCATGGAAAGTATTCACTTTTTCCTACTTATGAAGAAGCTTATGAAAACTTAGTTTCAGGGACATCTAATATTCTTCTTGTAGCTAATGCCTACAAGGGAATAGATAAGTTTTACATGTCAAAAGATATCCAATTTTTATTTCCATTTGTCTTTGAAACACCTTTATACGGAGTTGCAAAAAGACCTTGTGAAGAATTGAATAGGAACCGTTCATTGGTTATTGCTACTCATCATGCTCCTTCTTGTCTTCTTCCTTGGTTCTTAGCCGATTTCGACATGAAATATGAGGTGTTATTTGTCAATTCAACAAGCGAAGCTGCTATCAAATTACAGAAAGGTGAAGTGGACCTTTGTTTAACAACTGTCAATGCAGCCCAAAAAAATAACGTAGAATTCATTTCGCCGACCCGTACCATTTTAATGTTATGGTCCGTTTTTGGTAAAAAGTCAACAATCGTATCGTTCAAACTTTAACAATGGAGCTATTCCTGTAATGAAGAAATTTGAGGTTTGAAACAAAAAGAGCCCTCTTGGTATAGTACAGGGTGTCAATGCATTGACCCCGAATTAATAATTACCAAGGAGGACTCAAGATGAATTATACGCAAAATCGTAAAATCTCGCAAATTACACCATCAACATTAATTGTAGGCATTGATATCGCCAAAGACAAACACGTCGCTCGAGCTCAGGATGATCGAGGAATCGAATTTGGAAAAAGACTGATCTTTGAAAATCGCATACATGGCTATCAAAAACTGCTTGATTGGGTTTCGAGGCATCAAAAGGAACACCAAAAAACACATGTCATTTTTGGTGTTGAGCCGACCGGTCATTTCTGGCTGAGTCTGGCCTATTTCTTGACTGCTAAAGGTTATGACTTTGTCTTGGTCAATCCTATGCATGTCAAAAAAACTAAAGAGCTGGATGATAACTCTCCAACTAAAAACGATACGAAAGATGCACGTGTGATTGCACAGCTGATTAAAGATGGGCGATACTCCGTACCAAATCTCTTAGATGGCATCTATGCAGAGCTAAGAGAAGGCGTCAAATTAAGAGATCAGCTCATCCAGCAGCTTATGATCACAGAAGGTCGTATTCAAAATCACATCCAGCGTTACTTTCCGGAGTTTTTCGATGTATTTAAAGACTGGGAAGGAAAGGCAGCTCTTTGTACATTAAGAAACTTTCCATTCCCCTCTCAGATTAAAGAAATGACATCAGAAGAAGTTCTTGCGAAATGGAAACAAGAAGTAAACCGTGGTGTAGGAATCAAACGAGCTACAAAGTTAATAGAAGCAGCGAAAAAGAGCATTGGTATCCAAATTGGTATCAAGTTTGCTAAACGTGAATTGGATTATTTACTCGATCAATATGAGCTATACAAAGAGCAATTAGGACAGTTAGATAAGGATCTGGAAGCACTTGTAGTAACGATACCTGGAGCGAAGGAAATGATCAATATTCAAGGCTTAGGTCCTACAACAGTCGCGCTATTCTTCGCTGAGGTCGGGGATATAACAAAGTATAGTCATCCCCAGCAATTAGTAAATCTGGCAGGGCTGTCATTACGTGAACATAGTTCCGGGAAGTTTAAGGGGCAAACCAAGATCACAAAACGAGGACGAAGTCGATTGCGAAGAGCTTTATACTTGGCCATTCGTCCACTCGTTGCCCATAATCCAACGTTTAAAGCCCTGCATCAATACTACACAAAGCGTCCTGATCGACCTTTGAAGAAACAGCAGTCACTGATTGCCTTGTGTTGTAAATTACTACGTGTCTTATTTGTCATTGGTCAAAAACAGTGTGAATTTGATGGTTCAAAGTTATTGAGAGGTTTGCCTCAAATCGATTCATTACAGGCAGCTTAAGGCTTTATTAAGTTCATGAAATCATTTCAGAATACCGTAATTATCTCAAATGACAAACACCAATAGTGCAGAGTTGGAGCTTATTTATTCCATACGGGCATGTGACCCAGCAAAGGAGCATATCCAACCTCCACCTCATGGATACGCAGGACGAAGGAATGTATGGAATTCAATCCGGAGAGATGTGGGAGGGTTAGCGACCGTGAGTGATGTGGAGATGATGAAGCACGGTTATACCTTATTTTTACCAAATAAATACAATTTGGTTGATAGGATGCCCCCTACCATGTAAATTATTTCCTGAATCCGTGATGAATTGAAATCGACTTTGATTTTGTTGTAATTTTGATGGATTGATAATCCATAAAACCCTTTTTATGCTTATGACCTATGTCATCTCTATTTCCGAAAATGGAACCAATCTCTTTTTTAGGTATACGAACCAAAAAAAGAGACAAAAAAGCACAGGGAGTGACGTTGGACATCAGCGACCGAACATTCGTTCGTTATCTTGCCTCTCTCCATTTCTGATAGACGTTCAGTAGGGGCTCGCTATAACCACTCCTTCGCGTCAGTTTCATCCAGATCTGTCGTGATCGACGGACGAGTCGCCCTGCCATCGTGATCACCGTCTGAATAATCGTCTTGATGCGGCGGCGTTTCACTTTGTGGTGCAACGGATGTCTCGGATCGCTTAATAGATCTTGTCCAATCAGACGAAGAAGATTGTAAACGAAGGCTCCCATGACCAACACGAGCGCATTCGTTTTCATCTTCCCAGATGGAAGCCGCTCTAAATCTAAGTCGCTCTTCAGTTCGCTATGAAACTGTTCGCATGTCGCATGGTCATGATACAACGCGAGCACATCGCTCATTCGAACATGCTCGTATCCTTTGAGCCGCACCCAATAGCTTTCCACTTCATAATCAGGAACGAGCATCAGCTGTCCATTGCGTTCCATCGTCCGTTCCGTCACTTGGGTGACTTGAACGTACGTATACGTGTTTCCATCGATCGCTGCCTTCTGTGGAAGGCATAGCTCATAGGTTTGTACTCCTTCGCTTTGTCCATCATCGACACGTTTGCCCTTTTGCGAAGCGATCTGGAACCAAAGCGCTTTCGATTCTCGGCGTAAGTTTCGCTTGATGACAAAGTCCACGTCTTCCTTTAGGCATACGTGCACATTCGCTTCTGCATCGTTTCCTGCATCCATGCGAACAAGCAGACGAGATGAAGTCAGTTGACGAGCTCGACGGATAGCGGTGACTAAAAACGAGGGCATGTTGTCTTGCACATGTTGTTTCCCTGGACGCAACTCGGCATGAACGAGATACCCTTCCTTCCCTGCATACGCAAACAACGGTGTAAAACCGTCAAATCCTTTATACGTTCGACTGACTCCTTCTTTTTTCGTATCGGAGTTGTCAAATGGGGAACCATCTATATCAAGGGGAAGCCATGTCGTCTTTCCTTTGGTCCAACAAGGGGACAAAGTGGCATGTCGTTGAATCAACAGACGTATGGACTCCTCCCAAAGAATCGTTTCGGTCATCGGAAGACAAGCGAGCTGATCGAGTCGTTGTCGCAAGGTTGGAGAGGAAGGCACGTGCTGAATCCCCATCGATGCCGAAAAGATATCGTCCTGACGATACGCTTCGATATGATCGAAATCCGTTTTTCCTGTGGCAAGCAAGCCAATCATCGAGCGAATGACATCGCTATGGGAAATGTGCACTTCTCGACGAACCGTTGGAAGCCGAAGTGCGTTTACCCGTTTATCCAGTTTCGTTCGATGGAGTAAGTAGCCAACGAGAGCAAGCCCAGCACTTGGGGTAATCGCTTCATCTGTCAATACAAACCGAATCGGGAAATCTTTCATCACATCACCTACTTGATGAAGAATCGTCAACGTCGTTTTTCCTTATCGTATCAACGGTTTGCGACCATTGTAAAGATGTTTTGTCACGGATTCAGGTATTTAAAAAAATTCAACATATATCCATTAAATGAGGTGTGTATTCTATTAAGTGTCTATGAAATTTTGAGAAAAAGCGAGTATTCGGGAGAAAAATAAACTTTATTGAGGGAGGAAAAAATCATGGAAATGAAATGTGTAATGGTTATTGATGCAGATTTACCTACAGGATTAATCTCAAATACTGCTGCGGTATTAGCCCTGACTTTGGGAAAGGAAATTGAGGGAATTATTGGTCCAACGGTAAAGGATGGAAGCGGTCATCCTCATGTAGGGATAACTACTACACCTATTCCTATTTTAAAAGGTGATTCCCTAAAAATTAAAGAGTTAAGGAACAAGTTATACGCAGAGGAATTTTCTGATTTATTTGTTGTAGATTTCACCAATGCGGCACAGACAACAAAAAGTTATGAGGAATATATCGAAAAAATTTCGACCTTATCAACAAACGATCTTGAGTATTTAGGATTGGCTTTATATGGAGACAAGAAAAAAGTGAATAAACTAACCGGAAGTATGGGGCTTCTCAAATAATAGGGGGAATCCAAGATGGGGAATCAAGTGAAAAATCAGTTAGACAATATGATTGTGATTCCAGGGGGGACTTTTCTTCGTGGCAGCAATGAATCGCCGGATGAACAACCAGTTAAATCCGTAACATTACACCCTTTTGCCATTGATAAAACACCAGTAACAAATAAACAATTTCGAGTATTTGTAGAAGCAGGCGGATATGAAAACCCTGTTTTCTGGCTTCCGAAAGGATGGGAGTATATCAAAACTAACAACATTAAATATCCAAATTATTGGTACGATGATCATTTTAATCAAGACGACCATCCTGTCACAGGAGTCAGTTGGTGGGAGGCAATGGCCTTTGCTACGTTTGTAGGCAAGACCTTACCGACCGAAGCGCAGTGGGAGTACGCATGCAAAGGAACGGATCAACGAAAATATCCGTGGGGAAATGAAGAACCAACTTCTAATCATGCAAACTTTGCTGTTGACTGCGATCCCGAAGAATTGAACCGTAGCTCAACCTCTGTTTATGCTTTTCCAAAGAATAAGTCCTTTTTCGGGTGTTTAGATATGGCGGGGAATTTTGCAGAATGGTGTTTGGATAATGTTTCTCTTAATTACGAATGGGATGAAACCGGAGTAAATCCATTATATCTTACGCAAGAAGAAGATTATCACATAGTTAGAGGTGGATGCGGACTACATAATGAAGATTTCATGAGATGTACAGCAAGAGATTACTATCCCGTTTCAGTCAGGGATAATCTAATTAGTTTTCGTTGTGTTATCAATCTTATTTAAGGAGAGAGGACTATGAATCCAATAGTTAAAACTCCAAATTTAGATCGAAAGCCATCTTCACTTCGTTATTATCAGGAAGGTCCACCAAAATCGGTTGATTTAAATACCTGGCGTAAATCAGTTACTGGATTAGTAGACAAAAAATTGAGTTTTACCTATCAAGATTTATTAGAGATGCCACAAATAGAAGAAAGCAGAAGAATGGTTTGTGTCTGTAATTGGAGTATTCGTCGGACGTGGAAAGGTGTTTTATTATCGAACATTATAGAAATGGCTGGAGTATCCCATCCTGAGAAGTATTATTTAAAGCAAACAAGTATAGGAACTAAGGAAAAAGGAGTTTATGAATCTACGATTCCTTTGGGTGATGCTCTTTCCAGACGGGCATTGATTGTTCACTCAGTTGATGGGGAACCTTTACCCATGGAACAAGGGTATCCTGTTCGATTATTTGATTTCGGTTTATACGGCTACAAAAACGTCAAAGGGTTGGCTCAATTAGAAGTGACCGAAGAATATCAAATTGGGGAATGGGAACGCCGTGCAGGATATGACATAAATGGGATTGTCCGTCCTAAAAAGTACTGGATTGTTGATTTGAAAAAATGGCGTTTTGTAGAAAAGCCAGGTGAAGTCACGGAATTTTAGCTCAATTGATGAAAGGGGAATTTCATGAACTTAAAAAGAGATTTAGGATGGAAAGAAGCTACCTCTCTTGGCACTGGCGCTATGGTCGGTGCGGGTATTTTTATTCTTAGTGGTGTAGCAGCTGGTAAAGCAGGGCCGGCTGTGATGCTTGCTTTTGTAATCGCAGCACTCTTAGAAATTTTACTAGGACTATGTTACGCAGAATTAGCATCGAGATACCCTAGAGCAGGTGGTGCTTATGAATATGTGAGGCAAACAATGGGTTCATTTGTTGGGACGTTAATTGGATGGTCATATTGGGGAGCATGGCTTGCAGCAAGCAGTTTCGTTTCACAAGGGTTTGGTAACTACCTTAACTCCTTAACGGGTGCTCCTCCGTTGCTAAGTGCAGTGGCACTCCTTCTGGTTTTAGGATTTCTAAATATTTTGGGTATCAAGTTCAGCGGCGTTGTTCAAGTGGGAATTGTCGTTGTTGAAATCATCGTACTCCTTTTATTTTTTGCTCTAGGTTTTGGTCATGTGGATTATTCGCTATATACACCTTTTGCACCTAACGGCTTTGAAGGAATTCTTGCCGCAGCATTAGTTGGTTTTCTTTCGATGGTTGGATGGGATGTGATTGTGGATGCAGGAGAAGAAATGAAAAATCCGAGTAAAACCATTCCAAAGGCTATTTTTTCATCCATTATCATCGTACTTTTTCTATACTGTGGTCTTTTATTCGTTTCGACAGGAGTCGTCCCTTGGCAGGAACTTGGATCATCAAAAGTACCGGTTGCTTTCGCAAGTCAGCAATTTTTAGGAGACTTCGGGCCGACCTTAGTTAGCATTGTGATTGTTATTGCTTTACCAGCCACAGCTAATGCTTTTATTATCTCGATTTCGAGAACTGCCTTTGCCATGGGCCGCAATGGATTTTTGCCGAAAAAAATTGGCTTTATACATCCTCGCTTCCAAACTCCGGTTTACGCTATATTACTAGGAGTTAGTATTCAAATTCTTTTTACATTGGTAAGTTCAATTAATATTGCAGTTAATGCAACAGGTTTTTTATATTTAATCACTTTTATTTTTACGATGATTGCCTTTTTTATCTCGAGAAGAAAAGCGACTCTTGAAGAAAAATCAACGCAGTTTTTAACTCCTTTTTATCCCTTTCTTCCAGCTTTAGCCTTAATCATCAGCCTTTGTTTACTAATTCCAGTTGGAGGGTCTGGCTTTTTTTCAGGATTGATATGGCTATCAACGGGGTTTTGTATCTATTTAATTCGTACTAAATCGATCAAAGCTACTGACAAAGTAAGAAGAAAAGAAAATGAGATCAAGATATCCTCCAATGAAGTGATCGACAGTGTTGTTGAGTGATTCTATCTTCGTGAGAAAGTGTAAATATAAAACCAAAAAAACATTTTCAGGGAATCAAAATCTAAAAAATGAAACATTAATAGTCATAAAACCTTTTGTTGATTATGGATTAAAAGAAGTAGCTCTTACGTCATATGAACATGCATTAATCTATTTGAGGGAGAAGGCTTTGCACAAGTGATCGAAGAGCACGACCAGAGATTGCGCACGCGTTTCCCGACCGATGGTTGCAGCCAACTTCTCCATTTAATACAAGCGCCTCATTGGTAAAGCGACCGGGGCGCTTATCATGCTTTTACGGAAACTGTTTATTTCACGGAAACGGGAAGCTTTTTCAATCCATAAATCGCTGTGCTATTGCCGATCGGAACAGGGCGGCGATCCGGTTGCCAAAAAAGGCGATCCACTCTTTGCAGGAGACTAGTTAAAGCGATGTTAGCTTCCAAACGCGCCAGGGGGGCACCCAGGCAAAAGTGGATGCCTTGCCCAAACGCAAGGTGGTGGTTGGGCTTGCGATGAATGTCAAACACATGGGCGTTTTCGAATTGGTTTTCGTCACGATTGGCGGAACCGATCCAAGCCATTACGATTTCGCCTTTTTTCAACTTGTTGTTCCTTAATTCCGTGTCTTGTTTCACTCTGCGGATGATGACTTGGGCGGGTGAACGGTAACGTAGCGTCTCCTCGACCAGTTGGGGAACCAGGGCAGGATCATGTTTGACCTGTTCAAACACCAGCTTATGCTCGATGAGGCTGTATACCGCATTGGAAATTAAATTGGTTGTAGTCTCATTTCCCGCCACAAGCAATAAGTTGCAAAAGGCAATTAGTTCTTGGCTGGACAGTTTCGCTTCCTCTTCCTTCGCTTTGATGAGGATCGAGATGAGGTCATTTCCTGGATGTGCCCGTTTTTCTTCAATGATTTGCTCAAAAAAGGCGCTTAATTCCGCTTCGGTTCTGTTGCGAATCTCTTTGAATTTGGCCAAGTGTTCGGGGTGATCGTTCTCGGGGGAACTGACCAGCGTATCCGACCAGTCTTTGAACCGTTTCATTTCGGACGATGGAACACCCAACATCTCGGCAATGACAATCACGGGCAAAGGATAAGAGAAATCATTTACAATATCAAATTCCGATTGCCCTTGGACCGAATTGAGCAGTTCCACTGCAATCTCATGAATACGGGGTTCCCACTCTCTCATTACTTTGGGAGTAAAGGAGCGACTGACTATGGAGCGGATATCGGTGTGCTTGGGCGGGTCCATGGCAATGATGCTTTGTGAAAGTGAACTCTGCCCTCTTCGCGGAATGACATTTGAGAAAAATTCCTTATCCTCCAATACCCTTTTGACATCTTTATAGAGGAAAACATTCCACATGCCTGCCTTGTCATTGTAATAAACGGGGGTTTGTTTCCTCATTTCTTCATACCACAGGAAAGGATCATAGGGGTCTATTTTCCCACGCAAATAACTGCTGGGGATCAGTCTGACATCCATCGTTCGATTTTCCATGAGTTTCCCTCCAAAGTGAGATCAATTTGAAAAGATAAGACTCTTTTATTGTGCGACATGGGTATTAACGGCTTCCCTCCGCGCCCTCGAGAGAAAAGAGACATCTCTTTTGGAATAGGCAGGTCTCCGTGTTCATCATGCCCAATGAATTACTCTACTACTGCCCTCGCAAAGCGCACATGTTTACTCGCATAATAGCCGTCCGTTCGACTCTGAAAATAGCGTTCTTGAATATCGGATGGGCTTAAGTTCTCATGAAGACGGAGCCCTAAACTTTCCAGTTCAAAAGCCAGTGTTGACGGATCAAAGGTCGTTTTAATCGGCTCGCCTATCTTTCGTAAATTCTCCTGTATCTTTTTCATATATGGAGTAGCTTCTTCTGGTACAAAGTAATCGAAAATAACCGCACTGCCCACGGGGGCAATATCGGTAATGGAACGCAGCGTTGCGAACACTTCGTTTTGAGTTAAGTACATTGTAACACCTAGCCAACTAAAAAAACTTTTAGTCTGCAAGTCATACGAAGTTCCCTTGAGTGCATCAGCCAAACTCTCCTTTGTGAAATCCACAGGTACAAAGTGAAGATTTGATGGGATTTCCCATTCTAATTCAGCCAGTCGATTAAGTTTGAAGGCTTGTGTGGCCGGGTGGTCAACTTCAAATACCTGAACCTGACTTAGGAGATCCGGACGACGAAAAGCAAAGGTATCCATCCCAGCCCCGAGTATCACATACTGCTCCACCCCTTGTTTTACAGCCTGATCAAGGTTGTCTTCCGTATATCTTGAACGGCTAAGGACATTAGGTAACCCCATGGCTTGCAATAAAGACGGCAAGGTATTTGTCGCCTGGTCGGAGCATGCCAAGATACTTTCAGGAACATTAATCTGGAGAGCTCTAGAAAATCCTTGTTCAATGAGTGCACGTCTTTCCTCTGGAATCAAACGATAGGCTAGAAAGTCATCAAAAATTTTTGGAGTATCATTCATGGCATGGTAGGCACGTAAGTAGGCGGTCATTATTGCAGTAAGACTGACTTGGTTTTCTTTCATTTGAATATCCTCCTTTTAGAGCCAATCTCCTTAGGAACTGAGAGATAACTCTAAAAAGAAGTATACCAAACCCACCTCTTGTGTAAATAATTAAATTTAAATAATATCACAATAATAAAATTTTGTCAAGTTTTATTTCAAGAAGCCGTCGAGAAGATGCCCCATGGTGAATTCTTAGAGATTAAAGGCACTGCTCATGCTGGTCTCTTTGCGAAGGCTGACGAGATCAACAATGCATTGATTGACTTCTTTTCTAAGCAACAACACCATAAGAGGTAGTGATCACATTTATACTAAAAATTTCTGTGATCCCATATAGAGTGACCATTGAAAAATATAACCGACTCCTTAAGGTACAGGTAGTCGGTTAAAATGCGTCTAAAATGTGTCTAAACGTACAATTTTTCCGAAATTATACGGTTACCCCCAAGATACGGTTAATGCAAACACCAATGAGCGCGGAGTATATTCCAAACTGAGGAGGGCCTTAACACGATCGCATATCATCCTGAGTATCTGTTGTAAAAAACCGATGACTGATTTTTTAGCCAAGAGTGGGAACATCCAACATCTCCTTTATTCATTAAATTTGAACGTTCGTACATAAAGGAAGAGCTTCAAGCAAGCAAAGAAAAACATTCGTTTTTTGCTAACTTGAAGCCTTTGAAACCAAAATAATATTCGTGATTATTTTCGATATTTATCTTTCATTTCTTCGCCTTTTTCATCAATAGCATCTTTTAATTTTCTTCCTTCTGTTTTGACTGTCTCAATTAAACTTTTGTATTTTTCCTGAATGTACTCATCTAAAATCTTACGACGTTGTTGAATAAGGCTTTCTACTTCATCCCGTGTTTCAGGGCTAATTTGTTCTCTGTCACGCAAATAGTATACGGCATCAGTTAAATGAGCTTTTTCATCATAAATTAAGTTTTGAAATTTTGACTTATTGCTGTAAAGAGCATTTTCTTTCTCGTTTTGTTCTCTTGATACATCATTCCAATTTTCAGCAATCCAAGAACTCCACTCATTGAACAGACGAACACGTTCCCTATCCCAAACTTGTTTGAAGTCTTCTGCTGTATCCACCGTTTCAAATTCTCCGCCGCTGGCTTCTGCAACCGAAATTAATTGTTTTTGACCATTGCTATCTACATCAAAGCCAATGATATTGACAACGGCTTTAATATTGGAATCATGAAGTTCCTTTGCTGCCTTTACCGGATCACCGTCACATGTTTCAATTCCATCACTTACCACGTAAATGATATTTTGTCCTGGCTTATTTGCTTTTTCAAAATCCTTTTTTGTTTCCGTAATTGCTAAAGCAATTGGTGTCCAACCTGTAGGTTGGAATTTCCCTAATGAAGCTTTAAAATCGGTAGCATTATAAGGCTTTAAATCATAAACCACTTCTGTGCTTCCACATGAAAGTTTTTTATCTTTGTCACTGTTACTTCCTTTATGTCCATATACTCTTAGTGAAACATTTGCTCCTTCTGGCATAGAAGAGACAAACTGATTAACAGCTTCTTTTGCAAGATCCATTTTTGTTTTACCACCAATTTTTTGAGCCATACTTCCACTGGCATCAAGCAAAATAGCGATATTAGCTGTTCCGTTGACTACTTGACCGTTATCAAGCTTCATTCCTTCAGGAGTTTTCGAAAGGGTTGTTTCAATGTGGGGATTAAAATTCTCCGCAAAATCATAATATTCTTTATAACCCTTTGATTCATTCATGAGCTTTAACAGTTGGTTGTAAACTTGAAAACTATCTTTATCTTGGAAGTTCTGCTCATCTAATGCTCTATGTACCACGGCTTCATTATAGGCATTACCTGAATATTTTCCTTTCTTCTCTTTCACAATTTCTTCTATACTCGTAGCAATTTGTATTTCTTCTTCTGAAGCAGCTTTTTCTTCCTTTTTAGTTTCTTCCTTGTTAGTTTCTTTGGATTTCTCACTTTTTGCATCAGTGGATGTTTGATCCTTTATACCACAAGCAGTTAATACAAATGCTAAGAATAAAACTAAAAATGAAAACAGTAACCGTTTTTTATTTTTTACTTTCATTGTAACCCTCACCTTTTAGAATTTTTGTTAAAGATTAGAGACGGGCAGGTAGTTGCATTTTTGTAAATTGAAAACTGTATGTTTTTTCATCCCTTATATTCTTTTAACCCGTCCATTGAATTTCTCCTTCCAGTAGCCCTTTGACATATCAGCAATCGCCACACCGGTACTCGATTGCGCCCCTATGAACTTGCCATTACCCACATAGATACCGACATGTCCATCTTTTTTATAAGTGTCAAAGAATACAAGATCACCCGGCTTCATTTTACTAGGTGAAACCGGCTTTCCTAAATACTTGAGCGTTTCTGTGCTAGTTGAACTTAACGGACCAAGATCGATGCCAACTTGAGCAAACGCCCAATGCACAAAGGATGAACAATCAAAGCGTCCTCTTGCTATATCACTCTGATTTCGTCCACCACCAAAAACATAGACAGAATTTCCAATCCACTTCATTCCAACATCAATAACTTCTACGCCAGTATTTCCTCCACCGCCGACTTTAATAGTGACATAGCCTTTCACGTACCGATCGGCAAAACCGAGAACTTCTTCGACGTACCAATCCGCATGATTGTATGAGAAAACTGCATCTCTGAAACGTCCTTCAGATGCACCGTTTGCAGCAAGATAGTTTGCTGCAGAATGGATGGCATCTTCTATATCCCACGGATCAGCTTTTCCGTCACCATTTGCATCAACACCATAGCCGCCATACTTCGCAATAACAGCTGGATTCGTTTTTTGGGATGTAGGAATATTCCCTTTTCCTAATCCTCCACAGGAAGGATGCTTCCAGCCAACCCATGTACAAGGCATGAACTGCAAATGACCTTCTGCACCAACCGGGGAAATCATAGGGTTAATCGTAGAAAAACGTGTTTCTACCCGATGCTGCGCAGCAATAAGATTCCACGGTACCCCATATTTTTGTTCAGCAGCTTTATAATATGGGATGAACTGCGCGGGTATTTCATTGGCTCCTATTTCCGATATTTCACCGCCCCAATAGCCACTGCCTTCCGGTCTTTCTTCTTCACCACTTGAAGCAATAATAATGAAAGCTGCAATCGCGAAAAATGCAAAAACCAAAACAACAGCGACAATGGCTAAAATAACCGGAAGTCCAATAGTAGAACCACTGGCCGCAGCTGCTTTTGTAGCTGCGGATTTTAAAGCTTTTTTAGCAGCAGCTTTTCCAACTTCACTGGCGGTTTTCTTTAAGGCCGAGCTGCCTTCTGTTTCATAGCCGTTAGGATCATTAGTTTGGGACATTTACTCTCACATCCTCTACCTTCCATTCTCCTTCGACCTCACGCAGCCCAAGTAAATACCAATCTTCCGTTTCTGAGGTTGTTCCATCAACTGATTTCGCTTCACCTGTCACCATCACATTCCAACGAACAACGACGCTACTCTTGTTAACCACCGGGGTAACTTGTGTGTCCTTGACGGTCAAATAAGACCGTTCAAGGACTTCTCGTCTGCCGTTTCGTTTCATCTTTTCATATAAAGCATCTGTCATATAGGGCTTCGCGTTTTCTAAATACTTCATTGGTTCATCCGCGCTGTAAGTATGAAAAGCTTTTGCAAATTGAACTGCAATCTCCTTCGCTTCATTCAGTGTTTCTTCTGAAAAACGCTCGGTTTGATCGTACTCATTTGTTCGATCATTACTTTCTAACGATTCGTAATGTTCCGAAACCGATGATTCAACTTGTTCAATCGATTCAGCTGCATTTTTTGGATTTTGTTTTACGGCCGCGTCTTCTTCTTTATTCATGCTCCGAAATACAGCTGATACTGTGAAGCCAACAACTAGAAAAACAAAAAGGATGAAAAGAAACAACTTGATTCGATCGCTCTTACTGTTATGAAAATCCCATCCGAACACATTTGTTCCTCCTAACGCTCTGTTCTATTCCCTCTCTCTCTATTTGTGGTGTTTTCACTCTCTTGGTTAATAGTTTCATTGATTTGTTCACGAGTTACGTTATTGATATTGCTCACATTTTCTCTTACGCTTTGCTCGGTTCTTCTTGTAACATTTCTTGAAACACTTTCTCTTTCCGTCATGTGTTCTTGAACATTACGATTAGTTTCCGTTACGTTATTAATTCGGTCTTCGTGGCTATGCTGGTTCATCAAATTAATTTTACGCCCGCTTTGGGTACGATCTGAAAGCTTTACATCACGCATTTCAGCCTGATCTACTGAAGGAGCTGCTTCACGTTGTGCATCCTGTATATTTGTTCGATCTGTTAAAGCAGATTCAGCAAGATTTCCTCGTTTGCGACGCAAGTCCTTGATATTCATAACATTATCATTCTTAGAATCTACAGCTTTTTCACGAGCAACATCCAAAATGCTTTGAGGTACGTTTAGTTTTTTTCCTATAGCAGCTTTATCTACCTGACGATCCATTAGCTGTTTACGGTCAGCTGTCGCTGCATTTTCAATACCTGAACGGTTTTTGTACATTTCTTGACCTTCATAAAATTCTTTATTTCTACGATCTGCCAGCATGGTACTACTAACAGAACTCTTGAGACCGTCTTTTGTTGCTTTCAGCTGTTGTTGTCTTTCTGCTAACTGATCTTTATCACGAACACCTATGTTGCTCTGTCCTACCTGACGTTGTGCTAAAGGCTGATTCCGAATACGTCCACGTGTGTTCAGTTGATCTAACACATCTTTGCCGGTACGAGCAATATTTCGAGTTTGCTTAAACTTCTGACGGTAACTCTGTAACGTTGCCCCTGTGCTACTTTGAACATTATTTGTAGCCGTTGCTACCATGCTGAATAATTCTTTTCGTTTCGCCCAAATACCAACGAAACAGATGATCTGAAGAATCATCATACCAAGATACCCTAAATCAGACGATTCAGTTGCACGATATAAAATCGCGGAAATTCCAAACAAGATGGTTAACAGTAGGGCAATCCAGCAGAAGAGGATGAATTCAAAAAAGAAGTTTTAGCTAAGTAAAATTCGGACTTATTTAGAAAGAAGCCGAACAGCGGAATGTCCATTTCAGCATTGGTAAAATTGGTCGCAGATCGATCAGTCAAAAAGAACTTCAGTATGATCACATCACCATAAGATTGGGATTGCAGCATCAGAAGTCCGATTGAATCTGTCGGAAAAAAGTTTCTGCAAAACGATTGAAGCATGCAAATATGAAACGTCCATTTGGAATTTATACATCTAGAATGATAAAAGAAACCGGGAAGCTGGTTCAGAACGTGGATGATGGCATGATACTCCATTTGCTCGCGGTGGTCAGAATTTTATTGAATGTGCGGGGAGGATAACGAATTATGGTGCGAGTAGGGGATTGGGTGAAGGTGTGTTTAAAGGATTATGACGTGATTGGGTTTGTCATTGCGACTTACGGTTATTCAGCCGTTATTCAGAAAACGATTTATGTTCGAGACGGGATCATCATGATCACTCGGGAGGATCCGGTGAAATATTCACTAGGTTTATTAAAACCGATCCCTGAAACGATTCATCCAGATGATTTACCCGTGTTGATTGATATGGCATTAGATCATTATGATCGAGAATGGTTCGAGGAACTAACAAGGAAAAAGAATGTGCATAAGAAACGATAAGAACGGCGCCGCGAGTACTAGGATGAAGAAAAAATTGTCCAGCGATAGAGACGCTGAAGGTGGAATATGGAAATGATTTCAAGAAAGTCATTGATTAGACAAAACAAATATGGGAAACAAATGAGGGGGTGAACATTGTTTTGCAAAAAGTTGAAGAATGATTAGGGGTTCCATTATGAAAATTGAAAGTAACAAAAAAAGGCAAGATGGTTTTTTGAAGAAAAGAGTGGAGATAAGCAATTGAATGACAAATGTTTCATCATAAAGTTAAAAAGATCCCCATTTCATTCCGCAGGAAAATGAAAGTTGGGTATTAGTTGAAATGATTGTAAGCGCATTATCGGATCTATTTTTCTGAAATTCACTTTGAACGATTGACCTTATTGCAGATGTCAAGGTTCACCCCTTAGATTTTAAAATGAAGAGAAAGCGTCTTGAAATCTTCGTACAGGTTCAACCTAGTTACATACATCCAGAAGTGATAAAAAAGTTGGTCCAAACGGATCCATATAATTCTAATCAAAAACCTACTAGAAAAAGTCTCTAGTAGGTTTTTAGGTAAATTAAGCTATCATTATTTTAGACATGAAGAGGTAAGCAGCATAAATGAATACGGAAAGCAAAACGGCATAAGACGGCTTCATCCAATTGGTCAAGAGAAAAACACAAAATACAAAAAGGGCTAAACCGAGCGCACCGAAAATACCACTTTTTTGAGCTGTATGAAACTCCTTTGAACTCATGAATTTCATTTGCAGCGTCATGTTGGCCAATGTCATGAGTGGAAGTACAGTGATCAAACCAGATATAAACAAATTTTTGGATTTGCTGAAATAAGTCGCAAATGCAAGGATGCAGCCGCCTAAGATAAACTTTGAAACATATTCCAACATTGTATGGCACTCCTAAAAAATTGCGTTTTAAGTAATTATGACATAAAAAAATTGAAAGTAAACTCTTGAAAATGATCATTTGTTTATTTTATGAATATATCATAACCAATGGTGTTTCTTAGAAATACTAAAAAATACGTTTAACTGATGAGATAAACTTCCGCTGGAATGAGTAGGCTATTTTTAAAAAAGCACGTGCAAAGATATGCCGTTTTTGTATATGTGCTGGGAGGCAGCAGAGTGATTGAAAACTTAGGAAAGAGAATTACAAGATCCTGGCACTTATGATGAATATTGAAATAGAATGGGAGATTTTAGTATGGATTCGATTCGAGTGACTAAATACAACCCTCAGTACAGAGATACGAACGATGTGTACACTAGAGAAGAGTGGACTAGTTTTTCAGATATTGAGCATTTTGCACATTTTTCAACCCAAGAGCCATAAGGTTTTCTAAAGCATAAAAAAGGACTTCACCCCTTATTTGTAGAATTTTGAAGTGACCAAACCACAAAAATCCACAAGGAGGAAGTCACTTTGTATATTCTACAAGAAAGTCTATTTTCCTTTGAAGAATTGCAAATTTTAGAGTCAAAAGAGAAATTACCGATCTTTTTTAGTGCTCTAGATTTGCGTCCTTATGCTAAACAATTGAAAAGTTCTTCACCCCAAGGGGCTGAAGGACATTCCAAAGAAGGGATATTAAGGGCTCTTATCGCTGCCCCATTAGAAGGTATTGATACTTTTACTTCTCTTCACAATCGATTGAAAAATGACCTGCGTTTTCGTTACCAATGTGGTTTAGATATTAGCAGGCCTGCACCATCCATCTCTACTCTTAGCCGAGTATTTTCTTCACTAACCAAAACTGGACTTGTGAAAAGAATCTTTCAAGATCTCGTCCAGTTAGCTCAAGAGGAAGGAGTAATTGATGGAAAACATCAGGCTATCGACAGTGCCGCCATTGATGCTTACGAAAAGAAGCAGCCTAAGAAGCGAAGTGAACAAACAGGCAACGCCAATTGGGGGGCAAAGTTTGATTCCTTCGGTAATAAAATTACTTGGTTTGGCTATAAGATGCATCTTTCCGTTGACACCAAAAGTGAATTACCAATGGCGATTGAAGTAACCCCTGCTCATATCAACGATGGGGATGTCGCACCACAATTAATTGAACAAGTAAAGAGTTGTACAAACTCTAAAATTGATTTCCTGATAATGGATGGTGGGTACGACCAGCTTAAAAACTACGAATCCGCCAAGAACATTGGGGCTCAAGCTATTATTCCACTCAATTTGCGTAATGAAAAGGAGCCTCCCGAAGGAATTGCCTCCAATGGAACCCCACGCTGTTCGATGGGGTACGAAATGACTTATTGGGGAGCCAATAAGGATCAGCTCAAATTCAGATGTCCACACGCAACCGGAAAAGTGGATTGCCCATTAGGAATGGCAGCCTGTTCATCCTCCAACTATGGAATGGTAGTAAAAATTAACGTGAATAAGGATCTTCGCCGGTACTCTAATCCACACCGCGATTCCAAACGTTGGAAAGAACTTTACAATGAGCGAACCAGTGTAGAACGGTGCAATTCAAGAATGAAAAGTGATCTTACAGCGAACTCCCTGCATGTGTGGGGAATCGATAAAGTAAAAACTCATATTTACTTGAACGCCATCGTATTACTGGTTTCAGCTCTCGCAATGGCAAAAGAGAGTAAAAAGCAACAAACCGCTTAAAAAATTTTTAAAGCGAAAAATTCTGCAAGTACGCCCAAAAAAGGACAAACAGAATATTTGTAAACCAAAGATACAAAATACCCCAATTTATTTGGGTTTCTTTTAAAACTCTTTTTAATAAAAATCTAATTTTGCAAAATGCTCATATTAATAAAGTGTTTCAAGGTAAGTTATTTTCCTTAAATGAATATTTACTTGTAGAGGAGAAATATATAAAAGCTGTAAAAACAATTTTAAAAGAAAAGAATATCAAAAACTTAAAAATTCGTGATCTAGAGATATATTCTGATGATCTAAACCTGAATCTAAAAGAGGGAGATAGTATAGGGTCCTTAAATTTAAACGAAGTAATGAAAATGATTCTTAGGGAAAACATTTGGTGTAAATTAGTTTCGGATGATTATTTTGAAATACATTTTGGCTACGATTATTATATGTATTTTGTGAGTAGTGAAATTTCCAATCGTGTCATTGAGAGTGTGAAAGAAATTGAAGGATTATTTGTAGAAAAAAGAAAATCACCTTATATCCGATGAATGATTTTTGTTGGGGTACAAATTTTTTCCAGTCGTTAAGCACTGTCTTTGCAAAAGCATTTTTTTTAAAGTGCAATAGTGATCTTTCAAAGTTTTATAGGCTTTATCATTTAAGTGAATTTTTCATATCGAAAACAAAAAGATTTGGAATGGTTTCAGTTCGTCCATCCAAATTGACGGAATATAGCGACTTTTATTCTTTTTGATATTGACACTTAGCAGGGACGGTGATAATATACAATAAATCAGACTAAACAGGTATGATTTATAAGTTTAATAAAATTAATTCTATTATTTAGAAAAATAAGGGGGAGTTTAAATGGGGAAAATCGTGATTATTAACGGGAATCCTTCGCTGACATCGAGACTGAACGGAATCATTCAATATGTTGAACGAAAGTTGCTGCAAGAGGGGGTTGATATTGAACATATCCAAGTTGCGGAATTGCCGGCGGACGATTTGATCAAAGCCAATTTTGACAGCGACGCTATACGGAAAGCGAATCAAAAAGTAGAGGAAGCGAAGGTGATCATCATCGCGAGTCCGGTATATAAAGCGTCGTATACGGGTGTATTAAAGACCTACCTCGATTTGCTTCCACAAAAAGCTTTAACCGGAAAAATCATTCTGCCACTGTTTATCGGCGGCTCAATCGCTCATCTTTTGTCCATCGATTATGCGCTGAAGCCGGTACTATCCACGTTGGGCGCAAGGCACATTATCGGCGGGGTGTATGCGGTGGATACTTGGATAACCCGAAATGGAAACAACGGCTATCATCTATCGGAAGAATTGATTCGTAGATTAGATGAAGCAGTCGCAGAATTGCTAGAAGAAATAGAATTAAGAAGCGGATTGCCGGAAAAGGTCAAGTAAACCGTCAAAGGCTAACGAAGCAAGACAGAAGCTAGATTTATACAAATATATTTCTGAATATTAAAAATAAATTTACTTATTTCTAGAAGAGGTCTGACTTTATATCGATCCATTTTTAAAAAGGGGTGAAGAAAATGTCTTTGAAGTTTGCTTATTGGGTTCCGAATGTTAGCGGCGGATTGGTGATTTCCAAAATTCCTCAAAAAACAGGCTGGTCCTTTGAGGATAATGCCAGATACGCTCAAATAGCTGAAGAAGCAGGATTTGAATATGCGTTGCTTCAAACGAGATTTCTGGCAAGCTACGGTGCGGAAAATCAATTGGAGGCTATCACGTTGGCATCCGCATTGGCGGCGGTAACGAAGAAGATTAAACTGATTTCGGCGGTGCTTCCCGGCTTATGGCATCCGGGGACGGTAGCCAAAATGATTTCCACCATTGATCAAATCAGCCATGGACGTGCCGCGATTAATATTGTGAGCGGGTGGTTTAAAGGAGAATTTAACGCATATGGCGAACCATGGCTAGACCACGACGAAAGATATCGGAGATTCGAGGAGTTTATCAATGTGCTTCGAAAATTGTGGACGGAGGAGGAAACCCATTTTCGTGGTGATTTTTACCGAATAAACGGTGCTCCATTAAAGCCGAAGCCTTTGAGAGTTCCGGAGATTTTCCAAGGAGGGAATTCTTTCGCCGCACGAAAGATGGCATCCAGAGTATCTGACTGGTATTTCATGAACGGAAATACCATCGAAGGCATTAAAGCACAAATTGATGAGGTGAATTCGCTCTCGGCTGAAAATAACCGTAAGCTGAAATTCGGCGTCAACGCATTTGTGATTGTGAGAGATACAGAAGAGGAAGCTAAACAGGTGCTTCGTGACATTATTGCTTATGCGGATGGCGAAGCTGTGGAAGGATTCCGCAGCCAAGTGCGCTTTGCCGGCAAAGCTTCTCCGGAAAGAGAAGGAATGTGGGCCAATTCGGATTTCAACGATTTGGTTCAATACAACGACGGTTTTAAAACCGGATTGATCGGTACGGCGGAACAGGTGGCGGATCGTATAATCGAACTCAAAAAAATCGGAGTCGACCTTATCTTAACCGGATTCCTTCATTATGACGAAGAAATTCGATTATTCGGGGAAAAAGTGATTCCATTGGTTCGAGAAAAGGAAGCCATATTAAACGTGGATGCTGTATAAAAATGGACTTTTTATGAAAAGTATGATGTTGAACGTAGCAAGGAATGGTTATGTACAACTAAATGTAGAAAGAAGACTTGCGAGAAGAATCCCCCTCTATTGTTGAAAAAGATATTCGACCAATTACCAAAATCATTGATTAAAACAATGTGTTTCCAAATCTTTAAATGCTCGCTAAAACGGGATGGATGCGGCTGGGATTGCATTTGTAAGTGCTCCATTATACAAAGAAGGGGGCATTTCTGCGGTATTTTCTAAATCCTTGATAAACAGCAGCGGGATGATGGAATATTTAGACGGACAAATCTACATCACCATAATTATGAATATTCGTAAAATTGGTTATTGAAATAGGGAGGAATGAGGATTGGGGGTAGGGTCAATAGGTTTCCATTTAATGGTCAAAGAGGTTAGCAAGCGATTTAATAATGTCCAAGTATTGAATCATTTAAATTTGGAAATCGAACCTGGGGAATTTGTTGCTATTATTGGGCGCAGCGGCTGCGGCAAAAGCACTCTGTTGCGTCTTCTTGCTGGACTTGATGTTCCGACAGAAGGGGAAGTGCTTCTTGACACTAAAAGAGTCAAAGGAGTTCATCCCGATACGCGAATACTTTTTCAAGATGCTAGATTGCTTCCTTGGAAAAGAGTGATAGCGAATGTACAAATCGGTGCAAGAAACGGAGACAAGGACAGAGCAGAGGAAGCACTACAGCTCGTGGGGTTGGAACATAAAGCGAAAGAATGGCCCGGCATACTATCCGGCGGACAGCGCCAGCGCGTCGCTCTTGCGAGGGCGTTGGCGGGTAACCCGCGCCTCCTGTTATTGGATGAACCTCTTAGTGCATTAGATGCTCTGACACGTATCGAAATGCAAGAATTGATTGAACGAATTTGGCATCAGCAACGATTTTCTGCCGTTTTGGTCACACACGACGTCAGCGAGGCTGTCGCTTTGGCAGATCGTATCGTCTTGATCGAAAATGGGGCTATCTCTCTTGATATACCGGTAGATTTACCCCGTCCGAGAGAAAGAAATACGGGCTTTGCCTATTATGAAAAGCTCATTCTGGATCTTCTTATGGGAAAAGAGACTAAAGAGACTTTAGAATCTGCGTTTATGTTCTCTTCCAAATAATAGTTTATAAATGTTGAATATTTTTTATTCTAACTGTAGATGAGCAAATTCGCTAACATAAATTTACAACCAAACAAAAAAGAAGACATGAACCCGATTCCTTGGTTAGAATAGATGTGCCACAACTACTCACAAGGGGGTTCATGTCTCATGAATAGATTAGCACATCACCTAGGAATCCACAAGTTTTTGACGATGTTGGGGTTGGCACTTTATTTCTCAAAACCTGTCATGAAGCATCTCGTTCATATCGTGGATGCGATGATTACAAAGGGCTTTTCGGGAACACTGACCGATCTACATCACGGGAGTTTTCATCCGAACCATCGCACGACACTCAGCCATTTTTTCACGAAAAGCCCATGGGAAGAAGAGACGTTGCTTCGCAAACTCCAGCAGTGGGTGCTTCATCGTGTCGAACGCAGCTCGAAACGAGAGAATCAACCCATTTTTGTTTCGATCGATGATACGATTTGCCAAAAAACGAAGCCCTCGTCACGGGCAACACACGCCATTCAAGGGTGTGATTGGCACTATTCTCACGCAGAGAAAAAGTCGATCTGGGGACATTCTCTCGTTTGGCTCATGGTTCATACGATGACCCAAGCGTTTCCTTTTGCCTTTCGCCTCTACGACAAGACGGCGGGGAAAAGCAAAGGGGAACTCGCGATCGAGATGCTTTCTTCGTTGGATGTGAGTCGACCCGTTTATGTGCTCATGGACTCTTGGTATCCATCGAAAACCCTCGTGGGAGCCTGCTTGAAAAAAGGGTTCCACGTCATCGCGATGCTCAAGACGAATCGGATTCTCTATCCAAAAGGGACGGCCATTCAAGCAAAGGAATTTGCCAAATCTATGGAGCCACGGGATACCCGCCTCGTCACGGTGGGAAAAGAGCGTTATCGGGTGTATCGCTACGAAGGTGCTCTGAACGGTCTCAAGGATGCCGTGGTGCTGCTCGCATGGAAAGCCGATCAGCCGATGACACCGAAACATCTTCATTGCGTCTTGAGCACCGATCGCGAGCTAAGCGATGAAGACATCTTGTGCTACTATGCCGAGCGTTGGTCGATCGAATGTTTTTTCCGTCAAGCGAAAGACCAGCTGAAACTCGATGGATACCGCGTTCGCGGGCGTCGGGCGGTGAAACGGTATTGGATCTTGGTGCAACTTGCGTATGTGTACAGCATGTTCGAGTCGAACAGTGATGTTTCGGATGGGCTCGATCTCCTGCGCAAGAGAAAAGGACATAGCCTCGTGGAGTTCATTTATCGTGCAGCAAAACAAAATATTCCCATTGATGCCGTGAAAAAACAGCTCCACGTGGCATAAGGGGTACCCCGTTTGTCTCTTTTTCGTATGGTAATCATTGTTAATAAAAATGCTCATCTACAGATTCTAATTCAATCCATTGAAAGAGGGATCTTTCCGATGATCTCAAAAACGTATAAAATGGCCGTTATGATTTTCGTTATGACCGTGGTATGGATTCTTGATGGCTGTAGTCACTCCGTTTCCCAAGAATCCGAAGTGAAAACTGTCAAACTGGATTATGCTTACTACAATCCGGTGAGTCTAGTTCTGAAAGAAAAGAAATGGTTGGAAGACGATTTGAAAAAGGATGGAATCGGAGTTGAATGGATTTTTAGCGCCGGAAGTAATAAATCGCTGGAGCTTTTGAATAGCAGGAGCATTGACTTTGGTTCGACATCGGGAGCCTCGGCTTTACTAGGAAGGGCAAATGGAAACCCAATCAAATCGATTTATGTTTTTTCTAAGCCAGAGTGGACAGCTTTAGTTGTTCGTGCCGATTCCCCTATTAAAAATATAAAAGATTTGAAAGGCAAAAAGATAGCTGTTACTCGAGGAACGGACCCTTACATATTTTTGCTGCGGGCATTGGGTACTGCGGGATTGAGTGAAAAAGATGTAGAAATCGTGCAACTGCAACACCCCGATGGTAAAACGGCCTTAGAAAAGGGGGATGTAGACGCATGGGCAGGACTCGATCCATATATGGCGCAAACAGAGATAGAGAAACACTCAAAATTGTTTTTCCGCAACCCGGATTGGAATACGTACGGATTTCTTAATGTAAGGGAAGAGTTTGCAAAAGACCATCCCGAGATTGTGAAAAAAGTGCTTAAAGCTTATGAAAAGGCTAGAAAATGGGCATTAGAAAATCCGGACGAGTTTGAGAAATTAGTGGCAGCAGAAAGTAAACAAAGCGATAAAGTCGCCGCAAAAGTGATCCACCGAACAGATTTGACCAATCCGGTCATTGGGGAGGTCCACAAACGGACCATAGAAGCGTCGGGAGAAGTGTTATTGAAAAGCGGTGCAATGGATAAATCCGTCGATATTAAGAAAACGGCCGACAATTTAATTGATCCGGAGTATATCGAAAACATCAACAAGAAGTAAAGGAGGAAAGCGGTTGCGTCAATGGAAGAAACATTTCTTTATCACAGGTATGGGGCTGATCATTCCAATATTCATCATCATCTTGTGGCAATCCCTTTCTATTAACGGTTTGATTCCCCCTAATATTATGCCTTCTCCCTTGAAGATTGTTTCCACCATCGTAGATTTGTTTCGGGGAGGAGAGCTCATGGAACACGTCGGAATTACACTATATCGGGTAAGCGTGGGATTTTTGCTTGGAACGGCTGTTGCTTTATCGTTTGGGGTATTGAACGGATATTTTCGTACGTTTCGGTATTTGTTGGATCCACTTATCCAAGCCTTGCGAAATATCCCTTCCTTGGCTTGGGTACCGTTATTTCTTTTATGGATGGGCATAAGCGAGACTTCCAAAATATCCTTGATTGCTTTAGGTGTTTTTTTCCCGGTTTATCTTAATTTAGTGTCTGGTATTCAAGGAGTGGACCGACGTTTACTGGAAGTAGGATTGGTGCACGGTTATCATGGCTGGAGATTGATTCGTCATTTTTTTCTGCCTGCGGCTCTGCCTTCGTTCATTGTAGGACTGAGAAGCGGGCTTGGATTAGGATGGATGTTTGTTGTAGCGGCGGAGATCATGGGGGCAAGCAAGGGATTAGGCTTTCTTATGATGGATGGTCAAACGACAGGGCGACCAGCTATTATCGTGGCCAGCATTTTATTGTTTGCTTTGTTTGGAAAATGCACCGATTATTTCTTGGAGCTGGTAGGACGTCGAATTCTTGCTTGGCAAGACAGCTACCAATCCTTGGAAAGGGGAAACGTTTAATGAATAAGAATAGCATGATAAACAAGACACGTGGCAAAAAATATTTGGACAGTTTGAAAGATGGAAGGAACGTGTGGCTGAATGGGAGCATCGTGGAGGATGTCACTGCGCACCCCGCCTTTACGGGAACGCTGTCTACCATCGAGCGGTTGTTCAATATGCTCGATCATCCGGAAGAGAAGCAATTGGTCGGCTTTCAACCGCCTGGTTCAGACACATATGTCCATAGTTCATTTCTTGTACCTAGAAATCAAGACGATTTGCGGAAGAGAAGCATCGCTTTTAAATATTGGGCGGATGAAACGCATGGAGTGATGAGCCGTCTTTCGGAATACGCCCGCTCACTCGTAACCGGGTGGTATGCTGCCAGAGAGCAGCTGGCCCAGTTGGATCCGCGGTTTGCTTATAAGATTGCGGATTATTACGAGAAGGCACGGGACAATGATTTGTTTGTAGCCAATGCATTGCTCGATCCACAGGTAGACCGTTCCAAAGGATTGGAAGATTTCGATGCGGCCGATCGCATTCTGCATATCGTTAAAGAAACGGAGGACGGTTTGATCTTAAGGGGTGCCAAGATGATAGCCACCGCCGCTCCTTATGCACACGATTTTCTTATATTCCCTTTTCATAAAATCAAAGAGGAATATGCGAAACATGCACATGCCTTGATCGTTCCCGCCAATTCGTCGGGACTGCATATCGTATGCCGGGAACCGTTCACTTCTGATCGTGAACAAGATCATCTTTTGAGCGCTTCTTTCGACGAAATGGATGCTGTATTATTTTTTGACGACGTTCTAGTTCCTTGGGAAAGAGTGCTCATTCACGGGAATGCGGAAGCAGTATGGAAGTTTCGGATGAATCGGACCGCTAATTCTCTCGCTTTTCATCAAACGGTCGTGAGGCTGTTAAGCAAACTTGAGTTTGTGACCGGTGTCGCCATCGCCATTGCAGAAGCGATTGGGGTTTCCGGATATTTGCATATTCAAGAAAAATTGGGGGAACTCATTACCCAAGTCGAAACGATTCATTCGCTGTTGGTTGCCTCGGAGGCGCAAGCTGAAAGGGACGAGACCGGCACGTTTATTCCTGCTCTTAAACCAATTGATACGGCGCGCATTCTAGGATCTCAATACTATCCGCGTGCGATAGAAATTTTACAGCAAATCGGTGCGGGGGGCTTCGTTCAAGTTCCGTCTACATTGGAAGAAATAAACGGGCCCATTTCAGAATTAATGCATAAATATTTTGCCGGAGCAACGGTGGGAGCCGAAGAAAAAGTCAAACTGTTTAAGCTGGCTTGGGACTTGTTTGGGAGCCAATTGGGTTCCAGACACGAATTATATGAAAGATATTATGCAGGAGATCCTGTAAGAGCCTTGGCCAATATATATACGAATGCGGAAAAACAGCAATATACAAAGCCGGTTTGGGAGTTTTTGCAAAGTAAGTCTCACGTCAAAAATGGATCACGATTATGAGAACGGGCTGATGCACTAAAAGCTCTCTGAAGGAAGTCTCGCTTTATCCCGCATAAGGGAGAGTAAGCTCCCCCGCAGGATGGGAAGAATCAAGAAAAGTCTGAGAGGAGCCACTCTCCCTAAATGCCCGATTAGTTCAATTAACCTTCAGGAGGATAAGAAACCTCCTGAAGGAAGTTTCGCTTTATCCCGCACATAAGGGAGAGTAAGCTCCCTCACAGTGAAGGGAAAAATCGAGAGAAGTCTGAGAGGAGCGACTCTCCCTAAATGCCCGATTAGCTCAACTAACCTTCAGGAGGATAAGAAACCTCCTGAAGGAAGTTTCGCTTTATCCCGCATAAGGGAGAGTAAGCTCCCCCCGCAGGATGGGAAGAATCAAGAAAAGTCTGAGAGGAGCCACTCTCCCTAAATGCCCGATTAGTTCAACTAGCCTTCAGGAGGATAAGAAACCTCCTGAAGGAAGTTTCACTTTATCCCGCACATAAGGGAGAGTAAGCTTTTGAGATTTGGAAAAATCGAAGCAGGGCGATTTTCCTTTTTTATGAACATAAGTACTGTAGTTGTTAAAAAAGAAAAGCCCCTAGTAAGGGCAATTTCGTGAAATGAACATTCATTACAGACCAGCATTTTCTGATATGTGATGTCATTTCCAATAATGAAAGCTTTTTTCTAATTGATTTTTGCATCACCAATGTCTAATGGCTATTATATAGCAAAAAAATGTAAATCCTCTTATGCTTTTGTATCGATTTTATTTATTAAAGTTTCATCCTTGTCGACAAGGCCTAATTGAAATGCCTTGGATATAATATCTTTTACTTTTAATGTAAATTCAGGGTCTTTACTATAATTCATTTGTATTTGAAGCGCATCTTTATGAAATTTAGACATTTCCCCGGCGTTTTCTTTGTTTACAACTTTATTTTCATTCAAAAGTTCGTTAAATTGCTCAAAAGAAATATCTTTCGATTTTCCACCGACAAATTCAGCTCCATCCTTTATGCTTTTTTGAAATTCAGCAAATAATGTCAATCGAGTATAGGCAGCAAAAGTTGGGTCATATGGTTTGATTTGCATTTTTTCCTCCTATTTATTAACTGTAATGAATGGATTGTCATAAATTGTATGATTGGGTGGATAAGGATATATTCTGACGTACCCATGAAACCGCAGAAAGTGGGATACCTATCTATTTTATTTTCCCTATAAGGATATTGGTTGAATCCGATACATAACCATCTGATAACGCCTGAAATGTACTAGATGCGATATTATTACCGTTGTTATTTACTCTAATCTATTGGCTTGTATGGTTCCTTCAACATAGACTGCACAATATATCCATTTTCGCCACTCATCGGTGCACTCGCAGACTGTTGATTAAAACCAATTATTTCAAGTTCCATTTCTCCGTCTGATGTTATCCCAATAAATTGAATGTTTGTTAACGCTGGGGCTGGAGCTGCATGTGCTGTTCCACTAAACATAATGGAATAGCTAGTAAACTCACTAAGAATACGGATAGTACCTTTTTTATAAATATTTCCTCTTTTTTATAATTTTTCAACAACCAACTATAATTATTTTATACGAAAAATTTAAAAAATTGAACCTTTTGTACTATACAAATGAAAAAATTCTATATTTATGTCTTATTAATCCTATGAAAAGTTAATCTCGAATAATTCCGATAAAAGCTCTGGAAGGGTTTGATCGCATCCATATGTTTAATAGAGTTGTAGTTTGCAAAGTTTTGGATAACAGTTTTTGATTCTAACACCAAACTGGCAGGAAATTTCTTTTATATTCATTTCATCCGGATATGAATGGAACTACGTTGTTAGTCCGTTCTGCCCAGCATCCGCTTTCCTGAATGCCATACCTTTTTTGATCCATGATTTTATTTACAGATCCATAAAAATTGGGCTCAATTTGTCAATCCTCTATCACACCAATCCATTTTCAAGTTCCTCTTTCATCAGAAATTTTTTTGCCATTATACAATCTGTCCCTTTTCTGAAAACAACGACAACAGGCTAAAAAATAACACGATGAATGCGGCTGGGTGGGGGTTCCTAAGGGCTTAAGGCAAGTAAAAAGCAGACAGTCACAACGACACAAACATCAAACATTTCATAAACATAAACTAAATAAACCAAAAAGAATTCTACTGCTGCAGAATGTCTTTACTCAGCTGGTGAAATGGGACAATTCAAACGGTTTTTTTTGCTGAAGAGGAGGTTGGAATCGAAAATTCCGGGTTTGTTGCGTATTTAAGAAACAAAATCACTATTTTGAAATTAGAAAAGCTCCTTTGTCCAAAACGTGATTCGGGACTGGAACGTTTTGTCGTTTTTGATGTTTTCTTTAAGGACGAGCTTAAAGCCAAAATAATGACGAAACCATAAAACGGCTACTTTTAGTGAGAATTTATTTAGCTGTACTTGTAAAGAGACTACATCTGCAAAATGAAATGGTGGTTTGTAAGTTCGAATATCAATGTGTGTTGTCGTGATGAGTATTTTTTTGAAAAGCGAGAGTAAATGTAAGTGGTTACATTTATTGTTGGCGATGGGTGTTACGGAAGAGCGTATCGGAGTGATTTAGGATCTGGATTATTTAGAAGTGAGGCATTGCTTTAGATGGTGAGAATGAAAACTGAATGAGGGGAAGAGAATGGATCATGGTACGAGTAGGAGATTGGGTGAAGGTGCGTTTATCTGAATATGATGTGATCGGTTATGTAGTGTGGATTTTTGATTATTCAGTGGAAATTCAAAAAACGATTTGTGTCCGAAATGGTGAAATAGAGCCAATCGAAAAGCGACTGGGAACCTATTCGCTATATGAAATAAACCTTATTCCGGATATGATTCACCCTGAAGATTTAAAAGAATTGATTGATATGGCATTAGATCAACATGACCGGCAATGGTTCGAGGAACTAATGAAGAAGAAAAACAGGACTCTAACAAAACTGTACAAGCAGACGAGACAATGAATAGGATGAAAGAAATGACTCCTTTCTTAAAAGTTCATTTTTAAAAAAGCGAAATTGCTTAAAAGCGCCCTTATTCTTCCATTGAGTAAGGGCTTTTTGTCCATTGTGAGGCGCGTCTACATTTAATGTAATGTATGGATAAATAGATTCTCCTAATGATCTTTGTACAAGGCAAAGAGTTTATATAGAAAAGGAATTATAGCAAAGATTGTCGAACTGATAGGGAAAGGCAGCAGTTACAGAAAGAGAAAAAACGCATGGGGAGAGTTAGTGAATAAGAAATCCTTAATCGTCTCTAGATGTTAAGGATAATAAATTAGTTGAAGGGGGAGAGCGGTGTCATGATTGAACTTGAATATTTTGAACGTCCAGATTTTAATCAGCTGATTCGTTGGATTGATTCACCGGAATTTTTACTTCAGTGGGGAGGACCTCAATTTGATTACCCGCTGAACGAAAGTCAATTAAAAAAGTACATTGAGAATGCAAATCATGATACCTCTGATACTTTGGTTTATAAAGTGATACATAAAGAAACAGGGAATGTGATCGGCCATATTTCTCTGGGGAAAATAGACAGGAAAAATAAATCAGCAAGAATAGGGAAAGTTTTAGTGGGAGAAAAAAATTTAAGAGGTCTAGGGATAGGTTCATTGATGGTAAAAGAACTATTGAAAATAGCCTTCGAAGAACTAAAATTACATAGAGTTAGTCTTGGCGTATTTGACTTTAATGAATCTGGGATCGCTTGTTATGAAAAGGTTGGTTTTAAAAAAGAAGGATTGCTCAGAGATTGCAGAAAAACAGGAAATGATTATTGGAGCTTATGGGAGATGAGCATTTTAGAACAGGAGTGGTTTGATCAAAAATGAATTCTTGATGCACACTGTGAAGGAAGAGCTGGACTTCCATCTGTGGTGCGGGATTAGCAGCAGAATTAGGTTGTAACTAATGAACAGGGAGAAATTTGCTTCCCCCTTAAATCCATACGGATAAAAAGCATGAATCGGGAATTCCGTTGGTGCTTCAATATTCGTTGTATCCCGAATGATGAGGCTGCTGATATGGTTGATAGTATGGATAATGAGAGGAATGACGGATTTCGTTCTGGCTATGATGGGCCAATCTAGTTTGTTCCTTTTGATATTGCTCGCGATGACAGTTTTTGTATGGACCTATAAAGGTATTGGGTTGAATAGGAGCGATCGTTTTTTTCCATTCATTTTCATTGAGGCAGTAGGTATGGGCTATGATATTCGGTGGGGTAAATTTCAAAAGATCTGAACCTAAAATCACTTCAGGAGTCGGTGCGTTAAATATGGCTAGAAGATGTGTATGATCTTTCGTCGCTGCTTCGTAATGCCACCATCCTTGTGGAACATTGACTACTTGGCCTGGTTTTATGGGATAGTTATGGATTTGTTTGGTAAATGGATTGAAGAAGGAAACGACGGCAGCTCTGAAATACAATAAACTAGCTCTGCCGCATTTTGGTGATAATGTGGCTCGATCACATTATTTTTGCTTAAGAAAATATCCAATAAAGAAATATTTTCTAATGTGTTTAACTGTTCGAGGTACCGTCAAGAATTTTGTGTAATGTAAGATAGATAGGGTATCTCTGAAATAGATTTAGAATAGAGGGGAAGACTGGTTTCCTCCATACAGGAGACTGAATATTCAGTCTCCTGTATGGAAAGAGAGAATCCCCCTTATAAAATCAACCTCATTGATTTACATTATTTGGTTAATTATAACGTTCTTCAAACATTCGTTGAAGGGCTTCATGTGCTTCGGCAAATCCTCGCAATTTTCGTCCTGCCCATTTCTCATTAAAATCTTGGATGGTCAAATACACGACTTTTTCAGCGGCTTCTAAACTACTCAAACTGTTCATCGGCTTTAGACGTTTCCGAATCTCTTTGATCGTTCGTTCAATGGCATTGGTCGTGTAAATCACACTTCGAATACTGCTTGGATAATCCATAAATGTAAGGAGGACATCCAACTCATTGGCCCAAGATTGAACTTCTCTCGGATACTTGTTCGACCATTTCGACTCAAACTGTTGAAACATCTGTAACGCCATCTCCTTATTCGGTGCGCGATAAATCAGTTTGAGATCCTCTGCCACTTCAAATTGATCTTTTTTCCGAACACGATTTAAGGTATTACGTACTTTGTGAACGACACAGCGCTGCACATCGGCTTTCGGATAAACCGCCTTAAAGGCTTCCTCTAGCCCCGGAAGGCCATCAAATACGCCCAGAAGCACTTCCTGTAATCCTCTCTTGTAGAGATTGTGGAGAATCTCTTGCCACCCATAGGCACTTTCTTGTCCTCCTACGAAGAAGTCGAGAATTTCACGATACCCTTCTTCGTTTACACCTAACACGACATAAATGACCTCTTTTTCTACCGTATCTCGACGAAGTTTCACGTACAACCCATCCAAATATAAGACCGAATAACGCTTGGGTAGGGGGCGATTATGCCATTTCTCGATGTCTTCCCTTACCACATCCGTGATATGGCTAATCGTTGTTGGTGAGTAGGCATTTCCTAAAATTCGTTCGATAAACTTGCCAATTTCACGCGTACTCATCCCACTTTGATACATCTTGATGACGGCTTCCTCGAGCCAGCCGGTATGGCGTTGGTAAGGGGCAAACAGCTGCGTTTGAAATTCCCCGTTTCGGTCTCTTGGAACAGAAAGTCCTTCGATACGACCATACTGCGTGTCTAGGTTTCGATGGTAATAGCCGTTTCTTCTATTCGACGTTCCCTCTTGTTCCATTTCGAGGAAAGTCTGGATTTCTTCCTTCATGATCAGCTCTAATTTTTCCTTTACAAACTCACGAATAACGTTTTCCAGTTGATTCATCCAATCTATATTCGATATACTTTTAGACATAGGTAGGGTACTCCTTTCTCTAAGATTTTTGCCAAATCAGAGAATACCCTACCTTTTTCTTTTGGTCTAGCCAAATGCTTGACACAAAATTTTATACATCATCCTGTTCGACCCCTAATACATTGATAAAGTTGTGTTTATCTTTTGTGAACGCATTGCTTTTGTTTACATCGAAAGTGAATTGAGTGTGAGGTGATGTGTAATCCATATACAAAACCATGGTTCATTCATCCTTTTATTTGAATATTGTGATTACAAACTAATTTATGTCAATACGTATTAAGCAGTGCGTGTACCTATCATGATGGATGAACGCAAAAAGTTTGCAGCACAGCACTTGATGGTATGAAACTCAGTAATCATTAAATGAAAAGGCACCGATATAAAATCGGTGCCCAAAAGTGGCTGTGTTGGCAGAGCTTTGAATTTTTACCAATCAAAGCCCGAGAAGAATGATATCAGTTTTGGTTTATTAATGTCGATGATAAAATAATGCCTGAATCCGTGATGAATTGAAATCGACTTTGATTTTGTTGTAATTTTGATGGATTGATAATCCATAAAACCCTTTTTATGCTTATGACCTATGTCATCTCTATTTCCGAAAATGGAACCAATCTCTTTTTTAGGTATACGAACCAAAAAAAGAGACAAAAAAGCACAGGGAGTGACGTTGGACATCAGCGACCGAACATTCGTTCGTTATCTTGCCTCTCTCCATTTCTGATAGACGTTCAGTAGGGGCTCGCTATAACCACTCCTTCGCGTCAGTTTCATCCAGATCTGTCGTGATCGACGGACGAGTCGCCCTGCCATCGTGATCACCGTCTGAATAATCGTCTTGATGCGGCGGCGTTTCACTTTGTGGTGCAACGGATGTCTCGGATCGCTTAATAGATCTTGTCCAATCAGACGAAGAAGATTGTAAACGAAGGCTCCCATGACCAACACGAGCGCATTCGTTTTCATCTTCCCAGATGGAAGCCGCTCTAAATCTAAGTCGCTCTTCAGTTCGCTATGAAACTGTTCGCATGTCGCATGGTCATGATACAACGCGAGCACATCGCTCATTCGAACATGCTCGTATCCTTTGAGCCGCACCCAATAGCTTTCCACTTCATAATCAGGAACGAGCATCAGCTGTCCATTGCGTTCCATCGTCCGTTCCGTTACTTGGGTGACTTGAACGTACGTATACGTGTTTCCATCGATCGCTGCCTTCTGTGGAAGGCATAGCTCATAGGTTTGTACTCCTTCGCTTTGTCCATCATCGACACGTTTGCCCTTTTGCGAAGCGATCTGGAACCAAAGCGCTTTCGATTCTCGGCGTAAGTTTCGCTTGATGACAAAGTCCACGTCTTCCTTTAGGCATACGTGCACATTCGCTTCTGCATCGTTTCCTGCATCCATGCGAACAAGCAGACGAGATGAAGTCAGTTGACGAGCTCGACGGATAGCGGTGACTAAAAACGAGGGCATGTTGTCTTGCACATGTTGTTTCCCTGGACGCAACTCGGCATGAACGAGATACCCTTCCTTCCCTGCATACGCAAACAACGGTGTAAAACCGTCAAATCCTTTATACGTTCGACTGACTCCTTCTTTTTTCGTATCGGAGTTGTCAAATGGGGAACCATCTATATCAAGGGGAAGCCATGTCGTCTTTCCTTTGGTCCAACAAGGGGACAAAGTGGCATGTCGTTGAATCAACAGACGTATGGACTCCTCCCAAAGAATCGTTTCGGTCATCGGAAGACAAGCGAGCTGATCGAGTCGTTGTCGCAAGGTTGGAGAGGAAGGCACGTGCTGAATCCCCATCGATGCCGAAAAGATATCGTCCTGACGATACGCTTCGATATGATCGAAATCCGTTTTTCCTGTGGCAAGCAAGCCAATCATCGAGCGAATGACATCGCTATGGGAAATGTGCACTTCTCGACGAACCGTTGGAAGCCGAAGTGCGTTTACCCGTTTATCCAGTTTCGTTCGATGGAGTAAGTAGCCAACGAGAGCAAGCCCAGCACTTGGGGTAATCGCTTCATCTGTCAATACAAACCGAATCGGGAAATCTTTCATCACATCACCTACTTGATGAAGAATCGTCAACGTCGTTTTTCCTTATCGTATCAACGGTTTGCGACCATTGTAAAGATGTTTTGTCACGGATTCAGGTAATGGTTTTATTTACAAATATTGTATTATATCCAAAAAATAAAAACGCCAAGATCTTTTCCGACATGCCAGAATCGTCTTGCCTTAGGGAAAATCTTGTATAGATATTGATGAAGTTGTCCTTATTTAAAATGCAAATTTTATCGTAAAGGATAGGCGGGTAAGATAGTTTCGATACCGCCACATGGGTGCGAAAAACGCGTTGGCAGTGCGGAAAGCTAGAGCATATGTCTAAGATCGTGGATCGTTTTTTTTTTCACTTATGAGATATTATGAAAATGCCCTACTACAAAAAGAAGGCAGTTTGCTGCATTAATAGCAGCATTTATTAGGGTAACCAGGGTCAACAACCACATTTCTTGTAACAGGTCTGTAAATATGTCTAGGGACATTGACGATGTTGTATCTATTGACATTTACGACTGGATGAATGTAGGGCACTTGACGAGGGACAAAATGATCTCGGACACGATGTATTGGCGGACACACAATAGGTCTATGACGATGATGCATCTATGAAACACCTCCTAATGTTTGTAGTATATTACATGCAAAAGCAAGTCCTTTTGAAACGACAGTTATCATGAGAAAAAGGTACAATTTTATAGAAGATATCCATTTCGCTAATATCTAGTTTGAGGACGAAAGATTCGTAGAGAAAGGAATTTTGTATTTTTACGGTATTGTCGAAAAAGAGGGGGATTCAGTGATTAGGTATTTATTAAGCAAGATCGATTTTCATCATCATTTTGATGAAAAAATGGCTGACTTCATGAAAAGAGATATAAAAGAAGAGAAAATAGTATTCATTCCAACATCACCAGATGAAAAGATAACCACTCAAAAATATGTTGAAGAAACTTTACGGTTTTTTGAAAAAGCCCAAATTTATTTTAAAAAGTCAGTCACTTTATACAGTGATATGGATCCAGAAGCAATGTCAAAAGAAATAAAGGGTGCTTCAGTTCTATATTTAATGGGTGGAAATACCTTGCGGCAGTACGATTTTATCGTTCATCACAATCTTCAATCCGTTTTAAAAGAATTTAAAGGAGTCGTAATCGGAATCAGTGCTGGTGCCATAAATATGTGCAGAAAAGCAATCCTTACACCTATCCATGAAGTAGAAGAAGTGCACCTATATAATGGTCTAGATTTAGTAAGTTTCAGTGTCGAGGTCCATTTCGAACACGGCAATAAAATCCACGAACAAATGGTTTTAAATATTGCTGGAAAGATTGATAACGAATTATATTGCATTTCGGATTTCTCTGCCATTAGGATGGACGATCATGGTCATATGTCCATTATTGGAAGCGGAGTTTATAAAGTTTCGGGGAATGAGATATTAAAATTGTCATAACTAAAACACGAATATACAGAAAGATGATTCGACAATAGAGATTCTTTGTCATAGTAGGTTCAACTTGTGAGCATTTAAATCCGTGTTTTCTGTGATGATCAATGACCGAATGGGAAGGAAGAGTTTACTCATCCAAAAAGGAGATGATTGAAAACATCATCTCCTTTTACAGTGTTCTCTATGAAGGAAAGATCTATTTTAACCCGTGGTGCTAGATAAAACTCAGACAAGCATAAAAATAGCCCTTGCTGGCGGATCTCCAGTAGAATGAAAGTGTCACCCAACATTCGAAAGGAGAGATCCCCCATGCAAGAGCACTTTCATTTTACTACAGATCCAGCCAAACTTCAAAAACAATATGCCGCTATTTTCTGTTTTGTTTCTGCCCAACTGTCGTTGATTCAAATGTATCTTCATCGCCGCAACCGTCACTTGGTCAAGC
This sequence comes from Bacillus sp. FSL W8-0102, assembly GCF_038007225.1. Lineage (NCBI taxonomy): Bacteria > Bacillati > Bacillota > Bacilli > Caryophanales > Bacillaceae > Bacillus > Bacillus sp. FSL W8-0102. The sequence continues at coordinate 1,063,974 of NZ_JBBOWT010000001.1, forward strand.
AAGAAGACGAAGTGGTCATGGCGGTTCACCTTTTGGGGAAGCTGCTGGGCTTTTCTTCCGAACGAGCCTGGCATCGTTTTGTCACGGGAAATTTGTTCACAAACGGCTCGTTTCTTGAACGCTCCCGATACAACCGCCGCTGCCGAGCGCTTGGTTTCGCCATCAAATGGATCCGTCATGAGCTGGCGAAACGTGGCCAACACCATGCTTATGCGGTCGTCGACAGCTTGCCTCTTCCGTTGTGCCATCCCGCAAGAATGCAGCGCGTCAAGCGGTTTCGAGGGATCGCGGATATGGGGTATTGTGCTTCCAAAAAGCAATGGTACTACGGTTTCAAGCTGCATCTTCAAGTGACCAATCAAGGGCTGGCCATGGGCTATGTCGTGACGGAAGCGTCCTGCCACGACGTCAAAGCCGCTGAAACGGTGATGACTCAAATCCCTCATCCCTACAACTTTGGGGACAAAGGGTACATCAGCCACGCTCTTCGAGAAAAGCTGTACGAAGAACACCAAGCCGCGTTCTGGACACCGTCTCGACACAATCAAAAGCACGGCCCATCCAAGGCATGGGAAGAATGGATCAGGAAAAAACGCAAAGTCATCGAGACGGTGTTTTCGATTCTCGTAGACCAATACCGGATCACCGACATTCGAGCGAATTCCATTGCCGGGTTTGAAGTGGCACTCGATGGCATCTTGTTGGCTTATTCCTTGGTCACACTAGGGCTGGTTGAGCGCTGACACTCAACTAGCACCACGGGTTATTTTATTTCAAAATGGAGCATGAATATGCAATATCATGCAGATAAATGGAAATTGGATATTAAAATTAACTCGCTTTTTTCAAGACTTCCTTTTTTTCTTTTCTTCCGATTCGATAAAACCAAAAACCTAAAGCGGCAAAGAATATAGGTCCTACTATAAGCGGTGCATATTGTGATACGGTCGTGTCCGGAGCGGGAATCAAAGTTAATAGGATGGTTCCTGTAACGGAAATCAATCCAATGCCTGCAACCACATAAGCTAATGCATTTTTCTTTATTTTGAACGGTCTGACTGTTGCCTGGTCCGTCTTGCGCAGTTTGATATAAGCACAAATTAAAAAGAGATAAGGAATAAAGAAGGCAAGAGTGGCCATAAGGACCAGCATGTTCAAAGCTTTCGAGATAGTCGGAACAAAACCGGAAAGCACTAATATAATGGATACGCCTGCAGCTTGCCAAAGAATCAGGTTGGCGGGCATATCTGTTTTATTCATTTTTGTTAGAAATGGGGGCAGAATCGCTTTTCCGCTGTTATAGAACATGACGCTTGGATTCAAAATTAAAAAGGACAACGCCCCCATCGTTGAAATGGCAAAACAAATCCCAAGCATTTGCGATAATGAAAACGGTAAATGGAACTGTTTTGTCATTTGATCTGCAAATAAGAATAAAGCCGTCGCCGTTTGATCCGGTTTGATGTTAATCACAAATTGAAAAGCGATGGTCCCAAGAATATAGATTCCTCCAATGATGACTGAAGAAATCAAAATGGCTTTTGGAAATGTTTTTTGCGGATTTTTTACGTCGCCAGCGATGGTACCCAGCATTTCCATTCCTGCAAAGGCGAACATCAATGTTGACAAAAACATCACTGTATCTAATGAAAGATGATTAGGCGTCATCGTCCGTACTGAAAATTCTGTTGCTGAATGATGTCCGCTTAGAATACTGGCGAATCCAAAGCCGAAAATTAAGATGACTGGCACAATTAATCCAAGCGGGGTTCCGATGGCCGCCAGTTTCTCGCTCATTTGTGTACCACGCAATGTCAATAACGTAATAACCCAGAAAATAGTTAGGGATATCTCTGTTGTTAATATTTTGTTATGGATCATTTGCTGTTGATTGATGGCATAAGCAATATTCACGATGATTCCAAGTAAGAGGGATGGGTAATAAGTGAAATTTGCCACCCAATAAAACCAACTGCATAAAAAGCTTGCTTTTTGGCCAAAAGCACGGTTTACCCACGCACTCACTCCACCTTGTTCGGGATAGGTTGTCGCCAACTCCGCCACGATTAAACTAATCGGAATAAAGAATAAGAACGCGGCTAAGACCCAAAATACGATAGCAGACGGTCCAACCGTAGCCGCAAAAGGAATATTTTTTAAACCTAATATGGTATTGGTACTGATGATCGTTAAACCCAATGCACCGATCTTCTTTTTTTCTGTCATTGCTGTTTACCCTTTCTTAGTGATTCATGTAATAGATACGATTAATAATACATAGGGTAGAATAATTATGCAACTTATTTTATTAAAATAATATTTTTTCATCAATTATAATTATTTTGTTAATTTTGTTTTTTAGTAGGATGTTCTTTATTATAAAGTCCTAATGTTCATAAACTCACAGGCAATCATGTGTATATCTTTTTTCCAACGGTTAGAAACAAAATCGGATATTCACAAACAGCCTCAGTCTCCTAAAATCAGCATCAGGATTTAGCCTTGTTCTGTTGGCAAGACGCAAGAAAAAGGCTCCCTTATCCATGATGGTTTGGATTGAACACTTCTTATTCTTCATTTAAGATTTCCTCATTTGTATTCTTTTCCATACTTTTTGTTCATGATTGTTCCTTAGTATATTTTTTGACACTATATGCTTTTTTTATAATTATATGCGATTAAAGTGCGTACTTTTAAAAGATGATTGTACGTTGTACACTGTCATATGTGGCACAGAGAAGAACACATCAAATGGCCGTTGAGAGTGTTTTTAGTGGAGGTGTGAAATATGAATTCAATGACTTTTGTCTTATTTGGAGCAACCGGGGATTTAGCGAAAAGAAAAATATTTCCTGCTTTATATAACTTATTTCTCGATCAAAAGCTGCCTCTTTCATTTTCAATTATTGGTTCGGGTATAGAGGAATGGTCTGATGATCAGTTTCAAACACATGTGGAAGAATCATTGCATTGGTTTTCTAGACGTTCCAATAATGATCAATTCAAAATAGAAGAGTTTCTCCGAGCCATTCGTTATTTTCCTTTAGATGTAACAAATTTGCAAGGATATAATGATTTGCTCGAACTGGTTCAACGGCGTGAGAAAGACTTAAATATTCCTGAAAATCGATTGTTTTATCTTTCTGTTGCGCCAACCTTTTTTGACGTGATTGCGAAAAATATCAACGAAAGTGGATTGGGTTCTACTAAAGGGTGGAAACGACTTATTATTGAAAAGCCGTTTGGACACGATTTGAAATCGGCTCAAGAGTTGAATGAAAAATTAAGCCGATTTTTTAAAGAAGAAGAAATTTATCGGATTGACCACTATCTTGGCAAATCGATGGTCCAAAATCTGGAATCGTTGAAATTTGCCAATCCGGCGCTGCAAGCGCTATGGAACCATCAACATATTGCCAATGTCCAAATTACGGCCAGTGAAACGGTGGGAGTGGAAGAAAGAGCCGGCTACTATGATCAAGCGGGCGCTATTCGAGACATGGTTCAAAATCACATGATGCAGTTGGTGATGATGACGGCCATGCAGCTGCCCAACCGCTTTAACGCCGAAGACATCCGCAAGGAGAAAAGAAAAGTCTTGGAAAATCTTCGTCCATTGCGGAAAGAAGACGTCCGCCAATATGTCGTTCGCGGACAATATGGACCGGGGGAAATTCAAGGGGAACCCGTTGTAGGGTATACAGAAGAGCCGGGCATTCCTCCTTCTTCCACGAACGATACGTTTGTGGCGGCACGCTTATGGATTGACAACGATGCTTGGCGAGGAGTCCCTTTTTATATCCGTACGGGAAAAAGAATGAAGGAAAAATCGACCCGCATTGTCCTTGAATTTAAACATTCGCATACGGTTGAATCTCAACAAGCGGAGCCAAACTTATTAGTGATTCATGTCAATCCGGTGGAAGGCGTCTCGTTCCAACTCAATCGGAAAAATCCGGTCCACCGCGATCAAATCGAACCGGTCCAAGTCGATTTTTCGGCGAATCAGAAGGATGTGCCCGAAGCGTATGAACTGTTGCTGTTCGATGCTTTGCTTGGGGACTCGACGTTCTTCGCTCATTGGAAAGAAGTAGAGTTGTCTTGGAAATGGGTTCAACCGATTTTAGAAGCCTTTGAAGAAAATCTGGTTCCTCTCCATTCCTATCCTTCCGGTTCCATGGGGCCGGAGGCCTCTCAACAATTATTGGCAGAGGACGGATTTCGTTGGTGGTAAAAACCAATAGACTGGGAACGGATTCTTCACCTTTGGAAATTTATCCTTTTGGATGTCTAAGGACTCTTTAGTTTGGCTTATAAGTTATTATTCTTGTAAATCATCATTTATCTTTAAAGAATGTCTTGCTGCATTGTGCGAATCCGCGCTGTTTAGATTAAAAAGTATCAGGTCATGCAACGATGAACTCCATTTTTATTTCTCCATTGGACTTCGATGTTAAAGCTCAACCAAATTTGTGTAAAGTCTTAGAAGAGATTTTATGACATTGTCAGCTTTTAATCATTGACTGTAGATGAGCATTTTTATTAACAATGATTACCATACGAAAAAGAGACAAACGGGGTACCCCTTATGCCACGTGGAGCTGTTTTTTCACGGCATCAATGGGAATATTTTGTTTTGCTGCACGATAAATGAACTCCACGAGGCTATGTCCTTTTCTCTTGCGCAGGAGATCGAGCCCATCCGAAACATCACTGTTCGACTCGAACATGCTGTACACATACGCAAGTTGCACCAAGATCCAATACCGTTTCACCGCCCGACGCCCGCGAACGCGGTATCCATCGAGTTTCAGCTGGTCTTTCGCTTGACGGAAAAAACATTCGATCGACCAACGCTCGGCATAGTAGCACAAGATGTCTTCATCGCTTAGCTCGCGATCGGTGCTCAAGACGCAATGAAGATGTTTCGGTGTCATCGGCTGATCGGCTTTCCATGCGAGCAGCACCACGGCATCCTTGAGACCGTTCAGAGCACCTTCGTAGCGATACACCCGATAACGCTCTTTTCCCACCGTGACGAGGCGGGTATCCCGTGGCTCCATAGATTTGGCAAATTCCTTTGCTTGAATGGCCGTCCCTTTTGGATAGAGAATCCGATTCGTCTTGAGCATCGCGATGACGTGGAACCCTTTTTTCAAGCAGGCTCCCACGAGGGTTTTCGATGGATACCAAGAGTCCATGAGCACATAAACGGGTCGACTCACATCCAACGAAGAAAGCATCTCGATCGCGAGTTCCCCTTTGCTTTTCCCCGCCGTCTTGTCGTAGAGGCGAAAGGCAAAAGGAAACGCTTGGGTCATCGTATGAACCATGAGCCAAACGAGAGAATGTCCCCAGATCGACTTTTTCTCTGCGTGAGAATAGTGCCAATCACACCCTTGAATGGCGTGTGTTGCCCGTGACGAGGGCTTCGTTTTTTGGCAAATCGTATCATCGATCGAAACAAAAATGGGTTGATTCTCTCGTTTCGAGCTGCGTTCGACACGATGAAGCACCCACTGCTGGAGTTTGCGAAGCAACGTCTCTTCTTCCCATGGGCTTTTCGTGAAAAAATGGCTGAGTGTCGTGCGATGGTTCGGATGAAAACTCCCGTGATGTAGATCGGTCAGTGTTCCCGAAAAGCCCTTTGTAATCATCGCATCCACGATATGAACGAGATGCTTCATGACAGGTTTTGAGAAATAAAGTGCCAACCCCAACATCGTCAAAAACTTGTGGATTCCTAGGTGATGTGCTAATCTATTCATGAGACATGAACCCCCTTGTGAGTAGTTGTGGCACATCTATTCTAACCAAGGAATCGGGTTCATGTCTTCTTTTTTGTTTGGTTGTAAATTTATGTTAGCGAATTTGCTCATCTACAGTCATTGAAATGAGTTCAAAACGGAGATGTCTCAAAAATTTTTTATAAATGATGAAAACCCACAGAAATCTAGTACATTCTGTGGGTTTTTGCTGTTTGATTAAGGTCTTTCCCTAAAGAGCGGGTAAATTGGATGTCTGTTTTAACCTATTTTAAAGCAAGATGCCCTAGCCTTTGCAATGAACGAACACATTCGCCTCTCAATGTTCCCTCTAAAAGATGTTATTTCAATTTTTCGTTTAAAACACTTTCCTCCAATACGGAAAATTTATCGCCATATACTTTGGTAATATGTTTTTCTCCCCAAGCACATAAAGAATCTAATATATGTTGTAAAGTCCAACCGTATTCGCTTAATTCGTATTCCACCTTTGGAGGAATTTGATGATAAAAAATACGATTGATAATCCCATCTTCTTCTAATTCGCGTAATTGTTGAGTCAACATTTTTTGTGTAATGCCGGGCATAAGTCGTTTTAACTCACTTGTCCGTTTTTTGCCACGCGTCAGATGACAAAGAATTACGCATTTCCATTTTCCACCTATCACTTCCAGAGTTGCTTCAACCGGAATATTGTACTTCTTTTTCTCCATATTATTCCTCCTAATCGATAGGTACAAAAAAGTATCTATGGTACTTTTAAGTATCTATATTACTTAAAAGTACGTACTTTCCAGAGAAATTTATATATATCATAATATCATTTGCCGATCGGTTTTCACCACATCATATTCTATATTGTTTGTTTGCAGAAATGAAAAATAGAAATAACATGAACAGGAGGTAAAAAATGACTTTGGATAAAAAACGAAGTACATTGGCTTTATTGGCATTAGCCGTCAGTGCATTTGCCATCGGGACAACCGAATTTATTAGTGTTACCGCTGATATCTAAAAGTTTAAACGTTTCTGTTTCAGTGGCGGGGTTGACGGTTTCCTTATATGCTTTAGGAGTAACATTTGGAGCTCCCATCCTGACAGCAATAACATCTCAAATGCCACGTAAATCTTTATTGCTTTGGATTATGTTTGTTTTTATTATTGGGAACAGCCTTGCCGCAATCGCCACTAATATAGGTGTTCTGCTCGTTGCCCGTGTCATTTCGGCTTTTTCGCATGGGGTATTTATGTCCATTGCCTCCACCATTGCGGCAAGTTTAGTTTCGGAAAATCGCAGAGCAAGTGCTATTTCCATTATGTTTACAGGGCTGACTGTGGCAACTGTTACGGGTGTGCCTTTTGGAACATTCATTGGTCAGCAGTTTGGTTGGAGATTGGCATTTATGTTTATTGTCGCCGTTGGTGTGATTGCCTTTATTGCTAACAGTATTCTTGTTCCATCTGATTTAAGAAAAGGTGCCCGTACAACCTTTCGCGATCAGCTCAAACTAGTGACAAATGGTCGTTTATTGCTGTTATTTGTTATTACTGCCTTAGGATATGGGGGGACTTTCGTCGTCTTTACCTATTTATCTCCACTTCTTCAAGATATAACCGGATTCCAGGAACAAACCGTTGCCGTTATTCTGCTTGTCTATGGAGTGGCCATTGCGATAGGGAATGTGATAGGCGGAAAGTTATCGAATCATAATCCCATTGGAGCATTATTTTATATGTTTATTGTGCAATCTATGGTTCTATTTATTTTAACATTTACCGCTCCGTTTAAGATAAGTGGATTGCTGACGATCCTTTTCATGGGGTTGTTAGCTTTTATGAACGTGCCGGGACTGCAAGTATATGTAGTAATGCTAGCGGAGCGTTTTGTACCGAGCGCAGTAGATGTGGCTTCTGCTATCAATATTGCAGCATTTAACGCCGGGATCGCAATTGGATCTTATTTGGGTGGTATCGTCACGGATTCATTGGGACTTATTCATACACCTTGGATAGGAGCACTAATGGTTCTGGGAGCCGTTATTTTAACGGGATGGAGTCGATTCTTGGAGAGAAAAGATGAAAAAAGTGTCGAACAAAAAAGTGCTCTTTTTTCAATTAAAAAGGGTTAAAATGTCAAAAAAAGAATAGGATCACTTTATGATCGACGACAGCATGTAATGACCATCTCCTATCTTCAGGTTCCCATTTAATCACGTATGCTCCTGAACGATGATAAACGAATAATGCTTTTGGGGGGTGGTAGGTGCTTAAACAGAAAGTCTTACAATTTGAATTCCATTTCATTTGAAATCCATTAGGAGGTACATATTATGGTTGCAGAAAATTTACAAGATACAACTACTTTGCATAATGGTGTAAAAATGCCTTGGTTTGGTCTCGGGGTATTTAACGTCTTTCCGAAAGAAGTCTCCCATCCTCTAGGAATGTGAAGGTGCGAATAGCACCAATGAGTAGGTGGGAGATGAATTTCGGTTGGCTTTAGCCAAAGTTATTTTTCCAATCCCTTTCTCAACAATTCTAAGATTGCGGCTGTTCTAGTTGGAATCCCATTTTCTTTTTGATATTGCTCCAATTTTTCTAATATCGTCTTAGGCATACGAATTTCTACACGTTCTTTCTCTTCTCTCATGATTATCACCTCATATTGATTGTACGGATTTTTTACGGTATAATCAATATATACGAAATTTTTCCGCACAAAGTGAGGTGAATTGATATGGCCAAGCAAAACAAAGCTTTCAAGTTTCGTTTGTTACCAAACAAAGAACAATCCGCATTATTAGCTAAGACATTTGGTTGTGTTCGCTTTGTCTACAATAAGATGTTAGCTGAACGCAAAGAAACGTATGAAAAGTTCAAGGATGATAAAGAATTGCTTAAAAAGCAAAAGTTTCCGACCCCTGCAAAATATAAAAGTGAATTTCCATTCCTAAAAGAAGTGGATTCTTTAGCTTTGGCAAATGCACAAATGAACTTACAGACTGCTTATAAGAATTTCTTTGAAGGAAATGCGGATTTTCCAAAGTTCAAAAATCGTAAAGCAAAACAATCCTATACAACTAATATGGTCAACGGAAATATTAAGCTAGAAAATGGTCATATCAAACTGCCAAAAATCAAAAAGCCAATAAAAATGAAACAGCATAGAGAGATACCTGCTGATTATAAAATCAAATCTTGCACTATTTCTAAAACAAAGACAGGCAAATACTACATTTCAATTTTGACAGAATATGAGAAAGATATTCGTCCAGTTAAAATACAGAAAGTTGTTGGTTTGGATTTTGCTATGGATGGTCTATATGTCGAGAGTGAACAGGGTAAGAAAGCCAATTACCCACGTTACTATCGGCAAGCCTTAGATAAATTAGCAAAAGCACAACGAATTCTTTCTCGAAGAAAGAAAGGTTCTGCAAGATGGGAAAAACAACACCTGAAAGTGGCTAAGCTACATGAAAAGACAGCGAATCAGCGCAGAAACTTTCTTCATCATAAGTCAAAAGAATTAGCAACAAACTATGACGCTGTGATTATTGAGGACTTAGACATGAAAGGCATGTCTCAAGCCCTCAACTTTGGAAAAAGCGTTCATGATAACGGCTGGGGGATGTTCACTACTTTCTTAGCGTATAAGCTAAAAGAACAGGGGAAACAACTTGTGAAAATTGATAAGTGGTTTCCCTCCACTAAGAAGTGTTCATGTTGCGGCAAGGAAAAAGAAATGCCATTATCTGAACGTGTATATAAATGTTCTTGCGGCTTTGTATTAGATCGCGATCACAATTCAGCAATCAATATCAAAAATGAGGGATTACGCTTATTAGCATAAAGAATAATAACTTTCGGAACGAGAGGGTTAGCTCGGTCAATTTTCTGTCATTAGACGGGATTACCCGAGAAGCCCCCACTTCAATCAAACCGTAAGGTTGATAAGTGGAGGGTAGTTCACAACATAACTAGCATTGTTTTTTTCTAGAGGCTGACCCAAAAGGTCGATAAAATCGACTTTTTAGGGCTCAGCCTTTTTCTTTAGAATGATTTATTGGATATTATTGGTTGTAATTCGTGCACAGAAGATCATTCCCCTGTTTTATTCCCTCACTTTTTGTTGTTTTTCAGTGTATGTTGCCCACTTTTTCAAATTGTGGGCAACACAAATAAGACCCCATTCCACCGTTGTTTTGGAAAGGCCTCTTAATGTAAATCGTTGGAAGTGGCTGTTGTGCTTAATTTGAGCAAATACTGGCTCCACTTCTATTTTTCGTTGTCTATACTTCTTTTTCGCTTCCTCCGAGGTTAATCTTTCACGGACTTCTTGGCGCTGCTTCTGATTCTTCATGGAAACACTGATGCTTTTTGTGTTCTTTCCTTTTGCACAAGAAGATTGAAAAGGGCATCCATAGCAGTCTGTGCACATGTAAGTTCGTTTCACCGATTCATACCCATTTTCTGATTTCCGTTTTCTTTCGTAACTAAAGGTAAGTCGTTTATTATTTGCACAGATCCATTCGTCTAATTCCTCGTCATAAGTCATGTTCTCCAATTTACCGATTTGATTTTTCCAAGCTTTTGTTTGTTCCTTATCGAATGTGTTGTATTTAACCAGTGCTTCCATTTCTTCCTTTTCACAATAATCATAGTTTTCTTCGCTACCATAACCAGAATCGGCAATGAGTGTCTTTGGTTTTGGCCGATTATACTTTTTCATTAATTCAAAGTGAGGAATTAGGCAGCCGGGATCTCCGGCACGTTGATGTAGACTGAACCCTGTGATAAATTGTCCTTCCGTTCCGATTTGTACATTGTAACCAGCCTTTAATTGACCGTTCTTCATGTGGTCTTCTTTCATGCGCATGAAAGTGGCATCTTTATCCGTTTTTGAATAGCTGTTTCGGTCGCCAAATGTTGCTTTTTGTTCTTCATATTTTTGCTTTCTGGGCAAAAGATCCTTTTCCAATTGTCGTTTTGCTTTTTTCAGGGTTCGATTTGTAGGTTCCTGTTCTAATTTTTTCTCTACCTTTTTGATGGTCTCTTGGATTTTCTCGGAGGTAACAGGAGCTGCCTCCAATTTTTCTTGAAAATCCATTTCTTTTTCAGCTTGCTCATCTTCTTTCATTACTTCCTCAATCGATAAGACGATCTGTTTGTATTTCTCATCCAGCTTTGTATCGAACTTTTCGGTCGCCTTCCTCCAAACAAAAGTATATCGATTAGCGTTAGCTTCAATTTTCGTTCCATCAAAATAATAATCTTCAAGCTTTACTAACCCCTCCTGGCATAAAAGATCCACAATTCCGAAGAAGGTTTCATAAATGACATCCTTCATACGATTGGAGCGAAATCGATTGATTGTACGAAAATCAGGTTTTTGGTTTCCCGAAAGCCACATAAAATAAATGTTTTCTCCCAGTTGTTTAGCAATTTGCCGGGAAGAATAAATTCGATTGACGTAGGCATAAAGGATAATTTTTAACATCATTTTGGGATGGTAAGGCGGGCGGCCGCCACCAGGATGAAGAGAAAGAAGGATGTTTGGATTCATCTTTTCTACTGCCAAATCCACAATTCGGCAAAGATGATGTTCGGGGATTAGAACTTCTATATCCATTGGTAGAACTAATTGTCCTGTCGTGGTATAATTTATGTACATAACTGTAGATGAGCAAATTCGCTAACATAAATTTACAACCAAACAAAAAAGAAGACATGAACCCGATTCCTTGGTTAGAATAGATGTGCCACAACTACTCACAAGGGGGTTCATGTCTCATGAATAGATTAGCACATCACCTAGGAATCCACAAGTTTTTGACGATGTTGGGGTTGGCACTTTATTTCTCAAAACCTGTCATGAAGCATCTCGTTCATATCGTGGATGCGATGATTACAAAGGGCTTTTCGGGAACACTGACCGATCTACATCACGGGAGTTTTCATCCGAACCATCGCACGACACTCAGCCATTTTTTCACGAAAAGCCCATGGGAAGAAGAGACGTTGCTTCGCAAACTCCAGCAGTGGGTGCTTCATCGTGTCGAACGCAGCTCGAAACGAGAGAATCAACCCATTTTTGTTTCGATCGATGATACGATTTGCCAAAAAACGAAGCCCTCGTCACGGGCAACACACGCCATTCAAGGGTGTGATTGGCACTATTCTCACGCAGAGAAAAAGTCGATCTGGGGACATTCTCTCGTTTGGCTCATGGTTCATACGATGACCCAAGCGTTTCCTTTTGCCTTTCGCCTCTACGACAAGACGGCGGGGAAAAGCAAAGGGGAACTCGCGATCGAGATGCTTTCTTCGTTGGATGTGAGTCGACCCGTTTATGTGCTCATGGACTCTTGGTATCCATCGAAAACCCTCGTGGGAGCCTGCTTGAAAAAAGGGTTCCACGTCATCGCGATGCTCAAGACGAATCGGATTCTCTATCCAAAAGGGACGGCCATTCAAGCAAAGGAATTTGCCAAATCTATGGAGCCACGGGATACCCGCCTCGTCACGGTGGGAAAAGAGCGTTATCGGGTGTATCGCTACGAAGGTGCTCTGAACGGTCTCAAGGATGCCGTGGTGCTGCTCGCATGGAAAGCCGATCAGCCGATGACACCGAAACATCTTCATTGCGTCTTGAGCACCGATCGCGAGCTAAGCGATGAAGACATCTTGTGCTACTATGCCGAGCGTTGGTCGATCGAATGTTTTTTCCGTCAAGCGAAAGACCAGCTGAAACTCGATGGATACCGCGTTCGCGGGCGTCGGGCGGTGAAACGGTATTGGATCTTGGTGCAACTTGCGTATGTGTACAGCATGTTCGAGTCGAACAGTGATGTTTCGGATGGGCTCGATCTCCTGCGCAAGAGAAAAGGACATAGCCTCGTGGAGTTCATTTATCGTGCAGCAAAACAAAATATTCCCATTGATGCCGTGAAAAAACAGCTCCACGTGGCATAAGGGGTACCCCGTTTGTCTCTTTTTCGTATGGTAATCATTGTTAATAAAAATGCTCATCTACAGTACATAAGAAAATCGTTCCTTTCCGGTAGATTGGTTGTAGTGACTAAATTATACCAAAAAAGAACGATTTTCTTTATTTTTTTGTACAGAGTTTCAAGATTAATTTTTCACTCTGTTGATTGGAGTGGAAGGCGCGAAGACTCCTGCGGGAGTACGGGACAGGGGAGACCCCGCAGGAGCGTAAGCGACGAGGAGGCTCCCCGGCACGCCCGCGGAAAGCGAAGCGCCTGGAACGGAAATCAACAGACCAGGTTCAAAGAACCATTCACAAAAAATGGGTGTCCCTAAAAGCTATACTTTTGGGACACCCTCTAAATTTTTGCTTTAATACTTATTATCACGACCTTAGTTTTACAGGTAAAGAAAACTTTTGCTTGCTGTTTGTCAACGGTAAATCGGACTGAGTGAAGGATGAACAAAGTAGAATTTAAGGAGTTGACAAACTAACTACACCCGAACCCTCTTGGAATTGTCTGAATTTTTTGTTTTTATACCCTGTAAATTTTTTAAATGAAAGAATGACAAAACAGTTTCCTATGTTTACAAAAAACAAAGGATTGGTCCTACTTAAATCGTCAAAATTTAAAGTAAAAGATGAATGGTGAAAGGATTGAAGGATTTGTACTATAAGGTGAATATTGGTAAAATAGACGTGTATCTCCCTGACATGAAAGGAACGTGAAGGTATGCAAAAATTGATTTTGGCTTCTAGTTCTCCACGCAGAAAAGCACTTCTTCAAAGACTGAATATCCCCTTTACAGTTGAAATCAGCCATGTAGAAGAGAAGATCTCACCAGAAGCTCCCCCTGATGAAGCGGTAATGTCTCTTGCCCTCCAAAAAGCAAAAGCAGTGGCATCTCATGCACCGGAAGCTTTTGTTATTGGGGCTGATACAATGGTGTCTATTCACAATCAAATTTTAGGAAAACCGAAAAGCCGTGAGGAAGCTAAGAACATGTTGAAGATGCTGTCTGGACAAACCCACTCCGTTTATACCGGAACAGCCATTGTACATGGGGAGCAGCAACGCGTTTTCTATGAGCGGACGGATGTTACCTTTTGGACATTGCCTGATGATGTAATAGATGACTATCTCAACAGCGGGGAATCGTTTGATAAAGCGGGTGCATACGGAATCCAAGGTCTGGGGTCAATATTCGTCAAAGAAATTCATGGCGACTTTTTTTCGGTGGTAGGACTGCCAATAGCAAGGGTATTCTGGACATTAAAAGAAATGGGATATCGGCCATTTGTTTCATGAGATGAAAGAGGAAGACAGAGCCTTTCATCTAAGAAAGTGGCATTGGAGCTGTTGTAAAAACGGATTGGCTTGTCAGGAACCGCTATTACACGCAAGTTTATTTCTATGCGAATCTTCCAAAAAGAAAAGACACCCCTGAAATTTTCCTTGTCATGGCTTGCCCGATCTTTTACCAAGGAAATGAAGGCATCGTATTGGAATCCCCTTTATTAGAACCTCTGATATAACGGGGATGATCACGATACCGTTCTATTCTTTCCTCCTCATTTTACAAATAGAAAAGTCTGGCGAACCAAAGCACAATTCCTTTTTTGACTCCGTTTTCATGAGTGAGCGGAGAACAGATGATAAACCAATATTGATACAAGGAGGATCAAATTTGTCAAAAGAATCGCTTAGGATCCATAACGTTCCACGTGAAGATCGGCCGCGGGAACGACTGATATTAAAAGGAGCGCACAGCTTGTCCAACCATGAATTGATCGCCATTCTTCTTCAGTCGGGGACAAAAGAAGAGTCCGTCTTGCAGCTGGCAAATCGGCTATTAAATCAGTTCGAAGGATTACGAATGTTAAAAGATGCTACTTTAGAAGAAATTACCTCTATTAAAGGAATTGGTCGGGCGAAAGCTGTTCAAATCATGGCGGCGCTGGAACTGGGCAGACGTATCCACAGTCTTTCATTAGACGAACGGTATGTTATCCGCTCTCCCGAAGACGGTGCAAATTATGTCATGCAAGAAATGCGGTTTTTAACACAAGAACATTTCGTGTGCCTCTTCCTTAACACCAAAAATCAAGTTCTCCACAAACAAACCATTTTTATCGGTAGTTTGAATGCTTCGATTGTTCATCCTAGGGAAGTGTTTAAAGAAGCGCTTCGCCGCTCCGCTGCCTCCATTATTTGCTTTCACAACCACCCATCCGGTGATCCGACGCCTAGCCGAGAAGATATTGAAGTGACCAAACGTTTAGCTGAGTGTGGAAAAATCATCGGAATTGAAGTTCTCGATCATCTCATTATCGGCGACCAAAAATACATTAGTTTAAAAGAAAAAGGCTACTTATAATGCTATGATTTTTCTGGGGGTTACGCTATAATATAATTTATGATTTTTACAAGTTTTTTCGAATTCCAATGGAGAATAGGGCCATCAGAATCTAGAGGGTTAGGCGCGTTTTGAAAGCCTTGCCTTGGTTTTTTCTGCTCACATTGCCGCTGTGGGAGAAACGACAGTTTATCAAGTTGTGGCACTAAAGGGGCATCAGTTGGAATGAGAACCACAAAAAGGCAATTCAAGCATTCGAACTGGTTCGCTTCTTTAACAGTCTTTTTTAAAGCGGGAAATCCTATTAGGCAGCAAAAAAACGTGCTTACCTAATGGATGGCTTTTGCAGAGATCACATTTTCAATTGCTATTTCGTATCAGTTAGAAAGGGAGATACAACAATGTTTGGAATTGGAGCAAGAGACTTAGGAATCGATTTGGGAACGGCCAATACACTTGTTTATGCAAAAGGAAAAGGAATTGTCGTACGGGAGCCTTCCGTGGTCGCCATTCAGACAGATACAAAACAAATTGTGGCAGTGGGAAATGATGCTAAAAATATGATCGGACGGACTCCTGGAAATGTGGTGGCTACTCGTCCGATGAAAGACGGAGTCATCGCGGATTACGAAACGACAGCTACCATGATGAAGTATTACATTTCTCAAGCAACTAAGAATAAAGGCTTTTTTACGCGAAAACCATATGTGATGGTATGCGTTCCTTCGGGGATTACGGCAGTGGAAGAAAGAGCCGTGATCGATGCCACTCGTCAAGCGGGTGCAAGGGATGCCTATACCATTGAAGAACCGTTTGCAGCGGCTATAGGCGCTAATTTGCCGGTATGGGAGCCGACGGGAAGCATGGTTGTGGATATTGGCGGAGGAACGACTGAAGTAGCGATTATTTCCTTGGGCGGCATCGTGACGAGCCAGTCATTAAGAGTGGCAGGTGATGAAATGGATGAAGCGATCATTGCGTACATTCGTAAGCAGTATAATTTATTAATTGGAGATAGAACAGCGGAAATTGTTAAAATGGAAATCGGATCGGCAGATGGTGAAGCGGAAGTCGAAAAAATGGATATTCGCGGCCGAGACCTGTTAACAGGATTGCCAAAAACGATTGAAATTTCCGCGAAGGAAATTGCCACTGCCTTAAAAGATACCGTCTATGCTATTGTGGATACCGTGAAAAGCACGTTGGAAAAGACTCCTCCGGAACTGGCTGCTGATATTATGGATAGAGGAATTGTATTGACTGGGGGAGGAGCTCTGCTTCGCAATTTAGACAAAGTGATTAGCCAAGAAACGAATATGCCTGTGATCATTGCCGAAAATCCTCTTGATTGTGTAGCCGTTGGAACGGGTAAAGCGCTCGATCATATTCATATGTTCAAAAATAAAGCAAGATAAGATTGATTTTTATCGCAAATAGGATTTCCTTCCGCCCGTGAAAATGGGGCGGCAAGCGGCAAAAGAGGCGGCTGGCGTACAGTAAATAAAAAAGTTTTCTCATTCTTGAAACCAGCTGCCCCTGTTTTTTTGCCGATTGGGAAGCCTATCTGCTGATGACTTTTGATTTCATCCGTTGATGAAAAAAGGATAAAATAGAGGTGTACTTCATGCCACAGTTTTTTTCGAATAAACGTCTTATAGTTCTTCTTGTCAGCATTATCGTTCTCGTGGCATTGATCGGATATTCCCTGCGCAATAAAGCAAATATCTCTTGGCCGGAACAATTTGTAAAAGATATTGTTGGTTTAGGACAATCCGTTGTTTCAAAGCCTGCTGGCGCTATAACGAATTTTTTTGAAGATATTCAGAATTTAAAAAATACATATCAAGAGAATGAAAAGTTAAAAGCCCATTTAGCACAATTGGGGCAAATTGAAAGTGAAGTTAACCGATTGAAAAAAGATAATCAAGAGTTGCGGGCAGTCTTGAAAAAACAAGAAAGCCTGTCAGATTATAGCGTTATACAAGCAACGGTCATTGCGCGTAATCCGGACCGGTGGTTTGATCTTGTCACGATCGATAAAGGAAAAGCGGCAGGGGTAAAACCCGGTATGGCGGTTCAAACGGCGAATGGATTGATCGGCAAAGTAAAAAGTGCGGCAAAGTTTACGGCTTCGGTTGAATTGTTGAGTGCGCAAGATCCAAAAAACAGAATTTCAGCGGTGATTCAATCGAAGAAAAACGTTTACGGCCTCATTGAAGGTTACGATCAAGATAAAGGATATTTGCTGTTAAAGGATATCCCGTTCAATGCGAAAATTAAAAAAGGAGATAGCGTCATCACTTCTGGACTTGGCGGTGTTTTCCCGAAAGGGCTTTTAATTGGCAAAGTGAAAAAATTGGTGCCGGACCAATTCGGTCTGACGCAAACAGCTTATATCAAACCGGCGGCAGATATGTATGATCTTGAACACGTGATGGTTGTCAAACGGAAAATGAGAACCGCGAGTATGGCTTCAGATAATTCACAACAGCAGCAAAGCACAGTTGATGGGGAGGGGGAAATGTGAAACAGTTTCTTCTTCCTCTTATTATGGTTGCATGTTTCCTGAGTGAAAATGTGTTTTTTAACTGGACCCCGGAATCTGTGCTGGATGGCAGGTGGATATTAGCTCCCCGCTTTTTTGCGGTGGCTCTTATTTTAATGACGATTTTTTACAATCGATCCACAGCCATAAAATATGGATTTATATTTGGTCTGCTATTTGATGTGTTCTATACCGAAATGTTAGGTGTCTATATGTTTGTTTTCCCGTTTATTGTTTATATTACATCCAAATTGATGAAGGTCTTGCAAAGTGATTTTTTGATCGTTGCTTTGGTTGTGGTGATCGATCTTTCCGTTTTAGAATCCATACTTTATGCTTTAAATTTATTAATCCAGCGCACGGATCTTACATTTGGACAATTTTTGTCTGATCGGCTATGGGCGACTCTTATTCTGAATCTTGCTTTTTATCTAGTATTCGGAGGACTGTTAAAAAATGTGTTCACTCATTTGAGGCGAGAGATTTTGGATGCGTAAAGCAATGTTTCATTTTTAGTGGGAATGGACGATATAGTAAAGCCCTGTATCAAAAAGCACGTTGGAACCAACGCAACAAAGAATGCGAAACGAATCGTTCTCTTTTATATGGAATTCACATAATCGGAACATGACTATAAAAAAGGAAAACGCCGAATGGATGTCGAATTATTGGACGACAGAGGTGAATAGTGCGCCATGAAGAAAAGCCAAAATGTTGTGATGAAAGGAACAAAGGACGGATTGACCCTTCATTTAAACGATCGTTGTTCCTATGAAGAACTGCTTGAAGAATTGCAGGAAAAAATATTGTTGGATCATCAAGACGACGATTCACCGCTTATCTCCGTGAAAATCCAAACAGGCAATCGTTATTTGACAGACCAACAAATTAATCAAATTAAAGAGTTGATCGGTTCAAAAAAGAATTTAATTGTAGAAGATGTTTCCATGAATGTAGTCTCAATAGAGGAGGCTATGCGATGGAAACAAGAAAGCGAAATTATCACCATCGCCAGCATTGTTCGTTCAGGTCAAGTGATCGAAGTTCCGGGTGATTTGCTGTTGGTTGGAGACGTCAATCCTGGCGGTATGGTGATGGCGGGCGGCAATATTTTTATTATGGGATCCTTAAAAGGGATTGCTCACGCCGGATGCTATGGCAATGATGAAGCGGTTATTGTCGCTTCAAAAATGGTTCCAACACAGTTAAGGATTAGCAACTGTTTAAATAGAGCTCCTGATGAATATAGCGAAGATGAGAGTCATGAAATGGAGTGTGCCTACATAAATGAATCCAACCAAATTGTCGTCGATCGTTTGCAAGTTTTAAAACATCTTAGACCAAATATTACGAGATTTAAAGGGGGACAATAAAGTGGGTGAGGCGATCGTCATAACATCTGGAAAAGGCGGAGTCGGAAAAACAACCACTTCTGCCAATTTAGGGACAGCTCTTGCTCTATTAGATAAAAAAGTATGTTTAGTAGATACGGATATTGGACTACGAAATTTAGACGTGGTATTGGGATTGGAAAATAGAATTATTTACGATTTGGTGGATGTTGCAGAAGGGCGTTGTAAAATTCATCAGGCTCTCGTGAAAGACAAGCGGTTTAATGATCTGCTTTTTCTGCTTCCAGCTGCGCAAACGAGCGACAAGTCGGCTGTTTCTCCGGAACAAATAAAAAAGCTGGTTGAAGAATTGAAACAGGATTTTGATTATATCTTAATCGATTGTCCTGCAGGCATTGAGCAAGGCTATCGAAATGCAGTGGCAGGAGCGGATAAGGCCATAGTGGTTACCACTCCCGAAAAATCGGCGGTACGGGATGCTGATCGGATCATTGGTCTTTTGGAAAAAGAAAGTCATATTGAGCCACCTAAGCTTGTGATCAATCGCATTCGCAGCCATATGGTGGAAAATGGTGAAATGTTGGATGTCGATGAAATTACAACCCATTTGTCCATTGATTTGCTCGGAATCGTGGTAGATGACGATGAAGTGATTAAATCTTCGAATGCAGGGGAACCGATTGCACATGATCCGAATAATCGGGCGTCTATTGCTTTTCGGAATATTGCCCGGCGAATCCTCGGTGAATCCATCCCTCTTCAACCGCTTGAAACAGAAAAAGAAGGAGTTTTTTCGCGAATTAAAAAGTTTTTTGGCATTCGGAGCAAATAAATTTTGAAAGAACATTTTCAGGAAACGATTCGGCTTTGCTTTGGGATATTCTGACCAAAGAAGAGGCCGATTTTTTTTGTCTCTCCTTTCTTTGAAATGATGAGCAATAGTCATACTCTCTCTGGACAAGTCATAAGATGGAACATAAACGGAGCAAAGAGGGATGAGAGATGAAGGATCGAAAAAAGGAAATTAAGAAAAGAATTGCGAAACGAAACAGGGAAAAACGACGTCAAGCCAATCAGCGCGCCTTTCAGCCTATCAATATGGCATTTGGAGAAGAAATGGAATTTGATCACCAAGCCATTGATTACGAAGCTCCAAATGATGAGTACAGGCCTTTCGTGAAAAAGGAATGGTTTCTCTTTAAAATATTGGCTTCGGGAGCGCTTGTTTTGGGGACCGCAATTGTATTTAAAAGCCAATCACCTGTGATGGTCGACAGTCAAAAGTGGATACGCCAAGCAATGGAAACAGACATTCAGTTTGCCTCCATTGCCAACTGGTATGAAAAACAGTTTGGGAAGCCCTTGGCCATATGGCCGCAGAAAGAAAAAACAGTCACAGTGGACAAACCAAAAAAGGATTTGGCCGTTCCGGCGTCCGGAAAAGTGGTGGAAACATTTCAAGCGAATGGAAAAGGAGTCATGGTGAAGACAGGAAAAGGGGAAGTAGTAGATGCGATGAAAGGTGGGCTTGTCATCTTTGCCGGGAAAGAAGCCGAAACGGGGAATACAGTAGTCATTCAGCATCCTGATCAATCCGAATCTTGGTATGGGCAATTGCAATCCATTTCTGTGGAGCCCTATCAACGCGTTCAAGCGGGGGAAGCAATCGGAAAGGCGAAAGACCGGGCAGACGGAACTTCTGGTGAATTTTATTTTGCAATCAAACAAGACGATCATTACATCGATCCAAACAAGGTGATCAAATTTGAATAAAGCCGTCACTTTTTTTTCAAAAATTCATATTCATCCTCTTCTTTGGCTGGTGATCGGAATTAGCGTTGCCACTGGATACTTTTTCGATTTAATCATGGTGTTATGTATTATTGCCATCCATGAAATGGGGCACTTTTTTACAGCCCTGTTTTTTTCGTGGAGAATCAGAAAAGTATCGTTGCTCCCGTTCGGCGGAGTGGCGGAAATGGATGAACACGGAAATCGACCTTTGCATGAAGAATTGCTGGTCGTCATCGCTGGTCCGATTCAACATGTATGGATGATGGGATTAGCCGCACTGTTGTATTCTTTTCATATAGTTCCGAAAGTATTTTATGATGATTTTCTTATGTACAATTGGATGATTCTTTGTTTTAATTTATTGCCGATTTGGCCGCTGGATGGCGGAAAATTAATCTTGCTCATACTGTCAAGAGTCAAAACTTTTTTGAGCGCTATGCAGTGGACAGTCGTTAGTTCCTTTTTTTTGCTCGTTTGCCTGCATGCAATGGTTTTGATATGGGCTCCGTTTCAACTCCATCTTTGGATTGTTCTCTCATTCTTATATTTTTCGCTTTGGCAAGAATGGAAACAACGTCATTATGTGATGATGCGCTTTTTGCTTGAACGTTATTACGGAAATCGAAGGGGGATACATCAGCTTAAACCGATCACTGTATCGAGCGATACGGTTTTATCGACTGTATTAATGCAGTTTCAACGGGGAGTCAAACATCCGATCATTGTGATGGAAAATGGAGAAGAAAAAGGAAAATTAGATGAAAATGAAGTGTTACACGCCTATTTCTCTGAAAAACAAACAACGGTGAAAATTGGCGACCTTCTTTATTATTATTGACGGGTGCTGACGAAATGAGTAAAGTATAGTGGACGAGGTGCTGTTTTTCCATTTACATGATAAATCTTTTTTTGACAGACGTACATGGATCGAATATGGATGTGACCAATCGGTTATGTTCAGATTTTTGCTGAGATATCAAGGAAGGTGGAATGTTTCTTACAGATAGATTTGAGACATTTGCACCTATTTTTTATCTTCCAGCGACAAAAAGTTTTTTTGTTTTAATGTGGATATGTTGAAAAGGGTGGAATGATGAATCAAATTATCGTAAGTGCAAAAGGCCGGGAAAAGCGCATGGCAGTTCTCCGCGACGGAAAAGCGGATCAATTTCATATTTTTCAGCCTTCGCATCAATCCATTGTCGGAAATATTTATTATGGGGTTATCCAAAAAATTGAGCCGGGCATGAACGCTTGTTTTGTCGATATCGGAATCGGAAAAAACGGTTATTTGCCTAAAGATCAAATTCCTGATTCCCGCCAATTGCCGATTTCACAATTAGTGTTCGAAGGGGAAAAGATAGCGGTTCAAGTAAAAAAAGACGCCACTGATCATAAAGGTCCTGAGTTGACGGCCCTCATAGAATGGCCCGGGATGTATTTAGTCTATATACCGGCAGGAAATCATATCGCCGTTTCAAGAAAAATGGGTCAAGAAGAACGAGAAAACTGGAAACAATGGGCACAACAAATGAAAAAAGAGCAGGAAGGCGTCATTTTAAGAACTTCTGTTGCCGCTGGTGAAAAAACAGAAATTGAAAAGGAATGGGTGGCGTTGCGGGAAATGCATAGAAAGGTATTGTCCCAAATACCGAATAAAAAAGCCCCTTCTTTATTATTTCAAAGAGATCCGTTTAAGGAAGAAGCGATCGCTCAAATGATCAGATTAAAGAGCGGGTCGCTGATTGTGGACGATCCTGCTTTTCAAAAGTTGATTACTAGCGATGCCCGTTTCTCCAGTCAACATTGGCGTTGTGAGCTTCATCATCATCCGCAAGATCTTTTTTCCACTTTTGACCTTGATGCGGAGATACAAAAGGCATTAAAACAAATTGTCTGGCTTCCAAGCGGCGGATATGTCATTATTGAAAAAACGGAAGCGATGACAGTTATTGATGTAAATTCGGGGAAATATACGGGGAAAAGCGATTTTCGTCATACTGCTTTTCTCTCAAATATCGAAGCAGCAAGGGAAATTCCAAGGCAGATTCGATTGCGTGATATAAGCGGCATCATTTTAATCGATTTTATTAATATGGACTCGGACAAAGATAGAGAACAAATCCGGGCAGTGCTGGAGGAAGAAACAGCAAAGGATCCGAAAAGCGTGAACGTGTACGAATTTACTTCTCTCGGATTACTCCAGCTGACAAGAAAGAAAACGAAAAACTCCCTGCTGGAAACGTTGACGGAGCCTTGCCCTGTTTGTATGGGGAAAGGAAGAGTTTTAAGCGCAGCAACGACTGCTTTTCAAATGGAGAGAGCTCTTTTCGAATATGCGAGACAGGATCAAGAAGCTGTTTTGCTTGATGTAACGGAGGATGTCAAAAAAGCATTTGCCGGCGAACAAAATGGCGATCATTTTCATTTAGAGAATCTTCTAAAGAAAAAAATATTCTATAGGATTGTCAATCGGCCACATCCTTTTGGAGAAATCAGCCGACTGGGAACAGAGGAAGAAATGAAATTGCTAGGAGAAAGACCGAAAAAAGGTTGACACTCTTTTATAAAAGATGGTAAAATCTCAATGTTATTATTGTAGCACCCGTGCTACAACCGCTCATAACAGGTTTTAAGTTTTCGCTTTGCGAAACACCTGCCATTGGCGAGTCTTAGTTATTAAGGAGGTGCAGTAAATGTACGCTATTATTGAAACTGGCGGAAAACAGTTGAAAGTGGAAGAAGGTCAAACTGTTTATATCGAAAAAGTGGATGCTGCTGAAGGAGAAACTGTGACTTTTGACAAAGTTTTATTCGTAGGCGGCGAAGATGTAAAAGTAGGTACTCCACTTGTAGAAGGTGCAACGGTCACTGGCAAAGTGGAAAAACATGGCCGCGGCAAAAAAATCGTTGTTTTTAAATATAAACCAAAGAAAAATTATCGCCGCAAACAAGGTCATCGTCAACCTTACACAAAAGTCGTGATTGAAAAAATCAACGCGTAAGGCGATATAAGATGATAAATGTCGTGATCGAAAAAGATCGTTCCGGCAAAATTCGTTCATTTACAATGGACGGACACGCCGATTTTGCTGAATATGGCCAAGATATCGTTTGCGCGGGGGCATCAGCTGTGTCATTCGGGGCCATTAATTCCATCATGGTGTTGACAAATGTGGAACCGGAGATTGAACAAAAAGGCGGCGGAGGTTTTCTCCGTTGCGTTATTCCTGAAACGACGACGGGAAAAGAATTGGAAAAAGTTCAGTTTCTTTTGGAAGCCATGGTGGTGTCCTTGCAAACGATTGAACAGCAGTACGGAGATTTTATCAAGATCGTATTTAAAACTGTAGGAGGTGGAAAGAATGCTTAAATTAGATCTTCAGTTTTTTGCATCGAAAAAAGGGGTTGGGTCTACTAAAAACGGCCGCGACTCTATCGCAAAACGCTTGGGCGCTAAACGTGCGGATGGACAATTTGTAACAGGCGGTTCTATTCTTTATCGCCAACGCGGTACAAAAGTCTATCCTGGCGAAAACGTTGGCCGTGGCGGAGACGACACGCTATATGCTAAAATTGACGGCGTTGTTCGTTTTGAACGATTCGGTCGTGACAAAAAGAAAGTTAGCGTTTATCCTGTTGCGAAAGAAGCATAATCCTTTTTCTGTTAGGGGTGCCCAAAGGGAAACTTTTGGGCGCCCTCTTTTTTTGTTTTAAGGAGCATCGGAAGCGGTAAAAAGCGTTTGGTCGTTCATTGGTTGCATGCAGCTGCTTTTTAATAAGCAATCCTCTGTATCTCATTTCAATCTTTTCTGTTATACTTCATAATGAAGAAGAATGGGAAAACCATTGAGTGTGGGATGGTTACTATATGACAAAATAGGAGTAAAAGAATGAATAATGACTGGACGCTGCTGGAAGTTTTAAAATACGTGCGGCATGATTGGATGAATCGCATCCAGTTAATCAAGGGCAATCTTGATTTAGGACATACAGAAAATGCAAAACGTGTGATTGACGAAATTATTTTAAATAGCCGTCAGGAAACAAGGCTGACCAATTTAAATTTGCCATGTTTGGCTGAATGGATCATGACTTACAATTGGCGGTCTCGACAACTGACGCTAGAATACGAGATTTTGGATGATTATCGCAACGTTTCGTTAAACGATCAGCTCATAACAAAATGGATGTGCTCTTTGTGCCAAGAAATCGAAAAGAGGGTGGATCCTAGAGGAGAGAATCATTTATTTCTTTCTATTCAAGAAAGAGGCAAGGCGCATTGTTTCTTTTTTGACTTAAGTGGGATAATAAAAGACAGCCATGAACTGGAAAGATGGATTGAACAATCCGTCAAATCGCTTTTCGAAACAGAGGTGGAATTCATCGAATCAACAGATGAGAACTTGCAATTTCAAGTTTGTTTTTCCCCTATGGAAAGATAATCATCAAGTGTGGCTGGCACAGGACATAACTATTCTGTTTTTGAAAGAAGTCCAATGATGATGAAGAAATAAATGGATTCTGGATGCTTAGGTGAGCAGTCCCCAGCTCTCCTCGTGTTAAAAAAATTTGCAGCGCTCTTCAAAAAAAGAGCGGCAACCTTTTAACAAAGATAAACTTTGTCAAAGAAGACCATCTATTCTTCGTTTTTTTGATAAGCGATCTTTACACTCGTATAAGATAAAAAACTTGTATGGTACCATTTAGGATAAAACGATCTTCAATAGACTTTATTGGAAGTAAATGGAGGTTTTCTATGTTTGTCGATCAAGTCAAAATCTATGTTAAAGGCGGAGACGGCGGAAATGGCATGGTAGCGTTCCGACGTGAAAAATATGTGCCTAAAGGCGGCCCTGCCGGGGGAGACGGCGGCAAAGGAGCCGATGTTGTGTTCGAAGTCGACGAAGGACTGAGAACGTTGATGGATTTCCGCTATCAGCGCCATTTTAAAGCGCCGCGCGGAGAAAACGGAATGAGTAAAAATCAGCATGGAAAAAATGCGGAGGATATGGTGGTCAAAGTACCGCCGGGAACGGTTGTGATCGATGATGATACAAAAGAAGTCATTGCCGATTTAACGGAACACGGCCAGCGTGTAGTGGTAGCTAAAGGAGGAAGAGGAGGAAGAGGAAATACCCGTTTTGCCACTCCCGCAAATCCGGCTCCGGAAATTTGCGAGAAAGGCGAACCGGGAGAAGAACGATATGTCGTTCTTGAATTAAAGCTCCTTGCCGATGTTGGTCTTGTCGGTTTTCCAAGTGTAGGAAAATCTACGCTGTTATCTGTAGTGTCACGCGCAAGGCCTAAAATTGCCGACTACCACTTTACGACGATCGTTCCTAACCTTGGCGTGGTAGAAACAGAAGACGGCCGCAGTTTTGTGATGGCTGACTTGCCCGGGCTGATTGAAGGCGCCCATCAAGGGGTCGGATTAGGACACCAATTTTTACGTCATATTGAGCGAACGCGTGTGATTGTCCATGTGATCGATATGTCGGCGTCAGAAGGTCGAGATCCATATGAGGATTATGTAACGATCAACAATGAGCTAAAAGAATATAACTTACGGTTAACTGAAAGACCACAAATTATTGTGGCTAATAAAATGGATATTCCAGAAGCACATGAAAATTTAAAACGGTTTAAAGAAAAACTTCAAGAAGACTATCCTGTTTTTCCTATTTCAGCTGCAACGAGAGAAGGAATACGGGAGCTATTGTTTGCGATTGCGGATAAGCTGGAAGAAACACCTGAATTTCCTCTTCATGATGCCGAAGAAAAACAAGGCGTTCACCGAGTCGTGTATAAATACGAACGGCCTGAAGAGGAGTTTACCATTACAAGAGATCCTGATGGCGCCTTTGTTCTGAGTGGGGCAAAAATTGAAAAGCTGTTTAAAATGACTGACTTTACCCGCGATGAATCCATCCGACGCTTTGCTAGACAAATGAGAAGCCTCGGAGTCGATGAGGCTCTCAGAGCAAAAGGAGCGAAAGACGGGGATACTGTCCGTTTATTGGATTACGAATTTGAATTTATCGAATAATGATGGAGTCGGGCCGGACTATTCGTTAAGCTATGTTCGGCCGAAGATTCTTTTCCACTAGCACTGCCAAAAGTTTTATTTTATCGCAATTGGGGGAAAATGCATTGCGAAAAAAGGATCTGAATCAAAAATTTTACTTAGTTCGTGAGGATGTCCTGCCGGAAGCCATGAAAAAAACGTTGGAAGTGAAAGAACTTTTGGAACGCGGAAAAGCCGATTCGGTCCAAGATGCTGTAAACAAAGTTGATTTAAGCCGGAGCGCCTTTTATAAATACAGGGATACCGTATTCCCTTTCCATACGGTTGTAAAAGAGAAGATCATTACGTTGTTTTTTTATTTGGAGGATCGTTCAGGGACGCTGTCACAATTGCTCGAGGTAGCGGCTCGTTTCCATTGCAATGTGCTGACCATCCACCAGACGATTCCCATTCAAGGCCGGGCGAATGTCACTCTTTCGCTTGACGTGACCAATATGTCAACGGACTTGGATGACTTGCTCAACAAGCTGAAAAAACTGGAATTTGTCGAAAAAGTGGAAGTGCTAGGTTCGGGTGCATAAAAATTAGGTATATTATTCCCACATTAAGGGACAGTAAGCCCTTTTTAGGAGATGTGCAGGAGAAAAAAGAGAAGGGGAAAAGGTCCAACTGCCTCTAAATGCCCGATTGGTTCCACTAACCATTCGTGTTCCCGCATGGAGGGGCAGTTGCCTCTGATGCCTAAATAGCTCCATTAATCATCCGTGAAACACCGATGGGAGTGTCACTCCATTTTTCATAATTTTCTTGACAGAGGGAGAGAGAAATCAAATGAAGATATCTTATTTAGGACCTGCGGCGACATTTACAGATTTAGCCGTTTGTTCTGCTTTTCCAAAAGCGGAAAAAAAAGCATGCATGACCATTCCGGAGTGTATGGATGAGGTTATGGAAGGAAAAGCGGATTTGGCAGTAGTACCGCTGGAGAATACATTGGAAGGAACCGTGAATTTAACCATTGATTATTTAACCCAGGAAGTCGATTTAAAAATTATTGCAGAGTTGATTGCCCCCATTCGGCAGCATTTATTAATGCATCCTCAAAATGCAGAGCGTTGGAAGAACATCGAAAAAGTGATGTCTCATCCTCATGCCATTGCCCAATGCTATAAGTTTTTACATACATATTTTGAGAAAGTGCCATGTGAAGAAGCAGCATCGACTGCTGCCGCTGCACGTTACGTAAGTGAACATCCGGAAGAGCTCACCGCTGCGATTGGGAATTCATTATCCGCCGAAAAATACGGCTTAACCATCGTGAAGGAAAATATTCACGATTATGATTTCAACCATACCAAATTTATTGTGCTGTCCAAAGAAGAACAAAAGCTGGAATTACCTTATGAGTCTGGTGTGGAGAAGACGACGATTATGGTCACATTGCCATCGGATCAAGCGGGGGCGCTTCATCAAGTGTTATCAGCGCTTGCTTGGCGAAAAATCAACTTGAGCAAGATTGAATCCAGGCCGGTCAAGACCGGACTGGGAAACTATTTTTTCATTATCGATATTAATCAAAGGATGGACGACATTTTGCTTCCCAACGCCTTTGCTGAGATGGAAGCGCTGGGTTGTACAGTCAAAGTTCTTGGAAGCTATTTATCGTATCAAATTTAAATATGGAAAACGGGCATCCAGCCAAAAAGGCTTTTGATGCCCTTTTTTCATAAATGAAATGAAAAGAGCGATTAAGCCAGGAAATTCAATAAAACCTTTGCGGGTGCTCCGAGGCGTCAAACTATTCGTCTAAGAGAAATCCTGCTTTTTTCAGGGCTTTTTCCGCTGCGTCAAGAGTGCGGGAATCCTTGGCACTGACAGTATGGAGATGCACACCGTCGGTCAACTCCGACAAAAAGGCAGCGTTCGTTTCGCGAATTCTGGCCATAAACTGTTCGACCTCTTTGCGATTGGATACCATTATGGATGCTGTTAAATCACCGTATACAGGATGTTCGATTTTCACATCTTTTACGGTAAGACCATAGTCCACAAGCAAATTAAGCTCCGCTTCCGCTTCATCCGGAGTATGATAACAGGCGATCGTCCGCTCAAAAACGCCATCATTGCCTGACTGAGGTAAATACATATATCCTTGGCTTGTGGCAATAATCGGTTCATTTCTAGCTTTTAAAATAGTAATATCGTTAACAATCACTTGACGGCTAACGTTGGTTTTTTTCGCTAGTTCACTTCCAGTGATCGGATCAGACGATTGTTTCAAGTACTGCAAAATAAGCGTTCTTCGCTCTTCCCCTAAAATTTTTCTGCCGGAAGACAACAAAATCCCTCCAATTGCTTCAATATCTCTTTAGCCGATTTTCTACTACGATTGTATCATAGTTCGTTGAGCTAGCGAACCCGGAGAGAACCGGCGAGCGATTTCATAAAGTGTTTTTGCCAGCTCTATGATATCAAAATCAGGCGTTTGATCGCTGAAGGATATTCGGAAAAACTGTTTAGCAGAAGCATCAGGTTCTCTCATGGCGGTAATCGTTTTGGCTCCTTCTCCTTTTCCTTCTGAACACGCACTGCCGGTGGAAATGGCAAAGCCAAGCCGGTTGCATTCGAGCATGACAAGCTGTCCTTCTATTCCGTCCATGGTCATTCCGATAATGGATGGAAGCTGGACGCTTTGTTTCGCCTCATAAATGGTGTATGGGAAGTCTGGCAAGGCTGAACGAAAAAGTTTACGCTTTCTTGAGCATTCTTTCCAGTAAGATGGAGGATCTGTTTTGGCAGCAGCTAACGCGAAGGCGGCAATTCCGGGTACGTTGATCGTTCCGCCACGGAATCCGTCTTCTTGCGAAAGAAGCGGAAAGACCGGTTCATAGGAGCAGTCCGGGCGAATATAGACGGCTCCGACTCCTTTCGGTCCGCCGATTTTGTGAGAAGCAACGGAGAGACTGTCCACATAAGGAATGATTTCTCGTATATCGACTTTTCCAAAAGATTGGACGCAATCTGTGTGAAATAACACTTTTTTTCGATCGATAAGCCTGCTGATTTCCTGTATAGGTTGAAGTGTTCCGATTTCTTGATTCACGTGTTGGATGGAAATCAATATCGTGTCAGGACGAAGATTTTCAAGGACTTGTTCGGTCGATATTTGACCGTTTTTTTCCATTTTCAGTTTGGTTATTTGAAATCCCTCTTTTTCCAGAAAGTGAACGGCGGAAAGGACAGAAGCATGTTCACTTTCAGCCGTAATGATATGGTTTCCTCTGCCGATTTCCCGCGCTTTTCTGGCTAGTGATATGATGGCAAGCAAATTGCTTTCTGTTCCTCCTGAAGTAAAAAAAAGTCCTTTAGGTTCTACACCCATTTGTTCGGCAAGAATGGAGCGGCCGTTCTCCAATACGTCCCGGGCGCTGATCCCGATGTTATGATGGCTTTCGCTGTTTCCAAAATACATTTTGCTGATTTCCACATAGGCAGAAAGAGCTTCTTCGTCCATTGGAACAGTGGCCGCACAGTCAAAATATTTCATTTTTCCCACTCCTTTCGATTCTGTCAAACAAACGATCGATTTCAAAAAATGCTTGTCAATAGTTTAATTTTATGTAAATATATGTGTCAAGACATATGTAAAAAACAAATAAAAATCTCCGGGGGAGTATAGAGGAAAATGTTACAGGCGTGTAGAGACAAAAAGGAGAGATAAAGAATGGAGAAAGAAGCGGATGTAGTGATTATCGGGGGAGGGGTGGCGGCTCTTCAGCTTGCTCGCTATCTTCATCCGCAATTTCATGTAGTGATCATGACAAAAAGCAAAATCCGAAACAGCAACTCTTACAAGGCACAGGGAGGGATTGCTGCGGTTGTTTCCGAGACGGATCGATTGGATTTGCATGTTCAGGATACGTTAGTTGCCGGAAGGTACCACCAATCTACTAAAGTAGTGGATAGTCTCGTGCGCGAAGGTTCTGAAGTGGTGAAAGAGTTAATCAAAAGCGGTCTTCCTGTCGACCGGAATGAAACAGGAGAGGTGGCGTTAGGACTTGAAGGCGCCCATAGTCGCCGCCGGATTGTTCATTGCGGCGGGGATGCAACAGGTCGTTATTTAATTGAATTTTTATTGGATCGGTTGCCGACAAATGTTGAAATAGTGGAGAATGAACTGGTTTTTGAACTACTGCTTACAAACGATCGAAGCCGATGTATCGGGGTAGCGGCAAAATCAGTGGACGGCATTGTTCATCGCTATTTTGGCCGTCATATTGTGCTGGCAACTGGGGGAGCGGGTGCACTTTATCCGTATACATCCAATCATCCGGGAATGATTGGAGATGGAGTGGCGATGGCTTACCGAGCTGGAGCGGCAGTGGCTGATATGGAATTTGTTCAGTTCCACCCAACATTGTTATACGTAGATGGAGAAACAAAAGGTTTAATTTCAGAAGCGGTAAGAGGAGCCGGAGCTATTTTACTGGACAGTAAAGGAAGGCGGATCATGGAAGGAGTTCATCCGCAAAAAGATTTGGCTCCGAGACATATTGTCGCCTATGAGATTTACAAAAGAAGAGCAGAACAGCAGGACGTTTTTTTAGATATAAGCGGAATATCTCATTTTGAAGAAAAGTTCCCGAGCATTTCTCAATTATGCCGCGAGCAGGGTGTGGATCTTAAGGAAGGAAAAATCCCGGTAGTGCCCGGAAGCCACTTTTTAATGGGCGGAATCGTCATCGATTCCTTTGGACGAACTTCGGTCAATGGATTATATGCGATCGGGGAAACAGCATCCAGCGGGGTCCATGGAGCCAATAGGCTGGCTAGTAATTCTCTTTTAGAAGGGCTTGTGTTTGGGAAAAGAACAGCTGAGTTTATCAACCATGAATCTCACGTTTCGTTGATACGATCCGTTCTTTATGACTATCCGTTGAAAGCGAAAGAAGACGAAATGCCAAATCTCGATTCAGAACAGTTGAAATGGAACATGATCGAAAATGTAGGCGTCATCCGAGATGAAGCCGGACTTAACAGACAATTGAATTGGCTGCCGGTTCAGTTGTTGGAATCTTTGATGGAACAATCTTTGGAAAGGCTATCAATCGAACAAATTCAAACGATTTTTATGTTTATCAATAGTTTTATCATGACGAAGTCGGCATTGATTCGGAAAGAGAGTCGCGGTGCCCACATACGAAGCGATTTTCCAAATGAAGACCTTTTTTGGAAAGATCGGCGCATTATCCATGAACAAACGAAAATAACATGGAGGAGAGAGTCTTATGAATCGCATCAAACTGGAATCCATGCTTAAAGATTTTTTTATCGAAGATATTGGGGACGGGGATATAAGTGCAGAAGCCATTTTTACGGCTGATGATCGCGGCTCTTTTTACTTTTTGTCAAAGGCGGACGGCGTTTTTTGTGGCAGTGATGTCATTAAGACAGGTTTTCGTCTGATCGATCCCACTTCGGAGGTAACCGTATATCGGAAAGATGGCGATGTTGTGGAAAAAGGAGAACTCATAGCTGAAATCAAGGGTGCGATGCGCGGCCTTCTCCAAGGCGAAAGGGTGATCTTAAATTTGATTCAAAGGATGTCCGGGATTGCCACAGTAACGGCTAAGGCAGTTGAAATCGTTAAAGGGACGGGGGCGAATATTTGCGATACAAGAAAAACAACTCCCGGTCTAAGGATGCTTGAAAAATATGCCGTTCGAGTAGGCGGGGGCTATAACCATCGCAAAGGACTTTTTGATGCCATTATGTTAAAAGACAATCATATTGCATTTGCAGGGAGTATTTTGTCTGCAGTGAAAAGGGCAAAACAGTTTGCCGGGCACACGACGAAAGTAGAAGTGGAAATTGAAACGAAAGAGCAGCTGCTGGAAGCAGTAGAAGCCGAGGCCGATATTATTATGTTTGATAATTGCACTCCGGAACAAATACGCGATTGGATCGTTTATGTGCCGGACCATATTATTACAGAAGCTTCAGGAGGCATTACTTTGTCGAATTTGAAAGCGTATGCCAAAACGGGTGTACAATGGATTTCTCTTGGCTTTTTGACCCACTCTTACCAAGTGCTCGATATCAGCGCAAAGGTGCAGCCAAATTTTATATCTTAAAAGGGGGATTGGATGATGAATTTGTTGCAGGCGCTTCAACAAACAACGGTGATTCCGGAGCGTTATAACAAGATGACCATTCAAGAGATGGAAGAAAGAGTCCGAGAATTGAAAACTCGTTTAGGAGAACGATTGTTTATTCCCGGGCATCATTATCAAAGGGATGAAGTGATTCAATTTGCGGATGCCGTTGGAGATTCTTTTAAGCTTGCGAGGATTTCCGCTGATAATAAAAAGGCGGAATACATCGTCTTTTGCGGTGTTCATTTTATGGCGGAGACGGCTGATATTTTGACTGCGCCTGATCAAAAAGTGATATTGCCCGATAGGAAAGCCGGCTGTTCGATGGCGGATATGGCGGATATCCATCAAACGGAGAGGGCATGGAACAAGCTTGCGAATTGGTTTGGCAACACCGTTTTGCCATTAACATATGTGAATTCCACGGCGGAGATCAAAGCATTTGTTGGCAGAAACGGCGGAGCCACGGTCACTTCTTCCAATGCCCATAAAATATTGAAATGGGGATTCTCGCAAAAAGAAAGAATTCTGTTTCTCCCAGACCAGCATCTTGGACGAAATACCGCTTATGATTTAGGGGTCGATCTTCAACAAATGGCTCTTTGGGACCCGTTGAAAGAAGAATTGATCTACGATGGGGATGTGAATGAGATTAAAGTGATTTTATGGAAAGGGCATTGTTCTGTGCATGAAAATTTTACTATCCATAATGTCCGGGAAGTACGGAATAAATATCCGAACATCAATATTATCGTACATCCGGAATGTCGTCGGGAAGTCGTGGAGGCTTCGGATAGCAGCGGTTCCACGAACTACATTATCCAAACAATTGAAAAAGCGGCGCCGGGAACATCTTGGGCGATTGGAACAGAAATGAATCTCGTCAGTCGTCTGATCAAACAACATCCGGATAAACATATTATTTCCCTTAACCCGAATTTTTGCCCGTGTATGACGATGAACCGTATTGATCTTCCCCATCTGCTTTGGTCATTGGAGTCCATTTACAAAGGAGATTCCGTCAATTTCATCAAGGTGCCTGAACAAGTAGCGATCGAAGCCAAACTTGCGCTTGAACGAATGCTTGCACTTGCATGATTCAAAATGGCCGCCTATCATGTCTTTCCGAGCAGGAAAGGCATATTTTTTGGGGAAAAAACATAAATTTTTGTGTAAGTTCAATCGCATTTTGGGATCTGAGGCATACAATATATGGACTTACGCCTAAGGAGGGAAAAATGTTGAAGATCCATATAGTGCAAAAAGGTGATACGCTGTGGACGATCGCAAAAAAGTACGGCGTGTCTTTTGAAGAATTAAAAAAGATAAATTCTCAGCTCTCCAATCCGGAAATGATTATGCCTGGCATGAAAATTAAAATACCCGGAACAGGGGGAAACGTAAAAAAAGGGCCCAGCCATCATCATGGCCACCATGGACATCATGGAAAAGAAATAAAAAAATACGAACATCCATTTAAAGAATCGAAACCTCCTACTATTCCAACCGCAGAAACGCCCAGCCAAGTCACCAAAAAAGAAGTCCCGAAAGAAAAGCCCAAACATGTCGCCCCCATAATGCCGCAGCCAATCGTTCCGGATATAGAAATCAATCAGCATTTTGACGTGACAATGGAGCAAATGAACAAACAAATTAGTCAACAAACGCAAAAAGAAATTCATAAGGTGCCGCCCAATATATTTCCCGGACTGGAGGAGTCAGTGGAATTCACGGAAGAAAAGGAATCATCATCTCATCATCAAATCGCTCAATTTGAATATGGCGGGAACTTTCCATATGTAAGTCCATACTATACGAATTGTTATCCCGCTCCCGTCCCGGTTTATCCGTATCAACCGCAGTGGCCGCATCCCGTCCCGGTTGTTCAACCTGCCGCGAATCCGGTTTATCACCAGCCTTCCTATCCGTACGGACTTCCCGGAGCGGGGATGAATGAACCAATGGAAGAGTCCTCCTCAGCGCTGCTGCCTTTTACGGAAAATCAGGCTCCAGGAATGTATCCTCCGGGTGTTTACGGGAACCAGCCGAATTATGTTCCGATTTCCCCAGTGGCACCGGGAACTGGATATGATCCTTATTATGGTGCTTCTTATCCTGGAGCAGTTTATCCGCCGATGCCAAATCAGATGCCAAATCAACCTGTGCCAAATCAACCGATGCCAAATCAGATGCCAAACCAACCAATGCCAAATCAACCGATCTCCAATCAACCAATGCCTTATCAACAGGCAGGACCGACGGAGGGTAAATGGTCAAATGATTGCCATTGCCAAGATCAAAGCGGACAACAAATCCCGTCTTATCCTGGAGGGACTTTCATGCCGGTTCAGCCGGCGCCTTATCAGCCCCTGTATCCGCAGGCACCCAATATATACGGGATGTATAACCAGCCATATTCAACACCGCCAGCTCCTTACGGGGGACCGGGCTATCTGCCGGCGTCTGATCAAAATTCAGATTTTAGGACCTCTAGAACGGATGATGAGAGTCATGATGATGATCAATGATGTATGTAGTGGGGACGATTTTAGTCATCGTCTCCTTTTATCTGTTCAAAATGTGTTGAAAGAACCCGTGCTGGCCTATACGCCTATAAAAGAAGGAAAATGGAAAATTTTTTTGCCGTCAGGACCATGGTTTCTGAAGGAATTTTCTTCAGAAACAAAATGGAAACAACAACAAGCACTTATTCGTTCGCTTCATAGCGTTCATTTTTTCAAAACAGCAGAGCCTCATCCTATGCAGACGGAAGAAGTCATCTCCTTTCAAAAACGATTTTATGGCGTTTTCCGATGGATCGAATCATCCATTCCCCCTTTTTCCTATAAAAGAGAAGAAGAAAGAATTCAAGCTCTTTCTGTTTTAAATGAATTCCACGCTTGCACAGAGACATTTTATTCCTCTTTTTTGTCTGTTATTTCGCATTTTGATCAAACAAAAAAATGGAAAGAGAGGCATCATGAATTTGAGGCCAATAGAAAGAGACTGGAATGGTATTTATCTTTGAACGCGATCAAAAAGTATTTATGGATGGGGGAACGAGCGATAGAGGCAATATCGAAATTCACGATACAAGATGAAATGGCGATCATTCACGGCGACGTCGCCCATCATAATTTTATCAAAGATCGCTCTAATCGCTTGTTTATTACGGATTTCGACCTGATTGCCATTGCTCCGAAAACATATGATTACATTCAGTTTGCCATGAGAGTTTTGCCCATTCTTCATTGGGATGAATCCCTTCTTTGGAAACACCCCTTTTTGGACAAATATCAAGATGATCCATTTTTTCTTGCTCATTTGCTGTTTCCAAGCGATATCTTTAGAGAATGGAACCGTTTTTTCAAACGCCCTCGAAACGGTCATTTACCGTATTTATATCAAATAACCGTCAAGGAAATGGACGAACGAACGGCCTTTTTTAACAAAATATTCGCTAAAATGTTCAAATGACGTATCGTTTTTCGAATCCATTCCCTTTACCGTATAGTTTTTTTAAAGCCCCGCACACTATAAAATGAGCTGATTGTCCAGCTCACTATGTGGCAAAAGAGGGGATAATGGTGAAAAAAATTTACCAATCTCTCGTTTCGGGAGTGATGGTTTTGAGTCTTGCCGCTTGTTCAGGAGGAGAAGACGCTTATGGAGGCGACCGGCCCAATTATCATCCAAAGGGTGTTTTTTCCAACGAAGGGCATGGCGGCGATACGAATGACCGGCATGATGGCCCGATGACAGAACTGTATGACCACTCTGTCGGCAGAGAAGGTCAGGCCATTCGTGAACATAAAAGAAGATATTTGCAAGTGCGTGATGAAAACGGAAATCCTCCCAACCCGACCGTTCCGCTTGCGAAAGATGATAAAAACTTTTGGGCCAGAGATAATCAATTCAGTCGTAAAGATGCAAACTATCATGGACATTTGCAAACTCAATTGCCTCAGACCAAAAATTCATATTATCAAGCCTATGAAGGGAAACTGGCAGAGAGACTGGCGGCTGAAGCGGCAAAAGTCAATCATGTTCAAGATGCAAGAGCCGTCGTTTATAACAAAGATGTGATCATTGCGGTCATAACCGAAAACGGATCGGATAAAGAAAAAGTCAAATCAAGCGTCAAAAAAGCAGTCCAACCGTATGTAAACGGGCGCCGATGCACTGTTGTTACGGGTATAGGCAATTTCGGCCGCGTTCGCAATATTGATAATGAACTAAGAGATGGCGGACCAAAAGATCAAATAGAGCTTGATTTAAAAGAAATGGTGCGAACTTTACGCCATCAGGAAAGATAAAGAAAAAGGGGATGTCCCGAAAGTCAGTAAAATGACACAGGGGCACCCCTTTTTTGAGTAAAGCTTTCTATTGCGAAATTCACTCGCTTTCAATGTGCCTTCCCTCTCTCGGGCATCGCCAAGTTCGCTTTTTCCACTGATTCTCGCCCACCGCGGTCATCTACAATTTCACTTAGTTAATGCCAAAACAGCGCGTTTTCTATTCTTCCGTAGAAAGCAAAAAGGAGACCGGCACATCCATTATCATTCGGCGTTGGAAGGAATAAAAAGCAAAAGCGAAGAAGAGGAAGAGCCTTTGGTCTGTCGAGGCTGCGCTCGTGTTCGCCTGAACGGTCCGTAATCCCCAGGAACTTACCAAAAGGAAATAAAATGTGCTATATTATTGTCGGAAAAACAGATTTGAGAGGGGTATTTAGGATGGCAGGTCATTCTAAATGGAAAAATATCCAACGGAGAAAAAATGCGCAGGATGCGAAAAAAGGGAAAGTGTTTCAAAAGCTGGCGAAAGAAATCTACGTAGCCGCTAAAAGAGGGCTTCCTGATCCTGACGCTAACCCTGCTTTACGGCTTGTCGTTGAAAAGGCGAAAGCGGCAAACATGCCAAATGACAATATAAAACGAGCCATTGAAAAAGCTCGCGGCAATCAAAATGGAGAAAATTACGAGGAAATTGTGTATGAAGGATATGGCCCCGGCGGTGTTGCCATCATGGTCACTTGCTTGACTGACAACAAAAACCGCACGGCATCAAATGTGCGGATGGCTTTTTCGAAAAATGGAGGAAATCTTGGGGAAACAGGCTGTGTTTCCTATTTGTTTGACCGCAAAGGCTATTTGGTCATTGAAAGAGAAGATTTGAATCTCGACGAAGATGATATGCTTCTGCAAGCTATTGAAGCCGGAGCGGAAGAAATGGAAACGAGCGAGGAAGCTTTTGAAATTTATACGGATCCGGAGAACTTTATGGAAGTGAAAGAAAACTTGGAAAAAGCGGGATTTACTTTTGCAACCGCTGAAATCACGATGGTTCCGCAAACTTATACGGTGCTTGATGATGAGCAATCAGCCAAAATGGAAAAATTGCTAGACATGCTCGAAGACAACGATGATGTGCAAGAAATTTATCATAACTATCAAGAAGCTTAATAAGTTTCATCCATCATCCATTTGGAGCAAGGCCTCGTTTTTCGATTTTATATAAAAGCTTTTTACGTGAGCGTTCATGATAAAAAAAGGACATGTTGGCAATCTGCGATAAACGCGTAGAATGCCGGCATGTCCTTTTTTGCTGTATCATTTAGAAGATGATGGTTTCGGTTTCCCGCGATTGATGAGTCTTGCGACATCGATCATCGAGAAAGGCAAGAAGCGGTATTTTCGGTAAGCCATATATCTTGGCTCCCAGTTTGGATCATATTTTTCTTTGAATTTTCGCAGTCCGGCGAAATGGTAAATATATTGAATATGATGAAACATATGGGAAGCAATCCGTTCCGGCCAAAAAGCAGTTTCGGTTTGGCCGACATTGGAAAGCGGCGTCATACCTAAGTTGAATGTGGTATAGCCGTGTTCTTGTGCCCATTCAATCATGGCAATCAATAGACCGTCCATAATGCCGGGAGGAGCATCGGGTACATATCGCATTAAGTCGATGGAAATAATTCCTTCCTGGTAAGTCGGCATTAAGCTGGCAAAGGCCATGATCTTTCCTTCTTCCGTTTCCAATACCGCGACGGGGGCAAGCGAGAGATAGTCTCGATCAAAATAACCTAAAGAAAATCCTTTTTCTTTTTTCTTACCGAGCCATTGATTAGAGACTTCTTCAAGATTATGGAAAAATTCGTCTGTAAATGGTGGTTCCACCATCCGAAAGCGTATATTTTCTCTTTTTAATCGGTTTTTGGTGGATCGAAGTCCTGCCTTTCGCTTTCCTCTCAAGGAAAATGAAGTTAAATCGACGATCGCTTCCTCTCCCAGTTTAAAGAAAGAGTTGCCAAAGTCATGGTACATCGGCATGTATTTAGATTGGACTTGATAAAAAATGATATGATAACCGAAACGATCCGCTTTTTTATAAAGATCATTCAACAATGAATAAAACGAGTCTTCGTTTCCCACCGGATCGCCAAGCACCACCACTTTATCGCGAATGATCGAAAATTGAATAAAGGCATTTCCATCTTTGGACAAGAAAAAGGATTTGTCCCCCAAAAACGCCAAATGGCTTAAATAATTTCCCCCATAATGATGAAGCAATTCCAAAAGCTTCTCATCGGAAACTTCCATTTCGAATTTTTCGTTGTGCTTGGATTCAAAAGTGTAATAAAAAATGATATTCAGAATAAGGAAGATAGCGGTGCTCATTCCAAATGTCAATTCGACATCATTTTTTTGTATGGTCATTCCTAGTTCATATGCATAATCAGGAAGACTGTTTAACGTAATAAAGTAGATCCAATAAAACAACATAAACAAGCCGACAAGAACCAGTTTCCGGACCCCCGTTACAGGACGGCGGATGCGGTCGAACTTTTTCTTCGAGTAGCCAAAAAGCAAGATCATGCCAATCAGCCAAATAACCTCTAAAACGGTTCCCGCTGTTAAGAGAACAAAAAGAAGCGCCAAAACAAAGCTGTTGAAAACAAAGTGGCGAGCTCTCTTCGTCCCTAAATAAACCCCTTTGACACTTAATATCAAAGTGATGGAAAGAGCGACCAGAAAGGCGTCAAACAATAATTTGATATAACGAGTATAATCTTTGCCGGCGATCGAATGATCAAAATGATAAGGCTCAATTCCATATAAAAATAAGTAGACTCCGCTCAAAAACACCAAAATGGAAAAAGACAAATACGGAATTTTTTGCACCCAGCTTTTTTGCAAGGACAAGACGACGCTCGACGTATCGATCGCCGGTCCAAGAATCGGTTTCATTTCCGGCTTTTTCAATACGTTGCCGCTGAATTCGTAAATGGTAAAGATAAGCCCTAGAAGAAAAGGCAAAAAGTAATAAACAGTACGATACAATAATAGAGCGGATACAATCGTTTCTTCTTGATAGCCCAATTCTTGAAAACCGATTAAATAAATAACATCAAAAGCGCCTAAGCCTCCGGGAATCATACTGATTAATCCGGCAGCAGCTGAAGTGAAGAAAATGCCGCAAGCTGTTCCAAACGGTACATGGATCCCCAGAAC
Organism: Bacillus sp. FSL W8-0102; assembly: GCF_038007225.1. NCBI lineage: Bacteria > Bacillati > Bacillota > Bacilli > Caryophanales > Bacillaceae > Bacillus > Bacillus sp. FSL W8-0102. The sequence goes on from NZ_JBBOWT010000001.1 coordinate 1,104,472, forward strand.
CCGCAACGAAAAAAAGGCGACGATGGCCGCTGACAGCCATTCGATAATAGAAGCGACCATATATTGTACCGATAAAGTGAAAGAAGTAGCGTCTTTCCCTTTGATGCGAGACAGAAGAAAAAAGGCGGGCAAATAGAGCGCGATGACGGCTAATACGATGTCGAGCCACTTTTTGCTGGCAAGCAAAGGTTTGGCATGAAAAAAGTTCAAGAGCACGAATAGACAATAAAACGACAAGCCGGCAAGGGTGCCCGTCGCCATCCAAGCAATTCCCCGCAACAGCTTAGATTCTTCTTTCGTATGCTGCTTATACAACATCATTCTTAATCCCGCGCCGATGATGCCGCCAAAGCCCAAAATTCCGTTAAGCGTATTGGAGATCCAAGAGATGCGGAATATTTTTCCCGTACGAATATTCAAGTTCAAAAAACGAAGAAGAAAGAAATCATAAAGAAACATCGTACTGACCGCGAGCAAGCCTAATAATACAACTACCGTCACTTGGTAGGATGAAAGACTTTTTAATATGCGGATGGAATCGCTAATGGAGATATTGGAAAGTTCTCTTTTTCCTTGAAAAAAGACAAATACAATGATGGCTAATGAAAAGAAAAATTTTGCTGAACTGCGTAGCCTTTTGAATGTAAGGAATTGTTGCAATATGATCTTCTCCTTTGCTCCGCATAGTCCGTCCGTCAGTTCGTTTCGCTGCTTCAGCGACGACGGACGCTTTTTCCTTCCTTCATTCTATAATAAGTAAGCCAAAGATAGAATTTTTTTCTTCCGCTGTCAAGAGGCCGTATCCTTGGCAAAATGAGAGAAAACAAGGGATAGTCGTCCGTTGAAAGGACTATATTTGCTCTTTCGATTATGATTATATTTCTCCTTTTTGGAACAAACTATCAACAAGAGTTCATTACATTTAGGTGGTGTTTACATGACGCTGTTTACAAGAATCAGTTTTATGCTGTTATTGGTGGCAGGAGCGTTTTTCCTTACGATTTTCCACGATGAAGCCAAAACGGATACGAGCAAAAAATCGGCCGAGAGTGAAGAAAAGCCAATAAGTACTGCCGGTGTCGTGTCGCCCAATGTTTCTGAAAAAACGATGACCGTGATTTTAGACAGAATTTATTTGGATGGAGAGGTCAGCGAAGAAATCCGGACAGAGCCGTTCATTTCCATTGGAGATATACTTGAACGTTATAAAAACTGGAAATTGGTAGAAATGGATGATACAGAAGCTGTGTTCCAAAAAAAAATAAACGATATATCTCCTTTATTAAAAGCTAATGGATATTTTGGCATTACGGACAAAGGGGTTTTATCCATTTTCAAGGGAAAACCGGAAGAAAAAAACGCCCAAATCATTCAATCTTTTTTTCAAATTGATGTCCATAAACTTGAAAGCGGCGTTCAAAAAGAATTACGACACGGAATTCCCATTAAGACAAAAGAAAAATATACGAAAGTGATTGAAACGTTTAAGCCGTACTCCATCGAAAAATAAAAGCAAGATGATTTTGATAGCCTCCTTTGTTCATTTTAATCCAAGCTTTTGGATACAGTATTCAATCACAGTCGTTTTCAAGAAAATAAACGACCTTTCCTCGACTCAACCCGAGAAAAGGCCTTTTTATTTTTACTTATAAAGAGCTCGCGGAAAAAAAGCCGTGAAAAGGAGAGTGCTGAAAATATTGTTATCTTGCTGTCAAAGGGGATTTGACTATTCAGATTCAAATGACTTTCTGAAAAAGATTAGAAACGAACCCGACATAAATAGGATTCGTTTCTCGTAGTGATTTGTTTGTCAAATATATTGGTAGGCGGGTGACAAAGGTCCCCTAAAAAGATCGTTCTGTCAACTAGCCATCCGTTAAACCGACGGCATGTTGAAGTTTATTTGAAAGAAAGACCGGCTGCAACTTCCATTTGCTGATCTTTCACTTCTAAAACAAATTGTAAAATATCTTCTGCTGCATGCGGATTGATGAATTTTCTTTGACTATCGATAATATGATTGAGTTTTTCTCCATCATTTTTAAGCAATTCGGTCATTGTCTGTTTGATATCGTCCGTCTTATTGCACACTACTCCCAAATTTGATTTTTCAGCAAAGTAGGGGTTGTCCTCTTCTTGGCCGGGCAACGCACCGGTTATAATCATCGGTGTATTGGAAGCAATGGCTTCAAACATGACGTTCGGACTCCCTCTTGTAAAGACGATATCAGAGGCAAACATCAGTTCATGGATATTTTTCGTGAAACCGTAAATCTCTACTTTATCTCCATATTGTGGAAAAAGGGATTGCTCTAACTTTGCTTTCAGCTTCGCATTTCTCCCTGCCACAATTTTGACGGTGCAATCAAAATGATCAAGCAAAATTTCCGCAATCTTCTTCATATTGCCTACACCTTCGCCGCCGCTCATAATCAAGCATTTTAAAGGTGCGCCTTTTTGATAACGGACTTTTTTATTGGTGTTGTTTCTAAAAAACCTGGAACGAACCGGAAATCCTAAAATTTTTATATTCTCCGCTGGAATGCCGTATTCCATACACTTATCCGCCGCTTCCACGGTCGGGCTGATGATATAATCAGCTCGAATATCTGCCCATAACGGGCTAATGTTGACAAGATCAGCTATCAGTGTAATGAATGGGATTTTAATATTTTGTTTCTCTAAAATATTTAAAATCGAGCCGTTAAAATTAGGGTGCACCGACAAAATCAAATCGGGTTTTACTTCGTCCAGCAAATGCAGAAAGTTATTTTTGATTAATCCTTCTATAAAATAGTTGATTAACGTTGGGTTATCAGCTGATATGTTATATACCATCTTCCATAAATTTTCGGCTTTTCTCGTGATCGGTCCATATAGTTTGCCGATCGACAGCAGAGTTTGTCCGCCAAGCGAAAAGCCATCCACAACGTGTATGTTGATGTCATGGTCCCTTCCAATTTTTTCGCATAAAGATTCTGTAATGCTTTTATGCCCATGACCTGTATGATCAGAGGAAATGATCAGCACTTTTACGCCCATTTTACCAAGCCTTTCTTCACATTGTATAATATAATCATACCAATAAATGATAGGGAGAATACTAAAATTTTCTTCCATTTTGATCAAGCAAAAAAAAGAAAACACTTTTGAATTCCTGAAAGTAGTATTTGTACTACTCAAAGATAAAACGGAGTTCTTTCTGTGTTTTCACTAAAAAAGACTTCCAAAATAGAAATATGTTCTTGCTCCAAATAGTATGTAAAGAAAAAATAGACGGCTGTCTTGCATTCATCCCTGTTTAACCAATAAAAAAGCAGGATGAACCTTAGTCATGATCTTTTGTTTGAAATGATCTGTAGATATAATATCATATTGATGAAATGTCAAAGAAGTTTTTTTGCAAACTGCACTTCCATTGGCTGGACGAATCTGAAAGGAAATGCATGTTGACAATAGCTGTCGCATCTTGCTGCATAAGAAATCTTATATTAAAGGAATCCAATTCGTGTTGACAATCTAAAAGCAAACCATATCATCAAAATTTTAGACAAAGGAGTTTTCATTATATTTGAAACGTACGAAATGGAAAATCATCTATACGATCTTTGTTTTTATTGCCCTTGCGGCATTTGACAATATCATCATTGGATTATTTCCTCCGCTGTTTCGCTATATAGCAAAAGATTTACATGTGGAAGTTGCGAAATTAGGAGTTGTTTCAGCTGTTAACATTTTAGTTACAGCGGTTTCCTCCGTTTATTGGGGGTATCTTTCCGGAAAATATAAACGTAAGAGACTGATTATGATTGGGACCTTTATTTGGGTCATATCTGTATTTTTAACGGCCTTTAGCCAAAGTTACGGGCAGCTTTTACTGTTTCAAATCATAACAGGAATCGGTTTAGGCTGTATTGCTTCTATTGGTTTCAGTGTTTTAACGGATTATATCCCCTATCAAAAGCGGGGGATGGTGTTAAGCCTTTGGGGCATGGCACAAGGCTTAGGAGGTATTTTAGGGTCTCTGATGGCTTCTTTAACGGCCATTAATACGAGTTGGAGATGGCCTTTTGAAATCGTTGGGTTGATCGGTTTTTTTCTCATTATTCTTTACGTTTTTGTAGAAGAACCATCCAGAGGCCAGTCAGATCCTGAGTTGAAAGATTTGATGAGAAATGGACAATCTTACAACTACATAATAGAGGCCAAGCATATTCCCGCTATTCTTTTAAAAGGCAGCAACGTGTTTTTGTTTTTGCAGGCATTTTTTATGAATATTGCAACGGGTAGCCTCATTTGGATTCCAACTTTATATATTTATAAAATTCAGCAGCAAGGGTACAGTTTGGAAACAGCCATGATTGCATCAGGTTATCTTTATGCGATTTTTCAAATCGGCGGGATGACTTCCGCTTATTTCGGCCATCTTGGTGATCAGTTGCAAAAGAAAACGTTTAAAGGAAGAGCTTTATTAACGGCTATTTTCGTATTTTTGACGATGCCTCTTTATATACTCATGTTTTTCATTCCGTTGGATCATCTGTCATTGCCAAATGATCATAATGCTTTATCGGTTTTAGTCAGTTTAATCACACAAATATTCACAAATCCATGGATTGCTTTATTGTTTGTTTTATCGCTTTTGGCATCCGCAGCTCAATCTGCCAACACACCTAATTGGCTGGCGCTGATAACAGATGTGAATCTTCCTGAGCATAGGGGGACCGCATTTAGTGTCGCTAATCTTTTCAATAGTTTAGGCAGAACTGTCGGAAACGTAGGAGTTGGAATTGTGCTTGGCATCGTTTCCGCTTCTTATCATGAACCATATAGCTATATGATCACGTTATCACTGCTGCAGCTGTTCCTTGTTCCATCTGCATTCAGTTATATTTTAATGGCCAATCAAAATGTATCTGACATCAAACGAGTGAAAAAAATCTTGAAAGAAAGATCGTAGCGGCTGCATTGTCTAAAGTCGGCAAATGATGCGGAAAGATAAGGGTTCCGTATGGCGAAAGCAGGATCGCCGCTTTTCTTTTAAAAAAATAAATTCCGTCGGTTTCTTGGTTTCGTTTTCGATTGGTCTGTTTTTTGTTTTCTATTTTTCTGTTAGAATAGGAACAGATGTTTTGTTAAAGGAGATGAAGGATGAAACCTACTTCGGCTTCTGTCATTGCCGATTAGTTGCCGCAACGGCTGTTATAAAAGTTGCACGGCCTTGTTTCGGCCGTTTTGACAACATAGAAGGATAGGAGCGAATGCCGCACTTCTTTTCTTTTTTGTTCCTGACAGTCCCATTCATTCTCTCCCGTTTTTTTCGCTTCACAAATCAAGATGTGGTACAATCATGGTTAGCATAAAAGGAGAGAGTTGGTTTGTTTGAATATATTAAAGGTGTTATTGAATATGTAAGTCCTGAATATATCGTCGTCGATCATCAAGGAATAGGCTATCAAATCATGATGCCGAATCCATTTGTGTTTTCAAAAGAGCTGGGACGCGAGAAAAAAGTGTACATACACATGCATGTACGGGAAGATTTGCTTGCTTTGTACGGTTTTGAGTCAGCCGAAGAAAAAAAGTTATTTCAAAAATTATTAAAAGTCTCAGGTATCGGTCCAAAAGGAGCTTTGGCCATTTTGGCTTCGGGAGCCCCTCAACAAGTGATCGCCGCCATTGAAAACGAGGATGAAAAATTTTTGACGAAATTTCCTGGCGTTGGCAAGAAAACGGCAAGACAAATGATTTTAGACTTAAAAGGCAAATTGCAAGATGTCGTTCCTGATTACTTTCCTAATTTATTTTCCTCCTCATCACCTGAATCTCCTGCTGAATTTTCTCCTGAATGGGAGGAAGCCGCTCTTGCGTTGGAGGCGCTTGGGTATTCCCGCAACGAAATTCAAAAAGCGGCTCATGTGTTGAAAGGAAAAGCCCTTTCAACGGATGAATATATAAAGAAAGCTTTACAAGTGCTGTTGAAAATATAGAGTGACATTTCCAGCCGTGGAGTGGAAGCAATCGGGCAGCATGTGAGGCAGTCGTCCCTTAAAAAGGATGTCTTCTGTGCTGCAGTCCCAAGGAAGGGGAAGGGACGTATTGCCCGTTAATATGGGATATAAGGAGGGAGGAGATGAACGGTGGAGGAAAGGATTGTGTCGGGTGAAGCAGATTGGCAAGAAGCTGCAATGGAACCGAGTCTGCGCCCGCAAACGCTGAAGCAGTATATTGGTCAAGACAAAGTAAAGAGAAATTTGGAAATTTTTATTGAAGCCGCTCGAATGAGACAGGAAACTTTGGATCATGTGCTTTTGTATGGCCCGCCGGGATTGGGAAAAACCACGCTGGCTCAAGTAATCGCTAATGAAATGGGTGTCCGTCTGCGGTCGACTTCAGGACCGGCGATTGAGCGTCCGGGTGATTTGGCGGCTATTTTGACATCGCTTGAGCCCGGAGATGTTTTGTTTATTGATGAAATTCATCGTCTTCCAAGGGCCATTGAAGAGGTGCTTTATCCTGCCATGGAAGATTTTTGCTTAGATATCGTCATCGGCAAAGGTCCAAGTTCTCGTTCTGTCCGGCTTGATGTACCTCCTTTTACGCTTATCGGAGCGACGACGAGAGCTGGATCGCTTTCAGCTCCTTTGCGGGATCGATTTGGGGTGTTAAGTCGGCTTGAATATTATAATCAAGAGCAGTTGAAAGAAATCGTTTTGCGGACCGCCGATATTTTCCATACGGAAATTGAAGAGAGAGGGGCGATGGAAATCGCCAGACGCTCGCGGGGGACGCCGCGAATAGCGAATCGCCTGCTAAAGCGAGTTCGCGACTATGCACAAGTTCGCGGAAATGGACTAATTACGTACGATATTGCCGCTGAGGCGCTTGAGTTGCTGCAGGTGGATCAAATGGGGCTGGATCACATTGACCATAAGCTGCTTTTAACCATCATTGAAAAATTTCGCGGCGGCCCTGTCGGTTTGGATACAATTGCGGCAAGCATCGGCGAAGAACCGGGTACAATAGAAGATGTATATGAGCCGTATTTACTGCAAATAGGTTTTTTACAACGGACGCCTAGGGGAAGAATGGTTACGGAACTTGTTTATCATCACTTTCAAATGGAGGTTCCTAAAGAATGAGCGGTTTAGGAAAAACATTGATGATTGTTGGAGGCATTGTTTTTTTGGTCGGTTTTCTCATGCAGTTTATCAAAATTGGGAGACTGCCGGGAGATATTCTCATAAAAAAAGGGAATATGACCTTCTATTTTCCCATTGCTACGTCCATACTGTTAAGCGTCCTGTTGTCCGCGATCTTCTATTTTTTGTCGCGTTTTAACCGGCCGTAGCATCTTCATTCAAAGCTTATGGTCGTTTGAAATACCCAATCATTTTGCCAATCGCAGGCGGCCTGCCTCGATTTGGCAAAAGATGTTCTTCAATCCTGCATATAGGATGGGAAACGTTTAGAAACAAGAATTTTTCTGCTTAGAAAAGATTGAATTGAAAAGGTGACATCGAATGAATGTAGAAGATTTTGACTTTGAATTACCAGAAGAATTAATAGCCCAAACTCCTTTAAAAAATCGTTCAGAAAGCCGGCTGATGGTGTTGGATAAGGAAACGGGTGAAATCAAGCATGATATTTTCAAAAATTTATTGCACCATCTGAATCCCGGTGATTGTTTAGTATTGAATGATTCAAAAGTTCTTCCGGCTCGATTGTATGGAGTAAAGAAGGATACGGGTGCTCATATAGAAATTCTGCTTTTAAAACAATTGGAGGGAGATCGCTGGGAAACGTTGGCGAAGCCGGCCAAAAGGTTAAAAGAAGGAAGCCAAATCATTTTCGGAGATGGTCAATTGACAGCGGAGTGCGTTGGGGAGCTCGATCATGGCGGCAGAGTGATCGAATTTCATTATGACGGCATTTTTTACGAAATTCTTGATCAGCTTGGAGAAATGCCGTTGCCCCCTTATATAAAAGAAAAGCTTGAAGATCAAGACCGTTATCAAACCGTGTACGCAAAAGAACGCGGGTCGGCTGCCGCACCGACAGCTGGACTTCATTTTACGGAGGAACTTCTTAAAGAGATTGAATCTGCAGGAGTTCATCTGGCTTTTCTTACTCTGCATGTAGGTCTTGGAACGTTCCGTCCTGTGTCGGTAGATAGGGTGGAAGATCATGATATGCATGCCGAGTTCTATCAAGTGTCTAAAGAAACGGCGGATTTAATTGAAAAAGTTCGTAGAGAAGGCGGAAAAATTTATAGTGTTGGAACTACTTCAACTAGAACGCTCGAAACAATTGCCAGGGATCACGACGGAAAAATTGTTCCCGCTAGCGGCTGGACGGATATTTTTATTTATCCGGGATTTCAATTTCGCGCGATCGACGGGTTGATTACGAATTTCCATCTTCCTAAATCGACGCTGATTATGCTTGTGAGCGCCTTGGCAGGGAGAGAAAACATCCTGAATGCCTATGAAACCGCTGTGCGGGAAAAATATCGTTTCTTTAGTTTTGGAGACGCGATGTTTATTAAATAAATTGATTTGGCAGACAAAGTTAGCATCAAAAGAGGAAGGAGCATTGAACATTGCCAGCCATCAAGTATGAATTATTGAAAACTTGTAAGCAGACGGGTGCAAGGCTTGGTAGAGTGACGACGCCGCATGGAAGTTTTGAAACGCCCATGTTTATGCCCGTTGGAACGTTAGCGACAGTGAAAACCATGTCCCCGGAAGAATTAAAAGAGATGGGGGCTAAGATTATTTTAAGCAATACGTATCATCTTTGGTTAAGGCCCGGCCATGATATTATCCAAGAAGCGGGCGGCCTTCATTTCTTTATGAATTGGGATGGAGCGATTTTAACCGATTCTGGCGGTTTTCAAGTATTCAGCTTGAGCAAACTTCGTCGCATTGAGGAAGAAGGCGTGTATTTCCGCAATCATTTAAATGGGGAAAAACTGTTTTTATCTCCTGAAAAAGCGATGGAAATTCAAAACGCTCTTGGATCAGACATTATGATGGCATTTGATGAATGCCCTCCTTATCCGGCTGAGTTCGATTATATGAAAAAGTCGATAGAAAGGACTTCGCGATGGGCTGAGCGCTGCCTGAAAGCTCATAAAAGACCGGAAGACCAAGGGTTGTTTGGGATTGTGCAAGGGGGAGAGTATAAAGAACTTCGTCGGCAAAGTGCCAATGATTTAGTGTCTCTTGATTTTCCGGGCTATGCGATCGGTGGACTGTCGGTGGGAGAACCGAAAGAGGTCATGAATGAAATGCTGGAATTCACGACGCCGCTTTTGCCGGCTGATAAACCGCGCTATTTAATGGGAGTAGGGTCGCCGGATTCTTTAATTGACGGCGCCATTCGGGGAATTGATATGTTCGATTGTGTACTTCCAACGCGAATTGCCAGAAACGGTACGCTGATGACGAGCCAAGGTCGGCTTGTGGTGAAAAATGCAAAATACGCTCGCGATTTTCGACCGATTGATGAGCAATGTGATTGCTATACGTGCAGAAACTATTCGAGGGCGTATATCCGTCATTTAATTCATACGAATGAAACATTGGGAATTAGGTTGACGACTTACCACAATCTTTATTTTCTGTTAAAATTAATGGAGAAAATCAGACAAGCTATCCGGGAAGACCGGCTTGGTGATTTTAGAGAAGAGTTTTTTGAACAGTACGGTTTTAATCGTCCTGATGCCAAAAACTTTTAAAAAGGAACGTAAGCTTGAACCTCAAGCTTTGATTGTTTATTGTACTTAGAAAGGGGTGAATGGATTGGGTAGTTTAGGAACATTTTTGCCTTTAATAATCATGTTCGTTCTGTTTTACTTCTTGCTTATCCGTCCTCAGCAAAAAAGGCAAAAGCAAGTCATGAATATGCAGAACAGCTTGGAAAAAGGAGATAAGATCGTTACGATTGGCGGTCTTCATGGCATCGTCGATTCGCTGGATGAAAATACGATTGTCATTCGATGCGGAGATGGCAGCCGTTTGACATACGACCGGTCAGCGGTCCGTGATGTGATTGAAAAAGCCAAAAGTTCATCGACGAACTCAAACTCGTAATAAAAAAAGAAGCAATTTGGTCATTCGAATTGCTTCTTTTTTATGGATAGATTAAAGAGCAAAACAGAGACCAGAAACTTGCTAAGACTCTTTCGTTTTCCCGCCGGAAAGATTAACGCCCAAGACGCTTCCGAGCATGGCGGTGGCGATATAGCAAAGATGAAAGATGAGTTGCTTTAAAGAAAAGATGGAGTCGTATCCGAGAAACTGATATAGAAAAATAATGGAACTATAAATGATTCCTGTAAATGCTCCGAGAAGCAGTCCTTTTTCTTTTCCTTTTCCCCCTGTGATGTACCCCCCGATAAATAAACTGAAAAAAGATATAATGGTGACCAATAATTGAATGGAATGTTCCGTTAATTGCGATAACCGTAAAATCGTAGCAAAAATAAGGCTGCTGGCTATGGCCGTGATCAGGATCGCGATGACTCCGTATAACACTGCACTAATTTGCCTTTGCATAAAATGGCTTCTCCTCCCGCCTGAAAATTTCAATTTTTCCCAGTACAAGCATATGCGCTTCATTGTTAGGTTAGAAGCAAAAGTTAATAGAAGCCAAGTTCCCGACTTATTCCGTCATTATTCACACATACTAAAAAAGGTGAGCGACAAGAAGAGGGAGTTTGGTGAATTCCTGGACAATCCATTTTATCTTGATAAGAAAGCCTCTCCGCTAAGAACCGATGAAGAGAGTCAACAATCTTAGCCAATGGACAAGAGCGAAGAAATTGAGTCAAACGGCTTTGTTTTCATCGTTAGGCGGACAATTTGCGGTTTTTCTTAAGCATGGCCTTTATGAAGAAGGAAGAGCAAGGTTGAAAAGGACTGATTCCCCCTTTTCAAGTGAACCGAATGGAACCTTGCTTCGTTCATCATTTTTGCATGAAAGCCGGTTTGAGTGAAATTATATCCACTTTTTCACAATGGGAATTTTTAGCAAATCTCTTTTTTTAATAAGACCAGCTGCACCGGAAATGATGATGTAAAGGACGGAAGTGAAAGTGGCTCCCGCCAGAAAACGAATGAATGGACTTTCCGTGGTGAGTACATATTGATCTGCCAGTTTGGAGAATATAATGACAACCACGACGACAAATATAAAATGAAGATAATCTCTTACATAAATCGTTAAAGATAATTTTTTAACGGCTGTCATTAGATGAAGCAACGTCACTAACATGGTTCCCGTCACAATCCCAAGTGCCGCTCCGTAAATGCCGAATGAAGGCTGGGAGGCGAGTACGAAAATAACGGCCAATTTTACAAAAGAGCCGATAAAGCTGTTGGTCATCGCTGCATCCGCCAGATTCAGCGCCTGCAGAACCGCCTGAAGAGGTCCTTGATAATACTGGAAAAGAAAGAAAGGAGCCATCAATTGAATAAACACTGCCCCTTTATTTGATCCATACATTAGTTGCATCAATGGTTCGGCATACAAATAAAGAATAATGACAGCCAGTCCTCCGGTGACTAGACAAAATCGCAAAGCTTCTTGAACTTGGTATTCCAAAAGCCGATAGTTTTTATGGGCATTGGCCTCGCTGATCGCCGGTACTAATGAAGTAGATAAAGAAGTGGTAATAAAAGAAGGCAGCAGTAATAGCGGCAACGCAAAGCCCGTTAACATCCCGTATTGCTGCGTGGCCACACCGGAGGCTATTCCAGCGATGGCCAGACTGCGGGAAACGACAATCGGTTCTAAAAACCAAGACAAGGAGCCGATCACTCTGCTGCCCATCGTCGGTATTCCCACAACCATTAATTCTTTAAAAACATCTCCCCCTGAAAAAATGGTTTTCAAAAAGTGGTTTCGCACGCGGAATCTCTTTTTCATTTTAAACGTGGTAAACAGATATAACAGGGATCCAAGTTCGCCGAGCACGGAGGCGATCATCGCCCCTGCGGCCGCAAACTCTACGCCATAGGGTAGGAAGGCCTTTGTCATAACGGCGATGAGAGCGATCCTAATCGCCTGCTCCAATACTTGTGATATCGCGGATGGTTTCATATTTTGCCTACCTTGAAAATAGCCCCTTAAAACCGAGGAGACGGCAACGACAGGGATAACGGGAGCGATGGCCAGAAGCGGATAGAAAGTCCGTTCATCTGTAAACAAAGTTTTGGAGATAAAAGGCGCACATAACAGCAATCCAGGTGTAAAGATGAGCGAGAGAGAAATCGTGACTCCAAGTGAGACGACAAGGATTTTCTTGATCCTCCGAAAATCACCTCTTGCTTCAGCTTCCGCCACACTTTTGGAGATAGCCACAGGAAGCCCCATTTGCGTCAATGTAACAGCGAGTATAAAAGTCGGGTAGGCCATCATGTATAATCCGACTCCCTCTTCACCGATGGACCGAGCTATCACAATTCTATTGATAAACCCTAAGATTCTGGTCACAAAGGTCGCTATTAATAATATGAGTGTTCCTCTAAGAAACTTCGACATTTTCCTCCCTGCCTTCTCAACTGTACCGTTATCTTTTACAATGATATATATGCAAACAAATGGACAAAGCATGACAAGATGTTCATTTATCGGAAAAGGCGGGATGAACATGAAAAAAAATCATCACCCATATCAGCGGTTTTATCATCGATTAACACCAGCTCTTGTCAGCAAGGTGGAAGAATTTCGGCTGTTAGGCTATGAGTCGGTTCAACTGGATTCATTATGGAATTATTTCATCAAGAAAAAATGGAAGAATGCCCAACAAGATGTGCGGATCTATCAATTAGTAAGCGATATTATTGCACTGAAACCTGGAGATTTTATGAATTATGCAACGGTGGAAGCGTATCGTACCTCTCCTTTGTTGACAGATCAAAATCGAGAAGAAATCCAATACCTTTTTCATCCACAAAAAGAACGATGATAAATTGACAGCTTCTTTTTTCTGCTTCATAATAAATACGTTGAGCGATTCTGGTGCCTTATTCGCCAGAATTTTTTTGTATCTTCGCAGTACATATTTAAGGAGGCTTTAATTGGAATGGTAAAGCGGAGCCGTATTGTTGCCTTTTTTTTGATTGTGATTCTAATCGGAAGCTTGGCGGGGGCAACAACTAAAAATATTTTGAATCATATCAGGCTGGGCCTTGATTTGCAGGGCGGTTTTGAAGTTCTGTATAAAGTCGAACCAGCGAAAAAAGGACAAAAAATTACGGATAAAGTAGTAGCGGATACAGCCGAAGCCCTTGATAAGCGGATTAATGTTCTCGGGGTAAGCGAACCGAGTATTCAGATTGAGAATGGTCATCGCATCCGCGTCCAGCTGGCAGGGGTGGAGGATCAAAATCAGGCTCGTGAAATGCTATCGACTCAAGCCAACTTGACGTTTCGCGATGTCAATGACCATGTGATGCTTGATGGTTCGGATCTTGTCTCCGGAGGAGCGAAGCAATCATTTTCGCAGGATGGCAAGCCGAATGTTGTGCTTAAATTAAAGGACCGGAATAAATTTAAAAAGGTCACTCAAAAAATTGTTAGCATGGCTCCCAATAACCAGCTTGTCATTTGGCTTGATTTTGAAGAAGGAAAAGATTCCTTTAAAAAAGAAATTCAGAAAAAACATCCGAAATTTATATCCGCGCCTAACGTAAACGAAGTGTTAGACACGGATCAAGTGACGATCGAGGGCAACTTCACCACTAAAGAAGCCCAAAACCTTGCTTCTTTGTTAAATGCAGGCGCATTGCCGGTGAAGCTGAAGGAAGTTTACTCGACATCGGTCGGCGCCCAATTCGGTGAACAAGCGTTGCATGATACCGTTCTTGCCGGAATCATCGGGATTGCAGTCGTTTACTTATTTATGATTTTTTACTATCGGTTGCCAGGTATCATCGCTGTGATTGCCCTTTCCATCTATATTTATTTAGTACTTTTGATATTCGATTGGATGCACGCCGTGTTGACCCTTCCGGGAATAGCGGCTCTGATCCTTGGGGTTGGAATGGCGGTCGATGCCAATATCATCTCGGCTGAACGGGTGAAGGAAGAGATAAGGGTTGGAAAAAGCATTCGGTCTGCCTTTCAAGCCGGTAATAAAAACTCTTTATTGACCATTATTGACGCCAATATTACGACTCTTTTGGCGGCTGCCGTTCTCTTTTTCTTCGGGACAAGCTCTGTCAAAGGTTTTGCGACCAGTTTAATTGTCAGCATCATCGTCAGCTTTATCACCGCTGTCTGGTTATCGAGAGTTTTGCTTGGATTAATTGTTCAAAGCGGACTGGTCAAGAACCGTCCAGGATGGTTTGGAGTGCGCAAAAAAGATATCCACGATATAAAAGAAAACGTAGATACATTAGATTTGAGTACGAAATTTGACCGTTTAGATTTTGTCAAGCATCACCGCAAGTTTTTTGCTTTTTCATTGATTTTGATCATTGCCGGTATGATCGTGTTAGGAATCTACAGGTTGAACTTGGGTATTGATTTTACGAGTGGAACGAGATTGGAAATTATGGCGAATCAGCCATTGACGGAGGAAAAAGTAGCGAATGAGCTGAAGGCTGTCCATCTGAAAGCAGATCGAATTTTGATATCCGGCGATAAGAAAAATATCGGGACAGCAAGATTTAAAGAGGCGTTGACCAAAAAAGAAATTGCGCAAGTAAAAGAACATTTCCACAAGCAGTTTGGAAACGAGCCGAATGTGAGCAGCGTATCTCCTATTGTTGGAAAAGAGCTGGTCAAAAATGCGATTTACGCTTTGATCATCGCTTCCATAGGGATCGTTATCTATCTTGCATTTCGTTTCGAATTTTACATGGGGATTTCTTCCATCGCTGCCTTGCTGCATGACGTATTTGTGATCGTATCCGTCTTTAGTTTAACGAGACTGGAAGTAGATCTTACATTCGTCGCCGCCGTGTTGACAATCGTCGGTTATTCCTTAAATGATACGATCGTCACGTTTGACCGGATTAGGGAAAATCTGAAAAAACGCCGCCGCATTAAATCGTATGAAGAATTGGCCGATATTGTAAACCGCAGCTTGCGGCAAACGTTTACCCGTTCGGTGAATACGGTTTTAACCGTGTTGATTACTGTTGTGGCGCTGCTTCTTTTCGGAAGCGAATCGATTCGCAATTTCTCCATTGCTCTTTTCATCGGATTGATTTTCGGAACCTACTCTTCCTTGTTTATTGCCGCTCAATTGTGGTTGGTGATGAAAAAAAGAGAATTGAAGAAGAAAGGTTCCTTAAAAACGTATAAAGAAAAACGCAAATGGAGCGACGAACCGCAAGTATAAATGAAATAAATAACATCTTTTAAAAGCTGCAGGATCATCCTGCGGCTTTTTTCATGGCATCTAACTGTGAAGGGTGAATCCGTCATTGAAAGCAGAATATGAGTTTTGTATAATAGGATGAGTTGAGGGGTGAACGTATGTTAAAACCAAAAACCCGATGGATTGTTCGGAAACATCTCTCGGATGAGACTGTTCGAACATTGTCAAATGAACTGGCTATCAGCCCTATTTTGGCCGAACTGTTAGTGAACCGTGGTATTACCGAGGTAGAATCGGCACGGTGTTTTTTATTTGATAAAGGAGAAAGCTTTCACGATCCATTTCTCTTAAAAGATATGGATAAGGCAGTTCGTCGCATAAAAGAGGCCATTAAAAACGAAGAAAACATTTTGGTATATGGAGATTATGACGCCGATGGTGTGACAAGTACATCGGTTATGGTTACCGCTCTACAAGATTTAGGAGCGAATGTTGATTATTACATACCGAATCGATTTACCGAAGGATACGGACCTAATGAAAATGCTTTTCGATTGGCAAAATCGCGCGATATTCATTTGATCATTACCGTAGATACGGGGATAGCGGCTGTGAAAGAAGCGGCTCTGGCAAAGGAATTGGGAATGGATGTCATTATAACGGACCATCATGAACCTGGTCCTGTCATTCCCGAAGCATTTGCCGTTATTCATCCCAAGCATCCGGAAGGAAATTATCCGTTTCCTTATTTGGCAGGTGTAGGAGTGGCATTCAAGACGGCACACGCTTTATATGGCGAGCTGCCGGAGAATCTATTAGATTTAGCCGCCATCGGGACAGTTGCTGATTTAGTGCCGCTTTTGGGAGAAAACCGTTCTCTTGTAAAAGCAGGCTTAAAAAAACTGCAGCAGACAAGTCGTTTGGGCATTCAAGCGATTTGTCGATTAAACGGCGTATCCTTAGAAGAGATCAATGAAGATACTATTGGTTATATGATAGCCCCTAGACTGAATGCCGCCGGAAGATTGGATTCTGCGTATCCCGCCGTTGACTTGCTTCTTGCGGAAGATCAAGAAACGGCTCTTTCCATTGCAGATGAGATTAATCGGATGAATGCAGATCGGCAGCAAATGGTAAATGAGATGACGAAAGAAGCAGTGGAAATCGTTGAAACTTCCTATCCGCCAGACCGGAATCCCGTCCTTGTGATTGGGAAAGAAGGTTGGAATCCCGGCGTTATCGGGATAGCTGCTTCTCGGCTTGTTGAAAAATACTATCGACCCGTTATTATTTTAAGCTTTGATCGGGAAAGCGGGCTTGCAAAAGGATCTGCCCGCAGCATTCAAGGATTTAATTTGTTTGATAGCTTATCGGAGTGCCGCGATCTATTGCCCCATTTTGGCGGGCATACGATGGCAGCAGGAATGACGATGAAAATCGAAGACGTAGATCGATTGCGCAGCCGAATGATCGAATTGGCTCGAGAACAGCTGAATGAGGAAGATTTTATACCACAAACGGAAGTGGATATGGCCATAAACCTGGAGGATGCCGAGCTGTCAATGATTGAAGAACTTCAGCTGCTTGCCCCTTTTGGTACTGAAAATCCGAAGCCAACGTTTTTACTGGGGGATCTGGCTTTTCGCAACATGCGGAAAATCGGTGCAGATCAATCTCATTTGAAAATGCAGCTCGCCAGTGGTGACGCCTCTTTGGACGCTATCGGTTTCGGCATGGGAGAAATGGCTGATCACATAGCTCCTCAATCGAAGGTTTCGGTTATCGGAGAACTTGGCATCAACGAATGGAATCATATCAAAAAGCCGCAGATCGTCCTGCAGGATATTCAAGTAAAAGAATGGCAGTTGTTCGATGTCAGGGGAATGCGGCAACTCGATAAGTGGATGGATCTTGTTCCGGATGACAGGATTTTGATTGTCTTTCATGAAGACACGATAGCCCGACTTCGACTTCAACCTCTTGAAAAAGATCTTGTCGTCGTTTCTAATTTGGAAACAGCCGCTAATCTCGATATTTCCGGCCGAAATATCGTTTTTATGGATTTGCCTCCAAAAAAAGAATATATGGAAATCTTGCTTTCTCATAAGAGTCCGAACAGAATTTATGCCCATTTTTATCAAGAAAAGCAGCATTATTTCAGTACAGTGCCCACAAGGGAGCATTTTAAATGGTATTATGCTTTTCTTCTCAAACAGAAAACTTTTGATTTAAAACGATACAGCGGCGATTTGGCTAAATACCGGGGATGGTCGAAAGAAACGATTGAGTTCATGTCCAGAGTGTTTTTAGAACTTGGATTTGTTACAATAGAAGATGGCCTTATTTCATTAAATGAAGCGCCGGCTAAGCGAGATTTAAGTGAATCCAAAGCTTACCGCGAAAAACAGGAGCAATATCAAATCGAGAACGAACTGTTATATTCAAACTACGAACAATTGAGAGATTGGTTTAATCAATATTTTTATTTGTCTCAAAATCATGAGGAGGAAACTAAAACATGGATTTGAAAAAGTATATTGCTGTCGTGCCTGACTGGCCTCAGCCTGGAGTGCAATTTAAAGATATCACGCCGCTCATGGATAATGGCGAAGCGTTTAAATTTGCGACTGATCAAATCGTAGCCTATGCAGAAAAGAAAAAAGTAGATATAGTCGTAGGACCTGAAGCGCGTGGGTTCATTGTAGGCTGTCCTGTTGCTTATGCGCTTGGAGTTGGATTTGCGCCTGTAAGAAAAGAAGGTAAGCTTCCTCGAGAAACGGTAAAAGTGGAGTATGGCCTTGAATATGGAAAAGATGTGTTAACCATCCATAAAGATGCCATTAAACCGGGGCAAAGAGTATTGATTATCGATGATTTATTGGCAACCGGAGGAACAATCGAAGCAACGATTAAACTGGTGGAACAACTCGGCGGTATCGTTGTTGGCATTGCCTTTTTAATCGAATTGGCCTATCTGGAAGGACGCAAAAAGCTGGACGGGTACGATATTCTGGCGTTAATGAAATACGAATAAACGACTCTCTTTTATGAGAGTTTTAAGGTATGGCACTCTTTTTTCGAGTGTTTTTGCTGATGCGACTCGATCAAATGTAGAGAAACGCTCATTTTTGATGGAAAACGCTTGGACAATTTTGTTTTAAGCGGTACAATAATGTTACTAGCCGAAGACGAAAAAATGGATGAAAAGCCCTTTTTATAAGGGCTTTTTGGTCTTCTTAAAAAGGTCGAACGATAACGAAAGATGAATCCTTTTCATTGTCCAGCGGGCAAGGCAGAGAAAATGGCGGCTCAGATTGGCAGGAGATAATGGCGAAAAGGGCTGTAATAAAGATTAATCGACAAAATTCAACATTCTTTTCAATAAATTTGAATAGATGACTTTACATCTATTCTTTTTTTAAAGATAATAGAAAAATAAAGTTATTTTTAAAACTCAATACCCAAATATTTTTAAAATTACAAAGGTGAGTATTTATATGGCGAAAGATCAGGTATTAACCGCCGAACAAGTAATCGATCGGGTGAAACAATATTTAAATGAAGAGCATGTAGCTTTAGTATATAAGGCCTATCGTGTGGCAGAAGAAGCGCACAAACATCAATACCGGAAATCCGGGGAACCTTATATTATGCATCCGGTGCAGGTTGCGGGCATTTTAGCGGATTTGGAAATGGATCCTGCAACAGTGGCAGCGGGTTTTTTGCATGATGTCGTGGAAGATACGGAAATGACCCTCGACGATTTAAAGAGGGAATTTAATGAAGAAATTGCCATGCTTGTGGATGGAGTCACGAAGCTTGGCAAGATTAAATATAAGTCTCATGAAGAACAGCAAGCGGAAAATCACCGGAAAATGTTTTTGGCTATGGCTCAAGATATTCGAGTGATTTTGATTAAGCTTGCTGATCGTCTGCATAATATGCGTACGTTGAAACATTTGCCGGCTGAAAAACAACGCAGAATCGCCAATGAAACGCTGGAAATTTTCGCCCCGCTTGCTCACCGGCTGGGAATTTCTAAAATCAAGTGGGAGTTGGAAGATACCGCACTTCGCTATTTAAACCCGCAGCAATATTATCGAATTGTCAATCTGATGAAGAGAAAGCGGGCAGAGCGCGAAGAATACTTGGAAGAGGTCGTTGAAGAAGTGAGGGAGCGGCTGAAAGAAGTCTCGATTGAAGCAGAAATATCAGGCCGTCCTAAACATATTTACAGCATTTACCGAAAAATGGTCATAAAAAACAAACAATTCAATGAAATATACGACTTATTGGCTGTAAGAATTTTAGTCAACAGCATTAAAGATTGTTACGCGGTGCTTGGAATCATTCATACATGCTGGAAACCGATGCCGGGGCGTTTCAAAGATTATATTGCCATGCCGAAGCCTAATATGTACCAATCGCTGCATACGACTGTCATCGGTCCGAAAGGCGATCCTCTGGAAGTTCAAATCAGGACTTTTGATATGCATCGCATCGCTGAATACGGGGTTGCTGCCCACTGGGCATATAAAGAAGGAAAAACGCTTGATGAAAACTCTTCTTTTGAAAAGAAACTTTCTTGGTTCCGTGAAATTCTTGAGTTTCAAAAAGAATCGGCCAATGCGGAAGAATTTATGGAATCTCTGAAAATTGACTTATTTTCCGATATGGTATTTGTATTTACTCCAAAAGGAGATGTCATCGAGCTTCCGTCCGGCTCTGTTCCGATCGATTTTGCCTATCGAATCCACTCGGAAATCGGCAACAAAACGATCGGTGCAAAAGTCAATGGAAAAATGGTGACTCTTGATTACAAGCTGAAAACTGGGGACATCGTGGAAATATTGACGTCCAAGAATTCTTACGGTCCAAGTCAAGACTGGATTAAATTGGCCCAAACGTCCCAAGCGAAAAATAAAATTAAACAGTTTTACAAGAAACAACGGAAAGAAGAAAACATTGAAAAAGGTCGGGAGCTTGTAGAAAAAGAAATCCGCAATATGGATTTTGATTTAAAAGAAGTAATGACGCCGGAAAATATTAAAAAAGTAGCTGAAAAATTCAATTTCTCATCGGAAGAAGATATGTACGCAGCTGTCGGCTATAATGGCATTACCGCTGCCCAAATCGCCAACAGATTGACGGAAAAATTGAGAAAACAGAGAGATGAAGAAATCAGTGTTCAAGAATCGGCGATCAAAGAGCTGAAAACATTCCCGACTACTAGTAAAACGAATGTCGGTGTTCGAGTAAAAGGAATCGATAATTTGCTGCTCCGCCTTTCAAGATGCTGCAATCCGGTTCCTGGAGATGACATCGTCGGCTATATTACGAAAGGACGCGGTATTTCCGTTCATCGTGCGGATTGTCCTAATATCCATACTGAAGAGACGAAAAATCGTTTAATTCCGGTCGAATGGGAAAGCAATCCGGAAAATCATAAAGAATACAACGTAGAAATCGAAATATCGGGTTATGACCGCCGCGGTTTATTAAATGAAGTCCTCCAAGTGGTCAATGAAACAAAAACCAATATTTCAGCGGTTACCGGCCGATCCGATCGCAATAAAGTAGCTAGAATACACATGTCGATTTTCATACGCAACGTCAGCCACTTGCATAAAGTGGTGGAACGAATTAAGCAAATACCAGACATTTATGCGGTAAGAAGAATTATGAATTAAGGGTGTGGAAAATGAGAGTCGTACTGCAAAGAAGCAAAGAAGCTTCCGTCGAAGTGGACGGAAAAACGGTCGGACAAATTTCATCCGGTTTTGTCCTTCTAGTTGGAATCACTCATGAAGATACAGAAGAAGACGCCGCTTATTTAGCGGAAAAAATTGCCGGGCTAAGAGTATTCGAAGACGATAAGGGAAAAATGAACTTATCCATCCTTGATGTAAATGGAGAAATTCTTTCCATATCGCAATTTACTTTATATGGCGATACGAGAAAAGGACGGCGTCCCAATTTTATGAACGCCGCTAAACCGAGCCATGCAGAGCCTTTATATGATCGTTTTAATGAATTATTGCGCGAAAAAGGCGTGCACGTGGAAACCGGCCGATTTGGAGCGATGATGGACGTCAAATTAGTCAACGATGGGCCGGTCACCTTAATATTGGAAAGCAAATAACGTGATTTTAAGAGGATGGCCGACTGGCCGCCTTTTTATTGTGAAAAATAAGAAATGAGACCGTTGTAAATGCCGGTTGTTGCCTGCTCTTGATAGGGCAGGGTGATAACGGTTTGCTCTTCCTGTGGATTGCTTAAAAAACCAAGTTCAAGCAAAACAGAAGGTTGACTGTTTTCTCTTAGTACATAAAAATCGCCTTTTTTAACGCCGAGAGAAAAAAGCGGACTTGCTTTTTTTACTTGCATTTCCACCGCTTGAGCCAGCCTCTGTTGATAAGGATGATAGTAATAAGTGGTAAAGCCCCGAATATTTTGATTGTGGTTGCTGTCAAAGTGGATGCTTATGAAGGCATCGGCTCCTAAAATTTGGGACATGGCCACTCTCGAAGCCAGCGGAATATAGGAATCATCCTCTCTTGTTAAAAAAACATGCGCCCCAGCCCGTTCCAATTTTTCGTATAAACGTTCTGCTGTTTCCAACGTTAAAATTTTTTCCATAGTGCCGCTTGCTCCTTTTGTTCCTCGGTCTTTTCCTCCATGCCCCGGATCAAGGACGATGGTTTTTCCTTTTAGAACGCTTAGATCCAGTGCTGATTGGGAAGAAACATTGGCTTGATGAACAGCGACTACCCAGCTGGCTATATACCCTGTCTGCCCTTTCGATAAATCAATTTCATACCAATTTCCAACCTCTTTGTTGATCGGATAACGATCACCCGCATTTGCTTTTGCCGTAACAGCGGAATCGGTAGATGGTTCAGTTCGAATATTGGTATTGTTGTAAAGAACGACGGCCATCCTATTGTTCAAAACGTTTTCTTTTTGATCATTGAGGCGAATAAATTGTTGATTTACCCAAGCTGTTTGGTTTTGGTATTCGATTTGCACCCATTCATTTTTCGTTTGTTCGGCCTTCACTGAATCTCCGCTATTCAACTTTCCGACAATATCTCCTTGCTCTGAAGGAATGTTTCGAACATTGACGTGGTCTGCTATGATGATCCCTTGTCGGCTGAAATCGCTCTGTTTTTGAGCCAACGTAGTTAAGTAGCCGGCGATCCATCCTTTTGTTCCATTCTTTAATTCAATTTTGTACCAGCCGTTTTGTGATTCCAGCACAGAATAGGTTTCGTTGTTTTTCACGTTGCCGATGATTCCAAAAGAATAGCCGGGGCCTTCCCGAACATTGACGACATCGGTGTTTACGGTGATGCTGTTTGCGTAAGCCAAGCTAGTCTGAAGCAAAACAATCAAAAGCGACAAAAGAAACAACGTCAAAAAACGTGTACCCATCACTCACCATCCATGTCTGTTTTGATTCTGATCCGTCTTTTGAAAGGAACTCATTGTTTCAATTCTTCTTTTTCAAAAAAAATCCTGTTTTTTTATGAAAAATTAGGAAAAAGGAAATAATAGAAACAATCTCATTGCGGATGGATCAGATTTTACGAAAGGCAGGTATCATCATGCGGGCAAACGATAAACAAACAATGGTCTCAAGTGAAAACAAGCCTTTATTTGGCATCCATTTCCATGATCGAATAGATAGAGAAGAAGCGAATTTATGGGAGCTTGCTTCTGAATTCGGTGTGTCTCTGAACGAAATCAAGCGGATAAAAAAGAGGCTTGAACGTTCTTGAGAAATTCCTTATACTAAGGACATTGGCATGTGCGAATTCTATCAAACACATATAGATAAAACCAATGAGGGAGAAGAGTAGTTAAAAACGCATGCAAAGAGAGGAAATGCCTTGGGCTGAAAGCGTTTCTGCATGGCTGTTTAACGAAAAACACTCCTTAGGTTTCCCTCTGAACTTTTAGTAGGAGGGAACGCAGATGGCGTTAACGGACAAAGTGGGAGCAATTTTCGCTCCAATTAGGGTGGTACCACGGGAATCTACTCTCGTCCCTTGTTTTGGCAAGCGCAAGCAAGGGGCGAGAGTTTTTTATTAGCCCGATGGGTTCATCCGTAAGAACTCATGTACATAGTGGTTAGGTACGAAGGAGGAGAAATCATGATACAAATTCCAAGAGGCACTCAGGATATCCTTCCGGGAACTGTAGAAAAATGGCAGTGGATTGAGCAAACGGCCAAAGAGGTTTGTCGGACTTATAATTATTCTGAAATTCGTACTCCGATTTTTGAACACACTGAGCTTTTTCAGCGCGGAGTCGGAGATACAACGGATATTGTGCAAAAAGAAATGTACACGTTTGAAGACAGGGGCGGACGCAGTCTGACGCTTAGACCGGAAGGAACCGCTTCTGTCGTCCGTTCTTATGTGGAAAATAAATTGTACGGAGATCCTAATCAGCCTGTTAAGCTGTTTTACACAGGGCCGATGTTTCGCTACGAACGTCCTCAGGCCGGACGTTTTCGCCAATTTGTCCAGTTTGGGGTTGAAGCGATTGGAAGCGAGGATCCGGCTATAGACGCTGAAGTCATTTCAGTTGTAATGACTATTTTCAAAAAGTTAGGTCTAAAAAATATTCAACTTGTCATAAATTCGTTGGGCGATAAAGAAAGTCGACTTGCTCATCGGGAAGCTCTTATTCAGCATTTCAAACCTCGGATCGGTGAATTTTGTGCTGATTGTCAAAATCGGCTGGACAAGAATCCGCTGAGGATTTTAGACTGCAAAAAAGATCGCGACCATGAATTGATGAATACGGCTCCATCGATATTGGATTATTTAACAGAACCTTCCAGAAAGTTTTTTGATAAAGTTCAATTTTATTTAAAGGAACTTGGAATTGAATTTATTGTAGATCCTACGCTTGTCCGCGGATTGGATTACTACCATCATACCGCTTTTGAAATTATGAGCAATGCTGAAGGATTCGGTGCCATTACGACTTTATGCGGCGGCGGACGATATAACGGACTTGTCCAAGACTTGGGAGGTCCGGAAATGCCGGGAATTGGCTTTGCATTCAGCATCGAACGACTTTTGCAGGCACTTGAAGCGGAAAAAGTCAAATTGCCTGTAGAACGAGGTCTCGATTGTTTTCTTGTTTCTTTAGGAGAGGAAGCAAAAGATTATTCCGTCAAGCTGTTGCAAGAGCTTCGCCATGCCGGAATTCGGGCCGATAAAGACTACCAAGATCGAAAAATGAAAGCTCAGTTGAAACAGGCGGACCGGTTAGGCGCTCGCTTTGCGGCGATTTTAGGTGAAGACGAATTAAAGAAACAGGTGGTCGTCCTAAAACAGATGGAAACAGGTGAGCAAAGAGAAGTTCCTATTGACCGGCTTGTTTCTGAATTAAAAGAAATATAAAGTACGAATCGATCTGTATATCGACCTCTCTGCAAAACAGAGGGGTAAATGCCAAGATCAATGAACCATTTCATCTATGTCTATCAATTGAGGAGGAGAAAAGATTGTTTGGAAGAACTCATTATTGTGGAGAAATTACAGACCAGCACATTGGTGAAGAGGTCGTTTTAAAAGGATGGGTGCAAAGAAGAAGAGATTTAGGCGGCTTGGTTTTTGTGGATCTGCGTGACCGGACGGGAATTGTCCAAGTGGTATTCAGCCCGGAAACATCAAAAGAAGCTTATGAAACAGCAGATAAAGTTCGAAACGAGTATGTTCTTGACATAAAAGGCAAAGTGGTGGCGCGCAGTCGTGAAACGATCAACCCCAATATTAAAACTGGGACCATTGAAATTCAGGCGAAT
Source organism: Bacillus sp. FSL W8-0102 (assembly GCF_038007225.1). Taxonomy (NCBI): domain Bacteria; kingdom Bacillati; phylum Bacillota; class Bacilli; order Caryophanales; family Bacillaceae; genus Bacillus; species Bacillus sp. FSL W8-0102. The sequence goes on from NZ_JBBOWT010000001.1 coordinate 1,129,632, forward strand.
GAAGTGACGATTTTAAGCGCAGCCAAAAATCCGCCGTTTACGATTGAAGACCGGACCGAAGTTTCGGAAGATGTGCGCTTGAAATACCGCTACTTGGATTTGCGTAGAAATACGATGTTTGAAACGTTTCAAATGCGTCACAACATTACAAAATCGGTTCGCAGTTTTCTTGATGAAGAAGGATTTATCGAGGTAGAAACGCCGATTTTGACAAAAAGCACACCGGAAGGAGCACGCGATTATTTAGTACCGAGCCGGGTGCATCCGGGAGAATTTTACGCACTTCCGCAATCTCCCCAAATTTTTAAACAGTTGTTAATGGTGTCGGGATTTGATCGCTACTATCAAATTGCTCGCTGTTTTCGAGATGAAGATTTGCGCGCTGACCGCCAACCGGAATTTACTCAAATCGATATCGAAGCAAGCTTTTTAAGTCAAGAAGATATTATGGACTTGACTGAACGAATGTTGAAACGATTAATGAAAGAAGTCAAAGGACTGGAAATCACCGAACCATTTCCGCGAATGACTTATGCAGAAGCAATGAGCCGCTATGGTTCCGACAAACCGGATACCCGCTTTGGCATGGAACTGATCGATGTCTCTGAAATTGTTAAAAATTCAAGTTTTAAAGTATTTGCCAATGCCGTAGCTCAAGGGGGGCAAGTAAAGTTAATTAACGCCAAAGGAGCTGCAGGCCAGTATTCCCGAAAAGATATCGATCAGCTGGCAGAATTTGCAGCGCGTTACGGTGCTAAAGGTCTCGCATGGCTAAAAGTAGAAGATGGAGAATTAAAAGGACCGATCGCCAAATTTTTCAGCGAAGAAGAACAAGATCAGCTGAAGAAAACGGCGGAAGCAGAGAGCGGCGATTTGCTTCTTTTCGTCGCAGATAAAAAATCGATTGTGGCCGATGCTCTCGGTGCTCTTCGTCTTAAACTTGGAAAAGAACTAGGTCTGATCGATGACAATCAATTTAATTTCTTATGGGTAACCGATTGGCCGCTCCTTGAGTATGACGAAGAAGACGGAAGATATTACGCTGCCCACCATCCGTTTACGATGCCTTTCAGAGAGGATTTGCCGTACCTTGAAAGCGAGCCTGAAAAAGTACGGGCCCAAGCATATGATATCGTTCTCAATGGCTATGAACTGGGCGGAGGTTCACTGCGGATTTTTGAGAAAGATATACAGGAGAGAATGTTTAAAGCGCTAAGTTTTACAAAAGAAGAAGCAGAGGAACAATTCGGCTTCCTGCTTGAAGCGTTTGAATATGGAACTCCGCCGCATGGAGGAATCGCATTAGGACTGGATCGGATCGTCATGCTTCTGGCTGGCCGGTCTAATCTGCGCGATACGATTGCCTTTCCGAAGACGGCCAGTGCAAGCTGCTTGTTGACGGATGCACCGGGGGAAGTTAGTCAAAGCCAACTGGAAGAGTTGCATTTGAGACTGTCTGTTGAAAAAAATGGGTAAAGATTATGTGTATTGAATGTTGATAAATCAAGAAGGCTATGTTAATATATCAGTAACGATTACGAGTCCTGATGTGTACGTTAGTAACCTATTCTGTTTTGACCGAACACTTAGATTTACGGGAGCCTGGAGTTTTTAAGTAGCGCAAATGCCTCTTTCTCTGGATGGAGGACTTGCAAAGCTTAAAACAGGGCACCCACCTGCCGAGAGCGGGTTCAAAACGTATAGATCTTTGACAACGGCACGATTGGGACTCGTACTTTTGTTTCCGTAGACTTAATAGCCCGAATAAACCATTTTGCTTTGATGAACAACCGCTGCATGCAGCGGTTGTTTTTGCGTATTGAATGAAAAGGCTTTCTTATCAGGCAGGTCATTCGACTATCCTCCATAAAAACGTCTATTGAATCCTTTCTATTAGATGCGGTAAGATAGTTTTTGGCGAAAAAACTGTCGAGCTTAGGCAACGGCTGATTACATAATAGGAGTGAGAATATGCTTCACCAATTTTCGAGAAATGAATTAGCGATTGGAAAAGAAGGGCTGGAAAAATTAGCAAACAGCACGGTTGCTGTACTAGGCGTTGGAGGAGTCGGTTCCTTTGCTGTTGAAGCGTTGGCACGTTCCGGAATTGGACGTATTGTAATGGTGGATAAAGATGTAGTGGATATAACGAATGTGAACCGGCAAATTCCCGCTTTGCTGTCCACGATCGGAAAAGCAAAGGTGGATGTGATGAAAGAAAGAATCGCGGATATAAATCCTGATTGTGAAGTCATCGCCTTAAAAATGTTTTATACGGAAGAAACGTATGAGCAATTCTTTGGCTATCGCCCTGATTTCGTCATTGACGCATCCGATACCATTACTTATAAAATTCATTTAATGAAAGAATGTTTGAAACGAGATATTCCCATCATTTCTAGCATGGGAGCCGCTAATAAGATGGATCCAACCCGATTTCGGATTGCCGATATATCCCAAACGCACACTGACCCGATTGCGAAAGTGGTTCGTACCCGATTGCGGAAAGAGGGGATCAAAAAAGGGGTCCCTGTTGTGTTTTCCGATGAAAGCCCCATCGTTATCCGCGAAGACGTCCGCAAAGTGGTCGGCAACGACGAAGCAAGTATTCGAAAAGCGAAAATGCCCCCATCTTCGAATGCGTTTGTTCCATCTGTATGCGGCCTGATTATGGCCTCTTACGTGGTTAGAAAGCTGCTAGAAGGAATAGAAATAGCACGGGTGCAAAACGGGTAAAAGCCGCCGGTACAGGCGGCTTTTTATTTTTAAGGCAAGCATTTCTTTTTTGAGCAGTAATCCATGAAAATAAAGGCAAAGAGAATGACACCTGTTTGCCATGCTGGTAAAGGTATGGAGAAACGACGTCATCGTTCATCATTTAGGCTGCCGTAATAAAACGATGATGTTCTTTCCAAGGATCATCGCTTTTTTTGGTACAGTGATGGATCGAAGCTTTCCCTCATCTAATCAGCTGCATTTTCGGCATTAAGCCAGTTCTTTCGCTTTTGTTTCCGTTCCCAATAGGGCGATGCTGACAACGCTGATGATAATCGCCGCACAAAAAATAGAGAAGATGGCGGAGATGGAAGTCTCGCTTCCAAGAAAGCCGATCAAAAGCGGACCGAGGATGCCTCCTATTCGTCCGAAAGAAGTGGCCATTCCAACCCCTGTACCGCGGATAGCCGTCGGGTATTGTTCCGGTGAATAAGCATAAAGTGCTCCCCAAGCGCCTAAGTTAAAGAAAGATAGTAAAATTCCATAAGTGATCAACAACGGCAAAGTTTCCGCATTTCCAAAAAGCCATGCGCTGATGGAAGTACCCAGCAAAAAGATCATTAAGACCCATTTACGGCCGATTCTGTCAATCAGCCAGGCAGCAGTGAAATAGCCGGGAAGCTGTGCAAGAGTCATAATCAGCACATAGCCGAAACTTTTAATTAAGCTGAATCCTTTCATGACCATAATGCTTGGGAGCCAAAGAAACATGCCGTAATAAGAAAACACGACGCAAAACCAGACGATCCATAGCATGATCGTTTTTCGAATATGCGGACGAGACCATACTTCTTTTATGTTTAGAATGAAAGAATGTTTTGTTTTTACCGATTGAAAACGGGCAGAATCGGGTAAATTCCAGCGTAAATACAGGGCGTACAGTGCCGGAATGGCTCCTAATAATAATGTCATTCTCCAACCGTATTCTGGAATAATAAAATAGGAGACGACAGCAGAAAGCAACCAGCCGCCTGCCCAGAAACTTTCCAAAAGAACAATGATTCTGCCACGATCTTTGGCTGGTACGCTTTCCGATACAAGTGTTGATGCAACGGGAAGTTCGCCCCCTAGGCCCATTCCGATAAAAAATCGGAAGAATAAAAATAAGACAAGAGTGCTTGTGAACGCCGATAATCCGCTCCCGATCGTAAAGAGAAGCAACGTGATCAGAAAGACCGGCTTTCTTCCGATTCTGTCAGCCAGCAAACCAAATAAAAAGGCGCCTGCTGCCATACCGATGGAGTTAACGCTTCCAATCCATCCCATTTCCTTGACCGACAAATTCCAATCTTTTTGCAGGGCGGCTTGGATAAACGACAGCATTCCGACATCCATGGCGTCAAACAGCCAAGCGAAACCGGCTATACCTAGGAGCTTGCGAGTGTTTTGTTTTAATGCGTCATTCATTGAAGATTTCCTCCTGTAATTACATATGTAAACAAATGTATTTACAACTAATTATACAGATAAAGGCTCATTGGAACAATCCTTTTCGTATTTTTTGAATCATCCTGCAAGGATTTATCAATTTTATTGTTAAAGAAAATATAATGAGATCAAGGAAAGGATAGGATCATTCATTATGTATGTAACTGTAGATGAGCATTTTTATTAACAATGATTACCATACGAAAAAGAGACAAACGGGGTACCCCTTATGCCACGTGGAGCTGTTTTTTCACGGCATCAATGGGAATATTTTGTTTTGCTGCACGATAAATGAACTCCACGAGGCTATGTCCTTTTCTCTTGCGCAGGAGATCGAGCCCATCCGAAACATCACTGTTCGACTCGAACATGCTGTACACATACGCAAGTTGCACCAAGATCCAATACCGTTTCACCGCCCGACGCCCGCGAACGCGGTATCCATCGAGTTTCAGCTGGTCTTTCGCTTGACGGAAAAAACATTCGATCGACCAACGCTCGGCATAGTAGCACAAGATGTCTTCATCGCTTAGCTCGCGATCGGTGCTCAAGACGCAATGAAGATGTTTCGGTGTCATCGGCTGATCGGCTTTCCATGCGAGCAGCACCACGGCATCCTTGAGACCGTTCAGAGCACCTTCGTAGCGATACACCCGATAACGCTCTTTTCCCACCGTGACGAGGCGGGTATCCCGTGGCTCCATAGATTTGGCAAATTCCTTTGCTTGAATGGCCGTCCCTTTTGGATAGAGAATCCGATTCGTCTTGAGCATCGCGATGACGTGGAACCCTTTTTTCAAGCAGGCTCCCACGAGGGTTTTCGATGGATACCAAGAGTCCATGAGCACATAAACGGGTCGACTCACATCCAACGAAGAAAGCATCTCGATCGCGAGTTCCCCTTTGCTTTTCCCCGCCGTCTTGTCGTAGAGGCGAAAGGCAAAAGGAAACGCTTGGGTCATCGTATGAACCATGAGCCAAACGAGAGAATGTCCCCAGATCGACTTTTTCTCTGCGTGAGAATAGTGCCAATCACACCCTTGAATGGCGTGTGTTGCCCGTGACGAGGGCTTCGTTTTTTGGCAAATCGTATCATCGATCGAAACAAAAATGGGTTGATTCTCTCGTTTCGAGCTGCGTTCGACACGATGAAGCACCCACTGCTGGAGTTTGCGAAGCAACGTCTCTTCTTCCCATGGGCTTTTCGTGAAAAAATGGCTGAGTGTCGTGCGATGGTTCGGATGAAAACTCCCGTGATGTAGATCGGTCAGTGTTCCCGAAAAGCCCTTTGTAATCATCGCATCCACGATATGAACGAGATGCTTCATGACAGGTTTTGAGAAATAAAGTGCCAACCCCAACATCGTCAAAAACTTGTGGATTCCTAGGTGATGTGCTAATCTATTCATGAGACATGAACCCCCTTGTGAGTAGTTGTGGCACATCTATTCTAACCAAGGAATCGGGTTCATGTCTTCTTTTTTGTTTGGTTGTAAATTTATGTTAGCGAATTTGCTCATCTACAGTATGTAATATGGACGTTGTTCTTTGGATTATTAGTCATTGGGACCATTTTAATATTGGTTGGGAAAATATGACGAGTGGTCAACAATTAACGAATGGCATTTTATTCGTTGCTTGGGTTGTCCGTACGAGGGGACTAAGTGCGGATGAACATTCCGTTGCATGTATCTTATTTTCTAAGAAGTCAATGTTGAATTTTTATCGAACAGTTCAAAACGAAGTGCTAGAGGGTCATGCCGAAGAAAAGAGGTAACGGAAAAGCTTTCTGAATTAGTGGAAAGCTGTGAAATGCAGATCAACACGTTTCTTGAAAAGAGATGAAAAAAGCTTGTCCACTAAATACGGACAAGCTTTTTATTTCTTTACGAGACTTCTTTCAAATATTCTTTTCCTTTTTCAGCATCGTATTGTCCAACCAATTTGGAAACGATAATAGAAGCAAGTGAATTTCCGATAACATTGACAACTGTACGTGCCATGTCCATAATTCGATCAATTCCAGCTATAAAGGCCAATCCTTCCACTGGTAAATGGGTGGTGCTCAGTGTCGCAAGCAACACAACGAATGAAACACCGGGAACCCCCGCAATTCCTTTGGAAGTGACCATAAGAACTAACACTAGGGAAATTTGTTCAGCAATTGAAAGATGAATGCCGTACATCTGGGCGATAAAAATGGCGGCTATTGATTGATAAAGAGTGGAGCCGTCCAAGTTGAAGGAATAACCGGTAGGAATGACAAAAGTGGTAATCCCTTTTGCACATCCGAATCGTTCCATTTTCTCCATTAACTTTGGCAGAACGGTTTCTGAACTGGAAGTGGAATAAGCAAGGATTAACTCGTTTTTTAGGATTTTAAAGATATGAAAGATATTAATGCCAAATAGTTTGGCAACTAATCCTAAAACGACCAGAATAAATAAGATCATGGTTCCGTAAACTGTTAATACAAGTTTACTTAGCGGAATTAAAGAACTTACTCCAAACTTCGATACGGTAATGCCGATAAGGGCAAAAACGCCAAACGGTGCAAACCTCATGACCATGTTTGTCACATTAAACATGACATCGGCAGTTGCTTGGAAAAATTTCAGTACAGGTTTTCCTTTTTCTCCGATCGCGGCAACTCCGAGCCCGAACATAACGGAGAAAAAGATAATGGCTAGCATATCACCGTTCGCCAATGCTTTAAATAAATTGTCAGGGACGATGTTGACAATGGTATCTGCAAATGAGTGAGAGGTTGCTTGTTCTGTGGTGCTTAAGTAACTTGAGATATCACCTTTATGAAGAGAGTGTATGTCTACGCCAACACCTGGTTTCACGACATTACCTACCAACAGCCCTAAAATGATTGCGATGGTGGTAATGATTTCAAAGTAAAGCAGTGTAATACCGCCCAATTTTCCCAATTGTTTGATGTCGCCAATACCAGCAACTCCGACGATGAGGCTGGAAACAACAATCGGGATTACAATCATTTTAATGAGTCTTATGAATATATCGCCGATAGGTTGTAGGAATCCTTGAACGGAGGAATTGCCATAAAAAATAACCCCGACGATAATTCCTAAGATTAGCCCAATAAATATTTGCCAAGCTAACCCAATTTTTTTCAAAAAAACCACTCCTTTCTCTCTATTCGACAAAATAACATAAAATGCGACGAATATCATTTTAATTTATTTTTTTGAAAAGAGTCAAGATTTTTGTAAAGAAAATAGTCTACTTTTTCTTTTTCTTTTTAGAAATCGCTCCATTTGATAAAAATTGGTAATGAAGAGATCATCACCGGCAAATTGATCCTCGTCAGTTGCGTTTGAAAAATAGCGGTATGACAAGTCGTAAACCTTTATGTCAATCATGAATATAAGGGGAATCTGCCGTTCGAGTGATCCTGACATCGTTTTATTTGGTTTTAAGAATGATCGTTTTGAAGTTTGGAAATATTTTCGTAAACGGATGCCAGCACCTTTTCGAATTTCCCGGTTGTTTTTGGGTGATAATAGACGGCATCTTTTAATGTGTCTGGCAAGTATTGTTGTTTTACCCAGCCGCTTTCATAGTCGTGCGGATATTTATAGCTGATTCCTCTTCCTAACGCTTTGGCTCCCTTGTAATGGGCATCTTTTAAATGGTCTGGAACATCTCCGCTTTTCCCTTTTCGAATGTCCGCTAAAGCCGAATCAATGGCCATGATGGCAGAATTGGATTTTGGAGACAAACAAAGTTCGATAACGGCTGCTGCCAAAGGAATTCTCGCCTCAGGTAAGCCTATTTTCTCTGCTGTTTGGACGGCGGCCAATGTTCGAACTCCAGCTTGAGGATTGGCAAGGCCGATATCTTCGTAAGCGATGACAAGAAGCCTTCTTGAAATGCTGGGAAGGTCGCCAGCTTCAATCAGCCTTCCTAAGTAATGAAGCGCGGCATTTACGTCGCTTCCTCGAATGGACTTTTGGAAAGCGCTGAGTACGTCGTAATGGGCATCTCCATCTTTATCATGAACAAAACTTTTCTTTTGCAGACATTCCTCTGCTATTTCAAGATTAATGTGGATCATACCGGTTTCATCCTCTTTTGTAGATAAGACAGCCAATTCGAGCGCGTTTAAAGAACTGCGAGCATCTCCGTTTGATCCATGCGCGAAATGGAGCAACGCGTCTTCGTCGATTTGAATGTTCCATTTTCCGAGTCCCCGTTTTTCATCATGAAGAGCTCTTTTCAACAATGAGAGAATCTGATCCGGGGTTAACGGCTTTAATTCGAATATTTGACAGCGGCTGCGAATAGCCGGATTAATCGAAAAGTATGGATTGTTGGTTGTAGCTCCGATTAATGTAATGATGCCATTTTCAAGATAAGGAAGAAGAAAGTCTTGCTTCCCTTTATCCAGACGATGTACTTCGTCTAAAAGCAGAATCACTTTTCCGGACATTTTCGCTTCCTCAGCGACAATTTCCATATCTTTCTTGTTATTGGTGACTGCATTCAGTTGTCGAAAAGCATATTGAGTACTGCCGGCAATCGCGGAAGCAATGGAAGTTTTGCCTATTCCGGGCGGCCCGTAAAGAATCATAGATGAAAGCTGTTTTGCTTCGACCATTCTTCTAATGATTTTTCCTTCTCCGACTAAGTGTTCTTGTCCGGCAATTTCATCAATGGTTCTCGGTCTCATTCGAAATGCTAACGGTTTTGTACTCATACTTCATCTCTCCAGATCTAAAGTTATATCGGTTTCCCGTTTTTAAAATGTCTTTTGTCTTTTAAACATCTTTGACAATAACTTACCATAGGAAAAGGCAAGTTCAACTGTATTCGCTTAGATTGTATGCTATAATGACAAAAGCTAATCTTTATTTGTTCTACGCGGGGGATCTAAAGGGGCGTTTATGTGAAAACAAAGGGGAATATCATCTTTCGATTAGTCGTTTTTATGACTGGTTTGCTTGTCATGTCTCTCGGCCTTGTGTTCATGATTCGATCGGATCTCGGAGCAACACCTTGGGACACGATGCATGTAGGATTATATTATAAACTAGGGTTAACGGTTGGGACTTGGTCAATACTTGTAGGGTTGGCTGTTTTAGCTTTATCTGCTTTACTGATGAAAGAGTGGCCTCAATTTGGCGCTTATTTAAATATGCTTCTTGTTGGCATATTCATGGATATGTATTTAAGTCTGCCTTTTATCGTAACACCCCACAGCTTTTTAGGAAAGCTGTGCATGTTTCTGCTCGGCATCATCATCAATGGATACGGAATGGGTATTTACATTTCTGCCCAAATTGGAGCCGGACCTCGAGATAGTTTAATGATTGCCGTTACTTCGAAAACTGGATGGAAAGTTTCCCACGTTCGAAGGGGAATGGAAGTAATCGTTCTCATAATGGGCTTTCTTTTGGGAGGACCTGTACATGTCGGAACCATTTTATTTAGTCTGTTCATGGGTACGATTGTAGGCATAACACTTCCACAATGTCAAAAAATCACTGATTACTTTATCCATAAAATGCAAAAATCAAAAAATGAATTGAATAGAGGTGCAAAATATGAAAATTTCCACTAAAGGCCGATACGGCTTGACGATTATGATTGAGTTAGCCAAGAAATACGGAGAGGGACCGACCCCCTTGCGCTCCATTGCAAAAACGCATGATTTATCCGAGCATTACTTAGAGCAGCTAGTCGCTCCACTAAGAAATGCTGGTTTGGTCAAAAGCATCCGCGGAGCATACGGAGGTTATGTACTTGCCAGAGACCCTTCCAAAATTACAGCAGGTGATATTATCCGTGTATTGGAAGGTCCGATTAGCCCGGTGGAAGGAATCGAAGATGAAGATCCTCCAAAACGAGAGTTATGGATGCGCATTCGAGATGCTGTGAAGGACGTTCTTGAGAGCACAACATTGGAGGACTTAGCGAATTATACCGATCGAGGCGAATCGGATGCCTATATGTTTTACATTTAAGGAGGAATTTCTCAAAATGGAACGCATTTATCTGGATCATGCAGCAACAAGTCCTGTTCACCCGGAAGTGATCCAAGTCTTAACCGAAACCATGCAAAATCATTATGGAAACCCGTCCAGCATCCATTACTTTGGCCGCGACGCTCGTCAAGTAGTGGATCAAGCTAGAGAATTCATTGCGAAAAGCATTCATGCCAACTTTGATGAAATTATTTTTACAAGCGGTGGGACTGAAGCGGATAATCTGGCGTTAATTGGTGTGGCCAGAGGCATGGCGGATAAAGGCAAACATATCATCACGACAGCCGTTGAACATCATGCTGTTTTGCATACATGTGAATTTTTGGAGAAAGAAGGATTTGAAGTTACTTATTTACCGGTGGATGAAACCGGCCGTATTTCTGTGGAAGAGTTGAAGAAGGCTTTGCGGGACGATACGATCCTTGTTTCGATCATGTTCGCCAACAATGAAGTTGGTACGCTGCAGCCGATCCGGGAAGTTGGAGAGTTGTTAACGAATCATCAAGCTGTTTTTCATACGGATGCAGTTCAAGCATACGGATTGGCAGACATCGATGTGCAAGACCTTCATATCGATTTATTGTCTGTCTCCAGTCATAAAATTAATGGACCGAAAGGAGTAGGCTTCCTGTATGTTAGGGACGGTGTTCGCTTAATTCCAACGGTTCACGGTGGGGAACAGGAAAGAAAACGGCGGGCAGGAACGGAAAATGTCGCATCGATTGCTGCTTTTGCTAAAGCAGTGGAAATTTCCCAAAAGACAAAGCCGGAAAAATATGCTTTTTACCATAAATTGAAGCAATTGCTCATCGAAACGCTGAAAAAAGAAGGAGTCGATTTTTCAATCAACGGAACGCTTGAACAGTCTCTTCCACATGTAGTAAACTTGAGTTTTCCTGGCACGAATGTGGAAGCGATGCTTGTGAACTTGGATTTAGAAGGGATAGCAGCTTCCAGTGGATCTGCATGCACAGCTGGGTCTGTGGATCCTTCTCATGTTCTCCGAGCTATGTTCGGAAGCCAATCTGACCGTTTGACCAACTCCATCCGATTTAGCTTCGGCATTAATAATACAGAAGATCAAATTCTTCAAGCGGCGGCTATTATTTCAAAGATAGTAAAAAGATTGACAAAGCAGTGAGGGAAGTGGACAAGCAGAATGAAAAAATCACCGAAAGATACCCGTGTCGTCGTCGGCATGTCCGGCGGAGTAGATTCATCTGTAGCCGCTCTTTTGCTAAAGGAGCAAGGGTATGATGTAATTGGCATTTTTATGAAGAATTGGGATGACACAGATGAAAATGGCGTTTGTACAGCCACGGAGGACTATAATGATGTCGTTCGCGTTTGCAACCAAATCGGCATACCTTATTATGCGGTAAATTTTGAAAAACAATATTGGGATAAAGTTTTTACGTATTTTTTGGATGAATACAAGGCGGGCCGCACTCCTAATCCGGATGTCATGTGCAATAAAGAAATTAAATTTAAGGCCTTTTTGGATCATGCCATGAATCTTGGTGCGGACTATGTGGCCACCGGACATTACGCTCAAGTTGAAGAACGGGGCGGAGAAGTAAAACTTTTGCGAGGAAAAGATTCGAATAAAGATCAAACGTATTTCCTCAATCAATTGCAGCAATTCCAGCTCGAAAAGGTAATGTTTCCCATCGGACATTTAGAGAAAAAGCAAGTAAGGGAAATCGCACAGGAAGCAGGGCTTGCTACAGCGAAGAAAAAAGACAGCACCGGAATCTGCTTTATTGGGGAGCGGAATTTTAAAGAGTTTTTAAGCCAGTATTTGCCCGCTCAGCCCGGTAAAATGGAAACGCTGGATGGAAAAGTGATGGGAGAACATGATGGATTAATGTATTATACCATCGGACAACGCCATGGCCTTGGAATTGGTGGTTCAGGTGAACCGTGGTTTGTCGTAGGAAAAGATGTGAAACGCAATGTTCTATATGTAGGACAAGGCTTCCACAATGATGCCCTATACTCAGATTCGATTATTGCGACAAACGTCGGCTGGGTATCGGATCGCGAAAAACCGCAGCAATTTACCTGTACGGCTAAATTCCGCTATCGTCAACCAGATACGAAGGTAACAGTCCAATTGCTTTCGAACGGTCGCGCCAGCGTCGTGTTTGACGAACCCGTACGAGCTGTGACCCCGGGACAAGCGGTTGTTTTTTACAACGGTGAGGAATGTTTGGGCGGCGGAACCATTGACCAAGTGTTTAAAAACGGCAATCGTTTGTCGTATGTCGGGTAATAGGAATCCAAATCGCTTCAAAATAAACCAAAGATTTACCGCCGTTTTCAAGTGATCATCTAGAATCAGTCGATTTATCAGGGTTTGACCTAATCGGGCTGCACGATATATAAACTTATTATATATTGTGTCGGAAGGTCTAACCCTTTCTTTTTGTAAATGAAAATGGGATCTCCAAATATGATATACTTCCTATTAGAACAAATCAGAGGTGTCATGATGGACAAAAATGCAAAAGGAATTGAATATTTGCAAGCAGGAAAAGTCGAAGAAGCATTGAAGATGTTTACAGAACATATCGAAGAGAATCCGCAAGATCCCGCTGCCTATATTAATTTTGGAAACGTTCTAGTTTCTGTGGGCGAGATGCGCAAAGCGGAAAATTTTTTTCAAAAAGCCATTGAGGTGGACGGCAATGCGGCCGCTGCTTATTATGCACTCGGCAGCCTTTATTATAATGAAAATCGTTTTGAAGATGCGGTCGGCTGTTTTGAAAAAGCGATTCAAAAAGGAATGCAAGATGAAGACAGCTATTTTATGGCCGGGATGTGTTTTGTCCAACTGGAACAAAACAAACTCGCTTTGCCTTATCTACAACGGGCAGCCGAATTGAATCCGAACGACAGCGAAGCTCTTTTTCAATACGGACTTTCTTTGGCAAAGCTAAACGTTTATGAAGAAGCGATTCGACAGTTTGAAAAAGTCATTCAGCTCAATCCTAATCATGCCGACGCTTATTATAATTTAGGAGTTGCTTATGCCGGCTATCGAGACGACCGGGAGCAAGCTAAAAAAATGTTTCAAAAAGCGCTTGAGCTGCAAGAAGATCATCTTCTTGCCGGCTACGGTTTAAAGATGCTGGAAAAAATCTAATGAAATTTTCATCTTCTGTGAAACTTTTTCCGATCGCTGGTTGGTGGAACGAATCGTCCTTTAAGGAGAGTTTCCCGTTTTCTTTCCAATTTCGAGATGAAGGGAATCATCAAACATGAGCTGTGGGATTTGGAACCGAAGCAAGGAGGTTCAATGATGGAAGGGCAGCACAATATCAACCTGTTTGCAGAACAGGAAACATATGTGAAAGGCCGCCATATCGCGACCATCTTTCGCAATGAACAAAATCTTTATACCGTCATAAGGGTAAAAGTGGAAGAAACAAATGACCAATATGAAGAAAAAGAAGCGGTCATTACTGGTTATTTTCCGCAAGTACACGAACATGAAACATACACCTTTTATGGCTTTTTTCAAGAGCATCCAAAATTCGGAATTCAATTTCAATGCAAACATTTTCAAAAAGAAGTTCCTCAGACAAGGCAAGGAGTGATCAATTATTTATCGAGCGAATTGTTCAAGGGAATCGGGCGAAAAACGGCGGAAAGAATTGTCGATCATTTAGGCGAAGATGCCATTTCTAAAATATTGAAATCCCCTTCCGTGCTTGATGGTGTTCCGAATCTATCCTCAGAAAAAGCGAAAGCTCTTTACGATGTTTTAAAGGAAAATGAAGGGCTCGAACAAATCATGGTCGCCTTAAATCAATACGGATTCGGTCCGCAAATGTCCATGAAAATTTACCAGACCTATAAAGAACAAACGTTGGATATTATCCAAAAAAATCCTTATCAGCTTGTGGAGGACGTGGAAGGGATCGGATTTTCGCGCGCTGATGAATTAGGAAAACGGCTTGGAATGGATGAGACACACCCAGAACGTTTGAAAGCAGCCTGTTTGTATACGCTGGAATCGGAATGTCTGCAAGAAGGTCATGTCTATTTGGATCAAAAGGACTTGCTTTCAAAAGGAAAAGCTCTCTTGGATAAAAACAGCAGCACTCCAATCGCTGAGACTGACATATCCGAACAGCTTCATCAATTGAAAAAAGAGAAGAAGCTGATTGAAGAAGAGGACAGAATTTATATTCCGTCTCTCTATTTCGCTGAAAAAGGGATTGTTTCCAATATTCAGCGAATCTTAGCCCAAGATCAATACGAGGAACAATTTCCTGAATCAGAATTTTTATTAGCCTTGGGAAAATTAGAAGAAAGAATTGGCGTACAGTATGCTTCCTCTCAGAAAAAAGCGATCCAAACGGCTTTATTATCGCCGATGCTGCTGCTGACGGGCGGCCCCGGAACGGGAAAAACCACAGTAATCAAAGGAATTGTCGAATTATACGCAGAGCTGCACGGTCTATCTTTGGATCCGAAAGATTATAGTAAAGACGACCCTTTTCCGATCGTCTTAGGAGCGCCTACGGGAAGAGCTGCAAAAAGGATGGCGGAATCAACGGGCCTGCCGGCAGCAACGATCCACCGATTGCTTGGCTGGAACGGGCAAGCCGGAATCGATTTTGAACAAGACCGGACCATTAACGGAAAATTAGTGATCATTGATGAAATGTCCATGGTGGATACATGGCTGGCCTATCAATTTTTTAATGCGCTGCCGGAGGAAGTTCAAGTCGTGCTGGTAGGGGACGAAGATCAGCTGCCATCTGTCGGCCCGGGACAAGTGTTAAAAGACTTGCTGGACTCGAAAACGATACCGACTGTACAGCTTACAGATATTTATCGGCAAGAAAACGGATCTTCCATCATTGAATTAGCTCATGAAATCAAAAAGGGAAAACTGCCTGCTGACCTAGCTGTTCAAAAAAAAGATCGCTCGTTTATTAAATGTTCCACACAACAAATTGCCAGCGTTGTTGAGCAAGTGGTGGAAAATGCTCGCAAAAAAGGATTTACGGCAAAAGATATTCAAGTTTTGGCTCCGATGTATAAAGGGCCTGCCGGGATTGACCGTTTAAATAAAATGCTGCAGGAAATTTTAAATCCAAATCATGATCAATCTCGAAAAGAATTGGCTTTCGGGGATACAGTCTACCGTATTGGAGATAAAGTGCTTCAGCTTGTCAACAAACCGGAAAAAAATGTATTTAACGGCGATATCGGTGAGGTCATTTCCATTTTTTACGCGAAAGAAAACACGGAAAAACAAGACATGGTCCTTGTTTCTTTTGAAGGAAATGAAGTCACCTATACACGCCAAGAATTGAATCAGATCACTCATGCTTATTGCTGTTCCATCCACAAATCACAAGGAAGCGAATTTCCTATCGTGATTTTGCCTGTTGTGAAAAGCTATTATCGCATGCTTCGAAAAAATTTATTATATACTGCCGTGACCAGAAGCAAAAAATTTTTAATTTTATGCGGCGAAGAAGAAGCGTTTCGTTGGGGCGTTGAACGTAACGATAGTTTGTTGAGAAAAACAACTCTTTGCCAAAAACTGTCAGAAGTGTTGGCTAATAAAGATGCTGACAGCAAGGAAGAAAATTCCATTTCCTATCCGATGAGTGAAGAAGAGTGGATGCAAATCAATCCTATGATAGGAATGGAAAACGTTACCCCTTATGATTTTATGGAGTAAGTCCCACAATAATAAATAGTTCGGGAAAGGTGGGACACTTTTTGCGAACATTTTCTTCCTTAAACAGGCTGCCTGTTTTCGATGTCTGTACAGGCAGCCGCCTTGGGGAGGTTTGCGATCTTTGTATATCGGAAAAAGGCGAGGTAAAGTCGCTGTTAGTTAAGACGGTCTCCCTTTTTTCTGTGAAAAAGCAGCTGCCGATTGATTCGGTAGAATGCTTTGGGGTCGACTGCATCATGACGAAAAAGGAACGGTTGATTCCATTTTGTTCAGATAAAATTTTTACGTTTTTTCATAAACAATCGATCGAAGGAACGCCTTTTTTTGATAAAAATGGAGAAATCCTTGGCCGGTTGAAAGATGTATATTTTCTGGAAAATTTGGGCATGATCGTAGGGTATGAGTTGACGGATGGTTTCTTTTCGGATCTATTGGAAGGCAGCAAAATAATCCGCACGAATACACCCCCTGCGATCGGAAAAGATGCCGTTATCGTCACGCCAGAACGTGTGCGAGGTGGCTTTCATGCTTATTTGTCCAAATTGCCAGAGTAAAGATATCGGCAAAATAGGGATCAACCAATACTATTGCTGGAATTGTTTTATTGAGTTAACCGTATCCAATCAAATGATTTACACTCATCAAGTGGAGGAAGATGGTTCTTTAACCTCTTTGGACGATTTGTTCGATGAGAAACAACGACGACTAAGCTGAAGGAGTGTTTGTTTCATGAACAAAGCCATGATTTCATTGCTGGGATTTGGAGCCGGTGTGGCTGCTTCTGCTTGGGCCGGCCGTTCCTCCATGCTTAATCAACGGCAAATACGGAAACTCAGAAAACAGGTGAGAAAATTATTTTAGCGAGAAAAGAGATGCAGTCCGCTGCATCTCTTTCTCTTTCCATCTTCCTTGAACATTCAGTCTGAAGCCCTCAAAACTTCAAGTCACGATTTGAAACCAACCAATCTTGGTTGAAAAGTACAGCAGGCTGGATGATTTAGGAAAAAGATTCTTCGAATAAAGTCAGCATCCCACTCGCAACCTAATAGTAGATGGTTTGCTATGTTGGGGATGAGATGATGGATCCTAAAAGATACATAAAATGGATGTACCAATTGGGTTTTTTATTATTGGTCTTTGTGACACTTTATTTGCTTGTTCTCTTAAAACCGGTATGGTTGCCTTTTTTAAAAGTCATCTTCACCGGGCTTTTTCCATTTTTCTTAGGGGCTTTTATTACCTATTTGCTTCATCCGTGGGTGGAGAAACTTTATCAAGCGGGCCTGCCTCGCGGACTGTCTATTTTCCTGATTTATCTCCTCTTTTTCGGGGGAGTGGGTTATTCCATTTACAAAGGTATTCCTGTCATTATCGAGCAGCTGAACGAGTTGTCTGAGAACGCTCCCGTGTTAGTATCTCAATATCAACATTGGATGTTTCATCTCGAAAGAAAAACTTCCACTTGGCCGGATGGCCTTCAAGATCAGATTCAAGCGAGAATTCATGCTTTTGAAACTTGGCTTACCAATCTTTTGGCTTTGTTTATCGGTTGGTTGACGAAAATGCTGAATTTTCTTTTGCTGTTTGCCGTTGTTCCATTTGTTTCTTTTTATTTGTTAAAAGATTTTCATGATGTTAAAAAGGTGATTTGGTATTTAACGCCGAAAAAGTGGCGGAGAAAAGGGCTTTATTTTCTGAAAGATTTGGATGAATCGCTTGGAGGGTATATAAGAGGACAGATTCTAGTCTGTGTGCTGCTCGGAACGGTTGCTGCTTTCCTTTTTTGGATGATTCATATGAAATATCCTGTATTGCTTGGAATCATTATAGCTGTTACCGACATCATTCCTTATTTTGGGCCTATTATCGGTGCGGTGCCGGCCGTTATCATTGCGGTGGCCATTTCAAATAAAATGGCCGTCTACGTGATCATCATCATTTTGGTTCTGCAGTTTTTAGAAGGAAATGTATTGTCCCCGTTTATTGTCGGCAAAAGCTTAAACATGCACCCTTTATTTATCATGGCTGCCCTTATCATCGGCGGAGAAGTCGGAGGAATTGCCGGATTAATTTTCGCCGTGCCGTTTCTGGCCGTTGTAAAAGTGGCAATGGTGCATGCAAAAACGCATTTATGGAAGCCCCATAAATAACATTGACAAATATTGAATAACTTTCTATAATGCGACATAGACAAGTGAAACCAAATTGTATGAACAAATTAACGAATTACCAAGATTGATCGATAAGGCCATTTCCTTTAAAAACAATTTCAAATGGGTATAAAACAAAGAAGGATCGAGTATGTTATAGACCATCTGAGTGTAATGTGATTACACGGAAGAGAGGAATTTCCCCGGGCTGAAAGAAATTCCAGATGAAGGATAACAGAAGGCTAATCCGGAGTGCAGGCAAAAACTGCCGTAGTACGCCGCGTTAAGGCGCCAAAGAGATGGATTGTGTGAATCGATGGATCCATAATCAGGGTGGTACCGCGAAGACCCCTTCGTCCTTGTCCGGGAAGGAGGGCTTTTTTTATTTTAGAGCGCCACAATTGGTCAGTTAGCCGGACTCTTTTCATGCGTTTTGCTTGCAAAACGATTTTATCCATAACTCTAGTTTTTCATTGTACATACAGAATTGTTTATGTAGGAGGTTATAGCATGAAAAAATTAACTGGCGCCCAAATACGCCAAATGTTTTTGGACTTTTTTAAAGAAAAAGGCCATCAAATTGAACCGAGCGCATCACTCATTCCAAATAATGATCCATCTTTGTTGTGGATCAACAGCGGTGTGGCCACTTTAAAAAAATATTTCGATGGCAGGGTGGTACCGGAAAATCCGCGAATTACAAATGCTCAAAAATCTATTCGCACTAATGACATTGAAAATGTGGGGAAAACGGCTCGCCACCATACGTTTTTCGAAATGCTTGGAAACTTTTCTATTGGAGATTATTTCAAAGAAGAAGCCATTGCATGGGCATGGGAATTTTTGACCGATCCAAAATGGATGGGTTTCGAGAAAGAAAAGCTTTCCGTTACCATCCATCCCGAAGATCAGGAAGCCTTTGAAATTTGGAACAAGAAAATTGGGATTCCAGAGGAGAGGATTATTCGTTTAGAAGGCAACTTCTGGGATATAGGCGAAGGGCCAAGCGGTCCCAACTCGGAAATTTTTTATGACCGCGGTCCGCAATATGGAGACGACCCTAATGATCCTGAACTGTATCCTGGCGGTGAAAACGACCGCTACCTGGAAATATGGAATTTAGTATTTTCCCAATTCAATCATAATCCGGATGGCACTTATACACCGCTTCCAAAGAAAAATATTGATACCGGTATGGGTCTTGAGCGAATGGCTTCCGTTGTTCAAGAAGCGGAAACGAACTTCGATACCGATTTGTTTTTGCCCATTATAAGAGCTACTGAAAAAATTTCAGGAGAAACTTACGGAAAAGATCCGGAAAAAGATGTTGCATTTAAAGTGATTGCCGATCACATTCGTACGGTCACTTTTGCCATTGGAGACGGGGCATTGCCTTCCAACGAAGGAAGAGGCTATGTTCTTAGACGATTGCTGCGCAGAGCTGTTCGCTATGCGAAAAAGATCCATATAAATCGTCCTTTCATGTATGAACTTGTCCCAGTTGTGGGAAACATTATGATTGATTACTATCCGGAAGTAAACGATAAAGCTGCCTTTATTCAAAAAGTCGTGAAAAATGAAGAAGAACGATTCCATGAAACACTGCATGAAGGTCTTTCTATTCTCGAATCGGTGATCCGTAAGGCAAAAGTACAAAATCACAAAACGATTAGCGGCGAAGATGCCTTCCGCCTATATGATACTTACGGATTCCCGGTGGAGTTAACGGAAGAGTATGCAGAAGAAGAAGGCTTGAAAATCGACTATGAAGGATTTGAAAAAGAAATGGAACGTCAGCGGGAACGAGCCCGTTCAGCACGTCAAGACGTCGATTCCATGCAAACTCAGAACGTTCTTCTGCAATCCATTACAACGAAAAGCGAATTTATCGGATATGATCAGCTGGAAACAGACGCAGTGGTAGAAGTGATTTTGAAAAACGGAGAAATAGTTTCAAAAGCCAGTGCAGGCGACACCGTCCAATTCATCCTCAATCGGACTCCTTTTTATGCAGAAAGCGGCGGTCAAATCGCAGATAAAGGAGTACTTGTAGCTGATCATGTGAAGGTCACCATTCAAGATGTACAAAAAGCGCCAAATGGACAGCACCTTCATAACGCCGTCATTGATGAAGGGATTCTCGAACAAGGACAATTGGTTCACGCGCAAGTTGATAAAACGGCCCGTGCAAACGTAACTCGAAACCATACAGCTACTCACCTTTTGCATCAGGCGTTGAAAGATGTACTTGGAAATCACGTTAACCAAGCAGGTTCGCTGGTAGAACCTGAACGGCTGCGTTTTGACTTCTCCCATTTCGGTCAAGTGAGTCCAGAAGAATTGGAAAAAGTTGAAGCGATTGTGAACGAAAAAATTTGGAAAAGCCTTCCGGTCGGAATTGAATATAAAGGACTGGAGGAAGCAAAAGCACAAGGTGCGATGGCTTTATTCGGCGAAAAGTACGGAGATATTGTCCGCGTTGTCTCCATCGGAGATTACAGCTTGGAGCTGTGCGGTGGCTGCCATGTGCCGAACACGTCAGTTATCGGGTTGTTTAAAATTGTTTCCGAGACGGGGATCGGTGCTGGAACCCGCCGGATTGAAGCTGTCACAGGTGAAGGAGCATACCAGCTGTTAAACAGCCAAGTAGCGTTATTAAAAGAAGCGTCTGAAAAATTAAAGACGCATCCAAAAGACATTTTGACGAAAATTGACAGTATTCAAGCAGAAATGAAAGAATTGCAGCGTGAAAATGAATCACTTGCTGCAAAATTGTCCAATATAGAAGCGGGCAGTCTTATCAATCAAGTGAAACAAGTTGATGGAATCAATGTGCTGTCGGCGAAAGTCGATGCGTCGGATATGAATCAATTGCGAAGCATGGCAGATGAATTAAAGCAAAAATTGCCGTCAGGAATCATCGTTTTAGGTTCCGTTCAAAAAGAAAAAGTGAATTTTATCGCTGGCGTGACGAAAGACCTTGTGGCGAAAGGATTCCATGCAGGAAAACTTGTAAAAGAAGTGGCCGCTGTTTGCGGCGGGGGCGGAGGAGGCCGCCCGGATATGGCTCAGGCCGGCGGGAAACATCCGGAAAAAACGGAAGAAGCGCTCGCTTTTGTCGAAGAGTGGGTGAAATCCGTTTCCATTGAATAAAAGATAGTGTACAATATGGGTAAATGGACTGAAGGCGTGAAGCCGAAACGAGGTGCGAGGGAATGAGCTCTTTTGATCAGACAATGAAATTCCATTTTTCAGATGAGCCTTTTGATCATGACGTGAAAGAAATTCTTTTCCAAGTTTATGACGCTCTTCAAGAAAAGGGATACAATCCCATTAATCAAATTGTTGGCTATTTGCTTTCAGGAGACCCAGCTTATATTCCCCGGCATAAAGATGCCAGGAACTTGATTCGAAAATTGGAACGGGACGAAATTATTGAAGAATTGGTGAAGACGTATTTGAAGCAGCGAGAGGAATAATCATATGAGAACTATGGGGTTAGACGTGGGCTCCAAAACAGTCGGCGTTGCGATAAGCGACGAATTAGGCTGGACAGCCCAAGGGATTGAAACCATCAAGGTGGATGAAGAGAAAGGCGATCTAGGTTTCGACCGTTTAAAAGAACTAATCGAAGATTATCAAGTCGATAAGATTGTGGTCGGGTTGCCCAAAAACATGAATAACACGATCGGCCCGAGAGGAGAAGCTTCTCAAGCGTATGCGAAAAAACTGGAAAAAGAGTTTTCTCTTCCCGTTGTGCTCTGGGATGAAAGGCTGAGTACGATGGCTGCCGAAAGAGTTCTGTTAGAGGCGGATGTGAGCCGCAAAAAAAGAAAAAAAGTCATTGATAAAATGGCTGCTGTCATGATTCTACAAGGTTATTTGGATAGTTTGAAATAGCTGTTAGAAAACAATGCGGCTGCCGTTCAATAAATAATGAGGTGAAAAGATGGAACACGGAGATCAACATATTACTGTAGTAGATGAAGAAGGAAATGAGATTTTATGTGAAGTGCTTTTTACATTTGATTCCGAGCAATTTGACAAATCTTATGTGCTCTATTATCCGGCGGAAACAACCGATGATGAAGAAATTGAAATTTTTGCCGCTTCTTTTCATCCCAGCGAAGGAAATTCCGGTGATCTCGAACCGGTAGAAACCGAAGAAGAATGGGATCTTATTGAAGAAATGCTGAATACGTTTCTCGATCAAGAAGAAGAGCACGAACATAATCATGAACACGAACACGAAAAATAATCATTGGAGAATTTTTCAGGCCGTTCTAAAATTTAGAACGGCCCTTTTCCACGTTCTGTAGTATAATGATGGATGGAAAAAATGATCGATTGATCCCGTTTTATGTCGGAAGGGGAAAGAGAATGTCGAAGTTTCATTGGGATTTAACTGACTATAGAAGAAAAAAAAGAAAAAGAAACTTTTTTTTATCACTATTTGCTGTCATTGTTGCCTTGGCAGCAGTGGTCTTTTTCTATATCTACCAGTCGCTGCAGCCAGTAGATAAGGGAAATCGCACACCGGTCAAAGTGACTATCCCCCAAGGGTCAAGCGCCGCAAAAATCGGAAAAATCCTAGAAAAAAAAGGTATTATCCGCAATCAACAAGCCTTTAAATATTACATACAATGGAAGGGAAAAACAGGATTCCAAGCTGGAACCTATTATTTTGCGCCCTCCATGTCTCTTGATGATATCATACGTGATTTGCAGAAGGGAAATTCTTATGAATTTGCCAAAATCGTATTCACGATACCAGAGGGACGTCAATTGCGCGAAATTGCCAAAACGATTAGCAAACATTCGCCTTATGATTACAATACCGTCTGGAATCGTTTAAACGACCGTGCTTTTATTCAGCAATTGATCAAAAAATATCCGGATTTGCTGACAAAGGAAATTTTGAATCCAAAAGTAAAATATCCATTAGAAGGGTATCTGTACCCGGCTGTTTACGCTTATTATGATCCGAAAACTCCGCTGGATACGATCATTGAAGATATGATCGCCAAAACAGATCGCGTCCTATCTCAATATCAAAAAGCCATGAAGGTCAAACATTTGACCCCTCATCAATTGCTTACAATGGCTTCTCTTATTGAAGAAGAAGCGACAAAGAAAGCGGATAGACGTAAAATCTCCAGCGTTTTCTATAACCGGCTGGCCAAAAAAATGCCGCTGCAAACAGATCCGACTGTGCTTTATGCACTCAACAAGCATAAAAGTCGTGTCGTATATAAAGACTTAAAAGTGAATTCGCCATACAATACGTATAAATATAAAGGATTGCCCCCTGGTCCCATCTCAAATTCCGGAATATCTTCTTTAGAAGCAGCTTTAAATCCGGAACAAACGGATTACCTGTATTTTCTTGCGGCGCCTAGCGGGGATGTTTATTATGCTAAAACGTTGGAAGAACACAATCGATTAAAACAAAAATTTATTACCAATTACTACGATGCTGAAAAGAAATAAGAGCTATTAGCATTTATGATAAAAGTATGGTAAACTAGACAAAGTTAAACTTCCGCCAATTGTACTCCTCGGCATCAACGGTCGGGGGGGGAAAAAGGCTTTTTAGAAGACGAAATGAAAGACGAGTGGAAAGCTTTCGGGCTTTCTGCTTTTTCTTGTCAATCGATTTTCGCTTCTTTTCAATTCATTTAGCAGGAATGGGGAAGAAAGATGGAAGAAAAGATAGCACAATACTGGCAGTCGCTCCTTCCTGAAAAACCGCTTTTCATTCAGGAGATGGAACAATTGGCGAAAGAAGAACATGTTCCTATTATGGAATCGGCCGGCATCGAAACGATGCTGCAATTTATGAGAATCCAAAAGCCTAAAAAAATTCTCGAAATCGGCACGGCGATTGGATATTCAGCGATTCGAATCGCACAAGCCATCAGCGGGTCTGAAATTGTCACGATTGAACGTGATGAAAGCCGCTACAATCAAGCGATTCAATTTATTCGTCGGGCAGGTTTAGAGAACCGCATTTCCGTGATTTTGGGCGATGCATTGGAAGTGGCAGCGGAAGCAGGCGAGATGGGGCCTTATGATGCCATTTTTATCGATGCGGCAAAAGGTCAGTATCAAAAGTTCTTTGAAATGTACACACCGTATTTAGCGGAAAACGGTGTTGTGTATACTGATAATGTG
This sequence comes from Bacillus sp. FSL W8-0102, assembly GCF_038007225.1. Lineage (NCBI taxonomy): Bacteria > Bacillati > Bacillota > Bacilli > Caryophanales > Bacillaceae > Bacillus > Bacillus sp. FSL W8-0102. Next base: position 1,153,880 of record NZ_JBBOWT010000001.1, read on the forward strand.
CTCTTTAAAGGACATGTAGCTGAAACGGATATAGCAAAGAAGCGAATTCGCCAATTAGCATCCAAAATCCGTCAATATAATCAATGGTTGGTGAATCATTCGTCCTTTTCGACGATGATCATTCCTGTTGGCGACGGGCTGGCAATCAGTATTTATCGAGGTGAAAAAGATGGCAAATAAACCAGAGTTACTTGTTACTCCTACCAGTGTTCAAGATATTTTGCCTTTGTGCGATGCTGGAGCAGATGCATTTATGATAGGGGAGCAGCGATATGGGCTCAGACTGGCCGGCGAATTTTCTCGCGATGACGTGAAAAAAGCAGTTGAACTTGCACATTCGCGAGGGAAAAAAGTATATGTGGCAATGAATGCTATCTTTCATAATGAAAAAGTCGAAGAATTAAAAGATTATATTCAGTTTTTAAAGGACGTAAAATGCGATGCGATCGTTTTTGGCGATCCTGCGGTGTTGATGACAATCCGGGAAATAGCACCAAATATGAAATTGCATTGGAGTACGGAGACTACTGGAACCAATTGGTATACTTGCAATTACTGGGGGCGCCTTGGATCAAAGCGTGCCGTTTTGGCCCGTGAATTAAGCATGGATGCCGTCATTGAAACAAAAGAACATGCCGAAGTGGAGATCGAAGTTCAAATACATGGTATGACTTGCATGTTCCAATCGAAGCGTGCTTTGCTTGAGAATTACTTTGAATATCAAGGAAAAATGTTGGAAATAAAGAATAAAAACCAAGACAAAAATATGTACCTTTATGATAAAGAACGGGACAATAAATACCCGATTTTTGAAGATGAAAACGGTACTCATATTATGAGTCCAAACGATGTTTGCATGATCGATGAACTCACCGAAATGGTAGAAGCAGGAATCGATAGCTTCAAAATCGACGGCGTACTAAAAGAACCGGACTATATCATCGAGGTGACAAAACTGTATCGCAAAGCAATCGATTTATGTGCAGAAGATCCGGATGCCTATGAAGAAGTGAAAGATCAGTTATATGAACAAATAGTGGCCATCCAGCCGAAGCATCGTCCATTGGATACGGGCTTTTTCTTTAAGGAAACGGTTTATTAATTAGGGATTGTAGGAAATGCCAAGTTGAATACAGCCCAATGGAGATTGAGTGGAGCGGATGTTTAAGTCTTTGTCTATATTTTAAAAGGAGGCATCGGAATGTCTACGATATTGAAAGATAACATTTCACAAATTGTTGACGGAAAACGAGTGATCGTCAAAAAACCAGAGTTGCTGGCGCCTGCCGGCAATTTGGAAAAGTTGAAAATTGCTGTCCATTACGGCGCCGATGCTGTCTTTCTCGGAGGGCAGGAATATGGATTGCGCTCCAATGCCGATAACTTTACCCTTGAAGAAATAAAAGAAGGGGTGGAATTTGCGAAGAAATACGGCGCTAAAATTTATGTCACAACCAATATTTATGCTCATAACGAAAATATGGACGGACTAGAAGAGTATTTAAAAGCTTTGGAAGATGCAGGGGTAGCTGGAATTATCGTCGCTGATCCGTTAATCATTGACGCGGCTGGACGCGTTGCTCCTAAACTGGAACGACATTTGAGCACGCAGCAGTCTTTAACGAATTGGAAAGCTGCCCAATTTTGGAAGGAGCAAGGACTCGAGCGTGTTGTGCTTGCGCGTGAAACAAGCGCGGAGGAAATTAAAGAAATCAAACAAAAAGTCGATATTGAAATTGAAGCGTTCATCCATGGCGCTATGTGCATCGCTTATTCAGGAAGATGCGTTTTAAGTAATTATATGACAGCACGCGATTCCAACCGTGGAGGATGCTGCCAGTCCTGCCGTTGGGATTACGACCTCTATCAATTAAACGGAGACAAGGAAAAGCCTTTATTTACTGAAAAAGATGCTCCGTTTGCGATGAGTGCCAAAGATTTGAAATTAGTCGAATCGATTCCGAAAATGATTGAACTCGGGATTGATAGTTTGAAAATAGAAGGCCGAATGAAGTCCATTCATTATATTGCGACTGTTGTCAGTGTATATCGGCAAGTGATTGATTCTTACTGCGCGGACCCGGATCATTTTACGATGAAACAAGAATGGCTGGATGAACTTGAAAAATGTGCCAATCGTGAAACGGCTCCTGCCTTTTTTGAAGGGGGAGTACCGGGTTATGAAGAACAATTATTTGGCACACACAGCAAAAAAACAGCTTTCGATTTCGCGGGGCTGGTATTGGCTTACAATCCGGATACCCAAATGGTGACATTGCAGCAACGCAACCATTTCCGTCCGGGAGACGAAGTGGAATTTTTCGGCCCTGAAATCGAAAATTTCACCCAAACCATTGGAACGATTTGGGATGAGGAAGGAAACGAAATCGACGCTGCGCGCCATCCTTTGCAGATTGTACGATTTAAGGTGGATCGCCCGCTTTATCCATACAACATGATGCGAAAGGAGACAAAATAGCTAGATGGATAAAAAGCCAGTGATCATCGGGGTTTCCGGCGGTTCCGGCTCCGGAAAAACGAGCGTTACAAAAGCAATATATAATAATTTTAAAGGACACTCCATTTTGGTATTGGAGCAAGATTCCTATTATAAAGACCAAAGTGATGTGCCTTTTGAAGAACGATTAAAAACGAATTACGACCACCCTTTGGCTTTTGACAATGACCTATTGATTGAGCACTTAAAAAAATTGCTTAATTATGAACCGATCGAGAAACCGGTTTACGATTATACCATCCATACTCGATCTAACGAAACGATCCGTGTAGAACCGAAAAATGTCATTATATTAGAAGGCATATTAGTACTGGAAGATGAAAGGCTTCGCAATTTAATGGATATTAAGCTCTTTGTGGATACCGATCCAGACTTGCGCTTCATAAGACGCTTGACACGAGACATAAAAGAGCGCGGTCGAACTTTAGAATCCGTAGTCGAACAATATATTCAAGTGGTTCGTCCAATGCATAATCAATTTATCGAACCAACGAAACGGTATGCGGATATTATTATTCCGGAGGGCGGTCAGAACCATGTAGCCATCGATTTAATGGTTACTAAAATTCAAACGATTCTTGAACAAAAATCAATTTTGTAATAACATGTTTAAAAAAATACAAAAAAATACAATAGATATGAATAGAAAAGCGAAACATTGCTAGTTGTTTTTTCAATTAGAGATGGACAGCTTAAAAAGGAGTGAAGGGACATGTCTACGGAGAAAGAATATCCAATGACACGGGAAGGAAAATTAAAACTGGAACAAGAACTTGAATACTTAAAAACGGTGAAACGGAAAGAGGTAGTTGAAAGAATTAAAATTGCCCGCAGTTTTGGTGACCTTTCCGAAAACTCAGAGTATGATTCTGCAAAGGAAGAGCAAGCATTTGTTGAAGGACGGATTAACACGATTGAAACGATGATCCGCAATGCGAAAATTATTGAAGATGATGAATACAATCCGGATACAGTAACGCTTGGAAAAACGGTTACCTTTGTGGAACTTCCAGAAGGAGAAGAAGAAAGCTATACCATTGTAGGAAGTGCAGAAGCTGATCCTTTTGAAGGCAGAATTTCCAATGATTCACCTATAGCGAAAAGCTTATTGGGCTGCAAAGTAGGCGATGAAGTGACCGTGCAAACACCGGGCGGGGAAATGTCTGTAAGAATTGTTGCAGTAAAATAAGAAAAAGGAGGGCTGAATGCGAAAGCGTTCAGCCTTTTATGCATGAAGCTCAAGTTGAATTCTCCCTTGTTTTGTTGCTTTTTGCGTTTCGGCTCATAAAACAATATGGAAGATCTCGGCTATTTACATAATCTTTTTTAAAAATTGGATCATCATAGTAGAATAATGTACAAGAGCGACTTCGAATTTGGTTAAAAACGAATAGAAAGTCACTTTTCAACGGACGGGATATATGGTACATTTCATCATGTTGCAAGGGATGGTTTCTTGCACATCCGTCAGTGTGTACCAATGGAGATCAAGAATGGGAAGGGGTAGTTAGCCCTAGAGGAAGTTTCACTTTATCAGCAAACATGATAGAATGATGAATAATCCCCTAAGAGAGGAGAAGGTTTTTCCATGAATGATCAATATCCGTCTCGTTCAGAGAAGCGATTGAAACGAAAGAAAACGAATCGCATTTTAAATACGGCGATTGTTGTGGTTATTATTTTAATTATTCTAGTAGCTTTTTCTATTTTTTCCGGCGGAAATGATGATGAAACATCGAAAAAAACAAGCGATGAGCCGAAAACTTCCCAGCATGAAACAGCGAGCGTGAATAATAAGGACAAGCAGGAATCTAAACAGGAAAAGCATACGAAGAAGGAGAAAAAAGAGAAGAAAAAGGAAGAGAAAAAAGAAAAAGTGATTGTTGAACAAGGCGGCGGTCCCAATGTCGAGGAGACGATCAAGGATCCCAACTGGGAGCCGGTCGCCACTCAGCAAAGCGGAGAACATGTGTCTTCTTTTGATACGAATTCCGTCGACTGGAAAGAAAAGGTGAAGGCGCTTTCTTATGCTACCGGCATTCCCGAAGACAGCATGACTGTATGGTTTATAAGCGGCCAAGGACCCGATAAGGCCATTGGAACGGTTTCTCCGAAAGGCCGTAAAGATGATGCGTATCGGGTATATATAGAATGGGTAGACGGGAAAGGATGGAAGCCTGTTCAGGTGGAAAAATTGATGCATAACGATAAAGGCTAACCCAAGTTGGAATAGGAGGAAAAAGGGTGAAAATCGCAATCATTGGCGCCATGGAAGAAGAAGTGGCGATTTTACGCAATCAAATCGAATCTAGCAGTACTGACACAATAGCGAACAGCGAATATACATCCGGCAGGCTAAAAGGGGCAGATGTCGTCTTGCTTAAATCGGGCATCGGAAAAGTGAACGCCGCTATGTCAACAGCTGTGTTGCTTTATCACTATCAGCCGGATGTGGTGATTAATACCGGTTCTGCAGGAGGATTGAACCCTGAATTGCAAGTAGGAGATATTGTGATCTCAACAGAAGTACGCCATCATGATGTTGATGCCACCGTATTTGGATATGAATATGGACAGGTGCCGCAGATGCCTGCCGCGTATTTGGCGGATAAACGTTTAATTGAAACGGCAGCTCGATCTGCAGAAACATTGACTGGGGTTCAAGTTGTCAAAGGGCTGATCACGACGGGAGATTCTTTTATGAGCGATCCGGATCGCGTCGAATCGATCCGTCATAAATGGAATGATTTGCAGGCAGTTGAAATGGAAGCTGCAGCTATTGCACAAGTATGCTATCAATTTGGTACACCTTTTGTCATCATTCGTTCTCTTTCCGATATTGTCGGCAAGGAGTCGAATATCAGTTTTGATCAGTATTTAGAAAAAGCGGCTCGAAATTCCGCTGAACTAGTGGTTAAAATGGTAGAATCTTTAAAATAGATGGCTACTATCATTATATTTAAGATGATTTTCCAGACCTGTATTTAAGTTACTAATTCATGATCACTTCCTCTGTGCTAAAGTAGAAGAAAGGGTTTGAACCCATCTTTTAGAACGGCCTTCAAAGACACGAATCCGGCTGCGCCGCTATTTCTCGAATGTGCCTTAAAGCTGTTTTTGGTTCATGTTTTTTATGGAAGTGAAGACAACTGGGGACAATCAAGATTAACGGTTGTACGTTCAAACTTTAGTATGGGGGTATAGGTCGAGTGGAAAATCAATGCAAAAAAATAAAAGAGAAAATAGTAGATTTCAAAAGGTTTGGATGTACTTTGACGGCGCTAAGTGTTTTTCTTTATTTAGGTGTGGTTTTGCCGGTTGAAGGGAAAACAGAGATCCAAACCAATATGCTGATGGCAGGCACAGTGGTTTTGATCATAGGGTCTGCTCTTTTTTTCTATAAAGCTCAAAAATATCATGTTCAATTGACTGAGTACGAAGAAGATGACTGAAGAAATTGAAGAGAACGGATATTGTGCAGGTATTTTCGCTGTTTTCAATATATGTAATACCATCCATCTTTTTACAAAAAATGATATGATATTTGTGGCACTCTTAGTGTAAGATGTAAGAAGGGGTGGTTCGATGGCATTAATGATTCTTGGATTGCTTCTTGCGACGACTATCGGTATCGTGATTGCGCTCGAGGTTGGAGCCGAATAGTGCTTAAAAAGGAAGAGCCGAGATACCTTTAAGGTGTCCTGGCTCTTCCTTTTTATCTTAGTCAGGCTCCATCTTTTTCTTTTCTTTTTCTTCTCGATAAAACTCATGAAACATTTTCATAAGTGCGCGCTTTTCAATTCGAGAAACATAGCTGCGTGAAATGCCGAGTTCTTTGGCAATTTCCCGTTGTGTTTTTTCTTCCTGCATATTCAATCCAAACCTGCCGATGATCACTTCTTTTTCTCTTTCATCAAGTATCCGTAAATATTTCATTACTTTTTCCAGTTCCATGTTTAATTGAATTGTATCAATCACATCTTCAGATTCGGATTTTAAAATGTCAATGAGCGATATTTCGTTTCCTTCTTTATCTTGCCCGATTGGATCGTGAAGAGAAACATCTTTTTTCGTCTTTTTTAATGCTCTTAAATGCATTAAAATCTCATTTTCTATACAGCGGGCTGCATATGTGGCCAGCTTTGTTCCTTTTCCTTCTGAATAACTTTCAATTGCTTTAATGAGCCCTATGGTCCCGATAGAAATCAAATCTTCCGGGTCTTCCCCTGTATTTTCGAACTTCTTGACAATGTGGGCGACAAGGCGCAAATTGTGCTCGATTAATAAATTTCGTGCTTCTTCGTCGCCTTCTGCCATCCGTTTTAAATAGATTTTTTCTTCATTTGGGGACAGAGGCTGGGGAAACGCGTTGTTTTTTACATAGGAGACGAGAAAGAGAAGTTCTTTAAAAAAATACGAAAAGGCTGAAAATACTCCAAACATAACATCCCCCCTCAAAAGGTGTGCCTATTCTCTATTCATATGCACATGGGGGAACATCATTGCACGTCCTGTTTTTTCTCCATCCGATTTAATGAAATTCCTCAGCAGATTGGATGTTCATCCATCCGGGACGGTGCATTCGTTTCTAGCGCCGGAAAAATCGTCGAAGTCTAAACAATCGGATAAAATATTTTCGGAAAACGTTAGCGAAAGTGCACTTGATTGGTCACAGACATTTTTTTTTGAGACTTACGCGTTCAATGAAAGCGATAGCCATTATGTTAAGACGAGAGGGAGAAATAGCACCTTTAAGGAAGAAGAAATCATGAGAGCGGCGGCAGATGCTGTTTGCGCTGTTCATGACTGGTACACGGCATTCTTCCTTTTCCTCCACAATCTGGACAATGTACTTTGAAAATATAGAATTTCGGAATGGTTCCTTTTCCGTTGCACGTTTGGCAAATTTGAATCACCTTCATCTTTTGAGACCTTCTTTCTTCTTTTTCTACTTATTTTATTCATCATCCCTTTCGGCAAGGTGTTATTCATGATTCAGCTCATAAATGGCCATTTTTGATTGTTTTCAATAAAATACACTTAGAGTTTTAGAAACAAAACATTCATGATCGTCTCTCTCCCAACCCGTGCATGAAAATAGTTCCTTCCCGTCCATATTGGTAAAGACACAAACAGTTCATAATACGTGGCTTTTTTTGGTGGTTCGACCCTGAACACAAAACTGTTTGAGTGAATTTGGTGTTCAACCCTTTGTTAGCTCTTTCCAAATGGAAGGATGACTACGTACAGAAAAATGCTTATTTTCAAATTCACTCACTGTTTGTGATCCTATCTTTATGGAGTGATTGGATGGAAGTATTTATTGAAAGATGTGCAGGATTGGATGTTCATTCAGAAACCATAGTGGCTTGTGTTCTGATTGGTTCAAAGGATGATGAACTAATTAAGGAAACAGAAACCTTTCCGACTTTGACCAAAGATTTATTCCTGTTGTTAAAATGGCTCGAAGACCATGATGTGACCCACATTGCGATGGAAAGTACGGGAGTCTACTGGAAACCCGTGTTCAATATCTTAGAGGACTTCTTCGATATAACCCTGGCGAACGCCCAGAGGATTAAAAACGTACCTGGAAGGAAGACGGATGTTTCTGACGCTGAATGGATTGCAAAATTATTGCGCCATGGATTAATTGAAAAGAGTTTTGTCCCTCCGGTAGATATTCGGGAGCTGCGTGATTTAACAAGGCTGAGAAAGAAATGGATTGGCCACGTAACTTCTGAGAAGAACAGGATTCAGAAAGTATTGGAAGCCTCAAATGTTAAATTAAGTACGGTCATTTCAGATGTGTTTGGGGTTTCAGGAAGAAAGCTGCTCAATCGCCTCATCGAAAAAGGATATGTAGATGTAAAGGATGTTGAAGAAAGAATTCATGGGAAAATGGCTTCGAAAAAGCAGCAGATTGCGGATTCCTTATTTGGAACAATAAACGAGCATCAGCTTTTTCTGATTCGTCAGTCCTGGCAGCACATTGAATATTTGGAATCCCTCATCACCGAAATTGAACAAAGAATTGATGTTTTATTACAGAAATATCAGGAAGAACTTCAATTACTTCTAACGATACCCGGCATTAAGAAAGACACAGCAGCCGTCATTATCGCCGAAATGGGTGTAGATATGAGTCAGTTTCCAACATCACAACATTTAGCATCATGGGCGGGAGTGTGTCCAGGGAACAAAGAAAGTGCAGGAAAACGGTATAGTACAAGGACGGTAAAAGGGAATCCACCTATCAAATCCGCCATGTGCGAGGCGGCTTGGGCAGTGTCAAGATGCCGAAACAGATGGTTAGCAGCAAAATATTGGTCATTGGCAGCACGAAGAGGAAAGAAAAAAGCACTCGTTGCCACATCGCATCGAATGCTTCGGATCATTTACTCCATGCTTATCAACAAGGAGGCTTTTAAAGAAAAGCAAATTAACTAGTATAACCAAAGTCAAAAAGATTTATACAAAGTTACCTACCACAGGTAGCTCTGCTTTCTTATTGACTTTTTTCGGTCTTTGTTTAGGTTTGCCTGCTTCCGCCCGTAATATACGAGGAAACCTAGGAAATTATTTTCACAGAAAAAAAAGCCCGGTGTTTTGGCACGGGCAGAAAAAAAGAATTGGATTAAGAGGAACCCTTTACGTTACGATTCAAAGCTCGACGATCCATTTCCGTTTCAATGAGGCGAATAAAATCAGGACTTAACTTGAGTTCAATTGCCTTATAATAGGTTTCAATTAAAAGCTCATCTGATAAAAGTTGCATTCATCTTTCACCTCCAATGAAACGTTCTACTTGTGAACCGTTCTGCATATCATGGTAGGTTATTCAAGTTGTATCTTTACTTTAGCAGATTTTTCTAAATAGAACAAGCGTTCTATTGTCCACATCGATAAGTGGATAAGCTGTGGTTAACCTGTTCATAAAAGAAATAATGGGTTATTTTACTGGAAGGAAAATGTGAATAAAGTTATCCACAATGGGGGATGCAGGGAATTTGTCGAAAAGTTTTTCCGACGAAACGGTCATATTTTATTGAAAATCAAAGTCTCTTTTCATCTTCAATCATGTATGAAATGGAAAAAGCAAGCCGTTCGGCAAAATTCGATCTTCCTTATAAAGAATCAAGTTTCAATGGTCGGTTGGCATTTTAAAACTCTATCTTCGGACCTTCTTTTTTGGAAGCAGGCGGAGTGTCGGCTTGGCGCTTACATGATAATGAAAAAGACGATTTTTGCATTGTCTAAGTTAAATTTTACAGTGATGATTGCGAAGTGGGCGAGACTCCTGCGGGAAAGCTCGCGGATCGCCCGCAGAAAGCAAGTGAATTTTGCGATCATCAACAATCCTCGATAAAAAAGGGGTCCCCAGGTCATTTTACTGCCTTTTGGGACAGCTTCGACCGAGTTGGCACAGATAATAGATACGAATTTATTTTGAAACTATGAAGAAATTTATGTATGATAATATCGACATCTACATCATAATTGAGGTGCACTTAATTGATTAAAGCATTTTTGCCGAATGAACAAGTCAAAAGCATTTTCGATATTGATCCAGCTGCCTTGAAAAAAAGAGGTATAAAGGGGATTATTACCGATCTGGACAATACGTTGGTAGAATGGAATCGACCGAGCGCGACTCCTGAGCTTGAAGAGTGGTTTAATAGAATGAAAAAACACGGTATTCAAGTGACCATCGTTTCGAATAATAATGAAGATCGTGTAAAAGCATTCGCTGAACCGTTGAATATACCTTTTATTCATAAAGCAAGAAAGCCGATGGGCAAGGCTTTTCGCAAAGCGCTGAAAAGGATGAATATAAGCAAAGAGGAAACCGTTGTGATTGGAGACCAGCTTCTGACAGACATTTTAGGCGGAAACCGCGGCGGATTTTATACCATTTTAGTCGTGCCGGTTGCTCAAACAGACGGATTTTGGACGAGAATCAATAGAACGATTGAAAGAAGAATTATGAATGTGTGTAAAAAGAAAGGGTTAATACAATGGGAGGATGAAAGGTGAGCGAACAAGAAATTTATTGTACAGGATGCGGAGTGAAAATACAGACAGAAGATCCGGAAAAAGTAGGCTATACGCCACCTTCTGCATTGCAAAAAGAACAAGTGGTATGCCAACGATGCTTTCGCTTGAAACATTATAATGAAATTCAAGATGTTTCGTTGACGGATGATGATTTTTTGAAAATTTTACATACGCTTGGCGAGACTAAGAGTCTCATTGTAAAAATTGTGGACATCTTTGATTTCAATGGAAGTTGGCTGCCTGGTCTGCCTCGTTTTGTCGGAAATAATCCTGTTTTGCTGATCGGAAATAAAGAGGATTTGCTTCCGAAATCGTTGAAACGGGAACGATTAATAAACTGGATGAAAAAAGAAGCGGAGAAACTGGGGCTCAGACCTATTGATGTCATTTTGGTGAGCGCCTCTAAAGGACATTTTATAAGGGAAGCAATGGAAATGATCGAACACTACCGCGCGGGAAAAGATGTGTACGTGGTGGGATGCACCAACGTAGGAAAATCCACTTTTATCAACCGTATTTTGAAAGAAAGCGGTGAGTCGGGCGAACTGATCACCACATCCCATTTTCCCGGGACCACACTCGATAAGATCGAAATTCCCTTGGAGGACGGAAGTGCTTTAATTGACACGCCGGGGATTATAAACCACCATCAAATGGCGCATTTCGTAGATAAACGTGATTTGAAAATCATCATGCCCAAAAAAGAAATTAAACCGAAAGTATATCAGCTGAATGAAAAACAAACGTTGTTTTTCGGGGGTTTGTCCCGTCTTGATTATCTGAAGGGCGGTCGTCGCTCGCTTGTTTGCTACATGCCGAACGAACTGCAAATTCATCGTACAAAATTGGAAAAAGCCGACTCGTTATATGAAAAGCATGTCGGTGAAATGCTCGTTCCTCCAAGGGAAGAACAGCTGGATGATTTTCCGCCGCTTATCCGCCACGAATTCAAAATCACAGATGCCAAAACGGACATTGTCTTTTCAGGACTTGGTTGGGTAACGGTTCATGAACCGGGTGCAGTGGTAGCGGCTTACGTGCCAAAAGGAGTCAGTGTATTGATTCGAAAATCTTTAATATAATGGTGGGGAGAATGATGAAACTGTATGGAGTGATCGGCGATCCTATCGCTCATTCGATGTCGCCGGCCATGCATAACGATGCTTTTAGCAGGTTGGGAATACCGGCTTATTATCATCCTTTCCATGTCAAGCCAAATGATCTGAAAAAGGCTGTGGAAGGCATGAAAGCCATTGGTGTGGAAGGATTCAACGTAACAATACCGCATAAAACAGCGATTATTCCGCTATTGGATGAGCTTGATCCTCTGGCGGAAGCGATTGGAGCTGTGAATACTGTTGTTCGCAAAAACGATCGCTGGATCGGTTATAATACAGATGGCGATGGATTTGTCAGAGGATTGAAAGAAACACTGGGCAGAGATCTTCATCTTGATCATATTTTAATCATCGGTGCCGGGGGAGCGGCGAGAGCCATCTATTATACACTGGCATCTGAACATGTACGATTGATTGATATTGCGAATAGAACGATGGAAAAAGCGGCTCGTCTTGCTGAACAGTGCCCGTTTGAAACAAAAACAAACGTTCTTTCGATTTCCGAAGCTGAGCAAAGAATGGGAAACTATTCGATTGTCATTCAAACGACATCGATCGGGATGAGTCCAAAAACAGATGAAATGCCGTTGTCGCTTTCTTTGTTAAAGAAAGGAACATTTGTATCGGACATTATTTATAATCCACTTGAAACAAAATTTCTGGCGGAAGCCAAAAAACAGGGGGCTATCACCCAAAATGGAATCAAAATGTTTGTCTATCAAGGTGTGTCCGCCTTTGAAAAATGGACGGGCGTGGCTCCTGATGCAAACAGAATGGAGAAAATTGTGCTCGAACAACTAGGAGGGTATCATGTTAACAGGTAAACAAAAACGTTTTTTGCGATCGCAGGCTCATCATTTGAATCCGATTTTTCAAGTGGGAAAAGGCGGCGTGAATGAAAATATGGTGAAACAGATCAATGATGCGTTGGAGGCGCGTGAACTATTAAAAGTGAGCGTCTTGCAAAACTGCGAAGAGGATAAATCGGAAGTGGCCGAACAGTTGGTGAAGGGGACAAACGCAGAACTCGTGCAATTGATCGGTAATACCATTATTTTGTACAAAGAATCCTCTAATAACAAACAGATCGTTCTGCCAAAATGAAGAAAAGAGTAGGCATACTGGGCGGTACTTTTAATCCTCCCCATATCGGTCATTTGATTATTGCGAATGAAGTGCTTTGTGCACTTGGTCTGGATGAAGTTCGATTTATGCCGAATTATGAGCCGCCGCACAAACAAAAAATGGACAGCGTAAGTGTGGAAGATCGACTGGCCATGGTGTCGTTGGCGATTGCCGATCATCCAAAATTCACCATTGAAGAAATTGAACTTTTGAGGATGGGAAAATCGTACACGTACGATACGATGGTTCTATTGAAAGAAAGAGAGCCTGATACGGAATTTTACTTTATCATCGGCGGAGATATGATTGAATATTTGCCTAAATGGTATCGCATTGAAGAGTTGTGCAAGTTGGTCCAATTTGTTGGCGTTAAGCGCCCCAACTACAGCGTGGATACTCCTTATCCTGTTCTAATCGTGGACGTTCCTGAAATTCAGCTGTCATCTTCGTTGATTCGAAAAAAAATAGCCAAAAACGAAACAGTGAAATATTTAATGCCGGATAGTGTGATTGCCTATATAAAGGAGAATCGATTGTATGAACCGTGAGAAAGCGTTAAAGATTGTGAAAGAACAATTGACGGAACATCGCTTCCAGCACACATTGGGCGTCATGGAGACAGCCATCAAGCTGGCTTCGAAATACGGAGCGGATGAGAAGAAGGCGGAATTGGCGGCTATTTTTCACGATTATGCTAAATTCCGGCCTAAAGAAGAAATGAAACAAATTATCATTGAACAAGCAATGGACCCTAAGCTTCTGCAATTTAATGCTGAATTATGGCATGCACCGGTCGGAGCGTACTTAGTGAAAACAGAAGCAGGCATTGAAGACGAAGAAGTTTTGGATGCCATTCGCTACCATACGTCTGGCAGACCGGATATGACGGTGCTTGATAAAGTCATTTATTTAGCTGACTACATCGAACCGGGCAGACAGTTTCCGGGGGTGGATGAAGTACGGGAAATGGCGGAACGAAACTTAGATGAAGCCCTTATTCAGGCATTAAAAAATACCATCGTGTTTCTTTTGAAAAAAAACCAACCTGTTTTTCCCGATACGGTTGATACGTACAATCACCTAGTGAAAAAGTGGAGGGAAGTAAATGAGTAGTCATGATCTCTTGTTTACCGCCGTTAAGGCAGCGGATGATAAAAAAGCCGAAAATATCGTCGTTTTAAATATGAAGGGGATTTCCCTTATCGCTGATTATTTTGTCATTTGCCATGGCGGCTCAGATAAGCAAGTTCAGGCCATTGCCAGAGAAATAAAAGAAAAAGTAGAAGAAAAAGGCTTGTTTGTCAAGAGAATGGAAGGGTTCGATGAAGCACGTTGGATTCTTCTTGATCTTGGCGACGTCGTTGTCCATGTTTTCCACCGCGATGAGCGAAGTTACTACAACCTAGAGCGTTTGTGGGGAGATGCGCCGACGGTTGACGTTCAAAGTGAGATTCTAAAATGACGTACGAACGTTTTGCTCTTATATACGACGATTTGATGGAAGATGCTCCTTATGATGCCTGGATTGCATTTTTGGACAGGCATATGAAAAAACATGGGAACGGAGGGGCTCGTATACTGGACTTGGCATGCGGCACAGGAGAGTTAACGGTAAGGCTTGCAGAAAAAGGCTGGAAAACAACAGGCGTTGACTTGTCTGAGACCATGCTGATCGTTGCTCAACAAAAAATAAGCGAGCACGGCTTTCATGTTCCGCTGTTTCAGCAAGATATGCGAGAATTAGAAGGGTTAGGGCGGTTTGACGGAGTAGTGATGTTCTGCGATTCACTGAACTACTTATTAAAAGAGGAAGATGTCCTCCGTACGTTTGAAAGAATATATCAACATTTGGAAGACGAAGGGCTTTTTATGTTTGACGTCCATTCCTTATATAAGATGAACCATGTTTTTCTTCATCATACGTATGCTTTTAATGATGAGGATGCATCCTATATTTGGAATTGTTTTCCCGGTGAGCAGGAGAACAGCGTCGAACACGAACTAACTTTTTTCGTGCGGCAGCAAGAAAACGGCTTATATGAGCGTTTTGACGAATTTCATGTTCAACGTACTTTCCCGATTGCGGAATATCAAAAATGGCTGGAACAATGCGGTTTTCAAGTGCTTCAAATTAGTGCGGATTTTACGGATGATCCGCCACTAGAACAATCAGAACGAATTTTTTTCGTATGTAAAAAGCTAAGTTCGTAAACAATAGGCCAACCAACTATATGGAAAAGGGGCAGTCACTCAAAAAAGAGTGCGCCCCTTTTTTAAAAAAATTTTTGAAAGCGGAAGGATATTGATCTGTAGAAGAAGAATTCATTATATTAAGCTCCGAACTGCTGATTGATCTCCGCAATATCTTCTGCAAATTTCGCGTGAGTTTTGGCAAACAGCTTCTCAAACATATCTCCGATTTCTTGCTCCAAAATAGCAATGCCTTCTCCGGTTATACCGCCTTTGACACAAACTTTTTCTTCCAAGCTTTGCAGTGTATAAATCTTCTTTTTCAATAGTTCTCCCATTCCGATTAGCATTTCAGAAGCAAGATTTTCCGCTGTTTTTTGACTGATGCCCGTTTCGTTCACCGCAGCTTGAATAAACTTGCGGGTCATATAACTGAAAAAAGCCGGCCCGCAGCTGACGATATCCGAAGCGGCCCTTGTCCAACGATCATCTATTTCAACCGGATGAGAAATGGCCTTAATTAAGTGTAAAAATTGATTTTTCCACTCCTCTTGGCAATTTTCTCCAAATGTTACTAATACAGCACCTGCCAAAGCCCGGTTCGTGATGCTGGGGATCGCTCTTATACACGAACAGGGCAGAAGCGACTCCAATTGGGCCGTGGTAATGGGGCTAGTGATCGAAACGACGCATTTTTCTTTTAAAAAAACCGACTGGTGTTCGGCAATAAGCGAATAGATTTCTTTTGGTTTGACACATAGAAAAATGATGTCGCTTTTTTCAATGACTTCACGGTTATTAGCCGCTACGTTTAATCCAGGGTATTGGGATTTAAGTTTAAGTGATTTCTCAGGAGTGCGATTGTGTATATATACATCCGAAGGGACTAGGGCTTTTGATTCGATGAACGATTCGATTAGAATGGTTCCCATATTTCCCGTACCGATGATTCCTGTCTTCAAATAAGGTCCCTCCTTAAATGACATTTCTCCTACAATGTATGCGTTGAAAAAAATAATATGACTTGAGGTGAAGAGGAACAAAAATGGAACTGCTGCAGCGATATCGTATCCCCGCCTTGATTGCGGCCTCTATTGGGATTCTTCTCTTATTTTTTTACCAAACCGGCCATAAGGAGAAAACAGACCAACCGTCTATTGTGATGCCAAAGGAAGAAACAAAAGAGAATATGACTGAAAAAGCTGTAGAGGAGAAAGAAGAGGGAGCGGCAAAACCACAATCGGTGGTGATTGATGTAAAAGGAGCAGTCATGAGACCGGGAATTTATGAAGCAACGACCAATGACAGGATTTATGATATCGTTCAAAAAGCAGGGGGCTTTCGGAAAGAAGCCGATCAAACAAAAGTAAATTTAGCACAGAAACTACAAGATGAAATGGTTGTGTACATCCCGAAAGTCGGGGAAAAAGAATCGACAACGCTTTCTCAAAGTATTCCTTCCGCTCATCCCGCTAATAGTGGAAATGGCCAAGGAGAGCAGCTTGTGAATATTAATACGGCAACGGCGGAGGAATTGCAAAATTTACCCGGCATCGGTGAAACAAGAGCACAATCTATTATTGAGTATAGGGAAACAAACGGAGCCTTTCAAAAGGTCGAAGATTTAAAAAACATTTCTGGAATCGGAGACAAAACTTTTGAAAAATTAAAAGATAAAGTAACAGTGAAATAAGGCGGTATTATTGACGTCAACTTTTCGTTGCCTATAAACTAGAAAGAAAAGCAACGCTTCAGAAAAATATGTCGATTTAAAGGAGAGCATCGCTGTGAGCACAAGAATCACTTGGCATCAATATTTTATGGCTCAAAGCCATTTATTGTCACTAAGAAGTACATGTACGAGATTGGCGGTCGGAGCTACTATTGTTCGGGAAAAAAGAATTATTGCGGGTGGATACAATGGATCCATTGCTGGTGGGGAACATTGTGTGGATGTCGGATGCTATATGGAAGAAGGACATTGCATCCGGACGATTCACGCTGAAATGAATGCTATTTTGCAATGCGCCAAATTTGGAGTGCCGACGAAAAATGCGGAAATTTACGTCACTCATTTTCCGTGCGTGCAGTGTACAAAATCCATTATTCAAGCGGGAATTTCCTCCGTATATTATGCGAATGGCTATCACAACCATCCTTTCAGCCTTGAATTATTTGAAAAAGCGGGGGTAAAAGTCGAACACATTCCCTTTGAATGGCCGATCATTGATCGCAAAAACGAGGAAAAGAAAAAACTTGTACAAACATTGATGGACAAATTGGAATTATCCGGAGAAGATGCTGAAACTTTGCAACAGTTAAAAGCGCAGGTCACGGACTTATTTGGCTAATATATTGGGGGTGGGGAATGAAAGGAAATATTCTCTATTTCGCCGTTTTTTCTCTTTTCGGCAGCATTTGGGCACTGCCTCGTTCTTTAGGCAGCGTCCGTCTTTTTCTTTTGATGATTTGCTTGTTTCTCTTATTCAAGCTTCCTAAAACAGTAGTCATTTCCCTGTTAGCGGTGTCTGTGTTTTTTTATTTGGTCACCTTCATTCGCTCAAGTCATCATCATAGTTTATATGTTGGTACGGAATCGAATTGGACGGTTTCTTTTCAACAAGATGTGACCTTCAACGGCGATCAGCTGAAGGCCCGTGTTATTTCTCAAGATGGAGAAAAGCTCGAATTGCGATACACTCTTCATTCTCCAGAAGAAAAACAGCTTCTCCAGCAAAAATTGGTTTCTCCCCTCGTTTGTTCGTTTTCCGGAAAATTACTGGAGCCATCCACAAGCAGAAACGAGAACAGCTTTGATTATAAAACCTATTTATCGGATCATCAAATTTATTGGATCATCGAACCGATCGGCAACATTCGTTTAGACGATTGCTACTACACAAAACCGACGTTTTTGGATCGACTTCAAAAGATGCGTGCACAGGGCATCCAATTAGTCATGGATCAATTTCCGCAAGAAATGAAAGCTGTAGCGGCAGCCCTTCTATTTGGTGATCAAAGCAAAGCAGATGAAGAATTGATGACAGCTTATCAAAAATTGGGGATTATTCATTTGCTTGCCGTTTCCGGTCTCCATGTCCAATTGATAGCAGGCGCCTTTTTTTATCTTTTGATCCGACTAGGGGTGACAAGAGAAACCTCAGCGTGGATTCTGCTGTTTTTATTGCCTCTTTATGCGGTGATGACCGGAGGATCTCCTCCTGTTGTAAGATCTGTACTGATGACGAGTTTTCTCCTCCTTGCCTCTCTAACCAAAAGGGGATGGACTTCATTAGATGCCATCGGAGCCAGTTTTATGTTGGTCATCTTATACGATCCTTTTTTGCTGTACCACATCGGTTTACAGCTGAGCTATATGGTGAGCGTTTCTCTTTTGCTTTCCTCCCCGTTGATTTCCCGATTGAAAAGTGCTTTGGGAAAGTCATTTGCCATTACGTTGATCTCCCAAGCGTCCAGTATTCCGCTTCTACTTTATCATTTCTATGAAATTTCCATTATATCCCTTGCGGCCAATTTAATCTTTGTTCCATTTTATTCTTTTTTGATGATGCCGCTTTCTCTTTTCAGTTTTTTGTTTCTCAAAGTTGCTGGAGGATTGCCGCCACCCGTCCAAACATTTTCATGGTTGTTCGGCAAAATCAATCAGTTTGCTGAAGATTGCGGAAACCTGCCATTTGCCACTATTGTCACTGGAAAGCCTAATGAGTTCTTTCTTTTTTTGTACATGGGGGCTGTTTTCTTCTTCTTTTTTTTGTGGGAAAAATATCATTCCATGATAAAGGCAAGTCTTTTATTAGCTGCAGTATTGGTCGTCCATCTTATGTGCTTGCGTATGAGCCCTTATGGAGAAGTTACTTTTATCGATGTCGGTCAGGGGGACTCTATTTTCATCCATCTCCCGTTTCATAAAGGCAACTATTTAATCGATACTGGCGGACATCTTCCCTTTCAAAGAGACGAATGGCAAGAAAAAAGCAGGGAATTTTCCGTTGGGAGGGATATTTTAGTACCTTATTTGAAAAGCAAAGGAATTACGGAAATTGATAAACTGATTTTGACTCACGGCGATTATGACCATGTCGGAGCGGCGACAGAAATCATTCCTTCTGTCCATATCCGGGAAATCATCATTACTCCGGGATCTGAAAAAGACGCCATCATGAAAAGAATAATTCGGCTTGCTTTCCAAAAACAAATCAAAGTTACAGAAGGGATAGAGGGGCAAGGATGGAACACAGGCAACTTTGCCTTTTTGTTTCTTTCTCCTGACGATTCATTTTATGAAGGAAATAATGATTCTCTAGTGCTGTATGCCAAGATAGGCGGATTGAGATGGCTGTTTACAGGAGATTTGGAGAAGGAGGGGGAGGCTGAGCTTGTCCAGCAATGGAATTTAAAAGCGGATATATTAAAGGTCGGGCATCATGGGAGCAAGACATCTACATCCCCAAAATTTCTAGAGGCTGTGAACCCGAAAATCGCAGTGATTTCAGTCGGAGTGAAAAATCGTTACGGACATCCTCATCCGGAGGTGATCCGTTTGTTGGAGGAGCAACATATCAATGTGTTTCGCACAGATCTTAATGGGCAGATCACCTACAAATTTTACAAGGAAAAAGGAACGTTCCAGACTCATTTTCCATAGCATATAGTAGTTCAAAAAAAGAAGTTCGTCCCTTTATGACGAACTTTTCATCCACTTACCCAATCGCTTTAATCGTTACTCCTATCAGAAAGATAATGGTGAAGAAAAGAAACGAAACCCCAAAACCTACACCAGAATCTACGGCGTCATTGCGCTTTGACTGGACATCTTTTTCGAATTCGTTCATCCTATCCCCTCCTATTTTTTTCAGTATATTCGATCTATACAAAAAAATCTATAGCTCCTCGAACAATTTCCTTCTATGACAAGAGTTGACACCTATATTTTGATCTTGTATGGCGACAATATAAACAGCGAGGTTTACCGCTGGCCAACAAAAGTTCCCGGGACTTTTTTGCCAGCGTTTATATAGATTTGGCAAGGGGTGCATCAACGGGTAAAAGATGTTCCCCTTGTCAAAAAGGAATTGCTTTTTTATGATAGATCTGCAATGGATGATGAATAAAAAAGCAATTGGAGAGTATAGACGCTGATGAATGTATGGGAAAAAATTGAGAAAAGACAATTTTCTCCGCTTTACTTAGTATATGGACCAGAAACGTTTTTTATGAGTGAATTAAAGCAAAAGTTGCTTCAATATGCGTTAAACGAAGAAGAAATGGATTTTAATTTTTCCTCGTACGATTTGGAAGAAACACCGGTCGAGTTGGCGATTGAAGACGCCGAAACGCTTCCGTTTTTAGGGGAAAGGCGTTTAGTGGTGCTACATAATCCCGTTTTTTTAAAGGCGGAGAAGTCGAAAGAAAAAGTGGAGCATAACCTAAAAAAGCTGTTGGATTACATTGAAAAACCGGCGCCTTATTCCATCGTTGTTTTTGCCGCGCCTTATGAAAAATTGGATGAACGTAAAAAAATCACAAAGCGATTAAAGGAAAAGGCTGAAACGTTTGAGGCGAAAAAACTGAATGAGAAAGAAACCATGATCTGGATAAAAGAACGCGCAAAAGCAAAAAACAAAGAAATGGATGATGCTGCTGTCCAACAACTGATGACTCTTGCAGGAATGAATTTAATGATTTTGGCCAGCGAGATTGACAAACTTGCCATGTATGCCACAGAAACAAGTGTTATCGATGCAGGAATGGTGGAACGGTTAACGGCAAAATCGCTCGAACAAAATGTTTTTTCTTTAGTGGATAAAATAGTGAACGGCAAGATCGAAGAAGCGTTTGAAATTTATTATGATTTGTTAAAACAAAATGAAGAACCCATCAAATTATTATCTATCATTGCAAGCCAATTTCGGCTTATTTACCAAGTAAAAGAGCTGGCAAGGAAGGGTTATGGACAGCAAAAAATAGCTGCTATTTTGAGAGTGCATCCTTTTCGTGTAAAGCTGGCTCTTGAAAAGGCACAGAAATTTACAGAAGAAGATTTGGCGCGGATCATTCATCTGCTGGCAGAATGCGACTATGCGATGAAAACAAGCGCGATGGATAAAAAGATGGTCATTGAGCTATTTTTATTAAAATTTTTTGGAAGGAATCAAAAATAAGCAGTGTTCCTCTGTCGAGAATGGACCATCGACTATCTTTTGTCGGGGTTTGAAAAACTGGAATTTTGTCTGTGGGGGAAATTAAGTCACCTTCATGGATAAAAAGTGCAAAATAAAAAAGGATGTCCGTTTGACATCCTTTTTTATTTATGCGTTGACAGATAATTTTTTCATTAAGCGGGATTTAGTACGGCTTGCCGTATTTTTATGAATAATGCCTTTAGCCGCTGCTTTGTCGACGAGCTTCACCGCATTTTGGAGAAGTTCTTGAGCATTATCGGCATTGTTTACAGCCGCTGCTTCGAATTTTTTGATCGCTGTACGCATAGAAGATTTAAATTGTGCGTTTCTCGCTCTGTGTTCTTCATTTGTTTTTACACGTTTAATTGCAGACTTAATATTTGGCATCTCTGTCACCTCCTGTGAGCGATCGAGATTTTTATAGATACTCGACTTTCACTTTTCTTAAACAATAAGAACAAAAGTTATTCTATCAAACGAATGCCGATATTGCAATACTGGAATTGATAAAGCGAACTTTAAGCCAAGCCGATTTGCCAATGACGGAAAACATCTGTTCGTTTGTAATATCGAAGGAATGAAGCTTTGTCTAATGGGAAAAATAATCAAAACAGGTGGTTTCGGAAAGGGCTGATCATAGTGGAAAAAGAAAAAAACATCGATTATAGCGTATATGCCGTTCGAACGGATTTGGCGATAGAAGCGAAAGAAATGATTGAGGAGAAGGATAAAGAAAAATCAGAACTTAAGGGAGTCATTGTTCAAGAGCGGGACAAAAATGGCATCCACATTTCCTATGTGGAAATTACGGAGGAAGGCGAGAAAAAAATCGGGAAGAAAGCCGGTCATTATTTAACGATTGAAGCTCAAGGAATTCGGGAGCAAAACACGGAACTGCAAAAAGAAGTAACTGCCGTTTTTGCCAACGAATTCTCGCAGTTTTTGAAAAAAAATCATATTTCTAAAGATGCCAGCTGTTTAATAGTCGGCCTTGGAAATTGGAATGTCACCCCCGACTCGTTAGGGCCAATCGTTTGTGAGAATGTGCTAGTGACAAGGCACTTATTTCAATTCCAGCCTGAAGCGGTAGAAGAAGGGTATCGGGAAGTGAGTGCTCTTGCTCCAGGAGTCATGGGTCTGACGGGGCTTGAGACGAGCGACATTATTTACGGAGTGGTTGAAAAATCAAAACCTGATTTTATTATTGCGATTGATGCTCTGGCCTCAAGATCTATTGAACGTGTTAACGCTACTATTCAAATATCGGATACAGGCATCCAACCCGGTTCAGGTGTCGGAAATAAACGGAAAGAATTGAGCAAGCAAACCTTAGGAGTGCCGGTTATTGCCATTGGAGTGCCGACTGTTTTGGATGCGGTGTCGATTACGAGCGAAACGATTGATTTTATGCTTAAGCATTTCGGACGAGAAATGAAAGAAGGAGACCGGCCTTCTAAAGCACTTGCACCTGCCGGCTTTCTGTTCGGGAAGAAGAAAAAATTAACAGAGGAAGATCTTCCCGATGAGGAACCGCGAAAAATGTTTTTAGGGCTGATTGGCACTTTAAGTGAAGAAGAAAAAAGAAAGCTCATTCATGAAGTTCTGGCTCCACTTGGCCACAATTTAATGGTGACGCCAAAAGAAGTGGACGTGTTTATTCAGGATACTGCCAATATTATTGCTAATGGTCTGAACGCTGCTCTTCATAGTGCTATTGGACAGCATAACGCCGGTTTCTACACTCGCTGAAACCGGCTGCTTTTTTTGGGGAAAATCATCGAAAGCATCACGATTTTTCCAAAACGGGAAAGAGAAGTTCTACCTTTTCTATGAAAGTCATAGATATATTACTAGACTGAAACGAAAGGGTGGAACGATGAAAAAAACAAACTCCCACTATATCCTGTCTATCGACATTGCGACTATCGTAAAAGCAGCTTTTACTTTTTTTGCCGCTCTTTTATCCGTTTTTTCTTTGGTGGGGATTTTAACAACGTTTCAAAATGAATACCGGCTATCCTCCAATTCTGTGAATAAGGCGACAAAAAATATATCGGGAGCGGTCCTATATCATCTATTTACGATGGAGAATAAGTTGTTTTTAAAAGAGGAACCAAAAGATATCCGCGTTCCTTCGCTGAATGAAGTGTTATTTCAATTTGCGACGAATATTAAAATGAAAGATCAGCGAAGTTTATTAGGCAGGGAAATCCCCGGATTTTCCATTTATGATGGTTATATCCTCGTAGCCGGAAAGGGGACAAACTATACGAACCTTCCGATTGAGTCGGAACCGCCAAAAGAAGTATTAAGCAAAGAGAAGGAGGCGCCTTTGAAAAACACGAAGGATCTCGAGACCGAAAAGAAACAGAATCCTCCTCTGTCGACTAACGAAAAACAAACCGTATATCTTTATTTTACCCACACCCATGAATCATACTTGCCGTATTTGAACGGGGTGAATGATCCGGATGCTGCGCAAAATTCAAAACTAAATGTCACAAAAGTGGGAGAAATTTTAAAAAGCAAGCTTGAAGAGAAGGGAATTGGCACTTATGTGGATAAGACGGATATCGTCGATTTACTCAATAAACGTGGATGGGACTACGGATTGGCTTACCAAGAATCAAGGCAAGTTGTCGCTTCGGCCATGAAACGTCATCGAGATTTACAGTATTTTATCGATATTCACCGTGATTCTCAGCGGAAAAATGCAACCACCACTCGAATTCATGGAAAGAGCTATGCGAAAATCGCTTTTATTATCGGAGCTGAACATCCGAATTATGAAAAAAATGCTGCCCTTGCCACGGAGCTTCATAAACGATTAGAAAAAAAATATCCTGGGTTATCAAGAGGGGTTATCGTCAAGCAAGGCAAAAACACAAACGGAAAATTCAATCAAGATTTGTCGGACAAAGCATTTTTAATCGAGGTGGGAGGAGTGGATAATACAATGGATGAAATCACTAGAGCATGTGAAGCCTTTGCCGATGCCTTCAGCGATTATTATTGGCAAGCAGAAAAAGTGAATCAGTCCGGCGAAACTCAGCGTTCAAAACAGTAGAATTCATATGATCCACTGCTTTTAAAAGAGGCTGGGACAAAACCCCCTCTAAAATGGAAACAGCCCATGAAATTTTGGAATGAAATTTCATGGGCTGTTTTTCATTTTTTCAATAAAAAATAAGGACCTCTTCTGTTAAAATTAAGTTAGCACACAAAACCTAACAGAAAGAAGGGTCCTTATGTTCAAATATTATAACATGAATCAATTAGTTTTGCCTCTAGATTTAGAAATAAAATTACAAGAAAATGATATTGCCTTCCACATTCACCATTTAGTTGAAAGTATTCCAGATGAAGCCTTCCAGCCGTTTCTTCGAAATACAGGTTGTCCTGCTTATCATCCACGCATGATGCTAAAAATTATTTTGTGTGCCTATTCGCAGTCTGTCTTTTCAGGTCGAAAAATTGAAGCGCTATTAAAGGACAGTATACGAATGATGTGGTTGGCACAAGGATATGAACCAAGTTATCGGACGATCAATCGTTTTCGTGTGCATCCGGAAGTAAAAGAATTAATTCGTCAATGTTTTGTCCAATTCCGTTGCCAACTGGTGGAAGAAAAGTTAATCGATCAAGAAGCCATTTTTATCGATGGTACGAAGATTGAAGCGAATGCCAATAAATTTACTTTCGTATGGAAGAAATCCATTGAAAAATACAACCAAAGCTTAATTGAAAAATCCAATCAGCTCTACAACGAACTGTTAGAGAAGGAAATCATCCCTGAAATGGAGCGGGAAAATGAGGGAGAACTGTCCGTTGAAGAACTCGCTCAAATGGTGCAACAAGTCGATGAAGTGATTACGGAATATGACCAAAAGATAGAAGCATCGCCCGATGCCACAGAACGAAAAGCATTAAGAAGCGAACGGAAATATCCGAAGCGAGTGTACAAACAGTTGATTGACTTGATTTTACGTAAACAAAAGTATCAAAAAGACTTCGAAATCTTGGGTGAACGGAATAGTTATTCCAAAACAGACTTAGATGCGACGTTCATGCGAATGAAAGACGACTATATGAAAAACGGTCAATTGAAGGCTGGATACAACGTACAAATCGCAACAGAAGGTCAATACGCACTGGCTTATGGCATTTTTCCAAATCCTACCGATACACGTACATTGATTCCGTTCTTGAATGAGATTGAGAAGCATTATTTTCCATTGCCAAAATATATTGTCGCAGATGCTGGTTATGGTAGTGAACAGAACTATGAGGACATCCTTTCGAATCGAAAATGTGAGGCACTTATTCCATATACCATGTATGAGAAAGAACAAAAGAAGAAATATAAACAAAACCTATTTCATCCAGACAATTGGACGTACGACGAAGAAAGTGATACCTACACGTGTCCGAATCAGCAGCGGGTAACCTTCCGATATCGTTCTGTACGTACCGATAAGACCGGTTTCAAACGAGAATTGAAAATCTATGAATGTGAAAACTGTTCGGGATGTCCATTCCGTTCTTCATGTACAAAAGCAAAGGAAGGCAACCACCGAAAAGTCATGGTGAATGAAAAATGGGAACGACAAAAAGAATATGTAAGAGCGAAGCTTTCAGAAGAAAAAGCAGGTTCTATTTTCCGTCAACGTAAAATGGACGTAGAACCAGTTTTTGGATTCTTGAAGGCTAATTTGCGTTTCACTCGATTTTCCGTCCGAGGCAAATCGAAGGTGGAAAATGAAATGGGGATTGCCTTAATGGCCGTGAATTTACGGAAATACACGGCCAACAAAGATCAACTGACCAAAAATAATGGAGAGAAATGGAAAAAGGAGAATTTGAGTTGGCTCAAATTCTCCTTTTTCCTATTTTGAAGCTAGTTTTGTCCCAGCCTCTTTATGTAAAAACGTTCTTTCAAGCAGGAAAAAAGATACTTCTTCCACTAAGAGAGGGATAACCGCCGTGAATATCTCGAAACACATGAGTGATATCCGAACTAGCCGCATCAGCTAAAATCGGATAAATCCGTTTTAACAGCCAAATATATGAACGGATTGCGGAAGATTAGAAGACCGTTTTTGACAAGAAAGGTTTTCATTGAATCTTGGCAATCTGACTGCTATAATCGACAATAGTGTACGTGTGCCGATAAACAGGAGTGAATGAGTATGAAGCGGGAAGAAAAACTGAACAGACAGAAGCATATTCGCAATTTTTCCATTATCGCCCATATCGATCATGGAAAATCCACGCTTGCTGATCGCATTCTTGAAAAAACAAACGCCCTATCGGAACGGGAGATGAAAGATCAGCTGCTGGATACGATGGATCTAGAAAGAGAACGCGGCATTACGATCAAGCTGAATGCTGTTCAATTGAAGTATAAAGCGAAAGACGGAGAAGACTATATCTTTCATTTAATCGACACGCCTGGGCATGTCGATTTTACGTATGAAGTTTCGAGAAGCTTGGCAGCTTGCGAAGGAGCCATTCTCGTCGTGGATGCTGCCCAAGGCATTGAAGCTCAGACGCTTGCCAATGTCTATTTAGCCATTGATAATGATTTGGAAATTATCCCAGTCATCAATAAAATTGATTTGCCGGCCGCTGATCCGGAAAGAGTGCGCCAAGAAATCGAGGACGTCATTGGATTAGATGCTTCGGAAGCCGTGCTGGCATCAGCGAAAGCAGGTATCGGGATCGACGAGATACTGGAGCAGATTGTGGAAATGGTTCCGCCTCCGGAAGGGGATCCTGACGCCCCTTTGAAAGCGCTCATTTTCGATTCTTTATATGATCCGTATAAAGGGGTTATCGCCTATATTCGTGTAGTGGATGGATCGGTCAAAGTCGGGGACAAAATTAAAATGATGGCAACGGGAAAAGAGTTTGAGGTTACGGAAGTGGGCGTTTTAACTCCTAAGCCTGTCACTCGGGATGAATTAATGGTTGGAGATGTCGGCTATTTAACGGCCTCCATCAAAAATGTCGGTGATACAAGAGTCGGTGATACCATTACTTCGGCAGTCAACCCGGCTTCTGAACCGCTTCCCGGCTACCGGAAATTAAATCCGATGGTTTATTGCGGAATGTACCCTATCGACTCTGCTAAATTTAATGATCTTCGCGAAGCGCTTGAAAAATTACAATTGAACGATTCTGCTTTGCAATTTGAACCGGAAACGTCACAAGCGCTCGGTTTCGGTTTCCGCTGCGGTTTCTTAGGACTTTTGCATATGGAGATTATTCAAGAGCGGATTGAGCGTGAATTTAAAATTGATTTAATTACGACGGCGCCAAGCGTTATTTATAAAGTTCATACGACGGATGGGAAAGAAGTTCAAGTAGATAATCCGACCAATATGCCGGATCCTCAGAAGATCGATCGGATCGAAGAACCTTATGTTCGAGCCAGCATGATGGTCCCAAATGATTATGTCGGTGCTGTCATGGAACTGGCGCAAGCAAAGCGCGGTCAGTTTATCGATATGCAATATCTTGATGACACTCGCGTCAATGTTATATATGAAATTCCGCTTTCCGAAATTGTGTATGACTTTTTTGATCAGCTAAAGTCCAGTACAAAAGGGTACGCTTCTTTTGATTATGAACTTATTGGATACAAACCGTCGAAATTAGTGAAAATGGATATTTTGCTGAATGGGGAGAAAGTCGATGCCTTAAGCTTTATTGTCCATCGCGATTTTGCTTATGAGAGAGGAAAAGTGATTGTAGAAAAGCTGAAAGACTTAATCCCTAGACAACAATTTGAAGTTCCGGTGCAAGCCGCGATCGGGAGCAAAATCATTGCCAGATCCACGATCAAAGCAATGCGGAAAAATGTATTGTCGAAGTGTTACGGAGGAGACGTTTCCCGGAAACGAAAACTGCTGGAAAAACAAAAAGAAGGAAAGAAACGGATGAAGCAAGTAGGGTCCGTTGAAGTACCGCAAGAAGCCTTCATGGCAGTGCTAAAAATGGATGACTCTAAATGACAGCGACTGTATCATCAAGTTTCTTTGTAAATAGAAAACGAACGATCGAATGGGAAGGCGAAGTTCCGCTTTCCCTTTCTCGTTTTTTTTCTTGGACCCATTTATAGATCAACTTCATGTAAAGGACTTTGCTGATTGTGTACAAGGATCTTTTTAATAGGAAAGGGGTGAAGACTTCATGATCGAGTCTGCCTATATCCATATACCGTTTTGTAAACAAATTTGTTATTATTGCGATTTTAATAAGTTCTTTTTGAAAGGCCAGCCGGTTAAACGCTATTTGAAAGCGTTAAAAGAAGAGATGAGGATCACTCTTGAAGCATTTCCCACCCGAGAGCTGAAAACGATCTTTGTCGGAGGGGGGACTCCCACCGCGCTGGAAGCTGACCAGCTGGAAGAGCTTTGCAAAACGATCCGCGACATTCTTCCTTTCCAAAAAGGAGAATTTACCTTTGAAGCCAATCCGGATGACTTAACAAAAGAAAAATTGGCCATTCTACACCATTATGGCGTAAACCGACTGAGTTTAGGAGTTCAATCATTTGATGATGAATTGCTGAAAAGAATCGGCCGGACTCATACGGGCAAAGACGTTGTGAAAACAGTGGATATGGCAATCAAAGCAGGATTTGAAAATATCAGTATTGATCTAATGTATGCCCTTCCCGGACAAAAGAAAGAGGATTTTCAGTTGTCGCTGGAAAAAGCGCTTCAACTCGATCTTCCTCATTATTCAGCGTATTCTTTAATCATTGAACCGAAAACGGTTTATTACAATTTAATGAAAAAAGGGAGGCTGCCGCTGCCATCCGAGGATTTGGAAGCGGAAATGTATGATCTGCTGATGGATGAAATGGAACGGCATGGAATACATCAATACGAAATCAGCAATTTTGCTAAAAAAGGCTATGAAAGCAAGCATAATCTTGTTTACTGGAATAATGGCGAATATTATGGGTTTGGCGCTGGGGCACATTCGTATGTGAATGGGAAGAGACGAGCTAATTACGGGCCGCTGAAAAAATATATGGCGCCGGTGGAAAACGGCCAGTTTCCTGTTATGGAAGAAATCAGTCTCAGCAAAGAAGAAAAGATGGAAGAAGAAATGTTTTTAGGATTGCGAAAAACAGAAGGAGTGTCAATGACTCGCTTTCATCATAAATTTGGGATAGAGCTTATGGAGATTTTCTCATCTCCTGCGAAAGAAATGGAAAACAAAGGACTAGTGGAAGTACAAGGAGATTTTATCCGTCTCACGAAAAAAGGAAGGTTTTTGGGGAATGAAGTGTTCCAAGCTTTTCTTGGCATTAGTTAAATGATTGACAGAGGAGTCCCCTTTTGATAAGTTATTTAATAGATTTAGCACTCGATAGAAGAGAGTGCTAACAGAGGTGATGTAAGGTGTTAACAGATCGCCAATTGCTGATTCTGCAAGCAATTATTGATGACTTTATTCGATCTGCACAACCTGTCGGCTCGCGCAGTTTATCCAAAAAAAGCGAAATCCATTTTAGTTCGGCCACCATTCGCAATGAAATGGCTGATTTGGAAGAATTGGGATTTCTTGAAAAAACGCATACTTCATCAGGGAGAATTCCGTCTGAAAAAGGGTATCGCTACTACGTTGATCATCTCCTTCATCCGGAGAAGCTCAATAAACAAGATATTATGATGATCCGCTCCATCTTCGCTGAAAGGATTTATGAAATGGAGAGGATCGTACAAAAGTCGGCGAAAATTTTATCAGAGCTGACCAATTATACAGCGATTGCGCTGGGGCCAAGATTAAAAGAGAACAAATTAAAAAGAATCCAAATTGTCCCTTTAAATAAGGAAACGGCGGTTGCCATCATTGTGACGGATACCGGACATGTGGAAAATCGGACCTTTACTCTCCCGAAAACGATCAGTTCAGGCGATATAGAAAAAATGGTCAATATTTTAAATGAACGATTATTTGGCGTTCCGCTTGACAATTTGCAGGATCACATATATAAAGAAGTGGCAACGCTGCTTCGCCAGCATATATCTAATTATGACGATATTCTTCGCTCGCTGGTGAGGGCGGTAGAACTTCCAGCCGATGAAAAATTATTTTTCGGCGGGAAGACCAATATGTTGAATCAGCCTGAATTTCATGATATCGAGAAAATTCGGTTATTACTGGATATGATTGAACAAGAGAAAGGCATTGCCCGTTTGTTGAACCAAATTCCTATCGGCATTCAAGTGAAAATTGGAAGAGAAAACAAAAATTTGGCCATGAAAGATTGCAGTCTCATCACGGCTTCCTATTCTATAGGAGATAAACATGTGGGAACCATTGCCGTTTTAGGTCCGACTCGTATGGAATATTCAAGAGTCATTAGTCTGCTCCAGTTTTTTAGCGATAGTTTGAGTAATGTATTGACAAAATTGTATCAAAATTAAACATGGTGGAAATATTGAGGAGTGTTGATAGCGGGCGGTGACCGGCTTTTAGGCTGGCTGCTCTCTTTTTCTTTGTCTTTCCACTTTCCGCCATTTTAAGGAGGTGAATCCATTGACAGAAGAAAAAAAACAATCGATGGATGAGACAGAGCAAGAATCAAAAGAGAAAGAAAACCAAGAACTTCAGTCTGAAACTGAGAATAAACCGGAACTTTTTGAACAAGTAGCTGAATCCGAGGAACAATCGGAAGAATCTCCAGAAAATGGGGAGAATGTTCAAGAAGAAAATCAAACAGATATCGAAAAGCAAAAACAAAAAATTAAAGAATTGGAGACTAAACTGGAGGAAGCAGAGAATCGTTATTTGCGATTGTTGGCGGACTTTGAAAATTATCGCCGGCGTGTGAATATCGAAAAGCAAGCCAGCGAAAAATATCGAGCCCAAAGCTTAATCTCTGACCTTCTTCCCGTTCTGGACAATTTTGAACGAGCATTGCAAGTAACGGTCTCTGATGAGCAAGCCAAATCTCTTCTTCAAGGAATGAAGATGGTTTACAATGGTGTTTTGGAAGCCTTAAAAAAAGAAGGACTTGAAGAAATTGAAGCGGCTGGAAAAGAGTTTGATCCAAATATTCATCAAGCCGTCATGGTGGCTAACGATGAAACGGTAGGTCCTAACATCGTAGTGGAAGAACTTCAAAAAGGCTATAAATTAAAAGACCGTGTGATACGTCCTGCGATGGTGAAAGTAAATCAATAGGACGGAAAGTTTTACATAACAAGTTAGGAGGTATGAGACATGAGCAAGATCATTGGGATTGATTTAGGAACTACAAACTCTTGTGTTGCCGTTCTTGAAGGCGGTGAACCGAAAGTAATTCCCAATCCGGAAGGAAACCGTACAACTCCTTCGGTTGTAGCCTTTAAAAATGGGGAAAGACAAGTAGGGGAAGTGGCAAAACGTCAAGCCATTACCAACCCGAATACCATTATTTCCATTAAACGTCATATGGGAACGGACTATAAAGTGGAAATTGAAGGGAAACAATATACTCCACAAGAAATTTCTGCAATGATTTTACAATACTTAAAATCCTATGCAGAAGACTATTTGGGAGAAAAAGTAGAAAAAGCGGTTATTACTGTACCTGCTTATTTTAATGACGCACAACGTCAAGCCACAAAAGATGCCGGTAAAATTGCCGGTTTGGAAGTCGAACGGATCATCAACGAACCAACTGCGGCTGCTCTTGCTTATGGATTAGACAAAATGGAAGATGATCAAACAATTTTAGTATACGACCTTGGTGGAGGAACGTTTGACGTCTCCATTCTTGAATTGGGCGACGGCGTGTTTGAAGTGCGCGCTACTGCCGGAGATAACCATCTTGGCGGCGATGATTTTGACCAAGTGATTATTGACTACTTAGTGGAAGAATTCAAAAAAGAAAACGGAATTGATTTGTCAAAAGACAAAATGGCTATGCAACGTTTAAAAGATGCTGCCGAAAAAGCGAAAAAAGATCTTTCTGGTGTAACGACGACACAAATCTCTTTGCCGTTCATTACAGCAGGAGAATCAGGACCTCTTCATTTGGAAATGACCTTGACGCGTGCTAAATTTGACGAACTCTCTGCGCACCTGGTAGAACGTACAATGGGACCGACGCGTCAAGCACTTCAAGATGCCGGTTTAACTCCTGCTGATATCGACAAAGTTATACTTGTCGGGGGATCTACTCGTATACCGGCGGTTCAAGAAGCCATTCGCAAAGAAATTGGAAAAGAACCGCATAAAGGGGTCAATCCGGATGAAGTAGTGGCCATGGGTGCTGCTATTCAAGGAGGAGTTTTGACAGGCGATGTGAGAGACGTTGTATTGCTGGACGTTACTCCGCTTTCACTCGGAATTGAAACGATGGGCGGCGTGTTCACGAAATTGATCGAACGCAATACCACGATTCCGACATCGAAGTCGCAAATTTTCTCCACTGCAGCTGATAACCAAACGGCTGTGGATATTCACGTTCTTCAAGGAGAACGCCCGATGGCAGCGGATAACAAAACACTTGGCCGTTTCCAATTAACGGATATTCCACCTGCTCCAAGAGGAGTACCGCAAATTGAAGTGACTTTCGATATCGACAAAAACGGTATCGTTAACGTTAGTGCGAAAGATTTAGGAACTGGAAAAGAGCAAAAAATTACGATTAAATCGTCCTCTGGATTGTCCGAAGAAGAAATTCAACGCATGATCAAAGAAGCAGAGGAAAATGCGGAAGCTGATAGAAAACGCAAAGAAGAAGCAGAACTTCGCAACGAAGCTGACCAGCTCGTCTTTACGGTTGACAAGACTTTGAAAGAGCTGGAAGGAAAAGTGGATGCCGGCGAAGTGAAAAAAGCGGAAGAAGCTAGAGATGCCTTGAAAGCCGCCATTGAAAAAAATAATTTGGAAGAAATTCGCCAAAAGAAAGAGGCTCTTCAAGAAATCGTTCAAAACCTCTCCATCAAACTTTATGAAAATGCAGCCCAACAAGCACAATCTCAACAAGGAAATGACAGCAAGAAAAAAGATGACAATGTAGTGGATGCGGAATTCGAAGAAATGAACGACGACAAGAAATAATGGCCGTTTGAGGAAAAGAAAAAAGTCAAAGTCAGGTGTTCTTCATGGCTTTGGCTTTTTTCTTCATTGGCATCAAACATTTCCTTTCACCGCAGCTAACGATTTCATTGCATAACGGCTGGATTCAATGATAAAATATTCTTTATGTGAGATGCGGGAGTGTTCTAGGTATGAGTAAAAGAGATTATTATGAAGTTTTAGGCGTGAGTAAAAACGCTTCAAAAGATGAAATTAAAAGAGCATATCGAAAACTTTCAAAGAAATACCACCCGGATATCAATAAAGAACCTGGCGCCGAAGAAAAGTTTAAAGAAGTGAAAGAGGCATATGAAGTTTTAAGCGATGATCAAAAACGCGCCCGCTATGACCAATTTGGACATGAGGATCCAAGCCAAAATCAAGGCTTTGGCGGAGGATTCAGCGGTTTTGATGGTTTTGGCGGCTTTGAAGACATTTTCAATACATTTTTTGGCGGGGGCGGTTCAAGAAGAAGAAATCCGAATGCTCCAAGAGCAGGAGCCGATCTGCAATATTCCATGAGCATTTCGTTTGAAGAGGCCGTTTTTGGAAAAGAAACCGATATTCAAATTCCAAAGGAAGAAACATGCGATACTTGCGGCGGTTCCGGAGCAAAGCCGGGAACGAAACCGGAAACTTGTCCACATTGCCACGGAACTGGGCAAATCAGCACGGAGCAAAATACGCCATTTGGACGCATTGTCAACCGACGGGTATGTACGCATTGTGATGGCACTGGTCAAATCATTCGAGAAAAATGTTCGACTTGCGGTGGAACCGGTAAAGTGAGAAAAAGACGTCGCATTCATATTAAAATACCGGCTGGAATCGACGATGGACAACAACTGCGTGTGGCCGGTCAAGGAGAACCTGGGGTTAACGGGGGTCCTCCTGGAGATTTGTACATTGTATTCCATGTAAAGCCTCATGAGTTTTTCGAGCGGGACGGAGACGATATTTATTGTGAAATGCCACTTACCTTTGCCCAAGCGGCATTGGGAGACGAGATAGAAGTCCCTACCCTTCATGGAAAGGTGAAATTGAAAATTCCTGCCGGCACTCAAACAGGAACAAAATTCCGCCTGCGCGGAAAAGGGGCTCCGAATGTGCACGGCTATGGAGTCGGAGACCAGCATATCATTGTGAAAGTCGTAACGCCAACGAAGCTCACCGAAAAGCAAAAACAATTATTGCGTGAATTTGCGGAGATTGGCGGTTCCATTCCAGATGAACAACACGAATCGTTGTTTGATAAGGTGAAAAGGGCAATTAAACGCGATTAATAAGAAACGGAGCAAAGCAAATCATGAAATGGTCGGAAATCAGTATCCATACAACAAACGAAGCAATTGAACCTATTTCAAACATTTTGCACGAAGCTGGGGCAAGCGGTGTTGTGATTGAAGATCCTTATGAGTTGACGAAAGAAAGGGAAGATCAATTCGGGGAAATTTATCAACTAAATCCTGATGATTATCCTGAAGAAGGGGTTATTATTAAAGCCTATCTTCCCATTAACAGTTTCCTTGGCGAAACGGTAGAAGAGATCAAGCAATCAATCAACAATCTTGTCTTATTCGACATTGATATCGGAGAAAATAAGGTTACGATCAGCGAAGTGCATGAAGAAGAATGGGCGACGGCTTGGAAAAAATATTACAATCCTGTCAAAGTATCCGAGAAATTCACGATTGTACCGACATGGGAGGAATACAAGCCTGTTTCGACCGATGAACTGATCATTGAATTAGATCCGGGAATGGCGTTTGGAACCGGCACCCATCCAACGACGGTTATGTGCTTGCAGGCGTTGGAGAAGATCGTCAAACCGGGGGATAGAGTGATCGATGTCGGTACTGGTTCCGGGGTATTGAGCATCGGTGCTGCCTTATTGGGAGCCGAAAAAGTGATGGCCTTCGATTTAGATGAGGTGGCCGTTCGGGCCGCAAGGTTAAATACGAAATTAAATAAAGTCCAAGACGTCGTAACAGTGCAGCAAAATAATTTATTGGATGGGGTCTCCGAACAAGCTGACGTTGTCGTAGCCAACATATTGGCGGAAGTGATTGTAAGATTTGCGGAGGATGCTGCAAAGGTTGTCAAACCAGGGGGATATTTTATTACTTCCGGCATTATTCAGAAAAAACGTCAAGAAGTGATAGAGGTCCTTACAAACTGCGGATTTAAGATAGAAGAAACGATGTTGATGGAAGACTGGGTGGCGATCATCGCCAAACGAATGTAGAGATTGGATGGTGACAGCGTGCAGCGCTACTTTATTCACGAACCAATAAAGGATGATCAGTCATTTAGAATAAAAGGCGAAGATTTTCATCATTTGTCGCGGGTTATGAGAATGAAAGCCGGAGACCATTTTTATGCTGTTTTTTCTGATCGCCAAAACCAAACGGCGTTGGCGGTTTTGGACGAAATTTCTAGCGACTGTGCCCGGGCCACGGTAGTAAAATGGATCCGTGATGAAAAGGAGTTGCCGATCCAAGTGACGGTGGCCAGCGGATTGCCAAAAGGGGATAAACTAGAGCTGATCATACAAAAAGGAACGGAACTTGGAGCTTCTTCTTTTTTGCCTTTTATGGCAGAGCGCTCCATCGTAAAATGGGATGAAAAGAAGATGCACAAAAAAGTAGTCCGCTGGGAAAAAATTGCGAAAGAAGCGGCGGAACAATCTCAGCGAACCGTCATTCCGGAAATATACGAGCCCGTTTCGATTGAAAAGTTATGTGAAATGGCTGACCGCTATACTTGGAAATTATTTGCCTATGAAGAAGCGGCAAAAGAAGGAGAGCATCGGCAATTTTATGAAACGTTGAAAAATGTAAAGCAAAAAGACACCCTGTTGATCGCATTTGGGCCGGAAGGAGGCTTTTCCCAAGAAGAAGCTTCCTTATTGTCTGAAAAAGGGTTTATTCCGTGCGGCTTAGGGCCAAGAATATTACGGACGGAAACGGCTCCTCTTTATGCTTTATCCGCGATTTCCTATCATTTTGAATTAATGAGGTGATTTACATGCCGACAGTGGCATTCCATACATTAGGATGTAAAGTAAACCACTATGAAACAGAGGCCATTTGGCAGCTGTTTAAAGGTGCAGGCTATGAACGGGTTGATTTTGATTCTATTTCGGATATTTATGTGATTAATACTTGCACGGTGACCAATACAGGCGATAAAAAAAGCCGTCAAGTCATCCGGCGTGCTGTTCGAAAAAATCCTGACGCTGTTATTTGTGTCACGGGCTGCTATGCGCAAACATCGCCTGCGGAAGTTTTGGAAATTCCGGGAGTCGATATTGTCATCGGCACTCAAGATCGGACGAAAATTCTTGATTTTGTTGAGAAGTATCAAAAGGAACGGCAGCCAATCAACGCTGTCAAAAACATTATGAAAAACCGAGTGTTTGAAGAAATGGACGTTCCGGCCTTTACGGATCGCACAAGAGCTTCTTTAAAAATTCAAGAAGGCTGCAATAATTTTTGCACATTCTGCATTATTCCATGGGCTAGGGGACTTATGCGTTCACGCGATCCGAAAGAAGTCATTCGCCAAGCGCAACAGCTTGTCGATGCCGGCTACAAAGAAATTGTTCTTACCGGAATTCATACAGGCGGATATGGGACTGATATGAAAGATTACAATCTGGCTATGCTATTAAGAGACATAGAAGAACAAGTTCATGGGCTGAAGCGCCTGCGTATTTCTTCTATTGAAGCGAGCCAGCTCACGGATGAAGTAATTGATGTAATCGACCGCTCCAACATCGTCGTTCGTCACTTACATATTCCGTTGCAATCGGGTTCTAACACTGTGTTGAAAAGAATGCGCCGCAAATATACGATGGAGTTTTTTGCGGAACGGTTAAATCGACTGCGCGAAGCGCTTCCGGGATTAGCTGTCACGTCCGATGTGATTGTGGGCTTTCCGGGAGAAACAGAAGAAGAATTTATGGAAACCTATAACTTTGTAAAAGAACATAAATTCGCAGAGCTCCACGTATTCCCGTATTCTAAAAGAACGGGAACACCGGCAGCCAGAATGGAAAATCAAATTGACGAAGAAGTCAAAAATGAACGGGTTCACCGTCTCATTACGCTTTCCGATCAATTGGCAAAAGAGTACGCTTCTCAGTTCGAAGGGGAAGTGCTGGAAGTGATACCGGAAGAACGTTATAAAGAAGACCCAGAAAGCGGGCTGTACGAAGGATATACCGATAATTACTTAAAGGTAGTGTTCCCTGCTTCAGAAGACATGGTAGGAAAGCTTGTCAAAGTGAAGATTACAAAAGCCGGCTATCCATACAACGAAGCACAGTTTGTCCGCGTCCTTGATGACGATGTTCCCGCTGGAAAAGCTGCGCGTTTAGCGTAAAAGAAAGGAGAATGCACTAGAGGCATTCTCTTTTGCTTTTATACAAGTTCCGTCGTATCCTGCCTTTGTTATACATGGATCGTCTCATTGTTCTGTTCTTTTTTGGGACGCGACAAGAAACTGTGCAAAAGCATGCCGATAACGACAAAACTGATTCCCAGCCAAGACAGGGGAGAAGGAAGAGGAGCGGATAATACGATCATTTCACCGATTATGGCGAACAACACTTCCGATGACTGGGTTGCTTCCACAGCGCACAATTTTTGCATGTTTCCTTTTACCATATCAGTAGCCGCAAAAAACATAACGGTTGCGATCACTCCGGAAAATATAGCCACCCAACCAGTTTGAATGATCTGTCCGAGGCTGGGGGGGCCGATCACAGCTGCTCCGTACAACGAAAGGACGATCCAAAAAGGAAGGCTCGCGATCGTTATGCCAAGTACACGTTGATAAGCGTCTAAGCGATGAGAAACGGGCGCCATCATTTTCCGATTGCCGAGCGGATAGGCAAAGGAAGCCATCATAACGGGGAAGATGCACAGCACGGCGTCGGCAGCCGAAATTCGAGCAGCGTGTTCGAATTGTATAAAAGCCACCCCTAACAGAATGAAGCTAGACATGGCCAGACCACGGGTGGGAATGTGTCCTCGCAGCTTGAGGGGGCCTCGTGCGGTTTGGATGGTTTCGTAAAAAAACGGTGCAAGAAGTGAACCCGAAATGATGGTTATTTGCCAAGTAGCGGCAATCAGCCAACCAGGACCATAGGCAGCGGCAAAACACAAAGGCGCATAAAATAGGCCAAAGCCAACCGTACTCCATAACAGCCATTCATAAGGCTTTTTTTTCATTTCTTGCCAAAGAGTTTTAAGACCCTTGCGGAAAGCAACGATCACCATCATGGGAGGAACCATAAAAAAATAGCGCAAAGAAGCGCTCCATATCCAGCTTCCGCCTTCTAAATCCATCATCCGGTTGAATAGGAATGTAAACGCAAAAAAGAAAGCGGCTAAAACCCCTAACAGAATCGGACGCATACCCATCGTCTGCCTTTCGGGAAAGATTGAATATTCTTACAAAATGTTTCGTTTTTATCCGCTGAAAAAACTTATGGTCTAAATTTGATCCATTTTGAACCATTTGGATAAATCCGAACGCAACAAACTACTCGAAAATTATTTTACTCCGTGCAGTTTGTCTATGTAACCAATTTTTTAGAAAAAAGAGATTGGAATCATTCAATATTGTTTCTCCAGAAATGGAATGGTGGCTGTAGAAACATTTTGTCTAAGGCATCCATTTCCTCATGAGGAGAGAATTGTTGACCTAAAGACAAGCATATATTATAATGTCATAGTACATGTTATGGTCATAAACCAATATGTAATCGTACTGTGTTCGGAGGGAGGGGAAGAGAGATGTCAAAAACGATTGTTCGCAAAAATGAATCGCTTGAAGATGCTCTTCGTCGTTTTAAACGTCAAGTATCTAAAACAGGTACTTTACAAGAGTACAGAAAACGCGAATTTTATGAAAAGCCAAGCGTAAGACGCAAGAAAAAGTCTGAAGCGGCCAGAAAACGCAAGTATTAAGAGAGGGTGTAGTCATTGAGTCTTCTCGAACGTTTAAATCACGACATGAAACAAGCGATGAAGAATAGGGAAAAAGAAAAGCTTTCTGTCATTCGCATGCTGAAAGCTGCTCTTCAAAACGAAGCGATCAAGCTTGGAAAAAGTGAGTTGGCAGAAGACGAAGAGTTGACAGTCCTTTCTCGCGAAGTAAAACAACGGAAAGACTCCCTCCAAGAATTTCAGAATGCAGGTCGTGAAGATCTTGTTGAGAAAATTCAAACTGAACTGACTTACGTGAGTGAATATATGCCTAAACCATTAACAGAAGATGAACTTGAGCAAATTGTTACGGAAACAATTGCTGAAGTGAATGCTTCTTCAAAAGCTGATTTGGGAAAAGTAATGAGCGCCATAATGCCAAAAGTAAAGGGGAAGGCAGATGGCTCTCTTGTCAATAAGCTAGTTCAGAAACATTTATCGTAAATAAAAAAGAGAGGCGAAGACGATCGCCTCTCTTTTTTTGTGGGCGAATTTTGAGCGTTTAACCTCCTTTTTCTGATCCATTTTCATATATAAATGAAAAATCATTCGAAACTTTTTTCGGTATTAGGCGTAAATAAGATAACGGGAATGGTGGAGGTGTAAGCGATCGCGAGAATATCATTTTTATTCGTACTTTGTTTACTGTTGCTGCCTGTAGAAGTGTGTGCCAATCAATCGGAATCCACTCTTCAACAAGGGAAATCGTTTACCGGAGAGAAGAGTGTTTTGGTGTTTGAAAAGGAGAAGGGAATGACGAATGAAGTTCATGAAAGCTTTGCAGTGAAGTGGAGCCGTATTCTGACCCATCCAGCCATGGTGACCATTTTGTTGAGCATTGCCAGTTTGGCATTCGTCATGGAACTTTTTACTCCTAGATTTGGAATTGTCGGAATTATAGGTATATTGGCTCTTGCGTTTTTTTTTTTCTGGGCACATATTACTGCTGGTACGGCCGGGTATGAAGCCGTTGCATTCTTTTTAGTGGGTGTTGTTCTTTTAACCGCTGAATTATTTTTACCGGGCGGAATAGCCGGAATATTAGGACTTTCCGCCTTGATCGTAAGCATTTTGACGGTTGGAGATAATCGATTATGGATGGGGATTTCACTGTTGATCGCCATCGGGGTTGCCGTGACGGGGATGATCGTCATGAGAAGGGTGTTTCACCAAAAAATGAAGCTTTTTCAAAGGATGGTCCTGACCGATTCCACAGATTCAGAAAAAGGCTATGTTTCCCATGTGAATCGATATGATTTGATCGGAAAAACAGGTGTTTCGGTTACTCCTCTTCGTCCATCCGGGACTATTCTGATAGATGAGGAACGAATCGATGCGATTACGGAAGGAAATTATATTGCGAAAGATAAAAAAATTCAGGTAGTAAAAGTGGAAGGCGTTCGTATTATTGTAAGAGAAGTAAAACAATAAAAGGCAGGAGGAATAGGAATGGATCCAGGAATGATGTTTGTTCTTATCCTGATTGTGGTTGGACTTATTTTATTAGCCATACTTTTGACCATTGTTCCGGTTATGCTTTGGATTTCGGCATTGGCGGCCGGAGTCAGAGTCAGCATTTTCACATTGATTGGGATGAGGCTAAGAAGGGTGATTCCAAGCCGTGTCATCAATCCGTTAATTAAAGCTTCGAAAGCCGGCTTAAACGTAACAACCAACCAGTTGGAAAGCCATTATTTAGCAGGCGGGAATGTCGATCGTGTCGTCAACGCTTTGATCGCAGCGCATCGGGCGAATATCGAACTTTCCTTCGAACGCGCCGCTGCGATTGATCTTGCCGGCCGTGACGTCTTGCAGGCAGTGCAAATGAGCGTCAATCCAAAAGTCATTGAAACGCCTTTTATTGCTGGTGTAGCGATGAACGGGATAGAAGTCAAAGCGAAAGCTCGAATTACGGTAAGAGCCAATATTGACCGCCTTGTCGGGGGAGCGGGGGAAGAAACGGTTATTGCTCGTGTCGGGGAAGGAATTGTCTCGACGATCGGTTCAGCTGATGACCATAAAAAAATATTAGAAAACCCGGATATGATTTCGCAGACAGTACTTGCGAAGGGGCTTGATTCTGGAACTGCATTTGAAATTCTTTCGATCGATATTGCCGACGTGGATGTTGGAAAAAATATAGGGGCTGAACTGCAAACAGAACAGGCGGAAGCAGATAAACAAATTGCTCAGGCTAAAGCGGAGGAACGCCGCGCCATTGCGGTGGCAACCGAACAAGAAATGAAAGCCAAAGTTCAAGAAATGAGAGCAAAAGTTGTAGAGGCAGAAGCAGAAGTGCCGTTGGCCACTGCAGAGGCTCTTAGAAAAGGAAATATAGGCGTTTTGGATTATTTCAATCTTCGCAATATCGTGGCTGATACAGGGATGAGAGAATCAATCGGCAAACTGACTGGGGATTCAAAAGAGAATGATACACGAAAAGGGTAGAAGATGAGAGGAGAATCGCAATGGAAACCATGGTCGGACTTTTGATTATCATTGTTGGAAGCTATCTATATAACATGTTCATGAGAAAAGCGAAAACTCAGCAAAAACGTTCCATCAATCGCATTAAAAAGGAAAGAACGGCGGAAAAAACGCATCCTTTGTCGGCAAAGGCTACGAAGGAACTTGAACCGAATTTCATTCGACATTCAAAACGAAATGAACGAGAAGATCATCAAGCCCGGGCAGCGTTTGAAATCAAAGAGGCTGCGGAAGAACAGTCTGCCATGACCATTCAAGAAAAGGAATTGGTTAAGGGGATCATTTTAGCTGAAGTTCTTGGTCCTCCAAGAGCGAAAAGGAATTATTTTTCCTAGGCAGGAAAGATCAAAAGAAGTGCTGAAACTTCCTTTTATTTCATACATATGAAATGAGAGGAGGTTCTTTTTTTATGGCAAAAAAGTGGCGGCAGCAAGTAAAAAGCTGGTTTGCTAAAACACTTGACCTACCTGAAGATGTCATGATGGACCTTCCAAGAATTACGATGATCGGACAAATCCATATATACGTGGAAAACCATCGAGGGTTGCTATCTTTTTCTGATAAAGAAGTTAGGCTGTTGCTGAAACAAGGACAGTTATTAATAAAAGGAAGTTCGTTTGTCATTAAAACCATTTTGCCGGAAGAAATTTTGCTGGAAGGTAGAGTAGATCAAGTTTTGTACTTGGAACAGTAGGGGGATAGTGATGAAAAACCAGTGGACGATGTTTTTGAAAGGAAAAGTATTGGTCAAAGCGGAGGGCCAAGGGACGGAACGATTCCTTAATCATTTGATAAGATCCAACCTTTCTGTCTGGAATGCCAAAAAAACCGGGACGAAATCGGTGATATTCTATATTCAATTGGAGGATCTTTCCGAATTTCGTAAAATTGCCCGTCATTTCGAAGGGAAAATCACGTTTCTCGAAGGAAGCGGCGGTCCGTTTATAGGAAAGAAGCTTATGAAAAACAGCGGCTTGTTGGCGGGGGTGCTCTCGTTTCTCATTATATTGGTGGTGCTTTCCAATATGGTATGGGGGATCGAAATAACGGGCGCCAGTCCGGAAATGGAACATGCCATTCGGAAAGAATTAAAAAGCATGGGCATTCAAAAAGGAAAACTGCAATTTTTCATAGATGACGTCGATTCGATTCAACGCCAGTTAACAAGTCGGGTGGAAGGAATTACATGGGTTGGTGTACATTTAAACGGGACAACCTATCATTTTCAAGTAGTCGAAAAAACGGAGCCAAAGGAAAAAAAGACAACAGGACCACAAAATTTAGTAGCGAAAAAGAAAGCTGTCATTGTTAAAATGTTTGTTGAGAAAGGACAGCCTGTAGTGAAGCGAAATCAGTTTGTTCAAAAAGGGCAATTGCTTGTTTCCGGTTGGGTTGGCAACGAAGAACATCTAAAAAGCGTGGCTTCCAAGGGAAAGGTTTGGGGAGAAACGTGGTATAAATCATCCGTTGAACTGCCGCTTGAGACGACGTTTCAAGTTTTTACCGGCAAGGAAAATCGAAGCTATTTTTTGAAAATAGGAAAGTTTTCTTTTCCTGTCTGGGGATGGTGGAAGAAGGAAACATTTAAATTGACGGCCTTGGAAGAAAGCAGCCATCCTATCAAGTTTTTCCGTTTGGAACTTCCAGTTGAATGGGGCCAGTCGATCAAACGTGAATATAAAATCGTGGAAAGCCGATATACGGTGAATCAGGCGGTTCAAGAGGCGAATCAATTGGCAAGAAAGGATTTGAGAAAGCATCTTCAGTCGGATGCACAAATTACGGGCGAAAAAATTTTGCATCGAAGAATAGAGAATGGTAAAGTTAGGATAACAGTATATTTCCAAGTGATTGAAGATATTGCAAAAGGACAACCAATCATTCAAGGAGATAAAGAGAATGACAGAAAAAACCAAAAATCTGGAAATCATCCTGGAAGATCCGAATGAGGCAGTAGCTTTGTTCGGCATCTCAGACAGCAATTTAAAAACGCTGGAAGAAGAATTTCAAGTTTCTCTCATTACAAGAGGTGAAACGATTCTTATTTCAGGGAAAGAACAAGAAGTCGAGATTGTACACAACATTTTAAAACAGCTGTTGAATGTGATGAGGAAAGGGATCCACATCAGCCAAAGAGATGTTGTGTACGCTGTACAAATGGCGAAACAAGGGACAATCGATTACTTCGATGGATTGTATGACAAAGAAATTGCGAAAAATGCGAAAGGAAAATCCATTCGCGTCAAGACGATTGGCCAGCAGCATTATGTTTCAGCCATTCGACAACATGACCTTGTATTTGGGATAGGACCTGCGGGAACGGGGAAAACGTTTTTAGCGGTCGTGATGGCGGTGCATGCACTCAAAAATGGATTCGTAAAACGCATCATTTTAACAAGACCTGCCGTTGAAGCAGGGGAAAGCCTAGGATTCTTGCCCGGGGATTTAAAAGAAAAAGTAGATCCCTATCTGCGGCCTCTCTACGATGCGCTTCATGATGTATTAGGCGTTGAACATACGCAGCGCTTGATTGAGAGAGGAACGATTGAAATTGCTCCGCTTGCCTATATGCGGGGCCGAACATTGGATGATGCTTTTATTATATTGGATGAGGCTCAAAATACCACTCGTGCCCAAATGAAAATGTTTTTGACCCGGCTTGGATTCGGATCGAAAATGGT
Organism: Bacillus sp. FSL W8-0102; assembly: GCF_038007225.1. NCBI lineage: Bacteria > Bacillati > Bacillota > Bacilli > Caryophanales > Bacillaceae > Bacillus > Bacillus sp. FSL W8-0102. Next base: position 1,198,346 of record NZ_JBBOWT010000001.1, read on the forward strand.
CATCACTGGCGACAGAACTCAGATAGATCTCCCGAAAGGGGTCCATTCCGGACTTATTAGTGCTGAACATATTTTGCGGGATGTACCGGGGATTGGTTTTATATACTTAGAACAAACGGATGTTGTAAGGCATCCATTAGTTTCTAAAATTATTGAGGCCTATGATCGTTTCGATGAATAAGTCCGGTGGCGACACCCGGGCTTATTCTTTATCCAAGTTCCGTCTGTTAACGTTTCCTTGCTTCAGATGAATGACAGTTTTTTAAAAAATTCATTGATACAAAGCTATCATCGCTTTCATTGTTGGATTCTACTGATATCAGGTGAGTAGTGGATGGACGTGTCGGATATCGCCGTTTAAAGGAGTCATCACACGATGTCCGTAAAAGATCCTGATGCTTGATCGGGGGATATGTACGATGATTGTACAAAAGTGGATAACCCGTATACGCTCTGCTGTCAGCTATTCGATGTTGGCTGCGCTCATGTATACACTCCTCACAATTATTTTGTTTGTCGTCCTTTATATGAATGTAAAACCCGAAACGTATGATGTAGAATTGTTTTCCGTTGCGGATAAAACAATCCGTTCACCGAAAACGATCGTTGATAAAGAAAAAACGGAAGAGGAACGAAAAAAGGCAGCTGAAGAAGTGGAAGATGCCTATGTCTATAATCAAGATACTGCTCTCAATCGGGTTTCTCTCGTGAATTCCATATTTGATTTTATACAAGAAGTGAAAAAAGAAAGTCAAAAGGAAGAACGGGCGCCATTAGCCGAACTGAAAGATAAACTGACGAAAAATGTGACAGAAGATGTGACGAAATCGATTAGCGATGATGTTTTTTTAACGTTGTTGTCCGCCGATCAAGAAGAACTAGAAAAAACACGGAATGCGATTGTGGACAATGTGGAGTTTACGTTGCAGCAGCGGATTCGCAAGGAACATTTGACTGATTTTCAAAACCAAGTCGAACAAGCGATTGAAAAAAATCCATTGGCCCCAGATTTAAAACGGGCTGCGGTTGAAATTGGACGTTATGCCATCGTGCCAACTGAAGAGTATGACAGCCGGTTGACCTCCGAGCGGAAAGAACAGGCCCAAGAAGAAGTGGAACCGGTAAGGATTTTACAAGGACAAGTCATCGTCCAAGAAGGTCACTTAATTGACAGAGACATTTATCGGCAATTAAAACTGCTGGGTCTTATCAATCACCAACGTTCTTATAAACCTGTTTTTGGACTCCTTATTTTTGTTTTGGTTGTCGTTTTTTTGCTCATTTATTCTTTTCATACCGCTTCTTTGCCTTCAGAAAAGAAAAAGAGCTATCTGCTTTTAGTGGGCATGATTTTTACTTTTTCTTTTTTGTTAATGAAAATCATTGCCTGGATTGGAAATAACGACTATGCTCAGTTGAGCTTCCTGTATCCGGGAGCGCTTTCTTCCATGCTCATTACCATTTTAATCAATGAGCGGACAGCAGCAATCGTCGCCATTCTTTTGGCGGCTTGCGGGAGCATTATGTTTCATAATGGAACGAGTGAAACCATTCATGTCGAAATGGCTATTTATCTATTGTTCAGCGGTTTAACGGGAAGTTTGTTTTTATTGAAGCATCGCCGCCGCTTGAATATTTTACAGGCGGGAGTTTATGTGTCCATTGTCAATGTGCTCGTCATCTTATTTTTGAAATTAATCGGCAATGGATCGTATTCTGGAAAGGAATATTTGTTTTTTGCCTTGTTTGCTTTTATATCCGGGATAGCGTCTGCCGTGCTGACGCTAGGCTTATTGCCAATGATTGAAAGTGGATTTGGCGTTTTGTCGACGATGAAGCTGATTGAACTATCGAATCCGAACCATCCTTTATTGAAAAAGATTTTAATGGAAACGCCGGGTACTTACCACCATAGCATCATGGTGGCCAACCTTTCAGAAGCGGCATGTGAAGCGATAGGGGCGAATGGCTTGCTTGCAAGGGTGGGATGTTATTACCATGATATCGGCAAAACAAAAAGACCAAAATTTTTTATTGAAAACCAAATGGATCATGAAAATCCCCATCAACATCTGTCTCCTGAGGTCAGTAAACAAATGATCATCGATCATGTGGTGGACGGAGCGGCTATGCTGCGAAAAGAAAAGCTGCCGAAGGAAATTGTGGATTTTGCTGAGCAGCATCATGGGACCACTTTGGTAAAATATTTTTATTATAAAGCGATTGAAAAAAACCACGAAGTGAATGAAGAAGATTTTCGATATCCGGGTCCTAAGCCGCAGACAAAAGAAATTGCCATCGTCAGCATTGCCGATAGTGTGGAAGCGGCTGTCCGATCGATGAAACAGCCAACTGTTGAACAAATAAAAAGCCTCGTCCATAATATTATTCAAGACCGTTTGCTGGACGGGCAGTTTAGTGAATGTGATATTACTTTAAAAGAACTGGAAATTGTCAAACAAACGATTTGTGATGCATTAAATGGCATTTTTCACTCGCGGATCGAATATCCGGAAATGAAAAAACAGACGGAGGAAGCAACATGAGTTTAATGATTGATTTAGTCGATGAAACGAATGAATTAAAGCAAGAAGATTTGGAATTAGTGGAGCAACTGCTGCAATTTGCGTCTGAAAAAGAAGGGATTCAGGAGGAAAGCGAAGTGTCTGTAACCTTTGTCGATAATCAGCGCATCCAAGAAATTAACAGGGATTATCGCCATAAAGATCAACCGACAGATGTGATTTCCTTTGCTCTTGAAGAGACTGACGAGGAGGAAGTGGAAATCATTGGTGAAGATATGCCTAGAGTTTTAGGGGATATTATCATCTCCGTTCCTAAAGCACGTGAACAGGCTCATGATTATGGCCATTCTTTTCAGCGTGAACTCGGATTTTTAGCGGTGCATGGATTTCTTCATCTTCTCGGATATGACCACATGACAGAGGAAGAAGAAAAAATCATGTTTTCACGGCAAAGGGAAATTTTAAATGAATATGGACTCAAAAGATAAAGATCGGAACGTTTTCAGCGTCCATCGATTAAAACGGTCCTTTTCGTTCGCTTTTGGCGGAATAGGTACGGCATGGAAAGAAGCGAACTTTAAAATTCACGTGATGGCGGCATTCTTAACTACGGCGGCCGGTCTCGCTTTTCAACTCTCAAAATGGGAGTGGGTGATCCTCTTACTTTTATTCGCAGGAATGTTCGCGCTGGAAATGGTGAATACCGCCATAGAAAAAATAGTGGATTTAGCGACACAAGACTACCATCCGCTGGCAAAAGAGGCAAAAGATTTAGCGGCGGGGGCGGTGCTCGTCTACGCTATTTTTGCTGTTGTGATCGGCATGATCATCTTTTTACCGAAATGGTTTCGACTTTTTGTATGAATGGAAGAGTCGCCCTAAAGGCGGCTCTTTTTCAAATCATGCGATTTGTGGGGAGTTCAGAGGAAGCGAAACGGAATTTCCATGAAATACGACGCATTTGGTTGAAAATGATGGATATGGGGGAGAAAACACCAAGTTTTAACTTACCCAATTTGAAATCATGCCATTTGTCGGTTAAAATGAGAGCGTAAGCCAATGAAAAACAGCCTTGTGGAATTAAATGGTTTTTTGAATCAACGAGGCAATAATAACGAATTTTTCTGAAATTTTCACTTCTCTCTCTCCATATGGAGAAAAAATGGTGTAAAATATAGATAGTGATTCAATCCAGTTGGGGATTTGGCTTTTTAAAGCGCTTACAAACGAAAGTCTTTGGTTTCACAAAGGATTTGCTCAAAATCATCATACTAAGAATCTTACAACAGTGGAGGATTTTCGAAAACTATGGCGACAATCAATGCAGATTATAAATCAGGATTTATTTCCATTATTGGTAGACCGAATGTCGGTAAATCAACCTTTCTGAACAGGGTGATCGGTCAAAAAATTGCTATTATGAGCGATAAACCGCAAACAACAAGAAACCGAATTCAGGGAGTTTATACAACGGACGATGCCCAAATGATTTTTATCGACACTCCCGGCATCCATAAGCCAAAGCACAAACTTGGCGACTTTATGGTAAAAACGGCTGTAAACGCCCTTAAGGAAGTAGATTTGATTTTATTTATGGTGAATGTGACGGAAGGGCTCGGCCGGGGAGAACAATATATCATCGAAATGCTAAAAGATATCCAAACACCCGTTTTTTTAGTATTAAATAAAATTGATCAAATACATCCTGATGAGCTTTTTCCTATGATTGAACAGTACAAAGAACTTTATCCTTTCCAGGAAATATTTCCGATTTCCGCGCTTAATGGAAATAATGTTGATCGCTTGCTTTCGGCCATTAAAGAATATTTGCCGGAAGGTCCTCAATATTATCCGGCGGATCAAGTGACTGACCATCCGGAACGTTTTATCGTTTCGGAATTGATCCGGGAAAAAGTTCTGCATTTGACAAGAGAAGAGGTTCCGCATTCGATTGCGGTTCTGATTGACAAAATGGAACGCGAGGAAGAGAAGGATCTTGTGCATATCATGGCCACGATTATCGTAGAACGAGATTCCCAAAAAGGCATTATCATCGGTAAACAAGGGAGAATGCTGAAGGAAGTAGGAAAACGAGCTCGAATAGACATTGAAAATCTTCTCGGTTCCAAAGTCTTTTTAGAATTATGGGTAAAGGTTCAAAAAGATTGGCGTGATAAAATATCTGCTCTACGCGAATATGGTTTTCGAGAAGACGAATATTAAGATCTTGAGTTTTTGACAAGGTACTTGAAAAAATTGCACCTAATAAATCGGGTATAGGCGGGGGAAAATATTATCACAACATTTTTGCTAGTTTCAATCAAAGAAAGGCGGGGTTATGATGTTGGATTTTACCTGGAAGCTGTTTTCGAAAACGGGTAATATTGATACGTATCTCTTGTACAAAGAGTTGGAAAAAGAAAGCCAATCTGCTCGCTTGGAAGAAGAGGAAGAACTAGCAGAAGCCGAATTTCCGTTGTCTTGAAAAGGCCCGTTGGTGCAATGAAAGGATGGCCTTCAACGTGTTTCAAAAGTGTGAAGGAATTGTCATACGATCGACTCCGTATGGCGAATCAAATAAAATCATCACATTGTTTACAAGAGAATTTGGAAAAATGGCTTTAATGGCGAGAGGGGCTAGAAAACCGAATAGCCGCCTCTCCGCCATTACCCAGCTGCTCTTTTGCGGGCAGTTTTTGTTTCAGCAATCAAGAGGATTAGGAACTCTGCAGCAAGGAGAATCTATTCATTCTTTCAAAGAAATAAGGGAAGACTTGTTTAAAACTGCTTATTCTTCGTATTTGGCTGAACTGCTGGATAAAGGAACAGAAGAAAGTAAAGTCAACCCGTATTTGTATGAGCTTTTTTACCAAACATTGGATTACATAGATGAAGGCTATGATGCAGCTATATTGACCAATATTTTTGAAATGAAAATGCTGCAGGTGATCGGCCTTCGTCCGGAGTTGAATCAATGTGTGAACTGCGGCAGCAAAGAAGGGCGTTTTGCCTTCTCGATTAGAGAAAACGGTCTTCTTTGTCATCGCTGTTTTGAATTAGATCCTTATTTGCTTCCAGTTTCTCAAGCCACTGTAAAATTGCTGCGCCTTTTTTATTATATTGATCTTCGGCGTCTTGGAAGTATATCAGTGAAACCTCAAACAAAAAAAGAACTGCGTACTGTCCTTTCCATGTATTATGACGAATATTCGGGTTTGTTTTTGAAATCTCGAAAATTTCTCGAGGAGATCGAAAAAATGCAAAGCATGCTTGGTCCATCTTCGAAAGAAGGAGATTGACAAACGTGGTGGGATCGATTATTTTTGAATATGAGGAATAGCTATTCAATCTGTGGTATTATTAGAGTCCACGGTTAGTTGAAATGTAAATTTCATATTTTGCGAAGAAGGAAAGGAGTACCTGAATACGTTCTATCTCAGCGAATCCGGGATGGTGGGAGCCGGACATAGGGCATCAGGGAACGGCAGTCCGGAGCAAATATTTTAAAAAGTGGCCAGACGCTAAGAAAGCGGAGGCAAATAGGGTGGAACCGCGGGTGTAACTCTCGTCCCTATGCAGATTTACTGCATAGTGGCGGGAGTTTTTGTTTTGGACTCCATGCGTGGAAAAACGAAGAATGTCTTTAGCAAGACTTGTTTTTAGCAATTGGATCATATGGAGGTGTACGAAATGAATATACAAGAAATGATTCTTACGTTGCAGAAGCATTGGTCGGATCATGGCTGCATTCTCATGCAGGCTTATGATGTAGAAAAAGGGGCAGGGACGATGAGCCCGTATACGTTTTTACGGGCAATTGGACCGGAACCTTGGAATGTTGCTTATGTGGAACCAAGCCGACGGCCGGCAGATGGCCGTTATGGGGAAAACCCCAATCGACTGTATCAGCACCATCAATTTCAAGTGATTATGAAACCTTCGCCATCCAATATTCAAGAAATCTATTTGGATTCTTTGCGTGCTCTTGGAATTGATCCGCTTGATCATGATATTCGCTTTGTAGAAGATAACTGGGAAAACCCGTCTCTCGGCTGTGCAGGCCTCGGTTGGGAAGTATGGCTAGACGGGATGGAAATCACGCAATTTACTTATTTTCAACAAGTAGGCGGACTGGAATGCAAGCCTGTGTCCGTGGAAATTACGTATGGAATTGAACGATTGGCTTCCTACATACAAGAAAAGGAAAATGTTTTTGATTTGGAGTGGACAAATGGATTTACTGTAAAGGATATTTTCTATCAGCCTGAATATGAACACTCCAAATATACATTTGAAACATCGGATCCTGACATGTTGTTTAACTTGTTTAATACGTATGAAAAGGAAGCGAAGCGCCAAATGGAGGAAGGATTGGTTCATCCTGCCTATGACTACATTTTAAAATGCTCCCACGTATTTAATATTCTCGATGCGCGGGGCTCCATTTCAGTGACTGAACGAACGGCTTATATCGCTCGGATGAGAAATTTGGCAAGGCAAGTAGCCAAAACATTCTACGAAGAAAGGGAAAAATTGGGATTTCCTATTTTAAAAGGGAAAGGGGAGAAAGCGCATGACTAAAAGGGACCTTTTGCTTGAGATTGGATTGGAAGAGATGCCGGCCCGTTTTGTGACCGAGTCCATGAATCAGCTTGGAAAAAAAGTAGAGGAATTTTTTCAAAAAGAAAACATTGATTATGGAACGGTTTCCCTATTTTCCACTCCTCGCCGATTAGCTGTTCTTGTGAAAGATGTGGCGGAATCCCAGGCAGATGTTCATGAAGAAGCTCGAGGCCCAGCTAAAAAAGCGGCTTTAAATGAAGCGGGTGAATGGACAAAAGCAGCAATCGGGTTTTCAAAAAGCCATTCAGCTACTGTTGACGACATTTATTTCAAAGAGGTCAAAGGGATTGAATACGCTTTTGTGAAGAAATTTTTGAAAGGCCAGCCAACGGTTCAATTGCTTCCCAAATTAAAAGAGTTGATTGAGGGTATGAGCTTTGGGAAATATATGCGCTGGGCCGATTACGATTTGCGGTATGTACGTCCTATCAAATGGCTCGTTGTCTTATTTGGAAGCGAAGTGATTCCATTTGCGATTACGGATGTAGAAACGAATCGATTCAGTTATGGACACCGTTTTCTTGGCGGGAAAATTCAATTGGATTCTCCTGCTGAATATGAAACGAAGCTAAAAGCGGAATATGTCATTCCGAACCCCGATGAGAGAAAACAGTTAATCCGCAGCCAGTTGAAGAATTTAGAAGAAAAGCATGGCTGGGTCATCCCGATTGACGAAGAATTATTGGAAGAAATAAATAACATTGTGGAATACCCTACCGCTTTATTCGGCTCTTTTCAGGAAGAATTTTTAAATCTGCCAGAGGAAGTGTTAATTACTTCCATGAAGGAGCATCAGCGCTATTTTCCTGTAAAAACTGCCGACGGAAAGCTTCTTCCTCATTTTGTGACGGTCCGAAACGGAAACGATCGGTCTCTTGAAACGGTAGCTAAAGGGAACGAAAAAGTGTTGAAAGCGCGTTTAGCTGATGCTGATTTCTTCTATAAAGAAGATCAAAAGCTGAAAATTTCTGAAGCGTTGGAAAAACTTTCGTCCATCGTATATCACGAGAAAATTGGGACATTGGCAGAAAAAGTAGCCAGGATACGAAAATTGTCGTCTTATCTTGCAGAGAGACTGCGTGTAGAAGAAGAAACAGCGCAGAAAGCAGACCGTGCTGCTGAAATATGCAAGTTTGATTTAGTCACGCATATGGTATACGAGTTTCCGGAATTGCAAGGGATCATGGGAGAAAAATATGCGCTTCTTCAAGGAGAAAATCCTGAGGTGGCAAGGGCGATTAATGAACATTACCAACCGCGGAATTCGGAAGATGAACCTGCGGAATCACTTGTAGGCGCCATCGTAGGCGTGGCCGACAAATTAGATACGATTATCTCTTGTTTTGCTGTGGACATTATCCCAACCGGCTCTCAAGACCCATATGCTCTTAGAAGACAGGCGACTGGCATTGTACAGACCATGTTGAAGCATAAATGGAATCTTTCGCTGGAAGCTTTGTTAAAGGACAGCATTGATATCGTGTTAAGCGATGGAATCGTCCAAAAGGAAACAGCAGAAATCTATACGGCTGTATTGGACTTCTTTAAACAACGAATGAAACACATTTTAGAAGAAAAAGAAGTGCGCTATGACGTTATTGAGGCTTTGTTAGATGTTTCCATTCATTCTTTGGCAGAGGTTGAAGCGAAAGCGGAAGTTCTGATGAAACGAATCGGTCAACCTTCATTCAAGGAAGTGGCGGAAGCACTAAGCCGAGTCCTTAATATTACGAAAAAAGCAACTGTGGACAAAGAAATTCGTGAAAATCTATTTGCGAACGAAAGTGAAAAAGAACTATATGAACGTTATGTGAACTTGAAAAAAGAATGGAAACAAGATGTTTCTGCTGAAGAGCGTTTCCAACTGCTTGAAAGTTTGCGTCCTGTGATTGAACGCTATTTTGATGAAACTATGGTCATGACCGACGATGAAGAGATCAGAAACAATCGGTTGGCGCAAATGAAGGAGCTTTCCCGCTACATTCTAGAGTTTGCCAACGTGAATTTGTTAGTGATAAAATGAACTTTCAGAAGGAAAAGATGGTTTCCGTTGTAAGTTGTTTTTGCGTAAGTTTGACTGTTCCGGCCCATACTATATCAAGATGTGAGAGCCTGTCGAACGAAGGCGGGCTCTTCCTCGTTTATGTTAAATAGTATATAATATTTTCATATGAGTATAACACTTTTAATTGTGTTGGGTGGTGAGGATCATAGAACTTACAAAGCGTCAGGAACAAATATTGCAAATCGTGAAAAATAATGGACCTATTACAGGAGAACATATCGCTGAAAAATTAAATTTAACCCGGGCGACATTGCGTCCGGATTTAGCTATTTTAACAATGGCTGGCTTCCTTGACGCAAGACCTCGGGTAGGATATTTTTATACTGGAAAAACGGGCGCGCAGCTGCTGACGGAAAATTTAAAAAAAATTTATGTAAAAGACTATCAATCGATACCCGTCGTTGTGCATAAAAACGTATCGGTTTATGACGCCATTTGCACGATGTTTTTAGAGGATGTCGGCACTTTATTTGTAGTGGATGACGATTCTTTGTTGGTAGGGGTGCTTTCGCGAAAAGATTTATTGAGAGCAAGTATAGGGAAACAAGATCTCAATAGCCTACCGGTAAACATTATCATGACGAGAATGCCCAATATTACGATGTGCTATAAAGATGATCTTTTGATCGATGTCGCCCAAAATTTAATCGAAAAACAGATTGACGCAATGCCTGTAGTAAAAGAAAAAGGAACGGGCTTCGAGGTGATTGGTCGAATCACAAAAACGAATATTGCGAAAGCGTTTGTCGCTTTAGCGAATGAAGATTAATGCCGAGAAAGAGAGAGGACAGTGATGATGAATGAGTGATCCAATTATCTACGTTGTTTCCGACTCTGTTGGCGAGACCGCAGAACTGGTCACAAAAGCTGCCCTCAGCCAGTTTGACGGTTCATATACGGTCCTCAAACGCTTTCCATACGTAGAGGAAATTTCTCATATTGAGGAAGTTATTTCTTTAGCCAAAATGGATAACGGAATGATTGTCTATACGTTAGTAAAGCCTGAAATGCGCCGATATTTGCAGGAGCGAGCCAAGAAGGAAAACATACAATCCTTTGATGTTATAGGTCCCATCATTGATGAGTTGGAGAATATGTTTCAGAAAAAGCCGCTGTACGAACCGGGACTTGTCCGCCGACTGGACGATGAATACTTTAAAAAGGTGGAAGCAATCGAGTTTGCTGTCAAATATGACGATGGACGAGATCCACGAGGATTAATGAAAGCTGATATAGTGTTAGTCGGTGTTTCCAGAACTTCCAAAACGCCCCTGTCCCAATATTTGGCGCATAAACGTTATAAAGTAGCCAATGTTCCGATTGTACCAGAAGTGGATCCTCCTGAAGAGCTGTTCAAAGTACCGAAAGAAAAATGCTTTGGTTTAAAAATTGGACCGCAAAAATTGAATCAAATTCGGAGGGAACGGCTGATTACTTTAGGGTTGGATGATCAAGCCAGCTATGCACAGTTGGACAGAATCAATAAAGAATTAGAGTATTTTGATTCCATCGCCCAAAAAATTGGTTGTGAAGTCATAGATGTAACGAATAAAGCGGTGGAAGAAACAGCCAATATTATCATAGAAAAAATTCGAAAAAAATAAGCGCATAATCACATGATTGTGTGCTTCTTTCCTTTTGAAAAAGAATTAGCTTTGACGATCCTTCTAATGTCTTGCCAAATGAAATAAAAAATAGCCAAATAAAAAAGTTTGTATTATAATAAAAAATTGTGATAAAAATATCTATTCAAGGTTTAGACTGGCCTCATTACGAATAAACTATTTATGGTGATATGTCAAGACCGGGGCAATGGATACCCAGCGGCCAAATTGCTATCTGTTTGAACAGCCCGTAAACCTACACCAGAGAAAGAAAGAGAAAAGGATGATGATTCATTAATCGTCATAGGTCGGAACGTTGGAGAATAAGAGCGAATCGTCACTTGATGAATGCTGGCGAGAAAGCCGTGAGAAAATTCGACAAACCTGGCTACACTTCTTTTTGACAGGAAACTTGCTGTGAAAAAGAAGGAATCCACCATATGGTGTAGAATAATTAATTTATGACAAAGAAGAAAAGAACGATGAATATTTTTGTCGATGCAGATTCCTGCCCTGTAAAAAAGGAAATTATTTCGTTGGCAAATGAATATGGTTTGAATGTGTTCTTTGTGGCATCGTACAAACACCAGCCGTCTGAAGAAATTGGGGGCATATGGAAATATGTCGACTCCCATTTTCAAGCTGTGGATCTGTTCATAGTCAACCATTTGCAAAAAGGAGATCTGTTGATTACACAAGATATTGGATTAGCAAGTTTGGCCACCTCAAAAGGAGGGTATGCTTTTTCGCCGTGGGGGAATCAATACAGCGAGAGTGAGATGGCTTACATTTTGGACATACGGCATCTCCAGGCAAAGGCACGCCGGTCAGGACGTTTTGAAAAAGGGGCAAGGCCTTTTACAGACGCTGACAGGAAGCAATTTTTAAAAAAAGTACGGAGATTTTTGTCGAAGTATGAAGGATAAATTCGACACTTTCGCGAATGTAATAAGCTGGTGATCTTTTATGGCAGGAAAAATCCCTGAGGAAACGCTTGACAGAATTAAACATTCGGTGAATATTGTCGATGTTATTCATGACTATGTTCAATTGAGCAAACAAGGGAAAAATTATTTTGGTCTTTGTCCGTTTCATGGCGAAAAAACCCCATCTTTTTCGGTTTCCCCTGATAAACAGATTTATCACTGCTTCGGCTGTGGAGCAGGGGGAAATGTTTTTACCTTTCTGATGGAAATAGAAAATATTTCTTTTCAAGAAGCGGCTGTCCAATTAGCGGAAAGAGCCGGGATCAAGCTGAATGTGGACGTAACAGCCGAACCCGTTCAAGCGTTGCCGAAGGACCATGAACTCATGATGTCTGCTCATGAGCTTCTAGCTAAATTCTACCATCATTTGCTGATAAATACAAAAGAAGGCCAAAATGCACTGGAGTATTTATTCTCGAGAGGCTTCACAAAAGATCAAATAGAAAAATTCCAAATTGGCTGGTCTCCAACGGGGTGGAACGTCGCTGCGCTTTTTTTAAAAAGAAGAGGGTTTCCGATTTCATTGATGGAAAAAGCGGGTCTTGTTATCCGCCACGAAGGAAAAGGAGACTACTATGACCGGTTTCGCGATCGAATTATGTTCCCTTTGCATGATTCGAAAGGAAAGGTCGTGGCGTTTTCCGGAAGAAGTTTGAGGGATCTGCAGCCGAAATATTTGAACAGTCCGGAAACTCCCATATTTCATAAGAGCCGACTCTTATACAACTTGAACCGCTCAAGAAACTCGATTCGAAAAAAACGCCAGTTGATTCTATTTGAAGGATTTGCGGACTGCATAGCAGCGGACCGAGCCGGGATTGACAACGGTGTTTCAACGATGGGCACATCTTTGACGGAAGATCATGTGCATATTATTCGCCGTCTAACCGATGAAGTGTTAATATGTTATGATGGAGACTCTGCCGGAGTTGAAGCAGCATTTCGGGCCGGGAATCTTCTTGAAGAGGCTGGCTGCCGTGTGAAAGTTTCCGTCATTCCCGACGGCTTGGACCCCGACGATTACATTCAAACATACGGCGGAGATAAATTCCGTCTGGATGTTATAGAGGCCAGCATGACGTATATGGCTTTTAAAATGCAGTATTATAAACGGGGTAAAAATCTTCAAAAAGAAGATGAGAAACTTCAGTATATCGATGAAATATTGAAAGAAATTACAAAGCTTTCAAAGGCGGTGGAGCGCGATTATTATATGAGACAGCTGGCGGAAGAATTTTCGATCTCATTGGACGCGTTAAAATGGCAACAGCGTCAAATATATTATGCAGAAAAACGGAATTTGCCGCCATCGCGACCGAATTGGGCAGGGAGAATTTCCGAAATGCCTTCAACCGGAAAAATATACCCTGCCTATATAACGGCAGAACGCCGCTTGATTGCTTATATGCTGCAAGATCCTGAATTAACGTATCAAATCCACGAAAAACTGGCCGGGGAGACTTTCAATCTGGATGAGCATCAAGCAATTTTCACTTATTTATTAGGTTATTACGAAGAGGGAAAGCCCCCTGATGCGAGTGCTTTCATCAATTTTCTGCCGGATCCGAATTTAAGAAAAACGGTGACGGAAATAGAAATGATGAATGTCAACATGGATGTCTCGGATGAAGAAATAAATGATTATATAAATGAAGTGTTAAATCACCAAAAAATGTTAAAAATAAAAGCGAAGATGGAAGAAAGCAAAAGAGCAGAACAACAACATGATTATAAAAAAGCGGCAGCCATAGCCATGGAAGTTATGCAATTAAGAAAGATGTTGAAAAGGAAAGGCAGTTTCAAGGATGTTGGAAGGAGGGGAACTAATGGCTGAAAAGTCAACACGTTCCAAAGAAGTTGAGCCTGAATTAACACTAGATAAAGTAAAAAATCAAATAGTGGAAAAAGGAAAGAAACGCGGTGAGCTTTCATACGATTATATAGCCGATAAACTATCGAATTTTGATCTTGATTCCGAACAAATGGATGATTTTTATGAATACTTGAACGAACAGGGAATAGAAATCGTCAATGAAGATAGCGATCATGAAGAGGATCCTGATATTCATGAGCTCTCAAAAGAAGAGGAAGAAGAATTTGATTTAAACGATTTAAGTGTTCCGCCTGGAGTTAAAATTAATGACCCTGTTCGAATGTATTTAAAAGAAATTGGGCGTGTTGATCTTCTCTCCGCTGAAGAAGAAATTGAGCTGGCAAAACGTATTGAACAAGGGGATGAAGAAGCAAAACGTCGTTTGGCAGAAGCGAATTTGCGTCTTGTTGTAAGCATTGCGAAGCGATATGTTGGGAGAGGTATGCTGTTCCTTGACTTAATCCAAGAAGGTAACATGGGGCTGCTTAAAGCCGTTGAAAAATTTGATTACCGAAAAGGATACAAATTCAGCACCTATGCAACATGGTGGATTCGTCAAGCGATTACTCGCGCTATTGCAGACCAAGCAAGAACCATTCGGATTCCGGTTCATATGGTTGAAACGATCAACAAGCTGATTCGAGTTCAGCGGCAATTGCTTCAAGATTTAGGCCGCGAACCGACTCCGGAAGAAATCGGAGAAGAAATGGATTTATCTCCCGAAAAGGTACGAGAAATCTTAAAAATTGCCCAAGAGCCAGTTTCGCTTGAAACACCGATCGGGGAAGAAGACGATTCTCATTTAGGCGATTTCATCGAAGATCATGAAGCCACTTCACCGTCGGAGCACGCAGCTTATGAGTTATTGAAAGAACAGCTTGAAGATGTTCTCGATACTTTAACGGACCGTGAAGAAAATGTCTTGCGCCTGCGCTTTGGTCTGGATGACGGTAGAACTCGTACTTTGGAAGAAGTCGGGAAAGTGTTTGGCGTTACCAGAGAACGTATTCGCCAAATTGAAGCGAAAGCATTGCGCAAACTTCGCCATCCAAGCCGCAGCAAAAGATTAAAAGACTTTTTAGAATAATTTCATTTTGCCTTTAAAGTTTACTTCTTTTGAAGTAAACTTTTTTTGTCGAAGAAAACGAATCATTGTGAATCTGAACGGCATTGAAAATCAGTGCCTATATTGCAATGGGAAGTGGGTTGAACATGGATAAGCGAAAGCAAATCATTATCAAAGAAATCTTATTTTGGAAGCAAAATAAGATGCTGCCTGAAAAATATTGCGATTATTTACTAACACTATACAGTGAAGGAGAAGAACTAAACTCAGCCGCTCATTTGCCACGGTTCCATCGATCATATCGAATTCTGCAAGCCATATTGTTGCTGTTCATTCCAATTTCATTATTTGTCCTTTATTTTACTGAAATGCCTTTCATAATGCAAATGGCGATTTTGACAATTTTTGTCGTTTTATTGATAGGAGCGGGTATCTACTATGGACGAAAAGGATTTTTTGTGCAGTTCATATTTCTATCTGCAGCGCTCATTTTTTTATTTTTCACAATCAAAATCCATGATAAGTTTTTGTCGGGAAATTCTATCAGCCTGTATTTGATTATTTTGATGAATTGCCTTTTATGGATAGCGGTTGGAAAAACCAAAAAATTACTATATTTTACTATTTCGGGGATTGCAGGAATATTCATAACCTTTGCTTTCATCCTGTTTCATTCCTGAGGAGAGGGAGGCTTCGGATGAATATTTGTTGACGAGAAATGATAAAATATAAGTCGAATTCTTTTTTCTGAAAAGGGAAAAACGGGAAAAAATTAACAATCAAGGACTTTTCCTCATCCGGTTTTTGAAGTAAAATAGAAGGTGTTTGTACTGTGAAGATTGAAATCGCATACATAAAGGAGGGAATAGCATGAATCGAAATCCAATTATTCCGTTTTTGCTGATTATGGTATTTGGAATCGGCCTGGTGTTTTTTTTATCATTAAAAGGTCTAAATGACAGCGAACAGGCTGCCAAAGAAAAAAAGGGCGGCGGCGAAAAAACGGAACAGACAGCTGAGACTTTTGATCCCGAAGGTTTCTTTAAACAAACATGTGCGGGCTGCCACGGGCAAAATTATGAAGGCGGCGTAGGGCCATCCTTAAAAGGGGTTGGCAAGAAATTATCCAAAGATCAAATCAAAAACATCATTCAGAACGGAAAAGGCGCTATGCCTTCAGGACTTGTGTCCGCTGACCATGCTGACCAAATGGCAGACTGGCTGATGAAATTAAAATAATGGTATCAAAGTTCTTTGCTGATCGACGCAAAGAGCTTTTTTTGTGGCAGCATTCCGTTTAAAATAGATGAGGAAAGAAAAATGGTTAAGTGGTGAAAACATGAATATCCATCAATTATCGAAACGTCTGGAAACTGTGGCAGAATACATACCGAAACATTCAACAGTGGCTGATATCGGCTCTGACCACGCTTATTTGCCTTGCTACGCTGTAAAGAAAGGATTGGCAAAAGCGGCTGTCGCCGGGGAGATTGCAGAAGGTCCTTTTCAATCGGCCAAGAAGCAAGTGCAATCATCCGAACTGGAACATTTAATTGACGTCCGTAAAGGAGACGGACTGGAAGTGATAGCAAAAGGAGAAGTTGATTGCATCGTCATTGCCGGAATGGGTGGCAGTTTAATCGCCTCCATTTTAGAAGCGGGAAAAGAAAAGCTCCCGGGAGTAAGCCGGCTTATTCTTCAGCCGAACGTCGGATCTGGACAAGTTCGAAAATGGCTTTTAAAAAACGGCTGGGAAATCGTCGACGAACAAATTCTGGAAGAAGATGCAAAAATATATGAAATTATCGTCGCCGAAAAAGGGGACCCGTATCGCCCTTATGATCAGTTGGAAGCCGGCATTTTAATGGGACCGATCTTATTAAAAAAGAAAAACGACGCTTTTTATCAAAAATGGAAGCATGAATATGAAAAGTGGGGAAATATTCTTAACCAATTAAATAAAGCAGAATCACCGGATAAGACAGTGGAAAAACGTACCGAACTCATGAAAAAAAGGAATTTGGTAAAGGAGGCGCTGGGATTATGAAAACAGTCAATGGACATGAAGTGATCCAGTGGTTTGAACGCTTTGCTCCTAAATCTTACGCGATGGAAGGCGATAAAATTGGTTTACAAGTGGGAAGACTGAATCAACCAGTGAAACGGGTGCTGATTGCTCTGGATGTGTTAGAGGAAGTAGTCGATGAAGCCATTGAGCAAAACGTTCAATTAATTATTGCTCATCATCCGCCCATTTTCCGTCCATTAAAAGCGATACGGACGGACGAACCGAGTGGAAGAATAATGGAAAAATTAATCAAAAACGACATTGCCGTCTATGCCGCTCATACCAATCTTGACATTGCTCCCGGTGGCGTCAATGATTTATTGGCTGAATGTTTGCAGCTGGAAGACACGGAAGTGCTCGTCCCGACCATCGAAGAGCAATTGAATAAACTAGCTGTTTATGTACCTGTCGACCATGCAGAAGAAGTCCGAAAAGCAATAGGAGATGCCGGTGCCGGTTTTATTGGCGAGTACAGTCATTGTTCTTTTTCGGTAACGGGAACAGGAAGATTTCTTCCAGGAAGTCATGCTAATCCTTATATTGGCGAAAGAGGAAAACTGGAAGAAGTACAGGAAGTAAGAATTGAAACGATTTATCCAAAACGGTTGGAGAAAAAGATTTTGACAGCGATGCTGAAAGCACATCCATATGAAGAAGTAGCGTATGATCTTTACCCTCTGGAAAATAAAGGAGAAATTCTTGGGCTGGGGAGAATTGGCAAACTAAAGCAAGAAATGACGCTTGAAGAATTTGCCCGTTTTGTGAAATCCCAGTTGGAAGTAGAAGGTGTGAGAGTCGTAGGAGATTTGAAGAGCAGAGTGAGAAAAGTGGCTGTTCTTGGCGGCGACGGCAACAAATATTATCAATCGGCTGTGTTTAAAGGCGCCGATGTATATGTGACGGGAGACATGTATTATCATACCGCCCATGATGCCATGATGGCTGGTTTAAATATAGTCGACCCGGGACATAATGTGGAAAAAGTAATGAAAACAGGGGTGGCCAAAATATTATCCGCCATTTCGGACGAAAAAGGGGCGGACGTAGAGTTTATTCCTTCAAAAGTCAATACGGATCCGTTTCGGTTTTTATAATTTGCTTATGATTTGATCTCTACTGTTGACGATGCCTCATTTTGTGGGGAATAAAAAACCGGCAAAGGCTGTGGATCAGCCTTTTGCCGGTTTTTTTGGATGTTTAATTTTAGGCAAGATCTTTTCAAGCGGAACTTTCTTTTCGCGGACCCAAGTCGTTTCGTCATTTGGATCAAAGGCTTCCAAAAATTCAATCACTTCTCTTACGATCGGCGTCGGTGTGGAAGCTCCTGCGGTAACAGCCACTTTTTTCACGTCTTTAATCCAATCGATTTCAATCTCGGTAATATCGGAAACGCGGTAAGCTTTTGTTCCTGCAATTTCTTCAGACACTTGGGCTAGACGGTTGGAATTGTTGCTCTTAGGATCTCCAACCACAATCAAAACATCTGCTTCTTTTGCTTGTTCAGCAACCGCTTCTTGACGCACTTGAGTGGCAAGGCATATTTCTTTATGAGTTTCCGCTTGTGGATATTTTTCTTTCACTTTGTCCATAATGTGAGCGACATCCCATTGGCTCATGGTCGTTTGGTTGGTCACGATCACTTTATCATTTTGGATGGACAAATTCTCAACATCTTCCGGCGTTTCCACCAAATGTACAATGTCGGGCGCCACCCCAACTGCTCCTTCCGGCTCGGGATGCCCTTTTTTGCCGATATAGATGACATCATACCCTTGTTCTTTTTTTTCGCGGATTAATTCATGGGTCTTTGTGACATCCGGACAGGTAGCGTCAATCGTCACCAGTCCTTTTTCTTTGGCTAGCTTTCTGACTTCCGGCGAGACGCCATGGGCGGTAAAAATAACCGTTCCTTTATCGACTTTTTGCAAAATTTCTTTGCGGTTTTTTCCGTCTAATGTAATGATCCCTTCTTTTTCAAACGCCTCTGTGACATGCTGATTATGAACAATCATGCCTAAAATATGAATGGGGCGGGGAAGGGTTTTATCTAAAGCGGCATTGCGGGCGATGACCATGGCATCTACAACGCCGTAGCAATAACCGCGAGGTGATATTTTAATGACTTCCATGCGCTAAAATCCCCCTGTACAATAATAGAATTCGGGTCCTTACGATTTTTATTATATAGGAGGATACAAAAGAAGACAAAGAAAGATTGTTTGGGTCCGTTATTGTAAAATAAGAATAGCCTTGTTAAATATAGAGTTTAGGAACGGATTCGCCGCTTCTTTTCTCCGCTTTGGCGGACGATGCTTTTTTGCTTTTTTGGATGCGGGATCTTTTTGTCTGATGAGAAGAGCTGGATGCTTTTTTTGCGCTGTCCTTTTTTTCGGTGTTTTCTTCCTCTTCATGACTGTCTTCATCCGGTGAATCGGATTCTGTATCTGCGTCTGCGTCTGCATCTGCATCTTCTTCGGCGGTAGCATTTTTAAATCCTTTGTAAAGCCTCCACATAGCCGGCAAATTTCTCACCATAGGCCCGTATTGCTGGATCATAGGCCCGATTTGCTGAGCAGTATTTAAAACTTGCTGGGTATTTGCTAAAAATTTATTCAGTGTTCCAGGGGAAGCAAGATTTTGGACAGGGGACTGGCCGATCAAGGAAGCGGGGCGTTCGAAACCGGTCATCCCGGGAAAAGCGGTGTTGCCCATTCGTCCCGATCGATTCAAAAGTCGCGACAATAATCCCCCGCCGCGGGCAGGTCTGCTCACAGGGGATCCGGCAAAAGGTGGAAAAGATTGAAAAGGCTGCGTTGGCTGCGGTCCGCGAAAAAGATTGAAACCTCTTTGTACAGGGGGCATTTGTCTAGGGGGCATGTACGTTCCTCCTTTCTGATACGATTTACACTCTTTTATAGAATATGCAAGGAAGATATAAAGTGAAACATCTTGTCAGCGAGCTCTTTTCCAATGAAGAACAAGTTGACATTTCTCAAACAGTTACGGCGAAAACGGATTGGTAAAAGAAATGAAGTATGAACTCTTGGCGTCAACCTCTTGATAAAAGAAAAAAAGCGAAGGCACATAAACAGGCTGAAAAGCGGGAAAAGGTTTTTGGTTAAAGAAGAAGCGATGAAAATCGAATTTTGACTCAATCATACAGAAAAGATGAGGGTGGAGAGAAAAAAGGGGAGTTTATAATCCGAAAAATAGAAAGAAAAGATGATTTATTGGATTGATTATTATATAATGTGGCAATGGAAATGACCTTCAAGGAGTGGCTTAAATGATCAACCATCAATTTAAGAAATTTGGATTTCAGCCTTTTCTTAATAAAGCAATTGAAGAATTAGGATTTTATCAACCTACAGAAATACAGGAAAAAATGATCCCTTTGATCTTGAAAGGGGAGAGTGCGGTCGGCCAGTCGCAAACGGGGACAGGGAAAACGCACTCCTATTTGCTGCCGATTTTGGAAAAAATTGATCCAGAAAAACAAGAGGTGCAAGCTGTCATAACGGCTCCGACGAGAGAATTGGCCAGTCAAATTCACCAAGAAATAGTATCGATTACGAAGTTTTCTGAGAAGACGATCACCGCCCGTTGCCTAATAGGCGGAACGGATAAACAAAAAGATATGGAAAAGTTAAAAAAACAGCCGCATCTTGTGGTTGGTACACCTGGAAGGATTCGTGATTTGATTACAGAGCAGGCTTTATCCGTTTATAAAGCTCAAATTCTTGTGGTGGATGAAGCGGATTTAATGTTGGACATGGGGTTTATAGTGGAAGTGGACCAAATTGCCAGCCGAATGGACAAAGATTTGCAAATGCTTGTTTTTTCTGCAACCATTCCGGAAAAATTAAAGCCTTTTATAAAAAAATATATGGAAAACCCGGAATACGTTCAAGTACAGCCTAAAAAAGCGTCGGCAGAGACAATCGAACATATTCTAGTCCCTCTGAAAAGTCGGGAAAAAATCGACTTGCTTTATCAGCTGCTGATTGCCTTTAACCCCTATCTGGCTTTGGTTTTTACCAATACGAAACAAATGGCAGATGAAGTGGCAGATGCGTTAGCAGCAAAAGGATTAAAAACGGGAAGAATTCATGGCGATTTAACTCCCCGCGAAAGAAAGAAAATGATGAAACAAATCCGCGACCTTGAGTTTCAATATATAGTGGCCACAGATTTGGCTGCTAGGGGTATTGATATTGAGGGAGTCAGCCATGTAATAAATTACGAATTGCCGCAAGATCTCGATTTTTATATTCACCGTTCAGGACGGACCGGTCGGGCGGGTTTTTCAGGAATATGTGCTTCGATTTATACCCCAAGCGATGAAGATATTTTAAATCGTTTGGAGAAAAGAGGAATTCGCTTCTTGCATCGTGATATTCAAAAGGACGCCATTATAGAAATTCCGGATCGGAACAGAAGGAAAAACCGGGAGAAGATGGCGGATGAAACAGAATTAAAAGCGAAAGCCCTCGTACGCAAGCCTAAAAAAGTGAAGCCGGGTTATAAGAAAAAAATCAGACAGGAAATAGAAAAATTAAAGCGAAGAGAAAAACGATTGAAAGCGAAAAAGAAATAAACCTTTTGTTCGATGACACGAAAGCAGCAACACCATTGGTGAACCGCTGCATTTAAAGGATAAGGAAAAGGGAGCTGAAACGGATGTTGAAAATAGGGTCTCATGTTTCAATGAGCGGGAAAAAAATGCTTCTAGCGGCGAGCGAGGAAGCTGTTTCCTATGGGGCGAACACGTTTATGATTTATACCGGTGCACCGCAAAATACGAGACGCAAGAAAATAGAAGATTTAAATATAGAAGCGGGCCGCAAGCATATGGAGGAACATGGAATTACGGAAATCATCGTCCATGCACCTTATATTATTAATATCGGTAATGCCAAAAACCCGGATACGTTTCAATTAGGTGTTGATTTTTTACGCAGCGAAATTGAAAGAACAGAAGCGATCGGAGCTAAACAAATTGTTCTCCATCCCGGCGCCCATGTCGGAGAAGGATCGGAAGTCGGCATTAAAAAAATTATTGAAGGCCTAAACGAAGTATTGACTCGTGAGCAAAATGTACAAATTGCGTTGGAGACGATGGCTGGAAAAGGTTCGGAATGCGGAAGGACATTTGAAGAATTGGCGATGATCATCGATGGTGTGGTTCATAATGACAAGCTTTCCGTATGCTTTGATACGTGTCATACACACGATGCAGGATACCCGATTGTCGAAGATTTCGATGGAGTGCTTGAGGAATTTGACCGAATCATCGGCATTGATCGTTTAAAGGTGCTGCATGTGAACGACAGCAAAAATGAAAGAGGGTCCCGTAAAGACCGCCATGAAAATATTGGCTTTGGTCATATAGGCTTCAAAGCTCTTCATTATATAATTTATCATCCACAATTAGAAGATGTGCCAAAAATTTTGGAAACGCCGTATGTAGGGGAAGATAAGAAAAACAAAAAACCACCGTATAAATTTGAAATCGAAATGATCCGTAGCCAAAAGTTCGATGAGAATCTTCTGCAAAAAATTGCAGACAGCTGATTAGAGAACAGAGAACTCCAAAGCCCTTTTCGATAAGCCGCAAGCGGGGAATATAAAGGCAAGGAAAAGGGCCAGGAGTTTTTCGCCTTTATCTTTGCTGTTTTCATCACCGTCATTCTGAGTTCATAAACAATATAAACAGCTCATTGATTTCTTTCGCTTTTTTCGGTCCGATGATTTTAGCGATTTCCTTGATTAGCTGAGTCCGCTGCTTATCATCAAACAAGTCGATTTTTTTTCCGCGCAAATGCGCCGCAATCGCATCTGCTTGTTCTTTCGTGATCGAAATTTTGAACTGTTTTCCCCATTTATAAAGTTCTGTTCCCGTCATGGTGCTGATTTTATGATTGATCATCGTTTGAATAAATTTCAACGCCCATCACTCCCTGATTCACTATATGCGTCAACTTGAAAATTGTGTCTATAAAAAGGGAATGGAACGGAGAATTTTCATTTTCGTTTACTTATTGGCGTTTTTCATGTATACTTCACTTATCTATAAATCGGAATCATTCTGAAAAATGAGAATGAAAATCGCCCTGAAAGCGATGATTAAAATCAAATAAAATTCGTTAAGCATATACGTTTAAAAATATTCATAGTTTTTTTCTGGCATTAGAACGGTTATTTATTTTGTCCATGAGCTCGGCAGCATACGGAAAATGACACAGTGGGGGTGCAATGTATGGAAGTAGCAGAAGCCATTTCGATTTTGAAAGAAAAAGGATTTAAACATACGGATAAAAGGGAGGATTTGCTTGCATTATTTGCCAAGCACGATAAGTATTTATCGGCCAAAGAAGTGTTGGAGATGATGAAAGGCCGTTATCCGGGCGTCAGCTTTGACACGATTTACCGGAACTTGGCTTTATTTGTCAAAATCGGAATATTAGAAGATACGGAACTAAACGGAGAAAAATTGTTTCGGTTTTCTTGTTCTGCCATGGAGCATCATCACCATTTTATTTGTCTATCTTGCGGAAAAACAAAGGAAATTCATATTTGCCCGATGAATTCGATTCAAGAAAATTTGGACGGATATGAAATTGCAGATCATAAATTTGAAGTGTATGGAACATGTCCAGAATGCAGAAACGGCGAAAAATAAGGATTTTTCCCTTATTCTTCGCCGTTTTTTTGATGGGTTCGTACGTACTCACTGTTAAAATAATCGTTTTACAATATCATTTGCTTCTTTCCATGAGTCGACCCGCATCACTCCTTTAGGGACCGGCTCCTGGTTGTAAGGGGTATTGAACAAAATAACCGGAATATCCAATTCTTTATGGATTGAAACAGCATTGTCATGCTTATCCTCAAAAAATATATCCACTTCATGTTTTTTAGCGGCTTCAATTTTGTGGTGAGTCCCGATCAATTCAATGTGATCATAGAGGATGTCGTTCTCTTCAAACCATTTTTTTGTAATATCGAACGCATGATCGCCTCTTGCGCTGATAAAGAACAGCTGAAAACGTTTTTTCCATTCTGTTAATACTTCTTTTGCTCCTTCTGCAATCGGGGAAAGTTTATATATGAGCGGTTCTTTTTCCGTGTACCATTTGTTAAAAATGTCTTCCGGGATATTTAATGCTTCTGTTAAATCATATTTTGTAATATCTTTTAAAGTGATGTTTAATTGGAAGTCTTGGTTGATAAAAGGAATTAAACTGTCAGGGGATGTTACTGTACCATCGATATCTATGCCAAACCGTTTTTTTTTCATTTCTCTCTGCTCCTTTGATTCATCCTGCTTTTTTCTGTTGTCGCTTTTCACGGTAATCCGTTGCAAATAAAAGTGTATCATACTTTATTTTTATAAGATACAAAAGGTTTTTCAAACCGAATAGGCAGGAAAGGTGATGTTGATTAAAATGTCTTTCCTTCAAGTTTATTACCAAAAGCACCAACCATTCACGGAAGTAATGAGATGTCTGTTCGGTAATATTATAAATGTTCCTGTAACATGGAACTTCAAATGAGCATCCATATTCCGTATGAAAAGCGGGGGATTGCATTGGACGAAGAAAAACAAGGTACAGAAGAAAACGAATATAAAAATACGGATCATAAAGAGGAAACGGCTGCAGAAATTGCCGCACCTGTAATAGATGATCGAGAGGATCATACAGTTCGTGAACGTGAACGGGATGGCGATGAGGAAAACTCCGGAAGTTATATCGGCATCGCCGCGCTGGTGCTTTCCATTATTTCTCTGTTTACTATGCCTATTTTATTTGGCGTTGCCGGCATCATCGTCGGTTTCATGGCCAGAAGAAGAGGGGCGGAGTCGCTTGGAATATGGGCGATCGGCATTGGAGCTGTTGCAGTCGTGATGGGACTTTTTGTCCTTCCGTTCTTTTAGCATTTTACAGAAAAAAGAGGCTGGCTTAAGCCGGCCTCTTTTTATGCATTTTGTTCTTGCTTTTGTTTTTGATAATATTCTTCTGCAATGGCATCGATTTCTTTTTTCAACTCTTCAACCATTGTTTCTTCAGGTACTTTTCGCACGATTTTTCCTTTTCGGAACAGCAGTCCTTCACCGCGTGCTCCCGCGATGCCTATATCTGCTTCTCTTGCTTCACCAGGACCATTGACGGCGCATCCAAGAACGGCCACTTTAATCGGGGCTTTAATTTTTTGAATATATTCCTCGATTTCGTTTGCAATGCTGATTAAATCAATTTCAATTCGGCCGCATGTCGGGCAGGAAATTAATGTCGCCGCATTGGAAGAAAGACCAAATACTTTTAATAATTCCCGGGCAACCTTTACTTCTTCAACAGGATCGGCGCTTAAAGAAACACGCAAGGTGTTTCCGATGCCTTTGCTAAGAATGGCTCCTAATCCAGCTGCGCTTTTGACGGTGCCGGCAAAAAGTGTTCCAGATTCCGTAATTCCTAGGTGAAGCGGATAATCAAACGTTCTTGCTGCCTTTTCATATGCTTCGATCGCTAAATTGACATCGGAAGCTTTTAAAGACACGATGATATCGTGAAAGTCGAGGTCTTCTAAAATGCGAATATGGTGCAGTGCACTTTCCACCATTCCATCAGCGGTAGGATATCCGTACTTTTCAAGAATTTTTTTCTCAAGACTTCCTGCGTTGACGCCGATTCGGATCGGGATCCCTCTTTCTTTGGCTGCTTTGACAACCGCTTCTACTTTTTCCCGTTTCCCAATATTGCCGGGATTAATCCGAATCTTGTCTGCTCCGCCTTCAATGGCTTTTAAAGCTAATCTATAGTCAAAATGAATATCCGCTACTAATGGGATATGGATTCTTTTCTTTATCTCGGGGATCGCATTTGCTGCTCGTTCATCCGGACATGCAACACGAACAATTTGGCAGCCGGCTTCTTCCAATTGATGAATTTGCCGTACTGTCGCTTCTACATCATGCGTTTTCGTGGTAGTCATGCTTTGAATAATCAATTCATTGCTACCGCCAATCGTTAAATTTCCCACTTTTACCGGCCGCGTTTTTGAACGATGTATAATTTCACCCAAGTGGATTCTCTCCTTTTGATATCATTAAATTAATAAGCTCTTTTCATTAAATAATTGTACCAGTCTTTGTTGAAATAGCAATAAATAAACTTAAGTTCACTCATATACGGGGAATTTATACGTTCTTCCAACCATAATGTCCTCCGGTTTCAGACCGTTGTTTAATGTTTCAAAGTCATGGATGACTTCGTCAATCGATACCGGCAAAGTTCCCTTTTGGATTCGTTCAGCGACCGACAGAACCGTATCTCCCGAGTGGATTTTGATTTCCTTATAAGGAATGGATGAATGGGCGGCAGGTGCTGATAATGAAAATGGGCTGGTTTTTGGTTGGCTTGACGGAAGAGTTCCAATTTTTAGATCATATCCTATGGCTATAATGACGACAACAAGAGCGAGTAACATTCCTAATCTTTTCATATTTGTCCCTCCGTAGTATACCTTATGACCGCTTTGTTCTTTTTATGAAGGGATAGAAAGAATGTTTTTCTGAAACCACGAATATTTTCTTTATGTTTTCTCTTTAAACTGCGTGTTTTTTTGTTGATCGGTGAAAAGGTTTTGAAGTATCGTCGTTTTCCGCTACAATAAATAAAGCATAATGATCTTTCTCTCATGTATGTTTTATTGGGGGCATAAAACTTTCTGTAAAGACATGAAATGAGAATGGTCGAAAGCAAAAAAAGGGAGGAGACTTTTTTGTCGATTCTTTTTTGGATCCTTATATGGATTTGCATCATCATTGCCTTTATCGGACTCATTTATCCGGTCATACCAGGAGTGCTATTTTTGATGGGCGCTTTCTTGCTGTATGGACTGTTTTTTTCATTTGAACCGTTTAGCTGGGTATTTTGGACGGTTCAAGGGATTTTGGTCGTTTTGCTGTTTCTTTCAGATTATATGGTCAATTACTTCGGGGTCCAAAAGGTTGGCGGTTCCAAAGCAGGAATTTGGGGAAGCACAATTGGGCTTATTCTCGGGCCTTTTGTCATTCCGGTATTCGGTATCGTGATCGGACCGTTTCTTGGCGCGTTGATTGGAGAATGGGTATTTCATCGGACTTCTTTTTCTCAAGCGGTGAGAATTGCTCTTGGTTCTGTTGTGGCCTTTTTTGCGTCCGTATTGACAAAAGGTATCATTCAGATCGCCATGATCGTGTATTTCTTCTGGCAGATTCATTGATGTCATTGACAGATCGATCATCAGGGTGTTATATTGTGGGGTGAAATGAGGAGGACCCTTAGCTCAGCTGGTTAGAGCAGACGGCTCATAACCGTCCGGTCGCAGGTTCGAGTCCTGCAGGGTCCATAGACTTTGTTTAGCCGCAAGTTCGTTGCGGTTTTTTTGTCAAAAAAATCGCAGCTTTAATTCAGGCGAGTATTGGGAATCCTATCATTGGTCCTTTCGCGAAGAAAGAATTTCAACAAAACAATCCAGCTTTAGATGAAAAGGAAAAAGGACAAATAGGGGGCGGGTACATTCCATTTTGGCAAGTGCTTGTCATATTTTTATGGGTAATGGCCAACACAAATTTTATGCAAACAAAAGCAAAAAAATTGAAAGTCCACACTATCTTTGGTAATGTAATAATTGGAAACGGTTGAATCACATGTTTCAAAATTTAAAAATGGATTACATAGGGAGGAATTAATCATGGCTTTTGAACTTCCAAAATTGCCTTATGCTTATGACGCTTTAGAACCACACATTGACGCGAAAACAATGGAAATTCATCATACGAAACACCATAACACTTACGTGACAAAATTAAACGATGCGTTGAAAGGAAATGATGAACTTCTCAGCAAATCTGTTGAAGAAGTGATTTCTAACCTAGATGCCGTTCCAGAAAATGTACGTACGGCTGTTCGCAATAACGGCGGTGGACATGCTAACCATTCTCTTTTCTGGACGATTCTTTCTCCAAACGGCGGCGGTGCTCCTTCAGGCGAATTGGCAGATGCTATCAACCAAAAATTTGGAAGCTTTGAGAAATTTAAAGAAGAATTTTCTGCTGCAGCAGCAAACCGTTTTGGTTCCGGCTGGGCTTGGCTCGTAGTGAACAACGGTGAATTAGAAGTAACGAGCACACCAAACCAAGATTCTCCATTAATGGAAGGTAAAACTCCTATTTTAGGATTAGACGTTTGGGAACATGCTTATTATTTGAATTATCAAAACCGTCGTCCAGACTATATCCAAGCATTCTGGAATGTAGTCAACTGGGATGAAGTAGCAAAACGCTACAGCGCTGCAAAATAATGATTGGATGACAAAGGCGAATCCTTTCAAAGGGATTCGCCTTTTCTTGTATAAGAGCCCCCTTTGTTTCAAAAGATAGGAGAGAGACAAAGGGGAGTTTTTTATGAGCAAACAGAACAAAAAATGGTTTGGTGATGTAGAATTAACAAAAGAATTGCTGATTTTATTAACGATCGGCGGATGCTATTCTTTAAGCGTGGCGCTTTCCAACACATTTGTAAACATTTATTTATGGAAACAGTCCGGAAAGTTTATGGATTTGGCGATTTATAATTTAATGGTGGTCATCTTTCAGCCATTAACGTTTATTCTCGCCGGGAAATGGGCCAAAAAAGTCGATCGAATCATGGTTTTGCGTATGGGAGTCAGTTTCTTGGCCCTTTTTTATTTATCTGTCCTTTTTTTTGGCGAACGGGCCCATGAATTTTTAGCTATTCTCGGCGCTTTGCTGGGAGTGGGATATGGTTTTTATTGGCTGGCGTACAATGTCTTAACGTTTGAGATTACGGAACCAGAAACCCGTGATTTTTTTAACGGATTTCTCGGAACGTTAAGTTCAGCCGGAGGGATGGTCGGTCCCGTTTTAGCCGGATCCATTATTTCACGGTTTGAGTCGTTTATCGGGTATTCCATTATCTTTGCCGTGTCGCTCGGCTTATTTACGATCGCTGTTCTTTTAAGTCTTATGCTGAAAAGAAGGCCGGCTCATGGTCAATATTTTTTGAAAAGGATATGGAAGGAGAGGAAAACGAATCAGAATTGGAACCGAATTACGATTGCTCATTTTTTCCAAGGTTTGCGGGAAGGCGTGTTCGTATTTGTTATTTCCGTTTTCGTCTTTATTTCGACGGGAAGTGAATTTTCGTTAGGTACCTATGGGTTGGTGAACTCAGGAATTTCTTTTATTGGCTATTCTTTAGCTTCGCGTCTGATCAAACAGGAATTTCGGAAGCCAGTGATACTGGCTGCAGGTGTGGTCCTATACTTGTCCCTTTTTTTGATTGTGTTTCATCCCACGTTCCCGAAACTTTTGATTTATGCAAGCATGATTGCCATCGCGTATCCCTTTCTACTTGTTCCGTATATTTCGATTACTTATGATGTGATCGGCCGTTCTTGGAAAGCAAGTGAAATGCGGGTCGAGTATATTGTGGTGAGAGAATTGTTTAACAATGCCGGCCGTATTTTTTCGGTTTTATGCTTTATATTCGCCATTCATTTTTTTCCTGAACAAAAAAGCATTCCGATCTTGTTGTTAATCGTTGGAGCTGGTCATACGCTGATTTATTTTTGTATTCGAAACATTCGCATCGAATAGTCAGTGCTCGTACTTAAGGACGGATCCTTCCATTTTCATTATGGAAAATACAATAAATAAGTCCATGAAAAGGAGGGGTCTGATCCAATTACGATATCTTGATTTATAATACACCATACATAACATAAATAGATGTAGATGTACGCACCAAAATGGACGTTTTCCGTTTTAATATTCGATTTTTCCATGATTTAAAAGAAAATCATCTATCATTTTACATGCTCTTTTTTATAGAAAAATGGCTTGGTTTTGTTTAAAATGATAAAGAGAAAAGAGTTATTGTAAAGAGAGGATTGTTCCCATTGAAAAAAGCAAAGAGAGCAAAAAGAACGCATGTACCTTTTCGGGTGAACATGTTGTTTTTTATTGTCTTTGTGTTGTTTTCTATTTTAATTTTTAGGTTAGGGGTTGTACAAATCGTTCAAGGGGAGGACTACGAAAGGAAGATTGAACGCACGGAGAATGTGACGGCCAATACAAGCGTTCCTCGCGGCATCATCTATGATCGAAATGGTCAACCGGTGGTGGAAAACCGCTCCAAATACGCCATTACGTATACAAGATCGAAAAATGCCGGTCCTAAAGAAATGCTGAAAACGGCCAAAAAATTGGCTGCTTTGATTCACATGGATACGGATAAAGTCACCGAAAGAGATAAAAAAGATTATTGGATCATGACTCATCCGAAAGAGGCGAAACAGAAGATTACGAAAGAAGAATGGAAAAAATATAAAGACAATCAATTGTCTGACGATCAATTATATCAATTGCAGCTGAAGAGAGTCACCAAAAAGGATTTAGCTTCCTTGACAAAACATGACTTAGAGGTATTGGCGATTTATAGTAAATTTAATTCTGGATATGCGATGACGCCGCAGATTGTGAAAAACAACGGAGTGACACCGAAGGAATATGCTTTGGTTAACGAGAATCTCGATTCTCTTCCTGGTGTGGATACAACCGTTGACTGGGACCGTTCCTATGCTTACGGGGAAACGTTAAAGTCGGTGCTGGGGAAAATTTCGTCTTCTAAAGAGGGGCTTCCTCAAGATATGCTTGATTATTATTTATCAAAAGATTACAGCCGTAATGACCGTGTTGGCAAAAGCTACATAGAATATCAGTATGAAGACGTTTTGCGCGGACAAAAAACAAAAATTAAAAATATAACAGACAAAGACGGCAACATCCTTGATTCCCAAGTTGTCAGCAAAGGGAAGCGGGGAGATGATCTTGTTCTGACAATCGATATGGATTTGCAAAAAGCGGTGGATGAGATCATTTCCCAAGAACTGTCAAGAGAAATTCCGGGAAGACGGTATTTGGACCGAGCTTTTGTCACTATGATGGATCCGCATACCGGTGAAATTTTGGCCATGGCCGGAAAAAAATACGAAATCGACAAAAAAACCGGTAAACCTGAACTTGTGGATTTTTCCCTTGGCAATATGACGACTTCCTATGCTATGGGGTCAGCTGTCAAAGGGGCCACATTATTAACAGGGTATATGACTGGTGCGATTCATCCGGGACAATACCTCGTGGATGAACCTTTAAAATTTAGAGGAACCCCCCCTAAGAGCTCATGGTTTAACCGCACCGGCGCCATGTCCATTAATGATTTATATGCTCTTAAGCGGTCTTCAAACGTTTATATGTTTAAAACGGCCATTGCCATCGGAAAAGGAACCTATCGTCCGAATCAAAGCCTTCAGATTGATATGAATGCCTTTAATGTCATGAGAAGCCATTACGCTCAATTTGGCTTAGGTGTGCCTACGGGTATCGATTTGCCGAATGAACAAGTCGGCTATAAAGGAAAGATCGATCCAGGTCGTCCTGGTTTGCTTTTGGACCTTGCGATCGGGCAATTTGATACGTATACGCCTCTGCAAATGGCACAATATGTTTCAACCATTGCCAACGGCGGCTATCGAATGGAGCCGCACATCGTAAAAGAAATTCGCGAACCAGTATCAGATTCCAAAAAGATTGGTCCAGTCATCAAAACGGTTGAACCAAAAGTGCTGAACAGAATTGATGCTAAAACCTCTTGGATTCAACATGTACAAGAGGGCTTTAGAGAAGTCATGCAGGATCCGCAGGGAACGGCTTACAGCGCTTTTCATGATGCGCCTTACAAACCGGCCGGGAAAACGGGGACGGCAGAAGGGGTATATGATGGACCAAAAAGCGAAGAATTTTTGAAAAGAGGTCAACAGCTGCCGATGGTTTGGAATTTGACGCTTGTTGGTTATGCTCCTTATGACAATCCGGAAGTTGCGTTTGCCGTCGTTGTGCCGTGGGTCTATGAAGGAAACGGAAGCTCGCAAATCAACTATCGTATTGGTCGTCGAATTTTGGACAAATATTTCGAACTAAAGAAAGAACGGGCGCAAAAACAATCTTCCGATGTCGTCGTGGACGAAATGCCAAAACAGGTCAACCAATCCAACGATAAGGCGAAGAGCAAAAGCTCCGATTCAAATAACAGCCAAGGATAATCGAAAAAGGGCCGAAACGAACAGTTGAGATGTTCGTCTCGGCCCTTTTATTATCACAAAAGCGATAAACGGGGATTGCGTGGATGAAGATCTTTTCTTGGCTCTTCTTATGTACAATATGGTCTATCTTATCGAAATCGGAAAAACACTGGATGGCTAAATATCGATTATTTTGACTTAGTAATGGTGTTGGCTATATCCTCCATCGTCATTTGCGAGTTTAATGAATACGTCCCGATTTGCAGTTTTTTGGAAAAGCCGTTTTGGTTCATGTACTCACTAAATTGATTGGCGCTATTGATGATTTTTTCTTGTTCCAAACGTTGGGCGATTTGATCTGGCGTCATTCCAGGCGATATCGTTAACCGGAACGAACGATTGGAATTAGTCATTTCTTTAGATGACTCATTCTTCGTCTTGCGAGATGTATCCGCCTGCTGTTTTTCGCGCTTCGAGCTATATGATTTTCGATTTATCGGCTGATTACTTGACTCTTTCGGGGAAGAAACCGTGTACCCCTGTTTTTTCAATGCGTGTATCATCTCTTGAGTGCTCATACTGGCTTCAGGTCGATAAAAAAACTGTACAAATAAAAATAAGGCCAATGCTGCTGAAAGCAATCCAAAAGCGAATGCACGTACTGTTTCTCTGCTCATTTCCATTCCTCGCTTTTTATTGTCTTGCGGGTTTTCGATTTTTTATTTTCAGAATCCGTTTCTAATCATCCGGATTCTTTGCATCCCGTCATCAAAAAATCATGTCCTTCTTATATTCATTGCTTTGATAGGGTTTTAAAATTTGTTTGATTTGGCTGAGAGAAAGGGAAGATTGTTTAGCGATTTGATCCATGCTCTTTCCTTGGAAATATAAGGATATCACTTGATTGCGAATGATTTCGTTCACTTTTTGACGGGAATTTTTCTCTTCGGAATAGGGATCTCCCATTAAAAGTTCCTCTTCCAAAACTTTCAGCTTCTTTTTCACCTGGTAATTTTCTTGAAGGAATTGAAGCGATATTTCTTCTAGCTGCTGTTCCATCGTTTTGAAACGACTTTTCATGAAGAAAGATAGAATGAATAAAAGGAGCGATGCGGCCAATAATCCCAAGATAAATCCATACATACTTTTCACCCCAAATCGATATAGATACTGTTAGTTATAGCATATTCCGCAAAATTCTTCCATACATCATTGTAGAATAAGAGTATCTAATAAACGAAGGGAAATTTAACGGATTTCCGAAAGAAGTCTCCCATCCTCAAGGAATGTGCAGGGCGTAGCCCAATGAGTAGGTGGGAGATGAGTGTGAGTAAAATGTTTGTGGGAGAAATTCTTAGAATTCCCCGATGAGGGGGTTGGGAACGTAGGTTCGCAATCCCCCTCATCGGGGCCACCAAGCAAAGTGCGGTAGGATCCCAAGCAGGAAACATGAAAAAAGGACTCTCTCCCTGGTAAGATGATCATTGTTCACACCATCAAACAGGAGGAGAGAGTCCTATGAATATTCAACAACATCTTACCACAAATTCGTTGACATGGAAAGAGATCGAACTTGATTTGTTTCGAGCCTTGCAAAACGCCTTCACCGAGCTGTTTACGGCTCTGTTGGAGGACATCGACCGACAATTGGCGGAAACCCGGGACAAGCGCCGGTACCACTTGAAAGACAAACGACGCACCACGATTCAAACCTTGTTTGGCGAAGTTACCTTTGAGCGAAACTACTATTTAGACCGAGAACAAAACCGTTACACGTTTTTGCTTGATTCCTTTTTAGCGTTTGATGGATCGCAGTCAATCAGCCCTTGTCTAGAAGAAACGGCGATGGGATTGGCTGTGGAGTGCTCTTCCTATCGCAAAGCGGCTCATACGCTTGCCCAGATGGTCGGGTATCCGGTGATGAGCCATGAGACGATCCGCCAGTTGGTGCTCGAGGCTGAAGTTCCGCTGCACTGCCCGGTTGACCAGCGATATGGACGGGTGCTGTTTGTGGAGGCCGATGGACTGTTTGTTTCTCGCCAAGGGAAGGGAAAACGGGCCAAGGAAGACAAGATCCTAACCGTTCACGAAGGGTGGAAGCGCAACGGCTCACGGATCGAATTTGTCAATCAGCGCCATTACGTCCATGAGGGCAAGGGGGAGGTGTGGGAAGGCTTCGAGGAATTTTTGATAAATGAATATGCCTATGATCCGTGTCGGGATCTTCTTGTCATCAACGGGGACGGCGCTCCATGGATTACCGCGTGCCGGGAGTATTTCAAGGGACGGGTCTGCTTCCAATTGGATCGATTCCACGTGGCGCGTGAGTTGCGCCAATGCCTCTCGGGCCATCCACGGTGGCAGGCGATTCGGCAAAAGCTGGCGAAGCAGGATGAAGAGAAGCTGCTTGTGGAACTGAACAGCGCCCTCGGCACGCTGGGGGACGAAGCGAAAGAACAACAGCTGGCTGCCTTGATCCACCGGATCGAATCGATGCCGGGATGCATCCGTGATTACCGGGAATGGCTGAAGGAGCAAGGAGTGGACACAACGGGCATGTATCCGATGGGGAGGGCTGAAAGCGTGATGAGCCAGCTGGCGTATCGGGTGAAATACCGCCGCAGTTGGACAGACAAGGGACTCAGGGCGTTTTTCAAGGCAATGATTGCCCGGATGGATGGGATTCGTCTTTTCGGACATCGTTTAGGAGAAGAATCGTCGCATCCGGCGGAGGAAACGGCATCCACCAAACAGACGATCGTGAACAAGGCGAAACAACGCATCCGCCGTCTTTGGCCGGAGATCACGCGGAATAACGTGCCATATTTACAGCAATCGTCCGGGACTCCGATCTATCATGCCCTGTCTGAATTCAAGGGATGGTAAAAAAAGGTATACATATTCGTCTGTCATGGCAAGGGATGAGAGTCCGAAAGCGCTTACGGATGAAATTCAAAAAAATGGTTCGCTAACCTATGACTTACATCTATTTTCAGCGAACCAAAAAAATTCCCACAAAGTCTTGACTGACTCGGGAGATGAATTTCGGTTGGCTTTAGCCAAAGGTTTTGATATAATCAGTCTTATATATAAAAAAGGATTGATATATCAATGAAATTGGATAGTAATAATCATTCAGTGTTCCTATTACATTATCATCTTGTATTAGTTGTAAAGTATCGCAGAGAAGTGTTCACCGATAAAATATCTGATTTTGCAAAAGATATGTTCATTGAGATCGGAAAAAAATACAACATTACTTTGACAGAGTGGAATCATGATAAGGATCATATCCACATCCTATTCAAAGCACATCCTAATTCTGAATTATCGAAGTTCATCAATACTTATAAGAGTGCAAGTTCTCGACTGATAAAGAAAAACTTTCCTCATATCCGAAAAAGACTATGGAAAGAGATGTTTTGGTCAAGAAGCTTTTGCCTGCTTACAACAGGCGGTGCACCAATAGAAGTCATAAAAAAATACATTGAAAATCAAGGTCAGAAGTGAGGTGATTTGATATGGCCAAACAAAACAAAGCCTTCAAATTTCGTTTGTATCCGAATAAAGAACAGAAAATCCAATTAGCCAAAACATTTGGTTGTGTTCGCTTTGTCTACAATAAGATGCTGGAAGAACGTAAGGAAACGTATGAGAAATTCAAAAACGATAAAGAAACGCTTAAACAACAAGCATTCCCGACACCAGCGAAATACAAAGATGAATTTCCATTCCTAAAAGAAGTGGATTCTTTAGCTTTAGCAAACGCACAGATCAATTTGCAAAATGCTTATAAGAACTTTTTTGAAGGTCGTGCGGAGTTTCCTAAATTCAAAAGCAAGAAAAATAAACAATCTTACACAACCAATATGGTCAACGGCAATATTAAGCTAGAAAATGGTCATATCAAACTACCAAAAATCAAAAAGCCAATGAAAATGAACCGACATAGAGAAATACCTGCTGATTATAAAATCAAATCTTGTACTATTTCTAAAACAAAGACAGGTAAATATTATATTTCGATTTTGACAGAATACGAGAAAGATATTCAGTCAGTAAAGATTCAAAAAGTAGTTGGCTTAGATTTTGCTATGGACGGTCTATATGTCGAGAGTGAACAGGGTGAGAAAGCCAATTACCCACGGTACTATCGACAAGCATTAGACAAACTGGCAAAAGCACAACGAATTCTTTCTCGCAGAAAAAAAGGTTCTGCACGTTGGGAAAAACAACGTTTGAAAGTAGCAAAGTTACAAGAGAAAATTGCCAATCAACGCAAGAATTTTCTTCACCATAAATCAAAAGAATTAGCATCAACCTATGACGCAGTTATCATTGAGGACTTAGACATGAAAGGAATGTCTCAAGCCCTCAATTTTGGAAAAAGTGTTCATGATAATGGCTGGGGTATGTTCACTACTTTCTTAGAATACAAGCTAAAAGAACAAGGGAAACAACTTGTAAAAATCGATAAGTGGTTCCCTTCTACTAAGAAATGTTCTTGTTGTGGCAAGGAAAAAGAAATGCCATTATCTAAACGTGTATATGAATGTTCTTGCGGTTTTGTATTAGATCGTGATCACAATTCAGCAATCAATATCAAAAATGAAGGATTACGCATATTAGCATAAAGAATAATAACTTTCGGAACGAGAGGGTAAGCTCGGTCAATTTCTTATCGTTAGATAGGATTACCCGAGAAGCCCCCACTTCAAGCGACCCGCAAGGGTGGTAAGTGGAGGGTAGTTCACAAAAGGTGCTTGAAAACACATTGGTGGACTCTTAATCTGTGTATAAAGGGAAAGAGTCGATAGGGAATGGTAGATGAGAGCAAAGGGGCCTGTGCAAAGAATCGTCATGATCCATGGAGTGGGTGGGTCTATGCAGAGAAAAGAGTTTTCTTAATTTATTTTGAAAAAATCAGTCGATCAGAATGGATAACAAGCGGTGCGGCAAATTTTGACAAAATGCGTTTATTGTGGAAAAGCGGCAGGGGTGATACCATGAAGATAACGAAAAATATACTGAATGCGAGAAATGGCAACGGAGGACCAAAAAGAAGCAAGAGAGGGCAGATGAAATGGTGCAAACAACTTGGAAGCCATTTGTGAATGAATTATCGGCGGCTCTTCTTCCGTTTCAAAAAGCGCTATGCTCATGGATCATAGATGAGCGATTTGTTGCGGCCGTGATGGAATTTTATCAAAAACCAGCTAACGAACATATTTGGGATTTGCGGCTGTATGACATAACGGGTATTTGTTTCGATGGCAATAATGCTTTTAGTGCCCAAACATTTAAAATAGCGAAAGATCATCATTATTGGATCATAAAAGGATTGCAATCAGGACATTCTTACATTTTTGAATTAGGGTTTTGGACCATTACCCATGAATTTTTTCCTCTTCTTCGTTCCAATGAAATTCATTGTTCTAGTGACGAAACAGGGGCAGAAAAACTTTCAGATGGGGTGATCAGCGAGGATAGACAACAGCCTAAATGGCGCGGACATATAAGCACCTATTCTTATTATGAATAATGGAGTGAGCTTTTGCTTTATTGGCAAAATAAGGGAAGCTTTTATTGCAATACAAAAATGAGCTCTGCGAATAACCTCCTTAATCTTCCCGATTCATCGGAAAAATGGTCCTCGAAATAAACAGAGCACAAATGGAAGAATCGACATCCGGAAAACAAAAGCTTATACGAAAGTATATGAAGGAGATACGAATTTATGATGAGAAGGGAAAAACGGGAAGGAAATGAATTTCTAATCTTTGTCCTTTGTCATTTTTGGAAAAATGTTTCGCCCATTTTCTTGCCGGGAGTTTTGCAGCTGTGACCGACTCTTGCCGACTTGCCGTTTTGATGTTTTCATGGGAGTTTCCCCCGCATTTGGCAGGAGGGCTTGCGAGACATGTGGAGGGGTTGTCATCGACGCTTTCAGACGAAGGTGTTGAGATTCATCTCATCACTGCTGAAAGCGAGGGAATGCCCGTATATGAACGAAAAAACGGCATCCATATTTACCGATCAGGTCCCCTTCATCCAAATGAACCCCAATTTCTGAAGTGGGTCGCCGATTTAAATAGTTGTATGATTCGCAAGGCAGGAGACATTCTCGCCCATCATGAAATACATCTCATCCATGCTCACGATTGGCTGGTAGCAGGCGCAGCGCTTTCGTGCAAACGAATTTTTGGTCTTCCTCTTATCACAACGGTTCATTCCACTGAATATGGTCGAAGCGGAAACAGGATGTCCGATATACAGCGAATCATTCATGAAAAGGAATGCGAATTGATGTTGCAGAGCGACCGCTTGATTGTCTGCAGCGCACCAATGAAAAAAGAAGTCCAACAAATCTTGACTCACCACCCGCCGTTATCCGTTATTGCCAACGGCATCGATACAGAAAAAGATAAAGAATGGTCATCTTCGTGTTTGAGTGGACGCTTTCAATGGCTGAAAGACAAGACGTATTTCTTTTCAATTGGAAGAATGGTATGGGAAAAAGGATTTCAGACTATCATCGAAGCGGCGCCGATGATGAACTCGACTGATCTTTGTTTCATCATTGCCGGAAAGGGACCATTGTTGGAACGATTTCGCCAACAGGTAAAAGAACGCGGTTTGGAAGATAACGTTTATTTTGTCGGATATGTAACGGAAGAAGAGCGCATTGCGTTATTAAACCATTGTACGCTTACGATTTTTCCCAGCCTTTATGAACCGTTTGGCATCGCTGCCTTGGAAGCAATGGCCGCCAAGAAATTGGTCGTGTCCGCCAACACCGGAGGACTCGAGACGTTTATCAAGCACCAGCATTCCGGGATACTTTTCGAAGCAGGAAATCCCGAAAGTTTAACGAAAGAAATCGTCTCTGTATTGAATCATCCAAGTATGATAGATAAACTGGCGCGGCAAGGCTATCATACGGCAAAACACTTATACAGCTGGGAAGAAGCCGCAAAGAAAACGAAAAAGCTATATGAGTCCATATGGACCGTTTAATAGAATCGAAGACGAGGGGACTGTTTTATAAAACAATAAAGAATAGGGTGTGAAGAGATGAAAAAAAAGCAGCGACTCGTAAAAAATGACATGGGTAGCACTCATTTTCATTGCTATTGTTTGGTGAATAGTCGAAAATTTTCGAATAGTGATAACGACATTTTCTTTGAAATCGAAGAAAATAACGGTTATGACGGAAAAAAGCTTGATTTTCGCATAGAAAGCAAATCTCCGAAAAATAATGAGATTCAAATCATCTTTGTATTGGCGACGTCGCCAATGGCTGAAAAATCCCAAACAATCGGCTATCTTTCGCCCATAGACGGAACGGTTTGGAGCTTTGAACAGAAAAAGAGATGTATGTTATCGGCCGAAGCAACGAATGGAACGGTGCTGAAAAGCGTTTACCCGGTCAATGAACGAAAAACATTTATGAAGTGGTTTGAAGAGCTTCCATACGGAACCGTTCATTATCATCCATTTGTTTTCGGGCGGCATGCTGTCATCTTGTCCTTTCGCTTTCACCTTTGTGAAGGAGAATCGGGCAGAGGAACCATCTTGCTGTTTGAACAGGAATATGAGGAAAATCAATATTCCAAGAAGGATCTGCGGGAAAAACAGACTAGCATTTCGAAAAAAAAGATGATATTATAGAAAAGTCGTATGGAAAACGAGACTTGCTTTGAGGTTTGGAGGGAAAAAAATGCGCGTAAACATCACTTTAGCATGCACGGAATGCGGTGATCGTAATTATATTTCTACGAAAAATAAGCGTAACAATGCTGATCGTCTTGAGCTTAAAAAATATTGCCCAAGAGAAAAACGCGTTACTTTGCACCGCGAAACAAAGTAAACAGCAGGCTGTTCCCTGCTGTTTTTTTTGTGCATGTCGACTGCGGCTGTTTCCGTTTTTTTAATATAATTAATAGAGACAGGTATTAGAAGAACGAAGGCGGTTAAAAGGAGGAGGATGTTTTGGACAAGAAGGAATGGAGAAAGAAGATGAAAAATACGTTGTCATCTCTTTCTAAACAAGAATATGAGCAATATTCTTATCGTATTTCTAAGTCATTGTTTTCAACAAAAGAGTGGCAGGAGGCTGCTGTCGTCGGTGTAACGGTTTCCATCGCTCCGGAAGTGGATACATGGCAGGTGATCCGTGAAGCATGGAATCAAAAAAAGACAGTGGCCGTTCCTAAATGTCTTCCCGATGAAAAAAGGCTCCAGTTTCATACATTAACTTCTTTTCTGGAGTTGGAAACTGTTTATTACGGGTTATTTGAACCGATTCCGGAACGAACGGAAAAAATGGATCCGGCAGATATCGATCTTCTCCTTGTACCGGGCCTTGCTTTTATGAATAATGGCTATCGATTAGGCTTCGGCGGCGGCTACTATGATCGATTTTTAAAACTATATAAAAAGCAAACGGCGTCGCTGGCCTTCTCTAGTCAAATCGTTTCGCAGCTGCCTGTGGAATCTCATGACATTCCTGTTCAAAAAATCATCACGGAAGAAAGGATCATTGAATGTGACAGCATTTGATTGTTTCGTGATGACTGTGATTGTTCTCGTTAGTTTGGCGGGCGTTTATGGAAATGCCTTATCTGTTTCAGGTGGTATCGCGGCCATTATTACGGGTTTGACGATTTATTGGGCTGCCGATTGGAAAGGGCTCGTCGTGCTGGGTGCGTTCTTTTTCTCTTCAAGCCTCTTGTCTAAGTGGAAATCGAAAGTGAAAGAGCCATCGGAAGAACGTTTAGCGAAAGGATCCAGGCGAGATTGGCAGCAAGTATTGGCTAACGGGGGACCGGCTGTCCTTTTTCTAATCATTTACCATTTCGAAAGAGACATACAATGGCTTTGGGCCTTTATCGCTGCCATTGCTGCGGCCAATGCTGATACATGGGCTTCAGAAATCGGGATTGTCGGTAAAAAGAAACCGATTTCCGTAAAAACATGGAAACAAGTCGAAAAAGGTGTGTCTGGTGCGGTGTCTTTAGTGGGAACAGCGGGGGCTGTCGGTGGCGCGGCGTGGATTGCTGTCATTGCATACTTACTATATTTGCCCTCCCTTTTAAGCGTGATCGGTTTCGCCGCAGCAGGCTTTTTCGGAAATGTAATCGATACGTTTTTGGGTGCTTATTTCCAGAGCGAATATGAATGTCCGAATTGCGGGATTCATACTGAAAAACGTTTTCATTGCGGGAAGAACACCATCCTTAAGAAAGGGCATCCTGTGTTTAACAATGAAACCGTCAACTTTCTTTCAAGCTTATTAGGCGGCTTGTTGGCATGGATGATGATCTAAATGATTCCTTTTTGTCTTTGCCACTAAGAGATTTTATCCCTAGAAATCTTGAATGAGCGTGCTGAATTAAAGTAGTTACCGGCTTTTGAAATTTGCTCCATTCATAATCTCACGAAATGGCGCCGGCCAATCTGTTTTTCTTTATATGAGGAAATCATTCCTTCAATCGGAATAATTGCGACCAATGTATCGCAAATTAATCCTAGGAGGGATGAATATGAGAACAAACTGGACAAAATGGATCGGCTTCGGAGTACTGGCCGTTGTTATATACCGCTACCGTTATCGGCTGGTCAATCTTGCGCTGGGAAGCATGATTCTTAGAAGGGTTGCCGTCCAACTATTCATGCGCATTCCAGGCGTCCAAAACAGAATCATGCGTGTACTGACTCCTGTTACGAGTTATAAATGAATGGAAAATGGATCCTTCAAAATTCTTTACAATTGGATTGTGACTTCGCTATAGTAGAGTCATAATAGATGCGCTCTTTTTGCGCAGTGGCTCAAAGGAATGTGATTTCATGAGTTTTCGCGAAGACTATATTTTTTGGCGCCTTGCTTATTTTTTGTTGATGGAACAAGATTATCGGCTCATGGTAATATCCGATGACCGCCGGGAGATGTGGTTGGAAAATACGGCAATAAAACGAGCTCCAGTTGTCCGGTTGCTTCGCCATGAACTTGACTGGAGCAATTGGCTGCAAAGGGACATTCAGCTGACGGCAGCAAACGGGGAGAAGATCCGCAAGCGTTTCATGAGAAGAAGGCTCAATGTTGTCAGTATGTATGTATCCAAATACCCACCGGTCGATGATTATGAACATTTGCTGAAAGCACCTTATACTCCGCTCGAGACTTCTCAAACAAACGTCACCCCAATATTGTTCGCTCAAGGTCTTGAAGAAGAAGCATTTGATCAGTTGAATACGCTGTTTCAAAATGGAGCTCGACACTGGCATTTTCGTGATGCTTATGAGGAAAGCGAAGTTCGATCCCTTGAACAGCTTGTTTTGACTGGAGCTGTTCAAAAAGAAGAAAAGGATCGAAATTTACTTGAGTATGGCAACCCTTTTTTCACCTACCTTTTTATCGCTGTTCAAGTCGCCGTGTTTCTCTTGCTGGAGATAAACGGCGGGAGTACGAATACGGATACGTTGATTCGATTTGGCGCTAAGTTCAACCCGCTTATTCTCGATGGGGAGTGGTGGCGCTTTTTTACCCCGATTTTTCTTCATATCGGCGTTCTGCATTTGCTGATGAATACGATGGCATTGTATTATCTTGGAACAATGGTCGAGAAAATATTCGGAAGATGGCGGTTTTTATGGATTTATTTGTTTTCCGGTTTTCTCGGTTCGGTTGCCAGTTTTGTCTTTACTCCCAATCTGTCCGCAGGGGCGAGCGGTGCTATATTTGGTTGTTTCGGCGCTCTTTTATTTTTCGGATTTGTAAATCGTAGTTTGTTTTTTCGGACAATAGGGATGAACGTGATTGTGGTCATAATCATCAATTTAATTTTCGGGTTTACTGTGCCCGGAATAGATAATTCGGGACATATCGGCGGATTAATCGGCGGATTTTTAGCTGCCGGTGTTTCCTATGTTCCGAGTCAACGCAACTGGAGCCTTCAGGCGACGTTTTTCCTCCTTTCTTTCCTGCTGACCGTTTTTCTTTTATGGGCAGGATATCATGGCGGATTTTTTCGGATAGCTTAAATTTGGTTTATCATGCCGGTTAAACCCATATCAGCGATAGGCAAAGGAACTATAAAAGATTAAGGGATGATTTGTTTTAATGCGACGATCTCTCCGTCTTTCGTTTCAAAAACGACGTAAAGGACATTTCCTGTTTTAGAGAGAAGAATAAGCGGAATGGTGCTATCGATAGGATCCTCGATAGTGCCATTTTCTTTTTTTATTCCAAGAAAATAATTTTTGTAAAGCCCTTCCCATAAACGGCCGATAATCGTCTTCGATTGAGGCAAAGACAAGTTAGGAAGTTTCATATGACCGTAGGCGGCTAAGTCCGTTAACGGAATTTGGATAAAAGCATTCGGCTGTAGATGGTA
The DNA here is from genome assembly GCF_038007225.1 of Bacillus sp. FSL W8-0102. Taxonomy (NCBI): domain Bacteria; kingdom Bacillati; phylum Bacillota; class Bacilli; order Caryophanales; family Bacillaceae; genus Bacillus; species Bacillus sp. FSL W8-0102. Next base: position 1,241,699 of record NZ_JBBOWT010000001.1, read on the forward strand.
TTTTTGATAGGCTCTGGAGGCGATCTTCTCCAATTGTTTATTGGTATGTTCGGTTAAAGTTTTGGACCATTTGATTTCGATTGGGTTTCCAGGCGTCCGAAAAGAAAGTAACGGGGTTTCGGCGGAATCAATGACAAACAATTGATCCGAAGACATTTCTTGGGCGCTTTTGATCTCACTCTGGTTCTGATGCAGTTCAGCATAGTGAAAAGAAATAGCTTGTAGGAAAGCGGATCCGTTTCCGATGTAATCATCGCGGACCGTGATTTTTTGCGTTTGTTCTTTCCATTTGTTTAAAGTTCCTCGCAAGCGTCCGTTAACAAATAATAGGCTGATATCTTGACGCAAATAGGCCTTTTGGGAAAGAGAGGACTGAATTTCCCAGGAAACTTTGTAAGCTTGATTAACATGTCCTGTTTTGAATTGAAGCTTCGTATAGGCAGAAGGAAAATCTGCAGTGGGATGGAGAGGAAAATACATAATGCTTTCTTCTGTTTGATTCATGTTGCGAATAATAAAAAAAATAATGGCAGAACATAGGATGGCGGCCAATCCCAGATATGTCCCTTTTTTTATCACTTCGGATACCTTCTTTCTTGTTTGTCCATTACAATGTATGATCATTCTTCTTTTTTATGTCTCTCTTTTCATTTTTACGAGTCTCGCACATAAACAACGGTTGTTCCAATCATTATTTAGGTCGTGGAGGGTATGATTTGTACATGGCAGATGGAAATTTGGGAAAAACTGATACTAATGTTTTCCTTCGGTTACAGTCGTCCCTGTACGGTTTTTCTTGTTCTTTTTGGAATCGTCCCCTATACTATTCTTGGAATAAAGTTGTCGTAAGGAAAGCTGGTGGGGAATTTTGAAAACGATTTATGATGTTCAACAGCTTTTAAAACAATTTGGTACCATTATATATATCGGGGACAGACTGGCGGATTTGGAATTGATGGAAATGGAGTTAAAGGAACTGTATAAATCGCAGCTAGTGGATACAAAAGACTTTCAATCCGCCATTTTGCTGCTTCGTCATGAAATTCAAAAAGAAAAAGAGAAAAGAGAGGGTTTAGGCGGATGATGGCGAAAGAAAAATGGATTGCAGCCGTTGACTTAGGAGGAACATCGGTTAAACTGGCTTTTTTGAATATGGATGGGGAGATTTTAGATCATTGGTCAATCCCAACGGATCGATCGTCTAAAGGTCGAAACATTGTTCCGGATATCGCGAAATCGATTTTTGAAACACTTCAGGCTAAACAGGAAACGAAAGACAGGCTCTTAGGGATTGGACTCGGCGCACCCGGTCCGATTGATTATTCTACCGGACGAATTTATAAAACCGTCAACCTGGGTTGGGAAGACGATTATCCGCTAAAACAAGAATTGGAAAAAGAAACGGGTTTGCCTGTTGTGGTTGAAAATGATGCCAACTGTGCTGCTCTGGGGGAAATGTGGAAAGGAGCAGGCAACGGGGCTGCAAATCTTGTTTGTGTCACTCTAGGCACAGGGGTTGGCGGTGGAGTCATTGCCAATGGAGATATTGTTCGGGGAGCAAAAGGCGCCGCCGGAGAAATTGGCCATATCGTCGTGGAAATCGAAGACGGATTTTCATGCAATTGCGGAAAAAAAGGATGCTTGGAAACCGTGGCTTCAGCGACAGGCATCGTTCGATTAGCCAAAGTGGAGCTGGAGCGGGCGGAGAGCGGTTCCATTTTAAAAGAAAAATTCAATGCCAATCAAGATATAAGTGCAAAAGATGTATTTGAAGCGGCTGATGGCGGCGATGATTTGGCAAAACGTATCGTGGATCGAGTTGCCTTCTATTTGGGCTTTGCACTTGCCAATATAGGCAATAGTTTAAATCCGGACTATATTGTGGTAGGCGGTGGCGTATCCAATGCCGGAAGCACTCTTTTGGACCCTGTCCGAAAATATTTTAAACAGTATGCATTCCCGCCTGTCGGCGAATCCACAAAGATTGAACGTGCATCACTTGGGAATAGCGCGGGTGTAATCGGGGCAGGCTGGCTTGTGAAGAAAGAATTCAGCCGTGAACAATAGGCACTGTGAAACGGTCTTTCCGGTCAGCGGATGGAAAAATCATTTTGAAGAAAACTTGAATATCTTGCTCTATCTGTTGAGGGATTTTCCGCTGTTGGTAGAGTTGTATCGCATTTTTGGCTTTTGATCAAGCAAGGGGTGAAGAACATGAAATGGCTGGTCGGAAGGAAGCTTCCGCTGACATGGGCGGCCGTTTTGCTCTTATGGATAAAGACGTTTATCGTTTATCTGGCAAATTTTCATATTGATACAGAAAATACTCTGCAAAACTGGATTTTATGGATGAATCCCCTTAGCTTTCTTTTGTTTGTTTTAGGGTTGGGGCAATTATGGAAAAAAGCCGAAAATCAAATGACTTATGTCGTGGCGATCAGTTTGATTTTGTCTTTGCTCTTATATGCAAACGTTGTCTTTTATCGCTTTTTTAACGATTACCTTACATTGCCGTTGTTATTTCAAACCAATAATTTTGGAGATTTAGGCAATAGCGCATGGGAAGAATTTCAATGGTACGACTTCTTCTTTTTTACAGACGTTCTTTTGCTGTTTCTCATCGTAAAAAGGAAGCCTTCCTTTATCTCTTTTCAACCGTTTTCTACTATCTCGCGCCGTGCCTATTTTTATGTAGCGGCGTCTCTGTTGTGTCTAAATTTAGGCTTGGCAGAGACGGAAAGGCCGCAGCTGTTGACGAGAACATTTGATCGAGAAGCGCTTGTAAAAAACATCGGAATTTACTATTACGACATTTATGATATTTTGCTTCAGTCAAAATCTTCTGCCCAACGCGCTTTAGCAGACAGCAGTGAATTGTCTGATATTGAAAATTATATCCATGCGAATGATGCCAAACCAAGTGACAAATGGTTCGGCATTGCACAAGGAAAAAACGTCATCGTCATTTCCATGGAATCGATGCAAAACTTTGTCATAAACCATAAAGTCAATGGACAGGAGATTACTCCGTTTTTAAATCGCTTGATCAAAAATAGTCTGTATTTTGACAACTTTTATCATCAAACGGGTCAAGGGAAAACATCCGATTCTGAATTTTTGCTGGAAAATTCATTGTACCCTTTAGGCAGAGGAGCTGTCTTCTTTACGAATTCAGGGAATACATACTACTCAATGGCTAAAAAGTTGAAAAATTCAGGATATTATACAGCTGCCATGCATGCCAATAACAAATCTTTCTGGAATCGGGATATCATGTATCCGGCGCTTGGATATGATCGTTTTTACAGTGCCGACGATTACCATATAACGCCGGAAAATGTCATCAATTGGGGGTTGAAAGACATTCCTTTTTTTGATCAGTCCGCGAAGTTTTTGGAAGAATTACCCAACCCTTTTTATGCAAAGTTGATTACGTTAACGAACCACCATCCGTTTTATTACAGTCCTGAAGATCAGAAGATTAGTGAATTCACATCTAATGATGGGACCGTCAACCGCTATTTTGTTACGGCTCGATATACGGATGAAGCGGTGGAACGTTTTTTGGAAAAATTGAAAAAGAACGGTTTGTACGATCGTTCGATCATTGTTCTGTATGGGGACCACTACGGAATTTCTCAAAACCACAATGAGGCGATGAGCCAATATTTAGGGAGGAAAATTACTCCATTAGAAGCGGTTAAACTGCAAAAAGTGCCATGCATTATCCATATCCCAGGAATGAAAAAAGGAATGACCATTCATGAAGTGGCGGGTCAAATCGATTTGCGCCCGACCATTTTACATTTGCTTGGGATCGAAACAAAACACGACATTCAATTCGGTCATGATCTTTTGTCGCGCGATCACCCGGATTTCGTTGCTTTTAGGGATGGGAGCTTGGTGACCGATCATTATGTCTATACTCGAAATCAATGCTACGAGCAAGAAAGCGGCAAATTATTGGACCGCCAAGTTTGTAGTCGATTCAGCAAAACAGCACAAACGGAGTTAAGTTATTCCGATCGGATTATTTATGGCGATTTGCTGCGTTTTTATAAGGACAAATAGAAATCAAAATTGGTCCGATTGAAAACATGAGCCATACGATTGGTTATACAGTTCAGTAGTTTTTTCATTTTCCATCAAATCTCTGTTTGACCTTTTCAACAAATTTCTGCCATATCCTTCTTCTTTCATTCGATGTCTTGAAATTTGCACACGTATTTATAAAAAAGATGATTTTTTCCCGACAAAGAACAGCCGTTAGCCCCAAAAGCCGATCTTTTTTCTTTCCGGCATAACCAAATGAAGCGGTTCATACATGTGATAAGAGGCGATTCGAAGGGAGAATGCCATTATGGATATAACGGTGCGAAAAGGGGATACGTTTTTCCGCTACAGCCGATTATTCAGCATTCCTGAGCAGCTGATCGCTGATTCCAATCCCGGTATGGACCCTCAATGCTTGAAAATCGGGGAAAAAGTAAAGATTCCGGGGTTTGTGGCAAAACGTTATCGTATGAAAAAAGGAGATACATTTTGGAAAATGGCAATCGAAAGATGTTTGTCTCCTACTGCTTTGCAAACAGTCAACCCCGACATGGACCCCCAGCATTTACTTCCGGGAAATGAAATTTTCTTGCCGAAACGAGTGCTAAACTTGGAAACATCCTTGGATCAACCGTATGACTCCAAACGATTAGAAGAGGAAATCAACAGGATTGCGGCTATTTATCCGTTTGTTCGTGTTCAAAAAATCGGAGAAAGCGTGGATCAAAAACCGATATGGGAACTAAAGATTGGAAAAGGAAATAAAAAAATTCATATGAACGGTTCTTTTCACGCGAATGAATGGATCACAACGGTTGTGTTGATCACTTTTTTCAAACATTTCTTGCTGTCTTTGACCAACCACTGTTTTTTCCACGGAATTCAAGCTTACTCTCTCTACCCGCATATTACATTGTCCGTTGTACCGATGGTGAACCCGGATGGCGTCGATTTAGTATTAAATGGGCCTCCGGAATCCAAGCGTGAACAATTGATGAAATGGAATGGGGGGAGCAAGGAATTTTCGAAATGGAAAGCGAATATTCAAGGGGTGGATTTGAACAATCAGTTTCCGGCAAATTGGGAGATTGAAAAAAAACGCAAAAAGCCAAAATCTCCTGCGCCGCGGGACTATCCCGGAAAACAGCCATTAACAGAACCGGAAGCTGCAGCGATGGCTGAACTGGCGAAAAATGAAAAGTTTGACAGAGTGATTGCTTTGCATACTCAAGGCAAAGAGATTTATTGGGGGTATGAAGGAAAAGAACCGAAAGAAGCAGAAGTTTTGGCCAAATGGTTTTCCAGAATGAGCGGCTATAAGTCGGTGAGGTACGTGGATAGTCATGCCGGATTTAAAGATTGGTTTATTCAAGAATTTGGAAAATCAGGATTTACGATCGAACTGGGTAAAGGCTTGAACCCGTTGCCTCTTTCGCAATGGAAGGAAATTTATCGAGACGTATCAGGAATATTGTTGTGTGCACTGCTCGGATAATAGGAGATTACGGGACAGTGCATCGATTGCATCATTTTGAACAGGCGTTTGGTTTATCTGTCGCTTGCAACCGGAGAAAGTAAAAAAAGAAAAAGAACAAAAAACCTCGCTTAACAACAGCGAGGTCCACTTTTATACCCCGGGATAACCGCTGTGAAGAACCGTCATAACCGTAAACCAGCCAAATACGCCTAAAGTCGCCAGCCCAAACACAATTCCCAGAATGTTTTTGTTTTTGAGAGCGCTCACAGTTCCGAATAACGCAAGCAAGGTAATAAGAGAGAAGATAATGACCAGACCCATGATTGAATCTCCTTTCCTGTTTATATATGGTATATCTTTCAAAACCAGGAAGCAAATTGTATTTTACCATCATTTTATAGTGTTTTCATCTCTTTGTCGAGTTGAAATAAAATGTTTTGTCACAGGGATGATTCTCTTTATTTGTGATACGATTACTAATGGAAAAGCGAAAAGGAGGAGAAACGTATGAAATGGAGCAGAATGCCGCTTGGACCTCTGCAAACGAATTGCTATATTTTATGGAACGATGACAAAGATTGTATCATTTTCGATCCCGGCGATGAAGGTGATAAGCTGTGCCGTTGGATTGATCAACAGGAGTTGAAGCCGCTGGCAATATTATTGACGCATGCTCATTTTGATCATATTGGTGCGGTTGATCAAGTAAGAGAAACGTATCGGATTCCTGTATATGTCCATGAGAATGAAGCTAAATGGCTTTTGGATCCGACATTGAACGGCTCTCAGCTTTTTTTAAGAGATAAAGCCGTTCGAGTAAAGCCGGCTGATGTGATTTTAACGGTGGAAAAAGAACTGACGCTTGGATCTTTTCGTTTTCAGCTTTTGGAAACCCCCGGCCACTCACCGGGAAGCCTATCTTATTATTCGCAGGAATTGGAAGCTGTTTTTTGTGGAGATACGCTGTTCAATGGCAGTATTGGTCGGACAGACCTCCCTGGCGGAAACCATGAAGATCTTTTGAAAAGCATCCATGAACGTCTCCTCACTCTTCCTGAAGAAACCGTTGTATTACCTGGACACGGTCCGGAAACCTCCATCGAAAACGAAATGGATATGAATCCTTTTTTAAATGGATTTTGATCCCATCAGTCACTTACTATGATGCCAGTTGAACGAACAAATATTCAATAAAAGCGAAAAACCCTTCTCAGGTCCGAGAAGGGTTTTTGTGGGATGTTCTTTTCGCAATGGGAGGGGATTTTTGTTACTTTTTACGATAAATCAAGATTTTTATTGTGTCAATATTTTAAAAGAGGAGCCGTTCCAGCAGCAGTATGTTAGAACTCGATTTAGATTTTCAAATGCCCCATTTTGATTGATGTCTTACACCGTTGAATGGCTTCCATTGGTTCATTTTGTGTTATTATATCTTACATACATTTATGAAAAAGAAGATCTTATTCTTTTCCGTGTTATTTTTCTTAACACTATATTGATAATTTTCTGAATATTATTTATAATAAATATAACAAATATATGTTATATAGGTGAACTGTCGTTGAAAATGGATCGTTTGGAAGAACGTTCTTCTTCGATGTTTTTGTTTTTTTGGACATGGAAAAAGTCATCTTGTCGAAATTGGGGGGCGTTTTATGAAGAAAAAATTGGTATTAATCGGAAATGGTATGGCCGGTGTTCGCTGTATAGAGGAAATTTTAAAGATTGATGAAAACGCATTTGATATTACGATATTTGGAAAGGAACCTTATCCGAATTATAATCGAATATTATTGTCATCCGTGCTGCAAGGGAAAACAAGTTTAGACGATATTACCCTTAACGATTGGGATTGGTATGAGAAGCACCAAATTTGTTTGAATTCAGGAGAAGAAGTCACAGCGATAGATCCGGATCGGCATATCATCATGACAGACAAAGGAAGAGAAACGGAGTATGATCAATTGATTATTGCGACAGGTTCAAAACCTATTATTCTTCCTATACCTGGAGCAGAAAAAGAGGGGGTGATGGGGTTCCGCGATATTCAAGATTGTGAAAAGATGATCGAAAGTGCGAAAAGCTATAAAAGGGCTGTTGTGATCGGTGGAGGATTGCTTGGATTAGAAGCCGCTAGAGGTTTGCTGAATTTAGGGATGAAGGTGGATGTTGTTCATATTGGAAAACACCTAATGGATCGCCAGTTGGACCCGGCTGCATCCCGATTTCTGCAGCAGCAATTAGAGGATCAAGGGATGAATTTCCTTTTAGAAAAAAATACGGTTGAAATTATGGGTTCGGAGAGGGTGAACGGAATCCGCTTCAGCGATGGAATGGAATTAGAGACAGATTTGGTGGTCATGGCAGTTGGAATTCAGCCTAATATAGAATTGGCTAAAAAATGCGGTTTGCATGTCAACCGCGGCATTCTTGTCGACGATTACTTGCGAACCAATATTCCTAATATTTATGCGGTAGGAGAATGCGCTGAGCACCGCGGTGTTGTTTACGGTCTGGTGGCGCCTCTTTATGAACAAGGAAAAGTTTTGGCTGAGACAATTTGTCATCAAAAAGGGAAAGGATACAATGGATCCGTCTTATCGACTCAATTGAAAGTTTCAGGAGTTGATGTATTTTCCGCAGGGATCATTGCCGATTCTGACAATACCAAGTCAATCAAAATATATGATGAGTATCGAGGAATTTACAAAAAAGTAGTTATTCGCGACAAGAGAATAGTAGGAGCTATATTAGTCGGTGACACGAATGAAAGCCGAAAACTGATGGAATGGATTAGAAAAGAGGAGACGGTTCCGGAAACGTTTCAATTATCGCTATGGTCTTCTGAATCAGGAGCTCTCAATGAAAACACCGCCTCGGTTATGAAGGACGATGAGATTGTTTGCGGCTGCAATGGGGTGTCAAAAAGAACGATTTGCAAAGCGATTGTGGAGCAGGGCTTAACGACAGTTGAACAAGTAAAGAATTGTACAAATGCTTCTCGTTCGTGCGGCGGCTGCAAAGGCTTGGTAGAAGAACTTTTAGAATATACGCTGGGAGAAAAATTCGAGAAAAGCACGTTGAAAGAAACGGTTTGTGGATGTACAACATTAAGCCGTGATGAAGTGATCGCTGAAATCAAAAGAAAGCAGCTAAGAAGCGTTAAGGAAGTTATGGATGAATTGGGATGGAAAAATAAAGAAGGCTGCTCCAAATGCCGTCCAGCCTTGAACTATTATTTAGGAATGCTTTATCCAACCGTACACAACGACGAAAAGGATTCACGCTTCGTAAATGAGCGTTTGCATGCGAACATTCAAGCGGATGGTACTTATTCAGTGGTTCCGAGAATTTATGGGGGTGTAACGACGGCGGAACAATTAAGGAAAATAGCGTATGTGGCGGAAAAATACAATGTTCCCTTGATCAAATTAACAGGGGGGCAACGAATTGATTTATTGGGGATTGAAAAAGAAAATCTGCCTAAAATATGGGAAGAGCTGGATATGCCATCTGGATACGCGTATGCAAAAGCGCTCCGCACAGTAAAAACATGTGTCGGCAAACAATTTTGCCGTTTTGGAACTCAAGATTCCATCCAGCTCGGGATCCGATTAGAAAAGAAACTTGAGCGCCTCTCGACTCCTCATAAAGTAAAAATGTCTGTGTCGGCTTGTCCGCGCAATTGTGCGGAATCCGGTATAAAAGATATCGGCATAGTCGGCGTTGATGGCGGCTGGGAAATTTACGTAGGTGGAAACGGCGGAACTCATTTGCGATCGGGTGATTTGTTTTGTACGGTGGAAACCGAGGAAGAAGTGATCGAAATGTCAAGTGCCATTCTTCAATATTATCGTGAGACCGCTCGTTATTTAGAAAGAACATCTAAATGGGTTGAACGTCTAGGGATTGAGAAAATTCGTGAAGCGATCTTTGATGTTGATTTTCGAAAACAACTGCTTCAGCGCCTTGAGGAGGCATTAGCTGCAACGACAGATCCGTGGAAGGAAATTGTGGAGAATAAAGGAATACAGAGTCAATTATTTGGAAACATAACGACCAAAATTCCGGCAAATCATTAGGAGGAGATGAAAATATGCGAATTAAAATAGGATCTGTTCGCCATGTTCCGGAGAGGCTGGGAAAGACCGTTGCCATTCAAAATACGAAGATCGCGTTGTTCCGTACAACAGATGGCCGTGTATATGCGATAGAGAATCGTTGTCCGCATAAAGGTGGGGATCTCTCACAAGGCATACTTTGTGAAGAAATTGTCTATTGTCCTTACCATGATTGGAAAATATCCGTCAAGGATGGAATTGTGCAAGCTCCTGATCAAGGATGTGTCAAAACGTTTCCAGTCGAGATCGAAAACGGAACGATATATATACAGTTTGACGAATTAGGTGAGTCTCAATGACGAAAGTATTAGGAAATGGTTTGCGTTTTGAAGAACAGGATTCTTCAGCCAATTTGTTGCATTCACAGTGCCCGTTTTGCAGCGTTCAATGTACAATGCAGATTTTGGAGAAGACCGAAGGCGAAAGAAAAACGTATAAAGTGGCGCCGACCCAAAACTCGACCTCCAATGGACGTCTTTGTATCAAAGGGTTAAATGCGCATCAGCATGCTTACCATCCGGAGCGTCTGCAGTATCCGCTTTTAAAAGCGGATGGAAAATTTGTCCGTGTCAGTTGGAAAGAAGCGTTGGAGTTCATTAAAGAAAATTTTTTCAATATTCAGAAAGGGAATGGCTGTGACTCTATTGGAGTTTACGGGAGCGGATCACTGACCAATGAGGAAGCTTATTTGCTCGGTAAATTCGCCCGTGTGGCCTTAAAGACAAAATACATTGATTACAACGGCCGCTTTTGCATGTCCGCAGCAGCGTCCGCCATGAATGATGCGTTTGGAATGGATCGTGGACTTACAAACAAGATCACGGAAATCCCCTATACTAGCTGCATCATTTTGGCGGGAACCAATATAGCCGAGTGTCAGCCGACCATCTGGCCGTATTTTCATCAAGCGAAACAAAACGGAGCTTTTATCATAGTGATTGATCCGAGGGAAACAGCCACGAGTAAGTTGGCCGATTTGCACCTAAAAGTGAAACCGGGAACAGATGCAGCATTAGCAAACGGATTTTTAAAAGTCATTTTTGAGGAAGGATATGTGGATCAAGTTTTTGTCGATCAGAAAACGGAAGGATTTGCAGAACTGAAAGCCCATATGAACCATATTCAATTGGAGGAAATCGAGGCGTTAACAGATATTCCGGCAGAAAAGATACGATTGGCAGCTAGACAATATGCGACAGCGCCAACAGGAATGATTTTTACCGCTCGAGGAGTTGAACAGCAAACAAACGGATATTTGACTGTAAGAAATTTTATTAATCTCGTCCTGGTGACTGGAAAAATTGGCAAATTTGGATGTGGATTTGGAGCCATTACCGGACAAGCAAATGGCCAAGGAGGACGGGAACATGGGCAAAAAGCAGATCAACTTCCCGGATATCGTTCGATTGTTCATCCTGAACATCGAAAATATATAGCGAAAGTATGGGGAATAGATGAAAAGGATTTGCCGGGAAAAGGGGTATCCGCCTTCGAGATGATGCAAAAAATAGCCAAAAAAGAAATTTTGGGACTATTTGTGATGGGTTCAAATCCTGTCATGTCCAATCCCAACGCCTTATTCGTTGAGAAAGCATTGAAATCCTTACAATGTCTTATTGTGGTAGACACCTTTCTATCAGAGACAGCGCAGTTGGCTGATTTAGTGTTGCCATCTTCTGGCTATTTGGAAGACGAGGGGACGATGACCAATTTTGAAGGGAGAGTTACATGGCGGCCAGCAAAAAAAGAACTTCCCAATGAAGTCAAACATGATTGGCAAATTCTTTGTGAAATAGCCAAAGTCTTAGGGAAAGGAACCTATTTTTCCTTTTCTTCACCGGAAGAAATTTTTGAAGAGCTGCGGCTGGCGAGTAAAGGAGGAAAAGCCGATTATTACGGAATTACGTATGACCGCCTCCGGAGAGAAAGAGTATACTGGCCTTGTCCTTCCATCGGTCATCCAGGAACGGGAAGACTGTTTGAACAAGCATTCGCCCATCCGGATGGAAAAGCAAGACTGATGGCTGTCGAAAACAAATATCCAAAGGAATCCATATCTGAAAACTACCCGCTCTATTTAACAACCGGAAGAGTGCTTCCGCATTATTTAACGGGGGTGCAGACACGGAGAAGTCCGGCTTTGGCAGCCCGCTATACGGAATCATTTATTGAAATACATCCAAAGACAGCAAAAAAATATAAAATTGAACCGAATGTTTTAGTAAAAATAGAATCAGCAAGGGGCTCGGCTGTAGCGCGCAGCAAATATTCCTTAAAAATTCGCGAAGATACAGTATTTGTGCCTATTCATTGGGGCCGAAAGCAAAATATTAATCAAATTACAACGGATGATCTTGATCCTGTTTGCAAAATGCCCGGTTTTAAAGTTTGTGCTGTCAAGATTCGCCCAATGGTAAATTTGGAAAAAAGTGTATAAAAAGGTCTAATGGCAAGAATGGTGGCATTTTACGGGTTGGGAAAAAGGTTTTCAAAGGGGGAACGAAAATGACCGTCAAACATTTTTTTAAAATTGGTCATGTACCTACGTTAGTTTCGTCATTTTTGTACTTTGACATTAGTTTTATGATTTGGGTGATCTTAGGGTCTACAGGCACATTTATAGCAGAACACTTGGGGTTGACTTCCGCTGAAAAGGGTATGATGGTCGCCATACCCGTGTTGGGCGGCGCTTTGCTCCGTATTCCGATGGGGCTTCTGGCTGACCGTTGGGGAGGAAAGAAAATAGGGATCATCGGAATGATTTTAACGATGGTTCCCTTGTTTTGGGGGTGGTTACTGGCAGATGGCTTGAATGAAATTTATGCATTAGGTTTTTTATTAGGGATTGCCGGCGCAAGTTTTGCGGTTGCCCTTCCGTTAGCAAGCCGATGGTATCCAAAGGAATATAGGGGGCTAGCCATGGGCATTGCTGGAGCAGGAAATAGCGGTACGGTGTTGGCGACTTTATTTGGTCCAAGATTGGCAGAAGCGTATGGATGGAATGCAGTCTTTGGTTTGGCCCTTATCCCGCTTTTCATCGTATTGGTCATTTTCTGTTTGTTTGCGAAGGACTGCCCAACGGCTGTCAGGCCAACCAAAATCGTTGAGTATCAACGCGTGTTCAAAAGGAAGGAAACATGGCTATTCAGTTTTTTTTACAGCCTTTCTTTTGGTGGATTTGTTGGATTGACTAGTTATTTATCTATATTTTTCTTGGATCAATACGGAGTGGATAAAGTAACAGCAGGTGATTTTGTCACGTTCATCGTGTTAGCTGGGAGTTGCGCTCGGCCGATTGGCGGATATTTAGGAGACAGGTATAGCGGGCTTTCATTGATTTTTTGGTTATTCATCGGGGCTTTCGCTGCCCTCTTTTTGGTCGGTATTCTTCCACCGCTGTCTGTTTCGCTTCCTTTATTGCTTTTGACATTCCTATTTTTAGGCGCAGCCAATGGAGCAGTCTTTCAAGCGATTTCCGAGTATTTTATGAAAGAAGTGGGATTAGTGACAGGAATCGTTGGTGCGGCTGGTGGATTAGGGGGATTCTTCTTGCCTAATATTCTAGGGATGTTTAAACAATGGACCAACTCTTATACGTACGGATTTTGGCTCATTTCCGCAACGATTTTAACAGCCGTTTATTTAGTTGCAAAACTCCAAAAAGAAAGTGCACGTAATCGCCGCCAAAATGATGAACAAATCAAAACAGCCACCATTCCCAAATAGTTGTTTCTTCGATTGAAAGCTCTTGCTGCCTCAAAGGCAGCGAGAGCTTTTCGTTGTTTTTAAGGTGTGTATCTAAGGAGTGCAGAATTAAATGTTAGACCGGTCGAAAGCTTAGGATAGCGTAGCCATGTCTTGATCGTATGGTGCGTGTATTACTGTCCGCCGCCTAATGGCATCATGAAGTTCGTCCAATACGTGAAGCCTGCAAAGAAAATCGTCAAATAAGCCCCAAAGACATACATATACATACGTTCCGATAGTTTCAAATATCCTAGTAGATAAAAAAACCCTGTCTGAGCCAAGAAAATGAGCGAGGTGATTTTCATGTCTCCCAAGTAAAACATGATCGTAAAGATGGCGGTCCAAAAACCAAGTACACGAAACATTCGATCCACAATGCATCCCTCCTTTGTCCCTCTCATTATTAAAAACATTATAATGGAAAGGACATCCAAATGTAAATAACGCTTTCATTAACAAATATGTCAAATTTCGTGGGGGCTTTTTTCGCCTCATGGGACTTCCTTTTGATATTGTTATTTTCTCTATTGCAGCTCTTCTTTAGTTTTTTGCGATTCATTTTCGAATATTCCTTTAAACATCCCTTTCTTTTTTGGTTAATCCTCATCCAATTCTTAACCTTTTATTCATAATATATTAACAAAATATTTGCAATATTCAGTTATAATTTTCTATGTTAACGAAAAAAAAAGGACGATACTATCAATTATAGGGATGCCATTATTCTACAAATCATACAAAATTGTGTCGTTTCACCAATCATTTGGGAGGGTGCATATGAAAAACATACGAAGGTTATTTTTGAAAATTTTTCTTGCAGTTCTGTTCATTGGAATTGGCTTCCCGATTGCTGGCTTGAACCAGGTTAAAGCCGAGGGACCATTAGATCCGGCTCCTCAAATATACCCGACTGCGCCAAATAGCAAGAAAGTATTATTCGATAACACTCATGGACAAACAGCAGGTGCTGCGGATTGGGTGATTGATGGAGCATTTTCTGATTTTGCCAATGCGATTGCAAAAGAAGGGTATTTTTTCAAGAACTTCGAAAAACAACTCCCATTACCTATGATGATTTAAAAAACTTCGATGTGTTTGTCGTTCCGGAAGCGAACATACCGTATAAAACATCCGAACAAGATGCCATGATCCAGTATGTTCAAAATGGCGGAAGCATTTTCTTTATTTCCGATCATTACAATGCGGATCGAAACAAAAACCGCTGGGACGCTTCAGAAGTATTCAATGGCTATCGCCGTGGTGCATTTGATAATCCTAAGAAAGGAATGTCTGTAGAGGAAGCTGCATCTGAGGCAATGAAAGATGTTCAATGTTCTGATTGGTTAGCGGAACATTTCGGAGTTCGCTTCCGTTATAATGCGATAGGTGATGTGAATGCTACAACGGTTGTTGATCCAAGTGATTCTTTCGGAATTACAGAAGGGGTTCATTCCCTTGCTGTCCATGCCGGGTCTACATTAGCTATTCTCGATCCTGAAAAAGCAAAAGGTTTAGTATACCTTCCTAAATTAACACCAAATGATAAGTGGAATTATGCCGTAGATCAAGGTGTTTATTTTAGAGGCGGTATTGAAGAAGGTCCATTTGTAGCCATTTCGAAAGTTGGAAAAGGGAAAGCTGCATTTATCGGGGATTCTTCATCAGTAGAAGATGCGTCGCCAAAATATTTAAATGAAGAAACAGGGACAACGAAAAAGACTTATGACGGTTTTAAAGAACAAGATGATTCCAAAATTTTAACCCATTTAGTGAATTGGTTATCGGTGAAAGAATCCTATCCATCATTCAAGGATCAAGGAATTACGTTAGACAAACCATCGCCTTTTTTAAACATAGAAATACCGAGTCAATCTACCGAACCAAAACCCGAACCATGGGCACCTCCTGCTACTGATTATAAATGGTATGATCCTAGCACATTTAAAGAAGGTTCTTACGGTTTCACAAAAACATCAGATGCAAAACCAGCCTATTCTTTTCAACATCAAGATGTTCTGCCAAATGCAGAGGAATTCCAAATTCGTGTCTCTATAGACCATCTTTTACCCGGACAAACGGTAAGTGGATTGAACGCTGGGATCTTTCTTGTTGGCGGAGAGCAAGTGGCTCAGTTCCGAAATCAAGACGGCACTTGGCCGGGCATGTATGGCTATAGTTCTTCGTTCAGTGTTACTGCAGATGCGTCAGGACACGCGGCAAAAGTGTTAACGGTAAAAATAAAACCAGGTACTGAAGGGCCAGCTAAACTTCGTTTACGAAATGGAAAAACAAATTTGATCACGCAAGATGTCACCATTGGGAATGTTGAAAGTATTCCACTATCAGAAAATAGGTCTGACATTCCTGAAAAAATTCAATAGAAGAGACCCGTAATATAGAGAAAGGAACGGCAGTAAAACCAGGAGGAATTGTAACAATTGAGCCCATGTGTTTCTGGTTGAATAGAATTCAGCAGAAATTAAGTGTTCCAAAGGAAAGACCATATTTTCCTTTGGAAATAAGGTGAAAAGGACCGCACCTGCAACGTTTTTTCAAAACTGAATTTTAATTCACGACCCCGATTGAATGTGAGAAAATCAGCTAGTCAAATTCAAAAGATGCTGCAAGCAATGAATGATCTCGGTCTTCATAATCTATTTACATTTAGGGAGAGGTAAAATCTTTTTCTCCAGAATAATCATTTCAAATCAGGCCATGAATCCATCGTTTACGAAGAGATTGTCAGAACGAAAGACGATCGAGTTGGCTTGTGTGCGTCGTGGAGGAGGAAAAAGGAAATCTCCTATTTCCTAAATCTTCTTCATATGACGAAGAGATTCAATTTTAAACGATAGCCTAAAGAATGATTCTTTATGCATAATATCTATTCCTATGAAGGAAGTTGGGTTGCTTCATGATTGAGTTTAAAAATGTTCAAAAAATTTATCCAAATGGGACGGTTGGTCTACAAAAGATTAATTTGAAAATACATAAAGGGGAATTTGTCGTCATTGTGGGCTTGTCAGGTGCTGGTAAATCAACGCTGTTACGGTCCATTAATCGATTGCATGAGATTACAGAAGGTGAAATTTTCATAGATGGTCAGTCGATCACAAAAGCCCGTGGCAAAGAGCTTCTTCGTATTCGTCGAGATATCGGGATGATTTTTCAAAACTTTAATTTAGTAAAAAGGTCATCGGTTCTTCGCAATGTTCTTTCAGGGCGTGTAGGCTACCACTCGACCATCAGAACGATTCTAGATCTTTGGCCAAAAAAGGACATTGCGTTGGCTATGGATGCTTTAAATCGTGTGAATATGAGCGAAAAGGCGTATTCACGCGCCGATGAACTTTCCGGCGGCCAGCAGCAGCGGGTCTCGATTGCAAGGGCGCTCGCCCAAGAAGCAAAGATTATTCTTGCAGATGAACCAGTCGCTTCTCTTGACCCTCTAACGACGCTTCAAGTGATGGATGATTTAAAACGTGTTAATCAAGAACTTGGAATTACAACCATTGTAAACCTTCACTTTATTGATCTAGCACGTAAATATGCCACGCGCATTATCGGTATTCGTGCAGGTGAAATAGTATTTGATGGTCCAGTAGAAGAGGCTACGGATGAAGTTTTTGCAGAAATTTATGGCCGTCCTATTCATAAGGACGAGTTGTTAGGGGCGTCAAAGTAATGGAAATAGATGTTATCAAAAAAAGGCGCATTGGTCGCATGAAAATCATTTTGTCTATCATTTTGCTTATTCTACTTTTATGGGGCAGCGGATATCGGACAAATATCTCTTTGTATGACTTTTTTGTTGGGATACCGAATATTTGGTCAACGTTGCTGGATATGTTTCCGCCTGATTGGGGCTATTTTCATTATGTGATCGGTCCGATGCTGGAAACGATTCGTATTGCCATTATTGGGACTACTATTGGAGGCCTTTTATCCATTCCGATCGTTTTATTATCATCAAGGAATGTTACCAGATCGCCGCTTTTATTTTATACAGCACGTTTTATTCTCAATCTCATTCGAACAATACCAGAATTGTTGCTGGCAGCATTGTTTGTTCCCATTTTTGGGATAGGCCCTATTGCAGGTATTTTTGCCATTACCATATTTTCGCTCGGTGTTATAGCGAAACTTGCATATGAAGCAGTAGAGGCGATTGATCCCGGTCCGCTCGAAGCGATGACAGCGGTGGGGGCAAACAAAATTCAATGGATTTTCTTTGGCGTTGTGCCTCAAGTGGCCGCCAATTATATGTCTTATTTTCTTTATTCATTTGAAATTAATATAAGAGCAGCTGTTATTCTTGGTTATGTTGGTGCAGGCGGAATTGGGCTTATTCTAAATAATGTACTTGCCTCCTATCAATACAGTCGCGCGTTGTCCATAATTCTTTCCACACTGGTTGTTGTCACCATGATTGACACGATCAGCAATAAAATTCGGGAGAAATTGCTATGAGCAGGGAATCGAATCATAAAAGAGATGTCGCTATTGCAAAAGACATACAGAGACAATTGCTTAAAAAGCGTATCATGAAATGGACAAGCCTTTTTGTCGTCATATTCCTTTACATCTGGGCATTTAAAGGGATGAAGGATTTCCATATTGGTAAAAATGCGGTAAAGTCTATGAAGGCGATATTAGGAGGATTTATTCATCCAGACTGGGATTATATTATAGAACCCGGCGGTGAGGATTTAATTCACGCATTGATGGATACGCTGGCCATTGCGGTACTTGGTACGTTTATTTCCGCCGTTCTTTCTGTTCCTTTTGCCTTTTGGGCTGCTCGAAATATGAGTAAACACAAGTGGGTTTCAAGTACTGGTAAATTTGTGCTGGCTACTATTCGGGTATTTCCTGAACTCATTATGGCGATCATTTTTGTCTCAGCTGTTGGTCTAGGTCCTTTTGCTGGTATTCTTGCTTTGGGATTTCATTCTGTCGGGATGCTCGGAAAACTGTTTGCGGAAGCAATCGAAAACAAGGATTTAAGCTCTCGTGAGGCATTGATTGCCTCTGGCGCAAACAAAATTCAAACGTTTTGGCTTGCAGTCATTCCTCAAGTATTGCCAGAATTCTTATCTTACACATTGTATCGATTTGAGATTAGTGTTCGTGCCGCCACCATTCTTGGCATTGTCGGTGCTGGAGGGATTGGTGCTCCTCTCATCTTTGCTTTGCAAGGTCATACTTGGGACCGCGTCGGGATCATATTCATTGGGATTGTCGTGATGGTCACCATGATTGATTATATTTCAGGGGCCATTCGAAAACGCCTCGTATAATAAAAGTCTTTTTGTATAGAGAAGGAGATTTTCTGGCCCTCACTGAATGGAGATATTATATATGAAGAATGTCGTATTCTAAAAGGCTGGACGATTTTCAGAATTACCCGCTGCTATTGTTTTTTCTTTTAACAAATATTTATGGGGAACTCCAAATCATCCCAACGACAAATACCCATAGAATATAAATAATAACTGTGAGCAAGTTAGCCCATATTGCTATATGGTTCATTACTAGGCTTTTTTTGTCCTTACGCTTTCCGACGTAACCTATAAAACTACCTATTATCCATAAAGCAATAAAAAGGTATCCATTTGGATTTTGAGCAAAAACGATCATTAAAATGGTGATGATCCAAAGACCTAATGAAAAGTATTTATACAAAAATGTTCCCCTTTTTTACGATTTAATATTATGTTATTTTACGTAATAAAAAAGATGTTGGAAATGAATTCCACATCTTTTTTGCATTTGTCCTTGTCTTAATAGAAAAAATCCACGAAGTTGAAAATACGCATTGCCACGATCATGTCCCGGAAAGGAAACTGCTCTAATAATGCCGTGATAGAATCGTTTTATTCCTCATTAAGGACAGAAACGTTCCATTCAAAAGATAAATCATATCTCACTCGCTTTAGTGTCAAAACATAGTTCAAATGACTGTCCATTATAAGTCAAATTCGAATTCAGGCAAAATGAAACTACCTTGCCCTTGTTGAATTCAGGAAACTGGCCAGCATAGTTGTTTTTCTATGGATCAAACAAGTGGTTCATTCCAAAACAGAGTGGGGATGGGATTCGATAGTGATCGCAATAACCTTAATGAAACCATCTAGATTCAACTTGCAGCAAAGCCATTTTATGATTGGTGAGACAAGGAAAAGGGCGCCAAAGTATGTAGACGCCCTTTTAACCAATTTTAATTTGCACATTACTTTCCAATTTCCTTGATTTTTTCGTTGTATTCACGAACAATATCAAAGTTTGCGTCCTTGGAAGGTATGTATCCAACATGGGAATAAATATTAAGAATAATCTTTTGGCCTTCTGGGTCTTTTCCAATTGCTACAAAAGCATCGGAGATTTTTTTCTTCCATTTCACTGACATGTCAGGTCGGACACTGATCGTATCGTTCGGGATTTTTTCTGTTTTAAAGAGAATTCGTGTTTGATCCCATATATCTGGATATTCTTTAGCAACAATATTTCTTGCATCAAGGAAGACCGCTGCCGCGTCTACATCTCCGTTCATTAAGGCGGAAATAGCTTTATCGTGGCCTTGAACTTGAATTCCAGTTACATCTTTTTGCGCATCAATACCATGTTCTTTCATATAAATAGCCGGCCATACATAACCCGCAGATGAAGTTGGTGATTGCCAAGCGACTTTTTTCCCTTTTAAGTCTTTGACGTCTTTGATGTTGGAATCTTTTTTTACTAGCATGATAGCGTAATAGTAATCCACAAGTTCATTTGTATTTTTTCCGTTTTCGGGGATGACGCCATAGCGTTGTGCTTGCAAAAGAACGTCCGCGGCCCCCTGTTTATGGGCGATGACATAATCGGTTGGCGGCAAGAATCCGAGATCAAGTTGCTTTGATTTTAAAGCTTGAACGACCGCATTGTAATCTGTGGTTACGGTCACTTTTACAGGGATGCTAAGTTTCTTGGACAGTAAATCTGCAAGAGGTTTCGCACGTGCTTCCAGCGTTTCTGCATTTTGTGAAGGTACGAACCCAATGGTTAATTCCTTTGGAACATACCCGTTGCCACTTTCGGAATGGGTTACTTTATCGCTGCCACAACCAGAAAGTACGCCAATCATCAACGCAAAAGCAGCGACAAAAATGGTTAAACGTTTGATCATGATTCGACCTCCTAATTCAAAATAATACCTGAATCCGTGACAAAACATCTTTACAATGGTCGCAAACCGTTGATACGATAAGGAAAAACGACGTTGACGATTCTTCATCAAGTAGGTGATGTGATGAAAGATTTCCCGATTCGGTTTGTATTGACAGATGAAGCGATTACCCCAAGTGCTGGGCTTGCTCTCGTTGGCTACTTACTCCATCGAACGAAACTGGATAAACGGGTAAACGCACTTCGGCTTCCAACGGTTCGTCGAGAAGTGCACATTTCCCATAGCGATGTCATTCGCTCGATGATTGGCTTGCTTGCCACAGGAAAAACGGATTTCGATCATATCGAAGCGTATCGTCAGGACGATATCTTTTCGGCATCGATGGGGATTCAGCACGTGCCTTCCTCTCCAACCTTGCGACAACGACTCGATCAGCTCGCTTGTCTTCCGATGACCGAAACGATTCTTTGGGAGGAGTCCATACGTCTGTTGATTCAACGACATGCCACTTTGTCCCCTTGTTGGACCAAAGGAAAGACGACATGGCTTCCCCTTGATATAGATGGTTCCCCATTTGACAACTCCGATACGAAAAAAGAAGGAGTCAGTCGAACGTATAAAGGATTTGACGGTTTTACACCGTTGTTTGCGTATGCAGGGAAGGAAGGGTATCTCGTTCATGCCGAGTTGCGTCCAGGGAAACAACATGTGCAAGACAACATGCCCTCGTTTTTAGTCACCGCTATCCGTCGAGCTCGTCAACTGACTTCATCTCGTCTGCTTGTTCGCATGGATGCAGGAAACGATGCAGAAGCGAATGTGCACGTATGCCTAAAGGAAGACGTGGACTTTGTCATCAAGCGAAACTTACGCCGAGAATCGAAAGCGCTTTGGTTCCAGATCGCTTCGCAAAAGGGCAAACGTGTCGATGATGGACAAAGCGAAGGAGTACAAACCTATGAGCTATGCCTTCCACAGAAGGCAGCGATCGATGGAAACACGTATACGTACGTTCAAGTCACCCAAGTAACGGAACGGACGATGGAACGCAATGGACAGCTGATGCTCGTTCCTGATTATGAAGTGGAAAGCTATTGGGTGCGGCTCAAAGGATACGAGCATGTTCGAATGAGCGATGTGCTCGCGTTGTATCATGACCATGCGACATGCGAACAGTTTCATAGCGAACTGAAGAGCGACTTAGATTTAGAGCGGCTTCCATCTGGGAAGATGAAAACGAATGCGCTCGTGTTGGTCATGGGAGCCTTCGTTTACAATCTTCTTCGTCTGATTGGACAAGATCTATTAAGCGATCCGAGACATCCGTTGCACCACAAAGTGAAACGCCGCCGCATCAAGACGATTATTCAGACGGTGATCACGATGGCAGGGCGACTCGTCCGTCGATCACGACAGATCTGGATGAAACTGACGCGAAGGAGTGGCTATAGCGAGCCCCTACTGAACGTCTATCAGAAATGGAGAGAGGCAAGATAACGAACGAATGTTCGGGCACTAATGTCCAACGTCACTCCCTGTGCTTTTTTGTCTATTTTTTTGGTTCGTATACCTAAAAAAGAGATTTGTTCCATTTTCGGAAATAGAGATGACATAGGTCATAAGCATAAAAAGGGTTTTATGGATTATCAATCCATCAAAATTACAACAAAATCAAAGTCGATTTCAATTCATCACGGATTCAGGTAATAATATTTCTACCATAATATAGCATTAAAATTAATCTCTCTGATTAATATATTGTAAATATTCAGTCAATTTTATGTGAAAATCATGTGATGGATGTATAATGAAAGCGCTCCTATTCGATCTTTTCTCTTTTTTCAATCTACTTTCTCCTTGCTAATAGACATATTTAAAACGGTAACGAATGAAGTCCACTTGCGAATCGTTTTTTGAGCCAATTTCGTTTTTATAATTGAATGTGTACGAAAACAGCTAATTGTATATTCTCTGCTGAATCTTTTCAAACTGTGCTTAAATTGTCATGAAGATATTCCCACTGTGAAAAAGGGTTTGATATACTGAAGAAAATGAAATTTCTGACTATAAGAGAAAGGGTTATAATATGCAAACGGTAGAAATAGTCATATTGGAAACAAGCGATCTACATGGAAACATATTGCCGATCAACTACGGGACTAACGAAATGGCAGAGAAAGGGTTGGCGAAAGTGGCTGCCCTGATAAAAAAAGAAAGAGAAAAAAATCCTGATGCTGTGTTAATCGATGGCGGAGACGTCATTCAAGGAACCCCTCTGACTTACCATCATGCACGTTTTCAAAGTCATGAACCTAACCCGATGATCAAAATTTTAAATCAATTAGAGTATGATGCCGGGGTCATCGGCAATCATGAGTTCAATTACGGATTGGAATTTTTGAACAAGGCTGTAGATGAATCTGCCTATCCATGGCTTTCTGCAAATATCATAGACAAAGAAACTGAAAAACCTTATTTCGGCAAACCTTATATCATAAAAACCGTTTCTCAAGGAATTCGAATAGGCATTCTAGGAGTAACGACACCATACATACCTAACTGGGAAAAGAAAGAACATATCAAGGGGCTTCGCTTTGATGATGCGGCAGAGACGGCCAAGAAGTGGGTCCGCTTTTTGAAAGAACAGGAAAAGGCTGATCTTGTCGTGGTGGCTTATCATGGCGGATTTGAACGTGATCTTGACACAGGTGAGGCAACCGAAACGTTTACCGGCGAAAATCAAGCGTATCAAATATGTATGGAAGTTCCGGGCATCGATGTGCTTCTCACGGGTCATCAGCATCGCAAGCTCGCTGGAAAAAACATTAATGGCGTAACGATTCTTCAACCGGGATGTAATGGGATTGCTCTTGGAAAAGTAACGGTGGAAATGGAAAAGACAGACGATGGATGCCGCATAAAAGGCAAACATTCAGAACTTCTTTCCGTGAACGGGGTGGAGCCAGATCAAGAAGTGATAAGATTGGCAGAACCCTATGAACAAGCTGTTCAAAAATGGCTTGATCAACCGATTGGGTATGTTCAAGGGGATATGACCGTTTCTGATCCAATGGAAATTCGATTAAAAGATCACCCTCTCATTGAATTTATTAACCATGTTCAAATGGATGCCGCCGGCGTAGATATCTCCAACACGGCTTTGTTTGATAATCAATCTCCGGGATTCTCATCCATTGTGACGATGCGCAGTGTGGTCGCCAACTACATTTATCCGAATACATTAGTTGTATTGCGGGTGAAGGGTAAGGTCATAAAAGACGCGTTGGAAAAATCAGCGAGTTATTTTGAACGGCTTGCCGACGGATCTATTCAGGTAAGCGATGCATTTACGACGCCCAAGCCTCAGCATTATAACTACGATATGTGGGAAGGCATCGAGTATATCATTGATCTTCGCAAGCCTGTCGGACAACGTGTGACCCACTTGAATTATAAGGGTCAGCCGCTTCGTGCAGACCAACAAGTAGATGTCGTGATGAATCATTATCGCGCTGGCGGAGGCGGTGACTATTGGATGTATAAAAACCAGCCCGTTGTGAAGGAGATTCCGATCGATGTCCCCGAGTTAATTGCCAATTATTTTTTAAAACACAAAGTCATTGAGGCAGTCGTCGATGAAAATTGGAAAGTGATTTATTAGTGATAGACAAAAAACATCGAAAAATTTTAAATATTTTTGAAGGATTTTTGCGGAAATAGTCGAATAGAAAAAAGGAAAGCGGGATAAGAAAGGTGGTGCGAACGTTTTTGTCCTATGAAAGAAATGTGGAACAACTAGTGGAAGACGCGCTTTCCTTGTTTGCAACAGATATTCATTTTGAGCCCAAAACACATGGA
Source organism: Bacillus sp. FSL W8-0102 (assembly GCF_038007225.1). Classification (NCBI taxonomy): domain Bacteria; kingdom Bacillati; phylum Bacillota; class Bacilli; order Caryophanales; family Bacillaceae; genus Bacillus; species Bacillus sp. FSL W8-0102. Next base: position 1,266,123 of record NZ_JBBOWT010000001.1, read on the forward strand.
TATCAAGTTCAATTACGCACTCACGGATTGTTGACGCCTTTTCTGAAGCTGACAGTCAAGGAAGGAGAACGGCTGATTTCCCAATTCAAATATATGGCCTCGATGGATATCAGCGAAAAAAGAAAGCCTCAGAGCGGTTCCCTTCTATTAGAAACGAAGAAAGGAAAAATCGCTCTCCGCGTTTCCACTCTTCCGAGCGTGCTTCAGAGAGAAAGTTTGGCCATTCGGCTTTCACCGCAAAAATCCTCCATGGATGTTTATCGTCTGTCTCTCTTTCCAAACTCCGTAAAAAAGCTTTTATCTCTTCTCCGTTATTCCCACGGTCTAATGATTTTCACCGGTCCAACCGGCAGCGGCAAAACTACTACACTCTATTCTCTTGTTTCCCATAGTACTCGTCATTTTAACCAGAAAGTGATTACGTTGGAGGACCCTGTGGAGCGCCAGAATGACGGCTGGCTCCAACTTCAAGTGAACGAGAAAGCGGGTCTGACATATTCAGCGGGGCTTAAGGCTATTCTCCGCCATGATCCCGATATTGTCATTGTCGGAGAAATACGTGATGAAGAAACCGCCCGCATCACTATGAGAGCGGCGTTAACCGGTCATTTAGTTTTGACCACGATGCATACAAAGGATGCCAAAGGAGCTATTTATCGGTTGCTTGAATTTGGCATTGAATGGCATGATATTCAACAGACGCTTGTGGCGGTTTCGGCTCAAAGGCTTGTACGGCTTTTATGCCCTTTTTGCGGGGAATCTTGTTCTCCCTATTGTCCTAGTCAGTTTCGTCAAAAGCGCGCTACCATTTATGAGATCATCAGCGGTGCAGTACTGCAAGAAGTTTTAAAGGAAGCCGTTGGAAAGGAAGGACGATACACTTATCCAACGCTGAAACAACTCATACGAAAGGGGATCGGTCTTGGATTTCTTGCGAATGATGAATTGGATCGCTGGGTTTTGGAAGAGGAAACACCGAAAAAGATATGAAGGTGATTTTATCTACAGGCTTGGAGAAATGTTGAATGAAGGATTCAACATTGGAGATTCGTTGGAATTTCTGTTTATGAATCTGTATAAGCGCGATCAGAGCACACTACAGATGACAACTTCGCAGTTGAAGAATGGAGCCCCGCTTTCTCAAATTCTTCAGCAATTAGAGTTTTCTTCTATGGTTTGTTTGCAGGTGTATTTTGCTGAAAGGCATGGAAAGCTTGCGGATACTTTACTATATGCCGGAAACCAACTGAGAAAAGGAAACAAAACGAAGGAAAAGATGTTGAAATTGCTTCAGTACCCGGCTTTTCTCCTTTTCCTTCTCTTGATCATACTCTTCTTTTTGGATCAATGGATTTTGCCGCGGTTTAAAGTTCTTTATTCCTCCGTTGGTTTCACTGCAAGCGGAAGCGCCCGCTTTTTTATGCTATTTCTTCAAACCGCTCCTTCACTCATATTTTTTATAACCATTGTTGGAATGACAGCCGTTTTCCTGTTTCTAGCTTATTATTCCAAACAATCCCCGGGGAGAAAAGGAAAACTTCTATTAAAACTCCCATTTGTCCGCGATTATTTTACCCTTTATTTCACTCAAATATTTTCCAAAGAATTTTCCCAATTGCTTTCCACCGGTTTTGCCGTTAATGAGATTCTCCAAATTTTTCACAAACAGACGGTTTATCCTTTTTTTGCCTATATTGCAAATGAAATTAATCAAGAACTGAAGCAAGGCAGCTCATTTGCGGATGTGGTGAAAGATCTTCCTTTCTTTGATTCTCATCTGGCAGCAATGATCCGGCACGGGGAAAAATGTGGTCATTTGGAGCAAGAATTAAAGTATTTCAGTCATTTTTGCGAACAACAACTGGAAAAAAAGATTCGGAAAGCCTTAGCGATTTTGCAGCCTGCCATTTTTATCATTGTCGGACTGTCTGTCATTTCGATTTATCTTTCTGTGATGCTTCCCGTTTTTCAAATGATTGAGTCCATATAAAGACAAGGAGGAGAAACAATGTTCAAAAAACAAGATGGCTTTACACTTATCGAGATGATGATCGTTTTGCTGATCATTTCGATCTTGCTGTTTATTACGATTCCCAATGTGGTCAAGCAAAGCAGCAGCATTCATAACAAAGGCTGTGAGGCGTTTCAACACATGGTTGAAGGACAAGTTCAATCGTATCGGATGGATCATCAAACGTTGCCATCTTCTGTGGATGATTTAGTAAGCGGGGGCTATTTGCGGCAAGGAGAAACGTCTTGTCCAAATGGAGATAAAATAGACATCGGTTCTAATGGCGAAGTGATTGTAAAGAGAGGCAGTTAATTTTGAAGTGGAATTCTCGCGGATATACGTTGTTGGAAGCCTTGCTCGTTTTGATGATGATTTCCGCCATGTTGTTGATTACAGTGATTCCGTATCCAAAGATGCAAAAACAATTAGACAAACAAATGTTTATCACTCAGCTGCGAGCGGATATGGAAAGAGCGCAGATGTACGCATTGTCTCACCAAAAATCTGTATTTTTACGTTTTTATTCCTCGGAAAAATACGTTGCGTCTCTTTCTTCGCAAGAAATATTGTTTACCCGAAAAGTTCCGGAAGGATTTGAGTTTTTAAGGGGCGGGATGGACAGTATTACGTTTCTTCCCACCGGAAATACAAATCAGTTTGGCACCATTGCGATTAAATATGACCATCAAATCATTCAGTTCACCTTCTATATAGGAAAAGGAAGAATCAATGTCAAGGAAGAGTCACTATAAACATTCAAAATAAAGATATGGGATTGAAAAGGAGAAAGCATGATATCGAAGAATGAAAAAGGTTTTACCTTGTTAGAAAGTTTATTGTCTTTAACCATCGTCGTGTTGTTGGCACAATGGTTGTTTCCACTGATGTTTCACATGGCAATCAAGCTGGAAAGCGGTTCGAAAGAAGGGACAGGGATGAGACTTTTGTACGAAGAGTTGCAGGAACATTTCGTCCAAATAAACGGGAATGCCCAAAGAAAGGAGGGGAATACCGATTATCAGCTCTATTGGGGAGAAAACGAAAAAAGTAAACAATTTGCTTGTGTACAAACGAGCGAAACGAAAAGGTGTCTGGAAGAACAGTAACGGTTTTACCATGATTGAAACATTACTTGCTTTTACTGTCTTTTTAGGGGTTGCCTCGCTGTTTCCTCTTTTTTATCAATCTTTGTATGAGTTTGACCGAACGATTCAACAAGGAAATAAAGAAGAATGGGATCTTTTCCTTATTCAATTGCGTCGAGAATTGCAATCCTCTTCTCAATGGAAACCGGATGAATCGCGACTAACCTTTTCAAACGCCGAAGGGACGGTGTTAATTGAAAAATATCAAACGGTTTTGCGAAGAAGAGTGAATCAAACGGGACATGAAGTGATGCTTCAAAATGTGGATAATGCTCGTTTTTATTGGAAAGAAGGGTGTCTGAGACTCGACGTTCAATTTACGGATGGCGAGAGGAGAGAGGCGCGATTTTTCCCGCTATCGGCGCTCGCTGTAAAAAAAGGGGAGGAGAATGATGAATGAAAAAGGAGCTGTTTATCCGTATGTGCTTGTGTTTTTCATCATCTTACAGGCAGCCGTTGTATGGGGCACCGGTATTTATTTGTCCCGCTATCAAACATTGAAGGAATTGACCAATTATTATGAGACAAAGGTGATGGAAACACTTGCTTTAGAGCCTCTGCCAAAATAAAAATATACCCTTGAGCGAGGCTCTGGAAAATTAATTATCCCGATTTTTTTTGCCTTTTCATCCAGATTTTCAATTTACATCCAGATTTTTAATTCAATAGAAGTAAAACGGTCATTTTTCTTCAAAAAAAGGGCATACGTATCCCGCCTTCACAAAATGGTTTTTTTCACTACCCTTTGTGGAAAGAAAACGTTCATTTGAGTTATTCACATATCCACCTGTGAATAACTTAATTTGCTCTTTGCAGCCGATTGCGTGTCCATCCACAATTGGCCTTTCCTGTCTGATGGTACGCCATATTTGCCATGATATGCATAGATATCATGCATCGATCTACATGAGCTTCAACTGCCTGCTTCCCACGCTTGTGAACACGACGGAGACTGTATCCGTCTTTTAGAATGCCAAAGATTCTTTCGATGATCGTCCTGGCACTATATAACACTTCAAATGTGCGACCATGTTGCGGCAACTCGACATCTACTTGAGGCGTTTGATCAAAGTCTATCCTAAATACTCTTCCTTGTGCTGCCCCATTACAACATTCCGCGTGATTCGCTAGCGGGCAGGTGAGACCTTCTTGCTTGGCATTTGGATGAAATACAGGACAAGTGTAAATATATTGCCCCTTTTCCCGATCAGATCCTCTAAGTTCCATTTTATGTCCACTGATACAGATGGGAGTGCCGTACCGGTTGATTTTTTCAATCCCTCGGGCGGTAGTTGGTTTATCTTTACGGTTCCGTGGATTGATCGGTGCCACCAATTTCGCCTGTAATACATCCTTTGTCACTTTTTGATTTTCCGGCGTTTGGTAGATTCCATCTGCCAGGATAAAGCTCAACTGCTCAGCCATCTCGGGGTGCTCTGCCTTAAACGTTTCCAATGTCGGTTCTAATGTTTTCCCATCGGGTGTATTTCCTTTAAATACTTCCCGCGTCAAAGGCAAACCGGATCTCACCCCGCATACCATTGATAATTTATGCGCAATATAGGAGACTGCATTACTTTTACGCATTACCCCTACATTGTCGTCCGTAAGGACTCTGGGGCAATCGCAATTACCCTCACAAGAACACGTCTTCCTTGTTTTATTCAAGGTTGCTTCTGCCTCTATATGCGATGTATCCACGGCGGCTGCTTCCTCATTCGTTTCAACCACGCCTTCCCCTTTATTATATTCAACAACCAATAGCCGGGCTTTTTCCCAAAGACCATTTGTTGTCATGATTTGATCAAAACGAGCAAAGGAACGGTAGCTCGGAATTTTCTCCGTAAATCCACACATGGTGGCAAATAGCGGGTTTGATTTCACTTGCAAATAGACACTCTCCACCATCACTTCAATATACTGTAAAGAGGCCAGTTCAAAAGCACGAAAAAAGGGCATGAAAGGATGCGGTTTTCTCCCAGTGGAAGGGAGATGAAATAATGAAGACGCAGACTTGTCTTCTTCCTCCGTTATTGAAAATAGTGCCGGTTGTATTTCATTAGAAGGATCATGTGCTCTTTCATTTTTTAGGTGCAAATATAAAAGGGTGTAGTATTCTCGTTCAATCGGCTTAAAAATCTCCCATGGGAAACACATGGCTGGAATGACAAATGGTATATCGGCATAGTCTTGCCAATTGTGGGGAATCAAATTTTGTTGTATTGAAAAGTCTCTGGTTTGTGTTAGAATAGAAATAGTCATGAAATCACTCCCTGGATATTTGGGCGTACTTATATCTTAACAAAGGAGTGGCTTTCATGGCTCTTTTTTTTTCAAAAAAAATCATCCTTTTCCGTTTTACAATATTTACCACAGGAATGAGTAGCCTAATCTATTGAAACTCGCCCAAAGCCTCAAAAAGTGATAAAATTCTGGCACTTATAATAAGCAAATTTATCCTATTAAAATCAAAAACTCACAATTTCTTTTTATATTTGTCATAATGTTCCTACAAACGTCTTTTTTCTTTAGTGGAATAAATCAACGAACTTTAATTGTCTGACTGCTTACAGTTTCAGGGGATATAGCATTTTGGCAAGGGCTCTTAAAGAAAATTTTAGCCAACGCCCCGGATATCGAGAGCGGTCCAAAGACGTATCCATATTCTGCAGGGAAAGTCGAATATACGACTAAGCCGTACGAGGATCCGCAATATGTGATTTTGCAATTGACCACGATCAAAGGAAATGGGGCTAGTTTTACATCCAGCTTCCTATATAATAAAAATAACGGAAAAATAGAGAAAGCGTTGAATTAAAGGGGAAGATAAAGATGAAACCGGTATTTCTCATCGGGTTTATGGGAGCAGGGAAAACGACCATCGGCCAAGCACTAAGTGCCCGCCTAAACAAGCCCGTTTACGATACGGACCAAATGATAGAAAGAAAATACGGCAAAAGTATATCCCAAATATTTGAATTATACGGAGAACAAGAGTTTCGAAAAATGGAAACCGCTCTGCTCAAAGAAATAACAGAGAAAAGCGGCATTATAACGACAGGGGGCGGCATTATTTTAACGAATGAAAACCGGGAATGGATGAAAAAAACCGGTGATGTCATTTTTCTTCAATGCGATTTTTCTTTTTTGTGGGAGAGGCTGGAAGGAGATCATACACGTCCTCTAGTTTATCATCGAAAAAAAGATGAAGTGGAGTCATTGTATAAAAACCGCCTGCCTCTCTATCTGGAGAGCGCGACGATAACGATTGATACCACCGATAAAACGGTGGAAGAAACGGTCGATGAAATTATCCGTCGTTTAAATGGTTGATGGATTGGGCAAAATGAAGCCAAAAGGGAAAAGGCAGGTGTTTTGAATGACGGCGAATGATTTGGTGAAAGATATCGTCAAAACTTTCGTTGCTTACTTGAACCAGCCTCCATCAAAAAGAACTGAACGGCGCCGAACCAAAAAGCAATATCGCCCTCCGTTTCTATACCGATGGTTTGGGCAGATTCCATACGAACTCCTTTCTATATTAAAAAGGAAATAGAAAAGGAAAAATGAAAGCTGGTTTCCGGTAAGGGGACCGGCTTGATTGTTTTTCTTTACAAGAAACAACCTGTCAGCGCTGCCTTAAATAAAATATTCCTCCGTTAATGATATCAATGTTAATGCGTGGTTCGTATTGTTCGCGAAGCGCTTCTTTTTCAATCTGATAAGCATCCGGTTTTTCTTCTGTTTCTTCATAAAAATGATCGAGCAGCGCTAAATCCTCTTCCCATCTCTCAATAGCTCGAGCAGCCCATTCATGGCTCTCTTTCGATATTTTTTGCTCAATAAATCTTCTAATCCGATGGATTCCGCTCACTGGACTGATCATAGGGGTTAGGGTGAATGAGAAATCCGGGATTTTCGGTGTCATGGACAATGTTTTGACATAGTCGAAAAAATGTTCTTGTATTTGGCCATAAATTAAATTGATTCCGTACGATCCAAAGATCTCCTTTTTTCGGTCTGCCTGATAAGAAATTTTTACATTTAAGCAAACCCATGGATGAAGGGGAATATGGCCGTGTGGTTTCTCTTCAGATTGTTCATATAAGCGAATAAATCCAGCTAATTTTTTCGTACATTGAAAAATTTGATGCAGTCGGGGGGAGCCGTAATGAATGATTTCTCCCTTTTCATTCGGCGCTTCGTTTTGATCCGTAATAAGCGCCAATTTCATTGGATTGGGGGCACCGCCGGTTTTTTCAATATAATGCCAATAAAAAGGCCGATTCATTAATTCTTTATCCATTTCTTTCGTTAATTGAACATGGAGGAATCCTTTTTTGTTTTCTAATATCGGGCATTTATTTGCTGTGAAAAAACGTTCAAGATATTGATGGATTTGCTTGTTTTCCATGCTTCCACTCCTCTTTTCCCATCGTTTGGGCCCATTGAATCATAGATGATAAATTGTCCATTTTTATTTTCATTTCCCCTTCGGATTTGGAATGGAGGAAGATGTCAGCGAATAATTCTTCTAGATTTCCCGCTTCAAAATGGGTCAAAATTTCATCTAACTCACCGACAACTTGTTCAAACAAACGGATTTTTTCGTATAGCAATTTTAAAATATGCTCTTCGACCGTTCCTTTAATGGCAAAATTATAAATATGGACATCTTTGGTCTGTCCCAGCCGATGAACCCGGCCGATCCGCTGTTCCAAACGCATCGGATTCCATGGCAAATCAAAATTTATAATGTGATGGCAAAATTGCAAGTTGATTCCTTCCCCGCCTGCTTCCGTGGCGATCAATACTTGAGCGTGGTTTTGAAATAATTCTTTCATCCAATCTTTTTTGCCCCTTTTGAACCCGCCCCGGAAAGGAACAGAGGTGATACCGTGCTGTTTTAAAAACCATTGAAGATACATTTGAGTGGCTCTGTATTCCGTAAAAATAATGACTTTGTCATTGATGTTTTGTATGAGTTCAAGTGCTTTCTCTGCTTTGGCATTCGATTGGACTTCGTTGACAGCTTGAAGCAGCTCATTCATTTTTTCTGCGAAATAAGGAGAGAGGCCTTCATTTTTCTCCAGCATGTTTTTGATTGTGAAAAAGACCGCTTCTCTGCTGCTGCAAGCTTCTCTTTGAAGCGTCAATATGGAAATGGCGCTTTGCACAAAGTGGTCGTATTCTTCTTTTATGGTGGACAGCTGATCGTACAGCTTTCTTTCTGAATTAGAAAACTCAATCAAGATCGTTTGCACCTTACGTTTTGTCCATTCTATCCCTGTATCTTTTCTTCTGTTTCGGATCATGACCTTTTTCACCAATTCTCGTAAATGCACGCTGTTCTGTACAGAACGTTTATCTTTTTTAAAGCGCTCGAAAAAGGCGCTTTCATTCCCTAAATGTCCCGGTTTCAACAAAGATACGAGATGAAAGAGTTCATCGATTCGATTTTGAACGGGGGTTGCTGTTAGCAACAGGCAAAATTTTTTCTTTAAGTTTTGTACAAATTCATAGTTTTTGGTCTTGGGATTTTTAAGTTTATGGGCTTCATCGATAATGACGAAATCATAGTTTTGTTCGTAAATGATCGAGCGATGCGGATCGCGTTTGGCCGTATCAATGGAGGTCACAACGACATCGCACTGTTCCCATACATAACTTTTTTTTTGGGCAACGGCCGGAATCAGAAATTTGGTGTTCAATTCATGTGTCCATTGCGATACGAGTGAAGCGGGAACGAGAATAAGCACTTTTTTGGCGAGACCTCGAATCATATATTCTTTTAAAACCAGACCGGCCTCAATCGTTTTCCCCAGCCCCACTTCATCTGCCAATATAGCTTTTCCGTTCATTTCTTCAATTACTTGCTGCGCTGCCTCAAGTTGATGAGGAAGAGGGGTAAGATGAGGCAAAAATTTAGGAGCGACCAAGCCTGTAAAGTCAGGAATAATCATATCTTTTTCCATTTCAACGGCTAATTGAAATAGATCCCAATGTCCCCATGGACCGTCCTGTTCGAGTTTGGATGCGAATTCTTGTGGCCATTGTTCATCAAATAGAATTTTTAATTCCATAAAAGTCATCTCCTTTCAAAAAAAGATTGCTGGAATAGCCTCCTTAATGGTAGGATAAAACCAAAGAAAGTTTTGAAAGTTTTTTATTCCAAAACTAGTCCGACAAGTATGCTAGGGATCATTTCCGTTTTGATTTTCCTAGTATGCCCAAATTTCAATTAAATATCGGCGAATGAAAACAGGGGGAGAGACTGCTTTATGCAGCGCCGAAGGAGCAAGCAAAAGTGCGAATCTCTCAGGCAAAAGAACTCCTGTTGGACGCACCTCTGGAGAGTGTTCCATTTGGAGCCACCAAAGAAGACAACATTTTTGGAAACTTTCAGGTTTAAGGACAGAGAACTCAACTAAACGGGAGTTCTCTGTCTTTTTCTGTTTCACGATCAATGAAGTAGGGGGAGAGATATGGAACGTTTAAAAAGGACGGCCCTTTTCCACTTGTACAAAGAATATGGGGCTAAAACGATTGATTTTGGCGGATGGGAGATGCCTGTGCAGTTTACAAGTATAAAGGAAGAACATAGTGCGGTAAGGGAAAGAGCCGGATTATTCGATGTGTCCCATATGGGGGAAATTGTCGTAAAAGGGGATGACAGCGAAAAGTTTCTTCAAAAAATGGTAACGAACGATGTTTCCCGTTTAAAGTCAGGCAGGGCCATGTATACAGCCATGTGTTACGAGAACGGCGGGACAGTGGATGATCTCCTGATTTACAAGCTGGATGAAAAAGAATATTTGCTGGTTGTCAATGCTGCCAATACGGAAAGTGATTTTCAATGGCTGCAGGGCCATCTGGAAGGAGACGTAACGATCGAAAATGAATCGGAGCATTGGGGACAGCTGGCGATTCAAGGACCGTTGGCGGAAAAAGTTTTACAAAAATTAGTGGATATGGATCTTTCTAAGCTAAAAGCTTTTACGTTTCAAACGAATGTGGATATCCAAGGTTCAAAGGCGCTGGTTTCCCGGACAGGATATACGGGAGAAGACGGGTTTGAAATTTATTGCCGCGCTAGCGATTCCCCTGATATTTGGAATCATCTTTTAGAGGCCGGAAAAGAAGAAAAGGTGCTTCCTTGTGGATTAGGCGCAAGAGATACGCTCCGATTTGAAGCTTGCTTGCCGTTGTATGGCCAGGAGCTGTCGGCTGATATCACTCCGATTGAGGCCGGCATCGGGTTTGTTGTAAAACTCCATAAAGACGAGTTTATCGGAAAAGAAGCGTTAAACATTCAAAAAGAAAGAGGGACACAACGAAAAATAGTCGGTTTGGAAATGATCGATAGAGGGATCCCTCGAAATGGATATCCTGTTTTTTCGGATGATCAGCCAATAGGATATATCACATCCGGCACGCAATCGCCGACATTAAAGAAAAATATCGGGCTTGCTCTTCTAAAGAGTGAATTTGCCCATCTTGGCAGCGAGATTCAAGTGGAAATTCGCCAACAAAAGCTGGCGGCCAAGGTAGTTGAGACACCTTTTTATAAGCGTTCGAAATAGAGAAGGGGAGGAGAATGGAATGAAGCATCGTTATTTGCCTATGACAGAAACGGATCAACAAGAAATGCTGAAAGCCATCGGTGTGGAGTCGGTGGACGAACTTTTTCGTGATATACCGGAAAAAGTGCGATTCCAAGGTGAGTACAATATTAAAAAAGCGTCACCAGAATCGACGTTGAAAAAGGAATTGACCCAGCTTTCCCGTAGAAATGCGAACACAAAAGAGTATATATCCTTCTTAGGAGCGGGTGTTTACGATCATTACATTCCCGCGATTGTGGATCATGTTCTTTCACGCTCTGAATTTTATACCGCCTATACACCTTATCAGCCGGAAATTTCTCAAGGGGAATTGCAGGCCATTTTCGAGTTTCAAACAATGATCTGTGAATTAACTGGAATGGATGTAGCCAATTCTTCGATGTATGACGGGGCGACGGCTCTTGCTGAGGCGGCGCTGCTTTCCGCTGCCCAAACGAGACGCAATAAAGTGCTGATTTCTTCCGCCGTTCATCCGGAATCAAAAGAAGTTCTGAAAACGTATGCGAAAGGACGACGGCTTGAAGTGGTGGAAATCACGGCGACTGAAGGTACGACGGACGTACATGAGTTAGCCAATCAAATCGATTCGAATACTGCGGCGGTCATTGTTCAGTATCCGAATTTTTTGGGCAGAGTCGAACCGCTCGTTGAACTGGCGGATATCGCTCATTCCGAAAAGGCGATGTTTGTTGTTTCCGCCAATCCGCTTGCTCTTGGGGTTTTAGAGCCGCCTGGAAAATTCAGGGCAGACATTGTGGTCGGCGACTGCCAGCCCTTCGGAATTCCTGCAGCATTTGGGGGACCGCATTGCGGCTATTTTGCCGTCACGGAAAAATTGATGCGGAAAATCCCCGGAAGGTTAGTGGGGCAAACGGTAGATGAAGATGGCAAAAGAGGATTTGTATTAACTCTCCAAGCACGGGAACAGCATATCCGCCGCGATAAAGCGACATCCAATATTTGTTCCAACCAAGCTTTAAACGCTTTAGCAGCTAGCGTAGCGATGACGGCTCTTGGCAAAAAAGGATTAAGAGAAATGGCGGAACAAAACGTGCAAAAAGCTTATTATGCGAAAAAACAGCTTCAGAAAAATGGCGCCATCGTCGCTTTTGACGGACCCTCTTTCAATGAATTTGTCATTCGTTTAAATAAACCGGTGAAGGACGTAAATAAGCGGCTTTTTCAAAAAAAGATAATCGGCGGGTACGATTTAGGCAAAATGGATCCAATGCTTCAAAATCATATGCTGATTGCGGTAACGGAACTTCGCACAAAAGAAGAAATTGATTTATTGGTCAAAGAATTGGGGGGATTATGATGAACAAAACGGATCAGCCTCTTATTTTTGAAATTTCCAAGTCTGGCCGCATCGGATACAGTTTGCCGGAGCTGGATGTCCCTAAGGTTGACGTGGCGGACATTCTTCCAACGTCATATATAAGGCAAGAAGAGCCGGATTTGCCGGAAGTATCTGAGTTGGATATTATGCGTCACTACACGGCTCTTTCCAAACGAAACCACGGTGTTGATTCCGGGTTTTATCCGCTCGGTTCCTGTACGATGAAATATAATCCCAAAATAAATGAAGATGTCGCCCGGTTGGAAGGCTTTCGTCATATTCATCCGCTGCAGGACGAAGAAACCGTTCAAGGTTCACTGGAGTTGATGTACGATCTTCAGGAACATTTAAAAGAAATAACAGGAATGGATGAAGTGACTTTGCAGCCGGCTGCCGGAGCACACGGCGAATGGACAGGTCTTATGATGATTCGCGCCTATCACGAAGCGCGAGGCGATGACAAACGAACGAAAGTGATCATCCCCGATTCCGCTCACGGTACCAATCCCGCATCGGCGACCATTGCCGGATTTGATACCATTACGGTAAAATCGAACGAACAAGGTCTTGTCGACTTGGAAGATCTACGGAGAGTAGCGGGGGAAGATACAGCGGCCTTAATGCTGACGAATCCGAATACGTTAGGGCTCTTTGAGGAGAATATTCTTGAAATCGCTGAAATCATTCATCAAGTCGGAGGAAAGCTTTATTATGACGGCGCTAATTTAAATGCCGTTCTTTCAAAGGCGCGTCCGGGTGATATGGGCTTTGATGTAGTCCATTTGAATCTTCACAAAACTTTCACAGGACCGCATGGGGGAGGCGGACCCGGTTCTGGACCTGTCGGTGTGAAAAAGGAATTAATCCCTTATTTGCCCAAGCCCGTTTTAACAAAAAAAGATGGGATCTTTGTTTGGGATGAGGACCGTCCGTATTCTATCGGCAGAGTGAAACCGTATTACGGCAATTTCGGCATTCTTGTTCGCGCTTATACGTATATTCGTTCCATGGGGCCGGACGGTTTAAAAGCGGTCAGCGAAAATGCCGTCATTAACGCCAACTATATGATGAGAAAGCTGGCTCCATATTACGAACTGCCATATGACCGGCATTGTAAACATGAGTTTGTGCTAAGCGGAAAACGCCAGAAAAAATTGGGCGTTCGGACATTGGACATTGCGAAACGGCTGTTGGATTTTGGCTTTCATCCCCCGACCATTTATTTTCCGCTCAATGTGGAAGAATGTCTGATGATCGAACCGACGGAAACGGAATCGAAGGAAACGCTGGACTCTTTTATTGAAGCGATGATTCAAATTGCGAAAGAAGCGGAAGAACAGCCGGAAATCGTCCAAGAAGCTCCTCATACCACTGTGATCCGCCGCTTGGATGAAACGGCCGCTGCCCGAAAGCCGATTTTGCGATTTAAACGATCATAACGGTTGATGGAGTTTTCGCATTTCCATCCTTCCTTATCAAGGAAGGATGGAAATCAGGAAGACGGCCTACAAGCGAGGACGAATGGACAGAAAAAAGAACGAAACCATGGAAAACGACCAAATGGTTGAACATAAATAAGTCCGATCGTTTGCAGAAAAAAAGAGACTGGTTCAAGAAAAAGGAATATTTGGCCTATTTGCTGCGAACTCCCTTTTCTCGTCCAGTCTTTGTCATGATGTTCGTTTAAAATGACGAAATTTCGTTATTTTCCGGTTTTGATTTTCCCCGTCCATTTTTTGAAGCCGCCTTCTAACTGATAAAGTTGACGGTAACCGTGCCGGTATAAATATTGTGCAGCTCGTCCGCTTCTTAAACCGCTTTGACAATAAAGATACACCGGTTTGTCCGGACGGATTTCCTTCATTCTCATTTTGATTTGTGTGAGAGGAATGTTGCGGGCTCCCAGGATGTGACCGGCTTCAAATTCATTCGGTTCCCTGACGTCGATCAGTTGCGCTTTTCTGTAGCCGGCTTTAAATTCATCTTCTTTTAATGTTTTGACAACTCTTTTTTGTGTAAAATACACGAAGAGAAAATAAATAAGAACAACTACGATAATCGTGGCTAGCGTATACAGCAAGTTTATAGCTCCTTTCCCTTAAGATGCACTAATATTTATTATAGTCATCGCTGTTCTTTTAATCAAAATCTTTTCTATGATTTTTTGTGCAGAATTCTTTCTTTGTGTTTTCACGGATCGTTTGATAGACTAGAGAAGGAAATTTTCAGGTTAAAGAGGGTGAATGGAATGGAAAAAAAAGAAGTGTGGAAATTTATTGATTCCGGTAAATGTTCGCCTTCTTTCAATATGGCCCTTGATGAAGCTCTTTTGGATTGGCACAGCAAAGGAGACATTCCTCCTGTGATCCGCTTTTACGGATGGAATCCACCGACGTTATCGATCGGTTATTTCCAAAAAGCGGAAAAAGAAATTGATCTGGAAGCTGTTAAAAAACACGGCTTAGGATTTGTACGTCGCCCCACAGGCGGAAGAGGCGTTTTGCATGAACATGAACTTACATACAGTGTCATTGTAACGGAAGAGCATCCGCGCATGCCGAAAACCGTAACGGAAGCTTACAGGGTGATTTCCGAAGGAATCCTTAAAGGGTTCCAATACCTTGGTTTAGACGCATATTTTGCCATCCCCCATACGGAAGAAGAAAAAAACAAATTAAAGGATCCGCGTTCTTCTGTTTGTTTTGATGCCCCAAGTTGGTATGAACTAGTAGTGGAAGGACGGAAAGTGGCAGGAAGTGCTCAAACAAGGCAAAAAGGAGTCATTCTGCAGCACGGTTCCATTTTGCTTGATTTGGATGAAGAGAAACTTTTCAGTTTGTTTCGCTATCCGAGTGAAAGAGTAAAAGAACGGATGATGAAATCGTTCAAAAACAAAGCGGTGGCCATTAATGAAATCAGTGCAAATCCTGTTACCATTGAAATGGCAAAGGAAGCTTTTAAAAAAGGATTTGAAGATGGCTTAAATATCCGATTGGAACCATACGAGCTGTCCGAACAGGAAAAGGCGTTTGTGGAAAAATTAGCCAAAGAAAAATACGAATCGGATGAATGGAATTTCAGACGTTAGCTACTGGGGAGAAAGCGGAGGCCGCATCCGCTTTTTCTCTTTTTTCGTTGCCGTGCCTTCTTTTTGCTGGAGGGCAGTGGTGATACATGTTGCCTTTCATTCTGCAAGTTTCAGAAATGATCATTTTTCGGCAATTATGGTCGTTTTCCCCTAAATATCTCTATTCTCCCAACGAAACCATCTTTTTTTTCGCTTGACAAAAAAGCGAATATAAATCAATATATAGTAATAGTGGAAGGGGTAATAGCACAATATATTGTGCGGTGCGTTTTTGTGAGTATAATATATGGCTTGGGTTTGTCCAAATGAAGAAACGTTTAAAGCTAGAAAAGGAGTTGTCGATATGTCTGTTGCGTTGAATAAAAACATGACGATTAACAAGGAACGTTTAAACAAGGATATACAGCTTTTCCCTCAGGTTCATCCCATTACGGATGACATGAAAATCACCTTTAAAGGTGTATCCCGGCTGGTCATGATCGATCGATATTCGTTTAAAGATACAGAGAAAATTACTTTGGCAGAAGGGGATTTTGTCGTTTTAACGGTGAAAGAGGATCCAAAATTTCCGGCCCGCGGATTAGGGTATATCGTCGGGATTGATTGGGAAGCCAAGAAGGCAGATGTATGGATTGAAGAGGAATACCGCAGTGCCATTGACGATCCGAAAGAATTGGAAACAGGTATCGTTCGTCGGCCGCTCAATGTCATTGAAAAACCTCTGGAAGTCTATTATGAACAAATCGCAAAGAGAAACGCAACAGGCCTAGCCTCCGTTGAAAAAACGGAAGAAAAAAGAAAAGAATGGTTTGAAAAATTTTATCGCGAGCTCGTCAGTTTGAATTTTGTTCCGGCTGGACGTGTGCTGTACGGAGCGGGATCCGGAAAGGATGTTACTTATTTCAACTGCTATGTGATGCCGTTTGTAAAGGACTCCCGTGAAGGCATCTCCGAACATCGCAAACAAGTAATGGAAATTATGTCGCGAGGCGGTGGGGTCGGAACGAACGGATCAACGCTTCGTCCTCGTCATGCATTGGCAAGAGGGGTAAATGGAAAATCATCAGGATCCGTTTCTTGGCTGGATGATATTGCTAAATTAACCCACCTGGTGGAACAAGGCGGTTCAAGACGTGGAGCTCAAATGATTATGCTGGCAGACTGGCATCCTGATATTGTGGAATTTATTATATCCAAAATGCAAAATCCGCGTATTTTGCGTTTCTTAATTGAAAATTCAAACGACGAACAAATTAAAAAGGCTGCGAGCGACAAACTGAAATTCACACCGCTTACTGAACTGGAAAAAGCGATGTATCAAGGGATTCTCAATTATAAAAACATTCCGGGACAAGGCGGTTTTGGCGAAAAAATTATTCAAGAAGCCGAAGAAAAGCTTCGTACAGGTGGAGTATATTCTGTCCATAATCCGGACTTTTTGACGGGAGCGAATATTTCGGTCTGCTTAACGAAGGAATTTATGGAAGCAGTCGAAAAAGATGAAGAATATGAACTCCGTTTTCCGGCTGTGGAATCTTACGATGAAAAAGAAATGGAAATTTACAATAACGAATGGCACAAAGTCGGAGATGTGCGCGAATGGGAGAAAATGGGCCACAAAGTGAAAACATACCGTAAAATTCGTGCACGTGAATTATGGAACTTAATCAACATTTGTGCTACATACTCTGCAGAGCCGGGCATTTTCTTTATTGACAATGCTAATGAAATGACGAACGCGGTAAGCTACGGACAAAAAATAGTGGCAACCAATCCGTGTGGTGAACAGCCGCTGGCTCCGTATTCTGTGTGCAACTTGGCAGCAGTCAACCTTGCCGAAATGGTGGATAAAGAAAACAAGACGGTTGATTTTGAAAAATTAAAACAGACGGTGGAAGTGGGCGTTCGCATGCAAGACAATGTCATCGATGCCACTCCTTACTTCCTGGAAGAGAACCGAAAACAAGCCCTCGGCGAACGTCGTATCGGTTTAGGCGTGATGGGCCTGGCGGATTTGCTGATCTACTGCGAGAAAGAGTACGGTTCGGAAGAAGGCAACAAGCTGGTTGACCGGGTATTTGAAACGATTGCAACGACGGCTTACAGAACATCGATTGAATTGGCGAAAGAAAAAGGAAGCTTCCCATATTTGGTAGGAGAAACGGAAGAAGAAACGAATAAGCTTCGCGAGTCCTTTATTCAATCCGGTTATATGAAAAAAATGCCGGAAGATATCCGTCAAGATATTTTGAAATACGGAATTCGCAATTCTCATTTATTAACGGTGGCGCCGACTGGATCCACAGGAACGATGGTGGGCGTATCCACAGGATTGGAACCGTATTTCTCCTTTACTTACTACCGCAGCGGCCGGTTAGGAAAATTTATCGAGGTAAAAGCGGATATCGTACAAGAATATTTGGATCAACATCCAGAAGCTGATCCGGATCATCTGCCGCACTGGTTTGTAACGGCGATGGATTTGTCTCCGGAAGCTCATGCCGATGTACAATGTGTGATTCAACGCTGGGTAGACAGCTCGATTTCCAAAACGGTCAACGCTCCTCGCGGTTATACGGTTGAACAAGTGCAGAAAGTGTACGAGCGTCTCTATAAAGGCGGGGCAAAAGGCGGAACCGTTTATGTTGACGGAAGCCGTGATTCACAAGTATTAACGTTAAAAGCAGAAGAAAACCATCCAGAGGAAGAGCCGATTGTGAATGATGCGGAAAAATCGGAACAACATGTCGTCATACTAGATACGATTCAAGATGTTCGTTCAACATCTGTGAAAATAGGCAACGAAGTCGGCGATACATGCCCTATCTGCCGCAAAGGGACGATTGAAGAAATCGGCGGCTGCAATACTTGTACAAACTGCGGTGCACAATTAAAATGTGGACTATAAAATAAAACTTCTGCTGTTTTTCAGAGAAATCTCTTTCTAAGAGGCTGATTCGCATTTAGAGTCAGCCTCGTTTTTTGTATCCAGAAGTTCTAATTGTCGTGCCCCATTCTTAAACATATAAAAGAAAGTTTGCATCGAAGGAGGGACCGTATGAAAATCGATGGAGTTTTTTCCGGAGGGGGAATAAGAGGTTTTGCGTTAATTGGCGCTTACCAAGAACTGGAAGAGAAAGGATATCAATTTATCAGACTTGCGGGTACAAGTGCCGGTTCGATCATTGCCGGTTTTATAGCGGCCGGTTATAGAAGCAGCGAAATTTACCAATTAATAGATGAAGTGGACTTGAAGGATTTGTTGGACGATTCTCCACGATACTTTCCGGCATTTTTAAATTGGCTAAAAGTCTATTGGAAATTAGGACTTTATAAAGGAGATTCATTAGAAGCATGGTTAAGCGAAAAATTGGCGCAAAAAGGTGTTCGGACATTTGCTGATTTACCTCCCGAGACACTGAGAGTCGTCGCTTCCGATTTGACAAACGGCCAGTTAATCGTTTTGCCGGATGATCTTCAGCCCTACGGCATTTCGCCTGAGAATTTTTCCGTCGCTCGAGCGATTCGCATGAGCTGTTCGCTCCCTTATTTTTTTCAGCCGGCAAAGCTTAAAACAGCTAAGGGAACAGCGTTGATCGCAGATGGAGGCATTTTGAGCAACTTTCCCATGTGGATTTTCGGCCAGGAGGGTAGAAAACGTCCGGTGATCGGCATTAAGCTGGTTCCGCGAGATTCCGATATTCAGGAAAAAAACATTCATAATGCCATTGAGTTGTTTAGCGCCCTTTTTAAAACGATGAAAGATGCTCACGATGCCCGTTATATATCCCGTAAACTGGAGAAAAACATTGTATTTATTAAAACGAATGGAATTAGTTTGACGGAGTTTGAATTAAATGATAATGAAAAACGCGTCCTTGTGGAATTAGGACGCGAACAAACTCGGCGGTTTTTAAAAAACTGGAGCTATGGTTAATGGAAGCGAGCCAAGGGTTAAGCTCGTTTTTTCTTTTTCCCTTTTTTTCCTTCGATGACGGTCAGATGGACGTCGTTTCTTCTGCGAATCGGTTTTCTTTTTTGGGTAGAAAGTCGGGATGATTGACGTTTCCTGATTCTTTTCTTGGATTTTTTAGCTGCTCTTAAAAATGCTTGCTGGTCTTTGCGTACCGGCTTTTTGATTCCCATTCTGTAGACGATATACAGAAGACTTGCAACAAAGATTAAAAACAGGATTCGCTTTCCCAGTGCATTAGGAGAGCCTGCAAAGAAAGACAATAACCCGATGGCGGCAAGACCCGTGATTAAAAAGAAAACGAAAGTGCGAATCTTCAAGAAACCCACCTCCCTGCCAGCATGAAATTCATTGTCGATGGATGATCTATTGATAGTTTAGACAATTTTCTGTTCTTTTAATCTTTTTTCTTCCATCATTTCCAAACGGAGTAGTTCGTTAAAGGAAGCGATGGCCACTTCTACTTGATCATCACTCGGTTCTTTTGTCGTCAGCAATTGAAGCCATAAGCCAGGATAGCCTAAATATTTTAATATCGGCACTGTTCGCAGTTTGTTGGTGATCTGCAGCATTTCAAAAGACAGACCCAGCACAACAGGTATCAGAGCAATCCGGTTTACTACTCTCAGCCAAAGAGGGTGAACCGGAACAAACATATATACAAATATTCCGACAATGACGGTAAAAAGAAGAAAACTGCTGCCGCAGCGATAATGCAAGCGCGACTGAGATTGAACATTTTCAACGGTTAAATCGAGACCATTTTCAAAGGCATTGATCACTTTATGCTCTGCTCCGTGATATTGCAACACTTTTTTTACAAGGGGAGTCAACGAAATAAAATGAATATATGCTAGAAGCAGTAGAAGTTTAAACATACCTTCTATGAAAATTTGAGTCAAATCTCCGGGAAAAATGGGACGGGTGAATTCTGCCAAAAACACGGGCACAAGGGTGAAGACAAATTTGGCAAACAGAAAAGACAGAATACCGACGATCGCTGCATTTAAGGCCATCGTCCATTTTTTTGTTTCTTTTTTTGGAGCTTCATCATCCATGTCTTTTTCCCAATTGGATTCATACAGATCGGAAGAAAATTGAAGATGTTTTGAGCCGGTGGTGGTTGCGATGATGATGGCCGCGATCCCCCGCAGCAATGGGATGTGTTTGATTTTTTGAAAGATCGGTTTTTGTTCTCGAGAAAGGCGGTAAAACTCCATTTCACCGTCTTTTTTCCTGACAGCGGTGACCGTAAAGTGTCTACCCCCAAACATCACTCCTTCGATTACGGCTTGGCCTCCATATAAAGGCTTTGTTTGTTTCAATGGAATCCCTCGCTCATCGTAAACTTTTATTATCCCTATTTTAACTTTCTTTTCTGAATAAGGAAAGGTCTGCACGAAAGGACGAAAAAGTTTTTTTAGATAGGGCATATTAAAAGAGGACTTCAATAGAAGAGGCTTCGTGGTGAAGGAGGAAATAGCTTTGGTCTTGAATCATGCGTGTTTAGGAACTTCACGATGATAAATAATCCTTCCAACGACTTACAGATAGGTTAGCGAATTCATTTTGGTCATTTTTCACAAAATATCAAAGGGAATATGTCAGATGCAAGTCAGGAGAGAATCTTTATGATGAAGCGATATGTTCACGTCAAGAACCGTCAGATGGAGGTGGGCAACATGGACGGAAATGAAAACGGAAAGAATCAATCAGAACACAGTCAGCAAACGATGTCAATGTTTGCATATGTGGCCGTTACAGGCTTTTTTGGAGGATTGTTATGGAGTTTTGTGGCTTATTTTGCCTACTGGTTTCATTTTACCACGATTGAACCGAACGTTTTGCTGGAACCGTTTACTGTAGGAAAATGGCGGGAAACATGGATTGGTTTTTTCATGACATTGTTCGCTTATGGAATCGTTTCGATCCTTGCGGCCTTTATCTACTATCTTTGTTTCAAAAAAGTAAAATCTATGTGGATGGGAGTAGGGTATGGGATTGCCTTGTTTTTGGTTGTCATATTTATTTTCAATCCGATTTTTCCCGGCATAAAACATTGGAAACACATTTCTTTTCATACTTATGTGACAAGTCTTTGTCTCTATTCGCTTTATGGCTTATTTGTCGGATTTTCCATTTCTTATCAATATGGAGAAGTATATGGTCAATATTATAAAAAGCTTCAAAAACAAGAAAATAAATAATAGGTCATAGTTAAAAGCTTCCTGTTTATTATACGCTCTCCCCCAACGGAAAAGTACGGTCTTTCCGAGAAGGCTAATGAAAGATATGGGATATTTGTGATAAAATGTTTTAAAGAAATCTTTTTCAATAAGGTGGTCGCTGTGCATATACTTTTATTAAACGGCCCGAACTTAAATCGTTTAGGAAAACGAGAACCGGCGATTTATGGAACCGAAACATTGGATTCCATCGAGAAAAGAGTTCGGGAAAAAGGAAAAGAGTTTGGAGCAGAGGTGGTTTGTTTCCAATCTAGCTATGAAGGGGCCCTGATTGACCGCATTCATCAAGCAGAAGACGAAGGGATAGAAGGCGTCATTTTCAATCCAGGGGCTTTTACGCATTACAGCTATGCGCTAAGAGATGCAATAGCTTCCGTTCAAGTCCCGGTGATAGAAGTTCATTTGTCAAACATACATCGACGTGAATCCTTTCGACACCATTCTGTCATCGCTCCCGAAGCCATTGGTCAAATTGTCGGATTGGGGGCACTGGGTTATGAGTTGGCGCTTCAAGCCATTATTCAGTACATACAGGGGAGAGAATCTTAATGGAAAAAATCAAAAGACTTCGTGAACAATTTGCTCAAGCCGGTATTGATGGGATGCTAGTGACAAGCCCCTTTAATCGACGCTATATGACAAATTTCACCGGAACGAGCGGAGTAGCGCTTATTTCTGAGTTAAAAGCTTTATTTATTACTGATTTTCGCTACGTGGAACAAGCTGGGAATCAGGCAAAAGGATATGAAATTGTCCAACATGCCGTTCCCATTCATGAAGAAGTGGCGAAACAGGCTGAAAAGCTAGGCATTCAAAAATTAGGCTTTGAAAAAGATCACTTAACCTTTTCCAATTATCAAGACTATCAGAAAGCTTTTAAAGGCGAGCTAGTTCCTGTCGGTGATATCATCGAAAACTTGCGCTTGATTAAGAGCGAATCAGAGATTAAGATATTAAAGGAAGCTGCCGATATTGCCGATGCTGCGTTTAAACATATTTTGGACTTTATCAAACCGGGAATCACTGAGCTTGAAGTCGCCAATGAACTCGAGTTCTTTATGAGAAAGTGCGGGGCAACTTCTTCTTCGTTTGATACGATCGTTGCTTCAGGAAAAAGATCCGCTTTGCCACACGGAGTGGCCAGCGATAAAATCATCGAAAAAGGGGACTTAGTCACTCTTGACTACGGAGCCCTTTACAAAGGATATGTGTCCGATATCACTCGCACGGTTGCCGTTGGCGAGCCTTCCGACGATTTGAAAAACATTTATCAAATTGTTCTCGAGGCTCAATTGTTGGCGGTGGAAAAAATCAAACCGGGAATGACCGGGAAAGAAGCAGACGCGATTGCGAGAAACTACATAGCAGAAAAAGGTTTCGGCGATCGATTTGGCCATTCTCTTGGTCATGGAATTGGATTGGAAGTTCATGAAAAGCCTTTATTGTCTATGCGTTCGGATATTGTGCTGCAGCCGGGAATGGTTGTAACGGTTGAACCGGGGATCTATGTGCCCGGCCTTGGCGGAGTACGCATTGAAGACGATACGATTATCACAAGCAGCGGCAATGAAACGATCACACATTCAACAAAAGAATTGATTATTTTGTAAATTACAGGAGGAAGCCATACATGATTTCAGTAAATGATTTTCGAACAGGTTTGACGATTGAAGTTGATGGAGAAATTTGGCGCGTACTGGATTTCCAGCACGTGAAACCGGGTAAAGGAGCGGCATTTGTTCGTTCGAAGCTGCGCAATTTGCGTACAGGCGCCATTCAAGAAAAAACGTTTCGCGCCGGCGAAAAAGTAGAAAGAGCACAAATTGATAATCGAAAAATGCAATACTTGTATGCAAACGGCGATCAACACGTTTTCATGGATAATGAAACATACGAACAAATCGAATTAAGCAGCTCCCAAATCGAGTACGAATTAAAATTCTTAAAAGAAAATATGGAAGTTTTCATTATGATGTATCAAGGAGAAACAATCGGTGTGGAACTTCCGAATACAGTGGAATTGACGGTCGTGGAAACGGAACCAGGAGTTAAAGGAGATACAGCATCAGGCGGTACAAAACCAGCAACGCTTGAAACAGGGCTTGTCGTACAAGTTCCGTTCTTTGTAAATGAAGGCGACAAACTCGTTATTAACACATCAGATGGTTCCTACGTTTCAAGAGCGTAATCATACTACATTTTAAGTTGAAGGAAGCCAGATCAAGATCCTTTTATGGGTTTTGATCTGGCTTCTTTTTTTTCCTGCTTTTGGATTTGGGTGAAATGAAGTCATACTTCCTTCGATCGAAAATATATTTGTAGTAGAGGGGGCTTGTACTAGGAGGAATGAATGTGGAAGAAATTTTTGATTATTTGCCAAAGACAATTGCGGATGAAATGAAGCGACTGCCCGACAATTATTGGATGAAAGTGGAAGAGATCCGTATGAGAATTGGTCGTCCGCTTGAGATCGCTGTCAAGGGACGCCCCCTGTTTCTTTCTCATGTTGTCACGAAAGAGGACGGGGAAACGTTTTTGAGTAAAATAAGCCACCATTCTTTTTATACGCTGGAAGAAGAATTGAAACGGGGGTACATTACCATCGAAGGAGGGCATCGAGTGGGGCTGGCGGGAAAAGTCATCCTTGAAAATGGACAAGTCAAGGGATTGCGCCATTTGTCCTCTTTTAATATAAGAATTGCCCGGGAGATCATAGGGATTTCACGTCCTCTTATCCCTTTTTTATTTGAAAAAGGATGGAAACATACGATGATTATCGGGGCTCCCCAGACAGGAAAAACGACTCTTCTCCGTGATATCGCCAGAGTCGTTTCGACCGGTTGTGACCAATTGAATATTCCACCCTTAAAAGTAGGAATTGTCGATGAACGTTCCGAAATCGCCGGCTGTATGTTTGGGATTCCTCAGCTTTCCTTTGGACCAAGAGTGGATGTGTTGGATGCATGTCCAAAAGCGGAAGGCATGATGATGATGATTCGTTCGATGAGTCCAGATGTTTTAGTAGTAGATGAAATCGGGCGGGAAGAGGATCGGATGGCTGTGCTGGAAGCGGTCAATGCAGGGGTAAAGCTTGTCATGACGACACACGGAGATTCTCTTGAAGAGATTCAAAAACGCCCTCTTCTTGCTGATATTGTCAATCGGCAATTAATCGAAAGGTATGTGGAACTGACACGAGAAAAAGGTCCCGGTACTATTTCCGTCATTAGAGGAGAAAAAGGGCAACGGCTGTCCCGCCAAATGAGGGTGGAAAAAGGATGAAATGGATTGGTGCCATCTTGATTCTGGGGTCTGCTGTCTGGTTCGGATTCGAACAAGCAAAACAATTAGCCGATCGGACGAAGCAATTGAAAATGATGATCGCGGCGCTGCAGTCGTTGGAGGCGGAAATTATGTACGGGCATACCCCTTTGCATGAAGCAGCGAGAAAAATCGGTCATCAATTCGGATTCCCTGTATCCCAGTTGTTCCTTACTTTTGCCGAGACGATTTTATCAACAGAAATTTCAGTCGATGCAGCATGGAAAAACAGTCTCCATCTTATCAGAAATAAGGCAGCCTTTAAGCGGCCGGAATATGAAATTATAGAACAATTTGGCGGATCGTTAGGCAAACATGACCTTCTGACCCAGCAGAAGCACATTCTTCTGACCCTTGCCCATTTGCAAAGAGAAGAGGAAGAAGCGCGGGAAAATCAAAAAAAATACGAAAAAATGTACAAAAGTTTAAGCATTTTAGTAGGGCTGCTTTTGGTCCTTTTGCTTTTCTAAAACCAGGGGGAATCGTACATGGGGATAGATGTGGATATTATTTTTAAAATCGCCGGTGTCGGACTCGTTGTCGCCTTCTTGCATACGATTTTGGACCAAGTAGGAAAAAAAGAGTATGCCCAGTGGGTTACATTATTTGGATTTATCTATATTTTGTTTGTTGTTGCCACCATCGTTGGGGATTTGTTTGAAAAAATCAAATCTGTATTTTTGTTTCAGTAGAAAAGGGGGAGAGGAAGATTGACATAATCAAAATTGCGGGGATCGCGCTTATTACAGTATTTTTAACTCTCCTCTTAAAAGAACAAAAGCCCAATTTTGCTGTGTTGCTTGTTCTATTTGTCAGTGTTGGAATTTTTTTGTTTTTAATCGATCAAATTCAATCCATTATTCAAATGATTCGTGAAATTGCTTCCAAAACAGACATCAACATGGTGTATGTGGAGACGATTTTGAAAATTATCGGGATCGCCTATATTGCCGAACTGGCTTCTCAGATATCAAAGGATGCGGGACTTTCGTCTCTGGCATCAAAGGTTGAATTAGCAGGAAAAATCTTGATATTGGCCATGGCTGTTCCTATTATATCAGTCCTGCTCGAGACGATTATTTCTTTAATTCCGGCAAAATAAATCAATATTCATCGTCGACCATTACTCAAGAGGAAAAACTTCATCCGACTTTTAACCTGAATGCGTTATCCGGGACTTTTGTTCCGGTCGAGGAAAGCAGGACAGAGCCCTTTTAGGATGGTGAAAAAGATTGCGTGTCTATTCAATGCTTTTCGTCTTCGCTCTCTATTCTTTTGCCTTTTCTGGAACTGTTGTCCATGCGGAAGGTTCTTCGGATTCTCGTGAACACCCTTCCCAAAAGGAAATGGTGCAAACCCAGCTGGAAAACCTAGGGGTAGATGAGCTGATGCAATATTGGAAAGAAGTAGTCAATGAATATGGCGGATATCTTCCTGAATCTCAAACAGGATCCCTTATGGATTATTTAAAAGGCGAAAAGCAGTTTTCCATCCAAGCATGGTTTTCAGCCATAGTCAAATTTTCTATTCAAGAAGTATTAAAGAGTGGAAAACTTTTGGGATCGTTGATCGTGCTCACTGTTTTATGCGCCCTTCTGCAATCGCTTCAAAATGCTTTTGAGCAGGGGACCGTCAGCAAAGTGGCGTATGCCGTTGTTTTTATGGTGCTGATTGTCATTGCATTGAATAGTTTTCACATTGCCATTCAATATTCAAAAGAATCGATTGAACGGATGACTCATTTTTCATTGGCTCTTATTCCTTTGCTTCTTGCGCTTATTGCTGCATCGGGGGGAGCTGTTTCCGCTGCCTTTTTCCATCCCGTTATGATCTTTTTAATGAATACGAGCGGGTTGTTTATTCAAAACATTGTGTTTCCCCTGCTTTTTCTATCTGTCGTGGTCAGCATGGTCAGTTTGTTTTCAAAGGAGTATAAAGCCACTCAGCTTGCCTCCTTGTTAAGAAATTGGAGCATCGGCCTTTTAGGGATTTTGATGGCCGTTTTTCTGGGAGTCGTTTCCGTTCAAGGGACTGCCACCGCTGTGACGGATGGCTTGGCGGTGAGGACTGCGAAATTTGTAACGGGTAATTTTGTCCCTGTTATCGGACGGATGCTCACAGAAACGGCCGATACCGTTATCAGCGCCTCCGTGTTGTTAAAAAATACGGTCGGTATAGCCGGTATGGCGATCATACTCATTATTGCCGCTTTTCCGGCTGTAAAAATTTTGCTCATTGCCTTGATCTATAAGGTAGCCGCCGCTGTTTTGCAGCCGATTGGAGCAGGTCCCGTCATAACTTGCTTAGATATTATGAGCAAAAGCATTCTTTATGTCTTTGCCGCTTTGGCGATTGTTTCCATCATGTTTTTTCTCTGTATTACGATAATTGTGACAGCCGGAAATATCACGATGATGATGCGCTAGGAGGTTGACATGGATTTTTTTTCGAAATGGATTGCCAACATCATTCTTTTGCTTTTATTTGCTGTCACCATCGAAATGCTGCTTCCCTCTTCGACCTATCAAAAATATCTGAAAATCATCGTTGGACTTATTTTAATCGTTGTCCTGTTAACGCCGCTGCTCTCGGTGTTTTCCGGCCAATTCCAGCAAGAAATCGTTTCGGCGATCAAAACGAGCGGCGGAGAAACCTGGGAAGCAGAAAATCAATTGAATCAAAAGAAAAATGAAATACAAGCGTCTCAGCGTGAATATATTTTAAAACAGATGGCTGTCCAATTAAAACATTCGGTGGAAAAGGAGCTGATGAAGAAGTACAAAAAAGAAATTGTGGATATTCAAGTGGAAATGAAAGATCAACATGGGTATAAGCAGGAGGATATAAATAAAATCAAGGTGGTTTTAAAAGACGCAAAAGACGGAATGACAGAATCTGTTCAAGAGGTCAATATCGACATTCACGATTCTCGAAGTTCAAAGCCGCATGAAGAAGAGAAAAAAATCGCTGCTTTTTTAGCCAAACAGTGGGGAGAGGATCCGGAAAAAATCGTGGTACTGGATGAAGAGGGGACGGATGGGCATGGATTCTAAAAACAGTTCTGATAAAAAATGGCTCCCGCTAAAACTAGGCGATGGGGAGAACGATAAGAAAAAGAACAAATTGCTGTTTTTGGTGGTCGCTGCCGTTATTGGAGCCGCCTTGATGGCCGCAAGTGATATGTGGAACAAGAAAAATCAGGCAGTTACGACAACTGTGCAGCCCCCTTCGCAAAAAGATGTGGAAACCTTTGCGACAGATAAGAAAACAAAGCCGAAAAACATCCAAGATTACGAAACTCAATATGAAAATCAACTAAAAGAAGCACTTGATGAAATGCTGGGCGTCAATAATGTCACGGTTGTCGTAAATGTAGAAGCAACAGAAAAAAAAGTATTGGAAAAAAACACGAAAACCCAAAAGCAAACGACGGAAGAAAAGGATAAACAAGGAGGGAAAAGAACCATTCAAGATGAAACAAAAGAAGAAAACGTGGTGATGGTCCAAAAAGGTGAAACGGATGAACCGCTCGTCGTAGAAACGATGAAACCGAAAATACGCGGGGTTCTAGTTGTAGCGGAAGGAGCAGAAAACATTGAAGTCAAAAAATGGATTATTGAAGCGGTTACGAGGGTATTGGATGTTCCTAGCTACAGAGTGGCCGTAATGCCTAAAAAATAGAAGGAGGATTCTGAAAAATGCTTTTAAAAAAACAGACTGTATGGCTATTAACCATGCTTAGCCTAGTTGTGGTGCTATCGGTATATTACATTACTTCTCCCGAACAGCCGAAAAACGGCGGCGAATTGGCAGAACAAAAACAAACCAATCCAGCAGCGGATGAATCGGCAAAAGATAAATCGGCCAAAAACCATAATGTGGAAGTTATTACGAAATCTGCGGGGGATGAAGCATTCGAAGCTCTGCGTCTGGAAATTCAAGATGAACGCAGCAAATTGCGGGAAGAGCTGACCAACAAATTAGCTTCTTCTGATTTGTCTCCTGAAGAAAAAAACAAAGCCTATGATGAGATGGAAAAGCTGACGGAAATGGCGACAAAAGAAAATGTTCTTGAAACGCTGATCAAATCGAAAGGATATAAAGATGCGCTGGTTCGCGATGACGGAAAGCAAATATTAATTACAGTAAAATCGAATGAACATTCCGCTAAAGATGCGAACGAGATCATTCACCTTGTTGAAAAAGAAATGGATAATCAATATTTGCCAATTGCCGTGGAATTCCAGCCTTCTAAATAGCGTATAAGAACAGTCTATAGGAATGGAAAACGGCGGACGATAAATCAGTGATATTTCTCAATAGATTTTGAGAGAGGGTATGAGGTTTCACTCACCTGATTCATCTATCTTTGCTTATGAACTTGTTTTTCGGATTGTATGAAAAAGACCTCAAAGCGAGGGATGAAGAAGGAATTTCATTGAAGCCAAAAGGGATTCAAACAACAAATGTTTTCTGAATATTCCGTGTTATGGAATGGAGCCTTGTCATTCATTTTGAGACAAGGTTTTATTTGTGGGCTGAATGATTTTTCAACGTATTTCTGGTTTTCAAAGAGTGGGACTTGATCGTCTTACGAAAAAAAGTATATGAATTTTTTCTTTTTCGAAAAGCAGGATTGTCATTTGTTTTGGCGAAAACTGAAAAAGTCCGGGAGGAAGAAAAACAATCCTGATCTTTATTATTGCATGAAAAATAGCTAAAATAGGGATATTCATGGAAACATGAATAAAGCTGTTCTTGTCTTTTCACAAATTCTTATCGTATGATGTTATTAATTAGGCTTATTATTTAGTCATTATTTAGGAAAGGGTGCTAAAAATGAAAGTCCAAGAAATTAGGGAGCTAATTAAGCTTGTCGATCAATCAAGCATTGACGAGTTTGTATATGAAGAAGACGGCGCTAAAATCCAAATGAAAAAGCGTGCCGGTGTTACATATGTACAGCAAGAGCCTGTTTCTGTTCAACCTGCAGCATCTCTGCAGCCTGTTGCCGGCCAAGTAGCGGCGCCAAAAGAACAGGTGGCTTTGGAAAAAGCTTCGACAGAGACGGCACAAGAGAAAACAGAAACATCCAATACGGACTCAGCATTACATAAAATTACATCTCCAATGGTCGGAACGTTTTATCAATCTCCGTCTCCAGACGCTGATCCTTACGTAAAAGTAGGATCAAAAGTACAGAAGAATACAGTGGTTTGCATTATAGAAGCCATGAAGTTATTTAATGAAATAGAGGCAGAAGTAGATGGAGAAATTGTGGAAGTGCTAGTAAAAGACGGACAATTGGTGGAATATGGGCAACCGTTGTTTCTAGTGAAAACAGAATAAGGAGAGATCGGCATGATAAAAAAACTACTGGTTGCGAACCGTGGGGAAATTGCGGTCCGAATTATTCGCGCTTGTCGGGAATTAGGTATAGAGACCGTCGCCATTTATTCGGAAGCAGATAAAGAAGCGCTCCATGTCCAGCTTGCGGATGAAGCTTATTGCGTTGGTCCGAAGACATCAAAAGAAAGCTATTTGAACATGACGAATATCATCAGCGTAGCCACCTTGACTAACTGTGATGCGATTCACCCTGGATATGGATTTTTGTCGGAAAACGCCGATTTCGCAGAATTATGCCGTGAATGCAATATCACGTTTGTTGGCCCTTCACCGGAAGCCATTTCTAAAATGGGAACGAAAGACGTAGCGAGAGAAACGATGAAAAAAGCCGGTGTTCCAATCGTTCCGGGATCTCATGGGATTATCAAAAACATCGATGAAGCCCTATCACTGGCTGAGGAAATTGGCTATCCTGTGATTATAAAAGCGACCGCAGGCGGTGGCGGAAAAGGCATTCGCGTTGCCAGAAATCCACAGGATCTGGAAAAAGGAATCAATATTACTCAACAAGAAGCGGCTACTGCTTTTGGCAACCCCGGTGTATACATCGAAAAATACATTGAAGATTTCCGACATGTAGAAATCCAAATTTTGGCGGACCAATACGGCAACGTCATTCATTTAGGTGAACGGGATTGTTCGATACAAAGACGTCTGCAAAAATTGTTAGAAGAATCTCCATCACCTGCTTTAGACGGTGAAATTCGAAAAGAAATGGGAGAAGCGGCCGTGAAAGCGGCAAAGGCGGTTGATTATACGGGAGCCGGTACGATAGAATTTATTTATGATTATCGTAACCGCCAATTTTATTTCATGGAAATGAATACCCGGATTCAAGTGGAGCATCCTGTAACAGAACTGGTTACTGGCGTTGATCTTGTGAAAGAACAAATTCGTATCGCTTCTGGAGAACAACTTTCCCTTAAACAAGAAGACGTGACTTTTCATGGATGGGCGATTGAATGCCGTATCAATGCAGAGAATCTTGAGAAAAATTTCATGCCTTCCCCGGGCAGAATCCAAATGTATTTGCCGCCGGGAGGGCTTGGAGTTCGTGTGGATTCCGCTGCGTATCCAGGCTATATGATTCCTCCTTATTACGATTCTATGATCGCCAAATTAATTGCTTACGGCGATACCCGCGAAGAAGCGATCGCCCGGATGAAACGTGCTTTAAGCGAGTTTGTCATTGATGGTGTTCATACAACCATTCCGTTTCATTTGAAATTATTAGCGCATGAAAAGTTCGTGGAAGGAGACTTTAATACAAAGTTTCTTGAGATGTATGATGTGATGAACACATAATATGCCCGGAGGTGCAGAAAATGGTTGAAAATAACCAACTGTTGGAAATGAACAATGATGAAAATGAGCTGGGGAAAATAGAGATTGCGCCTGAAGTCATTGAAGTGATTGCCGGAATTGCCGCTTCTGAAGTAGAGGGCGTTGCTCAAATGCGCGGAAGTTTTGCGTCGGGTGTAGCGGAACGTTTAGGACGGAAAAACCATGGGAAAGGTGTAAAAGTAGAGTTGACAGACGAAAGCATGAAGGTGGACGTCTATTGTGTCGTCCATTTTGGCATCTCCATCCCGTCTGTAGCTCAAAAAGTTCAAGACAGTATTCGCCAGGCGCTGCTCAATATGACATCGCTTGAGGCTGATGAAGTAAATGTCCATATTGTAGGAGTACAATTTGAAACGAAAACGAATGACGGCGAAATTGAACAAGAAGTGTAAAAATAGCTGACCCCATGCCGAGGATCATGTCCCTCCTCATCTTTGTCTGAATAAAGACAACAATTCTTGAGTGATAAGGAGGGGCGGGTCTTTTTGGGTCGGCCTCTTTTTGTACGTGCCGTTATGCAAATGGTTGCTTAATTGGTCGGAACTTCTTTTCTCATTTTTGATTGTCTTGATATAATACCAGCAAGAAATACATAAAAAGAAGGAGAGCACGAATGAACAGAAGAGAAGCGCGCGAAAAAAGTCTGCAAGCGTTATATCAGATCGATGTAAGCGGTGCGGATCCAGCGGAAGCTATCCGAAATGTAGTCCCTGAAGAAGTGGACGACAGTTATGTGCATCAATGTGTACTCGGTACATATGAACATCTGGATGAAATAGATGGCTGCATTAAACAGCATTTGGAAAATTGGTCATTTGACCGCTTGGCAAAAGTCGACCGCAATATTTTAAGATTGGCTGTCTACGAAATGAAATATCGGGAAGATGTTCCTGCCAATGTGGCAATCAATGAGGCTGTAGAAATCGGCAAACGATTTGGAGACGAACGTTCAGGAAAATTTATTAACGGTGTTTTATCAAGAATTAAAAAGTCGCTAGAGAATAAATAGGAGGCGAAAAGCATTGGCAGGCAAACTAATTGATGGGAAAGCAGCGGCAAAGGAAATTCGTGAAGAAATAAAAAAAGAAGTGGATGAATTAAAAGCGCAAGGTGTTGTTCCGGGTCTTGCCGTGATACTGGTCGGAGATGATCCCGCATCCCATACGTATGTAAGGAATAAAGAAAAAGGCTGTAAGGAAGTAGGCATTCATTCGGAAATTTATAAATACCCTGCTGCCATTTCGGAAGCCGAGCTGCTCGATAAAATCCGCGAATTGAATGAGGATAAGCGAATTCATGGCATTCTTGTTCAGCTGCCGCTTCCTGGTCACATTTCCGAATCAAAAGTCATTGACACGATTTCTCCAGAAAAAGATGTCGATGGGTTTCATCCGGTGAACGTTGGGAAAATGGTAATAGGAAAAGAAGGGTTTTTGCCGTGTACCCCATATGGCATTATGAAACTGCTGGAAAGGGAACAGATCGATTTGCAAGGAAAACGGGCAGTTGTCATTGGGCGGAGCAACATTGTTGGAAAGCCTGCCGGACTTTTATTACTTCAGCGTAATGCGACTGTCACTTATTGTCATTCTAAAACAGAAGATCTTTCGTATCATACGAAACAAGCCGATATCATCATAGCGGCAGTTGGAAAAGCGAAATTTTTAAAAGCAGAAGATGTGAAAGAAGGGGCTGTCATCGTTGATGTCGGTATGAACCGCGACGAAAACGGAAAGCTTTGCGGGGACGTTGACTTTGAATCCGTTCGAGAAAAAGCAAGCTTCATTACTCCTGTGCCTGGTGGAGTTGGACCGATGACGATTACGATGTTGCTTTACAATACGGTTCAATCAGCCAAAAGAATGGTAAAAGATCGCATTTCCAATTGATTCATAGTACAATAATAAAAAAGAAGGCTGCCTTCCAGCGATTGGCGTGGAATGCAGCTTTTCTTATGACATTCCGGCAGCCGTAGCCGGGAAAAAGACGAAAAGGTGATTTTTTATGAATCAGCCAGCGTATTTAACGGTGAAGGCATTAACGAAATATCTCAAAAGAAAATTCGATGCGGATCCGTACCTTCGAAACGTCATGGTAAAAGGTGAAATTTCCAATTTCAAACAGCATACGAGCGGACATATGTATTTTACGTTAAAGGACGACCAGGCGAGAATTTTGGCCGTGATGTTTTCCACGATGAATAGACGATTAAAATTTCAACCTGAAAATGGCATGCAAGTGTTAGTTAAAGGGGAAATCACGGTTTATGAAGCGAGCGGCCAGTATCAAATTTATGTCAAGGAAATGCAGCCGGACGGGATTGGCGAATTGTTTCTGGCCTTTGAACAATTGAAAGAAAAATTGGAAAAAGAAGGCCTCTTTCGTCAGGAAATAAAGAAAAAAATCCCGTCATTTCCTGCGGCTGTTGGAGTCGTTACTTCTCCGACAGGAGCCGCCATTCGTGATATTATAACGACTATTAAAAGACGATTTCCCATCACTAAAGTATATGTTTATCCGGCGCTTGTTCAAGGAGAAAATGCCGCTAGTTCTGTGGCGAAAGCCATTGCTGAAGCGAATCGCAATGAAGAGATTGATGTCCTGATCGTTGGGCGCGGCGGTGGATCGATCGAAGAGCTATGGGCATTCAATGAAGAAGTGGTGGCCAGAGCCATTCACCATTCCCGCATCCCGGTTATATCCGCCGTCGGACATGAAACGGATTTCACCATCGCGGATTTCGTTGCCGATATGAGAGCGCCGACGCCAACGGGAGCCGCTGAATTGGCCGTACCGCAAATAGAGGACGTATTGGAGAAAGTGTTGACGAAAAAAATGCGCTTGATTCGGGCCGTTTCCGAAAAGGTAAATAGAGAACGAAAACGTTATGAAGCGGTGAAGGATTCTTATGTTTTGCGCAATCCGGCATCGATATACGTTCAGAAAATGGAGAAAGTGGACAGGCTGACGGAAAAATTAATAAGGGAACAGAGATTTCAGTTTCATCGTTTGCAAGATTATTATTCTTATTTGAGCAAACAACTATTCAAACATCATCCGGGAAAACGAATTCAACTAGCTTCAGAAAATGTAGAACATCAGCAGCTTGAGCTTCACAAACAAATGGTTCGCTATTTGAATGAGCATAAGAAAAAGCTGGGAAATACTTTATCGGTTTTTAGCGCCCTCAATCCTATGAAAATTATGGAAAGAGGTTATGGCGTTGTGTTTTCGGAAGATCAAACGGTCATCAAAAGCACCGAACAAGTGGATCGAGGAGACAATATTCAAATCCGTCTTTCAGACGGTCAATTGGATTGCCGAGTAACGGAAGTAAGGAGGGATCATAATGGCAATTGAGCAGGAACTATCATTTGAACAAGCGATGGAACAATTGGAGGACATTGTGAGAAAGCTGGAAGAAGGAAATGTTCCGTTGGAAGAAGCGATTTCAATCTATAAAAAAGGTATGGAACTTTCTAAGCTTTGCCATGATAAATTGCAAGATGCGGAAGAACAGGTAGCAAAGCTCATGACTGAAGAAGGCGAAAGAGAATTTCGCATTCAAGAGGAGGAGTAGAAGACATTGTCCAAATCTACGTTGGCCGATTTTATGAAAGAATACAAACAAAAAATAGAACAGAAATTAAGATTTTATATTTCCTCTTTGGACTCTCCTCCCGTTTTAAAAGAAGCAATGGATTATTCTTTACAGGCGGGCGGAAAAAGAATACGTCCGGTTCTTTTATTTGCTGCTATTAACAGTTTTGGGAAAGACCCTGAAAGGGGAATGGATGCAGCAGCCGCTCTCGAAATGATTCATACTTATTCTTTAATCCATGATGACTTGCCAAGTATGGATGATGACGATTTGCGCCGCGGAAAACCGACGAACCATAAAGTTTACGGAGAGGCAAACGCTATTTTGGCAGGAGATGCGCTATTGACGTACGCTTTTCAAATTATCGCTCAATCACCTGACTTGTATGAAAAAGAAAAAGTGGCTATCATAGAGCAATTGGCTAAAGCGGCGGGACCGGAAGGAATGGTAGCAGGGCAAGTCGCAGATATGGAAGGTGAAAAAAAAGCTCTTACTTTAGAGGAACTAGAAGCCGTTCATAGAAATAAAACCGGGCGATTGATTGCCTTTAGCGTAAGAGCCGGGGCTTTGATCGGCGGGGCAACGGAAGCAGAATTGGCTATTTTCGAAAAATATGCCTACCACATCGGAATTGCGTTTCAAATTCAAGATGATATATTGGACATAGTCGGCTCAGAAGAAAAACTCGGAAAAAGAGTCGGAAGTGATATAGCGAACCACAAAAATACGTATCCGGCTTTATTAACCGTTAGAGGGGCGAGAGAAAAATTAAAAGAACATGTCGATCAAGCGATAGAAGAGTTGAACCGTTTAGACATTGAGACAGCTCTTTTAAAAGATATTGCCCTAATGATTGCCACCAGGGACAGCTAATGACGTGAAATTTCCATCATCGGGAGTGTTTGCATCCTTCTCTGATGAGTCGAACCAATCGGGTATATCCGGTTAGTCTACATTGTTTTTCAATGGAGATTCGAGTCTCTGGATAAAGGGTTACACTATCTCTCAAAATGGTTTGTGGGGTCATTCGTTTTGTGATATGATCAAATACAAAGTGACATTGGCGTCATCGAGATGCTGTTTATTCGCTCAGGTTCCAGTCATATCAATCAATAGAGGCACTGCCGAAAAATGAAGTTTCTCATACGCAAAAAAGCGGATAAGGCTTAGTGGACGGAAGTTTTAGGAAAAGACGGCAGCTGAAAAGCCCGATTTGAATATCGGGATGATGCGGACGTTTAAGCGGTCGAAGAAAAGAGCTGCTGTCATAAAGGTGTGAGCGTTTTTGCCCAACGTCCTTGTGCTTTCCGTTCGATGTATTGAGATTTATTGCATTGAGTTTTTGAGGCAAGTGCTCCTAAACAAATGGCTTCTTCCAATGTTTAGGAAACGGTCTTAATGCCTGTTTAAGCAGAATCATTGAAATCTGAACAGAATGAAAGCGAGTGATCCTCTTGGATCTATTATCAATAAAAGACCCTTCTTTTTTACGAAATTTAAGCATACAAGACTTAGAAGCATTAAGTGCTGATATACGTCAATTCCTGATCGAAAAACTTTCTAAAACAGGCGGGCATATCGGACCCAATCTCGGGGTAGTGGAGTTAACCATTGCGCTCCATCGTTGTTTTCAAAGTCCACAGGACAAAATTCTATGGGACGTCGGCCACCAGTCTTATGTCCATAAAATTTTGACGGGACGCGCCGATCAATTTGATACGCTTCGCCAATATAAAGGCCTCTCTGGTTTTCCAAAGCATTCTGAAAGTGAACATGATGTTTGGGAAACGGGCCATAGCTCCACTTCGTTATCTGCAGCGATGGGAATGGCCATTGCCAGAGATTTAAAAAATGAATCGTCTTATATTGTACCCGTTATTGGAGACGGAGCGTTAACAGGAGGAATGGCATTAGAGGCGCTGAATCATATTGGTCACGAAAAAAAAGACATGATCGTCGTCTTAAATGACAATGAAATGTCGATCGCTCCAAATGTAGGCGCTCTTCACAGTATGTTGGGCAGATTGCGAACAGCGGGGAAATATAATCGAGTGAAGGACGAATTAGAACAATTATTGAAAAAAATCCCGGCTGTAGGCGGAAAGATTGCCCAAACGGCTGAGAGGTTAAAAGACAGCTTGAAATATTTGGTTGTCAATGGCGTTTTTTTTGAAGAACTCGGATTCAAATATTTCGGGCCGATTAACGGCCACGATTTTCATGAATTGATTGAAAATATTCAGTATGCCAAAAAAACAAAGGGACCTGTGCTTCTTCACGTCATTACGAAAAAAGGGAAAGGGTACCAGCCTGCCGAGTCGGACAGAAAAGGAACATGGCATGGAACCGGACCATATAAGATTGAAACTGGGGATATCATCAAACCGGTAGATGCTCCTCCGGCTTGGAGTGCAGTGGTCAGTGAAACCGTCCGAAAATTGGCCAGAACGGACAAACGAATTGTGGCGATTACTCCGGCGATGCCGGTCGGATCGAAATTGCTTGGGTTTGCCGAAGAATTCCCGGATCGGATGTTTGATGTTGGAATTGCAGAGCAGCATGCAGCCACGATGGCCGCCGGTTTGGCTACACAAGGCATGAAACCTTATTTAGCTATATATTCCACCTTTTTGCAAAGAGCATATGACCAGGTAGTTCATGATATATGCCGTCCTAATTTGAATGTGTTCATTGGTATTGACCGCGCCGGACTTGTGGGCGCAGACGGGGAAACGCATCAAGGCGTCTTTGATATTGCCTTTTTAAGGAGCTTGCCTAATCTTGTTTTAATGATGCCAAAGGACGAAAATGAAGGCCAAAACATGGTGTATACCGCGTTGCAATATGATGATGGCCCCATTGCGATGAGATTCCCCCGCGGAAACGGGCTAGGCGTACCAATGGACGAGGAATTTACAGCCATTCCGATTGGAACATGGGAAGTGTTGAAAGAGGGCAAAGATGCGGCTATTCTTACTTTTGGCACAACCATTCCTATGGCATTGGAGGCAGCGAAAGAATTGGAGAAGCAGGGGCAGTCTGTCAAAGTGGTCAATGCCCGCTTTATTAAGCCGCTTGATGAAGAGATGCTGCTCTCGATTTTAAAGGAAAACATCCCTATTCTCACGATCGAAGAAGCGGTTCTTCAAGGGGGATTTGGAAGCGCGGTGATGGAATTTGCCCACGACCGTGGTTTCCACCATACCGTCATTGAACGCATGGGAATACCGGACCGTTTTATTGAACATGGCAGTGTCAACAAGTTGCTGGAAGAAATGGATCTTACTTTTGAACATGCAGTGAAGATTCTTCATTCCATCATTCCAGAAAAAAAGAAAAGGGCTTGATTATGAAAGTAAAAAAACAGCGACTAGATGTGCTACTTGTGGAAAGAGGATTAATAGAGACAAGAGAAAAAGCAAAAAGAGCAATCATGGCGGGAACCGTTTTCTCCAACGAGACTAGGCTTGAAAAACCGGGAGACAAGGTTCCGGAGGACATTCCTTTAGAAATAAAGGGAAATCCGTTGCCATATGTTAGCCGTGGGGGTTTAAAGCTAGAAAAAGCATTAAAAGAATTTGATGTGGATATAAAAGGAAAAATTTTATTGGATATCGGAGCTTCTACTGGAGGATTTACGGATTGTGCTCTTCAAAACGGAGCAAAAATGTCGTATGCATTGGATGTCGGATATAATCAATTAGCATGGAAATTGAGAAAAGATGAACGCGTAGTGGTCATGGAACGTACTAATTTTCGCTATGTACAGCCGGAAAATTTTACAAAAGGCTTGCCTAATTTTGCTACCATTGATGTTTCATTTATCTCATTGCGATTGATTTTTCCGGTGTTGAAAAAAGTGCTGGTGCCTTCCAGTGATTGCATTGCCTTAATTAAACCGCAGTTTGAAGCGGGAAGGGAACAAGTAGGAAAAAAAGGAATCGTTCGTGATCCTCGCGTTCATCAAGAAGTAATCGAACAAACAATCGATTTTGCTGCCAAAGAAGGATATATAGTCAAAAATTTATCGTACTCTCCCATTACAGGAGGAGACGGAAATATTGAATTTTTGCTCCATCTTTTTTGGCCGGGAGAGAGCCGATCGATCGAGCAGGAGGATCAAAAATATCCTTTTTCGATTGAATCGATCGTAAAAGAAGCTCATGAGCAGTTCAAAAAATCAAAAGATCCATCTTAAAAACAGGAGACGGACGGAATTGCCTTGCTTCCGGGAGGCGGCCGGGTCTCCTTTTCAATGTAATGGCGGCTCTTTAATGGTAGGCCGTTTTTCTTTTTGTTTTCGCATATTTGTTTTACACAATAGGAGACACAATAGGAGATACTACAATACAGATTCTCGGCATCGGCTTTTGAAAAGAACGCGGCAGACCCGGATGCCCGGGCGAAGAACTATGACTATACTTCCTCGTTTATTTAATATATGATAAATGTATAAACAAGCATGTTTATACAAAGTTTATGGGGTGTTATACATGAATAAAGGACAACGCCATATTAAAATTCGCGAATTTATTGCACATCATGATATTGAGACTCAAGACGAGCTTGTTGAATATTTGCGAAAAGCAGGATTTAATGTTACACAGGCGACTGTTTCCAGAGATATAAAAGAATTGCACCTTGTCAAAGTGCCATTGCCGGATGGCAGATACAAATACAGTCTTCCGGCTGATCAGCGTTTTAATCCGTTGCAAAAATTGAAAAGAGCTTTGCTTGACGCTTTTGTCAGCATTGATTCCGCAGGGCATTTCGTGGTGTTGAAAACGCTCCCCGGCAATGCTCATGCTGTAGGAGCTCTGCTTGATAATTTAGATTGGGAAGAAATTTTGGGAACCATCTGCGGCGACGACACTTGCTTAATTATTTGCAGAGAACCGGAACATACAGAATTGCTGAAAAAACGATTTCTGGAAATGCTGTAATAACAGGTTTGGAGGGATGTAATTGCTGCAAGAACTATCCATCCACAATTTTGCCATTATCGATGAACTTTCCCTCTCCCTCGATAAAGGATTGACGGTTTTAACCGGTGAAACAGGGGCCGGTAAATCGATTATTATTGATGCTATTTCGCTGTTGATAGGCGGAAGAGGTTCTGCTGAGTTTGTCCGGCACGGAGAAAAAAAGGCAGAAATTGAAGGGTTGTTTTTGCTGGATAATCCCGATCATCCTTGTTATCAAAAAGCAGAGGAATTGGGAATTGACATTGAAGATGGAATGATTGTCCTTCGCCGGGAGATTTCGACTTCTGGAAAAAGTGTCTGCCGAATTAATGGGAAGCTGGTCACGATATCCATTTTGAGGGAGATTGGCGCCTCCCTCGTCGATATTCATGGTCAGCATGAGCATCAAGAACTGTTAAATCCCGCTCTCCATTTGCAATTGCTGGACGAATTTGCAGGCAAAGAATTGGAGAAAGCCAAGATGAGCTATCAAGAGCTGTATGAGCAATACGTAAAAACGAAACAAAGAATTAGCCAATTAAGCGAGAATGAACAAGAGATGGCTCATCGACTCGATCTCATTCAATTCCAACTGAATGAAATTCAAAGCGCTGACTTGCAGCTGAATGAAGATGAAAAGCTGCTGAATGAAAAACGAAAACTTTCCAATTATGAAAAGTTATATGAAGCCATTACGACAAGCTACGATGGCCTGCAAGGGGAAGGAAAAGGACTCGATTGGGTCGGCCTTGTCATGAGCTATTTAGAGACAGCTGCTGAACTGGATAGTGAATACGAACCCGTTTATAAAAATGTGTCAAACGCTTATTATATGCTGGAAGACGCTGCAAGGCAAATCAGCGGAGAAATGGATACGATCGAATTTGATCCTAACAGATTAAATGAAATTGAAGCCCGATTGAATGAAATCAATCTTCTGAAAAGAAAATACGGACAAAGCATTGAAGAGATTTTAGAGTACGGGGCCAAAATAGAAGAAGAGATCGAAACTTTAACCCATAAAGAAACCAGGCTCGAGGATTTGGAAAAAAAATTAGCGTCCATCAAACAAGATCTGTTATTGGAAGCGAAAAACTTGAGCAATTTGCGCAAAAAATGGGCAGAAACACTGACTGAAGCGATTCACCACGAATTAAAACAGCTTTATATGGACAAGACTGTATTTGAAATTCGATTCCTACCTGTGGAAGAAGACACATTCCATAAAGACGGGATCGATCAAGTGGAATTTTATATTTCAACCAATCCTGGCGAACCCTTGAAACCTTTAGCAAAAGTGGCTTCTGGAGGAGAATTGTCGCGGATTATGCTGGCGTTGAAAACGATTTTCTCCAGCCACCAAGGGGTTACTTCCATCATATTTGATGAAGTGGATACAGGGGTTAGCGGCCGCGTCGCACAGGCGATCGGCGAAAAAATTTATCAAGTATCTGTTCAATCCCAAGTTCTGTGCATTTCTCATCTGCCGCAGGTCGCGGCCATGGCGGACACTCATTTATATATTTCCAAAGAGACCGACAAAGGACGGACTAGAACGTCTGTCAAACCGTTGGAATATGAAGAAAAAGTAAAAGAGATCGGCCGGATGATTTCGGGAGTAGAAATGACCACTTTGACGAAGCAGCATGCAAAGGAACTGCTTGACTTGGCCAAATCCATTAAACAAGTTTGAAAAGCTATCCTAAATTGGATAGCTTTTTGCTGTTTACACAGTTATAAATCCATTCCGGAAAGGTCAAATTAAAAGTGTAGCCTAATAAGAAGCGAGGAGAGTGAAAAGATGAGTTTGGATCGTCTAAGGAAAATAATTGGTGGAATTCTCCTTGTTTCTTTGATCATGGCTTTGGTGTGTCAGCCTGTTGAAAAATACATGTCCATACCAAAATCGATATCTTTGCCAGAAGAAGAACAAATTTCTTTCGGCAAATCTCAAGCAGTGAGTGCATTTGCTTCTTCAAAGGACCATGTTGATGTTCATAATCGAAAAAGTGCGTTTTCTATAAAAGGAAAGGATATAGGAAAAGAAGAAGTATTGCTGGAATATGCAGGATTTCCAATGAAAAAAGTGGATATACGAGTAGTCAAAAACATTAAAATCATACCCGGCGGCCAATCGATAGGGGTAAAATTAAATTCGCTAGGCGTCCTCGTCGTAGGTCATCACTTGGTAGATTCTGCATCTGGGAAAAAATCACCTGGTGAGGAAGCCGGCATTCGAGTCGGTGACATTATAACGGAAATCAATGGTCACCCCGTAGAAAAATTAAACGATATTTCTCGATTAATAAAGCATGCCGGCATTGAAAAAAAGCCGCTGGAAGTCATAGTGATAAGAGATAACCAAAAAATCAAAACAAAACTTCTTCCACTAAAAGACAAAAACGAAAATACCTACAAACTGGGGCTTTATATCCGAGATTCAGCAGCAGGAATCGGTACGATGACCTTTTATGATCCAAAAACAAAAAAATATGGCGCTTTGGGTCATGTCATTTCCGATATGGATACAAAAAAACCGATCCTTGTTCATGATGGCAATATTGTACGATCGACCGTGACTTCTATTGAAAAAGGACGTCATGGCGATCCTGGAGAAAAGTTAGCCCAGTTTTCAGAAGATCGCCAAACGATCGGCGATATTCGCAAAAACAGCTCATTTGGCATTTTCGGCAAATTAAATCAAAATATCTCGAATGGAGTATTAAACAAGCCGATGCCAGTGGCTTTATCTTATCAAGTAAAAGAAGGACCGGCTAAAATATTGACGGTTTTAAATGGTGAAAAAGTGGAGTCTTATGATATTGAAATTGTCAGCACGATTCCGCAAAAATATCCCGCTACCAAAGGAATGGTGATCAAAATAACCGACCCGAGACTACTCGATAAAACAGGCGGAATTGTTCAAGGGATGAGCGGGAGCCCCATTATACAAGATGGAAAAATTGTGGGTGCCGTAACCCATGTTTTTGTCAACGATCCAACTTCCGGCTATGGCGTTCACATTGAATGGATGTTGCATGAAGCGGGGATCGATATTTACGGAAATAAAAATAAAAAAGCAGCAAGTTAAAAACCAGATGGAGCAATCCACCTGGTTTTTTCTTTCCGAAAACGAAAACTGCTAAAATCTTCATTAAAAATTTGAAAACTTAAAGGATTTTTTTTGGATTTGTCGAAAAAATAATTCAGAGAATGAATATAATGAGAAATATAAAAGAGAGAAATCAGGATTGAGGAGGAAACCTGTAGTGAAAAAAATAAAAGTGGCTGTTGTTGACGATAATCGCGAATTGGTGAATTTGTTGGTAGACGCTATTTCTTCTCAAGAAGATATGGAAGTAGCGGGGGTTGCTTACAATGGACATGATTGCTTGGAAATGCTCCCAAGAACGGCTCCCGATGTGTTAATATTGGATATTATCATGCCTCATTTTGATGGATTGGCTGTACTGGAAAGTATCAGGGAGAATCCTTTGGAGAAAACGCCGAATGTCATTATGCTAACAGCTTTTGGACAAGAAGATGTGACGAAAAAAGCTGTTGAATTAGGAGCTTCTTATTTTATTTTAAAGCCTTTTGATATGGAGAATTTGATCAGCCATATTCGTCAAGTAAGCGGAGCAGCACCATCGATTCTAAAAAAATCCACTCATTTTTCCCGAATGGCCTCCGAGCAAAAGCCGAAAAATTTAGATGCAAGCATTACGAGCATTATTCATGAAATTGGTGTGCCGGCTCATATTAAGGGCTATTTATATTTGCGCGAAGCTATCGCAATGGTGTACAATGACATTGAACTGTTGGGATCCATTACCAAAATCCTGTATCCGGATATCGCTAAGAAATACAATACGACCGCAAGCCGAGTGGAGCGGGCGATCCGTCATGCCATCGAAGTTGCTTGGAGCCGTGGAAATATTGAATCCATTTCTTCTTTATTTGGTTATACGGTGAGCATGTCGAAAGCAAAACCTACGAACAGTGAGTTTATCGCGATGGTAGCCGATAAGCTGAGATTGGAGCATAAAGCTTCTTAAATATCGTTTGGACGATCATTTTAACGATCGTGGCAATGTCTGATCCATTTTTACTCGGCGTTAAAGACTTCTTTCATTTTTATGTATGAACATTCTTTTTTGGTCAAATGGTAAGCCTCTGAAAGAATGTTCTTTTTTGTTTCAAAGGAAAAATGGATAAAGGGGATGAGTGGTTCGTGACTCTCATATTTGCCCATAGAGGGTTTTCCAGCATTGAGCCGGAAAATACGATGTCGGCTTTTCAAGAAGCGGAAAAATGCGGTGCTGATGGAATCGAATTAGATGTGCAATTGACAAAAGACGGCGAAGTAGTGGTTATTCATGATGAAAAGGTGGATCGTACCACCAATGGAAAAGGGTATGTAAAAGATT
Organism: Bacillus sp. FSL W8-0102; assembly: GCF_038007225.1. Taxonomy (NCBI): domain Bacteria; kingdom Bacillati; phylum Bacillota; class Bacilli; order Caryophanales; family Bacillaceae; genus Bacillus; species Bacillus sp. FSL W8-0102. The sequence goes on from NZ_JBBOWT010000001.1 coordinate 1,310,619, forward strand.
ACACGTTGAGCGAACTGCAGCAATTGAACGCACACTATATTTTTAAAAAACAGAACGAAAAAGTGCGAATTCCAACGTTAAAAGAAGTGTTTGACTGGTTGGCCGGAAATCATTTGATTTGCAATGTAGAAATAAAAAGCCACGAATTTCAGCAATTCCATTTAGAGGAAAAAGTCATTGCATTCATCCGCCGCTATGGATTTGAAAAACGAGTGATTCTTTCTTCTTTTAATCATTACTCGATCGTTCATTGTTATCGGCTGGCGCCCGATGTGGAAACGGCCCTTTTGTATTCCTACGGGATTTATTTACCGTGGGTCTATGCGAAAGGATTACATGCAAGAGCCATTCATCCCCATTATCAGACATTAACGGAAGAAATCGTTCAAATGTCCCGTCAAAATGGAATTAAAGTACGTCCTTATACCGTTAACCTTGAGAAAGACATGAAACGCCTTTTCGCGATGGGGTGTGACGCCATTATCACGGACGAACCGAAGAAAGCACTCCGGCTGCGGCAAAGTGATGGCCAATCGTTTTCATCATAAAAAGAACGACAATGTGGATATTTTATGTACTCAATGGAAATGGATTAGATCAGTTAAATGAAACGGCTTCGAGGGAAACATTCCCTTGAAGCCGCTAATCTTGTTTGTGGACAATCTTTTCAAGCAAAATCCATTTTGCGAACACGAAGAGCAAGATGGTCATTCATGAATCCATTCTTTTTATCTTTTTTGGAATCTTTTTTGTACTTTGTTTCTTTTGCGGTCGCGGTAAAAAACAAAACCCCCTACAAACGAAAGCCCGGCTCCAAACAGTAAAAAGCCGATAAGAAATTGCAGCCATAAAGAAAGAAAGGGCGGGTGTAGAATACCGAATACCGTATCTCTCATCCACTTTATTCCCAGACCCGCGAGAAGCGCGGGGATGACCAATATTAATAGCGCAAAAATACGAGCCATGACTTTCTCCCCTTTTTTTCCGTATGACCAAATAGTATCCAACTTTTCAAAATTGTCAAGCGGATATTTTCCATTAAAATGTAAAAGATGAAAAAACTCTCAAAGCGTGGTGAAGCGACATTGCAAAAGGTGTTAATTGTCGGTGCAGGAAGAGGCGGAATGACGATCTTAAAATTTCTTCAGGAAACAGCGCTGTTTCAAATAGCGGCCATTGTCGATATCCATGAGAATGCTCCGGGCATGAAATTGGCCAGAAAGATGGGGATACGGACAGAATCCGATTGGAAGCTGCTTTTAACAGATGAAATCGGAATGGCTGTCGAAGTGACAGGGGATGAAAAGGTATTTCAAGAGATGAAAGAAGTGTGCGGAAAGCAAACGGTCTTGATTCCCGGCAATATCGCCCATATGATGGCTCGTCTGTTGCAAGAAAAAGAATCGCTCATTCTCCAGCTGAAAAATGAACAAAATAAGCATAATGTCATTTTTGATTCCACAGATGAAGGAATGGTCGGAATTGATCTTCGCGAAAAAATTATTCTCTATAATAAAAGCGCGGAACGAATCATCGGAATCAAAAAAGAACAAGCGATAGGCACTCCCGTACGGCAAATCATCCCCACAAGCCGGCTTCCTCGTATATTAAGGACAAAAAAAGCGGAAGTCAATCAAGAACAAGTATTGGCGAACGGCTTGAAAATTATTACGACGCGAATACCGATGATGGACGAAAATCAAAATATGATGGGAGCGTTCGCCGTCTTTCGGGATATTACGGAAGTACTGAACCTCGCCGAAGAGATCACCAATTTAAAAGAAGTTCAAACCATGCTCGAAGCGATTATCCATTCAAGCGACGATGCCATTTCCGTAGTGGATGAAAAAGGAAGAGGCATTTTAATCAATCCTGCCTACACAAGAATCACGGGTTTAACGGAAGAACAGGTGATCGGAAAACCGGCCAATGCGGACATATCCGAAGGGGAAAGCGTCCATATGGAGGTATTGGAGAAACGTAAACCGGTTCGAGGAGTGAAAATGAAGGTTGGTCCGAAACGGAAAGAAGTGGTGGTGAATGTAGCGCCTATTATTGTCAATGGCACACTGAAAGGAAGCGTCGGTGTGATCCATGATGTTTCAGAAATACAGGCGTTGACTCAAGAATTGAATCGGGCTAGACAAATTATTCGTACGTTGGAAGCGAAATATACGTTTGAAGACATAGTGGGTGAATCAGAAGAAATCAAATTCGCGATTGAACAGGCCAAGCTAGGTGCGAATACCCCTGCTACCGTACTATTAAGAGGGGAGTCGGGCACAGGAAAGGAATTGTTTGCTCACGCTATACATAATGCCAGTGATCGCCGCTACAATAAATTTGTCCGCGTGAATTGCGCTGCGATATCGGATACGTTGTTGGAAAGTGAATTATTTGGTTACGAAGAAGGGGCTTTTTCCGGTGCGAAAAGAGGGGGCAAGATTGGACTGTTTGAAGAAGCAAATAACGGCAGCATTTTTCTGGATGAAGTTGGAGAATTGAGCCCGAATACACAAGCCAAATTATTAAGAGTTCTTCAAGAACAGGAAATTGTTCGTGTAGGCGGCACAAAACCTATTCCCATTAATGTTCGGGTGATTGCCGCAACAAACGTTTCTTTAGAAAAAGGCATTGCGGAAGGAACATTCAGGGAAGATTTATATTATCGTTTAAATCGAATGCCCATTCAAATCCCTCCTTTGCGCCGAAGGAAGACGGATATTCCATTGCTTTGCCGATACTTGCTGGCAAAAATCAACCAGGATTACGGACGAAATGTGGAAAGAATTTCTTCGGAAGCAATGAAAAAGTTAATGGATTATGACTGGCCAGGGAATGTAAGAGAACTAGAAAACGTATTGGGAAGAGCTGTGATTTTTATGAATTATCATGAGACGATGATGGATGTCGATCATTTATTCTTTTTGCAATCCCAGCCAAAAGAATATCCTCTTGAATCCCCGATTCATGGCTTAAAAAAAGGGACAACCCTATCTTCTTTGATGGATGAATATGAAAAAAACATTATTCAAGAAACGCTTATGCAGACGGGAGGAAACAAAACCGAAGCTGCGAAAAGGTTAGGAATTTCCATTCGTAATTTGTATTACAAAATTGCAAAGTACAAACTGCAATAATTTGCATGCAAATGATGACACTTTTGCAAGAAACGGCAAAATCAAGGGGAAAGGACGACTGGAAAAACGATTTTTTCTTATTGGCATCCATTTTGCATGACAATGAATGAAGAAAGTTAGGAATCGTCTTTCTTTTTTGCGCTCATTCAGACAGTAAAAAATGGAATTAACCATGAGCGATGCTACGATTTCGGTGATTCGTACGATATCCTTTGTCGGATCTTATTCTCGATCACTATTGTTTATGCGCATACGAGCAATGGAATGATAGTCAGGAAATCCTGCATTCCCATGTAGGGACGACAAAGACGACAAGTAGTATGTTTTTGTCCTTTAGTTTATAATGGATTCAGTATCATGAGGGAGGAATAGAGAATGGAAATATTTCGCTATATGGAAAAATACGATTATGAGCAGCTATTGTTTTGCCAAGATCAAAATTCAGGTCTAAAAGCTATTATTGCCATACATGACACGACGTTGGGACCTGCCCTCGGCGGAACGAGAATGTGGACTTATGAATCGGAAGAAGCGGCAATCGAAGACGCCCTTCGATTGGCAAGAGGCATGACATATAAAAATGCAGCAGCAGGATTGAATTTGGGCGGAGGAAAAACCGTCATTATTGGCGATCCTCATAAAGATAAAAATGAAGAAATGTTTCGTGCGCTCGGACGATTTATTCAAGGTTTAAACGGGCGTTACATTACCGCGGAAGATGTCGGCACAACGGTAGCGGATATGGATATCATTCACGAAGAGACCGATTTTGTCACCGGCATTTCACCTGCTTTCGGGTCTTCAGGAAACCCCTCTCCCGTTACAGCGTACGGCTGTTATGTCGGAATGAAGGCAGCGGCAAAAGAAGCATTTGGATCAGACTCATTAGAGGGATTAACCATAGCGGTGCAAGGAGCAGGAAATGTTGCTTATCATTTATGCAAATATCTTCATGAAGAACGGGCGCGTTTGATTGTAACGGATATTCATAAAGAACCGGTTCAACGCATTGTTCAAGAGTTTGGGGCGGAAGCGGTTGATCCAAATGACATCTATTCTGTAGAAGCGGACATCTTTTCACCTTGCGCCCTTGGTGCCATTCTGAACGATGAAACCATTCCGCAATTGAAAGCGAAAGTCATCGCTGGTTCTGCCAATAATCAACTAAAAGAGGCGAAACACGGGGATATGTTATATGAAATGGGCATTGTTTATGCTCCGGATTATGTGATTAATGCCGGTGGAGTAATCAATGTTGCCGATGAACTTTACGGCTACAACCGCGAACGCGCATTAAAAAAAGTAGAACAAATTTATCAAAACATTGAAAAGGTATTCGAAATTTCTAAAAGAGACGGGATTCCGACTTATATTGCGGCCGACCGTATGGCAGAAGAAAGAATTGAAAAAATCCGCCATTCTCGGAGCCAATTTTTAACCAACAGCAAACATATACTCAATCGCCGTCGCTAAGAGATTTAAAAAGGCAGCCATATGGGCAGAATTTGTAACAACCATAATCCATAACGGAAAAAATCGATCCTTTCTATAGAACGTGAATCAGCGGCCAATTTGGTTTTGATAAGGAGGATTTCCTGATGGCAAAAGAATATGACATCGTGATTTTAGGAGGAGGGACGGGTGGATACGTAGCAGCCATACGGGCTTCCCAACTTGGATTGAAGACCGCGGTTGTCGAAAAAGAAAAACTTGGAGGCACTTGCCTTCATAAAGGATGTATTCCAAGCAAATCCCTTTTGAGAAGCGCGGAAGTTTTTGCGCAAACAAAAAACGGTGAAGAATATGGCATACTTGCCAAAGAAATTAAACTCGATTTTCAAAAAGTACAAATACGAAAGCAACGGATTGTGGATCAGCTGCATCGTGGTGTTCAACAGTTAATGAAAAAAGGAAAAATTGATCTGTATCATGGGGTCGGACGGATTTTAGGCCCTTCCATTTTTGCTCCGGTTGCCGGGACGATTTCCGTTGAAATGAACAATGGGAATGAAAACGAGATTTTGATTCCTAAACATGTCATCATCGCTACTGGTTCACGGCCAAAGACGTTGAATGGTTTGGAAATCGATGGGGACTTTATTTTGTCTTCCAACGAAGCATTGGAGTTATCCAATGTTCCGTCCTCCGTTTTGATTGTTGGTGGAGGGGCGATTGGGATAGAATGGGCCTCGATGCTAAAGGACTTTGGATCGGATGTCACGATCATCGAATATGCCAACCGTCTTCTTCCATCTGAAGATCACGATATTTCAAGAGAATTGGAAATAAGGCTGAAGAAAAAAGGAATCCAAATTGTAACAAATGCCAAAATTCTCACGGATACGGTTCAAAAAGAAAAGACAACGGCTACGGTCCAAGTAGAAGTAAACGGGGAACGACTGGCGTATTCAGCTGAAAAAATTCTGGTTTGCGTTGGCCGTCAAGCGAATATTGAAGATATCGGTTTGGAAAACACCGATATTCAAGTGAATCAGGGGGTCATTCAAGTCAACGATTATTTTCAAACAAAAGAACGCCATATTTATGCGATTGGGGACGTCATTGGAGGATTGCAATTGGCTCACGTGGCTTCCCGTGAAGGAATGATTGCAGTCGAGCATATTGCAGGCTTGAATCCTGAACCGCTTGACTATTCGCTTGTTCCGAAATGCATTTATTCATCCCCTGAAATCGCCAGTGTTGGCTGGACGGAACAAGAAGCAAAGGAAAAAGGACTGAATTTGAAAATTGGAAAATTTCCGTTCCGAGCTGTTGGAAAAGCGCTTGTTTACGGACAGTCCGATGGATTTGTCAAGTTGATTGTCGATCGGGACACGGATGACGTATTAGGAGTTCATATGATTGGACCGCATGTGACCGATATGATATCCGAAGCCGGATTGGCGCGCTTTTTAGATGCTGCTTCTTGGGAAGTGGCTCATGCCATTCATCCGCATCCGACTTTGAGTGAAGCGTTGGGAGAGGCAGCCTTTTCCGTTGATGGAAAGGCGATACATCTGTGATGAAGAGAAGGAATGGAGGGTTTCAAATGGTTCAAAACCGACATAAGGAATTGGGCCTTAGCGACGATAGAGTTTTAGAGATGTATAAAACGATGCTTATGGCTCGTAAGATAGATGAACGTATGTGGCTTCTGAATCGTTCAGGAAAGATTCCGTTTGTCGTTTCTTGCCAAGGACATGAAGCAGCCCAAGTGGGAGCAGCCTTTGCGCTTGATGCAAAAAAAGATTATGTACTCCCTTATTACAGAGGTGTAGGGATTGTACTGTCCTTTGGAATGACGGCGAAAGATTTAATGCTTTCGGGTTTTGCGAAAGCGGAAGATCCAAATTCAGGGGGCCGACAAATGCCGGGGCATTTCAGCCAAAAGAAGCTGCACATTGTCACCGGATCCTCTCCGGTCACCACGCAAGTGCCTCATGCAGTCGGCATTGCACTGGCGGGAAAAATGGAGAAAAAAGATTTAGTAGCGTTAGCAACGTTCGGCGAAGGTTCATCCAATCAAGGCGACTTTCATGAAGCGGCTAATTTTGCGGGCGTTCATAAGCTTCCAGTTATTTTTATGTGCGAAAATAATCAATATGCGATTTCTGTTCCGCTAGAAAAACAGCTTGCCTGCGAAAGAGTGTCCGATCGAGCCGTCGGTTATGGAATGCCGGGCTATACGGTGAACGGCATGGATCCGCTCGAAGTTTACAAGGTGGTAAAAGAAGCTGCGGACCGTGCCCGCAAAGGAGAAGGTCCGACCTTAATTGAAGCATTGACCTATCGGTTGACGCCGCATTCTTCAGATGACGATGACCGCAGCTATCGTTCTCCGGATGAGGTGGCGGAAGCGAAAACAAAAGATCCGATTATCGTTTTTGGCGCTTATTTAAAAGAAGCAGGTGTCATGGATGACCAGCTTGAAAAGGAAATCCATAACGAAGTAATGGAGATCGTGAATGAAGCAACGGAGTATGCGGAGCAAGCACCATATGCTTTGCCGGAAGACGCACTGAAATATGTCTATAAGGAATCATTGTAAGGGGGATTCAACATGCCTGTCATTTCCTATATTGAGGCTGTGACCATGGCGATACGCGAGGAGATGGAACGAGATCCTCGTGTATTCGTGCTTGGAGAAGATGTCGGCAAAAAGGGCGGAGTATTCAAAGCGACCCAAGGATTATTTGAACAATTTGGGGGAGAACGAGTAATCGATACCCCGTTGGCTGAATCGGCGATAGCCGGTGTAGGAATTGGAGCGGCCCTTTATGGGATGCGGCCCATTGCCGAAATGCAATTTGCTGATTTTATTTTGCCCGCTGTCAACCAAATTATTTCGGAAGCGGCTAAGATTCGCTATCGCTCGAACAATGATTGGAATTGTCCGCTTGTGATAAGAGCTCCATACGGTGGAGGAGTTCATGGCGCTCTTTACCATTCTCAATCGATGGAAGCCGTTTTTGCCAACCAGCCGGGTTTAAAAATTGTGATGCCTTCCACTCCTTATGATGTGAAAGGTCTGTTGAAAGCGGCTGTTCGCGACGATGATCCCGTTTTATTTTTTGAACATAAGCGGGCCTATCGGCTGATCAAAGGAGAAGTGCCTGAAGAGGATTATGTGCTTCCAATCGGAAAAGCGGATGTAAAACGAGAAGGAGATGATGTGACCGTTATAACGTACGGTTTATGTGTTCATTTCGCTCTTCAGGCCGCAGAAAGACTCGCGAAGGATGGAATCGAAACGTATATATTGGATTTACGAACTGTTTATCCTCTTGATAAAGAAGCGATTATAGAAGCAGCCAAAAAAACAGGAAAAGTGCTGCTTGTTACAGAAGATACGAAAGAAGGAAGCATCATGAGTGAAGTATCGGCCATCATTGCAGAGCATTGTTTATTTGATCTTGACGCTCCTATTAAGCGGCTCGCAGGACCTGATATTCCGGCAATGCCTTATGCCCCTACCATGGAAAAATTCTTTATGGTAACTCCTGAAAAAGTGGAAAACGCCATAAGAGATTTAGCTGAGTTTTAACCGCACTTTCTTTAGAACCCTTTTTCGGAAGGGCCGACATAATGCAAATCTTATCTTTTTGGAGTCTATTACACGTCTATTTTGAGTGAGTCGCATGGTTTAAGGAGCAATGAAGATACAAGGAGTGGTTACGATGGCACGGGAAAAAATGACGATGCCGCAGCTAGGCGAAAGTGTGACGGAAGGAACCATTAGCCGGTGGCTAGTAAAACCGGGTGATCATGTCAAAAAATACGATCCGATTGCGGAAGTTTTAACCGATAAAGTAAACGCTGAAGTCCCTTCTTCTTTTACCGGCACAGTCGTTGAACTTGCTGCCGATGAAGGTGAAACGCTCGAAGTGGGGAAAGTGATCTGTGTCATTGAGACAGAAGAAGAACGTTCGACACAGAAAGAAACAACAGAGCAAGAAGTGCCGGCAGCCGGAATGACAATGAAACAGAAGGCGGTGGTTTCGGAGGCAAAGACCCGTTTCTCTCCGGCTGTATTAAAGCTTTCACAAGAGTATGGGATTGATTTATCAAAAGTTCCAGGCACCGGAAAAGGGGGGCGTATTACCAGAAAAGATGTATGGAAATGGATTGAATCGCATCATCATTCGAAAACTTCTGGGGAAGCACCTGCAACTGTTCATTCGGATGCTGTGGAAGAACGACCATTGAATGATCCTGAAAAGAACGACGTGAAAAAGCACTTGCATTTGTCCGGAGCTCACGGTGATTTGGAAATACCGGTGACAGGAGTGCGCAAAGCCATTGCCCAACATATGGTTCGAAGCAAACAAGAAATCCCTCATGCTTGGACCATGATGGAAGTCGACGTTACCAATCTTGTTCAGTACCGCGATTCTATCAAAGAAGAATTTAAAGAGAGGGAAGGTTTTAATTTAACGTATTTTGCCTTTTTTGTAAAAGCAACAGCTCAAGCCTTGAAAGAATATCCGCAAATGAATTCGATATGGGCAGGGGATAAAATCATTCAGAAAAAAGATATTAACATTTCGATCGCTGTAGCGACGGATGATGCGCTGTATGTACCTGTCATAAAGCATGCAGATGAAAAAACGATCAAGGGCATCGCAAGGGAGATTCATGAATTGGCTGTGAAGGCCCGTAACGGCAGCTTAAAGCAAGAAGATGTGGAAGGCGGCACGTTTACCGTTAATAACACAGGTTCCTTTGGTTCCGTGCAATCCATGGGAATTATCAATTATCCGCAAGCCGCCATTTTGCAGGTGGAATCGATCGTCAAGAGACTCATGGTAATGGATAACGGAATGATTGCGGTTCGCGATATGGTCAATCTTTGCCTCTCTATCGATCATCGAATACTGGATGGGCTTATTGCCGGGCGTTTTTTGCAAAGGGTGAAACAAATTCTCGAAAATATTTCCAAAGAGAATACACAGATTCATTGATCATTATCTCGAATCAAATACCTTTATCTTTCAAGATTTTAATCAAAAAATGATTTCTATCAAGTAAAAGGCCAGACTCAAAAAAACAGGGCTGGTTCCTCCTATCCACGATAAGGAGGAATCAGCCCTTTCATAATGGGTCGGCCTTTTTAGAGATTATTTAAAAAGGCTTGCAATGGAGTTAACGATCGATTGCAAAAAGTCGATGATCGATTGGAGGAAGCTTTTTCCTTCGTCCGAATTTTTAAATTCATTCCATTTCTCTTTTGCTTTTTCAATTTGAGAATTGACTGCATTCCAGTTGATGTTTAAGTTTTTCATTTTGTCAAACAAAGAGACAAGCTGATCCTTTTGATCCGGTGTCAAGGAAATATTTAATTCATTGGCAACGTTATTGACGATCACTTGAATATCTTCTTTTGTTTGAGGATGTTGTTTAGCGATTTCTTCTTTGATTTTTTCGATTAATTGTGTGGCATCGTTTTTCCCGATATCATCGGCTAGTTTGGCGGTTGTCACCATTTCTTGGTTGGCCACTTGCTTTTGTGCTTCCGGAATTTGTTTGCCTGTTGTGGATTCATAGGCTTTAATGATTCCGGTAAGCGCAGCCGTTCCGGATACGTCAAAAGGTGCCGTGATATAAATATCGGCGTCTTTTACACCAGCCGTTGTCAACGCGTTCATGTACATTTCTTTCGATACCCACGTGATATGATTGGTTTGCACTTTCAGGCCATATCCACTTTCTTTAGTGGTAATTTTGCTGGAAGAAATGGCTTTCGTACCAATTTGCGAATTGGGAATATAGTTTCCCAAATATTTATGTTCTTCGGCGTTCGTAACTGTGATCGTATTGACATCACCGGATACGCCCATTTCATTTAAAACTTGCTCTTTTTGCTGAGGGGTTAAATCCGCTCCGAGAGTAACGGTTGTTTCGCCCGTAATGCTGTCAGCCTGCACAGACATGGTGAAACCCAATGTAAAGATGGCAAGCAACAAAAATAATTTTTTCATAAAATCCTCTCCTGTACAATTTACCTTTCGTTTTGGAATACAATGAGACTTCAGCTACGCTAAAGCAGTCGCTGAATGTTCATGGCGGAAGGTTGATTTTGACAGATTTGATCAAACCCGGGATTCCGCCGGCATCGTCCTTTCTCTCACCTTTCGCTTTTAATCGGATCAGCGAGGGAAAAGGACTTTTCTAATTCTTTATTTTAATCGAAATACAAATGGTTCTACAACTTTTTCTGTGATCCGTATTTCAAGTTGTTACTTTCGTCCTTTGCAGGAAATGATTTCTATAATGAAATAAGCAGGTATTTGTATGCGTATATTCATGAATGGAAAAACGATCGTCTTTTTTCGAAAAGAAGATGCCAAAGACTTACACATTGGCCCAATGAAGATCAGAAAAAACTTTGCCGGCTAAAAAAGGAGCGCCGTAGATCGACGCCCCGATGATTAGGGAGTTTAGGGTATGGATCTCGTTGTATCATGATTTTACCCTAATTTTTGATGGATAAACCTTTTATCGTACCATAAAAAATTTGAAAATTAAGGTAAATTCCTTTATGATAGGTACATGATACGGAAAGGAGGAACGTTCCATGAGCATGAATTTTAACATTTTTATGAATGATGTCGTGAATCAGTCTCGTAAAGAAATTGTCGACGCTGGTTATAGAGAACTTAGAACTCCGGAAGAAGTGGATGAAGCGTTGCAGAAGAAAGGCACGACTCTTGTGATGGTGAATTCGGTTTGCGGCTGCGCCGGGGGAATTGCACGTCCTGCTGCCGCTTATGCGATCCACTACGATAAACGTCCGGATCAGCTTGTTACAGTTTTTGCCGGACAGGATAAAGAAGCAACAGCGAAAGCTCGCAGTTATTTTACCGGCTATCCACCTTCTTCTCCATCTTTTGCACTTTTAAAAGACGGGAAACTGGTTGCCATGGTTGAACGACATGAGATTGAAGGACATGAGCCTATGGATGTTGTTCAAAAATTGCAAGCGGCTTTTGATCAATATTGCGACGAAGTGTAAGAAGTGTAAGATGGCAGCGATTTCGTTCTGCGATCACAACGTTTAAACGAAAAACGTGCCAAGGATGGAACAGAAAAATCCATGTCCGATAGATCCACTTTCATGCTGGCTCAACAAGGTCAGCCCTTTCAAATGGGAGATTTTTTTATTCTGCATTTGAAAAGGCTTTTTGAGGCTCCTTGTGATCCAGCTTTTTTATTGATTATCCGGTCCAAAGTGTGATCTTGCTTGAAAACAAAGAAAGGGTTGAGCATACTAGAGGAGAAAATAATGGATTTGAGGTTATGGATATGTTTCGAATCGGTTATCGAACGATCAAAACAGCGGTAGGTACAACATTGGCGATCATGATTTCGCAATGGCTTCACTTGCATAATTTTGTCTCTGCCGGGATCATTACAATATTATGTATCAAAAATACGAAAGTGAAATCATTTGAGGCAGCATGGACGCGTTTTTTCGCTTGTGTGCTGGCGATGATTTTTTCTGCTTGTTTCTTTGAAGGAATTGCTTTTCATCCAGTTGTGATTGGTCTCATGCTATTGTTTTTTATTCCAACAACCGTAAAGTTAAAAGTAACAGAAGGCATTGTTACAAGCAGTGTCATTATTCTTCACATTTATTCAGCCGGTCATGTCACCCTTTCTTTGTTGTTGAATGAGCTGTGCCTCATTGTTGTCGGCATCGGCATTGCTTTATTGATGAACCTTTATATGCCCAGTGCAGATGAAACGTTGTATCGCTACCAGGAAGAAATTGAAAAGAACTTCCGGAGGATTTTTGAGGAAGTGATTTCGTATTTACGCAGTCATAAAAATGATTGGGATGGAAAAGAAATAACGGAAACGGCGCGTCTGTTGAAAGAAGCAAAATCACTCGCTTTAAAAGATGCAGAAAATCATCCAACAAGAGAAGAAAACTTATTTTATCACTATTTTGTCATTCGTGAAAAACAATTTGAAATACTCGAACGATTGTTGCCGATTTTAACGTTTGTCTCCTACCAAACAAAACAATCCCACATGGTTGCCGATTTTTTGGAAGAGTTAAAAGACAATATTCATCCTGGAAATACAGCTCATTTTTATTTGAAAAAACTATACGATTTGAAGGTGGAATTTGAAAGAATGGAGTTGCCTAAAACAAGGGAGGAATTTGAAACAAGAGCGGCTCTTTTTCAATTTGTCCGAGAAATGGAACAATACTTGATCATCAAAAGTTCGTTTAAGGGTTTAAAACGAAAGGCGAATAAAAACAGCCAAAAATCCGCAACATACTCTTAAATAAACCCATCCCGGCAAGCAAAGATTGCGCTGGGGTGTTTTAGCAACATTTGATTTTCCGTTTCCCGACTGTTTTTCCATTCAAGCATCTAACGGTCGGTGAAGCGGGAAAGAAAAGTGGTGATCAAGTTGAAAAAACTTTGGTTAATTCTATTCATATTCGCTTTTTTGTTTCCGAATTCGACCTTTGCACAAGGCTCTCCTCTTATTGTCATCAATAAAAAAACAAATGAATTAGCATTTTATAACCATGGCAAGCTGCAAATGAGGGAAAAAGTGGCCACTGGAAAAACGAATGAACTGACACCGGAAGGGCTGTTCACTGTAACGGTCAAAGCGAAAAATCCTTTCTATCGGAAGAAAAATATTCCCGGCGGGCATCCAAATAACCCGCTTGGAACGAGGTGGATCGGATTTAATGCCAAAAATACCGGCGGCCGGATCTATGGTGTCCACGGAACTAATAATCCATCTTCCATCGGGCACTATATTTCCAACGGCTGCATTCGTATGAACAATCAGGCGATTGAAAGATTGTATGAAAATGTTCCCATTGGAACGAAAATCAAGGTGGTCACATCCACACAATCGTTAGACCAGATAGCCAGGCAGTACGGTGCCATTCATTAGGAAAATAACCAAAATGAAAAGCAATCGGCTTTCCAGCTGATTGCTTTTTTTCGTTTTTACAAAAACATTGTAAGCCCGGCGAGGACTGTTGTGGCAATCATTGCCAATAACATGATATAGACAACGACTTTTTGGAATTTCTTATTTCTCATGATCTCCTCTCCTTCAATTCCGCTGTCTTTATATTATCGATTTTTCCAGTTGTCATCAACATGATCCTATAGAGGGATGGGTAAGATTTTTTGAAAAAAGAGTTTTTAAAAATTATATCGAATATTGGAATGAAAAAATACTTGAACGTTGTCGCCCCTTTTGCCATTGACTTTTTATGCCGCCATACCCTAAAAATTCAAGAAAATTGATATTATTCGAAAAATAAAGCCATATGATCAGAATCTACCTTTCGTTTGTAGACTTTTTTTCAAAGGAGTATACTGAATAGTGAGTACATAAATTGGAGGTAATTTTTGCTATGGTGAATAAAGAAAGATTAGTCAATGAATTTTTGGAACTTGTACAAATTGACTCGGAAACCAAAAACGAAAGCGAGATTTCTAAAGTTTTAAAACAAAAATTTACAGAATTAGGCTTGGATGTCTATGAAGATAATGCGAAAGAAAAAACAGGGCATGGCGCCGGAAACTTGATTTGTACTTTACCGGGAAATAAAGAAGGCGTGGATCCTATTTATTTTACTTCACATATGGATACCGTCGTTCCCGGAAAAGGGGTGAAACCTTCCATTAAAGACGGTTACGTCGTCACGGACGGAACGACGATTTTAGGTGCTGATGATAAAGCCGGATTGGCGGTCATGTTTGAAGCAATCAGAATGATTAAAGAACAGAACATTTCTCATGGGACGATTCAATTTATCATAACAGTGGGGGAAGAATCCGGCTTAGTGGGAGCCAAAGAGCTTGATCCATCGCTTATTAAAGCGAAATATGGGTATGCTCTCGACAGCGATGGGAAAGTGGGAAATATTGTCGTAGCAGCTCCAACACAAGCAAAAATCAAAGCGGTGATTCTTGGAAAAACGGCTCATGCAGGTGTGGCTCCTGAGAAAGGGGTTTCCGCCATCACGATCGCCTCAAAAGCTATCGCAAGAATGCCGTTAGGACGAATCGACGAAGAAACCACTGCCAATATCGGCCGATTTGAAGGCGGGCAAGCAACGAATATCGTATGTGACCGTGTCGATATTTTGGCGGAAGCAAGATCGTTAGTTCCTGAAAAAATGGAACAACAAGTAGCCAAAATGAAAGAAGCTTTTGAAAGTGCCGCCCAAGAAATGGGAGGACGGGCAGAAATTGATGTGCAGGTTATGTACCCTGGTTTTAAATTTGGCGAAGGAGATAAAGTGGTGGAAATTGCGAAAAAAGCAGCGGCGAAAGTGGGCCGACCTTCTGAATTGCTGCAAAGCGGCGGCGGAAGCGACGCGAACGTGATTGCCGGATTAGGGATTCCTACTGTCAATTTAGCTGTAGGATATGAGGATATTCATACAGTGAATGAAAAAATGCCTATTGAAGAACTAGTGAAATTGGCAGAAATGACAGTGGCTATTGTGGAAGAAGTAGCGAATCCATCGTAATTTCTTTTGAAAAGAGAGCTCTCCGGCTCTCTTTTCGACCGTTTTCAAAAGGGGGCATAAGAAATGGAAGAAACAAAAATGGTTGTTTTTCAATCAGGCAAGGAAGAATATGCCGTTCCGATTCAATATGTCGTTTCGATTGAAAAATTGGATCATATTAATCCCATTCCTCATTTGCCTGCTTATTTAAGGGGAATTGTCAAAAATCGTGGTGAATTGATTCCGGTCATTGATTTTGAGCAAGTTCTATATTCTCAATTTATCGAAAATTTGTCTGAAAGCCGTCTGATTGTTCTTCAAGTAGAATCATTCCTTTTCGGAATATTAGTAAAAGAGGCGAAAGAAATCATTGACATTCCGATTGAACTCCAAAAACAGATCGGCCTAATGGCTTACGAGGGAACCCGTTATTTTTCAGCAGTGGCAAACATGGAGAAACGCTTAGTGACCATCATTGATCCTAAAATTCTGGTGGAATCGCTAGAAGGCATTCAAGACATACAAGAATATATGAAAACGATGCAAAATGCCTGACGGTTGAATTTCCTGTTGTTATATCCAACCGTTTTATCGCTGATCATAATATAGCAGATTCCTGCAGGCCACTTGTTATAACAGAAAAAATTGAATATAAGGAATAGCTGTTTATTTTGTCATTTGATAGAAGAAGGGAGCTAAAAGTTCCCTTCTTAGGATTGGCTCATAAAATTTGGTTGCGAAGCTACGATTTCCATTTTGTTTATCGCGATAGGCGAGTAAATGCATGGCGTTACAAGCTCTTGAAAGAATAGGTGAATCTTTATTCATTCAGCTTGAAACGGAATCCTCTGTGAACGGCCATGCGGGGAGCATTTTATGGAGCGGTTTATCCTGTCGGTAGCCGAGAGCGTATTCTGCTTGCATGATCGTATGAATCTCCCTCGTTCCTTCGTAAATAACCGGTGCTTTGGAATTTCTTAAATATCGTTCCACGGGATATTCATTGGAATATCCGTATGCGCCATGAATTTGCACCGCGTCATCCGCCGCTTTGTTGGCAAAATCACAGGCTTGCCATTTGGCTAAGGAGGTTTCGCGTGTATTGCGTCGGCCTTTGTTTTTCAATTCGCCTGCTCGATAGACAAGAAGCCGACTTATTTGCAGTCCTGCTTCCATGTTGGCGATCATTTGTTGAACGAGCTGATGGCGGCCGATTTCTTTTCCAAATGTCTTGCGTTCGTGGCAATATTTGACGCTTGCTTCCAGGCAGGCCATGATGAGGCCGCAGGCTCCGGCTGCGACAGTAAATCGACCGTTGTCAAGAGCCGACATAGCGATTTTAAATCCTTCACCTTCTTCGCCAAGCAAGTTTTCTTTTGGAACCCGGACGTTGTCAAAAAACAGTTCTCCCGTATTTCCGGCTCGAATTCCCAATTTTCCTTTAATCGCTTTGGAAGAAAATCCGGGCATGGTCCGTTCAACAATAAAGGCGGAAATCCCTTTATGTTTTTTGCTTTTGTCTGTATAGGCGAATACAAGAAAATGATCCGCCACGTCGCACAAGGAAATCCAAGTTTTTTGTCCGTTTAAAATATAGTCGTCGCCGTCTCGAGTCGCTGTCGTGCCTAAAGCGGCTACATCAGATCCTGCTCCAGGCTCAGTTAATCCAAAGGCGCCGATTTTTTCACCTTTCGCTTGAGGAACAAGATAAGTTTGTTTTTGATATTCGTTGCCCCATTGAAGAAGAGTCAGGCTATTCAGTCCGGTATGGACCGACACGGCTGTCCGAAATGCTGTATCTCCTCTTTCTAGTTCTTCGCACACAATCGCAAGCGAGTTGTAATCCATTCCGCTTCCACCATACTCTTCGGGAATACAGACACCCATCAAGCCGAGTTCAGCCAATTTTTTAATGATGTTTGTTTCAAAATGATGGTTTGCATCCCATTCGCCGATATACGGCATGATCTCTTTATCCACGAACTGGCGCACGGTTTTTCTTAATAGTTGTTGCTCTTCCGAAAATTCAAAGTTCATGGGCTCATCGCTCCTTTAAATAATTTGATTCGTTTTCAAATCTTCAATCTCTGCATCAGAATAGCCTAAATGGCTCAAAATGAGTTCGTTGTGTTCCCCGGGCAAAGGAGGATATTGATTTTGTTTTACGGGTGTTTTCGAAAGTTTTAAAGGACTGCCAACGACTTGAATAGTCCCTGCTGTTGGATGTTCCATGGAAAGAAACATTTCTCGTACTGTCAGCTAAGGGTCACAAACCATTTCATCTAATTTTTGAATAGGTCCGCACGGTATTTTTTTCTGTTGACAAGCTTCAATCCAGTAGGCGGTTGATTTCATTTGAAACCGTTTCTCTAAAATTGGGATAAGCTCTGTTCGGTGCTTCACCCGCTCCGGGTTTGTGGAAAAACGCGGATCGCTGGGAAGTTCCCGCATTTCCAACACGCTGCATAAATCTTGAAACTGCCGATCGTTCCCTACCGCAATGACCATTTCTCCATCAGCTGTGCGAAATGTTTGATAAGGTACGATATTAGGATGGCGGTTTCCCATTTTGGGCGGCACCTTTTTAGTCATGAGATAATTGCTGGCAACGTTGACTAGTGAGCTGACAGCGCAGTCATATAAAGAAAGATCGATCTTTTGCCCCCTTCCTGAACGGTCCTTTTCTAACAATGCTGCTTGAATGCCAATACAGGCGTACAGCCCGGTTAAAATATCCGTAATGGCTACTCCGGTTTTGAAGGGAGGCGTATGTTCGTCACCGGTAATTGACATAAGCCCACTCATTCCTTGAATGATAAAATCATATCCTGGCAGATCTTTATAAGGACCTGTCTCGCCAAATCCGGTAATGGAGCAGTAGATAAGTTTCGGATTGCATCGGGACAACTCCTCATATCCCAAACCGAGCCGGTCCATTGTGCCTGTTTTAAAGTTATGAATGACAACATCGCTTTTTTCCACTAGTTGATAAATGATCTTTTTTCCTCTTGGATCTTTTAAATTGACAGTTAGGCTTTTTTTATTTCGATTGGCGCATAAATAGTATGCGCTTACACCGTTTTGAAACGGAGGCCCCCATTTTCTTGTTTCATCGCTTCCGCCGGGGGCTTCTACTTTAATCACTTCCGCGCCTAAATCGCCTAAAATCATCGTACATAATGGTCCTGCAAGCACTCTTGTCAAGTCGAGAACTTTTACACCGTCTAACGCCCCAACCATCGTTATCACTCCTTTCATACGTTATAAATGAAAAAGCCGGCTTCTTTCCGGCTAATAAACTGCGGAACGAAAGAAACGGGCTCGTATCTGCCTGGATCGTACGGACAATCAAGGTTGAAAAAATGAAAAGTTTTTTGCTTCAAACTGCCTTACCATGGCGGTAAGCTGAGATGAACAAGTATAGGCGGTAAACTATTATCCCGTTCTTTTTTGTACTTTTCTACTTTATATTATTCTGAATAGTAAAAAAATAGTAGGGGATATGTTGAAAAGGAACGGAAAATCCCTTGATGGTAAGCAGGAGAAGGAAGGAAATCTTTTAGTTGCTTTCATTCATTGGAGGAGCGCTCCATTGTTTTCTTCAAGCTGACAATTGGTATAATAAATTACAGAATGAATGGAGGTGGACGGAGGTGAAGCGGTATTACCCTAAAAACGGTCGAGTGATTTTACATGTCGATATGAATAGCTTCTATGCTTCGGTTGAAATGACCTACGATCCATCCTTAAAGGGTAAACCATTAGCGATTGCAGGTGATCCTAAGCAACGAAAAGGGATTGTCGTCACATGCAGCTATGAAGCTAGAAAGTTCGGAGTAAAAACGACTATGCCAATATGGGAAGCGAAAAAACGCTGCCCGGAACTGATTGTGAAACCGCCGAATTTTGATCGGTATCGGACCTTATCTCAGGCGATATTTAACATTTTGCGTGAATACACTCATCTGGTAGAGCCTGTTTCCATCGATGAAGGGTATATGGATATTACAGAAAGCTATGAATGGGGAACGCCGATTGAAATCGCCGAAGACATCCAAAAAAGACTTCAAAACGAATTGGACTTACCTTCCAGCATAGGGATTGCTCCCAACAAATTTTTAGCGAAAATGGCTTCCAATATGAAAAAGCCGATGGGCATCACAATATTGCGCAAAAGAGATGTGCCTGTTCGATTATGGCCGCTTCCTGTTGAGGAGATGCACGGAGTGGGGGAGAAGACGGCTGCGAAATTACGAACGATTGGCATTCAGACGATTGGCGATTTGGCAAAAGCGAACGATATCCAGCTGAGATCTCTTCTAGGCATCATCGGGGTGCGTCTTCGCGAGCGGGCAAATGGTCGAGATGATCGAAAAGTGGATCCGGAGTCAGTAAATGAGCGCAAAAGCATTGGAAATTCAATGACTTTGCCTCAAGATGCGGAAAGTGAAGAGGAATTGTCCGAGGTGACTCACAAGCTGGCTGAAAAAGTCTCATCTCGTCTTAAGGAGCGGGGACTGCTCACGACCCATCTTTCGGTTATGATTCGCTTTCGAAACAGACATACGATCACGAGAAGCAAGAAATTGGACAGTCCGACGGATTCAGTGGGAGACATTCAGCGGATTTCTCGGGCGTTGGTTTTAGAACATTGGAATGGCACCCCTGTTCGTTTGCTTGGCATCACAGCACAAGATTTAGTGGAAAAAGAAGAGGCTTACAAGCAGCTGGATTTATTTACGTACCAAAAAGAAGCCAAAATAGAGCCTCTGTTGGAAACGATGGAAAAACTGAAAGAAAAATTTGGCAGCCAAATCATTCAAAAAGGGTTCCCGCGTTCTTAACAAATGAAAAAGTGGCGTTTTTCTTTTTTAAAACATCCCGATTTGGAATGAATAGTGAGAAAGGCGATTCTTTCACCATCGGGAAGATTGTCAGAAGAAATCATGGTCTCTATTTGAACGTTTTTCCGTTATATAGGAAAGACGATGGTCTGATTCAATCATTTGCAACCCACGTCGAAAATTGATACAGTAAAATAGCGATAACAGCTTTAAATATAGTGCAGAAGGGGCGTAAGAAATGATGGCAAAACAACAAATTGGTGTAATCGGATTAGCTGTTATGGGGAAAAATTTAGCACTCAATATTGAAAGCAAAGGGTACTCTGTTTCGGTTTATAATCGTTCAAGAGAAAAAACAGATGCCTTATTAGAAGAAGCAAAAGGAAAAAATATTGTCGGAACATATAGTATTGAAGAATTTATTGATTCCTTGGAAAAACCGCGGAAAATTTTGTTGATGGTCAAAGCTGGAGCTCCGACGGATGCAACGATTGAACAATTAAAACCGCATCTCGAACCGGGCGATATTTTGATTGATGGAGGAAACACTTTCTTCAAAGATACACAGCGCCGTAATAAAGAGTTGAGTGAATTAGGCATTCATTTTATCGGCACTGGGGTGTCCGGAGGAGAAGAAGGAGCATTGACCGGTCCTTCCATTATGCCCGGTGGACAAAAAGAAGCATATGATCTTGTTTCGCCCATTTTAAAGGATATTTCGGCTAAAGTGAATGGCGATCCATGTTGTACATATATTGGTCCAGACGGTGCCGGCCATTACGTGAAAAATGGTTCATAATGGCATCGAATACGGCGATATGCAGCTGATTTCAGAAGCATACTTTTTACTGAAGAATTTGCTTGGTTTAAATGCTGATGAACTGCATCAAGTTTTTGCCGAATGGAATAAAGGTGAGCTGGACAGCTATTTGATTGAAATTACTGCTGACATTTTTACGAAAAAAGATGAAGAAACCGGAAAACCGCTGGTAGATGTGATTTTGGACAAAGCGGGTCAAAAAGGAACAGGAAAATGGACCAGTCAGAGCGCGCTCGACTTGGGAATTCCGCTCCCGCTTATTACCGAGTCGGTTTTTGCCCGCTTTATTTCTGCGTTGAAAGAGGAAAGAGTAAAAGCAAGCAAGCTTTTAAAAGGGCCGGAAACAAAAGGATTCGAAGGGGATCGCAGCAAACTGATCGAATCGATCCGCAGAGCGCTTTATATGAGCAAAATCTGTTCTTACGCCCAAGGATTTGCACAAATGAGAGCAGCTTCGGAAGAATACAATTGGAATCTTCGCTATGGTGACATCGCCATGATTTTCCGTGGCGGCTGCATCATTCGCGCGCAATTTTTGCAAAAAATTAAAGAAGCATATGATCGAGATCCAAACTTAACGAATTTGCTATTAGATCCTTATTTCAAAGAGATCGTCGAAAAATATCAGTCTTCTTTGCGTGAAGTCGTTTCGTTGGCTGTCCTTCAAGGAATCCCTGTTCCTGCTTTTTCTGCTGCTTTGGCTTACTATGACAGCTATCGGACAGAAACATTGCCTGCCAACTTAATTCAGGCGCAAAGGGACTACTTCGGCGCTCACACTTATGAAAGAGTGGACAAAGAAGGCATTTTCCATACAGAATGGATAAGCAAGTAATTTTGAAAAAGAAACTTTGTTTTCATATATGAAGAGAGTCCCCTCATAGCAGAAAAATCTGTTTGCTATGAGGGGATTTTTCTATGGAAAAATTTGATCGTCTTTTAAGGTCCACTTTTTAACTGCGGCAGATCAGCGAAGATTTTTCCATTCTACCATTGAGAATAGAGTAGTTTTTTGTGAAACAGTATTTTAAGTTTAAGAGAATTTTCGAATTTCACAAATGCCCTTCAAAATCACTTTCATACTAGATAATGAAGAATCCAAACAGAATGGAATTTTAGGCAGTAATAGCTTTGACAACCATCGAAGCAAATCATGAGTATTCCTTTTATCCCGTCGCCTCAAAACAAATATACATACATACTAATGGGCTACACATGTAGAAACCTCATCCATCCCTCTTTTAACGCTGTCATAAGAAGGTTTTCAACATTCAGCAGTTTTATGAATTCGTCACATTTGGGAATTTTTACTTTCCCAACATGTCATTCTTGTTATATTATTTAACAATTAAATCATAAAAAATGGTTGTCTGTTTTACGCATGGAAGATCCATTTATAAGCATTTTACATTGGGGAATCAGTATGATTGACTGATTTTTTACTTTGAAATGAAAGGAGTTTGAACGAATGTGGTGACTTTAAAAAAAATGGTCAATTTACCTGATTTTCAAATGCTTAAGTTGGTTGCCGGAGAAAAAGGGATGGATCGTATGATCACAGGAGTAAACGTAACGGAAAGTGTAGATTGGGTGGATTTTTTCAGACCAAATGAACTAATCGTGACAACCGGAATTAATATGGAAAATAATCCGGAGAAAGTGGTGGAAATGGTTCGATCTGCCTATCGGCGCAAGGCTGTTGGCATTGTGTTAAATACGGGGCCATATATCCCCGATATTCCTGAAGAAGTTTTGCATTTTGCTGAAAAATATCAGTTTCCTGTTTTTCAAATGCCTTGGGAATATCGTGTTGCCGATTTTATAAAAATGACCGTTCAATTTTTAATTTCGGAACAACACAAACAAACGAAAGCTGAACAACTTCTTTCGGATCTGTTATTTAACCATGATATTCATGAAGGAACAGTGGCGAAAGAACTGGCCCAACTCGGATTTAAAGAAGATGCCGATTTCGGAATCATCGTATGTACACCATCCCAACGCTCTAATAAATCTTCTTCTTTCGTTCAAATTATTGAACATGCCTTTACAAATAGATATGAAAATTTTCTTTCGATTATTTATCAAGATGAAATGATCTATCTTGTAGATCGTTCAAAAGTTCGTACACCGGAAGTTCCTTTTATCAAAACGGTAGAACATATACAAATGATGATTAACAAACAAGAAGCGAATGTAAAACTGTTAGTTGGGATGGGGAATTTTTATAGAAATATTTTCGATATTCCTAAAAGTTATTTTGAAGCCAAAAAGGTTATTCATCTTGCCCGGCGTCATTCTGCCCCATTCATTTGTAAGTACAAAGATATTGGCGCTTATAAAATTATTATGGCCGTGAAAGATCGCAACATGATTGAGATGTTTCATCAAGATATGTTAGGTCTTCTTTATCGTTATGACAAGCTGCATAAAACGGATTATGTACATTTTCTTCGTGTATTTCTTGAAGAGGACGGCCAGACGACCAATATCAGTCGAAGAGAGTTCATTCATCGCAACACGGTGCTTTATAAAATGAAAAAAATAGAGTCAATATTAGATGTGGATTTATCACACTCTTATACAAAAACGAATTTATTACTCGCGTTTATGATTGAAGATATTTTGAGATAATATTCTCCTTGTCATATGTGCAAATGCACAATTTATTTTGTTTGAATATTCATTGTTTTCCGAATGATAAATAATGTATTCTTTATATGTAAGAATTAATAACATTGAATGGAGTTGCGAATCAAATGAAAACGATGGATGTGATTCAAACAAAAAAAGAAGATCAACAGTATGTCTTGCATTCATGGTCCAAACAAAAGAATATTCATCCGAAAGTCATCACGAAAGCTGAAGGCATTTTTTTCTGGGATGATGAAAACCGAAAATACTATGATATGTGTTCACAACTCGTTTACTTGAATGTTGGACATCAGCATCCTAAATTGTTGGAAGAATTTAAGCATATGGATGAAATTCCTATCGCTGCACCATCATTTGCGACACCATCAAAATCAGAACTCGCTCGCAAAATTATTGAAGTTGCGCCGGACAACATGGCGAAAGTATTTTTTGCAAACGGTGGAGCAGATTCAAATGATCATGCTATTAAAATCGCAAGGATGGTCACAGGACGTTATAAAATTTTTTCAAGGTATCGTTCGTACCACGGTGCCACATTCGGCGCCGGCAATTTAACCGGTGAAAATCGTCGATTTGCTGTTGAACCTGGGATGCCGGGTTTTATTAAATTTGATACACCTTATTTGTACCGGGAGTCTATTAATTTTGAAAATGAAGAAGCGGCAGCAAAGTTTTACCTTGATCGGTTGCACAATCAAATGCTATATGAAGGACCGGAATCCATTGCTGCTGTATTTCTTGAACCCATTCCGGGCAGCAATGGTGTTCTCATTCCGCCAAAAGGATATCTTGAAGGGGTGCGTGAATTATGTGACCGCTACGGAATTCTTATGGTTTGTGATGAAGTGATGTCGGGATTTGGAAGAACGGGAAAAATGTTCGCGGTCGATCATTTTAACTTCCAACCAGATATGATGACGTTTGCTAAAGGGGTAACAAGTGGTTATAGCCCGCTTGGCGGTGTGATTGTCAGCCGAAAAGTGGCGGAGTTTTTCGATGACCATGTATTAATGACAGGTTTAACATACAGCGGACATACCGTTTCAACCCAAATCGGGTGTGCAACGCTTGATATTTATAAAGAAGAAGGTCTCATTGAAAATGCTTCTGAAGTAGGTGAAGTGCTAGGAGCAAGATTGGAAAAACTAAGAGCGTTTAACTCAGTTGGTGATGTTCGTCATATCGGTTTATTCGCAGCCGTTGAACTTGTTAGAGACAAAAAGACAAAGGAACCGATTATATCGTATGGGATGGATTATGGAAAAGATGAAGCGGGATTAATGAAAACATTCATTCATTTATTGAATGAAAAGGGATTTTATACGTACTCGCATGAATCCAGTGTGATCATTGCACCTCCATTAATCATTACAGAACAACAGATAAATGAGGCGATGGATCTTTTCGAAGAAGCATTGACCAAGTTTGAAAAGGAGCATTTATTCTCTGCTGGAACATTGGTAACTAAATAAATGAAAGGAATTCACGGAATGGAAAAATTTTTTTATAAACAACCAGTACCGATTGATTTTGGCCCAGGCAAAATAAACTTATTACCACAAATCATAAAACGATTAAATAGGAAGCGCGGGATATTAATTAGTGCCCCGTCGATGGTTCGCAACGGTACGGCACAAAAAATTATGGATCAAGCGGAGGGGCGTATTGTAACGATATTTTCGGATATTCAAACAAACCCGACTGTGTATAACACGGATGCCTGCGCCCGCATCATTCGCGAATACAAATGTGATTTTGCCGTGGCTTTAGGAGGAGGGAGCATTTTAGACTGTGCAAAGGTTGCTTGTTTTGTGGCCGAAACGCCCTATAGTTCTGCTGACTTTTTATCTCGTGAACGTTCAGTGACGAAGCCTGGAATTCCTTTAATCGCTGTACCGACAACGGCTGGAACGGCGAGTGAAGTGACATCTGTTTCAGTGCTGACAGACACGGAAAGAAATGTGAAGGCTCCTCTCTCAAGCGATTATTTCTATCCGGCCTATGCGTTAATAGATCCTGAACTAACGGTCACTTGTCCGCCCGATGTGACTGCATCGAGCGGTCTGGATGTCCTGGCCCATTCACTGGAGGCATACTACGGAAAAAAGCATCAGCCTTTCACCGATATGGCGGCGGAAAGAGCAGCGTCGATTGTTTTCAAATATTTATTAACCGCCTATCATGAGCCTGAAAATATGGAGGCAAGAGCAAAAATGAGTGAAGCTTCCGTTACGGCAGGTCTGGCATTTAATATGACACAAACGGCTGCTGCGCATGCATGTTCTTATCCACTGACACAAGAGTTTCATATTCCTCATGGCGAGGCTTGTGCTTTTACTCTTCCTTCCTTTTGGAAAATCAATAGCCGGCTTGGGTTCGAATCGGAACGTCTTCAAGCGTTCAGTAGGAGGCTGGGTTTCAAAGATTCGGAAGACTTGGCGGATCGAATAGACGAAATGAAAAAGGAAATGGGGTTAAGAATGACATTGGAAGAAATAGGGGTGTTGACAGAAGGAGATTTAGATAAACTTGTATCTCATAGTTTTTTTCCTAATATGATGAATAATCCAGTTTTGATGACGAAAGAAAGTTTAAAAGAAATGTATAATGCTTTGCGGAAAAAAACTAAAAAAATTGTGTGATGAAATATGACATTAATTCAGCAGAATGGAAGTTTTCTTGGTTTGAATTATCGTAATTTTCTTTAAATGATTTTAGGCTGGCTATTTCTTCAATGAAGGAATAAGGAAATAGATAAAATAAGGCGATCAATACGACAATTTGAAATTGTAAATAAGGAGGACTGCCAAATGCAACAACAAAAGATCTTAATTCATTCGGACAGATTGAAAAAGACGTTAGAAACGTTTGCGGAATTTGGTCGTACAAAAAATAATGGGGTCACACGATTATCTCTTTCAAAGGAAGATATAGCGGCTAGAGATTATTTTGTTTCGTGTTGTAAAGAAATAGGAATGACAGTAAAAATGGATGATATGGCTAACATTTATGCAACGATGGCAGGTGTTGAAGACAAACCTCCTCTTGTGATGGGTTCACATTTAGATTCGGTAACGAAAGGCGGAAGGTTTGACGGTGTTCTTGGCGTGGTTGCTGCATTAGAAATTGCTCGTACGCTTCATGATCATCATATTCAACCAAAGATTCCATTTACGATTGTCAATTTTACAAATGAAGAAGGAGCAAGATTTGAACCGGCCATGATGTCTTCAGGTGTACTTTCCGGGAAGTTTGAGAAAACGGAAATGATGAAGAGCCGAGATACTGACGGGATCACATTTGGTGAAGCCTTAGCTGCTAGTGGATATAAAGGTGATATTGAAAATCGTTTGAAGGAAGCTACCGCTTTTTTAGAAATGCATATTGAACAAGGGCCGGTATTAGAAAGTGAAAATGTGAAGATTGGCATCGTAGAAGGTGTAGTTGGAATGGTGAATTATGAAATGGAAGTAACCGGTGAATCAGATCATGCCGGCACAACACCAATGAACATGAGAAAAGATGCCCTCTTTACAGCAACGGATATTATGACTGATTTGCGTAAAAAACTAAATCAATTAGACAGTGATTTAGTGTACACGGTGGGAAGAATGAACGTTCTTCCCAATATACACACGGTGATTCCGAATAAAACTATTTTTACGCTTGAAGCAAGACACAAAGATCCGAAAGTCATCCATCAAGTTGAAGAAGCCATTCAAGATTTACCGAAATCGCTAAAAGGCTGCGCTATATCCGCAAGAAAACTATGGGGGCGTGATACGGTAGTGTTCGATCAAAAACTATGTGATCGACTGGAAAAATCAGCTCAATCGCTCGGTTATTCAAGTAAAAGAATGTACAGCGGAGCGGGGCATGATGCCCAATTTATTGCCAGTTATCTGCCTACAGCTATGATATTTGTACCAAGCGTCAATGGAAAGAGCCATTGTGAAGAAGAGTTTACATCTTATGAAGAATGTGCGAATGGAGTGAATGTCGCTTTGGATACGGTTCTTTCCATTTTGGATTATTGATTCGTACCGTTGAAAAATATGTATAAATCATTGAGTGTTGATTTTTAAATCTGAATATTACGTTTATTCAAAAAACAATTTATTGATCATCATAAATTGATTAAAGGGTGAAGTCTATGAAATCGCAAATAGAAGAAAATGGCATAGTCACTTTAACCAATGAAGCAATGGATAGTATAAAAGGGAGCAACTTATGGAATGAAGACTTAAGGCCGACAACGAAAGAAGAACATTCATGGTCGGGCATGAATTTTGCTACTTTGTGGATGGGGATGTGCCTTATCATTCCTTCTTATACAATGGCCAGTGGCATGATTTCGCTGGGAATGAACTGGTGGCAGGCATTGCTCACTATTTTTCTTGGGAATTGTATCGTCTTGATTCCCATTTTATTAAATGCACATGCTGGAGCAAAATTCGGTATCCCATATCCGGTGTTTGCCAGATTATGGTTTGGTTCCAAAGGAACTCACATCCCCACCTTGGCACGTGCCATTGTTGCGGCTGGTTGGTTTGGAATTAACACATGGATTGGCACAACAAGTATAGACGCTCTTTTTGCCCGTGTTTTTTCGGGATGGGTGAATTTTCCTTTTCATACAGCGATTGTATTTATGATTTTTTGGGCGCTGAATGTTGGCATAGGAGTGAAAGGGCCTGAAGCGATCAAATGGCTAACGATCATTGCAAGTCCGATTGTCGGTCTTTCTTCCATCATCTTATTCATTTGGGCAATGACCCATATTCATGGTTGGGGGCCGATTTTAACAGCACCAAGTAAATTTCATTCTCTTGGAGAATTTTTGTCCACTTTCTTCCCTGCTTTAACGGGTGTTATAGCTTTTTGGGCAACCTTAGCCCTAAATATTCCTGATTTTGCTCGTTATGCCCGACAACAAAAATCGATGATGGTTGCACAAAGCTTGGCTCTACCCATAACTATGACGGTATTTTCTTTTATTGGGATATTTGTCACATCCGCAACCGTTGTGATTTTTGGAAAGGCTATTTGGGAACCCGTTGAATTATTAGCAAAATTTCCGACATTCATTGTTTTCCTTGGAGCCATTGTCATTGTTATTTCATCCATAACCGTAAATGTAGGGGCAAATCTTGTCGCTCCTGCCCGAGCTGCAGAAAACTTGTGGCCAAGGAGAATTACATTTTCCATTGGTGCTATACTGACCGGTTTATTTGCTATAGCGATGCAGCCATGGTATCTCATGTCGAATTTTCAAAACTTGATTTTTGGTTTTCTTGGAGGATACGGCGCTCTTCTCGGACCTATCGACGGTATTGCCATCGCAGATTATTGGATTGTTCGTCGACGCCGTTTGGCGTTGAGAGAATTATATCAAGTGAATGGACGTTATAGTTATTCTTCAGGAGTGAATAAAAACGGCATTTACGCTTTAATCATTGGAATTGTGATTCCGCTGGCAGGTTTAGTTATTCCGAGTTTGTCTTTCCTATGGAGCAATGCTTGGACGATAGGTTTGCTCGTGGCAATGGCGGTTTACAGTTATCTTATGCGCGACGATAAAAGTCTTCTATCATTAAAAGAGTATGAGGAAATAACCCTTTTTATGAACAACGATGAAACAAGTCAGAATCAATCAGCTGCGGTGAATGAGCTAAATTAAGTGACAGAGAATGAGGTCAAGGTAACAATAGATTATCAGATATTATGAAAGTTAGGAAAGGATTTAAAAAACCAGATAAAAGGGGTGTTCGAATGCAATCTTCAGTGACGTTGGATGATTTGCCATTGAATTTTCAAGAAGTAAAAAAAGATTTAAGTCCTAAAGAAGCGGTTGATGAAGCAAACCGATGTTTATATTGTTACGATGCCCCATGTACGAAGGCCTGTCCGACTGGTATTAACATTCCTGCTTTTATCAAAAAGATCGCTTCTGAAAATTTAAAAGGGTCTGCTCGTGTTATATTAGATGCTAATCCATTGGGAGCGACGTGTGCAAGGGTCTGCCCGACAGAGGAATTATGCGAAGGAGCTTGCGTTTTAAATGATATTTCAGTTCCTGTTATGATTGGGCAGTTGCAAAGGCATGCAACGAATTGGGCAATCCATCATCATCAACCGCTTTTTAAAAAAGGAAATCCTAATGGTAAGAAAGTGGCCATCATCGGAAGCGGTCCGGCGGGATTGTCTGGTGCCAGGGAACTTGCCCGATTAGGATACGAAGTAACGATTTTTGAGGCAAAAGAAAAAGCCGGGGGCTTGAACACTTATGGTATCGTGCCGTTTCGATTGCCGCAAGAAATTTCACTTTGGGAGGTAGAACAAGTAAAACAGCTGGGGGTAGAAATTCTGACTAATACAATTTTTGGTGAAGATATTATGGTAAACGAGGTGAAGGAAGATTATGATGCAGTATTGCTGGCTATTGGAATGGGAAAGGTTCCGATGCTCGGCATCCCGGGAGAAGAGCTGCATGGAGTGTATGATGCGATTCAATTAATTGAAGAAATTAAAGATGGTGATATCACTGATCGTTTTATTGGAAAGCGTGCAGCAGTGATTGGAGCGGGAAATACAGCTATCGATGCGGCTACTTGTTTAAAACGTATGGGAGCATCTAATGTAAAGATCGTTTATCGAAGAAGTGAATCTGAGATGACGGCTTATGCCAGTGAGTATGAATTTGCCAAGCAAGAAGGAGTGGAGTTTAGATGGTTGACCCAACCGACAGAGATCATTGACGACGGGAACGGAAATGTGGGGAAATTGAAATGTTCTCGAACGAAATTAGGAGAACTTGATCATTCGGGAAGACGTTCCGTTGAAATAATTGAAAATTCCGATTTTTCGATGGATGTAGATATTGTCGTGAAAGCCATTGGTCAAACCCGTCATAAAAAATTGATTGAAGAACTTGGTTTAGAACATGATCAAGGCATCGTCAAAATTGATCCCGTAACCCATCAAACCTCTAATAAAAAATTATTTGCCGCCGGGGATGTCGTTTTTGGGAAGGGACAAGGTGATGCAATGGTTGTCAGTGCCGTTGAACAAGGAAAAAAAGCAGCACGCGCCATTCATAGGCACATACAAAGCAGCTTGTAAAAAAGGGGGAAAACGAATTGGCAGATTTACGAATTCATTTTGCCGGAATTCAATCAATGAATCCTTTTTGGTTGGCATCCGCGCCGCCAACCAATTCAGGATATCAAGTTCAGAGGGCTTTTGAATCAGGTTGGGGCGGAGTCGTTTGGAAAACGTTGGGCGATCCGATTCTGAATGTTTCTTCACGTTTTGCTGCATTCAATTATAACGGTCAAGTGATGGCGGGCTTTAATAACATTGAATTAATCACTGACAGACCGTTGGAAGTCAACTTAAAAGAAATTTATGAAACAAAAAAGAAGTTTCCTAAACATGTGATCGTTGCTTCTTTAATGGTAGAACCAAATCAAGAAAAGTGGCATGAGATTGTAAAAAGGGTGGAAGACGTTGGCGTTGACGGACTTGAATTAAATTTTGGCTGTCCGCATGGCATGGCAGAAAGAGGGATGGGAGCTGCCTCGGGGCAAGTCCCTGAATTGGTTGAAAAACAAACGTATTGGGTAAAAGAAGTAGCTCAAACCCCCGTGATAGTGAAATTGACCCCCAATATTACGGATATTACAGCAACGGCCTATGCTGCTGTTCAAGGCGGCGCTGATGCCATCAGCTTGATAAACACTATTAATAGTTTGATGGGGGTTGATTTGAATACATGGAACACGATTCCGAATGTAGCGGGAAAAGGAACGCACGGCGGTTATTGCGGTCCGGCTGTTAAACCTATTGCATTAAATATGGTGGCTGAATGTGCGCGTCATCCGGATATTTCTGTACCCATTTCGGGGATCGGAGGCATATCTACTTGGAAAGACGCAGCGGAATTTATGTTGATGGGAGCGACAAATATACAGGTATGTACAGCTGTCATGCAGCATGGATTTAGTATAGTGGAAGACATGATTGATGGGATGAATAACTATCTTGAAGAAAAAGGCTTACATTCAGTTATGGATCTTATCGGCCAATCTGTACCGAAGTACACAGATTGGGGCGATCTGGATCTCAATTATAAAGTAGTTGCCCACATTAATAATGAATCATGCATTCATTGCAATAAATGTTACATTGCCTGCGAAGACGCTTCACATCAATGTATTGAAATGCTATCAGATGAAAATGGTGAAAACATCTTAAAGGTAAGAGAGGAAGATTGTGTCGGTTGTAATCTTTGCTCCATCGTTTGCCCGGCAGAGGGGGCTATTGATATGGTGGAAAAACCAAGTCCAATCCCTCTCACATGGAATGAACGGCAGAAATTAATTGACCGTTTCTTATCCAATCAAAAGATGATTAGTTAAAAGATATGGAGGGAAAAAGATGAAAAAATTAATTAAAAATGGAACTATTGTAACGGCTGTTGATACGTATCAAGCGGATATTCTCATTGAAGGAGAAAAAATTGTTCAAATAGGTTCTGACTTGCTTGCCGATGGTGCAGAAGTAATCGATGCAGAAGGCGCATACGTATTTCCTGGGGGCGTAGATCCACATACACATTTGGATATGCCGTTTAATAACACGGTGACTGATGATGATTGGGAAACGGGAACGATTGCTGCCGCGTTCGGCGGAACCACTACGATTCTTGATTTTTGTCTTTCAACGGAAGATGACACTTTGAAAAAAGCCGTTCAAAGATGGCATGAAAAGGCGAAAGGAAAAGCGGCCATTGACTATGGATTTCACTTAATGCTATCCAATTTAGATGAACAAGTCGTTCAAGAATTGCCTGAAGTGCTTGAAAGTGAAGGAATCTCTTCTATAAAAATTTTTATGGCATATGCCAAGGAATTCCAAGCAGATGATCGGACGTTGTTTCGAACTTTTCAAATAGCTAAAGAAGCAGGAGCATTAGTGATGGTTCATTGTGAAAACGGAACAGTTATTGATGAACTTGTTAATCAAGCCTTGTCGGAAGGACACACTGAACCTATCTACCATGCTCTAACCAGGCCGCCTGAAGTTGAGGGAGAAGCAACTCACCGAGCCATTGAATTGGCTAAAATCGCCGATTCACAATTGTATGTGGTCCATGTTACATGCCTGGAAGCAGTCAAACAAATTGCTGAAGCACGCGCTAAAGGATATAAAGTATGGGGAGAAACGTGCCCGCAATATTTGGTTCTTGATCAATCTTATTTAGAGAAACCGGATTTCCAAGGGGCAAAATACATTTGGTCGCCGCCTCTTCGTGAAAAATGGAATCAAGATGTTTTATGGAATGCATTAAAGTCAGGCGTGTTGCAAACAGTGGGTTCTGACCATTGCTCTTTTAATTTTAATGGGAAAAAACAACTTGGTCGCCATGATTTTTCGAAGATTCCAAATGGCGGACCCTTTATTGAGGATCGATTCAGTATTTTATTTTCTGAAGGCGTGAAAAAAGGTATTTTGACATTAAATCAATTTGTTGATATTGTTTCCACTCAAGCCGCTAAATTATTTGGAATATTCCCTCAAAAAGGCACGATCGCTGTAGGAAGTGATGCGGATATTGTCATTTTTGATCCTAATGCAAAACGCTCGATTTCCGCTAATACCCATCATATGAACGTTGATTATAGTGCGTTTGAGGATATGAAAATTGTAGGAGAACCGATTTCGGTGCTTTGTCGCGGTCATTTTATTATTAAAGATAAGCAATTTGTAGGCACATTAGGAAGCGGTAAATATTTAAAACGCAGAAAATTCAACCAGGAAATAACGCCGACGGTATCTCAAGCAAAGATATAAAAAACGTATTGATTAAAAGCTACAGTTGGTCTTACCTGTTAAACAGGAGGTGTTCGAGATGTTTGATTCTGAATTATTCAGGGATGAAAAAAGAGAGATTGATACATTATTAGAAAAAGGGTATCAAATTGTAGCTGTGACGGAAAATTTAAGCGGTGCTTTTGTCGATTTTCGAATAACAGACAATCACAAACAAACTGAAGAAATAAAAACATTGCATATTATGACACCGAATGGTAGAAAATACTACTCAACAAAAATGCTTTTAAGAAAAAAGTTTTCTGAAACGATATAAATAACTATAAAAAATAAGAAAGAAATAAATTCCCTTATAGCAGATAACTATTATTTGTTATGCTATGCAGGGAATTTTTTTATGCTCTTCAAAATATAAGAGATTCCTAGTGAAGACGAACTTCGTTTACGGTTGTTTTTCAATGTTTGAGTTTGTTTTATCGCAGTGTTCCCGCCAGCAAATCCTGTATAAGCGTATCCTTGATCTGAAACAGGATTAGTTGTTTATCTTCTCTGTTGGATCGTATTGTAAAGTGCTTAATGTTGCTTTTCCAAGAAGAGAGGAATCGATTGCAACGTTGTTGAAATATTTAGCGATAGAAGGAGTTGATTGGAGTGGAGAAAAATCGCCAAATACAAATGGACAATTGGAAAACTTTTTGGCAGTTAATCCGGAGCACGGATCCTCCCAAATGGATTTTGTTTTTGGCTGTAGCTCTCAGTTTGATCGAGACAGCGGTTGGACTCATAGTACCGTGGTTTACTAAATCTCTTGTTGACCAGATTTCTGAATCCGCGTTAAAGCCATCCATCATTCTTTTACTTGCTGCTTCATTTATCGTTCAAACGATCACTTCCGGTTTTTCTTACTACTTCCTTACCTATATTGGAGAATATGTGGTGGCGGCGATTCGTAAAAAGCTTTGGAATCAGGTTTTATTACTGCCTGTTCCTTTTTTCGACAATCACGAATCAGGAGAAACGATGAGTCGAATTACTCAAGACACCAATACGGTGAAAATGCTGATCACCCAACATTTCGTGACGTTTCTGACCGGATTCATTTCGGTGGGAGGGGCAGTCTGTATTCTCCTTATTATCGACTGGAAAATGACCCTTATGATGGTGACGGCAGTTCCGGTTTCGCTTCTTCTCCTTTGGCCGCTTGGACAAAAAATGTACAAAATTTCAAAAGCCACCCAGGATGAAATGGCCGGTTTTTCCGCTCATCTTGGCAGAGTTTTGTCCGATATTCGTCTTGTCAAAGCTTACAGTGCAGAGAAAGAGGAACAAAAAAACGGGGAACAAAGGATTCATCATTTATTTCAATTCGGTCTAAAAGAAGCGAGAATACAGTCTGTCATTTCCCCTTTTATGACATTTGTGATGATGCTTGTTTTAGTTCTATTAATCGGCTATGGCGGCGTTCGTGTAGCCTCGGGCACGCTTTCATCCGGCTCGCTTGTCGCCATCATTATTTATATGGTTCAAATCGTTGTTCCTTTTAGCCAGATGGCTGTATTTTTCACCTCATTTCAAAAAGCGATGGGCGCAACAGAACGAATCCAAAGCATTTTGTCCTTTGAGAAAGAACCGATCGACAGATTGCCGGCAGTACAAAATTACGATCAAGACATACATTTTCGAAATGTTTCCTTTTCTTATAAAAAGGGAGAGCCTGTACTCAAACAAATAACACTCACTATTCCTTCAGGAAAAACAACAGCGATCGTTGGTCCTAGCGGCGGTGGAAAAACGACTTTGTTTGCTTTGTTAGAGCGATTTTACACCCCCGACGAAGGAGAAATATTGCTAGGGAAAACCAATATTGAAGAATTTCACTTACATTCGTGGCGCCGCAATATCAGTTATGTCTCACAAGAAAGCCCGATGATGTCAGGAACGATACGAGACAATATTTGTTATGGACTAAGTAGAGACGTTTCCGATCAAGAAATCATACAAGCGGCTAAACTGGCAAACGCAGCGGAATTTATCGATCGGCTTCCAAAAGGATATTGGACTGAAGTGGGGGAACGGGGAATCAAATTATCAGGTGGACAGCGGCAGAGAATCGCCATTGCACGCGCTCTTATACGCGATCCTAAAATCCTTCTTCTGGATGAAGCGACCTCGAACTTAGACAGTTCATCGGAAGTTCTTGTTCAAAAGGCCTTGCAGCGGCTGATGGAGGGAAGAACAACCATTGTTATTGCCCATCGTCTCTCAACGGTTATCGACGCAGACCAAATGGTTGTATTAGAGAAAGGGGTTATCACCGGGATCGGCACACATAGAGAATTGCTGCAAACCCATCCGCTCTACAGAGAACTTGCCGAACAACAACTACAAACTAGTTCGGAGTAATCATAAATGATATTTTTTGGATCGCAATGTTCAGACATGCCGTATAAGAAAAATATTTGTGTTTAAAGGATAGAAACGATACTTACGATTCCTTTATCAGTTGACTCCTTTTTCAAATTCATTTTATAGTGAAACAAAGTAGTTGCATAATGGGGGAAATCATGTGAATTCGTTACTCGAGAGAATTAAGAAAGAATGGCGTAAACTTACGGATGCAGAGCGGAAAATAGGTGAGTATATTTTAGAGCATCCTGAATTGGTTCCACATATGACGACGAAAGATTTATCGGAGAAAACGGGAGTCAGTGAATCAAGTGTAGTGAGGTTTTGCAAATCCATTGGTATGACGAGTTTTAAAACGTTTAAGATGGAGCTAGTCAAACATTTAACATTATCTGAAACGAATATTTCTGATTTCTCCATTTTACAGAAAAAAGATTTACCTTATGATTTATTTCAAAAAGTGACGTATGTGAACAAGTTAGCGATTGAATCCGTACTGACATCGTTGGATCGGAGAGAATTAGACAAAGCAGTAGATGTGATGCAAAAGGCAAGAAAACTCGTTTTTTACGGTGTCGGCGGCTCAGCAACGGCTGCTTTTGATGCTCAGTACAAATTTACAAAACTGGGATTTCAATCGATCATGGCTCATGATTTTCACTACTTGCTTTCTCTTATTCCTTATTTAGATGAACGGGATGTTTTTGTGGCGATCAGTATGTCGGGGAAAACGAAGGATGTCCTTGAATTAGCTCAATTTGCCAAAAGAAAAGGCGCAACAGTGATCGCTATAACCAATATGGATAAATCTCCTCTTTATAAGAAAGCAGATATTCGGCTTTGTACACCGGTTGTCGAACAAGATTTTCGGATAGGAACCATTTCTTCAAGGATGGCACAACTTGATATTGTGGATGCCCTTTATGTAAGCGTGTTTAATCGAATTGGAGAGAAAGTAGTGGATCGGTATTATGAGGCAAGAAATGAAGCAGTGAAATTGCGTAGATAACCTTGAATCCAAAAAACATCCTTGGAAACGAAGGATGTTTTTTAATTTCTGATAAATGAAACAAAATTTCAAAAATAAAAATGTAATTATTGACATTTTATTTCAGTCATATACAATAAAATCAAAAAATAAGTTTTAAAAAGGATGATTAGATGCTTGAAAAATTGACAACAGAACAAAGAAATGCCAGCACGATGGACTTAGATTTAATGTCAACAAGAGAAATATTGGAGGTGATGAACCGAGAAGACCAAACGGTTCCGCAAGCAGTTGCGACGCAAATCCCTTTGATTGAAAAAGCTGTTCAGTTGGTGATCCGATCTTTTCAAAATGGAGGCCGATTAATTTATGTAGGGGCTGGTACAAGCGGGAGATTAGGGGTTCTCGATGCAGTAGAGTGTATGCCTACATTTAGTGCACCTAAAAACATGGTAAGTGGTATTTTAGCAGGAGGTTTGGAAGCGCTTACTAAAGCGGTGGAAGGAGCTGAGGATAACGAATCTTTAGGAAAAGATGATTTGAAATCGATTTTCTTAAATGAAAACGATACGGTCATCGGATTAGCTGCGAGTGGAAGAACGCCCTATGTAAAAGGAGCGCTGTCATATGCAAAAGAACAAAAAGCGAATACGGTGAGCATTAGCTGCAATAAACAGGCAGAGATTAGTCAGTTGGCTGATGTGGCTATTGAAGTCGAAACAGGACCGGAGGTGTTAACGGGTTCTACAAGACTAAAAGCAGGAACCGCGCAAAAGCTCGTACTGAATATGATTTCAACAGCTTCCATGATCGGAATAGGGAAAACCTATCAAAATTTAATGGTAGACGTACAACCGACGAATCAGAAGCTAGTAGAAAGATCAAAGCGAATCATTATGGAAGCGACGGATGTTGATTATGAAACAGCCAGCCAATATTTTGAAAAAGCCAATCATCATGTAAAAGCAGCCATTATTATGATTTTACTTAAATGTTCATATGAGGAAGCCATAAAAAAACTGGAGAAGGCAAAAGGGTTTATTCGCAAAGCACTTTAGATCGGCTTGGAGGGAGAAGTATGACAAAAGAAGAACAGATTGCAAAGAAGATTCTCCAATACACGGGCGGTAAAGAGAATATCCGCAAATTGGCACACTGTATGACGAGAGTACGTCTTGAATTGAAAAACGAAGAAAAAGCGGATATAGAGGCATTACGGCAAATAGAAGGCGTCATGGGGGTCGTGGATGACGGCACTTTACAAATTATTGTAGGTCCGGGAACCGTTAATAAAGTAGCCGATGCCATTAGCCGTTCGACAGGGATTAAAATAGGAGAAGAAACGGCGGAACCAGATGAATTGACTTTTGAGGAAAGAGCGGCACTTAAAAAAGCCAATATAAAATCGAAAAATCAGACGCCTTTTAAAAATTTCTTGAGGAAAATAGGGAATATTTTTATACCTTTAATCCCTGGTCTTGTAGCTTCAGGGATTATCAATGGAGCAGCGAACTTTGCAAAAAATGTTGGTGTAGATGACAAGACGACTTGGATGCAAATTTTATTGCTAGTTGGTAGTTGTATTTTTACGTATTTAGCTGTTTTAGTAGGTTGGAATACGGCAAAGGAATTTAATGGCACTCCGGTTCTTGGAGCCATTGCCGGCATGCTGTTGTTTAATCCGGGTCTTGCTGAAATTCATATTTATGGAGATGCTCTTATCCCTGGGCGAGGCGGTTTATTCGGAGTCATTTTTGCTGCTTGGTTGATGACGGTTGTAGAAAAACAAATCAGAAAGATCATGCCGAATTCAATTGATATTATTTTTACTCCACTGATTACGGTATTGATCGTTAGTATTTTAAGTCTTTATGCGATACAACCTGTTGCAGGAGTCGTGGCCGATGGCATCACGACCGGAATCAAAGCTATCTTAGATGTCGGTGGCGTTATAGCGGGTGCGATATTAGCCGGATTCTTCTTGCCGCTTGTCATGCTTGGATTGCATCAAGGATTAACGCCTATTCATCTTGAATTAATTCATGCTACAGGGAGCACCCCGTTATTGCCTGTTTTAGCCATGGCAGGCGCCGGTCAAGTTGGTGCTGCGATTGCCATATTTGTCAAAACTAAAAATAAAAAATTAAGAAGTATTATTAAAGGGGGATTACCTGCAGGCTTTCTTGGAATAGGGGAACCGTTATTGTATGGAGTTACTTTGCCGTTGGGAAGACCGTTTGTAACAGCTTGTTTAGGGGCAGCGGTTGGCGGGGCCTTTCAAGCTTTTATGAAAACAGCTGCTTCTGCTATAGGAGTATCAGGTTTGTCCCTTACACCACTTATTGTTGATAATAAATATTTTTATTATCTAATAGGCATTGTGATCGCTTATGCATGTGGCTTTATTTTCACTTACCTATTTGGTTATAAAGAAGAAATGTCGGAAAACATAAAATAATAGAAATATATTTTCATTCAATGAAGAGAGAAGTGTCTGACAGCCAATCCATCTTATATATAGGATTTTTCTATAAGAGTGGCCCCTATATAGATCGATGTCTGACACTTTTCTTTTTTATTAGTAAGATTTGAAAAGGAGCAATAGTGATGCGTGGAATATCGATTTACTTATCAGATTCAATCTCTCGTCATGAAGGATATATTGCCAAAATGAAGTCAGCGGGCTTTACTTCTATTTTTACTTCTTTGCAGATTCCTGAAGAAAATCCGGATCTGTTTGTAAAACGTCTAAAAGAGCTGGGGAAATTGGCTAAAAAATATGGGATGGAATTAACGGTAGATATATCTCCGAAATCGCTGCAGCGTTTAGGCTGCACATGGGAATCAATAGATCAGCTTACATCATGGGGATTAACGGGGTTGCGCATCGATTACGGAATCAGTGAAGAGATCATGGTTGAATTATCTCGTAAAATGAAGATAGCTTTAAATGCAAGCACATTAACGAAGGAGGGGATGAAACGTTTAAAATCGTTAGGACTTTGCATGGAAAATATAGAAGCATGGCATAATTATTATCCTCGACCTGAAACGGGATTGGATAGAAATGATTTTTCGCAGCAAAATGACTGGCTACAAAAGGAAGGAATTCTTGTTGCAGCCTTTATTCCCG
The DNA here is from genome assembly GCF_038007225.1 of Bacillus sp. FSL W8-0102. Classification (NCBI taxonomy): domain Bacteria; kingdom Bacillati; phylum Bacillota; class Bacilli; order Caryophanales; family Bacillaceae; genus Bacillus; species Bacillus sp. FSL W8-0102. The sequence continues at coordinate 1,350,440 of NZ_JBBOWT010000001.1, forward strand.
GAGATGAGGAAAAGAGAGGCCCATTGTATTCAGGATTGCCGACATTGGAAGATCATCGCCGTTCTTCACCTTTTTTAGCATATCTCGATTTAAAAATAAATGAGAGCGTTGATAAAATCTTGATCGGTGATGTTCGGATCAGCGAGAAAGCATTGGAGCAGTTTTCTGCATTCAATCAAAATATTATTTTACTGCGAGCGAAACCTTTCGTTAAAAATGATATCCTACAAAAAGACATGACTGTAGTGCAAACGAATCGAGTAGATGCAGCAAGAGATGTGATCCGTTCTCAAGAATCACGCGAAAATGGGTTAGTTGGTAAACCATTATTGGAGCCTATCCATACAATCGCGCGAAAAAAAGGGTCCATTACAGTAGATAATCTTCTGTATGGACGTTATCGAGGAGAGATTCAAATCGTAAAACGCGATTTGCCGGCAGATGAGAAAGTAAATGTAATCGGAAAGGTCATCGATGAGGATTTGTCCCTTTTGCCATTTATAAAAGGCGGAACAAAGTTTAAGATCAAATGGATGGACATCGAATAGACAAATTTTTTTGCGTGAATGAAATTTATAAGTATTTTATAATTTCGTAAAAGGCCCTTAATAATTCTTTTTTAATATAGAAAGTGCAAGGAAACCAATTGATCGATTGATTTGAACCTCGAATCACTCAATCGCCCCCTTACAACAGCGTTAAATTCTTTTCATAGTCCAAGAAGGTGATTCAAAAAATGGCGGATTCAAAAGCATATTGGAAAGAAAAATGGAGTACATATGATGAAGAAATGGTGATGGATTGGTTTTCAACATTATTTAAGCAATGGGAGCTGCTGGTAAGAAAAAATTAGAAAGGAAATTCATGAACAAAGGAAAAAAGAAGATGGAGGGCAATTTGAAAAAGATCACCGAATATAAGCGAAGAAAGGTGTGGACCTCATGATTCGATGCATTGCGTCTGATATGGACGGGACCTTATTAAACTCCAAACAACAAATTAGTCCGGCAAATCGTGACGCGATTCAATTAGCTCAAGAGCAAGGAGTCGAATTTGTGATTGCAACGGGGCGTTCTTATCAAGAAGCAAAAGAGGTTTTAGACGAAGCAGGGATTCGTTGTACAGTGATTGGGTTAAACGGTGCGGAAGTAAGAAATGAAGCAGGTGAAATTACTCATAGATCTGTCATTAGCGCCAAAACTGCCTCTCAAGTGGCGGATTATCTTGAAAAATTCGGGCTTTATTATGAATTTTTTACCAATAAAGGCATTTTTACAGAAGACTATGAAACAAGCATCGAAATGTTGGTGGATATTTTCCAATCGGCTAATCCCGAAGTTTCAGAAGAAGAAATCCGCATCCATCTTAAAAATCGCGGTGATATTCGACATATCCAAAACGTATACGACTCAAAAGAAATTTTCAATGATCCTTCCATTCGTTTTTTTAAAATATTGGCATTCGATAAAAAAGAGTCGCTGTTTGAAGAGCTCAGCACCAAGCTGGAGTATGAACTGGACGATATTCACGTGACGTCGTCAGGGTTTCGCAACATTGAAATCAACCATATCTCCGCACAAAAAGGTATTGCCTTGGAACGCTTTGTGAAAGAAAAAGGAATTTCTTTACAACATACGATGGCGGTGGGAGATAATTTGAATGACCTTTCGATGTTAGAAAGAGTCGGTTTTCCGATTGCGATGGGAAACGCGGTACAAGCAGTGAAAAATCTTTGTCCGTATGAGACAATTAAAAACGATGAAGATGGCGTAGCCAAAGCGATACATAAGATTTTAGAAATCTGTAAATAACCAAGAATGGACCAGATATCTTTCATCCATGGAAAAAGAGGCTTTATGGAAGATGGCTGATCCTTTGTATTGGCGTGATTGTATTTCCAATCTTATGGCTGAAAACATTTTTATGTAGCCGTTTGTTGATCCGATTATTCAATGCACACCTACCTGATTGCTGACATCATCCAGCGGCTAAAATCAAAGATAATAACAAACATCCTAGGAAATGAAAAAAGGCATGCAGGGTTATAACATGCCTTTTTTCATCATGCATTTCTATGTGCTGGTTTAGCATTTCATACGGTTGCTTTAGAAACAAATCGGGTATAAGCACCGTGCATAACCGGGCCAACATACTGATTCAATTTAAAGCCGTGTTCAATTGCTGCATGAACAAAATCTTTTGCAAAACGGACGGCTTCTTCCACTGAGCTGCCTTTTGCTAGTTGAGCTGTGATGGCGGCGGCAAAAGTACAGCCTGCACCGTGATTATAAGTGGTATCAATTTTTTCCGATTCAAATACACGGAAGTTTTGACCATCGTAGAATAAGTCAACGGCTTTTTCGTGCTGCAGCTGTTTTCCGCCTTTGATCACGACATTTTTGGCCCCTAATTCATGGATTTTCACAGCCGCTTTTTTCATATCCTCAATCGTTTTAATAGGGCCGGTTTGTGCTAATTGCCATGCTTCAAAAAGGTTTGGAGTGACAATCGTTGCACGCGGCAGCAATAATTCGCGCATCGCGTCTGTATTTTCAGGTTGAAGAACTTCATCTTCTCCTTTACATACCATCACCGGATCAATCACGACTTTATCTAAATGATATTCATCAATTTTACGGGCGGCGAGTTCAATAATGTCTACAGATCCGAGCATACCCGTTTTCATGGCGTCAATCCCGACGGAAAGAATGGTTTCTAGTTGTGGTTCAACCGTTTTTACATCCACCGGAAAAACGTTATGATGCCAGTTGTTTTTTGGATCCATGGCAACAATGGAAGTAATGGCTGTCATTCCATAGACGCCCAGCTCTTGGAATGTTTTCAAATCAGCTTGAAGACCGGCTCCACCACTGGAATCCGAACCAGCAAGCGTAAAGGTTTTCTTTAAACTCATAACCCACATCTCCTTCATAGCAACGATTATGAATAGGACTACTCTATCTTTAGAATATATTTTTCGATTAGAAAAGACAAATATGAGATACTTTTTTTGTTTATGAAGGTATATAGGAAAAAAAGAATCTCCAATCGTTAAGCAGGATTTCATTATTGAATCATTTTTATTTTTATTTAAAGATTTTAGAAAATAATCCATTCTTTTTCTTTTTTTGTTCTGTAGAGGCTGGCTTCTTTTTGGATGCCCAAATCATCTCTTTGTCGACAGCGTGTTTATGAGCGACTACCATGCCGATATCCGTTTCCGCTTCATGATTTTGGATGATGGTATAAGAAATGTTTTGGTCGTTGGCTAGTCTGATATATTTGCTAATATGAGAATAGTCTATTTTTCCGTTTAAAAGCAGGCGGACGCCGGGTTTTCGAATCCATTCTTTCACTTCCGGATAGATGTCCAGCTCTTGTACTTGGCTAATCGTCAAGGCACCTTCCACGCGTTCTCGAAACGTTCCTAAAAATCGTTTTCGCTCTTCAGGTTTCAATTCTTTTTTTCCGTATAATCCTTCTTTTAACACGTCATCGATCTTTTTTCCAACCACCGGAACCGCCTCCTAAACTAATATTTTCAAGCCTATATTATGTTGGCTGGTTTAGTTACACCTATTCGGGATGGCTGAAAAAGGTTCAAATATCGGTCAAAATGTCCGTTTTTTCCTAAAGGTAATGGATCATGAAAAGAGTCCATTTTCATCAATAAAAGAAATTTGGCAACGATGAAGGCAAAACCTCGATGAATCTAAACGGATAGATAGGCAGGAAGTTCCAGGCGAAATGGGGATGACGAAACATGATTACCAAAAAAAGAACAGCCTGTGAAGCGCACAAGCTGCTCTTTTTCATCTCATTTCTTTATTTCCAATTATCCAGCAAAAGAACTCGGGCTGGAGAGGCATCCGTTCCTTGAATATTTAAAGGAGCCGCAATCATAAAATAGGATCCTTCTTCCACGTCCGCCAATTGAAGTCCTTCGATGACCACGATGTCTTTGTCCATCAGAGAACGATGAGTGGGGTGCTCCGGCTGAGCACGTTCTATGCCTAAGGAATCGATGCCGACTCCGGCGATTCCGATTTCCGCCAAGTAGCGGGCTGCATCTTCAGCAAGATAAATGAAATCAAAATTAAATTCTTTATCAAACGAGTTTTTCGTTTTCAATAAAATAAAGTCGTCTTTTTGAATATCCACATTTTCTACATCGGATTTCGTAATTTTTTCATGGACATGTGTCAAATCGATCACTTTGCAAGGACGAACAAGTTTTTCGATCGAGATCGTTTCAATCGTTTTTCCGTCGTTCATCATATGGAGCGGAGCATCGACATGTGTACCGGTATGTACGTCCATGCAAATTCGTGACTCCGTTACATGACCATTTGTTTGAGTAGTAATCGATGGCTGTTTTTCCGGCTTATTTTTATAAACCGGCATTCCTTCATAAATTGGAGCAGTTATGTCAATAATTTTCAATTTTGTAACCTCCTTTTCCTTTTGCACGGTTCGGCTTAACTCGTTCGGATTCTCGCTTGAAAGAGTCTTTGACGTAAAATGCCTAAGTATTGGATGGCAGTGAACGGTGGCAGTACGTGTATCCAATGATAAGCGTGTCAGCAATCATCAGCGGAAAGAAAATGACCGCTGATGATTGGATTTTTATTGACAATTGTCTACATCAAGCCGATCAATAGGCCACCAGAAGAATCCGTCTTTTTCAAGCAGTTGGTCAGCTTCTTTCGGTCCTATAGAACCGGCTTCATAATTAGGGAAATGGGCGGAAGTGTTGGCCCATACTTCAGAAATTTCATCGACAAAACGCCATGAGAGGGAAACTTCATCCCAGTGGGTAAAGTTGGTCGCATCTCCCCGAATGGCATCGTATAAAAGCTTTTCGTAGGCTTCAGGCGTGTTGATGGCGTCAAAACTGTTATTTCCAAAGCTTAGTTTGATTGGAATCATGCCTGTACTTTGACCGCTTTGTTTTGTGTTTAAATGAAGGGTGATTCCTTCCTCAGGCTGAATATGGATCACAAGCAGATTAGGGGATAACGGTTGATCCATTTTGTAATAAAGATTCATCGGGACATCTTTAAATTGGACGACAATTTTCGTTGATTTCGTAGCCATCCTTTTACCTGTTCGAATGTAAAAAGGTACGCCGGCCCAGCGGAAATTGTCTATCATGACTTTCCCGGCTACAAACGTTTCAGTATTGGAATGAGGATCGACGTTCGGTTCTTCCCGATAAGCGACCACTTCTTTGCCATTAATGACTCCTTTTCCGTATTGGCCGCGGACGAAGTACTCGTGCACTTGATCTCCTTTTATTGGACGAAGCGCGCGCAAAACTTTTACTTTTTCGCTGCGGATTTCATCTGTTGTCAATTTAATCGGTGGTTCCATGGCAAGCAGTGCCACCATTTGCAGCATATGGTTTTGGAACATATCGCGCAGTGCACCGCTGTTTTCGTAATACCGTCCCCGTTCTTCTACTCCCAGCGTTTCGCTGGAAGTCACTTGGATGTTTGAAATGTAGCGGTTGTTCCATAATGGTTCAAACAGGGCATTAGCAAAGCGGATCGCTTCAATATTTTGCACCATGACTTTTCCTAAATAGTGGTCAATCCGATAGATCTCAGATTCGGAAAAGGCCGTTCGAATTCGTTTATTCAATTCGATGGCTGATTCTAAATCATGGCCAAACGGTTTTTCGATGACGAGACGGGTGAATCCATTTGTGTCTGTCAATCCGTCTTTTTTCAAATGTTCGGCGATCGTTCCAAAAAATTCCGGAGCCATTGCCAGATAAAAGATCCGGTTCCCTTCAAGGTTGTATTGTTCATCCAATGTTTGTGCCAACTTTTTCAAAGCAACATACGACTCTGAGTCTGACACATCATGAGGCTGATAATAAAAATGGGAAATAAACTCATCGATATTGTCCACTTTTCCGATTGAAGCAATAACGGAGTCTTTTACATGGGATTGGAAGGTTTCCTTTGACCATTCTCTTCTGGCTACGCCAATGACGGCAAATCGCTCTGATAATTTCTTTTTTCGAAATAGATGGTAAAGAGAAGGAAACAGCTTTCTCTTCGCTAAATCCCCTGTTGCACCGAAAATCATAATTAAAGTTGCTGGAGATTCTGATTGTTTCACTGTATATGACCTCACTTTTTACATCTTTTATGTAACAAAAGTTTGCTGCTGTTTAAAGGATGTTCTATGCTCTGTTAGTTTTCGCCAAACAGGCTAAAACCAAACACCTCTTTTCTATTTCCAAAGCATGAACATTTTCTCCTATACAGGTATTTAATTTTAGACGTTCTGACGCCTTTAGGCAACTATTATGCGCAAGGCTTGCCGTGAAAAAGGAGATGGATGACGTTGTTTTAGATGGCAAAATTCATGTTTTGTTGGAAAAAGACGTGCATTTATGACAGAATGGAAGAACGGGAAACAGGTAGTTTGTTAAAAGGGTGTGAGTTGTTTGGAATTGTTGTTTTTAGGAACAGGAGCGGGTGTACCGGCCAAAGCAAGAAACGTCAGTGCCTTGGCTTTAAAACTCCTCGCTGAACGAGGAACGGTATGGTTGTTCGATTGTGGAGAAGGAACACAGCATCAGATTCTTCGCACATCGTTAAAACCGAGAAAAATTGAAAAAATTTTTATTACCCACTTGCACGGTGATCATATTTTCGGTCTTCCGGGGCTTTTGGGAAGCCGTTCGTTTCAGGCAGGGGAGACTCCTTTGACGGTATACGGACCTAAGGGTATTGCCGATTTCTTGCGCGTCAGCTTGGAGGTCAGCGAAACGAGGCTGCGCTATCCGCTCATCATTGAAGAAATTGAAGAGGGAATTGTTTTTGAAGATGAGCAAATGATCGTGGAAACACGGCTTTTGGAACACGGGATTCCATCGTACGGGTATCGGATTACAGAAAAGGATAAACCCGGTGTTTTGCTTGTAGATAAATTAAAAGAAATGGGAATTATGCCGGGGCCTCTTTATAAAAAAATAAAAAATGGCGAAACAGTTGTGCACGAAGACGGCCGCGTCATCGACGGAAAAGAATTTGTCGGACCTTCCAAGAAAGGAAAGGTCGTCGCCATTCTTGGCGATACCCGTCCTTGCCAAGCTGCTGTAGATCTGGCTAAGGATGCGGATATGCTAGTTCATGAAGGCACATTTTCCGCTGAAAGTGCAGAGATGGCGTATGAATATTTTCATTCGACCACGGCTCAAGCAGCTGAAATTGCTAAAAAAGCGAATGCAAAAGCGTTGTGCTTAAATCATGTCAGCTCCCGTTATCCTGTGGAGGAATGGGATCACTTGCAGAAAGAAGCGGAATCGATTTTTCAGCCGACTGTATTGGTTCATGATTTTATGGAAGTCAAAATCGAAGACATCACAAAAAAGGAAGGCTAATGTTGGCCTTCCTTTTTTCTTGAAAAGAGGGTGAGATCTTTTTACCAGCCTCGGCTGTATTGAATCGGTGCTTCGATTGCAGCATTTAATTCTTTTGCGGCTTTGCGTGGCCAATAAGGCTCGCGAAGCAATTCGCGTGCGAGGAAAACAAGATCGGCGCGATCATTTTGCAAGATTTCTTCGGCTTGAATGCTGGAAGTAATCAAGCCTACTGTTCCAACCGGTATTCCGGCTCCGTGTTTAATTTTTTCCGCAAATGGCACTTGATAGCCCGGATAAGCATGGATTTTGGCCGGAACGACTGCTCCAGAGCTGACATCGATTAAGTCCACGCCTTGTTCTTTTAATTGTTTAGCAATTTCCACGTAGTCGTCAGGGGTTAATCCTTTTTCGTGGTAGTCGTTAGCCGATACCCTTACAAACAAAGGACCATCCCAGACTTCTTTCACCGCTTTGATCGTTTCTATTAGAAAACGCAAGCGGTTTTCCGCTGAACCACCATATTCGTCCGTCCGCTTGTTGGACAGCGGGGAAAGAAATTGGTTGATTAAGTATCCGTGCGCCGCATGGATTTCAATTACGTCAAAACCGGCTTCTTTGGCCCGTCTTGCTCCTTCTTGAAAGGCGCGAATCGTTTTTTGTATATCTTCTTTTGTCATTTCTTTCGGCGTTTTGGATGTTTCGTTAAAGGCAATCGCTGACGGCGCATAAATATCGCCTTCCAAATCGGCTTTTCTGCCCGCGTGCCCTAATTGAATGCCGATTTTGGCTCCATGTTTTTGGACCATGGAAACAAGTTTGGCAAAGCCTTCAATATGGTCGTCGCTCCATATGCCCAAATCTTTAGGAGAAATTCTTCCTTCCGGCAACACGGCAGTCGATTCTACTATGATTAATCCGACTTGGCCGACTGCCCGAGTTGTGTAATGGACATAATGCCAGTCTTCCAAAAAACCTTGTTGATTTTCAGCCGAATACATGCACATCGGTGACATGACGATCCGGTTTTTGAAGGTTACATTTTTCACCGTATACGGTTCAAAAAGTTTTACCGCCATTTTATCTCCTCCTTTTTGACGTACTTTTCATTATAACAATTTTTTTCATCGATTATAAATAATTTGATTTTCCCGATCGACATAATCCAATAAGCCTAAAAGAAAAGGGCGTAATCCTTTTTTGACGGATCAGCCCTTTAAGAGAAAACATCCTCAGTATTGCAAGAATGAAAGGCAGCAGTGACTTTACCGGTTGGATATTTGTTTTAGAAAAGGAAGTCCCAGTTTTTTGGATTGAGCAGTCGCGGCTTTGATGCAATCGATCACAGCTTCTCTCATTTGTCTTTCTTCCAAGACGCGCAGGCCGGCTTCAGTGGTGCCGCCGGGACTGGTCACTGCTTTGCGCAAATCTTCTGCTTTTTGTCCGGTTGTCGAAAGCATTTTCGCTGCTCCTAATAAAGTTTGGATGATCAACGGTTTGGCGGTGTCTTCATCCAAGCCGATTTCAGCGGCTGCTTTTTCCATCGCTTCTACCAGATAATAAATATAAGCAGGGCCGCTTCCTGATAAACCGGTTACGGCATCAATCTGATCTTCTTCTACGATGGCCGTTAAGCCAATGGCTGAGAAAAGATTCAAGGTGTATTTTTGCTGCTGCTCCGTTACATGGCGGTTCAATACGATTCCAGTTGCTGATTGCCCGATTGCGGCTGAAGTATTAGGCATTGCGCGGACTACGGCGCAAGGAATTTCCAACGTTTCCTCAATAAAAGAGATGGATACACCGGCAAGCACGGAAATAACAAGTACAGTGGAAGGAACGTGAGGCTTGATCGCTTCCAGCGCCTCTTTGGCGTCTTTTGGTTTCATAGCCAAGATGACGACATCGGCTTCCCGTAAAGCTTCGTCAAGGCGGTCCCGGCCACAAGAGGAAATGCCGTACTTTTCCTCTAATTCTTGCAAACGTTTTTGGTTGGATCGATTTGTCACAATTACTTCTTCTTTTGTCAGTGCCTTTTGGCTGAGTCCGCCGGCAATGATGGCTTCTGCCATAGAACCGGCGCCGATAAAGACGACTTTCATGTTGTTTTCCTCCTTTAGAACGTTTTTAGTCAAGAGCAGATGATGGGAATATTTTTTGCTTTTTTCTATTTCAAATAAAAAAACCTTTCATCCTTTAAAAGGACGAAAGGGAATCTTCCGTGGTACCACCTTTATTTGCAAATGGAATCATTTGCACGCTCGTTTCCGTTAACGCGGGATAAACGGTCAAGTATCTTGACAGCTCATAAGGTAGGTTCAATAGAAAAGAGGATGATGAAGCTTCGCAGCCCAGGAGCTTCACTCTCTTACATCATTTTCTATTTACTGGCCTTATTCATTGCTTTTTGCTTCACACGATTATTACAAAATTATGCAAAAAAAAGACCTCATTGTCAAGGGTATTTTCGGAAAAAACTGACGATTAGAAGCGCTTTTGAATGAAGAAAACAGCACTTTTGCCACGGTTCCAATCCGATGATTATGTATGAAAAGTTGTTTCCAACGCCCTTAGACATTCTAAACATTTTGTGTTTTATTGAGCGGAAAAATGGTATGATGATGGGTAGCAATCCTGCCATATTTCCTTATGGAGGTGAAGTATTTTATGAATCCGCGGATTCACGGAAAAAACGTGGTGATAACCGGCGCTTCAAGCGGGATCGGCGAACAGATGGCGATCAAAGCGGCAGAAAGCGGGGCTAATCTTGTGCTGCTTGCTCGTCGGGTAGAAAAGCTGGAGGAACTGAAGTCTTTTCTTGAATCCCGCTATTCCAATAAAGTGTGGATCCATTCTTTGGACGTCTCTGAACGGGAAAATGTTTAAGCGGTTTTTTCGGCTATTTTTGCAGAGGCCGGAAAGATAGATGTTTTAGTCAATAATGCTGGTTTCGGGATTTTTGAAGAAGCCCATCTTGCCAAATGGGGAGACATTGAAAGGATGTTTGCTGTCAATGTGCTCGGATTAATTTCCTGTACCCAAATGGTGATTGAGCATATGCAAAAGAATCGTTCCGGCCATATTGTCAATATCGCCTCTCAGGCCGGGAAAATCGCAACACCCAAATCGAGCATTTACGCGGCGACAAAACATGCTGTTCTAGGATTTTCCAACAGTTTGCGAATGGAGCTTTCTACATACGGCGTCTTTGTGACAACGGTTAACCCCGGGCCGATTGCGACCAACTTTTTTGAAATTGCTGATCGTTCCGGCACTTATGTGCAAAATATCCAACGCTTTATGTTGAAGCCGGAAAAAGTGGCCGAAAAAGTGGTGGCTGCCATGCTCACGAATACCCGCGAAATTAATCTTCCAAGATGGATGAACGCCGGAAGCGTTTTTTATACGCTGTTTCCTCGGCTTGTAGAAAAGGTTGGCAAAAACGCCTTTTTTAAAAAATAGTTTCTTCAAAGGCTGGCTCTAGAAAGGGCTGCCTTTTTCTTTTTGAAAATATTAGAAGCGGATTGCGGTTGAAAGCCTCTTGAATTAGGGGAGGATCGCTTTTTACTTGGTTATATATTCGTAAACCACATCTTCCGTGATTTCATGCAGTTCTCCTTTCTCGGATTTCTGCCTGATCATCACTTCTTTTGCAAGATCTTTCAGTTCCTTATCGGTCAATTCCGGACTTTTATATTGCTGCAGTTTTTTTTGAATCATAAGGATAATCATCTTTTCCATCTATCTATCACCTGCCTTTATCCCGTATCCGACGGATCAATTCCTTTGATTATTATAAACCGAATTTGGCAATTATTAAGTGGTTTTCCATTGAAAATAAATTGATGCAGAACGTATATTCCCCTAGAATAAAGAATATATTAGAACAAACGTTCGCTAACAAAGGGGTGGCAAAAGCGAATGAATGATTTGGCGCTTCCAAAGGAAAATATTCTTTGTATCGATATTAAAAGCTTCTATGCCAGCTGTGCGGCTGTCATGCACGGCTTGAATCCGCTGGAGTGCTACTTGGCGGTCATTAGCGATAAAGAAAGGAAGGGAAGCCTCGTTCTGGCTGCTTCTCCAAAACTGAAAAAAGAATTTGGCATACGCACCGGTTCCAGGTTGTTTGAAATTCCGGATGATCCGAGGATTGTGTTGGTTGAGCCGAATATGGAAACGTATTTACGCATTTCAACGGAAATTACGAAAGTCTTTAATCGATACGTTCCGAAAGAATCCATTCAAACGTATAGCGTGGACGAAAGTTTTGTAAAAGTGGATGGAGCTTTTCATTTGTGGGGAGACAGCGAGACGATCGCCAGAAAAATAAAGGATGATCTTGAAAGGGAGTTTCAATTGCCTGCTGCGATTGGAATCGGCTCCAATATGCTTTTGTCAAAGCTGGCTTTGGATTTGGAAGCGAAAAAAACGGGAATTGCCAGATGGACATATGAGGATGTTCCCGAAAAATTGTGGCCGGTTTCTCCTTTGAGCAGTATGTGGGGAATCGGAAAACGACTGGAGAAAACGCTCAATCGCATGGGCATCTTTACGGTCGGACAGCTGGCGAACTACCCATTAGATGTACTGAAAGCCAAATTTGGCATCATGGGAGTTCAGCTTTACTACCATGCTTGGGGAATTGATTTGTCCCATATTGGCGCTCTTGTTTCTGAAAATCAGAAAAGTTTCGGAAACAGTCAAATTTTGCTGAAAGATTATACAAGAGAAGAAGACATTCAACACGTATTGTTGGAGATGTGTGAAGAAGTAGCCAGAAGAGCAAGGGAACATAAAAAAGTCGGAAAAACGATCAGTCTTAGCATTGGGTTTAGCCATAAAGAAAACGGAGGAGGCTTTGCCCGTTCTCGGACGAGGGAAGAGCCGACGAATTCCACAATGGAACTGTACGAAACGTGCTTGGCATTATTCCGCGAACATTACAACGGCCAGACCGTAAGGCAAATTTCTGTTTCACTCTCTCATTTGTCCGATGACGGCGAATTACAATTAAGTTTATTTGAACCAAATCGTTGGCGACAAAAACAGCTGGGCTATGTCGTCGACCGCTTGCGTCGGAAATACGGATCCCATATTTTGCTTAGGGCCGTTTCTTATACCGAAGCAGGAACATCAAGAAGGCGCGCTCGATTAATGGGCGGACACAAAATATAGAAAGAAGGGGTTGTCATGATCAAGGACAGAGGAAATATAAAATGGACATCCATGATGCTTCCTGAACATGTGGAAATGCTGCGTCAATGGGTAAAAGAAGATCAAGCGGAACCGCAGAAAGAACTGGATGAGCAGCAGCTTGAATTTTTAAACGAAGCACTGCTTGAAGCGATGGAATTTCATCATACTGTGACGATCACCTATTACTCCCACCGCCGCTATCAACAAATAACCGGTATAATCCATTCCTGCAACGAACAGGAACAAACCCTTCATTTGGCAGATCACACCGGAAAAGTTCACTCTATCCCACTCAACACGATTATTGATATATACTGATAAGAGAAGTCCTCCATCCAAATGTTCTTTCAGCAGAAAACGGTTATGGATTTTCGCGAAAGATCATTTTGCAAATGAGTTGAAAGCGGAGGTTGAATGGATCCGAAACGGGAGCACGCCTCCACTTGAAAGAAAGGGGAAAAAACGATGAACATCACCATAACGGAAAAAGCTGCAGAAGCTTTAAAACAAAAAATGAAAACACCATCCAGTTACATCAAATTGCATTATGACACAGAAGGATGCGGCTGCTCTGTCGACGGTGTGCCCGTTTTATGGCTGGTCGATTCCAAGAATCAAGAAGATGAAGTAGTCGAAACCAATAAATATCCTATTTTAGTGGAAAAATCCAAAAAACTCTTTTTTGATGATTGCTTAACGCTTGATTGGAATACAAACGGCACATTTCAATTAAAAAGTGCGAACGAGATTTTAAATGGTTGGATGACGTTAGTGGATAAGACAGGTCGAGATTAACGGGAAAAGAGGGCCTTGCAGTCAAGATGAAAGAGTTAAAGCGAAAGACCGACAGTATCGTGCAAAAACTCCCGAACCACATTTTCATATTCTTCCGGATTTTCGAGATAGGAACGGGCGTGGGCTCCATTTTTAGCCAAATACAATTTTTTAGGCCCTTTTTTCCGTTCATATAATTCTTTTGACATATCCGGAAGAATATAATCGTCTTCTTCGCTATGGATAAATAAAACCGGATGGCGAATAGCACTGACCGCGGCAAGGGGAGAAATCGATTTTAAAGAAAAACCATCCCGCCATAATACCGACCATTCCGCAAGTTGAACAAGCGGCTTAGGGGCAAATCCTAATTCTTGTTTCATTTGGCGGGCGATTTGTTTGCGAAAATCAGAGAAAGGGCAGTCAGCGATATAAAAATCGGCGCGGTCTTCAATCTCGCCTGCGTATAAAAGCGCGGTCGCGGCGCCCATCGATTCGCCGTGGATCCCGAAAAAGACGCCGTCGCCTTCCCGTTTGATCAGCTCGTCTACTACGGCTTTTAAATCATGCTTTTCATAAAATCCATAGCTAGTCGTTTTGCCGCCCGATTCTCCATGGCGGCGGTGGTCGTAAATCACGCCGTTGAAACCAAGTTTTAAAAATAAATTCAAATATTTGATTGAACTGATTTTATTTTCTGTCACACCGTGGCAAAAGATCATAAATTTTTTATGAGGATACGGGCGGATCAAGACTGCTTTTAACGAATAACCAAATGGCGACGAAATCCAAAACTCTTCTTTTGGCAGCCGGTTAAATTCCTCAGGGTGAAACTGTTTTGCATCCATTTCCCGTTTTAAAATGAACGGATCATCCTTTTTCTTTATGTATAAAAGGCGATTGGAAAAATAATATCCAACACCTGCAGCCGCAGCCAAACAAGCAGTTAATCCCGATTTCCATTTCTTCATTTTTCATCCCTCCCTAAGGTTGAACTAAGTATAGCAGATTCCCTGCACTGCCGGAAGTGGTGCTGTCGGGAAATAAAATCGATATAGCAAAGTGAAAATCTTTTGTTTGAAAGCCGAATTCGGTATGATGAAAAGAAAGAACAGAAGAAAGGAAGTTCGTCATGAGAAAGGCAAAGGAAAAGAAAGTCGATCAAGAATCCCAGCTAACATTGAAAGACGCACTCAACGAAGAAATATTAAAGCAGCTAAAGATGACGCAAAAAGAACTTGAAAAGCAGGAAGAAATGAAGAAAAAAGCAGAAGCAGAAAAAAAGCGCGAAGAAAGAAAAAGAAGAGAAAAAAATAAAAGTTTTGAAGAATTGCTGAATGAAAGCCGATTAGATTGGAAGGATTTTAAATAAAATTCCCGCCTGCACACGGCTGGCAGGCCGATCATTCCTCAACGGAAAGGAAGCGGGAATCTGCGAGATTGGCCGTTGCTTCCTTTCTTGCTGAAAAGTACATAACATGAATCAAATCAGGATATTGAAAGGGATTAAAGAGAGGCCGCGCAAAAATCTTCCACGCCTCCCATGAATCCCTTGAGGTTTAGCGGTGCTGTTCGTACAGGTCAGTTTTGGTCATCTTCTTTAAGAAAGAGTATTCTTCTTCAGAAAGCGGCGGACGATTAACAGCCCGAACATTTTCTTTCAGTTGTTCAACAGAGCTGGCTCCGACAACGACAGCAGCCACTGCGGGATGGGATAAGTTGAATTGAAGAGCAACCTCCGTTAGAGTCCGAGTGTTTTGAAAATAGTCTTCGATTGACGATAGGAGGTTTTTCAATTCCGGATAGGAATAATTTAAGTATCCGGAGTCATCTGCTTTTTCGCGCCAGCGTGTGCTCAGCAGTCCTTTGGCAACAGGGCCGCGCGTGACGACGCTGATTTGATGTTCGTGCAGAAGCGGAAGAGCTTTTTCTTCCGGTCTCCGGTCTAAAAGATTGTATTGCATCATGACGCTGACAATGTCCGAGTGTTTGGCGTATGCGCGAATCACATTCGGACGAATGGAGGAAATGCCGTAATACCGGATGATTCCTTCTGCTTTCAGCTCCTCAAAAGCTTCAATGGTCTCTTCTATCGGATCGTCGATTGTTCCTCCGTGCAATTGATAAAGGTCGATATAATCGGTGCCTAAACGGCGAAGGCTGTCTTTCACTGCTTCTTTGATATAAGATTTGCTGGGGTCCCAATGCCAGCCGTCTTTTTTATCATTCCAGCGGTTTCCCACTTTTGTTGCGATGATCACTTGATCTCGCACACTTTTTAACGTTTGTCCGACTATTTTTTCGTTTTCGCCGTAATCATATAAATCGGCCGTGTCAAAATAATTGACTCCTTCATCAAGAGCTGCTTCTATAATCGTTCTTGCTTGTTTTGCATCGGTGCCTAAAGACATGCATCCCAGCCCTAATTTGCTGACCATAAGAGCGGAACGGCCCAGCTGTCTTTTTTCCATGGTATATAACACCACCTTTTTCTTTTATAATATCGAATCGAGAAAAGAGAAGACAATGTTCTTTTTAGAGTCGCTTTTTCAGCAATTCTGTTACCCATATATGATGTTTGGCGTATTGTTTTAGCATAGAGCAAATTTCCCGCGCTTTTCCTGTCAGTATGAGTCTTTCTTCTCCTATGTACACTCTCATTTTCTATCCTCCCGGTACCGCTTATTTCCGCAAAATGTGGAGCAGCAGCCAAATCCTCCACACCGTTTTTGTTTATTTAGAGAAATGTGTTTGTTTCCATAGTGATGTCATTTTGGAAAGTTTCCGATTTTTAGCCGATATCAAGAAAACACCACAGATCGGTAATCGCTTTATGGTACACTTTATGATGGGAAAAGCAGAATAGAACAAAGGGGTCCATGAAAAGAGGAGTGGTGAAAATGTCGCGTTTGGAAGAAAAAACATTGTCAACGGAACCCATTTTTGAAGGAAAGATTATTAAAGTTCAAGTAGACGAAGTGGAACTGCCGGATGGAAAACGATCGAAGCGGGAAATTGTCAAGCATCCCGGAGCCGTAGCCATCCTTCCTATTACAAAAGATGGAAAGATTGTGATGGTGGAACAATACCGAAAGCCGTTGGAACGGACGCTCGTGGAAATTCCGGCGGGAAAACTGGAACCGGGGGAAGACCCGGAACAAACTGCTCACCGGGAATTGGAAGAAGAGACCGGCTATGTATGCGAAAAATTAACCCATATTATTTCATTCTACACGTCACCGGGATTTGCAAATGAAATCGTTCATCTGTATTTGGCAGAAGGATTAAGCAAAAAAGAGAATGCCAAAGCCGCTGATGAAGATGAATTTGTGGAATTGATGGAAATGACTTTGGAGGAAGCAGAACAATATATAAAAGAAAACAAAATAGCAGATGCGAAAACGGTTTATGCGATACAGTATTTGAAATTAAAAAAAGGCAATCGTCTCTGAACCTATCGCAAATCTTCCATAAGAAATAATAAAAAAGCAAACACCATCGAGAAGCTGGCCGAAAGTTAGGTGAGCTTCTTTTTAAACTTTTTCTTAAAGATTAAAGATATGGACGTTGTCGGACGTTTTTTAGCTTCTGATGACTCAGGACGCTTTTTGGGTATAAAACAGAATGGGACAGCATACAGTGTAGTAACTAAATTTAGGAGGAAAACATATGCAGAAAAAGACCACGTCCCATTCTATCGTTCAACATGTACAAGCCAATTCCTCAATTTATTTGTTTATCATGACGCTTTTTCTGATGGGGATCGTATTTGGCGCGGTGATTGTCAACAGCCTTTCGTACGTCCAAAAAGAAGATTTGTTTTATTATTTGCAGCGGTTTTTTGGACAAGTTTCCAAAGGAAATATCGCTGCGAGCGAAGACCTTTTTCAGCAAAGTTTTTGGCATAATTTAAAATATTTAGGGCTTATATGGGTGCTTGGCATTTCCATTATCGGCTTGCCGTTGATTTTTATATTCTTGTTTATGAAAGGAATTGTCGTCGGCTTTTCCGTCGGTTTCTTAGTGAATCAGATGGGCTGGAAGGGATTCTTAGTTAGTATTGCGGCGGTGCTTCCTCAAAATTTGTTTATCATACCCGCTTTTATTTTAATAGCGGCATCAGCTGTCGCGTTTTCTTTGCAATTGATCAAAAAAATCTTCGTCCATCAGTCAGGGCATTTTCCTATTTTGCCGATGTTTTCGCGATATGTGATCTATTTTATCATTGCGGTTGGGATCGTGACCATCGCGGCAAGTGTCGAAGCTTACTTATCGCCTAGCTTAATGAAAATGGTATTAAAATAATGATTATTAAAAAAGAATATCTTTTGCTATCAAATGAAAATGATTTTATTTTGCTTATTCCTCCCTTTTTGTTATAATAAGAAGGACATCGGCTAGGGAGGGAAAACATAAATGGAAAGCCGAATTGAACGAATCAAAAAACAATTACATTCCGCAAGTTATAAACTAACACCTCAGCGGGAAGCGACGGTTCGGGTGCTATTGGAAAATGAAGCCGACCATTTAAGCGCTGAAGATGTTTACCTCCTAGTGAAAGAGAAATCACCAGAAATAGGGCTTGCGACTGTTTACCGAACGCTGGAACTTTTAACGGAATTAAAAGTGGTAGACAAAATCAATTTTGGCGATGGCGTCTCCCGATACGATCTTCGGCAAGAAGGGGCAGCCCATTTCCATCATCACCTTGTCTGTATTGAATGTGGAGCAGTGGATGAAATCCAAGAAGATTTACTGGAAGAAGTAGAAGCGATCGTTGAAAAACGCTGGAAATTTAAGATTAAAGACCATAGGCTTACTTTTCACGGCATTTGCCATCGTTGCCAAGAAAAAGCGGAAAAAGAAAATCGTGAAAAACAGCATGCCAACTAAAAACCTTCGTTATTTGGAAGGTTTTTTTATTTTCTCCTTAAAATTTCAAGAATGATGTATAAACCTCTGTAAAATCGTCATAGCCTGTAATAAAAACGATTTGTTTTTTGGGGCAAGACAAGCTATGGTCCGGGAGGCATGTGAATGTTTCGAACGATTTGGCAGACAATTAAAGTGTTTCTACTTTTTACAGGATGCACGATTTTCTTTTACTATGGTATTATATGGATAAGTCAAGAGTATCAAACGAATCATCGATACGAAAAGCCAAAAGGTTCCGCGGTCAAAGTTTTTCAATCCGTGGAAGACAATCATGTTCATTGGCAAGATCGATTGCTACTTTTTTATCATGATGGGGAGTAATGGGCTGTGAATGACTATTTACAAGATTTTCTTCACTTTTTAATTGTGGAAAAAGGATTGGCCAAAAACACAATCGTTTCTTATGAACGGGATTTGAAAAGCTATTTGCATTACTTGCAAACGGTGGAGCAAATCACCGATGTGAATCAGATCACTAGAATTCATATCATTCAATTTCTTAACCACTTGAGAAAAGAAGGGAAATCCGCCAAAACATTGGCAAGGCATGTTGCTTCTCTTCGCTCCTTTCATCAATTTTTATTAAGAGAAAAAATGGCGGATCAAGATCCTTCTGTTCATATAGAATCCCCTCATCTTGAACGTTCCCTGCCGAAAGTGCTGACATTGTCAGAAGTGGAGGCGCTTCTAGAGGCTCCGGATAGATCTAAGCCCTCGGGATTGAGAGACGCGGCCATGCTGGAGCTGCTTTATGCTACCGGGATACGCGTGAGCGAGCTGGTAAATTTGAATTTAGACGACCTTCATCTCACAATGGGATTTTTGCGCTGCATTGGAAAGGGAAATAAAGAAAGAATTATTCCGGTCGGAAAAACGGCTCTTCATGTACTGGATCAATATTTGCAATACGGCCGTCCGAATATGCAATCAAAAAAATATCGGACAGATGCCTTATTTTTGAATCATCATGGAAACAGGCTGACAAGGCAAGGGTTTTGGAAAATTTTAAAAGGTCTGGCCAAAAAAGCGAATATTGAAAAAGAATTAACCCCCCATACGCTAAGGCACTCTTTTGCCACTCATTTGCTGGAAAACGGAGCCGATTTAAGAGCTGTACAGGAAATGCTGGGGCATGCGGATATTTCCACTACTCAAATCTATACCCATGTCACCAAAACGCGTTTGCGGGAAGTGTATTCCAAATTCCATCCGAGAGCGTAAATAACCGGTCAACCTCCATTACAAGTTGTTTTTGAAAACGGGCATAGGTTAAAATGTAAGTAGACTTGGTGGCAATGAAGAGAAACCGAGGAAGCCGGTCTTTATGAAAATGAGGAAGAAACTGCTGGATAAAGAAATGAAATCGTTTTAAAAAGGGGGCTCTTGATCCGAAATCGATTGATTAAAGCGGGTGGAAACCTGATCGACCGGTTTGCGATCAAGTCATGACATCGATGGATAAGGAGGTTGTACAGGTGGAAAAAGGTACATATAAACGTGTTCATTTAATCGTGATGGATTCTGTAGGAATAGGGGAAGCTCCCGATGCTGAAAAATTTAACGATAAAGGCGCAGATACGCTTGGACACATCGCAGAGCGTATGAATGGCTTGAACATGCCGAATATGGCGAAGTTGGGCTTAAGTAATATAAGACCGTTAAAAGGAATTCCAATAGCAGAAAAACCGCTGGCTTATTATACAAAGATGCAAGAAGCATCAAAAGGAAAAGATACGATGACAGGGCATTGGGAAATCATGGGGCTCCGAGTTGACAAGCCTTTTAAGGTATTTCCGAATGGATTTCCCGAGGAATTAATTCGCCAATTGGAAGAAAAAACAGGTCGGAAAGTGATTGGAAACAAACCGGCTAGCGGTACGGCCATTATAGAAGAACTGGGAAAAGAACATATGGAAACCGGGGCTTTGATTGTTTATACGTCTGCAGATCCGGTTTTACAAATTGCCGCCCATGAAGAGATTGTACCGTTGGATGAGTTATATAAAATTTGCGAAATTGCCCGAGAGATGACGTTAGATGAAAAATATAAAGTGGGACGGGTGATTGCACGCCCATTCATCGGTGAACCGGGCCATTTTACTAGAACGTCCAATCGCCATGACTATGCGTTAAAGCCATTTGGCCGTACTGTTATGAATGAATTGAAAGACAGCGGCTTCGATGTCATCGCGATTGGGAAAATTTCTGATATTTATAATGGCGAAGGGGTGACCGAAGCCATTCGGACCAAATCCAATATGGATGGAATGGATAAATTCATTTCGGTCTTTGATCAAGATTTTACCGGTTTGAGTTTTATCAACTTGGTAGACTTTGATGCTTTATACGGTCATCGCAGGGATCCGATCGGATACGGGAAAGCACTTGAAGAATTTGATGCCAGATTGCCTGAAGTATTCGACAAAATGACGGATGAAGACTTGTTGATTATCACAGCGGACCACGGCAATGATCCAATTCACCACGGAACGGATCATACACGCGAATTTGTGCCGTTGCTCGTTTACTCCAAACGTTTTCATGGAGGAAACGAGCTGCCGATCAGAAAAACGTTCGCAGACGTCGGGGCAACTGTGGCGGATAATTTCCAAGTCCGTATGCCGGAGCATGGGGAAAGCTTTTTACCCTATTTAAAATGAATGAACAGGATCAAATGGTTCTGCCCTCATGAAAGGGTATTGTACGGCAATTTCATCAGGAAAAGCATGAAAAAGCGATGGATGGAACGAAGTATAAAATAACATTGAAATCGTTCAAAAGCGGTGAGAACAGATGAGAATGGTAGATATTATTGAAAAAAAGAGAAACGGAAATGAGCTTTCTACAGAAGAAATTCAATTTTTTATTAACGGCTACACAAAAGGAGAAATTCCGGATTATCAAGTAAGCTCGTTGTTAATGGCCATATTTTTTCAGGGAATGACAGAAAGAGAGCGTGCAGATTTGACGATGGCGATGGTGCGTTCCGGTGATCAAATCGATTTATCGGCGATTCACGGAATCAAGGTCGATAAACACTCTACTGGAGGAGTGGGCGATACGACGACGCTTGTACTTGGACCGCTTGTGGCTTCGGTTGGCGTACCGGTTGCTAAAATGAGCGGGCGCGGTTTGGGCCACACCGGCGGCACCATTGATAAACTAGAGTCTGTACCAGGTTTTCACGTAGAAATTGACAATCAAGAATTTATAGAACTCGTAAACCGAAATAAATTGGCTGTTATTGGGCAAAGCGGGAACTTAACGCCTGCAGATAAAAAATTATATGCTCTCCGAGATGTAACGGCTACGGTAGACAGTATCCCGCTGATAGCCAGTTCCATTATGAGCAAAAAAATCGCCGCAGGTGCCGATGCCATTGTACTGGATGTCAAAACCGGGGCGGGTGCCTTTATGAAAACAAGGGAAGAGGCGCGTCAGCTTGCGGAAGCGATGGTTCGCATCGGCAATCAAGTTGGACGTAAGACGATGGCCATCATTTCGGATATGAGTCAGCCCCTTGGCTATGCGATCGGCAACGCATTGGAAGTAAAAGAGGCGATGGATACATTAAAAGGGGAAGGACCGAAAGATTTAACCGAACTTTGTTTAACTTTAGGCAGTTACATGGTCTTGCTGGCAGAACAAGCAAATACGCTGGAAGAAGCGCGTGAGAAACTGCTTACGTCCATTCAAAATGGATCAGCATTGCAAACGTTCAGAACTTTCTTGGCTGCCCAAGGAGGCGATGCTTCTGTAGTGGATCAACCGAATAAACTGCCGCAGGCAAAGTACCAAATCGACTTGCCTGCTAAGGAAGACGGTTATATAGCAGAGATGGAAGCGGACAGCATTGGAACGGCAGCAATGTGGCTGGGGGCAGGAAGAGCCACAAAAGAATCGACAATCGATCTGGCAGTGGGTCTTGTACTGAAGAAAAAAATCGGCGACGAAGTCAAAAAAGGCGAATCGATCGTCACCATATACAGCAATCGCGAAGATGTTGAAGATGTAAAAGAAAAGTTATATGAAAGCATCAAGATTTCCAAAGAAAAAGTGACGGCACCGACGTTAATATACGAAGTCATTTCAAAATAAAAACGGCTAGCATCGCTTTTATGAGGCTGGCTTCTCCCAATTCCTCAATAGACAGATCTGTCTGGGATGCGGAGAGGTCGGTCTTTTCTTTTTATTTATTTCAGGAAAACTTTGCATAAATTTTATGAAACTGGAAAAGATGGGTTTAGATAGCTTACAAAACAAATGGAGGGTAGAAAAATGAAACGATTCTTGATCGTCTTCGCGGCTTTGTTCCTATGGATATCATCTATGTCATCACTTGCTTTTGCAGAAGAAAAGCAAAAGGATGGATCAAAATCGGAACTTGCTGATGAAGCAAAATCCGCTGTTTTAATTGAAAGAGATACAGGAGCGGTTCTTTATGACAAAAACAGCCATGAACGGCTTCCTCCGGCATCTATGACCAAAATTATGACGATGATTCTCATTATGGAAGCTATACAAGAAGGGCGCCTTCATTGGAATGATAAAGTAAGAGCAAGCGAAAAAGCGGCTTCCATGGGGGGGTCACAAGTCTTCTTGGAGCCTGGTGAAGAGATGACGGTGAAAGAAATGCTAAAGGCCATCGCGGTGGGATCTGCAAATGATGCCTCTATTGCAATGGCAGAGCATATTGCGGGGAGCGAAGAAGAATTTGTGAAAATGATGAACAAAAAAGCCAAGGAGTTGGGATTGAAAGATACCAAGTTTCAAAATCCGACTGGGCTTCCGGCAAAAGGCCATTACAGTTCTGCTTACGATATGGCTTTGATGGCAAAAGAGCTGTTAAAGTACCCACAAATTACAAAATATACGGGGCTTTATGAATCCTATCTCCGTGAAAACACCGATAAAAAATTTTGGCTCGTCAATACGAATAAGCTAGTCAAACATTATCCAGGAGTAGATGGTTTGAAAACCGGTTTTACGAACGATGCGAAATATTGTTTAACTGCTACAGCGAAAAAAAATAATATGCGCGTCATCGCAGTCGTATTTGGAGCACCTACTCCAAAGTCAAGAAATACACAAATTTCCAAAATGCTGGATTATGCTTTTGCGCGCTATGAAACTTCCCCGATTTACGGACAGGGAGAAACGTTGGGGCAAGTCAAAATTTCCAAAGGTAAAAAATCCAAAATTGATGCCAAAACGGCTGAAAGCGTCTCGGTTCTTATTAAAAAAGGCGAGGCGTTGAATAAGCTGCAGAGGGATATACACCTGAAAAAAGATATAAAGGCACCTGTTCATAAAGGCGACAAAATTGGTGAACTCGTTTTGAAAAAAGATGGAAAAATTCTGTCCAAAACGCCGTTGATCAGCGAAGAGAATGTAGCAAAAGCCGGCTGGTGGCAATATTACAAGAAAGCGTTTAACTTATTCACAAAGGCAAAGGAATAGAACCTTTGATTTAGAAGATGGAGGTTTTTGTATAAAATCCACTGGTTCTGGCGAATAGATACTATTTTTGTCATGGAGAAGGATTCCATGATTCATAAGTCGAATTGACTCACTAGCAAAGGATTAAAGGAGGAAAACGCTGTGAGTCTTGCGATTGATATGGAAGTGAAAACGGATGTGCTCTGCATTCGATTAAGCGGCGAATTGGACCACCACACGGCTGAATCATTGAGAAAACAGGCGTCAGAAACCATCGAAGCATACGATATTCGTCATATTGTTTTGAATTTGGAGCATTTGTCCTTTATGGACAGCTCCGGACTCGGTGTCATATTAGGCAGATATAAGCAAATTCAGCAAAAACATGGTGAGATGGTCGTTTGCGCCATATCTCCATCTGTCAAGCGGCTGTTTGAAATGTCGGGACTGTTCAAAATCATTCGATTGGAACAATCAGAGACAGGCGCTTTGGTAAGATTGGGGGTAGCGTAGAATGCGAAATGAAATGAGTTTGCAATTTAGTGCTATTAGCGAAAATGAATCATTTGCTCGAGTGACGGTGGCTGCTTTTATTGCACAGCTGGATCCGACGATGGATGAATTGACGGAAATCAAAACGGTCGTGTCAGAAGCTGTGACGAATGCCATCATTCATGGATATGAAAACAATCCTGCAGGAATCATCTATATTTCTGTCGCCATTGAAGATGGCGTCGTCGACATGGTCATACGGGACGAAGGGATTGGGATAGCCAATATCGAAGAAGCTCGCCAACCTTTGTTTACAACAAAGCCTGAATTGGAACGCTCAGGCATGGGCTTTACGATTATGGAAAATTTTATGGATGAAGTCGAAGTGATCTCACAACCTGGAAAAGGCACCACGATTCGATTGACCAAACACATCGCCAACAGTAAAGCATTGTGTAACTAAGGAGTCGTGCCTATGGACGTGGAATTGAAAAAGGATAAAGGTAAACCATCCATCTTAAAAGATCATGAAGTGAAAGATTTGATCCAAAAGAGCCAGCAAGGCAATCAAGAGGCAAGAGAGCTCCTTGTCCAAAAAAATATGCGGCTAGTCTGGTCTGTTGTACAGCGTTTTTTAAACAGGGGATATGAACCGGATGATTTGTTTCAAATTGGCTGTATCGGATTATTAAAATCTGTAGATAAATTTGATTTGACATACGATGTGAAGTTTTCGACTTATGCGGTCCCCATGATCATCGGGGAAATACAAAGGTTTATAAGAGATGACGGTACAGTAAAAGTGAGCCGTTCCTTGAAAGAAATGGGAAACAGAGTACGCAAAGCAAAGGATGAATTAACGAAACGTTTAGGGCGGGCTCCTACAATCAACGAATTGGCAGCGCATTTAGAGCTTTCGCCGGAAGAAATCATTATGGCGCAAGAAGCTAGCAAAATGCCTACCTCTATTCATGAAACAGTGTATGAAAATGACGGTGATCCTATTACCTTGCTGGATCAAATCGCCGATCAAAATGATGAGCAATGGTTTGATAAAATGGCGCTAAAAGAGGCGATCCGTGAATTGGATGAACGGGAAAGGCTGATTGTCTATTTGCGCTATTATAAAGATCAGACGCAATCTGAAGTGGCTGAAAGGCTGGGAATATCTCAAGTGCAAGTGTCAAGGCTTGAGAAAAAGATTTTAATTCAAATGAGAACGCACATGAATCAATCATAACGATTCATGTGCTTTTTTTTGTTCAAAATGGTTGATTTCCTATCTTGCATCAAATTCCATGGGCTTTTGCCAATGGATGGATACCATATGTTTAGGATGACTGACAGTTATTGGATTGAAAAAAATAACCAAAACGGCCCATACTATGAACAGAAACAAACTGATCGCTCAGGAAGTGGTAAAACTATGGAAAAAACAATCTACATTCGGATGAGAAACAAGCTACAATGTCCCGAGTTGCAAAAACTATTATTAAAAGATCTTGCTCAAATTATTGCTCCAGAACCGTATTTGAACACTTTGCAAAACTTGCCCATTTATCAGATTAGAAAAGAGGATAAAAATTTTATTATTATCGATGTCATCAAGGTAATTGATCAAGTTTTGAAAGTATTTCCACAGGCAGATGTTCAGACCATCGGGCCGGCTCAGACGATTGTAGAAGTGATTTATAAGAAAAAGAAAGCTTCCCCGCTCTTGTTTATCAGCGTCTGGCTGCTGTTATTTATCGGAGCGGCTTTTACCATTATGAACTTTCATGAAGATGTGAGCATGGGAAAAGTTCATAGGGAGCTGTATCGAATTATCACGGGAAAAGAGGATCAAAATCCGCTGATTTTCCAAATTCCGTACTCGCTTGGTTTAGGTGTGGGAATGATTTTATTCTTCAATCATGTCTTTCAAAAACGGATTAACGAAGAACCGAGCCCTTTGGAAGTCGAAATGTTCAATTACCAGCAAGATTTAGACCAATACATGATTGTACATGAAAACAAAGAAAGCATGAAGGAACTGAAAGATGATTAAAGAGGCGATAGCAGCCTTTGTCGGGCTTGCTGGTGGCTTATCTGTCGGAGGAGGATTCGTCGCTTTTCTAAGTGTGCTGGGAATTGTGCCGCGTCTTACTCAGCTGACGAAAACCGTCAACAAGATTAGCTATTATGAATGGGCGATCGTGCTTGGAGCATTGTTCGGATGTTTGATCAGTTTATGGAAAGTGACATATTCTTTTTTTCCGGCGTTTTTGATTCCAATTGGGCTTATGTACGGGATTTTTATTGGAATGCTTGCGGCTGCGCTGACAGAAGTCACGAACGTGTTGCCGATTTTAGCGAAAAGAATAGGCGTTGATGATCAAATCGTATGGCTATTAATGGCGATCGTGATAGGAAAAGTGGCCGGATCGCTGTTTCATTGGATGTATTTTGCCCGGCTATAGCGATAAAAAATATGTTTGTTTTGTTGATACATTGGAAGGGAGTGTTTAACAATGGGAAAGCAAGATCTCAATACGAAAACCACCATTCCTAAAGACCTTTCTCATCTTGAAGAAATGATGAAAGAAAGGGTGGGATTGGGCACTAGTTTTGATCTCGGTGTTCGGAAGCTAAAAATCATCAGAAAAAACGTTCATCTATATTATGTGAACGGTCTATGCGATACTTCCTTTATAACAGGTATTTTGATGTTTTTGACTCGTCTCAACGATACAGAAAGAAATACCATTCGAGTAAAAGAAATCGTGGAAAACCGAATTGTCAATCAATCGGTTCAGAAAGTGAAAACGATTGATGAAATGGTGGATCAAGTACTATCCGGGCTTGTAGCCATTTTAGTGGAAGGGGAAGAAGAGGCCTTTATTGTCGATGTTCGGCATTATCCCGGCAGACAGCCGGAAGAGCCGGACACCGAAAAAGTTGTGCGAGGCTCCCGTGATGGCTATGTGGAAAATATCATTATGAATACGGCATTAACAAGAAGGAGAATCCGTGATGAACGATTGCGGTTCGAGTTATTGAAAATAGGGGAGCGTTCCAAAACGGATGTAGCCATTGGATATATTAAAGATGTGGCTAATCCCGACTTAGTCAACGTGATCAGGCAAGAGCTTGAAAACATTAATATCGACGGCTTGCCCATGGCCGATAAAATAGTAGAAGAATTTTTGCTGAAGCAAGGCTATACCCCATATCCACTCGTTCGTTATACAGAAAGAGCCGATATCGCTTCCGCCCATTTATTGGAAGGGCATGTGATGATTATTGTGGATACATCGCCAAGCGTTATTTTAACTCCTGCAACGTTTTTCCATCATGTCCAGCATGCCGAGGAATACCGGGAGGCAGCAGCCGTAGGGACATTTGTACGATGGACGCGCTTTATCGGCATTTTTATTTCCATCTTTCTGTTGCCTCTTTGGTATTTATGTGTGAAAGATCCATCCTTGCTTCCGGATCAAATCGATTATATAGGCCCCCACAAAAAGTCGCATATTCCTGTAGTGGTTCAGATCTTTTTAGCAGACATGGGAATCGAATTATTCAGAATAGCGGCCATTCATACACCGACGCCGTTATCAACGGCTATGGGGCTGATTGCAGCCGTGATGATCGGTGAAATTGCAGTGGAAGTTGGACTATTTGTTCCGGAAGTCATTTTATATGTATCCGTCGCAGCCATCGGGACCTTTACGACTCCCAGCTATGAATTAAGCATTGCCAATACGTTGGCAAGAATGTTTCTTCTCATTATGGTAGTCCTTTTTAAAGTTCCGGGATTTGTCATCGGTAGCACCGTTTTTCTCATCTATCTGGCCAGTATTCGTTCATTAAATACACCTTATTTATGGCCGTTTATCCCTTTTAATCCAAAAGCGTTGTTAAATGTGTTGGTAAGACGTCCGGTTCCGGGAGAAAAAATTCGTCCGAGCATTGTTCACCCGCAAGATCGATACAAACAGCCGACCAAATCATCATGATCGAAATCAGTTAAAACTTCCCTGCCATATTGATTTACTCTGTTTTGAATAGGATGAAAACAAGTAATAAATAGGCCGGAGGAACAAAGTGGTAATGTGTGAGTAAAATGTTTGTGGGAGAAATTCTTAGAATTCCCCGATGAGGGGGTTGGGAACGTAGGTTCGCAATCCCCCTCATCGGGGCCACCAAGCGAAGCGCGGTAGGATCCCAAGCAGGAAACATGAAAAAAGGACTCTCTCCCTGGTAAGATGATCATTGCCAAACCATCAAACAGGAGGAGAGAGTCCCATGAATATTCAACAACATCTTACCACAAATTCGTTGTCATGGAAAGAGATCGAACTTGATTTGTTTCGAGCCTTGCAAAACGCCTTCGCCGAACTGTTTACGGCTTTGTTGGAGGACATCGACCGACAATTGGCGGAAACCCGGGACAAGCGCCGGTACCACTTGAAAGACAAACGACGCATCACGATTCAAACCCTGTTTGGCGAAGTTACCTTTGAGCGGAACTACTATTTAGACCGGGAACAAAACCGTTACACGTTTTTGCTTGATTCCTTTTTAGCGTTTGATGGATCGCAGTCAATCAGCCCTTGTCTAGAAGAAACAGCGGTGGGATTGGCGGTGGAGTGCTCTTCTTATCGCAAAGCGGCTCGTACGCTTGCCCAGATGGTCGGGTATCCGGTGATGAGCCATGAGGCGATCCGCCAGTTGGTGCTCGAAGCTGAAGCTCCGCTGCACTGCCCGGTCAACCAGCGATATGGACGGGTGCTGTTTGTGGAGGCCGATGGACTGTTTGTTTCTCGCCAAGGGAAGGGAAAACGGGCCAAGGAAGACAAGATCCTAACCGTTCACGAAGGGTGGAAGCGCAACGGCTCACGGATCGAATTTGTCAATCAGCGCCATTACGTCCATGAGGGCAAGGGGGAGGTGTGGGAAGGCTTCGAGGAATTTTTGATAAATGAATATGCCTATGATCCGTGTCGGGATCTTCTTGTCATCAACGGGGACGGCGCTCCATGGATTACCGCGTGCCGGGAGTATTTCAAGGGACGGGTCTGCTTCCAATTGGATCGATTCCACGTGGCGCGTGAGTTGCGCCAATGCCTCTCGGGCCATCCACGGTGGCAGGCGATTCGGCAAAAGCTGGCGAAGCAGGATGAAGAGAAGCTGCTTGTGGAACTGAACAGCGCCCTCGGCACGCTGGGGGACGAAGCGAAAGAACAACAGCTGGCTGCCTTGATCCACCGGATCGAATCGATGCCGGGATGCATCCGTGATTACCGGGAATGGCTGAAGGAGCAAGGAGTGGACACAACGGGCATGTATCCGATGGGGAGGGCTGAAAGCGTGATGAGCCAGTTGGCGTATCGGGTGAAATACCGCCGCAGTTGGACAGACAAGGGACTTAGGGCGTTTTTCAAGGCAATGATTGCCCGGATGGATGGGATTCGTCTTTTCGGACGTCGTTTAGGAGAAGAATCGTCGCATCCGGCGGAGGAAACGGTGTCGACGGCATCCACCAAACAGACGATCGTGAACAAGGCGAAACAACGCGTCCGCCGTCTTTGGCCGGAGATCACGCGGAATAACGTGCCATATTTACAGCAATCGTCCGGGACACCGATCTATCATGCCCTGTCTGAACTCAAGGGATGGTAAAAAAAGGTATACATATCGGTCTGTCATGGCAAGGGATGAGAGTCCGAAAGCGCTTACGGATGATATTTAAAAAAATGGTTCGCTAACCTATGACTTACACCTGTTTTTTAGCGAACCAAAAAAGTTCCCACAAAATCTTGACTGACTCAGTGGTAATCTTGAAGTTGAGCTGATTTCAAATATATGTTATATTACATTTATCTTTTTTATGAAACGAGATCAATCGACAGTGTTCGGCTGTCGATTGTTTTCATCAATAGATTTATCAGAATCTTGCGGTGATTATATCAGAAATCGGATGACGGAATGAGGGATAAAAATGGTAGAACATGCTTCAGCTGCCATTAATGAGAAAGGGCATTTAGTATTTGGCGGCGCAGATGTGGTAGAATTGGCGAAAACATACGGTACACCGCTGTATGTATATGATGTTGCCATGATCCGAAACAGGGCGCGCGGATTTAAAAATACATTTGAACGGTTGGGGGTTAAGGCTCAGGTTGCCTACGCCAGCAAGGCATTTTCTTCCATCGCCATGCTTCAGCTGGCAGATCAGGAAGGACTATCGCTTGACGTTGTTTCTGCCGGTGAGCTGTACACGGCTATTAAAGCGGATTTTCCACGTGAAAAAATTCATTTTCATGGCAATAACAAAAGCGAAGAAGAGTTGGAAATGGCGCTTGATTACGAGATCGGGTGCATTGTCGTTGATAATTTTTATGAACTTGAACTCTTGCAGCAATTATGCAAAAAGAAAGACAAACAAGTAAATGTTTTGCTGCGCGTGACGCCTGGAGTGGAAGCTCATACTCATGACTATATTTTAACAGGGCAGGAAGATTCCAAATTTGGGTTTGATTTAAACAGCGGACAAAGCGAGGATGCGCTGAAAATGGCCCTTTGCTCACCTTATTTAAATGTTCTTGGTCTTCATTGCCACATCGGTTCTCAAATTTTCGAAACGACTGGGTTTAAGCTGGCGGCCAAAAAATTGTTGACCAAGATGGCGGAATGGAAAGAAAAGTATCAGTTTCAGCCTGAAGTTCTTAATTTAGGCGGTGGGTTCGGCATAAGATATACGAGCGAGGATGATCCGCTTGAACCGTCCCGCTATGTGGAAGAAATTATCCATGAAGTGAAACAGCAAACGGAGCTCCTTCATTTAACAATGCCGGAAATTTGGATTGAGCCGGGGCGTTCTCTTGTGGGAGATGCCGGAATGACATTGTATACAATCGGTTCAATGAAGGAAATTCCTGAAGTGAGGAAATATATGGCCATTGATGGGGGAATGTCGGATAATATTCGACCGGCTCTTTACGATGCCAAATATGAGGCCGTCATTGCCAATCGGATGAATGATCCTGTAGAAGAAACGGTATCCGTTGCGGGAAAATGCTGCGAGTCTGGCGATATGCTGATATGGGACTTGCCTGTTCCAAAACCGAACCATAAAGACATTTTAGCCGTTTTTTGTACGGGAGCATATGGTTATTCCATGGCCAACAATTATAATCGAATTCCACGGCCGGCTGTGATATTTGTCGAAAACGGAGAAGCGCGTCTTGTGATCAAAAGGGAAAGCTATGAAGATTTGGTGAAATTAGACTTACCGCTAACTGTTTCCGTTGAAAACGCGTAATGAAAGGATAGAAGAGGTGGAGAACGGGAAGAAGCATCTTACGCCTATTTTGGCTAGACGACGGATTCGTTCAGGCATATATTTCCATTTTGCAACCATAAGTTGATTCCTTCGATAAATTTTAGTAATATAGTTACAGCTATGTCATTGGATGAATGGAAAGAGTGTAGCGGAAATACACGAACTTAAGAGGGATTAAGAATGCTTATTCGTTATAAAAAGTCTTTTGAAAAAATTGCAATGGGCTTGTTATCGTTCATGCCTAATGAAAAGGACGTTAAAAAGCTACAGCAAACCATGAAAACATACGAAACTGATGATCAATGGCAGCTGTATTTATGGAAAAAAGAAGATAAAGAAGATATTGTCGGAGTCGTTGGAATTCAACTAAAAGAAGGAAATATTGCTGAAATTCAACATATTTGTGTCAATCCTTCCTATCGTCAAGAAGGAATCGGAAAAGCGATGCTGAAAGCTCTCAAAGAACTTCACAGTGATAAGCAGCTGAAACCAAACGAGTATACAGCTGCGTTCTTCGATAATTGCGAGTTAAATGAAGATGATGCTTAATCAAATGTGGTAAAAGAGTGTTCCAAAGATTGGGCACTCTTTTTTTACGCCTGCCGCCCGAAATCGTTATGGCGGATTTTTAAGAAGTTTAAAAAGATTAAAAAAGATCTTGAACGAAGTTCAGCATTTTTTCCATGCGGCGGCACCGGAATTATGCCGCTTTTCCAGTGACTTCAGACGGTTCTCAATGATACTGGAACGATCGCGCAGCGAATGTCGGTTGACAATGTACTTTCTATTGCGGATGTCACTCCAGTTGAAAATAGAAAATTGTCGGGCTAATTGCATATACTGATTTTTCACGTTGGGATTGTTCAATGGGAGAGCAAACGGCCGAAACTCTTTCTGATTCAGAATGTCATGATAACGGGATAAAAGTAAATGTGAAAGACGGTCCGGATCGATTCCGAGCTGAAAGAGTTCTTTTCGATTTTTTTTCAGCTGTGTTTGGACCTTTGACAGCAATTTACCGGCCCCCTTGAAATTTCCACGGCGATGGTGATAGCAGGAAACGGCAATTTGAATCAGCAAGACCCAAACGGAGTCGCGTTTTTGTTGTGTTTCATTTTTCCAATATTCTTCTAATATTTCATGACATTCAAAGTAATCATGATCCAGATGAAAATGGGCTAAATACAATAAGTAAGAAACGGGATAGGTCAATTCGGGTACACCTCAGATTGATTTTTCGCAATTCAAATATAGCTTAACATGAATGATGGAAAAAGTATAATGAAAATAAAACTTGGAGAACAAGCAGGGGATCCACTATACTATTAATGTTGGTATGGAGCATGTACCAATCTGATGATCTTAAAGAAGAAATATCTTCTGCTTTTTAGAATTGGTGATAATATGCAGATTAATGTAAAAGTTGAAGGTTTTGAAGGGCCTTTAGATTTGCTTCTTCATTTAATCCAGCATCTGGAAATTGATATTTACGACATTCCAATGGCGGAAATTACCGAGCAATATATGCTGTATATTCATACGATGAAAGAGCTCGAGCTCGATGTAGCCAGCGAATATTTAGTCATGGCGGCAACGCTGTTAGCGATAAAGAGTAAAATGCTGCTTCCAAAGCAAGAAGAAGAAATCGTCGATGATATTGAGGAATGGGAACCGGAAGATCCTCGAGAGGAACTAGTGACAAAGTTGATAGAATATAAACAATTTAAAGAGGCAGCTAAGCTGTTAAAAGAAAAGGAAGCAGAAAGAGGACAAATCTTCACGAAACCTCCGGCAGACTTATCATCCTATGCCAAAGAGGAGGCTCCGCTGAAAGATTTACAGGTCACCGTATATGATATGATCGCCGCTTATCACAAAATGCTCCGGAGGAAAAAACTGAAACGGCCACTTTCGGCCAAAATTGCCAGAGAAGAAATTCCGATTGAAGAAAAAATGGATGAAATTTTAAAGACGCTGCGCTCAACCGGAAAACGGCAAAAATTTTCCGAATTATTCTCTGATACCGGCAAAGAAGTGATCGTCGTGACGTTTTTGGCTATCTTGGAGTTGATGAAAAGAAACGAAATAGTGGCGGAACAGGATGAAAATTTTTCGGAAATTTTCTTGGCAGTGAAAGGAGGAGCATAACGATTGGAATTGATTCATTGGAAAAGCATCTTAGAGAGTTTGCTTTTTGCTGCCGGAGACGAAGGATTGACGTTAAAGCAAATCGCGGATGTATTGGAAATTGAAGAATACGAAGCCATGGACATTGTCAATGATCTGAAGCAAGAATATGAAAACAATGAACAACGAGGATTACAGATCATCGAGTGGGCCCATACGTTCCAGCTTGCTACTAAAAAAGAAAATGCTCCTTATTTAAAAAAGATGGTTGAAACGGCGCGGCCTCAGTCATTGTCGCAAGCGGCGCTGGAAACGCTGGCCATCGTCGCTTATAAACAACCCATAACGAAAGTAGAGATTGAGGAGATTCGCGGCGTCCAAACGGAGCGTCCTATTCAGACGCTCATATCGAAAGGATTGATAAAAGAAGTCGGAAGAAAAGAAAGCCCGGGAAGACCGATTTTGTACGGCACTACGAATGAGTTTCTCGACTACTTCGGACTGAAAGATTTAAACGAATTGCCACCGCTCCGTCAGCCTGAGGAAGAGGAATATCAGCAGGATGCGGATTTATTTTTTGAAAAATTCCAGGAAACATTACAAATTGAAGAATAATTCCTTTACGATATAGTAAATTGAAAATCAAAACATTTTTTGCAAGGGCAAAAGTGATTTTAAAATGAAATCACTTTTGCCTTTTTTATTTGTTTATGAGGAGTGAAAGAATATAGAAACATTGCCGTAAATGATTCCAATGAAAAAATAGCTGCCGGAATTCCCTCTCACTACTTGATTTTTTCCCGTTTGCGATATGAAGAATGCGACAACTTTTCATCATATGCCGATTTCTTCTGCATAGACTTGTACAAACAACAGAAGGAGAGGGCGGAAATGAAAAGGAGTTTGGTTTACATATGTTTCTCCCTTTTGCTACTTGTTCCTTTATGGCCCAAGCCGGTAGAGGCGAAACTATCGATCAGCGCTAAAAGCGCCGTTTTGATGGATCAAAACAGCGGCCGTATATTATTTGAGAAAGACCCCCACGAGATTAAGCGGATTGCCAGCATTACGAAAATCATGACGGCCATCGTGGCAATTGAATCCGGAAAATTAAATGATACAGTCAAAGTGTCTGAGCGTGCCGTTCATACAGAAGGCTCTTCCCTATATTTACAACCAGGAGAAAAAATAAAACTGAAAGACCTTGTTTATGGATTAATGCTTAGATCAGGAAATGACGCAGCTGTTGCGATTGCGGAACACGTGGGGGGAAGCGTAGAAGGATTCGTTTTTCTCATGAATCAAAAAGCGAAAGAGATCGGCATGAAAAACACTCATTTTTCGAATCCACACGGTCTTGATGATTCGGATGATCATTTTTCTACGGCTTACGATATGGCGCTGTTAACGAAATATGCAATGCAAAATAAAACCTATCGGAAAATTGCAGGTACTAAAGTGTACAAAGTGCCTGACCCCAGGGGGGATTGGGACAGGGTCTGGAAAAATAAAAACAAACTGTTGACGGAAAAATATCCATATAGTACGGGCGGAAAAACAGGATATACCAAAAAAGCGAAAAGGACGCTTGTATCTACTGCCCAAAAAGGAGACTTTGATTTAATTGCCGTCACTTTGGATGATCCAAATGATTGGGATGATCATATAAAAATGTTTGACTATGCATTTGATCGTTACGATCCAAAAGTAGTTTTGCCAAAAGGAAAAATTGACGAAGTAAAAAATTCTTTTTATAAAGGACGAGTTTACACAAAGAAAGAAGTGGTACTGCCTCTCACCAAAAAAGAAGAAAAAAAAGTAGAAGTGAATTATGAATTGCTAAAGCCTAAAAAGGCTTGGAAAAAAGGCCGAAATGTGCCTTCATTAGTAGGTCGGGCTGTTGTCTATTTTGATCATCGTCAAGTTCGGTCCATTCCGATTTACTTTGAACCAGTCAAAACAGAGAAAAAAGGTTGGATACAGTACTGGAAAGACTTGTTTGCGATGCAGATGGGTGTGAAATCAAATGGTTAACTATATATGGGTAGGAATGACGATCATTGGCTTGCTATTTGCGATGGTGAATGGAAATATGGATAAAGTGAATGAAGCCATCTTCGAAACAGCCGGCCAAGCAGTCACGTTGTGCATTGGATTGATCAGTGTATTAGTATTTTGGCTCGGCATGATGAGAATCGCCCAAGAATCCGGTTTGCTTGATAAAATGTCCAAAGCCTTTCGCCCGCTCGTGAGGCGGCTTTTTCCCGAAGTGCCTCCCGACCATCCTGCATTAGGATATATTGTATCCAATATGATGGCCAATTTATTCGGACTTGGGAATGCAGCAACACCCCTTGGAATAAAAGCGATGGAGCAGTTGAAAAAGTTGAATGGCGGAAAGGAGACAGCCAGCCGCTCGATGATTACTTTTTTGGCTATTAATACATCGAGCATTACCTTGATTCCTACGACGGTAATCGCGGTCCGTATCACTTACCATTCTTCCTCGCCGACTGAAATTGTTGGTCCAACATTAGTTTCCACTGTATTTTCCGCTATTTTTGGCATTTTAATTGACCGGTATTTTTATTATCGAAGGAAAAACGGAGTGAAATAATATGCAGTGGATATCCGCCATATCCTTATGGCTCATTCCTTTTATTATAGGTTTTATATTATTGTATGGAACAATGAAAAAAGTACCGACGTATGAAACGTTCGTGGAAGGTGGGAAAGAAGGGATTCAAATGGCTTTTTCCATTATTCCTTATTTAGTGGGGATGATGGTGTCGATAGGCATTTTTCGAGCATCCGGCGCTCTGGAATTTTTGGTTGGCTGCATAAAACCCTTATTGTTAAAAGCAGGGATTCCACCTGAAATCATACCTCTTGCCTTAATTAGACCGATTTCCGGCAATGCGGCGCTTGGAATGATGACCGATTTGATTTCGACTCACGGTCCTGATTCGTATATTGGCCGATTGGCTTCGGTTATTCAAGGAAGCACGGATACAACAATGTACGTTTTGACTGTTTATTTTGGAGCCGTTGGGGTAAAAAAAATGGGGGATGCCTTAAAAGTCGGACTTTTGGCCGATTTGGCGGGATTTATAGTGGCTATCATCGTGGTGACTCTCGTTTTTGGTTCCTGACCTCCGGTTCATATGATTTTTCGAAAAAAGTATATAAATAGTTGTTTTTTCTCGTAACCCGCATCTACTAATATCTGGATTTGGCTTAGGCGGACATGACGCTTTCCGTTTTTCCAAATGCGAGGTGAAGCAACCGGTGTCTGTTGATCTTTGAGGAACGGGTTTCAATGTCCGATCTAAACATTGCAACCTGGTATCAGCTGCCGTTTTTCATATGAACTTCTTTCATCTGCATACATGGAAAAGGCGATTTTTTTATTTGTCTCGGATAACATTTTACTGTGATGATTGCGAAGCGGGCGAGATCCCTAGCAGCGAGGGACGTGCGAGGCGTGTCACGGATCAAGACACGAAAAGCGAGTGATTTTCTCGTTCACAAATATGTTTGATAGAAAGCTTTACATCAAAAAAGGGGGCACCTCTTAGTCATTTTACTGACTATTGGGGCAGTCCCATTTTTTTATGTTGCCACTGAAATTTCAATGCATGACCCGTCCATCGAAAGATCGACGAAAAACAGTTAGACAGCGTCCCGTTTTGCGTTCATGACATTCATCTTTGCTTTTTTGGAACGATATGTGATAATGCAGTAAGGAATGTCAACTAAGGAAATCAGTAGAGGTGATGGAAATGGAAAGATTGCAAAAGGTGATTGCTCAGGCAGGAATTGCTTCAAGAAGAAAAGCCGAGCAGCTGATAGTAGAAGGAAAAGTAAAAGTAAATGGAGAAGTAGTTACGGAACTTGGTACGAAAGTTTCAGACAGCGATAAGATTGAAGTAGAAGGGATTCCTGTTGAAAGGGAAGAAAAAGTGTATTTTCTGCTGTACAAACCAAGAGGTGTGATTTCTTCGGTTCGAGATGATAAAGGACGGAAAACGGTGATCGATTTCTTTCCTCATGTGGACAAGAGGATTTATCCAATTGGACGTCTTGACTATGATACTTCAGGCCTGTTGTTGTTGACGAATGACGGAGAATTCGCCAATCTGCTCATGCATCCTCGCTATAAAATAGAAAAGACTTATATTGCCAAACTGAAAGGCATTCCTCCTCGTCCAGCCTTAAAGCAGTTGGAAAAAGGGGTGGAATTGGAAGACGGGATGACGGCACCCGCTAAAATCAAATTCTTAAGTGGCGACCGCAAAAAGAATACCGCCATTGTTGAAATCACGATTCATGAGGGAAGAAATAGGCAAGTTAGACGAATGTTTGAAAAAATTGGCTATCCTGTATTGAAATTAAGAAGAGAACGTTTTGCTTTTTTGACGCTGCAAGGTTTAAATGCCGGAGAGTTTCGTGAATTATCTCCTCATGAAGTGAAGCAGCTGAGAGAACTGGCGCTGAGAGGAGAATGAAGAGGTTTTCAAAATATAAAATTCGCGAATCTTCATTCTTCTATTCAATAAAGGAATAAATGGTATAATGAATGTAAATTCTGTGATTGTCTCATTTTTGAAAAAGATCAAACTTTTACCATAATTCAAACTATATGGCGCATCCGGCCGGACTGCCTGACAAAGGCACTGCTTTGACAACGGCCGCTTCCTTTGTTGTACATACTGAATGAACGATGTGACGGAAGCATTTTCTTCTATGAAGAAGAAATCGTTTCATCAGATGGAGGTGCTGATGTGGATAAAAAGAAAAGACGCCTTTTGGTACGGACGATCATTCTCCTCATCTTAGCCGCTGCAGTTGGCTATACACTTTATGCCAATTTAACAAGAGATGAGAAAGGGTCCGTTCAAAAGGGGGATCAAGCCCCTGATTTTGTCTTGAAAGATTTGCATGGGAAAGAACATAAGCTTTCTGATTACAAAGGAAAAGGAGTTTTTCTTAATTTTTGGGGGACATGGTGCGAGCCATGCAAAAAAGAAATGCCGGATTTGGAGAAAGTAGGAAAAGAGTATAAAAGCAAAGGAGTAGAAATCCTCGCTGTCAATGTCGGTGAACCTGATTTAGTAGTAAAAAAATTTGCCGAACAATACCATCTCACATTTCCAATCATGATTGATGGCAATAAGGAGGTGCTGAGAGCGTACGGAGTCGATCCTTTGCCGACTACTTTTCTTATTGATTCAAAAGGAAGAGTGAAAGAAGTCATCATCGGCGGGCTTCAAAATGAGGAACAAGTGCGAGAAAAATTGGCGGAAATTAAACCATAATGTTAGAGGAGAAATACTATGGAAAAGGTGAAATGTGAATGCGGCCACGTAAATCCTCATGGCACTATTCTTTGTGAAGCGTGCGGGAGAGCACTTACGGAAGAAGCGAAACAAAGCAAACTTTATAATATGCGCTACGAAGGAAGCGCTCGACGTTCCCAAACTTATCATAAAACGATCATTGATAAAATATGGAACTTTTTTTCTTCTGTTAAAGTAGGAGTTATCCTCATTATTGTCACGTTGATTGCCAGTGCCATCGGGACGATTTTTCCTCAAAAAATGTATATTCCTCAAAATGTGGACCCGGGAGATTATTACAAACAAGTCTATGGAACGTTGGGGGAAATTTATTATAAGCTTGGTTTTTACGATCTTTACAACTCTGTCTGGTATATAACGCTCATTGCTTTAATCGGAGTATCACTTGTCATCTGTAGTCTTGACAGGGTCATCCCGTTGTACCGCGCTTTAAGAAATCAAAGGGTGGTTCGACATGAGTCCTTTATGAAGAAGCAACGTTTGTTTGCTCAAAGTTCCGCCCATCACTTTCATGAAGACATCGAAAAAATCAAGAAAAAGCTGGAAAAAAAACATTACCGTATCCGAATGGATGATGAAGCCCTGTTGGCGGAAAAAGGACGCTTTTCCCGCTGGGGACCTTATGTGAATCATATCGGTTTGATCATTTTCTTATTTGGAGCTATGTTGCGTTCGGTTGACGGCATGTATGTAGACAAGCTTCTTTGGATAAGGGAAGGGGAAACCTTGGAGGTTCCGGGGACAAACGGAAAATATTATGTTCAAAATAAAAAATTTATTTTGCAGGAATACAGCAAAAAGAAAGATCCGGAAGTTTTTAACCAAGCAATTGATCGCGTTGGAAACATCGCTAAAAACTATCAATCCAATGTAGTTCTTTATAAAAATGAAAATCAAGGGCTGCCGGGAGCGCCACCGAAATTAAAAAAGATAAAGGAAGGAGCCATCCGTGTCAACCATCCAATCAAATTGGATCATTACGCGATTTACCAATCTTCCTTTAAACTGGGCGAACCAAAAGCGATGGTGTTTACTTTAACGGACAAAAAAACAGGCAAAGAGTTCGGAACGGTAAAAGTGGATCTTTTTCAACCTAAAGAAACGTATTCGTTAGGACATGGCTATAAAGTAAAATTAATGGGTTATTATCCTGATTTTTCAGGATTTGCCAATAATGGTGAGCCACAATCCAAATCTCCGATTCCGAATAATCCTGCTTTCTTATTTAAAATGTTTTCGCCTGAGCATCCTGATGGAGAAGTGAGTTTTGTAGCGATCAGGCAGACTATCGAGCCGCTTGGTACAACCGATTATAAAATGAAGTTTAAAAGCCTTGAAACACGGAATGTCTCTGCATTGACAGTCCATAAAGATTTAACTCTTTGGATTTTAGCCCTGGGGGGAGCGATTTTTATGATCGGCGTCATTCAAGGCGCTTATTGGAATCATCGCAGGATTTGGATTAGAAAAGTAGATGGCGAAGTTTATATTGCTGCTCATACAAATAAAAACTGGTATGGATTAAAAAAAGAAATTTCGTCTATTCTAGAAGGAACCCAATTGCCGGTGCCGGTTGACCAATCTGAAAAGGGGGAAGAAGCGTGACGCTAGCACATTTAAGCAGTAATTTATTATATACCGCTTTTATTCTGTATTTAGTAGCAACGCTTTTTTTTGGCGGATCCATCCGCTCTAAAAACGCTGAAATGGTAAAGGAACCTAATCGCTGGGCGAAAATAGGAATTTTGATCACCATCGTCGGTTTTATCGCTCAAGTCGGATATTTTTTTACTAGATGGGCTGCTGCCGGGCATGCACCGGTGAGTGACTTATTTGAATTTACGACGTTTTTTGGCATGATGTTAGTAGGGGCCTTTATCATTATTTATTTTATTTATCGTTTGCCTGCACTTGGCCTTTTCGCTCTTCCTGTCGCGGTCATTATCATCGCTTATGCGAGCATGTTTCCAAGAGAAATCAGTCCATTAATCCCCGCGTTGCAAAGCGATTGGCTTCATATTCATGTTACGACAGCGGCGGCAGGAGAAGGGATTTTATCCATCAGTTTTATTGCCGGGCTCATTTATTTGATCAAAGTGGTGGATCAATCAAAAGCGAGCAAACGGACTTTTTGGCTGGAAGTCATTATGTACGGACTGGTGGCGGTCATCGGCTTTGTGGCGGTGACAACCATTTTCCGGATAATGGATTATGAAGCCGCTTTTCAGTATGTCAATAAAGAAGGACAGCCGGCGGAAGTGGTATATAATCTGCCTGCTTTGATCGGTCCTCATGAGGGTGATTTGCAAACGAAAAACGTTATGAATCCACTTTTCTACGTTCCGGCTATCATTAATGCCAAAAAACTGAATACAGTGATTTGGTCGTTGATAGCAGGCACCATTCTATACGTGCTGATTCGAGTGATCACTAGAAAACGAATAGCCGCTTTACTGCAGCCTTTTGTCCAAAACATCAGCTTGGACTTAGTAGATGAAATCAGCTACCGCGCTGTTTTAATCGGTTTTCCGGTTTTCACTTTAGGCGCTTTGGTTTTTGCCATGATTTGGGCGCAAATTGCGTGGACAAGGTTTTGGGGATGGGACCCGAAAGAGGTTTGGGCTCTTATTACCTGGCTGTTTTATGCTGCTTTTTTGCATTTGCGTCTTTCCAAAGGCTGGCATGGAGAACGATCCGCATGGATGGCGGTGATCGGATTTATCATTATCATGTTTAACTTAGTGGCGGTCAATCTCGTCATAGCCGGGCTGCATTCTTATGCGTAGCAGCCGATTTTAACTTCCCTCTGAAAGAAGTGCCCTACTTCAAAACGTGAAGGTGCGGAAGCACCAGTGAAAGTGGGAGATGAATTTCGGTTAGGCGTTAGCCAAAGATTTTGGTATAATCAAAATGTTCCCGTTGTGGGAATGAAAAAGAAATGCCATTATCTGAACGTGTATATAAATGTACTTGCGGCATTGTATTAGATCGTGATCACAATTCAGCAATCAATATCAAAAATGAAGGATTGCGCTTGTTAGAATTAGCATGAAAATACAAACTCCCGGAACAGGAGGGTTAGCTCGGTCAATTTCCTGTCATGAGACAGGATTACCCGAGAAGCCCCCACTTCAAGCAACCCGAAAGGGTGGTAAGTGGAGGGTAGTTCACAAGAGGCTTTTTTCCTATTAAA
The DNA here is from genome assembly GCF_038007225.1 of Bacillus sp. FSL W8-0102. Classification (NCBI taxonomy): domain Bacteria; kingdom Bacillati; phylum Bacillota; class Bacilli; order Caryophanales; family Bacillaceae; genus Bacillus; species Bacillus sp. FSL W8-0102. The sequence continues at coordinate 1,392,664 of NZ_JBBOWT010000001.1, forward strand.
ATGAAGCATGTGGCCCGCCATTCAATGGAGCAAAGAGTTTCTGCTCCTCCTTACTTGTTTAGCATAAAGCGGGGATGAACAACTAGTTTAGACTAGGAGGGAAATAAAGTGGAAGAAGAGATGAAAATTTTAATTGTCGACGATGAGGAAAGAATTCGGCGACTATTGAAAATGTATTTGGAAAAGGAAAATTTTGTGATAGATGAAGCGGCCGACGGAATTACTGCGTTAGACAAAGCGTTAACCACTGATTATGATTGCATCATTCTTGATCTCATGATGCCCGGTAAAGACGGTGTGGAAGTATGCAAAGAGTTAAGAGAAAAGAAAGCTACTCCTGTCATCATGCTGACGGCTAAAGGCGAAGAAGCAAATCGTGTGCAAGGATTTGAAGTCGGAGCAGATGACTACGTCGTTAAGCCTTTTAGCCCGCGTGAAGTTGTGCTGAGGGTAAAAGCGCTGCTGAGACGTGCTTCTACGACAAGTTATTTGCATACGAACGCTTCTGCTAAGGACATGATCGTGTATCCCCATTTAGTCATTGACAATGATGCCCACCGTGTCACCGCGGACGGAAAAGAAGTGAATTTAACACCGAAAGAATACGAACTTCTGTATTTTCTGGCCAAAACGCCGGATAAAGTGTTTGATCGCGAGCACTTATTAAAGGAAGTTTGGCATTATGAGTTCTTTGGCGATTTGCGTACTGTCGACACTCACGTAAAACGGCTGCGGGAAAAGCTGAACAAAGTGTCTGAAAAAGCCGCTAAAATGATTGTAACCGTTTGGGGAGTAGGCTATAAATTCGAGGTAAAGCCTGAATGAAATTTTGGAGAAGTATTGTAGGAAAATTATGGGCGACCATCTTGCTCTTGGTGTCCTTTGTCTTATTTGTTCTTACCATTTTGCTGTTAGGTTTTTTCGAAAATTACCACGTCAATCAGGTGGAAAAGGAATTATCTAATACCGCGGAAAAAATTGCGGACATCCTGGCCCACCATCCAAATGAAAAAATCGGTACGGAAATGGCATGGGAAATTGTCGATTCACATGTTCATGTCATTATTGCTAAGAATAAGGACACCTTTTTATATTCGCCCAATATTTCTCCGAAAGATAAACTGGACCGCAGCGTCATCATACACGACAAGCAATTGTCCAAAGTTTTCAAAAATAAAAAATATGTCCAAAAAGAAATCAACATCCATGGTGGGAAAAAATTTTCCAATCGCTATGAAAATTCGATTGTAGTGGGAGTTCCTCTGAAAATGTCTCCGAATGAAAATGGAGCAGTGTTCCTTTATCAGTCGCTGGAAGTGATTAAGGAGACGTCGGAGCAGACGACTAAACTGATTATATTGGCGGCCGGCATTGCGATTTTCTTGACAACGGTGTTTGCCTTTTTCTTATCCACCCGGATTACGGCCCCTTTGCGGAAGATGAAGGAAGCAACGAGCTCTTTTGCAAAAGGAAAATTCGATGCGAAAGTTCCGATTTTAACGTCTGACGAAATCGGGGAGTTAGGCATCGCTTTTAATCACATGGCAAAACGGCTTAAGTTTAACATGAATGCTCTTAACCAGGAAAAAGAACAGCTGGCCAGCATTTTGCGCAGTATGGCAGACGGAGTGATCACTTTTAACCGAGATGGCACGATTTTGATTACGAATCCTCCGGCCGATCGTTTTTTGCAAAACTGGTATTATGAGCACAGAGAAGATGAACAACCGGAAACCGCCCCGACTCTTATTCAAGAATTATTGGGAAAAGTTTTCCGTCGGGAGGAATCAGAGCAAATAGGTGAATTGACTGTTCAAGGAAGAACGTATGTTGTCATTGTGAGCCCTTTATACAGTGGAGAAACGGTTCGGGGGGCTGTAGCGGTTGTTCGGGATATGACGGAAGAACGCAGACTGGACAAGCTCCGTAAAGATTTTATCGCCAACGTTTCCCACGAGCTGAGAACTCCTATTTCCTTGCTTCAAGGGTACAGTGAAGCCATTATTGATGACATCGCGGCGACGGATGAAGAAAAGAAGGAAATCGTGAAAATCATCTATGATGAATCATTGCGAATGAAAAGGCTGGTCAACGAATTATTAGATTTAGCGAGAATGGAAGCTGGGCATACCAACTTACAAAAAAGAGAAGTAGAAATTCCGGCTTTTATCAAAAGAGTCACGAACAAGTTTCAAGGATTGGCGAAGGATCAAGAGGTTCGTTTACTGTTCGATTGGGACAAGCCATCTTTTGCCGCCAATATCGATCCGGACCGCATTGAGCAAGTGTTGACGAATTTGATTGACAATGCTCTCCGCCATACTCCTAAAGGCGGTTTTGTCAAGGTGGATATGGAGAAAAAACAGAAAGGCGTTGTCATTTACGTAATCGATTCCGGATCGGGTATTCCGGAAGAAGATCTGCCGTTCGTGTTTGAACGCTTCTATAAAGCCGATAAAGCCAGGACTCGCGGCCGATCCGGCACTGGATTAGGGCTTTCGATTGCGAAAAACATTGTAGAAGCTCATGGAGGAAGCATCAGAGTTCAAAGCAAGTTGGGTGAAGGAACGACATTCTCCTTTTATCTTCCTTATTAATCAAACTGTCGAAAACCCATTCATATGTGGGAATGATGGCGATAAATCTTGTTACATGGGAAACATCTTCCTTTATACGGGAATAGAAAGGGTCGACCTTATTGAATCATCATCTAATCATAAAGGAGGTTGACCCTTTTTTGTTTTGAAATGGAATCGCTTACATAAAATGAAGCGGTCTAATTTGTCATTTGGAATCATAACGTTTTATGGTGAAAGAATTGCCGAGGAGGATCAGAATGCGGGATTACTTAAAGCGGTTGGTCATCGTAATAGCGATGGGGGCTTGCATCGGAATACTGATCATTGGAGGAAGGCTTGCTTATGCTAAGACCAGCAGCAGTACAGGAGAAAAACATGCTTTTAGTTTTGGTGATTACAGACTGTGGTCTGCAGAGAAAGGTACAGCTCCGTAAAAAGAAAAAGGACGCCATGAGCGTCCGTGAGTCTTTTTTGAAAAAATTGGTTTAAAAGAGAGCAGGTGAAACTTCCTGCTTTTTATTTGCTTTCTTCGTAGCGTGCTCGGCATTCTTCGATCAGTTTAGCGGCTTTTTCAGGTCCTTCCCAAGTGCCGATTTCGGTTTTTTTGCCTTGCAAATCTTTATAGCGTTCGAAGAAATGAGCGATTTCTTTTAGTTTATGCTGCGGTAAGTCGTCGATTGAATGGATTTCATCAAAACGAGGATCTTCTACAGGCACACCGATTAGTTTAGCATCTTCTTCGCCGCTGTCGATCATGTTCAAATAGCCAATGACACGAGTATCAATGACGCATCCAGGGAAAGTAGGATTTGTCACCAATACAAGAATGTCCAGTGGATCTCCATCCAAAGCCAACGTATTTTCTAAATAACCGTACTCTGCTGGGTAAAACATTGGCGAAAATAAAACACGGTCTAATTTAAAAATTCCTCGTTCTTTATCAAACTCATATTTGTTTTGGCTTCCGGTAGGAATTTCGATAAACGCCTCTACTATTTGGTTTTTCACCGTCATGAACCTAATACCTCCTATACACTATGTATACTATTTCATTATAGTGGAATAAGTAGGGAGAGGCAAACAATTCTATATATTTTCGGAATATTCACACTATAAATTCTGGCATTCAAAAGCGAAAAGATTCCGCATCAAGAGTGTTCGCAAGTGAGCAGAGGACGAATCGCGTCGGACTATGGATGGCCGTCCGCTCCCCTCGTTCTTTTTTCTAATAAGGGGTAAAGATTTTTTGCTCTATGTCGAAAAAATCAATGAAGGATCCTGTTTTAGACCGACAAACAACCCGTTTTCCGATACACGGATTCCATTTTACTTCCTTATACTCTTTTACATGGTACTATATTCCTGTTTTTATGGTAAAATAGATCGAGTCCACTTGAATGCATTTTGAAAAATGAAGGAGGGGGCATAATGTTTAAAACAATAAAAAGAAAACTATATTTAGGTTTCGGCATTTTAATCATCATGTCGACGATTATGTCCGTTATTTACTTTGTGTCTTCCCAAACCGTGAATCAGAAAACGGAGAATATGATCAAAAATCAAGTTCCCGAGCTGGTTGCGGAGCAAGAACTGCGTTTTAATATTTCGCAACGTATTGCTCTTGCCAGAGCTTATGTTCTTTATGGAGATCCTAAATATAAGGATGAGTTTAATCAATATACGGAATCTAGCAAAGCCATTTCCGACTCGATTTTAAGCGACCATCCATCGAAGGAAATGAAAGCCGTTATTGCGGACAGTAAGGAGTGGCGATCTCTAGTACTCAATGACGTCATTAAAGCCTATGATCAAGGAAAAGTAAAAGAAGCCCGGGCTGCGTTGCAACAAAAAGCGGAGCCGATCGCTCAAAAGATCATGGCTGATTTTGATTCCATTGCCCAAAAGGAAAAAAGTAATATTCACGCTAATGGAAATGAAATCGTTTCCAATAGCAATACCATAGCAGGCTGGGGTTTGACATTAGCTATCGTGATCATTGTCATCAGTTTAGTCGTCACTCAAATATTTACAAAGATCATTTCAAGTCCGATTGTTCGTGCAAAAGATCGTCTTCTGATGATTGCACAGGGCACTCTTCCAAAAGAACCATTGCAGCTAAAAAATAAAGATGAGATAGGGGAGTTGGTGGACGCTTTAAACGTGATGAACGATCATCTAAAAAGGACCATCTCCGGAGTGCAAAGCGTCTCCGCCAACTTATTAACACACAGTGAAAAAATGGCTAAATATTCATTTGACGTAAAAGAAGGTGCCGTGCAAATCGCCACAACGATGGAAGATCTTTCAAACGGCATTCAAGAACAGGCCAATTCTAACCAAAAATTATCGAGCGATATGGAAAAATTCATGAAAATGTTAATGGATTCCTCGTTAAAAGGGGAAGAAGTGAAAACAAAAGCCGAACAAATGAAAGAACTGGCCGATCAAGGCAGACAAAAAATGAACCAATCCGTAGAAGAAATGAACCACATCTCCATTACGGTAAATGAAGCGCTCCAGCTAGTGGAAGGGTTGAACAAAAAAACCGAAAACATCAGCAAATTGGTCAATGTGATTGAAGACATTTCCGAACAAACGAATTTGCTTGCTCTTAATGCAGCCATTGAGGCAGCGCGAGCAGGTGAAAGTGGACGCGGCTTTGCCGTCGTGGCGGAGGAGGTAAGAAAATTGGCAGAAGGGGTGAATCATTCGGTGGCTGACATCACAGCCATTATTTCGGAAGTGCAAAACGAAACAGGAAAAGTGGTTCAAGCGCTGAAAGCAGGATATGGAACAGTAGAAGGAGGCCGCCAATCCATTCAATCAACAGGCGAATCCTTCCATCAAATTTATCAAAGTATTGAACGGGTATTTGAGCAAGTAGAAGAAATGTCTACGAACTTATATGATATTTTAGACCATACGAAAGACATTACGTCGGCTATTGAAAATATAGCAGCAGTATCAGAAGAATCTGCCGCCGGCTTTGAACAAGTTACGGCTACTGCTGAGGAATCGTCCTCATCCATTGAACAAGTAGCCAATGGAATTCAGCAAATGGAAGCAGAAGTACAAAGCCTGGATGAAGCGATCCATCATTTTCATGTCAAACATTAGGGAAACCCCATCATTATCAGAAAGGGTGGCTATACTGTTTGGGAATGTCCGTTGGATCATGTGAAGCTGCTTTCCTGCATGTGAGAAAACGGGGATTCCTTTTGAAAGTTTGATTGTCGTCCATCGTTTTTTACATATTTTCGAATTTGAAAACGAGTCGGAACATGGATCTTTTAAGTTTTGTGTCTCATACCGGTTTTTGGTATTCAATCTTCAGCAAAAAAACCTTCCAGCTAAAAGGATGAAGCATCCTTTTAACTGAAAGGTTTTTTATTTTCAGTCGGAATGTCTTTTCGTTTTGACAGAATTGTCTGATTAGTCTTGCGATTCATCTAAGCGAAAAACGATTGAAGCAGACACTGGATTTTTATTCAAATTTCAGCGGGTCTCCATCGAAAGGTTCGTCTGCTACTTTGATGGAATCGGTAGGGCATCCTTCGAACGCATCTTGCATATCATCAAGCAGTACCTCTGGTACTTCCGCTGTTCCTTGATTATCATCCAATACTACAAATGCAAGTCCTTCGTCATCATAATCATAGATGTCAGGAGCAGCGGCCCCGCAAGCACCACATGCGATGCATGTATCTTTATCTACAATTGTATATTTTGCCATAGATTGTTCCTCCTAACAAAGCTATCTTGAGAAATTTAGTCGGATTTAACGTCTCCATCTTCATTGTAAAGCTGTTAACAAAACTTTTCAATAGAAAAGAGCCAACAATTCAATTGAAACGCTTACGATGGAGGTGATGGAACAATGGATGTCGAATTTCATGTTAAAATAGAAGACGACTGTTATTGATAGTGGAATCATAACATTTTCTTGTAAGGCCATATGGACTAAATCAACAAAGAGATGGAGGAAAAAATCTTTGAACTTGTTTCAAGCGGTTTTGCTGCATTGCTTTGAAAAAATCCATGGGGAGCGAACGGTCTATTCTATTTTTCACATTCTAAAAGGAAAAAAATCATTGCAATCCATCCAAGATGTGCATTTTTATCAATTAACAAAGTGGTTTTCCGCCGTTCCGTATTTGAATAGAAACGATTTCGAAAAAGAGATTAAGCGAATGTGTGATCAACAATGGTGCTATATGGAAAATGGCGAAAGAGCCTTTTTGCTTCCAAAAGGAAAAAGTGAATTAGAAGAATTTTGGACCAAAAACTCAGCCCTTCCGTATTTGGATGGCTGGCCTTTACATTCGATGGCGTCGGTCTTTTGGAAACGATTAAACTTGCTCGTTCAAACCGTTTCCTATTTAATTCATGAAGAATCTGTCTTTTATCCGGCAGAGAGGAATGACCAAGTTCAAATGTGGGTGAAAAAATGGCTTTTGAGCCGGAAGGTAAATCGGACGGATACAGGTGTACAACTATATCGCGAACTATATGAATTATTGCAAAGTGAAAAAGTAGAAGATCCGCGTCTGTTCGTTTTTCGCTTGTCAGGATACGAACGAATTGGAAAAACGGCGGCGCAAACAGCAAAACAATTGGGAATAGAAGAACCGGAATATTGGCTGCGATTTTCTCATTGGATTCATTTTATGATACACTCTGCGCTTCATCATCCGAAAAAATTTCCCATTTTATATGAAATGCTGCTAGATTTAAAACAGCCGGTTGTATTGACAAAATCAGCAAAAAAAACATACGAACTATTTCAGAGGGGGCTTTCTGTTGAACGGATCGCACATGTGCGCGGACTGAAGCGGAATACAATCGAAGATCACCTCGTTGAGATTGCCTTAAATGTTCCCGATTTTTCCATAGATCCATTTATTGAAAGAGAAGAGTTGGAGGCCTTTGAAAAAGTAGCAAAGACACTCACCAGTAAAAAATTAAAGGATATTAAAGAAATTCTTCCTCATTTATCTTACTTTCAAATTCGTCTTGTTCTAGCGAAGTATGGAAGGATAGTGAATCAACATGGAACTTGAACTGTTATTACGAAAACAATTTGGCTATTCGTCATTTCGAACCGGACAGAAAGAAGTCATTACTTCACTGCTTGAAGGAAAAGATACACTCGCCATGCTTCCAACCGGGACAGGGAAATCACTTTGCTACCAACTGCCGGCCTACATATTAGACGGTACATGTATTATCATTTCACCTCTTCTTTCTTTAATGCAAGATCAAATGGAACAAATGAAGATGCGAGGGGAAAAAAGGGTTATTGCTTTGAACTCTTTCCTCTCCTTTGAAGAAAAAAAACGTGCACTTTCCCGTTTAGGGCAATTTCGTTTTGTTTTTATGTCTCCTGAGATGCTTTCTAATCAACGGGTGTTGCATGAATTATCCAAAATCCGCCTTTCATTGTTTGTAGTGGACGAAGCCCACTGCATTTCCCAATGGGGGCACGATTTTCGTCCTGATTATTTAAAAATCGGCGAAGCACGTGAATTATTGAACCGGCCATTGACGCTTGCGCTGACGGCGACTGCAACAGAAGAAGTGAGAACGGACATCATGAAGTACTTACATCTTCAAGATGCGAATCAATGGATCTTTTCGGTTGACCGAGCCAATATTGCGATGAGTGTTCAACATTGCGAAAGTTATAAAGAAAAGCTGGACAGTCTTTTGGAGATTGTCAAAAACGTACAAAAACCAGGCATTATTTATTTTTCCAGCAAGAAGGCTGCCGAAGAAACGGCTTATTGGCTCGAACAAGAAGGGATAAAAAAAGTAGGCGTTTATCATGGCGGAATGGAACAGGACGAAAGAATCTTAATACAGCAGCAATTTTTATTTAACGAGTTGGAGATTATCTGTGCAACGAGCGCGTTTGGGATGGGGATCAATAAAAACGATATTCGATTCGTCGTCCATTTCCATCCACCGGGTCAAATGGAATCGTACTTGCAGGAAATTGGCCGCGCTGGTCGTGATGGTAAAAGAAGTTTGGCGATCTTGTTGTACGCCGACGGAGATGAACGCATACACGAGCGTTTGATGGAAACGGAATTGCCTACGGACAAACAAATTGAAGCATTCCTTACATATGAGCCGAACTTAAAAAAGGAAGCGGCGGCTGTTCTACAACTGACGGATGTCCAGTATCGTTATCTTCTTCACTATGAGGAACTATACAAAGATTTTTCATTCGAAAAAAAATGGGAGTATATCCAAAGAGACAAAAATGAGCAGATCCGTAAGAAGCGCAGGAAATTGAGTCAAATGGTCCAGTGGATCCATAGCACTTCTTGCCGTAGAGAAGGAGTTCTTTTATATTTTCATGAAAAGATTGGATCGAAGCCGGAAAGGTGTTGCGACTGCTGTGGGCTGAATATTCTCGATTATTATGAATCGACAGCCAGCCAGTCCAGGCAAGAAGAGATGAATGATTGGGAGGCCATTCTGCAAAAATTGCTTTTGATGGAAGGAAAAATCGATGAAAAAGAATAAGTTACTATTGATAGAGGAGTTAACGCACCAAGATATCATGAAATCTCTTTATTGGACACAATGTCTATTGCTTGCTTTTACCGGAATCGGCATCTGGCTATTATTTGATTCCTTCTCCTCTTATTTTCAATTGTTTGATTGGAGCGATCGTCGGCTTGTCTGGGGAATAATCGGAGGTTTGACCGTTGTCTTGATTGATTTTTGCTTCATGAAATGGCTTCCCCACCAATATTTTGATGATGGCGGGATCAATGAGAAAATATTTTCGAAGCTAAACATGATCTCCATCGTATGGATAACGGCTCTTATTGCTTTCAGCGAGGAAATGTTTTTTCGGGGAGTTCTTCAAACTCACTTTGGATTCGCAGCGGCAAGCATTCTTTTTGCTTTAGTCCATATTCGTTATTTAAGCAATTGGTTTCTTACAGTCAATGTTTTCGTCTTCAGTTTTTGGATTGGCTTTTTTTACGAATGGACTGAAAATTTGGCTGTAACGGTCGTCATGCATTTTGTCATCGATTGCGCATTAGGAATCATCATTCATTTTAAAGATAAAAGGGAAAAAAACGAAGAGGGATGATACATGAAGAGAGACCCTTATCGAGAATTGGCAGAAAAGCATCGAAAAGAGCTGAAATTGCAAGAATGGACCGAAATAGAAGAAGAGCCTAAAACATTAAGCAGAACAGAATATCGAAAGCAGAAAAAGCAAGAAAAAAAAATCTTTTCTATGCTTCGTACACTTCTTATTCTATTTATTTTTCTCCCGGTGGCGATTCTATTTGGTTACAACACGATAAAGGAAAAAGAACGTCCTTTGTCTTCCGTATCGGTTATTACCGAAGAAAGCGCAAGCGGACATGATCAATCGGCCAGTCCAACATCCAACCAATCAAAAAAGGAAACTTTAAAAAACAAACAAAGAAAAACGGTGACTCATATTGTCCGGCCGAATGAGACGCTTACTGATATTTCCATTCATTATTACGGTACAAAGGATGGAATCGACAAGATTAAATCGGCCAACCATTTAGAGGACAATCATATTAACGAGGGACAGGTACTCAAAATCCCATTGGAAAAATAAGTTTTTGTTTAGCCTTTCTTTTCTTTTTTTGGTAAAGAGCTGGAGCGGGTCAACATCCTTTTTCTTTCAAAATTTGATCATATCGATGAGTGCTTGTACATAGAATGAGTGTGGAGGAGGGAAAGGATGGATTCAGTTCTTTTAATGTTGGATGACGGAACAGATGAGGCTACGAAGCAAATGCTTCAAAATTTAATTGAAAGAAAAAGGAAGCTGGATAAACTTCACAAAAAGCAGATGTTTTTTTTATCACTCTTTTTCCTTTATACCTTTCTTTTTATTTATTTGTTTTATAAAAAGCTGTTGATTCCATATTCCGATTCCGCTTTTCAAATTATTTCGTCCTTTTTTGACAGTCGAATGATGCTGCTGCTGTTATTGGCGGGCGCAGCGCTTTTAGGAGCTGTAAAAATTTTTCGCGATCAAAAAGACAAAGCGGAGGAAGAGTTTCATGCGCTTCGCTGTGAAATCATTGATAAAAGCAAAGATCTTTGGAAAAATGACGCTTGGGAAAATCGGCATAAAATATTCGAAATGATGGAAAGAAAATTCGGTATTAATTTATATCACGAAAGCAAATAGCGGGAAAGCCGCTCCTTCCCGCTTTTAGAAAAACTGTTTTTTGCCCCTTTCTTCTTTAATCAATTCTACTGCTTCACGAAAACGCTGGGAATGCACAATTTCGCGTTCTCGTAAAAAACGAAGGCCATCGTTTAAATCCGGGTCATCACTTAAATTAATAATCCATTGATAAGTGGCTCGAGCTTTTTCTTCAGCTGCGATATCTTCATACAAATCGGCGATCGGATCTCCTTTGGCCTGAATATATTCCGCTTTCCAAGGATTTCCGGACGCGCTTTGATAAAATAACGCTTCGCTGTGATTCACATAATGATCCCCTAACCCCGCTTCTTTCATTTGTTCCGGTGTAGCGTCTTTGGTTAATTTGTACACCATGGCGGCAATCATTTCAAGATGAGCCAATTCTTCCGTTCCAATATCGGTTAATAGTCCAATGACTTTATCGGGAATGGTGTAGCGTTGATTTAAGTATCGGAGTGCTGCGGCTAATTCGCCATCTGCACCCCCGTATTGTTCGATGAGAAATTTCGCCAGCATCGGGTTGCAGCGGCTGACCTTTACTGGGTACTGAAGCTTTTTCTCGTACACCCACATAGAATGACAACACTCCTTTCTTGTTGTTTTCAGGCATGATTAGAAAGCCCTGCATAAAAATCAAGAAGTAGTTCGAGCATCAGGACACAGAAAAAGCGGCGAGATTGGTTTAAACTTGCCAAGGCCATGGAGCTTCTTTCCAATCCCACGGATAACGGGCATAACTGTACCCGAAGCTGGTTAAGGATCCGTGTTGAAGTTCAAAAGCTTTTTTCATCTGTTTCCGTTGTTTGATCAGCCAGTTATATTGCAGAACGGCATCGTAATCATCAGGATGGGTGTCCAAATAGAGGGCTAGTTCTAAAATGGCGAAGTCAATGGCCTGCAGATCCTCTAAATCTTTGTAATAATTAGGTGGCTTCTTCATTTTCTCTAACCCCCTTTGGTTGTTCGTATGGACCGTAATATGGATCATAGAAAATTTTAAACAATGTCCCTTTTTTTAAAGCTTCTATTGGTGAAAATTGGGGAGTATTCGGTGGCTGGAATCCTATATATAAATTCGGCGGAGTAGAATACGTTTTGATCGTCTTAGGCGGGCATGGATCAAAGGGACTAACATACGGTGTATAGCTTTTAAATGGAGTGAAGCCTTTAAAATGTGTCACACGATCACCCTCCTCGAATAGATCTCAATCTATTGTATGGAGCTGTTTTGTCCCTCATGCCAACAAATTCTGATGTCGTGGGATTTTAGCCGGATGATGCAGGCAGTTTTTTTGCGGCTTCCTCATACGATGAATATAGGAGGAGGTGGTTCCATGCCCTGGAGTGTATCGCTTTTTGTTTGCGGAACTGTTTAGTTGGATGTATATTTTTTGCTTGCCAAGTCCGGAAGCCTTTTCATGGCCTCTTTTGTTATTAGCATTTATATTAAAGCCGATGAAGTTTTTTCTCGCAGCGGTAGCGTTTATGGCGGCTTTTGTATTGAATGGAAATCTGCTTGAATGGGAAGTGAAAGGGCTGTATCGGTTGTTTATGAAGAACATCAATATTTGGGGATGTTTTTTCTTTCTGCATTTTGCTTCTTTTGTCGTGATGGCTTGGTTCTTTTTTTGGGAAACAGCCATTCTTTGCTTTTTCTCTATTCTGTATGGAATCATTTCCATAAATTTTCAAAAATTGAGAGAGATGCAATGATGGATGGTTCCAATAGTGATCAGCAGCTCTCAATTGATTGCCGTTAGGTATGAGGAATGAATGAAGTGAAATAAAATACTCTTTCATTTCTTTAAATGTTAAATTCCTTACTGTAGATGAGCATTTTTCATTACAATAATTTCCATGGTTAGAGAGACAAACAGGGTACCCCTTACGCGATACGGAGCTGTTTTTTGATCACATCAATGGGAATATCTTGCTTTGCAGCGTCATAAATGAACTCGACGACGCTGTGGTCTTTCCGCGACCGAAGAAGCTCCAGCCCGGTGGAGAGGTTTTGTCGGGATTCGGCGATGCTGTACACGCAGGCCAACAGCACCACCGCCCAATACCGTTTCACCGCCCGAATGTGGCGAACGCGGTATCCATCCAGCTTCAGTTGATCTTTCGCCTGCCGGAAAAAGCACTCGATCGTCCAGCGCTGGGCGTAGTAACGCAAGATGTCTTCGTCCCCGAGTTCCCGGTCGGTGCTCAAGATGCAATGAAGATGTTCCGGCGCCATCGGCTGATCCGCCTTCCAAGCCAGTAGCACCACCGCGTCATCGAGGCCATGGATGGCCCCCTCATAGCGATACACGCGATAACGCTCCTGCCCCACCGTGACGAGGCGGGTGTCTTTGGACTCGATATAGCGGGCGAACTGCTTGGCTTGGATGGCGATGCCTTTCGGGTAGAGAATCCGGTTCGTCTTGAGCATCGCGATGACATGGAATCCCTGTTTCAAGCAGGCTTCAATGAGCTTTTTGGACGGATACCACGAATCCATGAGCACATACACCGGCTGAGCCCGCTTCACCTTGAGCGAGGAAAGCATCTCGATCGCCAGGTCGATCTTGCTTTTTCCCGCTTTCTTGTCATACAGGCGGAACGCAAATGGGAACGCCTGCGTGAAGGTGTGCACCATCAGCCAAACGAGCGAATGCCCCCAGACCGATTGATGATCTTTATGCGAGTAGTGCCAGTCGCACCCTTGAATGGCGTGCGCAGCCCGTGACGAAGGCTTCGTTTTTTGGCAAATCGTATCATCAATCGAAACAAAAAGGGGTTGATTCTTCCGTTTGGCCAGTCGTTTGACCTGGGAAAGGATCCACTCTTGAAGCTTCCCAAGCAGCCTTTCCTCGTTCCAAGGGCTTTTCGTGAAAAAGTGACTGAGCGTCGTTCGATGATTCGGATGAAAGCTCCAGTAATGAATATCAGTCAATGTTCCCGAGAATCCCTTGGTGGTCAAGGCATCGACGATATGAATGAGATGCTTGATGACCGGTTTGGAAAGCTGCAGCGTCAACCCCAGCGTGAAGAAAAACTTGTGGATTCCTTGGTGATGTGCTAATCTATTCATGAGACATGAACCTCCTTGTGTGAATGGGTTTTGAGCACATCTATTTTACCCAAGGAGTCCGGTTCATGTCTCCTTTTTTGTTTAGTTGTCAATTTATGTCAGTGAATTTGCTCATCTACAGTTCCTTATTACTTTTTGTTCCAATCGCTGGCTGCATCCGATATGAAATAACAGCGGGGAGTAACCCCACAAAGAATCATGTTTCAAGGCAAAGTTGTACAAAGGTTCATTATCATTTTTTTGACGTCCTTACTATATGGGGGGCCTGGCATTTAGGTCTTTGCGAGAAAAATATGTCAGAAAAACTGACAAAAGTGCTGATAAATTCGTTCTGTTCCGAGGAATTTGTATCTCTCGAAGACGTCGCACCTAGTCAGAAGAATGTATCGTTATAAAAAGAGGTTTATTGCTGCTCTTCCCCTTATCAGGGAAGAGTTTTTACATTTTTTAGTACAAAGATGGGCAATCCATACACTGAACAGCAACTGGACATCTTGGCAATAACCAACAAAAGAAAATGCTTAAAATGGAGAATGGAAGCAGCAGCCAACCAATCGATCTTCACAAGTTCGATGCCGAGTACAACTAGAAGAAAGAAAATTACTTTCTGGAAAAATGATGTGAGAAAATCTTACGGTAAATTTCCCGATCAGAAATGGGATTGATGAATGAAAAATGGTGAAATATTCACCACCATTTGCACTCTTTATAAAGACCTTTAAGCCTTCTCGTTTATAAGAAATGTGTATGATATAAAATGAATTTCTGTAAATAAATCTCACTCATACTCTTTGTTCAGAAAAATATGTGATATAAAATAACATTATTATGGAAAAATTATGAATATTAACATATAATAAAAATAAGTGTAACGAGCTTAAAGGAGGGGATAACCATGAGTATAAAAAGTGAATCTTACAAAGATAAAAAAGTGATTTCCATTGGTACTGTTAGTGAGATCACAGGATTGTCGGAACGGCAAATCCGTTATTATGAGGAACGGAAATTGATTTTTCCTTATCGTACAAAGAAAGGAACAAGAAAATATTCATTCAGCGATGTGGAACGGCTGATGGAGATCGCTGAGATGATCGAAGAAGGAGTTCAGACATTTGAAATTCGAAAAAAGATATTAAAAAAAGAAAAGGAAGCTGTCCGAGAAAAAATGATTCGCGGACAATTAAATGCAAGATTCGGTGTTCTAAGATTGCCGTAACTCGATGAAAAAGTGTCATGTTCGTAGTGGTATACATCTCAACAATCAAGTTTAATCTAATATCCATTTCTCTAACAATGTATTATTTGTCATCACTCATTCCTCTTTTGCACCATCATAGGTTCGCTTGCCGTTTCAAAAGTACTAACTGCCTTCAAAAATACAATAAGGTGATCAGAGCAGGTGTTATGTTCGTCTTTTGTGCTTGTTATGCTATCATTGTGGGAATTTTTGGGTGAAAAAACAAGAATATTGCGAATGATTGCAAATTAAAAATGCAGGCGTGACAAAAAGGCGGAAAATGAGCTGACAATATGAAGGAATGGCTTAGCCTTATAAAACTGTCACGCCTTGCCAAAGAATAGGAGACAGTCCAGAATGATTTTGACAAAAGGTTTTGTCCATTCAAACACGTTCATGAATCCTGCTAAAAATTGATCCCCATTCGATTAAGAGAATATAGATACAATAAATGATGAAAACATTTTTTGTTTACCTTTTAATCATTACTTTTCCATACAAAATAGACTGGAACCACGGCTCAGCACTCTTGCGAATCGTCCTTTTTAAACAGTACACCACTCTCCTGCAAATTTTCACAACTTCGCTTTATATTGAATATTGTCAAGTAATAAAAGGGGAGCGTTCAAAGTCGTGCCGGCAGACGGATGTGAAAATTTTTATTAGATCATCTGATATTTAAATGAATACGGAGACAGAGGATAAAGTATCCTTGATGTTAAGTGGGTATACCCACGGGAAATAAATTGGGTGATTGGGTTTAGGATAGTACGGGAAAAGGAAAATGTGGAGGTAAAAATTCGATCATTTTGATCGGCAACGGCTTGGACATGATTTCTTTGAGGTTGGGATATCAGGCAGATACATATTTATTGATGAACTCCAAAGGAAAAAAGTGTTTCTTAAAGCGAAGTGATAATGCCTTTCTGACACCATCTTTGCTGCCTAACATAATATACTCATAAGAGTTCACACTCAGGGGGCAGCCATGTGATGAATATAGAGCGATTGTCAAAAAATACGGTTAAACTATCGATATCCTTTGAAGAATTGCATGAAAAAGGATTCGCTAAGAAGCAGATGGTGGAAGAGGATGCTTTTTTTTGGCATGAAGTGTTTGAAGAATTGATTGAAGAAATTGAAAAGCGTTACCATTTTGCGTATGATGGTCCGGTGGCTATTGAGATCCATACTTTAACGGAGGAAGAAGTAACACTCATATTTACACTTGACTTTTTGGATAATGACGATCATACAAATGATGCCATTGAAGAGTTGCATGCTGGATGGAAACGAGAGTTCACGCCTTTTTCCATTTATAAATGTACGGATTTTGAAGAGATTATCCAGCTTGCTCAGCGTATAACAAAAATGAGAATGGTGATTCCTTCGAGGATTTTTTGGAAAGATCCCTTTTATTATGTGGCGGTCGACTATTCTCAAGAAGGGATGAAAAAAAATCTGGAGCCTGTTATTTTGGAATATGCAGAGCGATCTCGTCTCACGATTCATTATTTGGAGGAATACGGAAAAATAATTTTTTCCAATAAAGGGATTGAAAACGTCTATAAATTATTTCCGGGATAAAAAAGAGTCTTACCAAAAGGCTCTTTTTATAAGCCTGTTTTTATTTTCTGTTTTATTCGGCTTTTTCCATGTGGCGAGGAATCATGTTTTGTAAAAATGACCGGGATCTATTCAAAACATATGATGGAAATGGGGTACATATTCCCTGCGAGCGAAAAGATGAAATTCCAATGGTCGCTTTTTGATCAGAAATCCCAGATTTTTGATTGCATTTCAAGGATTCTAGTGTATACTATGACGTGAATTATCGCGTGAGAATGGGAAGATGGATAGGACAGAATGGATTAAAAGAGCCATTTTGCATTTTTGCTGTTTTTGAAACGAATGAAACGAAAAAAAGCAATATATAAATTTCAAGTAAAATAAAGTGGTGAACGGAACGACCATACGACGTGCAATCCTTAAGGAACTGTTTTCTTGCACGAAGGAACAGTGACATATATTGAAAAAATTCCCCGATTGCCAATGATTTTTAGTGTTTTCCAATTTGTCATCACAATATTGATTGAAATGCGGGGAAACATTGGATTTACCGGGACTTTGTATATGGCGGGAGCAAAAATAGACAAATACTTTTCGATCGTTTGGAATATATGAAATGTTTTAAAGAATCCGAATGAAAAATGTCTGAATGTACTTATATCAACAGTACCGCTTCTTTGTAGTACAGTAGGAGAAAGGGTGAAATGGAATGTTGAAGGAAGAATGCATCATTATTGGAGGAGGGCCGTGCGGTTTGGCGGCGGCCATCTCGTTAAAAGAAACAGGAAAAAACCCACTCATTATTGAAAAAGGAAATATTGTGGATACGATTTATCGTTTTCCCACTCATCAAACTTTTTTCAGTTCAAGCGATAAACTGGCAATTGGCGATGTTCCTTTTATAACGGTGGAACGGAAACCAAAAAGAAACGATGCCTTAACGTATTATCGTGAAGTGGTGAAAAGAAAACAGCTTCGCATCCATCGTTTCGAAGAAGTAAAAGACGTGACGAAACAATCGAACGGAACCTTTTTCGTCAAAACGACAAAAGAAGTGTATGAAACTCCATATGTTGTTGTCGCAACTGGCTATTACGACCATCCCAATTATATGAATATACCAGGAGAAGAATTGGACAAAGTCTATCATTATTTTAAAGAAGCTCATCCGTTTTTTGATACTGATGTCGTCGTGATCGGCGGCAAAAATTCGGCTGTTGATGCTGCATTGGAGCTGCATAAATCAGGAGCGAGAGTAACGGTTTTATACAGAGGAAAACAATATTCGGAAAGTATAAAACCGTGGATTTTGCCGGAATTTGATTCCTTGATACGTCATGGAGAAATTGTGATGGAATTCAACGCCCATGTGAAAGAGATCAAGCAAAACTCAGTTCTATATACGGTTGGAAGTATTGAAAAAGAAATCGCAAATGATTTTGTATTCGCCATGACTGGGTATCATCCTGACCATGAATTCATCAGCAAAATGGGAGTGGAGATTATACCGGAAACAGGAAGGCCAAACTATAATCCCGATACGATGGAAACGAATGTTGAAGGGATCTTTATCGCAGGCGTGATTGCTGCCGGGAACAATGCCAATGAAATTTTTATAGAAAATGGCCGTTTTCATGGCGAACTCATAGCGGCGGCGATTGCAGAAAAAGAACAAGCAAGCTAAACAATGCGACCATCTGCTAGTTTCATAGAATGAAAAGGACAAATGGTATCATTGGTTTCATTTGTCCTTTTGCTGTTTCCTGAAATTGAACATGGTCATTCTACATAGGAATGGACTTGACTATTTCCGTTGGACATTCGACTTTCATTGATGATTCGGGACACAGTACCCAATAAAATAGGGATTACTGCAAAACCGAATGGAGATGAAATCTTAAAGTGTTTGCAAAATCATTCGCCTAAATTGTAAGATGTGAAAATGCCCTCGCCAGATTGTATTGTGTGAACTACCCTCCACTTACCACCCTTTCGGGTTGCTTGAAGTGGGGGCTTCTCGGGTAATCCTGTCTCATGACAGGAAATTGACCGAGCTAACCCTCCTGTTCCGGGAGTTTGTATTTTCATGCTAATTCTAACAAGCGCAATCCTTCATTTTTGATATTGATTGCTGAATTGTGATCACGATCTAATACAATGCCGCAAGTACATTTATATACACGTTCAGATAATGGCATTTCTTTTTCGTTCCCACAACGGGAACATTTTGATTATACCAAAATCTTTGGCTAACGCCAACCGAAATTCATCTCCCCACTTATCGTTGGGCTATCGCCCTTCACACGCTTGAAGTGGGAGACTTCTTTCGGAAATAATGTTAAACAACAAAATGAGTATGATAATATAAAAAAAACCCGTGGTGCTAGTTGAGTGTCAGCGCTCAACCAGCCCTAGTGTGACCAAGGAATAAGCCAACAAGATGCCATCGAGTGCCACTTCAAACCCGGCAATGGAATTCGCTCGAATGTCGGTGATCCGGTATTGGTCTACGAGAATCGAAAACACCGTCTCGATGACTTTGCGTTTTTTCCTGATCCATTCTTCCCATGCCTTGGATGGGCCGTGCTTTTGATTGTGTCGAGACGGTGTCCAGAACGCGGCTTGGTGTTCTTCGTACAGCTTTTCTCGAAGAGCGTGGCTGATGTACCCTTTGTCCCCAAAGTTGTAGGGATGAGGGATTTGAGTCATCACCGTTTCAGCGGCTTTGACGTCGTGGCAGGACGCTTCCGTCACGACATAGCCCATGGCCAGCCCTTGATTGGTCACTTGAAGATGCAGCTTGAAACCGTAGTACCATTGCTTTTTGGAAGCACAATACCCCATATCCGCGATCCCTCGAAACCGCTTGACGCGCTGCATTCTTGCGGGATGGCACAACGGAAGAGGCAAGCTGTCGACGACCGCATAAGCATGGTGTTGGCCACGTTTCGCCAGCTCATGACGGATCCATTTGATGGCGAAACCAAGCGCTCGGCAGCGGCGGTTGTATCGGGAGCGTTCAAGAAACGAGCCGTTTGTGAACAAATTTCCCGTGACAAAACGATGCCAGGCTCGTTCGGAAGAAAAGCCCAGCAGCTTCCCCAAAAGGTGAACCGCCATGACCACTTCGTCTTCTTGCTTGACCAAGTGACGGTTGCGGCGATGAAGATACATTTGAATCAACGACAGTTGGGCAGAAACAAAACAGAAAATAGCGGCATATTGTTTTTGAAGTTTGGCTGGATCTGTAGTAAAATGAAAGTGCTCTTGCATGGGGGATCTCTCCTTTCGAATGTTGGGTGACACTTTCATTCTACTGGAGATCCGCCAGCAAGGGCTATTTTTATGCTTGTCTGAGTTTTATCTAGCACCACGGGTAAAAAAATATTTTTATAACCAGGTCATCAGATGACCAGTTAACCTTTAATGATGAGTCAAAGTAAACAAGGGGGAGGACATAAAAAAGCAAGAAGTTATAACGTTATTATCAGCAAAAAAATAAGAATATTCTTATTTGATATGAACAAAGGAAAGGGAGAGAATGATGGAGAAAAGTATGTGGAGAGTTTTAATTGCAAGCATAGTTGGCAGTGCCATTGAATGGTTTGATTATTTTTTATACGGAACCGTGGCATCGCTAGTTTTTAATCAGCTCTTTTTTGTCAGCAAAAGCCCCACGATCGGTTTATTAATCGCCTATACTTCTTTTGCTTTAGCGTTTTTTCTAAGACCTGTTGGCGGGATTATCTTTAGCCATATAGGAGATAAACTCGGGAGAAAGAAAACGTTGGTCTTAACGCTTAGCTTGATGGGGATTTCAACATTTGGCATGGGGATACTGCCTACCTATCAAGTGATTGGAATATGGGCTCCTATCTTTTTAACTTGCTTACGATTTATACAAGGTTTAGCGCTTGGCGGAGAGTGGGGAGGATCCGTTTTATTAGCCGTGGAATATGCTCCAAAAGATAAAAGAGGATTGTTTGGCAGTGTTCCACAAATGGGTATTTCACTAGGGTTGATATTAGGCACGCTAGCCCTTTCAGTAATGACGTTGCTGCCGGAAAAAGATTTTATGTCATGGGGATGGCGCGTTCCTTTCTTATTAAGTGCGATATTAGTTATTTTAGGGTTATGGATTAGAAAAGGAATTGAAGAGACTCCATCCTTTAAGAAAGCCCAAGAAAAAGGAGAAGTTTCCAAAATCCCATTAGTGGATACTCTTCGCTATCATTGGAAAGAAGTATTCATTGCAATGGGTACTAAAGTAGTGGAAACGGCACCATTTTATATATTTGGTACGTTTGTTGTTTCTTATACCACTGCCAATTTACATTTTAGTAAAACGTCTGCTTTAACCGCTGTTCTTATTGGATCAGTCACTGCCACTATTTTAGCTCCTTTCATTGGAATGTTGTCTGATCGCATTGGACGTAAACCGATTTACGTTAGTGGAATTGTTTTGACTATTTTGTATGCGTTTCCATATTTTTGGTTGCTTCAACAAAAATCTGTAGCGCTATTAATTATCGCAACGGTCATCGGTCTCGGTGTGATTTGGGGATCGATTAATGCTGTCCAAGGCACGTTGTTTTCAGAGATCTTTACAGCAAAAATAAGATATACAGGCATTTCGTTAGGCTATCAACTAGGAGCGGCAATTGCGGGGGGGACAGCACCATTAGTGGCAACCGCTTTATTGGCTGAATTTCATCAATCATATGTACCTGTTGCTCTTTATATCATTTTGGCTGCATTGATCAGTTCGATTGCTATATGGACAGTGAAAGACAGATCGAATCAAGAGATAGATAAAGAACTGCAGTTTGATGCTCGTTCGAACATATCTAAGATCGAAGGTTGAGGAATGGATATTTAGATCTGTCTGTGAATGAATCGAGATGTTGAGATATATTTCGGAAATGATTCGTCGGCAGAATCTCTTCATGATCCATGGCTTTTACGCTTAAAATAAAATATGAATAATGGATAAGCGACTCAAACGTTTGTTCAAAATGGAAAACGCCATAACAAACAGGGGCTCCCTATATGGGAACCCCTATGACCATATTATGGGCATTATTGTAAATTTTGCTGAGAAATTTGAGTGAGTGCCTCTCCGGCTTTTTCATTCGATTTTTCGCTGACGGATAGGTCGCCAAGAGCAACCATGCCGACAATTTGACCGTTTTCTACGACTGGAAGACGGCGGATTTGGTGTTGTGCCATTAATTGAGCCGCTTCTTCAACAGAAGCGTCAGGACTGACTGAAACGACATTATGAGTCATGACTTGCTCTACATTTTTGTTGGCATTGTCATCAGCTACCGCACGGATAGTTACATCGCGGTCCGTAATCATTCCAGTTACTTGGCCGTTTTCTACGACTGGAAGGGCACCGATATTCAATTGTTTCATTTTAGAGGCCACTGTTTGCAAGGAATCTTGACTAGAGCAGCTTTCAATATTGGATGACATGATATCACGCACTTTCATGACATTTCCTCCCTCAATAAAGTTTATTTTTCTCCCGAATACTCGCTTTTTCTCAAAATTTCATAGACACTTAATAGAATACACACCTCATTTAATGGATATATGTTGAATTTTTTTAAATAATTTACATGGTAGGGGGCATCCTATCAACCAAATTGTATTTATTTGGTAAAAATAAGGTATAACCGTGCTTCATCATCTCCACATCACTCACGGTCGCTAACCCTCCCACATCTCTCCGGATTGAATTCCATACATTCCTTCGTCCTGCGTATCCATGAGGTGGAGGTTGGATATGCTCCTTTGCTGGGTCACATGCCCGTATGGAATAAATAAGCTCCAACTCTGCACTATTGGTGTTTGTCATTTGAGATAATTACGGTATTCTGAAATGATTTCATGAACTTAATAAAGCCTTAAGCTGCCTGTAATGAATCGATTTGAGGCAAACCTCTCAATAACTTTGAACCATCAAATTCACACTGTTTTTGACCAATGACAAATAAGACACGTAGTAATTTACAACACAAGGCAATCAGTGACTGCTGTTTCTTCAAAGGTCGATCAGGACGCTTTGTGTAGTATTGATGCAGGGCTTTAAACGTTGGATTATGGGCAACGAGTGGACGAATGGCCAAGTATAAAGCTCTTCGCAATCGACTTCGTCCTCGTTTTGTGATCTTGGTTTGCCCCTTAAACTTCCCGGAACTATGTTCACGTAATGACAGCCCTGCCAGATTTACTAATTGCTGGGGATGACTATACTTTGTTATATCCCCGACCTCAGCGAAGAATAGCGCGACTGTTGTAGGACCTAAGCCTTGAATATTGATCATTTCCTTCGCTCCAGGTATCGTTACTACAAGTGCTTCCAGATCCTTATCTAACTGTCCTAATTGCTCTTTGTATAGCTCATATTGATCGAGTAAATAATCCAATTCACGTTTAGCAAACTTGATACCAATTTGGATACCAATGCTCTTTTTCGCTGCTTCTATTAACTTTGTAGCTCGTTTGATTCCTACACCACGGTTTACTTCTTGTTTCCATTTCGCAAGAACTTCTTCTGATGTCATTTCTTTAATCTGAGAGGGGAATGGAAAGTTTCTTAATGTACAAAGAGCTGCCTTTCCTTCCCAGTCTTTAAATACATCGAAAAACTCCGGAAAGTAACGCTGGATGTGATTTTGAATACGACCTTCTGTGATCATAAGCTGCTGGATGAGCTGATCTCTTAATTTGACGCCTTCTCTTAGCTCTGCATAGATGCCATCTAAGAGATTTGGTACGGAGTATCGCCCATCTTTAATCAGCTGTGCAATCACACGTGCATCTTTCGTATCGTTTTTAGTTGGAGAGTTATCATCCAGCTCTTTAGTTTTTTTGACATGCATAGGATTGACCAAGACAAAGTCATAACCTTTAGCAGTCAAGAAATAGGCCAGACTCAGCCAGAAATGACCGGTCGGCTCAACACCAAAAATGACATGTGTTTTTTGGTGTTCCTTTTGATGCCTCGAAACCCAATCAAGCAGTTTTTGATAGCCATGTATGCGATTTTCAAAGATCAGTCTTTTTCCAAATTCGATTCCTCGATCATCCTGAGCTCGAGCGACGTGTTTGTCTTTGGCGATATCAATGCCTACAATTAATGTTGATGGTGTAATTTGCGAGATTTTACGATTTTGCGTATAATTCATCTTGAGTCCTCCTTGGTAATTATTAATTCGGGGTCAATGCATTGACACCCTGTACTATACCAAGAGGGCTCTTTTTGTTTCAAACCTCAAATTTCTTCATTACAGGAATAGCTCCTTTAATGGTGTAGTGCATACATAGTATTTGCTGCGTGTTCAAACCTATTCAAAGAATTCTTTCCTTGCGGCCTACATCTATTGATTACAATTGAAACATTTCTTCAATTTTTTGAACATCTTTCGTAATGGACAAAGCGATAAGCAATTTGATCCGGGCTTTTTGGCCGTTCAGACCATTCGAGAAAATAACGCCCAAATCTTTTAATTGTTTCCCCCCACCTTCATAGGCATACACATCCTCAGCAATTCCGTTGAAGCATCTAGAAACAAGAACGACCGGAATTCCCGCTTTCACAAGGCTTTTAATTCCGGGAACGGTAGCAGGAGGTACATTGCCTTGTCCGAGCGCTTCAATGACCACGCCATCATAATTTAAGTCTTTTAACGCATAAAACAAACTCGAATCCATGCCGGAATGAATTTTAAGTAATCCGATTTTTGGAGAAATGTCCAAAATCGGATAATGTTCCCTGGAGACGGGCGTATGATGAAAAAGAACCGTTCTTTTCGTGACAATGCCGATCGGACCGTATTGAGGACTCTGAAAAGTTGAAACATTGCTGGTATGGGTTTTGGTGACGTTTTTGGCGGCATGAATCTCATCATTTAGGACGACCAATACTCCTTTGTCTTTTGCCTCCTCGCATGACGCCACTCTAATGGAAGAAATCAGATTGTATAGTCCGTCGGCCCCGATTTCATTGCTTGACCGCATGGCTCCGGTGAACACAATGGGAATAGAAGTTTGAACGGTAAGGTCCAGAAAATAGGCCGTTTCTTCCAGCGTATCTGTTCCGTGGGTGATCACAACCCCTTCAATCACCGAATGTTCTTTCAGTTTCTCTTCAATTAAGAGTTTCAACTCATACATTTCTTTTGTCGTAATATGAGGAGATGGAAGTTGAAATGGTTCTTCGGTGATGATATTGGCATATTGGTTCAATATTTTTTCAGCTTCTGTTAAAGGATTTTTTTGCCGAGGAAGTACATTTCCTGTCTTCTTATCTTCTTGCATGGAAATGGTTCCTCCGGTATGAATGACTAATATGGTTTTTTTCAACCGAAAAACCTCCTACCTGCAATTTTTTAAATAGAAAATCATTTCATTTCTTTTCTTTACATGATAAATTTAACATGAAACTAAACAGATAGAAATGAGGACCATGTATGCTTACTGTTTTATCCGCCGGAATTGCTCCTGGACTAGCGCTCCTCTGTTATTTTTATTTAAAAGACCAGTATGAAACAGAACCTTTACTGATCGTTTTGAAAATGTTTATTTACGGTGGCTTTTTAACCTTGCCCGTCATGTTTATTCAATATGTGTTTTCCGCGGAAGGAATCGTTCATTCTGACTTTTTGCAAGCCTTTTTCTCATCGGGAATGATTGAAGAATTGTTTAAGTGGCTTGTTTTATTTTATGCCATATACGGACATGCAGAGTTTGATGAGCCATATGATGGCATTGTGTATGCAACTAGTGTGTCATTAGGGTTTGCCACTGTAGAAAATATTTTATATTTGATCGCAAATGGAGTTGAGTTTGCTTTTTCGAGAGCTTTGCTTCCGGTTTCCAGCCATGCTCTTTTTGGAGTCATAATGGGCTATTATTTGGGAAAATCGAAATTTTCCAGCCCCGGGAAAAAACGAACAGGTTTGTTTCTTTCTTTGTTTTTGCCTTTCGTTCTTCATGGGCTTTACGATTATATATTATTTTTAAAGGAGACATGGATGTATGTCATCATACCGTTCATGCTGTTTTTATGGTGGCTCGGTCTCAAAAAAGTTAAAGATGCTCGCATTGTGACGGAACATTATAAAAAAGGTCTGTTGTCAAAATAGACTTCCATTTTAGGTGAAGTGCAGCAGGATAAATAAGACTCTTCTAGTATGAAGAGCAGGTGGCTAACGGTTGCGTTTATTTAAGAAAGTTTAGAAAGAGAATAATAATTGAATACACTTGATACCAGTCCGATTATGGCTGTCCACAAGCTTTAAAAGCCCGAATTGATGAATGGAACAAATAAATACTATGATATTTATTATGAAAGATTAATATAATAGTAATTGAAATAATCATTTTACATTACAAACCATAAGTTATACTTAAAAAACGATGTAACATAAAAAACAACAAGGGTGAACAAATATGAAAAAGAAAGTAGCGCTACTTGTTTCAGTTTTCATTGTTTTTGGATTGGTCATACTCGGTTATAAAGAACTTAAACAATTTATCCAAATCAGCAGTTTAAAGAAAAAAGAACCTAAAGCCATTGTGGTTAAAAATTTAAACGTAAACGTAAACCAATATTTAAAAACTAATAAAAATAATGTTCCAATTTACGAATCTTTGGATGGAAAATTAATTGTTATTGCAACTCTAACTAAAGGACAAGAAATCAATTCAAAAGATTTTTATAATAATAATTGGTATGAGATTAGAGTTGGCAATAATTATGGCTTAATTTCCAAAAAAGATGTCGTATTATTAACCAAACCCTCACAACATTTAAAAGGTGATCTTAATAGAAATCTTATTTTAAAATACTATATTACAACAAATAACACACCTGTTTACAGCCATTACAAAGGACCATTAGTACAAATAGCATCGTTGCCAAAAGAAGAGCGTTATCCTATGTCCGTTTATAATAAAAAATGGTTAACAATTGATATCGCTGGAAAAATTGGGTATGTAAAACGCACGAGTGTCAAATTGGATCACGGTATTCCTGTATTAACGTATCATCATCTTTTAGAAAAAAGTGAGAATAAATTATTTCGACATTCAGCTGCGACTATCACGCCGGAGTCATTTAATAAACAAATGAGTTATTTGTACCAACAACATTTTACTTCCATTACTACAGGGGATTTAGCAAACTATTTAAACGGCAAGATGATTTTACCTAGGAAAACTGTGTTAATAACCTTTGATGATGGGATACAATCTGTTTATCGTTATGCTTATCCTGTTTTAAAAAAATATCACTTAAAGGCTACAGAGTTTATAATTACTGCTAGAATATCTAAAATGAGCATTTTGCATATTTTTTGACCCAAGAGCCATAAGGATTTCAAAGACATAAAAAAGGACTTCACCCCTAAAATGTAGAATTTTTGAAGTGACGAAACAACAAAAAATTCAAAAGGAGGAAGTCACTTTGTATATTCTACAAGAAAGCCTATTTTCCTTTGAAGAACTGCAAAAATTAGAGTCAAAAGAGAAATTACCTATCTTTTTTAGCTCGCTTGATTTACGCCCTTATGCTAAACAGTTGAGAAGTTCTTCACCCCGAGGGGCTGACGGTCATTCCAGAGAAGGGATTCTAAGGGCTCTCATCGCTGCCCCACTCGAAGGCATCGACACCTTTACCGCCCTTCATCATCGATTGGATAAAGACCTTCGTTTCCGTTATCAATGCGGTTTATCGATTGATCGCCCCGCACCGTCTATCTCCACTCTCAGCCGGGTTTTTGCGGCACTTACCAAAAAAAAGCTGGCTGAAAAGATCTTCCTTGACTTGGTACAGTTAGCTCAGGAGGAAGGAATAATTGACGGCAGCCACCAGGCCATCGACAGTGCCGCCATTGATGCCTATGAAAAGAAACAGCCCAAAAAGCGTAGTGAACAAACGGGTAATGCCAATTGGGGCGCAAAATATGATTCCTTCGGCAATAAAATTACCTGGTTTGGCTATAAGATGCATCTTTCAGTCGATACCGCAAGCGAACTGCCAATGGCCATAAAAGTAACCCCTGCCCATGTGAACGATGGAGAAGTCGCACCAGAATTAATAGAGCAAGTGGCAGAGCGTACCAAATCCAAAATTGAATTTCTGATCATGGATGGCGGATATGACCAACTAAAAAACTATGAATCAGCCAAAAACATTGGAGCGCAAGCCATTATCCCGCTCAATTTGCGCAACGAAAAAGAGCCTCCTGAAGGGATTTCTTCCAATGGAACTCCGCGTTGTTCCATGGGTTATGAAATGACTTATTGGGGAGCTGATAAGGACCAGCTCAAGTTCAGATGTCCTCACGCAACCGGCAAAGTGGATTGCCCATTAGGAATGGCAGCCTGTTCATCTTCCAACTATGGAATGGTGGTAAAAGTCGACATCAAAAAGGATGTGCGCCGATATTCCAATCCGCACCGTGATACAAAACGTTGGAAAGAGCTTTACAACGAGAGGACAAGTGTAGAACGCTGTAATTCAAGAATGAAAAGCTACCTTACGGCGAACTCCCTACATGTATGGGGAATTGAGAAAGTAAAGAGCCATATTTACCTGAACGCTATTGTATTACTTGTTTCAGCGCTAGCGATGGCAAAGGAAAATAAAGGGAAGAAAGCCGCTTAAAAAAATTCAATGTGAAAAATTCTGCAGGTATGCCCAAAAACAGGATTATTGTAATATTTTGTAAAATAACATGCTGGTAGCTATTTGTCGAGTGCTTTATTTTTTATACTTTTATCCAAAAAATCTAATTTTGCAAAATGCTCAAAATATCAAAGCCTTGGAATCCAAACAAAGAAAGTTTTTTATCTTATCAGGAAATGAATCAAATGAAAGACATTTTTGAATATCAAAGCCATACAAATAATCTTCATAATATAAATCATAATCAATCCGATGTCGTCACAAAGCCATACAATGTTGTCAAAGCTGATATTGCTTTAAGTCAAAAAATATTAAATGCCGATTCTTTTGCTTATCCATTTGGACAATACAATCATCGGACTATTAAGATTTTAAAAGAACTTGGATTCAAAAGTGCATTTACTACTACTGAAGGTTATGCAAAGATGGGAGATAATCCATTTTTAATCCCTCGCATCATTGTAACGCCTACTATATCACTTCCTCTATTCAAGTATTTAGTCAATTAAAAAATAAATTAAATGAAATCCATTTTGAAGTGTAAAATTAGCATAGGAAAACGCAATGATCATCCTTTCGTTTCAGACTGTCGGCAAATCCGAAAAATGCGGATTTGTCGGCAGTCTTTTTGTATAATTAAGGTACAGAGATATAAATGAGTTGGATGAAATGCTAAATAAAAATACAAAATGATAAGGCACCTAAGCAATTTGCCTATTCATTTCATGCAGCTGCGGATAGAAATAGCTTTATCCTAGTGACAATGGTTACACATTGGTAACGTTCATGATAGTTCAATGTTAAAACCTCTTCTTGAAAAGTTTACAGAGTCAAAATCATCAATGAAAATTCTATTATAAAAATGCTGAAAAATTGAAAAAGGTAACCGAATAGGACATTCAAAATGCCTTTTGTCTACAATCTGAGACGATACATTGTATCGTTCTTTTTTTTGTCTTTTTAGGGGCTGTTTTTAAGGAAGACATCAGTGACAAGAATGAGTGAAAGACAAGCGGTATAGTTTTCGTTGGTGATGGAATACAGAAGGATCTGAGCTTATTTCTATATTTTGGTGTTAGAAGTTTGGAATAAAAAGACAAGGATAACGAAAAATAGGGTTAATGTTAAAACAGGGTTTGGAGGTTTGCGACATGAAAAGTTGGAGATGGATCCTTTTAATGGGTCGGATGATGGTTATTTTAAGTTTCATTATTTTTTCCCCTTGTCAAAATCTTAGAGCAAATGCTTTTTCCAACCAGGTCATTCAAAGAGGAGCATTTGGAGATGATGTGATCGAACTTCAAGCACGGCTTCAATATATTGGATATTACCGTGGAAAAATTGATGGAGTTTTCGGGTGGGGAACTTATTGGGCGGTAAGAAATTTTCAAAATGCATTTGGGCTGCCGGTCGACGGATTGGTGGGTGATGCAACGAAACAAAAACTTGTAAAAGCTTCCAAATATGATGAAAACTATGTGAAAGAACAAATTTACAAAGGAAAAAATTTTACCTATTACGGGGGAACCGAGCAAACGAAAAATAGTAACAGCGGCCAAATAAAGCCTACTGCAGCAAATACTCCGCCCGGTTTTTCTCAAAATGATATTCAACTGATGGCAAACGCGGTGTACGGCGAGGCGAGAGGAGAGCCTTATGAAGGACAAGTAGCAGTCGCTGCTGTCATTTTAAACCGTCTGGAACATCCGTCTTTTCCAAAAACGATTTCCGGTATCATTTTCGAACCTGGAGCTTTCACCGCCGTTTCAGACGGACAAATATGGCTGACTCCAAATGAGACAGCCAAAAGAGCTGTACTGGATGCGATTAATGGATGGGATCCAAGCGATGGAGCGATTTATTATTTCAATCCGGCCACGGCTACGAGCAAATGGATTTGGTCGCGTCCGCAAATCAAGCAAATTGGTAAACATATTTTCTGTCGGTAAAGGGGTGGAAAAATGATCAGATACATTTTAGTTGTCATCTTGACATTGGGACTTGCCGGAACGGTTCTTTGGGGATACCAAGAGCATAAAGAAAAAAACGCTGTGTTGATCAACGCCGAAAATAATTATCAACGAGCTTTTCATGATTTGACGTACCAAGTAGACATGCTCCACGACAAAATTGGAGCCACGTTGGCCATGAATTCACAGAAACAGTTATCGCCTGCTTTGGCGGATGTGTGGAGGTTGACTTCTGAAGCTCATACCGACGTTGGACAACTGCCGCTTTCTTTGCTTCCGTTTAATAAAACCGAAGAATTTCTATCCAACATAGGAAACTTCAGCTATCGAACAGCGATCCGCGATTTGAATAAGCAGCCTCTTTCAGAACAAGAGTACAGTCAATTGAAAAAGTTATATAAACAGTCGGCAGACATTCAAAATGAACTGCGCCAAGTCCAGCACATGGTATTGAAAAACAATCTTCGCTGGATGGACGTCGAAATGGCGCTTGCGAATGGCAAAGAAGCCTCCGACAATACGATTATTGACGGTTTTAAGACCGTTGAGAAAACAGTAGGGGGATATGGAGAAGAAGATGTCAACGGCGTGACTTCTATTTCGACAAAAGCGAAAAAGCCGCAATTCGATCAGCTTCCGGGAAAAGAAATTTCCAGAAAAGAGGCTGTCCAGATTGCCAAATCGTTTTCTCCTTCTTCAAACATATCGAATGTGAAAGTAACCAAAAACGGGGATGGTTCGGAATTTGGATTTTATAGCGTTTCTTTTAAAAGCGACGGAGCTGAAGGCACTATGGATGTAACGAAAAAAGGCGGTTATCCGATTTGGTATATGGTGAACAGAGACGTGGCGAATCAAAAACTGAGTTTAAATGAAGCTTATTTAACAGCCCAAAGATTTTTAAAAAAACATCACTTTCAAAATCTGGAGGGAGTGGACAGCGCTCAGTATGATCATATCGGGGTGTTCACTTTCGTTTCCAACCAAAATGGAGTAAGGATCTACCCGGAAGCAGTGAAAATCAAAGTGGCCCTTGATAATGGCGAGGTGATGGGACTAGTCGCTTCCGACTATTTAAATCATCATCATAAGCGACAACTTCCAAAGCCGAAACTATCAGTCAGCGATGCGAAAAAAATGATTCATAGCAATGTGAAAATTGAAGAGAGCCGCCTTGCCGTGATAAACAATGATTTGGATGAAGAAGTGCTGTGCTATGAATTTTTGGGAACGCTTGATCAAGATACGTACCGCATTTATATTAATGCTGAAACAGGAGACGAAGAGAAAGTTGAAAAATTAGAAAACGCAGAACCTATTTACAATGATGTTCTATAAATGAAACGAGATTTTCTTTATCAGTCGTTGAAGTCGGCATTCCGCATTTCCTTATAGATTCCTCATCTTTTTCATGGCATAATAAAGATGGATTTTTGAGGAAACAGGTGATGGAATGTTGGAAATCGGGTCAATATTAACGCTGAAGACGGTCGATGAAAATGAAGAACTTTATAAATGCCGGGTAGTCGATAAAGGCCCCGGTATACTTTACGTTGATTATCCAGTCCATTTGGAGACAAATAAATCTCGCTTTTTTATGGACGGAACAATGTTCAAAGTTACGTTTATTGCGGAAAAAAATTCAGTCTATACTTTTCAGACAACGGTGATCGGAAAAGAAATAAAACAAATCCCGACCATGGTCATACAAGATCCGGGCGAAGAAAAATATATACGGATTCAACGGCGACGGTTCGTTCGGGTGGAAACCTCTGTAGATGTCTCGATTTCGAAAGAGGGGAGCGATGAAGTTTTTGCCACCATTACAAAGGACATAAGCGCAGGAGGGGCCGCTGTAATCATTCCTAAACATCTGGATTTGAAGCAGAAAGAACAATTGAATATATTGATGGTGTTGCCAATGCAGTCCGGTGAATTTCATTATTTAAAATTAAAAGGTGAAATCGTCAGAGTTTCGGATGAAGGCCATAATTCCATTGCTTATATTCAATTTTCCGATACGACTGCTTTTGAGCGCCAGCTTTTGCTCCGCTTTAGTTTTGAAAGACAGTTATTATTAAGAAAAAAAGGTCTGCTCGAATAGTGATATTCTAATGTTGTTGAATACGGACTGGATGCGCGGTATCAATGATGAAAAAGGACTTTCAAAATGCTTTTCATCCTCTCTGTGAATCCAAAACAAATGGTGGTTCACCTCCGATAGTTCGAAGGAGGAAAATGGAAAAAACATTTTTGTTTTTATTGTGAAACGTTTGGAGAAGTTGCCAGCCTTCGGATACATGCTGGAGAGTACCTTATTATTTCCCCCGCTTGCCTCAAAAGTAAAAGAATCTCCCGGCGAAGCATTCTTTTTTTCTCTTCGCACCGGGAGATTCTTTTGTTGGCTATTGGACACGAATGTTGGACGAATTAACATTAGTGTATAAAGAAAAGTAAGCTTTAAGAGAAAGAGTTCGCTTACTTTTGTGTTATGTTTTGCTTTGACTTTACATCTTTTTCAATTCATACTTTATAACATCGTTATGATAAAATAGACTTGACTGATTGTGAGAAGGTGAAAATATGGTGAAAGAGATTCAAATTGCAATTGATGGGCCGGCAGCTGCCGGAAAAAGCACCGTCGCGAAATTGGTTGCTAAAAAGTTATCATACCTATACATAGATACAGGAGCGATGTATAGAGCTCTTACATATAAGGCGCTCAAGTTAGGAGCGGATCTGGAAGATGAACAAGCATTAGCGGAGATTTTAAACAATACTAATATCGAACTTATCCAAGGGAATGCAGCACAACACGTTTTATTAGACGGAACGGATGTTACGGACGAAATACGATCTCACGAAGTTACAAAACATGTCTCCACTGTTTCCAAGCATCCATTAGTCAGAAAAGAAATGGTGGAAAGGCAGAGGGAATTAGCCCAAAAAGGCGGAATCGTCATGGATGGAAGAGACATTGGCACTCATGTGCTTCCAAACGCCGAAGTTAAGATTTTTTTAGTGGCCACTGTTGAGGAACGGGCTAAAAGACGACATCAAGAAAATTTAGCAAAAGGATTTGAATCGGATCTAGCCCAATTAATGAAAGAAATTGCTTTGCGCGATAAGATGGATTCAGAAAGAGAGGCCTCTCCTTTAAAAAAAGCGGATGACGCAATCGAATTAGATACGACTTCCTTGTCCATTGAGGAAGTGGTAGACCATATCATGGAGCTTGTAAAAGAAAGGGTTCGATTGAAGTGACGTTTTATGCGTTTGCAAAGCGGATCGTATCTCCTATCTTAAAAAAAATGTATAGAGTGGAAGTTAAAGGATTGGAACACTTTCCTGAACAAGGAGGTGTTCTCCTTTGTTCCAATCATATAGATAATATGGACCCTCCTATTTTAGGAGTAACTTGTCCACGCCCCATTTCCTTTATGGCAAAAGCTGAACTTTTCAATGTACCGATTCTAAGCGGCATCATTAAAAAGCTCAATGCTTTCCCTGTAAAAAGAGGAGGAAACGACAGAGAAGCGTTGCGAACGGGTTTGAAAGTACTTAAGGAAGGAAAAGTTCTAGGTCTGTTTCCGGAGGGAACCCGCTCTAAGACAGGCGAATTAGGCAAAGGTCTGGCCGGAGCCGGTTATTTTGCCTTGAGGACAAATGCTCAAGTCATTCCTTGTGCCATCATTGGCAGCTATAGAATATTTCAAAAAGTAAAAGTGATTTACGGGAAACCGATTGATATGTCGGAATTGCGAGAAAAAAAAGCATCTCCTGAAGAGGCGACAAATCTGATCATGACGCATATTCAGCAGCTTTTAAATGAAAATCGTTAATGCGAGATGCTTGACAAATGACAGCATTTGTTAGAAGTTAGTAAAAAGAGGTTTTTTTTCATTTTTTCGCAGTCTCGTATTAAGGAGGAGTACTTTATGACAGAGGATTTGAATAGTCTCGAAATTTCCCCGTTGAATGTGGGAGACAAAGTAAAAGGAACGGTTATAAAAGTTGAAGACAAACAAGTGCAAGTAGAAATTGAAAACAGTAAAAAAGACGGTATTATTCCTATTAGCGAGCTGTCAAGTTTACACATAGAAAAAGCATCGGATGCAGTAAATGTAGGAGATACGCTTGAATTAGTAATTACGAAAGAAGAAGATGATCTGTATGTTCTTTCGAAACGGAAAGTAGATGCAGAAAAGGCTTGGGATTTGATGCGTAAGCGCTTTGAAAACGGCGAAATATTTGAAGCCGAAGTAAAAGAAGTTGTAAAAGGCGGCCTCGTGGTTGACTTAGGCGTACGCGGGTTTGTTCCGGCGTCGTTGGTAGAAGATTATTATGTAGAAGATTTTGAAGACTACAAAGGAAAAACACTGACTTTCAAAATTGTAGAGTTGGACGAAGAAAAAAATAGGCTGATTCTTTCCCATAGGGCAGTGGTGGAAGAAGAAAAACAAAAAGCGAAGAAAAAACTTTTGGATGAAATTCAGCCTGGTGACGTACTGGAAGGAAAAGTACAAAGGCTGACGGACTTTGGAGCGTTTGTCGATATTGGTGGAGTGGACGGTCTTGTTCATATTTCGCAATTATCGCATGAACATGTAGAAAAACCTTCTGATGTGGTAAAAGAAGGCGAGATTGTCAAAGTAAAAGTACTCTCTGTCGATAGAGACAATGAACGCATTTCATTATCCATTAAAGAAACCATTCCGGGACCTTGGGAAAATATTGCAGAAAAAGCACCTGTCGGCTCCGTTTTAAAAGGAACCGTTAAACGCCTTGTTTCTTATGGCGCTTTTGTCGAAGTTTTCCCTGGGGTGGAAGGTCTCGTCCATATTTCACAAATTTCCCATAAACATATCGGCACGCCGCATGAAGTTTTAAGCGAAGGCCAAGAAGTGGAAGTAAAAGTGTTGGATGTAAATGAAAAAGAAAAACGTCTTTCTTTAAGCATAAAAGAATTAGAAAATGAACCTGTCGATACAAATGATTCTTTTGAATTGCCGGAAGAATCGAAAGGTTTCCAGTTAGGTGAAGTAATCGGCGACCAACTAAAAGGTCTTAAATAAATCCTATTGCTCGAAGGAAAAGGGGATGCCCAAAAGTCAGAAAAATGACTGAGGGGCATCCCCTTTTTTATGTAAATCTCGGGATCTCAATCCGCTCGTTTTCCGCGGACGATCCGCAAGTCTTTTCTTTCGCTCCTCGCCCGGCTCGCTTCCCCGAAACTGTCTCCCACATTTTTCGACCGTCACAGTAAAAAGCAACTTTGACAAATGCCAAAAACTCGCCTTGCCCATTCATTCGTTCGGTCATATCAAAGGCAATCAGTCATTCCGCAGATTTTATTTGCAAAAGCCGGATAAGGTACACATCGAATTCGGGCTGGCCTGTCATCTCCCATCACTTTCTGAAACTGGAGGAAGAAAACGGTCTGATTCAAAAAGAAAGTCCCGAATAGAAAAAACCCGACGAGAAAATTTTATCGTTGGGTTTTCTTGTTTAAAAGGAGATTTTGGGACAATCCCCCTTTTTTTTAGTTTTTCATTTCGGATAGGTCAGAATTCGTTCATCTTCTGTTCATGAGGATAAAAAGAAACAATTCCTTCCGTTCCAAGAAAACGCATTCGTTCGCATTGGACGATCATCATTTCGAATAATTCGATTTTCCAATAGATTGGAAATCGGAAAGCGAGGCTTTTGATGAATCTTGGCCTGGCTTTTACCATTAAGAAATGTTATCTTTGTTGTTTTCTCTATCTCTCCCCTCCTTAGTATGAAGGAAATGACGAAAACCGTGAACTTTTCCAATGAATGAAATTCATAATCCTTTCCCATAATGGTAACAATAGGAGGGCAAATGATGGAGTACATAATTTTTTTATCCGTATGCTGGGGTATATGGATAACGGCTACCTTTCTTATGGATAAATCTCATCCTCTACGGTTGAAAATAAGCATTATGAGCTTGCTGCTTTGTATTGGAGCGGGAAAATTTATCACAATCGATCATGCTGAAGTATCGTTTTCTTATCTTTTACTGACAGCGATTGGATGTTTTGCCATTCGACAATATCCATTCATACAACTGTTTTCATTATGTATATCCGCGTTGATGACCGCTATGGTATTCGCGGGGATAAAGCTTTTTGAAATGTATGAAAGGGCCTGGTTTTTAGTCGACGTCAAATGGTATATTGTGATCCTTGTTCTGCTCATTCAATTTGCGATCTATCCTAAGCCTCGACTTTGGAAAAATAGAATGATCTCTGTTTATATGGGGTTTTTAGCGGGAGAATGGTTATTGTTTAAGGTCCTTTGCCAAGCATCCTTGCCTTATAAAATAGGGGATAGCTGGTTTTTAGACTTTTTTTCTTTTTCCATGCTAATCATGGTTGGCATCCATGAATTACGGATTCTCAAATCTATATTCCACGTAAAATCTTTGCCAGTAAAGGAGAAGCAAACTTATGAATGAGTATGTGCATCCAGTGATATTCGGTGTGGTTGCCGGAACATTAACCAGGATTTACATGTTAAAAACAGATTACCGTCAGTATCCGACCTATCTGCACGGAAAAATTATTCATATTTCCATGGGATTTATTGCTTCAGCCTTAGGTTCAGTCGCGATACCGGCGATTATGGAAAAAGATTTTACAGCTATTACATTCTTATCGTTAGCTGCTCAACAATTCCGTGATGTTCGGAATATGGAGCGGAATACGTTGACAACCATCGACCAATTAGAACTAGTGCCAAGGGGCGCTACTTATATCGAAGGAATTGCTGTTGCTTTCGAAAGCAGAAATTACCTCGTGATTTTAACTTCATTTACTACAACGCTTTTGTATATTCTCTTTCACTTTTATGTCGCACTCATCGGTGCTTTTGTATGCTTGTTGATTTCAAGAAAATTAATGGCTGGTGGAAAACTGGGCGATATCGTTCATATTGAATACGTTGAGCCGCATGTGAAAGGAGCAGGCTTGTATGTGGGAGATATTTATATTATGAATATAGGACTTCCTGAAAGGCAAAAGGAAGTATTGAAATACGGCATGGGATTTATTTTGACGCCAAAAAATTTTAATGCGCGCACTACGATTGCCAACCTCGGACAGAGACAAGCGATATTACACGATATTTCCACCGCTATGGGAGTCATCCGGGATTCCGGAACGCCAGCGTTGGTTCCGTTGGCTAAAAGGGATCTGAATAACGGCCAAGTGGCTGTTTTTGTGTTGCCGCAAGAAAAAAACAAGGAAAAAGCCATCCGTATTTTAAAAGAGGTCCCGACACTTGAAAACGCGATTCGAATGCCGAGTGAGTCAAATGCCATTCAAAAGGGGGATCGGCAAAAATGACAATGATGATTGAAAATTTCATTTTGGCCGCCGTGACCACGAATCCCAAAAAAGTTCCGTCCGGCACGACTGTTTTTCACTGCGAGGATCAAAAGGAGATGGAAGTCATCGCCACGAATTTAGAGGCTATACTGGATGGAATCGCCCACCAGTTGACCGAAGAAATATTTATTATCGTGAGGCATTAGATTCTATTCGCCATTGCTAGTTTTGTGCATTATTGCTAAAATGGTGAAGTTGAACCCTTCTTTTTCGGAAGGGTTTTGTTCTTAATTGATAAAAAATCGACAGACTCGACGGGAGTCTTCCTTCCAGCTGTGCTTTCTCTTAAAATGGACATGTCTTTAGATTGAATTATGGACAAAAAATGAATGGAATATTTTCTATAACCACTGTGAAAGGATGATATAAATGGCAAAACCGGTTGTAGCGATCGTGGGGAGGCCAAATGTGGGGAAATCCACTATTTTCAACCGTATTGTTGGGGAAAGAATCTCAATAGTGGAAGATGTTCCGGGTGTTACTAGAGACCGGATTTACAGCTCTGCTGAATGGCTGACTCATGAATTTAATATTATTGACACCGGCGGGATTGAGATCGGTGATGAACCTTTTCTCGAACAAATTCGCCAGCAAGCGGAAATCGCCATTGATGAGGCGGATGTCATCATCTTTTTGACCAATGGACGGGAAGGGGTTACAGCAGCTGACGAAGAAGTGGCTAAAATTTTGTATCGTTCCAATAAACCGGTTGTGTTGGCTGTCAATAAGATCGATAATCCGGATATGAGGGATGTAATTTACGATTTCTATGCTCTTGGTTTTGGAGAGCCATTTCCTATTTCCGGCGCCCATGGTCTTGGACTTGGAGACTTGCTGGATGAAGTGGTGAAACGTTTTCCGAAGTCTTCTCAGCAAGAGTACGATGATGATGTGATTAAATTTTGCTTAATCGGCCGGCCAAATGTAGGAAAATCTTCTTTAGTCAATGCTATTTTAGGGGAAGAAAGAGTGATTGTGAGCGATGTCGCCGGCACCACTAGGGATGCGGTGGACTCTCCTTATACGTATAACGGTCAAAAGTACGTGATTATCGATACAGCCGGCATGAAGAAAAAAGGAAAAGTATATGAATCAACGGAGAAATACAGCGTGCTGCGTGCTCTTAGAGCAATTGAACGTTCAGACGTTGTATTAGTCGTGTTGAATGCAGAAGAAGGGATAAGAGAGCAAGATAAGAAGATTGCCGGCTATGCTCATGAAGCGGGAAAAGGAATTGTGATCGTCGTTAATAAATGGGATGCGGTTGAAAAAGACGAGAAAACGATGAATGAATTTGAAAAAAAGATACGCAGTCATTTCTTATTTTTGGATTATGCGCCGATCGTATTTGTGTCAGCTAAAACAAAGAAACGTCTTCATACGCTTCTTCCCGTTATAAACATGGTGAGTGAAAACCATGCGATGCGCGTTCAATCCAGCGTGCTCAATGATGTCATAATGGATGCCGTGGCGATGAATCCTACTCCTACTGAGAATCAACGGCGGCTAAAAATATTTTACGCGACTCAAGTGGCAGTCAAACCGCCGACTATTGTTATCTTCGTCAATGATCCTGAATTAATGCATTTTTCATATGAACGTTTTTTAGAGAATCGGATCAGAGATGCATTTGGATTTGAAGGAACGCCTATTAAAATCATTGCGAGATCTCGGAAATAACCAAAAGTAGGTGAAAAGCATGAATGAGACGAATATTGACACGATTACCGTTATCGGTGCAGGCAGTTGGGGAACCGCTTTGAGCATGGTACTTGCGGATAATGGATGCCATGTACGGCTTTGGGGTCATAATCCACAACAAATCGTGGAAATCAATGAACATCATACGAATAAAAAATATTTGCCGAATGTCATATTGCCCGAAAACATAAAGGGATTCGCCTCCATGGAAGAAGCGCTGAACGGTGTTGAATTGATTGTATTGGCAGTGCCGACAAAGGCGATTCGAGAAGTTGTCAGACAAATGGTCGAGGTTTTAAAAAAGCCGATTACTCTCGTCCATGTCAGTAAAGGGATTGAGCCCGATACGCTTATGAGAATTTCGGAAATGATTGAAGAAGAAATGCCTTCTCGTTTGTTAACGGATCTTATCGTCTTGTCAGGACCGAGTCACGCAGAAGAAGTAAGCCAGCGTCAGCCGACGACTGTGACGGTTTCTTCAAAAAATATAAAAGCAGCCGAGAAAATCCAAAAACTGTTTATGAATCAGCATTTCCGTGTTTATACGAACCCGGATATGATCGGCGTAGAAATTGGAGGAGCGCTAAAAAATGTCATTGCGCTTGCAGCGGGTATTTCGGATGGTTTAGGGTACGGAGATAATGCCAAAGCGGCCCTTATCACGCGAGGGCTAGCTGAAATAGCCCGTCTGGGAACAAAAATGGGGGCCAATCCTTTAACTTTTTCCGGGTTGGCCGGGCTCGGTGATTTAATTGTTACATGTACAAGCGTCCACTCGCGAAATTGGCGGGCAGGGAATTTGCTTGGAAAAGGAAAAAATTTAAACGAAGTGCTCGAAAACATGGGAATGGTGGTAGAAGGGGTAAGAACAACCAAAGCGGCTTATCAATTATCTCAAAATTATAATGTGAAAATGCCTATTACAACTGCCCTTTATCAAGTACTTTTTCATAACTATGACCCGAAAAAAGCTGTGGATGAATTGATGACCAGAATGAGAACTCATGAAATGGAAGACTTGTCCGATATTTTAGATGCAAGAATGAATGAGTAATGTGTTTTGGTTTTTGCCCCAACGTGCAAATCGAACGCAACCATTACGCGGCGATAAAGGGATTAAGCGGGGAACTTCAATAGGTTGTTGCCATTCTCGTTTCATTTGAAACAAGATACCGAGACTTGTCGGCAAAAAAAGCGGAAATTCAAGAGAATTTATGATCATTTGGGCTTTAGAAGGATGCACATCTAGTTTCTACTCATACGATACTATGAGAAAGCAGGCTTTATAAAAAGGATGGGTCGTCTTTCTAACCGGGGATATTCCCCGGTTGTACTTTCTTGAAAAAGTCTCTTGGCAATGAACAAAACAGGAATCATTTGATCAAAACCTCCTCGAAAGCAATGCATCGAGGAAATTTTTTTGTTTTTCTTTTGTGAATGGAGTTGAACGGAATGGCAAATTTTATTTAGTGTGTATGTCCGATTTTTCACTTCGGAAACAAAAACGGCAGCTGGGATTCTGAAGACACGGCCGAATTCTGTGCTTCCTTCTCTTTGAACTCGCCATCCAAAATAATCTTCACTATATTTATGTCAGATTATCTGACAAATAAATATTAAAAATAGTATGAAAATTTTAAAATATAATCAAGAAAGGTTTCGATAAGTGATAGATTATTTAGAAAAGGTGTGAAAAACTATTGAAAAAAAGTACTTTATTGAAGTCAAACGAAAAAGATTTCCTTTTTGAAGAAGTCACAGTAGAAGAACTTATAGCTGGGTATCAAAATGGTGAATATACGGCTCAAGAAGTAGTTCAGTCTTACCTTGATCGAATTCATGAATTGGAACAGTTTTATAATGCCTTTACCTTCATGAATCCTAATGCTCTTGAGGATGCTAAAAACATTGACCGGCTGCGTGAAGAAGGAGCAGAACTTGGACCTCTGGCAGGAATTCCTATTGTCATAAAGGAAGCGGTGGATGTTGCAGGGTTTCCTTCCACGTTTGGCTGGGCTCCTCTTTGTAAGGAATCTGGTGGAATCGAGTTAATGCCGGTGAAAGATGCGCCGGTCGTTGCAAGATTGAAAGAAGCGGGTGCTATCATTCTAGGAAAAACCAATATTCCGGCTTTTAGCTGTGCTTATAATGCAAACAATAGTTGGGACGGGCCCACATATAATGCAGTAAACCGCTCGATTTCACCAGGAGGAAGCAGTAGTGGTACCGCGACTGCCGTTTCAGGAAACTTTGCGGTCCTTGGCGTCGCTGAGGAAACGGCCGGATCCATTCAAGTTCCTGCTGCAGCTCAAGCTTTAGTCGGTATTAAGCCTTCTTTTGGGTTAATACCGAATGTCGGGGTCACTCCCCTAGGAGGAACGACTCGCGATGTGTTAGGACCACACGCTCGTACGGTTCAAGATGCAGCGCTTATGCTAAGCGTGATGGCCGGGTATTCAAAAGAAGATCCAAAAACCATTTCTTCAATTGGAAATATTCCTAAAAACGGATACAATTCTTTTCTTGATAAGAATTTTTTACAAGGTAAACGTTTAGGATTATACGGACCGGGATGGCGTACACAAGAACTTTCAGTGGAAACCCAAAAATTGTATTTGGCGGCCATTGAAGTATTAAAAGCCCAAGGTGCAGAAGTTGTTGAGGATCCTTTTGCAGGAACCGGACTTGCTGAATATGTATCATCTAAAGGTGGTCCGTCGGCTTTAGTGGGTCTTGGGCTGGAAACCTTTTTCTACGACTTGGAAAAATACCTTAAACATTTAAATCCGGAGGATCCTTCTCTTTCGATCAAAACAGTGTTTGATAAAGCAAAAAGTATTCCTTGGACTGAAGATGGCCCGCTTGCTTTAGTTCACGATTATGTGAATGCTGAAACAGCTGAAGCAGATCACAGCATTTTGCCAGATTTGAGTGAATTTTACGAAACAAAAGGGGAATTGCTTAGAATGATTCATCAAGT
The DNA here is from genome assembly GCF_038007225.1 of Bacillus sp. FSL W8-0102. Taxonomy (NCBI): domain Bacteria; kingdom Bacillati; phylum Bacillota; class Bacilli; order Caryophanales; family Bacillaceae; genus Bacillus; species Bacillus sp. FSL W8-0102. Next base: position 1,435,110 of record NZ_JBBOWT010000001.1, read on the forward strand.
AATGGAAGACAAGGGTCTTGACGGATTTGTCTATCCACAAATGCCAGCAGCCATTCCGTCGATTCAGGAAGATGTTGTGCAATCTACCACCATATCTGAAATCAATATAAGCGGTTTACCGTTGATTACCGTTCCGGCTGGCTATTATGAAAGCGGATCGCCGTTTGCATTGGCCTTCTTCGGCAAAATGTGGAGTGAAGGCGAACTGATTGGAATGGCTTATGCTTACGAACAAGCTACAAAACATCGAAAAGCCCCTGTATTGTATCCGGAATATTAAGTCCTTGTTAACATGAAAAGCACGATAAACGCTTTTTGAACCAGCAGCAGTGAAAAATAATAAAAAGTTTAAACGGCCTTAAGCCCTATATTTCAGTGGTGTGAGGCCGTTTAATTGTTGTTATATTCTTTCGTGGCTATAAAATCGCATGTATATTTTTCAGCCGTTGTAGATCATCCTTCAAGGTATCGTACCTTTCCCCGTGAATGTGTCTCCAAAAAGATTCCATTGGATTAAATCTATACATCTCCCAACCCAACCCGGGACATACTGTGAGTCCGATTTGCTTTCTTCATCTTTCTCTTTCATCCATGCGAAGTTGCCCGCACCTACAATCGAGATAAAATAAGTGGATGTTCATCAGGAAATCATACAAAAGCTCTTGATCAAGAGTATCCAACATAAACTTATTATTATAGAATGTTTAAGAACATAACCGACGATCGTTTCATCATAAAGATCACGAATGGTACTGAAATGCAATGTTTTCAAACCATCGTTTTGTTTTATCTGAATCGGCAAAGGAAAAATGCAGCAAAAATATTTTTGAAAAATAACGAAAATTCTATGAAATATACTCGTAGCGTGATATACTATATTTGGAAAAATAGGAGGAGATATTCCATGTCACCAGGCATGATTAAAATGTGGATATCCTTTCTTGCGATGGGGTTCATGATTCTTTCTGTGTTCGCTATTTATGTCAGCCGATATAAAATGAAATTTAAGTTTCTTCGATTTCTTGTTGCTTTTTTTGCCTACATATTTTTATTTCTTGGCGGCATCATGATGATCTATGTTGTTTTCAGCGGCCCTGTCGGCTAGAAAGAAAAAGAATTTTCATTTATTCGTATCCGCTTTATTAACGTTGGATTTTTGACATAGAAAGGGAGTTTTCGATTGAGGAAGTTGCTCATATCTGTTTTATTGCTCACAACTGTTTTCTTTTTAGATGGATGCATGTTTCCGGATGAAGAGAAAGCAGAGAATAAAGTCCCTTATCAAGAACAAATTCAATCCGTTCAAAAAGCCGTTGAACAGTTTCAAAAACAAAACGGAGGCATCCTTCCCATTCAAACAAAAGATGAGAATGTTCCAATCTATCAAAAATATTTAATTGATTTTAAAAAATTAGTTCCTCAATATTTGCCGGAACCTCCGGGGAATTCGTACGAAAACGGCAGGATCTTTCAATACGTATTGTTGGATGTAGAGAAAAAACCTGTTGTCAAAATCTTTGACTTGCGTATTGCGGAAACCATAAGGGAATTGGAAATACGTATTCAATCTCACGGATATCCACCGTTTAAAAAAGAAATCGCGCCAAATGTCTATACTCTTGATTATAAAAAACTCGGCTATAAAGAAGAACCAATGGTTACGAGCCCCTACTCCCAAAAAAATCTTCCACTCGTCATTACCGGAGACGGAAAGATTTATGTCGATTACCGTATGGACTTGTATGAGGCCTTGAAAAACAACAAACATATATACAAGCCGGGAGAAGATATACGACCTTTGTTAACACAGCATTCATTTTTCGTTCCCGCTTATTCATTGCCCTATACCGTTAATGAAAAAAATGAACCGGTATTTATGAAAAAATAGGTTCTAACCCTTTTCCTTGCAAATATATTGTAGGGAAGAGGGTTTTTTATTTCGTTACTAGAAGTACACCTTATTTTGCAGTCATAACAAAGTGGGACAATGTCATACACATATATAGAAGACATATATACCAGAATATCATCCCTGGAATGAATGTTGGGAGGGAATCCTTTTGGAAAAAGTAGATCTTTTTAAAGATATTGCAGAAAGAACCGGCGGAGATATCTACTTAGGGGTAGTAGGAGCGGTCCGTACGGGAAAATCAACTTTTATAAAAAAATTCATGGAACTTGTTGTATTGCCGAATATTCAAAGTGAAGCAGACCGGGCTCGTGCTCAAGATGAACTTCCACAGAGTGCGGCGGGGAAAACAATTATGACCACCGAGCCGAAATTTGTTCCGAATCAAGCGGTGAAAGTGAGCGTTGATGAGGGGCTTGAAGTGAATATTCGCTTGGTTGATTGCGTTGGATATACGGTTCCGGGAGCAAAAGGATATGAAGATGAAAACGGACCGAGAATGATCAGCACTCCGTGGTATGAAGAGCCGATTCCTTTCCATGAAGCAGCTGAAATTGGTACAAGAAAAGTCATTCAAGAACATTCAACGATTGGTGTTGTCATTACGACAGATGGAAGTATTGGAGAAATCCCGCGCGCTGATTATATTGAAGCCGAGGAGCGCGTCATCGATGAATTAAAAGAAGTAGGGAAGCCATTTATCATGATTGTCAATTCTGCGAGGCCTTATCATCCGGAAACGGAAGCGCTTCGTTTAGAGCTTAGCGAAAAATATGATATTCCCGTATTGTCCATGTCGGTGGAAAATATGCGGGAAGGCGACGTTTTAAGTGTTTTACGTGAAGCATTATATGAATTTCCTGTGCTTGAGGTGAATGTTAATCTGCCTAGTTGGGTCATGGTATTGAAAGAAGATCATTGGCTTCGGGAAAATTATCAAGAAGCCGTGAAAGAAACGGTGAAAGATATCAAACGGCTTAGAGATGTGGAACGAGTGGTTCAGCAATTTGACGAGCTCGAATTTATTGAAAGAGCCGGTTTGGCAGGAATGGATATGGGGCAAGGGGTTGCGGAAATAGATTTATATGCACCCGATGAATTGTACGATCAAGTATTGAAAGAAATTGTCGGTGTGGAAGTGCGGGGAAAAGATCATCTGTTGGAACTGATGCAAGATTTTGCTCATGCAAAATCGGAATATGATCAAATTGCCGATGCTTTGAAAATGGTGAAACAAACCGGATACGGCATCGCCGCACCGTCTTTAACGGATATGAGTTTAGACGAACCGGAAATTATCAGGCAAGGGTCGCGATTCGGTGTCAGGCTAAAAGCCGTCGCCCCATCCATTCATATGATTAAAGTGGATGTTGAATCGGAATTTGCTCCGATCATTGGAACGGAAAAACAAAGCGAAGAATTGGTCCGGTATTTGATGCAAGACTTTGAAGATGATCCGTTATCCATTTGGAATTCCGATATATTTGGCAGAAGTTTAAGTTCGATTGTTCGAGAAGGCATACAAGCGAAACTATCATTAATGCCGGAAAATGCCCGCTATAAACTAAAAGAGACGTTGGAACGCATCATTAACGAAGGTTCCGGAGGACTTATAGCCATTATACTTTAGGCCTCTTATGTGGGAGGTCTTTTTTTATTTGAGCATTTTGCACATTTTTCAACCCAAGAGCCATAAGGTTTTCTAAAGCATAAAAAAGGACTTCACCCCTTATTTGTAGAATTTTGAAGTGACCAAACCACAAAAATCCACAAGGAGGAAGTCACTTTGTATATTCTACAAGAAAGTCTATTTTCCTTTGAAGAATTGCAAATTTTAGAGTCAAAAGAGAAATTACCGATCTTTTTTAGTGCTCTAGATTTGCGTCCTTATGCTAAACAATTGAAAAGTTCTTCACCCCAAGGGGCTGAAGGACATTCCAAAGAAGGGATATTAAGGGCTCTTATCGCTGCCCCATTAGAAGGTATTGATACTTTTACTTCTCTTCACAATCGATTGAAAAATGACCTGCGTTTTCGTTACCAATGTGGTTTAGATATTAGCAGGCCTGCACCATCCATCTCTACTCTTAGCCGAGTATTTTCTTCACTAACCAAAACTGGACTTGTGAAAAGAATCTTTCAAGATCTCGTCCAGTTAGCTCAAGAGGAAGGAGTAATTGATGGAAAACATCAGGCTATCGACAGTGCCGCCATTGATGCTTACGAAAAGAAGCAGCCTAAGAAGCGAAGTGAACAAACAGGCAACGCCAATTGGGGGGCAAAGTTTGATTCCTTCGGTAATAAAATGACTTGGTTTGGCTATAAGATGCATCTTTCCGTTGACACCAAAAGTGAATTACCAATGGCGATTGAAGTAACCCCTGCTCATATCAACGATGGGGATGTCGCACCACAATTAATTGAACAAGTAAAGAGTTGTACAAACTCTAAAATTGATTTCCTGATAATGGATGGTGGGTACGACCAGCTTAAAAACTACGAATCCGCCAAGAACATTGGGGCTCAAGCTATTATTCCACTCAATTTGCGTAATGAAAAGGAGCCTCCCGAAGGAATTGCCTCCAATGGAACCCCACGCTGTTCGATGGGGTACGAAATGACTTATTGGGGCGCCAATAAGGATCAGCTCAAATTCAGATGTCCACACGCAACCGGAAAAGTGGATTGCCCATTAGGAATGGCAGCCTGTTCATCCTCCAACTATGGAATGGTAGTAAAAATTAACGTGAATAAGGATCTTCGCCGGTACTCTAATCCACACCGCGATTCCAAACGTTGGAAAGAACTTTACAATGAGCGAACCAGTGTAGAACGGTGCAATTCAAGAATGAAAAGTGATCTTACAGCGAACTCCCTGCATGTGTGGGGAATCGATAAAGTAAAAACTCATATTTACTTGAACGCCATCGTATTACTGGTTTCAGCTCTCGCAATGGCAAAAGAGAGTAAAAAGCAACAAACCGCTTAAAAAATTTTTAAAGCGAAAAATTCTGCAAGTACGCCCAAAAAGGACAAACAGAATATTTGTAAACCAAAGATACAAAATACCCCAATTTATTTGGGTTTCTTTTAAAACTCTTTTTAATAAAAATCTAATTTTGCAAAATGCTCATTTACATTTTGACTCGGTATATGCCAATAAAGCGTTTCAACGGTTGAACGATAGAAGGGCGCCCGTTATTTGCCAACAAGGCTATGGCCAATCAGGAGACGACAAAATAAGCTAATGTATCAAGTCTTTATGTATGACGATTCTTTCTAATTTAATTTTTTCCCCAATTTGTATTCCAGTATGACTTGACAATAAAGGCGATAAAGAGTATAAAAATGGAAACCGAAAAAAATCAATAGAGTATTGGAAGAAATCCTTTATGTATGATTAAGGAAATATTGACCGAAATAAAAGAATTGTGCTTGATATGGCAATTCTTATGTGATAATCTTTTAACAGAATTGATGTGATAAACATGAATTCTATAGCGTTTCTCCCATAAAGTTTGTTTAGAAACGGAAAAAATGCGTAAAAATGAAAAATAAGCAGAAGTGCATTGTTAATTTTGGGAGGAGGTGATTGGTGTGAATAAAACAGAACTAATCAACGAAGTTGCAGAAGCAGCTGAACTTTCTAAAAAAGATGCGACAAAAGCGGTGGATGCGGTGTTTACTGCTATCCAAAATGCTCTGGCTAGCGGAGATAAAGTTCAACTTATCGGATTTGGAAATTTCGAAGTTCGCGAACGTGCTGCGCGTAAAGGACGCAACCCTCAAACAGGAGAAGAAATTGAAATCGCAGCTAGCAAAGTGCCTGCATTTAAACCTGGTAAAGCATTGAAGGATGCTGTCAAGTGAGTACATAAGTGCCGGGTATAGAAAGAAGACTCGTACTTTCGAGTCTTCTTTTTTTGTCCCGCTTTAAGCAGGCGAAAGAAGTTACAGGTGAAAGGACAGTGCCGCTAAAAGCCCGTTTGGTCCAACGAACCATCATTGGAAGAAGATGAGAAAATCTCCGCTTATGAAAGCGTTGTATCTCATTTTAAGAAGCGGTAGTTCTGCAAAGATAAGCAGTCCTAATAGGAGAAACTGATTTATAAAAAGCCGTTTCTGCAGCGGAAGAGTCTTAAACGAATCGTGGGATGCATAAACCATAAATCTTCGCTGCTTTGAAATAGTTTAAAGAGTTTCATTCTCATGGAAACGGACTTTTTGAAAGATAAAACATTTATCGAAAGGAAAAAGCTAATCCAAATCCATAAAAGTCTTTTTGGTTGTCTTTCATTTTCAATCGGCAAAAAGAATCCCTCTAGATCGCAAATTGCTTCTTTGCCCCCTTCCTATTCGTGTGCTATTATGAAGATTAGCATATGCTTGCGAATGAAAATACCTTTAGGAGTGGTTCTATACATGCAAAAAACAGAAGTCAATTTGACACAAATTGAACAAGCTGTGCGCTTGATTTTAGAAGCAATCGGAGAAGATCCCGAACGAGAAGGGTTGATTGATACACCAAAACGGGTGGCAAGAATGTATCAGGAAGTCTTTTCGGGTTTAAGACAAGATCCCGGCGAGTATTTTGAAACCATCTTTAGCGAAGACCATGAGGAGTTAGTCCTTGTCAAAGATATTCCTTTTTACTCGATGTGTGAACATCATCTTGTCCCTTTCTTCGGGAAGGCTCATGTTGCTTACATACCAAAGAACGGAAAAGTAACGGGCTTAAGCAAACTTGCTCGTGCAGTAGAAGCAGTGGCCAAACGTCCGCAGCTTCAAGAAAGAATTACAGATGAAGTCATAGAGGCCATCATGAAAAAATTAGATCCGCATGGAGCGATGGTGGTCGTAGAAGCTGAGCATATGTGTATGACGATGCGAGGAGTCAAGAAACCAGGATCTAAAACGGTTACGACTGCTGTTCGAGGGATTTTCGAACAAGATGCTCAAGCACGTGCTGAAGTATTGGCTCTTATCAAATAAACTTTTCACCATGAAGGAAGCGAGAGTGGAATGGTCAATCAAAGTGATTATGTGGTCATCAAAGCGTTGGAAAACGGAGTAAACGTCATCGGCTTAACAAGAGGGACCGATACTCGTTTTCACCATTCGGAAAAATTAGATGCAGGCGAAGTAATGATCGCGCAATTTACAGAACACACGTCCGCTATCAAAGTACGGGGGCGTGCGGAAATATGGACGAATGTTGGCCAGTTAAAAAGCGGGGACGATGAATAAAAGATGAAATAGAAAGAAGAGCAAGCTGTTTTTCATTTTAAAAGAAAAACAGCGTGTTTTCTTTCATCCAACCGCTGTTCGTAATTAAAAGGCGAGTATGATATAATATTGGTTGTTTTAAAAACTGCGCGTACATATGGGTGAATAGGATACATACTTTTATTTTTATGGGATTAAGGGGAATGCTTATGTACACTTGGTTGAAGAAAATGGCGGATATTAAAGAAGAAATTCAGCAAAAGCTGTCATATCCTTACTTGAGTCGGCATTTGGATGATCCGCATATTGATGAAGATCGGCTCTTATTTTTGTTATTGCCATTTCAAGAAGAATCGTTGAAAGAAAACGTGAAACATTATATTACAACAGCTATGCTGATTCAAATTGCCCTTGATACCCATGAAAAGGTTTCTGTGTCTAATGAAGAACCAGCGATGAAACGTCAAATCAAAGTGTTGGCAGGCGATTATTTCAGCGGGCTGTATTATCAAATTTTGGCCGATGTTCAAAATGTATCCATGATCCGAATATTTGCTAATTCCATTAAGCAAATCAATGAGCAGAAAATCGCTGTTTATCAACATGAGAATCAATCGACGGACGAAATTATAAACAGCATCAAGTTGATAGAATCAGGTGTTGCTCAAGGATTTTACTCTTATTTTCAATACGGCGCTTATTCTTCTTTCATATCTGAAATTTTATTACTCAAAAGGCTTCTGCAGGAACGGAACTTATTTTTAAAACAAAAACCGGCTTTGCTTTTTGATGCTTTGAAATCCATTCAATTTCCGACAGCTCAAGGCTCTTTGTACAGTTTGGCCGGAAGTGATCTTCGCTCCTTGCTTCACATTAGCGATCGATACATTCAAAGGACAAAACAAAAAATCGAGAAAACTCTCAACACTTGGGAGCATCGGGATCCATTGCTGATTGAAAAAGTTCGAACGTTGTTAGAAACGGAGCCGTATTCAATCAAAATACTTGCGGAAGAAGGGTAGCGAATGCATCAACCATCATCAAAAGAAGAACGTGTTTTAAATGTGTTTGAAAAAATTTATTCGAATTACGATAAAATGAATTCACTGATTAGCTTTAAGCAGCATACGCGATGGCGAAAAGATACAATGAAGCGAATGAATGTGCAGAAAGGAAAAATCGCTCTCGATGTATGCTGCGGAACGGCCGATTGGACGATAGCGTTGGCGGAAGCGGTCGGTGAAGAAGGAAAAGTGTATGGACTCGATTTCAGCAAAAATATGCTGAAAATCGGCGAACAAAAGATAAAAGAAAAAAACCTTTCCCAAGTGACGCTTCTACACGGCAATGCTATGGAGCTTCCTTTTGAAGATAATACGTTTGATTATGTCACGATCGGATTTGGGTTAAGGAATGTTCCTGATTATTTGCGCGTTTTGGAGGAGATGCACAGGGTATTGAAGCCGGGCGGGATGGCAGTCTGTCTGGATACTTCGCAGCCGACTTTATGGGGATATCGGCAGCTTTATTATTTTTATTTTCGGTTCATCATGCCTTTGTTCGGAAAAATCTTTGCCAAAAGTTATGATGAGTATTCGTGGCTTCAAGAATCCGCCCGCGAATTTCCAGGTATGAAAGAACTGGCAAAGCTGTTTGAAAAGGCAGGATTTATTAACGTCGCTTATAAACCTTATAATGGCGGTGTGGCTGCAAGCCATTTTGGATATAAACAAACGTAAGCTAGGTGGATAAAAATATGAAATTTCAATCGCTATATTCGTTTTTAAAAACGGATATTGATTTAATTGAAAGGGAACTGGAGCAGGCCATTTATTCCCGGTCCCCCATCATTTATAACTCCTCTTTAAAACTGTTGCAGGCTGGCGGAAAACGGATTCGCCCCATCTTTGTCTTGCTGGCCGCTCATTTTGGAAATTACGATATTGGAAAAATCAAAAATTTGGCTGTAGCTCTTGAGCTTATACATATGGCTTCTCTCGTTCACGATGATGTCATCGATGATTCCGATATAAGGAGAGGAAAGCCGACTGTAAAAGCTCAATGGGACAACCGAGTGGCGATGTATACAGGTGACTATCTTTTCGCTCGCTCGTTGGAATATATGACTAAGCTTGAAAATGTGGAAGTTCATAAGGTCTTGTCCGATACGATCATCGAAGTATGTATCGGCGAAATGGTACAAATGAAAGACAAGTATCGATTTGATCAAAATCTAAGGGATTACCTTCGTCGAATTAAAAGAAAAACGGCGTTGCTGATCGCGGTAAGCTGCCAGCTCGGAGCCGTTGCGTCCGGCGCCCCGCCCCATATTTGCAAAAAATTGTACCATTTCGGCTATAATGTCGGGATGTCTTATCAAATCATTGACGATATATTGGACTTCACGGGAACGGAAAAACAGTTGGGGAAACCTGCTGGAGGCGATCTTCTTCAAGGAAATGTCACCCTCCCTGTTTTATATGCCATGGAGAAGCCCGGACTGCGGGAAGCGATCTATACGGTCAATGAAAAAACATCCCAAAAAGATATCAAAAGGATCATCGAACAAATCAAGCAAAGTGATGCCATTCAGCGTTCCAACAATTTAAGCCAAAGATACTTGGATCGAGCAATCGCCATCTTGGATGATCTTCCCGACAATAAAGCAAAAAAGTCTTTGAAAGAAATCGCCAAGTATATCGGTAAAAGAAAATATTAGAAAAAGACATGGAAACGTTGTCAAATATTTGCGCGAATGATACTATTTTCTTGGGTTGTCTTTTGTGACAACAATAGTGATACATAATAGGAGTTGGGAAAATGGAAAGAACATTTTTAATGATCAAACCGGATGGAGTCCAAAGAAATTTGATTGGTGAAATTGTGTCCCGTTTTGAAAAAAAAGGATTTCAACTTGTGGGCGCTAAATTGATGACAGTCACGAAAGAGTTGGCGGAAAAACACTATCAAGAACATAAAGAACGCCCTTTTTTCGGTGAATTAGTGGAATTCATTACGTCCGGACCTGTATTTGCGATGGTTTGGGAAGGAGAAAATGTCATTGCGACAGCTCGTCAAATGATGGGAACGACCAATCCGAAAGACGCTGCTCCGGGAACCATCAGAGGAGATTTTGGACTGACTGTAAGCAAAAACGTCATTCATGGATCTGATTCTCCGGAAAGTGCAGAGCGTGAAATTGGTATTTTCTTCAAAGAAGAAGAACTCGTTGAATATTCAAAATTGATCAACCAATGGATTTATTAAGATAAAAATTTTTTCTTAAGGAAAGGGTTGCCGTGATGGCAGCTCTTTTTTGATTGTTGGGAGGAATCATTTCATTTTGACTGGGTTTCAATCGTGTGAATTTCTGCTCATTCTTGATGTCAAATTTATGATTGATTTCGTTAAATAGGAAATCGAAGCATTTTTTGCCTTCAACTGATTGCCTCCATTCGTTATAATAAAGTACAAACGAAAACTTCAATCCGTGGGAGATGGATAATGAGTGGAACCAGTTCGGGCGTAGAGGGAGTTTCAACCTTGAGGATTTCTGCCCGTATTGGTGGCTATTAAATCTTTCTGTTAAGAGGAAATGTGTGTAATTCGATGGAGAGGAAAAAGTCATGCCGGATGATTATCAAGCATTTATTGTTTCGATTAAGAAAAAAACAGGAATCGATCTTTCGTTGTATAAAGAAGCGCAAATGAAGAGAAGATTGACTTCCTTGTATCAAAAAAGGGGCTTTCGCTCTTTTCAAGAGTTTTTTCAAGCGATGAATACCAATTCCGAACTATTGAACGAATGTTTGGATCGAATGACGATTAACGTGTCGGAATTTTACCGCAACAGAAAACGATGGGAAGTTCTTGAGAAAAAGATTTTTCCAAGGATGCTGGCAGCAAACAAGCAGTTGAAAATTTGGAGTGCTGCTTGCTCGACTGGCGAAGAGCCATACACGATTGCCATGATATTGTCCCAGTTTCTCCCCTTATCGCAAATAAGGGTTCTTGCTACGGATATAGACGAAAAGGCGATTCAAAAAGCAAAAATGGGAGTATACCCGGAACGTTCTTTGGAAGAAGTTCCTTCGGAAATGAAAACAAAATACTTCACAAAAGAGGGAGATTTTTATCGCCTATCCGATGAGATAAAGCGTACGGTCCAATTTCGGAAAGAAAACTTGTTTTCAGATCCATTCGAGAAAAATTATGATTTGATCGTCTGCCGTAATGTGCTTATTTATTTTACAGAAGAAGCGAAAGATCTTTTGTATAAAAAATTTAACGCCGCATTGAAAGAAGGGGGCGTCCTATTTGTAGGGAGTACAGAGCAAATTTTTAATCCAGAAGTCTATGGCTTTGAACCGGAGGAACCTTTTTTTTATCGGAAATTATAAATGTTAGACTGTTAGTCGTAAAACGATCACGGGTCCGTAAAGGTATTGGATTTTGAAGAATAAAGAAAAAAGCTTTCATAAGGCAATATGTGGGGGCTGAAAGGCCCTCCGCTGTTTTTGGGCTGGTTTAGCTTTTTTTCGGCAAAGAGGGACGGAAATTTTTTTCAAATAAAATCAATAATAGACGGAACTATTTGAAAACAAATGATATTATGAATAATAGGCAAATAAGAAAAAGTCTTGGAAATTCATTTTTTCTATGCCAAGTCATGCGGAATATGATATATTGTTATAAACGCTTTAACGAGTTGAAGGGAGAAAGTGACATGAGATATTTAACAGCAGGAGAATCACATGGCCCTCAGCTAACTGCTATTATCGAGGGCCTTCCCGCAGGAATGCCTTTAACTGCGGAAGACATCAATATTGAATTAAGCCGTCGTCAAAAGGGCTATGGGCGAGGACGGCGAATGCAAATCGAAAAAGACCAGGTTCAGATTAAGGGCGGTGTTCGCCACGGACTGACATTAGGCTCACCTGTCGCTCTCGTTGTCGAGAACAAGGATTGGAAGCATTGGACCAACATTATGGGCATTGAAGCCCCGGAGCAACCGGAAGAAACAAAAAGAAAGGTTACGAGGCCACGTCCCGGTCATGCGGATTTAAATGGGGGAATCAAATACGGACACCGTGATATGCGAAATGTTCTTGAACGTTCGTCTGCGAGAGAAACGACCGTGCGAGTAGCAGCCGGTGCGGTTGCCAAAAAACTATTAAAACTGCTTGGAATCGAAATCGCTTCTCACGTAGTGGAAATCGGGGGAGTAAAGGCGAAAAACCTTCGCTACAAATCGATAAAAGAACTGCAAGAAGTCACTGAACAATCTCCGGTTCGTTGTTTTGACAGCGAAGCGGAAAAGGAAATGATGAAAGCGATCGACCTAGCAAAAGAAAATGGAGATTCGATCGGCGGCATAGTGGAAGTAGTCGCTGAAGGAATGCCGGCAGGAGTCGGCAGCTATGTCCATTATGACCGAAAGCTGGATGCAAAAATCGCGGCTGCGATCGTCAGCATCAATGCTTTCAAAGGCGTAGAATTCGGGATCGGCTTTGAAGCGGCCGGAAAGTTTGGCAGCGAAGTGCACGACGAAATCATTTGGGATGAAGAAAGAGGGTTTTCGCGGAAAACGAACCGTCTTGGCGGATTTGAAGGGGGAATGACAACCGGAATGCCGATAGTCGTCCGAGGAGTCATGAAGCCTATTCCAACACTTTATAAACCGCTTCAAAGTGTAGATATCGACTCGAAAGAACCGTTTTCCGCCAGCATTGAGCGTTCCGACAGCTGTGCCGTCCCTGCTGCCAGCGTGGTCGCAGAAGCGGTTGTTGCTTGGGAATTAGCAGCGGCGATCGTTGATCAATTTTACAGCGACCGTATGGATGCGTTAATTCGAAACGTCGATGAACAAAGAAAGTATGCAAGGGAGTTTTAATATGGAAAAGATGGAGGTCCATACACGAAATAAAACCTACCCGATTTGGGTGGGAGAAAATGCGCTGGAAATGATTCCGGAAATTTTTAAGGATAAGCTGTCAGATGCCACGAAAATCCTGGTGATCGCCGATAAGCATGTTTCTCATCTATATAAGGAAAAGCTAAAAAAGCATCTGCCGACCCATATCCCGTTTGCATGGAAAGAAGTGCCTCAAGGGGAAGCGGCTAAATCAATGGCTGTTTTTGAATCGTGTATAACGGAAGCACTCGAACAAAATTTGGATCGAAAATCATGTATTATCGCTTTTGGTGGAGGAGCCGCGGGAGATCTGGCCGGATATGTGGCGGCTTCCTATATGAGAGGAATCCGTTTTTTACAAGTTCCTACCACCATTCTAGCCCACGACAGCGCTGTAGGAGGAAAAGTGGCCATCAACCATCCTCTTGGAAAAAATATGATCGGGCACTTCCATCAGCCGGAAGCGGTTATTTTTGATACGAATTTTATCAATAGTTTACCAGAAAAAGAGGTTCGTTCCGGATTTGCAGAAGTGATCAAACATGCGCTGATAAAAGATAAAACATTTTTACATCAGCTAACCAGTACGCTCGTGTCCTTTGAAAAGATGGACTCTGATTTTCTGGAAATGTGCTTATGCAAAGGCATCAGCATTAAAGCGGACATTGTTTCAGAAGATGAAACGGAACAAGGAATACGGGCATTTTTAAATTTTGGGCATACATACGGCCATGCATTGGAAGCGACTATTGGCTACGGAAGAATAACTCATGGCGAAGCGGTTATGATTGGAATCGTATATGCATTGTATTTAAGCAAGAAAAAATACTCGCTTGACTTGGATTTGTCGTCTTTTGTAGATTGGATCAAACGACTGGGATATTCGTTGGATGTACCAGATACGATCTCATTTAATCAGCTTTTCTCCGCCATGAAACGAGATAAGAAAACGATTGGCAGCTCCATTCGGTTTGTGCTTCTCAAAGAAATTGGAAAGCCTGTCATTGTGGAGATGAATCAAGAAGACTTAAAAGAAGCGGATCAGTTTATTCGATCTTTCTCTAAACTTTGAACCGATCGTTATGAAGACCTTGTCCGTTTGACTAAAAAACTATTTAAGATGGCTTGGAACAGTGTATGAGAAAGGGAGGAAATGGATTGATTAGAGGGATAAGAGGGGCGACAACCGTTTAACAAAACGAGGAAACCGAGATCATCGCTGCGACCAAGCAGCTTTTGGTCGAAATGATCGAATCGAATAACATTCAACCGGAAGATGTTGCTTCTGTTTTCATTTCTGTTACAAAAGATTTATTTGCCGCTTTTCCAGCTAAGGCGCTTAGAGAAATCGAAGGTTGGACATACGTTCCTGTTATGTGTATGCAAGAAATCCCTGTTCCTGATAGTTTAGAAAAATGTATCAGGATTATGATGCATGTGGAAACGGCGGTTCCTCAGGAAGAAATCCGCCATATTTATTTGAATCACGCAACGGTTTTGCGTCCGGATTTAGCAGGATCAAATGAATCTAATCAAAAATAAACTTTAGTGCTACAATAAAGATAAGGTTTCTTTATCTTGGTAAAGAAATAAAGTGCAAAAGCAGGGAGAGATAAACATGAAATGGAAAAAACAAATATTAGATTTGGAGCCTTACCAACCTGGAAGAACAATAGAGGCAGTGAAAAAAGAATTCAATCTTGAGAAAGTAACGAAACTGGCATCCAATGAAAACCCGTTCGGCTGTTCACCGCTTGTAAAAGAGTGGCTGAAAAATTTTGATCGTTCTTTTGCCCTTTATCCAGATGGATATGCAACCGAATTGCGCAAAGAGATGGCCAAACACTTAAATATTGAAGAAAATCAACTGCTTTTTGGCAATGGATCCGACAACATCCTACAAGTCGTTTCCAGCACGATTCTTGAGCCGGGAAAAAATACTGTCATGGCGGTGCCGACTTTTTCACAATATCGTCATAACGCGGTCATTGCAGGAGCAGAAGTGAGAGAAGTTCCACTGATCAACGGAGCTCATGACTTGGACGGAATGTTAGCGGCCATTGATGAAAACACGGCCATAGTGTGGATATGCAATCCCAATAATCCAACTGGGGTCTACATCACTGAGGATGAAATGATACCATTTTTGAAAAAAGTTCCGGATCATGTTCTGGTCGTGTTAGACGAAGCGTATAGAGAATACGTTGTAGCGGACGATATTTATGATGCTGTATCGTTGGTGAAAACATTCAAAAACGTTCTTGTTACACGCACTTTTTCCAAAATATACGGTATGGCAAGCTTTCGAGTAGGCTACGCATTCGGTCACCCAGACATCATCAAGTATTTCAATGCGGTGCGCGAACCGTTTAATGTCAATACATTTGGCCAAGGAGCCGCCGTTCAAGCACTTCGCGATCAAGAATTTATCGAAGAATGCCGCAAGAAAAACCGACAAGGACTTGAGCAATTTTACGAATTTTGCCGTCAAGAAAAGTTAAACTATTTTTCTTCTCAAACCAACTTTATTTTGATTGATTTTGGCTGTAACGGTGATGATGTCTTCCATTATTTAATGACAAAAGGCTATATCGTTCGATTAGGCAATGCCCTTGGATTCCCAACATCCGTTAGGGTGACGGTTGGTTCCAAAGAACAAAATGAAGGCGTCATTGAAGCGATGCGAAGCTTTATAAAAGAAAGAGCTATTGGCTAACGTGGGGAGGATCGTTTTTTGAAAGGGACAGTTTTAATCGCCGGTATCGGTTTAATTGGAGGATCGCTAGCACTTACCATTAAAGAGGCTCATCCTCATGCAACTGTTATCGGCTTTGACATTAAAGAATCAGAGAGAAAATTGGCTAAAGCGCTGGGAGTGGTGGATGAAGAATCTGATTCTTTTATCGAGCTGGCAGCAAGAGCAGATCTCATCATTTTAGCTGTTCCTGTCAAGCAAACCGAGATTCTCATCGAGCAATTGGTCCAAAACGCGGACAAATTGAAAAAAAATGTCATTGTGACAGACACAGGCAGTACGAAAGCGAGAATCATGCAAAAAGGAAAAAAATTGAATGACTTGGGAATCTCCTTTATCGGAGGCCATCCGATGGCGGGATCCCACAAAAGCGGTGTAGCGGCTGCTAAGAAAATTCTTTTTGAAAATGCGTTTTATTTATTGACTCCCGATGAACAAACCAGTATTGAAGAGCTAAATACATTGAAGGAGTGGCTCAAAGGGACAAAAGCGAAAATGATCGAAGTGACTCCTAAAGAACATGATCAATTAACCGGAGTCATCAGCCATTTTCCTCACGTGATTGCGTCTTCCCTTGTCCATCAAGCCAGGCATTTTGACCAACAAAATCCGTTAGTGTCTAGGCTTGCGGCGGGTGGATTTCGCGATATTACACGCATTGCTTCCAGCAATCCTGAAATGTGGAAAGATGTTTCGTTGCACAACAAGGAGACGCTCATCCAGCTTTTAGAAGTATGGCAAAAAGAGATGCACAAATTTGCCGAGCTGTTGAAAGACGAAAACGGGGAAGGATTGTACGAATATTTTGCTGTGGCTAAAACGTTTCGCGATCAGCTGCCTTCTTCATCTAAAGGAGCAATTCCTGCCTTTTATGATTTATATGTGGATGTGCCCGACTATCCGGGGGTCATCTCAGAGATAACCGGCTACCTTGCCGAGGAAAGAATCAGCATCACCAATATTCGAATTATGGAAACGCGCGAAGATGTATACGGTGTTTTGGTCATCAGTTTTCAAAACGATCATGACCGTATGAAAGCAAAAAAATGTATTCAAAAACATACAAATTATGACGTATTTCTTGCGTAATAGAAAAGGATGGTAGAGACATGAGGTTGCCACATAATCATTCCCATTTACGTGGAGTCATTCATGTACCCGGAGACAAGTCGATTTCCCACCGTGCCATTATGTTTGGTTCAATCGCTCAAGGGAAAACCACAATTCGCCACTTTTTAAGAGGACAAGATTGTTTAAGCACCATAGACTGTTTTCGAAAACTAGGCGTTCATATAGAGGAAGATGGCCAACAGATCACCATTTTAGGAAAAGGTTGGGAAGGTTTGGAAGAACCAAAGGATATATTGTACACAGGAAATTCCGGCACTACGACGAGATTAATAATGGGGATTCTTGCCGGCCGCCCTTTTCATTCCGTGCTCATGGGAGATGAATCCATAGGCAGACGGCCGATGGATCGCGTCGTTCTTCCGTTACGTGAAATGGGGGCCTCCATTTCGGGAAGAGAAAATGGCAAATTTACGCCGATTTCCATTAATGGAGGATCACTTCGGTCGATTCACTATAAAATGCCGGTAGCAAGCGCCCAGGTCAAATCCGCCTTGCTATTTGCAGGCCTCCAAGCGGAGGGGACCACCGTGATTGAAGAAATGGCCCCAACTAGAGATCATACCGAAAAAATGATCAAGGAATTTGGCGGTGAATGTATCCGAGAAGGCATGACCATTTCCGTTAAAGGATCTCAATCATTTGAAGGAAGAGACATTTATGTGCCGGGAGATATATCGTCAGCTGCCTTTTTCCTGGCGGCTGGAGCGATCATTCCAGGAAGCGAGATTATTTTAAAAAATGTAGGTTTAAATCCGACTCGTTCTGGAATCATTGATGTTTTGAAGGAAATGGGAGCGGATTTGGAGTTGTCTGATCTCTCGTCTAATGGCGAAGAAACGGGTACGATTGTGATACGCTATTCCCAATTAAAAGGCATTGAAATCGGAGGCAGTTTAATTCCGCGATTGATTGATGAGATTCCTATTATCGCTTTAATGGCTACTCAAGCAGAAGGGGAAACGGTGATTAAAGATGCGGAGGAATTAAAAGTAAAGGAAACAAACCGCATCGATACCGTCGTGGGAGAATTGAAAAAATTGGGAGCGGATATTGAATCGAGAAAAGATGGGATGGTCATACGGGGAAAAACGGCATTAAAAGGCGGTAAAGTGTCCAGTTTTGGAGATCATCGTATTGGAATGATGCTCGCCATAGCTGCTTTGCTGTCAAAAGATCCGGTCGATTTAGATAACCCGGAATGCATATCTGTCTCTTACCCCAATTTCTTTGACGATTTGCAAAAGTTGATTTAAAAGTCATAGCCTCTCAAGACTTTCGGTCTTGTCGAGGCTTTTCTTATTTCTTCTATCCGAAAAGAAATCTTGCTCAATTTGCCCGCTTCCGTTTTATGGAAGAAAGATGATCCAAAGAGATGCCGCCGACACAAAGACTGATCCTGGGAATTTCGGTTTTTGGTTTTATCGAATTTATTTTTTCAAGCACATTGACGATTTTATGAAGGGAATATTCGCCGCAAAAGAGAATTATAGAAAAGTAAGAATGGCATTTTAGTTGAAGGAAAAAGAACTTTGCTTTACTATTAACAGCAGATTCATGATGATTTACAGGATGATCATTGGGTTCACCAATCTGATGGAGTTTTCCAAGAATAGTCGCTTTTCATTTTTAACATTACCTAATCCGTCAAACGAGTTTACGCTAAAAGGAGAAATACTTGTGATGAACAACGTGGAAAAAATCATCCAATTATTTGAAAATGGACAATTAGATAAAGCAAAAAAGCTTATTGATAAAGTAAAAAAAAGCGGGAGTGATGAAGAACAATATCTTCTTGCAGAAGAATTAAACCAGCTTGGATTTCCTGAAGATGCAAAGAATTTGTATCAGATTCTTCTGGAAAAATATCCTGAAGAAGGAGAATTAATTGTCCTTCTCGCCGAAACGTTCGTAGATCTCAATCAAGAAGAAGAGGCCATACTTCTTTTGGAAAAAATTGACGCATCGGATCCGTCCTACCCGCGAGCACTGCTGCTATTAGCTGATTTGTATCAAATGCAGGGATTGTATGAAGTAAGTGAGCAAAAACTGTTAATGGCCAAAGAATTAGCAAAAGATGAGCCAGTGATTGATTTTGCTCTTGGCGAACTTTATATGGAACAAGGACGGTATCGTGAAGCGGTTGATTACTATCATAAGTTAATCGATCAACAGATATACGAATTGGCGGGTACTCAAATTCGCCAACGAATCGCCGAAGCTTTAAGCGCTGCCGGGGAGTTTGAAGAGGCTTTGCCTTATTATGACGATGCATTGGATGAAAAATTAGAAGTCAATACTTTATTTGGCTTTGGGTTAACTGCCTATCAAGCCGGTTATTATCAAACGGCGATTGAAAAATTTTCGGAATTAAAAGCCCTCGATCCTGATTATCACTCATTGTATCTTTATTTAGCAAGATCCTACGAGCATGAAGAAATGCTTGAACAAGCATTGCAATCGATTAAGGAAGGAATTTCACACGATGAATTTCAAAAGGAATTGTACTTCCTTGGAGGAAAGATTGCTTTGAAATTGCAAAAAGAGGACGAAGCGGAGTCATTTTTCCAACAGGCATTGCGATTAGACCCGGGCTATTTGGAAGCAGCACTCACTCTTAATAAATTATACATGACTCAGGAACGGTACAGCGACATATTGGATATTATTAAGCAAGTGCAAAACGAAGGGGAAGACGACCCTCAGTTTTTATGGGATCAAGCGAAAGCTCTTCACGGCTTAGAGCAATATTCAGAGGCATTAAAAATGTACCAGAAAGCATATAATGATTTTAAAAACAATCAAGATTTTCTTGAAGAATACGGTTATTTTCTTTTGGAAGAAGGAAAAACGCAAAAAGCTGCAGAAATATTTCATAAGCTGTTGGAAAAGGATCCGACCAATGAAGAATGGATTCTTTTGCTGGAAAGACTTGAGTGATTCTGTGAGCTTTATTACACAGTAAGGAGGGAAAGAACATGGCAACCCCTGTTTCTGTGAATGAAAAGAAAGATTTTATTCGCTGGTTTTTAAATCATTATCAATTAAAAAGAAGAGAGTCGGTCTGGATTCTAAACTATTTAATGAGCCACGATCAATTGATGGAGAAAGTTCATTTTGTGGAAGATGCACAGTATTGCCCTAGAGGAATTGTGATGTCCACACATTGCGTAGACAGTACTCCATTTCGTTTTTTCAAAAATAATATCATGACGACAGATGCCGAAAAATCCTTTCATGATATCCGCTTGAATAAAGATGAAGATATCTATATAGAATTAAAATTTCGCGGAGCCAATACTTCTCATCAATATGCGCTTGTGCTTGAAGAAAACCCTTATATGCCGAGAAATTTAAAAATCACCGAAAAAGATCGGTTTTTAGCAGAACAGTTTCTAAAGGACAGCATCTATAAATTTCAAAAAGAAAAACTTCTGAAGGCCATTGATGAGGCATTAGACAAAAATGATAAAGAAGCTTTTCAAATTTTAACTGAAAAGTTAAAAGAACTGGAACGATAAATCCCTTTTACACGTTGTTGTTAAAGGGGTTTTTCTTTTATCTGAAAGTGAAAGAAAGCATCAAGTGTGGTATATTGGCAAGAATACCGGCCATCATATACGAGAACTTCAAATGTTGATCTTAGCATTCGTTTTTTCTTTGTCATCTGCTTTCGAAGCAGTAACGACTACTGTAATCGAAATTTTTATCGTTCTTTTGGAAAAATTTGTTATAATGGGAGAAAAAAGAGGTGAAAATAATGATATGGAATGGGAGGGACGCACGACTTTATCAACAAGAAAAGAGCTTTATTGATAGTGCCGTGATACCGCTCTTGCCGATTGGTTTTGGAAATGAAATGAGGCGATCCGCTTCACAAGGAGAATATATCCAATTGTTTTCGAGTTGTCTTGAAAAACAATTCAGAGGAAGAATCATGTTGTTTCCAGCCATTGTTTATTTATCACAAGAAATAACGGATGAAAAATCTTCACTCCTAAACCGCTGGTCTGACTTATTACATGAAGAAGGATTTGTGCATCTGTTTTTTATCACATCCGATGCCAACTGGAAATCAAGAGAAAGCCAGCTGAAAGGAACGCTCATTTGGCTTCCTGCGACCCCGATGGAGGATATGGACGATTCCTTTAAATACGATTTCATCGAAAATCAAGTCAAACAGTATGTACATAAGATTCTTGAGAAATGGGAAAAACAATAGATGATTTCTAAATATTTAGTATTTTATAAACTTTTGGACAATTGTTATTGATTTCAACTTCTGTATGATTTATCATAATGATGACTAACTTTATTGTTGTACGTAAAGGTCCGAATGGGCTTAGTTCAAAATTGAAGGAGGAAACATATGAGCAAGGAGCGTGTATCTAGACGCCAATTTCTAAATTATACGCTTACTGGTGTAGGCGGTTTCATGGCAGCTGGTGTTCTTATGCCGATGCTTCGTTTTGCCATTGATCCTGTCCTGGCAGCCGAAGGAAAAGGCAATTTTCATGCGACGAAGCAAAAGGTTGATGATTTGACAGAAACTCCAACGCGTGTAGACTTCACTTACGAGCAAAAGGATGCCTGGTATACGTCCAATGTCACTCAAACAGCCTGGGTTTATAAAACGAAGAATGGAGACATTGTGGCTCTTTCCCCTATTTGTAAGCATCTAGGCTGCACCGTCAACTGGAATGCAAACAAGTCCCACCCCAATATGTTTTTCTGTCCTTGCCACGGAGGTCTTTACCACAAAAATGGGAAAAACGTACCCGGTACTCCGCCTACAAAACCGTTAGACGTTTATCCGGTAAAAGTAAAAGACGGCTATTTGTATCTTGGAAAACCAAAGGCGAATAATCTCGTATAAAGGGGGCGTAATCCTTGCTGAACAAACTGTATGATTGGATTGATGAACGTTTAGATATTACGCCTTTATGGCGGGATATAGCAGACCATGAGGTTCCTGAGCATGTGAATCCGGCGCATCATTTTTCTGCCTTCGTGTACTGTTTTGGAGGATTGACGTTTTTTATCGTTGTCATTCAAATTCTTTCCGGCATGTTTTTAACCATGTATTATGTACCGGATATTAAAAATGCATGGCAATCGGTCTATTATTTGCAAAATGAAGTCGCTTTCGGACAAATTGTTCGCGGCATGCACCATTGGGGAGCCAGTCTTGTTATTGTCATGATCTTTTTACATACATTGCGGGTCTTTTTCCAAGGTGCATACAAAAAACCGCGCGAATTAAACTGGATAGTGGGCGTTTTGATCTTTTTTGTCATGCTGGGACTAGGCTTTACCGGTTATTTGTTGCCGTGGGATATGAAAGCGCTGTTTGCGACGAAAGTTGGTTTGCAAATTGCCGCGGCGACACCAGTGATTGGCGAGTGGCTGAAAGTATTGCTGGCCGGCCATCATGACATTGTAGGTGCACAAACTCTTACACGCTTTTTTGCCATACATGTCTTTTTCCTTCCTGCAATACTGCTCGGATTAATGGCTGCACACTTTTTGATGATCCGTAGGCAAGGCATTTCCGGCCCGCTCTAGCTCTTAGCGGATGATCGAATAAAATTAGAATCATATGACCAAAAGGAGGGGAACGTATGCATCGCGGAAAAGGGATGAAATTTGTCGGGGATTCCCGTGTTCCCGCTGAACGGAAACCGAATATTCCGAAAGATTATTCAGAGTACCCGGGAAAAACAGAAGCCTTTTGGCCGAACTTTCTTTTGAAAGAATGGATGGTCGGCGCTGTTTTCTTGGTAGGATATTTATGCTTAACGATTGCACATCCGTCGCCGCTTGAACGGATTGCAGACCCGACGGATACGGGCTATATTCCAATGCCGGATTGGTATTTTTTGTTTCTTTATCAGCTTTTGAAATACAGTTACGCGTCTGGCCCCTATGAAGTAATCGGACTGGTTATTCCCGGGATTGCTTTTGCAGCCCTGCTTTTGGCACCGTTTATCGATCGGGGGCCGCATCGCCGCCCGTTAAAACGTCCGTTTGCGACTGGATTTATGCTGCTGACGTTGGCAGCGATGATCTTTTTGACATGGCAGTCCGTCGTTACTCACGATTGGAAGGCGGCAGAAGAACAGGGGAAAATTGTTCAAGAAGTGAAAATTGACAAAAGTTCAGAAGGCTATCAGCTTTTTCAAAAAAATGGCTGTATTAACTGCCACGGCGAAAAGCTCACCGGCGGAGCAGCTGCTCCTAGTCTCGTAGACACAGGTTTAAAGCCTGAGGAAATTAAGAAAATAGCCAGAAACGGAAAAGGAAATATGCCTCCCGGTCAATTTAAAGGCACCGATCAAGAACTCGATAAATTGGCAAACTTCATTGCCAATTTAAAAACAAAATAAAGAGAGTCAAGAGTCAGCTCTTGCTGGCTCTTTTTGATTTTTCTTAGAAGATTTTACTTTTGTCGATCGAAAAGAAAAAATAGAAAGATATTGATCAGCGGAATATTTGATGGGAGAATCAATACGTGTACAAAGGTCATAATAGGTTGTTCATGATGAGATGTTCTCGTTTTGCGAGAAATCGAAAGAGAATAAGTAGGAGACAAAAAAGTGAATCGTTTATATCTTGTATTGGGTAACAAGAAGTTTTTACAATTATTATGGATTGTGAATTTAGCCGGAACCGTATACGGATATATATGGTATATTCCGCAAATGAAGAATACGGAATGGTGGTTTCTTCCGTTTGTTCCCGACAGCCCGACAGCGAGCTTGTTTTTTGTTATTGCGCTGACGGGATTTTGGCTGAAAAAAAATTGGGGGCTACCTGCTGCTTTAGCGGCCATGACCCTTTTTAAATATGGCATTTGGGCGGTTGTCATGAATTTGCTTACATTAACCGTTTCCGGATCTTTGCCTTGGCAAGGCTATATGTTGATGATATCCCATTTGGCTATGGCGATCGAAGAGATCCTTTATTCTCCCTTTTACAGGATTAAGCCATGGCATTTTGCCGTGGCGGCCATTTGGACATTGCATAACGAAATGATTGATTATGTGTTCATGCAATACCCTATATATCCGCAACTGAATTTATACATAAGACCCATTGGGTACTTTACGTTTTGGCTTAGCATCTGTTCCATTGGACTTACTTATTTCTTTAGTATGCGCAAAAAACGGATTACGTTAGCTTTTCCTTGGCATAACGGGCAGGAGTGATTCGAACGGTTGTCGCTTTAAGGAAGAGTTCTACTCTTGTCCCTCTTCACATACACTGAATTAGTAGCATTAGGGGGGACTGGAATGCTCTTTATTAGAATACTCCTGACGATCATGATTACTTTTGGATTCGTCGACGCTGTTTTGGCGGCGGAAGAATCGTCGCCGATGCAGAAGCTGGATTCGACGGTTGAAGAAGCTTTACAGATGACGAAAAGCTATCATTACACCGAAGCAAAGCAGCTCTTGAATGATTTTTCGGAAAAGTTTACGAAATCAGCCATTCTTCATCAAACATTCACCATGGATGATATTCGGATTTTAACAGTGGCGCATCATCAGGCGTTAAGAGCCTTAAATAGTACATCGATGAATCACGAACAAAGAGTAGATGCAGTCACAACCTTTCGTTTAGTAGTGGATGCGTTGACGTCTCGATATCAGCCCTTATGGTCGGAAATGAAAGAACCTGTTTTAACGGCTTTTCAACATGTGAAGGAGGCGGCCAAGATTGGTAACAAAGAAGTCTACCGCCAAACAGTCAACCATTTTTTAGAAAAGTATAGTATTATTGAACCGAGTTTAAGAGTGGATATACCGGTGGAAGAAGTTCAAAAACTGGATGCGAAAATTCAATATATCGATCAATACAGTGCTGACAATTTAAAGAAGAAAGAGGCCGTGTCCCAATTAAATGATCTTCAATCGGATTTGCAAAAATTGTTTGACAGAACGGAAGAAGACGAAGCGGATCCGTCGCTGTGGTGGGTCATTATTTCAACCGGAAGTATTATTATCGGTACATTATCCTATGTGGGATGGAGAAAATACAAAGGGGAAAAAGAAGAGAAGAAACCTCGCAAGCAGAAAGATTGACAATGCATTTATTTTAATACTAAAATAAATGCAAATACAATGCGACCGTAAATCGTGTAGAGTCCTAAGTAAATCACTGAAGAATGGACTCGAAAACGGGTTGGTCGTAAGAGGTGAAGGCAAAATGGTCGCTTCTCACTAACACTGTCCGATATTGACTTAGATCGTTTTGGCTGAATGATGGAAAATGAAAAGGTTTTATAGTTAAAATCAAATCAGAACTTAAATGGAGGTTATCAACTTAACATGTATATTCTCTATTTTATCCTGATTGCGTTAATACCCATTTGGGCACAATTTAGGGTAAAAAGAACGTATGATAAGTTTTCCGACGTCCCCTATTCTACAGGGATGACGGGAGCTGAAGTGGCTCGTCGAATTTTGGATGAAAATGGCTTGTATCACGTAAAAGTACTGGAAACGGAAGGCTTTTTAAGTGATCACTATAATCCGATAACGAAAACAGTTCATTTATCACCAAATAACTATTGGGGCAATTCGATTGCCGGCGCTTCTGTTGCGGCGCACGAAGTCGGCCACGCCATTCAAGACAAAGTAGGATATTCCTTTTTACGTTTTCGCCATGCGCTTGTTCCCATTGCTAATTTTAGTTCCAGTTTATCTTGGATCTTCATTTTCATTGGGATGTTAACCACCATGACGAAATTGTTTCTGCTCGGTATTATTTTGATGTCGGCCGGAGTACTGTTTCAAGTCATTACGCTGCCGGTGGAATTTAATGCGTCATCGCGGGCGTTGAAACAGTTAGTCTCTATAGGCATTATCCGCAACGATGAAAAAAGAGAAGCTCGTAAAGTGCTTGGCGCGGCTGCAATGACGTACGTGGCTGCCGCAGCGGTTGCCATTTTGGAACTAATTCGTTTAATTCTTGTATTTGTCGGAATGCAAAATAACGAAGATAATTAAAATGGATGAATGAGGATTTAAAAAGATCAGACTTTCGACGTTTTGGATCGAGAGTCTGATCTTTTTTCGTCCGTTCTATTCAGTTGGTGAGTGCTTCATTCTTCAAGCGGCTTTTTATTTTCATCAAGCGTAAATCCTTCCCCGAGAACTTCATGAACTTCCACGACAGAAACAAATGCATGGGGATCGACGGATGTGATAATATTGCGTAAGCGGATAATTTCATTTTTGGCTACAACGCAATATAGTACGTTTCTGTCTTTCTTTGTAAAAAATCCATGCCCCTTGAACACGGTGACGCCTCTGTCCATTTCTTCCAAAATCTTATGCGCAATTTCTTCGTTTTTTTCAGAAATAATGAATGCGCCTCTTGCTGTATACGCACCTTCTTGCATAAAATCGATCACTCTAGCGCTGACAAAAACGGCCACGAGGGTGTACATCGCTTCCCTGTAATTGATATATGTCAACAAAGAGGCGATGATCACGCACGCGTCAAAAACAAACATGGTTTTTCCCATGGAGATATGGGTGTATTTATTGACAAGCCGCGCAATAATGTCGACTCCGCCTGTCGTTCCGCCATATCGAAAGATGATGCCAAGCCCGATCCCAATAAACACTCCCGCAAACAGAGCGGCTAAAAGAAGATCGTGATGAAGAGGGATATTTAACTGAAAGCGTTGGAAGATCCATAAAAATAAGGAAAGGGCGAGTGTACCGATAATCGTGTATCGGAATGTTTTTCCTCCCAAAAGTTTCCATCCGATGATGAAAACAGGTATGTTTAAGAATAAGTTTGTATAGGAGGGATCAATGCCAAACAAATTGTATAAAATCAGCGTAATCCCGGTAAAGCCGCCTTCTGCCAAGTTGTTCTCCATATTGAAATGCACTAAGCCAAAAGCATAGATGGCGGCTCCTATACAAATGAATAAAATATTTTTTATTTTCAGCCCCAAAATCATCATGGAACCTCCTTAACATGATGGTAACGTATAGTGTCAGAAAAAAGATTCAATCCATATTGCCAAGACGAATATTAGAACGATGGAAAAGGCAGTGCAGACATCGAAACTATTATATAGAAAGCGAAAGAAACAAGCAATTTTATCCTGTATCACCTCTTAAGCGATTTCATTCAATGACGTATTGGGAGATAGAAATAGATTGTAAATAGAATAGGAATTAGCTAACATGGAAGGAGAAAGTGAGGCGGTAAAAAATGAGGAAAACGATGGCCCAAATTCAGGAAGAAGTGGACCAATATATTAGCCAGTTTAAAGAAGGCTATTTCAGTCCTTTAGCCATGCTTGCTCGATTAACAGAAGAGCTTGGTGAACTGGCCAGAGAAATCAATCATTATTACGGAGAGAAACCTAAAAAGCCAAGTGAACAAGCAAAGACAGTGGAAGAAGAACTGGGTGATTTATTATTCGTTCTTGTTTGTTTGGCGAATTCTTTACATATTGATTTGGAACAAGCGCATGATGTTGTGATGAATAAATTTCAAACGAGAGATAAAGACCGTTGGACAAAAATCAAAGCAGAGGAGGAATCGGATAATGGAAACCATTAAAATCATTGTAGCGGGTCCGAGAGGGAGAATGGGACGTGAAGCCGTTCAGCTTATTCAACGCACGGATCATTTTGAACTGAAAGCTGTCTTGGATCATAAATATAATGGCATTCTGCTAAGTGAATTAGAAGGTTTTCAAGGAATCGATGTACCGGTATACAACGATGTAGATGAATGCTTGCAAAAAACAAAAGCTGATGTATGGATTGATCTAACGGTTCCGGAAGCCGGATTCCTACATACCAAAAGGGCGCTTGAATATGGAGTGCGTCCGGTTGTCGGAACAACTGGATTTACAGAAGAACAACTGAAAGAGTTAAAAGAACTTGCCAATTCGAAGCAAATTGGCTGCATTATCGCACCTAACTTTGCCATAGGTGCTGTACTTATGATGAAATTTTCACAAATGGCTGCCAAATATTTCTCAGATGTTGAAATTATTGAACTTCACCATGATCAGAAATTGGATGCGCCTTCAGGAACAGCTGTGAAAACCGCTCAAATGATTTCAACTGTCAGGGAGCAAAAACAGCAAGGACATCCAAATGAAAAAGAAACCATTTCAGGGGCAAGAGGCGCCAATATCGATGGAATGCATATTCACAGCGTACGTCTTCCGGGCTTGATTGCGCATCAGCAAGTTATGTTTGGGGCGGAAGGACAAACACTGACGATTCGCCATGATTCCTACAATCGTGCTTCTTTTATGTCGGGGGTAAAAGTAAGCGTCGAAACCGTTACGAAATTAAATGATTTTGTCTATGGGCTTGAAAATATTTTGGAATAGGGGCAATGTGAGATGAATATCGCATTGATCGCTCACGATAAGAAAAAGGACGATATGGTCAAATTCGTCCTGGCTTATCGTGATACGTTTGCAAAACATACTTTGTACGCCACCGGCACGACAGGCTTAAGAATTCAAGAGTCAACGGGGCTTAAAGTTCATCGTTTTCAATCAGGTCCTCTTGGAGGGGATCAAGAAATTGGAGCGATGATTGCCAAGAATCAAATGGATTTAGTTTTTTTCTTCCGGGATCCTTTAACGGCCCAGCCTCATGAACCTGATGTTTCTGCATTGATCAGGCTTTGTGATGTTTATTCCGTACCGCTGGCGACCAATATGGGAACAGGCGAAGTTTTGATTAGAGGTCTTGAAAAAGGAGACATCGATTGGCGCAATTTATATAGAAACAAGCATTGATAGGAAAAACGCCGTTGCGAGTGTCGTCCTTTCTTCTTCCATCCAACTAGAAGGACAAGAAAAAAGGGTTTTTTTCATTAGGATGAAACCAGTACAATCGCCTAGCCGCCGATCGATGATGGAAATCGGCGGCCATTTCGCGAAAAAGGAAGGGGGGGCAAGAAATGAGGTTGAAAATTGGAATCACTTGTTATCCAACAGTTGGCGGTTCAGGAGTTGTGGCGACAGAACTCGGTAAACTTTTGGCAGAAAAAGGGCATGAAATTCATTTTATTACTTCGAGTGTCCCTTTCCGTCTGAACCGAATGTATCATAATATTTATTTTCATCAAGTGGAAGTGAGCCAGTATTCTGTTTTTCAATATCCGCCATATGATATCGCATTATCTAGTAAAATGGCCGAAGTCATGCGGAGAGAAAAATTGGATATTCTTCACGTTCACTATGCCATCCCTCATGCGGTTTGTGCCATACTAGGGAAGCAAATGGCCGGATCAAACAGTAAAATCGTCACTACATTGCATGGTACGGATATTACTGTTTTAGGCTATGACCCTTCTTTAACCGATGCTATCCGTTTTGGCATCGAACGTTCTGATGCTGTCACAGCGGTTTCCAATGCACTTGTTCAGGAAACATATCAATTGATCCAGCCGGAAAAGGAGATCATTCCCATTTATAATTTTATCGACGAAAGAATTTTTAAAAAGATTTCATCCAGCCATCTGAAGGAAGAGTACGGAATTCGCTCTGATGAAAAAGTGATTATCCATGTTTCCAATTTTCGATCCATCAAACGGGTGCCGGATGTTGTTAAGGTATTTGCCCGCATTTTTGAGAAGATGCCTGCGAAACTTCTTCTTGTCGGAGACGGACCGGAAATGACGGTCGTGAGTAAATTAGTCAGCGATTTAGGTTTGGATGAGGTAGTTTTCTTTTTAGGAAAACAAGATAATTTAGAAGAACTATACTCTATCAGTGATTTAATGCTTTTGCTTTCTCAAAAAGAAAGTTTCGGGCTGGCGTTGTTGGAGGCAATGGCGTGCGGAGTTCCTTGCATCGGAACCAATGTCGGCGGAATTCCGGAAGTGATTCAAAACGGCGTGAACGGGTTTATTTGTGAGCCGGGAGATCTTGCGGAT
Organism: Bacillus sp. FSL W8-0102; assembly: GCF_038007225.1. NCBI lineage: Bacteria > Bacillati > Bacillota > Bacilli > Caryophanales > Bacillaceae > Bacillus > Bacillus sp. FSL W8-0102. The sequence continues at coordinate 1,464,978 of NZ_JBBOWT010000001.1, forward strand.
ATCGTCCAAAAGTCTCTGTACCTTTTGGAAAACAGCGAAATTCACAGGCAATTTTCTGAAAGGTCGGTTTTAACGGTCAAACAAAAATTTTATTCACAGAAAATTGTCAACCGTTATGAATCCATCTATTTGAGTTTGCTTCAACAAGACTAGGCAGGTGAAAAAAATGAATGACACACTTTTTCAAAAGGCTGTTCCTTTGTTGGAAAGATTGGAGCAGGCTGGCTATGAAGCCTATTTTGTCGGGGGATGCGTCCGCGACTATTATTTAGGAAGGCCGATCAGCGATATTGATATTGCCACATCTGCTTTGCCTGAAGAAGTGAAAGAAATTTTTCCAAATACAGTGGACGTGGGAATTGAACACGGGACTGTTTTAGTCCTTCACAATGGCGAAGGATATGAAGTGACAACCTTCCGGGCAGAATCGGACTACAAAGATTTTCGCCGGCCGGAAAAAGTCGTTTTTATACGGTCTTTATATGAAGATTTAAAGAGAAGAGATTTTACGATGAACGCTATGGCGATGGACCGCACTGGGAGAGTAGTGGATCCTTTTAATGGTAAGGAAGCAATCCGACACCGTCAGATCGTCACTGTGGGTAAGGCGGAAGAACGATTTTCAGAAGATGCTCTTAGGATGATGAGAGCGGCCCGATTTGCCAGCCAGCTTGGGTTTGATTTGGAAGACGGCGTATTTACGGCCATATGCCGCAATGCTGGTTTAATGCAGCATATTGCGGTGGAAAGAAAACGGAATGAGTTTGAAAAACTCATTTCAGGGCGCTTCCGAAAAAAAGGTTTGGAGTTATTACTGGAAACGGGATTGTATATTTACTTGCCTGGTCTTGAATCAAACGAAAAAGAGCTGGAAAAAATGTTGACCATTGACTGCACTTCTTTAACGCTACAGCAAATGTGGCTTTTAATTGCTGTTTTGGTTTCCGGGGATAAACCTGTCGAGTTTTTGAAAGCATGGAAACTCCCTTCCAAAACGATAAAATATTTGTTAAGCGGGTTGACTTGGATGAAAAAAAGGCGAGAAACACCATGGACGCAGTGGGATGTATACGATGCGGGACTTTCCGTTGCCGTCGATGTTGAAAAAGTTCATTCTGTCCTTTACCAAGATGAAGATATGACGGAACAAATTCAGACTCTTTATGAGAATCTTCCTATCAAACATCGAAAAGAACTAAGCGTAAACGGTTATGACTTATGCATGTGGTTTCAAAAAAAGCCGGGACCATGGCTGAGAGCCTGTCTGGAAGAGATCGAGAAAGCCGTTTTAGATCAAAAAACGATAAATGAGAAAGAAAAAATAAAGGAGTGGCTGAAGAGGTGCAATCGGTTGTAAGAACGAAGCTGTTAGAAGCATTTTCGAAAGCCGAAGGTGAGTTTCTTTCCGGCCAAGAACTTGCTGACATCATTGGGTGTTCAAGAACTGCGGTATGGAAACATATGGAAGAACTTCGGAAAGAAGGATTTGAATTGGAAGCCGTTCGCAAAAAGGGTTACCGTATCATCAGCATGCCTGACAAAGTGACAGCCAATGAAATTCTTCTTGGGCTCAAGACAAGATTTATGGGCAGAAAGATTGTCCATAAGGAAACGGTTGATTCTACTCAAATAGAAGCTCACCGCCTTTCTCAGGAAGGTTGTCCGGAGGGGACAGTCGTGATCGCGGAAGAACAAACGGCCGGGCGTGGACGCATGACAAGAGAATGGTATTCGCCCAAATCATCAGGAATTTGGATGAGCATTATTCTGAAGCCAACACTGCCTCCCCAACAAGCTCCGCAATTTACCCTTCTGACGGCTGTTGCTATTGTGGAAGCCATTGAAGAGATAACCGGTTTGCAGCCGAAAATCAAATGGCCTAATGACATTTTAATCAACGGGAAAAAAATGACGGGGATCTTAACAGAACTTCAAGCGAACGCTGACCAAATTTATGCGATCATTATCGGAATCGGCATGAATGTCAATCAATTGCAATTCCCGGATGAGTTAAAGAATATTGCCACCAGTCTTGCCATAGAAAAAGGCGAAAAAGTCTTCCGACCGAAGTTAATTCAAAGGATTTTAGAAAAGCTTGAACAGTATTACGATCTCTATTTAAATGAAGGGTTTGCTCCCATTAAAGCGTTGTGGGAACAATATGCCATATCCATCGGAAAACATATAAAGGCGAGAACGATTACAGGAGTGATAACAGGAAAAGCTCTTGGCATCACCGATGAAGGAGTATTGCAGCTTCAGGATGCGAATGGAACGATACGCAACATCTATTCTGCAGATATCGAAATTTAAAGAGTGATATTTACCGTCTGATTGGCCGAGATGTTTTGGTAGGCAAGAGTTGCGTATTTTTGGTATAATTTGAATGGGCAGTATCCAAGACGCGAACTGCACCTTGCGTAAATCAATAAAATGTTTGTCTGCCTTGATCCATAGTGACAGGGACAGAGGGTCGAAACAAATAAGTGGAAAACGAGTCCTTCTGTCGAAGGGCTTTTTATTTTGCAGTAAGTCTTCTGTTTCGTCCCCTTCCCAATAAAAAGGAGGATGGGAACGTGAAAACGACCGCTGATTTTTTGAAGATGAAGCAAAATCATGAAAAAATTGCGATGATTACGGCCTATGATTATCCGTCTGCCAAATTGGCGGAAGAGGCTGGAGCCGACATTTTGCTCGTCGGCGATTCTCTTGGTATGGTGGTGCTGGGATACGATTCGACTGTGCCGGTCACTCTCGAAGATATGATCCACCATACAAAAGCGGTAAAACGAGGAGCAAAAGATACTTTTGTCGTGACGGATCTTCCGTTTTTAACGGCGCATCTTTCCCGTGAAGAAATTTTGAAAGCGGCAGGACGAATTATGCAAGAAGCGGGTGCACAAGCCGTTAAGATGGAAGGCGGAGAAGAAATAGCTGAATCCGTTGCTGCCTTGATGAAAGCGGGTATACCGGTGGTCGGGCATATTGGGCTGACCCCTCAATCTGTCGGAGTACTGGGTGGCTATAAAGTTCAAGGAAAAACGGCGGATCAAGCGAAAAAATTAATAAAAGACGCGAAACAAATTGAAGCGGCAGGCGCTTTTATGATCGTATTGGAATGTGTTCCTTATCAGCTGGCAGAAGAGGTGACAAAAGAACTGACGATTCCGACGATCGGGATCGGAGCCGGCAGTGAAACAGACGGGCAGGTTCTTGTCTACCACGATGTTCTACAGTATGGGGTCGATCGATTAGCGAAATTTGTAAAGCCGTATGAAAATTTGAATGAAGCGGCGAGAAAAGGGATCAAAGATTATGTAAAAGAAGTAAAAAAAGGCGAATTTCCTGATCGAGATCATTCTTTTACGATGAAGCAGGAAGAGCTTAGTCATTTGTATGGAGGAGAACGCTCATGAAAGTTTTTACAAAAATAAAAGACATCCAAGAATTCCTCTCCGAGCAAAAACGAAACGGGAAGACCATTGGTTTTGTTCCAACGATGGGCTATCTGCATGAAGGGCATTTATCGCTTGTGAAAAAAGCGACTGCAGAAAATGATCTGACAGTGATGAGCATTTTTGTGAATCCTATTCAATTTGGCCCGAATGAAGATTTTGAGCGGTATCCTCGCGATTTTGACCGTGACCGAAAACTGGCTGAAGACAATGGCGTTGATGTGCTCTTTCACCCGTCTGTGGAAGAAATGTACCCTGAAGAATCTATCGTTCAAATGAACGTCAAAAAACGAAAAGATGTTTTGTGCGGACGTACTAGAAAAGGACATTTTGACGGCGTCGTTACCGTTCTCACTAAACTGTTTCATATTACAATGCCGGATAGAGCTTATTTCGGATTGAAAGATGCACAGCAATTTGCGATTGTTCAAGGATTTGTGGCGGATTTAAACTTTCCGATCGACATCATCGGCGTAGAAACGGTTCGGGAAGAAGACGGTTTGGCTAAAAGTTCCCGAAACACGTATTTATCCGCACAAGAGCGGAAGGAAGCTCCCGAAATTTATCAAGCGCTGCTGAAAGGAAAAAAAGCCGTCGAGAATGGGGTAGATGATCCTGCGGAAATCGTCCGATTGGTATCCGATCATATTCGCCAAAATACGAGCGGAGAAATCGACTATGTGGAAGTCCTTTCTTTCCCTGAATTGGATCCACTCGAAAGAATAAAAGGAAAAGTGATCATTGCCACAGCCGTACAATTTGCGTCAGCACGATTGATTGATAATGTGATACTAGATTTGTCTCGTTAAGGGGGAAACAAAAATGTTTCGTACATTAATGAACAGCAAAATCCACCGCGCCACTGTTACAGAAGCCAACTTAAATTATGTCGGCAGCATTACCATCGATGAAGACATATTGGATGCAGTTGGAATTGCTGTTAATGAAAAAGTGCAGGTCGTGAACAATAATAATGGTGCAAGACTAGAAACGTACGTTATCCCGGGTAAAAGAGGGAGCGGAGTCATTTGCCTAAATGGGGCGGCGGCAAGACTTGTTCAGCCCGGGGACACGGTCATTATTATTTCCTACGTTTTAGTTCCAGAAGAGAAAGTCAAGGAACATTCACCGAAAATCGCTATTATGGATGAGAATAACCGGATCGCCCAATTGATCACCGGCGAAAAAGAAGCGACCATTTTATAGTTTTTGACATGAAATAGTGGGTTGGCCCCTTTTAAAATCATTAGATAGGAGATCTTTGATTCTATCCTATTTCTTGATGGAGGGGGCCGGCCTTTTTATTTTGCGGACATATGACTGACATCATCGGAATTCTTGTGGTAAACTTGAAAAAAGATTGGCAAGTTTCACTTTAGAAAAAAGGTGTGCTCTTAGATGTTACCACAACGATTTGTAGTAGTTGATTTAGAGACAACGGGAAATTCTCCGAAAAAAGGGGATCGAATTATACAAGCATCCCTGGTGATTATTGAGCATGAGCAGATTATTGATCAATATACAACCTTTATCAACCCGGAGACGGCCATTCCCGCCTTTATTGAAGAATTGACGGGAATTCACGAGGATCTGGTAAAACAAGCACCGCTGTTTTCAGAAGCTGCTCAAAATATTCGTCCGCTTTTGGATCATTCGATTTTTGTTGCTCATAATACCGCTTTTGATTTAACGTTTTTACAAACAGAATTGGAAAAAGCGAACTTTCCGCTATTTAACGGGCAGACAGTAGACACGGTGGAGTTGGCCAGATTTCTGTACCCCACGCAAGACAGTTATAAGCTGTCCGATTTGGCGGAAGAACTGGGAGTTTTGCATTCTAGGCCCCACCAAGCTGACAGCGATGCTTATGTGACGGCGGAAATTTTACTTTTGATGTTGAAAAAGCTGAAGTCATTGCCGTATGTCACGCTAAAAAAATTGCATCAGCTTTCTTCTCATTTAAAATCGGATATTTCCACGGTTATACAAGCGGTGTTGGATGAAAAAGAACAATCGATCGAGTCTTTGCCGGAAGATTTGGAAGTCTATCGAAATATCGCTTTGAAAAAGAAAAAAATACAAAAAAGAGAAGACCTTCTCTACGACGTGATGTATCCCTCTTCTCCCAATGAAAAAGCAGAATATATGAAAGAATTCCCCCAGTTTCAAATAAGAGAAGCTCAATTTGAAATGATGGATTGCGTTTATGAAACGCTGGACTCTTCGAATCATGCTTTCATTGAAGCGGGAACAGGGATCGGGAAATCGCTTGCTTATTTATTGCCTGCCGCTTTTTACAGTAAACAGCATAAGGTGCCGATTGTGATTAGCACGTACACAACGGTACTTCAAGAACAGCTGATGAATAAGGATTTGGTGCTATTGAAGGCGATATTGCCATTTTCCGTTCAAACGGCCGTTTTAAAAGGACGCAGCCATTATATTGACTTGTTTCAATTTGAAAATAGCCTGAACGACGAAACGAGCAATTACGATGAAGCGTTGACTAAGATGCAGATTTTGGTTTGGCTGACGGAAACGACCACCGGGGACAAAAATGAATTGAATTTATCCTCCGGCGGTGAACTATATTGGGCTCGCATTAAGCAAGAAGATATATTTTTGAACCGCTCCAAAAACCCTTGGGTGGAAAAAGATTTTTATTTGCATGCGAGAAAACAGGCGCAACAAGCCGATATTGTCGTGACCAACCATGCCATATTGGCAAAAGACTTGTTTTCTGATCAAAATTTGATCTCTGATTACAATCAAGTCATTATAGATGAAGCCCATCATTTCGGGAATGTACTCGGAGACCAGATGGGAACTGAAATAGATTTGCGAGCATTGAAATGGATGTATCAACAGATCGGAACGATGGAGCAAAAACAACTGTTCTTTCAATGCGAAGAATTGCTGAAAAAGCACGGAAAAGAGGCAACGATTCATTTCTTTGAAACCGATCATGATTTACACCAAATTGCTTTTGAAATGAACGAATGGATGAATGCCGCTTCCGCCTTTTTCCTTCACTTGGCGAAAAAGAAGTCTAACAGTTGGAATAAAGTACAGATTCGAGTTGGCGAACAAGAACGAAAAATGAAATATTGGAAAGAATTACACTATTCAACCGAAAGATTGTATGAATTGATGAAAATGATTCATCATAGTTTGCAAGAAAGACTAATGTTGGCCAAAAAGCTGGAAACAGACTTGACTTTGGATGAAGCGGCGATGATCGAAAAGCTGTATGACTTGCTTGAAAGCTGGAAAAAGTGGATGAACGATCTCAAGAATGTAATAATAGAAGGATCGAAGCAGCCGGCTGTCATTTGGATGGAAGGCGATGTCCGAATGCCGCAAAATCATTTGAAAATTAAGTGCCGTCCCGCCGGCTTAGATCGAATCCGGATGGAACAATTTATCTATGGGAAAAAAAGCGTCATTTTTACATCCGCCACTTTATCGGTAAATCGTTCATTCCAACATTTCGCTGAGGAACTAGGGATTCCGGAAAAAAGGTTTCGACAAGCCATCTTTCCTTCCCCGTTTCATTATGAAAAAAATTGCAAGCTGATCATTCCTAATGATGTTCCTGAAATTCAGGATGTAACGAGCGAGAAATACGTGGAAGTATTGGCGGATTATTTAAGTGCTGTCGCGCAAGCTACGAATGGTAGGATGCTTGTTCTTTTTACATCCTATGATATGTTGAAGAATACGTATCTTTTGATGAAGGAAAGCGGACTCCTCGAAGATTTTGTTTTAATTGCCCAGGGAATTACGAATGGAAGTAAAGTGAGATTGACTCGCCACTTTCAAAAATTCGAAAAGGCGATTCTTTTTGGCACTAGCAGTTTTTGGGAAGGGGTTGATATTCCGGGAGAAGATCTTTCTTGCTTGGTTCTCGTTCGGCTTCCTTTCACTCCTCCGGACGATCCGCTCTTTCAAGCAAAAGGAGAGGCACTCAGAGCAGAAGGAAAAAATCCGTTCTACCATTCTTCTCTCCCGCAAGCGGTCATTCGTTTTAAACAAGGTTTTGGCAGGTTGATTCGAACAGAGCGAGATCGGGGAATCATTATCGTATTTGACCGTAGAATCACTACGGCTCGATATGGAAAAGCGTTTATACAATCGATTCCGAAAGTACCCATTCTCCATGCTTCCTTGCCGGAAGTCATTCAAGTCATTGAAGATTGGCTTTAAAAAAGGCTTTTGGAGCGTCAAGCTGAAGAGAAAAACCCCCGTAATGCTCGCGGGAGGATTCTTTTATTCGGTGGAGGACGGATAATAGAGAATTCCGCGTGAACACCTTGAAGGGTAAATGGAACGATGGGCAGTATTGCCGTTTCATGGTCTTGAACGAAGATCCGCCATGCAAAGTGCAATGGCCGACATTTTTTATGAATATTGGTTACTGATTTTTTCAAGATTCTTGTTATAATGGTATTCGGAATAAACAATCGCTTGCGGTGTCGCTGGAAGAGTGTGTCTTTCGTTCGGTTCGAGACCACTTCTTTCGAAAAGCAAAAAAGTATTGGAGGTTTCGAATGGAGAGCAAAATTGAGGTTCTGCAGACAGTGATGATTAATTATCATCCCGATTTGTACAAAATTGTCGATGCTTTGAATCGAACATTAAAGCGAAAAGATTTAATGTTCGGATTGGCGTTGGATCCAAACGATCCGAAAAAAGCTGTTTTTACAATATATCGTACCTGAATGAAGTGATACTATGAAAAAAGTTATGATGATAATCGCAATTATAGCGGTGGTGGTTTTAGCCTTTTCCATCTATATTTATGCAAGTGCTAAAAAGCCTTATCAAAAAGCGGAAGAAGAAGCTTTGAAAGTAGCCAAAGACCACGGAATCATTTTGACTGTGGATAAATTCTATTTATACAACAGTAAGAAAACGTATTATGTGCTGATCGGCGAAAATAAAAAGCATGAAAAAATGGTAGCTTGGATTCCGAAACAGCGAAAAGATAAAATCCTATATGACAAATATTCGAATGGGATTTCCGAACAAAAAGCGATAGATAAACTATATCAAGATGAGAAACCGGCCAAACTTTTATCTGTGCATCTCGGCATGGAAGAAGTCGGACCGGTATGGGAAATGGCTTATTTGGATAAAGAAGGGGACTTAAATTATTACTATGTCCTTTTCAAAAACGGCAAATGGTGGAAGAAAATGACTAATATTTAAGGCGGTGCCTGACCCCCTTTACGCTTTAAAGCGTGAAGGGGGTCAGGCACCATTGATTGACTGAAGTGGGAAATGTATAATAGAGAGCGAATGGATTTGAACGTTGTGGTACTGCTTGGAGGGAATGTATACATGAAAAGTACAATTTCAGAAGTGAGTCAATATATTGGCCAAGAAGTAACCATTGGTGCTTGGCTATCAAATAAACGTTCCAGCGGAAAGATTGCTTTTTTGCAATTGCGTGATGGAACGGGATTTATTCAAGGAGTCGTAGTGAAAAACGAAGTGGAGGAAGAAGTCTTTCAAAAAGCGAAATCTTTATCACAGGAAACGTCGCTTTACGTAACAGGAATTGTTCGAGAAGACGCCCGGTCTCCATTTGGTTATGAGTTACAAGTGAAAGACATTCAAGTGATCCATGAGGCAGTCGATTATCCGATCACCCCTAAAGAACATGGAACAGAATTTTTAATGGATCACCGCCATTTATGGCTCCGGTCGCGGAAACAACATGCCGTTATGAAAATCCGTAACGAGATTATTCGAGCTACATACGAATTTTTTAATCAGAAAGGTTTTGTGAAGATTGATCCGCCGATCTTGACAGGAAGTGCACCGGAAGGAACAACGGAGCTTTTCCATACAAAATATTTTGACGAAGACGCCTATCTGTCTCAAAGCGGCCAACTTTATATGGAAGCAGCCGCGATGGCTTTTGGAAAAGTATTTTCTTTTGGTCCTACGTTCCGGGCTGAAAAATCGAAAACACGCCGCCATCTTATTGAGTTTTGGATGATTGAACCGGAAATGGCCTTTTATGAGCATGAAGACAGTTTGAAATTGCAAGAACAATATGTATCCTATATCGTTCAATCCGTGCTGAAAAATTGTCAATTGGAATTAGGACGTTTAGAAAGAGATACGAGCAAACTGGAAAAAGTGCAAGCGCCTTTCCCACGCATTACATACGATGAAGCGATAGAACTTCTTCATGAAAAAGGATTTCAAGACATTGAATGGGGAGAAGATTTTGGGGCACCCCATGAAACCGCTATTGCCGAGCACTTTGAAAAACCGGTCTTTATCACTCATTATCCGGCTAAAATAAAACCTTTCTATATGCAGCCTGACCCTAACCGACCCGAAGTAGTTCTGTGCGCTGATTTAATCGCACCGGAAGGATACGGTGAAATTATTGGCGGATCAGAAAGAATTCATGATTATGATCTGTTAAAGAAACGCCTCGAAGAATATCACTTGTCGCTTGATGCTTATCAATGGTATTTGGACTTGAGAAAATACGGTTCTGTCCCTCATTCAGGGTTCGGTCTAGGATTGGAAAGAACAGTTGCGTGGATTAGCGGAGTGGAACATGTACGTGAAACGATTCCGTTCCCACGCTTGCTGAATCGTTTGTATCCTTAATGGAACAAAAAGATCATCCATCTTAAAATATCAGTCTGAATGAAAGAGAAGGCTGTCAGCATTTCTTTATGCTCCATTGAAGAAATGGGAGTTTTAGAAATGCTGACTGTGATGAGAAACCACATTTTCATTTTATGATGATGTGGTTTTTTCATTTGTGATTTTCAGGTGAGCAGGCCTACATATATAGCCAGCACGCGGATGAAGAGAAGAAAGCGATCGAATGGAAAAACGTTTTACATTATGACATCATGTTGCAGGGGGATTTACATTCTCTTTCTGCTATCCCCATGCTATACTATTGATTGAGGTGTCCGAAATGGATCAAAAAGAGCTGATGAAATTTTGGTTGGAAGAAGGAACGGTGAATGTTTCCAAGTTGCTTCTTACCCATTATACGAGATTGAATTTGACGGAAACAGAATTGGTGTTGCTTTTGCAGTTAAACCGTTTCATAGAAAAAGGAATCCACTTTCCTACGCCGGAAGAAATTTCGGATACAATGACCATTTCTGCAGCAGAATGCGCACGTATACTGCGAAAACTTGTTCAAATGCAATATATTGCCATTGAAGAAGGAGAAAAGCCCGGCTACGAAAGGTATTCTTTGCAGCCGCTTTGGGAAAAATTTTTGGATGTCCTATTGATGGAAAAAAGAAAAGAAGAGCTTCAAAAAACATGGGATCATGAGCAAGATTTGTACTCTTGCTTTGAGCAGGAATTCGGCAGACCCCTTTCGCCGTTAGAGTGTGAAACACTTGCGATTTGGATCGATCAAGACGGCCATACTCCCGTCATGATTAAAGCGGCTCTTCGAGAAGCGGTCATATCAGGGAAATTGAATTTCCGCTATATTGATCGAATTTTGTTTGAATGGAAAAAACAAGGAATACAATCCATCGATCAAGCAAGAGAATACAGCCAGCGTTTTCGACAAGGAAAACAACAAACCACTCAACCTAAAAAATCCCATAAAGCTGTTCCTTTTTATAATTGGCTGGAGAAATAAACATGTTTTTTCATCATTGCCCATTTTCAAAACGGTTAAAAAGAGAGCGTAAAGGGACAGGACCGTAAAAGTATTTTTGTTCGGCATCCGTACAATCTTACGGACAATGGGTCAGTCTATTTTTAGAGAGAAAGGCGGTGACGATGATGTTGACAAAATCGCAAATTCGCTACTGTTTAGACGTAATAGCCAAAATGTTTCCCAATGCGAAAGGGGAACTGAATCACCGAAATCCATTCGAGCTGCTGATCGCTGTAGTGCTGTCTGCCCAGAGCACCGATGCGCATGTTAATAAAGTCACAAAATCATTATTTCAAAAATATAAAAGACCGGAAGACTATGTTCGTGTTCCGTTAGAGGAGCTGGAACAAGATATTCGATCCATCGGGCTTTATCGCACTAAGGCAAAAAACATTCAAAAATTGTGCAAAATACTTATCGAGAAGCATCAAGGGCAAGTACCGGAAACGAAAGAGGAACTGATGGAATTGCCCGGAGTTGGAAGGAAAACCGCGAATGTCGTCGTTTCGATTGCTTTCGGACAGCCGGCCATAGCGGTGGATACTCATGTGGAAAGAGTGAGCAAGCGATTAGGAATTTGCCGCTGGAAAGATAGTGTGTGGGAAGTGGAACAAACTCTTATGAAGAAGGTTCCGAAAGAGGAATGGTCCATCACTCATCATCGGCTTATTTTTTTTGGACGGTATCACTGCAAAGCGCAATCGCCGAAATGCGAAGAATGCCCGTTATTGTCTTTGTGCCGTGAAGGAAAAAAAAGAATGAAGGGGAAGAAAGGGCTTGAAGAAGCAAAGAGAACTACCGAAGGAGCTTGAGGACGATTTTTTCTTTTTGCGCTCAAAACCGTTCGATGAAAATCAAGCACCGTTATCAGCGGCAGAACTGGAGAAATTTCCTTATTTTCTTTTTGAGTTGTCTTTTTATTGGAATAGTCCAATAGAAGAGTACCCTTGGGAAAATCCAGAAAAATCGATTCCGATTTTATTGAACAAATGGGAAAAAATTCGAGAAGGGTTAGAAAGAAAATTCTCCAAAAGAGAAAAAGTACTTAAAAGCGAGATGAGGGCAGGAATAGCGTTGTTTTTTATGTTGATGTTTTGGAGCAATTCTGCGCCGGTCGAACTTAGCAATTGGAAAGAGAAAATGGATGGATTTTATGCTAAACCCGTAAATGGAGCTGAACGGCTTCAATTTATTATGGAAAGGCCAAATAGTTATCCTGCTTTCAGGCAATTAGATGAACTGTTTACAGAACAGTATAAGCAATATGCTAAAATGGCTGCTATTCAAAAACGGAAACAAAAAGAAGCAAAGTAAAAGGACTACTCCTTCGTTTTCACAGTATCTTGGAAGACGTAAGATCATTGTGAAAAGCAAGAAGGGGTAGTCCTTTTTTTGTCATTTCTCTTGAAAATCAAATTTTAAAGACCAAGAGGAAAAATCCCCTTGGTCATGGATGCATGGTCTATTATTCGTTAGGCGGAACGCTGTTGGTCGAAGCCGAACCCTTCGTTGATTGTCCTGAAACGGGTTGTTGTTTATTTTGATTGGGTGGTGTAGATGGCTGATTCGGTTGACTTGGCTGTGTATGGTTATTGCTTCCATTACCGCCGCTTTGGTTTCCGTTTCCTGTGTTGTTACTTGGTTGCTCTGGATTTTGGTTATTGCTATTGCCATTATTGCCGTTGCTGTTGTCATTATTATTGTTACCGCCGTTCATGCCGTTATTACTGTTTTCATTTCCGTTATTGTTGTCGGTTGGGTTCTCATTTGGATTCGTCGTTCCTTGGCCTTGATTATTGCCTTGTGATTGATCCGAATTTTCTTCACCTGGAACATTTACGCTCGTAGAAGCAGGTGCACTGCGTTTGCCATCTACAATGGCCACCACTGAAAATGAATAAGTTGAACCAGGTTGGACGCCGGAAATCACGATGGACGTACCATTCGTCGTTTGAGTCGTAGTGCCTTGGCTTGAAGAGGCAGTCACTTCAAACGAGGCCGGTTGATCGTAATTCCATGATAACGTGATGCTTTGTGTTAACGGATCGTACTGTCCGCTTAAACCAGATGGTGCAGAAACGGTTTGTTCCTCCTCTTTCTTATCGTCTTTCTTTTCTTGGTTATTGTCATCTGAAGAATCATCAGAGTATTGGGTCGGTTCTTCTCCGCGGACAAATAATTCGTAATCAACCTTATCCCTCGGCACGCTTTTGCTGGCTATCCGTGGCGGATCGGATCCTGCTACAATCGGCAATTCGACAACGCTTTTCGGTTTTTTAAAGTCTTTTGTTTCCGTATTGGAGGAAACATGCGCCATCACGTTTTTAAACATTTTCTGAGCAATTTTGGATTCTTCAGGAGTTAAATAGTTTTTATTCGGTTCAGGATAGCCGGTCCAAACGGCCATTGAATATTTTGTAGTGTAGCCAACAAACCACGAATCTTTGTTGGCATAATCAGGAATACCATACTTTTGCCGCGTTTCTTCATCATAGTTGGTCGTTCCGGTTTTTCCTGCTAAAGGAAGTCCAGGTATATTCGCCGTTTGTCCTGTACCGGATTTGACGACGTCTTTCAACATATCCGTCACCATATAGGCGGTGTAGTCTTTCATGGCAATTTGCGGGTCAATCTGATTTTTGATTTCCGTTTCGCCATCGCGCAGCACTATTTTCTTAATACAATGCGGTTTATGGTAAATACCGTTATCACCAAACGCCGCGTATGCACCTGCCATTTGGAGCGGTGAAGGACCTTGATCCATTCCGCCGATGGCGTATGACTCATACATATGGTCGAAATGAATTCCCAAGTTGGAAAGGAATTCGCTTGCTTTATCAGGACCGACGGCTTGGAATGTTTTTAAAGCCGGAATATTGTAAGACCATTGCAGCGCTTTTCGAATCGATACTTGGCCTTTATAGGTGCCGTTGGCATTGCGAATCGGTTGTCCGTTTGAGTAGCTGTAAGGCTCATCGGTCAGCTGGTGGTAGGTGGACCATTTCAAGTATTCAATCGCAGGACCGTAATCGATGAGAGGCTTAATTGTAGAACCTGGCTGTCTATGGGCATCGACAGCATAGTTATAGCCTCTTCTTACTTTTTGATTTCTTCCGCCTCCGATTGCACGAATTTCACCAGTTTTCGTATCTAAAAGAACGAGCCCGGCTTGAAACTTGTCATCCGGATATTGAATGACATCATTGGTGTTCATCATATTTTCTACATAGCTTTGGGCATCCGGATCCAAAGTGGTGTAAATTTTCAATCCATCGGAATAAGCGTTGTAGCCGCCCATGTTTTTCACTTCATCCACGACAAGGTCGATAAAAGCACCATACTTGTTATCCGCCGTATCGACTTTTCGTTTGGATGGAGGGACAAGATAATGAGTGACATGATCCGCTTCCGCTTGACGCATTTGCTGTTCAGTAATTTTCCCGTGTTGTTTCATCAATGATAAAACGATATCTTTTCGTTTTTCTGCTTGTTCCGGATGTTCAAACGGATTGTAATTATTCGGGCTTTGTGGCATACCGGCCAGCATGGCTGCTTCCGTCAGATTCAATTGATTCAGATCTTTATTAAAGTAATGCTTTGCCGCTGCTTTAATTCCGAATATGCCATCAGACATATAAATTTTATTGACGTACATTTCAAAGATTTGTGCTTTTGTATATTTACGTTCTAGCTGATATGCCAGCCACCATTCTTGTACTTTTCGTTTAATCGTTTTTTCATGAGTCAAAAATGAGTTTTTGACTACTTGCTGAGTGATGGTGCTTCCGCCTTGGGAACCATAACCGTTTGTCACATTGCTGATAATGGCTTTAATGGTTCGAATAATATCGATCCCGTGATGTTGGTAGAAACGGGCATCTTCGGTGGCAATGATCGCATCTCTCACTAGTTTGGGGACCTCGTCATATTTGACATAGTCCCGATTTTCGGATCCCACCGAGGTAATATAGTGTCCATCCTTGTCGTAAATTTTGGAAGGAATGGGGTCCTTTAGCATCGATTCATTTAATTTAGGCGCGTCTTTAATGAAGTAGGCGAACGTTCCAATCCCGCCCACCAACATGACGAGACCGACAATCACCAATGATAACAGGATACGTTTGGCCAAAGAACCGCCATTTCGCTTCTTTTTTGGTTTTTTGCTTTGCTGTCTTCGTCGTTCTGTGCGTGATTTATATTGGTCAGCCATAAGCTTACTCCTCACTTTCAAAAATAAAAACCTAATCGCTTTCTACTTTGATATCATTATGGGTTTTTTGGCAGAAATTAAAAATAAGAATGGTAAAGAATGTCTACCACTTCCAAATAATCAATGCGAGGTTGATACTTAATCGGAATAGTTTTCCCATAATTTTCAATTTCTTCTTTTTTGATGGATTTCCTTCCCCCGTTTTTCATCCGTTCCCAAAATCGAAAAAGATGTTGGCTCGGAAGCAAGAACACTTCATCCGTTGTGGTGAAACGGATAATAACGAAGGAGATGCCTTTTTGTTGTTCCACTTGCATCATGTGGCGGATTTGATGTTCGTGAAAATTTTGCAGTGGAAAAGAGTGCAAGTTTTTCGTTTCTTTGGCTTCAAAGTCAATATATCTCCCCTTGTATACTCCGTTATAGTCTGTAGTGGATGGCTGTTTGAAATAAGCCTCTTTGATCACAGCGGCACTCCTTGCCGGATAATCTACTTGAACAATTTGAATAGGTGTCGGCTTTTTATGAATGACAGCATGTCCAATTTCTAAATAATACTGATTGGTCAAATTGAGATCTTCTTCGAGAGTCATTCCTCGATTGCCGTATCGTATCGGTTTTGAATGGCCTTTTTTCGCTATTTGTTGTTGAGAAGGATTGTATTTTTTTCCATTTGGATAATGAAACTCCACGATCAACACCTCGCAGACTACTACATATCATATCAGAAACCGAGCCGAAATGGGGGAATAAAAATCTGAAATTGTCGCTATCATAAGCTTATATATGGAAAAGAGGCGAGATATATGAACAAAACCTTATTTTTTCGTTGTATTTTTTCCAAAATCGTTGGCGCTGACCGTTTTTCCTCAATGGAAGACGTTATTTTAAAGGCAGTTTGGCGCCATAACATGGATAATATCAGCAGAACGAGCGCTTATTTTCATTTTTACCGCCATCACCCAGAGATAAAATGGGCTTTTTTGGCGTCGATGGTATCCAGAAATGCTGGATATAATATGTGTGATTTAAAAAGTCCACAATTGATCACGTTATTAGAAGAAGAAACAAGGGACCATATGTTTTTAGCTTATGAAAGAGCCAATTGGCTGATTTTTCGTGATGCGTATCCGCAATTGCTTCTATATCATTTCTCCAAATTAGAAAATCGCCCTCTTTTTCGAAGTTTAGATCGCTGGGGCGTTTCCCAATTTATGATTGAAGAATGGGAGCGCTTTTAGGTGGAAAAGGACGGAGATCGGCTGCTGAAAGCACTTATCATCAATGAACAAAACGTTATTCAAGAACCGATATTAAAACATCCTCTGTACAAAAAGAAAGTTTTTCGTTCATTGCTGTTTTGGGTGGAGGAATGTTTGCATTTCAGTACGGTTTTATTTCCGACGATCAATGGAAATTTATACGGTTCCAGCGTGACCTCGTTTCGCAACGTAGATGCGCGAATCGATTTAGGAAAGCGGTTGGCTCATATCCTGTTTCATACGGATCTATATCCTCATTTTTTGTTATTTGCTCGAAAGGTGGAGCATACTGGTTCGCGGAAAGATTACGAGCGTTTTATGAAGAAGCCGTTTTATAGCCAGACGCCCATGCTTCGATGGGCATTTCCGATCGTGGAACATCATATACATACATGGAGAGACTGGTCGCAAGAAGCGGTCATCAAAGATGAATAGTTTATGGATTCCGAACCTGGAAAATCCGTCCATTTAACAGAATGGTTTGTTCAAAAGCAGATTCAACTCCAATGGGCAAGCTTGATGAAAAAGATATAAAAAGAATCCAAAAAAGCAAGGAACTCCTTGCTTTTTCGGTCTTGAATGAATGATGGACTACGTTGATGGGCGGTTAGGTCCTGAGAGTTTTTTATCACCATAGGCGGATTTTGTCTCAGAACGAGTACCTTGGTTTTTCGGCTTTTGTTCTTTTTTCTCAGCCATATTGTACACCTCCCGTCCTATTGTTAGCTTTTCGGAAAGGAAAAATACGGTGAAAGAAGGAAAATAATAGCCCATTCTGTTAAAAAAATTCTTTCTTTGCCGAATGGCATCTAGTTTTGTCAAGAAGGCAGGGAATGGCAAAAAAATCAAGAATATGGGTAATACCTTGAAGGAAAGGAGAGGAAATTCTATGATACAAAGAGAAGAAATTTTAAAGTTGTTTGAGCAAATAGAAGAGAAAGTCGAAGATATGGATGATCTTTTGACGGTCAGTATTCATCAGGAGAAAGAAGCGGGATTTCAATCGATTGAAAAGCAAAAAAAATGGCTTATGGACCAATTGGCAGATATTGAAGCAAATGTGGAACACATTTCCTATACACAAATGAACCCTTCATCTGTTAGAAAACTTGCGTTGTAAAGAACAGTTTCGTTATAGTTTTTTTAGTAGCTTATAGATGATAAATAAGCTGCTTTTTTTATTCTTGTCAGCGGGAATGTCAAAGTCTTTCATATTGATTCGCCAAAAGCCGTTTTCATTATATTTTCGATATTTGGACCATCCTTTTATCTTGCGTCTTTCATTCTTTCCTTTTGTACGTATCCGCTTTGCACGAAACTTTTATTCAGTGCTTGAAACGGCAGCCCCATTGATTAAAGATGATTTGGTTAGATCTTGTTTTATGATTAAAGGGGGGATGTATATGGCTGGACAATCAAATTTATGGATATTAACTAGCGAACTGTTAAAGCTTGTTCAGCAGGCGGATGAAGTGTATGAAACCGTTCGATCAACGGGGAAAGAAATGGATTTTTATACGGAAGTGAAGCCTTTTGCAGATAAAATGAAATCGTTAAGTGATGAATGGGAAGCGGAAGCAAAAAAGTGGCTTATGAGTCAAAAACCGAAGTACATCCATAAACAACAAATAACCGCGACATTAGAAAATTTGCAAATCATCGCTGTACAAGCCTTTTTTCCAAAAACTAGCTACAGTCGTTTTAAGCAAACCGTTCATACAGTGGAGTATGTTTTAAATGAAGTAAAACGGAATGTTCATGATGGAGAATCCTCAAAAAATGTGATTAATGACAATGAATCGTAAAACTTCATTTTTCAATCATCAGACAAGGAATAGAATCATATGGGCGGAATATTTTCGTTAGGGCGCATAGAGGGAGTTTTAAGGCGGAAAACAAAAAAGAGGCGGATTTTAAAAGGGACGGACTAACCTTTTAAAATCCGCTTCTTTATTGAGATTATAAAGCGGAAGTTGTATTCCATAACGATTGTTCCAAGACAATGGGACTGATTGCTCCGGCGGTTTCTAAATCACGAACAACGTCTCTGTAGTCTCTGAGAGGCAGCTCATTCAACAAATACAAATTTCTGGCAAAATCAAGAAGCTGATTAAAATCTCGCGGCGGGTAAGATTTTTTTTCCAGAAATTTTTCTTTTAACTCGTGAATGGTCATTTTATCAACCCCCTCTTTGTTTGTTCTATGTTAACATAAATAGCCACTTATTTGGACACATTTTTGTAAAAAATAGATATACAAATATCGACATTATCGGAAAATTATGAATTCACTTTTCAACTTTTGCCACATAAAATAAATCAACAGAAATAGAGAAAGGAGAAAACATGATGCGGAGGCAAACGACTAGCGGTTATCCGTTTTTGGCTCATTATCAAGCTGATCCAGGCCAACCTTATGAAATTTTACCTCATGGCCAGTCTAGTCCCATTTTTCATCATTATGCTCACTACCCTTATCAAGCTTATGATCCTTTAAATGCGGAAAATGCCGGGAGTTCTTACGTTTATCCCGCAATCCCAAATCAGCCCCCGGCAACAACGAACAGCAGCGACTTATTTGAAAATCCGCTGCAACCTAAGAAACATACTGTCCCCACACAAATAAACTATTTGCATCCATACCCGAAAGGCAACTTAATGAAACCGCCATCAGGAGGATTTCACACGATCATGAATTCTTTCAAAAATCAGGATGGCACTTTGGATATGAACAAAATGATTAACACTGCCGGTCAGATGATGGCGGTAATGAATCAATTTTCGAGTGTGGTAAAAGGGTTTGGCAGCGTATTTAAACAATCATAGGATTCAACCCAGGAAATGAAAGAACCCGCCGTTTTGGAAGGCGGGTTTTCATACGTGGTTTGCAAAAAAATCATGTCAATCGGATAGTTCAACCCGTGGTGCTAGATAAAACTCAGACAAGCATAAAAATAGCCCTTGCTGGCGGATCTCCAGTAGAATGAAAGTGTCACCCAACATTCGAAAGGAGAGATCCCCCATGCAAGAGCACTTTCATTTTACTACAGATCCAGCCAAACTTCAAAAACAATATGCCGCTATTTTCTGTTTTGTTTCTGCCCAACTGTCGTTGATTCAAATGTATCTTCATCGCCGCAACCGTCACTTGGTCAAGCAAGAAGACGAAGTGGTCATGGCGGTTCACCTTTTGGGGAAGCTGCTGGGCTTTTCTTCCGAACGAGCCTGGCATCGTTTTGTCACGGGAAATTTGTTCACAAACGGCTCGTTTCTTGAACGCTCCCGATACAACCGCCGCTGCCGAGCGCTTGGTTTCGCCATCAAATGGATCCGTCATGAGCTGGCGAAACGTGGCCAACACCATGCTTATGCGGTCGTCGACAGCTTGCCTCTTCCGTTGTGCCATCCCGCAAGAATGCAGCGCGTCAAGCGGTTTCGAGGGATCGCGGATATGGGGTATTGTGCTTCCAAAAAGCAATGGTACTACGGTTTCAAGCTGCATCTTCAAGTGACCAATCAAGGGCTGGCCATGGGCTATGTCGTGACGGAAGCGTCCTGCCACGACGTCAAAGCCGCTGAAACGGTGATGACTCAAATCCCTCATCCCTACAACTTTGGGGACAAAGGGTACATCAGCCACGCTCTTCGAGAAAAGCTGTACGAAGAACACCAAGCCGCGTTCTGGACACCGTCTCGACACAATCAAAAGC
Source organism: Bacillus sp. FSL W8-0102 (assembly GCF_038007225.1). NCBI lineage: Bacteria > Bacillati > Bacillota > Bacilli > Caryophanales > Bacillaceae > Bacillus > Bacillus sp. FSL W8-0102. The sequence goes on from NZ_JBBOWT010000001.1 coordinate 1,485,280, forward strand.
ACGGCCCATCCAAGGCATGGGAAGAATGGATCAGGAAAAAACGCAAAGTCATCGAGACGGTGTTTTCGATTCTCGTAGACCAATACCGGATCACCGACATTCGAGCGAATTCCATTGCCGGGTTTGAAGTGGCACTCGATGGCATCTTGTTGGCTTATTCCTTGGTCACACTAGGGCTGGTTGAGCGCTGACACTCAACTAGCACCACGGGTAGTTCAATTATTTTCCCTTTCTTTTTCGGTAAAATCAATGTTAGCAGGCCGTCTTTGTACTTCGCTTTTGCCATTTTTTCATTAACCAGTGCAGGGAGAGGAATCGTTCTTGATTGTCTCCTAAAAGAAGTTTGCTCTTGCACGATTTGCCGCTTCTCATTTTCCTCCAGTACATACTCTTGCTCAGAAACGGTAATAGTGACAAATTGAGCATTGATTTCTATTCCAATTTGTTCTTTCGATACACCGGGCAGTTTAGCCAATATCCAGTATTCTTTTTCTTTTTCTCTTACTTCCACCGGAAAAGAGCCGGCAAAAAACTCATCGATGTGCTTTAAAAAATTTTTCATCGGCCGCTCAGGAAAAATGCCGTTCATGGATTTCATCCAGTCGTCAAACGTATTGCGCTTTTTCGGTTTCTCTGGAAGATGGCTGTCCATCGCCATTTTCTAATCTCCTTTCTTCAATCGGTTCTCTTCATTTACAATATGCCAAAATGTTGGAGAGGTGACTGCCGTTTGCGGGTGTTATACGGTGCAACATTTTTCTTTTAAAGAGAACGTTTATTCGGTACAATAGACAGTATTGAGGTGAACGATGAAATGGAAAAGAAAAAAACGATACAAGAAGCGATTGAGTGGCTGAAAACGGATGAATCCATCAAGGATCAGATTGTACATTGGCATACCATTCCCGAAAAAGAAGCGAAAACAGCTCCCTTTCCAAAAACGCTCCATCCTTTATTGAAAGAAGGGCTTCAAAAACGGGGGATCGATCGTCTTTATACTCACCAGCTTGCAGCTTATGAGAAAGCTAGAAATGGTGAGAGTTTTGTCGTAGTGACCCCCACTGCTTCGGGAAAAACATTGTGCTACAACTTGCCTGTTCTTGAATCCATTTTGTCCGATTCTTCATCAAGAGCCCTTTATTTATTTCCGACAAAGGCGTTGTCACAAGATCAGAAAAGCGAATTAAACGAAATGATAATGGAAATTGGGGCTGATATTAATAGTTATACATATGACGGTGATACTCCGTCGGGAATCCGGCAAAAAATCCGCAAAGCCGGACATATTGTCATTACCAATCCGGACATGCTGCATTCCGGGATTTTGCCCCATCATACAAAATGGGTTTCCTTATTTGAAAATTTAAAGTTTGTCATTATTGATGAATTGCATATATATCGTGGAGTGTTTGGCAGCCACGTGGCCAATGTCATTCGACGTTTGAAGCGAATTTGCCGATTTTACGGAAGCGATCCAGTGTTTATTTGCACGTCAGCGACGATTGCGAATCCAAAGGAGTTAGCGCAAGCGATTTGCGAAACACCTATGGCTTTGATCGATAATAATGGCGCTCCAAACGGGAAAAAGCATTTTGTATTCTATAACCCGCCGGTCGTCAACAAGCCGCTGAATATTCGCAGAAGCGCGCTTTTTGAAGTTCGGAAATTAGCCGGCGAACTGTTGAAAAACAAAATTCAAACTATCGTATTCGCTAGAAGCCGAGTCCGGGTGGAACTGCTTCTTTCCTATTTGCAGGAACTAGTCCAGCATGAATTAGGTCCTAAATCCATCCGTGGTTATCGTGGCGGCTATTTGCCGTCGGAACGGCGAGAAATCGAAGAAGGTTTAAGAAAAGGAGATATTTACGGAGTAGTCAGTACGAATGCTCTGGAATTGGGTGTGGATATTGGTCAATTGCAGGCGTGTGTGATGACGGGTTATCCAGGTTCGGTATCCAGTGTTTGGCAACAAGCGGGCAGAGCCGGCAGAAGACAAGGGGAATCTTTAGTGATCATGGTAGCTACTTCCAGCCCTCTTGATCAATATATTGTCGATCACCCGGATTATTTTTTGAACAAAAAACCGGAAACAGTACGGATTAATCCAGACAATTTAATCATCTTAGTAGACCATATAAAATGTGCTGCATATGAACTTCCTTTTCAAAAAGGAGAAACGTTTGGAAATGCAGAAGTGGAAGAGATTTTGGAGTTTTTGACAGAGGAAAGAATTCTTCATTATAAAGGCGAACGTTGGTTTTGGATGAACGACTCGTTTCCGGCTCATAATATCAGCTTGCGGTCTGCTTCTCAAGAGAATGTCGTGATTATTGATACGACGGAAACAGCCAATGTCAAAGTGATTGGGGAAATGGATCGCTTTAGCGCCATGACTCTTCTTCATGAAGAAGCGATTTATCTTCATCAAGGAATTCAATATCAAGTTGAAACATTGGATTGGGATGAAAAAAAAGCGTATGTAAGAGAAGTGGATGTAGATTATTATACGGATGCCAACCTCGCGATTCAGCTTCAAGTGTTGGAAATTGACAAACAGCGGGGAAATGAACAGGCGCTAATCTCTTTTGGTGATGTAGGAATCCATATTCTCCCAACTATTTTCAAAAAAATAAAACTAGATACCCATGAAAATATTGGTTCAGGACCTATTCATCTTCCGGAAGAGGAAATTCATACGAGTGCCGCTTGGATTTCTTTGCAGCAAGATTTAAAAACTTTTTCCGAAGAACATTTAGAAGAGGGATTGATTGGCGCCGCGCATAGTTTAAAAGCCGTTATTCCGTTGCATATTCTATGCGATCCCTCGGACATTCATATAGCGCCTCAAGTAAAAGCAAATTACAATGGAAAACCGACGATCTTTATTTATGACCATTATCCGGGAGGCATTGGATTAAGCACGGAAGTGTATAACCGAATGAAAGAAATGATTTTCAGCGCAAAAGAGTTGGTTGAGAGTTGTCCTTGCGAGAACGGGTGTCCGTCCTGTATTGGAACGGATGTCGCTTCAAAGCACGGCAAAGATCATACAATACGGCTGCTAGATCTTTTCGCTAAAGCGGTCAATGAACCGATGGAGTGAGGAACATGTCGTTATCGAGTAAACTGCAACGAATGAAATCCCATTTAGTACGAGACAAAGAAGTGGTCCGATTAGATCAAAACCCGCCAAAAATGGAACAGGAAGAAGAGAAAGAGATTCCTTACCTTGATGAATGGCGAGCAGCTGGAGCTGAGCCCTATTTTTTTGACCATCAATACTGTTTGATTCGCCGATCGTTTTACAGCCTCGATCATCGCCATGGCAAGTACAGCTTCCGTGAGCTGATCGAAGCTGTCCGGCATTGGAACCAGTGGGATGGTGACCATCCTTTATCAGCCAAGGGACTATCTCATGATGAGCTGTTTTTCTTTGACACGGAAACCACGGGGCTGGGACACGGTGCGGGCAATACGATCTTTTTATTGGGCCATGCCCGTGTATTGGACCATCAAGTGGAAGTCGTTCAGCATATTTTGCCTGAACCGGGTTATGAAATTGCACTTTATCAAAGTTTTTTGGAAAATATCGATTACCAAAAATTGGTTACCTACAATGGAAAAGCGTTTGACTGGCCACAGGTGAAAACACGACATACTTTAATCCGCGAGCATGTTCCAAAGCTGCCGGAATTCGGTCATTTTGATTTATTCCATGCTGCACGGAGAATGTGGAAAGAGAAACTCGAGTCCGTTAAACTGTCCAATGTGGAAAAGAGCATTTTAGGAATTGACCGGAAGGATGACGTTCCCGGCTATTTGGCTCCGATGATTTATTTTGATTATGTAGAAAGAAAAAAGCCGGATGGAATGATAGGCATTTTAAAGCATAATGAGCATGATATACTTAGCCTCATTTCGTTATACATCCATTTAACCTATCAAATTCTGGGTCTTGTCCATCAAACAGAAAATGAAAAATACCAAGTGGCAAAATGGTTCCACTATATTGGCGAAAATAAACAGGCAATGCGATCTTTAGAAGACTTGGTGGAAGAAAAAAAGACAGATAGCAGTGTTGATTTTCGGGCAAAGCAGCTTCTGGCAAAAGAATACAAAAAGGAAAAACAGTATGAGAAAGCTGTACCGCTATGGCTTGAAATAGCGGAAAAAGGGTCTATCGCCATGAAAAAAGAAGCCCTCATTGAGCTTAGCAAGTATTATGAACATAAAGAAAAAAATTTGGAGGCTGCCTATTCCTTTGCGGAAAAAGCACTCGACCACTATAAGCGATGGCATGGAAGAACGGGAAAAGAACAAATGGAGACAAATGACCTATATAAAAGACTGGAACGGATCCGGCGCAAATTATTGAAGAATCAGGAATGGACAAGGTAATTTCCCGGGCAATCGCAAATTTCGACAAATGGTCATTTTTTCATTTGAGGATTGGTACAGATGATTATAAAATATAGACAGAACAACTAAACACAGGGGTGGTTGAAAGTGTATCGGGCATTGCTGGTTTTATTTTTTGTGTTTATTCTCGTCATGAGTGTGATGATGATTCATTTAAAAGATACTTTCTACTCTTTCCTGTAAATTAGGTTTTTGCATTAATACATGTTTCTCTTTTTTCTCATAGGCTGTTCATATAAAAACCTGAGAGAAAGGAGAAAAAACATGTATTGCAGACCAAAAGTATTACCGCCGATTATTCATCCGACAATTAATCGCGAAAATCATCTGATTCATCATTATGTAGTACCACATATCCATCCAAGTCATACAACCACTTTTAATCACCACGTTTATCAATGTCAGCGCTATTTTCCATATACAGAACCGACAGTGAATGATGCGCTTCACCAAGATTTGGTGGGATTCGGGCCGGGGCCAAGACCGCTATTTGGTCTTTAACGGAAGGTGCCAAATGATACACTTTTTATGAGTATTGCCTTATTTCGGCGGTTTAAGAGAAAAATTAGCTTCTATATTTAAGGGGAAGTGAGCGGCAAAACCGGGAAGGGTCTGGCCCCTTATGCGATAGGGGACGGACCTTGTTTTGAACTCAATGGGAGGGATTGATACGAAGGTAGCTGCTGTATCAGGATATAAGCCGATAGAATTAGGTATTTTTCATCATGATGCCAAAGCGATTGATTACATAAAAAAAGCCATTCAAAAAGAAATTCAAGAATTATTGGAAGAAGGTCTTGAATGGGTCCTGATTAGCGGTCAATTGGGAGTTGAATGCTGGACAGCGGATGTGGTATTGAACATGCGAATAGATCATCCTGATTTAAAGCTGGCTGTATTAACTCCTTTTTTAGATCAGGAGAAAAATTGGAATGAAGCGAACCAAGAGATGTATTTTGACATCCTGAACAACGCCGATTTTGTGGATTCCATTTCAAAACAGCCTTATACCGGTCCCTGGCAATTTCAAAATAAAAACAAGCTCTTTCTTCAAAAAAGCGATTGTCTAGTGCTTTTATATGATGAAGAAAAGGAAGGATCGCCAAAGTACCTTTATCAACAAGCTAAAAAATACCAAGAAATCAATCCGTCTTATAGCATTAAGCAAATCACTTTTTTTGATTTGCAGAACATTGTAGAAGAAGAACAATGGGAAAATCATGATTGGTAGGTTCATAATTGACAAAAGTCCATATATTTGAAAAAATAAAGTGTACTCTCCATACTGGATGGTCGAGTCCTGCTGGAGAAAGCGGACCTTTTGAAAATAGAGGTGATGGCTTTTATGTTATCTAATAAAGTAAAGTTAACGGCGAAAGATATTTTAGAAAAAGAATTTAAGACAAGCATGCGGGGATATAATCAAGAAGAAGTTGACCAATTTTTGGATCTTGTCATTAAAGATTACGAAACTTTTCACCAAGCCATTGAAGAATTGCAAAAAGAAAACTTAAGATTGAAAATGAAGCTTGAGAAAGCGTCTAAAGTGGAGTCTCCGTCCATGTCACGGCTTCAAACGCAGCCGGCCAGCCAGCCGCAGCCAGCTGTCACCAATTATGATATTTTGAAACGACTTTCCAATTTAGAAAAACATGTATTTGGCGATAAGCTTTATGAAGATTAACCTTTTTCGTCATGAATAAAGAAAATGACGTTGAATTTTTGCGCTGTTTCTTTTATAATAGTTCAAGCCAAAAGGATAATAACGTTCAGGTAATCGCTGCAGCCTTTAAGGTTGCAGAGGAAAGTCCATGCTCACACGGTGCTGAGATGCCCGTAGTGTTCGTGCCTGGCGAAACCATAAGCCAGGGCAGCTCGGCATTTGCTGGGCTGACGGCAGGGAAAGTACCTAAGTCCTTTTAAGGGATATGGTATGATTACCTTGAAAGTGCCACAGTGACGCAGCTTTGCGAGAAATCGCAAAGGTGGAACGAGGTAAACCCCGCGAGTGAGCAACCCAAATTATGGTAGGGGCGCCTTCTCGAAGGAAATGAACGGAGAGAAGGGCAAGTAAGACGTTCTTGCTTGCAGATAGATGATTACCGCCTGAGTACGAGACTATCCCAGTCGCTTGCAGTACGAAGGAACAGAACATGGCTTACAGAACGTTATTATCGGGAATAGGATGTATAAAAAGCTCTCCTTTTGGGAGAGCTTTTATTATGGGTTTAAGAAGTAGTCCCATTTTTTCTACATACGGATATCAATGAAAAATGAATAGGTGATGAAATGTCAACATATACCATTATTGCGACGACTGCAATGGGACTGGAAGCCATTGCGGCAAAGGAAGTCAGAAACTTGGGGTACGAATGCAAAACCGAAAACGGAAGAGTCCTGTTTCGAGGAGATGAGAAAGCCATTGCCCGTGCCAATCTTTGGTTGAGAACGGCAGACCGAATCAAAATTCGAGTCGGCCGTTTTAAAGCATTCACATTCGATGAACTTTTTGAACAAACAAAGGCGCTGTCTTGGGAACAATTTTTGCCCGTAGATGCTGAATTTCCCGTTCAAGGCAAATCCGTTAAATCCAAGCTGTACAGCGTCCCAGACTGCCAAGCGATCGTCAAAAAGGCGATTGTCGAGCGTCTGAAAAAAGCGTATCATCACCCTTCATGGCTGGAGGAAAACGGAGCATTGTTCAAAATCGAAGTGGCCATCCATAAAGATGAAGTGGAACTGTTACTGGACACTTCGGGCAGCGGACTGCATAAGAGAGGCTACCGTGCTGGACAGGGAGAAGCGCCGTTAAAAGAAACACTGGCGGCGGCATTAGTGCTGCTTACGAATTGGACGCCGGACCGTCCGTTTATCGACCCTTTTTGTGGATCGGGAACCATTCCGATTGAAGCAGCTTTAATTGGACAAAATATTGCTCCTGGATTTAATCGCAGTTTTGTTTCTGAAACATGGCCTTGGATGAATGCTGCTATTTGGGACGATGCTCGCACTGAGGTGGAAGATCTTGCTGAATACGACCGAGAATTGGATATTATGGGGACGGATATCGATCATCGGATGATCGACATTTCCAAACAAAACGCTTACGAAGCTGGCCTAGGCGAATTGATTCAGTTTAACCTGAATCCGTGACAAAACATCTTTACAATGGTCGCAAACCGTTGATACGATAAGGGAAAACGACGTTGACGATTTTTCATCAAGTAGGTGATGTGATGAAAGATTTCCCGATTCGGTTTGTATTGACAGATGAAGCGATTACCCCAAGTGCTGGGCTTGCTCTCGTTGGCTACTTACTCCATCGAACGAAACTGGATAAACGGGTAAACGCACTTCGGCTTCCAACGGTTCGTCGAGAAGTGCACATTTCCCATAGCGATGTCATTCGCTCGATGATTGGCTTGCTTGCCACAGGAAAAACGGATTTCGATCATATCGAAGCGTATCGTCAGGACGATATCTTTTCGGCATCGATGGGGATTCAGCACGTGCCTTCCTCTCCAACCTTGCGACAACGACTCGATCAGCTCGCTTGTCTTCCGATGACCGAAACGATTCTTTGGGAGGAGTCCATACGTCTGTTGATTCAACGACATGCCACTTTGTCCCCTTGTTGGACCAAAGGAAAGACGACATGGCTTCCCCTTGATATAGATGGTTCCCCATTTGACAACTCCGATACGAAAAAAGAAGGAGTCAGTCGAACGTATAAAGGATTTGACGGTTTTACACCGTTGTTTGCGTATGCAGGGAAGGAAGGGTATCTCGTTCATGCCGAGTTGCGTCCAGGGAAACAACATGTGCAAGACAACATGCCCTCGTTTTTAGTCACCGCTATCCGTCGAGCTCGTCAACTGACTTCATCTCGTCTGCTTGTTCGCATGGATGCAGGAAACGATGCAGAAGCGAATGTGCACGTATGCCTAAAGGAAGACGTGGACTTTGTCATCAAGCGAAACTTACGCCGAGAATCGAAAGCGCTTTGGTTCCAGATCGCTTCGCAAAAGGGCAAACGTGTCGATGATGGACAAAGCGAAGGAGTACAAACCTATGAGCTATGCCTTCCACAGAAGGCAGCGATCGATGGAAACACGTATACGTACGTTCAAGTCACCCAAGTGACGGAACGGACGATGGAACGCAATGGACAGCTGATGCTCGTTCCTGATTATGAAGTGGAAAGCTATTGGGTGCGGCTCAAAGGATACGAGCATGTTCGAATGAGCGATGTGCTCGCGTTGTATCATGACCATGCGACATGCGAACAGTTTCATAGCGAACTGAAGAGCGACTTAGATTTAGAGCGGCTTCCATCTGGGAAGATGAAAACGAATGCGCTCGTGTTGGTCATGGGAGCCTTCGTTTACAATCTTCTTCGTCTGATTGGACAAGATCTATTAAGCGATCCGAGACATCCGTTGCACCACAAAGTGAAACGCCGCCGCATCAAGACGATTATTCAGACGGTGATCACGATGGCAGGGCGACTCGTCCGTCGATCACGACAGATCTGGATGAAACTGACGCGAAGGAGTGGCTATAGCGAGCCCCTACTGAACGTCTATCAGAAATGGAGAGAGGTAAGATAACGAACGAATGTTCGGGCACTAATGTCCAACGTCACTCCCTGTGCTTTTTTGTCTATTTTTTTGGTTCGTATACCTAAAAAAGAGATTTGTTCCATTTTCGGAAATAGAGATGACATAGGTCATAAGCATAAAAAGGGTTTTATGGATTATCAATCCATCAAAATTACAACAAAATCAAAGTCGATTTCAATTCATCACGGATTCAGGTTTAAACAAATGCAGGTGAAAGATCTTCATACCACAAAACAATACGGAGTGATCGTCGGTAATCCTCCGTATGGTGAGCGGTTAGGAGAAAAAGCGGAAGTAGAGGCTATGTATCGGGATATGGGGAGGACTTTTGCAAAATTAGAGACTTGGTCGATTTATATTTTGACTTCCCATCGGCAATTTGAAACATTTTATGGAAAACCGGCAACGAAAAAAAGAAAATTGTTTAACGGATTTATCAGAACGGATTATTATCAATACTGGGGGCCGAAACCACCAAAAGACATGAGATCATATTAATCTGCGGGGGGGCTCCCCCGCAGATTCCTATTTGTACAAGAAAGCTCCGGTATCGAATAGACTGTATCGGATTGTTCGATTAAATAGCGAGTGGTCGGTTTTATCTACAGAAAGCAAATATACTTTTCAAAATCTTCGCACCGTTTTTAAAAGCCCGCCGATATTTTTTGGAAAATGTGGTAAAATGGGTTCATACGGAGAAAAGGGGGGACCTAAATGAATCCAATGACGAAAGAAATTGAAAACGATTTTTTGCAATATATCCAAAAAATGACCTCTTTTCAAGAGGCTTTAAATCTCCTTTATTGGGATATGCGGACAGGTGCGCCTAAAAAAGGAATTCAGCAGCGTGCCAATGTGGTGGGGGTATTGTCTTCTGAATTGTTTCAAATGTCTGTCTCCGACGAAATGGCATCTTTTATTGCCAGTTTATCCCCTCATGAAGAAAAGCTTTCGCCGACAGTTGCAAAAATACTAGAAGAATGCAAAAAGGAATATCATCGTAATAAAAAAATTCCGACTCAAGAATATAAAGAGTACATAATATTGCAGTCAAAAGCGGAGAATGCATGGGAACAAGCAAAAGAGGAAAGTCGTTTTGAACTGTTTAGACCTTATTTAGAAAAAATCGTTGAGTATAAGAAGAGATTTATTGAATATTGGGGCTATAAAGACCATCCATACAATGCATTGCTTGATTTGTACGAACCGGGAGTGACAGTGGACGTTTTAGATCCTGTTTTTAAAAAGGTCCGGACGTTTCTGGTAGATTTTGTTTCAAAAATTGAGAAGTCGCCTCATAAACCAAAAACCGATTTTTTATTCCAATATTTCCCGAAAGAAAATCAGCGCTTATTTAGCTTACAGATTTTAAAGAAAATGGGGTATGATTTAGAAGCCGGCCGATTGGACGAAACGATCCATCCCTTTGAAATAGCCTTAAATCCAGGTGATGTCCGAGTAACGATTCACTATAATGAAAAAGACTTCCGGGTCGCCATATTCGGTACGATCCATGAAGGAGGTCATGCCATTTATGAACAAAATATCCGCCGTGATCTAATTGGAACACCTCTCTGTGCCGGCACGTCAATGGGCATTCACGAATCGCAATCATTGTTTTATGAAAACTTTATCGGCCGACATCGTCATTTTTGGAAAAAGCATTTTGATCTCTTGAAGCGCTATTCCAATGGCCAGTTTGATACCGTTTCTACAGAAGAGTTTTATCGGGCGGTGAACGAAGTAAAGCCGGGATTGATTCGGATCGAAGCCGATGAATGTACTTATCTGCTCCATATCATTATTCGGTATGAAATAGAAAAAGCGCTTTTCCAAGATGAAATACAGGTGAAAGATTTACCGGAAATTTGGAATTTAAAATATAAAGAATACTTAGGCGTTTCTCCTCAAAACGATGGAGAAGGCGTGCTCCAAGATATCCACTGGGCAGGAGGAGATTTTGGTTATTTTCCTTCCTACGGTCTCGGATTTATGTATGCAGCCCAATTTTACTACAGTATGAAAAAGGATTTACCTGATTTGGAGGGGCTTCTGGAAACAGGCCAATTGCTTAAGATCAAAGAATGGCTCAATCAAAATGTCCACCAATACGGAAAATTAAAAAAACCGCTCGAAATTTTAATGGATGCGACAGGAGAAGAATTAAATCCGGAATATTTCATCCGTTACATCCGCAATAAATATACGGACATTTACCGGTTATAGCTCACCGGAAAACCGTCTGATGTTTGATTTTCTTTGAAAAAGGCATGATCTCATTTTTTAGAAGTTTATGGTTATATAGTGGATCATCCGATCAAAAAGCGTTTCATGTTTCTTGAGGAGAAAAAAGTTTCTCCTCTTTTTCTAGCTTATGGCTTTGGTGTGATACCGTTATCGTTAAATAGTAGGGGCTTGTATGAAAGCATTTTTTTAATTGTTGGGCGTAAACCATAGGTAACGTAATAGCATCGCTGCGAATCTTTCCGAAAGTATAAAAAAACAGAAAAATAAAGAATGTTCAGAATTAAGAGGAATATATCGTGGAAAGATTTATTCAAACAAAATAATGTTCGTATTCTCTATTGAAATCACTTACTAATTTGCTATAATGTTAGTAAAATTTCAAAATGCATTCACTCATATAATGGCAAGAATATGGCTTGCCAGTCTCTACCGGACTGCCGTAAACAGTCTGACTATGAGTGAGCAATGAGGCGGACCGATTTGATTTGATCTGTCCTGTTTTTCCTTGTCCCTTTAAAAGCTCAAAGGGCATTGCTTCACTCATGTTTGGGGAATGCAATGACCTGCGGGCTTTTTTCTTTTCTGCGGGTCAAAAGAAAAGGAGGACTATGATGAAGCATTTGGAAGAAAAAATTTTAAAGGAAGGTTTGGTTTTATCTGATCAGGTGCTGAAAGTCGATTCCTTCCTGAACCATCAAATCGATCCTTTCCTTGTCAAGGAAATGGGGGAAGAGTTTGCGAAAAGATTTCAAAACGAGTCCATTACAAAGGTGCTGACATTGGAATCAAGCGGTATTGCTCCGGCGGTCATGACGGCTCTTGAACTGAAAGTGCCGGCTATTTTCGCTCGCAAAAACAAATCTTTGACTTTGTCGGAAAATGTTTATTTATCAGAGGTGTACTCTTTTACAAAACGTGAGAAGAGCACCATCTATGTATCGAAAAAATATTTAAACGAAAGCGATCGTGTCCTGATTATCGACGATTTTTTGGCAAACGGACAAGCAGCTTGCGCCTTATTGGATATCTTAAAACAAGCAGGTGCACACCTCGTTGGAATAGGCATCGTGATTGAAAAGGCCTTTCAAAATGGCGGTTCCCTTCTTCGTAAGCAAAATATTCGAGTGGAGTCGCTGGTCCGAATTCAGTCATTGGAAAACGGTAAAGTACGATTCCATGAGGAGGCATTGCTATGAAAAACCGATGGATCCAAACGGCTTCGTTAGGGCTGCAGCATGTCTTGGCCATGTATGCCGGGGCGGTGATTGTTCCTTTAATTACAGGCAGTGCGTTGAAAATGACCAGCGAACAATTAACCTATCTAGTATCGATTGATATTTTTATGTGCGGGATAGCGACCTTCTTGCAAGTATGGAAAGGAAAATGGTTTGGAATCGGTTTGCCGATTGTGTTGGGATGTACATTTACGGCTGTTGCTCCGATGATCGCCATCGGACAGTCGTACGGCTTGCCGGGTGTTTATGGAGCCATTTTGGCTTCAGGGATTTTTGTCGTGCTGATTGCGCCTGTTTTCAGCAGACTTGTCCAATTTTTCCCGCCGATCGTAACGGGCTCTGTTGTTACGATAATTGGTCTTACACTAATACCTGTTGCCATGAAAAATATGGCCGGAGGAGAAGGAAGCCCCGATTTCGGTTCTCCTGCCAATATTGCCCTTTCTTTTGGAACATTAATTGTCATTATCGTACTTTATCGTTTTTTCACAGGTTTTATTCGATCCATTTCTGTTCTTCTTGGGTTATTGGCTGGTACAATGGCGGCAGCAATGATGGGAAAAGTGGATTTTTCACCCGTTTCGGAAGCATCCTGGTTCCATATGATTAAGCCGTTTGTATTGGGTGTGCCAGCTTTTCATTGGACTTCCATTTTGACCATGATTTTTGTGGCGATTGTGAGTCTTGTTGAGTCAACCGGCGTCTATTTTGCGGCGGCAGATATTTGTGAAAAGAAAGTAAATGAAGATGATCTCAAAAAAGGATATCGTTCTGAAGGGATTGCCAGTATTTTAGGATCTCTCTTTAATTCTTTTCCGTACACGGCTTTTTCGCAAAATATCGGACTTATCCAACTATCCGGCGTCAAATCAAGATCTGTTATATTCGTAACGGCGTTCATTTTAATGCTTCTTGGATTGATTCCAAAGATAGGAGCTTTTACAACGATCATCCCGTCCTCTGTTTTAGGCGGGGCAATGGTGGCGATGTTTGGCATGGTCATAGCTCAAGGAATTAAAATGCTAAGCAAAGTCGATTTTACATCGCAAGAAAATTTATTGATTATGGCTTGTTCCATTGGGATGGGTCTTGGAGTGACAGTGGTGCCGGATTTATTTGGCCAATTACCGAAAGCTCTGCAAATTTTAACAGGAAATGGAATTGTGGCGGGAAGTGTGACAGCGATTGTATTGAATATCGTGTTTCATATGATTGGCAAAAGAACAGATAAAAGCACAGCTGTGATTCAACAGAAAATTTCATAAAAATATTCAAAAATTTAGCTGGAAAAAATAAATGAAAGGCAAGGGACTCGATTCCTTGCTTTTTTATTTGGCCCTTCATACCCATTTCGGGGGATGCTGGGCTGTTGTTGTTTGCGGTGAAACTTTTGTTCTATTCACAGGATGCCCGGAGAGATTGTCTTGATTTTTGGAATCATAACTGTCAATCGGAAGGAAAAACTATTATTACTACAAAACAGGAGAGGATTCCGATGGGAATGATTGTAGCGGCGGGGCATGCCAATCCTGACTATTGTGCCTCCCAAGAGGAAGTACAAGCATTGGTAAAACAGATTTTTTCCGGTTATCCCCCTGTGGACAGGATGCTGAAAGTGTTTCAAAATGCCGAAATTGAGACTCGTTATTTTGTGAAGCCCATAGAGTGGTATCAAACATTTCATGATATGGAAGAGCGTAATCGGCTGTTTGTTGAAGAAGCAGTGCGGTTAGGGAAAGAGGCCATTCAAAATTGCCTGGACAAACAACCGCTCCATTATGAAGATATTGAGGCGATTTTTACCGTTTGCACGACGGGACTCTCCACCCCCAGCCTGGAAGCGAGGATTATGAATATACTTCCGTTCTCTTCGTCTGTGAAACGAATTCCTATATGGGGATTAGGATGCGCAGGCGGAGCATCGGGGCTGGCTCGGGCGTTTGAGTATTGCAAAGCCTTTCCAAAGGCAAATGTGCTCGTTTTGGCAGTTGAGTTATGCAGTTTGACGTTTTAATTAGATGACCGATCTAAAAGCAATTTGATCGGTACTTCTTTATTCGGTGACGGAGCGGCGTGTATGCTCGTTTGCGGCGTGGAGAGTCCAGTAGTGAAAGCGAAACAGACTCTCCCACATATTTTTGCAGCCAAAAGTGTGCTAAAAAAAGACGCACTTGATGTCATGGGATGGGATATACGCAATAACGGTCTGTATGTTATTTTTTCAAAAGATATCCCGACCCTAGTGGCAAATTGGCTTAAACCAGTTGTAGAAGATTTTTTGGCTGAGCAAAAACTTTCTTGGAACGAAATATCCCATTTTATCGCCCATCCTGGAGGGAAAAAGGTCATTCAAGCCTATGAAGAAGCTTTTGGCATTCATCGCGAAATGATAGCAGATGCTGCTTTCATTTTGAGAAAATACGGAAATATGTCTTCCCCCACCATTTTTTATGTGTTGGAACGAGTGCTGAAAAAATCGATCCGCAGCGACGAAATCGGACTTGCCTGTGCCCTTGGGCCGGGATTCAGCACAGAACTTTTGCTCATGAGGTGGACATAATGCTGTTTTTTTCGTATTAGGTTGGTTAGTGTTGCAACGGTTGATCGAACTGAGAATAGCGAAAAGGAACGAAAAACGGCTGATCGATAAAGGAGCAGTGGAATTCGGCTCTGGTCATTATCCTTGGATGGTCCTCCTGCACTGTGCTTTTTTTCTATCCCTTTTAGCTGAAGTTCAAGGGTTTGGCAAAACACCTCATCGTTATTGGATTTTTCTGTTGTTGCTGTTTTTTTGCCTTCAAATGGCAAGAATATGGATTATCACTTCATTAGGCCCTTATTGGAATACAAAAATTATCGTGCTTAAAGGAGCGGAAGCGATTGAAAAAGGACCTTACCAATGGATTAGACATCCTAATTATTGGCTTGTCACACTCGAATTGATCTTAATCCCGCTTCTGTTTCAAGCGTATATCACCTTGTTCTTGTTTTTTCTCCTCAATCAATCGATGCTCCGCATTCGCATCCGAACGGAAGAAAAAGCTCTTTTAGCCTACACAAATTATCAAGACTTGCTGGATCGCCAGCTTTGGCCAAAGCGAAAACGAAATGTACGTGAAAAATGACATTGAAAATGATTCTCGTTTATGCTATAGTCTAATTACTAATGAAAATGATTATCATGTGCATGAAAAGAGAGGAGCAAAGCCATGATCGCTATTTTCATCCTTTTAACGGTCGTTATTTGCGGATTAACATTAAAATACGTACTAAATCATGTTCTTCAGCCTGAAAGACTGCCCTCTGCTCCTCGTCCATCTCAGCAAGAATCAAAAGACGATCCCGTTTATGTCCCAATACATTCCCACCGTTAAAGGCAAACAAAATGTTTGTCTTTTTTATTGTTTGGAAATAGAAAATTTTGGCTGCCCATCCCTTTAAATCGTTCTTTCATATAAAACTGGACTGTATTAGAATAAAGGGGAATCAATGAAAAAACTATATTAGTGTTTTTCTGAAAATAAAAATATTTATGGGAATAGAGGAGAATTTCCGATAAAATAAAAAGAGAATTTTATTCTATCAGCGCCGTGCTGAACGGTTTTAGTTTAAGCGATAAAGGGGTTAAGGGAATACATGTCAACTGCACATAAACATAAGACAACGGAACAAATGATGGCGAAAAGCATGATGCTTTATGAACGGTTTCAGCAATTCGGAGACCATGAAAGGGCGGAAAAAGCAAAAAGATTTCTAAAAAAGCTCTATCGAGAGGAATTTATTATTGCTTTTTGCGGTCATTTTTCAGCTGGAAAATCAACGATGATCAATCAGCTGACAGGGGAATCGATTTTGCCGTCGAGTCCGATTCCGACAAGCGCTAATTTAGTCAAAATTCGCCATGCCGACGAGGACTTTGCGAAAATTTTGTATCGAAACCGCAAACCGCTTTTGTTCAAAGGTTCGTACGAGTTTGATACAATAAAAGAATTTTGTAAAAATGGCATGGAAGTGGAATCCATTGAAATCGGCCGCAAGCAGTCCAAGCTGCCGAAAACCTTAACGGTGATGGATACACCTGGGATTGATTCAACCGATGATGCCCATCGCATTTCCACAGAGTCGGCTTTGCATTTGGCTGATATGGTGTTTTATGTCATGGACTATAATCATGTGCAATCAGAATTGAATTTTACTTATACGAAAGAGCTCCTTTCCCATGGAGCAAAATTGTACTTAATTATTAATCAGATTGACAAGCATCATCAAGAAGAATTGTCTTTTGATGAATTTCGGCAATCAGTTTACCGTGCTTTTGATGATTGGGGAGTCCGTCCGGAAGGATTTTATTTTACAAGCTTAAAAGAGCCTGATCATCCGTTCAATGATTTTTCCGTTGTGAAAAAGCTGGTGGCAGATAGCATCCAAATGCGGGAGGAGCTATCCTTGCAGTCTGCCGAAGCGATGACGGAGCGGCTGATTGCGGAGCATTTGGAATGGTTGAAAAAAGAACAAGACGAAAAAAGAGAGCAGCTTGCGGCAATACTAGGAAACGAATGGAATGAAAAAGAGATTTTCGCAAAGGAAGAACAACTAAGAATAAAAATCGAACAAAAAGATGTTCAAAAAGCAGTGGAGGAATTGGAAAACGAACGGGAAACCATTTTAAAAAATGCTTATATCATGCCGGCGCAGACGCGGGAACTTGCCAAGTCCTTTTTAGAAGCGTACCAGCCTGATTTTAAAGTCGGCTTTTTTTTCAGCAAGAAAAAAACGGAAGAAGAAAAGACCCGTCGATTAGAGCTGTTTTTAGCTGACTTGCAGGAAAAAGTAAAGGCCCAGGTCGAATGGCATATTCGTGACTTGCAGGCAAAATGGCTGAAAAAATACAATCTCGTTCATGACGATTTAGCAATGAAGGCGGAAGAATTTAGGGTCCAATTGGATTCAGCGCTTTTAACGTCGGCGATTAAACCGGGCGCTCAAGTAACAGGTGATTCCGTGCTGCATTATTGCGACGAAGTAGCCGAAAAGCTAAAAAAGATGGCTCGGATGGCCAGCAATGAATGGCTGGAAACGGCCAAATCGATTCTGGAGCAAAAATGGCAGTCGGAGCTGGGATCATTGCAAAACGAATGGACAGAGTGGAATCAAAAGAAAAATGCTGTGCTTCAATGGAAAGAACTTGACATTCTTGAAGACGAAAGAAAAAAAGCGTTTGCAATGTTGAAAACCGGCACGTACTCTTATTCTCCGACCTTCGATGAAAGAATACGGAAATGGGAAGCCGAAGAGCAGGAAGCGGAAATTTTTACAAAAGAAGCGAATCCATCAAAAACAAAATCGATTCCAAAAATCCAAAGAAGAGAAAGCGAGTATAAAAAAGCTGAATCTGAAGCGCCGGCTTTTTCTCCTGTCATCATCGCAGAGAAAATGCATCGATGGAGCGAAGCTTTAAAAGGAATTCCGGGCTTTAAATATTTGCGGAAAGAATTGGAGGAGAAAGCGAACCGCTTAGGAAAACAAGAATTTACGATTGCATTATTCGGTGCTTTCAGTGCCGGAAAGTCTTCCTTTGCCAATGCCATGCTTGGTGAAAAAGTGCTGCCGGTTTCCCCTAATCCAACGACAGCGGCAGTCAATCGTATTCACCCACCGAATGAAATCTATCATGATCGGACAGCGGCTGTCCATTTGAAAACAAGGGAAGAAATGCTTTCCGATTTGCAGTCCTCTTTAGGTGTTTTTCATGTGATGGCGGATTCCCTTGAGGAAGGATATGAACGCATTCCAAACATTACTGCAAACGAGAATAAAAATGGAAAAGAAAATATTCATCTGTCCTTTTTAAAAGCGTTTTATGAAGGATTTCCGGAATATAAAGACCATTTAGGGGAAACGCTCGTCGTCGATTTGGATACTTTCCGGGGGTTTGTGGCCAATGAACGTCAAAGCTGTTTTGTAGAATCAATCGATCTTTATTATGATTGTGAATTTACCAGATTGGGAATCACATTGGTTGACACTCCGGGAGTTGATTCTATCAATGCCCGCCATACGGGAGTCGCCTTTGAGTATATTAAAAACTCCGATGCGATTTTATTTGTGACCTATTATAACCACGCATTTTCAAAAGCAGATCGTGAATTCTTGATTCAGCTTGGCCGGGTGAAAGACTCGTTTGAATTGGATAAAATGTTTTTTATCGTTAATGCCGTAGATCTTGCTAATGATGAGGAAGAAATGGCGGATGTTTTATCGTATGTTCAAGGTCAGTTGCTGCAGTATGGCATTCGCTTCCCGCGAATTTACGGCGTCTCAAGCCTGCTTGCTCTAGACCCGAACAAACGAATGCAATCGCGGATAGAGTCGTTTCAATCAGCATTCGAATCTTTTTTACAATATGATTTAACGAAGATTGCCGTACAATCTGCAGAACGTGATATGAAGCGTGCAGTCTTGCAGCTGGAGCAATTAATCAAAACGGCAGAGGAGAATCGGGAAAACCGAAAAGAAAAGAAAGCATTGCTGGCAAATCAAAAAGAGCAAATCAGCCAACATTTGCAAAAGGAAACTCCCGATTTTTTGTGGAAACGGTTGTGTCAAGAAATCGATGAGCTCGTGTATTATGTGAAACAACGTGTTTTTTATCGGCTTCCAGACTTTTTTAAAGAATCTTTTAATCCATCTGTTTTGCAGCCGTCAAGCGGAAAGGCAGCACTTCGTACAGCATTAGAGGACTTTTTGAGCTCTATCGGATTTGATTTGTCTCAAGAAATGCGGGCCACAAGCTTGCGAGCGGAGAAATTTCTTCACCAAGTTTTAAATGCGAAGCAAAAAAGTTTGCACGAACACTATCAAAGTATTCAAGAACAGCTTTACTTTTCTGATTTGGAATGGTCGACGAAAGAAACGCCTGAATTTCCGGCAGCGTTTCATTCTCTTCCACAAGAAACGTTTTCACCGGCGCTCGCTCTTTTCAAAAATGCCAAAACGTTTTTTGAAAAGAATGAGAAACAGCTCATGCAGAATAAATTGGAAGACATACTGTCGCCGTTAGCCGATCAATATCTTTTTAACGAAAAAGAAAAATTGAGCCAATGGATAAAAGAGACATTGGACGAACAATTCAACCGCCTGAAGAACAGCTTAGAATCTGAATGCGAGGAACAATTCTCCGCTTGGATGGAAGCGTTGGAAGCAACGGAAAATATACAGGAATGGAAAGAAGTGCTGAAGGTGCTTCAAAAAGACATCGCTTAGGAGGAGATTGGATTTGTCTGTCAACCGGTTCCACGCATGCGCCACCTGCATTCATTTTTCAGCCGAAAAAACGGAAAGTGGAATGCTTTTTCGCTGTCTCCGCTTAGGCTATGATACGAAAACTTATTATCGGTTCAACTGCTGGACACCAAAAGACCATGTAAGGAAATTGATGAAAAAAGAGAAAGGCGAGGTATTGGAACAGAGGTCGTCCTAGGAAGAAAAGAATCAGTCCGGGGCTTTCAATCGAAGCTCCGGTTTTTTTGAACAAAAAAGAGAAACACCATCATGTTAAGATGATTGAACGGCAGTTTGTCAACAATGCCGACAAGGCCATTGTTCTTTATCATGGAAAATGGAATTCTTTCTAGAATCAATGAATTATGGTAGTATGAAAGGAAGTTCATATTCAACAATGGGGTGACGGAATGAAAGAGAATGAACATCTTTTAATCGTAGACGGAATGGCGCTTTTGTTTCGGTCTTTTTACGCAACGGCTGTGACGGGACAATTTATGATCAATTCGAAAGGGATGCCGACTAATGGCGTGCAAGGATACATAAAGCATTTGCTGACAGCGGTAGAGAAGATTCAGCCGACGCATATCGCGGTATGTTGGGACATGGGTGGTAATACATTTCGAAACGACCTTTTTCCTGATTATAAAAGCAACCGTGAGACACCGCCGGTTGAGTTGATTCCTCAATTTGACCTGGCGAAGAAAGCGACTGATTTTTTTCAACTTCCGAATATTGGAGTGGAAGGTTTCGAAGCAGATGATTGCATTGGAACCATCGCTAAAAGGGAACACCCCAAAAAAGTCACGATCTTAAGCGGAGACAGAGATTTGCTGCAATTGCTGGATGAACATATCGATGTCATGCTTCTGAAAAAAGGGTATGGAAACTATGCATTTTACACATACGAAAGATTCTATGAAGAATACGGTGTGACGCCCCAACAGTTTATAGATGTCAAAGCATTGATGGGAGATCCGAGCGACGGCTACCCGGGTGTGAAAGGCATTGGAGAAAAAACGGTACTGAAATTAATACAACAATTTGGCTCTATCGAAGGAATCCTTGAAAATCTTTCTTTGCTGTCGCCTTCTCAGAAAAAGAAAATAGAAGAAGATTTAGATATGCTTTTCCTTTCGCGGAAATTAGCAACCATCCATTGTGATGCTCCAATTAGCTGGAATAAGGAACAGGCGCGTTGGGAGCCGTTTCTCGATTCTATTATGGAGTGTATCGAACAGTTTGAATTCAAAACGTTAAAACCACTTTTATTACGCTGGAACGTTCATAAATCAGCCGGACTGTTATCGAATGAGCGGTGAGCAAAATATGTTGCCCACCGCCTTTTTTTAACAGGAAATCGAAAGAAGCGCTTTTTCGTAAAAGTATTTAAATTAAAACAGTCATTGGCTATTTTTTATTCGATTTTTTGGCTGCATTTTCTAATTGACTTTTAGGATTGGGAGTAAAATCTGCATCTTGGCCATAGCCTTGCGGATTAACGCCTGGTGCCTTTGTTCCTCTTCCTCGGTTTCTGTTTTTGCTCATGATGGTCACCTCCATCTTTACTTTCTCTGGAGGGAGTTCATTTTATGCAAAGCAGCCGCTCTCTCTGAAAAGAAAAGCAGGTCAGTGAATAGGGGAAACGGCGTGTTGATGATTTTTTATACTTATCAAGATACGACGAGCAGAAACGTCTTTTTTTCACTACAGCCTCTTAATCGCATAAATGGTTCTGAAATGTTCATCTGGATGCGAAGGAACTCTCGTTATCTCAAGTTCAATCTCGATCTAATCCTGTTGGAATAACCTGTACAGGTTTTTCAACCTGATAGAATGGTAGGAAACCATTTTTTGTTGTTTGAAAACTTATACACTTGGGAGGGATGTTTCATATTATTAAAAGTTATGAAACTGGTGTTTTGTCGCACATGAACTCCCAAAAGGACAAACGAAGAGATTTGATTTGACTGTTTGAAAATATTCAGCTCACTTTATGATGTGGCTGAATAGTTACAATAAATATATATAAATACCCATATTAAAAGGCGAAGCCCTCACTCCGCCTTTTTGTTTCGTTTACCCTGAGTCCGACACAGTTTGAAGACCATTTTAGATAAACGAAAAGAAATACATGAGTCAATCGGGGAAGAAAGGATTTTTTATTTACTTTTCGAAAGTAATTTTTGAACCAACAAGACGAACGATGGCAATCTTTTTTACCATCGCTGTCGAAAATCCTCCCACCCCTAATTCCTGCGGCATTCAATGCTATTTTTAGGTTAACGATTGGATCAATGTTCACCGCTACATTGCCCATTGTACCACTCAAGAACCACAATTAAATTAAAGATTATTCTTGAGTCAAGTAATTAAAATGTTTATCAGTGATATATGTTAGATCAATGTCAAAATTCATCTTATCTAAGATAGGTTTAATATACTCTATTAAATGTGTGCCAGCCTCAAAATTATCAGGGAATTTACTAATATAAAAAGAATTATTATTATCACAATTTGGCTTATGTTCAACTAACCCTTCGATTACCTCAGCAATTTGGTCCACAATATTTTCTTCTAATTTTTTTTCTGAAATTATTACCGTGTGGATATAATTCTCCGCGCCTTCAAATGAATCCTCATCCTCTATTTCCTTTAAAATAGGAAAATCATCTAAAACACTAGGTCTTCTGTAATCTAAAATCAATAGCATACAGACAGTTTCATTATCTTGATTATCTAAACGAAACAACTCTAGGTCTCGCAATTTCAACATTCTTACCAATTTGAACATTAATATCACCTCTTTAACTTTGAATTCCCTTTTTCATTGCTATCTTTTCAAAGTAATTAAACATAATTAATCCGATTATAAAGTATACCAAAGAATTTAAAAGAACTATACTTAATGAACTAATAGGAAAATCCGATATTTTATATTCATTTAAGATTATATCCCAAATTAATCCTTTCGCATATGAAAAAGGAATAAAAATGTTTTCATTTTGTTTAAACAATAAATAAATAAATCCAACCTTAAATAAACTTATTATTGCTTTAATATCTTTAAATACAAGAGATAGACTTGAAAAAGCTATTCCTATGCCATACAAACCAATAAGTCCAGTAAAAGTAACTCCAATTAAAGATGCTAAATTTATGTTAATCTTCAATAAAATTACTATAAAAACAAGCATTATAAATACTGTAGCAGTTGTTTTGAAGCAATGAATTAAAGATCTAATTATCACAAACGTTACTAATTTATTATGAGATAATAAAAAATGATTTATTGTACCATTGTTAGCTTCAAGATAAACAATATTACTTGTAAATGAAAAAGAAGAAATTAAAATAACAAACAGTAAATAAAAAATAAATAGGTGTTGAAAATTTATACCTAAAAAATCACTATTATCCATTAATGTCCTATACAAATAGATAAAAACAATGGAGTTAATAAATAAACTTAAAAATATTTTTCCTTTATTGTTTTTTAATTCCCAAATCTCTTTTAAGATATTTATTTTTATTAAATTTAACATTCGGTATACACCTCAGGAATTTAAAATACTGCAAAAATTGTCCTCAAATGTTGCATTAGTTTCTAGGTTTTTAATTTTATATTTAGAAAGTGCTATTTCCTCTAATAAGTCATTTAAAGTGTTTATGGAAACAATCCCCTTTATAAAATTATTTTCACATTCTAAATGATTTGAGTAGTTCATTAATTTGATTTTAAAATCATCTGAAGGAGAACGATCCAACTCAATTGAAATCTTAATATTTTTTGTAATACTCTTAAATTCCTTCATTTCTCCCTTGTATTTTAAAATCCCCTTATCAAGTACTACAATATAATCTGATATGTCTTCAATTAAACTTATATCATGAGAAGTAATTATAATTATCTTCTCATCTTTCATCTTTTTCAAAGCTGTTTTTAGCATATTAACAGACTCAAAATCTAATCCTAAACTAGGTTCATCGAGCAAAAGTATTTTTGAATCCTGAACAAGGGCAATAATAATCGAAACTTTTTGTCTCATTCCGGTTGATAGATTAGAAACTAAGGTTTTCTTTTTGTTTATTAAATCAAACAACTCTAAATAATAATTCACTTCTTTTTGTTTTAGAATGAAATTTGTTCTTTTTATTTCTAAAAAGTACCTTATATTCTCCCATACCGTTAAATTATTATACAAACTTTTGCTTCCATCTAACACAAATGATATATTTTTCCTGATGTTTTTTTTATCTATGCCTTTATACTCAATTTCTCCGCCATCAGCAGTTAATAAAGTACCTATACATTTTAATAAAGTTGTTTTACCAGATCCATTAGGCCCCACAATAGATGTAATGCTGCTATTTTCTAATGTAAGAGTTATATCTTTTAACACTGGTAAATCTCCAAAGCTTTTACTAAGATTTTTAATAAAAATAGACACTAAAGTTCTTCCTTTCTACTACTCATGATAACAAATCTCTTTTAGGAGCTTGTAATTCTTATAATAAATTTAACTAGGTAAGGGCTCTTAAAAAGTTTCCCCAAGCAGCAATATCATCTCCTGGGAAAAAGAAAGTCGCTGTAGCGGCAACAACAATTCCTATAGCTATAATTATATCTGCTGTTTTCCACAAGTTAAGTTTTTTTGCTTTAATTTTTTTAGCAGCCTCATTTAATTCTTCCTGCTTCTTTTTATATTTTTTATATTCGGGATGTTCTTTAATTTTTGTTTTCACTTTATTTGGAACCTTACTTAAAGTTTTTCCGTGACTTGGTGTACCATCTAAATTTTCCACTCCTACTTGGTTTCCTTTAGGATCATAAACATGAACATGATATTTAGGATTGGTACTGGTAGGAAAATCAATTCTTACCTTCCATTTCCCTCCTTGCTCAACTGTGAATGTTTTTGAGCCAGCTGCTTCAGCCATATTAGAAACCGAAAATAATGAAATACCCAAAAGTACTACTAAACTCAAAGATAAAATTAGTAATTTTTTCACCATACACCACTCCCTTTTACCAGAATTATGTAACAAGCTCCTAAAAGAGAAGGGGACCTCCCCTCCTGATATAATACCAATAAAATCTATTTTATGTACTGTAGATGAGCAAATTCGCTAACATAAATTTACAACCAAACAAAAAAGAAGACATGAACCCGATTCCTTGGTTAGAATAGATGTGCCACAACTACTCACAAGGGGGTTCATGTCTCATGAATAGATTAGCACATCACCTAGGAATCCACAAGTTTTTGACGATGTTGGGGTTGGCACTTTATTTCTCAAAACCTGTCATGAAGCATCTCGTTCATATCGTGGATGCGATGATTACAAAGGGCTTTTCGGGAACACTGACCGATCTACATCACGGGAGTTTTCATCCGAACCATCGCACGACACTCAGCCATTTTTTCACGAAAAGCCCATGGGAAGAAGAGACGTTGCTTCGCAAACTCCAGCAGTGGGTGCTTCATCGTGTCGAACGCAGCTCGAAACGAGAGAATCAACCCATTTTTGTTTCGATCGATGATACGATTTGCCAAAAAACGAAGCCCTCGTCACGGGCAACACACGCCATTCAAGGGTGTGATTGGCACTATTCTCACGCAGAGAAAAAGTCGATCTGGGGACATTCTCTCGTTTGGCTCATGGTTCATACGATGACCCAAGCGTTTCCTTTTGCCTTTCGCCTCTACGACAAGACGGCGGGGAAAAGCAAAGGGGAACTCGCGATCGAGATGCTTTCTTCGTTGGATGTGAGTCGACCCGTTTATGTGCTCATGGACTCTTGGTATCCATCGAAAACCCTCGTGGGAGCCTGCTTGAAAAAAGGGTTCCACGTCATCGCGATGCTCAAGACGAATCGGATTCTCTATCCAAAAGGGACGGCCATTCAAGCAAAGGAATTTGCCAAATCTATGGAGCCACGGGATACCCGCCTCGTCACGGTGGGAAAAGAGCGTTATCGGGTGTATCGCTACGAAGGTGCTCTGAACGGTCTCAAGGATGCCGTGGTGCTGCTCGCATGGAAAGCCGATCAGCCGATGACACCGAAACATCTTCATTGCGTCTTGAGCACCGATCGCGAGCTAAGCGATGAAGACATCTTGTGCTACTATGCCGAGCGTTGGTCGATCGAATGTTTTTTCCGTCAAGCGAAAGACCAGCTGAAACTCGATGGATACCGCGTTCGCGGGCGTCGGGCGGTGAAACGGTATTGGATCTTGGTGCAACTTGCGTATGTGTACAGCATGTTCGAGTCGAACAGTGATGTTTCGGATGGGCTCGATCTCCTGCGCAAGAGAAAAGGACATAGCCTCGTGGAGTTCATTTATCGTGCAGCAAAACAAAATATTCCCATTGATGCCGTGAAAAAACAGCTCCACGTGGCATAAGGGGTACCCCGTTTGTCTCTTTTTCGTATGGTAATCATTGTTAATAAAAATGCTCATCTACAGTTATGTAAATAAATTATTTGTAACTATTCACCCCGATAGTAGTATGTAAAAAAGCGCAACACAAATAGGGCATCTCCGTGATAGAAAATGCCCTAAGTGGTAGAAAGAACACGATCGAGCGTTTCGCCTGTCAACAGAAGACATAACGAATCCCACACGTTTTTTTCGTGTTTCGTCAGTGTGGAAATGATGCTTCTTGTGATACAAAAAGACTGGGCGAATGTTTCTTCGCGAAATGTACCCGAAATGTTCTCTTTGACTTTAACCATGCGAAGATCGCGTTCGGCTTGGTTGTTGTCAAAGGGAACATGCACTTCACGTAAGAAACGCAACGCTTCTTCCTTTCGTTTTTGAAGGCGTCGAACAAAAGCGAGTGCTTTTTTCGGAAGAGGCGTCGCCGTTTCCAATCGGTGTTGTGCTCTTTCTAGGATGCGATCATACACTCGTTCCCATCGTTTCGCTTCTTCTTCGGAAAGCGCACCGTGATGAGCTTCGACAGCCTGTTTGGCGGCTAACAGAAACGTCGTCATGCGCGATGCCCATGTATGCCCTTGTTCGATGAAGCCTTTTAACTCACGCAAATGATGGGCGTGACAAAGGGCATGGGTGGCTTGCGTGTATTTTGGATACGTACCGAATCCATCGTGCATCATCGTCCCTTGATATCGCGGAAGAATCCCGATGTCATCGGTCGCTTTCTTTCCACGAGAAACGTGAGGAGCCCAAGTACGTATATTTCGATGTGCACGCGACATGCACCCATGCGAGTTTCCCCTTGATGCGCAAACTCGTTTCATCGACATGCAGGATGTTGGATTCAAGTAAGGCGTCTTCGATGATGTCCATATTTGATTCCAGCGCTTCACGTCCTCGTTTCACCATATTGGCAAGAGTTCCTGTACTGATTGAGTGTTGATATAACGCTTCGATTGTATCACTTAAACGCTTGTACGGGATCAATTGGATATGATGCAAATAAACAACGAGCGCCGTGAGCCGTGGACCGTATTGCACATGATTCGTGACATGGGATGGGAATTCGGCTTGTTGAACACATCGGCAATGTGGACACGATTTCACTTCACGTTCATGCTGTGTCACCTCGATCGGCACAGGAGGGACATCAAACACTTGACGGATATCGACTTTGAACGGTTTGACTTCACGCAAAGAAGCCCCACATCCTTGACACGTATGCACACGGTGGACGATGCGATGATGTGGATGTTCCACTTGATGGAGCGTCGTTCCTTGATGTCCTTCTTGTCCGCCTGGCTTGTTGCTAGATGGTTGACGAGAAGAACGTGTGTGGGCAAAACGGTCAGAAGATGGGGGCAAATGGCTATTGGAGCTGTTTTTTTTCGTGCGTGCTTCCAGCTCTTGAACGCGATACTTGAGTTGTTCATTTTCTTTGCGTAGTTGTTTGTTTTCATGACGCAAATGTTCATTTTCTTGAACGAGTTGATGAATGAGCTGTTTTTGTTGTTGAACTTTGCCGATTAAGCTCTCAACTGTAAATACAGCTTGTTGTACCGTCAACATGCGATTCACCTCCTTGTCTATCAGTATTCACATCATAGACAAGGAAAGAAGAAAATATTCAGCTCACTTTATGATGTGGCTGAATAGTTACGACTGTTTTTCCTTTTCAACAGTTTCGTGAAAGTTCTTTTCTCTATTCATTTCTAGAAGTCTAAGAAAATGATTGCTTTCCGATTGGATTAAGTGATTGCCAAAGATTAGCTTCTTTCTTTTGGTTTATTTAACCGGCCTTTTTCCGGAAAAAATACTGAAAAATAGGCACTTCTGATATCACCATACTTAGAAAAATCAATAAAGAACCGGTCACTCCTGACCATGACAGCCGTTCACCGATCCAAAAATAGGCGGTCAGGACTCCAAATACAGGTTCCATTGACAAGATGAAAGCCACCTTTGGCGGGGACGTATATTTTTGGGCGTATGTTTGAATAAAAAAAGCAGCGTCCGTTGCCAACAAGGAAGTCATCAGTAACGGATAAAAAACAGAAGGTTTTATAAGAACAGAAAGTTGAAAAGCTGTTTGCCAATTCTCCAACAGGAAGGATCCAATGAAACTAAGAATGGATACGGTGAAAAATTGGACGGTCGTTAACATCAGCACGGAAGCTTTATGGGTAAATTTTCCTGTCAATACGATATGAAATGCGAACGCAATGGCGCAAAATAAACTGAGAACATCCCCTTTATTCCAGCTACCTCCATCACCTGCCGAAGTAAGTAAATAAAGACCTAAAGCCGCTGTAAACGAGCCTACGATGGCAGAAAAAGAAGGTTTTATTTTCAAAAGAACGAAAGCCAAAAACTGAACAAAAACAACATACAATCCAGTGATAAAACTCGATTTGGCAACAGTGGTGTACAATAGCCCGACCGTTTGGAAAGCATATCCAATAAACAAGCATAATCCAAGTACACTTCCATAGCCGATCGCATTGAAAGAAAAGGTTTTTTGATCTTTTCGAAGCACGACAATGAGAAACATGACAAGCCCGGCCAAACCAAACCTTACGCCGTTAAAGAAGAGCGGCGGCAAAAAGTCAATTGCGTTTTGAATCATCACAAATGTTGAGCCCCATACAAGCGCAACTATGAATAATGAAATATCAGAAAGCCATTTCATCATACTGTCTCCTTTCATGAAGAGGAATCCAATGCAAAAATTCTCGAAAGTGGTGTAATCATTCCCCAAGAACACAATCCTTGTAAAATTAGCAGAACCGAACGCCATTTTTTTAATTTTCCAATGCGAGTATGAATGCTAAGAAATCGAAACAGACATAAAATAAAACAAATGGAAATTTGGATCGTAAAATTAACATGTTATTTGGATGATGGACTGTTGTTTCCGATAGTCATTACGGCAATCATAATCAAAACGTAAAGGCACTTGAAAAATTTTCGAACTAAAGGAAAATATATAATTATGTAAGTATTATTGGGGGCTAATGTCCCTAATGCTCGATAAGTTCAACTAACCATAAGCGGGGATGAAAAACCCCCGCTTATGGAAGTTTCACTTTATAAAATGTTCATAAAAATTATTGTACTAAACAAATGAACTTGCGAAAAGATAGGAACAGGTGAACAAGATGAAAATGAAAATAAAATGGCTATACAGCCAAAAGAAAATCCAGGAAATATGGTTTGAATCAGACTGGATGGAGAAAGAAAAAGTTCTGCCGCTGATCCAAGATTTAGAAAAAACCGGAAGATTGAAGCAAGTAGTTGTCATCGACGAGTTGCAAAATCAGTGGTCCAAAAAAGAATATATAAAATTAAACGAAAAGCTGGAGGAAGAGCCGGTTGATATCACGGTGTATTTTGACGGAGGATTTGACCGTACCACATTTACAGCAGGCACTGGTATCGTTATTTATTACACAAAAAGTGGGGTGCCCTACAGGATAAGAGCCAACCATAAGCTAGATGAACTAGAATCCAATAATGAAGCGGAATATGCAGCTTTATATCAAGCCATGCAAATGCTGGAAGAACTAGGGGTCAAAAATACGGTATGCACCATTTCCGGCGATTCATTAGGGGTATTAAAACAGTTGTCCGGGGAGTGGCCATGCTTTGAAGAAAATCTAAATAAATGGCTGGACAGGATTGAAGCGAAAATCAACGAACTGCAAATAAAGCCTCTTTACAAAGAGGTGGATAGAAAGCAAAATAAAGAAGCGGACAAATTAGCGAGCCAAGCGCTGAAAGGAATTACAATAAACAGTCATTCGAAATTATGATGATAAATAGAATCGTTCAGTACGAAGGGTGTTGACTCAATTGGATAGGAAACAGTTGTTGGAAGAGGTGGATGAATTACTACAAACATATTGTCGAGGATGTTTAGTGAAATCCACGTTGCGAAAAGAATATGGGAAAACAAGGGCTCACCGATTTTGTATTCGTGAATGTACAGTAGGAGAAAAACTAAAAGAATACGGACGGCGACTTTAAGATGGAGAGAAAGATGTTGAGGAGCTGTCCGCATGCGAAGAATTTCGTTTCTGTTTTTCCATGTTGAATCCGTTCATCAGTAAATCGCAGTAATCGAATCGCAATCTTGAAGATGTTTCATTCATTCTTTCAAGAATCGAGTAGGAGGGAGCGATTAACTCCCGTCCTCTCACACCACCGTACGTACGGTTCCGTATACGGCGGTTCAATTAAGATCATTGACGCAAGTTTTTATAACTTCCGTGAATAGCTGTTCTCTTTATGCCAGTGGTCACTCCACCCTCCAAGAGGTCTCCCACGGGATTCACCGCTTCCTCCCTCAAGTGAGGTACTACGTTTTCTGTGTTCATCATGACTCACTGAATACCAAGGGCTATTCTCTCTTAATTGTTCGGTCCTTCTTAGTTGTTCTAGACCAACTAATACTATGACCTCTGCTGACTTCTGACGGTTCAGCTACTTATCACTAAGTAGGTTATGAAGAGTACTTCACATATCCGCCAGACCTCCCCGGGTAAGTACATGCACTTTCACACCATCTATCCGCCTCATTTACTCGATATGACCTTCGACAGAAAGAGCTTTGTTTTGTTATGCAAACTCACTCAATCATACCTAGCCTTATATGAGGTTCGTGTTCCTCGGACCGGTGTTTTGCCTCCAGCTTCCTTCAGATTCCGCGTCACCACGGACACCCTTTCGTTGAGCTAACCTCTACTTCTGTCTTCGGGGTTCGGGACTTACACCCTATAGTTCATGTACATGCCGGGCGCACATCAAAAAAAGCTGGCGGAAAACCGCCAGCTTTTCATATTCACAATGGTCAAAAAGAAACCAAAATCGCGAAATTAAAGTTTTACAACATTAGCAGCTTGTGGTCCGCGGTTACCTTCAACGATTTCGAAAGAAACTGCTTGACCTTCTTCAAGTGATTTGTAACCGTCACCTTGAATAGCTGTGAAATGAACGAATACGTCGTCTCCGCCTTCAACTTCAATAAACCCATAGCCTTTTTCATTGTTAAACCATTTTACTTTACCGTTTTGCATATTATTAAATCCTCCTAAACTTTCCAAGCACATCGTGCTCAATCAAAATATTTATCAAATAACAAAATACTTCACGGCTTCCTATAGTTTGAAAGGCGGAACATATTCTGTTAATTGATAACACCAATATACAACATAAGAAGAGAGAAGTCAAGATAAGAACAGGCCTTTTAGAAAAATTTCTCTTCTCAAAGAAAGAATTCAATGATATATTTTTATTTTTGTTCATTCTTATGATAATATTCAATTGGTAGTACACTTTCCTTATCGGAAGAATTGGAGGTAGAACA
This sequence comes from Bacillus sp. FSL W8-0102, assembly GCF_038007225.1. NCBI lineage: Bacteria > Bacillati > Bacillota > Bacilli > Caryophanales > Bacillaceae > Bacillus > Bacillus sp. FSL W8-0102. Next base: position 1,516,895 of record NZ_JBBOWT010000001.1, read on the forward strand.
TGCCAACGCCGAGCATGGAGGATTACATAGAACAAATTTACTTGTTAATTGAAAATAAAGGGTATGCAAGGGTTTCGGATATCGCCGAAGCTTTGTCTGTGCACCCATCTTCTGTGACCAAAATGGTTCAGAAGTTAGATAAAGATGAATATTTGGTATATGAGAAATATCGAGGTCTTGTCCTTACTCCAAAAGGGAAAAAAATCGGGAAGAGGCTTGTCGATCGTCATGATCTGTTGGAATCGTTTTTAAGAACGATTGGTGTAAAAGAAGAGAATATTTATAACGATGTGGAAGGAATTGAGCACCATTTGAGTTGGGACTCCATTAACCGCATTGCCGATTTGCTGCAATTTTTTGAAGAAACTCCCGAACGGATTGAATCGCTTCGCATGATTCAGATGAAAAATGAAGAAGAAATGTAAAGCGCTTCCTGAGTATGGACCCGGGAAGTTTTTTTATACAGCACCTATCGGTTTCAACATAAGAAAAATTAGGAAAAACCGTCCTTTAATAAATAGAAGGGAAATCAGAAAAGTAGATGTCCTCGGACATTTTATTCAATAAAATTCGGTTGCCATCTTTGTTCCATTGGATTTCGGTGCCGCCCAACATCCCAGCTTCTGCTTCCAACAAGGCTTTTTGGTAGGAAATGATCCTTCCTTTGGAGGTTTGAACACTAACGATGTCTCCTGAAGAGTTTCTTTGGACAGCAACAATATATTCCATTGTTACCCCTCTTTCATTGTAGAATCTATTGTCTATCATGTCCTTGGAAACTGATTTTTACTAATAAATTTTTATTGTTTCGAATACACCGTTCGATTATGATTATAGTAAAAACAGGCGGTGGTTCTTTTGAAATCAAACGAGTGGACGGACTATGCGAAGGATCGATGGAATCAGAATGCGCAAAATTGGCATGCTAGAAGTAAGAATATGTGGGAAAAAGGCAGCCGAAAAGAAATATTGCCATTTTTACAAAGCGCTTTGCCAATTGGAAAAAAGATTTGCGATTTAGGGTGTGGCGACGGTTATGCCGCATTAAAATTGGCTGAAGCCGGTTATCTGGTGACGGGTATTGATCTTTCTGAACAAATGATCAGCATCGCAAAGTCTTATCAGCATCCAAACGTCCGATTTTTAGTTGGAGATCTTTCAAATGTGCCGATTCCCGATCACTCACAGGACGGGGTGCTGGCGATCAATTCTATTGAATGGACGGAGTCTCCTTTGGACGTAATACGTGAAATAGGAAGGATTTTAATACCGAAAGGAATCGCCTGTATAGGGATTTTGGGCCCAACCGCCGGTCCGAGGGAAAATGCATACCCCAGATTGTTGGGGGAAAAAGTGATGATGAATACAATGATGCCATGGGAATTTAGCAAATTAGCATCTGAGCATGGTTTTATAACATTAAAGGAACTCCATGTTCCGAAAAGGGAAACGGACAGAGCCGTATTATCCACTCTCCCAGACCCATTAAAACAGGCGATTTCTTTTATGACTGTCTTTTTGCTGCAGAAAGTGAATTGAGCACCTTTGCCAAAGGCCTTTGAAATGACAGACTTTCATTCACAATGGGGGAAAGAAAAATGGGTATACATACGAAAGTAAAGACCGATATCGAGATCGCCCAAGAGGCGGAGCTCAAGCCGATAAAAGAAGTCGCGAAATCGATTGATTTGGAAGAAGAAGATTTAGAATTTTATGGGAAATATAAAGCGAAGTTGTCCTATGAAACGTTAAAACGATTGAATACAAAACCAAACGGAAAACTAATTCTCGTTACTTCCATTAATCCGACTCCTGCGGGTGAAGGGAAATCGACGGTCACTGTTGGCTTAGGAGACGCTCTCTCGCAATTAGGCAAGAAAACGATGATTGCGTTGAGGGAACCTTCGCTAGGTCCGACGATGGGAATAAAAGGTGGAGCGGCAGGCGGGGGATATGCCCAAGTCATGCCAATGGAAGATATTAACTTGCATTTTACCGGGGACATCCATGCCATTACGACAGCGAATAATGCCTTGGCCGCTCTATTAGATAATCATATTCATCAAGGAAATGAGTTGAGAATCGACCCAAGACGGATTGTTTGGAAACGATCATTGGATTTGAACGACCGTGCGCTAAGAAAAATCGTGGTTGGATTAGGCGGTCCTTCACAGGGAGTGCCGCGCGAAGATGGCTTTGACATTACCGTTGCTTCTGAAATCATGGCGGTCCTTTGTCTCGCGACCGATTTACAGGATTTAAAAAGAAGGCTGTCGCAAATGGTAGTCGCCTACAATTACGATAAAGAGCCCGTAACCGCTGGCGATCTTGGGGCTGAAGGGGCCCTTACCCTATTGTTAAAAGATGCTCTGAAGCCGAACTTAGTCCAAACGATCGAGCATACACCTGCGCTGGTTCATGGCGGTCCTTTCGCCAATATTGCCCACGGCTGCAATAGTGTAATGGCCACAAAAGCTGCGTTGAAACTTGCGGACGTGGTCGTGACAGAAGCAGGATTTGGTGCTGATTTAGGAGCTGAAAAATTTCTCAATATCAAAACGCGCGCTGCCGGATTTCAACCGGATGCCGTCGTGATTGTCGCGACAATCCGTGCCTTGAAAATGCACGGCGGACAAGGAAAAAGCGAATTAAATCAAGAAAACCTGTCCGCTTTAAGAAAAGGCATCGCGAATTTGCAAAAACATATTGAATCCATCCAGCAATTTGACCTGCCTCTTGTCGTAGCGGTGAATCGGTTTATAACGGATACGGAAAACGAAATCAATGAACTTTTTCAATGGTGTGCCGAAAAACAAATCCCTGTGGCCTTAACGGAAGTGTGGGAAAAAGGCGGAAAAGGAGGCTTGGATTTGGCGGAAAAAGTGTTAAAAGTGATCGAGCAGTCCAATCATTCTTTCCGTCCTCTGTACTCCCTTGAACAAAGCTTGGAAGAAAAAATCTTGGCCATTGTTCAATCGATTTATGGCGGAAAAGGGGTTGAGTTTTCGGCAAAAGCTCGCAAACAATTGAAAGAGTTTGAAGAGAATGGTTGGAGTGGTTTGCCGATTTGCATGGCTAAAACTCAATACTCTTTATCGGATGATCCTGAAAAATTAGGTCGTCCAAGAGATTTTGTCATCCACGTACGGGAGCTGCTGCCAAAATTAGGTGCTGGCTTTATCGTCGCGCTGACAGGAGACCTGTTGACCATGCCCGGCCTTCCCAAACATCCTGCTGCTAATCAAATGGATGTCGATGAACAAGGAAGAGCGATCGGTTTATTTTAACAGAAAGAGCCTATTGGGTTCTTTCTTTTACTGTTTGCGTGAAAAAGAGGTGAGGGCATGTTTGATCCAACGGCTTTTGACAATATGAAAGTAGTGGCGGAAGGATTGTTCTATGATTTGGATTTAAATGGAGTCATCTCCATAAAAGAGAGAAATGATATTATAGACTTAGCTCGGCTTTCGAGAAAATATTCGCTTTCCTTTTCATTAAAGGAGCGCTCGAATATTCTTGCCACCTTCCGACTTTATGCCCGTTTGGAACAGTTGTCCGCTGAATTGCTTGCCAACGGGGCTGCCGAACAACGCGGAGCATTCCTTGAAGTGGTTTATTCCGGAAGTGAGCAAGACGTGACGAAAGAAAGAATCCGAAAATGGAAAGCAGCATGGGGACAACCAAGAATGTTCGAAACAAGAAACATTGATTCTTCTTTGTCGGGAAAATCGTGTGAATTAGTGGTCCGTTTTGAACGATTAATTACGGAAGACATGATGGACGATTTGCAACAACTGATCGAATTTTTTGTTGCGACTCTTCAAGATTGATATCACGACAATGGATTCCTTTTGGATTTCGAATTTTGATTAAAATGTCCATTGAGAATCATTCACTCGTGTTTATTCATCAAGAAAGTCGTTCAACCGGACGGATTACTGCATGTAAAATCGTTCTTTTCCGTGGAAGGATTCTGTCATTTCAAAGAATAGCGGCAAAAATGTTTGTTTTTACGTTTCATATAAATGGTTTCTGTTTACAGGCTGGAGCATTCCTCGCCGCCAAATTGGGGATTGTCGCAAACGATAGAATCATTTTCTTAAAGGCTATCGTTACGTTCAGATGAAAGGAGGAAGTATAGGAGAAAATTTGGCGAACGCTTCTGCCAACCCTCCCCTTTCGCTGTGGAGGGCTCCTGTACGTTGAATATGAAAATTTTATCCGTTGAACATTTGTCTAAATCATATGGGGATAAAGTATTGTTTCAAGATATTTCATTTACCATCGGTGAAAAAGAACGGATCGGGTTAATCGGGGTGAACGGCACAGGAAAATCGACGTTATTGAAAATTGTCGCAGGAAAGGACGTTGCGGATGAAGGGGAGATATCCGCACCGAATGATTATTCTATTGCGTATCTTCCTCAAGAACCGGAACTAATAGGAGATCGAACCGTTTTAGATCAAATTTTCCAAAGTGAAGCCGAGGTGATCCGTCTCTTAAAAGAATATGAAGCAACCGTGTCGCTGCTAGAAAAATATCCGCAAAAGATGGAATTAACGGAAAAATTGTTTGAACTACAAAAAAAGATGGACGCACTGAACGCTTGGGAAGCAAGCACGAATGCCAAAACGATTTTAACGAAGTTGGGGATCGATCATTTTGATCAAAAAATTGCGACTCTCTCCGGAGGGCAAAAGAAACGGGTTGCCCTGGCGCAAGTATTGATTGAAACACCTGATTTGCTGATCTTGGACGAACCAACGAACCATCTTGATTTTGAAACGATTCAATGGCTTCAAGATTTTTTGAACAAATATCCGAAATCTGTTTTCTTTGTTACACATGATCGCTATTTTCTCGATGCGACTGCCAATCGAATGTTTGAATTGGCAAACGGAAACATTTTTCTTTATAAAGGAAATTACCAAGATTATCTGGAAGCGAAAGCGGTGCGTGAAGAACAGGAAGAATCTCTGGAGAAAAAACGCCGCAATTTGTACAGAAGAGAATTGGCGTGGATAAAACGAGGGGCTAAAGCACGATCCACAAAACAAAAGGCACGGATTGAACGCTTTGAAAAGCTCGAAGAAAAAGTGGAAAATCGCGTCAAAAAAGAGCAGCTCGATATTCAATTGAAAGGAAGCCGCCTAGGGAAACAAGTGTTTGAATTAAAACATGCTTCTAAAGCTTTCGGCGACAAGGCCATATTGAAAAACTTTGATTGGATTGTGAAGCCGCATGACCGCATCGGGATTGTCGGACGAAACGGGAGCGGCAAATCTACCTTCTTAAATATTTTGGCTGGGAAAATTCCTTTGGATGAAGGAGAATTGGTGACTGGATCAACCGTTAAAATCGCGTTTTACACACAAGAGCGTACCGACATGGATGAAAATAAGCGGATCATCGCTTATATTCGAGAAGAAGCAGAAGTGATTGAAACAAAAAGCGGTGAACGCATTTCGGCCGCCCAAATGCTGGAAAGATTTCTTTTTCCTATGAACACGCATGGAACGCCGATTCGAAAGCTGTCCGGAGGCGAGAAGCGGCGGCTTTATTTATTAAAACTGTTAATGTCACAGCCCAATGTGCTGTTTTTAGACGAACCAACAAATGATCTTGATACGGAAACTTTAACGGTGTTGGAAGATTATTTGGAGGATTTTCCCGGCGTGGTCATAACGGTCTCCCATGATCGCTATTTTTTGGATAAAACGGCCAAAGAGCTGCTCGTTTTTGAAGGAGAGGGGAACATACGTCACTATTACGGATCTTACAGTGACTATTTGAACGAGCAGGAGGCAGCGAAAAAACCTTCTCCACCGTTGAAAGAGGAACGTAAACCTAAAGCAGCAAAATCCGAAAAGAAAAGAATGACGTATTTAGAAAAAAAAGAATGGGAGGAAATTGAAGACAAAATTGCGGATACAGAAAACAAGATCAAAGAGTTGGAACAACAACTAGAAACAACCGGAAGCGATTTTGAAAAGGCACAGTCGATCATGGAGGAACTAAATCAATTAAACGAACAGCTTGAATTTTTGATTGAACGGTGGAGCTATCTTTCGGAATTAGCCTAATAGACAAATCATTCATCGGTTGTCTCTCGTTTATGATACAATGGCATTGTTACGAATTTTCCGGTTCGATGAGGGGAGGAAGAAACTTGAAAATTGTGGCAATAGAACCTACGCCTAGCCCTAATACAATGAAAATTATATTGGATGAGGAACTTCCCTCGGGGAAAAGCCATAATTACAAGAAAGAGCAAAGTAGTGATGCGCCCCCAGTCATCGCTGACATATTAAAGATAGATGGGGTAAAAGGCGTTTATCACGTGGCAGATTTCTTGGCAGTGGAACGAAATGGAAAATATGATTGGCAAGAAATTTTGCCGAAAGTACGACGCGTATTTGGCGAAGAAGTGGAAACCAAGCCCGAAAAGAAAACGGCCAATGAACATTTTGGGGAAGTAAAAGTATCGGTTCAAATGTTTAAAGGTATTCCATTGCAGATTAAATTAAATGACGGTCAAGAAGAAAAACGATTTGGACTGCCTCAGGAATTCCTTAAAGCTTTTGAAGCTGCTCAGCAAGATGGCGACAATTTTGTTCTGCAGCGTACTTGGAAAGATTACGGTGTTCGGTATGGGGATATGGATGAAATTGGAAAAAGTATGATAGAAGAAATCACCGCACTTTACACCCAGGAAAGGCTGGATGCGCTCGTTGATCGCGCCCGACAAGGAGAACGTCAAAGTGAGTATAGGCCAGAACGGGTCAAGTTGACACCCGAGATGTTGGACGAACCGGATTGGCGGAAGCGGTATCAGCTGTTGGAACGAATGGAAGATCCTACATTGGACGATTTGCCCTTGCTTGAAAAAGCGATGAACGATGATAAAATAGCCATTCGCAGACTTGCAGTGGTCTATGTAGGCATGATCAAAGATAAAAAAGTGTTGCCGCTGCTGTATAAAGCGTTAAAAGATCCGGTGGTGGCCGTCCGCCGAACAGCAGGAGATTGTTTATCCGACCTTGGATTTAAAGAAGCGATCCCTGCAATGTGTGAAGCTCTGAAGGATAAAAGCAAAATCGTCCGATGGCGTGCTGCCATGTATTTATATGAAGTCGGAGATGAAACGGCCCTTCCGGCCTTAAAAGCGGCGGAAAATGATCCGGAGTTTGAAGTGCAAATGCAGATTAAAATGGCAATCGAACGAATAGAAGGTGGACAAGAGGGAAAAGGTTCTGTTTGGAAACAAATGACCGAAGCCCGAAAAAATGAAAAATCGGAGGAAAAGAAATGACGAATGCTTATGAAGAATATATGAAACAATTAGTGAAGCCGATGAGACAGGAATTGGTGGACGCCGGTTTTCAAGAGTTGATCACACCGGAAGAAGTCGTTCATTTCATGGACCAAGCAGAAGGAACGATACTAGTATTTGTCAATTCTATGTGCGGCTGCGCTGCGGGGCTTGCTCGTCCTGCAGCCGTTAAGGCGATCGCAGAATCAGAGAAAAAGCCGGATCATTTGGTGACGGTTTTTGCTGGACAAGATCGGGAAGCAACGGCCAAAATGCGGGAATATTTTACAGGCTATGAGCCTTCATCGCCGTCCATGGCCATATTAAAAGGCAAAGAAGTTGTTCACTTTATTCCGAGGGAAGATATCGAATACCATGAGGTTGAAGACATCGTTACCAATTTAACGAATGCCCTTCATCAGTTTTGCGATTAATGGAGAAAGGATGTCGAATAGGCATCCTTTTTCACTTACTAACCTTTCAGGATATTTGTCTTTTCCGATTAGAATATAGGTGAGTGAATTTTTTTATTACGGAAAAATCAAATGAACGCAATAGATGATAGGGATGAAAACATCCTAACCCATCATTGTTTATTACAGGAGGCTCTTCATGTCAGAGATAATTCAAGACATCACAAAGACTTATGCACAATTTTTTGAATGGGACATGTGGATGGAAGTGTTAACGGATCCCGTAAGCTGGGGACTGATCGGTACTCTCGTTGTTTTAGAGGGGCTTCTCTCTTCCGACAACGCTTTAGTATTAGCGGTGATGGTTCGCCATCTTCCCGGTGCTCAAAGAAGAAAAGCGCTGTTTTACGGACTGATTGGTGCATATCTTTTAAGATTTATTGCCATTGGGATCGGTGTTTATTTAATTAAGCTATGGTGGATTAAAGTACTTGGAGCACTTTATCTTGCCTGGTTGTCTATCCATTACTTTGTCGATAAGAGTATGGGCGAAAAAGTGGATCAAGAGGTTACCGGGATCAAGAAAAATGGCTTATTAATCAAGTTGTTCGGGCCATTTTGGGGTACGGTAGCGGCCGTGGAGATGATGGATGCGGCTTTTTCTGTTGACAGCATCTTGGCAGCTTTCGGAATCAGTGAAAAAGTATGGGTCTTGTTGATTGGCGGAATGTTGGGAGTTCTGATGATGAGAGGAGTCGCCGGGTTGTTTTTGCGGCTCATTGATCGTATTCCAGAACTGGAAACTACCGCTTACGTCATCATTATTTTTATATCCATAAAAATGCTCTTAAGTGTTTTCCATATTGAAATTGAGCATGTTTATTTCTTCGCATTTATACTCCTATGTTTTATATTGACCTTTGCAACCCATATATTAAGAAAGAATTGATGGAACGAAATACCCTTTTGTCAGTGTGGTACAGAATGGGTGCATTAGAGAGATTGATAGAAAGAGGCGAAAGGATGTATTTAACGATAAAAGAAACAGCGGATTATTTATCATTGCCGGAAAAGTATATTGAAAGCTTGATACTTCATAATAAAATCCGCGCTGTTTTTGACGGAGAACAGTATTTAATTTATAAACTGTAGTTGAGCAATTTTAATTACAATAATTACCATGTAAAAGAGACAAACAGGGTACCCCTTATGCCACGTGGAGCTGTTTTTTCACGGTATCAATGGGAATATTTTGTTTCGCTGCACGGTAAATGAACTCCACGAGGCTATGTCCTTTTCTCTTGCGCAGAAGATCGAGCCCATCAGAAAAATCGCTGTTCGACTCGAACATGCTGTACACGTAAGCAAGCTGCACCAAGATCCAGTAGCGTTTCACCGCCCGACGTCCGCGAACGCGGTATCCATCGAGTTTCAGCTGGTCTTTCGCTTGACGGAAAAAACATTCGATCGACCAACGCTGGGCATAGTAGCGCAAGATCTCTTCATCGCTTAGATCCCGGTCGGTGCTCAAGACGCAGTGAAGATGTTCCGATGTCATCGGCTGATCGGCTTTCCAAGCGAGCAGCACCACGGCATCATCGAGACCTTTGAGAGAGCCTTCGTAGCGATAAACCCGATAACGCTCTTCTCCCACCGTGACGAGGTGAGTGTCTTTCGGTTCGATGTAGCGGGCAAACTCCCTCACCTGAACCGCAATGCCTTTTGGATAAAGAAGCCGATTGGCCTTGAGCATTGCGATTACGTGGAATCCCTTTTTCAGACAAGCTTCCACGAGCGTTTGCGATGGATACCAAGAGTCCATCAGCACATAAACAGGACGGTGTACATCCAAAGAAGAAAGCATCTCGATCGCGAGTTCCCCCTTGCTTTTCCCAGCCGCCTTGTCGTAGAGGCGGAACGCAAAGGGAAAAGCCTGGGTCATCGTATGAACCATGAGCCAAACGAGAGAATGTCCCCAGATCGACTTTTTCTCTGTGTGAGAATAGTGCCAATCACACCCTTGAATGGCGTGCGTTGCCTGTGACGAAGGCTTGGTTTTTTGGCAAATCGTATCATCGATCGAAACAAAAAGGGGTTGATTCTCCTGTTTGGCGATGCGTTCGACACGACGAAGCATCCACTGTTGAAGTTTGCGAAGCAGCGTCTCTTCATCCCAAGGGCTTTTCGTGAAAAAATGGCTGAGTGTCGTGCGGTGGTTCGGATGAAAGCTCCAATGATGAAGATCGGTCAATGTTCCCGCAAATCCTTTGGTGGTCAGCGCATCCACGATATGAACGAGATGCTTCATGACAGGTTTTGAAAAATAAAGTGCCAACCCCAACATCGTGAAAAACTTGTGGATTCCTTGATGATGTGCTAATCTATTCATGAGACATGAACCTCCTTGTGAATAGTTTTGGTGACACATCTATTCTAATCAAGGAATCGGGTTCATGTCTCTTTTTTTGTTTGGTTGTAAATTTATGTTAGCGAATTTGCTCATCTATAGTTATAAAGATCAATTCAATACTCATTTAGAACAAATGGAAAAATTAAAAAAACAGTTGGAAGAATGGTACAATGAACCGATTCCGGAAGACTTGGATGTCAAAGATGAAGATTAGGTGATGGACGCGCGGTGAACTAGAAAAGAATAGGAAAAATCATCATAATATGGAAAAGGTTCAAGAAGTTGGATTGCTCTTCGCTCTCTTATTCTATGATACAATGAATGTAGTTTAATAAGGGAGGGCGATGGCCATGAAACGTATCTTGATCATTTCTCTACTCTTTTTGCTACTGTCTGTGTGGCCGCTTCACCCGCATACAAATGCTTCTATTACAGGCATGTTTCTAAAAAATTCTCATCTAGTAAACAATATTAGCCTTCGTTCGAAACAGACATTGGGAGATATTGTCGTACTTCCTGAAAAAATCGGACAGCCCATAGATGCGGAGAAAATGATCCGACACTTGGATCATCTTCCTTCGACTCTATTAAAAAAAATAGATCAAGCAGGAATCAAGATTTATCTTTTTAATGGGAAATTAACTGATATTCCTACTGCTTCCTATTTAAAAGGAGAGAGTCCCCGCGGATATGCAAATCACAACGTGAAATGGGATAATGTCCCCGGAATCGGGGGATCGAAGTGGGTGCTCGCCAAAATTGGATGCAGCGAAAAAGGAAAAGGGCACGGTTCTGTTAGTTTGGAACTTCATGAACTCGGGCATTCGGTTGATCGCTATATTTACAACGATCCTTTCGGCGACCTGCGTTTCCATGCTATCTGGAAAAAAGAAGCCCCTGTTCTTTTTCCGCATCAATCTTATTTTATCGATTATCAGGAAGAATATTTTGCAGAAACGTTTGCTATGTATTATTTAAACAGCCAAACAAAGGCTTACTTGCGCCAACATGCACCAGAAACCTATCAATATTTCGTAGATATGGAAAAAAGCCATTTTTATGTTGCTGATATATCTGTTTGATCAACATGGTTTTGAAAAATTGGATAAAAAATTAAATAGCACATTCATTTGTCTCCCCACTGTGTGGGGATTTTTTTATTAGGGACGGAGAAAAAAAGAAAAAACACTTTCGCTATCTAAGACAGACTCTCTGTGATATTATATGAAAAGTATTTTCTGATTAGACTCGCTTTTGGTACAATCAAATTGCAACAGGAAGAATCGAGGTGGAGTTCTTGAAACAATATTTAGAGTTAATTGAACATGTTTTAAACAATGGAATAAAGAAAGATGACCGGACAGGCACAGGTACCATTAGTACATTTGGCTATCAGATGAGAATTTCTCTGGAAGATGGTTTTCCTCTCTTGACAACGAAAAAGCTTCATTTAAAGTCCATTATTTATGAATTGCTTTGGTTTTTGCGGGGAGATACGAATGTTCGCTATTTGCAGGAGCATGGCGTAAGGATTTGGAACGAATGGGCCGATGAAAACGGCGACCTTGGACCGATCTACGGTTATCAATGGCGTTCTTGGAGGGGTGCGGATGGCCAAACAGTGGATCAAATTTCTCAAGTAATCGAGCAAATTAAAACGAACCCTAATTCGAGACGATTAATCGTAAGTGCTTGGAACGCAGCAGAAATTGAGAAAATGGCCTTGCCTCCATGCCATGCTTTATTTCAGTTTTACGTGGCCGACGGTAAATTATCGTGTCAATTATACCAACGGTCGGCAGATGTTTTTCTTGGTGTTCCGTTTAATATTGCTTCTTACGCTCTTTTAACGATGATGATCGCTCATGTTTGCGGCTTAAAACCGGGCGAGTTCATTCATACTTTTGGAGACGTTCATATTTATTTAAACCATCTTGAACAAGTTAAGCTGCAATTAACACGCGAGCCGCGTCCGTTGCCGAAAATGATCCTAAATCCGGAAGTGAAAAATATTTTTGATTTCCAATATGAAGATTTTCGATTGGAAGGATATGATCCACATCCACATATTCCGGGTGTTGTGAGCGTATGATTTCGTTAATTGTAGCGATGGATGAAAACGGCGTCATTGGCAATGACAACCGATTGCCTTGGCGATTGCCTGAGGATTTGAAGTTTTTTAAGCGGACGACGATGGGACATGTGATTGTGATGGGGCGAAAGACGTTTGAATCGATTGGTAAGCCGCTGCCCGGGCGAAAAAATGTGGTGCTGACCAAAAACCGCAGTTTTCGGGCGGACGACTGCACGATTGTACATTCTCCGGAAGAAGTGCTAGCGATGAACGATCAGTACGGAGAAATTTTTATTATTGGAGGAGCCGAAATTTTTCGTATCTTCCTTCCTCATGCAAAACGAATGTATATAACAAAAATCCATCACCATTTTGCTGGCGATACGTATTTTCCGGAAGTGAACTGGAACGAGTGGCAGACTGAGGAAAAGAAAAAAGGAATAAAAGACGAACAAAATCCATATGATTATGAATTCCTTCTTTTTAGCCGATCTTAAACGAATTGCAGCGGTTTCTTCCGCTGCTTTTTTAATTTCTAAAAAATCGATAAAAAAATCATTATTTTTATAAAATTTTTAAAATGCTTGATTTTGTGAATATTGTACTTCATAATTTTAATACATAACAGCGTTTGAGCAAAAAAGAATGGGGGAATTTTTGTGAAAAGGAAGTGGAAAGGGATTCTAGCTGCAGGTCTAGTCAGTACCCTGCTTTTAAGTGGATGCGGCAGCAAAGAAACAAGTAGCGGAAAAAGCGGGTCAAAACAAGAGAAAACGTATTCGATCGGTGTTACGCAAATTGTGGAGCATCCTTCTTTAAACAATGCGTTTAAAGGATTCAAGAAAGCACTGAAAGATGAGGGGATTTCGGCAAAATATGATGTTCAGATTGCGCAGGGAGACCAAAATAACAACCAGACGATTGCCAACAATTTTGCGAGCGAGGGCGTTGATTTAATTTTTGCCAACTCAACTCCTAGCGCATTAGGCGCCCTAAATGCGACAAAAGAGATTCCAATCGTTTTCACGTCGGTATCTGATCCCGTCGGCAGCGGATTAGTCAAATCGATGGAAAAACCGGGAGGCAATATAACAGGTACAACGGATATGCATCCTGAAGCGATACCGAAAACGGTTCAATTTATGGCGGAACAGTTTAAAGGAAAAAAAGTGGGAGTCATTTACAATGCCGGAGAGCCGAATTCAGTGGCGCAAATCAATCAAGTAAAAAAAGCAGCCAAAAAATACAAATTAGAAATAGTTCCCGTTACGGTTTCGACTTCTTCTGAAGTGAAGCAAGCGGCGGAATCGCTGGTCGGCAAAGCGGATTTGCTCTATATATTCACGGATAATACCGTTGTTTCAGCATTAGAATCCGTCATCAAAGTAGCGGATGACCACGATATTCCGCTATTTGTAGGTGAACTGGATTCTGTTAAACGAGGAGGTTTCGCTGCTTATGGTTTTGAATATTATGATATAGGCTATGAGGCAGGAAAAAAGGCCGCACAAATTTTAAAAGGGGAAAAGAAACCGGGTGATATATCCGTTGAACCACCGTCAAAGCTGAAATTAGTCATCAATGAAAAGGCGGCGAAAGCCATGAATATTCCCATCAAAGACGAGTGGAAAAAAGAAGCGGAATTGATTCAATAATGTTTGATGAGCGGTAAGGGTGAACAGAGCAGTTTGTTTGACTGCTTCTTGGAGGGATGAGCATGTTTACTTCTTTGTTTGGGTCTGTAGAGGCAGGCGTCATTTACGCCATTATGGCATTGGGAGTGTACATTTCTTTTCGCATATTAGACTTTCCCGATTTAACGGTTGACGGAAGCTTCGTGACTGGAGGTGCAGTGGCTTCCGTTATGATCGTTTCCGGAATAAACCCTTTTATAGCAACAGGTTGTGCCTTTCTTGCCGGCTTTTTAGCCGGATGTATAACAGGCCTCTTGCACACAAAAGGAAAGATCAATCCGCTGCTTTCCGGGATTTTAATGATGACGGCTCTTTATTCCGTTAACCTTCGCATCATGGGAAAGCCAAATGTTCCTTTACTGGCTGAAGATACGGTCATCACGATCATTTCCAAGTGGTGGAATCATCTAGGAATCGACCAAGCGATCAACCATTGGCTGGAGTTGGCGGGTCTTGGCGCATATGTTCCGAAAACGTGGGGTATATTCATCATTATGCTAGTGCTGGCTTACTGTATGAAAAAATTGATCGATTGGTTTATGCGAACCGAAATTGGTTTAAGCATTCGTGCTGTAGGAGACAACGAAAATATGATCAAAACGTTCTCGGCGAACACTGATTGGTTGAAAGTGTTAGGACTTGGTCTTTCCAACGCATTTGTTGCTTTTTCGGGAGCATTGATCGCTCAATACAACGGTTTTAACGATATTGGCATGGGAATCGGGATGATCGTCATAGGCTTGGCGTCAGTCATTATTGGCGAAGCGATCATCGGCGACAAAACTATTATTCGAGCCACTGCGGCGGTTATCGTTGGTGCGATTATTTACCGAATCATTATTGGGCTGGCACTTCGCATTCAATTTTTCGATACGGGGGATATGAAGCTGATTACAGCTGCAATCGTAGTTCTAGCGTTAATCGTTCCACAATTGATTGAAAAGTATCGAAGACATCAAATGAAGAAGCAGCGGGTTTTGATGAGGATACGTGCAGCAACGGATCGAGGTGAAACAGATGCTGGAATTAAATCAAATCTATAAAGTTTTCTATGAAGGAACTCCTGATGAAAAAGTAGCGATACATCACCTTGATCTACAATTGAAAAAAGGGGATTTTGTCACCGTGATCGGCAGCAATGGAGCGGGAAAATCTACTCTAATGAATATCATATCCGGAACGTTAGCTCCTGATTTGGGGATTGTACGTATAAACGGAGTTGATGTCACCAACGTTCCTGAACATAAGCGGGCAAGGAAAATCGGAAGAGTGTTTCAAGATCCTATGGCGGGCACTTCTCCGTCCATGACCATTGAAGAAAACCTCGCTATTGCTTACAATCGTACGAAAAGACGTACATTATCGATCGGAGTGACTAAAAAAAGAAAAGAACTGTTTAAAGAAAAATTGCAAATGCTGGAATTGGGATTGGAAAATCGGCTGCAAGCAAAGGTGGGGCTTTTATCAGGTGGGGAACGGCAAGCCTTGTCTTTGTTAATGGCTACATTTACGGAGCCCGAAATTTTATTGCTCGATGAACATACTGCAGCCCTTGATCCATCTAGAGCGGAACTGATCACCCACCTAACGAAAAGGATCGTCGAGACGTTCCATTTGACGACTCTCATGGTGACGCATAATATGCAGCAAGCTATCGATCTCGGCAATCGCTTAATTATGATGGACAAGGGACAAATTATTTTTGAAGCCGATGAAAAAGAAAAAAGGACATTAACGGTCGAAAAACTGTTGGAAGAATTCCAGAAGATAAAAGGTGAAAAATTGCTCAACGACCGCACGATTTTGGCGTAAACAGATGGCTGCTGCTTTTCCTTCGATAAAGAACATGGAGGTCTTTTTTCCAAATTTTTTTAAAAAGAAATTTTTTAGGTCATTATGCATTCTTTTAAGCTCAAAATGGAGTATAATAAAAATAAACGGGTTAAAAGAGGATGATATTTTGATACTCAAAGCGATTGAGTTTCAGACAAAGAAAGGCCAAAGGGTAAAAATCAGTGAAATTCCTGTATTGGAGGAGGATAACCCTTTCTATGTTGGCGTAAGAATTCGTTTAGAGACCATGATGACCAGAATCTACTATGCTCAGAATCCACGGCCGTTCTATTCGTTTCGCGATTACTTGAAAAAAGTTTTAAGATGGCCGGATTATGAACAACTATACGGATCCAGTATCCTGAAAAACAATGCATAATCCTATTTTTCAATTATACAAAATCAAAAGACCTTTGCGGATATGATTCCACGTTCTGTGCAAATGAATGAATCTACAAAGAGTGCAGGAAGCCATGCACTCTTTTTTGTATTTTGTCTGTATGGATAGATATATGGTATGAATTATTTCACCATTTCCTTTCCTTATTCATCCTATGAAGTATAAAACATTATTTTGGCCATTTGGTAATGTCCTTTCTATGAAACGAAAGGGGCTGCTTTTAACAGAATCATCAATCAACATGGTGATTGTGTACGGCACAGTCGTTGCAACCGTAATGACGCAGAGCCTTTTCCGACGCTTCCGGATGAGTTTTGGAAAATGAGGAAATGTTTTGAATCGTTCATTCTTCGGTTTGAAATGAAGGAAGTGTTTTGGTTGAAAAGGTGGTTTGGCTGCATCGATTTGGAGTTAATACCCGAAATGGTACGGAAATCTTATTTAGGAAACTTTTTATCGTGTTATAATAAAGTGAAACTTTTCCGTTATGAACATCATAATATGTTATTTTCATAGTGGAACCCACAGCTAAGATTTTATCTGCAGCGAGGTGAGACCATTCAGTGAAATCGGCAGCCTATATTTTCTTCGCTTTTCTTTTGCTTTTTCCGGTAGCCGGTTGTTCCTATATAGGAGGATCCGAAAAAACGGTTCAGCCACAAACCGAAAAAGTGGTACCTAAAGATTTGAAGGTGGTTGCCATTGGGGATTCCTTAACCCAAGGGGTAGGTGACAGTACGAATAAAGGTGGTTATATTCCCTATTTGAAAAAAGACTTGGAAAAATTGAAAATGGTAAAAAGCGCTGAATTTCAAAATTATGGAATTAAAGGGACGAGATCAGATCAGCTGCTCGAACGCTTGAAGTCAAGGCAAATGAAATCAGCCATAGAAAAAGCGGATATGGTATTCATTACAATCGGTGGAAATGATGTAATGAAAATCCTTCGAGATCATTTCATGGATTTAAACGCAAACGTGTTTCTACAAGAAGAAAAGCCTTATCAACAGCGGCTGTTTGCCATTTTCAAGACAATACGTCAATACAATCCTCATGTAGGGATCGTCCTTATCGGTATTTACAATCCATTTTTAGAATGGTTTTCCGATATAAGGGAAATTAATCAAGTGATTTATCATTGGAATGCAGCCAGCAAACAAGTGGTAAAAAAATTTCCTCACGCCGTTTTCGTTAACATTGATGATATTTTTTACCGTCAAAAAGAAAATTTATTATTCAATGATCATTTTCATCCGAATGATCAAGGGTACCAATTGATGGCTAATCGGATCTATCAAACTATCAAAGGGAGAAAGCTAGAAGAATTAACAAATGGGAAAATAGTGTTAGAGAAAGAGGAGAAACAGTAAATGAGTGCAAATAAGTGGAAAAGAGCTTTTTTTCTTTTATTAGGCTTGGTTCTTTTCATCATCATCGTCTTCATCGGCCTTATTTTCTGGCCGGTGGATCAAGGAGAAATTCCTAAGGAAAAAAACGTGGGCAAAACGATTCCATTTCACGTGGAAACGAATAAAGAGGATCTGAATAAAGTGATTAACTCGTATATTGCGAAAGAAAAAGGAGACACTCCCATTGATTATTATGTGAATTTAAAGGACGATGTCGAATTAACCGGAAAATTAGACCTTTTTTCTACATCGGTTCATTTTAATATGACATTTGAACCGAAAGCGTTGAAAAATGGAGATATCGTATTAAAACAAAAGGGAATGTCGCTTGGCGAGTTACATTTGCCGCCTTCCTATGTACTGAAAATTGCCCAAGAATCATATCATTTTCCGGATTGGGTACGGATATTCCCTAACCAAAAAATGATTTATGTCTCCACAAAAAGAATGAATCTGAAGAACAATGTCAGCATACGGGTAAATGAATTTAATCTTCCTAAAGATCGAATCTCGTTCACATTGCTCGTTCCCGTGCAATGAAAGAAAAAAAGACGACAGTCATCAAAAAAGGAAAATGATTGCTTTCCTTTTTGATACAAGAGGAAAACTGACATGAAACCATACAAAACCGCTCCTTTAAATGGAGTGGTTTTTTAAATTTGCGCCAACTGTTTGCCGCAATCTTATACTACTACTAGTACCGTTTTTCCGTTCCTTTTTTGACAGTCCGTTCTTAGTTTGTCTGAATGAAGAAAAGTATTGCGGGAAACACTTCTATTGATTATTCCTTCCACATTGACGATCCATAAATCAATCACAGTGGTTGGAACTAATTTTTGGATAGGAGTGTTGGGTTAAATTGAAAGCTGTAACCTATCAAGGGCCTAATCATGTAGAGGTAAAACAAGTAGAGGATCCAAAAATTCAAAAAAAAGACGATGTGATTGTTCGAATTACAACTACCGCCATTTGCGGGTCAGACCTTCATCTCTTTCAAGGAAACTCTCCGTTGCCGAAAGGTTACGTGATTGGTTATGAACCAATGGGCATTGTGGAAGAAGTTGGTCCTGAAGTGACGAAAATAAAAAAGGGAGATCGGGTCGTCGTTCCTTTTAATGTTGCTTGCGGCCATTGCTTTTATTGTGAACACGGCATGACGAGCCAATGCGATAATTCCAATGAATATTATGATTCAGGGGGGTACTTCGGCTTTGGAGAAAAGTACGGAAAC
This sequence comes from Bacillus sp. FSL W8-0102, assembly GCF_038007225.1. Taxonomy (NCBI): domain Bacteria; kingdom Bacillati; phylum Bacillota; class Bacilli; order Caryophanales; family Bacillaceae; genus Bacillus; species Bacillus sp. FSL W8-0102. The sequence goes on from NZ_JBBOWT010000001.1 coordinate 1,535,671, forward strand.
CATCCAGGAGGTCAAGCTGAATATTTAAAAGTCCCTTTTGGAAATTTTACTCCTTTTGTGATCCCGGAATCGTGTGAATTAGAAGATGAATCTCTTCTCTTTTTATCCGATGTCTTGCCTACTGCTTACTGGAGTGTGGAAAATGCCGATGTGAAACCGGGTGATACCGTTATCGTTCTTGGCTGTGGACCTATCGGATTGATGGCGCAAAAGTTCGCTTGGATGAAAGGCGCTAAACGTGTGATAGCAGTTGATTATTTGGATTATCGCTTAGAACACGCAAAAAAGATCAATCATGTTGAGGTGTTTGATTTTGCTGAATACGACGATATGGGGGAATACCTAAAGGAAATCACCCGAGGAGGCGCAGACAAGGTGATTGACGCCGTCGGTATGGACGGAAAAAAAACACCGATAGAATTCGTAGGGCAAAAATTGAAACTGCAAGGCGGAACCCTTAGTCCTTTGAAGATTGCTGCAAAAGCTGTCAGGAAAAACGGTACGATTCAAATTACGGGAGTATATGGAGGCAACTACAATAATTTTGAATTAGGCGCTTTATGGATAAGAAATATTACCATTAAAATGGGACAAGCACCGGTCATTCCGATTATGCCGAAACTATTTGAAAAAATAGTGAAGAAAGAATTTGATCCGAAAGAGATTATTACTCATAAAGTATCCCTTGACGAAGCACCCAATGCTTACAAAATATTTAATGATCATCAAGATCATTGCATCAAAGTAGTTCTGAAACCGTAAAGACAACGAAAGGCAGCATTCCTTTTCATAAGGATGGCTGCCTTTTAAAAACATGAATATAAAAAACTAAGCAACGTCTATTCAAGACAGTCTTAAACCTTTTGGATAAAAATTTTTGATGATTCCTTTTGCTTCCTTGCCCCAGCCTAGCGGGAAGCCATGAATGGTTAACAGTATCCAGCCCCGGTCTTTTCCGGTTTGAATCGTTTCTCCATGCAAATAGCGTTCCCAAAGCGTTCCGTTTTGTTCGAGTTCGAAATGGTGCCGTACATCCTTTGTTTGGACGGCAAGCGCCAGAGAGTGATGCGGCTCAAATCGGTTTTTCTTAAATTCTCCAATAGGAAGTCCTATTCGGACAGCCTTTAACGATGACAAATCCGGCATTCGTTCCGGCACAAAATATAAGCGGTCATTTTTCAAAAAAAGCCGGTCCCATTCGAAAGGAAAGTGAACAAAGGTTTGTTCGATAAATTGTTGAAACAGTTTGGCTTGTGCCCTAGGCAGCTTTGCCCCTTTCATGATGGGGGCGGAATGCTCATTTCCTCCTGTTTTCCGTAATTTTGCAACGAAGTGTCCTTCTCCTTGGAGATGGTGCGGCCAAAGGCGAGCCGTCTTTGCAATGTCGGAAAAATGCGTCTTAGTCCATTCCGGACGACCGGGGGAAACACCATGACTGTGTGGAATCGGCAATATTTCCATGTCAGGAAACGTTTTGACAAATTGTTCAATGGTTTGCTCGTTTTCTTCCGGAGAAAAAGTGCACGTCGAGTAGAGAAGAATGCCTCCTTTTTTCAACATGGCATAAGCGTGAGACAAAATTTCCAACTGCAAATGATGACACGATTCCACATAATCGCCGCTCCAATATTGGCAGCTTTCCGGGTCCTTTCGAAACATCCCTTCTCCAGAACACGGAGCGTCCACGATGATTTTATCGAAACATTCTTCAAACTGAGCGGAAAGGTTTTCCGGGGTCTCATTTATCACGGCCGTGTTTGTCAGTCCGAAACGCTCGACGTTTTCTGATAATGCTTTGACCCTTTTGGCCGAAATTTCGTTTGATAGCAAAACCCCTTCGTTTCCGAGCCGTGCGGCAATGGCAGTGGTTTTTCCCCCTGGTGCTGCACATAGATCGAGAACCATATCTCCTTGTGATAGTTCGAGCTGCTCTGCCACAAACATGGCACTTGGTTCTTGTATATAATATAGGCCGGCTGCATGATATGGATGCTTTCCTGGAGCATCTTCCCGGCGGTAATAATAGCCATTTTCCACAAAGGGAATTTTATTCATCGCAAACGGAGAAATTTCCTCCCATTGTTCGAAAGAAACTTTTAACGGATTAATACGCAGGCCGGATGTTTTTTCTTGTTTATAGGTAGCGAAAAATGCTTCGCTTTCTTCTTTCAGCAATGTTTTCATTTTTTGAAGAAAGTCGGAGGGCAGATAATCCATGAGAGGGCTCCTTTCTTTTGCCTAATAAGCCCCGGCTTGCCGGGTTTTCCCGTCGCCAAAGACAAACATAATGCTATTATGTTTTTTGGAAAAAAGCAATAGGAAAGCGGCGGGACAGCCGGCCGCTAATGGTCGATGATTAACAGAAAATCAACAGGTATCTCGCTGTTTGAGGAGCCCGTGCATATCAGCGTGTAAATCCGCCCCGGATCCAGGAGTATTTCCAGTATAGAAGAATAAGACCCGTTTGCCAGTTTGAAAGTAAACTCGGCAGTCATGGGCGTCATTCCGATATATTCGGTTGTTTCTTTGAATGAAACGTCTTGAAAAAAGAGATCGCCGTTTTCGGTCACAACATCGATCGGCGGAGAATCAGGTGATAAATGAATAAAACGCAGCTTTGCTTCGTGGCGGGGAACAAAGAAATCACTCGGATATCGAATCAATTTTACTTTTTTCTGCATCCCGCATACGGCCAATAACACATGATCTCCAGGATATAATAGAATTTTTTCGCTAATTAATGGATCCCACGTTTTATCGGAGGGATATATGTCGACGAAATAAAGGCCGGGAGAAAAAAGTATCGTTTCGCTGATTTGTTGAAAGGTCAGCCGGCGCATAAGCATACGTTCATTTACATAAATGTCCAATTTCTGTGAATCGGGAGAAGCATGAAAAAAGCGGATATGCGCTAGAGGAGGAGAAGAGGCTAGCAGTTTCGAAGCTATATGATATTTTGGATAATAAGGGAAAAGCGCTTTTCGTTCTAAGTTTTGATCAGAACGAAAAAAATAGTTGCGATTTTTCATTTTTTTCACCTCCACTTTCAAAGTCATTGTACGCCGGCGAGAAGTGTGATATGCCCGTCATTTAAACCTTTAAATGAAAATGAATTTACGCTTTCTCTGAATATGTAATGAGAAGCCTTATAATTGGATATCGGTTAGTGCTCACAGGTTAACGAAAACGTTGGATGATCGGAAAAATTTTGTTTCTATTTAAAGAAATGGGAATCTTTCCATGTCCGGTTGCTTTGCTTTTCTTTTTAAGAAAAAACGCTAAAATAAGTAGCAGAAGGTATTTTGTTTTGAAAGAAAACGAGGTGAAGGACCGATGACCAACGAAAAACGTTTAGAAAAAGCGACATTTGCAGGTGGCTGTTTTTGGTGTATGGTCAAACCGTTTGACCAACTGCCGGGAATTGAAAAAATCGTTTCTGGATATACAGGCGGCCATAAGCCAAATCCTACGTATGAAGAGGTTTGCAGTGGAACGACAGGGCATCGTGAAGCGGTAGAAATCACTTATGATCCTGAACTTTTTCCTTATGAAAAATTGCTCGATATTTTCTGGATGCAAATTGATCCAACCGATGACGGCGGTCAATTTTATGATCGGGGATCTTCGTATAAAACAGCCATCTTTTACCATAATGAAGAACAGCGTAAACTAGCAGAGCAGTCAAAAAGAAAGCTTGAAGAAAGCGGTAAATTTTCTCAACCGATTGTAACAGAAATTTTGCCGGCAAAACCGTTTTATCCTGCAGAAGACTACCATCAGGATTTTTATAAAAAATTTCCTCTCAGATACAACGCTTATGTGATCGGATCCGGGCGGGAACAGTTTATCAAAAACCATTGGGGGGATCATGAAAATGAAGAATAAAGAAGAATTAAAAAAACAACTTACTCCGATTCAATACGAAGTAACGCAAAATCAAGGAACAGAACCGCCTTTTCAAAATGAATATTGGGATCACTTTGAAGATGGCATTTATGTCGATATCGTCTCCGGAAAGCCGTTATTCAGCTCGAAGGATAAATATGACGCTGGCTGCGGTTGGCCTAGTTTTACAAAGCCGATTGACGAAAAAGAGATGGTCGAAAAAGCAGATTTTAGCCATTTTATGATCAGAACGGAAGTGCGGAGCAAAACAGCTGATTCGCATTTAGGACATGTTTTCAATGATGGTCCGGCACCGACAGGCCTTCGCTACTGCATTAATTCCGCCGCTCTTCGATTTATTCCGAAAGAGAAAATGGCCGAAGAAGGATACGCTGATTATTTATATTTATTTGAGGATAAAGAAGAGAAAGGATGAACAGTCTTGTTTAAATGGCTATTTCGGAAAAAGGAGAAGCCGTCAAAAGAAATAGATGTTTACACACCTGTAAGTGGCAAAATCCTTTCACTTGAAGAAGTGCCTGATCCTGTCTTTTCTGAAAAAATGATGGGAGACGGAATGGCTATTGAACCTAGCGACGGAAGAGTAGTGGCCCCTTTTGACGGCGATATCATGCAAATATTTCCAACCAAACATGCTGTGGGAATAAAAGCTGCCAATGGGGCCGAAATCTTGATCCATGTCGGGCTGGAAACGGTCTCGATGAAAGGGGAAGGGTTTGAAAGTCATGTTTCCCAAGGCGACAAAGTAAAAAAAGGGGATCTTCTCATCACATTTGATCTAAATTTAATACGGGAAAAGGCGAATTCCACCATCACACCCATCATCGTGACGAATGGCGATATGATTGAAAACATTGCAAAAAAAGAAAATGATATTGTAACAGCCGGAGAAGAGGTATTGCTTACCGTTACAGTGAAATAACAGAAACGGATAAGAATGAATTTAGGCTAACACCCAATCCTGCCAGGGGGCAAATGCATACTTTGAACTAATGTAACAGAAAAAGCCCAATCAACGAGGAGTGAAAGGTATGCACGATCACCATGGATATGATTGCTTTTCAGGATATGAACCAGCAGGATATGGAGTTGGATCTGGTTATGGATACGGCAGCGGCTTTGGCTACGGATTCCCTTATGCTTATGGTTCTAGTTGCGGATACAACCATTGGTTTGCGCTCATCGTTGTCCTTTTTATATTGCTGATTATCATTGGGGCAACTTGCTACGGTACATCGAAATAAATCGCTAAATCCTTAAAAGGTGGCGGCGATGGCTGAATAGGTTGACAAAATGTTTCAACACTCAACCTTTACGAAGCCTTTCAATATTCCGGGAGTTTGCTTTCGCGAATGCTGTTTAAACGGCAGGCCATGATGATGAAGCAGGAAATGATAAATAAAAAGTTTGAAAAATAGGAGAACACATATTAGTCGTATATAAGTGTTCTCCTTTTATCTTATATTAAAGTTGAACAAGTTGAAGATTAAATCCACTTTTCCATAAAACTTATTCACCCCTTTTGAAGTCCTTGCTTATTGTGTAAGTCTGTACTTTTTGATTGTTCAACTCAATCAAAAGGGTGAATCTTTTCACATCCCACTTGTTTAAAACGCCATTCAAGTTTACTACACCTCTTAATTCAATTATCTCTCTAACACAAAAAAACATTCTGGGTCTTTTTTAATTTTCTTCAGAACGGGTTGGAATGAATCCAAGTCATCTAAAATAAAATTACAAAAATTTTTAAATTTCAATCTCTTTATTTCGGTATAATAATACTGTGTATTTTATAATTGTACAATTAGTGTTTTTCAATTGTTATTAAAAACCGATTCGCCTTTAAAAAGACAATATTCGTTTATAAAAGCATTATTAATTATTATTTATAGATTAATTACAAGGAAACGTTTTATTTACGAATAATAATTTCTTTATAAGAAATTATTATTCGTATTTTTATTGACGGGAATGGTGGTATTTGGTAAGGTGGTGGTAGAAAGATCGGAGAAAGAGGGAGATCAATGTGAACCATAAATACGATGTCATTGTCGTTGGAGCAGGACCGGCAGGAATATTTGCCTGCTATGAACTGTCGTTAAAATTACCTCAAGCGAAAATTTTGTTAATCGATAAAGGTCATGATATTTTCCGCAGGCACTGCCCGATTTTGGAGAAAAAAATTGAAAAATGTCCTCCGGCAGTGGGCAAAAAATCATTTGCCGGCTGCTATCCTGCATGCTCTATTACAAATGGGTTTGGAGGCGCGGGGGCGTACTCGGATGGGAAATTTAATATAACAAGTGAATTTGGCGGTTGGATGACAGATTATTTACCTGATTCCACCGTACTGGATCTCATTCATTATGTAGACAGCATTAATTTGAAACATGGTGCGACGAAATCCATTACCGATCCTTTAACGGAGGAAGTAAAAGCGATCGAACGGCGAGCATATGCCGCAGGATTAAAGCTGCTGCGCGCTCAGGTTCGCCATTTAGGCACCGAAGAAAACTTAGCCATTTTAAAAAGCATATATGAATACTTGCGAGACAAAATTGAGATGGTTTTCAAAAAAGAAGTAGAAGATCTGGCTACGGAAAAACAAGGAGATCGTCATGTAGTAAAAGGGATCGTTTTAAAAGATGGAACGACGATTGCGGCTGAAAAAGTGGTGGTGGCGCCAGGAAGAGATGGATCGACTTGGCTTGCGAAATTATTGAAAAAGCGTCGTCTGAAAATGATCAATAACCAAGTGGATATTGGCGTACGAGTGGAAACTTCGAACATTGTCATGGAAGAAATCAATACCCATCTGTATGAAGGAAAATTTGTATTTAATACTTCTGTTGGCACAAAGGTTCGAACGTTTTGCAGTAATCCGTCCGGACATGTAGTAGTGGAAAATCATACGGGAACGATGTTGGCTAATGGTCATGCCTACAAAGATCCTAAACTGGGAAGCAACAACACCAATTTTGCTTTGCTGGTGTCTCATACATTCTCAGATCCGTTCGATCAGTCGAATGAATACGCCCACGAAGTATCCAGCCTCGCCAACAAGTTGTCAAACGGCGGAATTATTGTACAAAAATACGGCGATTTACGAAAAGGTCGACGTTCCACACTGAAAAGAATCAAAGAAGGTTTTATTACTCCGACTTTAAAAGAAGCTGTCCCGGGTGATTTAGGTTTAGTGCTTCCATACAACACGATGAAAAGCTTGATCGAAATGATCGAGGCGCTCGACCATGTTACACCGGGCATCGCGTCAGAACATACTCTTTTTTATGGAGTAGAAGCGAAATTTTATTCGGCTCGTCCTAAACTGAATGATCGTTTTGAGACGGAAATTTCTGGATTATATGCGGCTGGCGACGGGGCAGGTATTACGCGTGGTTTAGCTCAAGCCAGTGCTTGTGGAGTATGGATCGCGAGAGATATTGTGGAGAAACTTGGTTCAACCAAGCAAAATGAGAAAGTTCCTCAAAATGTATAACTTTGCATCATGTACAATATATCTTTTCTGCTGTCATTCAGAACCATCCATTATCCAAAAGCCGTTGAAAAAAACGGCTTTTGGATAGGTACTCGGTTTCCTTAGACAATTAACTAATTATTCTTTCATCCTGTTTATAAAGCTCCCAGGCATCATCAAATATGGACATGCTTTTCAAATAATCGCCATTCATCTCTAAGTAATTGGAAATCTCATGATAATCTTCCGATTTTTTCGGAAAGCTATGGTCTAAGAAAAGATGATTGGCAAAACGGGAAATATCGTCCCTCGGCGGTTCTTCCCTATATTTCATCATGTAGTGATAGAATGATTTTCCCATCAAATCCCCCCTTTTTTGAAACCGTATAAGCACGGGATTGATTTTACGCATGGATCAAAAACTTCTTATCGAAACTCGACTTCCTAATAATTACTTCGTCCTGTAAATAGCCAACCTTTTCTGGAAAAGTAAGACTCTATTAGTACTGTTATTTGTTTGAACGAAGACAAGTTCGATTTTTTGATTCATTTTACTCCTCAATAGGATAAGTGGTCAATATGAAAACAAAAATGTGTGATGGCCCGTCGTAAAATATGAAAAGAAATTTTCATTTGGAGAAAAATTCCATAAGAATGACCTTTGAAAATGGGAAGATGATATGCTCTATGAACGATTTTTAGCGTGGGAAAAACTTAGGGAAAGGTTAAGCGTGAATGGACGAAAAGAACGGATGAAAAGTGAGAGGAAAGAAGTGAGCATGCCAAGTTCTTTCAGCATATAGTGTAAAAAAGGTATCTATAAGGAGATGGGAGGCCGTGAAAAAAAGAAAACGACCTAAATTTCAAATCGGTGATACGGTAGTGATTACCATATATGGAACGGTCGGCGTCGTAACCAATATGAAGCAATTGGATGGGGAAATTGTGTACGAAATTAATAAAAGCGAAGGACTGTTTAAAGAAAACACCCTTGCTTTTTTAACGGAGTATAAAGGAGCTATTCCTGTAATGAAGAAATTTGAGGTTTGAAACAAAAAGAGCCCTCTTGGTATAGTACAGGGTGTCAATGCATTGACCCCGAATTAATAATTACCAAGGAGGACTCAAGATGAATTATACGCAAAATCGTAAAATCTCGCAAATTACACCATCAACATTAATTGTAGGCATTGATATCGCCAAAGACAAACACGTCGCTCGAGCTCAGGATGATCGAGGAATCGAATTTGGAAAAAGACTGATCTTTGAAAATCGCATACATGGCTATCAAAAACTGCTTGATTGGGTTTCGAGGCATCAAAAGGAACACCAAAAAACACATGTCATTTTTGGTGTTGAGCCGACCGGTCATTTCTGGCTGAGTCTGGCCTATTTCTTGACTGCTAAAGGTTATGACTTTGTCTTGGTCAATCCTATGCATGTCAAAAAAACTAAAGAGCTGGATGATAACTCTCCAACTAAAAACGATACGAAAGATGCACGTGTGATTGCACAGCTGATTAAAGATGGGCGATACTCCGTACCAAATCTCTTAGATGGCATCTATGCAGAGCTAAGAGAAGGCGTCAAATTAAGAGATCAGCTCATCCAGCAGCTTATGATCACAGAAGGTCGTATTCAAAATCACATCCAGCGTTACTTTCCGGAGTTTTTCGATGTATTTAAAGACTGGGAAGGAAAGGCAGCTCTTTGTACATTAAGAAACTTTCCATTCCCCTCTCAGATTAAAGAAATGACATCAGAAGAAGTTCTTGCGAAATGGAAACAAGAAGTAAACCGTGGTGTAGGAATCAAACGAGCTACAAAGTTAATAGAAGCAGCGAAAAAGAGCATTGGTATCCAAATTGGTATCAAGTTTGCTAAACGTGAATTGGATTATTTACTCGATCAATATGAGCTATACAAAGAGCAATTAGGACAGTTAGATAAGGATCTGGAAGCACTTGTAGTAACGATACCTGGAGCGAAGGAAATGATCAATATTCAAGGCTTAGGTCCTACAACAGTCGCGCTATTCTTCGCTGAGGTCGGGGATATAACAAAGTATAGTCATCCCCAGCAATTAGTAAATCTGGCAGGGCTGTCATTACGTGAACATAGTTCCGGGAAGTTTAAGGGGCAAACCAAGATCACAAAACGAGGACGAAGTCGATTGCGAAGAGCTTTATACTTGGCCATTCGTCCACTCGTTGCCCATAATCCAACGTTTAAAGCCCTGCATCAATACTACACAAAGCGTCCTGATCGACCTTTGAAGAAACAGCAGTCACTGATTGCCTTGTGTTGTAAATTACTACGTGTCTTATTTGTCATTGGTCAAAAACAGTGTGAATTTGATGGTTCAAAGTTATTGAGAGGTTTGCCTCAAATCGATTCATTACAGGCAGCTTAAGGCTTTATTAAGTTCATGAAATCATTTCAGAATACCGTAATTATCTCAAATGACAAACACCAATAGTGCAGAGTTGGAGCTTATTTATTCCATACGGGCATGTGACCCAGCAAAGGAGCATATCCAACCTCCACCTCATGGATACGCAGGACGAAGGAATGTATGGAATTCAATCCGGAGAGATGTGGGAGGGTTAGCGACCGTGAGTGATGTGGAGATGATGAAGCACGGTTATACCTTATTTTTACCAAATAAATACAATTTGGTTGATAGGATGCCCCCTACCATGTAAATTATTTAAAAAAATTCAACATATATCCATTAAATGAGGTGTGTATTCTATTAAGTGTCTATGAAATTTTGAGAAAAAGCGAGTATTCGGGAGAAAAATAAACTTTATTGAGGGAGGAGAAAATCATTTAGAACGGCTCTTCATCGAGTATAAATACTCTTTTGGAGATCTTGTCAGAGTAAAGGGATGCGAAAACGATTTGTTTAAAATTATAGGATGTCGAACGGAAATATGGCGATATAAAGAAGATGCATGGGAAGATATCATATATGAATTGACTCGTATACCTGACGGAGAATGGCTGGAAGCGCAAGAAGAGGAATTAAAGCTGGTAGCGGATCATGAGGAAGCAGAAAGAATTTTGAAAAAAGCGGAATTATTGCTGATTTCATCGCAAGCGAAACGAAAAGGATTGCCTGCTCCTGAGTCCCCGGAAATATTAATTGATCGCCTGCTTGATGAATTGAATGATTATCAGCAGCTGTATCACTATTTTCAAGATGAATTTTATCGGGTGAAAGTCAAGGAAATAAAAGAAAAATTAAAACATGCCCAGTTACTTAGAAGCCAAAAATCCGAATGAGCAGAAAATGAGGAATCATAGATTGGGTGAGCGTGAATAATATGTAATAAAAGGGGGCAAGCAGGAAATTTCTAGTATAAGAGAGAAACATAACAGAAGAAAAAACAACGGGCAGGGGGGCAAATGGATGAGAGAAACAGAAGTGTATATTGATACGGAAGAGATTGCTGAATTTTTTTACGGTGAACTAGTAAAAAGAGGGTTTATTCCTAACAAGTCCGAGGTAGATGAATTAGCAGATATTACATTTGAATATCTGTTAGCGAAAAGCATCATAGAAGAAGATGAAGACGGAGATGAAAGTGAATAGCCAGAATGTAAACAGATTATGTTGAAAAAAGCGAGTTGGAATTTTGCCTTCCACTTGCTTTTTTATTTTATTTTTTGAGCATTTTGCAAAATTAGATTTTTATTAAAAAGAGTTTTAAAAGAAACCCAAATAAATTGGGGTATTTTGTATCTTTGGTTTACAAATATTCTGTTTGTCCTTTTTTGGGCGTACTTGCAGAATTTTTCGCTTTAAAAATTTTTTAAGCGGTTTGTTGCTTTTTACTCTCTTTTGCCATTGCGAGAGCTGAAACCAGTAATACGATGGCGTTCAAGTAAATATGAGTTTTTACTTTATCGATTCCCCACACATGCAGGGAGTTCGCTGTAAGATAACTTTTCATTCTTGAATTGCACCGTTCTACACTGGTTCGCTCATTGTAAAGTTCTTTCCAACGTTTGGAATCGCGGTGTGGATTAGAGTACCGGCGAAGATCCTTATTCACGTTAATTTTTACTACCATTCCATAGTTGGAGGATGAACAGGCTGCCATTCCTAATGGGCAATCCACTTTTCCGGTTGCGTGTGGACATCTGAATTTGAGCTGATCCTTATTGGCGCCCCAATAAGTCATTTCGTACCCCATCGAACAGCGTGGGGTTCCATTGGAGGCAATTCCTTCGGGAGGCTCCTTTTCATTACGCAAATTGAGTGGAATAATAGCTTGAGCCCCAATGTTCTTGGCGGATTCGTAGTTTTTAAGCTGGTCGTACCCACCATCCATTATCAGGAAATCAATTTTAGAGTTTGTACAACTCTTTACTTGTTCAATTAATTGTGGTGCGACATCCCCATCGTTGATATGAGCAGGGGTTACTTCAATCGCCATTGGTAATTCACTTTTGGTGTCAACGGAAAGATGCATCTTATAGCCAAACCAAGTAATTTTATTACCGAAGGAATCAAACTTTGCCCCCCAATTGGCGTTGCCTGTTTGTTCACTTCGCTTCTTAGGCTGCTTCTTTTCGTAAGCATCAATGGCGGCACTGTCGATAGCCTGATGTTTTCCATCAATTACTCCTTCCTCTTGAGCTAACTGGACGAGATCTTGAAAGATTCTTTTCACAAGTCCAGTTTTGGTTAGTGAAGAAAATACTCGGCTAAGAGTAGAGATGGATGGTGCAGGCCTGCTAATATCTAAACCACATTGGTAACGAAAACGCAGGTCATTTTTCAATCGATTGTGAAGAGAAGTAAAAGTATCAATACCTTCTAATGGGGCAGCGATAAGAGCCCTTAATATCCCTTCTTTGGAATGTCCTTCAGCCCCTTGGGGTGAAGAACTTTTCAATTGTTTAGCATAAGGACGCAAATCTAGAGCACTAAAAAAGATCGGTAATTTCTCTTTTGACTCTAAAATTTGCAATTCTTCAAAGGAAAATAGACTTTCTTGTAGAATATACAAAGTGACTTCCTCCTTGTGGATTTTTGTGGTTTGGTCACTTCAAAATTCTACAAATAAGGGGTGAAGTCCTTTTTTATGCTTTAGAAAACCTTATGGCTCTTGGGTTGAAAAATGTGCAAAATGCTCTTTTTAAAAAAGGAGTGTTCCAAACAGGATTCGAAAAAGTACATCCTAAGAAAGAAAATGGAAAATAAAAAAATGAAACGAATCGACTCTTGAACCGTAAGATTAGTGAAAAAGGAATAGGGGGAAAAGGAATGGCCATTTTCACAAAAGTGTTGACAAGCATTGGAATAGGAAGCGCAAGAGTGGATACGAAATTAGAATATACAAGTTACAAAGCTGGAGATCCGATACGTGGTGTTGTAGAAGTATATGGAGGGGTTACTGAGCAAACAATAGATTCTATTTATCTTACCGTCAATGCAATGTATACTTTCCAAAAGGATGGTCATCCGTATACAGAGACGGCGACTATTGAACAACATCAAATTACCGATCCGTTTTTAATGAAGGCCAATGAAACGAAAGTATTTCCTTTTTCCTTTACTCTGCCAATAGATGCTCCTTTAACATATGGTAGTACGCGTGTTTGGGTTCAAACCGGATTGGATATTAAGAATGCAGTGAATCCTCAAGACGAAGATTACATTGCCGTGCGTCCTAACCAAATGACATCCGCGGTGCTTGAGGAAATGGAGAAACTAGGTTTTCGGCTTCGAAAAGTAGAGTGTGAACAAACCTTTTTCCGTACCAGCTGCAACTATCCGTTTATTCAGGTATTCGAATTTATTCCAGGGAGCGGAATGTTTTTAGGGAAATTGGATGAATTGGAAATCGTGTTTCTGGCACAAACGGAAGATCGGATTGAGATATTCATGGAGGTGGACCGTCGGGCTCGAGGATTGGCTGGATATTTAAGCGAGGTAATAGCGATAGATGAAAATCAAATCCGGTTTTCTGTCACAAATCAAGAATTGTCCGTTTTGAGGAAACTGTTGGAACAAAAGATCATGTGTGGTTTATCCCTTAAAAGGGGTAAGTAAGACAGCAAGGATTGAATATACGCTGGTGAATCATTTTTCATGGAAAGCCCGTATCAATAGCATCCATCCATACTTTTTGACAAAATTAGTGGAATTTTGATGAAGGTATCGACAAGGTGAATGTCAAAACCTTGTGTAAATGGATGGATAAATATTAATAAGATAGGGGCGAGGAAAATTGAGTAAATGGAAAATGTTGTTGCCAAGTGTCAAAGAGTACCAAGTGACCTTATTTCAGACCCCCCATTACGGAGATACACAAGGATACGAAGCTGTTTATCATCTCCCGATAAGAGCCAAAAACCATCGGGCGGCCTTGGAAACGGTTTTTCGTATTTTTAATGTATTTGATTTATTGCCGCCCGATTTTTCTGCCCGTTTTGTAGCTACAGGTGATATCGTACAAATTTCCAAAGGTTCAAATAAGAGTTTTTATCGACTGGAATCGGGCGGCTGGCGAAAGATTGAACGGAGTTTGGTTCACTAATAGGATGGAGTGCCTTTTTGGCATTCTCTTCTATTTTCGATCTTTGCCGGAATATTCTTTTCCATGCGCATCCTGTTCGGCTAAAACAGCTTCCGGTGGAACATGATTATTTTTTTTGGTCGCTTTTATTCTGCTGCGATGTTTTTTTGCCATGGTCCATATCCCTCCTGCGGCCTTTATTTGAATTCTTCCTTTTAAATGAAAGCAGCTTTGTCAATAGGATGCCCGTTCATAGGAATTTTTCTCATGGAATCATTTGCAGACACATCCAAAAAAGCTTAAAATAGGGATGATTGAAAGCGATAAAAGGAGGAATTCATATGAGTATACATATCGGAGCAAAAGAAAATGAAATTGCGGACACAGTATTGCTTCCAGGCGATCCTCTCCGTGCTAAATATATTGCGGAAAACTTTTTAGAAAATGCGGTTTGCTACAATGAAGTTCGGAACATGTTCGGTTATACAGGTACATACAAAGGCAAAAGGATTTCTGTTCAAGGCACCGGAATGGGAGTTCCTTCGATTTCCATTTATGTGACAGAATTAATTGAAAGCTACAATGTGCAAAACTTAATTCGCGTTGGAACGTGCGGTGCCATTCAAAAAGACGTAAAACTTCGTGACGTCATATTGGCGATGTCTGCTTCCACTGATTCTCAAATAAACCGTTTAACCTTTAATGGAATTGATTATGCCCCTACCGCGAATTGGGAGCTGTTGAAAAAAGCCTATGATGTTGGAGTCGAAAAAGGTTTAGATCTAAAAGTCGGCAGTGTGTTTACAGAAGATTTATTTTATAATGACCACGCTGAACATGAAAAGTGGGCCCAATATGGAGTATTAGCTCTTGAAATGGAAACAGCGGCTCTTTATACCATTGCGGCAAAGTATGGAAGAAAGGCGCTTACTATTCTGACAGTCAGCGACCATGTGTTAACCGGTGAAGCAACGACAGCGGAGGAAAGACAAACAACATTTAATGAGATGATTGAAGTGGCATTGGAATCCGTGGTAAAAGAATAAACAAAAAGAATCGGTTATTTGGAAAAGAGAAGCCATAAAAGCTTTTCTTTTCGTTTTCCTATTCAACAATAAGAATGATACATGATAGATAATCAGTGAATTGCAGAAAAATCAGGTGGAACTATGAAAAAATGGATATTGACGATGGCCGCCGCCGTGTTGCTGGTCAGTGGATGCCAAGCGGGCGGCGAGGAAGCAAAAGGCACCAATCATCAAGAAAAAAATCACCAAGCGAGAGAATCTACAACTCCGAAAGCTGAGAAATTTACTTTCAACCAAATAAAAGAAGTCAGCGGGAAAAAGGTGATTACCAACCCGGAAAATGTGCTCGTTTTGGTTAATAAAGAGTACAATTTGCCTGAAGGTTACGCGCCGAAAGATCTCGTTAGACCGGCTGTAAAGTTTTCATTTGGAGACGAAAAAATTGAAAAAAGCTTGATGCGTAAAGAAGCAGCCGAAGCGTTGGAAAAGATGTTTGCAGCAGCAGCGAAAGACGGCGTTTATTTATATGCCGTTTCTGGCTACCGTTCTTACAACCGGCAAGTAGCGGTATTCAACAATGAAATGGCCAATTCTGGGAAAGCGAAAGCGAATCAGGCTGTCGCAACACCCGGACAAAGCGAGCATCAGACCGGATTGGCGATCGATATTTCCGGGAAAAGCGTCGGTTTTCTCTTGACGGATTCATTTGAAAACACAAAAGAGGGTCAATGGCTAGCGAAACATGCACACGAATACGGTTTTATTCTCCGTTATCCAAAGGGAAAAGAAGCGATTACCGGCTATCAATTTGAGCCATGGCATTATCGTTACGTGGGAGTAGAAGCAGCGAAGAAGATATATGAAAACGGCTGGACATTGGAAGAATTTTATCGGAATTACGGAAAAATGTAAAAAGGGGGGCCATCCCCCTTTTTTGGACGTCGAAATACGCCCAGGAGGACAGTACGCAAAAAATCATTTTCATGTAAAAGAATATACCGGCAGGCGGATGATCCTTTCATACAGGAGAATTTTTCTTTATTTAATGAAAGAAAAGTATTTCCCCAACGCCCTAAAACCTCTCCAAGTGGATGGAGGGGTTTTTTGAAGGCATTTCCGCCAATCAATCAGTCGTGTATCCCGCGGCTTCGCTTCCGATTTAAGCAGCTATGCACAAAGATAGGGATCATTCCCATCGCAGCTTTGAATTGGAGAGAGGATGCTGAAATTCCGATTCATTCGATCAATCATTCGAAAATGGTTCCCTACTAAGGTCAGCTTCTAAATAGGTTTTATCTTTCCCTAAATTTAAAAAGCTGTTAAAATAAAGTAGTTACAGAAAAATCATAAATCCGAAGAATGAGAGCAATGAAAGTGGTGACAAATGTGGAAGATGAAAAGCAAGAAAAGGAGCAGCAAAAGCAATCTTCGTCAAATTATGTGAAAATGAAGAGATTTCATTTTGTTATGCTCCTCTTTTTCATTGTTTTTATAACAGCGGGAATTACAACATTTGCTTTGGCATTTGGGGATGAAAAAGCGGTCGATGTCGGTGGTGCAAACCGTCCGGAATTTAATAAGCTTTACGATGTGTATGATAAATTAAAAAGCAATTATTACGAAAAAGTTGATGATGAAAAACTGATTAACGGGGCCATTAATGGTATGGTTCAATCTTTGGGGGATCCGTATTCTGACTATATGTCTAAAAGCGAAGCAAAACAGTTTCACGAAAGCATCGAGTCCTCTTTTGAAGGAATCGGAGCAGAAATCCAAGAGAAAGATGGAAACATCGTAATTGTTTCGCCTATTAAAGGATCCCCTGCCGAGAAAGCTGGATTGCGTCCGAACGACCGCATACTTTCCGTCAATGGTAAAAGTTTGCAGGGGATGAGTTCGACAAAAGCTGTCATGATGATACGCGGTAAGAAAGGCACCAAGGTTAAGCTGAAGATTCAGCGTCCGGGTGAGCAAGATCCGATCGAAGTGAGCATTGTAAGAGATACGATCCCTATTAAAACTGTTTATCCAGAAATGCTCGATCATGGTGTTGCCAAAATTCAAATCACAAGTTTTTCAGAAAATACGTATAAAGAGTTGAAACAAGCGATCGCCGAAATGAAGAAAAAAGGCATGACATCGCTGGTGCTTGATTTGCGGCAAAACCCGGGAGGACTTCTTGACCAAGCTATAAAAATGTCCAATATGTTCGTGCCAAAGGGGAAAATCCTGCTGCAAGTGGAAGACCGCAATGGACAGCGCGAGAAATTTATCGCTGATGGAAAGGACAAAGTAAATGTCCCAGTGGCTGTATTAATTGATGGAGGAAGCGCAAGTGCTTCGGAAATTTTTGCGTCAGCGTTGAAAGAGTCTGCCGGCGTTCCGCTGATCGGGGAAAAATCATTTGGCAAAGGAACGGTACAAACGACGGAAGATTTTAAAGACGGTTCTAATCTAAAATTCACAACCGCGAAATGGCTGACGCCAAAAGGAGAGTGGATTCATAAAAAGGGCATTAAACCGGATTATGAAGTCAAACTCCCAAGTTATGCTAATTTACCGATTGTAAATCCGGATAAAGAACTGAAAGAATCCGACCTTTCCAAGGAAGTGAAAGCAGTGGAGCAAATGCTCAGCGCTCTGGGATATAATCCGGGAAAAGTAGACGGCTATTTTGACGGTGAAACAAAAGACGCCGTTATGCGGTTCCAAAGAGATCAGAAGCTGCAAGTGACAGGAAAGGTGTCGGGAGAAACGACCATTAAATTGATGGATCAAATCAGAAAAGAAATTCAAGATCATGATACCCAGGTGAAAAAAGCAGTGGAAATTGTCACTAAAAATAAGTAATTTTCAATGGAAGAGCGGGAATTCCCCGCTCTTTTTCGTTCGAGTTGATCGTCTCATTATGTGAATGTATGAAATCCGATTGCTCCTGCCCATGTCCATCAATTTAACGGTGCCATGCAATAGGAATCATTCATGGTGAGAATATTGACAGATGAAACGTATTTCATTTATCATTAAATAGTTCATAATATAAATTATTGGATGATAAATGGAAGGTCGATCATATTGAGACAAGAAATGCTAGTAGAATTGGAACAATTACTGCGTAAGAACTATCGAATGATAAAAAACGAATTAAGAAATTACACCGGAAAATATTTGAACAGCACAGAGTTTATCGTCTTAAAAGTCATTCACGAGAATGGTCCTTTGAAAGCGTCGGATATTTCCAAGACCATTGAAGTGTCGGCAAGCCATATTACAGCTATCACAGATTCTTTAGTTGAAAAAGGCTTTATAACTAGAAAGCGTTCAGAAGTCGATCGGAGAAGAGTTGAACTGGAGATTACGGAAAAAGGAAAAGAAATGCTGAAATTTGCTGCTGAATTAAAATCTGAATATTTCCAAAAGAAATTCAGCCATTTTACAAATGAAGAACTGCAAACATTTATCCAGTTATTAAAAAAATTAAACACTCCATGCGATCACTCCGATGATTCTGAAAATAAATGATACATCATTCATGTGTTTAAATATTCGTACCAACATTTTCGCAAAGAAAAAAGGACGATATTTGTTGCGACTACCATTCGATAAACAAGCATGATGGAGAACGTTGAATGGGATCATGCAAAACGAGGTTTGATTCACTTTCGCACGTATAAAGGAGGAAAGAACGTGGAGGATTCATACTTATTGGATATATTTTTATCCTTGTGGAACAAGCGAGAAGTGAAAGTTGGCTCGAATTCTCCAACTGCCACTGTGAAAGAAATGATGAAGAGTGAATTATTAGACGAATTTAGTCACCCTCGCGTTAGGAAAACAAAAGAAGAAAAATATTTTTTAGCTGTGAAAAGGGTAATCGATTCGGATTTAAAAACTGAAGATCAAATTCGGCTGATCCGGCTTTACACGGATGTAATGGAGTCGTTCAAATAATCTTTACAATCGCAATACGTTTGTAAAGGAAGTAAATAAAGGGCTTAAATAGGAAGATTGTCAACCCTTTATTTATGGAAATAAATAAAACGGATCCTAATTAAAAGAAAGAACGGCCAATTTCAGAATGAAAGGGATTATTTAACAAACTTTAATCTTCAAGGTTTACAGCCCCTTTTTGGATGAAAATAGATGGCTATTTTTCTTTGGCTTGTTTCTCTATGAATTTGTCTTTTTCTTCCTCAAATATTACAAAAATCGCATGTTATGATGTAACCAGATCAGAGATTGAAAGAATCAAAGGAGGAAGATTAGATGAACAAAAAATCATTGATGGCAGTAGCAGTATCCTTTGGGTTATTGACTGCACCGCTTGCATCAAAGGCAAATGCGGCATCATTTCCGATAAATAGTGATAAAAATAATAACGTAGAATGTCAATTTGAAGTGAAACAATTTCCGATTTCAAAAAGCTGGTTAGATAATTGGATGAATCAGCAATATCAATATGCACTGTCGATTGCGAAACAAGCTGCCAAAGCTCAGCCGAATACAACGGTAACGGAAAAAACATCTCCATCCACTCCATCGGCTAAAACGCCTACCGAAAAGAACAATACAACGGCTCCCGCTACTTCCAAAACAGGATCTTCATTAAAAGCGTACGAACAACAAGTAGTGGATTTGACGAATAAAGAAAGAGCAAAATATGGTTTACCACCATTAAAAGTAGATCCGACTTTAAGCAAAATGGCTCGCGACAAAGCCAATGACATGGCTGTTAACCACTACTTCTCTCATACGAGTCCAACATATGGATCTCCATTTGATATGATGAAACAATATGGAATCCAGTTTACAGCCGCAGGTGAAAATATTGCAGAAGGTCAACGCACTCCGGAAGAAGTGGTCAATGGCTGGATGAACAGTGAAGGTCATCGTGCGAATATCTTAAATAAAGACTACACTCATATCGGAGTTGGGTATGTAGAAAACGGAAATATTTGGACGCAAGAATTTATTAAAAAATAAATTCTTGAAGAGAGGTTTGGAAGAATCGTCAAAAAGTGAAAGAGAGGGTCCGGAAATCATTCATTTAATTGATTTCCGGACCTTCCTTTTTTGTTCTTATCAACACCGGTTTTAAGAAATAGGATTAAATTTGCATAATTTTTTTTCTCCGCTTACTATAATGATGAGAGAAGAAAATGATATATTGGGGCGAGGGGAAGGAATGAACAAAAAAACTGCATTGATTACGGGAGCGGCTAAAGGAATTGGAAAACGTACGGCCTACGCTTTAGCGCAGGCAGGCTTTAATATGACCATCAATTATTGTTCCAGCCGGCATGAAGCTGAACAATTGGCTAATGAATTACAGGAGAAGTTTGGCGTATCAACGATTGTTGTCAGCGGTGATATTACAAAGCCGGAAGATTGCCGACAGATTGTGGCACGAACGGAAGAGCAGTTTGGCAGTGTGGATGTTTTGATCCATAACGCCGGTCCTTTTATCAAAAAGCGAAAAAAGATGGAAGAATATGATGATAGTGAATGGCAATACATAGTGAATGGAAATTTGAACAGCGCGTTTTACTTATCTAAGCTGACTCTTCCTGGAATGAGAAAGAAACATTGGGGGAGGATCATCACATTTGGCTTCGATAGGGTAGAGACCGCGCCCGGTTGGATTTATCGCTCGGCGTTTGCCGCTTCGAAAACAGGGCTTGCTTCTCTGACACGAACGATTGCTCTGGAAGAAGCGGAAAACGGCATAACGGCCAATATGATTTGTCCGGGAGATATTACGGGCGATTGGAAAGAAAAAGAGATTCATGAGGCAATGGGCGTAAAGGATGATACAGTTCCTGTTGGTCGTCCAGGCACGGGGGAGGATATAGCAAGGCTGGTCGCTTTTTTATGTTCAGAGCAGTCTGATTTTATAACAGGTGCGATCATTCCTGTAACGGGAGGAAAAGACGTATTGGGAAAAGTATTTTATGAGTAGAAGACCAAGAAAGGAACGTACAACGGGAATATCGTTTCAAAGAAAATGGCAAAGACGCAGACCGAGTCAGGATCTGCTTCTTTGCCATTTTGCATGTGGAGAATATATTTTCTTTTGCACATAAACAAGACGTGTGAACAAGGTGACAGCGCCAAATGCAAGCCCTGTAATTAACCCGATCCAGTAGCCAAAAGCTTGAAGGTCCGTTGTCTTTGCCAGCAGGAACCCTAATGGGAGACCAATAATCCAGTAAGAAACGAGTGCCATGATAAAACTAAGATTGACATCTTTATATCCGCGCAACGCGCCTTGCACCGGAGCTTGAATGGCGTCTGAAAGCTGAAAGAATGCTGCAAAAGCTAGAAACTGAGTAGTTTGTTGAATGACCGCTGGCTCATGTGAATACAGCAATGCTATTTTATCCCGAAAGATAAACAACGTCACACCGGATATAATCGATAGAGTTACAGCAGTAAAAATTCCAAGACGGCTGTACTGCTCCGCATCATGGAAGCGATCGGCTCCAACTTCAAATCCCACTACGATTGTAAGCGTCATAGAGATGCTCAGTGGGATCATATACAACAACGATGCAAAATTATTGGCAGCCTGGTGAGCTGCAATGGTGACAGAACTGTATTCACTCATCATCAGCGTGACGGCAGAAAAAATACTGGTTTCGAAAAAAATGGATAACCCAATAGGCAACCCAATTTTACAAAACTCTTTCCATTTTGGAAATGAAATGCTTGGGAGTCGACGAAAAACATTGTACTTGGAAAAAGGCGGCCGTTTATGGATGATGACCGCGGCAATGATCGTGATCAACCAATAAGTAACGGCCGTTGCGTACCCGGAGCCCACTCCCCCAAAGGCGGGAAAGCCTCCTTTTCCGTAGATAAAGAGATAGTTAAAAAACACATTAATGGGCAGCGCAAGCAGCGTAATCACCATGGAGACCTTTGTTTTCCCTAGAGAATCGATAAAACCGCGGAGTACATTGTAAACAAAGAGCGGAATGATTCCGAAAGAAAGGGCGATCAAATATTTTTCTGCTACCATCCGTACCCGATGCTCTAAATTCATTCCATTTAGAATAGGATCAAGAGCAAAACTGCCGACGATGATGATGGATATGCCTAAGGCGATGGCTATGTAAACTCCTTGAATGATGGTAAAAGTAACTTCTTTCGCGTTTTTGGCCCCCAAAAACTGGGCGGTAATCGGGGTAATAGATAATAAAATTCCACCTAGTCCAGTGTATATCGGAACCCAAATCGAGGACCCTATTGCGACTCCTGCAAGATCGCTGGAAGAATAGCGGCCCGACATCATCGTATCAAAAAAGTTCATCGAATAAATGCCGATTTGCGTTATAAAAATAGGGATTAAGATCATCAAAAATTGTTTATATTTTTCTTTGAGGCTGTGCGTCTCTTTCATTGCTGCATTCCTCCAACTCCAACGATTTTCCCGATTTTGAATGCAAGGACCGTACAATACGATTATATGAAATAAAGCGCTGATGACGGCTCAGAAAATGCACTAGTCCGAACATTTTTAAAGAGAAAATCTATGAATCATTCATTCTATAGGTACTCTAACCGTCTCTTTTTTCTCGAAATAGACGGTTTTTTGACGTGTTGGCGTCCATGATAGTCTATTAAACATGATGAAAAAATTCATCTTTTTTGAGACAAAGAATGTGGCCGGGAATATCCCCGCCCGCATTCTTTAGGCGTTCATCGCTTCCTCATTATCATCATGGGATTGTTGCCGCAACAAGTGCAAAGTGTAAAGGTCTTTTGTAATTTCAAATAAATCATAGACGGGTGCTTCTTTATTAATGGATTGATACAGATGAGGACGAGTTTCATTTGCTTTCAGCGCATACGGCAATTTTTCGGCGGCTTTCAGGGAACGGATATTTTGCTTGCGAATTCTCATATAAATGGTTTCAATTCCTAGTTGATAAAATAATTCTTGAAAGAAAGCATCTTTTGCTAAACGATTATATCCTTTTCCGTGATATGGCTTTCCGAGCCATGTGCCTAAAAACCCGGAATGGTTTTCAATATCATATAAATTGATCGTACCAATGGGGTTTCCCCATTCGTCAAGAATTGTTCTGGATATGAGTTCGCCGCGCTCCTCTGCTTCCATCATTTGTTTGGTTAAAAATAAAAATTCTTCTTGTGAATAAGCTTTATGGCGAACAAACGGGAAGACATCTGGATGCTTCATCAATTCAAAAAGTAATGGGGCTTCCTGCAGGTCTCTTTTCTTTAACAAGTAAAATCCCTCCTCAAGAGGGCAGAAGTCAGGAAAATCGATTCTTCCACCCTCGAAATTTTTCATAAACTTCATAAAAAATTTCGGGGTGGGAATCGAACCCACTAGAACCAGTCAAGACTGGTGGCGCACCATTTGCCTTCCCTAAAACTTGCTTTCTGAAATGAGAAATCATCTCTCATGATATGACCTATTCGTTAAAACTGGCTTTATCTTCCGTTCACAAAAGCATAAACGGCATGTGTCCGGAATGACATCAGTAAGCTGATTGTATATTACAAAAATAAATTGTATTTGAAAATAGTCATTTTGTTAAGTTTTTATGTCCATTTTATAAATTTTTATTGTTTTCAGTCTTTCGTTCGTTCTTTTTATGGTTTTGATCATACAAGAACATAGGGGTACAAGGCAAGAAATGAACACTTGGAAATCGTGAATTTTTATCTAAAGAGCAAACTATAATGGGGGCAGTGAAAGAATCGACATGACGGTTTTAAATAGTGTTTCTCTACTCCTGAATTAGCCTGTCACCTAAAACTGAACGCACGTTGCATAACATGAATGAAGTCATATTGATACGGATGAATAAATTTTATTAAAAAACCTTCCATAAAAAAGCGCCCCCGGGTATTTCAGCGGAGAACAACGAATGATTCCGGGGGCACAGCAACTCGAAGCTAATTGATTTTCGTTGAACTTGCAAAAGTATGAAAAGATGAATCTCACTTTCGCTTTTTTTCGTTGCGACTGCCGTATGAAAAAAGGCTTCTATGAACGTTTTTTCTGTTTGAAAGTTTTCCATCCTAAATAGAGGACCAAACTGATTACGGCCAAAATCGCAATCGGGGTCACATATTTTCCGGCAACGGATTTCACTGCTTCCCAGTGGGTGCCAAGCTGCATTCCTAAAAGCATGAACAATATAGTCCACGGTATCATGGCAGCTAATGTGTAAAGCAAAAATAATCGCAATGACATTTTGGAAAATCCGGCCGGCAAAGAGATGGCATGACGCACTACAGGTATAAATCGAGCTGTGAAAATCACGAAAGGCCCGTATTTGTTAAACCATCGTTCCGAAGCATCTATATGAGATTCTTTGATGAATAAATATTTTCCGTATTTTTGAAAAAATGGTCTTCCTGCATATTTACCTAACCAGTATAGAAAAATTTGGGCAATCGTCCCGCCGATTACACCTGCTATGAAGGCACCAACAAACGACAATTTTCCTTGGGAGACTAAAAATCCTCCATAGCTTAAAACGATTTCGCTTGGAATAATTTCGATCATCAATGCTAGAGCGATTCCAAAGTAGCCAAGATTACCTAAAAAAGTAATGAGCTGATGAGTAAACTGTTCCATTCTTTCTCTCCTCTGTAAAACTTTCATATACTGCCACAATAAATTATAATACTTACCATTCAATCATAATAGTAAAAAATAAAAAAGGCGAAAAAAGACGGAAACAGTTTGATTATGATTACAATATTCCAACCGCTAACCGTTGGAATGGTTTTAATCAATAGTAGTTTTTCCTCATTTTTCTGCACTCTTAAAAAAGCTTGTTTACGAACAAAGCCCCATTCGAACGGGGCAACTTGCATACATAAAGGAAACGATGGAGGGAACGCTAAAAAAGATTCCAGTTCGTCATTTGTCAATCCGAACGATGAGCAATGGAGCTATCAATCGGAATGAAGCAATCGAGGCAGACGGACGGATAAAGAAAAAACGGACTTGATCGTTGGATAAAGCTGTGATAGCCATCAACGTTCATTCAAGTTGCTTGCAATTATACTTGGAGAATGATAAAATTTTTATCAAAATCAAAAGTACATGGAATGTTTATACATTATCATGGCCGAAACGCCTTTTGATTAAGTAGGATATGAGCAAGGAGAAAAATTTCATATGTTCCTTCGGGGCAGGGTGAAATTCCCGACCGGCGGTGATGAACATGATGTTCAAAGCCCGTGACCCGTGCGCCTTTTCGGTGTACGGTGGATTTGGTGAAATTCCAAAGCCGACAGTGAAAGTCTGGATGGGAGAAGGAGGAAGCGTTAAAAAAAGGAGTATTTTAACGCTTATTTCGCAATGAATTTAAAAGGCCCCGCATTTTTGCGGGGCTTTTCAATTGGAAATTCCTTACTTCATAAAATTCATGTTGGACAAGGTAGGATCATTATTCTGCTCGCTTCTTTTTGACAAGCAAATAGACGGCTATTCTGTAATATGAGGAGGGTTGCTCCCCAAATGCTGAAAGAAGACTATATGAAATTCGCGTTGAAATTGGCGGAGAGTGTAAACGGCCAGACATCCCCCAATCCTCCTGTAGGCAGCGTGGTTGTGAAAAAAGGTCGAATCATCGGAATGGGCGCTCATTTAAAAGCAGGCGAACGCCATGCTGAACGGATCGCCTTGGATATGGCAGGATCCGAAGCTGAAGGCGCCGATGTGTACGTAACTTTGGAGCCTTGCTCCCACTACGGCAAAACGCCCCCGTGCGCAGATTATTTAATTGAAAAGCGTGTAAAAAGGGTTTTTGTCGCTACTCTGGATCCAAACCCGCTCGTTGCAGGAAAAGGGATTCAAAAGCTAAAAGATGCCGGAATTGAAGTAGAAACTGGCATTTGCGGTCAGGAAGCCAAACAGTTATATAGGCCATTTTTCCATTTTATTCAAACCAAAACCCCGTTTGTCACTATTAAAACAGCCGTCACGGCAGATGGGAAGATTGCAACTGCTGCTCACGACAGCAAATGGATCACAAGCGAGCAATCCCGCCAGGATGTTCATCTTCTTAGAAAAAATCATGATGCTATCCTTGTAGGCATCCATACCGTTCTTCATGACAATCCCCTCCTTACCGTTCGATTGCCCCAAGGTGAAAAGAATCCTATACGCGTCATTTTAGACACCCACTTGCGTATTCCAAATGATGCAAATGTTATAACCAATAAAGACAGCGAAACGATAGTGGTTTGTGGCTGTAATGCTTCCGAGAAAAAAGAACTTGATCTAATCCGTTTAGGTGTTACGGTCATAAGGCAAAAAAGCCAAGATGTTTCTATTGCCGAATTGCTTCAGGAGCTGGGCAGACGCGGAATCATGACGCTTCT
Organism: Bacillus sp. FSL W8-0102; assembly: GCF_038007225.1. Taxonomy (NCBI): domain Bacteria; kingdom Bacillati; phylum Bacillota; class Bacilli; order Caryophanales; family Bacillaceae; genus Bacillus; species Bacillus sp. FSL W8-0102. The sequence continues at coordinate 1,561,989 of NZ_JBBOWT010000001.1, forward strand.
GGTTGAAGGCGGTTCAGAGGTCAATGGATCTTTTCTTCAAGAAAAGGCTTTTCAGCGATTGATTTTATACATGGCTCCAAAAATTATTGGCGGTAGAGAAGCTCTTACATCGTTTTCTGGAAAAGGAGTAGAAAAGATAGCGGATTCCCTTCCGTTAACTTTTGAGAAAGTAGAAATGGTAGGCCCGGATGTGAAAATAACCGCATCGGTCAAAGAATAGAAAAGGTTTGACTGCATTCCATTGTGGTTCAAAAGGAGGGACGTAAGTGTTTACAGGGATCGTAGAGGAAATAGGCGTTGTTGAACAAGTGTTAAAAGGCAGTCAGTCTCTGGAGCTATTGATTCGAGCAGAAAAGATTGTAGAGGACGTACATCTTGGCGACAGCATTTCGGTGAATGGAGTTTGTTTAACCGTAACATCGTTTAGCGATACAACGTTTTCAGCTGATGTAATGCCGGAGACGTTCCGCGATACTTCGCTTCGACAGCTTGTTCCCGGCAGCAAGGTGAATCTGGAGAGAGCCATGCCGGCTAACGGCAGATTTGGCGGACATTTTGTCAGCGGACATGTGGACGGTGTGGGAACGATTGTTTCAATACAGCCGGTCGATAATGCCCTGTATATGACCATTTCAGCGCCGCCGGAGCTTTCACGCTATTTTATGAAGAAAGGATCGGTTGCGATAGACGGCACCTCACTCACCATTTTTCGCACAGGGAATGGATTATTGACCATCTCTCTCATTCCCCATACACAAGAAGAGACGATTTTAGCGTCCAAAAAAGTAGGGGATCTCGTGAATATAGAATGCGACATGTTAGCCAAGTATGTGGATCATTTGATGAGCATGGGATTGCGTTCATCAGAATCTAGAATTTCTCTGGATTTTTTGAAAGAAAACGGCTTCGCCGATTAAAGAAAGGGTGATTGAGTATGTTCGCTTCCATTGAAGAAGCTGTGGAGGATTTAAAGGCAGGAAAGGTAATCATTGTCGTGGACGATGAAGATCGAGAAAACGAAGGCGATTTTATTGGATTAGGGGAAAAAGCAACGCCGGAAATGATTAATTTTATGGCAAAAGAAGGCCGGGGCCTGATTTGCGTTCCGATTTCGGAAGAAAAAGCTCGCCAGCTTGAGCTGAAAATGATGACCAATCAAAACACGGATTCGCTCGGAACGGCGTTTACCGTCAGCATCGATCATATCAGCACCCGAACAGGAATCAGCGCATTTGAACGTGCCAAAACCGTTCAGGAGATTGTGAACGATGACACGACACAATATGATTTTAAAAAACCCGGCCACATCTTTCCGTTGATTGCAAAAGAAGGCGGTGTCTTAAAACGGGCTGGCCATACGGAAGCCGCTGTAGATTTGGCAAAATTGGCAGGAGCGAAACCCGTTGGAGTCATCTGCGAGATAATGAATGAAGATGGCACGATGGCAAGAGTGCCGCAGTTAAAAGAAATCGCTGAACGATTTTCTTTAAAGATGATTACGATACAAGATTTGATTGAATATCGGCGCAAACAAGAAAAACTGATTAAAAGAGAAGTGGAAATCGAGCTCCCAACGCATTTTGGGCATTTCCGAGCCGTTGGCTATTCGGAAGTGCTCACAGGGAAAGAACATGTGGCGCTCGTAAAAGGAGATATCGACAATGGAGAGCCCGTACTTGTGAGAGTTCATTCTGAATGTTTAACGGGCGATGTATTCGGTTCTTATCGCTGCGATTGCGGTCCCCAGCTTGCCGCTGCCCTTGAACAAATTGAAAAAGAAGGTCGAGGCGTCCTTTTGTATATGAGACAGGAAGGAAGAGGAATTGGCCTTCTCAATAAATTGAAAGCCTACAAGCTTCAAGAACAAGGTTTTGACACAGTAGAGGCAAACCATAAATTGGGATTTCCGGCTGATTTGCGCGATTACGGGATCGGAGCGCAAATTTTACGAGATTTAGGTGTGACGAAAATGCGTCTAATGACGAATAATCCGAAGAAAATCGCGGGATTAAAAGGCTATGGATTGGAAATAGTCGAGCGGGTGCCGATTGAAATGCCGCCGAAGAAAGAAAACGAAGCGTATTTGCGGACAAAAATGGAAAAAATGGGCCACCTGCTTCATATATAATCGTTGTGATACAGATAAATAAAGAGGAGGAACTATTATGGCAAAAGTTTTAGAAGGAAATTTAGTAGGAACTGGATTAAAAATCGGAATCGTCGTATCTCGTTTTAATGAATTTATAACAAGTAAGTTAGTAAGCGGAGCTGAAGATGCTCTTGTACGCCATGGTGTAAATCGAGATGATATTGAGGTTGCGTGGGTGCCTGGAGCATTTGAAATCCCATTAATCGCCAAAAAAATGGCGGAATCCGGTCGTTATGACGCCGTTATTGCTTTAGGTACCGTCATTCGCGGGGCTACTGCTCACTTTGATTATGTAAGCAGTGAAGCGACGAAAGGAGTAGCGCAGGCAAGTTTGCAAACAGAAGTTCCGGTTATTTTTGGCATCTTAACCACTGAAACCATCGAACAAGCCATTGAAAGAGCAGGAACGAAAGCAGGAAACAAAGGTGCAGAAGCAGCTGTGAGCGCCATTGAAATGGCTAATCTGTTGAAACAATTAAATCAATAACTGATCAAGCGTATGCAAGCGGCGAAGAAGCCATTTCTTTTTCACATGAAAAAGCCAGCTCCAAACAAGTTTCTTCGCCGAAATTCTCAATTGCCCTTCTTGATTGTTTGTAATATGATAATTTTATTAACCTAGAAGACGGAGGGGTTCGGAGTGAAGTTGAAATTTACGAAATGCCATGGATCCGGCAATGATTTTCTGTTGATAGACGAAGAGGAGCTGGACTATTCCTTTACAGATAAAGATCGTCAAAATTTGGCTATCGCTTTATGCGACCGTTCAAGCGGCATCGGTGCGGACGGCATCTTATTTGTCCTCCCAAGCGAGAAAGCAGATGCAAAAATGCGCATTTTTAATGCTGATGGTTCGGAAGCTTCTATGTGCGGAAACGGTTTGCGTTGTGTAGGGCGTTATGTATGTGAACGGCTAGGAAAAGATCACATTGTCGTTGAGACGATGAAAGCGGATCTTCATGTTCAAAAGAGCGAACCGATTTTTGGCGACATTCCCACTTATACAGTGGAAATTTCACCCGTCTTGTTTCAATTGGACGCATTGCCAATGAACATCGATAAGGAACAATTGATGAATGAAAAAATCCCTCAATTGTCCGATCAATTGATGTTTTCCGCCGTGGCAGTGCCGAATCCGCACTTAATCAGCGTGGTGGATACGGAACACCTTTTTACAAATGAACAAAAGCAAATTGCTGAATATGTGAACGGACCAAATGATCTCTTCCCGGATGGGGTGAATGTCAGTTTCGTAAAACCGTTGGAAAAAGGTACGATCTATGTTCGTACATATGAACGAGGTGTCGGCTTTACAAATGCTTGCGGCACAGCCATGTCAGCTTCGACTTTGATCACATGTCTGCTTGGCTACAATGAGAAGGAATCGGAAATTCAGGTCTATAACCCCGGAGGAAAAGTTCGTTGTGCCGTTCATCAAAAAAGCAACGGCGATTACTATATGGATTTAATCGGAAATGCCACTTATTTATATCATGCCGAGATCGACTTGGACGTCAAGAAACCGGAAACTTTTACATGGATCCATAAAACCGAATTAGAGGAACAACAGCAGTACGAAGAGCTGGAACAGCACGCCAAAGACTATCTCTCTCAGTTTTTGAAAGTGGAAATATAAAAAAGAGTAAAGGGGACTGCTCCATTAGTCAGTAAAATGACTCGGGGGGCACCCTTTTTTCATGTAAGCTTTCTATCAAACGTTGTGGAATATATGCGAAATTCACTCGCTTTCCGCAGGCAATCCATGAGCCTTCTCGCTTACCCCCGCAAAAAGGTCTCACCTGACTCAGCTTTTACTAGCAGGAGGCTCGCTTAATTCCCAATTATCACAGTGTAAAAGCATCGTCTTTTCCATAATGATGTAAGCGCACCTTAATACTGTGTTTGTTTCCGAAAGAAGGAATCCGACGAGAAAATAATTTTTTATTTGGTCGGTTTTTCTTGATTGAGCATTTTGCATATTTTTTGACCCAAGAGCCATAAGGATTTCAAAGACACAAAAAAGGACTTCACCCCTAAAATGTAGAATTTTTGAAGTGACGAAACCACAAAAATTCAAAAGGAGGAAGTCACTTTGTATATTCTACAAGAAAGCCTATTTTCCTTTGAAGAACTGCAAAAATTAGAGTCAAAAGAGAAATTACCTATCTTTTTTAGCTCGCTTGATTTACGCCCTTATGCTAAACAGTTGAGAAGTTCTTCACCCCGAGGGGCTGACGGTCATTCCAGAGAAGGGATTCTAAGGGCTCTCATCGCTGCCCCACTCGAAGGCATCGACACCTTTACCGCCCTTCATCATCGATTGGATAAAGACCTTCGTTTCCGTTATCAATGCGGTTTATCGATTGATCGCCCCGCACCGTCTATCTCCACTCTCAGCCGGGTTTTTGCGGCACTTACCAAAAAAAAGCTGGCTGAAAAGATCTTCCTTGACTTGGTACAGTTAGCTCAGGAGGAAGGAATAATTGACGGCAGCCACCAGGCCATCGACAGTGCCGCCATTGATGCCTATGAAAAGAAACAGCCCAAAAAGCGTAGTGAACAAACGGGTAATGCCAATTGGGGCGCAAAATATGATTCCTTCGGCAATAAAATTACCTGGTTTGGCTATAAGATGCATCTTTCAGTCGATACCGCAAGCGAACTGCCAATGGCCATAAAAGTAACCCCTGCCCATGTGAACGATGGAGAAGTCGCACCAGAATTAATAGAGCAAGTGGCAGAGCGTACCAAATCCAAAATTGAATTTCTGATCATGGATGGCGGATATGACCAACTAAAAAACTATGAATCAGCCAAAAACATTGGAGCGCAAGCCATTATCCCGCTCAATTTGCGCAACGAAAAAGAGCCTCCTGAAGGGATTTCTTCCAATGGAACTCCGCGTTGTTCCATGGGTTATGAAATGACTTATTGGGGAGCTGATAAGGACCAGCTCAAGTTCAGATGTCCTCACGCAACCGGCAAAGTGGATTGCCCATTAGGAATGGCAGCCTGTTCATCTTCCAACTATGGAATGGTGGTAAAAGTCGACATCAAAAAGGATGTGCGCCGATATTCCAATCCGCACCGTGATACAAAACGTTGGAAAGAGCTTTACAACGAGAGGACAAGTGTAGAACGCTGTAATTCAAGAATGAAAAGCTACCTTACGGCGAACTCCCTACATGTATGGGGAATTGAAAAAGTAAAGACCCATATTTACCTGAACGCTATTGTATTACTTGTTTCAGCGCTAGCGATGGCAAAGGAAAATAAAGGGAAGAAAGCCGCTTAAAAAAAATTCAATGTGAAAAATTCTGTAGGCATGCCCGAAAACAAGATTATTGTAATATTTTGTAAAATAACAAGCTGGTAGCTATTTGTCGAGTGCTTTATTTTTTATACTTTTATCCAAAAAATCTAATTTTGCAAAATGCTCGATTAAAAGGTCTTTTTTTGTATGAAAATCAATCGTTTCCTAATCAGCAATTGGAATTTCTGGCTTGTCCTTTTTGTATAAGCCAGTCTTTTTAATCCAGTTGAGGCAATGCGTTGATAATTTCGGCAAAGGGTTGATCGACTTTGGCTTCGAAAAAGAAGGCAAATGGACATAAAGTTGTTTCCATTCGTTTCAATACCCAATCGATCGTGCATTGGCTTGGTGTGAATTGATCGAGTTCTTCCCAGTATAAAGGACAAGCGACAAGACCTTTCTCGTTTCCTCTGGCTGAATAAGGTGCAATGATTGTTTTTCCTTGTCGATATTGAACGTAATCGATGTACAAGCGTCTGCCTCTTTTTTTCTTTAAACGTTCGATTGTGAACATTTCCGGTTTTTTCGATACGAGGTAGCGGGCAATTAGTTCCGTAAACGATCCCGTTTCGGCAAATGTAAATGTCTCCGGAAGCGGTATATATACTTGCAGACCTTTATTTCCTGAAAATTTGACAAACGTTTTCAAGTTTAGTTGATCAAAAATTTCTTTCATATCTTTTGCAGCCTGAACGGCCAATGAAAACTCTTTTGGACTAGGAGGGTCCAGATCAAAAACAATTTCGCTGACATAGGAGGAATGGATGGAATGAAAGGGGACATGAAATTCAATGGCCAATTGATTGCCGAGCCAAATCAGTGTTTCCAGGGAATTGCAAACAATATAATTGATTCCGTCCATTTTCTTCGTTTCGACAAAATCCGGTGCATAGTCCGGGCAGTTTTTTTGAAAAAAAGCTTCGTCCTCTACTCCATGTGGATATCGGATCACCGTTAATGCTCTATCCTTTAAGAAAGGGAGCATTCTTGGAGCCGTTTTCCGCAAGTAGGAAAGGTAATCGAGTTTTGTATAACCGCAAGCAGGCCATATGGGTTTTAATGGGTGGGTGATCTCCACTTGCTCAGGAATATGGAGGCTATCAAGGCGAAATTGTTCCCATGTACATTCCTCAGGTGTGGTGGAAAATAAAAATTGATGAAAATAAGGTTCTCTCAAGCCCTCTTTTTGCCACTCTAAATAAAATAACTCTACACAAATCCCTGGCTTTATATAATATACGTCTTCTTTTTTTTCAAAAGCATTTTGACGAATAATTTGATTTAAGGCCTCTTTTTCTTTTTTCGGAATTCCCGCTTGAAAAAGGCCGATAGGAAAAATGTTTTTATCCTTGTAAACAGCTATATCATAGTAGCCGTTCGCTTCATGAAAAGCCGTCACGAAGCAACGGGCTTTCTTCCAGTTTTTGATTTTGATCCAGTTTCCGGACCTTTTTCCTTCCCATATAGACTCCTGTTTTTTTGCTACAATTCCTTCTCCAAAATGGAGAGATACAAAATCTTTTAAGGTCGACAATTCACGGAATGATGGTATCATTTGAATTCTCGATTCGGCAGAAGGTTTCGGAGACAAGCTCCAACCGAAAGATTCGAATACTCGATAAAGTTGTTCTTTCCGTTTTTCAAAAGGTTGGCTTTTTATGGATTGTCCTTTTATTTCCAATAGATCAAAAACGAGGTATGTACAAGGGAAAAAGGATGCTTTTTCCGCTATTTTAGAAGGGGACCGCATTCGACCTCTTGTTTGCACGACAGAAAAATTGGATTTACCCTCCGATTGTAGTGCGGCCAATTCCCCATCGAACACGAGTGGCAAAAATGAAGAAGCCTTTTTTTGAAACGGCTTCAAAAAATTTTCGATTTCGGGAAATAAGGGCAAAATATTTTGGCCGTTACGACTGAGAAGCTGAACGGTTTCTTTCGTCCATATTAATTGGGCGCGAAAGCCATCATATTTTGTTTCATAAAGCCAGTTTCCTTTTTCGGGAAAAGTCATTTTTAGTTCAGGCATCATGAATTGCATGTGTCTTGCCCCTTTCTTGTCTATTTGTATCTTTTGAACGGCCGTTGTTTTTATACATAGCAAAAGTTAAAATGAATAACGTTTAAACGGCGGCGAAAAATAATAAAAAACGAAAAGAGGGTTTGTATGCATACAATTTGGAAAGGGAGCATCAGCTTCGGACTCGTGAATATCCCGATTAAATTGCACGCCGCGACTGAAGATAAAGATATTTCGTTAAGATCTTTGCATAAGGTGTGTCATACTCCAATTAAATATGAAAAAGTTTGTCCAGTCTGTGAAACGGAATTGAAACCAGAGGATATTGTCAAAGGATATGAAGTGGCAAAAGGAAAATTTGTCGTGTTAGAAGATCATGAACTGGAAGAATTAAAAAAGCAAACAGAGGAAAAAGCCGTTGAAATTATTGATTTCATCCAACTAAGTGACATAGATCCCATTTATTTTAATAAAAGTTATTATATGTCTCCCAATGAAGGGGGAGCAAAAGCGTATACGCTGCTTCGAAAAGCCCTTTTGGAATCGGAAAAAGCGGGGCTGGCTAAAATTGTGATGCGTTCTAAAGAACAATTGGCCGTCATTAGAGTTTATAATCATACATTGCTCATGGAGACGATCCACTATCCAGATGAAGTTCGAAATGCGGAGGAAGTTCCGAACGTTCCGGTCAAAGACAACATTACAAAAAAAGAGCTTGATACCGCTCTTTTACTGATTGATCAGTTGACAACTCCATTTGAGCCGGAAAAGTATGAAGACGAGTATCGCAACCGTTTGATGGAATTAATTGAATCGAAGCGGACAGGAGAAGACTTGGTTACACCAACTACAAAAGAACCAAGAGGGAATGTCACAGACTTGATGGCCGCGCTTCAAGCGTCGATCGACCGAACGAAACCGAAGACAGCTACGCCAAAACGGAAAAGAGCGGCGGCGAAAAAGAAAGCGTAGCTAGTCGTATAAATATGGGGGAACGTAAAGATGAATCAAAGAGAGAGAAACCGATCAGCGGCTTATTTTATTGCCATAACCGTTTTGTTTCTCTTTTCCGTTTGGACATTTATTGAAATTGTGGACGAACTGAAAAGACATAAAATCGAACATTTTGATACGGCTATTATCACCTTTGTGCAATCGTGGATTTCTCCTGATTTAACGGCTTTTATGAAAGGTATCACTTTTTTTGGATCGGCCAAATGGATTACAACATGCGTTATCGTGGTCAGCTTGTTGTTATGGCTGAAAAAAGAAAGGCTTTACGCTTTGTTTTTCGCTCTAACCGTTTCATTAGGGACTGCATTTAACCATTTATTAAAACAAATATTTGAAAGAAAACGACCAGATATTCAGCCGTTGATTCATGAAAAAGGATTTAGCTTCCCAAGCGGCCATTCCATGGCTTCTTTTGTGATGTACGGGACGCTTGCTTTTTTGCTGTTTGAACTTTTGGAGCATAGACCTGCGAAATGGTTTGGAGCGGTTATGGCCTCCTTGTTTATTCTGCTGGTCGGACTAAGCAGAATTTATTTAGGCGTCCATTATCCTAGCGATGTAATTGGAGGATATACAGCCGCTGCCATTTGGCTGATCTTTTCTTTGTTTATTTTTCATTTAGTAGAATTTATCGTAAAGAAAAAATTTCATAAAAGGCCTTCGGATCGTGAGTAATGGAAAGGTGGGGCATGATTGGAAAGTGAAAGCTAATCTTACATTTTGCTAGATAATATGATATAGTGATGATAGAATTGAATATATTTTCATTTACACTGGGGGAGCCAAAAATTGGTTTGGCTGAGAGTAAGGCCCGTAAAGCCTTTAACCCTTTAAACCTGATCTGGGTGATGCCAGCGTAGGGAAGTGCTTCTTGTGACGAAAACTTATTGATGTTGTTTTCGTTATTTGAAAAATAAGACCCGGACCCCAGTGTTTTGCGCTGGGGTTTTTTGCTGGCTTGTAAAAAAGATTGTGAATGTACTGGAGGCGTTCAAATTGAAAACTGCATTAACCATTGCCGGCTCTGATTCAGGTGGAGGAGCAGGAATTCAAGCCGATCTTAAAACGTTTTCCGCACTTGGAGTATACGGCATGTCGGTCATTACGGCTGTGACGGCACAAAATACGAAGGAAGTTCGATCGGTTCAAAATATTGATGTAGAAGTGATTCAAGATCAAATAGAAGCGGTTTTGGATGATTTGCCGGTAGATGGGATCAAAATTGGGATGTTGTCTACAGAAGAGATTATCAAAACCGTCTCTAAATGCCTGAAAGAGGTTCGCAATATTCCGATTGTATTAGATCCGGTGATGATATCCAAAAGCGGACATCCTTTATTAAGAGACGATGCTGTCTCCGCGTCAATTCAATTTTTGCTCCCGCTCAGCTATATCATCACACCCAATCTTCCAGAAGCAGAAGTGTTGGCGAATATGAAAATTACGGATCAAGACGATATGGTGAAAGCGGCTGAAATCATTCTGGAGAAAGGTCCAAAGTATGTTTTGGTGAAAGGCGGGCATTTGGAAGGAGAAGCAGCTGACCTTTTCTATGATGGTGAACAATATCGATGGATAAAAGGAGAACGGATTCAAACGAAAAACACCCATGGGACAGGCTGTACATTGTCATCTGCGATATGCGCTTTCTTGGCTCGAGGTGAACAGCCTTTTACGGCAGTTGAAAAGGCCAAAGATTATATTACGACCGCCATTCGCCACAGCCTGGAAATAGGCGGGGGGCACGGACCAACCCACCATTTTTATGATTTATATCAAAAAGCTGGATTATTATAGAACTCTGCAGAGGAGAAGTGATGGACGATGAAAGAAGAAATCGCAGCATTAATGGAGCAAGTTCGATCGAAAAATCCGCTTGTTCACCATATTACGAATACCGTCACGATCAATGATTGTGCGAATGTGACGCTGGCCATTGGCGGATCACCTGTCATGGCCGATTCCCCGGAGGAAGCGGCTTCTATGGTTAAGCTTGCTCAGGCGTTGGTGATCAATATGGGAACGTTGACAGAATCTACTTTTACCGCCATGGTGCGTGCATCACAAGAAGCCAATCGTCGGCAAATTCCCGTTGTATTAGATCCGGTTGGAGTCGGAGCGACGTCGTTTCGCAATGAAAAAGCAAAAGAATTTTTACAAACAGTCGAGCCGCAAATTGTCCGCGGGAATGCGAGCGAAATTTCCTCATTGATAGGCGAAGAAGCGCAGACAAGGGGAGTCGATGCCGGGAACGTTAACGAAGATCTCGCTCTCTTAGCTTCACGGGCGGCAAAGCTGTTAAAGGCAGTAGTCGTCGTCAGCGGTCCAGTGGATTACATCTCAGACGGTAATCGGACAATTGGGATTCAAAATGGTCATCCGATTTTAACAAAGGTGACGGGAACGGGCTGTATGGCTACTTCTTTAATCGGAAATTTTGCCGGAGCAACGAACGACTACTTTTACGCAGCGATTGCCGGGATTTCAGTGATGGGAATCGCAGGAGAGTTGGCATACCGCTCTTTTGGCGAATCACCGGTGGGTACTGGAAGCTTTCATATTCGCTTAATCGATGAAGTTTCTTTTATGAACAGCCGTACTTGGCAGAAAGAAGTGAACTTTGTTGAAGTTTAACGTCAAACAGGCGCTTTCTTTATATCTGGTGACCAGTGAATCAATGGAATTGGAGGAATTATTGAATAAAGTTGAAGCGGCCATTCAAGGCGGTGTGACGATGGTGCAGCTGCGAGAAAAACAATCGTCAGGCAAGCTTTTTTTGAAAAAGGCGCTTGCCTTGAAGTCGCTGACAGAAAAATATGAGATTCCGCTTGTTATCAATGACAGGGTCGATATTGCGCTGGCTGCGGGAGCGGATGGTGTTCATGTCGGACAAAGCGATCTGCCGGCAGCCTATGTGAAAAAAATCGTTCCGCCTTCCATGTTCGTAGGGGTTTCTTGCAGCACCGTAGAGGAAGCGAAAGAAGCCGAAAAACAAGGAGCCGATTATTTAGGGGTAGGAGCTGTTTTTCCGACGAATAGCAAAAAAGACGCGGAACGGTTGGAAAAGGGAATGCTGGAATCCATAGTGGAGAGTGTGAACATCCCCGTTGTTGCCATTGGCGGAATTAACCTGGAAAATGTTCAGCAGTTAAGCCATACAGGAATTGACGGTATCGCTGTTGTTTCAGCTATTCTTTCTAGCAGCAATCCAAAACTGGCAGCAGAAATGCTAAAAAGCGCACGTCTAAAAGGATAAACTGGCAGTTGAAAAGGTGAAAAACCCGTGCAGAAAACGAATGGCACGGGTTTTTCTATGTGTATTTGGCCTAATGCAGTCCGTTAACAAGAATAGAGAAACGACTCTTGAATTCTTTTAAATTTTTGTTAACAAAATTGATTGTATCCGCCCCTTTGATTTCATTAGTCAATGGACCGATTTTTAAGGGGTGGATTTTTTCATGACTTAACATAAGTCATTATCTGAAGTTTTTAACAATAGATAGGAAGGTTATGCAAAATTTCGTTCACTCAATGCTTGCCAACTACTGTCACTATATATAAATGTTACATGTATAGGTTGAAACTCCTATTTTTTTATAGAGTAGTAATATAAATTTAAGTCTTGTTTGAAATAAGATGGACAGTATGCTTTCAATTATTTAAGTTTTGCATCGGGATCAAAAATCGTTTCTCTTTCCACTTTGCATATTCTAGTAGTGAAACGTTTATACCATTCTGTTTTCCCTTTTTCTTGAGCTATTTGATGGCGAACGTTTTCTTTCCAGTTTTGGATGGAATCCAACGAATCCCAATAGGAAACTGTAATCCCCAATCCGTCTTCGTCTCTTACACTCTCTGCTCCTAGAAACCCTTTTTGTTTCGAAACTAATTCCATCATTTCATCAGCCATCTCGTCATATCCTCTGTCGATCTCAGTTCTTTCCGAAGTGAAAATGACAGCGTAGTAGGGAGTTTTTGGTGTTTTAAAAAGATTCATTTTGTTTTCTCCTAGTATTCTGCTATTCTTTATCATTTTATCAGAAATGACGGAACATTGTGAGATAAAAATAAAAAATAATGAACACTCATCAAAAAACATGGAAAAGGGTGACATTGCAATTTTTCAAAGAATGATTATTATTATAAAAAGGTGGCGGCAGGCATAATCTCTTTTCGATGAAATGATTGATGGGAAAAAGTCATGTCTTTGCAGTTTCCCAATCTATTTAATAGAAAGTGGTGTGGTGTTGAAGAGAATTTTATTAAAGAGAGCATTCTTTCATTTGAAAAGAATTTTCAATTTGTAAATTAATGGGTTTAGAGACGGGTTTGTTCAGATTCTAATACGGGACTTTTGAATCATTCGTTATTCTGAGCTATTTAAATTTTTTTCAAGAACACGGAAAGATGATGAAAGCGTTTAATATATCTATTTTACGCCTTAAATCGAGTTTTTAAATGAGAAAAATTTTCTTTTTTGAAGCATGTCAAGAAGTGTTACAAAATAGTGAACTTGAAAAATAAATGAACAATTTTGGCGGACTTTATATTATATTGATATTGTAAATAATATTTATTGTCGTCTCTTGGGATGTTCTTCAGACGTAAAATTGACAATTTCATAATTTGGGAGGAGTTGAGACACACATGATTCAAAAATGGCTGAAATGGCTGAAAGTCCTTCCAGCGGCGATTTTTGCTGCGATGACGCTGGCTGGTTGTGAAAACTATGTAGTTCTCCAGCCGAAAGGACCTGTAGCCAAAACAGAGTATGACCTTATTGTTTTTTCTGCTATAGTCTGCTTAGGTATTATCCTTGTTGTCTTTGCGTTACTTTTCTACATTATATGGCGTTACCGCGACAAACCGGATAACAAAGCACCTTATCAACCGGAATGGGACGACAACAAAACGATTGAGATAATTTGGTGGGCTATTCCGATTGTGATCTGTATGATTTTAGGTTACAGCACCGCCAAAACAACATTTGCACTGGCAAAAGGTACTGGTTTTCATGATTCCGATAAGCAGCCTGTGACGATTCAAGCTACGTCATTGGATTGGAAATGGCTGTTTACTTATCCGGATGATAAAGTAGCTTCTGTCAATGAAGTCGTGATTCCTGCCGGAGTCCCTGTCAAATTTGAACTGACAAGCGATGCGCCAATGAATTCTTTCTGGGTTCCGTCGCTTGGAGGACAGATCTATACGATGCCGGGAATGTCAATGGGACTATATTTAAAAGCAGACAAACCGGGCGTTTATTATGGTTCCGGAGCGAACTTTTCCGGTGAAGGATTTGCTCATATGAAGTTTAAAGTAATTGCAAAACCGGAAAATGAATATAAACAATGGGTAGCTCAAGTGAAAAAATCATCCCCGGCTTTAACGGAAAAAGGTTATGAAACACTTTCAAAACCGGGATTGACGGATAAAGCTTTTTATTCTTCTTATCCGAACGGTTTATTCGAAAAAATTGTGAAGAAAAATGGCGGAGATTTCTACAAAATGCACCATATGGATACTTATAAAACGCACCCGGATTTTGGAAAAGATTCCATGAAGGATGAAAATGGTGGCTCCGACATGAATATGGATATGTCTCATTAACCATTAAAGGCTGCGATGACTTTTCGATGATTCTGATCGCCTTTTAGAAGGAAAAGGAGGAAACGATATGTGGGAGAAAATCAAAGATTTCTCTTCCGGGTTCTTCGTTACAGGGGAACCAATGATATACGGGGCAGACGTTGCGATCGTATTAGTGTCCTTGGCCATCGTTTATGTGCTGACCCGATATAAAAAATGGGGATGGCTTTGGCGCGAATGGCTGACAACTGTTGACCATAAAAAAATTGGAATCATGTATATTATCGCTGCCCTCTTAATGCTCTTCCGTGGGGGAGTAGACGCTTTATTAATGCGTACGCAGTTGGCATTGCCAGGTCTGCATTTTCTTGATTCCAATCACTATAATGAAATTTTCACGACGCACGGAACGATTATGATTTTATTTATGGCGATGCCGTTGATGTTCGGATTGTTTAACATCGCCGTTCCGTTACAAATCGGTGCTCGTGATGTTGCGTATCCGTTTTTAAATGCAGTAAGCTTTTGGATGTTTTTCTTTGGAGCACTGCTGTTCAACTTATCGTTTGTTATCGGAGGTTCGCCGAACGCCGGTTGGCTAAGTTATCCTCCACTTTCTGAAATTCCTTACAGCAGCGGTCCAGGTCAAAACTTCTATGTTTGGGGTATCAATATTTCAGGTATCGGAAGTACAGCAACTGGAATTAACTTCTTAGTCACCATTTTGAAAATGAGAGCACCAGGCATGAAGCTTATGAAAATGCCGCTTTTTACTTGGTCGGTGCTTGCTTCTTGTATTTTAATTATTTTCGCGTTCCCGGTATTTACGGCTACGCTGGCCATGTTGTATATTGACCGCTTCCTTGGCGGACATTTCTTTACGATGACCGGTGCTGGAAACCCGATGATGTATATCAATCTCATTTGGATGTGGGGACATCCTGAAGTTTATATCGTTGTGTTGCCGGCATTTGGTATTTTCTCAGAAGTGGTTGCGACTTTCTCCAAAAAGAAAATTTTTGGATATAAATCAATGGTCTTTTCATTAATTCTGATCAGCGTCATTTCTTATTTCACATGGGCTCACCACTTCTTTACAATGGGTGCAGGGGCCGATGTAAATACGTTCTTTGCTATTGCGACGATGGCGATTGCCATACCGACAGGGGTTAAAATATTTAACTGGCTGTTTACGATGTATAAAGGTCGCATCGAGTTTAGCCAACCAATGTTGTGGACAATCGGCTTTATCGTGTGCTTCGTTATTGGTGGAGCCACTGGGGTTATGCTATCCATTGCTCCAGCTGATTACCAATACCATAACAGCTACTTCTTAATTGCTCACTTCCACAACACGTTGATCGGTGGAGTTGTGTTTGCTTATTTAGCTGGACTGATTTATTGGTGGCCGAAGATGTTCGGTTTTAAATTGAATGACCGTCTAGGTAAATGGGCTTTTTGGTTCTGGAACATCGGTTTCTATGTATGTTTCTTGCCGCAATATGCACTTGGATTTATGGGAATGACCCGTCGTCTTTACACATACGGCTGGGATCGCGGCTGGGCACCTTTAAACTTCGTTTCGACCATCGGAGCATTTTTGATGGGTATCGGATTTATTTTCCAAGCCGTGCAAATTATTTACAGCATCAAACATGGCGAAAAAGATACAACTGGAGATCCATGGAACGGACGTACGTTGGAATGGTCAATTCCTTCACCGGCTCCGCATTATAATTTCGCAGTCGTTCCATATGCACCTGAACAAGATGCATGGTGGGAAATGAAGAAAAAAATGCAGGATCCGGATTACAAAAAAGAAAAAGTAGAATTAGAACCGATTCACATGCCAAAAAATACTGGAATTCCGTTTATAATGTCTTTCTTCTGGTTTATAGCCGGCTTTGGATTTACCTTTGAATGGGTTTGGATGATCGTTGTCGGCTTAATTGGAGTAGCCGCTACGATGTTCGCACGTTCCTTCCAATACGATGATGATTACTATATACCGGTCGAAGAAATTAAAGAAACGGAATCCGCCATGGGGAGGGTGGTATGATGTCCGCGATTACATCCCAACATGATCATCATGTGGAAGAGCTGGAATCCATGAAAGTAATGGGATTCTGGATCTTCCTCGTGACGGACTGTTTAATTTTCGGTACGTTGTTTGCAACGTATGCCGTATTAGTTAACCATATAGCCAATGGTCCAAGCGGAAAAGAAATATTTGAACTTTCCGGAGTAACATGGGAAACGTTCATTCTATTAACAAGCAGTTTTACAAGCGGTTTGGCTATGCTTGCCATGCATAAAGGAAATAAGAAACAAATCATTAACTGGCTGATTGTCACTATTTTGTTAGGAATGTCTTTCGTCGGATTGGAAGTGCGGGAATTTGCTCATATGGTAGATGAAGGGGCAAGCATTTCTACGAGTGCATTTTTAACTGCCTTTTTCACATTAGTCGGTACACATGGATTGCACGTATCCTTAGGGATCTTGTGGATGATAGGATTGATCATTCAACTTTTCCAACGCGGTTTGAATGTGAAAACGAAACGGAAACTGACGGTGATCGGTCTTTATTGGCACTTTCTTGATGTCGTTTGGATCTTCATTTTCACGATTGTGTATTTAATGGGGGTGATGTAACATGGAAAATCACGGCTCACTCAAATCTTATGTGACAGGGTTTATTTTATCGATTATCTTAACCATCATCCCGTTGTTATTAGTGACGAATCATGCATTCAGCAAAGGGGCGCTTGTCGCCGCTATCATTACGATGGCTGTTCTGCAATTTGTCATCCAGTTAGTTTTCTTTATGCATATCCGCGAGTCTGAGAAACCGCGATATAATGTTTTTGCACTTGCGCTGGGCATTGTTTTTGTCATTACCATTGTAATAGGTTCTATATGGATTATGACATTTAACAGTGTCGTACAATAAAAATAGAACGTAAAAAAAGGGTCTAGTCCTCCAACAACCTGCCATTATTTCAAGTGGATAATGATGGTTCGGAGGGCTGGACCCTATTTTGTTGGCGATGGACAGCTTATCTACTTGTCATGAATAGCTGTAACACTTTTCTTTAAAGATTCTCATCATCTGTTTTATTTTCAATTTTTTTGTGATAAACTTCAACTGGATTGTTACTTTAGCAGGATCGAATTTGATGGATATGAGGAGAGAGATATGAAAGAGAATGGCCATTCCACATTGGAAATTATTGAAGTATGTTTACTGGCGGGAAAAATTATGCTAAGAAGCGGAGCTGAAACGTATCGTGTAGAAGATACGATGTCTCGCATCGCTGCTTCATGTGGAATTCAAAACGCCCATTGTTTTGTTGCGCCAACAGCCATTATTTTTTCCATGGATGGAATGGAACCGACCAAACTTGTCCGTATTTCGGAGCGTTCAACGGATCTCCATAAAATCGCTTTAGTGAACAATGTATCAAGAAACATAAGTGCCGGGAAATTAACGATTCGAGAAGCTTATGCACTATTAAAAGAAATGGATCAAAACGACTTTACATTTCCTCTATGGGAACAAATTCTGGCGGCCGCGATTTCAAGTGGCTGTTTTTTAATCATGTTTCAAGGAAAGTGGAACGATTTTCTAGCTGCTTGTATTGCCGGAGCTATCGGGTTTTTGTTTCTTGTGTACGTTCATCGATTTATACAAATCAAGTTTTTTGCCGAATTTTTAGCCTCTCTCATGATTGGTCTCAGTTCTGCTTTTTTTGTCAAAATAGGAATTGGACACCAATTGGATAAGATCATCATTGGTTCGGTGATGCCGCTTGTTCCCGGATTAGCCATTACCAATGCATTGAGAGATTTAATGGCAGGACACCTTGTTTCAGGATTATCAAGGGGAGCGGAAGCCTTTTTAACAGCGTTTGCGATCGGAACCGGAATAGCGGTTGTGTTTACGTTTTTATAAAAATACATACCAAAGACAAAGACTCGAAGATTTCAACGAGAAGAGATGGCTTCATGAATGAGGGGGAAAAGAGATGCTGGAGCAAATGGTTACGAGTTTTATTGCCTCCGCCGGTTTTGGAATTATATTCAATGCGCCTAAAAACTCCTTGCTTCAGTGCGGCTTGGTAGGGATGATCGGCTGGATTATCTATTTTTGGTTAGTAGAAATGCAGTATGATAGCGTGTTTGCTTCTTGTGTCGCATCCATATTTGTCGGGGTGATCAGCTACATTTGTGCCAAAATGTATAAAACACCGGTCATTATTTTCACTGTCGGAGGAATCATCCCTTTAGTACCGGGAGGGCTGGCCTATGATGCGATGAGGCATTTCGTGCAGAATGACTATAATATCGCTCTCCAATTGGCGGCAAAAGTCTTTTTGATTTCAGGTGCCATCGCCATGGGTCTCGTATTTGCGGAAGTTGTCAACCTGATTATCCGGAAATTCCTAAGTATTAAGCAAAAAGCAAGATGGCGTGATTTATACAATAAGGACACGAATATCGAAAGCTGAAAGCTATAGAATGAAAAATTTCTGCAAAAAGAAAACCGTGAATGTAAGATTTTGCTATTTTATTGTTCCATCTGGAGCGTTGGACAAATGTCCCCCCTTTTTACTTAATCTAATTACTGGCGGATTTATAATGAAAATTCTTTTTTTACTTTTTTCAATGAGGTCCATCATTTCCGGATCATCATATATCGACCCATAAAGTCTTGATTTCATTTATTCACGTCTTTTACGAGACGTGATTTTTTTATATCCTTTAAGTCAATTTGAATATTCGAACCATTTTCCTCTTTAAAAGACTTACAAAGTAATCCTCCATCGGTCAAACCATACAAATGCTTTCAATGTCTTATACAATTTGTTGCTGACAAATTGAATTTTCCGTCCAAATCTAACTAAAATGGCAAAGCGTATGACTGATAAAACCAAAATTTTTGCATGAGTTGATAAAGCGAAGATTCCATTCATATAAATGAATGACAGGCATAAACCATGCAAAATAGAAAAGAGCCCTTAAGATCAGCGGAGATGGATGAGTAGGTCTTTAAAAAACAGCAATAGCCGTTTTACTTTCATTATCTTTGATGAATTTCAAGCAAAAACGTCCGTTTGTAAACTACGTGCCATTCCGTGAAGAAGGGGCATATGCAGAGTTTCAATAAGAAAGGGGCGGGAAGATGGCAAACATACAGCTTTCAGGCGAAAAAGTCATCAACTATATTAACGGAGAATGGACTTCTTCAAAGAAAGCGAAATTTGTCCCTATCGTCAATCCGGCTAACGGTCAACCGATCGGTGAAGTATTGCAGTCTTCAAAAGAAGATGTGGATTTGGCTGTCCAAGCGGCGAAACAAGCTCAAAAAAAATGGTCACGTGTACCGGCGCCGCAACGTGCGCAATATTTATATCGGGTTGGCGAATTGTTGAGAGAACGAAAAGAACAGCTGGCTAGCATCCTCACCCAAGAAATGGGGAAAGTCATTGAGGAAGCTCGCGGTGAGGTCCAAGAAGGAATCGATATGGCCTTTTATATGGCAGGAGAAGGAAGAAGATTGTTTGGGCAAACCACGCCATCCGAATTAAGTGATAAGTTTGCCATGAGCATCCGTGTTCCGATTGGTGTCGTTGGAATTATCACTCCTTGGAATTTTCCCATTGCCATTGCTACGTGGAAATCGTTCCCTGCCATTGTTGCCGGAAATACGGTCATTTGGAAGCCGGCTACGGAAACGCCGCTAATGGCAAGAGAATTGGTGAAAATCTTGGATGAAACAGGTTTGCCAAAAGGAGTGATGAATCTTGTTTGCGGTTCTGGTTTCGAAGTCGGATCAGCCATCGTAGAACATCCTGATATCGATGTCATTTCATTTACCGGTTCCAATGAAGTAGGGCGGACGATAGCGGAAAAAGGCGGAAAACTTTTAAAACGTGTTTCGCTTGAAATGGGCGGAAAAAATGCGGTGATTGTCATGGAAGATGCCGATTTATCGCTGGCAGTGGAAGGAATCATATGGAGCGCCTTCGGTACGAGCGGACAAAGGTGTACAGCGTGCAGCCGGGTGATCGTACATGAAAACGTAAAAGCCGAACTGGAAAAACGTAAGCGTAAAATAATCCCCACCTTTTAATGATAGGGATTAAATACTATTATTGTGATAAGTTATTAAAAACCCGACAATTCAAAGGAATTGTTTTGGACCAAGGAAGTAGTTGATCAAGCTCATCCATATTGCTTATATCCATATTGGGAAGCCTTTCAAATAAGTAGCGAAGATAATAAAATGGATTTAATTTATTCTCTTTTGCTGTCTCCACAATACTGTAAATGATTGAGCTGGCCTTAGCTCCTTTCGGAGTATTGCTAAAAATCCAGTTCTTCCTACCGATCACAAATGGTTTAATGGATCGTTCACTTCGATTATTATCGATTTCTAAACGTCCATCCTCTAAAAATGCCACGAGTTTTTCCCATTGGTTGAGGCAGTATGTAATGGCTTGACCTAATAGACTCTTTGGTAAAACATTGCTTTTCTCTGTTTTTAGCCATGCTGAAAAAGCCTCCAACAATGGTTGGCTGTGTTTAAGTCGTTTTTTATATCGTTCTTCTGGTGTACATTCTTTCAAATCACGCTCGATGGCAAATAGCTGATTACAGAAATTGAGTCCTTCCCGAACTGTGACTGCTGAATGACGTTTGGATTCAGGAAGTACGTTTAAAGCCTCATCGAACTTTCTGCGGGCATGAGCCCAACATCCAACTAATGTTACGCCGGATACCTTATGGTATCCTGCATATCCATCGACATGCAGGTATCCTTTAAACCCTTTTAGGAATTCTTTGGCATGTTCTCCTGCTCTAGTTTCCTGATAGTCATAAAGGACAAGTGGTGGATCCTCTCTTCCAGTCCGATAAAGCCACATGTAAGATTTCGATGTACTTGACCTTCCAGGTTCATGTAAAACCTGAACAGTTGTTTCATCCGCATGTAGAATGTCTTTAGAGAGGAGATGCTCTTTCATTCGTTGATAAATTGGCGCAAGCCATTTTTCGGCACCATAAAGCATCCAATTGGCCATGGTTTGCCTGGATAAGATCACACCTAATCGTTTGAACTGTTGTTCTTGGCGATATAGAGGTAGCCCCTCTACATATTTTTGATTCATAATATATGCCATGCTTGACGGTGAAGCTAAACTTTTTGGATACACAGATTTTGGGGCAGGTGCTGTAACGATTGGTGTCTCTATTTCATTACGCTCACAATGACGGCATCCATAGACATATCGAACGTGTTTTAAAACTTTGACTTGAGCCGGAATAATCACTAATTCTTGTCGTACTTCTGTGCTCATTTCGTGTGTTTTTTCACCGCAACACGAACAGACCTGCTCTTCTTCGGGTAAACGATATTCAATCGTTTCCATAGGCAGGTTTTCAAACGTAGCTTGACGTTGACCACGTTTCTTTTTACGACGATATGTAATTGTTTCAACAGTTGGCTCTTCGGCTTTTACATTAGACTCTACCTCTGCTTCATTGAATAAAGGTAGTTCTAATTGATTAGGATTTGTTTTTTCGCTTGAAGAGCCAAATTTTCGTTTTTGACTAAGACGATACTGTTCTTCATACCATCGTAATTTCGCCGTCAATTCAACGATTTGCTGTTGAAGTTTTTCAATTAATTCAAATGGGTTTTGGGTAGGATTCTTTAAATTTTTCATCATGTAGTAATAATTCGACGGTTTTAGCTATTTTCCTCCAAGGTTTTTGTTAAAAGTAAAAAATTCATATAACTGTTCTAGCCTTTACTTCTGGGTGTGCTTTCTTTTGCTCCATTGCAAGACCATCCAATAACCAGCGTAATTGCCGATAACTAATTTGTATCGTTCCAGTGTCATTTTCATTTGGCCATTGAAATTTTCCTTTTTCCAATCGACGATAATAAAGCCAAAAACCATTATAGTCCCAGTGAAGAATTTTTAATTTATCTCGCTTTCGATTACAGAACACAAAATAGCTTGATGAAAAGGGATCTAAATCAAATCCCTCTTTCACCAAAGCAGCTAATCCATCAATGGATTTTCTCAAATCAGTACTTCCTTTTGCCAAGTAAACTCGTTCAGCTCTTGTACCAACTAACATGTTGATTTCAACGTCCTAACCACTTCTGAAAGAAAGGCCGGATCGAAACCAGGTTTTACTTCAATTGAAATCCCACTAATTTCAATCCGTAATGAATTTTCAACTGTTTGTGAATGATCTTCTAGGGTAACGGATGCCCATTTTGTAGACTTTCCTTGATTTTTTATTGGATTTTCAATTTTTCTTAACCAGTATTTAAACTGGTGAATACTCCATTGATTTTCCTTGCACCAGTTTACTTGAGTTTGACCGCTTTTACGATAGTCAGCGATTCGTTGTTCCCAAACCTTTCGTAATTCAGGATTCTTAGGCATAAAAAAACCTCCTTCAATTTCATCTTGAGGAGATTATCTCATGAAATTAGCACATCAAGAAGGTGTCCAAGATTTGACGCTTACGGAAAAACGTCTGCTTCAAGAAATGAAAAAACTGACAATCGGAAATGGATTAAACGAAGACGTCAAAATAGGGCCTGTTATTAACAAAAGTGCATTAAAGAAAATACATGAGTTTGTAGAAATGGGTCAAAAGGAAGGGGCCGACTTGCTTGCGGGAGGTTATATCGTTAAAGAAAAAAATCTCGACGGCGGAAATTATTATGCCCCTACTTTATTTACGAATGTTCGGCCTGATATGAGAATTGCTCAAGAGGAAATTTTTGGACCGGTGCTTTCCATCATTCCTGTTCGAAGTTTTGAAGAAGCGGTGGAAGTGAATAATAGCGTTGCTTATGGATTATCCAGTTCCATTTATACACGAAATGTCAACCGAGTGTTTGCCGCTCAGCGAGACTTAGATACGGGCATTGTGTACATTAATGCCGGAACGACCGGTGCGGAAATTCATCTGCCATTCGGCGGCACAAAAGGCACCGGCAATGGTCATCGCGATTCCGGTGTGGCAGCATTGGATGTGTTTACGGAATGGAAAAGTGTGTATGTCGATTTTAGCGGAAAATTACAGCGAGCTCAAATCGATGTGGAATCATGATATCGCTTGAAGTGAATTAGGGTGGGAAAAGAACGTTTGTCGTTTCCATTTTTATAAACTGTTCTACCAGTTTTTGAATTATACAAAATGTGAAAAACCTCATTGCAAACCTTTTGGGCCAAGAACTCTACAATTTACGTACCGTAAAAACTTTGTAGCAGCTACAGAGGCAACTTCCATGCTGACAGTTTTTGCACACTTTAAGATAAATATTATTCGCAAGTAATCGGGTGAAATCCGGGTCAAATTTTCAAAAGATCGAAAATGGCAATAAGCATAAAAGAGAGGCGGGAAATGATGAAAAAAGTTGGATCGATTATATTCGTTTTCCTTCTGGCGATTGGATTAGCGGCATGTGGCCAAAAATCGGAAAAGTCGGGAAATGGCGGCACCAAAGAAAGGACGGTTGTGTTTGCGACAGAACCTGCTATTGCCCCATTCTCATTTAAAGAAAATGGCCAGTTAAAAGGTTTTGATATTGAGATTGTTCAAGAAATTGCGAAAGAGAAGCATTACAAAGTGAAATGGAGAGAAATGAAATTTGACGGTTTGATCACGTCACTGCAGTCCAAGCAAGTGGATGGCGGAGTGGCAGCCATTACAATACGCGACGACCGAAAGAAAGTAATCGATTTTACCGAACCATATTACCAATCTGGACTGGTCTTAGTGACGAAAAAAGAAAGCGCCATCAAATCATTGAAAGATTTAAAAGGAAAAATGATCGTTGCGAAACAAGGTTCTTCCGGTTTGGAAAAAGCCAATGAGCTGAAAGCGAAGTATGGGGCCAATGTCAAAATATTAGAAGATGAACCAACTCTTTATATGGATGTAGAAAAAGGTCGTGCAGATGCGTTAGTGAACGATTTGCCGTTTGTCATGTCTAAAATTCATTCAGGAACGGCTTCCCAACTCAAGATCGTAGGCAAAAAACTAACGACAGAGGATTACGGCATTGCGATTGCTAAAGATGAATCACAACTTTTAAAAGACTTTAACGACGGGTTGGCGAAATTGAAGAAAAACGGAAAATACGATCAATTATATGAAAAATACTTTGGAACCAAGCCGAAATAAAGCAAGGGTGCACTCGCAGCACCCTTTTTCAAGTCAATGATGGAAATTTGTATCTTTTATTTTATAGTTCAAAGATGGAGAAGAGCGTGGCGATAGCTGAAGGAGGGAATATGATGAATGGATTTTTACTTGTCATGGATCAGATGCCGCTTTTATTGAAAGGAGCATGGAAAACCATTGAACTAGCGATATTTTCGCTTTTCTTTGCGGCCATTATCGGTCTCGTGTTCGGATTGTTCCGAGTCTCTCGGTCAAAACTATTGCGGGCCATTACCAAATTTTATGTCAGCTTAATCAGGGGAACTCCCCTTTACGTCCAGCTCATTTTCTTTTATTTTGGCGTTTTTCCATTGATTATCAAAGGATCGATTGAACCTACAACGGCCGGTATTTTTGTTTTGAGCATAAATGCGGGGGCGTATTTGGTGGAAATTTTCCGCGGCGGGATAGAATCTATTGACCGTGGACAAATGGAAGCAGGGAGAGCTTCGGGATTGAGTTATTGGCAGACGATGAGGCATGTAATTCTTCCGCAAGCAGTGAAACGGATGATCCCCGCCTTCTTGAATCAATTTATCATCAGCTTAAAAGATACTTCTTTGTTTGCGACTATAGGAGTGGCGGAATTAACGTATACAGCTCAAACGATTTATTCGATTAATTTTAAAGCGTTCCAGTTTTTGACGGCGATCGCAGTTATGTATTGGATCATCATCACCCTTTTAACGTGGATGGCCACTTTTTTGGAAAAAAGATGGGTGTCAGAATAATCATAGAACTTCTTTAGCATGAAATTTAGTGTGCTGGTAGGATTGTTTTTCCATTCAATTTGAATGAATGTGTAAATTTTTTTCACTCAATGCCTTATAGAAACAGGCTCCTAGCAATCTCATGAGTTGAAAAATCTGAATTTAGATTTGGTACGGTTTTTTGAAAATACGGCCATTGTTCCCTAAAAGAACGGAAAACAATGGCGCTCTTTATATTTTCCACGAAAGTCCGCCGTTATACTTTATTCCTTATCTATATAAGTTGAATTAAAGATTTACAACTGAACACACAAATGATCGATCGTTTGTTCTGGTTTCTGGTTGATTCGCTGAATAAAGGCTTGGACATTCTTTCTAATTTCTTGCACACTCGAATAGAACACGTTGTAAATCACGTCTGATTTCAGCCATTTCCATAGCCCTTCAATCAAGTTCAATTGCGGACTGTATGGTGGCAAAAAGACGAGCTCTAACCAATCTTCGTGTTCTTTTAAAAATGGCTGAATGAGTTTGGCATGGTGAATTCGAGCGTTATCTAAAATCATCACTATTTTGCCTGTGGGATAGCGTTCTAACACAAGTTGAAGAAATCGAAGAAATGTTTCCGCGTCATAGCGTTCTTCTTCGATGCAAAACACTTCCCCTGTTTCGTAGTTCAACGTGCCAATCAGCTTCAGCCCTTGATGTTTTCCAAACGTCGGAATGATTCGTTGTTTTCCTTTGACAAACCATGTTTTTTGAATCGCTTGGTAATCACGAATCATCGACTCATCTTGAAAGAGGACATGGGCGATGTTCCCATCTACCAGTTTTTTTTACTTCAGGGAAGGTGATTTCGACGAATTCTTTTTGTTTCTCTTCATCGGCATTGGCTAGTGTATAGGTCGGTTTCGTATAGCTTAGCCCTAACCGATGCAGAATGTCACTTGTTCCGCGAAGCGTGTATGTTGGCCCCCACTTTTGTTGAATGAGTTCAGCGATTATCGCAAGCGTCCAATTATATTTTGCTTCGAATCCCACATCTACGGGGAGCTGATGTTCAATGATCAAAGCCAGCTCTTTTTCCTGCTCAGGGGTCAATCGACGTGGGGCGCCAGGTGAGTATTTCATCTCCAGTCCATCAAGACCGCGCTGGGCGTAGGCATGAATATAGTTATAAATAGTTTTCTTGGATCGACCAATAATCGTTGCGATTTCTCCTTTGGTATATCCCTGCAAATGAAGATAAATCGCTTGGTAGCGTTCATATGCTCGTTTACTTTTTGCTTCTTTCATGGCAGTGGACAACTTTTCGATCTCGTCTTTGTGATTTGGCATCATATTTTCTCTCCGTTCCCCTATTTTCTCTTTGTATTTATTCGCCGTGGAACGGGAGAAAACCTTTATTTCAATTTACTCAACTTTCGCAGTGAAAAATTTATGAATAATCCTTGATTTGATAGGTTTCTTTGGGTATCTCATATTCACTTGACACTGAAAAAATTCGTCTAAAAAACAAAAAGACACCTCTTTCTTTTGGTAAACTATTGGTGACCAAACCAAAAACCAAAGAAAGAAAGGTGTCACCATTATGATAACGAAAAAAGAGTATTTTGCGCAATTACCAAAAGAAATAAAAGACGGATTTTCTGAATTACAAATTGGTAATCATTTAAGAAAAGCAGGAATTATCAAGGCTTGTGGTTATTCTTGTTTATCGATTTTTCAACTATTATTTCTTCTTGTTTTTCAATACAGAAACTGGTACCACGCCTTACAAAGCAAAAAGGCTGCCGATTTACCAGGAAAAGATACCATTTATCGTTTTTTGAACTCGTCTACGTATAACTGGAGAACCTTTTTACTATCTCTGAGCTCCGAAGTGATTCGTCGTGTGAAACAAACGATTTCGAAGCGCCGTGTTACCGTGTTTATTGTAGACGATTCGATTTATTCTCGTAACCGTAGTAAATCGGTTGAGCTTCTAGCTAAAGTATTCGATCATTCCACTCGTCAGTTTGTCAATGGTTTTCAACTATTAACGCTCGGATGGTCCGATGGCTTTACATTTGTACCTATCGATTTCGCTCTTTTGAGTTCAGCGAACCAAAAGAATCGCTTGAACGAAATCCATTCGTCCATTGATAAACGAACCACAGGCTACAAACGACGGCTCGAGGCATTGGAAGCAAAACCAAACATGGTGTTGAAATTAGTAGAACATGCATTGGATAAAGGAATTTTCGCTGATTATGTGCTCATGGATACATGGTTTACTCATGCCCCGTTGGTGGAGAAGATTCACTCCAAAGGCCTTTTTGTCATTGGTATGGTCAAACAGCTGAAACAACGGTATCTTTTCAACGGAGAACGTTTAACCTTGGAACAACTGTATCGAAAAGCGAAACGAGACATTGGCAAAAAAGAAACACTCGGCTCGATTCACGCAACCCTTCATACGGGTTTACCAGTGAAAATCGTGTTTGTGCGGAATCGAAACAACCAAAGTGAATGGCTAGCCATTTTGAGTACAGATACCACGCTGTCTAATGAAGAAATCGTTCGAATCTATGGGATGCGTTGGGACATTGAAACCTTTTTTAAATTCAGTAAATCGTTTTTACATTTAGCCAAAGAGTTTCAAGGTCGTTCCTATGACATGATGATTAGCCATACTACCATTGTCTTCACTCGGTATATCTTGATTGCTTGGCAACTTCGGAAAGAAGAGGATCCGAAGACCATGGGCAACTTATTCTTGTTTCTATGTGACGAAGTAAAGGAGATGGACTTTAAAACGGCTTTACTACAATTGATTTCTCTTTTCCAAACTTTGGCTGAAGCTAAGGTTTATTTGAGTATGGACATTTTTCAGTGTCAACTGTCCAATTGGATTACTTCTTTACCTCGTTATATCAAGGACTGTCTCCATATTTCTGTGTGCGAAAGTTGAGAATTTATATATTAAAAGTTTTTCCTTCCCCGGGCGGCTCCCCATTTGTTCCATAACCCAATTACAAGCATTGAAATTTCCTGATGAATAAATGATGCAAAATCTTTCAATCTGCGTTATTCTTGGAGTGGGGCATTAAGATAATCAGATAGTAGAGATAATAGTTTGTCGTGGCAGAGAAGAATAGTGAAAGAGAAGGAGAGAAAAATGGTGAAAGCGATATTAACCGTAATCGGAAAAGATAACATTGGTATTATTGCGGGGGTTAGCCAGCAATTAGCCGATTTGAAAATTAATATATTAGATGTCAGTCAAACGATTATGAACGGTTATTTTACAATGATGATGATGCTTGATCTATCCAAAGCATCGGAAAGTTTTGAAACGATCAAGAAAGCACTGGCTGAAAAAGGCGTAGAATTGAATGTACAAATCAAAATCCAGCATGAAGATATTTTTAACTCAATGCATAGTTTATAAGTTGGGGGTTTACGATGGAAACAAATAAAATATTAGAAACCATCCGCATGATTGAAGAAGAAAAGCTTGATATTCGCACCATTACAATGGGAATTTCTTTACTGGATTGTATTGATGCGGATGGGAAGAAAGCACGTGAAAAAATTTATGATAAAATTACGCGGAAAGCGGAACATTTAGTCAAGGTAGGTCAGGAAATCGAGACCGAATACGGGATTCCGATCATCCATAAACGAATAGCGGTGACACCGATTTCTTTAATTGCCGGAGCAACAGATGAAAAAGATTATGTGGCTTTTGCGAAAACACTCGATGAAGCGTCAAAGGCTGTAGGTGTTAATTTTGTTGGTGGTTTTTCGGCGCTGGTTCAAAAAGGTTACCATAAAGGGGATCACATTTTGATTCAATCCATCCCCGAGGCTTTAGCCACCACGGAAAGAGTATGTTCTTCTGTAAACGTTGGTTCAACACGGACAGGCATTAATATGGACGCTGTTAAAGAAATGGGAGAAGTCATAAAGAAAACGGCGGAATTAACAGCCGATGAACATGGCTTAGGCTGTGCGAAATTGGTTGTGTTTGCGAATGCTGTAGAAGATAATCCGTTTATGGCAGGAGCGTTCCACGGTGTCGGCGAAGCGGACTGTGTCATCAATGTCGGCGTCAGCGGACCCGGAGTGGTAAAACGGGCATTGGAAAAGGTAAAAGGAGAAAGCTTTGATGTTGTCGCGGAAACTGTGAAAAAGACGGCGTTTAAAATCACACGCATGGGCCAGCTCGTCGGCCAAGAAGCGTCCAAACGTTTAGGCGTGCCGTTCGGAATTGTTGATCTGTCTTTGGCTCCTACTCCGGCGATAGGAGATTCGGTTGCCCACATCTTGGAAGAAATGGGTCTGGAATCAGTGGGAACGCATGGTACGACTGCGGCACTTGCCCTTTTAAATGATGCCGTCAAAAAAGGTGGGGTCATGGCTTGCGGTCATGTAGGGGGACTAAGCGGAGCGTTTATTCCGGTGTCAGAAGATGCTGGTATGATCGACGCCGTGAACAGAGGTTCTTTGAACTTGGAAAAATTAGAAGCAATGACCGCTATTTGCTCGGTTGGTCTTGATATGATTGCCGTCCCTGGAGATACTCCTGCTGAAACGATCTCTGCCATGATCGCCGATGAAGCAGCGATTGGGGTAATTAACAACAAAACGACGGCGGTAAGGGTGATACCGGCACCAGGTAAAGCGGTTGGCGAAATGGTCGAGTTCGGAGGTCTGCTCGGGCGCGCACCGGTTATGGCCGTCAATTCTTATTCCTCCGCTGATTTCATCGCCCGCGGCGGTCACATTCCGGCACCGATCCATTCATTTAAAAATTAAATGAATCAATACAAACTATATTCTTTTTGAAGAAATCGTTTGTTTCTTTCTGGTCTCATGATTGGATAACTAGTGAGTAAAACATTCCGGTCAATGGGACCGTTTTTCCGCTTCCATGATCTACTATAAATGATGGAAGCGGATTTTTTTAACTAAATTAGGGGATCTTAACACGGATGAAAGTCAACCCGCTGTCTTGGTACAATGTACACAAAAAATAAACGAATTTCTGATCTTGAAATTCAAAGGTGCAAGCCATTAATAAAAAACCCCGTATCCACTAGAGTGACTTACAGCTAATCGTGTAAAGATGAATTTTAAAACAGCCAAGCTGCTTAGATGTTTCATTAAATCGGGATTAAGTTCAACATAAAAACATTATGTTAACTAGGAATAAGGGATCTACAACCGATTCGATATTGAACTACCGCTTAACTCTTTTCTTTTTCTTACTGTCGAAAAAAGCTCTCCTAATGGGGGACGAACGATTTGGATCATGATATAATTAGGCTACAATATGGCATTTGCACTGCCTTACAATGATGGATGAGGTGAAAAGATGAATTCTCACGAGATTGATTATGAATTGCATGGCGATGATATGCAATGTGTTGAAATTGAGCTGGATCCGCAAGAAAGTGTAGTCGCGGAAGCAGGCGGCATGATGATGATGGAAGACGGCATCGAGATGGAAACTGTCTTTGGAGATGGCAGAGAACAAAAAAGCGGGTTATTCGGCAAGTTAGTTGGTGCAGGCAAACGTTTGCTTACGGGTGAAAGTTTATTCATGACCGTTTTTACCAACCAATCATCCGATAAAAGGAGAGTTTCTTTCGCTGCTCCCTATCCTGGAAAAATTATTCCTCTTGATTTAACTCAATTCAACGGCAAAGTCATTTGTCAAAAGGATGCTTTTTTATGCGCGGCTAAAGGTGTATCCATTGGCATTGAATTTCAAAGAAAACTTGGTACCGGCTTTTTCGGTGGAGAAGGATTTATCATGCAGAAGCTGGAAGGCGATGGGCTTGCCTTTCTCCATGCCGGAGGAACGATTATCAAAAAAGATCTTTCTCCCGGAGAATTGTTGCGGGTGGATACAGGCTGTTTAGTCGCTTTAACTCAAGATGTCGACTATAATATCGAATATGTCGGAAAAGTGAAAACCGCTTTCTTTGGCGGTGAAGGCCTCTTCTTTGCAACCCTTCGTGGACCGGGAACGGTTTGGGTGCAAACATTGCCATTTAGCCGATTGGCAGACCGAGTTCTAGCCAATGCTCCTAGCCATGGCGGAGATTCGACCGGTGAGGGAAGCATACTTGGCGGACTTGGACGACTGCTGGATGGAGACGATTAATCACCTCTTTTTGAAAGAATTCTAATCACTCGTTTACCCACCCGTAATGGGTGGGCTTTTATGTGCGCCCGGCATGTACATGAACTATAGGGTGTAAGTCCCGAACCCCGAAGACAGAAGTAGAGGTTAGCTCAACGAAAGGGTGTCCGTGGTGACGCGGAATCTGAAGGAAGCTGGAGGCAAAACACCGGTCCGAGGAACACGAACCTCATATAAGGCTAGGTATGATTGAGTGAGTTTGCATAACAAAACAAAGCTCTTTCTGTCGAAGGTCATATCGAGTAAATGAGGCGGATAGATGGTGTGAAAGTGCATGTACTTACCCGGGGAGGTCTGGCGGATATGTGAAGTACTCTTCATAACCTACTTAGTGATAAGTAGCTGAACCGTCAGAAGTCAGCAGAGGTCATAGTATTAGTTGGTCTAGAACAACTAAGAAGGACCGAACAATTAAGAGAGAATAGCCCTTGGTATTCAGTGAGTCATGATGAACACAGAAAACGTAGTACCTCACTTGAGGGAGGAAGCGGTGAATCCCGTGGGAGACCTCTTGGAGGGTGGAGTGACCACTGGCATAAAGAGAACAGCTATTCACGGAAGTTATAAAGACTTGCGTCAATGATCTTAATTGAACCGCCGTATACGGAACCGTACGTACGGTGGTGTGAGAGGACGGGAGTTAATCGCTCCCTCCTACTCGATTTTATGAGGATCAACTTGTTTTCGTTTATAAAAAAATCTTTTTTGTTTAAATTAAAAAACTTTCTGCGAATTTGATATATGGTTCTTTCGGATAAGAATTATATAATCCGATGGAGAGGCGTACGGGATCTCCGAAAAAGAATCGTTCAAACTGAGTTTGCCGTGAGCCGAATGCACTCATGCATAAATCCCAAGCTAATCGGAATACCTTCACTCGATCTTCCGCTGAGGAATTGGCTCCTTGGAGATATTGGTCTAAAAATGTCCGGATAGACGACTCGAAATCTTTTTCGGTCGGAAGTGCGATCAATCCACTGCCGCTCAATAATTGAAGAATTTCCACCAGTCTAGGATAAACGCGTGGATAATAATGAATAGCGGCTTGCAGCGGATTTACATCCGGTACCATCGTTCCCCATTGATTCAACTTCGCATTTTCCCGTGAGGATATTTGGAGTCCTTTCATAATTTCAAGAGCCGTGATGATTTCGCTCGCTTTCTCTTTCACATGCTGAAACTCCCCAATTTGAATGGATTCGATAATCAGTTCGGCTAGACCAAGAATAAATTCCGTTTTGACGATCATTCGAGTGACCGCTTGATAAAGAAGGAGAGTGTGAAAATTCGTATCCTCAAGCATTTGAAAAGCGATTTGCAAATCTTTATATAAAAATACCCTTTCCCAAGGAACCAAGACATCATCGAACACCACAAGAGAGTCCATTTCTTCAAATCGGGAACTTAATGGACAATCGAACCGAGAATCGCCGCCTGTGAATGATTGGCGGCAAATAAATCTTAATCCAGGTGTATTGGAGGGAATGGAAAAGGCATAAATAAAAGATTCATCGACGAAATTGCCCCCTGATGGAAGAACAAGAATTTCGTCCGTTATACCGCCTTGAGTAGCCAGTAATCGCGCTCCCTTGATGATCAGACCATCGCTTGTTTCTTTTAACACTTTCGCCGCAATGATGTTCTTATCTGAGTCTTCAAAGTAAGCAACAGAACGATTGACTTGTGGATTGATGAATGTATGCGTAAAAGACAAATCATTCTTGCATGCGGTTTGATAAAGATTTTTTATGTTCTTCCCAAACATAGACTCGTTTTTGCCGAATAAGTCGCTGGCCGATGCCAAAGCCATAATGCCGGTATTGACGTAATCGGGCATTCTCCCCATAAGGCCGGCATTCGTTTTTGACCAAATTCTTGTAGCCGCCTCTCTTTTTTTTAAATCTTCAATGGTCTTTGGCTGATGAAAGGAAAACCCGATTTTATCCGTGGAGTCTTGCGGCTGGACCGTCAATAAATTGGTCAAGTCAGGATCATGTTGAAGATCGTAAAGAGCTGCTTTACTTTGCAGCACTCCTTTAAAAGCGGGATGCTCGGTGATTTTCCCTTTTACCCGTTCCCCATGAATCCATACTTCATTATTTAATGCGTCAATTCGTTTGAGATATTCATCACCTGTAATCACCATTTTCCTACACACCTTTGTCGTAAACTATATTCATATCTTATGCAGACAGCTTTATGACTTGTGAAAAACGAAGGGAGGATTATTTCTGAAGGATCGAGGAATAGGACAAGCGGAGTCTATCATCAACATTTGACGACGGGGCTTATAACGTCGTCTAATTCCATTCAAAAGGAAAAGAACGAGGAATAAAAAAGCAAAAGTGGAGTTTATTTTATGAAGGAAAGTCGTATCCCCATTTCTTTTACAGAACCTTTTCATTTGTCGTCGACCTTATAAAGCGCAGAAACCCCGGGGATCGACGACATTTTTCAAATGTAAGAAAAAGAGAGCAAATGAACGAAACAGAAAGTAAATCAGAGAAATTTTGATTTCTTTTCCAATGGAAAAAAGTTGTTTCCCAAAAAGCCAGTTTGTTAAAATTTCTTTAAATTTAATCATTTTTGGGGTTTAGATCTTACCTATAAGGAATTGAAACATGAGAAGATGGCCGAGCTTGCATATGACATGTATGTTTAGATCTTACCTATAAGGAATTGAAACTCGTCTCTACGATCCTCTTATTGTGGTACGCAATTGTTTAGATCTTACCTATAAGGAATTGAAACTTTCCATAAGCATCTTCGCCTGTAATTAAGGTTGGCAGTTTAGAAATTACCTATGAGGAATCGAAATCGCTTCCACCATCTCTTCTCCCAGTCATAAATATTTGTTTAGATCTTACCTATAAGGATTGAGATAGACGCAAAGAATTCGATAGGATGGTTTATCTATGGTATTGAATTTTTCAGACGTTTTCTGTGAACGTTTTTATTAAATTGGATAGGGAGGATGTTGTCGATATGGAGCGAGTAATGTTGAATGGTTCACAATCGAAATATTCTATTAATTATTTATAAACGTTCGCCGCAAATTGAAAATTTTTATTTCTAATCCTTGATTTTGGGAATTTCGCTGCTATATGGGTATAATGTGGACAGTAGAATTTTTACGGTACATTCTGCGGTGCCATTATATCCAAACAGAAAGGGCAGATTGTCGATGAGTTTACTGGATGAGAAAAAATTCACAGAAATTAGAAGCCGATTGGAAAAAAAGGTAGTGACATTGCCGGACGGTACAACGATTCCATGCTTAGGGCAAGGAACATGGTATATGGGGGAAAAGCCGAAGAGAAAAGCTGAAGAAATAAAGGCTTTGCAGCTCGGAATTGAATTAGGCATGAAACTGATTGACACAGCTGAAATGTACGGAAATGGCGATTCTGAACGTTTAGTCGGTGAAGCCATTAAAGGACGCAGAGACGATGTTTTTTTAGTTTCGAAAGTATATCCTCACAATTCGGGGATGGACAAAATTAAAATAGCTTGCGAAAACAGTTTAAAGCGTCTGGGGACAGATCATTTAGACTTATATCTTTTACACTGGCGCGGACGTGTTCCTTTAGAAGAAACGATTGAAGGAATGGAAAGATTGCGGAAAGAGGGGAAAATTTTAAGGTGGGGAGTTTCCAATTTTGATACGGATGATATGGAAGAGTTATGGAATACCCCTAATGGATCGAATTGTTCGACCAACCAAGTGTTATACCATTTAGGTTCCAGAGGAATCGATTTTGATCTCTTGCCGTGGCAGCGAGTACATCACATGCCGATCATGGCATACAGTCCCCTGGCTCAAGGAGGTTCTTTAAGAAAACAATTGTTAACGGATCCTACTATTCGTGAAATTGCAAATAAATATAAAGTGAAACCGCTGCAAATTGCACTGGCTTGGACGATTCGTACAAATGACGTGATTGCCATTCCGAAGGCTGTGCAGGAACAGCATGTGATCGAAAATGCAGAAGCGGCAACGATTGAATTAACCAAGGAAGACCTAGATAAATTGGATAAGGTGTTTCCGAAACCAACTAAAAAAATGCCTTTGGATATTATTTAAAAGAACTCATTGTGGAGTTCTTTTTTGTGGAAAAATTCGCTTTCGCATCTTATGTTGCATGATGAAAATCCGCGAATTCTGAAAAAGAAAATATTAGTCGTATATCGGCCCATCGAATATTGAAGGAAAAATAGACTTAAAAAGTTCTGGATTTCATCGCTTTTTTGTCGTCGACCTCCAATAGCGTTTACTTCCCGGGAGATCGACGACAATTTGATTCGAGAAGAAAATCGAAGAAAAGAAAAAGATTGATAAACTTTTACTGTAACTTTAAAATGGAATTAACAAAAAATTCACGATTATGAAAATGTTGCTGCATCAACGTTTTTTGGGGTTTTTATCTTAACTTGAGGAATTGAAACCTTCCTCCGGTATTACGAGGAAAAAACATCGAAAAGCGTTTTTATCTTAACTTGAGGAATTGAAACCTCATGATAAAGAAAGCAATAGCCATTTCGACTACCTGTTTTTATCTTAACTTGAGGAATTGAAACAATTGAACAGAGTATTCGCTAATTGTATCTAATAACTCGTTTTTATCTTAACTTGAGGAATTGAAACTGACAAATTGGAAGATGCCATAAAAGCAAGAAAACAGTTTTTATCTTAACTTGAGGAATTGAAACTATGAAATACTTGTCAGCGCGCGCAGATAACCCATCATGTTTTTATCTTAACTATGAGGAATTGAAACCTCAGATACTTTATGAAATATACAAACGACACAGACGTTTTTATCTTAACTATGAGGAATTGATTTAAGAGAGACGAGTTTCTTAAACACTTTGATAGATAAGTTTGTGACATGTTTGCTTTGTTCAATGGAGCTATATAGTTTTTGTGTGTTCTCTGATTCATTATTCAGTAAAAAAGTGCAAATACATAAATTGTATAATGCTAATAACAATTCAGATGTTACTATTTGAATCAGAAATTCCTTTTAAAGGAGTTTTTTAGAATACACGAATACAAAAGATTCAAACAAATGTCACGCTTTTTCATTGTTAGACTGTCTCTGGTACCTCATGCGGTGTTGTGAACAACCGTTTTTGTAACTAATTACAAATGGCTTGATCGAACGTTTGCTTCAGTTATGATCGATTAATTGACCGGCTTTTTCAAAGCCTAATAATTTTATTCCATTGACCAGGTATGGCCTTTTTGGTGAAGGCATCTTACCTGTCAGGAATAAGGAAAGGATCGTTCGTCATACAAGCAATAGGGATGGTAGTAAAAAGGGGATTATTTTGAAATAAAAGTTATATCCGTTTTGGTTTATAAAGGCAGAGACGAATTTATTTTTCGAAAGAAGGGTTTACTATGCGATTAACGGTGACGATGAAACCAAAGTATCATGATATCCTGTTGCCATTACATTATCAGTATTTGCTTCAAGGGCTGCTCTATCAATCTTTAAAAGATAAAACGTTCGCAACGTTTTTACACGAAATCGGATTTCAAAAAGGAAAACGATCATATAAATTATTTACTTTCAGCCGACTTTTTGGCCAGCATAAAATTCAATTGAATTCAAAAAAGATATTGTTTGATGATGAAATTTCTTGGCATATTTCGACTATTTTGCCTGAATTGACGCAACAGTTGGGAGAATACTTTTTATTGCAGAATGAAGTACATTTAGGCGATCAATGTCTGGAGATACAAAGTATACAATTAACGGATGATGAAGTGGCAAGTTCGGAAGTAGAAATAGAGATGCTTTCCCCTTTAACAGTCTACAGCACCTATGAAACGGTGGATGGCAAGCGGAAAACTCAGTTCTTTGATCCATATGACGAAGTGTTTTCTCATTTAGTTGAGGTGAATTTTCGCAACAAGTATGAAGCTTATTACGGAGAACTGCCAAAAGAGCGGTTGTTGATCGAACCATTGCACGTCACTCAAAAACATAAAGTCGTTACGACTTTTAAAAACTACTATATTACTGCCTGGCTGGGGAAATTTCGCTTACAGTCATCTCCAAAAAATTTAACCTTCTTATTACAAACGGGGATTGGCGGAAAAAACTCTCAAGGGTTTGGGATGTTTCGAGTCGTGCAAGAATTGTAAAGATGAATTTGTCGTCGACCCCCAATCGTGCCAAAACCCCTAGGGATCGACGACAAAATGTGTTTATAGTACAACTAGGTAAAAATGCAGAAAATATCAGTGGTAAGAGAAAATGGATAAAATTATTCTTTTACGATAAAATGAAAACAACAAACTCTATATTTTATGTCATCCCTTGATTTATCAACTATTTTTGGGGTTTGTATCTTAACTATAAGGAATTGAAAACAATTATATCCAAAAATATAAAGGAGGCGCTCTTATTAGTTTGTATCTTAACTATAAGGAATTGAAAACGGGGATTTTGGTGTCAGGATACTTGTTCCACGCTCTTGTTTGTATCTTAACTATAAGGAATTGAAAACAATGGGTCTGATCTCCAAAACAATCCGTCCGATAACACAGTTTGTATCTTAACTATAAGGAATTGAAAACCACTGACATCGGTCCGACGGAATTATGAGAAAACATTGGGAATGTGGTAGCCATTAACAACCAAACTTTTATTGCGCACAGCGAGTTTTTTGCGATGGTTGATGTTTTTATCAGGGTTATAAAAAGTTGATATATTTGGGGATGATAATATGAATAGTATTAATATCGGGGATGTGGTCTTTCAACTTATTTGTTTTGGATTATTGGTGTTATTCGTTCTGTTCATCGTGTGGCTTTTCCGTTCAAATAAAAAACGCATCCGACAACTCGATCGGATTGAAAAGAAAATCGAAGAGATGGATGAACAAATTAAGAAAGGTCATAACGGACGGCAATAGTGACCGTTTTACTAAATATTGCTTTTGAACTTGAAAACGATGTACGAGAAATTAGTAACAAATCGGATGCAGAAAATGCCTTTGTATTTTCAATATTAAATACAACTCGCTTGGTAAGATTGAATTTATATGGGGGCGTTTGTGAGTAGCTAATTGTAGTATTTAACATCAGAAACTTTGCATTAGAAGTTTTGTAAACACAGCGCTTTATATTGAATTTGGGCCCAGTTTTGTGGCTTTTTTAAAAGATGTAACAAACCAAATGCTGAAAACAACAAAGAAATGACTAGATAAAGCGAAAGTAAAATTTCATACCTTTTTTGAACT
This sequence comes from Bacillus sp. FSL W8-0102, assembly GCF_038007225.1. Lineage (NCBI taxonomy): Bacteria > Bacillati > Bacillota > Bacilli > Caryophanales > Bacillaceae > Bacillus > Bacillus sp. FSL W8-0102. Next base: position 1,600,491 of record NZ_JBBOWT010000001.1, read on the forward strand.
TTTCATTTCTCACTTCTCCTTTTCCCCTTGTAATAAAGCTTTGAAAATGATAACAAAAACTAGAAAAACACCAAATAAAACAGTTAAAGTAGTATTTTCTAAATCATAAATATAATTCAAAAATAATACAATTGCTAAATATATCACACAAAAAATGTAAAATATCTTTTTAGTCATAGAAGATGGCCTCCATTTTTAGTTATTTTATTAACCTTTCTGTTGGTTCTCAGCTGGTTATATGAAGGTATTCATAGATTTATCCATGTTTGCAAGTATGTATTTTATTACTTCATTTTTTATTGCCCTAGATAATCAATAAGCTGAATGATTACACTTAAAGTATGTAATCATAAAGCCGTTTTCTAGGTGTTTTTTATGACAGCATCTTCTCCTGCATCAAGGTCTTGAATCTGTCTTTTACCACTATAAATGACGTCATTTCCTACTCTTTGTTTTGACATATCCCCACTCATTTCCAAATCTGTTATAATTATAACAAATATTTAAAAAATCAGAACTTTTGTTATAAAAATTAGCTTATATTGTAATCGCTTTACCTTTTATCAACTATAAGATACCTCAATCATCTCGAAGAAAAAGGGAAAATTTCTGTTTTTTTTATGTGCCATATTAAAAAACTTATAAAAACATTAACCATTTCCGGAGTCTATCGACATTACAGTCAGTCCATGTAAAACTCTTTACTCAAAAATAGCTTGTTTTAACCACTTAGGAAAGCTGTATATGGCGTCTATCAGCGGTAAGATGACTGAACGAAAAGGTAGTGAATTAAGGGAGAATTAAGTAATAGAGGTGTCAAACAAAAGAAAATTTATTATTAAAATCGATAAAGGAGCGCATGGCATGAATTTAAAAAGGCTCATTCAATTCCTTTTATTGTTGTTCATCCCTTCAACTTCTTATGTTTATGTTCAAAGTGTTGGCAGTTTAACGGACGAAGCTAATTTTTAGTGATTACTCTTTCCTTGACGATAATATTTCCTGTTTTGTTTTGGCTTTTTTCTAAAAGGAAAATCCTCTTAAATTGCAATATTAAATGCAACAAGTATTGAAAGACCAGATAACCCATGATTAAGTAGAATCGGGACACTCTGCGCGACTTGACGTGGAGTGGTGGGCATGGTAGCCTGGTTGGCCCAGCCAGTACCGTATACCTGGCTTCATGGCTGGTAGCCATGCCCGCAGAGGCTCTTTGTCAAGTTGCTAAAAACCAACCCTTTGGGTTAGCTGGCTTAAGGTTAAGAAGCTAAGCCAGCTAACTCTATTTGGAAACACTCCTCAGGTGTACGATAATTGAGGATCTTCCTTGGAAGATGGTTACACCAATTTTCAACATAGGTAATGGTTTCGTCTGCCACAGAGGAAATGGGTCTCCCCTTTGGTATGAAGCGCCTAATAAGGCCATTATGACGCTCGTTGGTTCCTCGTTCACAGGATGTGTAAGGGTGTGTAAAATAAACCTCTGTTAGATCTTTTTCAACACTAAGGCCGAGGTCAGCAAATTCAGAACCGTTATCAGCCGTAATGGTTTTAAACACTTTAGAGAACCGATTACCATAAGACACTTTCAACTGAGATATGACTTCTGAAACGGATAGACTATCCTTGGCTGTCACTCTCAAAATTATTTCTTTACGGGTTTTGCGCTCAGTAAGAGTCAATAAGGCCTGATCTTTAGTCTTCTTGCCTATAACCGTATCAATTTCCCAGTGACCAAACTCTTGGCGTTCATTGACTTCAATTGGTCGCTCATCGATACTGCGTCCTAAGATCTTCTTATTCTTCCGGTTACGTTTTTTCTTGGTGTTCAGGGTAATTTTCATAGGTAGGTCAATGTTTTTAACGCCTATAAGTCCTAGATCAATATAGTTATAAAGGGTCTTGGTGCAAACCATTTTGTCTTTGAATTTCCCATCACGTTTGGCTCTCCCACATACCGCATCAGGAGACCATTTCTTATCAAGGATCTGAGTTTCGGCATACTTAATAAACTCGATGGCATCGTCTAGTTTTAGCTTGCGGCCACAGGCTTTCCTGTTTCTCTCATAGAGAAGTTGACCTGTGTCTGGAAAATAGACATGAACAATTTTCCCGTTGCTTTTTCTTTGTGGCACTGTACCTCTTCTTAACTCACGGGAGATGGTGCTTTTGTGACAACCAACATAATCTGCAATCTCCTGTTGAGTCTTACCAGCAGCGTGTAAGGCCGCAATTTTCCCACGGTCATAAGCCGTTAAGTGTTTGAAATGCCGAGCTCCTATGGTAGAATTAGTAATTGCCATAGATAAATCCTCCGTATCGATATTGTTTTAGTCGACTTAATCATACGTGGTTTATCTATGGTTTTTCATTTTTTATGCTTGTTGCATTTGATTATACAACTAGCCAAAGGAAAATCCTTTCTATTTTTTCAGGATTTTTTATTGGTTTCCTATTGGCCTTTCTTATTATCCCATCTACTGATAGACAATATTTTCATTACATATTAAAAGTAGCAGCGCTGGTAGAAATTTTATTTAAGGAAATTTTATTTTTGCTATTTGTCGTGAATAGTATTCGATTGACCATCAAAAAAATGAAATCTTTAAAAAATGACACGCACTTAGATTTTTGGGAGCGACAGGATGATTCTATGAGTGGTTGGATCGGAAATTCATTCGTTCGCGGTGCGGTCATCATGGAATTTAAAACATTCTATTATTCTTTGATTGTATGGTTTAAAAAGCCAAAACCCCCAAATGGCCATTTATTCAAATATCATGAAAAAACGATGTTTAAGACGTTTATTATCGTGATCTTACTTATACTTCCTTTAGATGCGGTTGTATTCCATCTGTTATTCATGCAATGGAATAAATTAGCTGCATGGATTTCCACCATCATCAATATTTACGCTTTCTTTTATGCCATCGCTCTATATAATTCGGCCAAGTACCTGCCAATCGTTGTCACATCTAATAAACTCATCATTCATAGCGGGTATACGGGAAAAATGGTGATAGACATCGACAATATTCAATCTTTAGAAACTTTTAGCATGAAAGATGATGTTATGTTTACTAAAACCAAAAAAGGCGTATTTAAAGCAACAGTAGGGATTGATGAGCCGGAATTGGAATTAAAATTAATAAATCCTGTTAAGTATTTTGGACCTTTTGGCATACAAAAACACGCACATACAGTTTTGTTTAGAGTAGACGAACCACAACAGTTTAATAAAATCATTCAAGAATCAATGGATAAACATGAATGTATTGAAGAATATAGAAAATATTAGGACGAAAACCATGATAAAGACAATAGAAAACTAAAATCGAACGAAAGAATATTCTGAAATTATAAGTGGGTTGGAAAAATACTTAAAAAGTTTTTCTGGCGTGAGAAAGGCAAACATAGAAGACTTATTCGAAAACATTAAGTTTGATATTTCAATCTTTGAAATTGCCATAAGTATGAAAGAGAAATTCCTTTCCGAATTTCTTCATTCATGATCTGCTCTCATAAAACGATCATCACTCAAAAAAGGTCGGCGATTTCCAATGGGGTCAAAACATTGGCAGCCGACACAGGATATTTAGGCAGTAGTCCGCCGTCAGTAGAATCATGGTTGGTCATCTTGTTATTTTGATTCGAGGGCTTATCATTGCAGCAAGTTAGGAAATTCCCGCTGCTTCAGCCAAATACTCGACTAGATGCAGCACACGGACAGACGAAGATAATTTCTCACGTTCAATTCCAAGCTTCATTTGCAGCAAACATCCAGGGTTGGTTGTTATAATCACTGATGCATCGGAGGCTTTCATATTCTTCATCTTTTCATCAAGAATACTCATGGATGCATCAAAATGTATGATATTGTAAATTCCCGCAGAACCGCAGCACATGTCAGCTTGGTTCATTTCAATAAAATGAACTCCTGACACGCTTTTTAAGAGATCTATTGGTTCTTGAATCACTTTTTGAACATTTGTCATATGGCAAGAGGGTTGATACGTTACACGTTCTTCTTCTTTACGTGCTTTGAGGTTCGGAAGTCCTCCGCAAGCGATCAATACCTGGCTGATATCTCTTATTTTAGCAGAGAACGTGGAGGCTTTATCAGCCCATTCTTTTTCATCCGCAAGCAAATGGTCATATTCATACAGCATAGCTCCGCATCCTCCCGCATTGTGAACGATGAAATCCACCTCTTCCTGTTCAAATGCAGCGATATTTTGTTTGGCAAGGCGCTTAGCTTCTTCTAATTCTCCGGAATGTGCGTGAAGGGCGCCGCAGCAAGTCTGATTCGGTACGACGATCACATCGCAGCCTGCTTCGGCAAGCAGTTGTACAGATAAGCGGTTAATGCGATGAAACATGGAGTCCATGATGCAGCCTGTAAAAAAAGCCACTGTTGCTTTTTTTTCACCTTTGGATTTTATTTTGACGAAATCTTGTTTGCGTTCTGAAGGTGAAACGGTTTGCGGGATGATTTTTTCGAATTCATCCAGATGATAGGGCAATTTTTTTAAAACGCCTGACTTGCGCACGACTTTTCGCATTCCGCTTTTTTCATAAAACCAAAATGCATTTCCTGACCATTTCATCATGTGACGATTTGGAATGGCTTTGTTCAGCAATGCTTTCCGCAGCAAACGGGCCGGAACGGAAAGCTTCTTGCGTTTGGCCATTGCTGCTCGAGCGGCTTCAAGAATGGATCCATATTCCACTCCGGTTGGACAAGCCGTTTCGCACGCACGACAACCAAGGCATAAATCGAGAGGTCGTTCCAGCGCAGATAAATCGGTTATTTTTCCTTCACCGACCATTTTGATGAGATGGATTCGCCCGCGTGGCGAATGTGTTTCTTTTCTCATGGTTACATATGTTGGACAGACTGGCAGACAATAGCCGCATTGAACACACCTGTTTGTTTTTTCATATAGAAATTCTTCTTTCAATTGTTCCAAAGATGATTTCATTTTAAGTCAACTCCCATTTCTGACCCTCTTCAGGGAAAATTTTTCCTGGATTCAAAATGTTGTTTGGATCCCATGCCTTTTTGATACGCTTCATCATGTCCAGACCGATGGGACCTAACTCCATTTCCATAAAAGAAGATTTCATTGTCCCGATGCCGTGTTCACCGGAAAGCGTCCCGCCAAGTTCGACGGCTGCGGTAAAAATCTCGGCGACGGCCTGTTCTACACGGCGCATTTCTTCTTTATCATTTTTATCGCAAATGATGTTGGGATGCAGGTTTCCATCCCCTGCATGACCAAACACGACAAGGTGAACCTTATATTTATCGCGAATTTCTTGCAATTTTGCGCACATTTGAGGAATTTTGCTTCGTGGTACAGTGGCATCTTCTGAAATTTTTGTCGGTTTAATCCGTGCGATTGCCGGTGAAACTAGCTTTCTGGCTTTCCAGATTTCCATTTTCTCCGCTTCATTTTGGGGAATGTGGACCGACCGTGCTCCCACCGCATGGCATAGTTCAGCGACTTTTTTGATTTCATCTTTTAATGCTAAAGGATGGCCGTCCAGCTCAATCAGTATGATGGCTTCAACATCTGTTGGTAATCCTAATGGTTCATATTGTTCGACGGCTATGATGGAGGCTTGATCCATCAGCTCCATTTTGGCAGGCAAAATTCCGGATGATAAAGTTTTGGAAATGGCGCTGCCGGCATCAACAAGGCTATCGAATACTGCCATAATCGTTTCAGAAGCAGGTGGTTTGGGAAGAAGACGCAACACGGCTTTCGTAATAATCCCAAGAGTGCCTTCTGAACCAACAATAAGTTTCGTCAAATCGTAGCCCGTTACGTTTTTTACTGTGCGTCCTCCGGTTTTTATGATGTTTCCCTCGGGGGTAATGACTTCCAAACCAATCACATAATCTTTTGTCACTCCATACTTTAAGCCTCTTGGTCCGCCTGAATTCTCGGCTAGATTGCCGCCGATTGTCGATACGTGCGCACTGCTCGGATCCGGAGGAAAAATGAATCCTTTTTGTTCAGCTGCCTTATGAATCTGGGCGGTTAAGACTCCCGGAGAAACGACAGCGACCAAATCTTCTTCATGAATTTCAAGCAAATGGTACCGTCAAGAATTTTGTGTAATGTAAATGGGGTAGGGTTTCTCTGAAATGGATTTGAATTGATAGGGGACTGATTTTCTCCACACAAGAGACTGAATATTCAGTCTCTTGCGTGGAAAGGGAGAATCCCCTTATTTTGTTTATTTACAATATTTGGTTAACAATAACGTTCTTCAAACATTCGTTGAAGAGCTTCATGCGCTTCGGCAAATCCTCGTAACTTTCTTCCTGCCCATTTCTCGTTAAAATCTTGAATCGTCAAATACACGATTTTTTCAGCGGCTTCTAAACTACTCAAACTGTTCATCGGCTTTAGACGTTTCCGAATCTCTTTGATCGTTCGTTCAATGGCATTGGTCGTGTAAATCACACTTCGAATACTGCTTGGATAATCCATAAATGTAAGGAGGACATCCAACTCATTGGCCCAAGATTGAACTTCTCTCGGATACTTGTTCGACCATTTCGACTCAAACTGTTGAAACATCTGTAACGCCATCTCCTTATTCGGTGCGCGATAAATCAGTTTGAGATCCTCTGCCACTTCAAATTGATCTTTTTTCCGAACACGATTTAGGGTGTTGCGGACTTTGTGCACGACACAGCGCTGCACATCGGCTTTCGGATACACCGCCTTAAAGGCTTCCTCCAGCCCCGGAAGGCCATCGAAGACGCCAAGAAGCACTTCCTTGACGCCTCTTTGGTAGAGGTGTTGAAGAATTTCCTGCCATACATAGGCGCTTTCTTGTCCTCCCACAAAGAAATCAAGAATTTCGCGATATCCTTCTTCGTTCACCCCTAACACCACATAAACCACTTCTTTCTCCACGGTATCGCGACGAAGTTTTACATACAAGCCGTCTAAATATAAGACAGAATAACGTTTGTGCAGGGGACGTTTGTGCCATTTCTCAATGTCTTCTTTCACGATATCGGTCATACGACTGATCGTTGAAGGAGAATAGGCCTTGCCTAAAATTCGTTCAATAAACTTGCCAATTTCACGCGTACTCATACCACTTTGATACATCTTGATGATGGCTTCCTCGAGCCAGCCCGTATGGCGTTGGTAAGGAGCGAACAATTGGGTTTGAAATTCTCCGTTTCGGTCTCTAGGGACCAAAAGACCTTCAATCCGGCCATATTGCGTATCTAGATTTCGTTGATAGTAGCCGTTTCTCATATTCGATGTTCCGGCCTGCTCTATTTCGAGGAAATTCTTGATTTCTTCCCGCATGATCAGTTCTAATTTTTCCTTTACAAACTGACGAATGACACTTTCCAGTTGATTTGCCCAGTCGACATTCGGTATACTTCTTTTAGACATAGGTAGGGTACTCCTTTCTCTAAGATTTTTGGTCCAATCAGAGAATACCCTACCTTTTTTCTTTTGATCTAGTAAAATGCTTTACACAAAATTTTATACATCATCAAGCAAATCGTCTAATACCGATAAATCGAATACCATGCCTCCTTTAACCGGCAGGGGACCGCCGCTTAAAGATGTGGCTTGACCGCGAGGATAGACGGGGATTTTTTCGCGGTTGGCAAGTTTCACAAGTTCAGCCAATTCTGCCACGCTCTTTGTTTGAATCACCACATCGGGTAAAAAGGTTCCGAAAGAAGCATCGAATGAGTAGCTAAAACGATCGCTTTCGTCTGTCCATACTTTTCCGGTTTTTACGATTTTTTTGATTTCTTCAATATGACGCGAAGTGACTACCTTCATTTGAATCTCTCACTTTCTGTACGGTTATATGTTGTAATCCTTTAAGAGCAGACTCAGTTTTCTTTCTGCATTTTTTAAATGGATAAGGCATTGGATTTTAGCAAGTTCTGGTTCTTCCGCTTCGATGGCTAATAAAATATTGCGATGTTCTTCGTGGACAGCTTTGCGTTTTTGTTTTAATTCTACGTTCGGGCGAAGTGTGATCTTTAATGTTTTTTCGTAAAGGGAGGATAAATTTTCCAGAGTTTGAATCAATACGGGATTGTGAGTAGCCAAAATAATGGAACGATGAAATTGAAGATCCGCTTCGGTTGAACTCGTTCCCTGTTCGTTCGATTCGTTTTCCATTCTTTCTAAAATTTGCTTCATTTGCTCAAGTTGCTCAGGTGTTCGTCTAAGTGAGGCTAAATAGGCTGCTTCAGGCTCTAAAATTTTTCTCATTTCAAAAAGATATTTAATACTTTCTACATCATCGCTTTCGATTCGAATTCTCTTTAATAAGGATGAAGTGGTCGATTCTTCTACATAACTTCCTCCTCCTTGACGTGAAGAGATGACACCGGCAGCACGAAGCATGCTTAAAGCCTCGCGAATCGGTACTCTGCTTACACCATATTGAGCGGCTAATTCCATTTCAGTCGGCAGCTTTGAACCAGGAGGAAACCTTCCTATTTCAATTTGGTTGAGTAATTCACGCGATATGATTTGCGAAACTTTTTCTTTTTTGGACATCATCTTGCTCCTTTCCATCATTGAAATCATAATTTGTCTAACAAGTTAAAAATTTGTATAACAATTTTCATAATATAAATATTTTAATTTTTAGAAAATAAACAATTTACAATTAATTTATTGAAGATTATAATAAACGAAAAAGACGAAAAAAACAATATAACAACATCAATTTGTTATATAAATTTGTATTACAAAAACAGAATAGCAAAACCTGTCATTTAGATTGTTTTTTTATATCATTATGAAAGCGCTTTAATATATGGCGAATTTTCAACTGAACAATAGGGGGATGGGAATGATGACTGATGCATTATCTTTTGAAAAGAAAGTGACTCAAAAAATTACAAGACGAATTGTTCCTTTTATTATTCTGTTGTACATTATTACGTTTTTGGATAGGGCCAATATAGGTTTTGCAGCACTGGAGATGAATAAGGCGCTAGGGTTGACGAGCCAAATGTTTGGAATGGCTTCCGGTATTTTTTTCATCGGCTATTTTGTTTTTGAAATCCCAAGCAACATTTTATTAGAACGCTTTGGTGCACGAAAGTGGCTGGCCCGAATCCTTGTCACTTGGGGAATCGTGGTCGTCGTAACAGGCTTTGTTCATAATGCTGTACAGCTGTATATAATAAGATTTTTACTTGGAACATTGGAAGCTGGGTTTTTTCCGGGAATTATTTTGTATCTTACTTATTGGTTTAGAGCCGGCGAGAGGGCAAAAGCTGTTGCTATGTTTATGACGGCGATCCCCATTTCGTATATTATCGGGGCACCCGTTTATACATGGATTATGGACCATATTCATTGGCTGGGGATGGAGGGATGGAGATGGATGTTTGTTTTGGAAGGGATACCATCCGTTCTGTTAGGGATTATAACTTTTTTCTATTTAACGGATCGTCCGGAACAAGCAAAGTGGCTTGCTGACGAGGAGAAGAAATGGTTAATGGAAGAATTGCAGAAAGAAAAAAATGCAAAAGCATTGTCGCATGCCAATCATCCTAGTTTGAAGCAATCTTTCATAAATCCTAAAGTATGGTATCTAGCTCTAATTTACTTTATTTTCAGCATAGGAATGTATGGAATAGGGTTCTGGCTGCCTCAAATGATTCAATTATTTTCGAATGTGTTATCTAACACCCAAATTGGATTACTGACAATGATTCCGTATGTTGCGGGTGCGATTGCTATGAACTTTTGGTCTCATCGCTCTGATCTTTCAGGGGAGAGACGTTACCATGCAGCAATCCCGCTTGTTGTAGGGGCTTTAGGATTGATCGGTTCTGGTCTGACTTCCGTTTCCTTCTTATCCATCATCATGATGGCGATAGCAGTGGCAGGCATCTATAGCTTTTATGGTCCTTTTTGGTCTTTAACAACTCAACTTCTTAGTAGTTCAGCTGCTGCAGTTGGCATCGCGGCCATTAACTCAGTTGGCAATTTAAGTGGCTTTGTGGGACCTTATGGAATAGGGATGATTCAAGAAGCTACTGGAAACGTGAAAATAGCCTTGTTCTTTCTAGGTGCTTTGCTTGTAATGGCAAGCCTGTTACTAATGGCGATAAAAAAAGAACAAACAACCACGTTTTCCAATATGACTCAAGGAGTAGGCTCGGAACAAATGAATGAAAATTTAGATAATTCAGAATGACATTTGTTTAGTTATTCGATGTTTGGAACGAAAAGAAAAAGGATCAGAAACAAGAGGACTGTTTATGAAATGGAGTGAAAAGCGATGTCTTTAAGATCTTATCGTTACTTTATGCCGACAAGAGTGGAATGTGGTTACGGAATAGCTGAAAAAACGGGGGAATGGGTGAAAGAATTAGGGATTGCTAGTGTATTGATCGTTACAGATAAAGGGATACGGGAGGCAAACTTGTTAGAAGGAATTAAAAAGTCGCTTTTAACCGAGAATATTGACTATGAAATTTTTGATGAGGTGGAGCCGAACCCGTCAGCTGAAACGATTCAAAGAGGTACGGACTATTTGAAGCAATTGAAAAGTGATGCAGTATTAGCTGTAGGAGGCGGAAGCAGCATCGACAGTGCAAAAGGAATAGCAGTGATGGCGACCAATCCCGGTAGTATTTTAGATTATGAAGGAGTAGAAAAGATCCCAAATCCTCCACTTCCCATCATTGCCATTCCGACTACAGCTGGGACGGGTAGCGAAACCACGAATTCCACCGTGATAACCAATAAAAAAACGGCCTTTAAATTAGGCGTACTCAGTTCATATTTGCATCCAAAACTGGCTATATTGGACCCGGCTCTCACTTTGCATTTACCCCAAGAGATCACGGCATCAACGGGTATGGACGCATTAACTCATGCTATTGAATCTTATACGTCCAAAGCGGCGAACCCTGTTAGTCAAGCATTGGCGATTCACGCCATTAGGATGATCGGAGAAAATGTGTTAAAAGCATACTTTGTAGGAACAGATATAGAAAGCAGGGAAAAAATGCTTGTAGCTTCCATGATCGCAGGGGTGGCTTTCTCCCAGTCGCGTTTAGGGAATGTTCATGCCATTTCACATACGTTGGGAGGAGTTTTTAATATTCCTCATGGTATTGCGAATGCTGCACTGCTCCCTTTTGTGATGAAATTTAATTTACGAGCCTGTGTAGATTCGTATAAAGAGATTGCCATCGCTTTAGGAAAAGACGTTCATGGTTTGTCTGCTATCGAGGCAGCTGATAAAGCGATCGAAGCTGTCATTGAAATGAATAAAGCGATGAAAATTCCCCTTAACGTTAAAGATTTGGGAGTTTCATTGGAAGTTTTACCAAAGCTAGTAGAGGATGCCATGAGAAGCGGAAATGTATTTGTGAATCCAAGACTTACAAAAGCCTCTGATATTCAACTGATTATTGAGAAAGCCTATCATGGTGATTTGAGTGATTACTAGTTCACGGCATTTCATTCCTGATTAAAACGTGACGCCGACATCAATTATTTTCTCAAAATATAAAGAATATGTTGATACAAACAAGATTGCTTAATGAACACTTTGACAAATCAAGAGGTGAATAGATGAAAAAAACCAATGGAAGGTGGATTATTGTTATTCTCCTTTTCTTTGCGACCACGATCAATTATATGGATCGGGCCATAATTGGGGTGGCAGGTCCTTCTATGATGGAAGATCTTTCGCTTTCCGCTGTTGAATTTGGAATATTGGGATCAGCGTTTTTTTGGTCGTATGCATTAATGCAAGTTCCGGTAGGGGTCATTGTCGATAAATTAGGAGCTCGTTTAACGTATGCGGTTGCGATCGTATGGTGGTCTTTATGTACAATATTCATTGCATTCGGCCGTTCGATTGGCACGCTTATTGGTATTCGCATTTTAATGGGAATAGGAGAAGCGCCCGCTTTTCCCACAAATACACGAGTGATTTCAGATTGGCTGCCTACACGCGAAAGAGGCATTGCCAATGGAATCTTTAATTCCGGGACTGCTATCGGCATTGGACTTACAACGCCGTTGATAGCGTGGGTGATAGAAAACTGGGGATGGAAAGCTTCATTTATTGGAATTGGATCTATTGGATTTATCTGGCTTTTATTCTTTCTGCACTATTTTAGGAATCATCCCCATCAAAGCGCAATCGCAAACGAAGCAGAAGTGGAGTATATTGAAGCCGGTAAAATCGATACAAACCAAAAAACAACGAAAATGGCTTCTCCGTTTCAATTTTTAAAATATAAAAGTGCATGAGGGCTGCTATTTGGCTTATTTGCACACAATTATCTTACTTATTTAATGATGACTTGGCTTCCTACCTACCTTGTAGTTGAAAGAAAAATGACACTTTTAAAAGCTGGTTTTTTCACTATGCTGCCTTGGATTATGTCTTTTATCGGAAATATTCTGGGAGGTTATTTGTCAGATAGTTTAATAAAAAAACAATGGAATTCGATAAAGGCTAGAAAAACGATTTTAGCTATTGGCATGCTGTTTCCTTTAGCGATCATTCCAACTATTTATATAGAAAATGCGACAATGGCGATTATTTTGCTTTCCATCGCCATTGGTGGAGAGGGATTGGCCGCGGGTATTTTATGGGCAACTGTTTCAGATGTTGCTCCAAAGGGGGCTGAAGGAAAGTTAGCCGGCTTGCAGAACTTCGTAGGGAATTTAGCCGGATGGATAGCCCCGGCTCTAACAGGATTTTTAGTTTATCAGTTTCAAAACTTTACATGGGCACTTATGATACCGGCCATGATTTGCTGCCTTGCTTCTTTTGGATACGCTTTCCTCGTTCAAAATGAAAGGATATCGATAAAAACAGATGTTGACCGCAACCTTGTATAGAGAATGGTTTGGTTTGGCGGCATATTTCTATACATTGAATGTGTGAGTAAAATGTTTGTGGGAGAAATTCTTAGAATTCCCCGATGAGGGGGTTGGGAACGTAGGTTCGCAATCCCCCTCATCGGGGCCACCAAGCGAAGCGCGGTAGGATCCCAAGCAGGAAACATGAAAAAAGGACTCTCTCCCTGGTAAGATGATCATTGCCAAACCATCAAACAGGAGGAGAGAGTCCCATGAATATTCAACAACATCTTACCACAAATTCGTTGTCATGGAAAGAGATCGAACTTGATTTGTTTCGAGCCTTGCAAAACGCCTTCGCCGAACTGTTTACGGCTTTGTTGGAGGACATCGACCGACAATTGGCGGAAACCCGGGACAAGCGCCGGTACCACTTGAAAGACAAACGACGCATCACGATTCAAACCCTGTTTGGCGAAGTTACCTTTGAGCGGAACTACTATTTAGACCGGGAACAAAACCGTTACACGTTTTTGCTTGATTCCTTTTTAGCGTTTGATGGATCGCAGTCAATCAGCCCTTGTCTAGAAGAAACAGCGGTGGGATTGGCGGTGGAGTGCTCTTCTTATCGCAAAGCGGCTCGTACGCTTGCCCAGATGGTCGGGTATCCGGTGATGAGCCATGAGGCGATCCGCCAGTTGGTGCTCGAAGCTGAAGCTCCGCTGCACTGCCCGGTCAACCAGCGATATGGACGGGTGCTGTTTGTGGAGGCCGATGGACTGTTTGTTTCTCGCCAAGGGAAGGGAAAACGGGCCAAGGAAGACAAGATCCTAACCGTTCACGAAGGGTGGAAGCGCAACGGCTCACGGATCGAATTTGTCAATCAGCGCCATTACGTCCATGAGGGCAAGGGGGAGGTGTGGGAAGGCTTCGAGGAATTTTTGATAAATGAATATGCCTATGATCCGTGTCGGGATCTTCTTGTCATCAACGGGGACGGCGCTCCATGGATTACCGCGTGCCGGGAGTATTTCAAGGGACGGGTCTGCTTCCAATTGGATCGATTCCACGTGGCGCGTGAGTTGCGCCAATGCCTCTCGGGCCATCCACGGTGGCAGGCGATTCGGCAAAAGCTGGCGAAGCAGGATGAAGAGAAGCTGCTTGTGGAACTGAACAGCGCCCTCGGCACGCTGGGGGACGAAGCGAAAGAACAACAGCTGGCTGCCTTGATCCACCGGATCGAATCGATGCCGGGATGCATCCGTGATTACCGGGAATGGCTGAAGGAGCAAGGAGTGGACACAACGGGCATGTATCCGATGGGGAGGGCTGAAAGCGTGATGAGCCAGCTGGCGTATCGGGTGAAATACCGCCGCAGTTGGACAGACAAGGGACTCAGGGCGTTTTTCAAGGCAATGATTGCCCGGATGGATGGGATTCGTCTTTTCGGACATCGTTTAGGAGAAGAATCGTCGCATCCGGCGGAGGAAACGGCATCTACCAAACAGACGATCGTGAACAAGGCGAAACAACGCATCCGCCGTCTTCTTCCAGAGGTAACGCGGAATAACGTGCCATATTTACAGCAATCGTCCGGGACACCGATCTATCATGCCCTGTCTGAACTCAAGGGATGGTAAAAAAAGGTATACATATCGGTCTGTCATGGCAAGGGATGAGAGTCCGAAAGCGCTTACGGATGAAATTCAAAAAAATGGTTCGCTAACCTATGACTTACATCTATTTTCAGCGAACCAAAAAAATTCCCACAAAGTCTTGACTGACTCACATTGAATATTTGTTGAGCAGTTAGAGTGTAAAAGGCATTAGAATTTTGAATAATTAGGAAATGATGCCGTTCCTGCATTGCTCAAGCGCTGTTTGAAGGCTTGATAATGTGTGATGGGACGACGAGAGGCTGTCAGGAAATAGACGAATATTTAGAAGTTAAGCATGTTTTCATGGATGAAAAAAAGGTGAATTACCCTTTTTGCTAAGGAATTTACTATAAAAGAGGGATATACATGTATGATTTTTCGATCATTGGCGGTGGAATTATTGGATTATCTACAGGTATGGCACTCGCAAAACGTTTTCCAAACTCAAAAATGGTGGTAATAGAAAAAGAAAACGAATTGGCTCATCATCAAACAGGTCATAATAGCGGCGTTATCCATTCGGGCATTTATTACAAACCGGGCAGCCTCAAGGCACAATTCGCCCGTAAAGGCAACAAAGCGATGGTTCATTTTTGTGAAGAACACGGCATTCCATACGAAATATGCGGCAAGGTGATCGTGGCCGCAGAAGAGAAAGAACTTCCAATTATGGAGGAGCTTTATGAACGTGGTTTGCAGAATGGATTGGATGTAAAGAAAATCGGTCCTGAAGAATTGAAAGAGATCGAGCCGCATGTAAATGGTACAGGTGCTATTCGGGTACCGAGCTGTGGAATTGTAGATTATCGAGGTGTATCTGCTGCATTTGCACGCCTCATTCAGGAAAGTGGAGGGGATATTCGTCTTGGTGTGAGAGTGGAAAACATCGTAGAAAATATGGATCATGTGACGATCGAAACAAACCGGGGTACCATACAGACACGTTTTCTCATTAATTGTGCCGGTTTGCACAGCGATCGTATGGCTAAAATGGTTGGCATGAAAACGGGGATGAAAATTGTGCCGTTTCGAGGCGAGTATTATGAGCTAGTGCCGGAAAAACGGTATCTTGTCAATCATTTGATTTACCCGGTACCAAATCCCGATTTCCCGTTTCTTGGGGTTCACTTTACCCGGATGATGAACGGAGAGGTTCATGCAGGGCCAAATGCGGTTTTGGCCTTTAAACGTGAAGGATATACGAAAAAAGATATAAACCTTAAAGATCTTTTGGAGATTTTAGCATATCCGGGTTTTTGGAAGATGGCGATGCCGAATATGAGAGAAGGCATGAAAGAAATGGTTCGTTCCTTTAGCAAACAAGCGTTTTTGCGGAGCTTGCAGCGACTCATACCGGAGTTGACGGAGAAAGATATCGTTCCTGCCCAGGCGGGGGTGCGAGCGCAGGCTATTATGCAGGATGGAAGCATGGTAGACGATTTTGCTATTTTCTCAGGGAAAAGGTCATTGCATGTATGCAATGCGCCATCTCCTGCAGCCACGGCCTCCATTCCAATAGGCGAAGCCATCGCCCAACAGATTGTTGAACGGTTTCAACATCAAAAAACATTGGTCTATAAAAAAGAGGAATCAATCTGAAAGGATGATCAGAACAAATTCATCTATGTAATAATTGTTCGTAGAAAGAAGAAAAAATTTAATATATTGACATTGTCTAAGGAGTTGTAGATGTAACGAACGTCGCTTTTTTGTCCATATGTTGAGGCTGACTCAAAAAGCCTGAGAAGATGATTTTTTGAGTCAGCCTTATTTATTAAAAAAGGTGCAAATAATCTAGAATATTTTTTCCAATAAGAAAAACAGTAACAATGATAAATAAAATTCTTACATACGATGCCCCTTTTTTAATGGCAAAGTTTGAGCCTACTAAAGCTCCGAGGATCATAGCAATCCCCATGGGAATGCCATATGCAAAATGGACGGCATCCAAGTACAGAAACATGGTGAGCGCAGCGATGTTGCTGCCAAAGTTAAGGACTTTGGCGTTGCCGGCAGATTGGATAAAATCAAATCCGATGATTAGAAAAGAAAATAGTAAAAAAGAACCTGTACCGGCACCTACAAATCCATCATAAAATCCAATCAAGAGAACGACTAATGCAAAAAGGATGCTTTTTTTCAAATTCATCCCTTGATATCGAGAGTCTTTGCCCCAATCTTTTTTTAAGATCGTGTAGATGGCAACGGCAATAAGCAACACTAGAACCAACGGTTTTAATATTTCTGATGATATATGTTTTACAACAAATGCACCTAAAAAAGAACCTATAAGAGTTAAAGGGAAAAGCTTAGATACAAGAGAAAAATTTACTTTTCCTGATTTAATAAACGAGATTGTGCTCGTTAAAGCCCCCATTGTACTGGCTAATTTATTGGTCGCAATGGCTGCGGAAGGGGGCAATCCTGTAAACATTAAAGCTGGAATTGAAATTAATCCCCCTCCGCCAACTACTGAATCTACGAAAGAAGCTATAAAACCGGAGAGTACTAAGAAGCCCAATATGTAAAAGTTGATATCGTCCATATGCATTCCTCCTAGAATAATGAAAAGCTATTGATCTATCTATTGAAAGATCAATAGCTGATTTATTTTCAATAGATGTTATCGGCGTTCTTTATCTAAGAAAATCGTTCGTAACGAAAAAAACAGATACTTCTCCAATTTAGGTTAGCAACATATCATAACGGAGACTGTTCCAAATCCCTTAACCGGATCCGTATAATATCCATGAACATTAGTAATTACTATAGTGGTAACTAAAATGATCATAACAAATGAATGTACTTTTGTGAATAAAAAATACAGACAAATATCAGGAAATAATTACACTAATAATTAGAAAAGAACTTTTATAAAAGATTGGCCATCATATAGAGGAATCATTTACTAAATCGTCCGTAAAGGATACTATAAAAGTAAATTTTGAATGGTTTGATGAGGATGGTTTCAATATGGATAAAATTTCACAAGAACTTCAGCTGCTTGGTTTTAATCAATACCAGGCGAAAGCCTATGTATCTTTGGTTCATTTAGGTACGTCCAGCGCTTACCAGATTAGCAAACATTCAGGTATACCTCGATCGCGCATTTATGAAGTTTTAGAAGGATTAGAGAAAAAAGGGATAGTGGTGAAAGAGGATGTAAACGGAGCTGCACAATTTTCCCCATTACCGGTTGATGTGTTTTTAGAATCGATTAAAAAGCAGTGGGATGTCACCTTTTCATCTATAAAAAATGAATTAAAACGGTTTGAGAAACAAGAGATCAAAGCTGATAAACGTGTGATAACGATAAAAGGAGAAGAAAACATCCTGTCATTTTGTCGTATTCTGATTCGGCGGGCCAAGCACCGAATCATATTGTCCATTTGGGATTTTATGTATGAACAACTAGTAGACGACTTGCGAGAGAAACAGAAAACTTGCAGTCTTAAGGGGATCGTCTTTCAGGTTGAGAATCCTTTAAAAGATCTGGTGGTACATCGGAAGACAGATTATGTAGAGCAGATTGGAAATAAGAAATGGTTTATCATTTCTGTAGACGGAAAAGAAATGATTTATGGCCATCCGGTAGAACAAAACGGCAATGCCTTCTATACGGATGATGATGTACATGTATCGTTATTGGAGAATTACATCTGGCATGATGTACTGGTCAATCGATTGGTTCAAGAGAGCAAAGAAAATTTACAACCTTGGATATCTGCAGAAAGAGAGAATTTCTTTAAAATGCCAAGGTAAATTCATTTCTAAAATAAGGACAGCTCGTTGTTTACGAATGAAAAGTCCGTTTAAATTTCAGAAAACAAACATAGAAAAACACCGTTCGAATAATCGAACGATGTGAAATAGTGGTTTCATTTTAGGATTTAAAGAGCATCAAAACGCTGTGCAATAACCGTCGAAAATTTGACAATCGCACTGATTCATATGATGAGGTCAACCAGATATTTTTGGTTGACCGGATATGCGCTAGAATGATCTTTATTTCAAAGCATAATGAAGGATGGAGTTGTTAGTCATTGCCCGACATTGGTTTTGGTCGCTGCCCACTTTCAATCGTTTTTAAACTCATTTTGATTTTTTAGCCACTATAATATGCGTTGGCATCCAAGGACCTGTCCACCAGCCTTTCCAACCGGCAAGCGTATGACTATTTAGATATTCCTTCGTTCTAACAATATCCACTATTACCAATGTTCCTCCTGGTTTCAAAACTCGAAAAGCCTCCCGTACGGCTTTCTCTCTGCCTTGCTTATCCTTAATATTATGAATCGCCAGGCTGCTAAACACATAATCGTATATGTTGTCTTGAAAGATAGCGTAAAAAATTTTGTGGCTCGTCACGAACTCAAACCGTTGAGCAGAAGGGAAGCATTGAAACATTTTGACAATAATAAATAAGACGACGAACACGTGCGGAACATTTAAAAAAAGCCGTTTGGTTCGAGCGATAGAAAGGGAAGTCGGTCCAAACGAAGACTTGTATGAAACAAAAAAAGCAGATAAAATGCAAAAAAAAAGAAGAACCTTGACAGAAGAACAGAGTTCATTGTTAGCTGATTTTTCAGTACCCCTGTGTCTTTATACAGCGATGATAGGTCGTTCATTTTATCATTTTGGCGAATTTTAAAAGTCTTTTTATGGAACGGTTGGCTTCATATAAAACAATGTCTTTGTCGATGGTTTTTAGCTCCTTGTTTTCCATGACAATTTGTCCGTTAATGATAGTTGTTTCCACATCATCTCTCGAAGCAGAATAAACAATACGAGAAATAGGATCGACATCATAGGATGGATAAGTATGAAAATTGTTCAAATTTAAGATCACTAAATCTGCCTTCTTTCCAACTTCAATACTGCCGATTTCATTTTCTAGACCGATTGCTTTGGCCCCGCCGATAGTCGCCATTTCGAAAACGCTTTTTGCATTCATGACAGTCGGTCCATGGGTAGGTTTTTGAATAAGTGCCGCCAGTCTCATTTCATGAAACATATTTAAATTATTATTACAAGGTGCTCCGTCTGCGCCTAGACTTAACGAAATTCCCATTTGGAGCATGTTTGGAACGTCTGCGATTCCTGATGCTAATTTTAAATTGGATCCTGGGCAATGACTAATATGAACACCTTTTTCCTTGATGATTTTCTTTTCTTGTTCATCCAGCCATATACAGTGGGCTAATATTAGCCGTTCGTTTGCCAGGCCTAGATGGTCAAGATACTCAATATTTTTCATGCCCGTTTCTTTTTGTACCAGTTCAATTTCCTTTTGATTTTCTGATGCGTGGGTATGAACCTTCACATCGTAGGTTTCCGCTAAGTTTCGAACTTCTACCAGTAATTCCTTCGTGCATGAAATGACAAAACGGGGGGAGAAGGCGTATTGAATTCTTCCGTTATCAAAAAGGTTCCACTTTTCTAGTAAATCGACACTTTCTTGGATGGAATCAGATGTCTTTTCTTGTAATCCGATTGGAACATCTTCTCCTTTATCCATCATCACTTTTCCCGATAAAGCCCTCATTCCGCTTTTGGCGATGGCTTGAAAAGCAAAATCTGTATGATGGACTGTTTCCATATCGACAATGGTAGTGGTGCCGCTTTGAATAAGTTCTCCGATGCCAAGCATTGCTGAATAATAGATGGATTCCTCATCGTGAGCGGCTTCCAATGGCCATATCCGCTTTTTCAACCAATCAAGCAGCTCTAAATCATCCCCTTTTCCTCGAAAAAGAGTTTGGCATAAGTGAATATGGGTTTGCACAAATCCCGGAATGACAGTACGATTTTCCGCATCGATGATTCGATCAACATGATCTGGATTTAATTCTGGACCGATCGAGTGAATCGTGTCATTTTTTATAAAAATATCGCCTATCATAATGTCATTAGCTGGATTCATGGTAATGATTTGAGCGTTTTTAATGAGCAAATTTTTCATTCGATCTCCTCCGTTTTGGTGGTTTGATATATTCTTTTTATTGGTTTGTTCACTTGGGATGGCCATTTCGGCCATGAGTAAAAAAGAAACAAATCGAATTTACCCCAATTATATAGATATAGTAAAAAGAAAATTAAGAAAATTCAATAAATGTGTAATATATCTTTACATAATATATGTTAGAAAATTTGGTAACAGAATTTTCTTAGTACGACATTTTGCAATATGAAAATTTCGAGAAAGATCGACCATCCAAGAAACATACGGCATACGGATTTTGTTTTATTAAAGGATTTCAAAGAATCATAAGGAGAAAATGTGTTTCACTGTTCTCTGCAATTAGCAAGGTTCGTTTTACTGTATAACAGATGTTAAACAAAAATCCAATGGATATTCATGTTATAATTTCTTACATAAAGTGTAGACCATCTTCCTTAAAATGGTTATAATATTTAAAAAAATCAAAAAATAAATTTGGGGATTTTTTGCTTTTTCATATAGTGGAAGCGACCAACATAATTTTTCGAACAATGAAGTGCTCGTTATTTAGGAGAAGCTTCTGATTTGCGGAAATAAGGAACTTCTGATTGATGGCCAAAAAAGATCATCCGTCTTAAAAAAGAGTGCATTGAGATGATTTTGTTCTTTTTGCCATCGGCAAAGGGAAAAGGGTATCCACTTTTCTATGAACCAATCATTGTCCAAAGAATTACTTGATTTTGTTTTGACAAAACTCCACGACTGATTAAAGCTGGCAAATTGCTGTAGAAAAATGTATAACGAGCAAAATGATATGGAAGTTGCAGTTTTCCTTGTCAGCGCAAATGATGATGAAATGGCGTTTCGATGATCTAAGTAGATGGAGAATCATTCTTTGATTAGGATCGATCAAAGAATGTCAACCGTCGAGAGAAGGAAGGATCTAAACATGAGTATAAGAATATTGGATGCAAAAGTTTGGACTCCCACGGATTTGAAAGAAGCATGGGCATTAAGGGAACGATTTCAGTTGCAATCAAGCTTTGTGGCAGGTGGAACTTGGCTGCAAACCCAATGGGAAAAAGGAATACCTTATCCCTCCCACTTGATTAGTTTAGAAAATATAGCTGAACTCGAAGGGGTCGATCAAAGAGAGGTCAATGGGAAGCAGTGTTTGTATATTGGAGCATTGACAAAATTGAATGCTTGTGGCCAACATCCTGCTATTCAAAAACTCTGCCCTTTGTTATCTGTTGCAATTCAACAAATTGCGGCTCCGGCTGTTCGCAATTTAGGAACGATTGGCGGAAATGTAGCTCATGGATTAGGCGATGCCATTCCTGCTCTTTTAACGATGGATGCGGAAGTGTTGTTCTTTGATGGACGAATTTTAAAATCGGAAAAATTGAAGCATTGGCTAAAAGGAAGAAAGAGAAATCAAGAAAGTCTTCTGACAGGCATCATACTTCCGGAATCCCAACATTCTTCATTTAGCAATCAATTTTTTAAAAAAGTCGGGAGAAGAGAAGCTTTTTCGGGATCTGTTGTAACAGTTTCAGGAGTGATTAGTAAAAATGAAGCGGGAGTGATCGATTTTGCTAGATTGGTTGCAGGCGGAGGAGAGAACACCCCTAAGCGGCTGCAAGAAACTGAACAGTTGCTCATCGATCAAAAGATCAATTTTTTATTATTAAAAAATGTATATAAAACAATACTTCATGAATTTCATCCAAATTCTGATGTTTTTTATTCAAATGACTATCGAAGGCGAGTAACAGCTAATATCATTGTTTCCGAATTAAGCCGATTGGGGGAAGCATCGTGAAATTCACTTATTCTAGCAATTTACAGAGATCCGCTATACGACCAGACGGAATCGATAAAGTAACAGGGAAATTAAAGTTTTTAACGGATCTTTCTTTTTCCAATATGCTACATGGGAAAATTTTACGAAGTGCGTATCCTCATGCCAAAATTATTTCCGTCTCTACCAAAAAAGCGGAGGAGCTGCCGGGAGTACGCGCTGTGGTTACTAGTAAAGATGTGCCGGGACTCAATCGATTTGGGTTAATTTTTCCTGATCAACCGGTTTTGTGCGATGAGCGGGTTCGATATGTTGGAGATGCGATTGCTGCTGTGGCGGCAGAGACGGTAGAAATTGCAGAAAAGGCGCTTCAGTTCATCGAAGTAGAATATGAGCCATTGCCCGTTATCAGTGATCCAGAACAGGCTCTCCTTCCTTCAGCACCTCAATTGCATCCTAAAGGAAATATTCTTCATCAAGCTTCCTTTCAAAAAGGAAATATAGAAGAAGCATTTCAAATCTGTGATGTGACGGTGGAAGAAACCTATGAATTGCCGCGTCAAATGCACGCCTATATGGAAACGGAGGGAGGAGTGATTGTTCCGGAAGAGAATGGCCGGATTACGGTATATGTCGGAACGCAGCATGGATATAATGATCGATTTCAATTAGCCCGAATTTTAAATATTCCTGAAAGCAAAATCAGAGTGGTTTCCAGTCCGATGGGCGGTTCTTTCGGCGGAAAAGATGAGTTGAATATTCAGCCGTACGGTGCATTATTGGCGCTCAAAACGGGATGTCCGGTGAAAATTCACCAAGATAGGCGAGAATCTGTCAGATCTGGACTAAAAAGACACCCGATGAAGATTACGATGAAAACGGGTGCCTGCCGTAATGGTAAAATTCTTGCTCATCAAGTACGAATGATCGCAGATACGGGTGCTTACGCAACATTAGGTCCGGCTGTATTAGATTTTGCAGTTGAGCATGCAACAGGACCTTATGTGATACCAAATGTAAAGGTTGAAGGGGTGAGCGTCTATACAAACAATGGTGTGGCTGGAGAGTTTAGAGGATTTGGCGGAAATCAAGTGACTTTTGCGTTGGAAGGGCAAATCGACCGTTTAGCGGTCAAACTTGGAATCTGTCCAATAGAATTGAGGAAAAGAAATCTCCGCAAAGCAGATGATCCGGGTCCTGTAGACCAACAGATTGCACCGACGGACGGAGCAGCACAAGTTTTGAAAGAGATAAGCAAAACTCCCATTTTAACTAAAAAAGATACTGAAAATAAAAAACGTATCTATGAAAAGACGCGGACAGGTGTAGGAGTCGCCATTACGATGCACGGTGGCGGACTAGGGTTTGGGCGCTTAGATCCAGCTGGGGGAAGAATATCGTTAAATGAAAAAGGAAAAATTGAAGTTGCCTTCGGTTTCGAAGAATTTGGTCAAGGATTATTAGCGGTCATTCAGCAGTTAGTGATGAAAGAAGTAGGATGCTCAGCAGATGATATCCAAATCACGATTGGCGATACGGATTGCGTTCCTCGCTCCGGTTCTTCTACAGCATCACGGGGAACGAGCATGGTGTGGCAAGCACTTCAACGGATGAAAGATCCTTTTAAAAAACAATTATTAGAAAAAGCCTCTCAATGCATCAAAGTGCCATCCACTCAATTGTATGTAGGTCCTGGTGGAATTTGGTCTTTAGATGGATCGAATGCCAAGCCCCTCATTACTTACCGGCAACTAGCCGACAAAACAAATGATGATCCCATCCAAATCGAGACGAAATTCCCTTTTCCTACGACTTCTCATTCCATTCCTGGCGGGCATTATTTATATTCTTTTGCCGCTTGTGCGGTAAAAATCGAAATAGATGAATTAACGGGAATAGTGCGAGTGAAAAATCTGGATCAGGTAGTGTCTGCAGGTCCGGTGATTTATCCAACGGGCTACTTAGGACAAATTGAAGGAGGCTCAGTTATGGCATTAGGATATTCATTACTAGAAGAAGCAATCATGAAACAGGGGAGTTACGTAACAAATAATTTCGACTCCTATCTTATTCCTACCATAAAAGACATCCCGACTTCTATGGACATAACAGCTATAGAAGAATTGTGCGAGGGAGATGAATATGGTCCGAGAGGCGTAGGTGAAATCGGAACGGTGGCGGTTGCACCGGCGATTGCAAAAGCGATTCATGACGCAATTGGCTTGTGGGTAACGAAGCTGCCTGTATCACGCGAGGAAATTATAAAAGCGCTCCATCAAAAGGAGATGAAAGAATGGCTGACCAAAAAAATATAGATGAAGTGAAGTCTCCGTTGGAGGAGAAAATAAAAGTCTCTCTTTTGGTTAATGGACATGCAAAGGAACTTCAGGTTCATGCAACGATGCGCCTTGTTGATATATTAAGAGAGGAGCTTCTATTAACGGGTACAAAAGTTTCATGCGGAATTGGCCGTTGTGGCGCTTGTTCAGTCATTATGAATGGAAAATTAGTCAATTCTTGTTTAGTGCGGGCCTATCAGGCTGATCGAAAGGAGATTATGACGATTGAAGGGTTGGGAAAGAATGGACTTCATCCGATTCAAAAGGCTTTTTTAGAAGAAGGAGGCTTTCAATGCGGATACTGCACACCGGGAATGATAATGGCTGTGACCTCCATTTTGTATCAATATGAAAACCCAACTGTGGAGCAAATTTTAGAAGGATTATCAGGAAATCTTTGTAGATGTACCGGTTATGGCGGCATAATCAGAGCGATTCAGAAACTCACAGAATCATAAGGAATAAAAGTTTTCCTGCAAGTTCGCAGGAGAGCTTTTTATTTTGTCGGTTCCATCGCGAAACAACATAACAAAAGGGGCTGATTCAGCGAAATGTGGAATCAGCCCCATATTATTTTTTAGCTTCCTCGATATACTTGGTATCCCCATGGTGATATAAGCAAAGGAATATGATAATGAGAATTAGGTTGAGAAATTCCAAAATGAACGACAACTTTATCTAAAAATAAAGGTTCGTCCAACGTGAGGCCTTTTCTCAGAAAATAATCACCGACGTAAAATAGAAGCTCATATTTCCCTGGAACGATTTCTTGCGGCTCTAATAATGGGCGGTCAACACGGCCATGTTGATTCGTGAAAGTCGTTTGCAGCAGCTGTTTTTCTGTTTCTGATTCATGATCAATCCGGAACAACTTTATTTTTACATTTTCAGCCGGTGTTCCATGGGTTAAATCTAAAATATGTGTTGTTAACCCGATCATTTAAGTGCTCCTTTATGATCGGGTTCATCAGAGAACATAAGAATGTTTTCGTGTGGCAAGTCTTCTTGTGTGACAGTAAAGCTTTGAAATCCATATGGCGGTCGCGGTTCTGTATATACTTTCCCTTCTGATTCAGGAATTTCCTCCACTATTTTATCCCATGTATGATTTTGAGATTCGAAGTAAACTTCTTGAAGTTGAGGGAATCTTTCTAATATTCTGCAGCCGATTAAATAAATTAAATGTTGGATGGAAAGCGTCTCGGTTTCATGAAATACGGAAGTGGCGATGTCGCGAATTTGTTCAGCTGCAACATAATTTTCTGGATTCGTTCCAAATGAGTCTTCCGTGTTTTTGTACTTCCATTTGATGTTTAAGTAAACAAATAGAGGGCGGTTTGAATCCTCTGGAAGAGTTGTGTATTCGTCACGAATAAAACCGACAAAGGAATTTCCGCTGACTTTTATTAATTGAAGATCAGCAAGTCCGCTTTGTTGTTCAGTAATGTTTAGGGTGTTATCTTCATTACGAACCATATTCAAATAAGCTGTGGCATATTCATTTCGTGATTTTTTAAATACTAGCTCACTAGCTGCTCTATTTCCATTCTTTACTGCAAAAGTTGTTTCAAAGGGAATTTCCTCTCCTATCAACGAAATCGTTTCAATATGAGAATATTTCTTCAAAAAAGAAGTAGCTACATATTCTAAAAAACCTTCTATCGTTGTTCCTGTATAACTAGCTAAATGTTTTTGTATAAAGTTTTTCATCGAGTCTGTTGCAACGACTAAGCTGTTATCCCCTTCCGTAAAGGAGGTCAGCAATTTTGTTCCTCCTACTGAGATTTTTACATTTACTCCAAAAAGAATGTGATCTCGTCCGGAAAAAGGAGATTCAGGAATCGTTCTAACTCCAATAAGTGGTTTTAAATAGGTACGGTAGGCAAATACGTCGCCTTTTCCATAATACATGACTCTTTCTTTATTATTGGTCATAGAAATCATCTCTCCCCCATTAATTATTTCTTGTAAACGAAACATCGCGATTTTTTTTATTTCTTCTAATGCTTGTTCAAACTCTGTTCTATAATTATTTTTTAGTCTTTCTTTTATCGTTCTATAAATATCTTGTTTGGTTTTTCCGCGAACGGCCATTACGAAAGGGAATCCAAACTTATCCATATATTCTTTGTTGAGTAGCATTAGATGATTATGTTCATCTTCTGTTAATTCATTTAATCCAGCATGTTTCTGTTCCTCTTGAGAGAAATCGGTTATTTTGGCGTTGGTGCCTAGATGCGGATGCATTTGAATTAATTTTAATTGTTCGTTATCCGAAGCGGTTTCGACAATCTCCACCATTTTATTATATAGAGATTGAAAGGAAGAGTATGGGCGATTGGGTTCTGCTCGTTCGGCCACCCATGATGAATTCTCAAAAACTCCTCCTAATAGATGGATAAATTCGGAAGCACTCATTTCATTTAATTGTTTTAATCGCATCATTTTCCCTCTTTTCTATGATTCTATGGTCGTTTCTAAAGTGCTGCTGACAGTCGGCTTTTTCTTGGATGAAAGATTAAAAAACAAGTTTAAAATAATGGCGGTCAAGCTTCCTGTTACAATACCGTCTCCTACAAGGATTCGCATGAATTGCGGCAATTTTGAAAAGAGATCAGGAACCACTGTTGCACCAAGTCCTAATGCAACGGAGCAGGCTACTGTTAATAAGTTGCTTTGTTGTTCGAAATCTACGGAACTAAGCATTTTAATGCCTGAAGAAACGACCATTCCAAACATGACAATCATGGCTCCTCCTAATACAGGAGTAGGGATAATGGTTGTAAAGGCGGCGATTTTAGGAATGAACCCAAGTAAAACAAGAAGGCTGGCAGCGGCGATTGTAACGTTTCTCGTTTTAATATTGGTCAGTTGGACAAGTCCGACATTTTGAGCAAAAGTGCTGTAAGGAAATGCGTTAAATAAACCGCCTAAAATAAAGGACAAACCTTCAGCCCGGTATCCGAGGACTAAGTCTTGTTCGTTCATATTTTGTTCACAAATTTTGCTTAGAGCAAAGAAGGAGCCTGTAGATTCGATAATGATCACAATACCAACAAGCGTCATTGTGATCATTGGTCCCCACTCGAAAGAAGGCGCACCAAAATAAAAAAGTTCAGGCATATGGAACCATGATGCTTGAGCAACGTTTGTGAAATCTACTTTTCCCATGAAAGCAGCAACAATGGTTCCGGCGATGATCCCAAGAAGAACAGATATTGTTCGAATGAATCCGTGAAAAAATCGATTAATAAGCAAAATGAAAATGAACACTCCAAAAGAGAGGAGTAAGTTTTCTGGATCTCCAAAATGAGGATTCCCTTCACCGCCTGCCATGTTTTTAATGCCGGCAGGTACAAGGGATACGCCAATAATCGTAACAACGGAGCCTGTCACAACAGGAGGAAAAAGCTTTGCCAATTTTCCAAAGAACGGTGAAAAAATGAGAATAAAGATTCCTGCTGTAATGATGGATCCATAGATAGCCCCCATTCCATACTGTGTTCCGATTCCGATTATCGGCGTCACAGCAACAAAGGATGTACCTAATACAACAGGCAATCCGATCCCGAAAAACCTGTTTTTCCAGGATTGAAGCAACGTTGCGATTCCACAGGTCAGCAAATCAATCGATACTAAGTATGCCAGCTCGTTCGACGATAGATGTAATGCTCCACCAACGATTAGAGGAACTAAAATGGCTCCGGCATACATAACTAATACATGCTGCAAACCGAGAGAAACAATTCTAGCCATTCCATAATTTTTCTTCAATGATACCCCTCCCCCTTCTTTATAAATAAAACAACATTGAATGTTATTTTATTTAACATAATAAGGCGAGAGGGCATAGATGTCATTGGTTAATGTGAACAATTTATTTTTAGATAAGTCGACAAATTGTATAAAAAACAAAAGATTCATTATAAAATGAAGCAGAGCAGGTGAGTGTCAATGTTATAAAATCTAACAATAATGAGAAAGACTTTTCTTATAAATGAAGCAAATTTTTGATTCGAAACGCTAATCGAAGGCGGAAAGTAGTATCAGGGTCTTTTAAGCTTTTTCCAATCAGCTCTTTGCAATTTTCCAAACGATAAATGACTGTATTTCGGTGAACATATAGCTTTTTCGCTGTTTCCGAAATGCGACAATGGCTTTCTAAAAAAACAAATAATGTATGCAATAAAATTTGGTTTTCATGAGTAG
The DNA here is from genome assembly GCF_038007225.1 of Bacillus sp. FSL W8-0102. Classification (NCBI taxonomy): domain Bacteria; kingdom Bacillati; phylum Bacillota; class Bacilli; order Caryophanales; family Bacillaceae; genus Bacillus; species Bacillus sp. FSL W8-0102. The sequence continues at coordinate 1,629,302 of NZ_JBBOWT010000001.1, forward strand.
ATTGATCGGATAATTTTTGTAATGTTTCGTCGTAAAAATCTTTTAAATCTTGCGTGGGGATCATTTGTAAAAGTTCAGAAATATCTTTTCTTCGATAGATTTGAATAAACTGACGTTTTCCAGATAGCCGGCCAGTCTGCAACGCCTCCAAAGCTTCCTTAAATCCCTTTTGGACATCCAAAAATTTTTGGCATAAGCTGCTCAGCCCGAAAGAAACAGCCTGATGATACCGATTTTTAATTTTTCTCTGCAGCTCTTCCAAAAAAGGGAGGATGATCGTATGGAGCTCTGTCCAAGATTCTGTGATAGGAAATAGCAAAACACAATTATTCCCTTTTTCAAAATGATGAACGGACTTAGAAAAGAGGTGACTCTCTTCTTCTATAAAATCAAAAATAGCATCCATTTCTTTGCGAGATTCTGTAAAACTTAACTTCGTTCTGCTCTCATCCAATTTCCCAACTGCACATATATAGGATTGGTCATTGATAATCTGAAATTCATTTGCCTTAATGATCACTTCTTCCTGGGATTGAAAGGCTCCTTCTGTAAAATTAATAAAAAATTCATTGAGCACTTTTTTTGTATATTGCTTTAATGCATTTTCTTTCATTAATTCAAAGGAAATCACATTGGCTGCTTGCTCAATGGTTAATATCATTGACGGGTTAGAAAAAGGAACCATGCCAATGACAGCTAAGCAACCGCTGTTTTCCTCATGACTGAAGATCGGAAATACAGAAATGACTTCTCGCTTCGATAGAGTGGAAAAACAAGAATAAGTAGCGTTTGGCAAGAAAAAACGGAAGCCATTTGTGTATAGTTTCCCAAGTTCATAAGAAATCTTGTTAAACGGATGGGAAGAACCGATGATGCGAAAATATTTATTCAGTAATAGAATTGGATATTTAGTCATGGAAGACAAGCTTCTTAGCAACGATGTTAGGCCTTTACCGCTCATGATATGGTTGGTGAATTTTTGATGCGCTTCAATAGCTAAGAGCAATTCATTTGTTCGTTTATCAAGGATATAACTTAATGATTGGTTGACAACTTCTCCTAACGAAATGTCCATTGGAAGTTCTATGATGGGAAATCCGATGTCATTGGCGTAGGCAAGAGCGTTTTCCGGAATTTCTTCTAAGAACCGTTTGGTTTTAATCGCAAGTCCTGCACATTGTTGTTCCAACATACTTTTGATTAACTCAAGTAAGTCGTGTGGGTTGTCTTTAAGATGATAGGCTGTCGTTACCAGTAATTCATTCGGTTTTAAGTAATGGATGATATCGGGAGCATCCATCATATTGACGCTGTACACTTCTCTTTCTTTTCCTTTATGCCCCGCAATTAATCTGGCGTTATGAAAAACAGGTATTTGTAAAATATCGGATATCTTCAAATCTCCTCGCTCCTTTTAGTCGAATTGTACAAAAGTTCATGAAATTTATAGCAATTTTACCAATGAATATGGAGAGATATCAAGATAAAATCAAATTATATAACATAATATGTTATATTTTTTAACATTCATTTTAAAAAGAAAGAGGCGAGAGGGGATGCATGCGCTTTATCAAAAAATAAATACAGAACGAATTGTACGGCGAATTGAAGAACTGGCGAAATGTAGTGTAACAAAAAAAGGGGTGACCCGCTTTTCCTTTTCAAAGGAAAACGAAATGGCTCATGAGTTGGTAGCGCAATGGATGCGAGATGCGGGCATGACCGTTCGCAGGGATGGTCTTAACAATATCATCGGTCGTTATGAAGGCAAATGGCCTGATGCACCGGCACTGCTCATTGGGTCGCACCTCGACTCTATCATTGAAGCCGGTAAATATGACGGGGTACTTGGTGTAATCGCAGGAATTGAAGTGGTCCAAACACTATATGAAAACGGAATGAGACCGAATAATCCGATGGAAGTGATCGGCTTTTGTGATGAAGAAGGTGCTAGATTTCATACAACTCTGCTTGGCAGCCGGGCAATGGCGGGTAATCTGCGTGAAGAAGAACTGTTTGCAAAAGATGGAAATGGGACCACCTTGGCAGAAGCTATGAAAGAGTTTGGCCTAGATCCCTTGCAATACAATACGGTTGCCCGTAATCCGAAAACAATCCTCGGTTATCTTGAATTGCATATTGAACAAGGTCCAATTCTTGAGCAAATGAACCAACCTTGTGGGGTCGTATCCGGAATTGCAGGACAGTCTCGATATAAATTCCGGGTAGAAGGATTGACAGGACATGCAGGAACTGTCCCGTTGTCGCTTAGAAAAGACGCGCTTGTTGGAACAGCCGAAATGATCCAGACGATTGAACGGCTCGCACTCCAATATGAAAGTCTGGTAGCTACTGTAGGAAAAATAGCTATATTTCCGGGGGCCAGCAATGTGATTCCAGGATTGGTGGAAGGAACACTGGATGTCCGGTCAGTTGACGATGGAACCAGAATGACCGCACTGAATCGAATTTTTGAGGAATGCGAGCACATTGCCAAACGCCGGGGATTAATTTGCGAGTTTACAAAAGTCATGGAATCTCCTGCCGTGATATGTTCAAGTCGTTTTATCGATGTGATTTCTTCCGTTCTCAAGGAATATAAAATGAAGTCTGTTCAACTTGTCAGTGGAGCGGGACATGATGCGATGGCATTAGCTTCTATAACTGACATTGGCATGATCTTTGTCAGATGCAAAAATGGTCTGAGTCATCATCCTGACGAATTTGTAGCAGCCGAGGACATTAAAATAGGAACCTCTGTGCTGCTGGATGTTGCTCTGAAGTTGACATCATAAAAAAGTCTTAAGATTAGAAGGGGGAATCATCAATGGCAACTATCAAATGTCAAGCGAAGCAGGAAATTTTGCAATGGATTGAATCTGAAAGGCACAACCTCATCCATTTTCTACGGGAACTGGTTGCTGTACCGTCGGACAATCCGCCGGGCGACTGTTATGCGATCGCAGAACACATCCGTAAACGGCTGCATGATTTTCAATTTGAGGATGTTGCACTGTTGGAAGTAGAGCCGGAAGAAGTCAGGGAAAAAGGGATGGTTCGAGTGGCAAACGTTGTCGCCAAAACGATCTTCGGGATCGGAAAAGGGCCTGAAATAGTTCTTAATGCTCATGGAGATGTGGTGGCGCCAGGACTTGGCTGGACATATGATCCATATGGCGGACAAATAGTGGACGGGAAGCTGTATGGTCGTGGGGCCGCCGTGTCCAAATCGGATATCGCCTCATATACTTTCGCAGTTATGGCTATTCGACAAGTGGCGGAGAAGTTGTCGGGTAAAGCGACCTTGGCGTTTAATTTCGATGAGGAGATAGGCGGAGAAATGGGGCCAAAGTGGATGATCGAAAAGGGGTATATTCAGCCGGATATGGCAATATCAGCTGGATTTACACATTCGATTGTAAACTCGCTTAGCGGATGTCTGCATCTTGAAATCCGAATTAAAGGCAAATCGGCACATGCGGCTGCACCGCATTCAGGACATGATGCCATCGAAGCGATGAGCGGTGTACTACAAGCGCTATACGATTATCGCCGGACATTGGATCAAAAGCGTTCCAGTATTCCTGGGATTGAGTCGCCCACGTTAGTAGTTGGATTGATTTCAGGAGGAATCAATACGAACGTAGTACCGGATCAATGTACCATTCGTATAGATCGCCGGTTGATCCCAGAGGAAGATGGAGAACAGGTAGAAATGGAGATTCGTGAATTGGTAGAACAGGTGGTTAATCGCTATGAAGGAACCTGGGCGGAGTTTGAGCGCATACTGCTGGCAAAAAGCTTTAAGCCAACACCGATAGAATCTCCGTTCATCCAGACGCTTATGGCAAACTGTAAAGAAATTTTGGACAGTGAACCGGTGATTCACGGAATTCCGTTATACACAGATGCCCGACATTTTGCAGAAGCAGGAATTCCTGTTGTCCTGTTTGGAGCGGGTCCTCGAACATTATTGGAAGCCAACGGACATCGGGCAGATGAACATGTCCGGATTGAAGATTTGATCAAAGCAACAAAAATTGTGGCACTTACTCTATATGATTTGCTTCGGACAGACAAATAACAATTTCTTTGCGTTTTAAACAACAAAAGAGGATCTCATAGCAGCATGAGTAGGTGGTCGTTGCAGAAAGACTCGCCTGGCAAGAAGGGTTTAAAATCTTCTTGAAAGAAAGGAGTCCAACCTTGTTTTTATCATCCGTTTTTCAACGATCTTTCTTACCGATTTGGTGTTTGAAACAAAAAGGAGAGTTCAGTTATACAGGAATGATGAGCAACATGATGTGGCCAAATCTTGTGAATCATAGTTCAGAACCGTCAAAGGGGGAGGGGAGTTATCAATGTACCATAAAATGGACAATGGGCAGGAGGAATTATTTAACGAAACTATTGCTGACTACAGTGAGCGACTCCATAACGAGGATTTGACTCCTCCAAAGGAGCGAAAATGGGGTTTTTTCAGCTTGTTATCCATGTGGATGTCTGATGTACATAGCATTGGCGGCTATACATTTGCAGCTGGATTGTTCTTTCTTGGTTTGTCGGGTTGGCAAGTTTTCATAGCGATTATTCTGGGAGCTTTGCTTGTAAATTATTTTGTCAATCTCCTTTCTGTCCCTGGAACGAAAATGGGTTTGCCGTTCCCGGTGATGGCGCGTATTTCATTCGGTGTGTTCGGAGCTAATATACCTGCACTTATACGGGGAACGATTGCTGTTTTTTGGTATGGTATACAAACATACCTTGCCTCGAATGCCGTGGTAGGTGTAATGTTGCTACTTATGCCCAGTCTGGTTACCTTAAATGATACATCTTTTCTAGGACTTTCTTTATTGGGATGGATCGGCTTCCTGATTCTCTGGGTTTTGCAGCTGCTCATTGCGGTATATGGAATGGAGAAGATTCGCAAATTTGATAATTTTGCGGGTACTGCCGTATATGTGATGATGCTGTTCTTGCTCATTTGGATCGTTAAGAAAGCGAATGGAAATATCAACATAATGGACCATTTTGTTGAAGTGTCTAGAGGCAAACAAATTCATTCATTTTTTGCAGCCATCGCACTAGTAGTAGCGTATTTCTCAACACTGATGTTAAATGCCTGTGATTTTACACGTTTTTCAATGTCAACGAAAGTAACAAAACGCGGAAATTTCTACGGTATACCTGTCAACTTGACAGCATTTTCTTTGGCCGCTGTAGTGATCACGGCTGGTACCATAACCGTTTTTGGTAAAGCGATAGTCGATCCTGTTTTGATCGTACAAAAGATTGGCAATAGTGTGGTCAATTTTATTGCGGCTATTGTTTTTATAGTTGCTACGCTAGCCATCAATATTATCGCGAACCTTGTATCTCCTGCCTATGATTTTGCCAATGTAGCACCAAAACATATAAATTTCAAGAAGGGAACGATTATGACTGCCATTTTGTCCGTTCTAGTGATGCCCTGGAAAGTTTATGGGAGCCCTGTGGCTGTCAACTATTTTTTGGGAGGGCTTGGAGCTTTCCTCGGTTCCATTTTCGGAGTTATGTTTATGGATTATTACTTAGTAAAGAAGCAAAAAGTGGATGTTCATTCTCTCTACAAGGAGGGTGCCGCTTCCCCTTATTGGTACAATAATGGCTTTAACTTGCGGGCGTTATCCGCTTTTATGATCGGTTCTACTTTCGCTGCAATTGCCGCGCTAGTTCCAATGCTTTCTTTTTTTGCTCCCTTTTCATGGTTTATTGGTGCTGTGCTATCTGCCGTTGCTTACGGTGTTTTCATGCAGCACAATCAACCAATATCAGAGAACAAAGCTCAATCTTTGTCTTAATCGTGTAAAAAAAGGGGGGGATAGGCGTGAAAGAAAATGGTTACGATCTTATTATACGCAACGGGCAGATGGTTACCGAAGATGGAATATTTCAAGGGGACATCGCCGTGTACGAGCAAAAAATCGTTCAAATAGGATCGATACCGTCAGAGAGAAAAGCGAAGCTCGAGATTAATGCTTTCGGTCTGCATATTTTGCCTGGTTTGATTGATACTCATGTCCACCTTAATGAACCCGGCCGGACGGAATGGGAAGGTTTCTACACTGGATCTCGGAGTTTGGCTGCAGGGGGAGTAACGACTTTTTTTGATATGCCTCTTAACAGCAGTCCACCGACTACATCGACATACGGATTTGAAGTGAAAAAAGAAGCCGCCATGCAAAAATCGATTCTTGATTTTGGTCTTTGGGGAGGACTGGTTCCGGGAAATCTTGATTCCTTGGAACCTCTCAAAGATTTGGGTGTTATCGGATTCAAAGGTTTTATGTCAGATAGTGGCATTGATGAGTTTCTACCCGTAGATGATAGTACTTTATTGAAAGGAATGAAAAAAATAGCTGAGCTGGGTTCCATACTGGCTCTTCATGCCGAAAACGACGTCATGACGAAGCAACTTGCCAATTGGCATCAATCACAAGGGAACTTGACCGCGCGAGATTATGTGTCTTCCCGTCCCGTTATATCGGAAATCGAAGCAGTAAACCGGGCAGCAGCTTATGCACAATTGACGGGATGCAAATTGCATATCGTACACGTAAGCAGCGGGAAAGTGATCAAGTATGTTAGTGAAGCGAAAGAAAAAGGGATTGATATCACGGTTGAAACTTGCCCCCATTATCTGACTCTTACCATTGAAGATCTCGAACGACTCGGCGGCATCGCGAAATGTGCCCCACCTCTAAGAGAACGGGAGGATGTGGAATCGCTGTGGGAGGCTTTGAAGTCTGGTAAGATTGATATGATTGGTTCAGATCATTCTCCTTCTCCCCTTAAGATGAAAATCGCTTCGCCTAACAGTGATTTTTTTCGTTTATGGGGAGGTATATCGGGGGCGCAGACAACCTTAAATGTTTTGCTTGAGGAGGGGTATTGGCGGCGTGGAATTCCCTTGGAAGTCATTGTACGAGTAACAGCAACCAATCCGGCAAAACGTTTTGGTCTGTATCCTCGGAAAGGGACAATTGCCGTTGGAAGTGATGCTGACCTGACATTGGTCGATTTGCGATCTTCTTTTGTCCTAAAAAAATCCGATCTTTTGTATCGGCACCCGCAGAGTCCATATATTGGGAAAAAATTCAGAGGTAAGGTAACACATACCATTCTGCGAGGAAGAGTTGTTTTTCGGAGAGGCGATATAATGGATAACAATATCTCTGGACAAATGGTATAAATAAAGCTTTTGCTCTTCTATTAGGAGCTTTTCACGTTTTGGAAAAATTCCTCAACATAACTCGTGAATGGAAAATTCTTGATCCTATTCTTTCATCGCTTAATGAATACGAAAAATGGTCTCTTTAGTATGGCCAAGTATGTATATAATCACTTTCGTTTTTCATTAAGATGATTCTACTTTAGTATCGAAATAAAAGGTTGTTTTTATAAACAGTTCGCAAATTCAATAGTGATGGATTCAAGGTATAGAACTTCATTGTCCTATACCTTGTTTTGTTGCTGAATGGTTCCATACATTGGAAGTACTTAATACTAACCATTCGAAATCTAATGGGATGAATTATTGTAAACAACTTCGAACAGACCAACAATCTGAATTTTACCCAGTAGATGGCATGTATAGATACATTATGTCCATACGAGCGTGATATGAGATATTACAACGGTTTCGTATAAAGGCGAGATTGAGCGGACCACTCCGAACCTCCTGATAATTCAATCATTCCGGTTTGTTCAAAGGGGAGTGGGATATTAGGCGCATTTACCATATTCGTTTGTGGTTCCGGGCAAAAAAATCCACTTTTTGCATCTTGATTAAACAGCATCCAAAAGCGAAATTCTGAACTTGTCTCATATATAAGAGAGATTTTTTCGCGTTGATCCGTTAACACCATTCGATTTTTTCCATCTTGGGCCACATAATGATGATCGAGTGGTTGATAGTACGGAGAAAAACCTTCTGTTGCGATTTTTTTCTCTTCTTCATTCAAAGGCAATAGATTTCCTGTTGGCAATGAGCGTTCATTCAATTCTACTCGATCTTTTATGGTCAATTGCAACGTATAATCTTCCGCTGTGCTGTTTTTTGAAAAAGGCGCCTTAATGGATGTGTGGAAACCAATCATTAAAGGCATGGATTCTGAACCGTTATTAATGATTTTTACTTGTTGATTTAGTCCTTCTTTCGACAGAGTATATCGCAGATGCACTTTAAAGCGATGCGGGAAATAACGAAAGACTTCGGATTGCTCGTCTATACTTTGTACTAATTCTATAAAACATTCTCGATCTGTAGATCCATGTTTAAATACTTCCCAGACAGCACTGTGAAAAAAACCGTGTAAATGATTATTCTTTGACTTTTCATTAATAGGAAAATGATACACTTTACCCGAAAAGGTAAAAGTACCGTCTTCTAAACGATTAGGTGGAAACAATACTGGAATGCCATATAAAAAAGGCTTTTGTTGAAAATCTTCCATTTCATGAATGGACGGTTCGCGAATAAAGTCATAATCCTTTTCTACATTTCGAAACGCAATCAGGTTTGCTCCAAACTTCGGAAGAATAACCGCTTGATATGGATCACAATTTAATTCATAAGCGTACATTCCATTAAAACGGGTTTCTTTGACAACATTTTTAGATACGCTGTTCATATCCCGATTCTCCCCTATTCATTCATTGGTATGAAAAGTCTCTGAATCCATAAGAAATTGATGAATCATAAAAGAGGCTGCTCCCAAAGCGGTAGCATTTCGATTTAACTGGGAAATATAAATCTGATGACTTTGATGAACATATCTAGAAATTCTGGAGGAAATCGTACTTTGTATAGAATTTAACACAATAGGATTCGCTTCGATTAAATTGCTTCTTAAAACAACCGCTTCCGGATTAAAGGCATTGATAATATTGGTTAAACCGATTCCTAGATAATGTCCGAATGTTTCCAGCGCTTTTAACGCTTCCCCGTCATTTTCTTGAATCATTTTGCTCGCCTGTTCTAAAGTTACTTTTTCCATATTCTTTAATTGGGAAAGATTGTCGTAAAACGCTTTTTCTGATGCATACAGTTCCCAACATCCATAGTTTCCACAGCCGCATTTTTTTCCATTGAAATCAATCGTCATATGCCCCATTTCACCGGAAAATCCGTCCGTTCCTCGATAAAGTTCATTGTTGACAATGATGCCGAGGCCAATTCCGTTCCCGATACTCACATAGATGCTGTTTGTGCAATGTTTGATGGAACCAAACAATTTCTCGCCGTAAGCCCCGGCGTTTGCTTCGTTATCAATCAGGACTGGACAATGAAAATGGGTTTCCAATACAGTTTTCAAATCAACATCTTTCCACTTAGAGTTTGGAGTAAATAACACCAATTGATCTTTATTCACGAATCCATGAACGCCGACCCCAATCCCGATTATGCCATACGGCGATTTTGGGGCTTTGCTGGCCACCAATTGGATTCTTTCTAATAGAATGGGTTTGACTGCTTCGAACGAATTGTCAGAGATCTCACAGTAATCGCAATAAATGACGTTTCCTTCCAAATCCGTTAATAAAGTTAAAATATAAGTGACTCCTAAATCGACTCCGATGGCATAACCTGCCTCTTTATTAAAAACCAGCAATACAGGTTTTCTCCCTCCGCTTGATGAGCCTGTACCTATCTCAGATACAAGATTTTTTTCAATTAACAATGCGGTTTGAGAAGAAATGGTCGCTTTGTTCAAATTGGTTATTTTGGATAATTTCGCTCTTGAAACTGGATAATGGTTGATGATGTTTTTTAATATAATTTTTTGATTGTGGACCTTTACAAAAGTTTGATCCGCTGTTTTCATGAACATCCTCTTTCTTAGTTTGTATAGTCGATAAACGAACTAAATTTTCATTTTTATCTTTTTCTAGACATTTTTATTGTATCGTATTTTTTATTCAAAAAAAATATTGAATTTTAAAAATGATGGTGCTAGTATGAAGGTGTACTTAGTTTATTGGTTAAACAAAGTACGCATCAATATATTTTTTTGATGCGATTTGAATTCGCTTTCATTATCTAAAACATTCAATCGAGGAGGTAATTTAAATGACTTACTTTCCTAATGTCGGCAAAATCAGTTATTCCGGAAATTCATTAAAAAGTGATCTCTCATTTCGTTATTACAATCCCGACGAAGTCATTGCGGGGAAAACGATGAAAGATCATTTACGTTTCTCGGTTGCTTATTGGCACACTTTTACCCAAGATGGATCTGATCCATTTGGTTCGGGAACGATGATTCGTCCTTGGAATCATTTAAAAGGCATGGATTTAGCAAAAGCAAGAGTAGAAGCAGATTTTGAATTTTTTGAAAAATTAGGCAACCCATATTTCTGCTTCCATGATCGCGACATCGCTCCTGAAGGGGATACGTTAAGAGAAACGAATCAAAATCTTGATGTGATCGTTTCCATGATAAAAGATTACATGAAAACTAGTCATGTAAAACTTCTATGGAACACTGCGAATATGTTTACAAATCCTAGATTTGTACATGGGGCTGCCTCTTCTTGTAACGCCGATGTTTTTGCTTATGCCGCTGCACAAGTGAAAAAAGCGCTTGAAATCGCCAAAGAATTAGGAGCGGAAAACTATGTGTTCTGGGGCGGTCGAGAAGGCTATGAATCATTGCTGAATACCGACATGAAATTTGAACAAGAGAATATGGCCAGATTCTTCCATATGGCGATTGATTATGCGAAAGAAATTGGTTTTGAAGGTCAATTTTTAATTGAACCGAAACCAAAAGAACCTACGAAACACCAATATGATTTTGATGCGGCCACTACGATAGCATTCTTGAAAACGTATGATTTAGATAAAGACTTTAAATTGAATCTGGAAGCGAACCACGCAACATTAGCGGGAATCCTGTCTCATGACAGGAAATTGACCGAGCTAACCCTCCTGTTCCGGGAGTTTGTATTTTCATGCTAATTCTAACAAGCGCAATCCTTCATTTTTGATATTGATTGCTGAATTGTGATCACGATCTAATACAATGCCGCAAGTACGCTACAGCAGTTATAAAGAAGGCATCGGCGCCGAAATTGTTTCAGATCGTTCCTCTTATCATATCTCGATCAACCGCTGTTTCTGATTGTAAACACCGTATTTCATCCGTGAATAGGCAGAAAAGAGCCTCCCCCTCAATCACCCTTTTCAAACTACTTTCCAATCGGTTTGCTTTTGTTCACCAAAAAACAAAATGAAGTGTGTATTTCTTTTTTCGGTCTACCAGAAAGATTGGATAGCATCCTTTCCGATCGTTCTTCCTTCTGTACAGTTTTGTCAGCCAAACCACTTTTCGCTATGAAAGCTATTAAGCACTCTTTCCAACCATCGTTTTTAAGTTATCATATATCCGCATGAAGAGGAGTGCTTTTTTGAATTTTCTTACAAAGTGATAGGCAGGTTAAAAGCCGTCAAGGAGAGAACTTGACGGCTATATTTTTCAAATACTGTTTAGTCATTTGAAGACGGCCATTTTACTTTATTCGGTTAATGTTTTTTGGGGAACGTGTTGATCACAACAATGAGCTGAATGGATACAATTCCTTAACAATCTCTTAATAAACGGGTCAAGTGTATTAGACAAATCTTTTTATAAATCATAATTTATAGAAAGCGTAATGGCTGATGAATTCCCATGGATGACTTAAAACGCCCAACTTCAGAAAGACAAAATCGAAGATGTCTTGACAAACTTTACACAAGATGGACGATATAGCAATCCCATGAAGATTCATTTTGATTTTATAGGAGGGATATAGTGGAGAAGACTTTCATTGAACCATGGGAAGTGAATGAAACCACTCATGAGTTTTTTGTACCTGACTATATTAACAAGTTGGCAGATAAAGTTTTAAAGCATTATGATTTTTCGGTAAAAAGCATGCAGGTCGTGACAACGAAACCTGATAAAGGGGGATGTATTTGGAAGATTGAAACGAGCAAGGGACCGAAAAGCTTAAAGCTGTTGCACAGAAGACCAACCAGGAGTTTATTTAGCTTGGGAGCTCAAGAATATTTAGTTGATGTTCGGCATGCCAGAGTACCGCCCATTGTCAAGACGAAAGATGGAGCCAATTATGTCGAGGCGGGAGGAAAGCTATGGTTCGTCGCAGAGTGGATTGAGTCGTTAACACCCGTTACAAAAGATTTAGAGGGAGCCAAATTGCTTTGTTCCGCACTAGGTGAATTTCATCGATTAAGTAAAGGCTATGTCCCCCCGCGCCAAGCAGAAACAGCTTCAAGATTGCACAAATGGCGAAGCAATTATGAAAACGTCATTATGAAAATGGATTGGTTTCGAAACATTGCTAAAGCTTATAAAGAGCTTCCCGCAAGTTCGTACTTATTAGACGTGGTAGATGAATTTGAAAAGCAAGCTCGAAGAAGTCTGGAAAAACTGGATCAATCTAAGTATTATGAATTAATCAAACATGGCAATTCCCATTGGGGCTTAGTTCATCAGGATTATGGCTGGTCTAATGGCCAAATGGGCAAGAACGGGATGTGGATTATCGACCTTGACGGTGTTGCCTATGATCTCCCGATTCGTGATTTAAGAAAGCTGATTTCGGGAACCATGGCGGACTTATATAAATGGGATGCAAAGTGGATAAGAGAGATGATTAAAGCTTATCATGAATCAAATCCCATCTCTCCTGAATTATATGAGATTCTTATGATTGATTTATCACTTCCGAATGAATTCTATAAAAATATAAAAGAAGTTGTGTATGAACCTGAATTGTTTCTAAATGAACAAACTGTACAATTAATGAAAACCATTATCGAAACGGATAAGACTAAATGGCCGGTCTTGGAGGAAATTCAAAATGATTGGAAGAGAGTGAAATGACATGAAAATTTTGATGATCTGTACGGAAAAGCTCCCTGTGCCTCCCGTACGAGGAGGAGCGATTCAAACTTATATTTCCGGTGTTCTTCCACATTTAAGCAAGCATCATGATATTACCGTTTTAGGGACTGATGATCCTTCTCTTCCTGATCAAGAAACTGTAGACGGCATTCATTATGTACGTGTACCGGGAAAAATCTTCGAAATATATCGAGAAGGTGTGATTCGATATATTGAATCAAACTCATTCGACCTTATCCACATTTTTAACCGTCCACGCCTTGTCATTCCTGTCCGTAAGGCCGCTCCTCATTCTAAGATAACTTTAAGCATGCACAATGATATGTTCAATGCGGAAAAAATCGATTCAGAAGAAGCAACCGCAGCTTTGGAAGAAGTTTCTGGTATTGTAACGGTCAGTGATTATGTTGGGAATGTCATACGTCAACTTTATCCACAAGCATCGTCAAAGATTCGCACGATTTATTCCGGAGTAGATATCGAGAGATTTTTACCCGGAAGTCATCCAAAGATGCAAAAAAAACGCAAGGAAATTCGAAAAGCGAATGGTTTAGAGGGCAAAACGGTGCTTTTATTCGCCGGAAGGCTTTCGCGCAATAAAGGGGTCGATAAATTAGTTAGAGCGTTACCGGAACTTTCGAAAAAATTTAAAGATTTAGCTCTCGTTATTGTAGGCAGCAATTGGTTTAGCCAAAATAACATAACCGATTATGTGGCTTACGTACGAGCATTAGCCAAAAAGCTGCCAGTGCCGGTTATAACAACAGGCTTTGTGGCACCGGATGAAATACAGAATTGGTTTGCTGCAGCTGATTTATTTGTATGTACTTCGCAATGGCAAGAACCGCTAGCTCGGGTGCATTATGAAGCAATGGCAGCAGGACTTCCGATCGTCACAACCGCACGGGGCGGCAACCCGGAAGTCATTCATTCAGGAGAAAATGGTCTTGTTGTAGAAAACCCGGAAGATCCCAAAGATTTCGTAGCAAAAATCTCCCGAATTTTATCTGACAAATCTTTAATGAAAAAAATGGGAGAAAGAGGAAGAGAACTGGCTGTTTCCCAGTATCAATGGGATCGGGTGGCATCCGAGATACTGGAAGTTTGGAGTCAAGCAAATCATGCGATTCCAACTTCAGAAAATGAACAAAAAAGTACAGCAAAAACGAATGCAAATGAAGCGAAACATAAAAAGGATAAAGAATCGGAACCTGAAGATAAGATTAAATACACCATATTGGATGTGGATGGAGAAACCGTTAGAAAAAGCATATGGTATTCCAAGCACTATAAACGTAGCCATGATAATAGGCATACACGCAGACGTCATAAAAGAAATTCCCACAGCTATAGTAATAGGCGTACACACAGGCGCAAAAAAAGACGCGGACGAGGAGACAGTACGAGCCGAAGACGCAGAGACAGTTAAAATGGCATATGGTTTCCCAAAACTTATGATGGCTGGAAAGAAGCATTATTAGTTTCTGTAACTGGATAGTTGACTTACCAAAAGGCAATAAGCAGCTATAAGAAATTGAGATACTGAGCAAATCTTTAAATACGTTTTGATATTTAAAATATATAAATCAATAAGTTAGGACTATCAAAAATAAAGATTTGTTTTAGAGAAGAGGTCAGGTTGATGATTCGGAAAGCGATAATACCAGCAGCAGGGCTGGGGACAAGGTTTCTTCCTGCAACAAAGGCATTGCCAAAAGAAATGCTTCCGATTGTGGATAAACCAACCATTCAATATATTGTCGAAGAGGCAATAGCTTCTGGAATAGAGGATATTATTGTCATAAGCGGACGCAGCAAACGTTCGATTGAAGATCACTTTGATAAATCGTATGAGCTAGAAGAAACTCTTTTTAAGAAAAACAAACAAATGTTGCTGAAAGAAGTACAAAAGATTTCAAACATGGCTAATATTCATTATATTCGCCAAAAGGAACCAAAAGGACTTGGCCATGCCATATACTGTGCGAAAAGTTTTGTTGGAAATGAGCCATTTGCTGTATTGCTAGGCGATGACATCGTCGACTCTTCGAAGCCTTGTTTAAAACAATTGATGGAAGTTTATGATCGTTATCATTCATCCATCGTAGGCGTTCAGCCAGTAGACGAAGATGATGTTTCCAAATACGGCATTATAAAACCGAAAGGAAATGAGATCGAAGAAAATATCTTCAATATTGAAACGCTAGTAGAAAAACCAAAAAAAGATGAAGCTCCTTCTCGATTTGCCATTATGGGACGGTATATTTTAAGATCGGAGATTTTTGATATTTTGAAAGAGTTGCCGCCGGATTCCAATGGTGAAATTCAATTAACAGATGCCATTAAAATCATGAATCAATCGCAGACAGTATTAGCCTATCAATTTCAAGGTAAGCGCTATGATATCGGGAGCAAGGCCGGGTTTATACGTGCGACGATTGATTTTGCTTTACAGCGACCAGACTTGCAAGAAGACATATTAAAGTATCTGAAAGAAGTGATTGCCCCCAAAAATTTAAACAGTTAGAACAAAGGTCGGTATGAAGGACATGGGGCGATCTTAAAAAGTTTGAACACTTCGATTGACAAGCAGCTAATGAGTAGAGTGGAACAGTTTTCACTTAGTCAGAGTGGACACTTTGATCATTGATTTGGAATGAGTATCATCTCTATCATTAGACATAAAACTGTCGAGTGCAAGATCTTTCGCTAAAAATGGGAGTCAGCCGTATAAAATAAATGATCGAGTTCGTTGCTTCGTGTAAGAGTACGCTTATCATTTGTCATAACGATTCACTTACATTCCATTCTGTCCAGTTTGATTTCGTGGGTACATGAATATATACCCATTAGCTATATAAACACAGAGTGCCTTGTTTAGAAGAAAAATAAAAGAATCGAGGTGAATCTTTTGAATATAGCCGTTATTGGGGCAGGATATGTCGGAACTACAACCAGTGTAGCGTTTGCCAATTATGGACACAAGGTATATGTCGTAGAGAATGACCAAGAAAAATTAAAAAAGTTGAAAAAGTCCATTCTCCCTTTTTATGAAGAGGGAATGGAGGAACTGTTAAAAAAACTTATTGCCGGCGGAAATCTTTTGTTTTTCCAAAATATAGAGGAAGTTATCGATCAAGTTGAAATTTTATTTATTACCGTCGGCACACCTTCCTTACCGAACGGAGAAGCGGATTTATCTTATGTAGAGGAAGCGGCACGACAGATTGGAAATTTGATGAATGAATATAAAGCCATTGTCATTAAGAGTACCGTTCCAATCGGGACCGGTGATAAAATTCATAAAATCATAAAAGCTGAACTGAAAAAAAGAAACAAAGAAATTTCTTTTGATCTCATTTCGAACCCGGAATTTTTACGAGAAGGAAAAGCATTGCAAGATGCTCTGTATCCTGAGCGAATTGTGATTGGCTGTGAAACGGAGAAAGCCGAAAAGGTCATGAAAGATTTGTATAAAGAGATCAACTCACCCGTTGTGTTTACAACGATCAAAGATGCTGAAATGATCAAGTATGCCTCAAACGCGTTTTTAGCGACTAAAATTTCGTTCATCAATGAGTTGGCGCGACTTTGCGATAAAATTGGGGCCAATGTGATTCAAGTGGCAAAAGGAATGGGGTTAGATAGCAGGATTGGTCCTCATTTTCTCCAGGCAGGAATCGGGTATGGCGGATCTTGTTTTCCGAAAGACATAAAAGCATTGCTAGCATTGGCTTCTGCAAAGAAAACTCCTTTACAAATACTTCAGGCCGTATCAGATGTGAACCAAACCCAAGCACTATGGTTTATGGAAAAAGTAGAAAAAGCGTTGGGCTCGCTGTCAGGAAAGCGCATTGCGGTTTTAGGCCTTACGTTTAAACCTCAAACGGACGATATAAGAGAAGCATCCTCACTAAAAATTATACAATACCTCATCGAAAATCATTCCTACATTTCGGCATATGATCCACAAGGAACAGAACATGTAAAAAAGATATATCCTAACGTTCATTATACTCAAACCCCATTTGAAGCTTTAAAAGGAGCAGACGCGGTATTAATTGTAACGGAGTGGAAAGAAATCGTAGAAATAGACTGGAAAAAAGCAAAAAACGTTTTATCCCAACCATACGTATTCGACGGAAGAAATTGCCTGAACTCATCTGCATTGAAGAAATTAGGCTACCATTATGAAGGAGTAGGTACGCCTAGTTTTGATGTTTGAAAATGGCTCCGTTGAAAGATGAAAAATCTGGGCTTTATGGCGAAATGCGCTAAGCTATATATCACGTAAGTTGATGAAAAATGATCCTTCATCCTGGCGTTTCACCCTTTCATCATATCCGCATCGGGGAAGGAGGTCCAAAAGGTGCAGAAGAATTCGAAATCTATTCTGGTTACTGGCTGTGCGGGCTTCATCGGGTTCCACTTGACGAAACGTTTGTTAGATGAAGGTTTTTATGTAATCGGGATAGACAATATGAATGATTATTACGATACAAGCTTAAAATATGACAGATTAAAAATGATCATGAAGCATCCTCGTTTTCAATTTGTCAAAGGCTCAATTGAGAACATGGAATTACTGGAAAATCTTTTCTATCAGCACGATTTTGATACTGTGGTCAATTTAGCCGCACAACCTGGTGTACGATACAGCTTGAAAAATCCACATAAGTATATCCAATCGAATATTGTTGGCTTTGCCAATATATTAGAATGCTGCAAAAAACATAAAATCCCTCATCTCATATATGCATCATCGAGTTCCGTCTATGGAAATAACAAGAAGATACCGTTCTCTGTAACCGATCGTGTCGACAACCCAATTAGTTTATATGCAGCAACTAAAAAAGCGAATGAGTTAATGGCTTATACGTATAGCCATTTGTATCATCTCCCTACAACAGGGTTGCGCTTTTTTACTGTCTATGGCCCTTGGGGGAGACCCGATATGGCTTTATTTAAATTTGCAAATGCCATTGTAAAACAGCAGCCAATCGAAATTTATAACTACGGAAATATGAAAAGAGACTTTACCTATATTGATGATATTACGGAATCCATTTTACGTTTAATCAATAAAGGGCCTTCTCCGAAATCTCCTTATAAAATTTATAACATAGGAAATAACCAACCCGTACAACTAAATGATTTTATTCAAGTACTGGAAAAACATTTAGGAAAGAAGGCAATCAAAAAGCTTTTGCCTATACAGCCCGGCGATGTTCCAGAAACGTTTGCGGATATTGATGAATTAGTAAAGGATATCGACTATAAACCCCAAGTATCTATTGAGGAAGGAATCGAAAAGTTTGTCGAGTGGTTTAAAGATTATTATAAAATTAGCGAGTAGGTTAATAAAAGTAGAATTTAAGAGCTAAAAACTGCAGAAAAGAATCATTCTGCAGTTTTTCTTTGACCATCTTATTTTCAATTATCCAGAAAGGTTGAATAGCAAACAGCGAAAAAAACGGTTTACTATTTTTTAAACTTTTCGGTTAATTCGTTATTTAAATAACTCAGATCCTCCGCCATTTGAGCGATCTGATGGGACGCTTTTGCAATCTCCCCGAAAGTTTGTTGAAAGTCTTCGATAAATGAAGCTAATCGATCGATTTTTTCCCCGCTGGATTTTACACTTGCAGCTTCGTCTTCAAACACTTGGATGATGCTTTCGTTCGCTTGACGGAATGCACTCGTTTCCTCGACGATACGCTGAAAAGCCGCTTCAAATTTTTGAATCGTTTGTTGAACGATATCGATATGATTCTGAATATAATCGAGAGACTGTTCCGTTTGCATGGCTAGCTTGCGCACTTCATTGGCGACGACTGAAAACCCTTTTCCATGTTCGCCGGCGCGTGCGGCTTCAATATTTGCGTTTAGGGATAAAATA
The DNA here is from genome assembly GCF_038007225.1 of Bacillus sp. FSL W8-0102. NCBI lineage: Bacteria > Bacillati > Bacillota > Bacilli > Caryophanales > Bacillaceae > Bacillus > Bacillus sp. FSL W8-0102. The sequence continues at coordinate 1,648,154 of NZ_JBBOWT010000001.1, forward strand.
TTCGTCTGGTTGGAGATGTCTCTAATCGTGGTAACAATTCCATCGATTTTTTTTGAGCTGTCGGCTAGTTCAGCGGTGAGAGCTTTTGTTCCTTCAATTAATTGTGCAATGTTATCAAGTTTCGTTAATGTTTGGGCTACGTCTAATTTTCCGCTTTCTATTTTTGCGATCATTTCGCTTGACTGCGTTTGAATGGCGTTTATTGCATCGAACATTTCTTTGACGTATTTTTCCCGATCCGCGATAGAAGCAGTGGTTTCTTCAGCGTTGGAGGCAAGCATTGTAGACGACTCCGTTAGGCGATATTGGACTTTTTCGATTTCACTAAACTTCATCATGGAAGAGGTGTACGCTTCAATATATGTCATTATGGCTATTTGTATATCGAACCAACACAGTTTCATGAAAGAGAGGTATACGTCTGTTGCTTTATGCGGCGGCAGTTCTTGCATCAGCATTCGCAGCACTTCGTTTTGAATGAAGGCATAAGCCCCGAGATACCATTCAGGGAATAGTTTGATACGATTATGAACCTGCCCGATTACTTTCCGTCGCAATACGTATTGTTCGCCAACTTCCCCCGACACCATGTCCAATAAATAGGCACGAAACGTTTGCTTTAAACGGTCAATCGTCGAATAGCTTTGGATAATTTGTACTAAATTAGGCATGCTGCCGATGCGGTCGTAAAAAGCATCGACAATTTTGGATATGTGTTTCTCTAAAAGAGGACGGATATTAACTAAACGCTGCAAATCTTCAACGGTGAGTCCGACGAAAGACACTAGATTTTTATACTCTCCTTCAATAAGTTGTCGATAGTGCTCTTCGACGGCAGGGGATGACGGTGAAATGGACGAAGAAACGGATGAAACGCTCGGGATATGTTTCTCTTTTTTCCAAAATAGCTGAAAAGTCCCTGTTTCATTTTGTATAAGCCGACATAAGAGATATTTTGACATATAGTTTCCTCCAAAATTATCATTTTCCAAACAAATTATACATTGCCGGATGCGTGTACAGAATAAATGGATAGATGATTCACAAAAATTTAGAAATTTTAAGAAAGCATAGTAAAAAAGTATTATATAATGAGGATGATTAAGGAGGATTTTGTATAAAATGGAGGATTTTTGGAATGGAAAGAATACAAGTAACAAGCAAGGAACGATTGCAACAATTGCGCTATACAGGGGTGACGGAAGAAAGGTTGCAATACGTCTATGAATATAGAAATATATTACTCACACTTGTTGATCCGATCGTCGACGAATTATATGAAGAAATATCAAGGATCGATTCCTTGCGAGAGTTCATTCAACGCCATTCAACGTTAGAAAGACTAAAAACCACACAAAAACGGTATTTGCAGCAATGTTTCGAAGCGACCATTGACGATCGTTATATTCAAGCGCGATATAACATAGGCCGGGCTCACTCTGAAATTGGACTTCATTTGGAGTGGTATTTAGCCACGTACACAAAATATATAGATATTATTTATAAACATGTTTCACAAGTGCTTCCGGAGCAAACTATCCATATTTTGCTCGTCATTCAGGCGATTTTTTCATTTGATATGCAGTTGACGCTGGAAGCATATAAAGCTGCGGAAATCGAAAAAGCGGCGCACCCGTTGCGGTATGAGTTGGACAAATTGCTGCAAATAAACGGCATTACAAATCAAGACTTGGAAAACCTCGATCAATTTAGCGGATATATTTCATTTCGTATTGATAGTATTATGGAAAATTTTCATCATTCGCTTATTTGCCGATTAGGGGAGGAAAGCCACTATAGCCTTGGCTTATTACAAAAAGAACAGTATTTGGATTATGTGAGAAATTTTTTATTACAATTTTTTCAACAAAAAGTATACGATGATTTAGAAGCCTATTTTCTCATTATTCGCGATTGGAGCCGGTTGGTTATTGAGCAGCGATGTCATGAGAACTTTTTTCATATAGTAGCCGAGTCGATTTGTGAGGCGCTTAAGAAAGTGTTTTTAACAAAAGAGTATATACACGATTTTCACTTCGTTCAATATATTGATTCATTTGAACGATTTTCAAAGTTTACGTTGGCGATCATGAACGAAATCCTCCGTCCATACTTATTTTTACGTGATTTTGATTTTCTTGATATTTATGCATACGAAATTAGTACGATTGATTTTGGGCGGATAACGTGGATTGATGATAAAATGAAACGTCTTTTAAAAAAGCTTGGTATGAACGATAAGCGTCCTATCGGGCGGCGTTGTTATGAATTGCTGCATAACCGTCCTGTTCCTTGTTCAGAGTGTCCAATCCTAAAAGAAAGTGAACCGATGCTCACGACGCTTGGAAATGACAGAGGATTGAATTATTATAAAATTCGTCTGCTTCCGCAAACGAAAATTTTTGAACTTTCGCGTGCACTGATGGTGATTCAAGATGTGACGAAAGAGTCAAAGGTTATGTTCGACGTATTGGAACGATTGCTGCAGTTAGCGGACTATCGCGATGATGATACGAAAAATCATGTCCATCGCATTGGAATGCTTTCCGGAATGCTGGCCCGCTTGGCAGGGTGCAACGAACAATTTGTTTCCAATATTGAAATCGCTGCCAAATATCATGATATCGGAAAAGTCGGCATTCCTGACTACATATTGAAAAAACCCGGAAAACTGACAAAAGAAGAATGGGAGTCGATGAAAACGCATGTGGTCATCGGTCATCAAATTCTCGTCAATTTAGATTTACCTGTTATTCAAATGGCGGCGAATATCGCTCGTACACATCATGAATGGTGGAACGGCGGAGGCTATCCGAACGGTTTAAAGGGCGAAGAAATTCCGCTGGAAGGGCGGATTGTCGCGATCGTCGATGTGTTTGATGCTTTATTATCGAAAAGAATTTATAAAGACGCCTTTCCGCCCGAAAAAGTAAAAGAAATTTTATCGGATGGCCGTGGGAAACAATTTGATCCGAAGTTAACAGATTTATTTTTAGCCATGTGGGATGATTTTTTAGCAGCACGAGAAAGTTTAAAATAAGGCGAACAATGCTTTTTGTTACTCCCTTTTTTGAAATATGCAACCAGGTTGTTAACGCAGCACTGGCTTCGGATGACATGATCCAACAAATAGAGCAAATGAAAAGGCCTTTCTTCCTGGAATTAAATTGGATGAATCATTATTAAGAGTTGCCCTATGCTTCACCCCAGAATTGTCATAGAAAAATGATAAATCTGCCTATACTTAATGCTATAATGACACAAATGCAGATTTACAACGTTAAGCAAATTCGATATGAAAAGCCTAATTCTCTCATTGTTATGATGTGAAATTAGGCTTTTCCTTAATTAGACAGTATGAATTATAATGGACTAAATATTATCTACGAAATAGCACTTCAAATAGTCATTATATAGTTACTACGAAACAACCGAAATAACCAAAATAACTAAAATTACATATTTTTATTCTCATTGCATTCCTTAAGTAACTTCTCGCATAAATTCTGGCAAATTCCTTGAGAATGGTATCTATTCAATAATTCACTTAGGTTTATGAATATTTTATTTTCATTTAATATATTTTTAAAATCTTGATAAGTGAAATTTCTATTAATTTTAACTTTTCTTTCCGGGAAAAGGCTAGTTATTTTATTATTGACTTTATTAGTGAATTCTTCATTCTCAGTCACTGGGTTTTGTAATGTTGAAGCAAAAGTCAAAATTGTTTCGATAAAATGAATATCATCTTCATTTAAACCAATTTTTTTCATCCATTCACTTACAGTTAAATTTCCCACAAATATCACTCCTAAAAGAATAACACATCTGCCATACGAATAGCCCAGCTTACAGCTATTGCGATGTTTTCAGCGGTACCTTTACTCATTCTAGTATTCTCTTTTAAATAAACTGGAAGTTGTTTTCTAACCATAGTAGCTGCATCTAGACCAGCGTTTTCAAATCGTGTCAACCAATTTCCGATTTTTTTACTATTATTTTAGTTTAAACTGACACCGATTTTCCGAAAAATATCACAGGAACAGAAAAAAGAATTGTTGATCAAGGTCAAGCTTATTGATGTTATATTTTCTTGAAAGATGGAGAATTATTGATTAAGTATAAATGTCTTAGAAAATTCATTGGGTGAATCGTGAAAACCGCTTTTTCTGCTCTTGTCGATCCATTTGTATCATGGCTATCCGTGCTGATGGCGAGGAGGGATTGCAGCGGAATTAGGGGTTTTATTGGCTTATAAGCTTGTTGCTCCGAGCTGGCTGGATAGTAGGTTTCTACTAGTATTATGTATACAAATTTCAATCCGATATAAAATCTTGAGTTGAATATTAGCGGATTTTGTCATAAAATGTTAAAATGTTGTAATTTATAGGTGTTTATTCCTATTAAATACTTACATACTGTAACGGGGTGAAACATAGGTGATATTCAAAAGAACACAGCAAGAAAACTCTCATTTTCATTTTGAAAATGGGAAAGGGGATATCAGTATCGCAAAAGGCAGTGAAATTGAAAAGCAATTAATCATGATCGACCTGACAGAAAAAGATCTACATATTATTCATGCAATACAGCCATTCGTAATCGAAAAAATAGACTTTATTGTGGACAGATTTTACAAGAACTTAGAAAATGAACCTTTTTTATTAAGAATTATTAATGATTACAGTTCAATAGAGAGATTAAAAAAGACACTTAGACAACATATTATTGAAATGTTTAATGGAAGAATAGATGCGTCTTTTATCAACAAAAGGATTAAAATTGCGCATATGCATGTAAAAATAGGTCTTCAAACGAAATGGTATATGTGTGCTTTTCAAGATCTATTGTTAGCCCTAATGGATATTATCCAACAAAACATTATGGATAAGGAAGAGTGTTTTCTAGCTATAAGAGCCGTCTCAAAAATTTTAAATCTGGAACAACAGTTAGTATTAGAGGCATACGATGCTGAATCAGAAAGATTAAAGGAAGCGGTTGAGGAACAAAAAAGGTCAGCTCGTCATAACGTTGCAAGTGCTTCTCAAAATCTGGCCGCCATCTCAGAGCAAACAAATGCTTCTTTCCAACAATTAATCTCGCAATCAAATGAAATCGTTTCACTTGCAAAAAACGGAACTCAGCTGTCTTTGATCGCACAAGAACGCGCCGAAAAAGGAAAAGAACATATGCAAAAACAGGCATCCATTATGTCTAACATTTATAGTGAGGTTGATGATATATCTAACGATGTCCACGTATTATTAGAAATATCGAAACAAATGCAAGAAATAGTCGGTATTGTGACTGGCATTGCTGACCAAACCAACTTATTGTCGCTAAATGCGACGATAGAGGCCGCAAGAGCAGGAGAATCGGGTCGCGGTTTTGCTGTTGTGGCTGGCGAAGTTCGAAATTTGTCCGAGCAAACAAAGAACTCTGTTTCAAAAGTATCTTCTCTTATTCAAAATACTCAAAAACAAGTGGAGGAACTTAACAATTCGCTTGAAAAAATAAAAACAGAAGTGAATAATGGCAATCAAAACATGAATGAAACAGAGAAACGCTTTGAGCAAATTTTAGATACGATGATTGAAACAATGCGTCAAAACAATAACATAGAGACGGAATTGGTTTCCTTTGTAAATGTGATAGATGAATTAGGAAAAGCGTTTGAAGAAGTGTCTCTCTCCGCAGATAGATTAAATATGATTACACAAGAAATGAGTTAATATTTGAAAGAAAGAGATCAAAATTTTACGAAATAGGCTATGAAGATTTTTGAATTTAGGAGAAATTGTAATTATAACTGTATTTCTTTATAATCAAGTTTTTTATCTTTACAAAGAGATCGTACCTGATGTAAATCGACATGGAATAGGGAGCGAAAAGCTGCCTATATGCAAGAATCGAGCGATGTGCCGTTGGTACGTTGTCTCGGTTCTTATTTATTTGAAGGCAGGGCAGATACATATTGTATACTGTAGATGAGCATTTTTATTAACAATGATTACCATACGAAAAAGAGACAAACGGGGTACCCCTTATGCCACGTGGAGCTGTTTTTTCACGGCATCAATGGGAATATTTTGTTTTGCTGCACGATAAATGAACTCCACGAGGCTATGTCCTTTTCTCTTGCGCAGGAGATCGAGCCCATCCGAAACATCACTGTTCGACTCGAACATGCTGTACACATACGCAAGTTGCACCAAGATCCAATACCGTTTCACCGCCCGACGCCCGCGAACGCGGTATCCATCGAGTTTCAGCTGGTCTTTCGCTTGACGGAAAAAACATTCGATCGACCAACGCTCGGCATAGTAGCACAAGATGTCTTCATCGCTTAGCTCGCGATCGGTGCTCAAGACGCAATGAAGATGTTTCGGTGTCATCGGCTGATCGGCTTTCCATGCGAGCAGCACCACGGCATCCTTGAGACCGTTCAGAGCACCTTCGTAGCGATACACCCGATAACGCTCTTTTCCCACCGTGACGAGGCGGGTATCCCGTGGCTCCATAGATTTGGCAAATTCCTTTGCTTGAATGGCCGTCCCTTTTGGATAGAGAATCCGATTCGTCTTGAGCATCGCGATGACGTGGAACCCTTTTTTCAAGCAGGCTCCCACGAGGGTTTTCGATGGATACCAAGAGTCCATGAGCACATAAACGGGTCGACTCACATCCAACGAAGAAAGCATCTCGATCGCGAGTTCCCCTTTGCTTTTCCCCGCCGTCTTGTCGTAGAGGCGAAAGGCAAAAGGAAACGCTTGGGTCATCGTATGAACCATGAGCCAAACGAGAGAATGTCCCCAGATCGACTTTTTCTCTGCGTGAGAATAGTGCCAATCACACCCTTGAATGGCGTGTGTTGCCCGTGACGAGGGCTTCGTTTTTTGGCAAATCGTATCATCGATCGAAACAAAAATGGGTTGATTCTCTCGTTTCGAGCTGCGTTCGACACGATGAAGCACCCACTGCTGGAGTTTGCGAAGCAACGTCTCTTCTTCCCATGGGCTTTTCGTGAAAAAATGGCTGAGTGTCGTGCGATGGTTCGGATGAAAACTCCCGTGATGTAGATCGGTCAGTGTTCCCGAAAAGCCCTTTGTAATCATCGCATCCACGATATGAACGAGATGCTTCATGACAGGTTTTGAGAAATAAAGTGCCAACCCCAACATCGTCAAAAACTTGTGGATTCCTAGGTGATGTGCTAATCTATTCATGAGACATGAACCCCCTTGTGAGTAGTTGTGGCACATCTATTCTAACCAAGGAATCGGGTTCATGTCTTCTTTTTTGTTTGGTTGTAAATTTATGTTAGCGAATTTGCTCATCTACAGTTGTATAGTAAAAAACTGTCAAAAAGGCTGATTATACAGTGAGTGAAGCGATTCAGAAGGGGAATTATTCACCTATGTCTGTTCTGATGGATACTCAACAAGAAACCGGTTTTAACCGTTTATCTTTCATCAACAGAATATTCCATAATCCATTGTTATTATCAATCGTCTTTCTGCTGTTTTTCTACACCTATAACCACTTATACAATGAACTCGCTCAAGATCATAACGTGCCCATAAAAAATTCCCATATGAGCCAATCGATGATCCATAATAAGTCGTCTGGCTCTTCGTTGGATTTCAGTACAAAGACAAAAAAAGTAGTCATTGAAGCAACCGAATTTGCTTATTTTCCTAAAGATTTCAAACTTACTGCAGGACAACCCGTAACCTTAATTTTCAAAAATAGCGGTGAAGTTGAACATGATATCGAATTCGAAAATATGAAAGCATCCCTTTTACAACAGAGTCATCATGGGAATCATTTAAAAAATCAAACCGTTCATATTCATTCTTTACCGGGAAAAACAGCTGAAGTGAAGTTCATACCAATCGAAAGCGGTGTTTTTCGCTTTTATTGCACGGTTCCCGGACATAAAGAATCTGGTATGGTTGGATTCGTTGAAGTTTCTTAACAAAGTGAAGTAGCTGCCGAGACAATGCTCGGCTTTTTTCATTTATATTATTGTTTAGTTTTACATACAACTAAAGTGAAATAACATGCAATATGTTGGAGAAGGGCGGTTGAATGAAGGTGTTTCATTATACGATTGAAGTACAAAGGGGAATGAACGAAACGATAAAGATGTTGGAAGAAAGCTTGAAAAAAGAAGGATTTGGAGTTTTGTGGAAATTTAGTGTAACGGAAAAACTGCAGGAAAAAGGATTCGATTTTCCAATACCATTTGTGATTTTGGAAGTATGTAATCCGCAAGAAGCAGCGCGTGTGCTTTCTGAAAACTTATTAGCAGGTTATTTTCTTCCGTGCAAAATCGTGGTGTATAAAGAAAATGAAACAACAAAAATTGGTATGCCAAAACCAACCATGTTAATCAGCATGATGAATCATGAAGAACTGAAAAAACTAGCGGAAGACATTGAAAAGAGATTAATATCCTGTATTGATGAATGCAGATAAATAGCTGTTAAATGAACCGAAAATAACATTGTCTAAACCTTCGAGAAAAAGCCTTTATTAGGCTTTTTCTCTTTTATGTAAAATTTGGGAGGAGTTTAGTCCATTTTTCGAAAATATCCAATTAACAAATAATAATCCAAGACAAGAAATTGTAAATTTTTATGAACACTTTCTCCATAATTTTCCTTTATTCTAAAACCATAGTAGGAAAGTGGATGCTAACCACGAAAAAGAATTTAAGTGGGATCTTTTATTGCTACGTTAGTATTAGGAATAGGAACTGAAGTATTTGCGAATAGTAACGATGTGAGCGAAGGTACTTTGAATTTCGGTCAGATGCTTCCATTTATGAAGAAAATGCCCCCTTACTTATCTGAAAACGAGCTAAAAGACATGTATAATTCATGCTATGACACAAATGGGGCAGCACCAAGTAAAAACTTTGAACAAATAGAACCTCAAGGAATGATGATGAATAATTTTTAGATAATTTGGGAGGCGATGATCATGATGGGTGGTATGATGAGTGGTTGGGGAATGATGGGATTTTGGTTCTTCGGCTGGATCCTTAACCTGTTCATCATTGGATTGGTCGTTTATTTTGCCGTGAAACTTGCATTACGCAATAAAGACTAAAACAAGATATCTCGAAACAAAACGAGCAGGAGAGGGGGCTGGCCCTCGTTCTCTCACATCGCCGTATGTACCGTTTGGTATACGGCGGTTTCATTAAGTCTGATGTACAGATTCGTATCGTTGATAAAGACTGCTCAGTCTTTGGTTCTTCCATGGGATTTGCCGAGGGTTTTATAAAAGATAGAGCTAGAGGCCATTCGACAGTGTTTCTTTCGAGGGGTTCCCCATTCATATTCCTCTTGTTTAGGCACTTCTACATTCTGCAGTTTTAGGGGGCAATTTATCGGATTGACACCCCCGAATCATACCAAAAGAGGACTTTTTTTATTCAAGTCACCAAAAATGTTTCTAATCAGAACAGAAAACCACCAATAGCCTTTCTATATCGTTAAAACTTAAAAACTTATAACAATTCGTACCTGACTAAAAAAAGCTTATTGCCAAAACAATATCTAATAAACCAATCACTGCACATAGCGAACAACGGTAAGCATTCCACCCATATCTATAGAATGCATGTTCGTTGTATGATGTGGCTTATGACAGTGAAAAGCCCAATTTCCCGGGTTGTTTGCGAAAAATTCGATATTCCATGTTTCTCCCGGTGCGACATTAATCGTATTTCGTTTCAGTCTTGCTGTAACAGGAATTATATTGCCATCAACTGCGGTTGTAATAAAGTCATGTCCATGAAGATGCATAGGATGAGAATCCATGCTTAAATTACCAAGGCGAATGCGAACGCGTTCGCCATATCGAACAAGTAGAGGGGTTGTATCAGGATAAGCTTTGCCGTTAATCGTGAAAAAATTAAACATCATGGCCATTGGGTCAATATTATATATACTTGGAGCCAATTGTCTAGAAGTGTGATCATTCATTTGATGATCATGATTTTGCTGATGCATCTCAGTTTGCACGGCCCATTCCTGAAGTAAAAGAACATAGTCGCGATCCACTGGTTCTTCATATATACCTCGTGAAATAAGCATGCCTCCTAGCCCCATTAATTCTTGCCTTGCGTCATGGACATGACTATGATACATGAAAGTTCCAGCTTGTTGTATACGAAATTCATACGTAAAACTTTCTCCGGGACGTATAGTGGGACTGCCCCCGGGACCAGGCACCCCATCCATTCGGTTAGGAACAATTAATCCATGCCAATGAACAGATGTTGCTTCAGGCAAACGGTTTTCCACTGTAATTTGAACATAGTCTCCCTGATTCACAAGAATGGTTGGACCGGGAATACTTCCGTTGTAACCATACCCGCGAATTTTGATTCCATTTACTAGTTCATGAACAACCGGTTCCGCTCGCAAATGAAATCGTTTGACTCCGTTTTTGAGAATTTGAAACGGCGCATTTTTCACATTGGGAGTCACAATGGGAGTTTGAAGGTTTCTTGTAATGTAATCATACATTTCGCCATCCCCCTCTAGAAAAGGTATTACAATTTCAATATATGTTACTAAATGTGCCGATAGTCGTTTTACTCATCTGTAGATGAGCAAATTCCGTTACAATAATTTGGCGGATGCTGTGAAGGCGTTGCCGAGATTTCAAAGATGATACCAGCGCTTTTTTGATATTCTAAGTTCTTGATTAAAAGTTATTATTTTCAGAATATTCTCAGGTGAAATTTAGAAGTAAGTATGGTAATATTCCTTTTAGTTTGAACCAATAATGAAATAATGAAAAAAATTCAAAAGGAAGTGTTGAGAGATGTCAGTACATGAAAAAAAATACACGAATCGATTAATTCATGAAAAATCACCTTACCTTTTACAACATGCGCATAATCCAGTTAATTGGTTTCCGTGGGGACCTGAAGCTTTCCAAAGAGCCAAAAGGGAAGGTAAGCCAGTGTTCGTGTCTATTGGCTATTCCTGACCCTTCGGGGTCAATAGATGAAGATGAAAGTGAGGATGCTTATATCTACATGTCATTGGTGCCATGTAATGGAGAGGGAGTCGTTTGAGGATCCTGAGGTGGCGGAGTTGTTAAATCAATATTTTGTGGCGATTAAGGTGGATCGGGAGGAGCGGCCGGATATTGATTCGGTTTATATGACCGTGTGCCAGATGATGACCGGTCAGGGCGGATGGCCGTTGACGGTGTTTTTGACTCCGGACAAAAAGCCGTTTTATGCCGGCACCTATTTTCCAAAAAACAGTCAGTATGGCCGACCGGGGATGATGGACATTTTGCCGCAATTGCATCAAGCGTATCATCAAGATCCGGATAGAATCGCTGATATAGGCAGCCGATTAGTCGAAGCACTGAAAGAAGAGGCGGGCCGAAAGAGCGAGGGAGAGGTCACGGAAGAAGCTGTTCATAAAGGGTTTCAGCAGCTTGCCGCGAAATTCGACAGCCTTTACGGTGGATTTGGAGAGGCGCCGAAATTTCCAAGTCCCCATCAATTACTGTTTTTGTTCCGCTATTACCATATGACCGGCAAGGAATCCGCGCTCAAGATGGCGGAAAAAACGCTTGATACGATGGCTGCGGGCGGTATTTACGACCATATCGGCGGTGGTTTTTCGCGTTATTCTACGGATGGAATGTGGCTGGTTCCCCACTTTGAAAAGATGCTGTATGACAACGCACTGCTGATGTACGCTTATACGGAAGCTTATCAAATCACGAAGAACGAACGGTATCGCCGGATCGTGTTAGAAATAGCCGATTTCGTCGCCAGAGAGATGACTCATCCGGAAGGCGGATTTTATTCAGCGATTGACGCCGATAGCGAAGGAGAAGAAGGAAAATTTTATGTGTGGAGCAAAGAAGAAATCATGGATGTGTTAGGCGAGGAAACGGGAACGATTTTTTCCGAGCTGTATCATGTCACCGATCAAGGCAACTTTGAAGGAAAAAATATTCTTCATTTGCTTCAAACCGATCTTGAAACAATCGCGGCCAACCACGGGCTAAGTGTAGAAGAATTAGAAAATCTTATGTCAAAGGCGAAACAGCTTCTTTTTCAGGCAAGGGAAAAGAGAGTGAAACCACATGTCGATGATAAGGTTTTAACCTCTTGGAACGGGCTGATGATCGCCGCCCTGGCAAAGGCAGGTTCTGTTTTCGATCATCCCGGCTTGTTATCTCAAGCCCGCAAAGCAATGGCTTTTCTTGAAAAATATGTGTGGAAAGAAAAGAAATTAATGGCCCGTTTTAGAGAGGGTGAAGCGAAATACCGCGGTTATTTGGATGATTATGCTTTTTTGTTGTGGGGTACTTTGGAATTGTTTTTGGCAGAAGATGATCTTCGTATGCTCTCATTTGCGATTGAGTTGAAAAATGCCCTGTTTGAACGGTTTTGGGATGAAAACGGCGGCTTTTTCTTTACAGACTGTGACGGTGAAGAACTGTTGGTACGAGAGAAGCCAGGTTATGATGGAGCTTATCCTTCCGGGAATAGCGTTGCTGCTTATCAGCTTTGGAGATTGGCGAAATTAACGGGGGATATGGAATTAATGAAGCGTGTAGAAATGTGTGTACGCTCGTTTTCAAAAGAACTGAACGCTTTTCCTGTATCCATGCTGTATATGTTGGAGGCGGCGATGGCGTTGTTTGCCCAAGGCCGAGAAGTGATCGTAATCGGTTCTAACAGTTCAGAAAAGAGAGCTGTATTGCGACGTTGCCGAGAACAATTTCTTCCGTTTGATGTATGGTCTGGGCATCGACCGGAATGGCTGGAAGGAGCTGCAAGGCAAAAAGAGACAGATTTACTTGTTTTTATTTGTGAAAACCAGGCTTGCAAAATGCCAATGGAAGACCTTTCTACCGCTTTAAAAGCAATATCAAGGTCTTAATGTTCCAGTAAACGGTTTTACAGGAAAAATCTAATGGAATCATCATGTACTTAGAAGAACAACGGCTTACGAATTGCGTTGTTCTTTTTTTGTACCCATCTCGGGTGCAGATTATCGTTTTGATCCTATTTCGGATTCTGCAGGCAATTTTTATTAGAGTACATTTCTCATATCTTTTTTTAAAAAATGAATTGGTTCTCGACATACTATTTGTATATTTGAGGGCAAAGAATGGCGGAAAAAATCATGATTTCAAAGATAAAAGAAATGGAATAAATAGTGACAATGGAAATATGATTATAGTTAATAAGGCGTCTCCATCAATGGAAGACGAAGACCAATTTTAAAAAACGAAAGAATTGGGAGGTTTCGGAATAATCATAAAAAAGAATATGGCAGAAAAGGGGTTCAACAATTATGAAAATGCTTTCGTTTTAGGACGATGAGGTGGAGCTCATAATAGAGTCGATTCATTCAATCAAACACGTTCATGTAATAAAATACCTGAAAGAATAATCGAAATGTCGAAAGAATTAGGGTTATTTGGATGGAGCATTCCGGAAGAATATGGAGGACTTGGTATAAACATGGTTGGCAAGTGTGCTCTTTATGAAGAAATAGGAGAAACACATAACGGTTATACGACACTCATTGGAGCCCACACAGGAATTGGAACAGTCGGGATTGTAGAAATAGGAACGGAAGAACAAAAAAGAAAATATTTACCTGATATGGCTAGCGGTGAACGAATCGGAGCTTTTGCACTTACAGAGCCTGAAGCAGGGTCGAATGCAGCGAACTTAAAAACAACGGCGGTAAAAAAAGGCGATAAATATATTTTGAACGGGATAAAACATTATATTACGAATGCAACAGAGACAGATATTTTTACCGTGATGGCCGTCACCGATCCATCAAAAGGAGCGAAAGGAATTATAAGTTTTATTGTCGAAAAAGACTTCCCAGGGTTTCACGTAGGGGCGGTTGAAAACAAAATGGGATTGCGCGGCTCTCATTCTGCGGAAATTATTTTAGAAGATTGTGAGGTACCTGTACAAAATGTTCTTGGAGAAGAAGGTCAAGGATATGTGAACGCCTTAAAGATTTTAGTGAATGGCGGGCAGGCTTAGCGGCCAGAAATTTTGGATCCTGTCAAAAACTGCTAGATATGTCTATGTCTCATGCATCTGAACGCATTCAATTTGGCGTACCGATTATAGAACATCAAGCGATTGCTCATATGTTAACCGAAATGGCGATGGAAATCGAAGTGTTAAGATCTTTTACGTATAGAGTCGCTTGGATGGTAGACAAAAAAATGAAAGTCATTAAAGAAGCGGCTATGTTGAAATTATATGGCTCTGAAGTTTATAACCGTGTTGCGGATAAAGCTGTACAGATTCACGGTGGACTAGGATATATGGCCGACTATCCGATCGAGCGATTTTATTAGTGAGCTGTTTTTTGAAGATATAGATAAGAAGCGAGGGAGACAAATGTCTCCTTTTTTTTATTTTAAGGCTATTGGCAATGCAGAAGCTTGTACAGAAAGAAAATCGGTTTTTGCCAAACTTACGTAAGAAGCTATTGGTATTCATTGGATTCTTTTTTGGTACGCGGTTCGCAGCGGCGATAATACAAAATTGAATGAAAATTATTTTTTTGGCTAGTTGTATAATCAAATGCAACAAGCATAAAAAATGAAAAACCATAGATAAACCACGTATGATTAAGTCGACTAAAACAATATCGATACGGAGGATTTATCTATGGCAATTACTAATTCTACCATAGGAGCTCGGCATTTCAAACACTTAACGGCTTATGACCGTGGGAAAATTGCGGCCTTACACGCTGCTGGTAAGACTCAACAGGAGATTGCAGATTATGTTGGTTGTCACAAAAGCACCATCTCCCGTGAGTTAAGAAGAGGTACAGTGCCACAAAGAAAAAGCAACGGGAAAATTGTTCATGTCTATTTTCCAGACACAGGTCAACTTCTCTATGAGAGAAACAGGAAAGCCTGTGGCCGCAAGCTAAAACTAGACGATGCCATCGAGTTTATTAAGTATGCCGAAACTCAGATCCTTGATAAGAAATGGTCTCCTGATGCGGTATGTGGGAGAGCCAAACGTGATGGGAAATTCAAAGACAAAATGGTTTGCACCAAGACCCTTTATAACTATATTGATCTAGGACTTATAGGCGTTAAAAACATTGACCTACCTATGAAAATTACCCTGAACACCAAGAAAAAACGTAACCGGAAGAATAAGAAGATCTTAGGACGCAGTATCGATGAGCGACCAATTGAAGTCAATGAACGCCAAGAGTTTGGTCACTGGGAAATTGATACGGTTATAGGCAAGAAGACTAAAGATCAGGCCTTATTGACTCTTACTGAGCGCAAAACCCGTAAAGAAATAATTTTGAGAGTGACAGCCAAGGATAGTCTATCCGTTTCAGAAGTCATATCTCAGTTGAAAGTGTCTTATGGTAATCGGTTCTCTAAAGTGTTTAAAACCATTACGGCTGATAACGGTTCTGAATTTGCTGACCTCGGCCTTAGTGTTGAAAAAGATCTAACAGAGGTTTATTTTACACACCCTTACACATCCTGTGAACGAGGAACCAACGAGCGTCATAATGGCCTTATTAGGCGCTTCATACCAAAGGGGAGACCCATTTCCTCTGTGGCAGAAGAAACCATTACTTATGTTGAAAATTGGTGTAACCATCTTCCAAGGAAGATCCTCAATTATCGTACACCTGAGGAGTGTTTCCAAATAGAGTTAGCTGGCTTAGCTTCTTAACCTTAAGCCAGCTAACCCAAAGGGTTGGTTTTTAGCAACTTGACAAAGAGCCTCTGCGGGCATGGCTACCAGCCATGAAGCCAGGTATACGGTACTGGCTGGGCCAACCAGGCTACCATGCCCACCACTCCACGTCAAGTCGCGCAGAGTGTCCCGATTCTACTTAATCATGGGTTATCTGGTCTTTCAATACTTGTTGCATTTAATATTGCAATTTAAGAAATTATTTTTTTACAAAATTTTTATTGCAAAACAAAAGTAAGGGACGTATAATGTCTATTATATAAAAACAAATGTGCGTCATATAAAAACAAGAGGTGAAAAATAGATGAAAGAGAGTATCTCAATCGGTCTCCTTGGTCTGGGAACTGTTGGATCAGGAGTAGTGAAACTCGTTCAAAACCATCAAGAACAGCTCGTTCATCAACTTGGTTGTTCCTTGACCATCCATAAAGTGCTTGTGCGGGATATAGAAAAAGAAAGAGAAGTTGACATTCGTAGAGAAATTCTGACCACCGATTATAAAGAAGTCGTGCTCAATCCTGAGATTGACATCATTGTAGAAGTGATGGGCGGAATTGAAGACACGAAGAAATATATTTTAGAAGCTTTTCAAGCGAAAAAACATGTAGTAACCGCCAATAAAGACTTAATCGCCCTTTATGGATCCGAATTGCAAGATGCCGCGACGGCCAATGGTTGTGACTTATATTATGAGGCGAGTGTCGCCGGAGGGATTCCCATTATCCGCGGTTTGGCGGACGGCTTAGCTTCTGACAAAATCGAAAAATTGATGGGGATTGTGAATGGAACGACCAATTATATTTTGACCAAAATGGATAAAGAAGGTCTATCTTATGAAACGGCTTTGCAAAATGCACAGAAACTTGGATATGCCGAAGCGGATCCGACCGCTGACGTAGAAGGACTTGATGCGGCCAGAAAAATGGCCATTTTATCGAGATTGGCGTTTTCCATGAACATCGACCTTGAAGACGTAGAAGTGACTGGCATTTCGAAGGTGACAAAAGAAGACTTAAAATATGGCGATATGCTCGGCTATACGATGAAATTAATCGGATATGCCCATCAAGTAGACGGAAAAGCGGAAGTAAGTGTCCAGCCGACGTTCTTGTCCAAAAACCATCCGCTTTCCTCCGTGAACGATGAATACAATGCGGTTTATGTTTACGGGGAGGCGGTGGGAGAAACGATGTTTTACGGACCGGGTGCCGGAAGTTTGCCAACCGCAACATCGGTCGTCAGCGATATCGTGGCGGTTGTGAAAAATATGCGCCTTGGAGTAAACGGGAAAAACACGTTGTTGCCGCAGTATGAAAAAAACTTAAAGAAAGCGGATGAACGTCTTGCCAAGTATTTTATCCGCCTTCATGTCCGTGATGAAGTGGGGGCTTTTTCGGAACTGACAAAATTATTTTCTGCTTATTCGATCAGTTTTGAAAAAATTCTCCAACTTCCGCTGGAGGAAAAAGGACTGGCGGAAATTGTGATCGTCACGCATAAAGCAACGATGGAAAATTACCAAAGTGTATTGCAGCATATTCGAGATTTATCGGTCGTGAAAGGAATTCAAAGTTTTTATCGAGTGGAAGGAGACGGTTTAAAATGAAATGGGAAGGATTGTTAAAAAAGTATAAAGAATTTTTGCCGGTTACAGATCAAACCCCTGAATTAACCTTAATGGAAGGAAATACACCGCTTATTCCTTTAAAACGTTTGTCCCACCAATTAGATTGCCAGCTCTTTGTGAAAGTGGAAGGGGCGAATCCAACGGGATCTTTTAAAGATCGGGGAATGGTGGTGGCGGTAGCCAAAGCGAAAGAAGAGGGGAGCCAAACGATTATTTGCGCTTCGACCGGAAATACTTCCGCTTCGGCTGCGGCTTATGCGGCAAAGGCGGGATTAAAAGCGGTGATTGTGATCCCAAATGGAAAAATCGCTCTAGGAAAACTAGCTCAAGCGATGATGTACGGAGCCGAGATTGTGGCCATCGAAGGAAACTTCGATGAAGCGTTGAAAATGGTGCGTTCTATGAGTGAAAACTCTCCTATTACCTTAGTGAATTCGGTGAATCCATACCGGATAGAAGGACAAAAAACCGCAGCGTTTGAAATATGCGAACAATTAGGCAAGGCTCCGGATATATTGGCGATTCCGGTCGGTAATGCCGGAAACATTTCGGCCTATTGGAAAGGCTTTAAAGAATTTCATGAGAAACGGAAAACGGGATTGCCGAAAATGCATGGATTTGAAGCGGAAGGAGCCGCAGCGATTGTGCAAAATAGAGTGATTGAACATCCGGAGACAGTCGCGACCGCTATCCGAATCGGGAATCCTGCGAGCTGGGAAAAAGCAGTGAGGGCTCGCAATGAATCCTACGGGAAAATCGATTTTGTAACGGATCAAGAAATTTTAGAAGCATTTCAACTGTTGGCGAAAGAGGAAGGCATTTTTGCCGAACCAGCTTCAGCAGCATCGATTGCTGGCATCATAAAACAGCGGAAAACGGGTGAAATTCCGCCTGGAAGCACTATCGTTGCCGTTTTGACAGGCAATGGACTGAAAGATCCTGAAACCGCTATTCAATGCATTCAAAAGAAACCGGTCGTCCTGCCGAATGAGGAAAAGGCCGTATTTGAATACATTGAAGGGGTTGTACATGCATGAGTTCTTCGCTGACGATCACTGTGCCTGCCAGCACGGCAAACTTGGGGCCGGGGTTCGATTCCATCGGCCTCGCTCTTTCAAAATATTTGAACATTCAAGCGAGTAGAGGAGATCATTGGCATTTTGAGCATTTAAGCCCGGAGTTGAAAGAGCTGCCGAATGATGAATCTCATTTCATTTGCCAAATGGCTCAAAAAACCGCAGCTATATTTAAAGCTACTCTTCCCCCTTTAACGATCAAAATGCAAAGCGATATTCCGTTAGCAAGGGGATTAGGCAGCAGTGCGGCGGCGGTTGCAGCCGGCATTGAACTGGCCAATCAATTTTGCGGTTTATCTCTTTCAACCGAAGAAAAAATGCAAATCGGTACTCGAATGGAAGGGCATCCGGATAATATCGGCGCCTCGATTTACGGTGGCCTAGTCATCGGCGTCTATGACGGCGAGAAAACAAAATTAGTCCATATCTCCTCATTAGACGTGGATATTGTCGTTTTGATCCCTTCCTATGAATTGAAGACAGAAGAAGCTAGAAAGGTCTTGCCGAATGTATTTGAAAGAAAAAAAGCGGTTCAGGCGAGCGCGCTTTCTAATGTCTTTTTAGCGGCGTTGTTAACCGGAGATTACGAGTTGGCTGGAAATGTGATGGAAAAAGATCTTTTTCATGAACCATACCGAATCCATTTGATTGACCGCTTTGAAGAAATGAGGAAATGCGCCCGCAATAACGGGGCTTTTGGAACGGTCATAAGCGGGGCGGGGCCAGCGGTTCTTTCTTTTGCGGAAAAAGGAAAAGGCGAGAAATTGGCGCAGTCTCTTCAAGCCCGATTTTGGGACTGCGAAATCGAATTGTTATCCGTTGATCAAAACGGAATTCAAGTATCAGAATCAAGTTTTCATCATGATAGTTTAAGTTCGTAAAAATGGGGCTCACTCGTTGCAAAAAAGAGTGAGCCCCATTTTGGTGCGCATGATAGTGGGTTATATAGCCACTGCGGAACCTAGAACAAAAAGAAAAAAGCGGCCATAAAAACGGCCTTTGATTTTGTTCGTTGATTTGTCATCGGCTGGTTAAGCGATCCGAAGCTTCGTCCTTTTAGTAGGAAGTCCATCAATAGAATAAATAGGATCCGAAAGGAACGGGAATAAAAAGAAACCAGCCTCTTATAGGGAAAACTCTCTCAACTTTCATCGTGGAGGCATTTGTTGTTTAAAGTTTTGAACAGCCTTTTGGACAGTCATGATGAAATCACTTTTTTATTTTCTTTTTATTCTTTATAATCTAAATTATTGTAAAATGATGTAGTCCATACTTTTTATTATGGTGAAACAAAATTTGTTTGAAAGAGGGAACAAAGTGAATCAAAATCAATCGTTTCGGCTGCTTTGGATTAGCCAATCTATCGCTAACTTAGGGGATTCATTCTATATATTAGCTATTGTGACTTTCATTTATAATCGAACAGGTTCAGCTGCTTTCGCAGGGCTTTTTCCCATATTGCGGGTATGTGCGCAGGCGATAAGCGGCTTGGCAGCACCTTTGCTTATGGATCGCTTGCGGCTTGGCACTCTTTTATGGATGGCTGAAATGGGTCAAACCATTTGTTTCGGATCGATGTGTATTCTCTATTTTTTCTTGCCGTCCCAATGGTTGATTCCAGCGGTTCTGTTTTTAGTATTCGCCATTTCGATGCTGCATGGCTGGGCCATTCCGGTTAGAAATGCACTTGTCCCTCGCCTGGTTCCTTCTCCTTTATTAGTGAAGGCCAACAGTTTACTGGCTACCTCGGATCAAATTGTATTGCTGGTTGGCTGGTCATTAGGCGGGATTTTGGTTGCCGAATGGGGAGTCATGCGAGTGTTGGAGATAACTGCCATCATGATGCTTTTCTCTACTTTGGCTCTCCTTTTTGTGAAAGATCCTTCCGCGAACGTTTCTGCCCAGCCAGAAAGTCAAAAACGATGGGATCGTATGAAAGAAGGATGGATCACGATCTGGGAGAATCCAATCCTCCGTACTTTATCTTTTATGGAAATCATCAGTGGACTTGGAGAAAGTATATGGGCCGGATCCATTATTTTAGTGTTTGTGAAAGAAGTATTACACAAAGGAGAGGATTGGTGGGGTTTTATCAATGCCAGTAATTTTGCCGGAACCATCCTAGGAGGACTGCTCATTTGGAAACTGTCCAAAAAGATTGAAAATCGAATGTTGTTCACTATGTTGATCAGCTCTTTCAGTATCGGCGTTTTGACAATAGCCTTTACCTACTCATCCAATCCATGGTTTGCCTTAGGAGTAGCTTTGATTATGGGGCCGCCCTATCAGGCGCGAAGCATTGCACAAAGAACTCTTTTGCAATTTCATACACCTGAAGTATTATTACCGAAAGTGTTCGCTGCATTTGGAACCATCCTCTTTGTCACATTTGGATTTTCGGTTCTGTTAATGGGCTGGATGGCAGACCAATGGGGGATTCGTTTTGTTTACATGTCGACAGCCGGATTATATGTTTTATCAGCTTTTTTGACTCTGATGATGATGAAAAAAGCATCCAGGTCGATTCAAACGCAGAAAGAAGAAAGATATATGAATAAGATTGAATGATCGGACGGTTCAGTGGAGGTGAATAACATGATTGATTGAAAAAATATAGACAAAAAAGGGTGAAATGGATGATGACAATATGAATTGCCTCTTGACGTTAGGCAAGCCTTGAGATACTCAAGATAAAAGTTTCCCTTGACTAAAATTCTTTCTGTAGTACAATAAACACGAGAAACTTTTTCTGTGTGTTTGCATATATTGGGTTCTAAATGTGGAGTAATTTTTTTTACCTCAAAAGTTTCCTTTGTGCAAAATGTTTAGTACAAACCAAAAACGAGGTGATGATGATGGGTAATGAAGCGAAAAAACTGTCGCTGGCAGTGGATGAAGGCTGGAGAAAGAAAAGGACACAACCGACGTTGCCTGAAGTCTATCGAAGTTTGCGTATTCCAAAAACCGGTTCTTGGATAAAAAAGTTTCTTGCGTTTGCCGGACCAGGATACTTAGTAGCGGTGGGTTATATGGACCCAGGTAACTGGGCGACTGATATTGCGGGTGGTTCCCAGTTTGGATACACGTTGCTTTCTGTGATTTTGCTTTCCAATTTAATGGCTATATTGCTTCAATCATTAGCTGGCAAACTGGGGATTGTAACGGGTAGGGATTTGGCACAAGCGTGTCGAGACCATTATAGGAAGCCTGTGGCCATGATCTTGTGGATTTTATGCGAGTTGGCGATCGCGGCTTGTGATTTAGCGGAAGTGATCGGTTCAGCCATCGCTTTGAATTTATTGTTTGGAATTCCGTTGCTGTATGGTGTCATGATTACGGCCTTGGACGTACTCGTCGTATTGTTATTGCAGAATAAAGGTTTTCGTTATATTGAAACATTGGTGATTATTCTCATTCTAACCATTGGTGCTTGCTTTGCGACTGAATTTTTTCTTTCAAAACCAGATGTGGGGGGCGTATTAAAGGGGTTTGTTCCAAGCAAAGAGATCGTAAGCAATCCATCCATGCTCTATATCGCGATCGGTATTTTAGGCGCAACCGTCATGCCTCATAATCTTTATTTGCATTCTTCTATTGTGCAAACAAGACAATTTGAACAAACAAAATCGGGGAAACGGCAAGCAATTAAATATGCTACTTGGGATTCAACCATCGCTCTCTTCTTCGCTTTATTTATTAATGCTTCTATCCTGATTGTTTCGGCTGCTACATTTCATAAAGCAGGGATGACGAACGTGGCGGAGATTGGGGATGCTTACCACTTGCTTTCTCCACTGCTTGGAACAACGCTTGGAAGCATTCTGTTTGGGGTTGCCTTATTGGCTTCCGGCCAAAACTCGACGTTGACAGGTACTTTAGCTGGTCAGATTGTAATGGAAGGTTTTCTTAATATCCGACTTCCCGGCTGGTTAAGAAGGCTGATCACTCGATTGATTGCCATTATTCCGGCGGTCATTGTAACGGCCATTTACGGTGAAAGCGGTACGGCTCAATTGCTTATTCTAAGCCAGGTGATTCTTTCTTTGCAGCTCTCTTTTGCAGTCGTTCCTCTTGTTCAATTCACGAGCGACAAAAAGAAAATGGGGGAATTTGCTAACCCATTATGGTTAAAAGTTCTCGCCTGGATCGTTGCGATTGTGATTATCAGCTTAAATGCCTATTTATTGTTTCAAACATTCTTTCATTAAAGACTGGCTTCTAAATTTTCTTTTAAAAGCAAACTGATATACTCTCTTAATATTAAAATCTTTTTTACTAGATAACTCTAGCCATTCTCCTAAACATTTGAATCATCTCGAATTTTGGGGCACAAAAAAATCCGCTTGATGGCAAGCGGCAAAAAGAGAAAAGGCTGAGGAAACCTACTACTTACTATAATCATAATCAACATATAGTATGAATGTTATATTCTATACTATATGTTGTGTTGATTGAATTGTAACAAATGAATGACAATATTTCAATGTTTTTTCAGATAAATATTGAAAAATTTTTCAATAAAAACTATTAAATTTACCTTTTGATTGTAAATATCCCTATAAGCGGATCTCATCTTGTCCATTTTCAAGTGAGATTCGATTTGAATGGGTTCTGATTATGCGGAAAAGTGGAAATTCAGCCGTTTAAGAGAGAATTTTCTGCCCATATTGGATTTAGGTTCAAATTTATGTTTGACATTTTAAAAGAGTTTTATTAACATATGTCTTAAGAAAAATGAACGGAAATCAGCGATGAGGGAGAAGAGTAGCTTATCGTTTCTGCTCAGAGAACCGGTGGTTGGTGTAAACCGGTGAGAAATGATTAGTGAATGGGCTTCCGAGCTCCAAACCGAAATGCAGACAAAGTAGGCTTTGGCGGGTTCCACTCCGTTACAGTGGAGGATGGGTAAGACGACTACCCATCCGGTGAGTGGATTGCGTAAAAGCAATCAACAAAGGTGGCACCGCGGGCTCCTCGTCCTTTGTAGATGAGGGGTCTTTTTGTATTTCTCTTTATAAATTGAATAGAGGATAAATCGATGAGCAAGAAGAGTACGTTCAGCCGATTCGTTACAGAGAACCGGGCAAGGTGAGAGCCGGTGCGATACGCTGTTCGGAATGGCCTTGCGAGAGGCGTCCTGAACTTTTTAGTAGGGATGCCCGGGTTTCCGCCGTTAAAAGGATAGAGCATCGGAAAAGTTCCTGTGCTCGAAAAGGGGAAGCTTTTGCTTCAATTGAGGTGGCACCGCGGCGTAGTTCGTCCTCCAACCATACAGGCATTCCTGTGTGATTGGAGGACTTTTTTCTTTTAGAAAAGATGAGGAAGGTGAGTCTAGTTGAGTGTAGTGCGAGAAAAGAATTTTGTTGTGAAAGAAATTGAGGGGGATCTGCTGACCCCAGTGGCCGTGTTTAAAAAGTTAGATGGACAGAAAAAGTTTTTATTGGAAAGTTCTTTTAAACATGAAGAGAGAGGCCGTTATTCTTTTTTAGGCATGAATCCTTATATGGAATTCATTGCGGAAAATGGAAAAATAACGGTTCGTGATCTGATTGCCAAAGAAACGGAACAATCAGAAGGAGATCCTTTTAAAAAGCTGGAAAGCTATTTTCCAAAACAAGATGACGAGAACCTGCCTTTTCCTTTTATTGGAGGAGCTATCGGATACATTGGCTACGATTCCATCCGTTATGTTGAGAACATTGGAAACGTACCTCGAGATACAATTCAAATGCCGGATATGCATTTAATGTTTTATGAAAACTTCATTGTATTCGATCATCTTCTCCAAAAAGTGTATATTTTGGCAATGAGTTTAAGCCGTAAAAAGAAACCCGAAGAATTGGAGAAAGAAGTCCATCAATTAGAAAAGATGTTGGATCGTCCTGTTTCAGAAGATTCCATTGAAAGCAATGTGAAAGTTTCCTTTACCTCTAATGTGTCCAAAAGTGAATATTGCCGTATGGTGGAACGGGGGAAAGACTTCATTCGAAAAGGAGATATTTTTCAAGTGGTGCTATCCCAGCGCCTAGAGGCTCCATATAAGGGGAATCCTTTCGATTTATACAGAAAGCTTCGAAAGACGAACCCGTCTCCCTATATGTATTATTTGGACTTTTCGGACTATATTGTCGTGGGCATCTCTCCGGAAAGCTTAATCAAAGTGTCCGGACGCAAATTGATGACGAATCCGATCGCAGGAACCCGTCCGCGCGGCGCAACGGATGAGGAAGATAGAAGATTGGAAAAAGAGCTGCTTTCGGATGAAAAAGAATTGGCTGAACACCGTATGCTGGTGGATCTCGGTCGAAACGATATTGGAAAAGTAGCGGAAATTGGTTCGGTACGCGTGACGAAGGATCAAGTGGTCGAACGATACAAACATGTGATGCACATTGTTTCAGAAGTGACCGGTACGTTGAAGAATGAGGTTCATAGTTTAGAAGCATTGAAAGCGTGTTTGCCGGCCGGAACCGTTTCCGGAGCTCCCAAGATTCGAGCGATGCAAATCATCAATGATTTAGAGCCGGAAAAACGTGGATTATATTCGGGAGCGATCGGATATTTGTCCGCAAGCGGAGACTTGGATTTTGCCATTGCCATCCGCACGATGATTGTGAAAGACGAAAAAGCTTATGTTCAAGCCGGTGCAGGCATCGTCTATGATTCGGTTCCTGAGAAAGAGTATGAGGAAACGCTTAATAAAGCAAAAGCATTGCTGGAGGTAGAGTAAATGATTTTATTAATCGATAATTATGATTCTTTTACTTATAATCTTTATCAATTAATCTCGGAATTAGGGAAAAATGTTCAAGTTGTTCGTAATGATGAGATAGCTGTCGAAGAGATTGAAAAAATGGAGCCGGAAGCGATTGTGATTTCGCCGGGGCCCGGAACACCGGATAATGCCGGCATATGCCTGGAATTAATCCGCAATTATTACCACAAAATCCCGATTTTGGGCATTTGCCTCGGACATCAAGCGGTCGCTGCCGCTTTTGGAGCGAAGATTATTCAGGCAAAAACGATTAAGCACGGAAAGACGTCGCTTATCCATCATACTGGTCAAAGCATTTTTTCCGGTTTTTCTGAACCTTTGGAAGTCATGCGCTACCATTCTTTAGCTGTTGATGAAAAGACGCTCCCTTCTAAATTCGAGATTTTAGCGGAATCTACGGATGATGGAGAAATCATGGCCATCAAACATAAAGAATATCCTCTTTATGGGCTGCAGTTTCATCCCGAATCCATCGGTACAAAAAACGGAAAAGAATTGATTCGTCGATTTTTCTTGGAAACAAAAAAGGAGCGGAAGATGAATCATTACTTAAAAAAGCTGTCAGAGCGGCAATCTTTGAATCAAGAAGAAATGAGATCGGCTTCTCGGGAATTGCTGTCAGATGAAATTACAGACAGCGAAGTGGCGGCATTTTTAATGGGGCTAAAAGCGAAAGGAGAAAACGCAGATGAAGTAGCGGCGCTTGTGGAAGTTCTCCGTGAACATGCGCTAGGCATCAAGAAAAAAATTCCGAACGTCATGGATAATTGCGGAACTGGAGGAGACGGAGCCCACAGCTTTAATATTAGTACGACCAGTGCTTTTGTGTTGGCGGGAGGCGGCGTGAAGGTCGCGAAACATGGCAACCGAAGCGTCTCCAGCAAAACGGGCAGCGCCGATGTTTTAGAATATTTAGGAATCTCGCTGGATTTGCATGAAGAGGAAGTCGAAGAGCTGTTGGAAGAAAATCATATTGCATTCCTGTTTGCGCCGCACGTTCATCCGCGCATGAAAAAAATTATGAAAGTGCGCCGCGATTTAAAAATTCCTACGATTTTTAATTTAATTGGGCCGCTGACCAACCCGGTCGATTTAGATAGCCAGCTTTTGGGAATCTACCGAAGGGATATGCTTGAGATGATGGCAGATGTGCTGAAGCGTCTCGGAAGAAAACGAGCTGTCGTTCTTAACGGCGCCGGCTTTATGGATGAAGCTTCTCTTTCTGGAGAAAATCATTTAGTTCTTTTGGAAAATGGCCATGTAGAAAAAATGACGGTGACTCCGGAAAAGGTAGACCTGCCTTATTATTCGAATGAAGCTATTGTGGGCGGTGAGGCCAAAGAAAATGCTGAAATTTTAATCGGTGTACTCAAAGGAGAAAAAGGAGCTTATCGTGATACGGTACTGTTAAATGCCGGTTTAGGCTTTTTTGCGAACGGAAAAGCGAATACCATTCAAGAAGGGATTCGACTGGCGAAAGAAAGCATCGATTCCGGAAGGGCATTATCGGCATTGCAATATTTGATCGACTACAGCGAAAAAAGAAAAAGAGTGGTGATCTAAATGAGCGGAACCATTTTAGACAGAATATTAGAAAAAAAGAAGGATGAAGTGAGAAAACTAAAGGAACAATTCGACGCTGGAAATGAAAGCAAATTTCAAAAAATCTCTTTCTATGATTCCTTTATCCATGCAGACAAAATGAATATTATTGCGGAAGTGAAAAGAGCTTCCCCTTCAAAAGGAAATATCAATCTGGATGTAAATCCTGCTAAACAGGCAAAACATTATGAGGCGAGTGGGGCGAATGCCATTTCCGTTTTAACCGACGAACCTTTTTTTAAAGGAACATTAGCAGACTTAAAAGCAGTTCGCGATGTAGTGGGTTTGCCGATTTTGTGTAAAGATTTCATCATCGACCCCATCCAAATAGATGCCGCCAAACAGGCTGGAGCCAATGTGATCTTGTTGATTGCGGCCGCTTTGGATGATGAGAAACTGAAGTCTTTGTACGAGTACGCCTACAAGCAAGATTTAGAAGTTCTACTAGAAGTGCATAACGAGGAAGAAATGGAGCGGGCGCTTGTTTTGAATCCTTCTGTCATTGGCGTCAATAATCGCAATCTAAAAACGTTTGAAGTAGACTTAGGGGTCACGGAACGACTGTTGTCTCGATTTGGAAAGAATCATGACCGCATTTTTATAAGCGAGAGTGGAATCAAGACGGCGAAAGACGTAGAGCGTGTGCAAAAAGCAGGAGCTAAAGCGATTTTGGTCGGGGAAACGTTGATGCTGGCAGATGACATTCAACTAACGATGAATAAACTAAAAGTCCATTTGAGGTGAAACCGATGTTTGTGAAAATTTGCGGAATAACGGATGTAGAAACAGCGTTATTTGCCGCTGAATGCGGGGCGGATGCCATTGGCATGGTGTTTGCGAACAGCAAAAGGCGAGTTTCCTTAAAGAAAGCGAAAGAAATATCCAAAAGCTTGCCGAAAAGTGTTTGGAAAATCGGTGTCTTCGTCAATGAAGATCCTGATATTGTTCGAAACATCGCAAAAGAAGCAGATTTGGATTTTGTTCAGCTGCATGGGGAGGAGACTCCGGAATACGCGAGATCTTTAGGTGTTCCTGTCATTAAAGCCTTTGGGTTGAGCAAAGAGACAAACGAACGTGAGATGGCAGACTTTCCGGCTAGTTATTTGTTGGTAGACAGCCCAAAGGGAGCTTATTACGGAGGAAACGGAAAAACATTTGATTGGAGTTTAATAGAAGAAAAACGATTGAAAAAAGAAAATTTGATCATTGCCGGCGGGTTAAATCCGGAAAATGTTCAGCAAGCCATTCAAGCCATACAGCCATTTGGTGTCGATGTGTCAAGCGGCGTAGAGACGGAGGGGCGCAAAGACCGCCGGAAAATCAAATTGTTTATAGATGAAGCAAAAGGAGTGCAAAAAAGATGAGTATGTATGTTCAACCAGATGAAAAAGGATATTTTGGGCCGTTTGGAGGCCGCTTTGTTCCGGAAACGTTAATGAGAGCTGTCCAGGAATTGGAAATCGCTTATGAAGAAGCGAAAAACGACGAAAACTTTTTGCAAAAGCTGCGCTATTACTTAAAAGAATACGTAGGGCGACAAACGCCGCTCTACTATGCTAAAAATCTAACGGAAAAACTCGGAGGCGCGAAAATCTATTTGAAGCGCGAAGATTTGAACCATACGGGAGCCCATAAAATCAACAATACGATCGGGCAGGCGCTTCTTGCGTTGCGAATGGGAAAAAGAAAGGTGGTAGCAGAAACAGGAGCAGGCCAGCACGGTGTAGCGACGGCGACCGTTAGTGCCCTGCTAAATATGGATTGCATCATCTTTATGGGGGAAGAGGATGTTCGCCGCCAGAAGCTGAATGTGTTCCGAATGGAGCTTCTTGGGGCAAAAGTTGTCAGCGTGCGACAAGGAAGCGGCACATTGAAAGATGCGGTCAATGAAGCGCTCCGCTACTGGGTCGCGAATGTGGAAGATACTCATTATATTATGGGGTCGGTTCTTGGTCCTCATCCGTTTCCAAAAATAGTACGCGATTTTCAAAGTGTAATCGGAAAGGAAACAAAACAACAAATCATCGAAAAAGAAGGAAAGCTTCCGGATGCCATTGTTGCCTGTGTCGGCGGCGGCAGTAATGCGATGGGGATGTTTTACCCATTTTTGGAAGATGAGTCCGTCCGCTTGTTCGGTGTCGAGGCAGCCGGAAGCGGACTAGATACCGGCAAACATGCTGCTACACTCACGAAAGGATCAGTCGGAATTTTACACGGGTCGAAAATGTATTTATTGCAGGATGAAAATGGGCAAATTCAGGAAGCCCACTCCATTTCAGCGGGATTGGATTATCCCGGAGTAGGTCCCGAACATAGCTTGTTAAAAGAAATCAAAAGAGTCCATTATACATCGGTGACCGATCAAGAAGCGCTGGAAGGATTTCAAACGTTGACGAAAACGGAGGGGATTATTCCGGCGTTGGAAAGTTCCCATGCGGTGGCGCATGCATTGAAATTAGCGCCGACGATGAAGCCGGAAGAAGTGTTGGTGGTTTGTTTGTCCGGACGAGGAGATAAAGACGTTGAAACGGTTCAAGCTGTGTTGAAAGGGGAAGAAAAATGACGGCTCTATCGATTGCAGAAGCATTTCATCAATTTAAACAAAACAACGAAAAAGCGTTTGTTGCGTATATCATGGCGGGGGATGGGGGTTTGTCCAGTTTAAAAGACAAGGTGCTCTTTTTGGAAAAAGCCGGTGCCAGCATGGTAGAAATCGGCATTCCTTTTTCTGATCCCGTTGCAGACGGCCCGGTCATCCAAGAAGCGGGAAAACGGGCGCTGAAAGAGGGAGTGTCGCTTGCAAAAGTGCTTGCTGAAATTGCCGCTTTTCGTTCTAGTGTCACTATTCCTTTGATTGTGATGACGTATATAAACCCTGTGTATGCATATGGAATCGAACGCTTTGTCAACGATTGCGCCAAAGCGGGAATCAACGGAGTGATCCTTCCTGACGTTCCTTTTGAAGAACAGGGAATCCTTTCTCAAGAACTAAAAGAAAAGAATATCGATTTGATTCAACTCGTTACGTTGACGAGTCCAGAAGAGCGGAAAAAGAAGATTGCCCAAGCTTCCAATGGATTTCTATATGCGGTGACGGTGACGGGAATCACAGGACAAAGAAATAAATTGCCGGAGGAATTGTCCGGGTATTTAGAACACTTGAAAAAGATAAGCCCTGTTCCGGTGCTAGCCGGTTTTGGCATTTCCAATCACCTTCAAGTAAAAGAAGTCGGTTCCTATTGCGACGGGGTCATTGTTGGAAGCAAAATTGTCGATCTGTTTCATCAAGGAAAAGAAGAAGAAATAATCGAACTGATTGGCAAGAAAACGGAATCGATTCTTTAAACGGAGATGCATCGTCTTAAATACATTCAAGCAGCGATGTCGAAAAATGTCCGTCAGACGGAAAAAAGACGAAGAAACGGTTTTAAGAGATCTGGGTTTCCAGGTCTCTTTTTTGTGGAAAAGTGGAAAATGGAGGTTTATTTTTCTAAAATAGGGAGAAAGACGAAAAAGGAGCCGGTGGAATCATGGATGAACGAAAAATTCCGTTGCTAGTAGCAAAACGATTTTTTAACGAACGGTATTATGACCAATCCGCCCAAACCGCTTATTATTTCATGTTGTCGTTTATTCCGTTTTTAATGTTTATGTTTTCGCTCATTCGCTTTTTCCCTATCAACCAAAACGACTTTTTGGAGATCATTGAGCCCTATGCTCCGAAAAATACTTATGCATTTATTCGCCAAACGGTCGATCAAATCATGAACCAACAACCATCCCATGTTTTTTCATATAGTTTGATCGCCTCTTTTTGGATTGCCTCCGTGGCCGTTCAGTCGTTAGTCCGTTCATTAAATGATGCCTACCATATACGGAGGCGTAAATCATTTTTAGGAGGCCTTGTCAACGATCTTGTTTTAACATTCGGCCTAATGGTGATGTTGACTTCTTCCTTGTTCTTGCCCATTTTGGAAAATATCGTTCTAAGGATGTTCGATCAAACGATTTCTTTTCCATTTAATTGGTATCCATGGTGGTATATTTTAAGATGGGGAATAGGAACGGTATTTCTTTTCGGTTTTTTTCTCTTTTTTTATCATGCTGTTCCGAGCAAGCGCGTTTTATGGAAAGAGGCTTTGCCAGGTGCGATTTTTGCAACTATTGGTTGGCAAGGAGCCTCTATTGGTTTCGCTTTCTACGTCAGTTTAGGGGGATATACCAAAATTTACGGTCAATTAGGAAGTATTATCGTTCTTCTTATTTGGTTTTATTTAACGGCGGCTGTTATTTTGATCGGCGGATTATTGAATGCAACCATTTTGGAGCATCCTGTTTCAGAAAAGTAAAGATAAAAGGTCCGAGCGCTCTGAAAAAAGTGATTGTAGCTGTTGCCGGGATTCAAGCTGCATTTTTGTTTTTCTTATGAGACCCTAACGAATGTTTATTGATACTGTTTTCGTTTGACCGTGAGCCAAGGACGCTCGTCTTCCCAATGGACGCGAACGGGAATGGAAAAAGCTTCTGACAACACGTCGTCGGTCAGTACATCCTCTTTTGCTCCCGCAGCGATGACACGACCGTTTTCCAGAACAAGGACGTGGCTGATCGTTGGGATGATTTCCTCGATATGGTGGGTTACGTAAATAAGGTGGAGCTTCTTTTCTATGATAGTTTCTTGAACGGCGTTCAGCAATTCTTCGCGAGCACGGATATCCAATCCGCTGCATGGTTCGTCTAAAATGAGGATTTCAGGATTAGCCATAAACGCTCTGGCGATAAGGACACGCATTTTTTCTCCTTGGGAAAGAGATTGGTAAGCGCTCCCTTTTAAATAGCCGATTCGGAATTGTTCCATGAAAGCATCAGCTTGATCCAAGTCTTCATGGCTGACTTGTTCGTACAATCCGATGGAAGCAAATTTTCCGCTCAAAACGATTTCTTCTACTGATTCATTTTTCAAAATATCATCAAAGCGACTAAGCGAATGGCTGACGATTCCGATTTTTTTTCGCAGTTCGGGGATATTCGTTTCGCCAAAACGTCCCCCCAAAACGACAACTTCTCCTTTCGTAGGATACTGGTAGCCGCAAACAATATTCAATAAAGACGTTTTTCCTGAGCCGTTTAACCCGAGCACCGCCCATTGTTCTCCGGATGAGATCTCCCAGTTGATCGAGTCCAAAATGGTTCGGTTTCCTCTTTGCCAACTTACATTTTTAAGCGAGACGAGTTTTTTCATCGTTTTTCCCCTTTTCCAACCTTCATTCAAAAAAATTGTAGCAAAAAAGATTTGTAATTAAAAGAAAATTCCGTTAAATAAAAGGGGTTCCTCCAACGGTAAAGCATATTCAAATACTTTAAGAAACAGGGCCAACTAACTGTTTCACATGATTTGTCATTTACTTTCTAAAGTAAATATATGGGAGAACAATAACAAAAGGTTCAGAAAAACTTTTCAGTGACCGAAAGATGAAGAGATATTGAAGAATACTACGGAGATTCTTCCTTGTTATTTGGCAAATGAATTTCGGAAATTTGCCAATCTTCCATCCGCAAGAAGCAGATTTCTAAAATACCGTCTTGAAATTCAGCTTTAGCTCCTTTGCGTTTGACAAGCGCTGGTAAAACAATTTCTTGTCGTTCCCCCATTTCCGGGACATTATAAATGATCGCTTTTTGGGAAGTATGATGAATTTTTAAATGTTGCAGCCACTCTTCCTTGAGGCGCAGTCGAAGGAATACATAGTCAAACGTTTCAAAAACCTCGATAGGGATTGGAGGAGAGGGAGGAGATGTTTCTTTTTCTGGAGAAGGAGGATCTTGCTTTTCGAATTGTGAAGAGAATGGATGGGTTTGCTGCCAATTAGGAGGGATGGTTTTCTTCATCATTTCTTGTATAAACTGTTCTACGTCGGCTGGGTTGAGTTGTTTCATCCAGTCATTAGAGAGGTTTTCATTCGAAAAAAACCAGTTCCATGGAAACATGCCAATCCCCCTCGAATTCCATATTCGTTCTTCATATCTTATGTCTTGAGCCTAGGAAACGTTCAGATGGTGTTGATTGAGGAGCGGGTAAAAAAGGAAAAAACGGAATAAAGCAGAAAAAAAGATAGCCAATTTTATTTGTTCTATAAAAATTAATAATTTTGTCAAAAAGGATTGATTTTTAAAGAAAGAGTAGTAAGATGGTACATGAAAAAAATTAAACTTATTTCAGAAAAAAGGGAATAGAAGGTGAAAAAATTATTTCAGAATAATCAGGATGTTGTTACGAATTTCACAAATTGATCAATATGAAAATGAGAAGATCATTGGTCAAATCAATGAAGACAATTAGACGAAAAAGAAAGGATATTCTTTCAATTTTTACTTTAGCGTGGTAAAATGGACTTGTAAGCGTTTTTAATTATTTTTGGAATAATTTATGAATGTGGGATGACGAGAAAATCAATAACAGGACGTTACGGTTGGAGGTTTTGCATGATGAACACACAAACATCAAACCAAAGGGGACCGTGGAACCGCTTTTCTGGGCCTAACCTCGGTTATATCATGGAGATGTATGAAAAATATTTAGAAGATCCAGAAAGTATTGACTCGGATCTTAAAGAATTATTCAACCAGTGGGGAGCTCCGGTTGTCGAAGAGGGATGGGAACAATCTGCACCTAGAACGGGAACGTTTCGTCCGGCTCCGCAAGGACAAGTGGATTATCACAAAATTGTTGCTGCTGTGAAGCTGGCCGATAATATCCGCTTTTACGGTCACCTCGCGGCGGATATCAATCCTTTAAATGATCGAAATAAAGATTCACGTCGAATTGAATTAGAAGAATTTCAACTGACGGAAGAGGATTTAAAAAATATTCCAGTTGAATTTATTTGTCCAAACGCACCTTCTCATGTCCAAAACGGACTCGATGCCATCAATCATTTAAAGAAAGTTTATACGGATAAACTTGCTTTTGAATTTGCCCAAGTTCATGAAATGGAAGAAAGAAATTGGCTTCGTCAAAAAGTGGAATCAGGAAGCTTTTATCCATCTTTAAATAAAGAAGAAAAGATACAATTATTAAAGCGCTTAACGGAAGTGGAAGGCTTTGAAAAGTTTTTGCACCGTACGTTTGTTGGTCAAAAACGGTTTTCTATTGAAGGCTTGGATGTGATGGTTCCACTGATTGACGAGTTAATTCGAAAAGCAGTATCAAAAGGGGCAGAAAGCATCAATATTGGCATGGCCCACCGCGGACGTCTGAATGTGCTGGCTCACATTCTCGGTAAACCTTACGAAATGATTTTTGCTGAATTTCAGCATTCTCCTAGCAAAAAATTAATTCCTTCTGAAGGATCCATCGGAATTACATACGGTTGGACTGGTGACGTAAAATACCATCTTGGCGCCGATCGCCGTGTAAAAGAAAGCAACCAAGGACAAACACGGATCACGTTAGCCAACAATCCAAGCCACTTAGAAGTGGTAGATCCGGTTGTAGCAGGCTATACAAGAGCTGCGCAAGAAGATCGAACTCAACCTGGCTACCCAAAACAGGATGTAAAAAAATCTTTGACGATTATGATTCATGGAGACGCCGCTTTTCCGGGAGAAGGCATCGTGGCTGAAACATTGAACTTAAGCCGATTGCCTGGTTATCAAACAGGTGGTTCGATTCATGTAATCGCCAACAATATGATCGGATTTACAACAGAAAGCTACGATTCTCGATCCACACGATATGCTTCTGATATTGCGAAAGGCTTTGAAATGCCAATTGTACACGTGAACGCAGACGATCCTGAAGCTTGTCTAGCGGCGGCCATTTTAGCTTTTGAATATCGAAATACGTTCCATAAAGATTTTGTAATCGATTTAGTTGGATACCGGCGTTTTGGACATAATGAAATGGATGAACCGATGGCGACAAACCCAACCTTATATAAAATCATACAAAACCATCCAACAGTCCGAGCCATATATGCCGATCAGTTAGTTAATGAAGGGTTGATTCAAAAAGATCTGGCTTCAAAATTTGAAAAAGAAGTTGTGGATAAACTGAAAGCAGCGTATGAAAAAGTGCCGAAGAAGGATGAAAACCCGGATATTGTGATGAATCCGCCTATACAGGTGGAAAACCTTCTGCCTAATCCACAAGAAGAAATTGACGAAAATATATTGAGAGAAATTAACCAACAATTATTAGAATGGCCGAAAGATTTTCACGTATTCAACAAATTAGAGAAAATTTTAAAACGCCGTGAGGGAGTTTTTGAAGGCAAAGGGAAAATCGACTGGGCCCATGCAGAAACATTGGCGTTCGCAACCATTCTACGAGATGGAACACCTATCCGTCTTACAGGCCAAGATTCTGAGCGCGGTACGTTTGCTCAGCGGCATCTCGTTCTTCATGATATGGAAACAGGTGAAAAATATATCCCGTTGCACCATATTAAAGGTGCGAAAGCTTCATTTGTCGTTCACAACAGTCCTTTGACAGAAGCAGCTGTTGTAGGATTTGAATACGGATATAACGTGTTTGCGCCTGAAACGCTCGTTTTATGGGAAGCTCAATTTGGAGATTTTGCCAATATGGCCCAAGTGATGTTTGATCAATTTATTTCTTCCGGAAGAGCGAAATGGGGGCAAAAATCGGGACTTGTGATGCTTTTGCCGCACGGATATGAGGGCCAAGGCCCTGAGCATTCCAGCGGACGTGTTGAACGTTTCTTGCAGCTGGCTGCCGAAAACAACTGGACGGTTGCAAACTTGACGAGTACAGCTCAATATTTCCATATTTTACGACGTCAGGCAGCCGTTTTGAGAAAAGAAGAAGTAAGACCGTTAGTGATCATGACGCCAAAAAGCTTACTTCGCCATCCTTTGGCTGCATCTACCGTAGAAGAGCTTGCCCATGGCCATTTTAGTCCAATATTGGAGCAAAGCGGCTTAGGTGAAAAACCAAATAAAGTAGAACGTATTGTTCTATGCAGCGGAAAAATTGCGATTGATTTGGCTGAGCAATTGGATAAAGAAGAAAATCTTGATTGGCTTCATATTTTGAGAGTGGAAGAATTATACCCATTCCCTAGAGAAGAAATTAAAGAAGTGTTATCACGTTATCAAAATGTCAAAGAACTTGTATGGGTTCAAGAAGAACCGCAAAACATGGGTGGATGGTCTTATGTGGATCCTCGTTTAAGAGACATAGCTCCAGAAGGAGTGGAAGTTCGCTATATTGGACGTAGAAGACGTTCAAGCCCGTCTGTTGGAGATCCTGTCGTCCATCGAAAAGAACAAGATCATATTATTAAACAAGCGTTAACAAGACCATAAAACACTTTCATGCCGGTCTTTCCCCTATGGCCTATTTACGGGGAAAGATTGCGGATGCCTCCTAGGAATAAAACTTTGACTGGATGGTTTTGTCATAGATCCAGGAGGCATATCGTTTCCATTCTCCTTTTTTAGGATGATGGTGGTTCTTTTGAATAAAAAAGCTTTGGAAGGAAATTAGGAGGAGGACATCACAGTGGCTGAAATTAAAGTTCCCGAATTGGCAGAATCGATTACTGAAGGTACTATCGCACAATGGCTTAAAAAGCCTGGAGATACGGTTGAAAAGGGAGAATATATAGTTGAATTAGAAACAGATAAAGTAAATGTAGAAGTGATCAGCGAAGAATCAGGAGTTATTACAGAATTAAAAGCGAATGAAGGAGATACGGTAGAAGTTGGTCAAGTGATAGCTGTGGTGGAAGAAGGTGCTGCTGCTCCTGCTCCAGCCCCACAAGAACCAAAAGCAGAAGAACCAAAAGAAGCTCCAAAAGCAGAGGCACCAAAACAAGAAGTAAAACAAGAATCTGCAGCGATCAAAGACGATGGTCCAAAAGAACGGCCGATTGCTTCACCAGCCGCTAGGAAATTGGCCCGCGAAAAAGGAATCGACTTGTCTCAAGTCCCTACAATTGATCCGTTAGGCCGCGTTCGCAAACAAGATGTAGAATATTTTGCCAACCAACCAAAAGCCGAAGCGAAACCTGCGCCTGCGGTTTCGCAAGCAGCGCCTCAACAAGACACAGCAGCAGTTCAGGATGAAAAACCGGTCGTTCGAGAGCGTATGAGCCGCCGTCGACAAACCATTGCGAAACGCCTTGTTGAAGTGACCAATACCGCTGCCATGCTGACAACCTTCAATGAAGTCGACATGACGGCCGTAATGGACCTCCGCAAACGGTATAAAGAAAAATTCATTCAAGAATATGATGTACGTCTAGGGTTTATGTCTTTCTTTACAAAAGCCGTAGTGGCGGCATTGAAAAAATATCCTTATGTCAATGCAGAAATTCAAGGCGACGAAATTTTACTCAAAAAATATTATGATATCGGCGTAGCCGTTTCAACAGATGACGGCTTGATCGTTCCGGTTGTCCGCGACTGCGATCGTAAAAACTTCGCAGAAATCGAAAGAGACATTGCAGACTTAGCAGAAAAAGCACGCAATAAAAAATTATCGCTTAACGATCTGCAAGGCGGAACCTTTACGATTACAAACGGCGGAGTATTTGGTTCACTCATGTCCACTCCTATCATTAATGGTAATCAAGTGGGGATTTTAGGAATGCACACGATTCAACTTCGACCAGTTGCCATTGATAAAGATCGGATTGAAAACCGTCCGATGATGTATATCGCCCTTTCATACGACCATCGAATTATTGATGGAAGAGACGCTGTCGGATTCTTGAAAACTGTAAAAGAACTTTTGGAAAATCCAGAATCCCTGCTTTTAGAAGGCTGATCTCTTTTAAAAAATCGATTAAGGCTGAATTTTTATGCGCAGTTTATGAAAGGAAATTCGTTTACTCGATGTTTGTGCGACCAGACAAAAGATGCCGCCATTTGAGCGGCATCTTTTTGAATTCATTCATATTTTTTGATTTATACTATTGCCATTGTGACAATTTGGGGTCACTCCGTAACGTTTTGTTTTCTGGTTCGAAGGCTTGTGCGGCACAAGAACACCATCTTTTTTTGTGAAAAATGGTGAAGGAACAACTTGAGATGTGACAAATAAAAAAGATGGCCCGTGAAAGACCATCTTCTCATTCCGTTTATTCCATATTGCTGCACTAGTATCGTGCAGGATTTAATCCCCTCCGTTTGACTTCCTTCTTTAATAACTCAATCCATTCACGTTCCTGACCTTTTTTTAATGCGTCGCGATAGGCTGCCACCAATTGCTCATTGCTCATGATTTTCAATGACAAAACCCCTCTCGGAAAGGATTTATAATATAGAATCATCTA
Organism: Bacillus sp. FSL W8-0102; assembly: GCF_038007225.1. Taxonomy (NCBI): domain Bacteria; kingdom Bacillati; phylum Bacillota; class Bacilli; order Caryophanales; family Bacillaceae; genus Bacillus; species Bacillus sp. FSL W8-0102. Next base: position 1,686,312 of record NZ_JBBOWT010000001.1, read on the forward strand.
TATTGTCTGATATTTTAACAAATTATGATTTCGTTTGCAAAGGAAAATTCGGGAAAATTTTGAAAAACCTGAATCCGTGATGAATTGAAATCGACTTTGATTTTGTTGTAATTTTGATGGATTGATAATCCATAAAACCCTTTTTATGCTTATGACCTATGTCATCTCTATTTCCGAAAATGGAACAAATCTCTTTTTTAGGTATACGAACCAAAAAAATAGACAAAAAAGCACAGGGAGTGACGTTGGACATTAGTGCCCGAACATTCGTTCGTTATCTTGCCTCTCTCCATTTCTGATAGACGTTCAGTAGGGGCTCGCTATAGCCACTCCTTCGCGTCAGTTTCATCCAGATCTGTCGTGATCGACGGACGAGTCGCCCTGCCATCGTGATCACCGTCTGAATAATCGTCTTGATGCGGCGGCGTTTCACTTTGTGGTGCAACGGATGTCTCGGATCGCTTAATAGATCTTGTCCAATCAGACGAAGAAGATTGTAAACGAAGGCTCCCATGACCAACACGAGCGCATTCGTTTTCATCTTCCCAGATGGAAGCCGCTCTAAATCTAAGTCGCTCTTCAGTTCGCTATGAAACTGTTCGCATGTCGCATGGTCATGATACAACGCGAGCACATCGCTCATTCGAACATGCTCGTATCCTTTGAGCCGCACCCAATAGCTTTCCACTTCATAATCAGGAACGAGCATCAGCTGTCCATTGCGTTCCATCGTCCGTTCCGTCACTTGGGTGACTTGAACGTACGTATACGTGTTTCCATCGATCGCTGCCTTCTGTGGAAGGCATAGCTCATAGGTTTGTACTCCTTCGCTTTGTCCATCATCGACACGTTTGCCCTTTTGCGAAGCGATCTGGAACCAAAGCGCTTTCGATTCTCGGCGTAAGTTTCGCTTGATGACAAAGTCCACGTCTTCCTTTAGGCATACGTGCACATTCGCTTCTGCATCGTTTCCTGCATCCATGCGAACAAGCAGACGAGATGAAGTCAGTTGACGAGCTCGACGGATAGCGGTGACTAAAAACGAGGGCATGTTGTCTTGCACATGTTGTTTCCCTGGACGCAACTCGGCATGAACGAGATACCCTTCCTTCCCTGCATACGCAAACAACGGTGTAAAACCGTCAAATCCTTTATACGTTCGACTGACTCCTTCTTTTTTCGTATCGGAGTTGTCAAATGGGGAACCATCTATATCAAGGGGAAGCCATGTCGTCTTTCCTTTGGTCCAACAAGGGGACAAAGTGGCATGTCGTTGAATCAACAGACGTATGGACTCCTCCCAAAGAATCGTTTCGGTCATCGGAAGACAAGCGAGCTGATCGAGTCGTTGTCGCAAGGTTGGAGAGGAAGGCACGTGCTGAATCCCCATCGATGCCGAAAAGATATCGTCCTGACGATACGCTTCGATATGATCGAAATCCGTTTTTCCTGTGGCAAGCAAGCCAATCATCGAGCGAATGACATCGCTATGGGAAATGTGCACTTCTCGACGAACCGTTGGAAGCCGAAGTGCGTTTACCCGTTTATCCAGTTTCGTTCGATGGAGTAAGTAGCCAACGAGAGCAAGCCCAGCACTTGGGGTAATCGCTTCATCTGTCAATACAAACCGAATCGGGAAATCTTTCATCACATCACCTACTTGATGAAGAATCGTCAACGTCGTTTTTCCTTATCGTATCAACGGTTTGCGACCATTGTAAAGATGTTTTGTCACGGATTCAGGAAAAATAAAAGGTGGAAAAAAATCGAAAAAACAAAGAAGTACTAGCGATTTCTATGCCGCTAAGGCGTCTTTTTCAGTCGAACTCCTTGTCTAACAGAAAAAGGAGTCATATGGTAAAATGAGAATATCATGGAACGAACGGAAAGGAGTGATGAAAATGCATATTTATACAAGCGAAGAGATTCGACGAGTGGACTCATTGGCAGAATCCAACGGCATGTCGCCGTTTACATTAATGGAAAATGCCGGAAGAGAAATATTTCGATTATTGCTTCCACACATTCATAAACAAGATCGAGTTCTGATTTTATCAGGGCGAGGCAACAACGGAGGAGACGGCATCGTCCTTGCACGCTATTTAAAGCTAAATGAAATTAAGGCCGACTTGGTCTTTCCTGTGGGTATGCCTAAAACGGCGCCGGCTATTCAGCATTTTGAATATTTCCGTTCGCTCGGATTTGATCAAAGCCCATTTCAACCTGAATTAAAATATGATATGATCATTGACGGAATCTTAGGCGTCGGGGCCAGGCTTCCGATGAAAGAAAATGTAGGGAAAATTTTAAAATGGATAAATGGACAATCTGGGAAAAAAGTGGCGATCGATATTCCAACCGGAGTCTTGGCGAATGAAGGGAAATGTGATCAAAATGCTTATCGGGCGGACATGACCATCGTGCTGCACGGATATAAGCCATCGTGTTTTTTGTTCCCGTCTTCCGACTATTACGGAAAACTATACATAGCGGATATTGGATTGCCTCATGAAAGCAAGTGGAAAGTGTGGACAAAAGCGGATGTACTGAAAAGTTGGCCTAAACCGAAGACGAATTCTCATAAAGGGACTTATGGCAACGGTTTATTAATAGCCGGCAGCGATTCGATGCCCGGCAGTGTTGCACTGGCTTCCATCGGAGCGATGAGATTCGGAATCGGAAAACTTTCGGTTGCCACATCGAAACATGCTTCGCTCTTTGTGGGGGCTCAAGTTCCAGAAGCGACTTTTATTTATGAGCCTTTACAAGATATAAAAAAGATGGAAATAGAAAAGAAATTTTCTTGCCTGGCTGTGGGTCCCGGATTAGAACCGGATGATCCATTGGAACAATTGATCACGGAGTTGCTGCCAATGGATATACCTAAAATATTGGATGCCGGTGCCTTGCGTGGTCGCGATTACAGTAAATCCCAAAACCACGTGATTGTGACGCCCCACCCAGGTGAATTTTCACGAATGACCGGTCTGGAAACGAAGATTATTCAGGAGATCCGTCTTCAAGTAGCTTCTCAATATTCAATGAAACACCGGGTAATAGTCGTGCTGAAGGGGCAGTACACGGTTATTGCGTTTCCTGACGGATCAGGATTGATTAATCTTACAGGAAATCGAGCTCTTTCCAAAGGGGGGAGCGGAGATATTTTGACCGGTATGTTGTTAGCCAGCGTAGGAATTCATTCGAACATTCAAGCTGCTGTGGCAAATGCTGTATACCTTCATGGGGCTTGTGCTGATCTTTGGGTTCAATCGAACGGCAGCGCTGCGATGACCGCCCATGATTTTCAGCGGCTGCTCCCTGTTGTTTGCAAGGAAATGGAAAAAGAATTGGAGGAATGAAGACATGATTCATCTGACATGGAGAGAAAGACCAACTTTAAAAAAAGTGAAGTGCACCAATACCAATGCTAAAAAGTATATGGTCAACAATGTGTTGACAGTGGGAAAGATTTATGAAGTGAAAAATGAAACAGAAGAATTTTATTTCGTGGTGGATAATACAAACAAAGTGGCAGGATTTTACAAACATTATTTTGAAGAAGTAGAGGCATAAGGGATTGTCCCCAAATCCATTTTTAAACACGGAAACCCGTCGAGATAAAATCATTTTCTCGTCGGGTTTTCTCTATTTCGGGATTTTTTTTGAAGCAAATAGTGGTCCTTTTCCGCCAGTTTCAAATCGGCTGATCGAACAGCCACATTATCAGAAGATATTCACGGAAAGCTTTGACGATTCTCCGTCGCGAATCAATGTTTGTTTTAATCAATAAAAATAGCTAATCAAAAAAATCGCCTCCATTTTTATTGTTAGCAGGACATAATGGAAAGGCGATATTTTTTCATTTGGCTAAGTTACGTTTTATTGATGATTGCGAAATGGACGAGACTCCTGCGGGAACAGCGAGCCAGGCGAGACCCCACAGCGAGGAACGAGCGAGAAAGCTCGCGGAAAGCGAGTGAATTTCGCGATCATCAAAATTACCCTATAGACTTGTGCAAGCCGTCAATGCCTGTAAGCAGCCGAATCATGAAGAATCGTTGCAAAACGCCCTTGAACAGGCAGCACGAGCTTGTGATCAAGTAAAAGAAAGCTTCGCAAACCAACAAAATGAAAATACTGCTATGTAACCCGGTGATACCGGGTTTTTCGCTGCTATAAAATTTATAAAATCATAAAAAGTATTTAGAAAGATAATAATTAGCAGCAATGATTAAATGAGTCCATAAATGAGTTTCCCTTATAAAAAATAAGGTGAAGAAGAGGATCGAAAAGAAAGTCTCATAACGAAAAAAATAAAAAATAAAATATGAGAAAAAAGAATAGTTTCTTTAATAATAGAAATGAAGATGATGTATAAAATTTTGTGTCAAGCATTTAGTTAGACCAAAAGAAAAAGGTAGGGTATTCTCTGATTTGGCAAAAATCTTAGAGAAAGGAGTACCCTACCTATGTCTAAAAGTATATCGAATATAGATTGGATGAATCAACTGGAAAACGTTATTCGTGAGTTTGTAAAGGAAAAATTAGAGCTGATCATGAAGGAAGAAATCCAGACTTTCCTCGAAATGGAACAAGAGGGAACGTCGAATAGAAGAAACGGCTATTACCATCGAAACCTAGACACGCAGTATGGTCGTATCGAAGGACTTTCTGTTCCAAGAGACCGAAACGGGGAATTTCAAACGCAGCTGTTTGCCCCTTACCAACGCCATACCGGCTGGCTCGAGGAAGCCGTCATCAAGATGTATCAAAGTGGGATGAGTACGCGTGAAATTGGCAAGTTTATCGAACGAATTTTAGGAAATGCCTACTCACCAACAACGATTAGCCATATCACGGATGTGGTAAGGGAAGACATCGAGAAATGGCATAATCGCCCCCTACCCAAGCGTTATTCGGTCTTATATTTGGATGGGTTGTACGTGAAACTTCGTCGAGATACGGTAGAAAAAGAGGTCATTTATGTCGTGTTAGGTGTAAACGAAGAAGGGTATCGTGAAATTCTCGACTTCTTCGTAGGAGGACAAGAAAGTGCCTATGGGTGGCAAGAGATTCTCCACAATCTCTACAAGAGAGGATTACAGGAAGTACTTCTTGGTGTATTCGATGGCCTTCCGGGACTGGAGGAAGCCTTTAAGGCTGTTTATCCGAAAGCCGATGTGCAGCGCTGTGTCGTTCACAAAGTACGTAATACCTTAAATCGTGTTCGGAAAAAAGATCAATTTGAAGTGGCAGAGGATCTCAAACTGATTTATCGCGCACCGAATAAGGAGATGGCGTTACAGATGTTTCAACAGTTTGAGTCGAAATGGTCGAACAAGTATCCGAGAGAAGTTCAATCTTGGGCCAATGAGTTGGATGTCCTCCTTACATTTATGGATTATCCAAGCAGTATTCGAAGTGTGATTTACACGACCAATGCCATTGAACGAACGATCAAAGAGATTCGGAAACGTCTAAAGCCGATGAACAGTTTGAGTAGTTTAGAAGCCGCTGAAAAAGTCGTGTATTTGACCATCCAAGATTTTAATGAGAAATGGGCAGGGCGAAAGTTGCGAGGATTTGCCGAAGCACATGAAGCCCTTCAACGAATGTTTGAAGAACGTTATAATTAACCAAATAATGTAAATCAATGAGATAAGGGGGATTCTCTCTTTCCATACAGGAGACTGAATATTCAGTCTCCCGTATGGAGGAAACCAGTCTTCCCCTCTATTCTAAATCTATTTCAGAGATACCCTATCTATCTTACATTACACAAAATTCTTGACGGTACCGAAATGAATAATTATAAATTTTTAATAGTCATGAGTGCATTTTTTTGTTAGTATAACTTTGACGCAATTTATTATATAGAATAGAAAATGGACTAATTTAAATTTAGAAATGACGGAGGGAGCAGGGGATGCTTTTTAACGAAAGAATGGCATTGAAAATTCGTTTGGAACAATTAAATAATGTGGAAGTGAAGATTTTTCAGGAGATCCGAAAAGAACGGGAAGAAATTACAAACAGATTAAGAGAATTGGATGCGATGGAAAAAAATCTTCAAGGTGATTGGCCGGTAGAAGCATACTCCCCAAATGAAGCAGCCAACGCTGTTGATTCTGAAAAAAGAATCTTAGGGAGAAGAGAAGAAGTAAGCGAAATGAGAAAAGTGGCAGTCTCCATTTTGAAAGCGCAAAATGAACCGATTCGAGGAGTTGACTTGCAAAGACAGATTGAGGCCGTCACTTCTAGGAAAATCGCGAATATGACTACTTTTATGAAAGCGCTTATGAAAGAAGAACCGCATGTTCAAAAACTGGGAAGAGGATTGTACATTTACGATTATGAAGACTGATTGTTTATACATATGATTCAATTGATCGGTAAAACGGACGATGATGCCAACAGCTTAGGCTGAGTGTGAGTAAAATGTTTGTGGGAGAAATTCTTAGAATTCCCAGATGAGGGGGTTGGGAACGTAGGTTCGCAATCCCCCTCATCGGGGCCACCAAGCGAAGCGCGGTAGGATCCCAAGCAGGAAACATGAAAAAAGGACTCTCTCCCTGGTAAGATGATCATTGCCAAACCATCAAACAGGAGGAGAGAGTCCCATGAATATTCAACAACATCTTACCACAAATTCGTTGTCATGGAAAGAGATCGAACTTGATTTGTTTCGAGCCTTGCAAAACGCCTTCGCCGAACTGTTTACGGCTTTGTTGGAGGACATCGACCGACAATTGGCGGAAACCCGGGACAAGCGCCGGTACCACTTGAAAGACAAACGACGCATCACGATTCAAACCCTGTTTGGCGAAGTTACCTTTGAGCGGAACTACTATTTAGACCGGGAACAAAACCGTTACACGTTTTTGCTTGATTCCTTTTTAGCGTTTGATGGATCGCAGTCAATCAGCCCTTGTCTAGAAGAAACGGCGATGGGATTGGCTGTGGAGTGCTCTTCCTATCGCAAAGCGGCTCATACGCTTGCCCAGATGGTCGGGTATCCGGTGATGAGCCATGAGACGATCCGCCAGTTGGTGCTCGAGGCTGAAGTTCCGCTGCACTGCCCGGTTGACCAGCGATATGGACGGGTGCTGTTTGTGGAGGCCGATGGACTGTTTGTCTCTCTCCAAGGGAAGGGAAAACGGGCCAAGGAAGACAAAATCCTGACCGTTCACGAAGGATGGAAGCGCAACGGCTCACGGATCGAATTCGTGAATCAGCGCCATTACGTCCATGAGGGCAAGGGGGAGGTGTGGGAAGGCTTCGAGGAATTTTTGATAAATGAATATGCCTATGATCCGTGTCGGGATCTTCTTGTCATCAACGGGGACGGCGCTCCATGGATTACCGCGTGCCGGGAGTATTTCAAGGGACGGGTCTGCTTCCAATTGGATCGATTCCACGTGGCGCGTGAGTTGCGCCAATGCCTCTCGGGCCATCCACGGTGGCAGGCGATTCGGCAAAAGCTGGCGAAGCAGGATGAAGAGAAGCTGCTTGTGGAACTGAACAGCGCCCTCGGCACGCTGGGGGACGAAGCGAAAGAACAACAGCTGGCTGCCTTGATCCACCGGATCGAATCGATGCCGGGATGCATCCGTGATTACCGGGAATGGCTGAAGGAGCAAGGAGTGGACACAACGGGCATGTATCCGATGGGGAGGGCTGAAAGCGTGATGAGCCAGTTGGCGTATCGGGTGAAATACCGCCGCAGTTGGACAGACAAGGGACTTAGGGCGTTTTTCAAGGCAATGATTGCCCGGATGGATGGGATTCGTCTTTTCGGACGTCGTTTAGGAGAAGAATCGTCGCATCCGGCGGAGGAAACGGTGTCGACGGCATCCACCAAACAGACGATCGTGAACAAGGCGAAACAACGCGTCCGCCGTCTTTGGCCGGAGATCACGCGGAATAACGTGCCATATTTACAGCAATCGTCCGGGACACCGATCTATCATGCCCTGTCTGAACTCAAGGGATGGTAAAAAAAGGTATACATATCGGTCTGTCATGGCAAGGGATGAGAGTCCGAAAGCGCTTACGGATGAAATTTAAAAAATGGTTCGCTAACCTATGACTTACACCTGTTTTTTAGCGAACCAAAAAAGTTCCCACAAAGTCTTGACTGACTCTTAGGAGGCTGACCCAAAAGGTCGATAAAATCGACTTTTTAGGGCTCAGCCTTTTTCTTTAGAATGATTTATTGGATATTATTGGTTGTAATTCGTGCACAGAAGATCATTCCCCTGTTTTATTCCCTCACTTTTTGTTGTTTTTCAGTGTATGTTGCCCACTTTTTCAAATTGTGGGCAACACAAATAAGACCCCATTCCACCGTTGTTTTGGAAAGGCCTCTTAATGTAAATCGTTGGAAGTGGCTGTTGTGCTTAATTTGAGCAAATACTGGCTCCACTTCTATTTTTCGTTGTCTATACTTCTTTTTCGCTTCCTCCGAGGTTAATCTTTCACGGACTTCTTGGCGCTGCTTCTGATTCTTCATGGAAACACTGATGCTTTTTGTGTTCTTTCCTTTTGCACAAGAAGATTGAAAAGGGCATCCATAGCAGTCTGTGCACATGTAAGTTCGTTTCACCGATTCATACCCATTTTCTGATTTCCGTTTTCTTTCGTAACTAAAGGTAAGTCGTTTATTATTTGCACAGATCCATTCGTCTAATTCCTCGTCATAAGTCATGTTCTCCAATTTACCGATTTGATTTTTCCAAGCTTTTGTTTGTTCCTTATCGAATGTGTTGTATTTAACCAGTGCTTCCATTTCTTCCTTTTCACAATAATCATAGTTTTCTTCGCTACCATAACCAGAATCGGCAATGAGTGTCTTTGGTTTTGGCCGATTATACTTTTTCATTAATTCAAAGTGAGGAATTAGGCAGCCGGGATCTCCGGCACGTTGATGTAGACTGAACCCTGTGATAAATTGTCCTTCCGTTCCGATTTGTACATTGTAACCAGCCTTTAATTGACCGTTCTTCATGTGGTCTTCTTTCATGCGCATGAAAGTGGCATCTTTATCCGTTTTTGAATAGCTGTTTCGGTCGCCAAATGTTGCTTTTTGTTCTTCATATTTTTGCTTTCTGGGCAAAAGATCCTTTTCCAATTGTCGTTTTGCTTTTTTCAGGGTTCGATTTGTAGGTTCCTGTTCTAATTTTTTCTCTACCTTTTTGATGGTCTCTTGGATTTTCTCGGAGGTAACAGGAGCTGCCTCCAATTTTTCTTGAAAATCCATTTCTTTTTCAGCTTGCTCATCTTCTTTCATTACTTCCTCAATCGATAAGACGATCTGTTTGTATTTCTCATCCAGCTTTGTATCGAACTTTTCTGTCGCCTTCCTCCAAACAAAAGTATATCGATTAGCGTTAGCTTCAATTTTCGTTCCATCAAAATAATAATCTTCAAGCTTTACTAACCCCTCCTGGCATAAAAGATCCACAATTCCGAAGAAGGTTTCATAAATGACATCCTTCATACGATTGGAGCGAAATCGATTGATTGTACGAAAATCAGGTTTTTGGTTTCCCGAAAGCCACATAAAATAAATGTTTTCTCCCAGTTGTTTAGCAATTTGCCGGGAAGAATAAATTCGATTGACGTAGGCATAAAGGATAATTTTTAACATCATTTTGGGATGGTAAGGCGGGCGGCCGCCACCAGGATGAAGAGAAAGAAGGATGTTTGGATTCATCTTTTCTACTGCCAAATCCACAATTCGGCAAAGATGATGTTCGGGGATTAGAACTTCTATATCCATTGGTAGAACTAATTGTCCTGTCGTGGTATAATTTATGTACATAAGAAAATCGTTCCTTTCCGGTAGATTGGTTGTAGTGACTAAATTATACCAAAAAAGAACGATTTTCTTTATTTTTTTGTACAGAGTTTCAAGATTAATTTTTCACTCTGTTGATTGGAGTGGAAGGCGCGAAGACTCCTGCGGGAGTACGGGACAGGGGAGACCCCGCAGGAGCGTAAGCGACGAGGAGGCTCCCCGGCACGCCCGCGGAAAGCGAAGCGCCTGGAACGGAAATCAACAGACCAGGTTCAAAGAACCATTCACAAAAAATGGGTGTCCCTAAAAGCTATACTTTTGGGACACCCTCTTTTTTGTTGTGGTCAAATATAATGGTCTTATGATTTTAAAGAATCTCCTGTATCATCTTTTAAATAGAATGCACGTTTGCCGACCGATCTCTTACCGTTTTAAAGCGGGCCTTACAAATAGTCTTGTTTCTTTTGGCAAGGTATAATAAAGTGTAAATTGGTTTATTCACGTCTTTTTCTTTTCAGCGTCTAGATTGAATGGAAAATATTTCGATTTAGAATGTATCAACGCTTTTTTGATAGGTGATGAAAGCAAGATATCCATCACTTAAATCTGTTATTGGTCATTTAATGAATGAAACTGTGCAAAATGCTTCATAGAAAGGATCGAGATATATGAGTTCTCTAGAATATTTGCCGCAGCCGGTTCAAGAAGAAATTCACAAACGGTCCCAGCGGTTTAAAAATAAGGAACAGCAGACAAAAATACGATACAATGCCGAAGATCCGGCTATTTTTGTTGACGCAGCCATCGCATTGGCAATGGGGAAAAATATATTACTGAAAGGACCGACTGGTTCAGGGAAGACAAGACTGGCAGAGACGTTGGCGTCATTATTTTCTCAGCCGATGCACAGCATCAATTGTTCGGTGGATCTCGACGCAGAAGCTATGCTTGGATTTAAAACGATTCAGGAAAAAAACGGAAAACAAGTCATTGAATTTATTCCCGGCCCCGTTATCCAAGCGATGACAAAAGGGCATTTATTATATATAGATGAAATTAATATGGCCAAACCGGAAACACTTCCGATATTAAACGGAGTTCTTGACTACAGACGAACCATTACAAACCCTTTTACCGGCGAAGTCGTCAAAGCGGATCATGATTTTGGCGTTATCGCTGCCATTAATGAAGGATATATCGGAACGACGCCATTAAATGAAGCTCTTAAAAACCGATTTGTCATGATTGAAGTACCTTATATTAGCGGAGAAACGTTAAAAAAGGTGTTGCTTGATCAAAGCCTCCTGAAAGAGGAACGAAAGATTGATCAATTTGTGGCCCTTTCTTCCGATTTAATCGAGCAAGCCAAAAACGGAATTATTTCAGAAGAGGCGGCTTCCATTCGAGCATTGATTGATGCCTGTGATTTAGCCGTTTTTCTGCCGCCGATCCGCGCCATTAAGCGAGCGATTATAGATAAATTGGAAGATGAGAGAGAAAAAGCAGCGGTTCAAAACATCGCTGAGACGATATTCGGGTAGGGATGGATATGGAGCGGTTTATCCAATTTAACGATGAAAAAATCGATTCGTTTTTATATATGCAGCTGACCGACTTGGCGAAGACGTTATCGAAAATGAAAGAAATGGAAGTGGAATTCGGTCCGTTTTCCTACCTTGATAGAGGCCAACAAAAAGTTTTTGTAAGCTATTTTTGGGATCATCGGCCGGCGTTTGATAAAGTCAATGGACTGAAGAGCGATGTGTATTTAAGAGCCATTGGCAGCTTGCATTATACGGACTATGAACAAGTCCGGAAGTATGTAAGAGAGGTAAAAAAGACATCCATTTCTTCTTTTGCCAAACAACTGTTTGTACTTGCTGAAGATTTGCGTCTTGAAGATATTTGCACGCGTCTTAGACCGGGTACAAAACGTTCTTTTGCCGTCCGTCGAAAATTATATAAACAGCATTTTCGAACACAGATGAATGCCAATTTAGTCAAGAGTGTCCTGACAGATGCTTTGTTTTGCAAGATTTATCTTATGCTGAATGCAGAGTCGCCTTTGGAAGCTGCCGGGAGTCTTGGTGAAAAGCTGGATTCGGTATTTCCGTTTATTGAACAAACGTTATTTCCTATTTTGGATGCGAATTCTACAAGCGACGTTAGCCGCTGTTGTTTGCAAGTGGTAGAAGTTCTTGATGAACTGTTGGAAAAAGACATGCTGAATGAGTATTTTCACCTGCCGGAAACTGTTTTCCAATTAGAAGATGACCTGAATCCGTGATGAATTGAAATCGACTTTGATTTTGTTGTAATTTTGATGGATTGATAATCCATAAAACCCTTTTTATGCTTATGACCTATGTCATCTCTATTTCCGAAAATGGAACAAATCTCTTTTTTAGGTATACGAACCAAAAAAATAGACAAAAAAGCACAGGGAGTGACGTTGGACATTAGTGCCCGAACATTCGTTCGTTATCTTGCCTCTCTCCATTTCTGATAGACGTTCAGTAGGGGCTCGCTATAGCCACTCCTTCGCGTCAGTTTCATCCAGATCTGTCGTGATCGACGGACGAGTCGCCCTGCCATCGTGATCACCGTCTGAATAATCGTCTTGATGCGGCGGCGTTTCACTTTGTGGTGCAACGGATGTCTCGGATCGCTTAATAGATCTTGTCCAATCAGACGAAGAAGATTGTAAACGAAGGCTCCCATGACCAACACGAGCGCATTCGTTTTCATCTTCCCAGATGGAAGCCGCTCTAAATCTAAGTCGCTCTTCAGTTCGCTATGAAACTGTTCGCATGTCGCATGGTCATGATACAACGCGAGCACATCGCTCATTCGAACATGCTCGTATCCTTTGAGCCGCACCCAATAGCTTTCCACTTCATAATCAGGAACGAGCATCAGCTGTCCATTGCGTTCCATCGTCCGTTCCGTTACTTGGGTGACTTGAACGTACGTATACGTGTTTCCATCGATCGCTGCCTTCTGTGGAAGGCATAGCTCATAGGTTTGTACTCCTTCGCTTTGTCCATCATCGACACGTTTGCCCTTTTGCGAAGCGATCTGGAACCAAAGCGCTTTCGATTCTCGGCGTAAGTTTCGCTTGATGACAAAGTCCACGTCTTCCTTTAGGCATACGTGCACATTCGCTTCTGCATCGTTTCCTGCATCCATGCGAACAAGCAGACGAGATGAAGTCAGTTGACGAGCTCGACGGATAGCGGTGACTAAAAACGAGGGCATGTTGTCTTGCACATGTTGTTTCCCTGGACGCAACTCGGCATGAACGAGATACCCTTCCTTCCCTGCATACGCAAACAACGGTGTAAAACCGTCAAATCCTTTATACGTTCGACTGACTCCTTCTTTTTTCGTATCGGAGTTGTCAAATGGGGAACCATCTATATCAAGGGGAAGCCATGTCGTCTTTCCTTTGGTCCAACAAGGGGACAAAGTGGCATGTCGTTGAATCAACAGACGTATGGACTCCTCCCAAAGAATCGTTTCGGTCATCGGAAGACAAGCGAGCTGATCGAGTCGTTGTCGCAAGGTTGGAGAGGAAGGCACGTGCTGAATCCCCATCGATGCCGAAAAGATATCGTCCTGACGATACGCTTCGATATGATCGAAATCCGTTTTTCCTGTGGCAAGCAAGCCAATCATCGAGCGAATGACATCGCTATGGGAAATGTGCACTTCTCGACGAACCGTTGGAAGCCGAAGTGCGTTTACCCGTTTATCCAGTTTCGTTCGATGGAGTAAGTAGCCAACGAGAGCAAGCCCAGCACTTGGGGTAATCGCTTCATCTGTCAATACAAACCGAATCGGGAAATCTTTCATCACATCACCTACTTGATGAAGAATCGTCAACGTCGTTTTTCCTTATCGTATCAACGGTTTGCGACCATTGTAAAGATGTTTTGTCACGGATTCAGGGATGAGTTATCCTGGAAGGACTTAAAAAGAATGGATCCGTTGGAATGTCATAACCGGACTGAGAAAAAGAATGATGATGAAGACTTGATGGAGGAACAGTTTCAAACTTGGCATCGGGAAACAAAAGACAAAGGAAAATCGTTTCTTCAGTTTGATTTAGACCAAGGTTCAAAGAGCGATCTGCTGGGAGATGGTGTTCGCGAAGGAGATGTGGAGGACCAAGCTCTCGGCATCGTCCAAGGATCATCGCAAAAATCCTCTCGCCATGATTTTTCCTCGCTTGAGGCCGAACAAATGCGGGATACGAAAAAACAAACAGGTAAAGCAGAATATGGAAAGGAAAATCGTTTTGCCTATCCAGTGTTTAAAAGAGCAGCCATTCCGCGTCAGGAAGAGATTCTCCATTATCAACAACTGAAATCCTCCATCGCTCCTCTTAAGAAAAAGCTGAAAAAATTGATTACAGAAATATTGGAGCGTAAAAATAGCCATCCTCGGAACCATTTGCATTTTGGACGATTGGACAAAAATCTTCTTCGCTATTTTTTGGAGGAACAGCCAAGACTCTTTTATAAAAAGCACCAGCCCTCATGGGAGATTGATGCTGCTTTTGCCCTTCTGGTCGATTGTTCTGCTTCCATGGAAGATAAAATGAACGAGACAAAGGTGGGAATTACGCTGTTTCATGAGGCGCTAAAATCCGTGAAAGTACCTCATGAGATCGCCGGTTTTTGGGAAGATGCGAATGAAGCCACTCAAAAGCGTCAGCCCAATTATTTGCAAACGGTGATCGATTATTCCTCCTCTTTAAATCCAGCAAGCGGACCCGAAATTTTGCAATTGAATGCTAAAGAAGACAACCGGGACGGTTTTGCCATTCGCATCATGACAGAACGAATCCTTCGTCGTTCGGAAAAACAAAAATTTCTGCTTGTTTTTTCGGATGGGGAACCGGCTGCCTTGAATTACGCTCAAAATGGAATCATCGATACCCATGAAGCCGTTGTGGAAGCCCGAAAACAAGGGATCGAGGTGATCAACGTGTTTCTCTCCAAAGGCGGGATTGAGGAAGGGCAAAAAAAGACGATTGAAAACATTTATGGGAAATATACCGTTCTTGTCTCTAATGTGGAAGAATTGCCGGATTTCTTGTTTCCGTTGTTGCGAAAACTGCTTATTCAAAGCATTTAATTTCAACGCACACATGTGCGCCAGATCTTTCTAGTTATTTTTAGAATTACGGTTGACATGAAAGTTTCTTCTTTAAATCGATTGAAATGCCTATTAAGATGGAGGCGAAATACTTGCTATTGGCAAAAAGAATTCCTTCTTGAATCATCAATCAATCGGTATAAAAAGCGGATTTGGCGCGCAGCTGATATCTTGTTCATGTCCGATTTTGGCTAGAGAAGAGGGAGATAATCAGATGGAACATATGAAACAAATATTGCGACAAATAGATGGAAAAGGCTATTCTTCCTACCAGCGATTACGCGGAGAGTACCGTTTTCCGGATTATACGCTCATCGTCGACCATGTCCAAAAAGACCCGTTTGCGACTCCGACGAAAATCCGGTTAATCGTTCCACTTCAAAAGTTGAATTTAAAAAAGGATCATTACAGTCAGAAGAGACGAAAGATCTATTGTGAAGATTTATTGGCGCGGAGAATAGCCCATTCATTAAAGAAAAGACGACAGACAGGAATGGGATCTGGAAAAAGCGGACAAATTCGTATTGACGTTCCGGGACAAGAAATTTTAGAAAGAACCGCTGTTCAGATTCATCAAACGCTTTCTATTTGCTTAACAGTGGGGCTGCCGGCGCGTGGCAGAACGATTTTAGGAAGAGAAGCGGAAACCATTTTCTTTCAAGATCTTCCGGAAATCGTGAAAGAAGCAGTCTATTCCGCTTCAAAAGCTGATTTTGACCAAGTGGTTCGATTATGTGACCAGCAATTTGCCATCCGCAAATGGATGAAAGAACATGATTATATTGCTTTTATTGCCAACGGATCGATTTTGCCGCGCGAGAGCGGGATAAGCGATTTGCCGGTGTCGAAAGAAAAGGCCATACCCTTTAAGAGTCCGAAAGAACTGGAAGTGAGCATTTCGCTTCCTCATCGTACGGAACCCATTGTGGGGATGGGAATTAAGAAAGGGGTGACATTAATCGTCGGCGGCGGTTTCCATGGCAAAAGCACGCTGCTTCAAGCAATTGAAAAAGGAATTTATAACCATATTGAAGGGGATGGCAGAGAGTTTGTCTTAACGGATGAAACCGCCGTGAAAATTCGGTCGGAAGATGGAAGAAGCGTGGCGTCGGTCAATATCGAACCTTTTATTCAAAATCTTCCTTTTGAAAAAGATACATTGCATTTTAGCACCGAAAATGCGAGTGGAAGTACGTCGCAAGCCGCCAATATTATGGAATCATTAGAAGCCGGTGCCAAAGTTCTTTTAATGGACGAGGATACTTCTGCGACTAATTTCATGATCCGTGATGCCAGAATGCAGGCCCTTATTTCGAAAGAACACGAACCGATCACGCCATTTGTAGATAAGGTACGTTCATTATTTACACAACATGGAGTGTCCACCATTCTCGTATTAGGTGGTTCAGGAGACTACTTGGATGTGGCCGATGTTGTCATAAAAATGGATCACTACTTGCCGTTTGATGTAACCAAGCAAGCAAAAGAAATTGCCAAACGTTTTTCTACTCAGCGTATTCGAGAAGGTGGAGAAACATTTGGAGAATTTCAAAGCCGCATCCCGTTGCCTCAATCGCTAAACTGCAGGAAAGGAAAAAAAGAGAAGGCAGCGGCAAAAGGAAAATACGAAATTCTGTACGGTCATGAATCCGTCTCTCTTCAAGCGGTGGAACAAATTGTCCACCCTAGCCAGACAGCTATGATCGCAGAAATTCTCCATTGGATAGAAAAAAAGGGATTTTTGAAAAAAAGAATGACTGTTTCTGAACTCCTGTTGATCGTGGAAAGAAAAATGAATGAGGAAGGGCTTGCTTCATTTTCAAACTATCCGGAAAACCCCGGTGAACTAGCACGGCCGAGAGCATTGGAAATTGCTGCTGCTCTCAATCGGATGCGATCATTAAAAATTCATTGTTGAATCATAGAATATTTTTAAATAATATATTAGAAAAGGCATATTGGTAAAAAAATTGAACAATAGCCACTTGAATTATATGAATCGAAAAATTTAGCTTTTGAAAAAATTCAAAAAATTATATTGACAATAATTTTAATGATTGTTATGATGATAAACAATTAGTGAAAGTCGATGAAAAGAAGAGTAAGTATAATGCGAACCATGGTTTTGTCACAAAACGGTTCGATTTATCTGCCCCTTATTATTCCGATCTCCTCTGTTTAGAGAGGGTAAGCCTGGAATAGAAAGGGCAGATAAATATCTGTTCACCAGAGAGTCGGGATAGGTGGGAGCCGATGAACAGACTTATACTGAAGATCCTCTTGGAGACGCTATGCTGAAAGAGAACAGTAAGCATTGCCGGTTTCTTCCGTTACCAAGACTAGACGTATGATGCGTCTTCTAAAGTGCCGTATATATACGGAATTAGGGTGGTACCGCGATTCGACTCGTCCCTTCAACTGGACGAGTTTTTTTATTGAAAAAATATTCTAATAGAGTACTGGAATCAGGCAGCCAGCTCATCGAAAGGAGAAAATAAAATTTTGCTTTGGCGTCTGACTTGTCGGAGTAAATGTTTTTTTAATCCAGTACCACTAATTCATCATTCAGATTACAACATAGAGAAAGGGGAAACGTTATGAAAAGAAAAGAGTTATGGGTTGTAGGGCTTATGCTTTTCGCGCTGTTTTTTGGAGCGGGAAATTTAATTTTTCCTCCTTTATTAGGAATCCAATCAGGACGGTCTTTTTGGTCAGCCATTGCTGGATTTATCATCACGGGAGTAGGGCTGCCCATTATAGCAGTGGCGGCGGTTGCGTTGTCCAGAAACGGGGTCCTTTCGATTGCTGAAAAGGTCCATCCACGTTTTGCGCTGTTTTTTGCCGTGGTGATTTATTTAGTAATTGGACCGTTTTTTGCCATTCCGCGCGGTGCGAATGTTGCATTTGAAATGGGTGTCAAACCATTTTTATCGAACGAAGCAGCTTCCTTTAGCTTATTTTTATTCAGCATCATCTTTTTTATCTTGATCCTTTGGTTAAGTTTAAATCCATCGAAAATGGTCGATCGAGTGGGCGAATTATTGACTCCGCTCCTGCTCGCCTCTATCGCTGTTTTATGTGTGACGGGTTTCTTAAAGTTGGATGGTTCCATTCAGCCGCCGTCTGCTGAGTACTCGCATGCCCCTTTAGCAAAAGGGTTTATGGAAGGTTATTTAACGATGGATGCCATTGCCGCTTTAGCATTTGGCATCGTGGTCGTCAACGCACTTAAGGAAAGAGGAATTGAAAATGGCAAGAAAATGGTGGCGATGACGGTCAAAGCCGGAGTAATCGCTGGTTCGGGATTGGCGCTTGTTTATATTGGAACAGGTTATATCGGGGTTAAAATGGCCACACACGGTTCTTTCGAAAATGGGGGAGAAATCCTGTCCAAAGCAGCTAACCTTCTTTTTGGGGCAGGAGGTAAAGTTCTTCTCGGCATCATTGTGGCGCTGGCTGTATTAACGACTTGTATTGGATTAGTGGTGGCATGTGCCCAGTTTTTTGCGGAACGATTGCCTGCTGTTTCATATAAAAAATTTGTCATTTTGATTACGATTATCAGTTTTTTGATTTCGAATATAGGCCTTAATCAAATCATTTCCATTTCCGTTCCGATTCTAAGCATGATTTACCCTTTGGCCATCGTATTAATCGTTTTGTCTTTCATAGATCATTATTCCAAAGGCATTTCTGAACGTGTTTATCAAGGGGCCATTCTTTTTACGGCCGTTTTCAGTTTATATGATGGTTTGAAAGCATTCGGATTCAATTGGGAATGGCTGAACCATTCCTTGTCTTGGGTTCCGTTGTTTTCCGTAGGATTAGGGTGGCTTTTGCCTTCGATTCTCGGAGGAATCATCGGATGGGTCTTATCTTCTTCTCGTACTAAGAAAAAATGGACACCTGCTAAAATGAAACAGTAACGTTCACACAAAACAGCATCATTTCGTTTTTGCTATATAAACGGACCATATAGAAAGAATGGCTGTCGACAAAGTCGGCAGCCATTCTTCATGTGCGCCCGGCATGTACATGAACTATAGGGTGTAAGTCCCGAACCCCGAAGACAGAAGTAGAGGTTAGCCAAGAGCAAGGGTGTCCGTGGTGACGCGGAATCTGAAGGAAGCTGGAGGCAAAACACCGGTCCGAGGAACACGAACCTCATATAAGGCTAGGTATGATTGAGTGAGTTTGCATAACAAAACAAAGCTCTTTCTGTCGAAGGTCATATCGAGTAAATGAGGCGGATAGATGGTGTGAAAGTGCATGTACTTACCCGGGGAGGTCTGGCGGATATGTGAAGTACTCTTCATAACCTACTTAGTGATAAGTAGCTGAACCGTCAGAAGTCAGCAGAGGTCATAGTATTAGTTGGTCTAGAACAACTAAGAAGGACCGAACAATTAAGAGAGAATAGCCCTTGGTATTCAGTGAGTCATGATGAACACAGAAAACGTAGTACCTCACTTGAGGGAGGAAGCGGTGAATCCCGTGGGAGACCTCTTGGAGGGTGGAGTGACCACTGGCATAAAGAGAACAGCTATTCACGGAAGTTATAAAGACTTGCGTCAATTATCTTAATTGAACCGCCGTATACGGAACCGTACGTACGGTGGTGTGAGAGGACGGGAGTCAATCGCTCCCTCCTACTCGATTCATGAGAGGCGTTGTTTCTGCATGGAACAGGTTTACAGGAAAGACGAATGATCGCCATTCGGGGGATCCCAAGAATCGTTAAATGCAGGAGGAAATGAACCTATCTGTATGATCCTGTTGTGCCAAATGGGTATAAAAACAGATTGTCATTTTTTGTGAGTTCAAGAGATTCTTTTTGAATTAGTATTGGATGGTAAATTTCTTTTCATTTTCTTTCGGTTCTTTTTCGACAACTTCGATTTGATCTACTCTTCCGTGGGGGCTGGCTCCTTTTTTGATGAAAGAAATCAACTCGGACAGAGGCATTTCATCGCCTTCGGCTTCTATTTCGACAGATCCATCCATTTCGTTTCGCACCCAGCCTTTCAGACCTAATTGTTGGGCTTTTTGTTGTGTGTAATAACGGAATCCTACACCTTGAACTTTTCCGTATACTTTAATAAAAAGTCGTTTCATCATAATCTGATCCTCCTCGTCATTGCGGGGTTTTTTTCTGTGAAACATCCTCCTAAAGAATAGAAAGGTAGAAAATTCAATTTCATAGTTTTCCGAAAATAGCACCTTGACCGAGAATTTATTTTTATTTTATCACAGGATAAAGGCTGATTGGGATCGGGAAAGCAATGAAAAACGGACTGACTTTACTAGCAGTCAGCCCGTTTATAAGTTCAAAATGAATCGTTTTTTATTGTCCTTCACGTGCTTTTTGTTTTTCGTAAAATTTCTTCGACAACCATGTTTGTCCAATTAGAAACAATCCGCTGACAGCCCAGTAAAGCGGCAGTGCAGCCGGGGTTGAGAACGAAATGAACAAAATCATCAACGGAGACATTAGCCCCATGATTTGCATTTGTTTTTTCTGGTCTTCCGGAACACCTATCATGGAAACACGGAATTGGAAATAGTACATAATTCCGGCGATAATGGCCATGGGAATATCAGGATGTCCTAATTTAAACCATAAAAAGTCCGCTTTTTTAATATCCTCAGAAATTCGGATTGCATAATAGAGAGCCATCCAAATCGGCATTTGGATCACAATCGGAAGGCAGCCCATTGAAAAAGGATTGATTTCGTGTTTTTGATATAGCTGCATCATTTCTTGCTGCAGCTTCATCTGCTCTTCTTTTGTTTTAGCCGATTTTATGCGTTTCTGAATTTTTTCCACTTCCGGTTTAATTTTATCCATTTTTTCTTTCATTTCTTGGTGTTTTTTCATGGTGTTCAACATAAGCGGCATCAATATAATTCGCACAAGCAACGTGATCACGATGATCGCTAAAGCATAA
Organism: Bacillus sp. FSL W8-0102; assembly: GCF_038007225.1. Taxonomy (NCBI): domain Bacteria; kingdom Bacillati; phylum Bacillota; class Bacilli; order Caryophanales; family Bacillaceae; genus Bacillus; species Bacillus sp. FSL W8-0102. The sequence continues at coordinate 1,707,222 of NZ_JBBOWT010000001.1, forward strand.
TTTCCGCCCAAAAAGGAACCGATGGCATGAATCAATTTTACGAATGGTTCTACAAAGTAATCATGAAAAAAATGTCCCTTTTGTTGGGCGCTGGAACACCCGGATAAAAGAACAGAAGAAAAAAGAATAGAGGTCAATAACGAAAAGTATTTTTTCAACATACATCCTCCTCAATAAGAAAAATTCCAAACAGATGCGGCAGAAAGAGAAGGAATATAATGATCTTCGTTATCACGCGCCGATTCTTTTCGGCAAACAGACTTCGGCAGCCAAGACACAAACCGAACAGCAGGGAGAATGGTATTTTGCTTGATGGAAAGCAATACCGTTTCTTGAGTTGTCCGTTCAGCTATTGTGTAGCATGTTTTCTTCGAAGAGTACTTGACAATCCAATGAAGAGTCAGCGCGAACACAAAATGGAGAACCAAGCTCATATAGAGAGAGTAAAAGGCAAGATCCGTCAAATTATCACTCATAATCGTTATCATGGCGACTCTCCTTTTGCAAACTAAAAAAATTATACATGAAAATTCATTTGTATTCAATTAATTATGAAACATGCTGCTTGAAAGATCCCTATTGCTTTTAAAGAAAATTTCAAAAAAATGATTTTCCCTATGTTTCTTATTCGTGTTAAAATGAATTGAGAGTTATTGAGAAGTATTATCATTCTTAATTCGATTTTGTAATTTCATGAGAATCAAATGGATGAAAAGTGCTCGTTCATTTTAAAGGAAGGGTTTGGTTATGACGCTAACTGAATTGAAAGAAGGAGAAAGCGCTTATATCACTACTTTAGAAGGAGTACAGCAACTTGTGAAAAAGCGCTTATTGCATATAGGGTTAGACGAAGGATCATATGTGACATTACACCGCATTTTGCCGATTGGAGGACCATGTCTATTAGAATGCTCCGGCCAAATGATTGGAATTCGTCGCAAAGATGCCAGGAAAATTAAGGTGAAAAAGATATGAGCCAGACAGCACTCATCGGAAATCCGAATACCGGAAAAACTTCTTTGTTCAACAGCTTGACAGGTTCCTACGAACACGTGGGAAACTGGAGCGGTGTGACGATAGAGAAAAAGATTGGCAAGTTAAAAACAGAAGATGGATTTTTAATCGATTTACCGGGAGTATACTCACTTCATCCTCTATCAAAAGACGAAGCAGTTGTCATTCGATTTATGCTTCATGAACATCCGCAAACACTATTAAATATTGTAGATGCATCGTTATTGGAACGGAATTTGCAGTTGACAGTCCAACTTCTGGAATACGGAAAACCGCTTATTCTTTGCCTGAATATGGTCGATGTTGCAGAGCGGAGAGGTTTGAAAATTGATGACCGGCTTCTTTCCAAACGATTGGGTGTGCCTGTTATCCCCGTCATTGCTCGAAAAGGAGAGGGATGTCAGGAAATTAGCGTGTTATTAAATCAAACGATTCAAACAAAGCCTATTGCTATTTTCTATGGTGATATGGTAGAAAGGGCCATTGATTCGATCGTTCGTTTGTTGCCGGAGAATCTGCCTTTTTCGGCGCGGTGGCTGGCTCTGCATTTGCTTGAACAAAATCCATATGCGATGGAATTTGCTCAAGAATGGATTTCAGAAGAAGAGCTGAAACAGCAGATTGAGGCGGTCAATCAGGAGCTGAAAAAACATGGCGACTCCACGGTGAGCCGTTCGATATTCAATACAAGAAAAAATTGGATCAGTCAAATCGTCAACGAATGCGTCGTCATGGAGGAGAAAGCATCTGCCGTCAACTGGACAAAACGAATAGATGACGTTCTTACTCATAAAATTTTGGGGGTTCCGATCTTTCTCGCTTTTATGTATTTATTGTTTATGATGACGTTTAATTGGATCGGTACTCCGCTTTCGGACATGTTGGACCGTTTTTTTAACGGTCCGCTTACAAAGTGGATGGAACAATTGTTGGTTTCTATCCATGCCGGGCCGTTTGTGCGGGCGTTGGTGCTTAATGGAATTGTCGGAGGAGTCGGTGGAGTTTTAGTGTTTATACCGCAAATTTTTGTGTTATTTTTCTTTATTTCTTTCCTTGAAGATTCCGGGTATATGGCTCGAGCGGCGTTAGTGATGGACCGATTGATGGAAAAAGTCGGACTAAACGGCAAAGCTTTTATTCCGATGGTCATTGGTTTCGGTTGCAACGTCCCCGGCGTGATGGCCGCGAGAACGATCGAACAGCCGAAAGAACGGCTGCTTACGATTTTACTGACGCCTCTCATGTCCTGTTCGGCAAGGCTTCCCGTCTATGCCTTGTTTACGGGAGCGTTTTTTGATCACCATCAAGGGGAAATCGTGTTCTCATTATATGTACTTGGAATCTCGGTCGCATTCTTATTGGCAAAATTGTTCTCCAGCACCGTTCTAAAAAACGAAGCTTCCATTTTTGTCATTGAACTTCCGCCGTATCGAGTACCACAATGGAAAACGCTATGGCTCAGTACTTGGGACAAAGGCAAAGGCTTTGTACGCAAGGCAGGTACGTTTATTTTTGGAGGCTCGGTGTTTATTTGGCTGCTTTCTTATATGGGTCCCGGAGGCGTTGGGGTTTCTATGGACGAAAGCTTTTTAGCGAAAATTGGAGGTTTAATCGCTCCTTTGCTTGTTCCGCTGGGATTTGGTACTTGGCAGGCGGCTAGCAGTTTACTAACAGGTTTTCTGGCAAAAGAAGTGGTCGTGTCGACGATGAATATTATTTACCATGCGGCAAACACCTCGTCCTTAAAAGGCGTTATTACGGGGAACTTTACTCCGTTATCCGCTTATAGTTTTATCGTATTTATTTTGCTGTATGTCCCATGTGTGGCGACGGTTGCTGCCATTCGACACGAAACGGGTTCGAAAAAGTGGACATTCTTTTCGATCGGATATGGATTGGCTATTGCCTATCTATTATCTTTCATCATTTATCAAGGCGGACAACTATTCATCTAAAGGAAGTGAAGGCGTGATGATCATCAGTAGTTTCATTGGGGCAGTGGTTTTCGGCTATGCCGGTTACACTTTATATCGATATATTCAAAGAACGAAACAAGGCGGGTATTGTGCTCACTGTTCTCTAAAAGACAAATGCACAACGAAATGTGAAACGGTCAAGAAAGAGTCTATCTCTCATTGACGTTATACCAGGAATAAAAAAACACGTATGGACTTTTTATTTCATGCCATTGAAATTGTATCGGAATATGGGCGATAAAGATGATAATGGACAGAATCCGCTTAATGGCGGGTTCTTTTTTAATAAACATTTCTTCTATCAAATATAAAAGGATCAAATCTTTCAAACGTTTTGAGCGCGACAAAAAGGTTTCTTCCACTTTCGTTTCCAGTTCTAAATTTTTATTTCGGCTGATACATTGTAGTAAAAGGGATTAAAGGTGATGAATATGCGACTTAGCGAATTAAGCGGAAAAGAAATCGTCGATTTGAAAAAAGCAGAAAGACTAGGTGTCTTAGGGCAAACGGATTTGGAATTTAACGAAAAAACCGGCCAAATCTATGAATTGGTTATTCCAACCGGTAAACGGCTGGTTAAAAAACAGAATGCCGAGATTCGCGTGCCATGGCAACGTATCAAAACGATCGGCTCTGATATGATTATATTAGAAGTGCCTGAACAGTCTTAATAGATTACAAAAAGGTCTGGTTCAAATCCTTCGGGTGAACCAGATCTTTTTTTGTTTATGAAAGGAAATGCCTCCGTTTTAGACTGCATGCTGACACGCATTCTCTAGTGGGTGAAAATGAGTTTCTTTTATAAAAACACCGGAAAACGAAAAAGCTGTCCTGATTCTCCGCAAAATTCCTCCTCATTACACCTATTGATACCCATCTTCATACAATAAAAAAGTAAATATAGAGCTTATGATCATCAAAGGGGGTTCAATATGTTAACAGGCATGCAAATTGCAGTAATCGGCGGAGATGCCCGCGAATTGGAAATCATCACAAAATTAACAGAATTAGACGCCAAATTGTTTTTAGCCGGATTTGAACAATTGAATCATGCTTATCCCGGGGCTGTGAAAGAGAAAATGGAGGACATTCCTTTTTTCGAAATTGATGCCATCATATTGCCTGTAGCGGGAACCAATCATGAGGGAGTGGTTGAAACCATTTTTTCTGATGAGCGGGTTGTCCTTACAAAAGATATGCTCCAAGCCACTCCCCAACATTGCACCGTTTATTCAGGTATTAGCAATCAATACTTGAACGATTTAACCAAAAAAACAAACCGAAAATTGGTCAAATTATTTGAACGTGATGATGTCGCTATTTATAACTCGATTCCAACCGCTGAAGGAGCGATTATGATTGCTATTCAAAATACAGATTTCACGATTCACGGTTCGAATGTCGTCGTTCTCGGCTTTGGCAGAGTCGGAATGAGTGTGGCAAGAGCCTTTGATCAATTGGGGGCAAATACGAAAGTGGGGGCAAGAAAAAGTGAGCATTTAGCAAGAATATCTGAAATGGGAATGACGCCTTTCCATCTTAAAGATTTAAAAAATATGGTTCGTGATGCGGATATTGTCATCAATACTATTCCGCATTTAGTAGTAACGGCTTCCGTAATTGCCAACATGCCATCCCATACTATTATCATCGACTTAGCTTCCAAACCGGGTGGAACCGATTTTCGCTATGCGGAAAAACGAGGAATAAAAGCCATATCGGCACTCAGTCTTCCGGGAATAGTCGCACCCAAAACAGCCGGGCAAATTTTGGCCAATGTGTTGGCAAAGCTTTTAAAAGAAGATGTTTTTCAACGAAAGGAGAATATTTCCTTATGACGTTAAAAGGAAAACGAATTGGTTTCGGACTGACAGGATCGCATTGTACGTATGATGAGGTGTTTCCGGAATTGGAAAAACTGACGAACACAGGAGCAGAAGTGGTGCCGATTGTAACATATACAGTCCAAAATACATCCACGAGATTTGGTGAAGGAGAAGAATGGGTAAAGAAAATAGAGAAAGTAACAGGCAATAAAGTCATTAACACCATTGTGGAAGCGGAACCGCTCGGACCGAAAAAACCGCTCGATTGCATGATTATTGCACCGATGACGGGAAACTCGATTAGTAAATTTGCCAATGCATTGACAGATTCACCGGTGCTGATGGCGGCTAAAGCGACTCTGCGAAATCAAAAACCGGTTGTTCTTGGCATATCTACGAATGATGCTCTTGGATTAAACGGGGTGAATATTATGCGTTTAATGGCATCGAAAAATATCTTTTTTATCCCGTTTGGTCAAGATGATCCTGTCCAAAAGCCGACTTCTATGGTAGCACGTATGTCTTTGTTGCAGGAGACAGTAGAAAAAGCTTTGGAAGGAAAACAACTTCAGCCAGTGATTATTGAAAGGTTCCATGACAGCGTGTAAGTAAAATCTCCTCATTTTCAACAACTTTTTTAAATTGAGCATTTTGCAAAATTAGATTTTTTGGATAAAAGTATAAAAAATAAAGCACTCGACAAATAGCTACCAGCATGTTATTTTACAAAATATTACAATAATCCTGTTTTTGGGCATACCTGCAGAATTTTTCACATTGAATTTTTTTAAGCGGCTTTCTTCCCTTTATTTTCCTTTGCCATCGCTAGCGCTGAAACAAGTAATACAATAGCGTTCAGGTAAATATGGCTCTTTACTTTCTCAATTCCCCATACATGTAGGGAGTTCGCCGTAAGGTAGCTTTTCATTCTTGAATTACAGCGTTCTACACTTGTCCTCTCGTTGTAAAGCTCTTTCCAACGTTTTGTATCACGGTGCGGATTGGAATATCGGCGCACATCCTTTTTGATGTCGACTTTTACCACCATTCCATAGTTGGAAGATGAACAGGCTGCCATTCCTAATGGGCAATCCACTTTGCCGGTTGCGTGAGGACATCTGAACTTGAGCTGGTCCTTATCAGCTCCCCAATAAGTCATTTCATAACCCATGGAACAACGCGGAGTTCCATTGGAAGAAATCCCTTCAGGAGGCTCTTTTTCGTTGCGCAAATTGAGCGGGATAATGGCTTGCGCTCCAATGTTTTTGGCTGATTCATAGTTTTTTAGTTGGTCATATCCGCCATCCATGATCAGAAATTCAATTTTGGATTTGGTACGCTCTGCCACTTGCTCTATTAATTCTGGTGCGACTTCTCCATCGTTCACATGGGCAGGGGTTACTTTTATGGCCATTGGCAGTTCGCTTGCGGTATCGACTGAAAGATGCATCTTATAGCCAAACCAGGTAATTTTATTGCCGAAGGAATCATATTTTGCGCCCCAATTGGCATTACCCGTTTGTTCACTACGCTTTTTGGGCTGTTTCTTTTCATAGGCATCAATGGCGGCACTGTCGATGGCCTGGTGGCTGCCGTCAATTATTCCTTCCTCCTGAGCTAACTGTACCAAGTCAAGGAAGATCTTTTCAGCCAGCTTTTTTTTGGTAAGTGCCGCAAAAACCCGGCTGAGAGTGGAGATAGACGGTGCGGGGCGATCAATCGATAAACCGCATTGATAACGGAAACGAAGGTCTTTATCCAATCGATGATGAAGGGCGGTAAAGGTGTCGATGCCTTCGAGTGGGGCAGCGATGAGAGCCCTTAGAATCCCTTCTCTGGAATGACCGTCAGCCCCTCGGGGTGAAGAACTTCTCAACTGTTTAGCATAAGGGCGTAAATCAAGCGAGCTAAAAAAGATAGGTAATTTCTCTTTTGACTCTAATTTTTGCAGTTCTTCAAAGGAAAATAGGCTTTCTTGTAGAATATACAAAGTGACTTCCTCCTTTTGAATTTTTTGTTGTTTCGTCACTTCAAAAATTCTACATTTTAGGGGTGAAGTCCTTTTTTATGTCTTTGAAATCCTTATGGCTCTTGGGTCAAAAAATATGCAAAATGCTCAAATTAGTATTCTCATTATCTTTTAATGTGATAAAATAATAACAATTCAAGGAATATGTTATGTCTTAAGGAGCTGTTCGTTTCCCTTACGTTTACGACGCGTAATAAGGAGAAACTGGAAGGAGAAGATTAGATTGACGAACAATGGTTTTCACGTAGCAGTAGTTGGCGCAACAGGTGCAGTAGGACAACGAATGATTGAAACGTTGGAAAAGCGAAATTTTCCAATTCGGAGACTGACACTTTTATCTTCTTCCCGATCAGCGGGAAAGACCCTTACGTTTAAAAATGAGGAGATTACTGTTCAAGAAGCTAAGCCGGAAAGTTTTGAAGGCGTAGATATTGCATTGTTTAGCGCAGGAGGAAGCGTCTCAAAACAGCTCGCCCCGGAAGCTGCTAAAAGAGGAGCAGTTGTCATAGACAATACAAGCGCTTTTCGGATGGATCCGGAAGTTCCGTTAGTGGTACCTGAAGTGAATAAAGAAGATTTAAAGAAACATAAAGGAATTATTGCCAATCCAAACTGCTCCACTATCCAAATGGTAGTCGCGCTTGAACCGATTCGCCAAAAATACGGGCTGAAAAAAGTAATCGTTTCTACTTACCAAGCTGTATCAGGAGCGGGAGCCAAAGCCATCAACGAATTGAATGAACAAACGAAAGCCATTATCAATGGAGAAGAATTTACACCGGCCGTTTTGCCCGTTGCTTCAGATCCAAAACATTATCAAATTGCCTTTAATGCCATTCCGCAAATTGATAAATTTCAGGATAATGGCTTTACGTTTGAAGAAATGAAAATGATCAATGAAACAAAAAAAATCATGCATTTGCCTGAGTTGAAAATTGCCGCAACCTGTGTGAGATTGCCGGTAGCTGTCGGGCACTCTGAATCCGTTTATTTCGAAATTGAAAAAGAAGGAGTCACAGCCCGCGACATACAAGAGTTGATTAAGACTGCACCAGGAGCGGTTTTACAGGACGATCCAGCTGAACAAATTTATCCGATGCCTGCTGATTCCGTCGGAAAGAATGAAGTGTTTGTAGGACGAATCCGCAAAGATTTAGATGAAGAGAAAGGCTTCCATATGTGGGTCGTTTCTGATAACCTATTAAAAGGAGCAGCATGGAATTCTGTCCAAATCGCTGAAACTTTAATTGAAATGGGATTATTGAAGTAAACAACTTGAATGGAATGCCGAGGTGTAGTCAATTGAAAATAGTGGTACAAAAATTCGGCGGGACATCTGTACGTGATGAAAAGTCACGATTAAGCGCAAAAAGACATATTCAAAAAGCAATTAATGAAGGATATAAAGTAGTCGTTGTCGTTTCCGCCATGGGGCGCAAAGGAGAGCCGTATGCGACTGATACGCTCCTTTCCCTGGTGGAAGGGGCGCGGACTAAGCTAAGCAAACGCGAACAAGATTTGCTAATGTCGTGCGGAGAAATCATTTCTAGCCTTGTCTTTACGAATATGCTTCTTGAGCACGATATTTCCGCTGTCGCTCTTACAGGGGCGCAGGCCGGCTTCTTGACAAACAGCGATTATACCAATGCGAAGATTCTGGAAATGAAATGTGATCGGGTTAAAAAGGAACTGGAAACTCACGATGCGGTTGTAGTCGCCGGATTCCAAGGTGCTGACAAATATGGTGAGATCACAACGATCGGACGTGGCGGTAGTGATACGTCTGCGGCTGCGCTTGGAGCTGCATTAGGCGCAGAATGGATCGACATATTCACGGACGTGGATGGGATTATGACGGCTGATCCTCGTATTGTCGAAAATGCCCGGCCTTTATCGGTTGTTACTTATAATGAAGTGTGCAATATGGCTTATCAAGGAGCAAAAGTCATTCATCCGCGTGCAGTAGAAATTGCCATGCAGGCGAAAGTGCCAATCCGCATTCGTTCCACATACTCCGATGAAGTAGGAACGCTTGTCACAACGCTGAGCAAACAGAATAAAGGCACCGATATAAAAGAAAGGCTAGTGACTGGAATTGCTCATGTCTCTGATATAGCACAAATCAAAGTGAAAGCGAAGAAAGATCAATATGATTTGCAGTCCGAAGTGTTTAAAGCGATGGCTAATGAAAAAATCAGCGTTGATTTTATCAATATTTCGCCGACAGGTGTGGTATACACTGTACAAGAAGACATGGCAGACCGGGCTGTAACGATTTTGAAAGAACTTGGTTATGAGCCTATTGTCGAAAAAGGATGCGCGAAAGTTTCGGTTGTAGGAGCTGGAATGACGGGAGTTCCTGGAGTTACAGCGAAGATTGTGACCGCTCTGTCTGAAGAAGGAGTACGAATATTGCAATCAGCGGATAGCCATACCACCATTTGGGTGCTTGTCAAAAAAGAAGATCTTGTTAAAGCAGTAAATGCTTTGCACAGTGCTTTTCATTTAGAAGATGAACAAAATGAATACGAAGCAACCATCAACATTTAAAAAAAGAGGGGGGAAAAAAGATGGTTTCTTTAGGTCGGATTTCGACCGCAATGGTTACGCCCTTTGATTCAAAAGGAAATATAGATTTCCGAAAAACAACTCAGCTGGTCGAATATTTGATTGAAAATGGGACGGATTCTCTTGTTGTTTCAGGCACGACGGGAGAATCGCCCACTTTAACAACGGAAGAAAAAATCGCTCTGTTTCAACACGTAAAAAAAGTAGCAAACGGGCGCGTACCGATCATTGCCGGTACTGGCTCCTACAATACACAAGCTACTGTTGAGTTGACGAAAAAAGCAGAGGAAGTCGGAGTAGATGCAATTCTGCTCGTGACCCCATATTATAATAAGCCGAATCAAGAAGGGTTGTACCAACATTACAAAACGGTTGCAGAAGCAACCTCTTTGCCGATCATCCTTTACAACGTGCCGGGGAGAACAGGTGTTACGTTGCAGCCTGAAACGGTGATTAGGCTTTCTCGTATTCCTAATATAGTGGCAGTAAAAGAAGCGAGCGGAAACTTAGATGCAATGGCAGAAATTATCGCCAATACAGACGATGATTTTGCCCTTTACAGTGGAGATGATGCTTTGACGCTTCCTGTTTTAGCGATCGGAGGAAACGGAGTTATCTCGGTTGCTTCCCATATCGTGGGAAATGAAATGCAGGAAATGATTACGGCCTTTTTCGACGGTGATCTTTCCAAAGCGGCAAAACTTCATCAAAAACTTCTTCCTCTTATGCGAGGGCTGTTTGCTGCGCCGAGTCCTGTTCCGGTCAAAACAGCACTGCAAATGAAAGGAATGGATCCGGGACCTGTACGTCTTCCGCTTGTGCCGTTAACGGAAGAGGAACGAAACAAACTGGCAGAATTGCTTAATCGTTTATAAAAACTTCCGCTTTTTTATTTCTGGAATAGAGAGATTACGTGAACTGCAGGAGTCCTTCATTCGGGGAATGGACGTGTTTTTCAATCGGAATGTTTTCGTTTTTTGTCTCTTTAATTGGGATATGAAATATAAGAACAACATCGTTTGAACGTGAAGAAATGTTGCTCGTACCATGTGTGCTTAGGACGTGAAATATACTTGCGGTGATGGAAATAAGGGGAATCGACCATCATTTGGTCAAAATCAAATTAGATTCGTTCGTCACCCTGAAGAAATGGGAATATCCCGTTAGATAGATATCGTTCTCGATAAAGGTTTGGTCCTCACATTTTCTGATATAAAGAACACGAGCTTAACCAGTTCTTGTTTTTTATATGGAAACGTGAAGGATCAAGCCTTTTCATTTTTTCTAGACAACTAGATTTCTCTTCCTATAAACTCAATTATAAAGGGGATATGAATCCTTTTTTCACGGATTAATCCGAATAGACAGAATAACTCATATAAAGGTAATTCTTATGAATTCTGCTTCAACACATAAAGCGTTTGGGTTGGAAGTGGGACCTTTTCATTTATGCATTAAAAATTAAAGCTTGGAGCATTCAAAAAGTTTGTCGAATGAAAGTAGAAAGAATAGTGTTGGATTTTAAAAATGGCATCCGATATAATATTACTAATGGCAGCGGGGCGGATTAGAGAAGTCAACATAGGAGGATTTAAACATTGAGTAAAAGAAAAAATGAGAGTATTAAAGTGATCCCATTGGGAGGAGTAGGAGAAGTCGGGAAAAACATGATCGTGATCGAAGTGGATCATGAAATTTTTGTCATCGATGCCGGCTTGATGTTCCCTGAAAATGAAATGCTCGGAATCGACGTTGTCATCCCAGATATTACATACTTGGAAGAAAACAAAGACAGAGTGAAAGGCATCTTTCTTACACACGGTCATGAGGATGCTATTGGTTCACTAGGCTATGTGCTTCGGAAAATCAAAGCACCTGTTTATGGAACGAAGTTAACATTAGCTTTGGCCAAAGATCGGCTTCGTCAAGAAAAAGGGATTGAATCGGTTAAATTTTATACTATCCATTCCGATTCCCGTTTGCGGTTCGATACGGTCGACGTGACTTTTTTCCGAACGACGCACAGCATCCCTGACTCTGTCGGGATTTGCATCCATACGTCCGAAGGCGCTATTGTTCATACGGGCGAATTTAAGTTTGACCAAGAAGCAAAAGGTTTTTATAAACCGGATATTGGAAAGATGGCCGAAATTGGCGAAAAAGGAGTATTGCTGCTTTTATCGGATTCCACAGAAGCCGAAAGACCGGGACATACAGTATCGGAAGGTGTGATGGCTCGACACTTGTCTGATGCCTTTCATTCTGTCAAAGGTCGTATTATTGTAGCTTCCTATGCATCCAATCTGATCAGGATTCAGCAAGTATTCCAAGCAGCATATGAGAATCATCGGAAAGTCGCGGTTTCAGGAAAAAACCTGCAACGGGTTTATGAAATTGCTTTGAAACTCGGCTATTTAGATGTGAAGGATAATATGCTGGTCGATATTACAGAAATCAATCAGCATCCTGACAACGAACTAGTCATATTGACGACGGGCATTCAGGGAGAACCGATTGAGGCCTTGCAAAAAATGGCGAAAGGCACTCATAAATTGGTCAATATAAAAGAAGGAGATACGGTGTTTATTACCGCTAATGCAACGCCGGGGCTGGAATTGTTAATGGCCAAAACGGTGGATCTCTTGTTTCGAGCGGGAGCTAATGTTTTAACCAATCACCGCGAAGTTCACGATTCTGGCCACGGCAGCCAAGAAGATTTGAAATTTATGCTGAATCTGATGAAACCGCAATTATTTATCCCTATACAAGGCGAATATCGGATGCTGATTGCTCATGCTAAATTGGCCGAAAATGTTGGATTGAAGCAACGTCAAATTTATATTCCTGAAAAAGGGGAAGTCATTGAAATCAAGAATAAAGCTTTCAAAGTCGGCGGACGAGTGCAAGCAGGCAATGTTTTAATCGATGGCATCGGAGTTGGCGATGTTGGCAATATTGTATTGCGCGACCGCAAACTGTTATCACAAGATGGAATATTTATTGTAGTCGTCACGTTGGATAAAAAACGGAAAAAAATTGCCTCCGGTCCAGAAATTATTTCCAGAGGTTTTGTGTATGTAAGAGAATCGGAAAAGTTGATTGAAGAATCGACATCGTTAATTTCGCAAATCGTTGAAAAGAATATGGAAAACGACGTCATTGAATGGTCGAATATTAAACAAGCCATTCGTGATCAATTAAATACGTTTTTGTTTGAAAAAACGAAACGCCGTCCGATGATATTGCCGATCATTATGGAAATATAATCGATAAAATCACCGATGAAATTCGGTGATTTTTTTATGAGTATGAAAACGAAACGATCGTGAATAATAAAAGCATCACCGTTAAAAGGAGTTGCAATCCATGGCAGAGCTTGAAGGAACGAATCCAGAACCGTCCAAGCATGAGGAGGAGAATGAGCAAAATACCTCTTCCACTTTAATGGAAAAAATTCAGCAACTTGGACAAACGAATGTCCCGGAGCTTTCCAACGATTCGAATATTCACTGCCTGACAATCGTCGGCCAGATCGAAGGACATATCCAATTGCCTCCTCAGAATAAGACGACCAAATACGAACATTTAATTCCGCAGCTTGTTGCGATCGAGCAAAACCCTAAAATCGAAGGGCTGCTCGTCATATTGAATACAGTCGGCGGGGACGTGGAAGCTGGGTTGGCCATTGCTGAAATGCTTGCGTCTTTATCGAAGCCAACGGTTTCCGTTGTCCTGGGCGGGGGGCATTCCATCGGGGTGCCTATTGCGGTAAGCTGCGATTATTCTTTTATCGCGGAGACGGCCACGATGACGATACATCCTATTCGTTTAACGGGTCTTGTTATCGGAGTTCCGCAAACGTTTGAATACTTGGATAAGATGCAAGAACGAGTCATCAAGTTCGTGACAAGCCACTCTCATATTCAAGAAAAAACATTCCGGGATTTGATGTTTGCCACCGGAAATCTTACTCGTGATATTGGAACGAATGTTGTTGGCCGCGATGCAGTGGAAACAGGGTTAATCGATGAAGTAGGCGGATTAGGATCCGCCATGAAAAAACTGAATGAATTGATTGAAGCGAAGAAAAAGGCTGACAAAGGGATGATCCAATGATTTTGTATACCCCGATTCCAAAAGAACTCATTTTTCCAGCTTTACAAGAAGAATTTCAAGCCGTTGAAACGGTAACGTGGCAGGGGATTCCGTTGATGGTGCAGAAAGAAGAACAACAAATGCGTATCCTTCGTGTTTTAAGCACAAATCCAAACGATTATTTAAATCAGCAAATTGTACCGGGGCAGTATTTGCCATATCCACCAAAGTGTGAGTAAAATGTTTGTGGGAGAAATTCTTAGAATTCCCCGATGAGGGGGTTGGGAACGTAGGTTCGCAATCCCCCTCATCGGGGCCACCAAGCAAAGCGCGGTAGGATCCCAAGCAGGAAACATGAAAAAAGGACTCTCTCCCTGGTAAGATGATCATTGTTCACACCATCAAACAGGAGGAGAGAGTCCTATGAATATTCAACAACATCTTACCACAAATTCGTTGACATGGAAAGAGATCGAACTTGATTTGTTTCGAGCCTTGCAAAACGCCTTCACCGAGCTGTTTACGGCTCTGTTGGAGGACATCGACCGACAATTGGCGGAAACCCGGGACAAGCGCCGGTACCACTTGAAAGACAAACGACGCACCACGATTCAAACCTTGTTTGGCGAAGTTACCTTTGAGCGAAACTACTATTTAGACCGAGAACAAAACCGTTACACGTTTTTGCTTGATTCCTTTTTAGCGTTTGATGGATCGCAGTCAATCAGCCCTTGTCTAGAAGAAACGGCGATGGGATTGGCTGTGGAGTGCTCTTCCTATCGCAAAGCGGCTCATACGCTTGCCCAGATGGTCGGGTATCCGGTGATGAGCCATGAGACGATCCGCCAGTTGGTGCTCGAGGCTGAAGTTCCGCTGCACTGCCCGGTTGACCAGCGATATGGACGGGTGCTGTTTGTGGAGGCCGATGGACTGTTTGTCTCTCGCCAAGGGAAGGGAAAACGGGCCAAGGAAGACAAAATCCTGACCGTTCACGAAGGATGGAAGCGCAACGGCTCACGGATCGAATTCGTGAATCAGCGCCATTACGTCCATGAGGGCAAGGGGGAGGTGTGGGAAGGCTTCGAGGAATTTTTGATGAACGAATATGCCTATGATCCGTGTCGGGATCTTCTTGTCATCAACGGGGACGGCGCTCCATGGATTACCGCGTGCCGGGAGTATTTCAAAGGACGGGTCTGCTTCCAATTGGATCGATTCCACGTGGCGCGTGAGTTGCGCCAATGCCTCTCGGGCCATCCACGGTGGCAGGCGATTCGGCAAAAGCTGGCGAAGCAGGATGAAGAGAAGCTGCTTGTGGAACTGAACAGCGCCCTCGGCACGCTGGGGGACGAAGCGAAAGAACAACAGCTGGCTGCCTTGATCCACCGGATCGAATCGATGCCGGGATGCATCCGTGATTACCGGGAATGGCTGAAGGAGCAAGGAGTGGACACAACGGGCATGTATCCGATGGGGAGGGCTGAAAGCGTGATGAGCCAGCTGGCGTATCGGGTGAAATACCGCCGCAGTTGGACAGACAAGGGACTCAGGGCGTTTTTCAAGGCAATGATTGCCCGGATGGATGGGATTCGTCTTTTCGGACATCGTTTAGGAGAAGAATCGTCGCATCCGGCGGAGGAAACGGTGTCGACGGCATCCACCAAACAGACGATCGTGAACAAGGCGAAACAACGCGTCCGCCGTCTTTGGCCGGAGATCACGCGGAATAACGTGCCATATTTACAGCAATCGTCCGGGACTCCGATCTATCATGCCCTGTCTGAATTCAAGGGATGGTAAAAAAAGGTATACATATTCGTCTGTCATGGCAAGGGATGAGAGTCCGAAAGCGCTTACGGATGAAATTCAAAAAAATGGTTCGCTAACCTATGACTTACATCTATTTTCAGCGAACCAAAAAAATTCCCACAAAGTCTTGACTGACTCTCCACCAAAACAATATTAGGTAAATGCGAACAAATATGCTATAATGATAGGTGAAAATTAGCAGCCGAACTGAAGGCTGCTTTCTTTGTTCGTTTTTTACAAATAATCCATAATGATCTCGATCATCCGAAAGAATGATTTATTGGGATTTTTTTAAAATGACATACTCTGTTTAATCTAGGTGATGGTATCATGCCAAAAAAGAAAAGAAGAGCAAGACGAAAGTCGTCTCAAAAAGTTCAAGAGACATTGAAATATGAAATTGCGGGCCTTTTGCTGATTGCATTCAGTATTATTGGACTTATTCCATTGGGCGTTGGAAACTATTTTGTGTATGTTTTTCAATTTTTGCTGGGGAGATGGTATAAACTAGGATTCCTCATGGTCATTGTGTATGCTGGATTTTTAATGATCAAACGGACAAGACCCACTTATTTCAACCGGAGGCTCCTCGGATTTTATATTATCGTAGCTAGCTTGCTGCTGTTTGATCATATCGCTTCCTTTGAAAGCAGAGGATCTGTCAATCCTAGTATTATTTCTAATACTTGGGATATTTATTTGAAAGAAAAAGGTCAAGAGTTTCCAGCAGATCTTGGCAGCGGGATGATTGGAGCGGTGCTTTTAGCTGTTTCGTATTTTTTATTCGAAGCGTTAGGAACGAAAATCTTGTCATTGGTTCTTCTTATCATCGGTTTTATGCTTTTGACCAACATTTCGATTGGCGACATTTGCGGAAAATTGCTTTTCTCTATTTTGAGATTTTTAAAAGAACAATGGCAGGCCTTTTTGCAAGACATAAGAGACTGGCAGTCGGGACGTAGAGAAAGACGGAACCAATCAAATCAAGAGAAAAAAGCGAAGCCTACTGAAGATGAAAATGAAGGCAGCGTCGTGATTTTAGACCATAACCAAAACGAACCGACTCATCCAGTCATTACGGATTTTTCGGATAAAGTGGCGAACGAAGAAAACGATGATCCAACTCATTCGATCGTCAACGGAGGACCGGAAACAGAAGGAGAATCGGATGTTTATTCTGGTCCTCCAATGAACTTTAGTGAAGTAGAAAACGAAGATTATCAGCTGCCTCCTATATCTCTGTTAAAGAGACCTAAAAAGACCGACCAAAGCAACGAATATCGTTTAATTCACGAAAATGCGGCTAAATTAGAAAGGACGTTTCAAAGTTTCGGCGTCAAAGCAAAAGTCACTCAAGTACACTTAGGACCAGCTGTGACCAAATATGAGGTTCATCCAGATATTGGAGTCAAGGTTAGCAAAATTGTCAGCTTAAGCGACGATCTTGCATTGGCATTGGCGGCGAAGGATATTCGAATGGAAGCTCCAATCCCCGGAAAGTCGGCGATCGGAATCGAAGTACCGAATTCAGAAGTAGCGATGGTTAGCTTGCGGGAAGTGCTCGAAAGCAAAAACAACGATCGTCCCGATTCCAAATTATTAATCGGACTTGGACGCGATATTACCGGTGAAGCAGTGCTTGCGGAACTTAATAAAATGCCCCATCTGCTGGTTGCGGGGGCAACCGGAAGCGGTAAAAGCGTGTGCATTAATGGGATTATTACAAGTATTCTCATGCGTGCTAAGCCGCATGAAGTCAAATTAATGATGATTGATCCGAAAATGGTAGAGTTAAATGTTTATAATGGAATCCCTCACTTGCTGGCTCCTGTGGTGACCAACGCGAAAAAAGCTTCTCAAGCTCTAAAAAAAGTGGTAGGTGAAATGGAACGCCGCTATGAACTGTTTTCACACAGCGGTACGAGAAATATCGAAGGCTACAATGAACACGTAAGGCGGCATAATAGCGAAACGGGGGACAAACAACCGCTTCTTCCTTATATTGTAGTGATTGTAGACGAGCTGGCAGATTTAATGATGGTGGCTTCAAGCGATGTGGAAGACTCGATCACCCGACTTGCCCAAATGGCACGCGCGGCTGGAATTCACTTAATTATCGCTACTCAAAGACCATCTGTAGATGTCATTACCGGGGTGATTAAAGCTAATATTCCTTCACGAATTGCTTTTGCTGTTTCCTCTCAAACGGATTCGCGAACCATTTTGGACATGGGTGGCGCTGAAAAATTGCTTGGACGAGGAGATATGCTTTTTCTTCCTGTAGGTGCTTCTAAGCCGATACGGGTTCAAGGAGCTTTTCTTTCAGATGAAGAAGTCGAAGAAGTGGTGAATTTTGTCATATCGCAACAAAAAGCGCAGTATCAAGAAGATATGATTCCAGATGATTTGCCGGAAACATCGTCAGAAGTAGAGGATGAATTGTACGATGAAGCTGTTCAATTAGTTGCGGAAATGCAAACTGCTTCCGTTTCTATGCTGCAGCGGAGATTTCGAATTGGATATACGAGGGCGGCAAGATTAATTGATGAAATGGAAGCAAGAGGAGTTGTCGGTCCTTATGAAGGCAGCAAGCCACGGGCTGTGCTAGTACCAAAACCATCTGAACAACAAACCTCTTAAAAAGGCTGCAAACGCAGCCTTTTTTCATTTTTAAGGAACTTTTGTATTGGGCAAATGAAGTCATTGATGAAATTAATTAGACTGCTCGATCGCTTTTGCTCCTGTGTTTTATGGCGCTCAGCACGATATTTAAAAAAGCGTGACCATTACAACTGAAATGCGATTTTTCCACCAAACACCTCAAAGCTGCATTTTGAACTAGCATCTGAATATTTTCCGCTGTTGGATGGATCGTTGAAGCTTATTCCGTAATAGTGAATCATTCTCTAAGAAAATGTAAATGAAGGGACTTTCGGAAAAAGGCCGAGATAGTTATCATAAAAATATTATGTAAACTAAATAAGAGGAAAAACTTGCTAATCACCGTTAATAACATGTATAGTTGAATTGACTTTTCATAAAATAAAGCGAGACGAATGGGTTTTTACCGCATGGTGGGTTTAGCAGAAAAGGCTGACAATCTTTAAGGGCAAATGTCGCTGCCATCCTGAATGATGTTTTAGAACGATGAAAAACAAAATGCCTTTGATGAAGATGGAGATAAAAAAGGAGGAAATAGAGATGACAGTGGTGGATGAAATAGTCAAAAAGAAAAAGGGCTATACCCTTCATTTTGTCAAAACCGATCAATACAAAACGAATACAATTGTGTGGAAGATGAAAGCACCTCTTGAAAATGAGACGGTTACTTTAAGAGCCCTTCTCCCTAACGTGCTGCAAAACAGCTCCAAGAAATATCCGACAACCACATCCCTCCAATCTTATTTGGAAGAGCTGTATGGGGCTAATTTTTTTGTGGATGTTGGCAAAAAAGGCGAATACCACATTATGAGTTTTTCCATTGAACTCGCCAATGAAAAATTTTTAAAAGAGAAGACGCCATTATTACGTACAGGACTTGATTTTTTAGCTTCTATTTTATTTGCACCCAATGCAGAAAACGGCCGATTTCATGAATCATCCGTGACGAGTGAAAAACGGATTTTAAAACAGCGATTGCAATCGTTGTTTGACGACAAAATGCGTTATGCTAGCCAACGTCTCATAGAGGAAATGTGTGAAAATGAACCATATGCGTTGCATCCATATGGGCGCTTGGACGATGTCGATTCCATTTCTTCAGAAAGTCTGTATCAATATTATGAGAGAGCGCTCCGAGAGGACGAACTGGATTTATATGTCGTTGGTGATGTGGATTTCGAGGAAGTGGAAGGTGCTTGCGACCAATTGTTCTTACTGTCGGATCGGCAGCCAAAATTAGTGAAAAAACGCTCGATTCCTTCGCGTTCGGAAGTAAAAGTAGTGAAAGAGCAGCAATATGTAAAGCAAGGAAAATTAAATATTGGATACCGAACTCATGTGTCATTCGGCGATCCCGATTATTTTGCGCTGCAAGTATTTAATGGAATATTCGGGGGATTTTCTCATTCAAAACTGTTTTTGAACGTTCGGGAAAAAGAAAGCTTAGCTTATTATGCTTCCAGTCGTCTTGAAAGCCATAAAGGGCTAATGATGGTTATGTCCGGCATCGAAAGTAAAAATTATGAAAAAGCGGTGGCCATCATCCACGAACAGCTTGAAGCGATGAAAAACGGAGACTTTTCCGAAAAGGAAATCGAACAAACGAAAGCGGTCATTCATAATCAATTGCTGGAGACCATTGATACTCAGCGAGGTTTAATTGAAATGCTTTACCATAATGTGCTGGCGAAGAAAAATGTCACAGTGGAAGACTGGCTTCAAGGAATTGTGGAAGCATCTGATTCAGAAATTGTCAAAGTGGCCGAAAAAATTGAAATGGATACCATTTACTTTTTATCTGGACAGGAGGGGCTTAATTGATGGAAAAAATTCAATTTGATCAGCTCCAAGAAGAATTGTACTATGAAAAAATGAGCAATGGACTTGACGTTTATGTTCTCCCAAAACAAGGATTTCACAAAACTTATGCGACTTTTACAACGAAATACGGTTCTGTGGATAATGAATTTGTTCCGCTCGGTAAGGATCAATTCACCCATGTTCCGGATGGAATCGCCCATTTTCTTGAACATAAATTGTTTGAAAAGGAAGATGGCGATGTCTTTCAGCAGTTTAGCAAACAAGGAGCGTCTGCCAACGCTTTTACCACTTTCACAAGAACCACTTATCTTTTTTCCAGCACCTCCAACGTGCAGCAAAATTTGGAAACGTTGATTAATTTTGTTCAAGATCCTTATTTTACCGAAAAAACGGTAGAAAAAGAAAAAGGGATCATCGGTCAAGAAATTACCATGTATGAGGACAACCCCGATTGGCGTGTTTATTTCGGCTTAATTGAAAATATGTATCATCATCACCCGGTTCGCATCGATATTGCGGGTACGATTCAATCCATTGATAAAATCACAAAAGATCTATTGTACGAATGCTACTACACTTTTTATCATCCGAGTAACATGCTGCTCTTCGTTGTGGGGCCGGTCAATCCGGAAGAAATCATGAATCAAGTAAGGGAAAATCAATCGAAAAAGAACTATCAAAACCAGCCGGAAATCAGGCGTCACTTTGAAAAAGAACCGGAAGATGTAAAAGAAAAGCTCAGGGTTCTACCTATGGATGTAAAAACGCCGAAGTGCTATGTGGGCATAAAAGGCGCAAAGACCGATATTAAAGGAATTGAAATGCTGCGGTATGAATTATCCATCAATGTATTGTTGGAGATGCTGTTCGGAAAAAGCTCTCAAAATTATTTTGACTTGTACGAAAAAGGTTTGATTGACGATTCATTCTTTTTCGATTTCACGCAGGAAGAGGGATTTGGCTTTGCGATGATTGGCAGTGATACAATGAATCCGGATGAATTTGCTAAACGCATCCAATCCGTTTTACTGGACGCGAAAACAGGCGCTTATTTAACGGAAGATGCACTTGAAAGAACGAAAAAGAAAAAAATTGGTGCGTTTTTAAGATCGCTGAATTCTCCGGAATTTATTGCCAATCAGTTTACGCGGTACGCTTTTCATGAAATGAATCTTTTTGATGTAGTGCCAACTCTTGAACAACTGACATTTGATGACATAAAAAAAGTAGCAGCCGAATTGATTGCTCCTAATCGATTAACCACTTTTCAAGTTACACCCAAATAACGTACGATTTTATATCAGGAGTAGACAAAAAGCGCCTAACGTATCTAATTTGTGTTGAATGAATCACAACTTTTCATCCGTACGGAAAATTATTGCGGATGAAAAGTTGATTTTGTTTTTCATCCATGAGTCCATGTGTTTTGGTCTTACTACTAAGAGATGAAATTTTTCAAATTGGCTGAACAGCAAACATAGAAAATGTAAACTTATAAAGGAATTGTAGTTAAAAAATAAGGGAGTAAGTTTATAATATGAAAAAGTTTGCTTTAATTACCGGGGCGAGCGGGGGAATTGGTCAAGCAGCTGCTCGAGTATTGGCCCAAAACGGATGGAATTTGTACCTTCATTATCATCAAAACCGTGAATCCATCCAAAACTTGATGAATGATCTCAAACCATATGGTTTAGAAATCATCCCTATTCAAGCAGATTTAAGAACGGATGACGGAATCACCACTTTGGTCGAAAGCCTTTTTTCCGTTGATGCCCTCGTTTATGCGAGCGGGAATTCCTATTATGGGCTGCTTCAAGACATGTCGACTGTCGAAGTGGATGAACTTCTTGCTGTGCATGTACGAAGTCCGTTGCTGCTCATTCGATCGATATTGCCCAAAATGTCTGCGAAACGGAAAGGCCAAATTGTACTTGTCAGTTCCATTTGGGGACAGACGGGGGCCGCATATGAAGTCGCCTACTCAGCTGTAAAAGGTGCACAAATCGCTTTTGTAAAGGCGCTAAGCAAAGAAGTGGCTGCGAGTGGAATCCGCGTTAATGCAGTGGCGCCAGGAGCAGTCGCAACCAAAATGGTGACCGAACAGCTGTCGGAAGAGGAATTGTCGATTTTAAAAGAGGAAATCCCAATGAGGAGGCTTTCCGCCCCGGAGGAAGTGGCTGAAGCCATCGCGTTTTTGTTATCTGATCAATCTTCTTACATAACCGGTCAAATATTGGCGGTGAACGGTGGCTGGTACACATAATTCAAAACGAATGTCTTTTACGAACATAGATGAATAAACCCGGTTTAAGAATGTATATTTTTGTGCAGACGTTACAAACTATACTTGTATCTCACTAAAGGGAGGTTCAATGAATGTCTGTACTTGATAGCTGGGAACAATGGAAAGATTTTCTAGGAGACCGTTTAAATCAAGCGAAAGATCAAGGAATGAATCAGCAAGCAATCAGCGATATTGCTTATCAAATCGGCAACTACCTTGCAAACCAAGTAGATCCGAAAAATGAGCAGCAACGGGTGTTGGCCGATCTTTGGTCTGTCGCTTCCCCGGAAGAACAACATGCCATTGCTAATGTCATGGTAAAACTTGTGCAAAATAACGGGACTCATTAGAGAGGGAAATCCCTCTCTTTTTTTTTCTTTAAAAAATGGCGAAAATCATTTATCATAATAGCTAGATGTTTATTACCACCCGGATTGTCACTTGGAGGGTTTTATGGAAAAACAAGAGTGGTATTTAGAATACGAAATACAAAAGAACCGTCCTGGGCTCTTAGGCGATATTTCTTCATTGCTCGGCATGCTCTCAATTAATATTGTGACAATCAACGGGGTTGATCAAGGAAAACGGGGCATGCTTCTATTGGCTAAAACGGAAGAACAAATTGTCCGCCTTGAATCCATTTTGCGAACAATGGACACGATTAAAATTGTAAAACTTCGAAAGCCTAAAGTAAGAGATCGTTTGGCTGTTCGTCATGGAAGATATATCACCCATGACGCTGATGACAAAAAGACTTTTCGATTTGTGCGAGATGAATTAGGAATACTGGTTGATTTTATGGCGGAATTATTTAAACAAGAAGGCCATAAACTGGTTGGAATTCGCGGGATGCCGCGTGTAGGCAAAACAGAATCCATTGTAGCGGCAAGCGTCTGCGCCAATAAAAGATGGCTTTTTGTTTCTTCAACGCTGATTAAGCAGACTGTCCGCAGTCAATTGTTTCGGGAAGAATACAGCGACCAAAATATTTTTATTATTGACGGAGCCGTTTCGGTAAGGAAAGCAAATGAAAAACATTGGCAGCTCATTAGAGAAATTATGCGGATCCCGGCCGTAAAAGTAATTGAGCATCCTGATATTTTTGTCCAAAACAGCGAATATTCCATTGATGATTTTGACTATATCATCGAATTGCGCAATAATCCAAATGAAGAAATTACATACGACTTGATGTATAAAAATCAACTTTTTCAGAATTCTGAGTTCGAAGGATTTGACTTTTAAAATTGGAAGGTGTTTACGGTGACAGAACTAGGAAACCGCTTGAAAGAAGCAAGGGAAGCGAAGGGGCTTACCCTTGATGACGTTCAGGAAATGACCAAGATTCAAAAAAGATATTTGGCCGGCATTGAAGAAGGAAAATATGATCTGATGCCGGGAAAATTTTATGTTCGAGCCTTTATTAAGCAGTACGCGGAGGCTGTAGGGCTTGATGCTGAAGAAATTTTCAATGAATATAAAAATGAAATTCCGGACTCTCATGAAGATGAAATTCCTCAGCGAGTGACGCGGATAGAACCGTCTTCGCGAAGGACTGTTTCCGGCGGGGCTTCGGGAAAGTTTTTCGATTATTTGCCGAAGATTATTGTAGCTGTGTTTATTATCGGAGCGATTTTTCTTGTATGGGCATTGATTCCAAAAGGCGGCGGAAATGAAAAAAGCGGAAATGATCATACGGTCAAAGTGGAGCAATCCAAAAATGTAGAGCCTGTTAAGGAAAATTCCGTCAGCAAGAAGAAAGAAACGAAAAAAGAAGCGAAGAAAGAAGAAAAAACGTCTAAAACGGACAAAAAAGAAGCGAACAAAAAGGAGCAATCCGAGTTGAAAGCTGTTCAGTCTAGTGGTCGACAAACGGTTTACCAATTGACGAATGCGAAAGATTTCAAAATATCGATTGCTTCAACGGGTGAAAGCTGGATTCAAGTGACCGATGAAAGCGGAAAATCGTATTTTTCTAATTTGCTTCGAAAAGGACAAACGCAAACGTTTGATTTGAAAGGCCACAGTCAAGCGAAAATTGTGGTCGGTTTTGCACCTGCGACAGAGATTAAAGTGAATGGTCAAACCGTTCAATATAAAATCCCTGCAAATCAGGTCGTTCGCCAGGACATCATCATTCAAAATCGTACATCGGCGCAATAAATTAATTAAAATTGTTTAGGATACTGTTTTCGATGGAATAGTGGGGGTACTTCTTGTGAATTTACCAAACAAAATTACTGTATCACGTATATGTTTAATTCCAATCTTCGTTATTTTGCTTGTTGTTCCATTCAATTGGGGAAACATCACCATTCTAGGGACAACTATGCCTGTGACTCACTTCGTGGGGGCCCTTGTATTTATCCTTGCCTCGACCACCGATTGGATTGACGGACATTTTGCACGAAAGTACAACTTGGTCACGAACCTGGGAAAATTTCTTGATCCGCTTGCGGACAAATTGTTAGTTTCGGCTGCGTTTATTATACTGGTTGAATTGGGATATGCTCCTTCTTGGATCGTCATTTTGATCATCAGCCGCGAGTTTGCGGTGACAGGGCTTCGCCTTGTACTTGCTGGGGAAGGAGAAGTAGTTGCGGCCAATATGCTTGGAAAAATTAAAACATGGACGCAAATCATTGCGATTTCTGCGTTGCTTCTTCATAATATTTTGTTTGAAAATTTCTCGATTCCGTTTGCGGATTTTGCCCTTTGGGTAGCGCTCTTTTTCACGTTATGGTCAGGCTGGGATTATTTCGCCAAAAATGCACATGCATTTAAAAACTCCAAGTAAAATGAAATGAAACAACTAGAAAGGCTGGCTCATCCAAGAACTCGAAAAAGACGGTTATGCACTTTCGTTCTTGTTGAAGAGCGGCCTTTTTCTGTTTGGATCTCTATATGATTGAGGAGGACTATTTTATGAATGCTGAAATTATTTCGGTTGGTTCCGAACTTCTACTCGGCCAAATCGTCAATACGAATGCACAATTTCTTTCTCGTCATTTGGCTGAAATGGGCGTCAACGTATTTTATCAAACCGTTGTCGGGGATAACAGCGATCGGCTTCTTTCAACGATTCAAAAAGCAGAAGAAAGAGCAGATCTCATCATTTTTACAGGTGGTCTTGGCCCGACACGTGATGATTTAACAAAAGAAACCATTGCCGCGCATCTAGGCAAGAAACTCGTTTTGAACGACGAAGCGTTTAAAGGAATTCGTCAATATTTCCTTAAAATAGGCCGTGAGATGACGGAAAATAACAAAAAACAAGCTCTTGTTCTAGAGGATTGTCTTGTTTTGCCGAATGAAAACGGCATGGCTCCCGGTATGTTTGTGAAATCAAAAAATAAATTTTATATGCTTTTGCCGGGGCCGCCAAAAGAAATGCAGCCGATGTTCGAAAAATATGGAAGGCCGGCTATATTAAATGTTTTGGATCGCCAAGAAAGCATTGTTTCACGCGTATTGCGTTTCTTTGGCATCGGAGAATCGCAGTTGGAGACAGAGATTGAAGATATGATTATGAACCAAACAAACCCGACCATTGCGCCTTTAGCCGGCGACGGAGAAGTGACCATTCGACTTACGGCGAAGCACCGTTCAAAAGAGACAGCTAATGAGATGATTGACAAAGTAGAAAAAGAGATTTTAAACCGTGTTGGCGAATACTTTTATGGTTATGGACAAACTACGATTGCAGCTGAATTAGTACAGAAGCTGAAACAACAAAATAAGACGATTGCCTGCGCTGAAAGTTTGACCGGAGGACTGTTTCAAAGCATGATCACCGCTGTTGCGGGAGCAAGCGCCGTTTTAAAAGGCGGGATTGTTTGTTATACAAACGAAGCGAAAGAGCATCTGGTCGATGTTTCAAAAAAGACGCTTGATACGTTCGGAGCGGTCAGTGAGCAATGTGCGAAAGAGTTAGCTGAAAATGTACGGAAAAAGCTTAACGCTGATATTGGAATCAGCTTTACGGGAGTAGCAGGACCCGATTCTTTAGAAGAAAATCCTCCTGGAACTGTTTGGATCGGCATTTCTGAAAAAGGGAAAGAATCAAAGGTCGTATTGCTGAAGCTTGCAGGGGATCGGAATCAAATTCGTAACCGTACAGCTAAATACGGTTGTCATTTTTTGCTGAGAACTTGTCAGTAATTTGCTGAAAATGATTGACTTTTCTTTTTTATTGCGCTATTCTTTAAACAAGAGCCACACAATTCCATATAGTATAAGAATTGACTCTTATCAAGAGCGGCGGAGGGAATAGGCCCGAAGAAGCCCGGCAACCTTCAAGAATCAATGCTTGAAAAGGTGCTAATTCCTACAGATCAGGAAATGATCTGGAAGATAAGAAGGGAAATGATGAACTCAAGCCCTCTTCTTATTGGAAGAGGGCTTTTGCCGTTCCTCATCCATCAGGATGGGATCTATTCTCAGATAAGTCGCTGAAATTTCAATCTTCGAATTTTTCGGGAGGTTTTATTATGGCAAACGAGCAATGGGAAAAAGACACAAAATTATTGCATGCAGGGCAAATACCTGATCCTGCGACAGGAGCCCGTGCAGTACCGATCTATGAAACTACTTCTTATGTGTTTCCGGATACGGAACACGCGAGCGCTGTATTTGGACTAAAAAAAGAAGGGAATATTTATACCCGGATTACCAATCCAACTGTTGATGTATTTGAAAAAAGAGTGGCGGCGCTTGAAGGAGGTACTGCAGCAGTAGCATTTTCTTCAGGCATGGCAGCTATCGCGCTCTCCGTTTTAAATGTTGCGAGTGCAGGAGATGAAATTGTCGCAGCGTCTGAATTGTACGGCGGTACTTATAATTTGTTTTCTGCTACTTTTCCTAAATATGGGATTCATGTAAAATTTGTCGATGCTCAAGATCCTGAAAATTTTCGAAAAGCGATCACTCCACGAACAAAAGCTCTTTTCGGAGAAATCATCGGAAATCCAAGTCTAAATGTGTTGGATGTTGAAAAAGTTGCGGCCATTGCCCATGAAAATGGGATTCCGTTGATTGTAGACAATACGTTTGCGTCACCATATGGTTCCAATCCAATCAAATGGGGAGCCGATGTTGTCGTTCACTCGGCAACAAAATGGATTGGCGGTCATGGAACAGTTATTGGCGGAGTTGCTGTAGACGGCGGCCACTTTGATTGGAATAATGAAAAATTCCCTGATTTTATCGAACCGGACCCAACTTATCACGGTTTGCGTTATGCCGATTTAGGAGGAACTGCGTTTGCAACAAAACTCCGCGCACAGCTATTGCGTGATTTTGGGGCATCTTTAAGCCCGCATAGTGCGTTTTTGCTATTGCAAGGATTAGAAACGTTGCATCTTCGTTTGCCCAGACATCACGATAACACGAAAGTCATTGTTGACTATTTGCTGAAGCATCCAGCAGTGGAATGGGTGTCTCATCCTAGCTTAAGCGATCATCCTTCCCATGAATTGGCCAAAAAATACTTAAATAATTTCTTCGGCTCTATTGTGGTATTTGGCATTAAAGGCGGTCGAGAAAGCGGGAAAAAGCTCATTGATCACATTCAACTTTGGTCGCATCTCGCCAATGTGGGCGATGCAAAATCGTTAATAATCCATCCGGCCTCCACTACACATCAACAGCTATCAGCTGATGAGTTGAAATTAGCAGGTGTCAGTGAAGAAATGATTCGTCTTTCTGTTGGACTGGAATCTCCGAAAGATTTAATTGCCGATCTCAATCAAGCTATCGAAAAAGCAACCGGCATTTCGGCTGAAAAGCTTGAAATATAAACAATTTGAAAAGGGGGCGTATTGCTCTCTTTTTCTTCTTTTGTTTGCTTTTCATTCTGCTTTGTTTTAAAATATTCAGTAGAAAATGATCCAGACAAATTCTCTTCGTGTGACCATCCACCATTAATCCCTCTCTTGGACATTTTCCCCCCTCTTTTTTTTTACTTTCAATCCAATTTATGAACAAGAGCATTTGAATTTCAGCAATAGCTGGAAAAATTAGGATTAGCTGAACATGGTATTTTGAAAAATTATAATGACGAATAAATGTTCGATTTTTGCTTGTAAATCGTTTCAGAAACATTTATATTATTAGTAGGCTTTAACAAAAAAACAGCTCCGGAAGATACTGTTGAATAAAATCCAAAATCAATGAGGAAAAACATATGCTTTTAATAGATTGATATTTGAGGAGGAAATAGCGAGTGAATGATCGTCAAGCGGCGTTAGAAATGGCGTTAAAGCAAATAGAAAAGCAATTTGGTAAAGGATCCATTATGAAATTGGGCGAACAAACGGACCGAAAAGTATCTACTGTTCCGAGCGGTTCTCTTGCTTTGGATGCGGCGCTGGGGGTAGGTGGATATCCGCGAGGTCGGATCATCGAAATTTATGGTCCTGAAAGTTCAGGGAAAACGACGGTAGCTTTGCATGCAATTGCTGAAGTGCAAGCACAAGGTGGCCAAGCGGCTTTTATCGACGCTGAGCACGCGCTGGATCCCGTTTATGCGCAGAAACTGGGTGTCGATATTGATGAACTTTTGCTTTCACAGCCGGATACCGGTGAACAAGCGTTAGAAATCGCTGAAGCATTGGTTCGTAGTGGAGCCGTTGATATTATCGTGATCGACTCAGTGGCAGCTCTTGTTCCGAAAGCGGAGATTGAAGGAGAAATGGGTGATTCCCACGTCGGTTTGCAAGCGAGATTGATGTCCCAGGCGCTTCGCAAACTGTCCGGAGCCATTAACAAGTCCAAAACGATTGCCATTTTTATCAATCAAATCCGCGAGAAAGTAGGCGTTATGTTTGGAAATCCTGAAACGACGCCAGGCGGACGGGCGCTGAAATTCTATTCATCGATTCGTTTGGAAGTCCGCCGTGCAGAGACGCTGAAACAAGGAAATGAAATGGTCGGCAATAAAACGAGAATTAAAGTAGTGAAGAATAAAGTGGCACCGCCTTTCCGCACCGCAGATGTGGATATTATGTACGGTGAAGGAATATCGAAAGAAGGGGAAATTATCGACCTCGGCTCCGAGCTCGACATTATCCAAAAAAGCGGTTCGTGGTATTCCTACAATGAAGAAAGACTGGGGCAAGGACGTGAAAATGCCAAACAGTTTTTAAAAGAAAATCCAGAGATCCGCGATGAAATCATGTATAAAATTCGGGAACATTACGGTTTGGATACCCCTCCTGCTGAGCCGGAAAACCACGAGGAGGAACAAGAAAATTTCAGCTTGCTCGATGATGAGGCATAAAAAGCAAAGCGTTCGCTTTGCTTTTTTCAATAGGGGAGAATAATCCTTCTTCCATCTGGTTATGGTGGTACTGACTCTGTATTTGAAAAGAGCAGGGACTATTGCAGAAAGACAAAAAAGTGGAAACTTTCAGGTGGAGCTGTTCTGATGGAGCTGGTTTTGCTCAGTTGTCGCAACTGTCTGGCACTCATCTTTAGTGAATCCATTCAATTAGGAAAAAACATTGCGGGAGTTTTGAAAGTCTAACCTGTGGGTGAGACCACATTATCAGCTGACAGGCACAGTCGATGTGGCTATTTGGACAAACTTCTAAGACAAGTTTTGTTCGGAATCGATTCTGTTATAAGGGCACTACTCTTGATTTCTTGGCCTTTAATCTTATTGGATTCTCATTTTTAGCAGCGGAGTTGGAGACATGACCTATTTTAGCTGATCCATTTTTAAAGCGGGTAGTTTGAAATTTACAAGTTTTGGACGGGTATTTTTTTATGGGTGATGATTGGAGGGTGCTTTGCTGTAGCACAGGTTGGCTTTGGGGGTGCTGTACCGCAAGACAGCGAGCGATTCACTAAATGGTTTTATTCTTAGGTATTTTATTAGAGGCTTGTTTGGCAAACGAGCTCGCTTAATGTATGTTGCGGATTACATCCGTTCCTTGTCACTTTGGACGGTTTTGCTCGATCGGATGCGATTCAACACAAAGTTTCATGAATTTTCATCCTGCAGGGTCGCTCCCTTTCTCGTTTATAACCAACGCTGTATTTGACAAATGCTTGACAATGATTTTTTCCAGCCTTAAAATTAATATGTATATTTTACATTTTTTCACACTAAAATTGGCAAGCCTAGCGCGCTGTATATTGATAGGGAAACAATGTACAAGCCGACATGTTAGAAGCATGATACAAGTTCATAGCAAGAGGAGGTGAAACAATGACATCCATTATAATCATCTCCATTTTGCTTGGCCTAATCGTCGGTGTAGTTGTTGGCTATTTTGTTCGAAAATCCATTGCTGAGCATAAAATCGCAGGGGCAAAGAGTATTGCGGATCAAATCATTGAAGACGCAAAGCGCGAGGCGGAATCGGTGAAAAAAGAATCCCTGCTGGAAGCAAAGGATGAAATTCATAAGCTTCGTACAGAAGCGGAACGAGAAATTCGTGAACGAAGAAACGAATTGCAGAAACAAGAAAATCGTTTATTGCAAAAAGAAGAGAACCTTGACCGCAAAGATGAACTCTTGGATAATCGGGAGTCGATGCTGGAAAAGAAGGAAGATTCTCTAGCTGAAAGACAACAACATATTGAAGAGATGGAAAGCAAAGTGGACGAGATGGTGCGAACGCAGAAAGCCGAACTGGAACGTATCTCGGGTCTCACTCGCGAAGAAGCCCGTTCTATTATTTTGGAACGCGTTGAAAATGAATTGTCCCACGAGACAGCTCTTATGATAAAAGAGCATGAAATTCGCGTGAAAGAAGAGGCTGACAAAAAGGCGAAAGAAATTCTGTCGCTGGCCATTCAACGGTGTGCCGCTGAGCATGTGGCTGAAACAACCGTTTCTGTTGTCAACCTTCCAAACGATGAAATGAAAGGACGCATTATTGGACGGGAAGGACGTAATATTCGGACACTTGAAACACTAACGGGGATAGACCTCATCATTGATGATACACCGGAAGCGGTAATCTTGTCTGGTTTTGACCCCATTCGCCGTGAAACTGCGCGAATCGCTCTTGAAAAGCTGGTGCAGGATGGAAGAATCCATCCGGCAAGAATCGAAGAGATGGTGGAAAAATCAAGACGAGAAGTGGACGAATATATTCGCGAAGTTGGTGAACAAACGACTTTTGAAGTGGGGGTTCACGGACTTCACCCTGATTTAATTAAAATTTTGGGACGTTTAAAATTCCGGACGAGCTACGGTCAAAACGTTCTGAATCATTCCAAAGAGGTGGCCTATCTTGCCGGCCTGTTGGCAGCGGAATTGGGTGAAGATGAAACTTTAGCCCGCCGCGCAGGACTTCTTCATGATATCGGAAAAGCGGTGGACCATGAGGTAGAAGGAAGCCATGTTGAGATTGGAGTAGAACTTGCAACCAAGTACAAAGAACATCCAGTAGTGATCAACAGCATTGCTTCCCACCACGGAGATACGGAACCGACATCTGTAATTTCCGTATTAGTGGCGGCGGCTGATGCGTTATCTGCGGCCAGACCGGGAGCTCGAAGCGAGACGCTCGAAAACTATATCCGCCGTCTCGAAAAATTAGAAGAGATTTCCGAATCTCACGAAGGCGTGGAAAAATCATATGCCATTCAAGCGGGGCGCGAAATACGAATCATGGTGAAACCTGAACAAGTCGATGACTTAGAAGCGCATCGGCTGGCAAGAGACATTCGCAAACAGATTGAGGAAGAGTTAGATTATCCTGGTCATATTAAAATCACAGTCATTCGTGAAACAAGGGCTGTAGAATATGCGAAGTAAAAGCGGTGTGAGATTTCACACCGCTTTATTTAGAGTGACAGCCCTTACAAAAAATGCTTAATTCAATGCATTTACTTGAATAAAATCAATACCAGTGATTTTAAGTTATACCATTATCCTAAGAACTGCTATATCTTTCTTCATTGAGCAAAATTACAAAATAGAAAGGAAATACATATGAAGCTACTTTTTATCGGCGACGTCGTCGGATCACCAGGAAGAGATATGGTTTCAGAATATCTGCCGAAATTAAAAGATAAATACCGTCCTGATGTCATCATTATCAACGGAGAAAACGCAGCAGGCGGCAGGGGGATTACCGAAAAAATATACAGAGGTTTTTTAAACCTCGGGGCCCATGCGATCACCCTTGGAAACCATACTTGGGATAACAAAGAGATTTTTCAATTTATCGATGATGCTAAACAATTGGTCCGTCCCGCCAACTTTCCGAACGGAACACCAGGAAAAGGAATGATATTTGTAAAAGCCAATGGTTTTGAAGTGGCTGTGATCAGTCTTCAAGGCCGAACGTTTATGCCTGCTTTGGATGACCCGTTTCAGGCAGCGAATTCCCTTATTAAGAAAGCTAGAGAACGGACTCCGATCGTCTTTGTTGATTTTCATGCAGAAGCGACGAGTGAAAAGCAAGCGATGGGCTGGTATCTCGATGGGAAAGTTTCAGCAGTCATTGGGACTCATACTCATATTCAAACAGCAGACAACCGTATTTTGCCAAATGGAACCGCTTATTTAACGGATGTTGGCATGACAGGCCCTTACGATGCGATATTAGGAATGGATCGGGATGCTGTTGTCAAAAAATTTCTCACCGGCCTTCCTGTTCGTTTTGACGTCCCTAAGAACGGCCGCAAACTTTTAAGCGCCTGTATTATTGATATTCATGATAAAACAGGGATGGCGAAAAAAATTGACCGTATTCTCGTGAATGAGGACTCTCCTTTTTTATCCGAATAATTCTATGAGCAGGTAGACTATATAAATCGCTAGGTTCGTTCCCCCTTTTTTGCGACCAAGCCGGAATATTCAGTGAAATTTCAGAATATAGTAGCAGTGGAATCATTTATACCAAACATGTTCACTCGAATGGACATTCGGTATTGGGAAATGACAAGGGGGAACAAGAAATGGAAATATTAAAAGTTTCAGCAAAATCTAATCCGAATTCTGTAGCTGGAGCACTTGCCGGTGTTCTTCGTGAGAGGGGCGCGGCAGAAATACAAGCAATTGGGGCCGGTGCTCTGAATCAAGCGGTGAAAGCGGTTGCCATTGCGCGCGGGTTTGTCGCCCCAAGCGGTGTTGATCTAATTTGCATCCCTGCGTTTACGGATATTCAAATTGAGGGAGAAGAAAGAACGGCGATAAAGTTAATAGTCGAACCACGGTAATCTTACAAGCTGTTTTTCGAAGAAATCGAAAAACAGCTATTTCTTTTTTTAAAGGCAAACCCAGACCCAAAAGGTTCTAAAAGATTCATTGGAAACGGAATGTTACAAAAATAAAAATCTTTTTGACATATTATCCCGATCATTTTACAATGAAATAAATCATCCTCATCTACATAGTTCCGTTCGTTGAAGGGGTATTTTATGTTTGCGACATTACGAAAAGGTGGTTTTCAAAATGATTTTTGATGCTCATTGTGATGTATTGTATCAACTTCAGAATGACGGAACAAAAGATTTTCAAAATGGGGACGATCTGCATATAACCTATCAACAGCTTGTAGATACGGGCGCCAAAATTCAATGTTTTGCGATTTTTTTGTCTCCCCGGGTGAAGTCGCATAATCGTTTTGATACAGCACTCGAAATGGTGGATTTATTTTATGAAAAAATTCTGAAGCCTAATCCTCATATAAAGCTGGTACGGTCTAAACATGATATTGACAATTTGAAAGATAACGAGATGGGAGCTGTTTTAACGCTGGAAGGATGCGAATCAATTGAAGAAAATTTGGTGAAGTTGCGCGCGCTTTATCGATTAGGATTACGGTCTGTTGGTCTAACATGGAATTATGCGAATGCGGCAGCCGATGGCGCTTTGGAAAAGCGCGGGGGAGGTTTAACATATTTTGGTCAGTCGATGATCAAAGAATTAAATAAACTAAAAATATGGACAGATGTTTCCCATCTTTCTGAAAAAGCATTTTGGGATACGATCGAGTTGGCTGAGTATCCAATCGCGTCCCATTCCAATTGTTACCGGATTTGCAAGCATCCTCGAAATTTAAAAGATGATCAAATCAAAGATTTAATCCAAAAAAACGGAGTGATTGGCATCACATTTGTCCCGGAATTTGTAAAGGAAAACGGTCAAGCTCAAATTTCCGATGTCATTCGCCACATTGATCATATCTGTTCATTAGGTGGGGAACATCATTTAGGGTTTGGCTCGGATTTTGACGGAACAGAAAAAACGATTCCTCGTTTGTCTCGGTACAAAGACTACGAAATTCTTATAGAGTCTCTGTTAAAATACTATTCTGCACGACAAGTGAAAAATTTTTTGTTTGACAATTTTGTCAGCCGTTTTCCCCAGTGACGAGTGTTGATGAAAGAAGAGAGTAGTTCAGAAAAAGGAGGGTTTCTTTTAATTTTTTTCTATACGAAACAGGATTAATAGGAAATGAACTGAAAAAATGATAAACTAGTAAGAAGTAAATGCAATTTATTGTGAACGTATAAAGGGGTGTAATTTTATGATAGAGCAGCTTTCATGGAAAGTTGGAGGGCAGCAAGGTGAAGGAATTGAGAGTACTGGGGAAATTTTCTCCATCGCTTTAAATCGGCTAGGTTATTATCTCTATGGATATCGTCACTTTTCTTCACGAATTAAAGGTGGACACACGAATAATAAAATACGGGTTAGTTCGACAAAAGTCAATTCTGTCGCCGATGATTTGGATGTTTTAGTGGCTTTTGACCAAGAAACAATCGATGTCAACTATAAAGAACTGAACGATCATGGCGTGATCATCGCCGATTCTAAGTTTGAACCGAAGAAACCGGAAGATACAAAAGCGGTTCTTTATTCTGTTCCGTTTACGGAGTTGGCAACAAATCTTGGAACTTCTCTTATGAAAAACATGGTGGCGGTTGGAGCGACTTGCGCCATTTTAAATATTGACGTTGAAGTATTTCGCGAAGTAGTGAAAGAAATTTTCGGCAAAAAGGGAGAAGCCGTCGTACAGAAAAACATGGAAGCCATACGGCAAGGGTATCAATTTATGCTGTCTGAGACAGAAGGGCAGATCAGCCATCTTGAACTTGCCCCGGCTGATGGAAAAAAACGGATGTTTATGATTGGAAACGATGCAATTGCGCTCGGAGCGCTTGCAGGGGGAGCACGATTTATGGCGGCTTACCCAATCACTCCTGCTTCTGAAATTATGGAGTATTTAATTAAAAAATTGCCGCTTGTTGGCGGAACCGTGATCCAAACGGAGGACGAAATTGCTGCGGCAACAATGGCCATAGGGGCCGGCTACGGCGGAATCCGAGCATTGACTGCTTCGGCAGGGCCCGGTCTTTCATTAATGATGGAATCGATCGGGTTAGCGGGCATGACAGAAACGCCGATCGTGATCATTGATACTCAGCGTGGAGGTCCTTCCACAGGCTTGCCGACGAAACAAGAACAATCGGATCTATTGGCGATGCTGTATGGAAACCACGGTGAAATACCTAAAATCGTCATCGCTCCTAGCACGGTGGAAGAAGCGTTCTATGACACGGCTGAAGCTTTCAACCTTGCGGAAGAATATCAATGTCCTGTTATTGTGCTTTCTGATCTGCAATTGTCGTTAGGAAAACAGACAGTAGAACCGCTCGATTATTCAAAAGTGGAAATTCGCCGCGGAAAATTGATTCCTCTGCAAGAAGAGTTGCCGGAACTTCCTCAAAAAGGGTATTTTAAACGCTATGAAGTAACGGAAGATGGCATTTCACCAAGAGTGATACCAGGAATGAAAAACGGCATCCACCATGTAACGGGAGTGGAACATGACGAAACAGGAAAGCCTTCAGAAAAGCCATTGAATCGCAAACAGCAAATGGATAAACGCATGCGGAAAATCCAGCATGTCCATTTTAATACGCCTGTTTACAAAAATTGCCCTCATGAAGAATCGGATTTATTGCTAATTGGCTTCAACTCGACACGCGGAGCCATTGAAGAAGCAATAGGACGCTTAGAAAAAGAAGGATTGAAAGTGAATCATGCTCATATAAGACTTATTCATCCGTTCCCAAGCGAAGAACTATTGCCGTTGATCAAGTCAGCGAAAAAAGTAGCGGTCGTAGAGCACAACGCTACAGGCCAGTTGGCAAAAATCATTAAAATGAATGTGGGCTACGGGGAAAAGATTGTCAATGTCTTAAAGTACGATGGAAATCCGTTCTTACCAAGCGAAGTTTATACAGAGTGCAAACAATTATTTCAACCACAGGAAATTTAAACAGTACAAGGGAGTTGTGTGAAATGGCCACATTTAAAGATTTTCGGAATGATGTGAAACCTAACTGGTGCCCGGGATGCGGAGACTTCTCAGTTCAAGCCGCTATTCAGCGTGCAGCTGCGAATGTTGGTTTGGAGCCTGATCAGCTGGCAGTCATTTCAGGTATTGGTTGTTCTGGACGGATATCCGGTTATATTCATTCTTACGGACTACACGGTACTCACGGTAGGGCGTTGCCAATTGCACAAGGCGTGAAAATGGCGAATAAAGACCTAACGGTTATTGCTGCAGGTGGTGATGGCGACGGGTTTGCGATTGGATTGGCTCATACGATCCACGCGATTCGCCGCAACATTGACATTACGTATATCGTGATGGACAACCAAATTTACGGTTTGACGAAAGGACAGACATCTCCGCGTTCATCAGCCGGCTTTGTCACAAAATCAACACCGGATGGATCGATTGAACCAGCTTTATCTCCGATGGAACTCGCGTTAACATCAGGCGCGACATTTGTGGCTCAAGGATTTTCTTCCGATATTAAGGAATTGACTGCTTTAATCGAAGCGGGCATAAAGCATAAAGGTTTCGCCTTTATCAACGTCTTTAGCCCATGCGTGACGTACAATAAAATCAATACGTATGATTGGTTTAAGGAAAATTTATTCAAATTAAGCGATGTTGAAAATTATGATCCATCCAATCGCGCCTTGGCTATGAATACGTTAATGGAGCATAACGGGTTAGTGACGGGATTGATTTATCAAAATACTGAACAGCCTTCTTATCAAGAACAAATTCATGGATACGCAGAACAACCTTTAATTCAACAAGATCTGCGTTTATCAGATGAACTTTTCAATGAGTTGGTAGAAGAATTTATGTAAGAGAATGAGACAAAACAGCACTTCTTCCTAAAAGGGAGGAGTGCTGTTTTTGTGTCTTCTGTCTCTTTAGGCGTTTACTATTGTTTAATTGGCTAAAACCCCTTATACTAAGAGAATGTGTAGATTTAGTTGAACTGCATGACAAAGAGCCTATATAATGAAAAAATAGGGAACTTAAAAACTGAATGGAGGATTTTCATGAACGAAGAACAACGTTTGCAAAGTCAACAAGTGAAAACGGTTGATCCTTCGGACAAAAAATCCGAAAAGGATTACAGCAAATATTTTCAGCGGGTCTTTATGCCGCCTTCCATGAAAGATGCCAAACGCCGAGGAAAAGAAGCAGTCAAATACCACGAAGATTTCAGCATACCGGAAGAATTTTTAGGAATGGGAAAAGGCCGGAAATTCTATATTCGTACTTACGGCTGCCAAATGAACGAGCATGATACGGAAGTAATGGCAGGTATTTTAATGCAATTGGGCTATGAACCGACAGATCAACCGGAAGATGCCAATGTGATTCTTTTAAATACTTGCGCCATCCGCGAAAATGCGGAAAACAAAGTATTTGGAGAAATTGGCCATTTAAAACCGTTGAAAATGGAAAAGCCTGACCTGCTATTGGGAGTATGCGGTTGCATGTCCCAGGAAGAATCGGTAGTCAATAAATTGCTTAAGCAATACCAGTATGTGGATATGGTATTTGGAACTCATAATATTCACCGTCTCCCTCATATTTTGAATGAAGCCTATATGGCAAAAGAAATGGTTGTCGAAGTGTGGTCGAAAGAAGGAGATGTCGTTGAAAATCTTCCGAAAGTTCGTCAAGGAAAAATTAAAGCATGGGTAAACATTATGTACGGATGCGATAAATTCTGTACTTATTGTATTGTTCCTTATACGCGCGGAAAAGAACGCAGCCGTCGTCCGGAAGATATCATTCAAGAAGTACGCCAACTGGCGGCACAAGGATACAAAGAAATCACGTTGCTCGGTCAAAATGTAAATGCCTACGGAAAAGATTTTACCGATATGGAATATGGACTTGGCGATTTAATGGATGATTTGCGCAAAATTGATATTCCACGAATTCGCTTTACCACTAGCCATCCGCGCGACTTTGACGACCATTTAATTGAAGTGCTCGCGAAAAAAGGAAACTTAATGGAACATATCCATTTGCCAGTTCAATCCGGATCCAGCGAAATCTTAAAGATAATGGCTAGAAAATATACCCGTGAACAATATTTGGAACTTGTCCGCAAAATCAAAAAAGCGATCCCGGATGTGGCGTTGACAACAGATATTATTGTCGGTTTTCCGAACGAAACAGAAGAGCAGTTTGAAGAAACGTTGTCCCTTGTCCGAGAAGTAGGATTTGAGTCTGCTTACACTTTTATTTACTCACCTCGGGAAGGAACCCCGGCAGCTAAGATGAAAGACAATGTCCCGATGGAAGTAAAGAAAGAACGCTTGCAGCGATTAAATGAACTTGTGAATGAACTTTCCGCCAAAGCGATGAAAAAATATGAAGGAAAAATTGTAGAAGTGCTGGTGGAAGGGGAAAGCAAAAACAACCCTGACGTTTTGGCCGGTTATACTCGGAGAAATAAATTGGTCAATTTCAAAGGACCAAAATCCGCCATTGGCCAAATTGTCAAAGTAAAAATCACGGAAGCCAAAACATGGACATTAAATGGAGAAATGGTGGTAGAACGAGAAGCTGTCGAGGTGAAATAGGGTGGCCAAATACTCAAAAGACGACATTGTCGAACGCGCCAAAGAGTTGGCGAAAATGATTGCGGAATCGGAAGAAGTCGATTTTTTCAAAAAAGCGGAAGCAAAAATTCATGAAAATGAAAAAGTTCGACAATTAATAGCAAACATTAAAAGTTTGCAAAAACAGGCTGTCAATTTTCAACATTATGGAAAAACAGAAGCGCTGAAAAAAACGGAAGAAAAAATCGAACAGCTTGAGAGAGAATTAGACGATATTCCCGTTGTTCAACAGTTTAAAGAATCCCAAGTGGATGTAAACGATTTGTTGCAGATCGTAGCCAACACGATATCCAATACCGTGACAGATGAAGTGATTACTTCTACAGGCGGAAACCTACTGACAGGAGAAACCGGAGCTCAAGTTAGAAACAAGCTATCGGGGAACCATCATTAATCTCCGAAAGGGATTGACCAAGGAGCCCCTTTTAAGCAAGAAAACCCGACGATCAAATCATTTTTCTCGTCGGGTTTCTCTATGTGCGCCCGGCATGTACATGAACTATAGGGTGTAAGTCCCGAACCCCGAAGACAGAAGTAGAGGTTAGCCAAGAGCAAGGGTGTCCGTGGTGACGCGGAATCTGAAGGAAGCTGGAGGCAAAACACCGGTCCGAGGAACACGAACCTCATATAAGGCTAGGTATGATTGAGTGAGTTTGCATAACAAAACAAAGCTCTTTCTGTCGAAGGTCATATCGAGTAAATGAGGCGGATAGATGGTGTGAAAGTGCATGTACTTACCCGGGGAGGTCTGGCGGATATGTGAAGTACTCTTCATAACCTACTTAGTGATAAGTAGCTGAACCGTCAGAAGTCAGCAGAGGTCATAGTATTAGTTGGTCTAGAACAACTAAGAAGGACCGAACAATTAAGAGAGAATAGCCCTTGGTATTCAGTGAGTCATGATGAACACAGAAAACGTAGTACCTCACTTGAGGGAGGAAGCGGTGAATCCCGTGGGAGACCTCTTGGAGGGTGGAGTGACCACTGGCATAAAGAGAACAGCTATTCACGGAAGTTATAAAGACTTGCGTCAATTATCTTAATTGAACCGCCGTATACGGAACCGTACGTACGGTGGTGTGAGAGGACGGGAGTTAATCGCTCCCTCCTACTCGATTTCTGGAGTGAGTGAATTTTCGCGATCATCATCAATGCCCGATATAAAGCTTTATATGAAAAAAAGTGCCCTTGGATCATTATACCGACTATTGGGAAAACCCCTTTTTGTATTTACATTCAATATCATTTGAACGGAATGGAGAAGGAAAAAATGAAAAATAGATTCTTTCTTACTCTATTAGAAGGAGAATAACATTCTATTTCACATGGAATCCGCACTGTTGGAAAAAAACACGAGGCTTTAGCACACCCGTTTATCCCTCCGCATAGGATAAAGTGAAATTACATGAGGAGGGTTCGCTCAAATGCCAGAATTTAGAGAAATTATAACAAAGGCAGTTGTAGCTAAGGGGCGCAAATTTACCCAGTCCCATCATACGATCACTCCGCCGCATCATCCTTCAAGTATTCTAGGCTGCTGGATTATTAATCACGAATATAAAGCAAAGAAGAGCGGCAAGACGGTCGAAATTAGAGGGACTTATGATATAAACCTATGGTACTCTCATCATGACAACACAAAAACTTCCGTTATTACAGAAAAAGTGGAGTATGTGGATGTTGTGAAATTAAAGTATCGCGACCCCGATTGTGATGATAAAGAAGTAGTGGCACGTGTGCTACAACAGCCGAATTGTAATGAAGCTGTCATTTCTTCGAATGGCAATAAGATGGTCGTTCATATCGAACGAGAGTTTTTAGCAGAAGTCATTGGCGAGACAAAAGTCTCCGTCATGATCGATCCAGATGGCGTAGAAGATGATGATTGGGATTCCGAGCTATCCGATGAAGACTTTGAAGAACTCGATCCCGATTTCATCGTCGACGATGAAGAAGAATAAGAAATCTGAATGCCAATTTTCGAAGAATCAGCAGCCTATTCCATGGAAGGAATCAGGCTGTTTTTTATTATATGATTCTTTTATGATATAATTATACTTTGTTAGAAATAGGCTTCGGGAAAGGATTGGAGAAACAAATGCCGCAATATACTCCAATGATTCAACAATATTTAAAAATTAAGGCTGAATATCAAGATGCCTTTTTATTTTTTCGGTTAGGCGATTTTTATGAAATGTTTTTTGATGACGCGATTAAGGCTTCGAAAGAATTGGAAATTACTTTGACCAGCAGGGACGGCGGTGGCGATGAAAGGATTCCGATGTGCGGCGTCCCTTATCACTCTGCCGATAGCTATATACAGCAGCTGATTGAAAAAGGCTATAAAGTTGCGATATGTGAACAAACAGAAGATCCCAAACAAGCAAAAGGGGTAGTTAAACGCGAAGTGATCCAGCTGATTACTCCCGGAACGATGATGGAAGGGAAAGGACTGCTGGAAAAAGAAAATAATTATATTGCATCGGTTTCCGGAATGGAAGATGAGACGTTCGGACTAGCCTATACGGATTTATCCACCGGAGAAAATCGTGTAACACTGCTGACAGCTTTTGAAGATGTGGTAAATGAACTGTCCACGCTTGGAACAAAAGAAATTGTTATCGACCCTTCTTTTGATAACAGCTTGCAAAAAACAATAAAAGAGCGGTTGTCGTTGACGATTTCTTATGAAGAAGATCAGGAAGTCAAATCGGAATATCAACATCTTTTGGAAAGGCTTGAGGATTCACGGCTACGTTCGACTTCTGCCAGACTTTTTAATTATTTGTATCGCACGCAAAAAAGAAGCTTGGACCATTTGCAAACAGTCGAAACCTATCACGTCCATAATTATATGAAAATAGATTACTTTTCCAAAAGAAACCTGGAGTTGACGGAAACGATTCGATCGAAAGGGAAAAAAGGCTCTCTTCTATGGCTCTTGGATGAAACCATGACGGCCATGGGAGCGAGACTATTAAAACAGTGGATTGACCGTCCGCTCATTCAAAAGAGCAAGATTGAAAAGCGGCTTGCTCTTGTCGAGTTGCTGCTGAATCGTTATTTTGAACGCCAAGAGCTAAGAGAGCGATTAAAAGAAGTTTACGATCTTGAAAGGCTCGCCGGCAGAGTGGCGTTTGGAAATGTTAATGCCCGGGATTTAATCCAGCTGAAAAAATCACTACAGCAAATACCTTCTTTGAAAGATCTATTAGGTCAAATGGACAATGACGATATTCAAACAATAGCGTCCAAATTAGACCCGTGTGAAGAATTAACCGATCTGCTCGAACGGGCGATTGTCGAGAATCCGCCATTGTCCGTGAAAGAAGGCGGAATTATCAAGGACGGTTACCACGCCGAATTGGATCGCTACCGAGACGCTAGTCAAAACGGGAAAAAATGGATCGCTCAATTGGAAAAAGAAGAAAGAGAGCGGACTGGAATTAAATCGTTGAAAGTCGGTTATAACCGCGTGTTTGGATATTATATTGAAGTGACAAAAGCCAATCTTCATTTGCTGGAAGAGGGACGTTATGAACGTAAACAAACGTTGGCGAATGCAGAACGTTTTATCACACCGGAATTGAAAGAAAAGGAAGCTTTAATTTTACAGGCGGAAGAAAAAAGCGTGGATTTGGAATACGAAATCTTTTTATCTATTCGGGAATATGTTAAGTCTTTTATTCCTAGACTGCAGGCTTTGGCCAAAACTGTCAGCGAGCTGGATTGCTTGCAATGTTTTGCCACTGTCAGCGAAAAACAACACTACATAAAACCGCGTTTTAACGATGGGCGAACATTACGGATTAAAGGGGGACGCCACCCGGTTGTAGAGAAAGTCATGGATTCACAAATGTATGTGGCCAATGATTGTTTGATGGACAAAGGTCGGGAAATGCTACTCATCACCGGACCGAACATGTCAGGAAAAAGCACGTATATGAGACAAATTGCCTTAACGGCTATTTTAGCCCAAATTGGTTGTTTTGTACCGGCCGAAGAAGCGGTTCTGCCTATTTTCGATCAAGTGTTCACGAGAATTGGCGCGAGTGATGATTTGATTTCAGGACAAAGTACGTTTATGGTGGAAATGCTCGAAGCAAGAAATGCCATCGTCCATGCGACGCAAAATTCTTTAATTCTTTTCGATGAAATCGGCAGAGGAACCTCTACATATGATGGAATGGCCTTGGCACAGGCTATCATTGAATATATCCATGATCATATTGGGGCTAAGACTTTATTCTCGACCCACTATCATGAATTAACGGTTTTGGAGAAAGAACTGGATCAATTGAAAAATGTTCATGTAAGTGCCGTCGAGCAAAACGGAAAATTAGTTTTCCTTCATAAGGTAAAAGAAGGAGCTGCAGATAAAAGTTACGGTATTCACGTGGCGGAATTAGCGAACCTCCCTCAAACGTTGATTAAAAGAGCGAAGGAAATTTTGACGGATCTCGAATCTACAGGTGCTTCTCCTTCTAATAAGGAAAAAACCGATGAAAGTGAAAAGAAAGATTCCAAGCGGTCAGTGAAACAGGAAGTGGAGCAGCTGTCTTTCTTTGATGAGGAGCAAAAGACAGAACCGAAAGCAACCGTCACCCCGCGGGAAAAAGAAGCAGCCCGAGCGTTAAAAGCTCTCAACTTATTAGAAACGACTCCGTTAGAAGCATTAAACAAGTTATATGAATTGCAAAAAATACTAAATCAATAACATGATGAAATGAATCTCCGTTAAGCCGTGCGTTTAGAGGATCGAGGAAAGGAGAGGGCTTTTATGGGAAAAATTATTCAACTCGACGACATGTTGTCCAATAAAATTGCGGCGGGAGAAGTCGTGGAACGCCCTGCATCGGTTGTTAAAGAATTGGTGGAAAATGCCATAGATGCCCATAGCACGGTGATCGAAATCGATGTCGAGGAAGCTGGTCTCCAATCCATTCGGGTAGTGGATAATGGGGACGGAATCGAAGAAGAAGATGTGTTGACAGCGTTTGAACGACATGCCACAAGCAAGATCAAGGATGAAAACGACTTATTTCGCATCCGTACACTCGGTTTTCGCGGCGAGGCGCTCCCAAGCATTGCTTCGGTATCTTATTTAGAAATCACGACAGGAACAGGGGAGGGGGCCGCTACCAGAGCTGTCTTAGAAGGAGGCAAAGTCGTTCGGAAGGAAAAAACATCCGCTCGTAAAGGGACGGAAGTGATCGTTTCCAATCTTTTTTATAATACACCCGCAAGGCTGAAATATATGAAAACGATTCATACGGAACTCGGAAACATTACCGATACGGTCAATCGTCTGGCGCTTGCTCATCCAGACGTTTCCATTCAGCTGCGACATAATGGCCGAGTTTTGCTTGAAACAAACGGAAATGGGGATGCTCGGCAAGTTCTCGCTGCTATCTATGGACTAAACACGGCTAAAAAAATGATCCCGATTTCTGCCAGGAGCATCGATTTTGAAATCGAGGGATGGATCTCCCTTCCGGAGTTAACGCGTGCCTCCCGCAACTATATTTCGACTATTATCAATGGCCGATATGTCAAAAATTATCCTTTAGTGAAAGCCATTCAGGAAGGCTATCACACGTTGCTTCCGATTGGAAGA
This sequence comes from Bacillus sp. FSL W8-0102, assembly GCF_038007225.1. Taxonomy (NCBI): domain Bacteria; kingdom Bacillati; phylum Bacillota; class Bacilli; order Caryophanales; family Bacillaceae; genus Bacillus; species Bacillus sp. FSL W8-0102. The sequence goes on from NZ_JBBOWT010000001.1 coordinate 1,751,846, forward strand.
TATCCTATTGCGTTAGTGATGATCCAAATGGACCCTCTACTGGTAGATGTCAATGTGCATCCATCCAAATTGGAGGTTCGTTTAAGCAAGGAACAAGAATTGAATGAGCTGATGATGAAAACCATTCAAGAAGCGTTTCGGTCAAAGCGATTGATTCCGTTGGAAAATGCTGCTCCTAAATGGAAAAAGGAAAAAACTGTCCAGCAAAGTTTTGAACTTGACCACCTGCCGAAACAAACGGAGCCCATTATCCATACAGCCGTTCCAATTCATCGTCCGCCTGAGCTTACCAACACTTATGAGAAACATCAAGAAGAAGAACGTCATTTGCCTGAAGACATGTTGGAACAAGAGCAGTCAGAGTTAAAGAGCTCTCCGAATTTTGTGCGAGAATATGATGTACAAGAATCCGAAACGGTTGTGGAGGCCGTTGACGACTCTTCATTGGAAACAACGGAGAGCAGTCAACGTCAGAGCCGCATTCCGCCATTATATCCCATCGGTCAAATGCATGGAACTTATATACTAGCCCAAAACGAACTAGGACTTTACATTATTGACCAACATGCTGCTCAAGAACGGATCAAATATGAATTTTTCCGTGAAAAAGTGGGGCAAGTGGAAAATGAACTGCAAGAAATGTTAGTGCCGTTGACATTGGAATTTTCGGCTGACGAATATGTGAAAATTTTAGAGTATAAAGATGAATTGGAAAAAGTGGGAGTATTTCTGGAGCCGTTCGGTATTCACTCTTTTATCGTACGCGCTCACCCTCAATGGTTTCCAAAAGGAGAAGAACAAGAGATTATTGAAGACATCCTTCAACAACTGATTACGATGAAAACGGTTGATATTAAAAAACTGAGGGAAGAAGCAGCGATTATGATGAGCTGCAAACGATCCATTAAAGCGAATCACCATTTGCGCCAAGATGAAATTCAGGCGCTTTTGGACGATTTACGGAAAGCTTCCGACCCGTTCACTTGCCCTCATGGCCGACCCGTTATTATTCATTTTTCGGCATATGAACTGGAAAAAATGTTTAAACGGGTAATGTAGCGGGATTATGATTAACACGATTTGGTGGTGTTTATCCGCCATTTTCCCTCATTTTCTAGGCTATCGAATACCTCTTTTATTCAACTTTGATCATATGAGAAGGCGTTTGTGAAGACTCCTGTCTAATGGCGATCTGAACCAACCAATGATGGTAGGAGCACTTCACAAATGCTTTTTTTATGCCTTTAACCCAAGATGTTGTACCGAACGAAAATGTGGTTTAGAGCAAAATTTTTTTGCCTTTTTCAGTTTGCTATGTATACTGCTATATCATAGATGATCACGTCATACTCTTTGTTATCGATTTGAATGGAACAGCAATCAACCACTGGATTCTTATTTACAAGAATATTTGGCGAAGAGGGAGAAATGAACAGAGTCATTTATGAATCACAACCTTCGTTCCAACTGGCAATTTAGAAGATAATTCTAGAACATCATGATTAAACATTCGAATACATCCATGTGAGACATTCTTACCGATGGAAGATGGGTTATTGGTTCCGTGTATGCCGTAATGAGGCTTTGACAACCCCATCCAAAACACTCCGAATGGTCCACCGGGATGGCGTTGTTTATTGATAATCGTAAACGTCCCATAAGGGGTTTGTGTCAATATTTTTCCAACTGCTATGGGGTAAGTTTTTATAAGTCTGTTTCCGTCAAATAGTTTTAATCTATGCTGAGATACGGATACGTCGATCCATTTCACCATAAAGATCCACTCCGTTTTTGAATATAGTATGAAGTGACTTAGGCATTTGTTCCTGGTGCTTAAAAAAATGTTTGGATTTTTTCTGCTTTGTCCACCATGGTAGAGGGGATGGTAAATATTTGGGAAGTGAACAATTGCAACGTATATCGTTAAGGATGTTCTACAATCAAAAATGATTCCGGCACCTACAAGCGGATAGGGGAAATAGACAATGCATTGGCTGATGGAAATACTTCCGTTTTAATTTGAGAGAAAAACAAATAAAGAGGTTTAAATATCTCCGGAATTCCTATAAAATGGAATTATAGTTTAATAATGGTGGTTGATGAGGGAAATGAAATTATTGGGAATTTCTTTTGGTGCCAGTTTTTTAGTCGGAGCTTTAATAACACTTATTTCTTTATTCTTTCATGATTTACTAACGTACTTCCTTTTTTGTTTTTCGCCAAGCTGGTATTTTGTTATGAAGCATCACAACATGGAAGCAAAAATCTTAATAGACATTTTGTTATGTGTCGTCATTTTTGCTTTCCTTCTAATAATGAGGATGATAAAAACGAAACGTTCGATGGAAAAATAACAGGGATTGACGAAACGAAGCAACTCTGTCGTAAAAACCGAGGACACTGAATCACGCAAAAGCGTTGTTTAGTGTCCTATTTATTTGATTTAAAGTCTAAATAGGAAATCATAATTTTGTACATTGTTTCCTTAGGTAATCTAGCCATTCTAAAAAAATCAATTTTTCTCGAAATTTAAAGAGCGATCATTTGAAAAATAGTCATTTTTAACATTCGACATCTCTTTAGTGAAACAACATAATTAGAACAAGTTCTTGTTAAAGAATGAAGAAAGTTTTTTTATAGCATTTTTACTTTCAGGTAAGGTAGGATCTGCGCAAAAAACATGCCAAAGACCATTATAAATGTCTAAACTCACTTCTACTTTTTGATTCATTGCTTTTTGTGCAATGCGAGTTGAATCACTTAATAATATTTCATGACTACCGGCAATGATCATCATTGGTGGAAAATCTTTATAATCTCCATAAACAGAAGAAATGAAGGGGTTTTTTACTTCTTCTTTTTGGACATACATGTTTGCGAATGCGGATAACTGTTCTTGACTTAAGATGGGATCTATTCCAGACAAAGTATTAAAAGTTTCTCCAGAAAAACTCAAGTCAGCCCATGGAGATAACAAGCCAATAGCTGCTGGTAATTTAGCATTCATTTCCTTGAGCTTTAGTAACATTGATAATGCAAGACCTCCACCTGCAGAATCACCTAAAATACCAATATTATTTGCTGAGTATCCATGGTTGCAAAGATAATGAAAAACTTTGACCACATCATTTAATCCGTTAGGAAATGGATTTTCTGGGGCTAAGCTATAATCAATAGATAAAATATTAATCTGACTACTATGAGCTAGTTGAATAGGTATGGTAGTGTATATTTCGATATTTCCAGATACATAACATCCACCATGTAAATAAAGAATCACTTTTTTATCTTCTTTGATCTGTGGAGTTGAGATCCAGACAGCCCGTATGCCACCGATGCTCACTCTTTCTAATTGATAGTCCACTGTTATTTTATTTAGTAATTCTTTTAAGTTTTTATCCATCATTCGTCTAAAAATTTCTAATGAATGAGGGTGGGAAAAGTTTATATTTTCAGACTCTTTAGAGGAGGTAAAAAGCATTTTCGCAATTGTTTGAGCTTCTATGCTCATTTCTTTATTGATGGGAATATGAAATTCATTGTTAATCTGGCTCATCCTGTTCACTCCGTTTCTAAATATTTTTTAAATATTCTATACATCTTTTTATTTCCACAGTCGTTCTAAATGAACTTGTTTATTCGTAAACCTCAATAAAAAAAACATCCGGATTGGTGAGATTTTGACATTGTTAAAATCCAAAATCTTGATTGAAAAATTTAATCAGGAGAGACATTAGATTTCCGTGAGTAGCCATAAGAATATTTTCATGTTCGTTTTTTAATGCTTCTTCCACAACGTTTACAATGCGTTTTGTCGCTTCGTTGCTCGACTCTCCGCCTTCATATGATAACTCCTTTGATTTTCATATTCCCCATCCATTCACTTTGCTTGTTATTCATAGGTTATTATATCAGGTGTCTATTCATAAGTACTATGCATGAATTTTATGCAAATATACAATTTGAAGTGATGGAAAACGTGTCGTATCAAATTTAATGTTTCAAAACAAAGAGGCTAAATGATTTGTGCGGCTTTTTTTGTAACTAAAAAGCTACTTCCAGTTTTTTTAAGAAGATGGTAGAAGTTCCTTCAATTCTTTATTGAAAAATGATTACTCACTTTCCAAAAGAGAAATCGAAAAAAATTTAATGAGTTTTAACGAATGTGTAGTAAAAAGATGTTTTCTCATATTTTTGTAATGTAAGGGATCAACCGCTTTCTAATAACATAATGAAATTTTGTTGGATCAAATGAAAATAAACGAAAACTCCCGTTTGAAAGGATTTCAGTTTGCCGATACCTGGGATTATTTCTCGCTAGATCTGAGATTTCTTTATGTAATATAAAATTGACGGAAATAAAAACCTTAGAAATTCAATGAAATCTTATGAATTACATAAGTGTGGAACTTTCTGTAAGTAGATGAGTTTGTCCGATACAACTCTTTCTAAAGAACATATCTTAAAAGTAGGGATTGCTGATCCCCGAATACTAAAAAGGAGTGTAATCCTTGCAAATCAATGGATTCAACAGTTGTTAAAAGTAAATAAAATATAATTAACTCAACTTTCGCAGTGAAAAATTTATGAATAATCCTTGATTTGATAGGTTTCTTTGGGTATCTCATATTCACTTGACACTGAAAAAATTCGTCTAAAAAACAAAAAGACACCTCTTTCTTTTGGTAAACTATTGGTGACCAAACCAAAAACCAAAGAAAGAAAGGTGTCACCATTATGATAACGAAAAAAGAGTATTTTGCGCAATTACCAAAAGAAATAAAAGACGGATTTTCTGAATTACAAATTGGTAATCATTTAAGAAAAGCAGGAATTATCAAGGCTTGTGGTTATTCTTGTTTATCGATTTTTCAACTATTATTTCTTCTTGTTTTTCAATACAGAAACTGGTACCACGCCTTACAAAGCAAAAAGGCTGCCGATTTACCAGGAAAAGATACCATTTATCGTTTTTTGAACTCGTCTACGTATAACTGGAGAACCTTTTTACTATCTCTGAGCTCCGAAGTGATTCGTCGTGTGAAACAAACGATTTCGAAGCGCCGTGTTACCGTGTTTATTGTAGACGATTCGATTTATTCTCGTAACCGTAGTAAATCGGTTGAGCTTCTAGCTAAAGTATTCGATCATTCCACTCGTCAGTTTGTCAATGGTTTTCAACTATTAACGCTCGGATGGTCCGATGGCTTTACATTTGTACCTATCGATTTCGCTCTTTTGAGTTCAGCGAACCAAAAGAATCGCTTGAACGAAATCCATTCGTCCATTGATAAACGAACCACAGGCTACAAACGACGGCTCGAGGCATTGGAAGCAAAACCAAACATGGTGTTGAAATTAGTAGAACATGCATTGGATAAAGGAATTTTCGCTGATTATGTGCTCATGGATACATGGTTTACTCATGCCCCGTTGGTGGAGAAGATTCACTCCAAAGGCCTTTTTGTCATTGGTATGGTCAAACAGCTGAAACAACGGTATCTTTTCAACGGAGAACGTTTAACCTTGGAACAACTGTATCGAAAAGCGAAACGAGACATTGGCAAAAAAGAAACACTCGGCTCGATTCACGCAACCCTTCATACGGGTTTACCAGTGAAAATCGTGTTTGTGCGGAATCGAAACAACCAAAGTGAATGGCTGGCCATTTTGAGTACAGATACCACGCTGTCTAATGAAGAAATCGTTCGAATCTATGGGATGCGTTGGGACATTGAAACCTTTTTTAAATTCAGTAAATCGTTTTTACATTTAGCCAAAGAGTTTCAAGGTCGTTCCTATGACATGATGATTAGCCATACTACCATTGTCTTCACTCGGTATATCTTGATTGCTTGGCAACTTCGGAAAGAAGAGGATCCGAAGACCATGGGCAACTTATTCTTGTTTCTATGTGACGAAGTAAAGGAGATGGACTTTAAAACGGCTTTACTACAATTGATTTCTCTTTTCCAAACTTTGGCTGAAGCTAAGGTTTATTTGAGTATGGACATTTTTCAGTGTCAACTGTCCAATTGGATTACTTCTTTACCTCGTTATATCAAGGACTGTCTCCATATTTCTGTGTGCGAAAGTTGAGTAATTAATAAAAAAATAAATTATACATGTATTCCAATGTATTCCATAAATTTTTTTGTTTTGAAATTCTATACATTTCTTCAATGAACATAATATTGTTTCCCAGGATTGTTCTTACAGAATTTCTAAACATGGATATTTTAAAGGATATTCTGCTAATACGTTGTATTATTAAATAAAAACGAGAGGGAAACGCAAACGACTGTTAGAAGCGCATATAAAGACGCAGAGAAGTTTTTTGAACATTTCAAAGCAAATGGCTTTCAAGTTATTTTCAAGCAGTCAGACGGCATTATTAAGCCTTATAAAACGAGCAATCCAATATCACATGAGATCCGTTCGTAGTGCAGATGTGGAGAGAAGGCAACGTGCAGATTACATGCGTAGACAAAGACGTGCAAATTATAATGGGCGCAGCAATTGATTAAAATAGTTAACGAATTGGACGATTCAAAAGCGAAGACGTCTTCGGATTTATAATATGAAGGATGAATTATATAAATCAGAACATCTTTGAATGTTCCATCTACGACATTACAAGCGTACTCATACATTTCATCAAATACATTTCCCCTGGTTGTTCCGGCTGTCGTAATCATAATTAAAAGTGGCTGCTGCCTTGCTGATTGCGATTGAAAACTCTTTTTCTTTCCAGTTCACATCAAATGCGTTTAGGCTTATGTATTGGTCTTTCCTTCCTGCTGTTGCAGCAATCTGTCTTTTGGTTTCTTGTAATTCATTGAGAACTCTCATGAGGTTTTGATCACGTTCAATTTGTCGTCTCTCTTGTGCTTCTAATTGGTCTAGTATTTTATGATTTAATTCTTCTTGTTGTTGAATGAAGTTGAGTAGCTTTTTTTCAGGTTCTTGTAGCGACATATCGGGTTGCAATATGGTCAGATTTGAGTGATATAGACTTGCTATGTGTTGTATAGCTTGGTCGAGTGATTTACCTTTCGCTTTCATGCTAGAAATATATTTTAAGTATTGTATATCGTCCTCGTTATATTGCCGCCAATTGTTGTTGTCTTTTTGGAATGAATAACCTTGTTCTTCAAGCATTTGAGAGTATTTCCGAACTGTTACAGGTTTTATATAGGTTTTATGCGTGCAACAGAGGTTACTTTTAATAAGGTTGATAATTCTTATCATCCTCATATACATGCTTTGTTATGTGTTGAAAGTTCATATTTCAAAGATACAAAGAATTATATTACACAGAAACAATGGACAAGCTTTTGGAAAAGAGCAATGAAATTAGATTATGATCCGATTGTTGATGTGCGTTCTGTAAAATCTAAAAACAAAGATAAAATTGATCCAAAGGATGTTACTCCAGCGGTATTAGAAACAGCAAAGTATCCAGTTAAAGATTCGGACTATTTAACTGATAATGAAGAACAGAATATTCAGGTTGTAGCTGATCTGGAAGAGGGATTGAATCGGAAACGATTAATCTCATATGGCGGGTTGTTAAAAGAAGTTCATAAGGAATTAAATTTAGATGATGTTGAAGATGGTGATTTAATTCATACGGATGATGATGAAGAAAAAGCTAGTGAAGATGCTTTTAGTATAGTTGCTGTATGGAATTGGAAAAGGAAAAATTACTTTAACCCGTGGTGCTAGTTGAGTGTCAGCGCTCAACCAGCCCTAGTGTGACCAAGGAATAAGCCAACAAGATGCCATCGAGTGCCACTTCAAACCCGGCCATGGAATTCGCTCGAATGTCGGTGATCCGGTATTGGTCTACGAGAATCGAAAACACCGTCTCGATGACTTTGCGTTTTTTCCTGATCCATTCTTCCCATGCCTTGGATGGGCCGTGCTTTTGATTGTGTCGAGACGGTGTCCAGAACGCGGCTTGGTGTTCTTCGTACAGCTTTTCTCGAAGAGCGTGGCTGATGTACCCTTTGTCCCCAAAGTTGTAGGGATGAGGGATTTGAGTCATCACCGTTTCAGCGGCTTTGACGTCGTGGCAGGACGCTTCCGTCACGACATAGCCCATGGCCAGCCCTTGATTGGTCACTTGAAGATGCAGCTTGAAACCGTAGTACCATTGCTTTTTGGAAGCACAATACCCCATATCCGCGATCCCTCGAAACCGCTTGACGCGCTGCATTCTTGCGGGATGGCACAACGGAAGAGGCAAGCTGTCGACGACCGCATAAGCATGGTGTTGGCCACGTTTCGCCAGCTCATGACGGATCCATTTGATGGCGAAACCAAGCGCTCGGCAGCGGCGGTTGTATCGGGAGCGTTCAAGAAACGAGCCGTTTGTGAACAAATTTCCCGTGACAAAACGATGCCAGGCTCGTTCGGAAGAAAAGCCCAGCAGCTTCCCCAAAAGGTGAACCGCCATGACCACTTCGTCTTCTTGCTTGACCAAGTGACGGTTGCGGCGATGAAGATACATTTGAATCAACGACAGTTGGGCAGAAACAAAACAGAAAATAGCGGCATATTGTTTTTGAAGTTTGGCTGGATCTGTAGTAAAATGAAAGTGCTCTTGCATGGGGGATCTCTCCTTTCGAATGTTGGGTGACACTTTCATTCTACTGGAGATCCGCCAGCAAGGGCTATTTTTATGCTTGTCTGAGTTTTATCTAGCACCACGGGTTACTTTATTAAAAATATAGGTTAATCGAGTAGGAGGGAGCGATTAACTCCCGTCCTCTCACACCACCGTACGTACGGTTCCGTATACGGCGGTTCAATTAAGATCATTGACGCAAGTCTTTATAACTTCCGTGAATAGCTGTTCTCTTTATGCCAGTGGTCACTCCACCCTCCAAGAGGTCTCCCACGGGATTCACCGCTTCCTCCCTCAAGTGAGGTACTACGTTTTCTGTGTTCATCATGACTCACTGAATACCAAGGGCTATTCTCTCTTAATTGTTCGGTCCTTCTTAGTTGTTCTAGACCAACTAATACTATGACCTCTGCTGACTTCTGACGGTTCAGCTACTTATCACTAAGTAGGTTATGAAGAGTACTTCACATATCCGCCAGACCTCCCCGGGTAAGTACATGCACTTTCACACCATCTATCCGCCTCATTTACTCGATATGACCTTCGACAGAAAGAGCTTTGTTTTGTTATGCAAACTCACTCAATCATACCTAGCCTTATATGAGGTTCGTGTTCCTCGGACCGGTGTTTTGCCTCCAGCTTCCTTCAGATTCCGCGTCACCACGGACACCCTTGCTCTTGGCTAACCTCTACTTCTGTCTTCGGGGTTCGGGACTTACACCCTATAGTTCATGTACATGCCGGGCGCACATAAAAATAAAAAACACCAAGCACACTAAAAAAATACTTAGCATATCAATTTGTTATGAGTACTCTTAATGTTGTTATTGACTTTAGTGGAACAATAGAAGATGCTATAGAAAAACGATTGAAAAGTATTGGCGTGTCAAGTTGGTTAGCAGGAATCACAGCTAGAGCAATTGTATTTTTACTATTCTAAGCAAATAACAGGAGATGGAAATAATGAAATCCCTTTTGAAATTTCTGATTGTTGTAACAGGTTCGTATTGTCTCGGTCATATCTTTTTTGATTATTCGGAATTAAAAATAGTAACAAATGTGATTCAAACATTATTCTTCCTTTTTGCATTTATTTATTTTACTGTTTATCGGAAAGAAAATTAAAGTTTATAGAGGGAGATGTTATTTATGACATTTGTATTAATCGTTGTCCTGTTCATTTTACTGATCATTGTCGGAAGTTCTTTTACGGGTCAAGGCGGTTATTAATTCCACGCAAGGTGACATGAAAAAATGCTCATTTGATCGTAACATGATTGGTTTTGCTTTTTGCAAAAGGGCAAATTTTTTACTCATGTGTTGACTTTTTGAAAATTGGTACAAGTAGTTATGGATAGGAAGCCAATCGTCTAGATTACCGATTTAAGTGAATTCACTGCATCCTTAACTCATTACGAGCACCTTGTTTACAAAAAAATGGATGTGACAGGATTTTTTTCTAATATCTCCTTTAAGTTAAAAAGGAGTGATAAATAATGCATCATTTAGTTCGAAGATATCAGGGTGAGCCTGTTGAAGTGATGGACCGCTATGGAAGGGTTCATAGAGGAGTGATAGACGGAGATCCACCTCCAGGAGGAATGGTTATTCGTACCGGCTTCGGTAGAAGATTTATTCCATTTTTCTTAATCGCTGCTATTTTTCTTTCAAGATTCATAAGAATTCGTATTTTCTAAAAAATAATTATATTTTGTCGATAAACTATAACCCTGTCATTTGGCAGGGATTTTTTTTGCCTGTATCGAAAAAATAATAAAGTACTTGGAGAGTGAAAGTTCTGTTTAAATCGCTTTCTCACAATCGAAAAAATGACCAATAAAAACAAAGGGACCATCTAGCAATATCTGTGCGGCCTTGCACGCATATTCATGTAGAATTTCTACCATTTGAAATAAAAAGGAAAGATCTATTTGATGTATTATTTTATCGTCAATAAAATATCAGGAAATGGAAAAGGGCGAAAGGTTTGGAAAAAGATTGAAAAGCTGCTTCAAGAAAAACAGATACATTATCAAGTGCGTTTTACAGAAAGACCGAAACATGCCGTAGAAATCGTGAAGGAAATTTCTTCAGAAACAGGTTTGACAGTGGTTGCGGTAGGCGGAGATGGCACCATTCATGACGTAGCAAACGGGTTAATCGATTCGAATATACCATTAGGGATTATTCCGGCAGGATCGGGAAATGATCTTGCAAGGGCTCTTCAAATACCGATGAACTATCAAAAAGCATTGGAGCGAATTTTAATTGGAGAGCAAAGAAAGATGGATGTTGGAAGAATTGGAAACGAGTACTGCATCACCGTTACCGGGATTGGTTTTGACGGAAAAGTGGCTGAGGAAAATAACTCCTCAAAATATAAAAAGTGGTTGAATACTTTTCGATTAGGGAATCTTTCGTATGGGCTTAGTTTCTTGCATGTTTTATTCCAATATCGTCCCGTCAACGTTCAATTAAAAGTGGATGAGAAAAACTTCTCTTTTTTAAAAGTTTGGTTTATCGCCATTGCCAATACCCCAAGTTATGGTGGAGGTATAAAAATATGTCCTGAAGCTTGTTATGATGATGGACTTTTTGATATTTGCATCGTACATGACTTGCCAAAATGGGAACTGTTGCGCACTTTCCCGAAAGCATTTGTTGGCAAACATGTTTTGCATCCCGGCGTTACGATGATAAGAGGCAAACAAGTAGACGTTGCCTCTGATTGGCCGATTATCGTACAAGGCGATGGCGAGCTTCTCGCAAAAACTCCTGTACAAGTCACGATCGAGAGAGATGCATTACGGATCATTTAACGATTTGTGAGATTCATATTGAAAAAACACTTAGAATCTATTTCACGTTGCTGTATATGGTGTATTCATTGTCCATCGAATAAACGGAGAAAAAAGAAGCAAAAAGAACGATAGAGGAATGTTTGGTGTTTCAATTGGTTAGAATGATCAAAGTGTGTAAATCCTTTCGTTTTATGGTACGATAAGGGAAAAGTAAAGGAAAAGTAAGGGGAAGGCTGGGAAGAACGTGAGAGAGAAAGAAAAGCTGATTGTGCTCGTTGGCCCGACTGCAGTAGGGAAAACTGCACTAAGCATTCGCCTTGCGCATCGTTTTCAAGGAGAAATCATCAGCGGAGATTCAATGCAGATATATAAAGGAATGGACATCGGAACGGCAAAGGTGACTAAAGAGGAAATGGCCGGCATTCCCCATCATTTAATTGATATTAAAGAACCGGATGAATCTTTTTCAGTGGCAGAATTCCAAAAGCTTGTGAGAAAAAAGATAACTGAAATAACGGAAAGAGGACGAATCCCTATTTTAGTGGGTGGCACCGGACTTTATATTCAGTCTGTCATTTATGATTACCAATTTACCGATGTTCCGGGGGATTCGTCTTTAAGAGCTGAATTGGAACAAACAGCAATAGAAAAAGGCGAACTTTATTTGCATCAACAGTTGAAGGAAGTGGATCCTAAAAGCGCAGAATCCATTCATCCTCATAATGTGAGACGCGTTATTCGCGCTCTCGAAATTTACTATACGACTGGGAAACCGATGTCTGAGCATCAATCCGAACAACTTTCGCAGGAACTTTACCATACTGCCATTGTTGGGTTGACGATGGAACGCAGTAAGTTGTATGAGCGTATTAATCAAAGGGTGGATCTGATGATCAGCCAAGGGTTAATCGAAGAAGTCAAGGAGCTGAGAAAGCGAGGCATTCGCAACTGTCAATCCGTTCAGGCCATTGGATATAAAGAGATTTATGATTATTTGGATGGAAAAGTAACGCTTGACGAAGCCATCGAACAATTAAAAAAGAATTCACGACGTTATGCAAAACGGCAGTTTACGTGGTTTCGAAATAAAATGAATGTGCAATGGTTTGATGTCACCAATGAGCATGAACGTGAGAAAAAATTTCAGGAAATTTCACAATTTATAGCAGGAAAGCTACATTTAAAATAGAATACTGTAGTTGAGCAATTTTAATTACAATAATTACCATGTAAAAGAGACAAACAGGGTACCCCTTATGCCACGTGGAGCTGTTTTTTCACGGTATCAATGGGAATATTTTGTTTCGCTGCACGGTAAATGAACTCCACGAGGCTATGTCCTTTTCTCTTGCGCAGAAGATCGAGCCCATCAGAAAAATCGCTGTTCGACTCGAACATGCTGTACACGTAAGCAAGCTGCACCAAGATCCAGTAGCGTTTCACCGCCCGACGTCCGCGAACGCGGTATCCATCGAGTTTCAGCTGGTCTTTCGCTTGACGGAAAAAACATTCGATCGACCAACGCTGGGCATAGTAGCGCAAGATCTCTTCATCGCTTAGATCCCGGTCGGTGCTCAAGACGCAGTGAAGATGTTCCGATGTCATCGGCTGATCGGCTTTCCAAGCGAGCAGCACCACGGCATCATCGAGACCTTTGAGAGAGCCTTCGTAGCGATAAACCCGATAACGCTCTTCTCCCACCGTGACGAGGTGAGTGTCTTTCGGTTCGATGTAGCGGGCAAACTCCCTCACCTGAACCGCAATGCCTTTTGGATAAAGAAGCCGATTGGCCTTGAGCATTGCGATTACGTGGAATCCCTTTTTCAGACAAGCTTCCACGAGCGTTTGCGATGGATACCAAGAGTCCATCAGCACATAAACAGGACGGTGTACATCCAAAGAAGAAAGCATCTCGATCGCGAGTTCCCCCTTGCTTTTCCCAGCCGCCTTGTCGTAGAGGCGGAACGCAAAGGGAAAAGCCTGGGTCATCGTATGAACCATGAGCCAAACGAGAGAATGTCCCCAGATCGACTTTTTCTCTGTGTGAGAATAGTGCCAATCACACCCTTGAATGGCGTGCGTTGCCTGTGACGAAGGCTTGGTTTTTTGGCAAATCGTATCATCGATCGAAACAAAAAGGGGTTGATTCTCCTGTTTGGCGATGCGTTCGACACGACGAAGCATCCACTGTTGAAGTTTGCGAAGCAGCGTCTCTTCATCCCAAGGGCTTTTCGTGAAAAAATGGCTGAGTGTCGTGCGGTGGTTCGGATGAAAGCTCCAATGATGAAGATCGGTCAATGTTCCCGCAAATCCTTTGGTGGTCAGCGCATCCACGATATGAACGAGATGCTTCATGACAGGTTTTGAAAAATAAAGTGCCAACCCCAACATCGTGAAAAACTTGTGGATTCCTTGATGATGTGCTAATCTATTCATGAGACATGAACCTCCTTGTGAATAGTTTTGGTGACACATCTATTCTAATCAAGGAATCGGGTTCATGTCTCTTTTTTTGTTTGGTTGTAAATTTATGTTAGCGAATTTGCTCATCTATAGTAGAATATTTAATTATAGAGATAGAAGAGGAGGACTTTACATGAAACAAGCGATCAATATTCAGGATCAATTTTTAAACCAATTGCGTAAGGACGGAACTTTAGTCACTGTTTTTTTGTTAAATGGTTTTCAACTTCGCGGTTATGTGAAAGGTTTTGATAATTTCACTGTCTTGTTTGAATCCGATGGCAAACAACAGCTTGTTTATAAGCATGCTATTTCCACTTTTGCCCCCCAAAGAAACGTGCATATTCAATTAGAAGAACAAGAATCGTAAAATGAGCGCTGTTGTTTTATAAACTTTTTATAATGGCTCATGTCACATGAAAACCATTTCTCCTGACGTGAGCCATTATTTATGATTTGAATTTTTTCTTATTTTTGTTTTAAGAACAATGAATCCATCGTTCCTAAACTGTTTATTGCATTTCGATTAGAAATACGCTCTTCATATGCTGTTCCTGGAATTTTTTTGTTTGCTATGAAACCCGATCGATTCTTTAAAAGAGGGCGATATGATTAAAAAAGGACGGAGGTTATCCGTCCTTGTGCATTTCTCCCTATTCAATCGTTATTGAAACTTCCGGCTGGAAAATCAACGGTTGGATGTTTCAGCGGGAAATATGAGATCATTGCTTCGAATCGTCATGAGTTCTTTTTTATCATAATGATGTTCGGTCAAAAGCCTCATAGCCTGTGACCGTATCGATTTTTCGATGATATTCCGGACATAGCGGCCGTTTGAAAATTTGGCTGGGTGGATCACACTTTTCAAATGAATTAAATGTTCTCTTAATGTCCGTTCCGCTTCCTGGCTTAACTGATATTCTTTTTCGCGAAGAATTTTTGCGCTGATCTCCATCAGCTGATCGACTGTATAATCAGGAAAATGAAAAACGAGCGGAAATCGGGATTCAAGTCCGGGGTTGAGTGTCAAAAAATAATCCATTTCTCTAGAGTAGCCGGCTAATATTAAAATAAAATCATGCTGTTTGTCTTCCATATGTTTAACCAGTGTATCAATCGCTTCCTTGCCAAAATCTTTTTCCCCGCCTCTGCCTAAAGAATAAGCTTCATCGATAAATAATATTCCACCCATTGCTTTTTTGATGAGATCACGTGTTTTTTGAGCTGTGTGGCCGATATATTCACCGACCAGATCGGCTCGTTCCGCTTCGATCAGATGGCCTTTTGAAAGGACATTCATTTTATGAAAAAGTTTTCCGATCAACCTGGCAGCCGTCGTTTTTCCTGTTCCGGGATTTCCTTTAAACATCATGTGAAGAACCTGTTTGCCTGTTTTTAAGCCATACATTTCTCTTTTTTTATTAATATAGATCCAAGCATAGATTTCTTTGATCATTTTTTTCATTTCCTCAAGACCGACTAGCGAATTCATTTCTTCTTCTATTTCCTTTAAGATCGTATGCTCTTGAGCAAAGGATTCCGGCAATAAATCTTTATGAAGATGCTCCGATTCTTTTTGCTTCAATTTGGAATTAAAAACAATGTTTATTTGACCATTATTTTTTAAACGAATAGGTTGATCCAAAGCTTTCACCTCACAATATCAAACATGGATCATTCGGCAAAACTCCTTTAGAAGGCTCTTATCTCCGGCCTTCGTTCTTTTTGTTTACTTTTGTTGGTGACAAGAAAAAGAGTTTTTAACCAGCATCATTTCGATTGGATGGTCAAAAACACAGTTTTCAAGTTTAAGACATGTTGTTTCCCATTTCGACAGCTTGCGCTCCAATTTCTAGGATTGTCAGGCTTCTTGTCAAAATTTGCGCTTTCCCGAGAAATAATACTCCTCTTATTATCATCTTATTCATGATGATTGCTGTTCATTAATAAAATTATTATTGGATCAACCTTCGATCATAATGGAGAACTTTTTTGCAACCATTTTTATTCTTGATTGGAAGTTTACATGGTATTTGTTATCATTGTAGTTAATGAAAGACCACCAATAATAAGTCGTTGTGCATGGACATGTACACTGAATTTTCTGGGAAATACGGAGGGTGTTCCATAGAAGAGTCTTTTTATTAGAGAGGAAACTTGTTGTGATCAGAGAAAGAGGGTTTTGTATTGACGAATCAGAAAGAAAAAGCGATTTTGGTCGGCTGCCTTTTAGATGGCGATGAAGAGTCCTTTTATTATTCGCTCGAAGAACTTGCATCTTTAACCCATACCGCTGAAGGGGAAGTAGTTTGTACCATCACGCAAAAACGAGATCGGATTGATCCGAGTACATATATTGGCAAAGGTAAGCTGGAAGAGCTCAAACATTTAGTGGAAGAATTGGAGCCTGATGTCGTTATTTTTAATGATGAATTAACACCAAGCCAAATTCGGCATTTAACGGACACTCTCCGAATTCGAATTATTGACCGTACCCAATTAATTTTGGATATTTTTGCAAGGCGAGCCCGTTCAAAAGAAGGAAAGCTTCAAGTTGAACTGGCTCAGCTGGAATATTTATTACCTCGGCTTAGCGGACGAGGAACTGAACTTTCAAGACTTGGCGGCGGAATCGGTACAAGAGGACCGGGGGAAACAAAATTGGAAAGCGACCGTCGGCATATTCGGCGTCGTATTCATGATATTAAAGAACAATTGCAGTCAGTGGTTCACCATCGGGAACGGTATCGGTCGCGGCGTAAAAAGAATCACACCTTTCGAATAGCACTAGTCGGCTATACGAACGCTGGTAAATCCACTTTATTTAATAGGTTAACGACTGGTGGTTCGCTTGAGGAAAATCAATTGTTTGCGACATTGGACCCCTTAACCAAAAAGATGACACTTCCAAGCGGATTTACCGCATTGCTATCAGATACGGTAGGTTTTATACAAGATCTTCCCACCACACTGGTGGCAGCGTTTCGTTCAACGTTGGAAGAAGTCCGGGAAGCAGATCTTCTGCTGCATGTTGTGGATAGCTCCAATCCCGATTACCTCCAACACGAAGAAACAGTCAATCAACTATTGGCGCAACTAGACATGGATGAATTGCCAAGGCTTTTAGTCTATAATAAAATCGATCAAAAATGTTCGGGTTTTGTGCCGGTTTCGAAAGATGACCACATCATGATCAGTGCTTTAAAAGAGGAAGATCGCACACGTTTAAAAATCAAAATTGAACAAGTGATGAAAAACCTCATGATCCCGTTTCGGGCCGAAATTCCCGCTGATGAAGGAAAATTACTGGCAAGAATCAAGACCGAAACGATGCTGCATCATTTGTCGTTTCATGACGAAACCTTTTCCTACTTAGTCAAAGGATACATGATGGAGGATCATCCGTTATCCGGGATTTTAAAAAAATATCAGCAACAATAGAGGGAGAACAGCATGTTTGAATTATTAAAACACGGTAAAAGAATCCAACCAATAGTAGAAGAAATTGAAGAACAAATTAAGCCAATTCATAAAAAGATCGATCAAATCGTGGATTCAAATCAATTTAAAGTATTGAAAAGTTTTCAAAAGCATCAAGTCGGGGACTTTCATTTACAGTCCTCTACAGGTTATGGCTATGATGATTCAGGCCGAGATACGCTGGAGAAAATTTACGCGGATGTTTTCGGCGGAGAAGCAGCACTTGTTCGTCCGCAGATAATATCAGGAACGCATGCCATTACGATCGCTCTGTTCGGCATATTGCGCCCTGGTGATGAACTATTATATATTACCGGGAAACCGTACGACACATTAGAAGAAATTGTCGGAATCAGAGGGAAAGGGAACGGTTCGCTGCGCGAATTTGGCATTGGCTATAACTGCGTCCCTTTGACAAAAGAAGGAAAAGTTGATTTTGAAAAAGTGAAAGCGGCCATCAATGAGCGTACAAAAATGATTGCCATCCAACGGTCGAGAGGATATGATGTAAGACCGTCCTTTACCATAGACGAGATCCGGGAAATGATCGAATTTGTCAAAAAAATCAAGCCGGATGCGGTTGTTTTTGTTGATAATTGTTACGGCGAATTTGTAGAAGAACTGGAACCATGCCATGTCGGAGCGGATTTAATGGCCGGTTCGCTTATCAAAAACCCGGGGGGCGGATTGGCGAAAACCGGCGGCTATCTTTGTGGAAAAAAACCATATGTGGAAGCTTGCTCTTATCGAATGACTTCGCCTGGAATCGGAGCTGAAGCGGGAGCTACTTTAAACGCGCTTCATGAAATGTATCAAGGGTTCTTTTTGGCGCCGCATATTGTCGGACAAGCTTTAAAAGGAGCGGTATTTACAGCAGCTTTGCTGGAACGATTTGGAATGAACACAACCCCTAAATGGGACTCTCATAGAACCGATTTGATCCAAACGGTGCAATTTGAAGACCGAGAAAAAATGATCACTTTTTGCCAAGCCATTCAGTTCGCTTCGCCCGTTAATTCTTTCGCTACTCCGTATCCGAGCTATATGCCGGGATACGAGGACGATGTGATTATGGCAGCGGGAACATTTGTCCAAGGTTCCAGCATTGAATTAACGGCAGACGGTCCTTTAAGACCTCCGTATGTTGCATACGTTCAAGGTGGCTTAACGTATTCTCATGTAAAAGTTGCCATTTGCAGCGCCATCGATCATTTACTGGAATAAGGTTTGTTGCCATCCTAAAAGGATATAGTCGGAGTATGTCAGCCGGTCGTTCATGGATTAAGACGAAAACGGTCGGCTGATCAATCATTCGTTTTGATTAAAAAGAAAATTCTTGATAAAAAATTTATGTGAGAATAAATAACATCTATTGAAAAATAAAATTACATAAATTATAATAAAATCAAGGAAACGAAAAGAAAGGGGGAATATCGATGGGGGGTAGTGAAATTCGCCGTTCGATGCCGTTGTTTCCAATTGGAATTGTGATGAAGCTGACCGATTTAACAGCTCGTCAAATTCGATATTATGAAGAACACCAATTGATTTCTCCCGCAAGAACTGAAGGAAATCATCGCCTTTTTTCTTTGAATGACATCGACAAGCTGCTGGAGATCAAAGATTTACTTGATCAAGGCGTGAATATGGCAGGCATCAAAAAGATATTTGCCGTGAAACAAGAACAAACAGATCAGTCATTCGCAAAAACGGACGTTCACGCGAAGAAAGAACTTTCCGATTCAGAATTGCGAGAACTTTTGCGCAATGAAATTTTGCATGCCGGCCGCTTTAATCGTTCGTCGATCCGCCAAGGAGATATTTCCCGGTTTTTTCATTAAAGAAAGGCGATCACTGAATTCGTTATTAAAGCTAATGCTTTAAATAAATTGAATTTTTAGAGAGAGGAAGTTGGACGAATGGGGAAATACACAAAAGAAGACATTCTGAGAATGGCAAAAGAAGAAAACGTAAAATTTATCCGGCTGCAATTCACGGATATTTTGGGAACCATTAAAAATGTGGAAATTCCGATCAGCCAGCTGCCAAAAGCGTTGGACAATAAAATGATGTTTGATGGTTCCTCTATAGAAGGATTTGTTCGGATCGAGGAATCTGATATGTACCTCTATCCGGATCTTGATACATGGGTTATTTTTCCTTGGACAGCAGAAAAAGGAAAAGTTGCCCGCTTAATCTGCGACATTTATAACCCGGATGGAACTCCTTTTGCAGGTGATCCACGTGCGAACTTAAAACGGGTATTGCAAGAAATGCGTGAACTCGGCTTTACAAGCTTCAACCTTGGACCGGAACCGGAATTCTTCCTGTTTAAACTGGACGAAAAACGTGAACCAACTTTAGAATTAAACGATAACGGCGGTTACTTCGATTTAGCTCCTACAGATCTTGGTGAAAACTGTCGTCGTGATATCGTGTTGGAACTGGAAGAAATGGGATTCGAAATTGAAGCATCTCACCATGAAGTGGCACCAGGACAACACGAAATTGATTTCAAATATGCGGATGCCGTTACGGCTTGCGACAACATTCAAACCTTTAAACTTGTGGTTAAAACTATCGCAAGAAAACATGGCCTTCATGCGACATTCATGCCGAAACCATTATTCGGTGTCAATGGATCCGGAATGCACTCCAACTTGTCTTTGTTCAAAGGCGACGAAAATGCTTTCTATGATCCAAACGGCCGTTTAGAATTGAGCGAAACAGCTTATCAATTTATTGCCGGAGTTATCAAACATGCTACGAATTTCACGGCGATTACGAACCCAACTGTCAACTCTTATAAACGTCTTGTACCGGGTTACGAAGCACCATGCTATGTCGCTTGGTCTGCTAAAAACCGCAGTCCGTTGATCCGGATTCCTGCTTCTCGTGGATTAAGTACACGCATTGAAGTTCGCAGCGTGGATCCGTCTGCCAACCCATATTTGGCAATGGCCGTATTATTAAGTGCCGGATTGGACGGAATCAAAAATAAATTGACTCCGCCTGCTCCTGTAGACCGCAACATCTATATCATGAACAAACAAGAACGCTTGGAAGCTGGCATTATTGATCTCCCAGCTACACTGTTGGAAGCACTTCAAAACTTGAAAAACGATGAAGTGATCAAAGAAGCATTGGGTGACCATATCCTTGAACACTTCTTAGAAGCAAAAGAAATCGAATGGGATATGTTTAGAACACAAGTTCATCCGTGGGAACGCGAACAATATATGCAAATGTATTAATGCCTTTAACCCTTGGCGCTTTGGCGTCAGGGGTATTTTTCATTATCGGGCATTTGATATTTTTTTCCAACTTTTTATAACTGTCCAAAAAATTGCCCGGTTTTATTTTTAAAAAATTATTCGAGTACATTCTTCATATACTCCTCATATTTATTCATTCTATCCTGTTCAATTTTTTTGCTGATATGTGACTAAACATCTGCAGTGATCTGAATACTTCCGTGTCCTAAACGTTCTTGTACATATTTCATGTCGGCTCCAGCTTCTAAAAGAAGTACAACATGGGTTTGACGTAAAGAATGTATAGGTAATGATGGAAGACCAGTTGCCTTCAAAATTCTGCGAAAGGCATTATGCAGACTAGACTTTGGCATGTAATTTCCATCATTCCTGCACAAAACCAAATTCAGATCATACTTGTATTCCTCTTTTAACGCTAATTTGTTTTGATTTTGGTACTTTTTGTGAAAATGTAGATCGTTCTCTAACGACTGGCTAATAGTAATGATTCTTTTATAATGATAAGTCATTGGCAGGGGGAAACCTTGCCATGGTTCTTTGGAGTAGACGTTTAAGATTTAGAATAGATCGTTTTTCATTTTTGATGTTCTATGTAAAATGCCCTACTATAAAAAAGTAAGGCAATTTGTTGATTAATAGCAGCATCTAGTAGGGTAACCAGGGTCAACAACCACATTTCTTGTAACAGGTCTATAAATGTGTCTAGGGACATTGACAATATTGTATCTATTAACATTTACGACTGGATGAATGTAGGGCACTTGACGAGGAACAAAATGATCTCGGACATTATATCTTGGCGGACACACAATAGGTCTAGGACGATGATGCATCTACGAAACACCTCCAAATGTTTGTAATATATTACATGCAAAAGCAAGTCCTTTTGAAACGACAGTTATCATGAGAAAAAAGATACAATTAATTTATTTGAAAGATATGTTATTTTATCTTTAAAAAGGATAATATAGTAAAATTTGGTATATATGATGATTATAGGAAGGCTATTTTGAGGGATTCTTGGTAAATATGAAAAAAATCCACTAGATAAGTTCGTTATTTTTCTTTCAATTTATATGTTTTGTCTACTCAGACTTTTTATTAGAAGCATAACTTATAAGAAGCCGTCAAAACTCCATATACAGCACCTCCGCAAAAGCGTATGTTTATAGCATACGCTTTTACTTGTTTATATGGTATTTGAGGGGTTTTTTGGTAAATATAAAAAATCCACTGGACAAGTTCGTTATTTTTCTTTCAATTAATATGTTTGTCTACTTAGACTTTTTATTAGAAACATATCTTATATTAAAGATTGTTTAACAATCTTAATCATCTTTATGGAGGTGAATACAATGGGTTGGTCACACGGTTGTGGATACGGCGGCTATGGATATGACGGCGGTTATTCAGGAGGGCTTGGTTCTACTTTTGTATTGATTGTCGTGTTGTTTATCCTACTAATTATTGTTGGTACATCCTTTGTTGGATAAGATAAGTCAAAAGGTAAAAACTAGTATAAAAGTGGAATGAGGTGAAATCTGATGGGAACTGCTTTTGCTTTGATCGTTGTGTTATTCATCTTGCTAATCATTGTAGGAACTTCATTTACAACCGGTGGTTATTAATTCCTAGCATGGGAACATAAAAAGCCAAAGAGGGTGTCCCAAAAGTATAGCTTTTAGGGACACCCATTTTTTGTGAATGGTTCTTTGAACCTGGTCTGTTGATTTCCGTTCCAGGCGCTTCGCTTTCCGCGGGCGTGCCGGGGAGCCTCCTCGTCGCTTACGCTCCTGCGGGGTCTCCCCTGTCCCGTACTCCCGCAGGAGTCTTCGCGCCTTCCACTCCAATCAACAGAGTGAAAAATTAATCTTGAAACTCTGTACAAAAAAATAAAGAAAATCGTTCTTTTTTGGTATAATTTAGTCACTACAACCAATCTACCGGAAAGGAACGATTTTCTTATGTACATAAATTATACCACGACAGGACAATTAGTTCTACCAATGGATATAGAAGTTCTAATCCCCGAACATCATCTTTGCCGAATTGTGGATTTGGCAGTAGAAAAGATGAATCCAAACATCCTTCTTTCTCTTCATCCTGGTGGCGGCCGCCCGCCTTACCATCCCAAAATGATGTTAAAAATTATCCTTTATGCCTACGTCAATCGAATTTATTCTTCCCGGCAAATTGCTAAACAACTGGGAGAAAACATTTATTTTATGTGGCTTTCGGGAAACCAAAAACCTGATTTTCGTACAATCAATCGATTTCGCTCCAATCGTATGAAGGATGTCATTTATGAAACCTTCTTCGGAATTGTGGATCTTTTATGCCAGGAGGGGTTAGTAAAGCTTGAAGATTATTATTTTGATGGAACGAAAATTGAAGCTAACGCTAATCGATATACTTTTGTTTGGAGGAAGGCGACAGAAAAGTTCGATACAAAGCTGGATGAGAAATACAAACAGATCGTCTTATCGATTGAGGAAGTAATGAAAGAAGATGAGCAAGCTGAAAAAGAAATGGATTTTCAAGAAAAATTGGAGGCAGCTCCTGTTACCTCCGAGAAAATCCAAGAGACCATCAAAAAGGTAGAGAAAAAATTAGAACAGGAACCTACAAATCGAACCCTGAAAAAAGCAAAACGACAATTGGAAAAGGATCTTTTGCCCAGAAAGCAAAAATATGAAGAACAAAAAGCAACATTTGGCGACCGAAACAGCTATTCAAAAACGGATAAAGATGCCACTTTCATGCGCATGAAAGAAGACCACATGAAGAACGGTCAATTAAAGGCTGGTTACAATGTACAAATCGGAACGGAAGGACAATTTATCACAGGGTTCAGTCTACATCAACGTGCCGGAGATCCCGGCTGCCTAATTCCTCACTTTGAATTAATGAAAAAGTATAATCGGCCAAAACCAAAGACACTCATTGCCGATTCTGGTTATGGTAGCGAAGAAAACTATGATTATTGTGAAAAGGAAGAAATGGAAGCACTGGTTAAATACAACACATTCGATAAGGAACAAACAAAAGCTTGGAAAAATCAAATCGGTAAATTGGAGAACATGACTTATGACGAGGAATTAGACGAATGGATCTGTGCAAATAATAAACGACTTACCTTTAGTTACGAAAGAAAACGGAAATCAGAAAATGGGTATGAATCGGTGAAACGAACTTACATGTGCACAGACTGCTATGGATGCCCTTTTCAATCTTCTTGTGCAAAAGGAAAGAACACAAAAAGCATCAGTGTTTCCATGAAGAATCAGAAGCAGCGCCAAGAAGTCCGTGAAAGATTAACCTCGGAGGAAGCGAAAAAGAAGTATAGACAACGAAAAATAGAAGTGGAGCCAGTATTTGCTCAAATTAAGCACAACAGCCACTTCCAACGATTTACATTAAGAGGCCTTTCCAAAACAACGGTGGAATGGGGTCTTATTTGTGTTGCCCACAATTTGAAAAAGTGGGCAACATACACTGAAAAACAACAAAAAGTGAGGGAATAAAACAGGGGAATGATCTTCTGTGCACGAATTACAACCAATAATATCCAATAAATCATTCTAAAGAAAAAGGCTGAGCCCTAAAAAGTCGATTTTATCGACCTTTTGGGTCAGCCTCTTTCAGACTGTTGACAAACCTCATTTCAAATCTTTGATTTGGAGGGGGGTCTTTTTTATTACTTCTGTTGTATTTTTTAGTATTCTTATTATTCTAGACATGGTTTTTTCCATATCCAGTTTGCCGTTTCTTAAGATTCATGACAGCAAAAATAAGCATCGCCTGCGAATAAAATCCAAAACTACACAAGCTTCTGGATCATATTGATTGTCTTTTATAACTCAATGTCTAGTGTTCTTTAATCGCCAGGACTAGTCTTGCCACTATATTTATGGGAATAATGAGTACGTCTGGTCGACTCTAACGATTGACTAAACGTTGGAGAGTCCCTTTTTCGTTTGCCTTTCGGCATTCTGCCACTAATTCGCCTGCGGTTACAAATAAAGCGGTATATCCTTGAGTAATAGCTTCGATCGCAAAAGAAATGGCTAAATGTGTTTTCCCAACACCCGGTGGACCTAGTAAAAGTCGATTTTCCCCGTTGGCAATAAACCGACAGGTAAGCGTTTCTTTTACTCTCTTTTCACTGATACTCGGTTGAAAAGAAAAGTCAAAATCATGAATCGTTTTGATATAAGGTAGTTTTGCTCGTTTCATTCGCTTTTCTAGTTGCTGAAACTCTTGATATTCCATCTCTTGTAAAACAATAGTGTTTAGGAATTCAGAATATGATACATTATCTCTGGAAGCGTCTTCTAATAAATGATCCAGTTAGTGGGCTGTGTGATGCCAACCAAGTTTTTGTAATCGTTCAATTAACATATCCTTCATCATACAGTTTCACCTTCTTCCAATGCTGCGTAAGCAGCGAGAGGACGTTGTTCTACTTTTGGAGATGGGGCAGAAGATGAAAGGTCGTTGGTCGCCAAACCTTGAACACCTTTTATTTTCTGTCCTTTTTCGTTTGAATAGATCCCTTCACAATGTTCCATTGGGATCTGTGCGGATGCCTGCCCAATCCATATCGGATGTCTCGCGATACATTCCTGTTCATCATAAATCTCAATATGATGGTTAAGCGTTTCTTTTATTTTGACCGTTTGTCCTGCGTGACGATAGGGAACAGAATATTTTTTTCTCTGTATGAAACAAAACAATCTCGACTGACCTCTCGTGTTTCCCAACGATTCGTAGGGAATAACGGTTTGACTCCCCATGATTGAAGGAACTTCTGTTCCTTCTCAAAACCTTGAATCGGCGGTTCTTTCGTTGTTTGATTCGGTTTTCGATTGGCCATTTGATCCAGCCAAGTTTGAATGTCTTCGTTTAAGGCTTGAAGAGTAGATTCATGCTTTCGTTGAAAAAAATTCTCTTTTAAATACTTGACTACTCTTTCTACTTTTCCCTTTGTTTGGGGACGTTTCGGTCGACATGCTTTTGGAATAATACCGTAGTAGGCTAGAAAATCCTCAAACTTTCGGTTAAATCGTATTTCAACTGGAGTATGTTTGAGAACAACGGTTTTCATATTGTCATAGAGAATTTGTTCAGGAATACCGGTGTATCCCATCGCTTGTATTTCCTCTAAGAGAACGACACAATTTGTGGTCCCTTCTTGTATTCGTTGAAGAAGATAGTTTTTATAAGGATCGAGTTTACTTTCTTTTTTTTTCTTATTGACTTTGCGCTCTGGGAGCTTGTCCTCATTGAGATACTTATGAATGGTTTTCTGATTAAACCCTGTTTCTTTAGCAATCGCTGTTTGTGTCCAGCCTTTCTGATACAACTCTCACTCCCCAATCTTCAGCATCGTTTCTCCACTCCATCTAAGACGTTGTTTCGAAACGATTAACTGTTATTATTGGGGAATTTTTAACCGTTATTATTGGGGATTTTATCACCGTTGATTACAAGTATTGAAGAATAAATATGGTTGATGAGAAAAAATGAAAATATTCCCACATGAATTACCCGTTCTAACTTTATGAAAGGGTGCATCTTTCCTGTATTAGGAGAGGGGTTAAATAAATCGGACAAAAATTAAGTTTACATTAGATTCAGTATATAGATTTTCTATGCTTCGATAAATTGTTCAGGAGCTTCGCATATAGGAATAGCAATACGGACATCATTCTTTGAAATCAAAAAAAGAACTGTTCCAAAAAAGGAACAGAACTGTTAAAAGTTATTTCACAACTTTTAAAGGAACAAGAACTTTGTTATAAAATAATCTTTCTAATTTGGCTGCCCAACCGTTGCCATTTTCTCCATTGGCTACTTGAGCAGCGTGGTTTTTATGAAATTCAGCGACACTTTTATTGTGTTCTTTATGCCATTGGTGCAAAGAGTTATGCTTGATGTTCATCTACCCCTTCCATTAGTATCTTAATTATATTGTTTAAGATAGATGAATTAAACACTTTAAATCTAAAAATTAAACGGGTGATGATTACGGTTTCATGAAAAATGAAATGCGGTTGCTAAAAGCGGAAGCAATCTGATGGAGAACTCATTGTACGTCAATAAAGACGTCAAATCACGACAATTAAAGCACCCTCAAATTTGTTAAAATAGAACGGAACAAGAATAATTTCGAATTGATTACTTTGGAAGGGGAGAAATATGGGAAATACGAGTAGAGTTTTAAAATGGGTTGCCGGAGGGCTTGAAGCGTTTTGGGGGATGCCAATAATCGGTGGCATGATTATTGTGAGTATGTTTTGGACACCATTGGTTATCATGTTAGCTTTACACATTGTATCGTTAATTATTGCATACAAAGCTGACAAAAAGATAGTTGGTCACATATTAGGGATCATCACGTCTGCTGTAGGTTGGATTCCGATAGTCGGTATGGTGATGCACATTATAACAGCGGTGTTTTTGATGTTAGAAGCCGCAAAAGACGAATAATTATATATTGTATGAGTTAGGATACTCGTGTAGAAAAAGCGAAGCATTTTGTAAAAGAGTTAAATAGTCAAGGGTATAGAGAAGTACCGCTTTTAGTGGAAGCTACATTATGTGTTAAATAAAAAAAGGCATCAAATGACTAATGAATTAACATCAAAATGACATAAAAGGCTGGGCAACTGTCCTGCCTTTTGATTTGCTCAACTATAACTATTTATTACTTTGAAAATTCTTTCAAAAGTTCCAATGGCGATGCAAACTTTGTTGTTTTGTCACTACGCCAATTAGCAACTATTTCGATTTGATTTCCTGTTTTCTTGACTCTCTAATAAAGCATTTTCACCTTTATCTCTAATGGACACGGAAGGCTTCCATTGCTCTTTTTTTCATTATATATATAAATTGAAATAAAGGTTTTCTCCCGTTCCACGGCGAATAAATACAAAGAGAAAATAGGGGAACGGAGAGAAAATATGATGCCAAATCACAAAGACGAGATCGAAAAGTTGTCCACTGCCATGAAAGAAGCAAAAAGTAAACGAGCATATGAACGCTACCAAGCGATTTATCTTCATTTGCAGGGATATACCAAAGGAGAAATCGCAACGATTATTGGTCGATCCAAGAAAACTATTTATAACTATATTCATGCCTACGCCCAGCGCGGTCTTGATGGACTGGAGATGAAATACTCACCTGGCGCCCCACGTCGATTGACCCCTGAGCAGGAAAAAGAGCTGGCTTTGATCATTGAACATCAGCTCCCCGTAGATGTGGGATTCGAAGCAAAATATAATTGGACGCTTGCGATAATCGCTGAACTCATTCAACAAAAGTGGGGGCCAACATACACGCTTCGCGGAACAATTGACATTCTGCATCGGTTAGGGCTAAGCTATACGAAACCGACCTATACACTAGCCAATGCCGATGAAGAGAAACAAAAAGAATTCGTCGAAATCACCTTCCCTGAAGTAAAAAAAACTGGTAGATGGGAACATCGCCCATGTCCTCTTTCAAGATGAGTCGATGATTCGTGATTACCAAGCGATTCAAAAAACATGGTTTGTCAAAGGAAAACAACGAATCATTCCGACGTTTGGAAAACATCAAGGGCTGAAGCTGATTGGCACGTTGAACTACGAAACAGGGGAAGTGTTTTGCATCGAAGAAGAACGCTATGACGCGGAAACATTTCTTCGATTTCTTCAACTTGTGTTAGAACGCTATCCCACAGGCAAAATAGTGATGATTTTAGATAACGCTCGAATTCACCATGCCAAACTCATTCAGCCATTTTTAAAAGAACACGAAGATCGGTTAGAGCTCGTCTTTTTGCCACCATACAGTCCGCAATTGAACTTGATTGAAGGGCTATGGAAATGGCTGAAATCAGACGTGATTTACAACGTGTTCTATTCGAGTGTGCAAGAAATTAGAAAGAATGTCCAAGCCTTTATTCAGCGAATCAACCAGAAACCAGAACAAACGATCGATCGTTTGTGTGTTCAGTTGTAAATCTTTAATTCAACTTATATAGTAAGTAAATCAAGCTAAAATGACTCATTGAAAATTCCCCTTTCTAATAATCTTAATGTTTATTCTAGATGAAGAAGGGAATGTGGGACGTAAAAATTTGAAAATATTTTCAACGTATAAGTGGAGCATACATAAAATTTACAAGATGACATCATTTCTTAAGTTAGGAGACATTGAGGAGTGATTCCCTCCAAAATGACGGTCTTTTTTCGTTTCTTGAAATGAAGAAAAGCCCTTCTCCTAATAAAAATATAGTTTTTAAATAAAGACCTGTAGTTGAGCAATTTTAATTACAATAATTACCATGTAAAAGAGACAAACAGGGTACCCCTTATGCCACGTGGAGCTGTTTTTTCACGGTATCAATGGGAATATTTTGTTTCGCTGCACGGTAAATGAACTCCACGAGGCTATGTCCTTTTCTCTTGCGCAGAAGATCGAGCCCATCAGAAAAATCGCTGTTCGACTCGAACATGCTGTACACGTAAGCAAGCTGCACCAAGATCCAGTAGCGTTTCACCGCCCGACGTCCGCGAACGCGGTATCCATCGAGTTTCAGCTGGTCTTTCGCTTGACGGAAAAAACATTCGATCGACCAACGCTGGGCATAGTAGCGCAAGATCTCTTCATCGCTTAGATCCCGGTCGGTGCTCAAGACGCAGTGAAGATGTTCCGATGTCATCGGCTGATCGGCTTTCCAAGCGAGCAGCACCACGGCATCATCGAGACCTTTGAGAGAGCCTTCGTAGCGATAAACCCGATAACGCTCTTCTCCCACCGTGACGAGGTGAGTGTCTTTCGGTTCGATGTAGCGGGCAAACTCCCTCACCTGAACCGCAATGCCTTTTGGATAAAGAAGCCGATTGGCCTTGAGCATTGCGATTACGTGGAATCCCTTTTTCAGACAAGCTTCCACGAGCGTTTGCGATGGATACCAAGAGTCCATCAGCACATAAACAGGACGGTGTACATCCAAAGAAGAAAGCATCTCGATCGCGAGTTCCCCCTTGCTTTTCCCAGCCGCCTTGTCGTAGAGGCGGAACGCAAAGGGAAAAGCCTGGGTCATCGTATGAACCATGAGCCAAACGAGAGAATGTCCCCAGATCGACTTTTTCTCTGTGTGAGAATAGTGCCAATCACACCCTTGAATGGCGTGCGTTGCCTGTGACGAAGGCTTGGTTTTTTGGCAAATCGTATCATCGATCGAAACAAAAAGGGGTTGATTCTCCTGTTTGGCGATGCGTTCGACACGACGAAGCATCCACTGTTGAAGTTTGCGAAGCAGCGTCTCTTCATCCCAAGGGCTTTTCGTGAAAAAATGGCTGAGTGTCGTGCGGTGGTTCGGATGAAAGCTCCAATGATGAAGATCGGTCAATGTTCCCGCAAATCCTTTGGTGGTCAGCGCATCCACGATATGAACGAGATGCTTCATGACAGGTTTTGAAAAATAAAGTGCCAACCCCAACATCGTGAAAAACTTGTGGATTCCTTGATGATGTGCTAATCTATTCATGAGACATGAACCTCCTTGTGAATAGTTTTGGTGACACATCTATTCTAATCAAGGAATCGGGTTCATGTCTCTTTTTTTGTTTGGTTGTAAATTTATGTTAGCGAATTTGCTCATCTATAGTAAAGACATGATGTTTATAAAAAGATATAATGTTTCGGAAAAAGTCCACTATCGACTAGGATTGAGAGCGTTACGATGATTGGCATATGGGGGATTAGAACTTTGGGAGTTTTATTTTTGCTTGGAAACTTGGACTTGGTTTACCTGCTGTATGGACTTCCATTGCTTTGGATAACGTCTTCCGTACAGGACTATTCGCATGGTATCAAAAAAAGAAAAGTGATTAGAAATTTGGGATCATATCTTTAAAATCATCTTGTTTCATTAACGAGCACGTAATTAGGAATTTCAGAAAAATCAAATTTTGTTGAAAATCAGGGTTCCAATATGATAAAAGCGTATTTTGATCAATCTTTTTTCGTAACCTCTTTGAGGCAATGTATCAGACCGATTCCCCAATCATTAGCGAACGAACTTGACAAAATTTTTCATTTATGCTATAATTTACAAAAACTATTTTTTTGCACTAAAAAAGGATAATATCGCTGAATAAACCTTCAAAAAGTATACTGGTCAGCATTTTCTTAACATTTGATTTTACGTGTTCAATATGACCCTACTGTTTCGACTTAGAATACGTCAATCATGTTATTTCGGAGGTACATTCATTCCTGTGATAAAAATTTGAACATATAGACAATTCGATAAATTTATGTTACGTTTAAATGGAACACTTTTACAATAAAATAAAAATTCACTAGGGGTGCTTTTGTGTTAAAAGCTGAGAAAAGACTGAAAGTCTTTAACTCTTTGAACCTGATCTGGCTTGTACCAGCGTAGGGAAGTGGGAAGCGTAAAGCATTCATTAACCAATAAAATTTATTAAATGCTTTTGTTCATAAACCACTTCTGAATGAAGTGGTTTCAGAGTGTAGACAAAAGGCATCCGAATGTGCGCTTTCGGATGCCTTTTGTCACTTTTATGCTTTCAAATGTTTGGAATAGACCCCTCCAGGGGTCTATTTTATGTTATTGCTGGACTTTTCCATGTCCAGCAAGCCATCTTTTTCAAATTCATTGCAGCAAAAGTTAGCATCGCCTGCATGGACAATTTTTTTAAACCTCTTAAAGTTGTCCAACGCATACCATGCTTTTCCTTTGCATCAGCAAAAACACGTTCAATGGTTTCTTTCCGTCTTGCATAAATGCTCTTATTCTCTTGTGTATGCCGAAGATGATCAGCTTCCTCTAAATAAAATTCCCATACATGTCGCTGAATCAGTTTTTTATGCTCCTTACTTTGGGTGCACTTCGAAAGGAATGGACAATCTTTACACTGGACTGGATCAGAAAAATATTGACGATAGCCTTCCTTCGTCGTAGTTGCATATTTTAACACTTGTCCTTGCGGACAAAGATAACAATCGTAGTATTCATCGTAAACATACTCATGTTTTTTGAAATAACCATCCTTTGTACGAGGGCGAGTATAA
Organism: Bacillus sp. FSL W8-0102; assembly: GCF_038007225.1. Lineage (NCBI taxonomy): Bacteria > Bacillati > Bacillota > Bacilli > Caryophanales > Bacillaceae > Bacillus > Bacillus sp. FSL W8-0102. The sequence continues at coordinate 1,783,594 of NZ_JBBOWT010000001.1, forward strand.
GGTAAAGCAGGGGTCATATCATTTTCAAATATGTATTGGGCAACGGCGGGAGTTTTATATCCAGCGTCAGCAGCAACTACAACCGGTTTTCCATGTTTTTCGATGACTTTTTCAAGAAGTGGCTCCAATACGGAACTGTCATGAATATTCCCTGGCGTTACAATAGCCCCCAAAACAAAGCCATTTCGATCCGCAGCAGCATGGAATGAGTAAGCAAACTGTTTTGTTCGCTCGTCTTTTACGTAGTAACCACTTTCCGGATCAGTGGTACTTTCTTTTATTTCTTTATATTCTTCTTTCCCAAATTTATCTGGAGGAAATGGCTTTTTTCCATGTGCTTCTCGATCAGCATTTATCTCATCTTGTAGACGTGCTTGATAGGCTTTCGTTTCTTTTCGAACCACTTTCTTCTCAAATTTATGCTTATTCGCACTCGCTTTGACATGAGTAGAATCAATAAAGACATGCTCACTGCTTATCAGCTTCTTATCTGCAGCTTCTTTCAAAATGCGATAGAATATCTGTTCAAATAAGTCTGTATCCTTAAAGCGTCGCTCGTAGTTTTTCCCAAACGTTGAAAAGTGAGGTACCTTATCATAAAAACCAAATCCAAGAAACCAACGGTAAGCCAGATTCGTTTCGATTTCCTCTATAGTTTTTCGCATGGAACGAATACCGAAGGTATATTGGATGAAAGCCATTTTAATCAATACAACTGGATCAATACTTGGTCGACCTCTTTCCGATGAATACATGTCTTGAACAAGCGAATAGATAAATGAAAAATCAATAGCAGCGTCGATTTTACGAACCAAATGATCTGCAGGTACAAGTTGGTCTAAAGCTATCATTTCTATTTGATCACGATTCATCTGTGTATTTTTTGTTAGCACTTCATCCACCTCAATTCATTACGGTATCTTAATTATACAAAAAAAGACTGTCGGCAAATCCGGTTTTTTCGGATTTGTCGACAGGCTGAAACCACTTCTGAATGAAGTGGTTTTAATTTTTTTATTAGGAGCATTCCTGTTAGAAGTTTTTTCGGGGACTTGAATAAAAAAAGCCCTCTTGGTATGATTCGGGGGTGTCAATCGCACGAATGACCCCTAATTTGGATACCAAGGAGGACTATACATGAATTCTATCTCAAACAAGAAGATTAATCAAGTCACCGATCAAACGCGAGTCAGTCAAGATTTTGTGGGAACTTTTTTGGTTCGCTAAAAAACAGGTGTAAGTCATAGGTTAGCGAACCATTTTTTTAAATTTCATCCGTAAGCGCTTTCGGACTCTCATCCCTTGCCATGACAGACCGATATGTATACCTTTTTTTACCATCCCTTGAGTTCAGACAGGACATGATAGATCGGTGTCCCGGACGATTGCTGTAAATATGGCACGTTATTCCGCGTGATCTCCGGCCAAAGACGGCGGACGCGTTGTTTCGCCTTGTTCACGATCGTCTGTTTGGTGGATGCCGTCGACACCGTTTCCTCCGCCGGATGCGACGATTCTTCTCCTAAACGACGTCCGAAAAGACGAATCCCATCCATCCGGGCAATCATTGCCTTGAAAAACGCCCTAAGTCCCTTGTCTGTCCAACTGCGGCGGTATTTCACCCGATACGCCAACTGGCTCATCACGCTTTCAGCCCTCCCCATCGGATACATGCCCGTTGTGTCCACTCCTTGCTCCTTCAGCCATTCCCGGTAATCACGGATGCATCCCGGCATCGATTCGATCCGGTGGATCAAGGCAGCCAGCTGTTGTTCTTTCGCTTCGTCCCCCAGCGTGCCGAGGGCGCTGTTCAGTTCCACAAGCAGCTTCTCTTCATCCTGCTTCGCCAGCTTTTGCCGAATCGCCTGCCACCGTGGATGGCCCGAGAGGCATTGGCGCAACTCACGCGCCACGTGGAATCGATCCAATTGGAAGCAGACCCGTCCCTTGAAATACTCCCGGCACGCGGTAATCCATGGAGCGCCGTCCCCGTTGATGACAAGAAGATCCCGACACGGATCATAGGCATATTCGTTCATCAAAAATTCCTCGAAGCCTTCCCACACCTCCCCCTTGCCCTCATGGACGTAATGGCGCTGATTGACAAATTCGATCCGTGAGCCGTTGCGCTTCCACCCTTCGTGAACGGTTAGGATCTTGTCTTCCTTGGCCCGTTTTCCCTTCCCTTGGCGAGAAACAAACAGTCCATCGGCCTCCACAAACAGCACCCGTCCATATCGCTGGTTGACCGGGCAGTGCAGCGGAGCTTCAGCTTCGAGCACCAACTGGCGGATCGCCTCATGGCTCATCACCGGATACCCGACCATCTGGGCAAGCGTACGAGCCGCTTTGCGATAAGAAGAGCACTCCACCGCCAATCCCACCGCTGTTTCTTCTAGACAAGGGCTGATTGACTGCGATCCATCAAACGCTAAAAAGGAATCAAGCAAAAACGTGTAACGGTTTTGTTCCCGGTCTAAATAGTAGTTCCGCTCAAAGGTAACTTCGCCAAACAGGGTTTGAATCGTGATGCGTCGTTTGTCTTTCAAGTGGTACCGGCGCTTGTCCCGGGTTTCCGCCAATTGTCGGTCGATGTCCTCCAACAAAGCCGTAAACAGTTCGGCGAAGGCGTTTTGCAAGGCTCGAAACAAATCAAGTTCGATCTCTTTCCATGACAACGAATTTGTGGTAAGATGTTGTTGAATATTCATGGGACTCTCTCCTCCTGTTTGATGGTTTGGCAATGATCATCTTACCAGGGAGAGAGTCCTTTTTTCATGTTTCCTGCTTGGGATCCTACCGCGCTTCGCTTGGTGGCCCCGATGAGGGGGATTGCGAACCTACGTTCCCAACCCCCTCATCGGGGAATTCTAAGAATTTCTCCCACAAACATTTTACTCACACATCAAACGCTGGTTGTTGGGATGGATATTGCAAAGAAAAAACATTATGCCTGCTTTGTGGATGAGCGAGGGAGGGTGTTAAAAAAGCCGTTTCCCGTTCTGCAATCGAGAGAAGGATTGGAATGGTTGTACCAGTGCATCGTGGAAGCCATGAAGGAATTTGGAAAAACCGAGGTGATCGTTGGCATCGAGCCAACGGGACATTATTGGCTGAATCTCGCCTATTTTCTTGATGAGAAAGGCATCCCTCTCGTCATGACAAACCCGATGCACGTGAAGCGATCCAAAGAGCTGGACGATAACCTTCCAACCAAGCATGATGCGAAAGACGCGCTCGTCATTGCCCGGTTAGTGAAAGACGGCCGATTCAGCTATCCGCGTATTCTGAAAGGGATGGAGGCGGATCTGCGCGTGGGAGCGACATTTCGCTCCAAATTGGTGGAAGAACAGGGAGCGATTCGAAATCAAATGATTCGCTGGCTTGATCGATATTTTCCGGAGTTTTCCCAAGTCTTCCCGTCATTTGGGAAAATGGCGCTCGCGGTGCTGGAATATACGCCATTTCCGAGTGATCTGGCAGGAAAAGAACTAGAAGAGGTGCTGGCCCTTTACCGGCAAAGTGAGGGATTACAATCGCCACAAAAACCGAAAGCGAAGAAGTTGATGGAATTGGCCCAACACTCCATTGGCGTAACGGAAGGACAACAGATGGCCCGTATCGAAATCGCCACGCTTATCCGCCGGTACCGCCAACTGGAAGAAGAAATCGAGTCACTGACCCAGCAACTGACGGAACTTGTGCAAACATCCGTGGAATACGAATGGCTCAAAACGGTTCCGGGCTTAGGCGATGCGACCATCGTGGAACTGTTATCAGAGATCGGGAGTTTCTCCCATTATCAGGATCCGCGGCAGCTTATCAAATTAGCGGGCCTGACGCTGCGGGAACATTCCTCCGGCCAACACAAAGGGCAAAAACGGATCTCGAAGCGTGGAAGAAGGCGGTTGCGCGCCCTTCTGTTCCGGGTGATGATGCCGATGATCCGTCACAACGAAGCGTTTCGGCAGCTGCACGACTATTACACGACACGTCCTGATAATCCGTTGCGGAAGAAGCAATCCATTGTAGTGTTATGCGGAAAATTACTGAAGGTACTGCATGCGGTGTGTACGAAACGACAGGCATTTGACGTGAAGCGAATGATGCAGGACATCTTTGGCCTCGAAACGGCTGCTTGATGCCTATAGTCTCGATTCTCTAGACAACAAGGATGACACGGAGAAGCTGGCGCGATATCATCCATTCGACCTTGAGTCCCTAAAGGAGCTTAGCCGGCCTCTGCCTGATGACTAGACCGAACGAAGGAATGTAGGCACAAGGATGCCGAGAGACATGGGAGGGTTCGTCATCATCAGCGATGCAGAGATCCACGGTGCATCCCATACGCTTCCCCTACTACAACCAAATTTAACCAGTAGTGGCCGCGAAGCGTACCCGGTCAATGTAAGATATACACATATTTAAGAAATAATGTTAGAAACTTTGTCGAAAAATATTTTTTTGACACCCCTGAGACGGCTACAACCGTTGATATATCAACATTTATAGAGGGAGTGATAAGAAATGAGTAAAAGGAAAAAAGTGTTTCTAGCAGGTCCATTTAACTTCCCTCCGAAAGAAGTCTCCTACTTCTAAACGTGAAAGTGCGGAAGCACCAGTGAAAATGGGAGATGAATTTCGGTTAGGCGTAGCCTAAAGTTGTCTCTTTTTTGCGCTATGATATAATCAGTGTTATATAAATAAAAGGCTGTTATATCAATGAAATTAGATAATAATATTCGGTATTCCTTTTGTATTATCATCTTGTTCTGGTCGTAAAATATCGCAGACAAGTGATTGATGATCCCATATCTGACTATGCAAAAGATATGTTTATTCGACTTGGTGAACATTACAATATTTCCTTGGTCGAATGGAATCATGATCTTGACCATGTGCATATTTTGTTCAAAGCACATCCGAATAGTGAACTATCAAAGTTCATCAATGCCTATAAAAGTGCAAGTTCTCGACTTATCAAAAAGCATTATCCACAAGTGAAAAGAAAACTTTGGAAAGAGTATTTTTGGTCAAGAAGCTTTTGCTTACTTACAACAGGTGGTGCGCCCATTGAAGTGATAAAGCAGTATATAGAAAATCAAGGGAGGAAGTGAGGTGATTCGATACGGCAAACAAAGCATATAAATTTCGTCTGTACCCAACACAAGAACAAGAGCAACTTCTTACAAAAACCTTCGGTTGCGTTCGTTTCGTCTACAACAAAATGTTGGCTGAACGAATGGAAACATATGAACCATTCAAGGACGACAAAGAAGCCTTGAAAAAGCAAAAAAAATTCCCGACTCCTGCAAAGTACAAAAAGGAATTTCCATGGCTCAAAGAAGTAGACAGCCTTGCGTTGGCAAACGCTCAACTGAATTTGCAGAAGGCATACCAAAACTTCTTCTCTGGTCGTGCTGAATTTCCGAAGTTCAAAAGCCGAAAGGCGAGACAGTCCTACACAACCAACGTGGTCAACGGAAACATTATGCTTTTGGATGGTTATATCAAATTACCGAAACTGAAACTTGTAAAAATCAAACAACATCGAGAAATTCCGTCACATCATATCATCAAGTCTTGTACGGTTTCTCGAACAAAAACAGGAAAATACTATGTTTCTATTCTCACTGAATACGAACATCAACCTGTACAAAAAGAAGTACAAGCTGTTGTTGGCTTAGATTTTTCCATGAACGGTTTATTTGTCGATAGTGAAGAAGGTAAGACAGCCAATTACCCTCGTTTCTATCGCCAAGCCTTGGGAAAATTAGCGAAAGAACAGCACGTTCTATCACGCAGAAAGAAAGGTTCTAATCGTTGGCACAAGCAACGACTAAAAGTGGCGAAGCTACATGAAAGAATTGCGAACCAACGAAAAGACTTTCTACATAAGGAATCGCACAAATTAGCGAAACTATATGATTGCGTGGTTATCGAAGACCTCAACATGAAGGGAATGTCCCAAGCACTCAATTTCGGCAAAAGCGTTGCTGATCATGCATGGGGCATGTTCACGAAATTTCTCCAATACAAGTTAGAGGAGCAAGGGAAAAAGCTTATCAAAATAGATAAGTGGTTTCCATCATCCAAAACTTGTTCATGTTGCGGTCAAGTAAAGGAGTCTCTATCTCTTTCTGAGCGCATATTCCATTGTGATTGTGGTTTTGTAGCAGATAGAGATTGGAATGCTTCTATCAATATCAAGCGTGAAGGATTGCGACTGTTGGCATTAGCATCATCATAAATAGAGCATGGAACAGGCTCGATAGCTAAGTAAATTTCGTACCGTTAGGTGCGATTACCTTAGAAGCCCCCACCTCTAAGCGAAGAGTAGGTGGCGGGTAGTTCACCCAATGGAAAAATGAGTGGGATTATCCTCCCTTTGTTATTTATCGCTCTATAAAGTGATAAATTATTTTTTGTATGGTCATTTCGCTTTAATGGACTTGATATTGGGTGGTTCGATCAAACCGAGGAGTGAATATTATGATAGCTGATAAATTTGACGTATTTTTATTTGATTTAGATGGAGTAATCTATATAGGATCTGAACCACTACCCGAAGCAGCAGAATCCCTTAAGCGTCTTCGGAAAGAAAAGAAAGGGATTCGATTTTTAACCAATGATCCATGTACAACACGTGAAAAAACAGCACGACGGTTAATGAGTTTGGGCGTGGAAGCAAGAAGCGAAGAAGTCATTACGTCATCTTGGTTGACTGCACAATATTTAAAGAATGAAAAAATAAAAACGGCACTTGTTTTAGGTGATGAACATTTAAAATGGGAATGTCAACAAGTTGGTATTCATATACAAGATCAAAACGACGTAGAAGCCGTTGTTGTTGGATGGGATATTGATGTATCTTTTCGCGATATCCAGAAAGCGGCGAAATTAATTCAAAGAGGAACAAAATTTGTTGCGACCAATGCAGATAGAACGTTTCCAACCCCGGAAGGCCCTTTACCTGCCGTTGGTGCAATAGTAGAAGCCATTCGGGTTTCAACAAATAAAAAGCCTTTCATTGTAGGAAAACCAAACCCTTACATGTTTAAAAAAGCGCTTGAAGATTTTGCTTCGTCCTCCAGAGCAGTAATGATAGGAGATAATCCATATACTGATGTTTTGGGCGCACATCAGGCAGGGATACAAGCCATTTTGGTATCAGATCAAAAAATGAAAAAATTTCCGTCAGCAAGAGATTTTCGTAATCCGGATGCAACGATACCCAATTTAAAAAGTTTATTTGACCATAATATAGACATAAAAAAATGGATTTCTCCTTCCTTTTCTTGGCCTGAGAAAATTGAAGCGGGCGTAGCGGGCATTATATTTGATCATAAACGGCGAGTACTTCTAATGAAACGTGCAGATAACGGCTTATGGGGGATTCCATCGGGACATGTTGAACCGGGAGAAACCGTGGAGGAAGCTATCATAAGAGAAATTTATGAAGAAACCGGTTTAAAAGTGAAAGTAAATCGATTAATCGGTGTTTATTCTGATCCTGTTTCTCAAGTTTTTGAATATCCAAACGGGAAAGTGAGTCATTTTATTACAACTTGTTTTGAGTGTGAAGTTGTAGGAGGAACTTTAAATAGAGAAAGCGAAGAAACATTGGATGTAAATTACTTTGAACTAAATCATTTGCCGGAAGATCTCTTACACATGCATCCAAGATGGCTTAAAGATGCATTAGAAAAAGAAAGTTTTTCATATATCCGCTAATATCTTCTAAAAAATAGTGGGTTAGATAGTGTTGTATGGTGCAGAAGAGGATAAACCGGAATGTTATTAAGAAGTTTTTAATGTAGCAAAAATGATGAACAGCATCTTTTGAGGAGCTTTTTTCAAAGTATCAGTGAGGAGAGTATATTCATGTTTGGTTTACTCGAAAAGAGATGCTTTATATGTAAGCGAAAAACGAAACCATTGTATAAGTATTATGACAAAAAAGGAAAAAGTATTAAAGTTTGTTCTGATTGCGCAATATATGCAGAAAGAAGAGCGTTTAGAAAAAAAGTGTAGGCACCTGTATCGGCTCCCTTTATAGTAGTCAGAAATGCAAGCTCATTCATCTGTCTACTATATAAGGGGATTTTTTATAAGGAAAAACGAAAAACATAGGATGTAAAGTTTTAAAAAGCTGTAGAATGGGGTTCAGATATGACCTATTTGATTTTTTATAGGCAAAAGCTTATTAAAGATCTTTATAATCATGAAATTGTGGCTTATCCTATTCGTTCCAGAATACATCCTGTCCATAAAACCTAAAAAATATAATGAATATGGCCAGTATGCCAGAATAGGAAACGGTTTGGATAATGCCAGTTTGGAAAAATTTTTCAGCCATTTCAAGGCAGAGCGTTTCAAAATGTACTCGTTTTGTAAAACAAAAGAAGTTAAGGACATCAACCCTCTAGGTATGATGCTGGGTCAAAACCTTGCCGAATGGACTCGTGAATTTAGTCAAGGAGGACTCACCAGGATTTAAAACAAAACCCATTCATTTATTCAATTTTTATTGATTTGATATGCGGCAACTCGTTCAAGCGGGTATACAGGAGCAATTCATCTCCTTCCTTTTTTAATTTTCCTGTTATTTTATAATGATAAGTGGTTGGTTCACTATCTTCATGTTCGGTAAATAAATAGGTTGTGATTTCCATATTCGATCTAACTGCATTTAGTACCTCTGCTAACGAGCTTTTTAATTCTGCCTCGATCTCCATTCGCAATGTTTTCTGTGGACTGATTTTAAATACTCTGCTTAATATTTCTAGACCGATTAGAACTAACACCGATGCAAAGAGACCCACAGTATACATTCCTGCTCCAATTGTTAAACCAATGCCGGAAGTTGCCCATATTCCGGCTGCCGTAGTCAATCCACGGACATACTGCTTTTGAATAATAATCGTTCCCGCACCTAAGAAACCAATTCCGATTACTACTTGAGCGGCAATCCGACTAGGATCCAGTGCTATATCTTTATTTAAGATTACATCTTGAAAACCATACTTTGAAATAATCATAATGAGCGCGCTTCCGACGGCCACTAAAAAATGTGTTCGTAATCCAGCCTCTTTTGAACGCAATTCCCGCTCTAATCCAATAATCGCTCCCAAAACACCAGCCAGAGCTAACCTGATAATAAAGTCAAAAATCATAACGTCTCCTTTCTCCTCAACTTTCAAATTATAGAAAATACAAGATTTACTAATTATTTATATTTCACCATAAATTTTGGATGCGAAAATTTTTTAGACTACAGATGTATAAAGGAAGTGTTGGAAATATTCACTACCTTGATCCATTCCTAAATGAACTCAGAATAAGGGAGGGGAGGGATAGTGAATTTTCTTACAAATAAAATTAAGAAGTAATAAGAAAGTGATACCATATGGCTCGAGATAATCATTTAGTGTAACGGCGGCATAATATAAATGCTTTTAAATATTTCAGTATATCGCTCGGTCCAATTTGGCAGGGCATTTTTTGCAAAACAATTGAGAGCTTGAGAATCCATGGCAAATACTCATGATAGAGGTTTGAACCATTAATTTAGAAAATATATTGATTGCCTGTTGACTCTTACCTTAGGTAAGCCCTTAGAATCACATACGAGGTGGTTGAAAATGTTATACACGGTAAAAGAAATTTCAGAATTCGCGAAAGTAAGTGTAAAAACCCTACATCACTATCACAAAATAGGGCTGCTATTACCGTGTAAGGTAAGTGAAGCTGGCTATCGCCTTTATGGAAAAAAAGAGCTAGAACGTTTACAACAAATCTTATTTTATCGTGAATTAGATTTCCCCCTCAAAGAAATTAAAAAAATATTAGATGGTGAACCAGATCGATTATCGATCTTGTCGGATCAAAAAAAGCTCCTTCTTTCTCGTATACAAAGAATGGAGCAATTGGTTGAGACAATTGATGAATCGATTCGTTGCACTATGAAAGGAGAAAGTATGGATAAAAAAGAGATGTTCAAAGGATTTAATAGTGAAGAAGAGTGGGCTGAAGCATTGACCGAGCAAAATCAATACTTAAAAGAGAAATATAACTATGATTTACTTGAAAACAATCCAATTGATGTTCAATCGATGAATGAATCCGCTTTGGAAGCAAAGCGTTTTATTGATGGTATGGCTGATGCACTGAAGAATGGATTAAAGTTTGATGACAAAAAAGTACAGCTTCTAATAAGCCAACATATTCATTTCTTAAATCATCATGGACATGTAACGAAAGCATCGGATTTTGCGGCACAAGCACGATTCTTTTTAAACGATGATTTCCACAGAAACATGCTTGAATCCCAACAGACTGGTCTTTCTTATTATCTTTGCATTGCAGCGGAAGAGTACGCATCTAAAAGTCGTTTAGTAAATAAACTTTAAGTAACGCAGATTGGAGAAGAATAAATGAAATTGCGAAAAGCCGATGAAATGGGAAAAATATCGAATTTTAGACCAAGGCGGCTCGTAGGGCAAATAAAGCTGGTTTTCATGCTCTAAATGTCTGTATAATATAAGGCTATATACGAAATGCTCTAAGTCCTAGTTTTTCAATTAAACTTACAGGCCGAGTAGTGGAAAATGAAATTCTGTTTGTATGATTTTAAAAACCGATAAATTGGATTAAAGTTTCAATGCTGTTTTTAGTAAATTAGTCTTTGGTTTACAAATTTAAAGGAGAAAACTTATGACTTGGTTTGAAATAGTTATTGTAAGTATTTTCATTGGATTGATTGACTGGTTTAAGAGTAGAAAACTTACTACTTTTTTTAAGGACTTTATTTTCGCACTTATAACATTCACCCTTTTAAAACTAATTTTGTCTTATATCAAATTACCAGATATACCTGAAAAGCTACAGCTAGTCATCTTTGCAGGAACTATAGTATTATCAACTATAGTTTTGTCACTTGAGGCACTTAAACAGAATAAACAATAACTTGAACTTGTATACGGAAAAAAGTTTTCTTTAACTAAAGGGTGAGAAAACTCAACAACAATTATGCTTGTTCAGGAAACGGGCAGGAAAGTTTAAAAAATCATGGATATGGTGGTATTTCTCAATTTTTTATGATTACGATAAGCCCTTCTCATTTGAGAGGGGTTTCTTTATGGAATCCTTTGTATGATTGCGGAAAAAATAAATTTTATGATTCCAACAAGAAAATCAGAATATTTTACTCTTTTCAGCAAATTTTAGTCATTTATTAAAGCTCTTTATTTTAAGGATTTTTTTGGGCGAAAAGAGATAAGAGTAAAAGATCGAATTTAACAATGAAACTATAGGATGAGTGTTCGTTGTAATCTACAGATGAAGGACTATGGGATCTTACATAACTATGTTGTCAGATGAAATGTAAAAATAATTTGACAATTCATTCTCTTTTCGTATAATAAATGTAAAACATTTTTTACATTTTAAGAAGTTTAGGTGGGTGAATTGAAAAATAACATTAGAAATGTACGAAAAAGTATGAACCTTTCACAAGAAGAACTTGCCAATAAATGTGGTGTAACAAGACAAACCATAAATGCCATCGAAAATAATAAATATGACCCTTCATTATCATTAGCGTTTAAGTTATCCATACATCTAAATACACAACTTGAAAAATTATTTTTTTACGAGGAGGAGAATAAATGAAAATGCGAAAAGCCGATGAAATGGAAAAATATCAGAGCGATCAGTCTGCGAAATATGGGTTTATTTTTTATACCGTTGCACTGTTGGTTTGGTCATTATACAGTTTTTTTACCAATGGCGACTCTGGATGGCAAATGACTATTTTATTGATAGGTTGTGCTGTTTATTTTTGGTCCCGAGTGATTTTGAATAGAAAAATGAATAAATAACCCGTGGTGCTAGTTGAGCTTTAGCGCTCAACTAGCCCAAGTGTAACCAGGGAATAAGCTAACAATATACCGTCTAGTGCCACTTCAAATCCGATAATCGAATTGGCTCGGATCCCCGTGATGCGATAGTGGTCAACCAGAACCGAGAACACCGTCTCGATCACTTTGCGTTTTTGTTGGATCCACTGCTCCCATGTCTCAGACGCACGATGTTTCTGGTTTTTTCGAGACGGAGTCCAAAGCGCCATTTGGTATTCTTCGTACAGCCTTTTTTGCAAGTCACGGCTAATGAATCCTTTGTCCCCAAAGTTATAGGGATGAGGAATTTGAGTCATCACGCTTTCGGCTGCGATTCGATCGTGGCAAGATGCTTCCGTCACCACATACCCCATTGGCAGCCCTTGATCGGTCACTTGAAGGTGCAGCTTCAACCCGTAGTACCATTGCTTTTTGGAAGCGCAATACCCGATGTCGGCGATCTCTTGAAACCGTTTGACGCGATGCATTCTTGCCGTATGGCACAACGGGAGCGGCAAGCTGTCAACGACGGCATAGGCATGATGTTGACCGCGTTTTGCCAGCTCATGACGGATCCATTTGATGGCGAAACCAAGCGCCCGGCAACGGCGGTTGTATCGGGAGCGTTCAAGAAACGAGCCGTTTGTGAACAAATTTCCCGTGACAAAACGATGCCACGCCCGTTCAGAAGTAAAACCGAGCAGCTTTCCTAAAAGATGAATGGCGATGATGACAGCGTCCTCTTGCTTGACCAAATGGCGATTTCGACGATGAAGATGCACCTGAATGCATGAAAGTTGAGCAGAAACAAAAACGAAAATGGCGGCATATTGCTTTTGAATCTTGGCCCGATCTGTAGTAAAATGAAAGTGCTCTTGCATGGGGATTCTCCTTTCGAATGGTAGGTCGCACTTTCATTCTACAGGAGATTCGCCAGCAAGGGCTATTTTTATGCTTGCTCAAGTTTATCTAGCACCACGGGTATAAATAATAGAAATAGTCTTCTAAATGGAAAAGATCAATTTTTTTAAGATAATTGAAACATTGCCTAAATAGAAAAAAACCTGCCAGCATTGAAGTGACTTCTGTCAAGAAGACAAAAAAGTACACTTAAGTAGCCTGAGTCCTATATTCATCAGGGCACAAGTTATAAATGCGAGATCAATGTTTCCAATTTACTTTGATATATTTAAAATGCTTCAGATATGTTCAGAACACAAGTTCATCCTTCTAATCCCTTGAAATGTAAGGATTTGAAAGGGGAACTATCGGACATTTGATATTTTAAACCGTTTTTCATAACAGCCAGATAAGTGTCCGATTGATTTTAAATAAGCCATTTGAGTACATTTTTCTGTTCACATATTTAAAAGGTTATGAAAACAAATATCAGCGGTAATCTTAATGCTTGTCTGCCCTGGTTACTAAAAGAAGTATCTTATGGATGTGACATTTACATGGTTAAAGTATTTAGGATGACTTCAACCTTCGGTGAAACGTATTTACGGGTCTTCGAACTTTCATAAAAATTACATATTCCCTTCATATAAAACCAAACGTAGAATCATGCTGATAAAATTCTCTTAAAGTGGCTGAAAATAGGGTTGCCCAAAGCAAAATAAACTACACCCTTTAGTAAAAAGTTATCCTTTATTTCTGATCTTCATTGATTTATAAATATATTTAACCTTTTGCATTGTATTTAACCCTAATATTGTAATGATTACAGTGTAGACCGTTGTTAAAATAATTGCAGTATATCCTAAATAAGTAAGACTTCCAGATTTATTTGCTAGTCGCAAAACCAATCACATCCTTCACTCATTTTGGAATCTTTACATTTAGTCTGTTTTTATTTTTAAAATTTATTCCAATTACTTTTATTCGCATTCATTCTAAACTAGGTTGTTTAGAAAAGATCCGGAACCGCGTGAATAAACAATGGCCGATGAAAATAATGAAAATCTTTTAACATGAAATAACCAGTCTCGAGCATCCTTTTACACTCGATTCGCTTTTGAGGTTTAACATCGAACATGACATCGGTTTTGCTAAATCCTTTGAGAAATTACGAGTTTAAAACAACAAAGCTTGGCATTTTGCCAAGCTTTATCCGGTACCAATTTTTGTCAAACTCAATAGCGAAACATTCATGATGTATTTTATTGATACTCCAACGCTAGGAAAGTGCGGCTGCCATCAATCCTCCGATCCAAGCGAAAAGAACCCCTAATAGCACTGACGTCGAAACATAAATGATTGCGTTCCTCGCATCTTTTTTCTGCAACATTTGGATCGTTTCATATCCGAACGTTGAAAAGGTTGTGTAGGCACCAATAAAACCAGTGCCAATTAAAAGCCATGACCATTCAGGTATGATTTTATTTGAGTGTAGAACTGCAAGAATGCCAAGCATGAATGAGCCCGTTAGGTTGATGAACCAAGTGCCAAATGGAAAGACAGAAGATGTTTTGCCGGTAATCCATTTCCCTAGAAGATACCGCGAAATGGCTCCAATTATTCCTCCGATACCTACCCAAAACATTATTCTGCTCCTCCTTTCGATTGCTGAATATTGAAGGTAGCCAATTTAGCCCCAATGATCGCGAATCCAATGCCGCCACCAACACTCAAAAGAAGGTAAATAAGAGCGATTAAAAATTGTTGATGTACTATGAGATTGAGCGTTTCAACAGAGAAAGTTGAAAATGTGGTGAATGCCCCCGTGAAACCAGTTCCTATGGCCAGCTTTAATTGCGGGTTTATCATCCATCGTTTCGCCGTTATGGTGAAAAACCAAGCAAGGAATAAGCATCCTGCAAGATTAATCAGCAAAGTACCGACCGGAAACCCATTGGTTGCAGGAATCCATTTTCCTACTGAATAACGGAGTATTGCACCAACGAATCCTCCTATTCCAATTGCCAATAAGTTCATCCTATCAGCCTCCTCAACTTTATTGTTGTCATAAAAAATAGACTCCTACCAGTAAATGTGCATAACTGGTAGGAGTCATTAGTCGCATGGACGGTTATATGGCGAACTCCATCGCCTATTCAGCTGAAAATTATTATATACTTAATGACTTTTTCATTCAATGTCTTATATAAAATTCTTATCATTTATCCAGATATACCATTGAGAAGGGCTCATACTGTTTTTTAAATGGACTTTCCCGCAAATAGCGACAATAGGCACAAAAAATAATCATAATAAAGTGAATTTGTTATTTCGTTTCCTTTAATATCACCCGTTGAAGTGGCACACCTATATTGAACACACCCATACTGATAGTCTTTTCAGTCAGTGTGTACTTTTTGTTATTTAAAATAATGGTGTAATGATCGATTTTTTCACAGCTGTTTCCTTTGCTAATTAGATGTTGGACGACAGCGTTGCTTAATTCCTCCTGATTAAAATATCTTTCATCCAATTCAATGACCATTTTGTTTTTTGAAAACATACTATTCAAATCCTTTCGGAAATAATGGAATTTTGCGAAAAATGATATCAGCATGAGTGACCTATCTCGATGATTTTTTGTGGGGACGTCCAACAGAAATACTGATTAAAACGTTGATTCCTCATGAACTCGTTCCGGTGTCGCGAAGGGTGCGATTAGTACAGATCGGAGAAAAAGCGGGATCGACTATTCCACTTCCCGCGGATGCCTTGCGAACCTCGGGACTTGAGATTTACGGAGCGGCAGCAGGCATCACTCCCGAGTCAATCAGTGAAGGTACTAATCAGGTGTGGGAGTGGATAAAAGAAGGAAAGCTGAGGATGGATATTGAAAAAGTCCCTCTTAACGAGATCGAAAGTGTGTGGAAACGTACAGATTTTAAAGGAAAAAGAATCGTGGTTGTTCCATAAAATATTTTCATTACTTTTATTCTGAGCAATATCGTAACACTCACTTTAGCGAGTTTTATGCGTTTAAAAGCCCCTGCTGAGAGGGGCTTTTGGCCTTTTAATCCTTAAACAGTCCGTTCATTAAATTTTCTATTTCTTTTCTTCGTTTTTCCGTTTCTTTTTTGTCCAGACGAAAACGGCCATTTTCTAATTTCATCACATCACCAGCTTTACAATTCTTGGGGAGCTTGCTTTTTTCTATAGTTACCCTTTTTCCATCTTTAGTTTCGCAAACTGCTAAACCGCCTTCAAAATGATCGATAATATACTCCACTTTTATGGTCACATCCTCTTTATTGGGTCTGGGAGTGTAAGACGTGCTTCTCTTCTCTAAATGACCAGTAAATTGTGATGTTGTACGACCATGCCTGTTCTGTTAATAAATATTCACACTAGCTATTAAATGACACGATGGGGGAGATGGTGTTTAGTGAGCAATGTTGCTATTACTTGTTATCGGCCTAACGTTAAAAGATAAATGGGTTCCATCCGTTTTGGCTATAATCGTACCTTGCTGATCCGTTCGAAAAATATTGATTTTGTGGATTTTTAAGCGATTTATCACTTCAGCGGTTGGATGCCCATACGTATTTTCTTTTCCAACGCTGATAACGGCATAGGTTGGCTTTACTCCATTCAAGAAAGCTTCACTTGTAGATGTTTTCGCCCCATGATGTCCAATTTTGATCACGTCAGCTCTCAAATTTTGCTTAGAAGCGATCATATCAGATTCAGCTGTTGTTTCGACGTCCCCCGTAAACAGGAAAGATCTTTTTCCATATGTTAGTTTAAGAACAGCGCTCCAGTCGTTTGTATCGTCTGTGCTGTAGGATTTAACCGGGCCTACGAATATGGCGGAAACATCATTTAAACCAAGAGCAGTCCCATTTTGGGCGGTTTGAATGGTTAATCCTTCATTTTTTACGGCGTTCAAAAAATCTAAATACGATTGAGTCGTATGAGAAACTCTTGGAGCGTATACTTGTTCTACTTTAAATGATTTTAAGACAGTGTCTAATCCTCCAATGTGATCAACGTCCGGATGAGTCGCGATCATAATCTCGATATCGTCGACATGTTGTTGTTGGAGATATGCTACGACATCATCGCCTTTGTCATTATTGCCGCCGTCAATTAAAACATCTGCCCCGGCAGGAGTTTTAATATAAATACTGTCACCCTGGCCGACGTCTATATAGTGGACATTCAGAGGCGATGTTACGGCTTTTCCGGAAGCCGGGAAAACAATGGAGGACAAAAAAATTAAAGACAATAAAAATGTACGGATTTTCACACATATCCTCCTTTTTCGATGGTGATGTAACTTTATTATGGGATAAAAAGCAGAGAAATTTGCAAAAAAGAAGGGGCTTTATGATGAATATAAAAATTAAGAAGAAAATGTTTTATCGGCTGCTTATTCCGGGATGATCGTAATGTTCTTTTTGTTCGTAAGAGGTAAGCACAAATCCAAATCAAAGATTCAAGTTGCCTTTGGTGTAAAAAAGTTCACTCGCGTTATTACAGGCATATACGATACGTTAAGGTGTAGTGTTTGCAGAACGGAACCATTGCACATATTTTGGAAAATCGTATCATACATCGATTAGGAGATGCATTCTATAAGGCATGTTTAAGGAAAGGCATAAAAGTTTTTCATTTCCTGCAAGAAACAAATGGGGAAGGTACAGATAATAAACCTGAAAATTTAAAAATTTTTATCTTTTTTGTTTCTTATGATAGTCTTGTATCAGATACTTTGAATTTTGCAAGGACTGTTTTCTTATGGATATAGAACAAGAGATTAAACGTATGAAGAAAAGGGCATTAGCTGGGTGTTTAATATGGTTTTTGATCCTGATGAGTATTCCCGTTTTTATGATCGGCGATTTTGCCTACAACCTATTCTATAAAGAAAAGGCTCTTGAAACCAGCTATTCCCCCAGTAAAATCAATAAAATTGAAATTGTTCAGAAAGGGGAAGCTTTATACTTTGGCCCGTCTTTGGTGAGAATCCACTTTGGAAAACAGTACGAAGACCATTCTGTTTTCAACGATGGAAAAACTCTTGACTCTACAAATGTTTCAGTCATTTGGAAAAATGATCATGAGGCGAGAGTCACTTTACGTGGAGAAGAGCTAGAACCGGAGACAGTTGAGATTCATTTTCCGGTAAAACAGGTAATGGATGATGATTTTCCGCCGTCTGTGATCAATAATGATTGAAATGAATGAAGGTTTTAAAGATTTCAGGAATGAATAGGTGAAAGAGATGAAAAAGAGAGAAAAGGTGATGGAATGCACCGGCTGCGGGTTAAGGCTGCCTGATCAGCAAATAGAAAGGCCTCATCGCTACAATGCCACCGGAGAATGTTACCAAAAATACAACGAACTGAGCTTATATACGATGAGTCAACAAGACCTCTATTTTGTGCATCAGCACGCTATTGATACATACAGCGCACAGCATGCGGGAGCTGGTATGAAAAATATCACCGTTGCATTTTCATTAATTGGCTTATATTATGCGATTGAACTCGGATTTACCGGAAAACAAGTCCAGCGTGTGCATATGCTGCTTAATCAATGTCCATATAACTGGCCGTCATTACCACTCCCAGACCATTCATATTCAATTACGGTTCAAGACGTTTTAAAAGAGAAACCAGGGAAAAATCGAGACGCTATGCTTAGAGAATGGATGTATGATGTGTGGCATTGCTGGGAACATCAACACGACTGGGTAAAGAATATATCAAAAACTTTGTTAAGATAATGGATGATAAAAATATCTTTTCTTAATCTTTAACTTTTATAAAGGGGATTAAGAAAGTACTGGAGGAGTAGAAACTATTTAATAAACAGTTGCTGGAACCGATCTCAAAGCAAAAACCAATATATGATTAAGCGACTTGAAGAAAGAAATAAATGGGTGGTGGAATCATTCAAACAAAACTTGGAACAAAGAAGAATGATGATGGAACAAACAGTTCCAAATTAAGAGACGCAAAAAGGATTTTTTGTACGTTTTTTGAAAAAGCAAATAAGTGGTTTGAATACAAAAATCTTGCATTACTTATTTATGGTAATACGATGATGCCTGATATAAGAAAATGACCCTATCACTACAATCAGTATGACTGTCACATTAGCAGCTATGTTTATAATATTTACTTTTGGAAACATTTTATCGATGTAATCAATCCAATTGACTAAACACGGATCACGGCCTATGGTAATAATGGCATTTTGGGCAATAAAACTTGCAGCAACAATATTGAACCAAAAAAATGTTTTCGTTCTTGCCAGTTTTATAATAAATGTCAAAAAAGGAAGGGAAATGAAAAGGATGCAAAAAATTCCTACTATGACTGGCCCTATATGTTGCGAAATTCTGGAAATGACAATGGAACTATCTAAATAAATTAAAAAATCCGTGATCACAAGAAGCGACAAAACTTTTACCTTTAAATAAATAGATGGGGTTGAATGTCTACGCAGCTCCTTTTCCCATATGGACTTTGTTGTAATTCTAAATGCTATAAAAAGCAAAATGACTCCAGTGGCTAACTGGAACATTGGAAAATTTGAAAGTGCATCAATTAACACTATGTAAAGACTTCGCGTGAATGTAAGAACTATGACTGCAGAAAAGGTTATGTTTAAATAAGTATGTTTTCGCAAAATACTTCCTAAAATCAGCATGTTATCAATGTCACATATCAAGTTTATTAAAAATACTTTTAAAAAATCCTGCATCTTAACTTTTCCTTTTTTATATAACTGTAGATGAGCAAATTCGCTAACATAAATTTACAACCAAACAAAAAAGAAGACATGAACCCGATTCCTTGGTTAGAATAGATGTGCCACAACTACTCACAAGGGGGTTCATGTCTCATGAATAGATTAGCACATCACCTAGGAATCCACAAGTTTTTGACGATGTTGGGGTTGGCACTTTATTTCTCAAAACCTGTCATGAAGCATCTCGTTCATATCGTGGATGCGATGATTACAAAGGGCTTTTCGGGAACACTGACCGATCTACATCACGGGAGTTTTCATCCGAACCATCGCACGACACTCAGCCATTTTTTCACGAAAAGCCCATGGGAAGAAGAGACGTTGCTTCGCAAACTCCAGCAGTGGGTGCTTCATCGTGTCGAACGCAGCTCGAAACGAGAGAATCAACCCATTTTTGTTTCGATCGATGATACGATTTGCCAAAAAACGAAGCCCTCGTCACGGGCAACACACGCCATTCAAGGGTGTGATTGGCACTATTCTCACGCAGAGAAAAAGTCGATCTGGGGACATTCTCTCGTTTGGCTCATGGTTCATACGATGACCCAAGCGTTTCCTTTTGCCTTTCGCCTCTACGACAAGACGGCGGGGAAAAGCAAAGGGGAACTCGCGATCGAGATGCTTTCTTCGTTGGATGTGAGTCGACCCGTTTATGTGCTCATGGACTCTTGGTATCCATCGAAAACCCTCGTGGGAGCCTGCTTGAAAAAAGGGTTCCACGTCATCGCGATGCTCAAGACGAATCGGATTCTCTATCCAAAAGGGACGGCCATTCAAGCAAAGGAATTTGCCAAATCTATGGAGCCACGGGATACCCGCCTCGTCACGGTGGGAAAAGAGCGTTATCGGGTGTATCGCTACGAAGGTGCTCTGAACGGTCTCAAGGATGCCGTGGTGCTGCTCGCATGGAAAGCCGATCAGCCGATGACACCGAAACATCTTCATTGCGTCTTGAGCACCGATCGCGAGCTAAGCGATGAAGACATCTTGTGCTACTATGCCGAGCGTTGGTCGATCGAATGTTTTTTCCGTCAAGCGAAAGACCAGCTGAAACTCGATGGATACCGCGTTCGCGGGCGTCGGGCGGTGAAACGGTATTGGATCTTGGTGCAACTTGCGTATGTGTACAGCATGTTCGAGTCGAACAGTGATGTTTCGGATGGGCTCGATCTCCTGCGCAAGAGAAAAGGACATAGCCTCGTGGAGTTCATTTATCGTGCAGCAAAACAAAATATTCCCATTGATGCCGTGAAAAAACAGCTCCACGTGGCATAAGGGGTACCCCGTTTGTCTCTTTTTCGTATGGTAATCATTGTTAATAAAAATGCTCATCTACAGTTTTTTATATAAAATATAGTGTAAAAAATAACCTTTGGTTGAAAACTCAAATTTTTTAGAGTTGGTAATCTAATGTTTTGGCCTTCGATGAAGGAAATAGAGAGGACAGCTTAGTGTCGTTCTCTTTTGTTCTATCTTTTTATATAAGATATAGACGGTAATAATGGATTGCCCATTAGAAATTCCTTATTTCAATCAGAGATCACTTTATAATAAAAAACGGTAGAGTGTAGTTCTCCGTTTGCAGATTTTGCGTAATAAGGGATTTTGCCAGCCTGAATATAACCAATTGAAGAATAAAGAAGGTTGGAAGGGTTTCCTTCTTTTGTTTCGAGAACTAATAAGGACCTCCCTACCTTTTTGGCTTTCTCTTCAGCTTTATTCATAAGTAAACGACCAATACCATTACGTCGATATTTAGGGTGTGTCATTAATTTTGCGATCTCAGCTCTATCACTACCGTTCTGCTTAGTACATAGATGTAATTGTACAGTTCCAGCGATCTGATGGTTTATTTTAGCGACAAATAGAAGCACCTCTGGATTTAATACATTTTTCCAATATATTTTGTCATCCGAAAATGACAGTGGTGGCAAAAAGCCTATCGATGCACCATCATCAATACCTGCATCAGAAGTTTCGAAAGTTCATTAATGTGTTCTTCAATAGAAATTAATTGTTCAATTTTTAATTCACTAATCAACAAAGGCATCACCCCAATAAATATATGTATCTTCTTCAAGTTAAAATACACCTTATGTGATTGTTTTTGTGAACTAATTCGACAAACTGCCTAACCATTCCTGTTTTACTTAAACAAACCTGCAACGTTAGTTGGAAAAGGATCTTTTGTTTTCAGTGAATGTAAGAAATGGATGAAAATCTATTTATAGTCTGCGGAATCATAGTTGATATAGTAATACTCTTCCTTATAGCGATTGTCAAAGTAACGAATATTTAGAATGAATGACTGATAGAGAATAGGAGGAATTATGATGTTTAAAGTAATATCGAAATGTTCAAAATGTGGAAAAGAAATCCATGGCAATGAAGAGGTTTATGTAAAAATGCGTTATCCTGAAAGAAGAGGGATGGTTGAAATTAAAGCATTTTTACAAAACGAAGGGAAAATATTTTGTGAAAAGTGCTTTCTTGATATAAAGAAATAAACTTTAATAAAGTCGGAGGAAGAGGTGATTGCAAATAAAGTATGTTTCCTCTTCCAAATCGATATTATGAATCGTCCATCATAATGCGAAAGAAAGATTCTTGATCATACATATTGATGATTTCATGTTACGAATCTTTGTCTAATCAATTTCCGAACAAAGGATGACTTACTTGTCCAACGATTGTTGCACTGAATTGTAGCCGAAAGAGGCAATGTGATCAAGATTCTATTACACATGCAAAGATTTTCCATCGATAAGAGCATTTTTATTTTCCAACTCCAGCAATTGTTTTTTCATCTCCAGACCGCCTCGATAACCTGTAAGAGTTCCATTTTTGCCGATCACACGATGACAAGGCACCACTATTAATACAGGATTGGCGCCGATAGCGGTTCCAACGGCACGAATCGAAGTCGGTTTTTGAAGATAATCCGCCATTTCGGAGTAAGATTTTGTCTGTCCGTATGGAATTTCGCACAATGCGTTCCACACGGATAATTGAAACGGGGTGCCGTATAAATCAACGGGTACCGTAAAAGTTTGGCGCTGGCCTTCAAAATACTGGGATAATTCGTCAATATACGGCTGCAATTTCTGATCATCTTGCACCAATACGCTGTTCGGTAAGCGCTTCTTCAGCCAACGGGATAAATCGGCAAGTGATCCATTTGGAGAGCCGATGTAACAAAGTCCGTTTGTTGTCGCTGCTATATGCATTTTCCATTGTTTATTATCAAACAAAGTCCAATAAACGAATAGATCATTATTTGTATTCATTGTCTTTCAGCTCCACAACGATGTAATTGATGATATTCTGCGGGGGGTATATCCTGTTTCCTTCTTAAACAACGTGATAAAGTAGGATACATTCGGAATGCCTACTGCGAAGGAAATTTCTGTCATGCTTTTATCGGTATGAGTCAAATACTGAATAGCTTTAGATATTCTCGTTTGCCGGATATATTCGGCTGATGTTAACCCTTTGATTCTTTTAAAAGTACGGTGCAAATTGTAAGGACTGCCGTGACAAAAATTCGCCAATATTTCAAGCGTTAAAGTTTTACTGAAATTCGTGTCTATAAAATGGGTGATTTGTGCCACCCAATCTTCATCCGGCAGTCGTTGTTCGGTCGGTTTGCATCGTTTGCATGGACGAT
Organism: Bacillus sp. FSL W8-0102; assembly: GCF_038007225.1. NCBI lineage: Bacteria > Bacillati > Bacillota > Bacilli > Caryophanales > Bacillaceae > Bacillus > Bacillus sp. FSL W8-0102. The sequence goes on from NZ_JBBOWT010000001.1 coordinate 1,806,880, forward strand.
AGTTTTCCGATAAAGCTTGCTTGGCATTTTGAAAGATGCGGACGTTTTCCTTTTTAGGGGGCCGGGATTTGCAAGAAGGGCGGCAAAAAATGCCGGTTGTTTTTACACCGTACAAAAATTGATCGTCGTAGGACGAATTATTCATTATAATTGCTTGCCAAATTTCGTCCGTCATCTTTTCCATAACCGGATTTCTTTCATGATCGTTTTGCGAGATGAATTGTATCATCTCGTATTCTTTTTGTGTTTGATTCTTCATTTGGATTCCCTCCATTTTCAGTATACACTGGATGAAGATATCAAGTATGTCTCCACGAATAGAAAAGCAAGATTTCAAAATGACTTTGAAGCATTTTGTATTAAAACTAAGATTGTATTGTTATATAGGAGTGGGGGATTTATATGAAAAACAGTTTGTTTAATCATGAGTGGGATGTCGCTTATTTTGTGGGCGACAAAACAACGAAGATTTATTGTTTCCCCTGGTGCGAAGAGAATAAAAAGACAGAAAACATCATTCGATTTGCGTCTAGAATAGAAGCAGAGCAAGTCGGTTATCGTCCTTGTAAAACATGTTGTTCTCATCTTCCGCATGGTTCCTGGGAAGATCACAAGGATGAAATCAGGTTGATGGTGCCGAAAGAATTCAGCTTTGCCGAAAACATGAAATATTTGTCTATCGCTCCAAACGAAAGTATGTATCGTATCAAAGACAATAGAATTTACAAAGCGGTTCCGATCGAGCAGGAAACAGTATTAATTGAAATTAGTACGGACCATGATGATTCTCTTATCATACGTTTTGTTGGTCACACCATTCCTTCTCATAAATGGGTCCGGGCAGCGGTAGCACGATTCGTAAGAGAATGGTTTGATTTGGAGACTGATTTGCGCCCATTTTACCGTTTAGCGGAAAATGATCCGTTACTGCAAAAAGTCACCAGCCAATTTTATGGACTTCGTCTCATCGGAATTCCCGATTTATTTGAGGCTATCTGTTGGGGGATTATCGGACAGCAAATCAATCTAAGTTTTGCGCGTACTTTAAAAAGGCGTTTCGTGGAAACCTTTGGTCGGCACGTAAACTGGAATGGTGAACCATATTGGATCTTTCCATCCCCTCAAGTCGTCGCGGAATTGAAAATCAGCGATTTAACCGAATTACAAATGTCTGCCAGAAAAGGTGAATATCTCATTGGAGTCGCTCGACTCATGGCGGAAGGAAAATTAACAAAAGAGCGATTGATAGGCGCGGGAGACTATAAGGAAGCGGAAAAGGCCTTAGTCAAAATTCGGGGAATAGGACCGTGGACGGCAAACTATACTTTAATGTTTTGTCTGAGGATGCCTACTGCTTTACCCATTGATGATGTCGGTCTGCACAATGCTATGAAACATCTTCTTGGTTTCGAGAATAAACCTTCTAAAGCAGAAATCTTAAAGTTATTTTCAAGATGGAAAAATTGGGAAGCTTATGCCACTTTTTATTTATGGAGATTGCTTTATTAAGTTTTGATGAATACCCATGTTGAACAGTTTCGGATTAATCAGACTGATTCCGTTAGATAAGATTTAATTGATATCCATATGGAGCCTGTTAAGGAAAAAGTAAAGCCCCGTATGTGGGGCTTTGAAAGTTAAAAGCCAAATGGTCTCGGACAACAAGGATCATGCGGTACTCCACACATCACATGTTGTTCGCAGCATTCATTTACTACAGATTCAGTGTGTGGGAAATAATGCTCATGAGTAATCATATGCTTGTTAACATTAGTGGTATGAGATGGGTGAATATGTGGTACTACAGTATTGGTTAAATTGGTTTTTACGTATTGCTGTGGCGGCGAGACTAATGGTAGATCGTACATAGTTGGATACACTTGTGGCGGACAGAATACCGGGGGACATCCAAAAGAAGGGTGGTGGCCCCATTTTTTGTGTGCGTGCATTTTAATACCTCCATTTTTGATTTGTTTGACAGTAGCAGTATATGAAAGAGGGTGTTTGGTTGTACTAGTTGTTTAACCATTTATGAGTCTTTTTGCGTGGGAAGAAATTGAAGAATTAGGAGATTTAGAACGGCTTCGTCTTGTCATAGAGTACATGCCGGATGAACAGCTCATGAGGGTGCTTGAAAAAGAATGTGGGAAGGGTCGTGATGATTATCCGATTCGAGCCATGTGGAATGCCTTATTGGCTGGGATTGTATTCCAACATGATAGTGATGCAAAACTCCTAAGAGAATTAGCCAGAAATGGGCAATTGCGTTCCCTTTGCGGATTTAATGGAAAAGTGCCTACGCCTTGGGCATTCAGCCGATTTTTACATAAAGTGTTGATGCACCAAGCAGAGGTAGAAGAGATGTTTGACGATTTAGTCAGAGAGCTCAAAAAGATAGTACCGGATTTTGGGAAACGCTTGGCTATAGATAGTAAGGCCATTAAATCCTATGCAGCAAAGAAAAATAAAAACGAAAAAGAGGATGGTCGTCGGGACCTAGATGCAGATTATGGAAAAAAAGTATATCGCGGAACAAGGGAAGATGGTACACGATGGGAGAAAATTGTAAAATGGTTTGGGTATAAACTTCATCTCATCGTTGATGCCAGCTATGAGTTACCGATTATGTTCTCGGTAACAAAAGCAAATGTGCCGGATATAAACGAAGCACATCATCTACTCGAAAAAATGGAAGAACGCCAACCTGAAATACTGAAAAAAGCTGAAATACTAACGAGAGATCGAGGATATGATGATTCGAAGCTAATCATCAACTGTTGGGATCAGCATGCCATTAAACCGGTTATTGATATTCGGAACATGTGGAAAGATGGAGAAAGTACCCGTTTGTTAAATAACAAACAAAATGTAACCTATAATTATAAAGGGAATGTATTTTGTCATTGTCCATCAACAGGAATCAAACGAGAAATGGCATGTGGTGGATTTGATAAAGATCGAAATACCATAAGGAAACTTTGTCCCGCCAAACAATATGGCATGAATTATGAGGGGATGGAAAAGTGTCCGGTGGTAAATGGCATTCGAATCCCGCTTTCAGAAGACCGGAGAATATTTACGCCAATTGACCGTGCCAGCTACAAATGGAAAAGAGAATACAACAAAAGAACAGCAGTTGAACGAGTAAATAGCCGCATTGATCAGGTGTTTGGTTTTGAAAATCACACGATACGAGGGATAAAGAAAATGACCGTACGATGCGGATTAGCTCTTTGTGTGATGTTAGCCATGGCGCTAGGCAGAATAAAAGAAAAACAAGCACAAAATATGAGGAGTCTTGTTTGTGCTGTATAAAAAAATATCCACATGTGAATAAGTAAAAGTAAAAAAATATCCACAAGCAAAAAATGTGGATAAGACAACAGGATTCGTATGCCCTTTTTTGTAAAAAAATAGACACACAAACCATTAAAGGCAGGAAAAGCATAGAAAATCATACCTAAAAATGAAAATGTGGTAAAATTTTAGAGTAAATTTTTTTAATCTAATCTAGAAAATCAGTACATCGCAAAAAGCTCTTATTTAATCGTGCAAGACAATTAGTAGGCGATGAATTATTTCCAATTTGTGGCTTAACTGCAACGCCAGGAAGAAGTAATGATGAAACGATGAAGTTGGTCGATGAATTTGATGCTTACTTAATCCATCCTACACTCCCAAATATAGAAAAATATCAAAAAAATCCACTACTTTATTTTCGTGAAGAAGGTTATTTAGCTGAACCAATCTTTCTATTGAGTAAGGATGGAGAAACTGTTGAAGTACCTGATGAGTATATTGATAATGAAACAGATGATATTAATAGCGAGTATTTAAAAGTTTTAGCTGAAGATCGTGAGAGAAACTTTCATATTACGAGGAGAAATCGAATTTTTATTTAACTATGGCGTTTTAACTACTGGGTTTGATGCACCGAAAACTGACCACTTAATCATTTGCAGACCGACATCAAGTCAAATATTGTATGAACAAATGGTTGGGCGAGGATTAAGAGGGCCAAAATTTGGTGGCACAGAACAATGTAAAATCATAGATTTTTCCCAGAATATAACACGACATGGTAAACCGTTAGCATATGCAAGGTTTATTAAAGATTGGGAAGTTCAACAAGTAAAGAGTTTTAAGGAAGATGAGGTTATTGTATGAAACCAGGTGCTGAAAAACTTTTAAATTATTTAAAAAACAAATCAAATTATACGATGTCAGTCAATGAATGTAAAAAGATAAGTCCCCGTTGGACCGTAAATACATTGAAAAGAATTATAGCCGATTATCCAGGTGTTTTTCAACTAGCCAATGATGAGGTGAGGCTAATTATGAAAAAAACAATTGATTTAGAAGATTATAGGAAAACAAGAACTAGAATTGTAAATGACTTAGAAAAATTTTTAGTAGGCCCATTAGAAGAAGATGAAATTCTAGGTGAAAAGAAACGTCCAATGAATTTATATTTAACCGGTAAACTTGTACCATTTGGTTCTTCTTCGGATGTTGTACCTGAAGATGAATTTGATATACAGACGAATCAGCTTGCTGAAGATGAAAAGGTAGATGAATACTTATCAAAACGAGATATATTCAGAGCTTCAACAATGGGCTTTAGCTTCAAACTTAAAGAACTATGCCCCATCTATATACAAGCTAATTGGGCAATGTATGAGGGAAAAAATCATGCGCGCTCTCCACATGAAGAAGTGTGGGAAATCGAATTAAAAGCAAATGAAACGAAAATTCTCGAAAATAATAAAACAGATTCAGACCCTGCTCGCGTAAAATATACTGTTTTGGAGCGAGATGGTTTATATCACGTGAGCATATTTTTATATAATTCATACGAAAGAGAAGATACTTTTCCGAAACAAGATGAAATTATGTTTCAAACAAAGCTTAAGGTTCGTTTTCCAAAATATCATTTAGCTTATTTCACATCAAAAGCCGACCGATTTAATGTACAAAATGAATTATTGTATCGAGACTTTTATGAACTAGCGATTGGTCATGGGGTCGGGGTGGATTGGAATATTGATTCAGGGCAAGTTACGATTGAATCTACATGGCTTCCTTTTTATGAACTCCCAAATGTTGAGCATCGAACTATTGAAGGACATTCGTTTTCAATGTTGGAGTTAAGTAAACAAACTGCAGAGCAATTAAATGAGACATTATCTATAATTCCAATTGAATACCGAAAATGGCTAAAAGAGCAAAAAGAAGCTATTCAAGATTTAGAGTCTCCTCTTAAAAAAGAAGCGGAAAAAAACATAACAAAAGTAGAGAAAATCATTTCCAGGGTTGAAGAAGGTATCGAAATCATTTCCCAATCGGACGATAGTATTGAAAAGAAAGCATTTCAATTTGCTAACCGTTGTATGATGTTACAACGAGCCCAGACAAAGGTTGCTTTAGAATATCGTTCATCAGGAAACCGCATAAAGCCAAATTATGATGGTAAATGGCGTTTATTCCAAATTATTTTCTTACTTATGAGTATTCCAGGAATAACGAATCCACGCCATCCTGACCGAGATTTAGTGGATTTGATTTGGTTCCCAACCGGTGGTGGAAAAACTGAAGCCTACCTTGGAGTTGCTGCTTTTACGATGGCTTACCGTCGCTTATCAGCAAAAGACATTTTAAATGTAGATGAATATGCTGGTGTTACGGTATTTATGCGCTATACGTTACGTCTTTTAACAACGCAACAATTCCAGCGTGCAGCAGCTTTAGTTTGTGCTGCAGAATATATTCGTGCAGAAGAACCGTTTAGTTATGGAGAAATCCCATTTAGTATAGGACTGTGGATCGGGAGTGATTCATCACCGAATACATATGAAGATGCATGTGAAAAAATAGCAGAAATACGCGAAGGGAAAGAAATTCAAAAAGGGAATCCGATGCAATTATTACATTGTCCTTGGTGTGGAACCGAACTAACACCTGATGATTATGAAATCACTAAGGATAGTCAAAAGATCTCCTGTCATAATCCGCAATGTGAATTTTATGGTAATGAAGGTTTGCCAGTCTATACCGTTGATGAAGCAATATACGAACATGTTCCGACAATAATAATTGGAACGGTTGATAAAATCGCACAAATTGCATGGAAAAATAATATGTATGAACTATTTGGTATGAAAAACTATTATCATCCAGATAAAGGATTTACCTGAATCCGTGACAAAACATCTTTACAATGGTCGCAAACCGTTGATACGATAAGGGAAAACGACGTTGACGATTCTTCATCAAGTAGGTGATGTGATGAAAGATTTCCCGATTCGGTTTGTATTGACAGATGAAGCGATTACCCCAAGTGCTGGGCTTGCTCTCGTTGGCTACTTACTCCATCGAACGAAACTGGATAAACGGGTAAACGCACTTCGGCTTCCAACGGTTCGTCGAGAAGTGCACATTTCCCATAGCGATGTCATTCGCTCGATGATTGGCTTGCTTGCCACAGGAAAAACGGATTTCGATCATATCGAAGCGTATCGTCAGGACGATATCTTTTCGGCATCGATGGGGATTCAGCACGTGCCTTCCTCTCCAACCTTGCGACAACGACTCGATCAGCTCGCTTGTCTTCCGATGACCGAAACGATTCTTTGGGAGGAGTCCATACGTCTGTTGATTCAACGACATGCCACTTTGTCCCCTTGTTGGACCAAAGGAAAGACGACATGGCTTCCCCTTGATATAGATGGTTCCCCATTTGACAACTCCGATACGAAAAAAGAAGGAGTCAGTCGAACGTATAAAGGATTTGACGGTTTTACACCGTTGTTTGCGTATGCAGGGAAGGAAGGGTATCTCGTTCATGCCGAGTTGCGTCCAGGGAAACAACATGTGCAAGACAACATGCCCTCGTTTTTAGTCACCGCTATCCGTCGAGCTCGTCAACTGACTTCATCTCGTCTGCTTGTTCGCATGGATGCAGGAAACGATGCAGAAGCGAATGTGCACGTATGCCTAAAGGAAGACGTGGACTTTGTCATCAAGCGAAACTTACGCCGAGAATCGAAAGCGCTTTGGTTCCAGATCGCTTCGCAAAAGGGCAAACGTGTCGATGATGGACAAAGCGAAGGAGTACAAACCTATGAGCTATGCCTTCCACAGAAGGCAGCGATCGATGGAAACACGTATACGTACGTTCAAGTCACCCAAGTGACGGAACGGACGATGGAACGCAATGGACAGCTGATGCTCGTTCCTGATTATGAAGTGGAAAGCTATTGGGTGCGGCTCAAAGGATACGAGCATGTTCGAATGAGCGATGTGCTCGCGTTGTATCATGACCATGCGACATGCGAACAGTTTCATAGCGAACTGAAGAGCGACTTAGATTTAGAGCGGCTTCCATCTGGGAAGATGAAAACGAATGCGCTCGTGTTGGTCATGGGAGCCTTCGTTTACAATCTTCTTCGTCTGATTGGACAAGATCTATTAAGCGATCCGAGACATCCGTTGCACCACAAAGTGAAACGCCGCCGCATCAAGACGATTATTCAGACGGTGATCACGATGGCAGGGCGACTCGTCCGTCGATCACGACAGATCTGGATGAAACTGACGCGAAGGAGTGGCTATAGCGAGCCCCTACTGAACGTCTATCAGAAATGGAGAGAGGCAAGATAACGAACGAATGTTCGGGCACTAATGTCCAACGTCACTCCCTGTGCTTTTTTGTCTATTTTTTTGGTTCGTATACCTAAAAAAGAGATTTGTTCCATTTTCGGAAATAGAGATGACATAGGTCATAAGCATAAAAAGGGTTTTATGGATTATCAATCCATCAAAATTACAACAAAATCAAAGTCGATTTCAATTCATCACGGATTCAGGTCGAAGAATTTCTTGTTAAAAAATGGGAATCATTATTTTCATTAAGTCATCTTCCAGTTCGAAAACTTGTTACGTCCAATTCCTTTTTCTTTCATCATTTGCAAGAAAAATGGACTGAATTAATCAACGATTTAACAGAAAAAACGCCGCTTCAAATTCGTGAAGTTTTAAGTGAACATCCTTTTGAACACCCAATTGTTCGAAGAATGATGGATGATTTGTTTGATGATGGTTATTTGAATAAGGTAAAAGGGGACCCAAGTAAGTTTCCATCCTGGATGCAACCAGGTATTGAAAATGAAGAAACCAAGGTTGATATCAAAGAAAGGATTTCCAATCTCCATGAACAGACAATGCTATCATTATATGAAGTGGAAAATTATAAAGATTGGATTGACTTAATAGATAAACTATCTGAATATAAAAACGAAGTAATTAAAAGTAATAAAAACAATATAGGAAAATTTAATCAAGTACTAACAGATGTTAATTCCAAGTTTGAAAACTGGATGATGAAAAAATATCACGCATTAACAAGTCTTGCACCTTATCCAAAACCGAAAATGGTACATCACATCCCACACTATTTAAGTAAAGTAAGTCAAGGTAATGATAAAATCGCTTTATTAGTGTTGGATGGAATGAGCTATATACAATGGCGATTTATCGCTGAATATATGGAAAATAATGGTTTCATTTTAAATGAAACTGGGATTTTTGCCTGGGTTCCTACATTAACGTCCGTGTCTAGACAAGCCATTTTTTCAGGGAAAATGCCCCTGGCCTTCAGTCAAACAATTGGAACCACAAATGCGGAAGAAAGACTTTGGAAAAAGTTTTGGGAAGAAAATGGGGTTCTTAAACAATATGTCAGTTACCAAAAAGGACTGGGAAATGAAACATATGATAAAAGTAATATTAAGGGGCTAAACCGAAATTCTACACGAATCTATGGTGCAGTTGTTGATATTATTGATCAATTTACACATAATGCCGTTTTAGGTGAGAAAAGTGTTTATTCGAACTTGAAGATATGGTTGGATTCGGGATATTTGATACAATTAATAACAGACTTACTAAACCACCAATATAATGTATATATTACATCGGACCATGGAAACACCAATGCTGAGGGGATTGGTCGTGTTAATGAAGGAGTATTGGTCGACCAAAAAGGTGAACGGGTACGGATTTATAGTGAACAAACACTTTATGAACATTCACTAGCGCAGATTCCGTCGCTGAAATGGTCGAATATTGGGCTACCGAGTAATTATCATGTCCTATTATCGCCCTATGGGAAGGCTTTCGTACCAAATGGCCAGAAAATCGTAACCCATGGTGGAATCAGTATCGAAGAAGTGATTGTTCCTTTTGTGAAAGTAGAAAGATAAAGGAAGTGGATTGTCATGACAAAACCTGTAGGGTTTGATCAAAAACTGTTATTACATCAACTAGATTATACAGCGATACAATCCAAACAGTATCAACGTAGTGAAATGTATGATGTTTTAGATGGTTATATGCGGAACGATATTAAAGGAGCAAAGTCACGGAAAAATGCTATAACCACGCTTATGAAAATATGGTATTTATTAGATGATGAGTTATTACCTATTAAAGATGAAATTTTAAAGGAATTTCATCAATTTACGGAAGATGAGAGATTATTTGTTCATTGGGGGTTAACTTGTGTTGCATATCCATTTTTTCGTGATATAGCAAATGAGTTTGGACGTCACTTTCAATTACAAGAAGAAGTTTCTAGCAAAACGATATTAAAAAGAATTAAAGATTTATATGGCGATAAAAGGCGAGTTGAAGTTGGAACAAGTGCCGTTTTAACCACGATGAAGTCATGGGGAGTAATTGTTCCAACTGAAAAAACATTTTATAAAGAAAATGACAAAATACAGATTACCAATTCCCTTTTGCAAACTTTTTTAATTAAAGTCTTATTAAAATCTCTAGGAAATAAGGCGTTATATATTGATTTAGTTGAAAATCATCCAATATTTTTCCCGTTCCAATACAATTTAAATTTATTTGAGCTAAGAGAAAGAGAAGAGTTTTCTTTTTATTATGAGGGATTGAATAATTTAGTTGTAGAGAAAGCGGAGTAAAACCTTATTCGTTTGGATAAGGTTTTTTCCTTATGGAGGTCGTGGTCGTGTTGATAAATGGTGAAGTCATTACAAGTTCGTATTTTCCAGAGCCTGTTGAAATCAAAAAATGTGAACCTTATGAAAACTATTATTTTCTGGAAGCGGTAGGAAAAGAGACAAATCATTATTATGAACTTATGGTTGAAAAGGATAAATTAGAATATTTTCAAAAGATAAAGAAAGAACATGTTTTAAATGTTGAGGATATACAAAAGTATATTCAATACGTCCTTCTACAAAACGAATTAAAGTATTCGGAATCGAGAGCATTAGGAAACAAGCAAATACTTCCGTTACCACATCAGATTGAAGCTGTGTATAGTCGGATGCTTCAATCACCTCATGTACGCTTTCTACTGGCGGATGACCCTGGTGCTGGAAAAACCATTATGTCTGGTATGTTAATTAAGGAATTATTGCTCCGAATGGATGTTGACCGTGTACTCATTCTTGTTCCACCTCTCGTGCTGAAACAATGGCAAACGGAGCTTTCAGAAAAATTCAGTTTAGATTTTCAACCCGTGGTGCTAGATAAAACTCAGACAAGCATAAAAATAGCCCTTGCTGGCGGATCTCCAGTAGAATGAAAGTGTCACCCAACATTCGAAAGGAGAGATCCCCCATGCAAGAGCACTTTCATTTTACTACAGATCCAGCCAAACTTCAAAAACAATATGCCGCTATTTTCTGTTTTGTTTCTGCCCAACTGTCGTTGATTCAAATGTATCTTCATCGCCGCAACCGTCACTTGGTCAAGCAAGAAGACGAAGTGGTCATGGCGGTTCACCTTTTGGGGAAGCTGCTGGGCTTTTCTTCCGAACGAGCCTGGCATCGTTTTGTCACGGGAAATTTGTTCACAAACGGCTCGTTTCTTGAACGCTCCCGATACAACCGCCGCTGCCGAGCGCTTGGTTTCGCCATCAAATGGATCCGTCATGAGCTGGCGAAACGTGGCCAACACCATGCTTATGCGGTCGTCGACAGCTTGCCTCTTCCGTTGTGCCATCCCGCAAGAATGCAGCGCGTCAAGCGGTTTCGAGGGATCGCGGATATGGGGTATTGTGCTTCCAAAAAGCAATGGTACTACGGTTTCAAGCTGCATCTTCAAGTGACCAATCAAGGGCTGGCCATGGGCTATGTCGTGACGGAAGCGTCCTGCCACGACGTCAAAGCCGCTGAAACGGTGATGACTCAAATCCCTCATCCCTACAACTTTGGGGACAAAGGGTACATCAGCCACGCTCTTCGAGAAAAGCTGTACGAAGAACACCAAGCCGCGTTCTGGACACCGTCTCGACACAATCAAAAGCACGGCCCATCCAAGGCATGGGAAGAATGGATCAGGAAAAAACGCAAAGTCATCGAGACGGTGTTTTCGATTCTCGTAGACCAATACCGGATCACCGACATTCGAGCGAATTCCATTGCCGGGTTTGAAGTGGCACTCGATGGCATCTTGTTGGCTTATTCCTTGGTCACACTAGGGCTGGTTGAGCGCTGACACTCAACTAGCACCACGGGTTAGATTTTCAAATAATCAATCGCCAAACGTTAAATGAATATGGAAATAAAAATCCGTTTGTTGAAAAAAAGCTTATTTTAGCATCAATGTATTGGGTTGCTCGTGAAGATGTACAACCATTAATTAAAGAAGCTCAATTTGATTTAATAATAGTGGATGAAGCACATAAAATGGCTGCATATTCCTATGGTACAAAAAAGAAAAAAGTGCATCGTACCAAATTGTATCAACTTGGGGAAGCGATCTTACATAAGGCAAGACATGCGTTATTGCTTACTGCAACACCCCACAAAGGAGATTCTGAAAATTTTCGTCTATTATTAAAATTATTAGATGAAGATGTATTTGCAAGTAGTTCACTGAATGAAAGTTTAAAAGAAAAAGCAAATCCTTTTATGATTCGACGATTAAAGGAGAATATGATTAATTTTGACGGAACACCCATTTTTCCTAAACGGACGTCTATTACTGTAGGTTTTGATTTAACTGAAGGAGAATTAGAACTATATGAATCCGTCACTCAATATGTAAAGGAATATTTTAATAAAGCGATGGATAAAGGTAGTCAAAGTACAGCGTTTGCGATGATGTTATTGCAAAAACGACTCAGTTCATCCATCGAAGCTATCTATCTATCTTTAAAACGAAGATATGCGCGATTAGTAAAATTATACAAACAGACCGAAAAAGAGAGACAAAAGTTTCTTCGACAAATAAAAAGACTTGAAGTAAATCATATAGAAGAGGAGTCACTGGAGGAACAAGAAAAAATTGAAAAGCAACTTGAACAGTCTGTTGCGGATCTTGATTTAAAAGAATTGAAGCGTGAAATCTTAGTCTTACAAGGTTTAATTAAAAAGGCAGAACATATACGTTTATATACTGTTGAGAAAAAGTACCAAGAACTTGAGGAAACGTTATTCGGTTTGAATGGCATTTTGAAGAAAAATGAAAAGATTATTATCTTCACTGAATTTGTAGATACATTAAATTATTTAGAAGAAAAGTTATTAAATCGTGTGCCGAAAGTCGCCAAAATAATAGGTAGTTTATCGATGGATGAACGAAGAAAACAAGTCGAATTGTTTCGAAACGAATGCCAAATCATGCTGGCTACTGATGCAGGTGGTGAGTCTATCAACCTTCAGTTTTGTAATCAAATGATAAACTTTGATATTCCTTGGAATCCGAATAGATTGGAACAAAGAATGGGACGAATTCACCGGATTGGACAAAAAAATGAAGTATTTGTATTTAATCTCGTTGCGAAAAATACTAGGGAAGGTCATGTTTTAATTCGCCTCCTAAATAAGATGGAACAAATGCAGGAGGATTTAGGTTCGGATGCTGTTTATAACTTTGTTGGTGATGTTCTAGAAGATGAATATGATAGCCTTGCCGATCTGATGCAGCAGGCTATTATGGAAAGAGAAAATCTTGATGATTTAATTGATAAAATGGATCAAACATTGACCGATGAACATCAAAAGTTAATTCAAATAGTTAAAGAAGAAAGTATGCAAGGTGAAGAGATTGATTTATCATCATTACGAAGAAAGAAAAACTCTATCGTATTAGAAAGAATTCCAGTTAGAGCCTATGCCGATTTTACGAATTATATTTTACAAAAGCGAAGGGTGCGAGTGTCAAAATCACAAAATAATCGAGTTATGCGTATTGAGAGTTTACCTAGGTTTATTCGAGAAGAATTACCTGAGCAAGAAGAAAAGAACAGTTTAGGGCGTTATCGGTATACGAATTCTGTGAAAATGGAGAATGAGGAAACTCCACTTTTTACTGAGAATCATCCACTTTTTCCAGTTGCTTTATCTTTAATGAAAAATGAATTCGAAGGTCAAAATTGGGAACATTACGTTGTTTCGGCCCGAATCCCTGAACAACTATACGTAGAGATATATGCCATAACAATTATAGATGGAACTGGAAAAATTCTAGAAAATCGTTATATTCATATGGCCAAAAGAGAAAATGGCGAGGTAATAGAGCTTGATCATAATTGGATTTTCTTAAATGAATTTGGCCACGGTCAATTTGAAGTGAAAAAGAAAAAAGAGAGTCAATTGTTTAATCATGTTGTTGAACAAGCTGTTCAATTGCGGGATGATGTTTCAAGAAAAAGAACTAAACAATTAAACAAATTACAGTCATTTATTGAAAAATCATTTAGCCAACAATACAGGGAAACATTTGAAAAGCTAAAAACATATCAAGAAGAAAATATAGATAATCGAAATAGCGCATTAATTAACCAAATGAATGCAAAACTTAATGACTTGGATATGAAACGCCAAAACCGGATTCTAGGAATTGAACGGGAGAAAAATATTGCGATGATTCCACCTAAAAAAGTCATTTCCCTTGATGTTTTACCTCAAGGAAAAACAAAACGCGTGTTGGCTTCAGATTATTATGAAGCAGTTCTGGAATATGAAAAAGCAAACGGCCGATTAAATGTGAAACAACATCAAAACTTAGGATTGGTCGACTTTTCAAGCGAACGGTTTAATGGAGAAGAGCGGTTTATAATACTTGTCAATGACTTGAATGCTACTTTTTCAGATGAAGAGCTGGAGGATTTAGAGGATATAAAAGATAAGGTTTATGTTTATTTGGTAGAACAGAAGAATATAAAAACTGAAGTAAAGCTAAGTTCAGTAAATTAAAGAGAAGAAAGTCAGTCTCGTGATATCGACTGACTTTTTTGATATGATTTTTTAAAATTTTAAAAATTTTAAAGAAAGTTAATGTGGTTAAATTTTATATTATCATCATATTGAGCGTTATATTCTAAATCAGCGAGGATAAGTTATTAAAGCTTTAATAGAAATTAACTCAACTTTCGCACACAGAAATATTTAAGCATTGCTTGATATAATTAGGTATAGTGGCCAACCATTTATTCATTTGATTTTTAAAGATGTCCATGTTCAAAGAAACCTCGGCTTCCGCCAAAGTTTGGAAAAGGTCAATAAGTGATTGAAGGGCAGTAATAAAATCTATGTCTTTTACATCTTCGCAAAGGATGTAAAAAAGGTTGCCAATCGTCTTAGGATCCTCCTCTTTTCGCATTTGCCAAGCAATGAGAATATATCGTGTAAAAACAATGGTTGTATGGCTAATTAACATGTCGTAGGAACGTCCCTGGAATTCTTTCTCTAAATTTAAAAGGGATTTATTGCATTTGAAGAAGACTTCAATGTCCCAACGCATGCCGTAAATACGAATGATCTCTTCATTTTCTAATGTTGTATCTGTGCTGAGAATGGCAAGCCATTCGCTCCGTTTATTACGGTTTCGTACAAATAGAATTTTTACTGGAATTCCATTGTCTAAAGTAGCATAAACGGATCCGCGAATGTCTTTTTTACCCATGTGAGGTTTTGCCAATTTGTAAAGTTGATTCAGTGTGAAACGTTCACCATTGTAAACGTATCGCTGCTTTAATTGCTTCACCAAGCCAATGACAAATAACCCTTTGTTCGTAATCTTCTCAATTAAAGGCGCTTGTGTAAACCAGGAATCCATGAGAACATAGTCAGCTATAATCCCTTTTTCAAGCGCATGATCAAGTAAAGCTGAAGCCACGTCCGGTTTTGATTTCAGAGCTTCCTGGCGACGCTTATAGCCAGATGTTCGTTTATCAATATTGGTATTGATTTCTTGCAGGCGATTTTCCTTTTTCGGTGAACTTAGAAGAGCAAAATCAACGGGAATAAAAGTAAAACTATCGGTCCAGCCAAGGGTAAGCATTTGAAACCCTTTCAAGTACTGATGGGTAGAGTGATCAAAAACCTTAGCCAACAGTTCAACCGACTTACTACGGTTTCTTGAAAAGACAGAATCATCAATCACAAAAGCTGTGACACGATCTTTTGAAGTTAATGGTTGAAGCAGACGGATCATTTCACTGCTTAATGAAAGCAGAAACTTTCTCCAATGATAGGTTGGTGTATTTAAAAAGCGATAGACTGTATCCTTTCCGGGCAGATCCTGAGATCGTTTACTCATAAAAGCACGAAACCAGTTCTTATATTGGAAGACTAAAAGAAAAATCCGTTTGAAAACAGTAAGACAAGAATACCCGGAAAGTTTCGTAATATTCGCTTTTCTTAAATGATATCCAATATTTAATTCGGAAAATCCTTGTTTAATTTCTTTTGGTAATTGCGCAAAGTAGTCTTTATTCGTTATCATAGTGGTGACACCTTTCTTTTGGATTTGGTTTCGTCACCAATATTTTACCAAAAGAATAGGTGTCTTTCTTTATGTTTTAAAAAATGTCAAATGATAATTTTGTACTTCCCAAAACCATTTACATCAAGCATTTAAACAAGATTTTGGACTGCGAAAGCTGAGTAAATACTTAAAAAAGGATGCCATTTTATTTTTCAGTCAAAAGAAATCCAAAATGGAGTACGAATGATATTTTCATTCGCTTTCCTTTTGTATTAGTCCAATATACATAGCGTTCCATTTCCGTTGATTTTTGTAAGGGGTGTGTGTTCGAAAGTTTTCCGTTAAAAAAGATGATAAGCAGGTGATTTGATATCTCGAAAAATATGGTTATAATAAAACTATGGATACCATGATGATGTTAAAAGCTCTTTCCAATGAAACAAGATATAATATTTTAAAATGGTTAAAACATCCTGAACAACATTTTGGCCCTCATTTGCATGTACCGAATCATGACGATTTTAAAGGGGGAGTTTGTGTAGGAGATATACAAGAAAAGGCTGGCTTGGCTCAATCTGTCGTTTCAAATTATTTGTTGATGATGCAGAAAGCAGGGCTTTTGGAGTCAAAGCGGATTGGAAAATGGACGTATTACCGACGCAATGAAAAAATGATTAGGGAATTTATTGAACAATTGGATAAGGACTTATAGGCAAAAAAATTTTGCCTATATCATTATAATTAGTATATCTAAATATATAGATATATAGAATTTTTATGAGAGGAAAACTGGTATGGATATGAAAACGAACAAAAAAAGATTGCATGACATTGAAATTTCTGTTTTGGACTTAGCTCCGGTACTATCGGGGAAAACACCAGCTGATTCTTTTCGGAATAGTTTAGATCTTGCTCAACATGTGGAACAATGGGGATTTAAGCGTTATTGGCTGGCAGAACATCATAATATGGAAGGGATTGCAAGTTCCGCTACTTCTGTCTTAATCGGGTACATTGCGGGGGGTACATCTACAATTAGAGTAGGATCTGGCGGAGTCATGCTGCCAAATCACGCTCCTCTTGTCGTTGCTGAGCAATTTGGCACATTAGAGTCTTTGTATCCCGGACGAATTGATTTAGGATTAGGACGCGCACCCGGAACAGATCAAATGACGGCGATGGCGTTAAGACGTCATTTAAAAGGATCTGATTCGGAGTTTCCAAAAAATGTACAGGAATTACTCCATTATTTTTCGTCTAAAAGTAATCGCAAATCTTATGTTCGGGCGATTCCTGGCGAAGGCTTAAATGTTCCTATTTGGTTGCTTGGTTCAAGTACTTACAGCGCTCAGCTTGCGGCTTTGCTCGGTTTGCCTTTTGCTTTCGCGAGTCATTTCGCTCCAACGCATATTTTCGACGCTCTCAAGATATATCGAGATCGATTTCAACCATCTGAAAATCTAAAAGAACCGTATGCGTTAGCATGTGTGAACGTGATCGCTGCAGACACGGATGAAGAAGCGAAACGTCTAGCCACCTCTTTATATCAATTCTTCTTAGGTGTGACACGCGGGACTTCCAAGCCTTTGCAACCGCCTGTTGAAAGTATGGATGGAATGTGGAATGAATTTGAAAAAGAAGCCGTCCGCCATCAAGTGTATTATACTTTTGTTGGATCGAAAAAGACGGTAAAAGAAGAACTCCAAGAATTTTTAGATAAAACACAAGTGGATGAATTAATGGTGGTGTCTCACATATATGATCATTCAGCACGACTGCGTTCCTATGAGATTTTATCTGAAATATGGAACGAAAAAACAGAAGATTAAACCATAACCAACTTTTCAGTTTCTAGTAAGTTCCATTATACTCTCGTAGCTTTGAAACCTGCTTACAATAAAGATGGGACCATTTAGTTGTTTTACTTTTTTAATTTGAAGAGACTGTTCTGAAAAAATGATGGTTGAAATGAGGGATAAGACATTAAGAGCCCTTCAAACATAAAGAAGGGCTCTTTCCATACCTTTTTTTGTTAGGAAATTTTAGTTCACTTTAAATTTAAAAACCAAACTTGTTAATTGAACAGACATGTCTGATAAATGATCGGCATCTTCTTGGACGCTCAAAATGTTTTGAGTGTGGTTTTGAGAGAATTTCGCAATTTTACTTATAATGGTACTGACATTTTTTTGTCATGAAAATTATAACAATCAAAGGAAAATATTACTATATATAATCAAATCTTTACATTTTCTTATCAAAATGGGATCCATTTAAGAATGATCCAGTCCAAAAGGCCTATTTTTTAACGCGAAATGGAGCAGGATAAAAGTCTAAATCTTGTTGTATTTTCAATCTCGAATGAAACGAAAAAAATTTCAAATTATTCTTTACAAATTTTATAGTTTCGTATATATTCTTTTTGAAAGTGAATATGGAATTCAAACTAGGGGTGTCCAATGAGTTGGGCTGAGAAAGAAACACGATGAAGTTTCTTAACCCTCAGGACCTGATCTGGTTCATACCAGCGTGGGGAAGTTAGTATTTTAAGATGAAAACCTATTTTTGCGGTTGCTTCATACTAACATTTCCCGGGTCTGCCATAAAGGCCCGGGTTTTTCATGCTGTGGGTGGACTCTAGATTTTGTCCTTTTTAAACTATTAAAAAGGAGCGAATTGTCTAATGGTCAACCATTCAAGCAACGATGCGATTTCTATTATGTCCGGCTTTCCGGGAAGCAAAAAAGTCTATGTGGAAGGGTCTAGGCCCGATATTCGAGTGCCTATGCGCGAAATTGCATTAAGCCCAACGAACGGATCGTTTGGCAAAGAAGAAAATCGCCCAGTGCGTGTTTACGACACCAGCGGGCCCTATACAGATCCAAATGTGTCGATTGATATTCGCAAAGGATTGCCTCCATTACGTCGGAAATGGGTTTTGGAACGTAATGATGTGGAAGAATATGAAGGCCGTCAAGTGAAACCGGAAGATAACGGTTATCAAAAAAAGGACCCGAGAGCCGAACAATTTGTTTTTCCGGGATTAAAACGAAAACCTTTACGTGCCAAAAAAGGAAAAAATGTGACTCAATTGCATTATGCCCGCAATGGAATCATTACTCCGGAAATGGAGTTTATCGCTATAAGAGAAAATGTCAGCCCTGAGTTTGTACGAGAAGAAGTGGCCAAGGGGCGTGCCATTATACCGGCTAACATTAATCATCCAGAAAGCGAACCCATGATCATCGGAAGAAATTTTCATGTGAAAATTAATGCGAATATTGGGAATTCAGCTGTTACGTCTTCCATTGATGAAGAAGTGGAAAAAATGACTTGGGCTACTCGTTGGGGAGCGGATACGTTGATGGATCTTTCCACCGGGAAAAATATTCACTCCACTCGTGAATGGATTATTCGAAACTGTCCGGTTCCTGTCGGGACGGTGCCGATTTATCAAGCTTTGGAAAAAGTAAATGGGGTCGCGGAAGATTTAAGCTGGGAGGTGTTCCGCGATACGTTAATTGAACAGGCGGAACAAGGAGTGGATTATTTTACAATCCATGCCGGCGTTCTGCTGCGCTACATACCGTTAACAACAAAGCGTGTAACAGGTATTGTGTCTCGAGGCGGCTCTATCATGGCTCAATGGTGCCTTGCCCATCATGAAGAAAACTTCTTATATACTCATTTTGAAGAAATTTGTGAGATCATGAAATCGTATGATGTTTCATTTTCGTTAGGAGACGGGCTTCGTCCGGGATCCATTGCCGATGCTAATGATGAAGCACAGTTTGCGGAACTGGAAACATTAGGAGAACTTACAAAAATCGCTTGGAAGCATGATGTTCAAGTGATGATTGAAGGACCGGGGCATATCCCTATGCACAAAATCAAAGAAAATGTGGATAAACAAATGGAAATTTGCCATGAAGCGCCATTCTATACATTAGGACCTTTAACGACGGATATAGCACCGGGCTATGATCATATTACATCAGCGATCGGCGCAGCCATGATTGGTTGGTACGGAACAGCCATGCTCTGTTACGTAACACCAAAGGAGCATTTAGGTTTGCCAAATAAAGACGATGTAAGAGAAGGCGTCATCGCTTACAAGATCGCCGCGCATGCAGCGGATTTAGCAAAAGGACATCCAGGGGCTCAAGAACGGGACGATGCTCTTTCGAAAGCGCGGTTTGAATTTCGTTGGCGGGATCAATTTCATCTTTCTCTCGATCCGGAAAGAGCCATGGAATACCATGATGAAACTTTACCGGCGGAAGGCGCGAAAACAGCCCATTTTTGTTCTATGTGCGGTCCGAAATTCTGCAGCATGAGAATTTCTCATGACATACGTGAAATGGCGCAAGGACAAAACCTTGAGTTAAAAGCTGTGATTGATAAAGGGTTGAAAGAAAAAGCAGATGAATTTAGAAAAACCGGCGGCGAAATTTACCGGTAATTCCTTTACCCGTCCATCATTATACCCCTCCGTTATGGGAGGGGTATATTTTTTAAAAACAGGGATTTAAATAGAAGCTAAGCGTTTTAAATAGCTTTACCAACCTAATGGTTTTCATGTTCTGTTAATTCGGATAAGGGAACTGTTTGTTCATGTTCCGGTTGATCGAGGGGATAGATTCTGGCCTTTTCGTTTTGTTCATCTACCTGTTGGATATAGACAGGCGTTCCTTCGTATGTCACATTTGCCATAACGGGGGATGCAGCAATTTCTTTAGCCCTCTGAATATTCATATATAAAACCTCCTTTTCATTCACGGATAATCTTATTATGGAAACGATGGTGGGTTCATATACAATCAAGAACCTTCCATAAAGAATAAGATTCAATAGGAACATTTTCTCTTTGGATTAGATCCATAACTGTTCTTTTTAAACCGCAAAATATCATATCATGAAGAGGTTCTGATTCTTTTTTGCACAGAAAATGGATGAAAAACGCCAAATGGATAGATTCGTCAGTTCTCGGCTCAAAGGATACCATTTTAACAAGAATAGTGATTCATCCCCTTCCTCTTTAGGTGGGGGATGAATCGCTATTTTATTTTCTCTTCTATCCTACTATAATAACAAAAACATAAAAAAAAGGAGGTGAATCTCACCATGTATCGAGGACAGAAAGTGTATTTTTCCGCTTCGAAAGACACCATCCAGCAACTAATGGAATGTAATCGAATTTCCGCTCAAATTTGGAATGATTGTCTCACCGAAGCTAGAAATTACTACCTTCAACACAAAAAATGGATTGGCAAAACGGAATTGCAAGCTCTTCTCAAAGGAAAATATCGCTTACACAGTCAAAGTATCCAAGCGGTGGCTCATAAATATCTTTTTGCCAGAGACAGCACTCACAAAGCTATCCAAAAGGGTATCAAAACCGCTAAGTATCCCTATAAACAAAAGAAATACTTCAATACGAAGTGGGTAGACAAAGCCTTCACCATTTCTGATAATGGGAAAATAACTTGGTCGTTAGGTACACATGGCGGTAAACGCATTCCACCGCTGGTGGTCTATGCCAAAAACTTGCCGAAAGGAACCATTAAAGAAATCGAATTGTGTTATGACCATGGTTTATACCTTTCGGTATCGTATGACGATGTGCAAGAAACTCTTCCTTATACGCCTCAACACTCCGCAGGAGTCGATATGGGCGAAATTCATACCATCGCTTCGTTTTGCGACAATGGGGAAAGTGTTCTTCTGTCAGATCGGAAACTTCGCAGTATCCACCGTCTTCGCAACAAGAAACTTCGAGAATTGCAAAAACTTCAGAGCCAATGCAAAAAAGGCTCTCGGAGGTGGAAGAAATACCAACGGGCGAAGCGGTATATCCTTTCGAAAAGTGAACGACAGTTGCGAGATGCCTTTCACAAAACCACCAAAGCGTTTGTAGATTGGTGCATCCAACATAGCGTTTCGGATGTGTATGTCGGCAATCCCGAAGGGGTACAGAGACACACGAAAAAGAAAAGACGGAAAAACGTCAATCAGAAACTCTCCAACTGGAGCTTTGGCAAAGTAAAGCAATATCTGGAATACAAATGCCAAAGCAAAGGTATCAAGGTAACGTTTGTGAATGAAGCGTACAGCAGTCAAACATGTCCTGTTTGCCAACGAAAAAAGAAAGTGCGCACCCGAATGTATCATTGCCATTGTGGATACACTTCTCATCGGGATATTCATGGAGCAAAGAATATCTTGAGCCAAGCGTTATACGGTTCCTTTGAACCTTGGGGACAGGAGAAGATTCCAACGTATCTACGACCCGCATAAACGGGGAGTAGTAGATGGTGCGACCCCACCCACCGCAAGGTGTAGCTTCTTTTAGAACGTGGAAGATTCCCATCTTTCGAAGAAGAGAAACGCCGAAAGGTGTTTCGTGGAAGTTTCTATGTTTGGCAGAGAAGAAACCCCCATTTCTATAAGTGGCGGGAGGTTCATTAGTTCATCAGATTCTAAAAGTTTTACGAAGTTCAATTGTTTGACATCCATCACTGTATCCATTAGAATTGCAGTAATCTTCTTAATGAGGATCGATTTAGTAGGTTTCAGGCGACAATCTCTGTCGTTACTTTGACGGTAATAGGACTGTTGGTTGAACACCTACAAGCAAGTGATGGTTTTTGTGAGAATGATTTTACAGAGAAGTTGCTTATGAAAATGGAGTTGTTTTAAAGAAATAAGCATTGGTTATGGTATACTATGAATGAGCCCCTAAGAAGAAAACAGACTTGTTCAGACAAGATAGCGAATGATTCTAAACTTGACAAAAATTAAACAATATCCGTGATATTGATTTAATTTTTTCTTTTTTCATCATACTGTAAATTTTATTGTTACAGATTTTTCGCCTAGAACGATGAAAATAAAAGGCATTTCGTGAACAAAAAGAGGAGGGGATCTGAATGGCCAGCAATTTCAGATTGGAAATAGGAGATTGGGTAAAAGGGAAGACCCGTAATGGAGAATTGCTACAAGGTTATATTGATATGACGGATCCTTTGAGGGGGGTGGTCAAAGTAACCGTTGTAAAGTCCGACAATGAAAAATTGGTCGGAAAAACGATCGGAATGTTGGAAAAAAACGTTGAAAAATTAGCTCTCTCCGATACGATGAGCGAAGAGGAAATTCTCTATTTAATCGATTTGGCTCTTTTGACAAAAGATGAAGAATGGTTCATGGAATTGTCTGCGAAACTGTCAACATTAAAAAGCGACAATCAAAAATCGGATATGAAAAATTCCGTTTGTCCAAAGGATAGAAACGGACTGAAGAGAACGGATTCAAGAGGCTGACAATAGAAGAACAATTCGGGTATGGAACGACTGAATGAAGGACGCTCATATAAGAAATAATACGGTGATATGAAAGACTACAATTGAATGATCATGTAGAAATGTCGATAATCAGATTTTATCGACCTTGAATTGAGATCGTCTTGTGTGAAGCTATCCAAGCAGGTGCTGAATTTCAACCAATTTAGTTCAATTGCTCATGATAAAAAAATCATAATGATTGGAATTTATGATAAAGGAAACAGCTAGCGGTAGTTGAGTTGTTTCCTTTCAATCATTTTACAATCTTAGTTTAGTAGATGATTGGAGGAACAGTATAGATGAATTCTAAATATACACCATTATTCGAACCCTTTACTTTTTCGAACGGAATAAAGTTGGATAATCGAATTGTAATGGCGCCCATGACCAATTTCTCTTCGAATCCGGATGGAACTGTTTCGGATCAGGAAGTGGAATATTATGTTCGCCGTTCAAAAGGTGTGGGTATGGTTATAACGGCTTGTACATACGTGACAGCGAATGGGAAAGGATTTCCTGGCCAATTCGCCGGAAATAGCGACGACATGATTCCAAGCTTGCGAAGATTGGCGACGGCAATTAAAGAAACTGGAGCAAAAGCCGTTTTGCAAATTTTCCATGGCGGTCGCTTATGTCCTCCGGAGCTCATTCCGAATGGGGACGTTGTAAGTGCGAGCGCTGTCCCGGCAGAACGAGGTGCGGCTCCTGCTGGACAGCCCGTACCTAGAGAGTTGTCGGATGCTGAAATCGAATCGATTATCCGAGATTTTGGAGAAACGACTCGACGGGCAATTGAGTCTGGATTTGATGGTGTGGAAATACACGGAGCCAATGGCTACCTTATTCAACAATTTTTCTCACCGCATTCCAATCGTCGCGAGGACCGCTGGGGAGGAAGCTTAGAAAAACGCCTTGCGTTTCCGCTTGCAGTTGTGGATGAAGTAAAAAGAGTCGTCCAAACGTATGCAAAAGATCCTTTCATCGTTGGATATCGCTTTTCGCCAGAAGAACCTGAAACACCTGGAATCACGATGGCAGACACTTTGAAATTAGTGGATGCGTTGGCTGATAAACATTTGGATTATCTTCACGTTTCGCTTACAGATTTCTGGTCTACAACGAGACGCGGGGTGGAGGACAAGCGGCCGAGAATAGAACTGATCAAAGAACAAGCAGGAGATCGGGTGCCTGTCATCGGTGTAGGATCGATTTACACAGCTGATGATGCGTTAAAGGCTCTGCAAACGGGCATTCCGTTGATTGCTTTGGGTAGAGGTCTGATTATAGAACCAGATTGGGTAGAGAAAGTGAAACAAGGCAGAGAAAGCGAGATTGCCACAAAGTTAAACAAAAATGATCAGAAACGCTTGGTGATTCCTGATCCACTTTGGCAAGCAATCATCTCGACACCAGGATGGTTTCCAGGCATTGAATAAATTCGTATTTTGAACTTAAGAAATGACGAAGATCAAAAGAAGCGGGTCTAAAAATATTAGGCCTGCTTCTTTTTTGTGCGCCTGGCATGGGTGCAGTCTATAGGGTGAAAGTCCTGAGTCACGAAGGCAGTAGTAGTGGTTAGCTTAACGCAAGGGTGTCCGTGGTGACACGGAGCGAGCGGCAAATTTCCGGTCTGAGAAACACGAACTTCATACAAGGCCAAGTATCATTGGGTGAGTTTGCAAAATAAAACAAAGCCCTTTCTGCCGAAGGTGATACAGAGTAAATGAAGCAGATGGATGGAAGGAAAGATTGCACCCTTACCCGGGGAGGGCTGACTGATACGCCAACTAAGTTGGCAACCAATTTAGCGATAGATTGCTGAACAGTCAGAATGCAGCAGAAGTCATAGTACAAATAGATACGCAGATGATTGTAATATCTTTGTCAAGAGTAGAAAAGCCGGAAAGAGAGTAATGGAGAACATGACAAACTTCATAGAGAAGGGTCTAGCACTCAAGGTGAACAGGGAAAAGACGGCATTAGACCGCCCATCGAAACGGGATTATCTAGGGTTTAGCTTTACTTATCATAAAGAACCGAAGATAAGAATCGCTCGGAAGAGCATTCAAAAGATGAAACAAAGAATCAGGGAACTCACCAGCCGATCCCATTCGATCTCAATGGAAGAAAGAATCAAAGGACTAAATCAGTACCTAATGGGTTGGTGCGGATACTTTTCACTAGCTGACAATCCTATTGTCTTTAAGAATCTTGATAAATGGATAAGAAGAAGGCTCCGAATGATTAGCTGGAAACAGTGGAAGAAGCCGAAAACGAAAATAAAGAAACTTATACAACTCGGAGTTCAACCATATAAAGCATATGAATGGGGAAATTCGAGGAAATCATATTGGAGAATCTCTAAAAGTCCCATATTACACCAAACCCTTGGCAACTCTTATTGGAGTAGCTAAGGGCTGAAAAGCCTGTATAGGAAATATGGCGAAAAGCGTTATTTATTTGATTGAACCGCCGTATACGGAACCGTACGTACGGTGATGTGAGAGGTCGGAGGTTAATCACCTCCTCCTACTCGATTAGCCAGAAATATATGAGAGATATCTATCTTTAACAACAGCCAAATTTTGTACGAAAGCTAAATGCTTTATTCATGAACTGGGACAGTCCAATGCGATTCGGAGAATAGTCTAGATCAAATCATCCTTCAGAGACAAATCCATTTTTTATCATCTAAGAGAAAGTTCGTTGGAGTTTCCATCAACTTATAAACCTTTTCAACAAGCAAAATTCAATTGCCCACGCCAACGTAATTCTGCATTTTTCGATCTATAAACATGTATTTGATTATTTTGTGCGTAATGACACCTTTTTCAATGAGAGACAGTATATGAATTGGAAAATTCTATCACAGTAGCTTCTCATTTAAATCAGGATGACACCAAGAAAAATGGCAATTGAATTTTAAAGTTGACAATCTAATTTAGAACCCTTAATATATACCCTGCGGGGTATTAAATGAGAAGGGTTTTATTTTTTATGTTTTTATTATACCCCTATGGGTATTATAAAAGTTCAATCCCCCTACGAACTGAAATTTTAAAAGTAAAGGAGCGTCCTGATCGACCTTTGAAGAAACAGCAGTCACTGATTGCCTTGTGTTGTAAATTACTACGTGTCTTATTTGTCATTGGTCAAAAACAGTGTGAATTTGATGGTTCAAAGTTATTGAGAGGTTTGCCTCAAATCGATTCATTACAGGCAGCTTAAGGCTTTATTAAGTTCATGAAATCATTTCAGAATACCGTAATTATCTCAAATGACAAACACCAATAGTGCAGAGTTGGAGCTTATTTATTCCATACGGGCATGTGACCCAGCAAAGGAGCATATCCAACCTCCACCTCATGGATACGCAGGACGAAGGAATGTATGGAATTCAATCCGGAGAGATGTGGGAGGGTTAGCGACCGTGAGTGATGTGGAGATGATGAAGCACGGTTATACCTTATTTTTACCAAATAAATACAATTTGGTTGATAGGATGCCCCCTACCATGTAAATTATTTAAAAAAATTCAACATATATCCATTAAATGAGGTGTGTATTCTATTAAGTGTCTATGAAATTTTGAGAAAAAGCGAGTATTCGGGAGAAAAATAAACTTTATTGAGGGAGGGTCTAAAGTGAAAATTTTGTCAGATAAAATAGTGGACGCGAAAGGACTAACTTGCCCGATGCCCGTTGTCAAAACAAAAAAAGCAATGGATGAACTGGAACCAGGCAAAGTATTAGAAATTCAAGCTACTGATAAGGGATCGGTTGCTGACATCCAAGCATGGGCGAAATCCACCGGGCATCAATACCTGGGTACTGAAGTAGAAGGAGATGTATTGATACATTATCTTAGAAAAGCAAACGTCGATGAAGATGTGAAATCAGATAGCAAATTTCCAAATGTCGTTTCCAATGAGGAATTAGAAAAACGAATAGAACGAAATGAAAAAATCACCATTCTGGATGTGAGAGAACAGGAAGAATATGCTATTGCAAGAATTCCTGAGGCAAAAAATATCCCGTTAGGTGAATTAAATTCGCGAATGGAGGAATTGAATCGAGAGGAAGAAATTTATGTCATATGCCGGACTGGAAATCGAAGTGATAGGGCCAGTCAATTATTAGCCGAAAATGGATTTCAACATGTAAAAAATGTCATCCCCGGTATGTCTGAATGGAAAGGGACTATTGAAACGGATAAGTAAGTCGAAAGGAGAAAGGTAAATGACCAAAAATAAAGTAGCAATTATTGCAAGCAACGGAGGACTTTTTGACGCATATAAAGTGTTTAACATTGCAACTGCGGCAGCGGCCACAGATTCCGAAGTCGCGATTTTCTTTACATTTGAAGGATTGAATATCATTCATAAAGACGCTTATCAAAAACTGCCAATGCCTGAAGGAAAAGAACATTATGCGGAAGGATTTAAGGAATCCAATGCACCTTCTATTCCTGAATTAGTGGAGATGGCTAAAGAAATGGGCGTGAAATTCATTGCCTGCCAAATGACAATGGATATCTTGAAATTAAAAAAAGAAGATTTCATTGACGGAATCGATGTCGGCGGAGCAGTTACATTTTTAGAATTTGCGAAGGATGCGAACGTTACTCTAACTTTCTAAAAAAGGAGTAGAAGAAAATTGATAGAAGAAAGATCAACACAATTAAAAGAAATGACTCCTCATGAATTAACCGAAATCATTTTTCATAAAGAAGAGCTATTTATTTTGGACGTTCGAAATCAAAGCGAATTCCAGGATTGGAGAATTGAAGGGGAAAACATCGATATTATCAATATTCCTTATTTTGACTTGCTGGATGGGATAGAACCGGCATTGCATAAAACTCCTGAAGAGAAAAAAGTGCTGGTTGTATGTGCAAAAGAGGGATCGTCCAAATTTGTAGCAAAGCAAATGGTGGAAGCAGGAAGAAACAACGTGTATTACCTTCAAGGAGGAATGAGGGCGTGGAGTGAACATTTGGAACCTATTAAAGTGGGGGACTTATCCGATGGCGGTTCCGTTTATCAATTTGTTCGTCCAGGAAAAGGTTGCCTTTCCTACATGATCATTTCAAACGGAGAAGCTGCTGTTATAGATGCTGTCCGAATAATTGAAGTATTTGAACAGTTTGCCAAAGAAAACAACGTTCAAATTAAATATACGATTGATACCCACCTTCATGCCGATCATATCTCGGGCGGTAGACGATTAGCTGAAAAGACTGGGGCAAGCTATTGGCTTCCGCCAAAAGATGCAACGGAAGTCACTTTTCGATATCATCCATTAGTAGAAGGAGAAAATCTTACGGTTGGGAACATCCCCATCATTATTCAACCTGTCCATTCTCCAGGACATACTATTGGCAGCACGTCACTAATTGTAGATCAACGTTATCTTTTTACAGGAGATATTTTATTTCTGAAATCAATTGGTCGACCTGACTTGGCGGGTAAAGCAGAAGAATGGGTGAATGATCTTCGGCAAACTTTGTATACATTATTTCCAACGTTCTCTGATGATCTAGTTGTTCTGCCTGCTCATTTTGGTCGAATAAGTGAGTTGGGAGAAGGAGGAAAAGTTTCCGCTAGACTCGGTGAATTATTCAAGACAAATCCAGGGTTGAATATCCGAGACGAAGTCGAATTTCGAAAATTAGTGACAGAAAACTTACCGCCACAACCTAATTCTTATCTGGGAATTCGTCAAACCAATATGGGGAAAATCACCCCTTCAAGAGATGAAGAAAGAGAAATGGAAATCGGTCCAAATCGCTGTGCCGTTCATGATCAATAAAAGGAGTGTACAATATATGAAAAGCGATAAAATTTTAGATGCAAAAGGATTCGCTTGTCCTATGCCGATTGTCAAAACAAAAAAAACTATAGATGAACTTCAATCCGGTCAAATTTTAGAAGTCCATGCAACAGACCAAGGCGCTAAAAATGACTTCGTTGGCTGGACCAATACGACCGGACATAAATTGTTAGAATGCAAAGAAGTGGATGGAGTCATCAAGTTTTGGATTCAAAAACGATAAGTAGGAACACCCCATTTATTGGGGTGTTCCTTCATCCTTATAAACGAAACGAACACCGAGAAGACCATAAATTTCTTCTGAATAATGTCCATAAGGGCAAGCTTTTGTGCAGCAGAGAAGATCATTAGAGCATGTTAACCTTTCATTGCATTTCGGACAATAGTCGATGAATAGTGATCGAATAAATCGAATCATCAAATAACCTCTCTATTTCCTATAAATTTAATTGGTTATATTATACATTGTGAATCGGGATTAGTATACGAATTTATATCGAATTTACATTGATTTTATGTGAATAAATTAAACCAAAATTCGTCTCCAGAAAGAAGGAATCAGTATATTTATGTATCTTATGATGTTCTTCATTGGGTTCATCGGTTCATTTTTTTCCGGAATGCTTGGTATAGGAGGTTCTATTATCAATTATCCTCTTTTATTATATGTACCAGACTGGTTGAACGTCAGTCATTTTACAGCAAAACAAGTATCCTCCATCAGCATGTTTCAAGTGCTGTTTTCTTCTCTCTCTGGCGTAACTGCCTATTGGAAGATGAGTAAAAAAGATGTTTCTTTCGTCCACAAAGGACTTGTACTTTATATGGGAGTCAGTATACTGATCGGAAGTTTGATAGGTGGAGTGTGCTCTAAATTTTTACCAAGTGAAAGTATTAATATTGTCTATGGCGTTCTCGCAGTTCTTGCCGTCCTATTGATGATCATTCCACAACATAAAAGCTGTGATCGAATGCAGGTGAATGAGATCACTTTCAACCGAGTTTTGGCAATGGTAATATCTTTTGTAGTCGGAATTGTATCTGGAATTGTCGGCGCTGGAGGGGCTTTTATATTGATTCCTATCATGTTAACCGTTTTGAAAATCCCAATGCGTATCACGATTGCTTCTTCCTTAGCTATTGTTTTTCTTTCTGCAATCGGAGGGGCTTTCGGAAAATTGACTACGGGAGAAATTCCATTTTGGGCAACTTTTTTTGCTGTTGCGGGGAGTCTTTTAGGTGCTCCATTAGGTTCTTTCATGAGTAGAAGAATGAATGTGAAAATGTTGAGATATGGACTAATGGTGTTAATTTCATTGACAGCAATAAAAATATGGTACAGCATTCTATGATAGAAAAGAATTTGGTATGAGAAATCGTTTTCTTTATATCTAAGCAAAAATTAGCAAAATCGCAAAAGAATATTGTATATATTTTTATTTATTAAATGTAGAAAGAAAAAAGCGTTCATCTTCAGGCGATGAGCGCTTTTTTCCGTAATGCGGTCATAACGTATTGCATCTTTACATATATAAGAAAGTAAGACAAGCTTTTTCCGTTTATGGTATACATCCATTAATGAATTTCTCTGTAAATTCCAATCACTTTTCCAAGAATTTTCACATCACGCAAAATGATTGGTTCCATTGATGAGTTTTCAGGCTGAAGCCTTATGTAATCTTTTTCTTTAAAAAATCTTTTGACAGTGGCTTCATTTTCGTCTGTCATAGCGACAACAATTTCCCCATTTAGTGCAGATTGCTGTTGGCGGACGATGACGTAGTCTCCATCAAGGATTCCAGCTTCAATCATGCTGTCACCCATAACTTCCAGCATAAATATCTGTTCATCGCTGGGTGCCAGCCTCTCTGGAAGAGGAAAATATTCTTCAATATTTTCAATGGCCGTAATGGGAATCCCGGCTGTTACTTTCCCAACAATTGGTACATTGATCACATTTTGGCGCGGAATGATATCATCTTCGGCATCGAGTATTTCAATCGCTCTAGGCTTTGTAGGGTCTCTTCTAATCAACCCTTTTTTCTCAAGACGCGCCAAATGGCCATGGACAGTCGAACTGGAAGCTAGCCCTACTGCTTCGCCAATTTCACGCACAGATGGTGGATATCCTTTCGTTTTCACTTCGTTCTTAATAAAATCAAGGATTTCTTGTTGCCTCTTTGATAACTTAGTCATTTTAAGGCAGCCCCCCGTATCTCTTTCTGTTAAAGGTATTATAGCATGCCAAGAGTTGGAATACAAACATAAGTTCGAAAAAAGAGTTGACTCAAACAAATGTTCGTATTACAATCTTTCGTAAAAGAACAAACATTCGTTCGGAGGTAATTTTTATGATAAAATGGGTGTGGAAAAACTACCGTTTCGCCATCATTTTAGTGATTGTTTCCGTTCTGTCCGGTTTATTTATCATCGGTCAAATGACAAAGGAGCCAAATTATCAGAAAATCGTAGTGCATGAAGGAGATTCGTTATGGTCGATCGCCATGAAATATGGGGACCATCACAACATGGATTATAATGAATTTGTCAAATGGGTGGAACAGAAGAATCATCTTGCCAGCCCTGTCATTAAGCCAGGTGATAAAATTATTATTCCGGTTACAGCCGTGAATAAAAAACATCAAGTTGCTTATAAAGAGGAGTGATGAAACACGAAGGCCATCATCTATTGCCGAGTGAGCACGACAAAAGAAACTCAGGAAACATCATTGGAAAGGCAAGAAGAGGAACTTCGACGGCTCGCTTCAGAGTTTGGATTTGAACTGGCAGCTGTTATTCGTGACCAAGCAAGCGGTTATGATTTGGATCGTCCCGGCGTGCTGGAGATGTTAGATATGTTAAAAGACAAAAAAGCTGGCGCAGTATTGATTCAAGATGAAACTAGAATTGGAAGAGGCAATGCCAAAATTGCTCTTTTGCATTGCATTTATAAAGAAGGGGCTAAAGTTTTTAGCATATCTGACAAAGGAGAACTGCAGCTTTCAGAGTCGGATTCGATGGTTCTTAAAATCGTAAGCATGGTGGAAGAATATCAGCGAAAAATACATAATCTAAAAATCAAAAGAGGAATGATAAGAGCAGTTGAAAAGGGATATCGGCCTGAAAAGAATTTAAAAGGATCCGGAAATCCTTTAGGCAGAGAACGCAAAACACTCCCAATAGAAGAAATCATTCGATTGCGCAACAACGATCTTACATTTGCGGAAATTGCAGCTACATTAAGAGGATTCGGCTACGATGTCTCCAAAGCAACCGTCCATCGCCGCTACCAAGAATATATGGACAGACAGAAGAATGAATCGAAACAGTTGAATGAACAAGACTGAATTCTTGTTTTTTTGTTCTATTTCTAGTATGATTTCCATTAAAATAGGGATATCAAATGAAAAGGAGCAACGTTATGCTTTCAAGTGATAAGATTGCTAGAATCAATGAACTGGCAAAAAAATCTAAAACAGTTGGATTAACTCAAGAAGAAGCGAAAGAGCAATCTCGTTTGCGCGCTGAATATTTAACTGCATTTCGTTCTTCTATGAAAGAAACCATTGAAAAGGTCCGGGTTTTCGATTCAACTGGTCAAGAAGTCACACCAAAGAAATTAAGAAATATCCAAATGAGGAAAAAGCTTCATTGACAACCAATTATTGCTTCCCTTAACATCATGTTGATGGGAAGCTTTTTTCGTTTCGATCGAATGGCAACTTTTAAGTATTCAAATTGGGAAATTCAATCAGGTAGTTTGAAAATCTGAGTAATTTTTCACAAACCATATCATTTTGTTGTATAATTGCTCACAGACATATAATATAAAATATGTAAGAAAATGAATTGGAAAGGGTGCTAGTCATGTTTGACCATACAGACCAGCTTGCAATTACGACAATTCGAACATTGTCGATTGATGCAATTGAAAAAGCAAAATCCGGGCATCCAGGTATGCCAATGGGAACAGCTTCGATGGCCTATACCCTCTGGACCCGTTTTATGAATCATAATCCGAAGAACCCAGATTGGTTTAATCGAGACCGATTTGTTCTTTCCGCCGGACATGGATCGATGCTTCTTTATAGTTTGCTTCATCTTTCCGGTTACGGAGTGACAATGGATGATATTAAAAACTTCCGTCAATGGGGAAGCAAAACTCCAGGACATCCGGAATATGGCCATACTCCAGGTGTTGAAGCTACAACCGGACCACTCGGACAAGGAATCGCCATGGCAGTCGGAATGGCAATGGCTGAGCGTCATTTAGCATCAGTTTATAATAAAGAAAACTATCCAATTGTCGACCATTATACATACGCAATTTGCGGTGACGGTGACTTAATGGAAGGGGTTTCTGCAGAAGCTGCTTCTTTAGCTGGTCATCTAAAACTTGGTCGTTTAATCGTGCTGTATGACTCCAATGACATTTCGTTGGACGGTGAATTGAACAAAGCGTTTTCAGAAAGTGTAGAACAACGCTTTAAAGCATATGGATGGCAATATCTTCGTGTAGAAGACGGCAATAATTTAGAAGAAATTGCCAAAGCCATTGAAGAAGCCCGAAACGATGAAACGCGTCCAACAATCATCGAAGTCAAAACAGTAATCGGTTATGGATCTCCAAATAAAGCAGGTACATCGTCTGTTCATGGCTCACCTCTTGGAGCAGATGAATTAAAGAAAACGAAAGAAGCATACAAATGGACTTTTGAAGAAGACTTCTATGTTCCGGATGAAGTTTATGAACGTTTCCATCAATTAACGGTTGAAAAAGGAAGCGAAAAAGAAAAAGAATGGCTGAACCTTTTTGCACAATATAAAAAGGATTACCCAGAATTAGGAAAACAATTGGAACAAGCTATTAACGGAGACCTGCCTGAAGATTGGGATGCAGAAATACCGGTTTATGAAGAAGGAAAAAGCATCGCTAGCAGATCATCTTCTGGAGAAGTGCTGAATGCGATCGCAAAACGCGTTCCAACTTTTATCGGCGGATCTGCTGATTTAGCTGGTTCTAACAAAACGACCATTAAAGAAGAAAAAGATTTTGGACCAAATTCTTATGATGGCCGTAACATTTGGTTCGGTGTTCGCGAATTTGCAATGGGTGCCGCTATGAATGGAATGGCCCTACATGGTGGAGTAAAAGTATTTGGTGGTACATTCTTCGTATTCTCCGATTATTTGCGTCCGGCTATTCGTTTGGCCGCTCTAATGGGACTGCCTGTTACTTATGTGCTTACCCATGACAGCATCGCTGTTGGTGAAGATGGCCCAACGCATGAACCGGTTGAACAGCTGGCGTCTTTACGGGCAATGCCTAATTTATCGGTTATCCGTCCTGCAGATGCTAATGAAACCGCAGCTGCGTGGAGAATGGCGCTTACTTCAAAAGATAAACCAACTGCATTAGTATTATCGCGTCAAAATTTACCGACGTTAAAAGGAACCGCAGAAACAGCTCAAGAAGGAGTAGAAAAGGGAGGATATGTCGTTTCTCCTTCTACTAAAGAAACTCCAGATGCCCTCTTGTTAGCGTCCGGTTCTGAAGTCCATCTGGCAGTTGAAGCCCAAAAACAGCTTTTGGAAGATGGAATTGACGTTTCCGTTGTCAGCTTGCCTTCTTGGGATCGTTTTGAAAAACAATCAGATGAATACAAAGAATCAGTCATTCCGTCAACCGTTAAAAAACGGCTTGCGATCGAAATGGCTTCCTCTTTCGGCTGGGAACGATATGTTGGAGACGAAGGAGAAATTTTGGCAATTGACCGTTTTGGAGCATCAGCCCCAGGAGAAATTGTCATGAAAGAGTACGGTTTTACGGCAGAAAATGTGGTAAATCGCGTAAAACAGTTATTAAATAAATAAGCTTGTTTAAGCTGCTGGCATTAAGCTGGCAGCTTTTTTATGCTGTTTTTGTAAAAAGTGATGGTGTGGACTGTTTCGTAGATAAAACAACGTTGGTTTTCGTGAGCCGTTTTGGAAATAAACAGGAAGCGACAAAAAAAGAAAATCCTTTTACGAGAATTCTACAGGACATGCCGTTCCATTTTGTTATAATGAGCCATAACCAACTAAAACGGATCAAAATTGGACAAACGGGGGGATGGGTTTGCGCTTCTATCATATTTATTGGATAAAAGATGAATTTGCTTTTTATTTTTATGGACGGGAAAAAGTATTTTACCACTTGTTTTATGATTGGATGCATTCAAATGGAGAATATAAGGGAATATTAGATTTGCAAGTTCAATATATTACGGAAGAACTTCCCGTCATGCAATTGTATCGGTTGATTCGCCAAAATCTTTCACGGCAAAAAGGATTTACCGTCGAAGGCAACACGTATCGGATAGAATCTACAGAAAAGAATGGGAGTACACTTGAAATTCAATCGACCAAAATGCTTTTAAAGGCCTCCGGCAGTTATGATTCAGAAATGTTATTTTTTGAATCTTTGAAAAATTTTAACGGTCGGTTGCTTGCTTTAGATTTTAATAATGGACGCTTTGGATGGGTGAAGCCATTAAAAGAAAGAAAATATGTTTAAAAAAGAAAAAGTGAAAGAAAATATTGTATAATCGGGTATCCTTTAGTACACTCTTATTAGACAACATGAAGGAGGAAGTACTATGTGGTATGTGCTAGTTGGAGTTCTGGCGTTGCTCGCCGGAGTTGCGCTAGGATTTTTTATTGCACGCAAATACATGATGGATTATTTAAAGAAAAACCCACCTATCAATGAACAAATGCTTCGAATGATGATGATGCAAATGGGGATGAAACCATCTCAAAAGAAAATTAATCAAATGATGAACGCGATGAACAAACAGTTTAAACAATAAATGCTTTGAACATCTAAAGGATTTCTGTATTATTGAGTTCACGTTCAAGTGAATTTCAAAATTTAAGAGCATCAATTGGTTAATTTTTCATCGGAATTTTCCATTTTTATCAGATTAATTTTTCCTATTTAACATTATTTCCGAAAGAAGTCTCCCACTTCAAGCGTGTGAAGGGCGATAGCCCAACGATAAGTGGGAGATGAATTTCGGTTGGCGTTAGCCAACTAATAGGATAGAATATAGCTAGAACGGACACCTTCGGAACGAAGGGAAGCGTAAAGGGTTCTTGTGTGTGGCTTACCGTTCAGCGAACACGCACAAGTCGCTTGAAGCCCCCGCCTCTAAGCGAAGCGTAGGTGGTGGGTAGTTCACGTAAAGACTATTCTTTTCTATGGAAACGTGACCAAAGAAAGGAGTAGTCTTTTTTATTTATTTGGTATAAGCAAACCCATAGATTGTAAACTGTTTAGCAAGCTGCAATCGGTCGCATTTCCGGATAAATCATGATTCTTTCAAATGTGAATGGTGTTTAGATTCGTTCGGTCTTTACCGCAGATTTTACGTGTTTTCCTAGACAGGGCGAGACAGCTATGCTACTCTTTTTGTTATCAGATTATTTCGACTTAACTCCCTCGTTTTTCCTTCGACCTTTGGGTTTTGATCGTTCCTATTTAAGTAAAGTCTCTAATCACTCTTTTTTATAAAAAATGGGAGGTCTTATCATGGCGACAATAGAGGATTTTTTGAAGTTAGATATTCGTATTGGTACGATCATTAAGGCAGAATCTTTTCCAGAGGCACGAAAACCCGCTATAAAATTAGAAATTGATTTTGGTGAATTGGGTATTAAACGTTCATCAGCCCAAATTACAAAGAGATATGAACCGGAACAGCTTATTGGACGTCAAGTAGTCGCAGTAGTAAACTTTCCCGCCAGACGAATTGCAGGTTTTAAATCGGAGGTTTTGGTGCTTGGTGGTATTCCGGAAGAAGGGGATGTGGTACTCTTAAAACCGGATGAGCCTGTTAAAAATGGTACACCGATTGCCTAAGACGTTCGAGCGACAGAATGTTCAAACAAGCATCATTTTTGTAGGACACAATCGGAATGAATAGTTGAAAACATACAAAGTAAGCCACTTAGGAACATCTGGTGGCTATTGGTACCGTCAAGAATTTTGTGTAATGTGTGAGTAAAATGTTTGTGGGAGAAATTCTTAGAATTCCCCGATGAGGGGGTTGGGAACGTAGGTTCGCAATCCCCCTCATCGGGGCCACCAAGCGAAGCGCGGTAGGATCCCAAGCAGGAAACATGAAAAAAGGACTCTCTCCCTGGTAAGATGATCATTGCCAAACCATCAAACAGGAGGAGAGAGTCCCATGAATATTCAACAACATCTTACCACAAATTCGTTGTCATGGAAAGAGATCGAACTTGATTTGTTTCGAGCCTTGCAAAACGCCTTCGCCGAACTGTTTACGGCTTTGTTGGAGGACATCGACCGACAATTGGCGGAAACCCGGGACAAGCGCCGGTACCACTTGAAAGACAAACGACGCATCACGATTCAAACCCTGTTTGGCGAAGTTACCTTTGAGCGGAACTACTATTTAGACCGGGAACAAAACCGTTACACGTTTTTGCTTGATTCCTTTTTAGCGTTTGATGGATCGCAGTCAATCAGCCCTTGTCTAGAAGAAACAGCGGTGGGATTGGCGGTGGAGTGCTCTTCTTATCGCAAAGCGGCTCGTACGCTTGCCCAGATGGTCGGGTATCCGGTGATGAGCCATGAGGCGATCCGCCAGTTGGTGCTCGAAGCTGAAGCTCCGCTGCACTGCCCGGTCAACCAGCGATATGGACGGGTGCTGTTTGTGGAGGCCGATGGACTGTTTGTTTCTCGCCAAGGGAAGGGAAAACGGGCCAAGGAAGACAAGATCCTAACCGTTCACGAAGGGTGGAAGCGCAACGGCTCACGGATCGAATTTGTCAATCAGCGCCATTACGTCCATGAGGGCAAGGGGGAGGTGTGGGAAGGCTTCGAGGAATTTTTGATAAATGAATATGCCTATGATCCGTGTCGGGATCTTCTTGTCATCAACGGGGACGGCGCTCCATGGATTACCGCGTGCCGGGAGTATTTCAAAGGACGGGTCTGCTTCCAATTGGATCGATTCCACGTGGCGCGTGAGTTGCGCCAATGCCTCTCGGGCCATCCACGGTGGCAGGCGATTCGGCAAAAGCTGGCGAAGCAGGATGAAGAGAAGCTGCTTGTGGAACTGAACAGCGCCCTCGGCACGCTGGGGGACGAAGCGAAAGAACAACAGCTGGCTGCCTTGATCCACCGGATCGAATCGATGCCGGGATGCATCCGTGATTACCGGGAATGGCTGAAGGAGCAAGGAGTGGACACAACGGGCATGTATCCGATGGGGAGGGCTGAAAGCGTGATGAGCCAGTTGGCGTATCGGGTGAAATACCGCCGCAGTTGGACAGACAAGGGACTTAGGGCGTTTTTCAAGGCAATGATTGCCCGGATGGATGGGATTCGTCTTTTCGGACGTCGTTTAGGAGAAGAATCGTCGCATCCGGCGGAGGAAACGGTGTCGACGGCATCCACCAAACAGACGATCGTGAACAAGGCGAAACAACGCGTCCGCCGTCTTTGGCCGGAGATCACGCGGAATAACGTGCCATATTTACAGCAATCGTCCGGGACACCGATCTATCATGTCCTGTCTGAACTCAAGGGATGGTAAAAAAAGGTATACATATCGGTCTGTCATGGCAAGGGATGAGAGTCCGAAAGCGCTTACGGATGAAATTTAAAAAAATGGTTCGCTAACCTATGACTTACACCTGTTTTTTAGCGAACCAAAAAAGTTCCCACAAAGTCTTGACTGACTCTTGTGTAATGTAAGATAGATAGGGTATCTCTGAAATAGATTTAGAATAGAGGAGAAGACTGGTTTCCTCCATACAGGAGACTGAATATTCAGTCTCCTGTATGGAAAGAGAGAATCCCCCTCATCTCATTGATTTACATTATTTGGTTAATTATAACGTTCTTCAAACATTCGCTCGAGGGCTTCCTGCGCTTCGGCAAATCCTCGCAACTTTCGCCCTGCCCATTTCTCATTAAAATCTTGGATGGTCAAATACACGACTTTTTCAGCGGCTTCTAAACTACTCAAACTGTTCATCGGCTTTAGACGTTTCCGAATCTCTTTGATCGTTCGTTCAATGGCATTGGTCGTGTAAATCACACTTCGAATACTGCTTGGATAGTCCATAAATGTAAGGAGGACATCCAACTCATTGGCCCAAGATTGAACTTCTCTCGGATACTTGCTTGACCATTTCGACTCAAACTGTTGAAACATCTCCAGTGCAATTTTTTTATTCGGAGATCGATAAATGAGTTTCAAATCTTCCGCCACTTCAAATTGATCTTTTTTCCGAACACGATTTAAGGTATTACGTACTTTGTGAACGACACAGCGCTACACATCGGCTTTCGGATACACCGCCTTAAAGGCTTCCTCCAACCCCGGAAGGCCATCGAAGACGCCAAGAAGCACTTCCTTGACGCCTCTTTTGTAGAGCTGTTGGAGAATCTCCTGCCATACATAGGCGCTTTCTTGTCCTCCTACGAAGAAATCAAGAATTTCACGATACCCTTCTTCGTTCACCCCCAATACCACATAAATCACTTCTTTCTCTACCGTATCCCGGCGAAGTTTCACGTACAAGCCGTCCAAATATAAGACCGAATAACGCTGGTGTAGTGGACGAGCGTGCCATTTCTCGATGTCTTCCTTCACGACATCGGTAATCCGGCTGATCGTCGCAGGAGAATAGGTGCTTCCTAGAATTCGTTCGATAAACTTGCCAATTTCCCGTGTACTCATGCCACTTTGATACATCTTGATGATGGCTTCCTCCAGCCAGCCCGTATGGCGTTGGTAAGGAGCAAACAGTTGTGTTTGAAATTCCCCCTTTCGGTCTCTTGGGACAGAAAGATCTTCAATACGACCATACTGTGTGTCTAGTTTTCGAGAGTAATAGCCGTTTCTCCTATTCGACGTTCCCTCTTCCATTTCGAGAAAAGTCTGGATTTCTTCCTCTCTAATTTTTCCTTTACAAATTCACGAATAACGTTTTCCAGTTGATTCATCCAATCTATATTCGATATACTTTTAGACATAGGTAGGGTACTCCTTTCTCTAGATGATTGGTCAAATCAGAGAATACCCTTCCTTTTTCTTTTGGTCTAACTAAATGCTTGACACAAAATTTTATACATCATCTTGAAGAATTTAGAGGACGCAATTGAAACAGTCAGAATGGTGAACCGTGGTGAGATTGGAGAAATAGCAATCGGTTTCATCTCATCCGCATCCTATGATATTCTTCCAGCCATTATTCAGCATTATCGAAAAAATTACCCTAATATTCATATTGATTTACAACAGTTAACGACAGAAGAACAAGTGAAAGCTTTACACGAAGGACGTATTGATGTGGGCATACTATGTCATCCTATTGAAAATGACAACGTACTTTTTGAAGTCATTCGACAAGAGCTAATGGTGATCGCTTTACCAAAGGATCATCCACTAGCACACGAAACATCTTCGATCAATCTTAACGATTTATCCAATGATCCATTCATAGTGACGGGAAGAAAGGCAAATCAGAGACATTATGATACATTGATAAAATTATGTTATCAGGCAGGATTTAGTCCAAAGGTAGTGCAAGAAACAAAAGAATTATCTACGGTTCTATCACTTGTTTCATCGGGAATGGGCGTTGCTCTTGTACCAGCTTCCATACAAAGCATTTTTAAAAATAAAGTCATTTATCGTAACATTCGGAATCATCCGTATACTACGACCGCTCTTGCTTGGAAAAGCGGCAATCTATCCCCGACAGTACGTGCCTTTATTGAACTAGTGAAAAAATCTATCATCCCGCTTATGAATCAGTATGATTGTGAATAATTTCTTTTTGTTTAAGCAAACATCTTGCTGATGATATAATCCGGAAGAAAGAAAAGAATGGATGTTAGGATGCGAAGAGTTTTCTTAATAGTTTCTTGAAACTCGTTCAGCTTGCCACAAAATGTTCAAATTTTCAGGCGGAAATTTCGTCTGCGTCTCTGCTAAAATGGAAGAACGAAAGAAAGGGAGTGGAACGATTGACCGATGTAAATGGGCTGCTGGCTTTTGGAGCGGGGTTTTTAAGTTTTATTTCTCCCTGCTGTCTGCCTTTATATCCTGCTTTTTTATCCTATATAACAGGAATGAGTGTCAATGAGTTAAAAACAGAAAACGCGATGTTGCAAAAGAGAAGTTTGCTCCATACTTTCTTTTTTTTAGTCGGATTTTCTGCTATTTTTATTTCACTTGGATTTGCCACTTCCTTTGTTGGATCCTTTTTTCGCAACTATCAAGATCTCATCCGACAAATTGGCGCTTTATGCATTATTTTTTTTGGTTTGATCGTAGCCGGCCTATTGAAACCCGAATTTTTCATGAAGGAGCGGCGCTTTCAATTTAAAAACCGGCCTTCTGGCTACTTAGGCTCCATCTTGATAGGGATGGCCTTTGCCGCCGGCTGGACGCCATGTACGGGCCCCATTTTAATGTCTGTCATCGCTTTAGCAGCCTCCAATCCGGAATCTGGATTCCTTTATATGTCTGCCTATACGCTTGGTTTCGCTATTCCGTTTTTTATTTTGTCATTCTTTATCGGCAGATTGAAATGGATGCGGACACATAGTGGATGGATCGTCAAAGTGGGTGGATATTTGATGATTTTGATGGGGGTGCTCTTGTTTTTTGACTGGTTGACGAAAATCATCATGGTGTTTAATCAGCTTTTTGGTACGTTTCAAGGATTTTAGCCAAAAAATGGTGCTAATTTTAATAGCTATCATTTGAAAAAACGATTCATCGTTCTTGAAAAGAGCTATTCCTGTAATGAAGAAATTTGAGGTTTGAAACAAAAAGAGCCCTCTTGGTATAGTACAGGGTGTCAATGCATTGACCCCGAATTAATAATTACCAAGGAGGACTCAAGATGAATTATACGCAAAATCGTAAAATCTCGCAAATTACACCATCAACATGAGTCAGTCAAGATTTTGTGGGAACTTTTTTGGTTCGCTAAAAAACAGGTGTAAGTCATAGGTTAGCGAACCATTTTTTTAAATTTCATCCGTAAGCGCTTTCGGACTCTCATCCCTTGCCATGACAGACCGATATGTATACCTTTTTTTACCATCCCTTGAGTTCAGACAGGACATGATAGATCGGTGTCCCGGACGATTGCTGTAAATATGGCACGTTATTCCGCGTGATCTCCGGCCAAAGACGGCGGACGCGTTGTTTCGCCTTGTTCACGATCGTCTGTTTGGTGGATGCCGTCGACACCGTTTCCTCCGCCGGATGCGACGATTCTTCTCCTAAACGACGTCCGAAAAGACGAATCCCATCCATCCGGGCAATCATTGCCTTGAAAAACGCCCTAAGTCCCTTGTCTGTCCAACTGCGGCGGTATTTCACCCGATACGCCAACTGGCTCATCACGCTTTCAGCCCTCCCCATCGGATACATGCCCGTTGTGTCCACTCCTTGCTCCTTCAGCCATTCCCGGTAATCACGGATGCATCCCGGCATCGATTCGATCCGGTGGATCAAGGCAGCCAGCTGTTGTTCTTTCGCTTCGTCCCCCAGCGTGCCGAGGGCGCTGTTCAGTTCCACAAGCAGCTTCTCTTCATCCTGCTTCGCCAGCTTTTGCCGAATCGCCTGCCACCGTGGATGGCCCGAGAGGCATTGGCGCAACTCACGCGCCACGTGGAATCGATCCAATTGGAAGCAGACCCGTCCTTTGAAATACTCCCGGCACGCGGTAATCCATGGAGCGCCGTCCCCGTTGATGACAAGAAGATCCCGACACGGATCATAGGCATATTCATTTATCAAAAATTCCTCGAAGCCTTCCCACACCTCCCCCTTGCCCTCATGGACGTAATGGCGCTGATTGACAAATTCGATCCGTGAGCCGTTGCGCTTCCACCCTTCGTGAACGGTTAGGATCTTGTCTTCCTTGGCCCGTTTTCCCTTCCCTTGGCGAGAAACAAACAGTCCATCGGCCTCCACAAACAGCACCCGTCCATATCGCTGGTTGACCGGGCAGTGCAGCGGAGCTTCAGCTTCGAGCACCAACTGGCGGATCGCCTCATGGCTCATCACCGGATACCCGACCATCTGGGCAAGCGTACGAGCCGCTTTGCGATAAGAAGAGCACTCCACCGCCAATCCCACCGCTGTTTCTTCTAGACAAGGGCTGATTGACTGCGATCCATCAAACGCTAAAAAGGAATCAAGCAAAAACGTGTAACGGTTTTGTTCCCGGTCTAAATAGTAGTTCCGCTCAAAGGTAACTTCGCCAAACAGGGTTTGAATCGTGATGCGTCGTTTGTCTTTCAAGTGGTACCGGCGCTTGTCCCGGGTTTCCGCCAATTGTCGGTCGATGTCCTCCAACAAAGCCGTAAACAGTTCGGCGAAGGCGTTTTGCAAGGCTCGAAACAAATCAAGTTCGATCTCTTTCCATGACAACGAATTTGTGGTAAGATGTTGTTGAATATTCATGGGACTCTCTCCTCCTGTTTGATGGTTTGGCAATGATCATCTTACCAGGGAGAGAGTCCTTTTTTCATGTTTCCTGCTTGGGATCCTACCGCGCTTCGCTTGGTGGCCCCGATGAGGGGGATTGCGAACCTACGTTCCCAACCCCCTCATCGGGGAATTCTAAGAATTTCTCCCACAAACATTTTACTCACACCATCAACATTAATTGTAGGCATTGATATCGCCAAAGACAAACACGTCGCTCGAGCTCAGGATGATCGAGGAATCGAATTTGGAAAAAGACTGATCTTTGAAAATCGCATACATGGCTATCAAAAACTGCTTGATTGGGTTTCGAGGCATCAAAAGGAACACCAAAAAACACATGTCATTTTTGGTGTTGAGCCGACCGGTCATTTCTGGCTGAGTCTGGCCTATTTCTTGACTGCTAAAGGTTATGACTTTGTCTTGGTCAATCCTATGCATGTCAAAAAAACTAAAGAGCTGGATGATAACTCTCCAACTAAAAACGATACGAAAGATGCACGTGTGATTGCACAGCTGATTAAAGATGGGCGATACTCCGTACCAAATCTCTTAGATGGCATCTATGCAGAGCTAAGAGAAGGCGTCAAATTAAGAGATCAGCTCATCCAGCAGCTTATGATCACAGAAGGTCGTATTCAAAATCACATCCAGCGTTACTTTCCGGAGTTTTTCGATGTATTTAAAGACTGGGAAGGAAAGGCAGCTCTTTGTACATTAAGAAACTTTCCATTCCCCTCTCAGATTAAAGAAATGACATCAGAAGAAGTTCTTGCGAAATGGAAACAAGAAGTAAACCGTGGTGTAGGAATCAAACGAGCTACAAAGTTAATAGAAGCAGCGAAAAAGAGCATTGGTATCCAAATTGGTATCAAGTTTGCTAAACGTGAATTGGATTATTTACTCGATCAATATGAGCTATACAAAGAGCAATTAGGACAGTTAGATAAGGATCTGGAAGCACTTGTAGTAACGATACCTGGAGCGAAGGAAATGATCAATATTCAAGGCTTAGGTCCTACAACAGTCGCGCTATTCTTCGCTGAGGTCGGGGATATAACAAAGTATAGTCATCCCCAGCAATTAGTAAATCTGGCAGGGCTGTCATTACGTGAACATAGTTCCGGGAAGTTTAAGGGGCAAACCAAGATCACAAAACGAGGACGAAGTCGATTGCGAAGAGCTTTATACTTGGCCATTCGTCCACTCGTTGCCCATAATCCAACGTTTAAAGCCCTGCATCAATACTACACAAAGCGTCCTGATCGACCTTTGAAGAAACAGCAGTCACTGATTGCCTTGTGTTGTAAATTACTACGTGTCTTATTTGTCATTGGTCAAAAACAGTGTGAATTTGATGGTTCAAAGTTATTGAGAGGTTTGCCTCAAATCGATTCATTACAGGCAGCTTAAGGCTTTATTAAGTTCATGAAATCATTTCAGAA
Organism: Bacillus sp. FSL W8-0102; assembly: GCF_038007225.1. Taxonomy (NCBI): domain Bacteria; kingdom Bacillati; phylum Bacillota; class Bacilli; order Caryophanales; family Bacillaceae; genus Bacillus; species Bacillus sp. FSL W8-0102. Next base: position 1,851,781 of record NZ_JBBOWT010000001.1, read on the forward strand.
TACCGTAATTATCTCAAATGACAAACACCAATAGTGCAGAGTTGGAGCTTATTTATTCCATACGGGCATGTGACCCAGCAAAGGAGCATATCCAACCTCCACCTCATGGATACGCAGGACGAAGGAATGTATGGAATTCAATCCGGAGAGATGTGGGAGGGTTAGCGACCGTGAGTGATGTGGAGATGATGAAGCACGGTTATACCATATTTTTACCAAATAAATACAATTTCCTGAATCCGTGATGAATTGAAATCGACTTTGATTTTGTTGTAATTTTGATGGATTGATAATCCATAAAACCCTTTTTATGCTTATGACCTATGTCATCTCTATTTCCGAAAATGGAACCAATCTCTTTTTTAGGTATACGAACCAAAAAAAGAGACAAAAAAGCACAGGGAGTGACGTTGGACATCAGCGACCGAACATTCGTTCGTTATCTTGCCTCTCTCCATTTCTGATAGACGTTCAGTAGGGGCTCGCTATAACCACTCCTTCGCGTCAGTTTCATCCAGATCTGTCGTGATCGACGGACGAGTCGCCCTGCCATCGTGATCACCGTCTGAATAATCGTCTTGATGCGGCGGCGTTTCACTTTGTGGTGCAACGGATGTCTCGGATCGCTTAATAGATCTTGTCCAATCAGACGAAGAAGATTGTAAACGAAGGCTCCCATGACCAACACGAGCGCATTCGTTTTCATCTTCCCAGATGGAAGCCGCTCTAAATCTAAGTCGCTCTTCAGTTCGCTATGAAACTGTTCGCATGTCGCATGGTCATGATACAACGCGAGCACATCGCTCATTCGAACATGCTCGTATCCTTTGAGCCGCACCCAATAGCTTTCCACTTCATAATCAGGAACGAGCATCAGCTGTCCATTGCGTTCCATCGTCCGTTCCGTCACTTGGGTGACTTGAACGTACGTATACGTGTTTCCATCGATCGCTGCCTTCTGTGGAAGGCATAGCTCATAGGTTTGTACTCCTTCGCTTTGTCCATCATCGACACGTTTGCCCTTTTGCGAAGCGATCTGGAACCAAAGCGCTTTCGATTCTCGGCGTAAGTTTCGCTTGATGACAAAGTCCACGTCTTCCTTTAGGCATACGTGCACATTCGCTTCTGCATCGTTTCCTGCATCCATGCGAACAAGCAGACGAGATGAAGTCAGTTGACGAGCTCGACGGATAGCGGTGACTAAAAACGAGGGCATGTTGTCTTGCACATGTTGTTTCCCTGGACGCAACTCGGCATGAACGAGATACCCTTCCTTCCCTGCATACGCAAACAACGGTGTAAAACCGTCAAATCCTTTATACGTTCGACTGACTCCTTCTTTTTTCGTATCGGAGTTGTCAAATGGGGAACCATCTATATCAAGGGGAAGCCATGTCGTCTTTCCTTTGGTCCAACAAGGGGACAAAGTGGCATGTCGTTGAATCAACAGACGTATGGACTCCTCCCAAAGAATCGTTTCGGTCATCGGAAGACAAGCGAGCTGATCGAGTCGTTGTCGCAAGGTTGGAGAGGAAGGCACGTGCTGAATCCCCATCGATGCCGAAAAGATATCGTCCTGACGATACGCTTCGATATGATCGAAATCCGTTTTTCCTGTGGCAAGCAAGCCAATCATCGAGCGAATGACATCGCTATGGGAAATGTGCACTTCTCGACGAACCGTTGGAAGCCGAAGTGCGTTTACCCGTTTATCCAGTTTCGTTCGATGGAGTAAGTAGCCAACGAGAGCAAGCCCAGCACTTGGGGTAATCGCTTCATCTGTCAATACAAACCGAATCGGGAAATCTTTCATCACATCACCTACTTGATGAAGAATCGTCAACGTCGTTTTTCCTTATCGTATCAACGGTTTGCGACCATTGTAAAGATGTTTTGTCACGGATTCAGGACAATTTGGTTGATAGGATGCCCCCTACCATGTAAATTATTTAAAAAAATTCAACATATATCCATTAAATGAGGTGTGTATTCTATTAAGTGTCTATGAAATTTTGAGAAAAAGCGAGTATTCGGGAGAAAAATAAACTTTATTGAGGGAGGGATGGCCTTTGCCGCCGGCTGGACGCCATGTACGGGCCCCATTTTAATGTCTGTCATCGCTTTAGCAGCCTCCAATCCGGAATCTGGATTCCTTTATATGTCTGCCTATACGCTTGGTTTCGCTATTCCGTTTTTTATTTTGTCATTCTTTATCGGCAGATTGAAATGGATGCGGACACATAGTGGATGGATCGTCAAAGTGGGTGGATATTTGATGATTTTGATGGGGGTGCTCTTGTTTTTTGACTGGTTGACGAAAATCATCATGGTGTTTAATCAGCTTTTTGGTACGTTTCAAGGATTTTAGCCAAAAAATGGTGCTAATTTTAATAGCTATCATTTGAAAAAACGATTCATCGTTCTTGAAAAGAGGTATAAAAAAAGAATGAATTGAAAAATAAGGGTAATTTTTTGTTTTCATCATCAAAATGTTATATAATAGTTCGTGCAAATCTCCATTCATAAAAAAATTTCTTATCGACAAACTGAAAGAAATGGAGCGTGTGAATCAAAACCGATCATTGTTCATATAGTTTGTACGAAAAAAACGTTTTAAAAATTTGAAAAAAGGTGATTCAGATGTGGTTAATCGCTTCATCTATCTTTGCTGTAGTGATGGGTGTTTCCGTCATCATGATTCGATTAAAAGCAGCTAAAAAGCCAACATCCGTTAAGAAAATCATTTTGCCGCCGATTTTTATGAGCACTGGCAGTTTGATGTATTTGTTTCCGCAATTTCGGATAACACCAATGGAAATGATGGAATCCATTATGCTTGGAATGCTTTGTTCCATTATTTTAATTAAAACGTCGAGATTTGAAATTCGTGATAATGAAATTTATTTAAAACGATCAAAAGCTTTCGTTTATATTTTAGTGACGCTTTTAATTGTTCGATTGATCGTAAAAGCCATTTTAAGTACTACTATTCATGTAGGTCAGCTGAGCGGAATGTTCTTCTTGCTGGCATTTTCGATGATTGTTCCTTGGAGAATTGCGATGTACATTCAGTATAAAAAGATGCTGAATCAATTAAACGATGGCCCCATTCAAACGAATAGCCTGTAAAAAGAGAATTTTGTTCGATGAATTTTTCTGTTAAAGTTTATACAAAAAAGAGGCTGGCTCATAGGATTCAATCCTGATAGAGCCAGCCTTTCCTCTATGTTCAAAAGAAATGTTCGTACTTTGATAAATCCACATTCATTGCCGTCAGCTTTTTTCTTAAAAATTTGTGATCTCTTTTTGGAGTGGCCATGATATAACCCCGAATAATTAAGTCCATGTTCATCCGTTCGGCTTGTTCATTTAAAGCAAGTTCTCCGATTTTGCCGGCAATTTTATGACGGGCGACATCTCGAAACAGTTCAGGAACCGGACTGACAAGCTCTTCCAAAATGGCTTTATGGGTGTCATCCCATAAATGGCGTGTCTTCTCTACATAATATTCCTCCCAGTCCATGTCGGATTTACCGTCCGCTTTCGGAAGCCGTTTCAAAAATTTGCGAAACATGAAAAAACCGCCGATGGAAATGGTTATTATCAAAAAGATTCCCCACAGCAAAATAAAATAAGAAAACCAGCCGACAAGCATAGACTACCTCCGTCATTCGAACATTGATTGATATCATTATAGACAAAGAATGGAAAAACTACAACTTTTCTCCTCCATTAAGAGAGTTCGTTCACTCCTTCTGAGAGAATGGCGGAAAGAAATTTTGTTATAATGAAATCAATGAAACTCGTATGAATATTAGAGGCAAAAACGACTGTGAGAAAGAAACATTTTTACCCGCTATCAAACACAATTAAGAGCGGACGTTTTTATTTCTTTGGAGTTATAACGAGGAAAAGGTGATCGATATCATGAAATTGATTCATACTGCCGATTGGCACTTAGGAAAGCTTGTTCACGGAATTTATATGACAGAACAGCAGAGAGAAGTGTTAAGGCAATTTGTTCAATTAGTAGAAAGAGAACAGCCGGATGCCGTATTGATCGCTGGCGATTTATATGACCGATCCGTTCCGCCGACAGAGGCGGTCGAACTGTTAAACGAAGTGTTATACCAACTCAATGTTGAATTAAAAGTGCCGGTACTCGCTATTTCCGGTAATCATGACAGCGCCGAACGTCTTTCATTTGGTTCATCTTGGTTCCGGCGCAGTCAGTTTTATTTAAAGGGAAAACTCACAACGGATTTTACGCCTGTTCGGATAGAAGGGGTTAATTTTTATTTAATTCCTTACAGCGAACCTGGAATCGTGAGGGAATTATTGGGTGATGATTCGATACATACGCATGAAGACGCCATGAAAGCGATCATCGGAGAAATTGAAAAACAATTAAATCCGAATGAGATCAATATTTTAATAGGTCATGCTTTCGTTCTTGGAGGGAAAACGACGGACTCAGAAAGGACGTTAGCTGTCGGCGGCTCTGGTTGTATTTCTGCAGATGTATTTTCTCCGTTCCATTATACCGCTCTTGGACATTTGCACAGTCCAAACGCTCTTTCTCATCCAACCATTCGCTATTCTGGATCATTGTTGAAATATTCGTTTTCAGAAGCGAATCAAAAGAAAAGTGTAACGATCATCGAATTGGATGACAACGGACAGTTTGAGATCAGAGAAGAAAAACTGACTCCAAAACTCGATTTAAGAGAATTGGAAGGATATCTCGATGAACTGCTTGATCCTGCTTTTTATCAACAGCAAAAAACGGATGATTACTTAAAAATTACCCTGTTGGATGAAGGAGCATTAATTGACCCAATTGGGAAATTGCGAAAAGTATATCCTAATGTTCTCCATTTAGAGAGAAAAGTAGATTTTTTGGACGAAAGAAGGAAAGAACAATATTTTATTATGAAAGAAAAAGAAGTATCAGAATTAGAGTTGTTTCAGCGCTTTTATGAACAGATGACTACTAGACCATTTACAGATGAGAAAAGATCCATAATGAAAACCATCATAGAAAGCGTCAAAAAGGAGGTGCTGTGACCATGAGGCCTCTTCGGCTCACTTTACAAGCGTTTGGACCGTACGCGGGAAAAGAAGTGATTGATTTCACGAAATTGGGAAACAGAACCATGTTTGTAATAACCGGGAAAACAGGAGCAGGGAAAACAACGATTTTTGACGGCATTTGTTTTGCTATTTATGGAAAGGCGAGCGGAGAAGATCGGAGCGGAACCGATCTTCGCAGCCATTTTGCCGATCCAGAGACTTTGACGGAAGTTTCTTTATTGTTTTCGCTGCGTGGACAAACTTATTACATTGTCCGATCGCCTCAGCAAGAAAAGAAGAAGGCAAGAGGAGACGGTATGACGACGGTAAATGCTAAGGCAGAGCTTTACCGTATAACAGATCAAGGGGAGAAACAAATCATTGCTTCCAATGTTCGGGAAACGGAGGAGAAGATCAAAGAATTAATCCAGCTGGATGCCCATCAGTTTCGACAAATTTTGATGATTCCCCAAGGAGAATTTCGCAAGCTGCTTGTTTCGGACAGCAAAGAGAAAGAAGCGATTTTGCAGAAATTGTTTCATACAGAAATGTATAAAAAAATTGAAGAAAAATTAAAAGAAGAAGCGGACCAGCTAAAATCAATCGTTCAGCAGAGAAAACAGGAACAAGAACGGCTGTTAAAAAGCATTCGCACTCAAAACAGCGAACTTCTTGAAGCACTTCATCAGGAAATAGTGGATCCACAACGCATATTAGAACTGCTTTCATCGGAGTTAAAAGAGTGGAGAAGCCAATATGAGTCGATTAAAAGTGAAATTTCGGACAAGCAAGTGCAACGTGATCAGCTGAAAGAACAAATCACGCAAGGAAAAGCGATCCTTGATCAATTTACTTTAAAGCGCCAGTTGGAAGAAGAAAAAACAAAGCTTGAACGTCAAATCGAAGAAGTGGAAAAACAGCAATTGGAAGTCGAAAGAGCGAAAAAAGCGGCCAAACTGGATCAACAAGAAAATCAGTGTCGACGCTTGCATGCTGAAATTCAAGAATTAGAAAAGCGAAAACAAATATTTCAGAACCAACTAGCGGAAATAGAGCCTCAGCTGGCAGCAGCTCAAAAGAATTGGGAAGAAGAACAAGCGAAAGAAGAAGAGAGAAAAAGAGCGGTAGAAGCAGTGAGTCGTTTAAAAGCCCTTGAAAACGATATCCAATCGTATGAAGAAGAAACGATTGCTCTCGATAAGATGGAGGCCCAATGGAAAGAGCTGCAACAAGAGAAACAAACCTATTCAGATCAATTGGAAAAAATCGAAGAAAGGTTAGAACAAAAAAATACTTTGCTGAGTGAACTCGAACAAACGAAATTAGCCCTATTACAGCGTGAACGTTTGATCGAAAAAACAGAAAGGATTGTCAATCGGCTGTTAAAGTATCAAGATGAACAACATCGAAAAGAGCGTATCCTTTCAGCATTAACGGTGGCTAATGAGCAGCTTCAGGCAACCGAAAGAGCGCTTCTCGATGCAAAAGCGACCGTTCGGCATTTAGAAAAAGAGTGGTTTGATGGACAAGCGGGAATATTGGCTCAAAACCTGCAAGAACATGAGCCTTGCCCTGTTTGCGGATCTGTTCACCACCCTGCTCCGGCGCAATATAAACAGGAATTACCTTCCGAAGAAGATCTGAACTCCGCGAAAGAAAAGGCTGCTGAGGTAGAACAGCGCAAACAAGAAGCGGAAAGAAGATTCTTTCAACTACAACTCGAAATGAAAACGATCGAAAACTCAAAAGAAGAAATTCAAAAGGAACTAGAAAACCTTTTTCCGAATTTCTCGGAGGAGTCTTTATCATCCGATATCCGTTCGCAGCAATCTAGTTTGCAAGAGTTGAAACTTCGGCAGCAGCAGGATAAAAAAGCTCTACTAAAAGAACAAGAGCTGAAAACCGAAGCAGAGCAATTGACAGTCGAAAAACAACAAGTGGAAAATGCTCTGGAAAAATGCTTGGAAACTGTAGATGAAATCGAAAAGCAAATGATGATGAAACGAGCCAATATTGAACGAATGAACACACAAATACCAGAGAATTTGCGTTCAAAGTCGTCGTTTCAAAAAGCTTTGCAAGAGCGGATCCAGTATCAGGAATCTTTGCAAAAGTCTTATGACGAGGCTCAAAAACGATATCAAGAACTGAACATGAGTATGGTAAAATTACAATCCCGTGTGGAGGAAGTTACCAATACATTATTAGAAAAAACGAAACAGATGGACTTGGAAAGAAATACATTTAAACAGATGCTGAAAGAAGAAGGATTTCCCGATTATCGGCATTACGAAAAGGCCAAACGAACAGAAGAGGAAATCAAAATGCTGGAAAATACCATCCAGGAATTTTGGGAACGTTATCGCTATGTCTCTTCTCGTATGGATGAACTTGAACGAGTGTTAGCAGGTATCCAAATTCCCGATTTGAATCGTTTCAATCAAAAATTAAACGAAATAATGGAAGAACTAGCCCAACTGGATGAAAAAAGAACTTCCACTCTTTTAACGATCCAAAATAATGAGATGATTTATCAAAACGTGACGGACATTAACAAAGAACTGGAGCAACTGGAAGAACAATATAAAACATTTGGCCATCTTTATGAAATAACAAAGGGACAAAATCCGCACAGGCTCACATTTGAACGGTATGTATTAGCTGCATTTCTTGATGATATTTTGCTGTCAGCCAATGAAAGACTGGCAAAAATGACGGGTGGAAGGTACCGGATGCTACGGAAAAGAGATCGATCAAAAGGCAATGTCCAAAGTGGATTGGAATTATTGATTTACGATCAATATACAGGGCAGACGCGCCATGTAAAGACGCTATCAGGAGGTGAAAGTTTTAAAGCGTCTTTATCACTTGCATTAGGCATGGCGGATGTTGTTCAAAGCTATGCCGGCGGAATTTCTCTTGAAACGATGTTTATTGACGAAGGATTTGGAACACTGGATCCTGAATCTTTAGATCAAGCGATCGAAGCTTTGATGGATATTCAAGACAGTGGACGTCTGGTTGGAATTATTTCCCATGTGCCTGAATTAAAAGAACGAATCGATGCAAGATTAGAAGTGATTTCAACACAAAACGGAAGTCATACAAAGTTTCATATTTTCTACCCGTGGTGCTAGTTGAGTGTCAGCGCTCAACCAGCCCTAGTGTGACCAAGGAATAAGCCAACAAGATGCCATCGAGTGCCACTTCAAAACCGGCCATGGAATTCGCTCGAATGTCGGTGATCCGGTATTGGTCTACGAGAATCGAAAACACCGTCTCGATGACTTTGCGTTTTTTCCTGATCCATTCTTCCCATGCCTTGGATGGGCCGTGCTTTTGATTGTGTCGAGACGGTGTCCAGAACGCGGCTTGGTGTTCTTCGTACAGCTTTTCTCGAAGAGCGTGGCTGATGTACCCTTTGTCCCCAAAGTTGTAGGGATGAGGGATTTGAGTCATCACCGTTTCAGCGGCTTTGACGTCGTGGCAGGACGCTTCCGTCACGACATAGCCCATGGCCAGCCCTTGATTGGTCACTTGAAGATGCAGCTTGAAACCGTAGTACCATTGCTTTTTGGAAGCACAATACCCCATATCCGCGATCCCTCGAAACCGCTTGACGCGCTGCATTCTTGCGGGATGGCACAACGGAAGAGGCAAGCTGTCGACGACCGCATAAGCATGGTGTTGGCCACGTTTCGCCAGCTCATGACGGATCCATTTGATGGCGAAACCAAGCGCTCGGCAGCGGCGGTTGTATCGGGAGCGTTCAAGAAACGAGCCGTTTGTGAACAAATTTCCCGTGACAAAACGATGCCAGGCTCGTTCGGAAGAAAAGCCCAGCAGCTTCCCCAAAAGGTGAACCGCCATGACCACTTCGTCTTCTTGCTTGACCAAGTGACGGTTGCGGCGATGAAGATACATTTGAATCAACGACAGTTGGGCAGAAACAAAACAGAAAATAGCGGCATATTGTTTTTGAAGTTTGGCTGGATCTGTAGTAAAATGAAAGTGCTCTTGCATGGGGGATCTCTCCTTTCGAATGTTGGGTGACACTTTCATTCTACTGGAGATCCGCCAGCAAGGGCTATTTTTATGCTTGTCTGAGTTTTATCTAGCACCACGGGTATATTTTCTATTAAAATCTCCAAAAAGAGCCTTGCTGTTGAATTGAAGTTCTTTTCAGTAAGGCTCCATTGATAGAACGATCATTCCTGTTTAGAATGAATGGATCAACACCGTTCATCCATTCAAAATAACCGAGTTTGATTCGCTGTGTTACGTTTCGATTAGTATCCATTCAACCCATTTTGATCAGGAGAAAGTTTAAAAAATGATTTTAAGATAGAAGCATATCATTCTATATGAGCATATCATGGTATGCTAAAATAAAAGAAAAATTTGGAACGAATAGATGGAGGTGCCGCATAATGGCGGAGTACCGAATAAAGGGCCTTTCTTGCGCCAGTTGTGCACAAGAATTGGAAGAAGAAATTCAAAAACTCCCCCATGGGGAAGATGCAAAAATTTTATATCATACTGGAAAACTACAGATATCGGACCAAATCGATATATCCAAAGTGGAAAAAATTTTGGCCTCAGATGGGGCTTCCATCGTTCAAAATGATAAAGAAAAAGAACATGATCATCAGGACAGCGATTCTAATTGGAAGCTTCTCCTTTTTATTTCAACTGTCCTGTATGTTTTGGCGTTGTTAGCAGAAAACAAATCTCCCAGCTACATGCCTGTACTGTTTTATTTAGCCGCAGCTGCCGTTAGTGGACATGAGACGTTTATAAAAGGGATGAAAAATTTATTCCATTTCAAATTTAACATGAATACTCTCATGACCATTGCCTTGATCGGTGCCTTTTGTATTGGTCAGTGGAAAGAAGCTGCATTTGTCGCCATTTTATTCGGATTAAATGAATATTTGGAAGGGCTGGGAATGGAAAAGGCACGCCGCTCCATGGAATCGCTGCTGCGTGCCGCTCCAAAAGAAGCCGTATTGTTGGTGAACGGAGATAAACGGGTGATCCCGATCGATCAACTGAAGATTGGAGATATCGTTTTGGTGAAATCGGGAGAAAAGATTCCTTCCGATGGAGTGGTCATTGAAGGAAAAAGCTCGGTGAATGAAGCTGCTGTTACAGGAGAGTCTCTGCCAATTGAAAAATCAACAAACGACCCAGTATTTGGAGGAAGCATCAACAACGAGGGCGTATTAAAAGTGAAAGTGACTAAGTTATATAACGATTCCTCTATAGCGAAAATCCTCCGTTTAGTAGAAGAGGCTCAGTCTAAGAAAACGCCGATTGAAACATTTATGGATCGTTTTGCTCAATATTATACTCCGCTGATTTTGCTTATTTCTTTGTTCGTGATCCTTTTTCCTCCCCTCTTTTTGAATTGGGAATGGAAATTCTCTCTATATCAAGGATTAGCCGTCTTAATTGTAGGATGTCCATGTGCTCTTTTGTTGGCTTCTCCAATCGCATTAATCTCAGGGATTACGAGAAATGCTCGAAACGGAATTTTAATGAAAGGCGGCGTGTTTCTAGAACAACTAGGTAAAATCAAAACGATTGCATTGGATAAAACGGGGACATTGACAGAAGGAAAACCGGTTGTCGAAAAAACAATAGTATATGATGACCAATTTTACTTCATTGTGGCATCCGTAGAATCATTATCTGGACACCCTTTAGCTAAAGCTGTTTACGAAGCGGCGTGCAAACAAACAACTCAAAAGGCACAGCCTGAACAAGTCATTACGCTGCCTGGAAAAGGCGTGAAAGCGGTCATAACCGGAAAATCTTATTTTGTCGGCAATGAAAAAAGCGCCGGTCACCTTCAGCTATCGGAAACTATCCAAAAAGATCTTGCGGATTTGAAAAAACATGGTTATACCATTGTCATGGTCTCTGATGAATCCAAAGTATTTGGGATGATGGGTGTTACCGACCAAATTCGTCCGGAAAGTCACACTCTTGTTTCCAAACTGCACCAAGCCGGCATCAAACAGGTTGTGATGTTAACAGGGGACCATAAAGGAACTGCAGAAAAAGTCGCAAAACAAACTGGAATTCAAGAAGTTTACGCCGGGCTTTTGCCGGACGAGAAACTAGCCGTGATCCAAGAACTATCTAAACATGAAAAAACAGCTATGATTGGAGACGGAATCAATGATGCTCCTGCTCTGGCAGCAGCAGATCTAGGTATAGCGATGGGAAAAGGATCTGATAGCGCCATTGAAACGGCAGACGTCGTCTTAATGCAAGATCATCTCGGAAAGTTGCCGTCTGCGATTGCGATTTCCAAAAGAGTCAATCGAACCATTCAATTGAATATTGGATTGGCGCTCGGCTTAAAATTGGTGGCACTGCTGCTTACGATTCCCGGCTGGCTGACACTGTGGATCGCCATCATGTCCGACATGGGAGCTACCATCATCATTACCCTCATAAGTTTAAGCATCTTAATGGAAACAAAGAAAGAAAAACAACTAGAAATTAGCTGATGGGGATTCCTTTAGATCCCCCATCTGTTACATTAAGTAAGAAACATAACTTAAATCCAATGGAAAGATCTGCTTCACGGAACTTTATCTCCACACAACACGAAAAAATGATCCTTCCGGTTCATTCATTCCACATAAAGGCATCATCGTTTTAGAGAACCAGCAGCATTGAAAAGATCCATGATATTGAAAATTGCTTCTGCAGATGTTTGCCTAAAAACAGATTGAAAAATAAGCGCTTCATTATCAGAATTTTTTGGATAAAATATCGAAATGATGTTAAAAGAGGAGGATACAATTTGTACACCAAAAAACAGTTTGCCGTTATTTTTTTCATTCTTTTCTTTACTATGACTGGCTGCAGCAATGATGATTTTAAAGGAAACATGAATGACAAGGTACAAAATTTTTCTTATGTGAACCAAAATAATCAAAAAGTAAATTTAAAAGATTTAAAAGGGAAAGTATGGATAGCAGATTTTATTTTTACGAACTGCAAAACGGTCTGTCCTCCTATGACCTATAATTTGACGCAGCTGCAAAAAAAATTAAAAAAAGCAGGTGTTCAAGATTATTTGATTGTCTCTTTCAGTGTGGATCCTACAAAAGATACTCCTCAAAAATTAAAAGAATATATTCATAAGTTTGATGCGGATGAATCTCATTGGCAGCTTTTGACAGGTTATAACCAAAAAGAAATTCAAAAATTAGCGGAAAAGTCGTTTAAAACCATTGCTGTTCCTCAACCGAATAGTGATCAAATCATGCATGGGACTAGCTTTTATCTTGTGGATAAGAAAGGGACTGTGGTAAAAAGTTATAGCGGAAATCAAGACGTTCCTTTTGATGAAATTGTGAAGGATATAAAGACGTTAAACAAAATGTAGGAAAAAGGCATATTGGCTCTGAAACAAGCAGACTATCGTTTGAACGAATCGCGATCGTCAACCTGCCTTTTCATCATCGTATTCGCGGGGTCAAAAAATGAATGTGGAAAAAGGCGCATTTAATGGGGAAATGGGCAGCAATTTCTGTTTTTTATAGGTAAATGGTGAGAATTCACAATTTTGTTATGGGCAATTTACTGAAAATATAGTAAAATACAATTGTAGTAATTTTTCAAAAAATTTAAAAGGGGTGGTTTTATTGAAGTATGGTGTTTATAAGTTTGGATCTTTTAACGTCATTAAGTGCGATTGTGGTTGGGAAGGTTTACGGGCAGACCTTCGTCAGCAAATTGTAATCTTGGAACAAACGAAACGCGGCGATGTTTTGGATGCGGAAGATATTTATGTTTGTCCAAACTGCTCCACCAGAAAGTATTAAATTCAGTTTGCTAGATCCCTTTTCCCATGTTCTGCGATATTTTCCTGTCTTTTCAAATCTATCCCATTGTTTGTTCATTTCGTTTGAAGATCCCCATGTAAATGGATGCCACACATAGAGAATAAATATTCCCATCTTGTATCGCAGGCTGATTCTGAGTAAGTACCCATCAGAAATGCCTGCTTTTTTTCTTTGCTTGCACCTTTTTTATACAATTGATACTATTGAATTACAGAAAAAGTATTTTCAGGTTCATTTTTCCTTCATTTCAATCGTTCACATCTACAGCGTGAATTATGACAAAATAATGGATGGGAGATGTAATGATGATCATAGGCGTACCAAAAGAAGTCAAAAACAATGAAAATCGAGTGGCGATTACCCCTGCGGGTGTTCTTCAATTGGTAAAAGCCGGCCACAAAGTGTTGGTTGAAACAAACGCCGGTTTTGGAAGCGGCTTTACTGATGAAGAATATAAAAATGTAGGGGCAAATATCGTGAAAAACGCATCCGAAGTTTGGGAAAATTCCGAACTCATTCTCAAAGTCAAAGAACCTGTTGAAAGTGAATATCAGTATTTTCGAAAAGATTTGCTTCTTTTTACATATCTTCATTTAGCTGCGGAACCAAAACTGACTAAAGAACTGGTGAAAAGCGGCGTAACGGGAATTGCGTATGAAACGGTCTCTGTCAATAAGACTTTGCCGCTTCTTTCTCCTATGAGCGAAGTGGCAGGACGGATGGCAGCGCAGATCGGAGCACAGTTTCTTGAAAAACAATATGGTGGAAAAGGAGTGCTTCTTGGAGGAGTACCGGGAGTCAAGAAAAGCAAAGTAACGATTATTGGCGGGGGTATGGTAGGATCGAATGCTGCAAAAATTGCGATGGGTCTCGGTGCGGATGTAACCGTGATTGATTTGAATCCGGATCGTTTACGGGAATTGGAAGTGATGTTTGGCAGCAATATTCAAACGTTAATGTCGAATTCTTATAATATTGCGGAATCTGTAAAAGAATCTGATTTAGTGATAGGAGCGGTACTTATTCCGGGAGCAAAAGCCCCAAAACTTGTCACAGAAGAAATGGTCAAGGAAATGTCCAACGGAGCGGTAGTGGTCGATGTCGCCGTCGATCAAGGTGGAATTTTTGAAACAGTGGATCGAGTCACGACACATGACAATCCAACTTATGAAAAATTTGGAGTTGTTCATTACGCTGTTGCCAATATGCCGGGTGCTGTTCCCCGAACTTCGACAATCGCCTTAACGAACGTTACGATCCCTTACGCATTGCAATTGGCCAATAAAGGTTTTAAACAAGCAATTTTGGACAATCCCGCTTTAAAGGCCGGAGTGAATACATTTAAAGGGCAAGTGACTTATGCGTCCGTAGCGCGCGATTTAAATTATAAATATGTTTCTGTAGATGACTTGCTTTAATCTACCGATCTTAGAATGAACGGTTTTACGAAAGGGACAAGTTTATGGCAATGAGTGAGGCCGGATGAGGATCGCCATATCCGTATAAAGTAGTGAACTTGGTTAAAACCGAGTTAAAGACGGAGAATTGCTAAGATTGCCTCACTTTTTAAGGATTTACAGAAACTTTATGGAAAATTGCATTGATCATCATCGGTTTTAGCGCCCTCATTATGATTAGAAAAGATCTTCTTGACAGCCCGTTTAAATGTGGTGCATAATTTTAAAAAAACAAATGTCAACGGCGATGAAAGGGACTAGTAAACAGATGCTCAGGCGATAGAGAGTGGAATCCGCAGGCTGGAAGATTCCTCGTCTTAGAGGCTGTTGAACCTACCCGGGAGCTCTTGTTATAAAACCAAGCGTTAACCTTCGTTACAGGTTTCAAAGCGGGCATTGATCATTTTGATCCTGCCAATAAAGGTGGTACCGCGGAATCGAGCCATTCCGTCCTTTTAAAGGACAGAATGGCTTTTTGATTTTTGCGGATTGGAGGGAAAACTCGTGCGAAAAAAACGGATTGTGGTGAAAATCGGAAGCAGTTCATTAACGAACGCTATGGGCGGTATTTGCCGGGAAAAACTGGCGGACCATGTTCGGGCATTAGCTAAATTAAAACAACAAGGCCATGAAGTGGTGCTGATTTCGTCCGGTGCGGTTGCAGCCGGTTTTACCGCGTTGAACTATCCCACCCGGCCGGTTTCAATAAAAGGAAAACAAGCAGCGGCGGCTGTCGGGCAAGGACTGCTTATGCAGGCTTATACAGAGGAATTCAAAAAATATCACATTGTGGCCGCACAGATGCTGTTAACGAGAAGTGATTTTTCCAGAAAACAGCAGTACAGCAATGCTTATGAAACATTGACGGAACTACTCGACCGCTCGGTTTTGCCAATTATCAATGAAAATGATTCGGTTTCCATTGAAGAGTTGACTTTTGGGGACAATGATATGTTGTCTGCTCTAGTCAGCGGTTTGATACATGCTGATTTTCTCATTATCTTGACGGACATTAACGGATTATATGATAAAAATCCGCGCGAAGATCCAACAGCCAAAAAATATTACTACTTGCCAGCCATTACCGATGAGATTCTTGATTTAGCTGATTCTTCCGGATCTAAGTTTGGTACCGGGGGAATGAAGTCGAAAATCGATGCGGCGAAGACAGCTCTTTCTCTCGGAGTCAGTTTATTTATCGGTACAGGAACAGGAGAAAACAAACTAGTGGATATATTAGAAGGCAAGGGAGACGGGACGTATATCGGCTATACTCCCCGAAAAGGAATGACGGCAAATAAGCAATGGATTGCCATTCATTCTTTGGTAAAAGGGCAAGTCGAAATTGATCATGGAGCGGCTGAAGCTCTTTTGGATCAAGGGAAAAGTCTATTGCCTGCCGGAGTGACGGCGGTGAACGGAAACTTTCGCGCGGGCGATGTGATTGAAGTGGTGAACCCTCGCGGTGAAGTGCTTGGAAAAGGACAAGTGAATTATGATTCCTCAGAATTGCAAGAAATAAAAGGAAAACATAGCGACGAAATCAAACAAAAGTATAACCGCGATCATTGTGAGGTCATTCACCGCGATAATTGGGTGTCTCTGGCTCATTCGAATCGATCACGTTGAAAAAGTGTGGTAAAAAAGGTGAGGAGGAGAACGAAACAATGACGGAGTTGCTGGAAAAAGCGAAAAAGGCAAAACAAGCTTCTGCTGAGCTAGCCAGTAAAACAACTAAGCAAAAAAATGAAGCGTTAGCTGCTATTTCGAAACAACTAATAGAAGAAATATCCTTTATTCTTGAGGAAAATAAAAAAGACGTTGAGAACGCTCGTGCCAAAGGAATGACAGAGGCATTGATTGATCGCTTGACTCTCAATGAGAAAAGGATTCAAGATATGGCGGACGGCATCCGTCAACTCATTGATTTAAAAGATCCTGTAGGGGAAATTTTGGATAGTTGGGAACGGCCCAATGGACTGCAAATCAAAACAGTGAGAGTTCCACTTGGTGTGGTGGGGATGATTTATGAGGCACGTCCAAATGTGACCGTGGATGCGGCCACACTATGCTTAAAGACAGGAAATGCGGTGATACTCCGAGGCAGTTCATCTGCTCAACATTCCAACATCGCGATTAGTGATTGCATTAGACGGGCCCTTGAAGGGACGGAAATTCCTGCGGATGCTGTCCAATTGTTGGAAGACACGTCCAGAGAAACAGCTCAGCAATTATTTACGCTCACGGAATATTTAGATGTATTGATTCCTCGCGGCGGAAAAAATTTGATCCAATCCGTCGTGGAACAAGCTTCTGTTCCAGTGCTAGAAACAGGTGTCGGAAATTGCCACATTTACATTGATGAATCAGCTGATAAAGAAATGGCCATTGATATCGTCATTAATGCCAAAACTCAACGACCTTCTGTCTGCAATGCGGCGGAGAAGGTTCTCATCCATGAAAACTGGGCTGCAAAGTATTTTGCGGAACTTGCCAAACGTCTTCAAGATCATGAAGTTGAAGTACGAGGAGATCAAAAAGCCCAACAACTGGCCGTCGGACTGAAGCCTGCAACTGAGGAAGATTGGTCGACCGAGTATTTGGATAAAATTATAGCTGCCAAAATCGTTTCTTCGGTAGAGGAAGCCATTGAACACATTAACCAATATGGAACGAAACATTCAGAAGCCATCATTACAGCTGACGATCAAAATGTAGCGAAATTTTTCAATGAAGTGGATGCAGCAGCCCTTTATCACAATGCTTCCACTCGATTTACAGATGGATTTGAATTCGGGTTTGGTGCTGAAATTGGCATCAGCACGCAAAAATTGCACGCAAGGGGCCCAATGGGACTAAAGGCTTTAACGACAACGAAATACTTGATTTATGGAAACGGCCAAATTAGAAACTAATGTGCGAGCATGATGGCCAACAACATACGTACCCGTTAAGAGATGACAAAGAATGTGAATCAGTGAAATCTAAAATAAATAGGTATAAATCGAAACGAAAAGGATGAAAAAATCAGGCATTTTAGGTAAGATTTCGTAAACACGACTGATTCTAAAGATCTTTTATGCAAGACATCTATTGTTTAGTAGGAAAAAAAGGGGTAAAATCCTTATGGCTGTATCTAACATATATAATAAGCCATAAGGATTTTTCCATTTCAATCGCATGAGGAAATGAAGCTTATCGTGCTTCTCTTAAAACGTATAGAATAAGCTACAGTGGAATCATTTTTTACCAAGTAACAAAGCCGGATGGAAAATGGAGAAAGAGATTTCCTTATTCATGATCAGGAAGATCGTTTATAATAGAACTACAAAAAGAACAGCCGCAGTAAAGAGGGGGAGACTATGGACGGATCATTTCTGGCGCGTTCGCTCAGCTCTTTAAAAGGCGATGAGTTGCGTTATCTTTATATTCTTTTTTGCAAAACGAATATTTGGGACATTGTATCCAATAAAACAAAAGATTGGTTATCAAGAGATCATCAAGATCATTTTTTCAAATATATAGAAACGGAAACAAAGAATTGCGCTCCTCTAAGCGAGGATGAGTTGCGTCTTTCTATTTTTTTGCAGTTATTAAAAGTGTTAAAGATTAAAGGTGGACGATTTCACACGGTCTTTGAAATTACAAAAGGATTTGACCAAGTGATTGAAGAGACGTTCCAACTCCTTTCCAAGAAGAACCGGGATTTTTCTGCGTTTGCCAAACAGCATCACTTGGAAAGCCAGCTTGGGATGATTGTGAGTTGGCAATTTAGTCAGCTGTTAAAAGATTTTCACAGGAGGTTGAATGAAGACTCAACCGAATGGTATCAAACGATTGCAGATACACTGAATTCTTTGCCCATAAACGAAAGGCAGCAGTTAAAGTCTATCATGATGATAGATCAGTTCGATTCAGAACAGATACGCCGATGGATAGAGAATGAAGGGATTGTTCAGTTGGTCAACGCTTTAACTTCTGTATCCGGCTATTCATACTTTGGGGAGTTTTTGCAAAGATTTCGGGAGCTGCGATCATTTTCCAACACGGCTTTTAGTCAATTGACAACGGATCCGCTTCTATTCTTTTTGCTTAGTCCGGACTTTTTATATTCGCTTCTCTTTGGACCCAAACTTGTTCCGTTTCGTTATCAGCATTTATTGTTTTCAAACGAATTGGTTCCTTTTGTCCTGTTGGAAATAATGTTGCATGGTTTAGAAGCCCCATATTCTCAATTGGCTGATGTTCAGAATACAGCCGATGTTTGGAGCAAACGTTACAGAAATTACATTTCTTTGCTTTTACAATTGGAAAAAAATCGGAGTGAGCAGGAACAGTATAAGAAAGAACAGAACGATTTGGAGAGTGAGCGTTCAACCATCTTAACGATGAAAAAAGAAAATGAAACCTATCTTTCGATCGCAAAAGAAAAACTAAAAAACCAACTGATTGCTGATGAAAATCGTCCTTATTTTGGCGATACGACTGTTGAATACTATCGAATCAAAGAAAAAATGGAAAACATCGACAAGAAGCTGGAGCAAAAGAAAGCGGGTGCAAAAGGAGTGGTCAAGTCCGTAGCTTCTTTTCTCCAATCAAGTTTTTATTTAACTGAAAAGGCACAGTGGGAGAAGAAGTTAAATAAAATATTTGATGAAATGACAGAGTTGACTATTTCAAAATATCCCGACTATGATCCAGTTCTAACACAAGAAATTGAACACTCTGCCTTAAAGAGGGATGAATGTGAAAAACAGCTGACAGAGGCTGAAAAGAAATTGACAGAACTGGAGCAGCGCATTTCCCAATTAAAGAAAGAAGAACGAGAATTGTTGGCGCGAAAGGAAGAAGCCGAAAAAGAGACGTATGGCCTTAAACAGCTAGGAAAGGACAGGAATCCTAATCTTGCACTTTCTCGAAAACGATAAAGCGGTTCCTGCATAACTACCAAAAATGGTGAATGCGGGAACCGCTCCATCTGAACAACCGATTATTTTTGTTTTTCCAAAAATGACAGTAATTTTCCATAGACAGAGTTTAATACTTTATGCTCTTCTTTTGTCAGCTGTTGAAAAAGTTGCAAATACATTTTTTGTCCCATTTTCATGGCTTCCAAAAGTAAATCTTCTCCAGATTGGTTGATCGCTAAATAAACAATTCTCCTATCTTTTTCATCTGAAATTCGTTCCGCTACTCCGGCTTCGATTAATTTATTGGCGATATTGGTCATGGCTCCTGGTGTAAATCCAAGCCGCGTAGCAAGGTCCGATTGTTTTCTTGGCCCTTTTTCCCACAGCTCCGCTAAAACGAGGATTTGAGAAATGCTGATGTTTTTTGGAAACATTTGATTCCAATAAATCAATAATCGGTTGTTCAATAGTTCCATTGTGTGTATAAATGAAAATATGTTCCCTTTTTCCATCCTCATCAACCCTTTTCATTACGCGCTGTATTTCTATTCATAAGATCACCGTTGTTTTTCCGAAAGAGAAAAGAGGCTTATAAACTTGTGCTCAAAAAGAAGGCGAAATTCTTCACATGAGCAGTATACATGGAAACAACAAGAAAAATCAATTTACTTTTGGAAAGGATTGGAGAAAAGTTTTGCTTTTTATTGGCTAAATTTCCACCTTACCTTTAACTTGTACAAAGACTATCAGCCCATTACTTTCTAATGTTTTAAAAAAACTCACTTGCATCCATTCCAATTTATCCATAATATAGACATGGATATCACTTTTGAATTGGGTGACAAGCACAGTGATGAAAAAAGCGTTCATTTGGTTTCTTTTTCCATTTATTATTTTGGTCGGTTTCGTGACTTATAAATGGACAAATGGAAAGATTGAGGAAAATGTGAGCATACCGAAGGAATATATTCCGATATATAAAGCTGCGGCACAAAAATACGGGGTGCCTTGGGAGCTTTTAGCTGCACACCATCGAGTGGAAACGAAGTTTTCTAAAGGTCCGTTAGTTTCTCCTGCAGGTGCTGAAGGCCCAATGCAATTCATGCCATGCACGTTTGTGGGGTGGAAATATCCTGGCTGCGAAGGAAAAGGAAAAGGCAAAATTCCTGAAAAAGATAAAACCAACCCGGCTGTCATTAAAAAATATGGCGGCTATGGTGTGGATGCCAACGGAGACGGCAAGGCGGATCCTTTTGATCTTGAAGATGCAGTATTTAGCGCAGCCAATTATTTAGCACGAAACGGGGCGGCTAATGGACATTGGAAGAAAGCGGTCTACGCTTATAACCATAGTGAGCAATATGTAGAAGAAGTACTTTTTTACACGAATAAATATAAAATGACTGAATCTACAAGCTTTTGAGTTTACATAACTTTTTTATTTGGTAAGATGAGACTGTTTTGCCGTTCCCCTTTTCATTTTGCCATCAACAGAGAGAGTTTCATCAATAGATTAGGGAGAGAAGAATATGAAAAAGTGGTTCGCTATCTTTAGTATGTGCGTACTTATTTTGTCTGGCTGTTCGTCAACCGGCGGTCAGCAAAATAAGCATTCATCAACAACAACAAACGAATCTGCTTCTAATGAAGCAGCATCCGATCAGCAGTCGAAAAAAGCCTATGCCGGAACAAATAAATCCGATGTAAAAGGGATACGTGCTGTTGTAGTGCATGTAGTAGACGGTGATACATTTGTGGCTCGGATGGCAAACGGAAAAGAAGAACGGGTACGGATGATTTTAGTTGATACACCGGAAACGAAACATCCTAGATTAGGGGTTCAACCGTTTGGCCCGGAAGCCTCCGCCTTTACAAAATCACAATTGACCGGTAAAACCGTTACGCTGGAGTTTGATGTTCAAGAAAGGGACAAGTACGGCAGGCTTCTGGCTTACGTGTGGTTAAATCATCAAAATTACAATAAACTGCTGATTGAAAAGGGCCTCGCCCGCGTGGCAGTCTTTCCGCCTAATACAAAATATGTCGATGAATTTAGAGCTGCACAAGCAGTCGCGCAAAGAGAGAAGAAAGGAATCTGGTCTATTGAAAATTATGTAACGGACCATGGATATAATTCGAATGGAAAGGAACAAAGTTCATTAACAGGTACAGAGAAATCGTCAACACCAAACCATTCCAAAGGAAGCTGCAATATTAAAGGAAACATCTCCAGCTCCGGTAAAAAAATATACCATATGCCTGGCGACGAATATTATGATGAAACGAAACCGGAAAAAATGTTCTGTTCCCGTGAAGAAGCGGAAGCTGCAGGATTTCGTCCTTCTCAGCGATAACGTCCAACGTCATCAACTTGGATATAAGAAAGCTGCGCCCATTTGAGGGTGCAGCTTTCTTATATGTGCGCCCGGCATGTACATGAACTATAGGGTGTAAGTCCCGAACCCCGAAGACAGAAGTAGAGGTTAGCCAAGAGCAAGGGTGTCCGTGGTGACGCGGAATCTGAAGGAAGCTGGAGGCAAAACACCGGTCCGAGGAACACGAACCTCATATAAGGCTAGGTATGATTGAGTGAGTTTGCATAACAAAACAAAGCTCTTTCTGTCGAAGGTCATATCGAGTAAATGAGGCGGATAGATGGTGTGAAAGTGCATGTACTTACCCGGGGAGGTCTGGCGGATATGTGAAGTACTCTTCATAACCTACTTAGTGATAAGTAGCTGAACCGTCAGAAGTCAGCAGAGGTCATAGTATTAGTTGGTCTAGAACAACTAAGAAGGACCGAACAATTAAGAGAGAATAGCCCTTGGTATTCAGTGAGTCATGATGAACACAGAAAACGTAGTACCTCACTTGAGGGAGGAAGCGGTGAATCCCGTGGGAGACCTCTTGGAGGGTGGAGTGACCACTGGCATAAAGAGAACAGCTATTCACGGAAGTTATAAAGACTTGCGTCAATTATCTTAATTGAACCGCCGTATACGGAACCGTACGTACGGTGGTGTGAGAGGACGGGAGTTAATCGCTCCCTCCTACTCGATTGAAATATTGTTTGTGATTTCTCTTTTCCTTCTACATCTGTATCTCTTGTTTCTGAAGTATTGAATCTTTTAGGAATTTATTTTTCAAACAACGTAGAATGATTAGAAAGATAGACGGATAAGATATAAGGGGATGATTGAACCGTGTTCCGCGATTCGTCTAAAGAAAAAAATAGATGCAAAGAAATTCTTTTAGCAAGATGGTTTGAGATTTTTATCGATGAGCTAATTCTTCATTCTCAGAGATTAAATGACGAGATTCACAACAGCTAAAATAATAAATAGCGATCCAAACGAATGAGGCAAAACTATGCCATTTTCCTAAATTCATCTAGTTTACCAGAAAAAGAAAGGAAGAAGTGCGAGTCCAACGATTGCACCTAATGCAATTCCAACGCCGAAACCTCCCCATCCTCCACCATAGCCATATCCCCAACCGTAACCATAACCTCCGAAACGATTAAAACGACCTCTAGAAAAAGGATGGATGAATACTCTGTCATGATGAACGCGATGAATGATTCCTTCGTGTATCCTACCATCGCGAGTTCTTATGCGAACAGCTCTCCCCCTATGCTTTTGACATAAGGAATGATAATGGTGTACTGACATAAAGACACCTCCCGATTCATGATTGATAAAGCTTGCTTTTGACAGAAGCGCTTAGTTTACTTCTGCACGATATACCTGATCACCCAATAGCATTTTCAACGTCAAAAGAACAGCAGGTAATCGATTTCCTTAGTATAGTATGAAAAAAATGCAAAATAGAAAGGACAAGTATCCTGATTTAAAAAAATGGGCTTTTTTTGAAAAAGAAAACATTCTGATTCTTATAAAAAGAACTCATAAAAAATTCTGATGTACAGCCAACGGACCTTCCGGAATCTTTCTTGAAAAGATGGATGTGGATAAAAAGTTATCGATAAAATTATTATGTAAACTAAATACCCGAAAAAAGTACTCATTCAAATAGAATGAACAATAAGTTTTAAAAACACGCCGGGGTCACCGGCGTGTTTACTTACATTCCGTGGCCGGGATTATGTTTTTGACGGGTATGGTTTCTGTTTTTGACTTTATGGGAACCGCTTAATGGTTCAGGTTGACCAGTGTGGTGCCCTTTTGGAGCATTTTTTCTCATATCTTTCCCATCGTTTTTGTTCATTTTTATATCCCTCCTTGCTATACCTTATTGTGTGCGATTATTCAAAACAAACACCGAATAATTTGTTGTTTTTGACACAGAATAAAAATGATTCTTCAATGAAGGAGTTGCTCCATCATGCCTTATCAAAAAAGTAAGCAGAGAGCGTTTCAAGATGCTGAACAGAGAGTTTCTGAAGTCGAAAAAGCATCTCGAGAACTTGAAATCGATTCCGCTGATTTTGGTTCCCAATTGTCACATCTAAAAAATGAGGTAAACAAAGCTTATCAGCAAGTTGAAAATGCTTTAGAAACCGCAACGGAAACTCAAAGAAGGCAATTGGAAAAATACCATGCAGTTTTAACGGATATTGTGGAAAAAGTAAATGAATATGAATAAACAAACATCGCCAACATAGGCGATGTTTGTTTGTCTCGACCATCCCTTTTGGTTTGATTGGAAGATGTCGTCGCCAGTGTGAAATTTTTATTGGTTTTTCTTTCTTTTTTTATTGTTTTGTCTTTGCTGTTCCGTCAGTGGTTCGTTGGAGAACTCTTCGTTGTATCCAGCTCCGTCTCCTTGTGATTTGGCTGCATTCATTCCGGGAATGACATGGTTTGCTTTTCTTTTGGTCATATGATGCACCTCCTTATAACTAGCTTGTGGACCCTTGTTGCAGAATATAATTGGAATATTTTAATACTTGATATCAGAATGTTCTGTTCTTTAAATCACAATTCATTTTTGGATGATGACCGTAACGTTACAATGAGAAATTCCGTATTTATATAGCAGAATCGCATTGGTCAGCTTTTTAAAGTCCTTCACTAACGAGTTATATATCTTAAACAACCTTGAGAAATAGCTGGAAAGGTTGAATATCTAAAGGAGGGGATGAAGCATGTTTAAACTTTTTTTAGATCCAGGACATGGGGGAAAAGACTCTGGAGCAACAGGAAACGGCCTTATGGAAAAAAATATTACATTAAAAATTTGTCAACTGATTCGAGACAGACTACAGAACGAGTATGAAGGAATTGACATTCTCATGAGCCGTACAGGAGATTCTTATCCGACATTGCCTTCCAGAACGGAGAAAGCCAACGCTTGGGGAGCAGACTTTTATTTATCTGTTCACGTTAATTCCGGAGGAGCAACAGGATTCGAATCTTTTATCTATCCAGGCGTCGGACAGCCTACCACTTCGTATCAAAATACCATTCATCAAGAAATTGTAAAAGCAACGGGGTTCTATGATCGAGGGAAAAAGCAGGGGGACTTTCATGTTCTTCGCGAAAGCCGAATGCCGGCACTTTTAACGGAAAACGGCTTTATTGATAATATTGAAGATGCGGCTAAGCTGAAAGATCCCAACTTTATTGAAAAAATAGCAAAAGGTCATGCTCAGGGGATTGTAAAGATAGCCAACTTAAAACCTATAACACCAAAGGATTCTGCTGGTTAATCGGCTCTGGCCGAAAAGCGCTTAGCAGCACGTATTAAAGATCATGTCATCCATTGAATGATTGTTGCTTAACAAGATAGGACCGTTTTAGACTACTGCAAATCATTAAGTGAAACAGGGAGGCTGTCTCGATTTTTGACAACCTCCCTGTCTCTATTCCTTTCATACAATTGTGAATATGAATCATGAAAAAACGTCCCGGGCGAGATTCGAACTCGCGACCTACAGCTTAGGAGGCTGTCGCTCTATCCTGCTGAGCTACCGGGACACTGATAAAAATTATAAGGTGAATTAGAACGAAGGTCAATAACTTTATCAAAATAAGTTGGAGAATAAGGAGAAAAGTAGATGACCGTGTAATCTTTTCCATGGCAAGTTTCTTATTTGCAGAATAAACATCGTTTTAATATATGTCTTGTGGGAATTGATGATCGTATCAAATTTCCATTTTTGATGCTTCCTTTAAGCCATGTTTCGATCATAATCCAGGTGAAGAAAACCAAGACGGGTTCAAAAAAATAATTATATTTGAAAAGAAAAAGATCAAACCATCCAATCTTAGACCATTATTGTAAACGGAATGACCTTATGATAAAAAATCCGATCGAACCGAAAAGGATGATAAGAAATATAGGTAAATCCCAAGTTTCTAAAACGACATCCCGTCCATAGGCAATGTTCACATCTTTCCAACTGCAATAAGCAATATAAAGGAGCTATTCCTGTAATGAAGAAATTTGAGGTTTGAAACAAAAAGAGCCCTCTTGGTATAGTACAGGGTGTCAATGCATTGACCCCGAATTAATAATTACCAAGGAGGACTCAAGATGAATTATACGCAAAATCGTAAAATCTCGCAAATTACACCATCAACATTAATTGTAGGCATTGATATCGCCAAAGACAAACACGTCGCTCGAGCTCAGGATGATCGAGGAATCGAATTTGGAAAAAGACTGATCTTTGAAAATCGCATACATGGCTATCAAAAACTGCTTGATTGGGTTTCGAGGCATCAAAAGGAACACCAAAAAACACATGTCATTTTTGGTGTTGAGCCGACCGGTCATTTCTGGCTGAGTCTGGCCTATTTCTTGACTGCTAAAGGTTATGACTTTGTCTTGGTCAATCCTATGCATGTCAAAAAAACTAAAGAGCTGGATGATAACTCTCCAACTAAAAACGATACGAAAGATGCACGTGTGATTGCACAGCTGATTAAAGATGGGCGATACTCCGTACCAAATCTCTTAGATGGCATCTATGCAGAGCTAAGAGAAGGCGTCAAATTAAGAGATCAGCTCATCCAGCAGCTTATGATCACAGAAGGTCGTATTCAAAATCACATCCAGCGTTACTTTCCGGAGTTTTTCGATGTATTTAAAGACTGGGAAGGAAAGGCAGCTCTTTGTACATTAAGAAACTTTCCATTCCCCTCTCAGATTAAAGAAATGACATCAGAAGAAGTTCTTGCGAAATGGAAACAAGAAGTAAACCGTGGTGTAGGAATCAAACGAGCTACAAAGTTAATAGAAGCAGCGAAAAAGAGCATTGGTATCCAAATTGGTATCAAGTTTGCTAAACGTGAATTGGATTATTTACTCGATCAATATGAGCTATACAAAGAGCAATTAGGACAGTTAGATAAGGATCTGGAAGCACTTGTAGTAACGATACCTGGAGCGAAGGAAATGATCAATATTCAAGGCTTAGGTCCTACAACAGTCGCGCTATTCTTCGCTGAGGTCGGGGATATAACAAAGTATAGTCATCCCCAGCAATTAGTAAATCTGGCAGGGCTGTCATTACGTGAACATAGTTCCGGGAAGTTTAAGGGGCAAACCAAGATCACAAAACGAGGACGAAGTCGATTGCGAAGAGCTTTATACTTGGCCATTCGTCCACTCGTTGCCCATAATCCAACGTTTAAAGCCCTGCATCAATACTACACAAAGCGTCCTGATCGACCTTTGAAGAAACAGCAGTCACTGATTGCCTTGTGTTGTAAATTACTACGTGTCTTATTTGTCATTGGTCAAAAACAGTGTGAATTTGATGGTTCAAAGTTATTGAGAGGTTTGCCTCAAATCGATTCATTACAGGCAGCTTAAGGCTTTATTAAGTTCATGAAATCATTTCAGAATACCGTAATTATCTCAAATGACAAACACCAATAGTGCAGAGTTGGAGCTTATTTATTCCATACGGGCATGTGACCCAGCAAAGGAGCATATCCAACCTCCACCTCATGGATACGCAGGACGAAGGAATGTATGGAATTCAATCCGGAGAGATGTGGGAGGGTTAGCGACCGTGAGTGATGTGGAGATGATGAAGCACGGTTATACCTTATTTTTACCAAATAAATACAATTTGGTTGATAGGATGCCCCCTACCATGTAAATTATTTAAAAAAATTCAACATATATCCATTAAATGAGGTGTGTATTCTATTAAGTGTCTATGAAATTTTGAGAAAAAGCGAGTATTCGGGAGAAAAATAAACTTTATTGAGGGAGGATTTCATTTTTTTCAACGTTGATCATAGTACTTGCGTTTTTGTATTGCCGTTCTATATTTTCTTCCGTTAAAACAACCAAGTAATTATAAAGGTGTGGGAATTTTTCGAGAATCGTAAGCCCCATCCATAAAACGGCGCCTGTAATCGGGAGGAAAAAAATGGCCTCTTTGCTGCCCCATTTGTCTATTTCTCCGACCAAGTTATAATGAATTGGAACTCGATTCGGCAAGGAAGACCAGTGCATGAATAAGTGTATAACACTTCCGATGTACACTAATAATGAAATGATGTTTAGAACGTTTTCTAATGGCTTCTTTTTTAATTTTAATGCAGGACGCTTTCGAATTTCCATTTTGATCGCCTCCGGTGTTTATGGTTAACTAATTAAAATACGGGCAATAACCGTTAAAGTTTCAAGAGAAATTTGAAAAATGAAGAGAAAAAAATGATGCCTATGATTGGCATTCATATCGACACAATTTGTCGATATAAGGAAAACTTATGAAAAACAATAACATTCTTGTTATTTACTTATGTTAGCGCTTGTATTAAGATGAACATATAAGAAAAGTTTGAATTTCCATTCAAACTTTTCGCTGCATAGTCTTACATAACAGAAGAGGGGGAATTGGGATGACAAACGACGTTTTTAACGCTCGTTCATCATTCGAAGTGAATGGTAAACGATATCATTATTATCGTCTAGCGGCTTTAAAGGATGCCAATGTGGCAGATGTCAGCCGCTTGCCATATTCGATCAAAGTATTATTAGAATCAGTTCTCCGCCAATATGATGGCAGAGTCATTAAAAAAGAACATATTGAAAATTTGGCGAAATGGGGTTCAAAAGACGTAGAGGGCGGAGAAGTTCCGTTCAAACCATCCCGCGTTATTTTGCAAGATTTTACAGGTGTACCAGCGGTTGTAGACCTGGCTTCATTGCGTAAAGCGATGAGCGATATGGGTGGAAAACCAGAAATGATCAATCCGGAAATTCCGGTGGATCTTGTCGTTGACCATTCTGTTCAAGTCGACAAATATGGAACTTCTGACGCTTTGGAAAAAAACATGGAATTGGAATTTGAACGAAATGCTGAACGATACCAATTCTTAAACTGGGCACAAAAGGCCTTTAAAAACTATCGTGCAGTTCCGCCGGCAACCGGGATTGTCCACCAAGTAAACCTTGAATATCTTGCAAGTGTGGTTCACGTAAAAGAAACAAGCCCGAACGAATATGAAACTTATCCAGATACTCTAGTAGGTACGGATTCCCATACAACCATGATCAACGGACTTGGTGTATTGGGATGGGGCGTAGGTGGTATCGAAGCAGAAGCTGGTATGCTTGGACAACCTTCTTATTTCCCAATTCCTGAAGTAATTGGTGTCAAATTAACGGGAGAACTGCCAAACGGTTCGACTGCGACAGACTTGGCTTTAAAAGTGACTCAAGTACTTCGTCAAAAAGGCGTGGTAGGAAAATTTGTTGAATTCTTCGGCCCGGGTGTTTCTAAGCTGCCGCTTGCCGACCGTGCTACCATTGCCAATATGGCACCTGAATATGGGGCAACATGCGGATTCTTCCCGGTAGATGACGAATCGTTAAGCTATCTTCGCTTGACTGGACGCGAAGAAGAACATGTCCAAATTGTTGAAAAATACTTAAAAGAAAATGATATGTTCTTTAATCCTAAAGAAGATCCAATCTACACAGATGTTGTAGAAATCAATCTTTCTGCAATTGAGTCGAATTTGTCGGGTCCAAAACGCCCACAAGACTTAATTCCGCTTTCCAAAATGCAATCTTCTTTCCGTCAAGCCGTTACAGCACCACAAGGCACTCAAGGTTTCGGGTTGACGGAAAAAGAATTTGATAAAGAAGCCGTGGTGAAGTTCGAAAACGGCGAAGAAGTGACTATGAAAACGGGAGCAGTGGCGATTGCAGCTATCACTTCCTGTACCAATACATCTAACCCTTATGTATTGATCGGTGCCGGATTGGTGGCAAAAAAAGCCGTTGAAAAAGGGCTGAATGTACCGAAATATGTCAAAACTTCTTTAGCTCCTGGATCTAAAGTGGTAACTGGTTATTTACGCGACTCCGGCTTGTTAAGCTATCTTGAAAAAATCGGATTTAACCTTGTTGGTTACGGTTGTACGACGTGTATCGGTAACTCCGGACCGCTTCTTCCGGAAATTGAAAAAGCAATTACGGATTCCGACCTCTTCGTGACATCTGTATTGTCCGGAAACCGCAACTTTGAAGGTCGTATTCATCCGCTTGTAAAAGCAAACTATCTTGCTTCGCCTCCATTAGTTGTGGCTTACGCACTTGCCGGAACAGTGGATATCGACTTGCAAAACGATCCAATCGGAAAAGACAAAGATGGAAACGATGTATTCTTTAAGGATATCTGGCCTTCTTCCGATGAAATTAAAGAAGTCGTTCAACGTACGGTAACTCCAGAATTGTTCCGTAAAGAATATGAACGTGTTTTCGATGACAACGCCAAATGGAATGCGATTAAAACCAGCAATGAACCACTTTATAATTGGGATCCAAATTCGACTTATATTCAAAACCCTCCATTCTTTGAAGGGCTTTCTGAAAATCCTGAAGAAATTAAACAGCTTACAGGTTTGCGTGTAGTTGGAAAATTCGGCGACTCCGTTACAACAGACCATATTTCGCCTGCAGGAGCCATTGGCGT
The DNA here is from genome assembly GCF_038007225.1 of Bacillus sp. FSL W8-0102. Classification (NCBI taxonomy): domain Bacteria; kingdom Bacillati; phylum Bacillota; class Bacilli; order Caryophanales; family Bacillaceae; genus Bacillus; species Bacillus sp. FSL W8-0102. The sequence continues at coordinate 1,881,995 of NZ_JBBOWT010000001.1, forward strand.
AAATACTCCGGCAGGAAAATATTTGCGCTCCAAAGGCGTAGAACCGCGTAATTTCAACTCCTACGGATCCAGACGTGGTAACCATGAAGTCATGATGCGTGGAACATTTGCAAACATTCGCATCCGCAACCAAATCGCTCCTGGAACGGAAGGTGGATTTACGACTTATTGGCCGACAGGAGAAGTAATGCCAATTTATGATGCATGCATGAAATATCAACAAGACGGAACGGGTCTAGTCGTTCTTGCCGGAAAAGACTATGGAATGGGTTCTTCCCGTGACTGGGCAGCAAAAGGTACGAAACTTTTAGGAATTAAAACCGTTATCGCTGAAAGCTACGAACGTATCCACCGTTCTAACCTTGTGATGATGGGTGTTCTCCCTCTTCAATTCAAACAAGGTGAAAATGCGGAAGTTCTTGGCTTAACCGGTAAAGAAACGATTGATGTTCATATCGACGATAATGTTAAACCTCATGACATTATTAAAGTAACGGCAACGGACGAAAACGGCAATAAGAAAGAATTCGAAGTGATGGTTCGTTTTGATTCAGAAGTTGAACTTGACTATTACCGTCACGGCGGAATTTTACAAATGGTTCTTCGTCGCAAATTTGAACAATTAAAACATGCGTAAATCCTTCTTAAAAAGAGGTTGACAAAATTTTGTCAGCCTCTTTTTCTTTGTCTTCTAACATTTATGGACAGGCATATAATAGGACAAAGCATATTCGAAAGGAACGTGTCAGCATGATCAAAATAAAATGGGGAGTCCTATTGATTGCTTGTCTTCTGCTGATGGTTGCGAGCCGGCAATTGAAAGCCGATCCATTTCAGGAAAATGCAAAGAGAGAAGGAAATAATCAATCCAATCTAATGGAAAAGACAGGCAGACAAGATCATCGTGAAAAGAAAGGAGATCGTCTTCCTGGTTTAAAAATAGGTGAAAACGCACCGGATTTTACGCTGACGACTTTAAAGGGAGAGCGGATACGCTTAAAAGAGAGAAAAGGACAAAAGATTATCATCAACTTTTGGGCTACGTGGTGTCCACCTTGTAAAGAAGAAATTCCGGTTTTGCAGAGATTTTATGAACAAAATAAAGGATCAGTGGAATTGTTGGCAGTCAATATGGATCCTGAATCAAATGTTACACAGTTTGCCCGGAAATATGGCATATCGTACCCTATTCTTTTAGATCAAGACGGCAAAGTGAACGAAACATATAAAGTAGCGGCTATTCCGACAACTTATGTCATTGATGAAAATGGAGTGATCATCCATAAACATATTGGAAATTTACAACTTCAGCAAATGATAAATTGGCTAAAATAATAAAAAATTTTGCAAATTTGTTTATACTCTTTCTTCCACTTGGCCATACTAAAAATCAACAGCACTAACACGGAGGGAAAACAATGAGAAAAATCAGAAAAAGATCCTTTCATGAATTAGTAAGAGAGAATCGTCAAGCGCTTCTTCATGATCAACAAGCGCTGGATAAGATCGAGGAGAGGCTTGAGGCACGACTGGAAATGAGAAGAATGGAAAAAGCGGAATAAATTTTTGCGTTATAATCCCCCGGAACAGGAGAAACTTTATGTCAAGGGGGAATTTTTTTATGAGCAATCCACATAAAAAAAGCAAATATTTTGTGCCGGATCATTTAGGCACCCAGCCTCGTGCAGCAGGAGGCAACAAAGGCAAAAAAATGCAAGACAAATCAGGACACCACGCACAAGTGATCCAGACGAAAGGCGAGTAAATCCAGCTCTCAATATATGACGACAAGGAGGATGTTTCATGACCAATCATCGTCCAAATCCAGACGACCGCAGTGACAATGTAGAAAAATTGCAAAACATGATTCATCATACGATTGAAAACATGGAAAGAGCAGAGGAATCAATGGCCTATACAGATTCCGAAGAACAATTAGAAAAAATTAAAGAAAAAAATGAACGCCGTCGTCAAAGCATCGAGGGATTCCGGAATGAAATAAAAGACGAAGCTTCCAATCAGCAAACAGAATAACAAATTTAGGGCTGACTCACTTGAGTCGCCCTTTTCTTATGCCATCAGAAGCAGTTTAAAAGCGAATGATCGAGTATTGTGATAAAATATCAATGGCTTGAAGTAAGAGTGTTCATGCTTATTTCGGAAAAAAATGAATCGAAATGATTACATACGGGTACACCGCGGAAACGGAAAAAGGGGAAACGTCTCCTTTTACGATGAAATGCTGTTTCTGTAAAGTGTAAAGATTAGGTTCTTTCGATTTCGCTGTAAAAAGAACATTCCCGAACGACACGAAGCATGAGAACGATCTAAAATGCCTGTCCAAGCAATATCCGTAGGCAAGGAGGGACGGTTATGGCATTTGGAATCAAAAGGGAAGAACTGTTAAATTGGAAACATCGAATTGAAAATGGCGAAATTGCTTTTTTAACACATTTTTGGTTGGACAGCCGCTTTCCTGATTGTCACAGTGTGACGAAAGTAGGGTGTAATGACCTTGAAAAGTTAGCCAAATGGGGGAAAAAATACGGTTTGAAAAAAGAATGGATTCACATTCGACGAGACGGTTACTCCCATTTTGATCTTCTTGGGGAAAAACAAAAAGAAATCCTTCAATCAGAAGGATTGACAGACCATATTCGGCATTTTCGCCTTTAGGTTCAACGTTTTCCGTTAATTCTTCCAGGGCGGTCTCTAAAAGAAATTCTTTTGGGGCCGCCCTATAATTTTTTACGATTGAAGCGTATATTGATAAATCGGTTCATCCAATTTTTCGCTATAATCCACATAAAGATCATGTTCGTCGAAAAACCAGAGGTCTTTTTCATCTACATAATATACAACCCCGTTATATTCTGCTTTCGCTCCAATCTGGATGGGTTCTTCTTTTGAAACTCCCAGTGAAAATCCTTGATGAAGCGGACTGGACCCGCCGTAACGGGCAAAGAATCGTACGAATTCTCCTTTTTTCACGCCCATTTCATCCTCAAACCACTCAATCGCCTTTTTGGATATCTGAATATTCATTTTTCATACACCTCGTTTTGTTTTGGATTAGATCCAATACTTATCTCATAGTTAGTTTACCTTCCTTGGCCAAAAAAGAACAACCAATAAGCACGTCGAAGCTGACCCGTTTCCTTCTACTCTTATTCGCGAATACGATCGTTCGAATATCGGATCAACGTTCTCTGTGTAGATATATAATGTCGTAATGGCACTCCCAGAAAAAAAGAGCCTTTTGTGGTAAGGCTCTTTTTTCACATCCATTTAATTTTTGGCTCCGTTTTATTCAGAATTCTTTTGACGTTTGCTCGGTGGCGGAAAATAACAAAGGATGCCAAGAACAATACGACAATGATCAAGGGGATATCCCCTTTAAAGAAAGTATAGATCACAGCGATTATGGCGACGATAATGGAGGAAAGCGATACATATTTGGAAATGTATAAACTAATCAAAAAGGCTACGACTAACAAAAGGAATAAGACCGGCTCATACGCCAGCAGTACTCCCCCTGACGTAGCCACTGCTTTTCCTCCTCGAAATCCGGCAAAAATGGGAAAGCTATGCCCAATGGCAGCTGCCATTCCTGCGATAAGAGGGTGTAAGTCTGCACCGAACCAAATTGGAAGCAAAGTAGCAAGCGTTCCTTTTAAGATATCAGCGATAATTACGACAGTTCCTGCTTTTATCCCGAGTGTGCGGAAGGCGTTGGTTGCTCCTAAATTTCCGCTTCCATGTTCGCGGATATCCACACCATAAAATATCTTTCCCACAATCAAGCCAGATGGAATGGAACCAAGCAGATAAGCTATTAAAATAAAGACTACATATTCCATTCTGGTCATTGCCCCTTTTTCCGAACTATGTTGTTATCGGTTTTTATTTTCTTTATATCCAATTCCTATACAATCGTTGATGAACGCCTAAAAATTTTTGAACAATGCCTTTTCCCGCTGAACAGGACGCCCCAATTGGAAGTTTCACTCTATTTTATCATGGTCGGGAACAATAAAAAAAGATTTTTTTATGAAAAGCAAAAGCTTCAGATGAGCAGGATTTAGATTGAAGAGATAGAATAGAATAAAAAGCTGCATGCAGGCTAAAAAAGGAGGAAACAGTATGATCGAGAATCCATCACGAGAAGAAATTGGAGAAATTTTAAAAAAAGCCAAAAGAATTGCCGTTGTGGGTCTAAGCAATAATCCGAATCGCCCCTCTTATGAAGTAGCGGAAGCGATGCAACAGGCAGGATATGAAATCATTCCCGTAAACCCAGCTGTAGATGAAGTGTTGGGTGTTCAAGCGGTCGACTCTTTAACGGATATTGAAGGCCCGGTTGACATTGTGAATGTTTTCCGTCGATCGGAGGCATTGCCGGAAATTGCGGAAGAATTTACAAAGATTGATTGTCCTGTTTTTTGGGCTCAATTAGGGATCGAAAATGAAGAAGTGTACCGATATTTAAAAGAAAAAGGCTACACCGTTATTATGAATCGCTGTATTAAAATCGAGCATGCCATGACAAAATAAACAACATACCTACCTGGGCAAGGGCCAGTCCTCATATAATGAGGCCTGGCCCTGTATCTTTGAAACAGTTTTTCATTTCCTTTCTTGCGCTTTTTTCATGAAAAGGTAAAATAGTGCATAGGTGTCTTTTGAACGTGAATGGAGAACGCTTTTGGATGGTTAAAATGAACCTGTACAAAACCAAATAAAAGATGTTTTGGTTATTTGGACGGATTTTTCATTTATCATAATGTATGTTATAATAAAATGCGAACGTTTGTTTGTTTTTGTTTTGAAAGGGGAATGTTCGTGGCAAATAAGAAGAACCAAATAGAATATAACGAAGATGCGATTCAAGTATTAGAAGGTTTGGAAGCGGTTCGAAAAAGGCCAGGAATGTACATCGGATCAACCGATTCGAAAGGATTGCATCACTTGGTGTATGAAATTGTCGACAATGCGGTGGATGAAGCATTGTCAGGCTATGGTGATGAAATTAGAGTCGTTATACATAAAGACAATTCGGTTAGTGTGGAAGATTTCGGTCGTGGAATGCCGACTGGAATGCATAAACTTGGAAAGCCGACTCCCGAAGTCATTCTCACGGTGCTTCACGCCGGGGGGAAATTCGGACAAGGCGGCTACAAAACAAGCGGCGGTTTGCATGGGGTTGGCGCTTCCGTGGTCAATGCCTTATCGGAATGGCTGATTGTGACCATTCAACGAGACGGATTCATTTACGAACAACGCTTTCGAAATGGCGGAAAACCGGAGACGACTTTAGAAAAAATCGGAAAAACGACGAAAACGGGAACGAAAATCCACTTTAAACCTGATCCGACTATATTTAGTACAGTTGTGTTCAATTATGAAATCTTATGTGAACGACTGAGAGAAAGTGCCTTTTTACTAAAAGGGCTAAAGATCGATATACGGGATGAACGTTATAATCAACATGATACGTTCTATTTTGAAAACGGCATTGAAGCATTTGTAGAATATTTGAACGAAGATAAAGAACCTTTGCATCATGTCGCGTTTTTTGAAGGAAAACAAAACGGAATAGAAGTGGAGTTTGCTTTTCAATTTCATGACGGGTTTTCGGAAAATGTTCTTTCCTTCGTCAACAATGTCCGTACAAAAGACGGGGGAACTCACGAAGCCGGAGCAAAAACGGCGATGACGCGGGTATTTAATGATTACGCCAGAAAAGTCAATTTATTAAAAGAAAAAGATAAAAATTTAGAAGGCTCTGACGTTCGCGAAGGATTATCCGCTGTCATTTCCGTCCGAATCCCGGAAGAATTGCTTCAGTTCGAAGGCCAAACAAAAGGAAAACTGGGAACAAGCGAAGCCCGCTCCGCTGTAGATGCCGTTGTTTCCGAACAGTTATCCTACTTTTTAGAAGAAAACCCTGATATCAGTTCTTTGTTGATCAAAAAAGCCATCAAAGCGTCTCAAGCTAGAGAAGCTGCAAGAAAAGCGCGAGAAGAAGCGAGAAACGGGAAAAAACGAAAAAAATCAGATTCCGTGCTGTCCGGAAAATTGACACCTGCCCAATCGCGAAATCCTAATCGTAATGAATTGTATTTGGTGGAAGGGGATTCCGCGGGCGGCTCTGCAAAACAAGGACGCGACCGGAGATTCCAGGCTGTGCTTCCGTTGCGTGGAAAAGTAATCAACACGGAAAAGGCAAAGCTTCAGGATATTTTTAAAAATGAAGAAATCAATACGATCATCCATGCCATTGGAGCCGGCGTCGGTCCTGATTTTTCGGTAGAAGACTCCAATTATGACAAAGTTATTATTATGACGGATGCCGATACGGACGGAGCGCATATTCAAGTACTTCTTCTCACGTTCTTTTATCGCTATATGAGGCCATTAATTGAAGCAGGAAAAGTATTTATCGCGCTTCCTCCTTTGTACAAGGTCAGCAAAGGAACGGGGAAAAAAGAGATAGTGGAATACGCATGGACGGAAAAGGAATTGCAGGCGGCCATTAAAAAAGTCGGCAAAGGCTATATGATTCAGCGCTATAAAGGGCTAGGCGAAATGAATGCGGACCAGCTGTGGGAAACGACTATGAATCCCGAAACAAGAACGCTCGTCCGGGTTCGAATCGATGATGCCGCCCGGGCGGAACGGCGAGTGACGACCTTGATGGGAGATAAAGTAGAGCCGCGTCGTAAATGGATTGAAAATCATGTGGCATTTGGCCTCGAAGAAGATGTGAGTCTGCTGGAAAATGAAAATCTGTCCCATCGAGAGGAGGTTGAATAGTCGATGGCAATGGAAGAACGTTTTCAAGATTTACCGCTTGAGGAAGTGTTGGGCGACCGTTTTGGCCGGTATAGCAAATACATTATTCAGGATCGGGCGCTGCCGGATGCCCGCGATGGTTTAAAGCCTGTACAAAGGCGCATATTGTACGCAATGCTGGTCGATGGCAATACTCATGACAAAGCTTTTCGAAAATCTGCTAAAACGGTAGGTAATGTCATTGGCAATTACCACCCGCACGGTGATTCCTCCGTTTACGAAGCCATGGTCAGGATGAGCCAAGACTGGAAATTACGGAACCTGCTGATCGAAATGCAAGGAAACAACGGAAGCATCGACGGCGACCCTCCGGCTGCAATGCGTTATACGGAAGCGAGACTGTCCGCGATCGCATCAGAGCTGCTAAGGGACATTGATAAAAAAACAGTTGATTTTGTACCTAATTTTGATGATACCGCATATGAACCGACCGTCCTCCCGGCAAGATTTCCGAACTTGCTTGTGAACGGTTCTACAGGTATTTCGGCTGGATATGCGACGGAAATACCACCTCATCATTTAGGAGAAATTATTGACGGTGTCATTATGCGAATGGATCAACCTGATTGCACCGTAGACGATCTGATGAAGGTCATTAAGGGTCCTGATTTCCCAACCGGGGGCATTATACAAGGAATTGACGGAATCAAAAAAGCATATGAAACAGGAAAAGGAAAAATTGTGATACGCGGTAAAACGGAAATAGAAACGATTCGTGGTGGGCGCAAACAAATTGTGGTGACTGAAATTCCGTTTGATGTCAATAAAGCGAATCTTGTCAAACGGATCGAAGAGTTTCGCATTGATAAAAAAGTGGAAGGAATCGCCGAAGTCCGAGATGAAACAGATCGAACGGGCATGCGGATCGTCATTGAACTGAAAAAAGAAGCAAATGCAGAAGGAATTCTGAACTATTTGTATAAAAATAGCGATCTGCAAATTGCGTACCATTTCAACATGGTAGCCATTCATGAACGCCGACCGAAACTGATGAGTTTGCCTGCCCTGTTGGACGCTTATATCGCCCATCAAAAAGAAGTGGTCACGAACCGTTCAAAATACGATTTGCAAAAAGCGAAGGAAAGACAACATATTGTAGAAGGATTAATCAAAGCGCTGTCCATACTCGATGAAGTGATTGCGGTGATTAGAGGATCCAAAGACAAAAAAGACGCAAAGCTGAATTTAATGAATCGATTTGAATTCTCTGAACCGCAAGCAGAAGCGATCGTTTCCCTTCAACTGTACCGCCTTACCAATACGGATGTCACTGCTTTGCAAAAAGAAGCGGAAGATTTGAAAAAGAAAATCACCGAATTGACGGCCATATTGGAAAGCGAAAAGAAACTATTGTCCGTTATTAAAAAGGAATTAATCGAAATGAAAAAGCGGTATGGGGATGAAAGACGGACGACCATTGAAAAAGAAATAGAAGAAATAAAAATCAATCCTGAAGTGACCGTTGCTATTGAAGACGTCATGGTAACCGTTACGAAAGAAGGATATATTAAGAGAACAAGTCTTCGTTCCTACTCGGCTTCAAGCGGTGCCGATTTGGCGATGAAAGATTCAGATCGGTTGCTGTTCCAAGCGGAATTGAGCACCACTGATGTGCTGCTATTGTTCACTAACAAAGGGAATTATTTATATATTCCTGTACACGAATTGCCTGATATTCGCTGGAAAGAAATGGGGCAGCATATCGCCAACCTGATCGCCATAAGAAAAGACGAAAAGATCATTCAAGCTATTGCGGTCCAAAATTTTGAGGAAAAGGGCTATCTTCTCTTTTTCACAAAAAACGGCATAGCCAAAAAATCTGAACTGTCTCAGTATAGAGCACAGCGCTATTCACGTCCGCTTGTGGCCATTAATTTAAAAGATAATGATGAAGTAATCGATGTGTTTTTAACAAACGGTCAAATGGATGTGTTCATTGCTACAAGGTTGGGATATGGGCTATGGTTTGAAGAAGAAGAAATTAATATCGTTGGACCAAGAGCGGCCGGAGTAAAAGGCATCAATTTAAAAGAAGATGATTATGTGGTCAAAGGAAAAGTATTCGTCCGCGGAGAACAGCCTTATATTTTTGTGGCTACCCAGCGCGGAGCTGTGAAAAAAATGAAATTGAATGAAATGGAAAAAATGTCCAGAGCTAAACGAGGACTTGTTTTATTAAGAGAATTAAAATCCCACCCGCACCGAATTGCGTATTTAGATCTCACCGACAATGACTCCATCGTTCATTTGCGAACGGAAAAAGGAGTCGTAGAAACGGTTTCCCTTTCCGGATTAAGAGAGAATGACCGCTACTCAAATGGCAATTTTGCCATTGACGAATCAGAAAGCGGTACAGTCATAGAAGGATGGACAGAAAAACCGTCCGGTACAGAGTAAAGGATTTTTCTACGGCGAGATATTTGTATAAGCAATGCTGTAAAACAAAAGTAGAAGGATCTCCCATCAAAAAGATTTTGATGGGAGATTTTTTTTGCACAATAATTCATTTGTATTGTTTTGAACAAATCATCAGACAAACAATATGGGTATTTATATCCATTTTTTAAAACATGTCGCTCTTTTTCGGATCACTTCCAAGAAGGTACTACTTTTTAATGCCAAACCGTTTTCCACCGTAAAATCTTCAAACGCCCCATCAAGAATTTAATCCTTTCAAGCAGTGGATGTGGCAAAACATGACTCCAATGCAGGAAATACAATGCCCCCAATTTAAGAAGGAAGAAAAATTTCATTTCAGCAAAGAGTTGTTCTCTTAAAATTTTTTCTTACTGCCTATGAGTTTATTTAAACGAAAAGGCAAACTGATTCTACAAAATTTATAAATTCCTATCAAAAAACTGCGGAAAAATTCGTTGACTTTTAGTAACTTTCTGATAAAATAAAAAGCAATTAAACTTATCAAGAACGACGGAGGGACCTGGCCCAATGAAGTCTGGCAACCTGCCTTGAAAAGAAGGTAAGGTGCCAATTCCAGCAAAATGGTATCCATTTTGGGAGATAAGGTATGTATGATATGGTACCTATTGATTCTTTCCTGAAATGGAAAGATTTTTTCATTTTACCATCAGCCTCTAAACAGGAACACCAATGAGTGGTATAGAAAGAAGGGGTATTTTGAGCGAATTATTAACGTTTGACACGTGGGATCATTATCAACTACCGGAATTTGATGAAAAGAGTGAAACAAAAGGGGCATTAGAAGTTCTGGAATGGGCCTATGACCATTATGGAGAAAAAATTGTCTATTCGTGCAGTTTTGGAATAGAAGGAAGTGTACTTGTGGACTTGATCTATAAAATCAATCCAAAAGCGACCGTCGTTTTCTTAGACACAGGACTGCACTTTCAAGAAACATACGAAACCATTGATAAAGCGAGAGAACGTTATCCGGAACTGAACATCGTCATGCAAAAGCCGGAATTAACGCTACAGCAGCAAAGCGAACAATACGGTGAAGAATTATGGAAAAAAGATCCGAATTTGTGCTGCCATCTACGCAAAATTGTTCCGCTAAAAAGTGTTCTCGAACCTGTTGAAGCATGGATCTCAGGCTTGAGAAGGGAACAATCAGAAACAAGAAAACACACGAATTACATAAACCTTGATAAAAAGTTTGGCAAAATTAAAATTTGTCCATTAATTCATTGGACGTGGAAAGAAATTTGGCGGTATGCGTATAATGAAGAGCTGCCTTACCATCCTTTGCACGATCAAGGATATCCAAGCATCGGATGCCAGCCTTGCACCTCTCCTGTATTTGATTTAGAGGATTTACGGGCCGGAAGATGGAAAGGCACCGGAAAAACGGAATGCGGTTTACATTTGCCCTCTTAAAATCACTAAACCAAGTAGACTGATTAAATATATAAAAAAAGGAGGATCCTCTACATGACCGAAATAAAACCGCACGGAGGAGTTCTAATTCAAGCGTACAATCCAGAATATCCATTCGAAGGCATTGAAAAAGAAATTGAGCTTGATGCCACTTCTTTAAGTGATCTTGAATTAATCGCGACAGGAGCTTATAGTCCTTTAACAGGATTCCTAGAAGAAAAAGATTACAACAGCGTAGTCGAAACGATGAGGCTCTCCAACGGCATTGTTTGGAGCATCCCCATTACACTGCCGGTCACAAAAGAAAAAGCAGCTGATCTACAAATCGGGGAACAGGTTCGGCTTACTTTTGACGGTGCTACATACGGTGTGATCACCATTAAAGATATTTATGAACCAGATCAACAAAAAGAGGCGGAATTGGTTTACAAAACATCGGAACTAGCCCATCCGGGTGTGAAAAAAATGTTCAGCCGCGGAAATGTTTATGTAGGAGGTCCTATTGTTCTAGTCAAAAGAATTAAAAGAACGCAATTTAGCGAATTTTATTTTGACCCGGCAGAAACGAGAAGAATTTTCGCAGAAAAAGGCTGGAAAAAAGTCGTCGGCTTTCAAACCAGAAATCCGGTTCATCGGGCGCATGAATATATTCAGAAATCAGCTCTTGAAATTGTGGACGGCCTCTTTTTAAATCCGCTTGTCGGGGAAACAAAAGCAGACGACATCCCTGCTGATGTCCGGATGGAAAGCTACCAAGTACTTTTGAAAAATTATTACCCTGAAGACCGTGTGTTTTTAGCCGTATTCCCGGCAGCCATGCGCTACGCCGGCCCAAGGGAAGCTGTATTCCACGCGATGGTGCGAAAAAATTATGGCTGCACGCATTTTATCGTCGGGAGAGACCATGCAGGAGTCGGCAATTATTACGGTACGTATGACGCTCAAAAAATATTTGACCAATTTACTCGGGAGGAAATTGATATTACTCTCTTATTCTTTGAACATAGTTTTTACTGTACGAAATGTGAAAGCATGGCGTCTACGAAAACTTGCCCGCATGGAAAAGAACACCATGTCATATTATCAGGAACAAAAGTAAGGGAAATGCTCCGCAATGGAGAAGTGCCGCCTAGCACTTTTAGCCGTAAGGAAGTAGTGGAAGTTTTAATTAAAGGCTTAAAAGAAAAAGCGCCGGTTCATCAATAAAAAAGCGCTAGTGCTTCTAAAACCAGCCGTTGACTTCTTAAATAGGGAGTTGGCGGCGGGTTCAATCAAAAAGTATTAATAGATCTCAACACTACTTGTATAAAGCTTTTATAAATGAGTCAGCAAAAAGGGGGAATATAGAATGGCACAAAATATTGTATGGCATGAACCATCTTTGCAAAAAGAGGAACGCCGGAAACGGAATGGGCATCACAGCGCTGTATTCTGGTTTACAGGGCTGTCGGGATCAGGAAAATCCACGATCGCCAACCGCGTCGCCAAAAAACTTCATGAATTAGGGGTGCAGACTTATGTGTTAGATGGGGACAATATCCGCCACGGTTTAAACAAAGACCTCGGATTTTCGGAACAAGATCGCAAAGAAAACATTCGCCGAATTGGAGAAGTCGCCAAATTATTTGTAGATAGTGGGCAAATGGTATTTACTGCTTTTATTTCCCCATTTCGTGAAGATCGTGAAACGGTCAGAAAATTGCTCGAAGAAGATGAATTTATTGAAGTGTATGTCAAATGTCCCCTCAGCCAATGCGAAGAACGTGATCCAAAAGGACTTTATAAAAAAGCGCGTAAAGGAGAGATTTCAGATTTCACAGGTATCTCTTCTCCCTATGAAGAGCCTGAATCGCCTGAAATCGTATTGGAGACCGATCGGTTTTCAATCGAAGAATGCGCGGAACAGCTTTTGTCCTATATAAAAGAAAGAAATTGGATCTAAAGGAGGAGGAATTTCTATGGGTTATGAAAAAGTGTGGAAGGATAATCCCAAATTGAATAAGGATGAACTTCGGAAGTTGGAAAAAGACGGTTTGGAAATTTTTAATGATATTCCATACTATGCGGAACACGGCTTCTCATCCATTCCAAAAGAAGAATGGGGTGCATTTAAATGGGCGGGGCTTTATTTGCAACGTCCGAAAGAAGACGGCTATTTTATGATGAGGGTAAAAGTGCCGACTGGAATACTAAACAATGAACAGTTAGAAACTTTGGCGGGTATTGCAAAAGATTTTGGACGAAACTTTTTTGATATTACAACTCGCCAAGCCGTCCAATTTCATTGGTTGAGAATTGAAAACATTCCGGAAATTTTTGATCGCTTGAATAAAGTGGGATTGACCAGCACTTTTGCCTGCGGTGATGTTCCTCGGAATATTCTCGGAAATCCGTTGGCAGGCATTGATAAAGACGAAGTATTGGATACTCGTCCGATCGTTCAAGAAATACATGAATTTCTGACCGGCAACGAAGATTTTTCCAACCTGCCTCGAAAGTTTAAAATTTCAATCAACGCTAATGTTTATAATTCCGGACAAGCAGAAATCAATGACTGTGCATTCGTTCCAGCCAAAAAAGTCATCGACGGAGAGGAAAAGATAGGGTTCCATCTAAAAGTTGGCGGCGGGTTGTCCGCGGTGCCAAAACTAGCTGTTCCACTCGATATCTTTGTACTACCTGAAAAAGTTAAAGATGTTGTAAAAGGTGTTCTGACTATTTTCCGTGATTACGGTTATCGGGAAAGACGAAATCATGCACGCTTGAAATTTTTAGTGGCGGATTGGGGTCCGGAAAAATTCAAAGAAAAATTGTTAGAACTTACCGGTCCGCTTCCAGAAGCAGGAACTGATCTGACAAAAGGATGGAATGCCAGCTATTTTTACGGAGTTCATCCACAAAAACAAGAAGGACTGCATTACGTCGGTTTGAATATTCCAGTAGGAAGACTGCAAGTAGAAGATGCATTGGAATTGGCTCGGCTGGCGAAAAAATATGGAAACGGAGAAGTCCGGACATGTGGTTCGCAAAATTTGATTATTGCCAATGTTCCGACTGAAAATGTAGATGCTTTGCTTAAAGAACCTATTCTGGAGAAATTCTCGATACGTCCACCGCGTTTCACCGCTTATGCCATTTCATGCACAGGCATTGAATTTTGTAATTTAGCTTTGACTGAGACAAAAGAAAGAATGAGACGGCTTGCCGCATTTCTTGACAAGGAAGTGGATGTGGATGTTCCGGTTCGAATCAATATGGTGGGCTGCCCTAACTCTTGCGGCCAGCGGCAAATTGCTGATATCGGCTTGCAAGGAGTTTTAATGAAAAATAAAGAAAAGAAAATGGTGCAAGCATTTGAAATCAATGTGGGTGGAACATTGTTGAATGGCGGCCAATTTAACCAAAAATTAAAAGGAAGAATCGACGGCGAGCATCTGCCGTTTGTATTAAAAGAATTCTTAACCTATTTCAGCAAGACCAAATTGGAAGGAGAAACGTTTTTTGAATACTTCAAACGAGTGGGAATAGAACCACTTCAAGAAGAGTTGGATCGTATATTAAGCAATTTGGCCTTAACCGCTTGACAAGAAAGAGGAAAACTATGACTCTATATCGTTTTGAAGTCATCACAGAGGATCAGCAAGTGATACCTGTCATCATTGCGGCTGACAATGACGAACGGGCATTTGAATTAGTTGAAATAGAATTGGAAAAATTTTATTTAACCTTACCGCCCATTGAAGAAATTGTGTTATATGAAAAAAAGAAACTAAGAAATGGCGGCGGATTTGTCATTGGCACCGATCATGATCAATACGCAAAATATTGATAGGAGTTGAGAAAGTTGGGAAAAGTGTTCCTAGTGGGAGCCGGCCCAGGCGATCCAGAATTAATTACATTAAAAGGTTTAAAAGCCATTCAAGAGGCGGACGTGATTTTATACGACCGCCTTATAAATCCCGCATTGTTGGATTATGCCAAACAGGGAGCTACTCTGATTTTCTGCGGTAAATTGCCGAAACATCACCATCTCCAGCAAGAAACGATTAATCACATTCTAGTAAAACATGCAAAAGCAGGGAAAACAGTGACGCGGTTAAAAGGAGGCGATCCCTTTGTGTTTGGAAGAGGCGGGGAGGAAGCGGAATTTTTAGTAAAGAATGGCATTCCGTTTGAAGTAGTGCCTGGCATAACATCAGGAATCGCTGCCCCGGCTTATGCCGGAATTCCTGTCACCCATCGGGAGTATAGCGGCAGTTTTGCTTTTGTGGCTGGACATCGCAAAGAAGGAACCCATGAAGACTTGAAATGGGAAGCTCTGGCAAAAGGAATCGATACACTGGCCATATATATGGGAGTCAGCAATCTTCCGTACATTCAAGAACAATTGTTGAAATTCGGCAAACCGAAAGATACTCCAGTTGCTCTAGTTCATTGGGGAACTACCTCCCAGCAGCGGACTGTAACAGGTACATTGGAAACCATCGTTGATGTAGTTCGTCGAGAAAAGGTGGAAAATCCAAGCATGATCGTGATTGGGGAAGTGGTAAAGCTGCGGGAGAAGCTGAGTTGGTTTGAAAAAAGCGAGCCGTTCATTTTAATGGGGGAATCCGTATGAAAGCCGTCCTATATATTTGCCATGGAAGCCGGGTCAAAAAAGGATGCGAACAAGCGATTGAATTTGTTCAACAAGTTCAAAAAGAGATATCCATCCCAATTCAAGAAATTGCATTTCTTGAATTGGCCCGGCCTACGATCAAAGACGCTTTTTTACGCTGCATTGAAAAAGGGGCTGACGAAGTATATGTCATTCCCATTCTCCTCTTTGCGGCAGGACACGTGAAAACCGATATTCCTAAAATCTTGCTGCAGCTGCAAGTCTCTTATCCTTCTGTGACGATCCTGTATGGAGAACCGATTGGCGTACATAAAAGTGTGTCTGAAATATTAAAAAATAGAATCAAAGAAACAGGAGTTCCGATTAAGGACCATGCAGGAGTATTGCTTGTAGCACGCGGCAGCAAAGACAAGGATATGCAGCTTGATTTTAACGAACTTGCTCGTCGATTTAAACAAAAAACCGAGTATTTTTATGTGAAAACTTCTTATCTAACTGGAGCGTCTCCAAGCTTTGAAGAAGCTTTGGAAGAGATGGTCAATGATTCTCGACTTAAACAAATTTTTGTACTCCCATATTTGTTATTTACCGGACTTTTAATGAAAGGGATGGAAAAGAAAATTCGTGATCTTGATACAGAAAAGGATGTCATCTTATGCCGTTATTTAGGATATGATCCTTTGCTGAAAGAAGCTGTCCAAGATCGAGTGAAAAATGCGTTGAAAATGGGGGGAATCCATGTTTCCTATTATGGTTGATTTATCGGATAAAAAAATCGTTGTAGCGGGCGGCGGTCATGTCGCCTACCACAAGATTCAACATTTGCTAAAATATCACGTTCATGTTCATGTTGTAAGCCCTACTTTTCACCATAGGATCGTGGAGCTGGCAAATGAAAAAAAGGTGACGCTTATTCAAAAGTCGATTGAATATGAGGATTATAAAGACGCTTTTTTCGTCATTGCTGCTACCAATTCCAAAAGCGTAAATGATCAAATAGCCAATTCGGCCAAACCTCATCAGCTTGTGGTCAATACAACGGATCCCCAAAAAGGAAATTGCACGATCCCGGCATCATTCAATCGTGGAAAATTAGTCATCGGTGTATCAACAGGAGGAGCCAGTCCCACTTTGGCTAAACAGATTAAAAACCAAATAGCCGAGCAATATGATGAGCACTATGAATCTTACTTAGAATTTTTATTCGAAATCAGGCAAACAATCAAACAGCATATATCAGATCCGCAAGAAAAAAGAAAATGGCTGAAAAAAGCGGTAGACCCCATTTATCTATCTTCAACCAAAGAACAGCAACGGTTTAGAGAGCAACTGGAATCTGTATGGAATCACGATCTATTATGATTGGTTTGTTTGTGTTTGAATGGAGGAACAATAATGCAAAAATTAATCGTACTTGCATTAGTAGGTTTAGCGGCACAATTAGTAGACGGATCGCTTGGAATGGGTTATGGTTTAACATCCACTTCCTTGCTGTTATTGTATGGCATCGCTCCGGCTGCAGCCTCCGCTTCTGTTCATTTAGCAGAAGTGGTGACAACGGCAGCGTCCGGCATTTCTCATATACGTTTCGGAAACATCGACAAAGAAATCGTCTTGAAATTAATTATTCCTGGATCCATCGGGGCTTTCCTGGGAGCTACCGTATTGAGTAATCTTCCGGGAGACGTCTTAAAGCCGTACATCTCCATTTTTCTTCTACTTTTAGGGGTGTACATTATATTTCGCTTTATTTTCCGATCCAGTCAGAATGAAAAGGCTGAAGGAAAAAAAGTGTCCAAAAAACTGTTCGTTCCCTTAGGATTTATCGCCGGATTTTTCGATGCGACTGGCGGTGGGGGATGGGGCCCGATAGCAACCCCGACATTGTTATCCAAAAAGGATCTGGAACCGAGGAAAGTGATCGGTTCAGTGGATACAAGCGAATTCGCAGTATCACTTGCGTCAAGCATAGGATTTCTTCTTTCGCTAGGAGCAAATGAAATCAACTGGATCTGGACATTGGCCTTAATGATTGGAGGCCTGATTGCCGCACCGATCGCCGCATTTTTAATAAAAATCATTCCTTCCCATTTGCTAGGTGTCCTTGTTGGTGGAATGATCATTTATTCGAATTTGCAAACATTATTAAAATCAGGAAATTTATCTGATTCGTGGATTACTTTTGCTAATATCGCCGTTTTCCTTGTATGGGCTTTAAGCGTACTGTTTGTGATGAAAAAACATCGAAATTTAGCGGCCCAAAACAGCCGTTTCACTAAAAACCTTAAAAAGATTCATGTCGAATAGAAAACCTTAAAACTATCATACACGTCTGTTATCAGCAGGCGTGTTGTTCATTTTATTTGAAAAAATGATTGGTTAAGAATACAAAAATAGTATTCATCATCGCGAAAATGAAAAAAATCGGATGTTTTTTAAGCAATAGTAAAGGAACCAGGAGTTTAAGACGAAAAAAGCGAATAAATATTATGTCAATTGAAGCGATTTTTCAAAATGGAAGAAAGAAGGATGAGATATGGCCTATTGTAAAGTTCGGCAAGCTGAAATCTATTATGAAGATTTAGGGGAAGGTAAACCGATTATCATGATGCATGGTTATTCTCCTGACCATCTTTTAATGAGTGGTTGTATGGAACTAGTAAATGAATGGTTGGATAGAATTGAAGAGTCCTTTAACTAATAAATGAACGCGGAGGAGAAGATGGTATAGTTTTGTTCTTATACATAGGGTGATATAGTTCTAATATGATAAGAGCGTGTTATGATAAAGACGGTTTAAACACGCTCTTTTCTTTCATTCTATTAACATGGTCATAACATGAATTGGGACAAACAATCGTAACCACAATCAGCTACACGTTATCCATTTTGAGCAACGATTATGGGTTTTATTTCTCGCTGATTTGGACTTGAAAACAGGATGTTTTGGACATCTTCTATCACTTGTTCCACAGAATCATAAGGAGGGCTGATATGAAGCATTTTTCGAATGACCTCTTTAGTTTTTCTAGGCAACTTCAATTCTTCTTCCCAGCTCTTTTCCCTGATGGAAACAGGCTTATAGGTTGAATACAGCAAAAAAAGAACAAAATGGCCAAGTGCCATTAGATCTTCTTGAAACGAGAAGGAACATCGTGCGACATGTTTGAAATTTTTCTCATTGAAATCATCACGATCTCCTATTCGACGTGCTAAACCAAAATCAATAATCAACAGCTGATCGTTGTTCATCAGGATATTGGGGATCCGCAAATCGCGGTGTATAATCCCTTGGCAATGCAAAAAATGAACAAGTTTTAACACTTCTAATAAGATCAGCAAAGAATCGTCATGATCAAATTCCTTTTTTTGTTGAAAAATAAGTTCTTCAAATGAGTATCCGTCCAATTTTTCCATCACTATAAATTTTCCGGTCTGATCTTGAAAAGAATCGATGTAGGAAGGAAAAGCCGGATGGGAAAGAGACTTCAATATGGCAGCTTCATTTTCAAAAGCGAGACAATCCTTTTGGGATTTTGCTCTTCGCTTCCTTAATTGTTTGACAACCACTTTTTGGCCAAGTGAGTTGTCAAGAGCTTCATATACTAGCCCATACCCTCCTTTTCCTAACAATCGAACGATTTCATAACGATTGTTGAGAACGGTTCCGACATTTAAGGGCCTTTCGAATAAGTCCATCCACTTCTTCATACGCATCCGACTTTATTAGCTGCTATGGGAACGGAAGAAAAATCCGCTCGATTTCCATTTTTTCTTATAGTAATGGTGACCGTAGTGGGAAGAGTGTCTTCTTTCCCATTTCCTGCTGTCGTCGCTGCTATAAAGGGAATGGTGACGGTAAGCAGAGGAGTCTAAAATTCTTTTTAAAAATTTTTTTAGCATCCAATCGCCTCCTTACTTTCTTTACGAACGAAAGGCCAAATGGTTTCAAAAAAGGATATGAAAATTGTCTTTTATTTAATAATACGAACGCATTGTAACACTGACAAGATGGAAGGTCGAAGCAAAAAGAAAGAAGGATAGTTAGGCAACTGTTTTGAAGCAGTCAAATTGAAATTTAAGCGTTTCATGCTGTGCGAAAGTAGAAGGGGATCATTCCAGTGAATATCTCCGCATGATCTCAAATATCCATCTTATTTAGCTAATACCAAATGGTGTGTCCCCAGCAACAGCAGCATCAGAACGACTTTTAGGTGGAAAATAGGGAGGAGGATAAATGAAAAATTAAATTAATGAATTATAAATTGTAGAAATAGCGTTTTCACTGAAATAATTTCTTACAATTCTTTCATTCCAAATGGTAAATATAGGTTATAAAACAGAATGACGGATGCGAAAATAGGTCGGTTTAATTTGTGAGATGTTTAAGCCAAAAAGCAACATTATAAAATTATTATCATAATCGATCGATGCAGAATGAAAACATTACACGATGAATGACTTTACAGGATCATATAGAATTCATTTCGATCAGACGTTCAAAATGAATACCGAAAGATTTATAATTGGTTGAAATGAAAATTAAGATCAGCGTTTCAAAATTTTTATTTTGTCTCAATGTAACAAGTATACTTATATTATGAGACAGTTTACCCTTAACTTCCTATAATATATATTATGTAAACTAAATTATTTTTTCGTAATGTTAGGGGTTCTTCCCTTCAAGTTCCTATAAGATCAATTATTAGGCACTTCCTCTTCTAAGTTCCTCATAATTTTTCGCCAGTTTTTTGTTAAACGAATTATCTATTTTTTAGACGATAATCATCATCTTTTGAACTTGTTATCAATAATCGTTTATTATCACTGGAGGTGTTATTTTAGATGTTGCTGCAAGAAGCTATTGATGAATTTTTACTGTATCTAGAAATCGAAAAAAACTATTCGAAAAACACTGTTGCTGGTTATTCTTTTGATCTTAGGACATTTGAAGATTTTTTGTTAAAGCATCATCGTTCCCTTGAATTGAATGACATTCATAAGACTCTCGTGCGACGTTTTATCCAAGAACAAATTACAAAAGAAAATATGAAACCTAGAACGATTCACCGAAAAATCTCTTGTTTAAAATCGTTTACGAAGTACTGTACACGCGAAAACCTGTTGATGAATGATTTCATGGTTGGTATCGAAACCCCGAAGATTGATAATAAACTACCTGTATATATGACCTTGCAGGAGTTGCAAAAACTCTTTCGATATCTTGAAAATGATACAGGTCGGTTTGCCATTAGGAACCATTTGATGTTTAAATTACTTGCAACGACTGGTATGCGCAGATCTGAATTAGTTGACATAACATGGGAGCAGCTTGACCTATTTAACAACACTATTCGTATCCATGGTAAAGGCAAAAAAGAACGCCTACTCCCTCTTCACCCGATGATAGTCCCTCTTATTGTGGACTATAAGAATAGCTTACCTGAGTACCTGTTACATCCTTCACAACCTGTATTTATTAATAAGAATGGCGACCAGTTGAACCCACGAGGTCTACATAAAATATTTAAAGAAACTTTGGAAAAAGCTGGCTTGCCTCCTAAACGGTATTCTCTGCATCATTTGCGTCATACTTTTGCTACATTACTGATTCAAGAAAATAAAGAAAATGTCGATCTACGTATCGTTCAGGAGCTGCTTGGCCATGAAAGTTTAGTCACAACCCAAGTCTATACGCATGTAGATTTTGAACAGAAAAAGAAAGCAATCGACTCCTTTAATATTTTTGAAGCCCCTTCATAACCAAATAACTACCCAGATTGGGTAGTTATTTGGTTATCTATGTGCGCCCGGCATGTACATGAACTATAGGGTGTAAGTCCCGAACCCCGAAGACAGAAGTAGAGGTTAGCCAAGAGCAAGGGTGTCCGTGGTGACGCGGAATCTGAAGGAAGCTGGAGGCAAAACACCGGTCCGAGGAACACGAACCTCATATAAGGCTAGGTATGATTGAGTGAGTTTGCATAACAAAACAAAGCTCTTTCTGTCGAAGGTCATATCGAGTAAATGAGGCGGATAGATGGTGTGAAAGTGCATGTACTTACCCGGGGAGGTCTGGCGGATATGTGAAGTACTCTTCATAACCTACTTAGTGATAAGTAGCTGAACCGTCAGAAGTCAGCAGAGGTCATAGTATTAGTTGGTCTAGAACAACTAAGAAGGACCGAACAATTAAGAGAGAATAGCCCTTGGTATTCAGTGAGTCATGATGAACACAGAAAACGTAGTACCTCACTTGAGGGAGGAAGCGGTGAATCCCGTGGGAGACCTCTTGGAGGGTGGAGTGACCACTGGCATAAAGAGAACAGCTATTCACGGAAGTTATAAAGACTTGCGTCAATGATCTTAATTGAACCGCCGTATACGGAACCGTACGTACGGTGGTGTGAGAGGACGGGAGTTAATCGCTCCCTCCTACTCGATTTTCATTCTGTAACCAGTGTGTGAAAAATATTGGTTGCTGCAATGAACCGTTGTATCCTCCTCCGCTATACGGCATTGAACTTCCCTGCGGTATTTGGTTATATATTCCATTAAATGGTATGTGATTGTTTAATGGCACATATCCATGCTGCGGCATGACTTGGAATTGATTATTCAATTCAGGAGCTTTGAAAGTAATACCATCTTCAAATTGAGTTTGACTTCTTTTATTAATCTCGTGCCGTAATTGGGACAGCGAGAAAAAAATAATTTCCGCTGTAAAGTTATTTACATAATTAGGGTATTTCTTTTGTTTATCAAAAGCATTTGGAAACTCTTGAAAAACCAAATCCAAATCTACTTTAATATTATGATTTGTCTCAAGATACATTGTAGTTTCAAATAATGACTCTAATAGAGTTTGCGCAGCTCTAATTTCCTTGATATATTTCGCGTCGCTAAGAATGTAATGTCTAAGATTGCGCAGTTCAAAATTTGAATGCCCCAATAAGAATCTAATACTATCTTCTGATACACCGATTTCATGAAACAAAGTCGCAATAGTATATCTAAATCCGTGAGGAGTAAAGAATTTCTCTGTCTTAGTAATGATTTTTTTACCTTTTTTTTGATTCTTTTTCTTTTTGCTTCTGTTGTCAATGATCGGTGGATTCTCATATTCTACTTTAATCCACCCAAGGTGTTCACACACTTTATCAGTTATATAATTCATCTGTTTATTCTCAAGTGGCTTACCTTTTAATCCATATAATAACGGGTCTTCTGGTCTCTTATTTTGTATAAAATTCTTTAAAATAGTCATTAGTTTAGGTGGCAATGGCAAGAAAAAATTTTTGTTTTTTCTATTTAAACTATTATATTCATTGTTATCTATATATTTTTTAAGTTTTTTTTCACTTTTGACATGATCTTCTTTTGGGTCAAATTTATAAATTAACCCATTATATTCTTCAGAAATTGACTGTACTTTTAATTTTTTTAATGAGGTAGAGCGTAGACCAGTAAAAATATCTAAAAGTATGGGAATTAGAACAGCTACTCCTTCTGAATCTAATTCATGTGCAGCTTTATAAACTTCATACAATTCTACTATACTCAATGCTCTTGAATGGTGATTAATTTCATTAGAATCTTCAACATTTAATGCTAAGAAAGGATTTCTGTTTATAATACCTAGTTTGTTTAGATGCGAAAAAAGCGAAGCCATTGTTGCTAGTTTTTGTTTAATTGTTTTAGGGCTATAATTATCTTTTCGCATTTCGTTTTCCCATGTTAATGCATAATCATAGTCAAGATTCTCTAGTATGGGTTCTATCCCTTTTGCAATCATATCTTCCTGAACGTCGTTTATAGTATTGCTATAACTGCGTCGCGTATTTTTAGACCAGTTTTTTTTACTCTCAAAGTCAATATAAGCTTCAATGAGTGTACTTTTTGCCGTAATTCTCGTTTTTTCCATATACTTCATCCTCCAATACATAATAAAAACCCCAAACCATTACCATCACTAAACGTGCATAAAGCACGAAAAGTAATGCTAAATGATTTGGGGTTTTCCCTTGTTGGTTTATATTCATTTTTCAGATTTTTTGATGATGTATAAAATTTTGTGTAAAGCATTTTACTAGATCAAAAGAAAAAAGGTAGGGTATTCTCTGATTGGACCAAAAATCTTAGAGAAAGGAGTACCCTACCTATGTCTAAAAGAAGTATACCGAATGTCGACTGGGCAAATCAACTGGAAAGTGTCATTCGTCAGTTTGTAAAGGAAAAATTAGAACTGATCATGCGGGAAGAAATCAAGAATTTCCTCGAAATAGAGCAGGCCGGAACATCGAATATGAGAAACGGCTACTATCAACGAAATCTAGATACGCAATATGGCCGGATTGAAGGTCTTTTGGTCCCTAGAGACCGAAACGGAGAATTTCAAACCCAATTGTTCGCTCCTTACCAACGCCATACGGGCTGGCTCGAGGAAGCCATCATCAAGATGTATCAAAGTGGTATGAGTACGCGTGAAATTGGCAAGTTTATTGAACGAATTTTAGGCAAGGCCTATTCTCCTTCAACGATCAGTCGTATGACCGATATCGTGAAAGAAGACATTGAGAAATGGCACAAACGTCCCCTGCACAAACGTTATTCTGTCTTATATTTAGACGGCTTGTATGTAAAACTTCGTCGCGATACCGTGGAGAAAGAAGTGGTTTATGTGGTGTTAGGGGTGAACGAAGAAGGATATCGCGAAATTCTTGATTTCTTTGTGGGAGGACAAGAAAGCGCCTATGTATGGCAGGAAATTCTTCAACACCTCTACCAAAGAGGCGTCAAGGAAGTGCTTCTTGGCGTCTTCGATGGCCTTCCGGGGCTGGAGGAAGCCTTTAAGGCGGTGTATCCGAAAGCCGATGTGCAGCGCTGTGTCGTGCACAAAGTCCGCAACACCCTAAATCGTGTTCGGAAAAAAGATCAATTTGAAGTGGCAGAGGATCTCAAACTGATTTATCGCGCACCGAATAAGGAGATGGCGTTACAGATGTTTCAACAGTTTGAGTCGAAATGGTCGAACAAGTATCCGAGAGAAGTTCAATCTTGGGCCAATGAGTTGGATGTCCTCCTTACATTTATGGATTATCCAAGCAGTATTCGAAGTGTGATTTACACGACCAATGCCATTGAACGAACGATCAAAGAGATTCGGAAACGTCTAAAGCCGATGAACAGTTTGAGTAGTTTAGAAGCCGCTGAAAAAATCGTGTATTTGACGATTCAAGATTTTAACGAGAAATGGGCAGGAAGAAAGTTACGAGGATTTGCCGAAGCGCATGAAGCTCTTCAACGAATGTTTGAAGAACGTTATTGTTAACCAAATATTGTAAATAAACAAAATAAGGGGATTCTCCCTTTCCACGCAAGAGACTGAATATTCAGTCTCTTGTGTGGAGAAAATCAGTCCCCTATCAATTCAAATCCATTTCAGAGAAACCCTACCCCATTTACATTACACAAAATTCTTGACGGTACCGATTTTTTGATATGCTATTATCTTAACAAATTAATATTGATTGTCAATATTTTTTATTTTGATTTTTAACTAATTTTTTTAATTATTTATTTCTGGAAAGACAAAAAATCAAATGAATTAAATGAGTTTAGTGATCGCCATTTGCTTTGACTGTTATTGTTACTACTTTTTAGTTAAGTTCATACTTCTTGTTCAAAAGTTGTTTTTGATTACTTTTAGGGGTTTTATTAATTGTTCTAAACTGTTAAATATTAAGTATACATCTTCTCTTGCTTCTTCTAATAGATCTGTCAATATGTTAGAAGCATCATTCATCGCTTTTTCCTGATATTCGCTGAGATACTCATCATACGCTTCCAACCTGTACTCATCACTCCCAATGAACTACATCCAAATTTTCAATTAATGTTTTTATCTGTTCAAGTTCCAATAAATCGTATTCTAACTTATAAAAATCGTTAACTGAAAACTTGGTCTCATCATCATTAAAAATCCATTGATCGATTTTTTCATGATAAATGAACATTGAATCTTTAATATGAATCTGTAAAATTTATTTTAGTGATCACCAGCGCCCCCGCCTTCGAAAAAGTCAATATAATAATGATAACAAATTGAGTAGACGCATCGTTTTGTGTAAATCAAGAGCGGAAGCCGAGATAAATATTGACTGATGAATTACCTAATTAAGTTTACACTAAATCTAATCCGGATTGATCCTAAATTTTGGACACATATTATCTTATTTTAGGTTATTCTTAAAATTACTCGTTATCTAAAAGGCATTATCATTCTATACCTACAATTTGACTACGACGTTCAAGCATTACAACATCACGCCATACTCCATTTAATTTTCCTATACGCTGTCTTATACCAACTTCACGAAATCCAACACTTTGATGTAAACGTAAACTTGGTATGTTTTCAGGGAAAATCCCTGCAGTTAATGTCCAAAATCCTTTTTCCTCTGATTCTTTGATAATGGCTTGTAGAAGTTGTTTTCCCACTCCCTTACCTCGACTCACATCTCGAACATACACACTCACCTCTCCCACTCCTTCATACACACAGCGACTCGATACTTTACTTATTTTACACCAACCTTGAATGCCCTCTTCGTTTTCAGCGACTAAACATAAATTTGCGGCAATGGTCGATTCCCATTTTTCGAACGATGGTACTGTCGTTTCAAACGTTGCTTGTCCTGTCGCAATTCCTTGCTCGTAAATTTCCTTCACTTGCATCCAATCCTCTTTGCGAAAACTACGAATGTTCATATTAGAATTCCCCTCCCTATTTTCATAAGAAAAGGCACTAGAAATCGCCCTAATGCCTTTTCCATGTACCATTAGCAACACTCACGATGAGATGTAGATGAGCAACATTCACGATCCATAGTGACTTTTTCTGGAACATTTTGGTTTTCCTGAATCCGTGACAAAACATCTTTACAATGGTCGCAAACCGTTGATACGATAAGGGAAAACGACGTTGACGATTTTTCATCAAGTAGGTGATGTGATGAAAGATTTCCCGATTCGGTTTGTATTGACAGATGAAGCGATTACCCCAAGTGCTGGGCTTGCTCTCGTTGGCTACTTACTCCATCGAACGAAACTGGATAAACGGGTAAACGCACTTCGGCTTCCAACGGTTCGTCGAGAAGTGCACATTTCCCATAGCGATGTCATTCGCTCGATGATTGGCTTGCTTGCCACAGGAAAAACGGATTTCGATCATATCGAAGCGTATCGTCAGGACGATATCTTTTCGGCATCGATGGGGATTCAGCACGTGCCTTCCTCTCCAACCTTGCGACAACGACTCGATCAGCTCGCTTGTCTTCCGATGACCGAAACGATTCTTTGGGAGGAGTCCATACGTCTGTTGATTCAACGACATGCCACTTTGTCCCCTTGTTGGACCAAAGGAAAGACGACATGGCTTCCCCTTGATATAGATGGTTCCCCATTTGACAACTCCGATACGAAAAAAGAAGGAGTCAGTCGAACGTATAAAGGATTTGACGGTTTTACACCGTTGTTTGCGTATGCAGGGAAGGAAGGGTATCTCGTTCATGCCGAGTTGCGTCCAGGGAAACAACATGTGCAAGACAACATGCCCTCGTTTTTAGTCACCGCTATCCGTCGAGCTCGTCAACTGACTTCATCTCGTCTGCTTGTTCGCATGGATGCAGGAAACGATGCAGAAGCGAATGTGCACGTATGCCTAAAGGAAGACGTGGACTTTGTCATCAAGCGAAACTTACGCCGAGAATCGAAAGCGCTTTGGTTCCAGATCGCTTCGCAAAAGGGCAAACGTGTCGATGATGGACAAAGCGAAGGAGTACAAACCTATGAGCTATGCCTTCCACAGAAGGCAGCGATCGATGGAAACACGTATACGTACGTTCAAGTCACCCAAGTGACGGAACGGACGATGGAACGCAATGGACAGCTGATGCTCGTTCCTGATTATGAAGTGGAAAGCTATTGGGTGCGGCTCAAAGGATACGAGCATGTTCGAATGAGCGATGTGCTCGCGTTGTATCATGACCATGCGACATGCGAACAGTTTCATAGCGAACTGAAGAGCGACTTAGATTTAGAGCGGCTTCCATCTGGGAAGATGAAAACGAATGCGCTCGTGTTGGTCATGGGAGCCTTCGTTTACAATCTTCTTCGTCTGATTGGACAAGATCTATTAAGCGATCCGAGACATCCGTTGCACCACAAAGTGAAACGCCGCCGCATCAAGACGATTATTCAGACGGTGATCACGATGGCAGGGCGACTCGTCCGTCGATCACGACAGATCTGGATGAAACTGACGCGAAGGAGTGGCTATAGCGAGCCCCTACTGAACGTCTATCAGAAATGGAGAGAGGTAAGATAACGAACGAATGTTCGGGCACTAATGTCCAACGTCACTCCCTGTGCTTTTTTGTCTATTTTTTTGGTTCGTATACCTAAAAAAGAGATTTGTTCCATTTTCGGAAATAGAGATGACATAGGTCATAAGCATAAAAAGGGTTTTATGGATTATCAATCCATCAAAATTACAACAAAATCAAAGTCGATTTCAATTCATCACGGATTCAGGGTTTTCTTTTACTTCCACAATTTGAATATCGCAGCAACCTTGCTTTTTTGGGAATTGCCAAATATCATTTTCAAGATGTTCATGCGGAATGCTCCTTTAATAATTCTTAATTACCTATATTTTATATATAAATACCCATGAAATAAATATTAAAGTTATTAAAATTAAGAGGCCATAAAATGAGTGTTGCAACTAGAAGTTAAGTTGTTCCGAATTAATTAGTCTGGGTGTATAACTCTCAAGTGATTTTAGTTATTGCATTTGTTAAATTTTATCTATATACTTTATTTGTAAGTATGTCATACGGTCTTGCCATCCACTTTGTATTTTTTATAAGTGGGTGGCCTTTTTAGGTTGAAAGAAAAATTTCCAACATTAAGGTGACTCCCTTATTTTCCGTTTCTCCAATAATGTCCTATTGTTCACATTAATTCCATAGCGAAAGTTTTATATTCGGTATTTATCCTATGAATTAATTTGTGAGAGTAAAGATAACTTATCCAATCAAGTTCACCTCCTAAAAGAGACCTTTTCCTCTATACATTTATAGGCATTCTTTAAATACACCAGTAGTTTTGCAATTAACAAGAGCTCTTGGAACTACATTAAGTGGTAAAATGGAAATTCTCACTTTGTATCTTCTTTCTTTTAGCCTGTTCTTCTGTTAGCCCAATCGTAGCAATCGATTGATTCGTAAATGTAACGACTGGAACAGTATCAAGATTTACTTTTCTCTACAAGCCTCCGATTACATTGTCGGCAGCAATTCCACCTTGGTATGCAGCAACTTAAACAAATCTTGGTCCCAATCGTCCATTAACCTCGACATTCTTCGTACAAAATTAATCATATAATTCTGTTCTCCATAAATTCTGCACATTTATTTTCTATGATGATATTAGTATGATTTAAACCGCAAATTTAAGGGGGGAAAGACATGAAGAAATTACTGCTAGGAACCTTATTGGCGGGAGTTATCGCTGTTGGTGCCGCCTGCTCAAATAATAATGTTTCGCACAATTCCATGCAAGGACACGATATGTCGAACATGAATATGAAAGAGGAAAACACCGCCAAGGACTCCAGTAAACAACTTCCTTTGGCAACAAATACAGAAGTATTAACCGGTAAAGAGATTAATCTTACTGCTAAGGAAGCATTATTACAAATCAATGATAAAGTAAAACTTCCGGTCTACACGTATAATGGATCTGTTCCCGGAGCGCAAATCCGTATTAAGCAGGGAGACAGAGTTAAAATCAATTTCAAAAATGAATTACCGGAACCGACTACGATTCATTGGCACGGCTACCCTGTCCCGAATAGTCAAGATGGAGTTCCGGGGGTCACAATGAATGCAGTCAAACCGGGTGAAACCTATACGTATGAATTTACTGCAACCGTACCGGGAACGTATTGGTATCATTCCCATCAAGAAAGCGCGAAACAAGTGGACAAGGGGCTATACGGTACTTTAATCGTAGAGCCTAAGAATGAGGAAAAAGTAGATCGAGATTATACGCTTGTGTTAGATGAATGGATGAGCAACCCGAATGCAGAAAGCAATATGAATATGAGCGGTATGGATCATAGTAATATGGGAAATGGTCAAATGGATATGAGCAGTATGGGCCATGATATGAGTATGTATGATATTTTCACAATTAATGGGAAAAGTGGTTCCGCTGTTAAACCTTTAAAAGTAAAGAAAGGTGAAAAAGTACGACTTCGCCTTGTGAACGCAGGGTACATGTCTCATAAACTTCATCTGCATGGTCACAAGTTTAAAATCGTTGCTGCAGATGGGCAGCCGATAAAAGATCCGCAGCCAATCAAAGATGAACTTTTGAATATTGCTCCGGGTGAACGTTATGATATTGAATTTACAGCGAATAATCCAGGAGAATGGTTATTAGAATGTCATGGCGATATGAAAGGTACCGATGGCATGAAAGTGAAAATTCAATACGAAGGTGCAACAAACAATACGGACAAATCAAATGCAAAAGAGGACCTTCCTACCGTTGATATGACAAATTACGGAAAACATGAATTAGGTTCATTTACGTTAGATCAGAAATATGATGTAGAGTATACGATGAATTTAGGAACCACCATGGGCAAAGATGGCATGGTCTACACAATTAATGGTAAAACGTATCCTGAAACAGCACCTATCAAGGTGAAAAAAGGAGATCTCGTAAAAGTAAAATTAGTGAACAATTCACCAACAGATTTACATCCAATGCATTTACACGGACACTTCTTCCAAGTGTTAAGTAAAAATGGTAAGCCAATTACAGGCTCCCCATTGATTAAGGATACGTTGAATTTAAAACCGGGTGAAGAATATGTTGTCGCATTCAGAGCAAATAATCCGGGAAATTGGATGTTCCATTGCCATGATTTACACCATGCCTCAGCTGGAATGATCACAGAAGTAAAATATAAAGATTACAAATCTGACTATAAACCAAACCCGAATGATACTACAAATAAACCTGAATAACGAAAAAAATCTCCTCCAAATAAAACTTGGAGGGGATTTCAACTTGTTGACAAAGTCGACAAGCACGGCTACATCCGTACCGGTGTCAATTGCCATTTCCGATATCTGCTTGCATAAGTAGCTGAGGTATAATTAATTCCCCTCCACCGTACTTTTTCCTTCTGCTTGTGGATTTCAAGATTGTACTAAATAACAAAAGCCATACCGTTTTAAAGTATTGCCATCCGATACTTCAATAAGAGGGGGTACCAGAGAAACGTGGATTTACATTACTAACGAATTTTTCTAAAAAACAGATTCTAGTTCAATAAGGAATTCCGGCTTTCGTATATCAGTGGGAGACTCCATTTTTATTTATCGATTCCCGTAGTGTAATAACAAATTATAAAAAAAGAAACAATTCGTTTATTTACTGTATTAAAAGGTGGTAATAAGTATAAGGATCAGGAGGTATTTGGTTCATGGCGAAAACGCAATTGATACAAAAATTCAATAAACAGGCTGCCAAATATGCAAAAAAACGTAAAAAACAAGAACAAAATAAATGGAGAAAGCAAATTGTCGAGTCAGTTAAAGGAAAAACTCTAGAGGTGGCTGTTGGAGCTGGAATGAATTTCACCTTCTATCCTAAAGACATTGAGTACATAGGTGTAGATTTCAGCCCCCAAATGATTGAACAAGCTAAAGAAGCAGCAAAAGAATATGGGATTAATGCTAAATTTATCATATCTGATGTGGAAAATCTTAACTTCCCTGAGAATTCCTTTGATACAATTGTATCATCGGGTTCTTTATGTAGTTATGAAGATCCAGTCCATGTTCTAAACCTTTTTAATCAATGGTGTAAGGAAGATGGCCAAGTATTACTGGAGCATGGATTATTTTCCGTCCCTGCACTGGCTTGGATTCAAAAGAAACTTGATAATTTTGCCGTTAAAGCTATTGGATGCCATCAAAATCGGGATATCTTAGATATAGTCAAACAATCCAATTTGACAATTAACAAGCATGAACGTGCATTCTTAGGATATCTCTATTTAATCTGGGCAAATCCACAAAAGATACAAAAGTACAATATTTATAGGCGCTAATTAGTGTCTTTTTTATTTATCTAACCCCGTTATGTATGTATACTCCATTATCTTTTGTTTGATATTATTTCGCCTAATTTTTCCTGATTCTAATTACTATAAAAAATTTTTCTTATAAATTGTTGCTTTATCTGTCATCATATTAGAGATACAAGTTGCATTGTTATGCCCGTAACTAAAGCGACAACCAACGCAAAACAATTTCTTACTTCAAAGTCTTCGCAATACCATCTATGTATGCATCTACTCTTAGGGTAAATTCGGTATTCTCCAAATCCTTTAAACTGGCGTTCTGCCCTTCGAACGTCCCCAAATTGATGTATGGGTAATGCTAGAAAACGATACTGCAACAAATTTTTAGTCATTATCGCTGAAATAGCCACTGCACCTAGAGCTGCAGCTACAAATCCAGTTCACCAAATGTATTAAATATCCGTTGAGGTAGCTAAGGTACGTGTGGTCGTATGTACTTGAATTGCGCTAGAGTATGCCATGCTTTTGCAATGCAACATGGCGGAGGAATTTGAGTCTCAATTGTGAAGCACCGAAACTAAATACCCCCCTTATCAAACAACATTGATGAATCTTTCTATAACCGTTTATTAAAATGTAACTATTCGTCATCATAACAAAATTTTTAATGAAATTATGAAGAGGAAATAAGAAAATAGGCAAAATGAAAACCTCACCTTTCAGAAAAGCGAGGTTTGTTTATAATAAAGGCATTGGAGTTTTAGTTGGTTTTGCGTAACCTTCTTTGTACTTTTCATCAATGTAATGGCGAATTTCCTTTATAGATTTACCTTCTTGTTTCATTTTAATGGATTTCGCTGCGATTTTGTAAGCACACGTCGCAACGAGTAGCGTGGTCATCCCAGACGACAGAACCATCTTTATTGATTTTTTTGACAAAGCAATTCATGTTACTCTTATGTCCAGCACTCTCACCACAACCACAATAACAAGGAATCTATTGTAACAACTTAGTTGATATGCCAGCAGCTTGATACACCATGCGTATTTCTTTCTGTTGACCTTTTAAAAAGGTTGCAAAACATCAGCAGAAGCAGTTTTTTCTATCAAATTTCCATTGGAAGAATGCTCTTGACCTAGTCACCTCTTAATAACATTAGACATGACTAAATATATCATAAAAAGTTGACATATTTAGTTTCATGGCACATTGGTCGTGTTCATCAAAATTCGGATACTGCTTGAATAATTCATATATGTAAGGAGAACATCCAACTCATTTGCCCAAGATTGGACTTCTCTCGGGTACTTGTCGGATCATTTCGTCTCAAACTGTCGAATCATCTGAAAAGCGAATCCTTAGACGGCGCAAAAATAATGAAAGTTTTCTTCACTATTCAACTATCAATAATAAATATAGATAAGTAAGAAAGTATTGTCGTATTTGCCGGATCAAAGGTCACTACACATGACGAAACAAAAGAAATGATTTTCCTTATTATTTTTCCTACCTTATACATCCCATTTATATCCTACCCCCCAAACGGTTTGCAGAAATCCCTTTGTAGTGCGAATCCTTTCCCCCTAATATGTCAATGATTTTTTTACTAGCCAAATGGAACAGGTATAAGCAACTTATCTGATCTAGCTCACTTCAAAACCTATTAAAATAAAAACAGTCAACGTAGGTTTTCGCAATTTAATCTTGTCACTTTAACGGTTTAAAGATTGGCCAAGCATGATATATAGCTTAGTTCTGGCAGGCCATCTTCGAACATATCTACTCCTCTCACATTTGCATGACTCTTCCCTTTTGCTTCATCTCTATCTTTTTATAGGCCAGCACCGCAGAAAGCAGGAATATACATGTGATAAACGAACCTAGAGGCAACTTTGCTACAATCTCATCCGGGAAGACAAACGGCAGAAGCGGAAAAGCATATACTGCAGGGACACGGATGCCGACAATATATAACAGTATCAGCATCAATATCATATCTAAAAACGTTGCCAATATCCACGAATCAATAGAAAAATATAATAGCGTTCCAATGGTTGCAGAAATGGTTAAGACAAGTCCTTGTTTAAAAGCCATTTTTCCGTTGTACATCGGTTTTTGAAGCGACTCAAATACGACAACGAGTATCGGCGGGATCACTGCCAATTGGTAGCCAACAATCGAACATAAGGCAATCCACACAAAGATCAGTACTAAGAACACGACCATGTACTTGTACTGTATCTTCACTTTCTTTTCCAATCCTTTATGTAACCCAAATATGAGAACCCCAAGCATCAATAAAAAGGTAAGAATAAACACGGATATCACAAATGACCATTCCGTTGCATTCGTCACTACTGGCAACAATCCTGTTGCAATGGAAGGTCCTAAGTTCGATTGAATGATCCGCAAAAAAAGCATCATTAGAATGAGGGTGAGGATGACTTTTCCTAAATAAGAAATGGGTAATTGATTCACCACGAAACCGATCAAAGCAGTAATAGACGGAGCAAGAAAAATCTTGGATGGCTGTCTTATCCATCCTGCATCTCGCCACACCCACATGGCAATCGCCATTGCCGCTACTTCTGGCAAAATATTTTCGTGATCTTTTAATATCACCGAAGTTGTCATCATCGCGATGATATAGGCAAAACTTATAATATAGGAAATCATAACTTCTTTCTTTGAAACAGTTGAGTCCATATTCGTATACTCCTTTTTTGTATTAATCCAAATACTGTTTCTATGTTTTCTTTCGGTTTTAGCACAAATATCGAATGATATCAAAATTTATATAGTTATACTCATGATTTCATATATGAATCCAAATGATCATTGTCCGTTAAGCACAAAAAATTTCATCGTGGTTTGGCTGTCAAACTCTTGTCGTGCCAAAACGTTGACAACGTTGAATAATAAGAGATCATGGATTTGTGATCCATGATCTCTTTTATGTGCGCCCGGCATGTACATGAACTATAGGGTGTAAGTCCCGAACCCCGAAGACAGAAGTAGAGGTTAGCCAAGAGCAAGGGTGTCCGTGGTGACGCGGAATCTGAAGGAAGCTGGAGGCAAAACACCGGTCCGAGGAACACGAACCTCATATAAGGCTAGGTATGATTGAGTGAGTTTGCATAACAAAACAAAGCTCTTTCTGTCGAAGGTCATATCGAGTAAATGAGGCGGATAGATGGTGTGAAAGTGCATGTACTTACCCGGGGAGGTCTGGCGGATATGTGAAGTACTCTTCATAACCTACTTAGTGATAAGTAGCTGAACCGTCAGAAGTCAGCAGAGGTCATAGTATTAGTTGGTCTAGAACAACTAAGAAGGACCGAACAATTAAGAGAGAATAGCCCTTGGTATTCAGTGAGTCATGATGAACACAGAAAACGTAGTACCTCACTTGAGGGAGGAAGCGGTGAATCCCGTGGGAGACCTCTTGGAGGGTGGAGTGACCACTGGCATAAAGAGAACAGCTATTCACGGAAGTTATAAAGACTTGCGTCAATGATCTTAATTGAACCGCCGTATACGGAACCGTACGTACGGTGGTGTGAGAGGACGGGAGTTAATCGCTCCCTCCTACTCGATTATGTTATTTCACATCGTAACCTTGTTCTTCAATGGCTTCTTTCATTTTTTCTACACTGACTTTTGTCTCATCAAAAACTACATCCACAGTGCCTTCTTTTAGATGCACATCTACATTTTTCACACCATCCAGCTCTTTAAGAGCATTTGTTACGGCCATTTTGCAGTGTCCGCAAGTCATTCCTTCGACGTTTAATGTAATGTCCATTAAGAATTCCTCCTTTATATCGTTCCATTTTCTATTTTCACGCGTTTCAAACGAAGCGCGTTTGTCACAACCGATACAGAGCTGAATGCCATAGCCGCTCCCGCAACCCAAGGCTCCAATAATCCAGCTGCTGCCACAGGAATGCCAATAGAATTATAAAACAAAGCCCAAAATAGATTTTGTCGAATGTTTCTCATCGTTTTACGGCTTAACTCAATCGCATTTGGAATATGTGCCAGATCTCCGCCAACCAACGTTACATCAGCCGTTTCAATCGCGACATCCGTTCCTGTGCCGATGGCCATTCCGATATCCGCTTTTGCAAGAGCGGGAGCATCATTGATCCCATCGCCGACCATCGCCACTCGTTTTCCTTGTTTTTGGAGTTCTTCAACGATTTTCGCTTTGTCTTCAGGGAGCACTTCGGCATACACATGATCCACATTCACTTGCTTCGCTATCGCTTCAGCCGTGCGTTGATTGTCTCCCGTTACCATGTACACTTCTATACCCATTTGTTTTAAAGTTTGAATGGCTTCTTTGGAGCTTTCTTTTACGGTATCCGCGACAGCAATGATGCCGGCAATCTGATGGTCAATGGCAACCAGCATGGCGGTTTTCCCTTGTTTTTCAAAATCCGCCATTTGATTTTCATGCTCGGATATGTCAATCGAGTGTTCCTTCATCAATTTTCGCGTTCCAACAAGAACATGTTTGCCTTCAATAACAGCTTCAATTCCGTGGCCGGGAATGGCGGAGAAATGCTCCGATGGTTTTATGGAAATCGCTTGTTTTTTTCCGTATTCCACTATCGCCTGGGCCAGCGGATGTTCAGAAGCGCTCTCGGCTGAAACGGCATAATCAAGCATGCCATTTTGAAACTCTACTACATCTGTTACTTCTGGTTTTCCCTTTGTAACAGTACCTGTTTTATCCAGCAGCACAGCATTGATTGTATGCGTTCCTTCTAAATACTCACCCCCTTTAAAGAGGATCCCTTTTTCCGCCCCTTTACCGGTTCCGACCATAATGGATGTCGGAGTGGCCAATCCAAGCGCACAAGGACAAGCGATGACAAGAACCGCAATGGCCACTTCAAGCGCCTTTGGCAAGTCACCCGGTGCCACCATGAAGTACCATAACATGAACGCCACAACAGAAATTCCTACCACAATGGGTACGAAAATACCTGAGATGACATCAGCCAAACGCTGAATCGGTGCTTTAGAACCTTGTGCCTCTTCTACGATTTTAATAATATTGGCAAGGGCCGTCTCTTTTCCTACCTTTTCTGCTCGAATGGTCAGTACGCCATTTGTATTCATGGTGGCTCCTATGACAGCGTCTCCTTCTTTCTTATCAACCGGAATCGATTCACCTGTAATCATCGATTCGTCCACTGAGGAAACTCCGGCGATTACAGTACCGTCTACCGGTATTTTTTCTCCGGGCTTGACGAGAATCGTATCACCGATCACCACTTCTTCAAGCGGAACTTTTACTTCTTGCCCATTACGGATGACAAGAGCTTCTTTTGCCTGCAGACTTAACAGCTTAGAGATAGCTTCTGTCGTTCGCCCTTTCGCCAATGTTTCAAAATATTTTCCAACAAGTACAAGGGTTATCAACACGGCACTTGTTTCAAAATACAATTTGGGCATATATTCGGGATTGGCTAAAGTTTTAAAAGCTTCATACAAGCTGTAAAAGTAAGCGGCCGATGTTCCAAGAGCTACTAATACATCCATGTTGGCGCTTTTGTTCCGCAATGCCCGATATGCCCCAACATAAAAAGGACCGCCTATGTAAAACTGAACGGGTGTCGCTAATAGAAGCTGGAACCATGGATTCATTAATAAATGCGGCAGCGGCAAGCCTAAATCAACAGGCATATGAGCAATCATCGTATAAAGCAAGGGCAATGATAAGATGATCGAAATAGCCAGCTGTCGTTGCTTTTGTTTCAGCTGCACTTTTCTTCGATCAGCTTGATCTTGTTCTTCATCGTGGATCTGTCCCATGTAGCCTAGCTTTTTGATTTTTTCTAAAATATCTTCTACAGAAGAAACGCCTTCATTGTATTCTACAACCGCACTGTTTGTCGCCAGGTTAACAACCGCACTTGTAACGCCCTCCATGCGTTTTAGCCCTTTTTCGATACGAGTCGCACAGGCCGCGCATGTCATCCCTTCAATATCCAGCGTTACTTTTTCAGTCGCAACGCCATATCCTAATTTGTTAATTCTTGTTTGAATATCGGCTACACTTTGTTTAGCCGGATCATATTTAACCGTTGCTTTTTCCATCGCTAAATTGACATTGGCTTCTACTCCATCCATCTTATTCAGCACTTTCTCAATACGATTGGAACAAGCGGCACATGTCATACCAGTCACCTTCAACGTAACGAGCTTTTGTTCACTCATCAATCTTTCCCTCCTTTACTTTGAAAATTGCCGAATGACGTCCATCAATTCGTCGATCGATTCTTTTCCGTTGCCTTCGCGAATCGCCTTGGAAACGCAATGATTGACATGGCGTTCCAACAAGTTCAACCCGACTTTGTTTAACGCGGCTTGAATTGCGGAAATTTGAACCAAAACATCGATACAGTAACGATTATCTTCGACCATCTTTTGCACACCGCGCACTTGTCCTTCAATACGTTTCAAACGCTTGATGATGCTTTCGATTTCTTCTTCGGTTCGCGGAACCATTTTTGGATTTATATGTTGTTCTTCACAGTGAGTCACTTAGGTTCACCTCGTTGATTATAACTATTTTCGTTTATATACATTATACCCGTATAGGGTATATAAAGCAACTGATATCTTACTTATGTATGATTGATTTTATATGTATCATTTTTTATTCCTATTTTGGATCAACGTGATGTACATTATTCAATTATTTCCTGTTTAAAGCTGCATGGATAAAAAGGAATTGGTTCTTTAAGTCAAATTACCAACATAAATTAAACTTTTTTATTTAGTAATTTGATTAAATTTATATTAATTCAATTTGAATTTCCGACTGACAACTATCCTCGCGGAGAACTTAATATCGCAGGTTATAAATAACCATTTAACCTTTATATGAGAGCAGTCTTCCTTCCAATACAATTATTAGATGGTTTTGAGAGTACAAAAAGAAATATACAAGAGCAAATTGAAACACATATGAAAGGGGCCGAGTTCGAAAATTCATAATCATAATTTTTCTACCTTATTGGCAATTGGCACAATTTCGACATACTCCGCTCCTAAACCATCAATCTAAAAATAATAATAAATTAAAACATAGTGTGTCAGCGGCAAAAGAAAGTATTTGTTTTGATTATCAAAGACAGGATATTTGTAATTTAATCTTTATACCTAGCTGTTAAATCTTTTCTAGTACGTCTGTATAATATAAGAATTGTGCACGTAACCACTAAAACAATAGACAAAACTTGAGCCATTCTTAAACTGTCCGTTAGCATTAAACTATCCGTTCTCATCCCTTCAATAAAGAATCTACCAATCGAATACCATATAACATAAGTCAAGAATACTTCTCCACGTTTTAAGTTTATACGTTGTAATACCAATAAAACCAGAAACCCTATCAAGTTCCATAGAGACTCATACAAAAATGTTGGATGATAATAACTTCCTTTGATATACATTTGATTAATGATAAAATCGGGCAGGTGAAGACTTTCTAAAAACTCTCTTGATACAGGTCCACCATGTGCTTCCTGATTCATGAAGTTTCCCCAACGCCCAATCGCTTGCCCCAGTATAATGCTTGGTGCTGCGATATCCGCCAATTTCCAAAAACTCAAATTCCTTTTCTTGGCAAAAACGACAGTCGTGATAATAGCACCTATTAAAGCTCCATGAATGGCGATTCCGCCTCTCCATATAGCTATAATCTCTTCGGAATGTTGCGAATAATACGACCAATTAAAGATGACATAATAAATTCTTGCAAATATCAACGCTATTGGGAGGGCCCATAAAATAAGATCAGAAAATACCTCTTTTTGTAATCCCCTTTTTACTGCTTCATTAGTAGAAATATATAATCCTAACAAGAGCCCTGTACCAATAATAATTCCATACCAATGAATACTAAAAGGACCTAATTGCATTGCAATGGGATTTAAAGGTTTAATGCTTTCCATCTGCTAAAATCTCCCTTCTTTCCTTTTCCCATAAATTTTCGAATATAGCTTTTCTTGATTTTGTTATTTCTGCTGGTATACCCATTGCTCTAAGACGATTTATGATTTGAAGAACTCGCATTTCATTGTTCATCCTATTCCAACCTCATTTAGCGGTAAAATTATTTACTCGTTCCTTGAATTGAGCGTCTTAATGGTTAATAACTATACCTCTTCCATTAGTGAAGACTTTTTGATCTTGCTTTTCATACAATCCCCTTGAATCAACGGTTCTAAAAATCCAGTGAAAGCATTTTAATAAATAAATTTGCAGAAATTATGTAGAAGAAGTAACAAAATAATAAAGATGACTTATTTCAATTAATCGGTTCATCCTCATTATCAAGAAAATGTTCAGTGTAAACCTATAGATGATATACGTTCAGGCCGGCATTGTACGTTGAAATTCTAAAAATTCAATTAGATATAAAGAAACCGTCAACTAATTAAGTTGACGTTTCACAACTCATCTACTTTTTAATTGTCTTTTTAATTGTTCATTGTCTGACTGTAATTTTATAATCTGATTCTGTAATTCATTGATGGAATGATTATCAGAAGAATGATGATTATGATGCTTATGTCCTCTCATACAAAATAGCATCATTAAAGGACACAGTAACAATATTAAGAGATTAGCCCAATTCATTTTTTCTTCCCTTTCTTCTCTTATATTTAGTTTACAATGACGTTTATGCAATGATTATGAAAAAGAACCTTTCGTTATTTTGTTAAGAGTTATCTCCAAGAGTTATTTCTTTTCTAATAAATTGAAACTTCACCGTCTTTTCTTTCTTAAACACTACAATATTAATGGTTATAGCTAACTTTGTCTATTATCTGTAACCCCTCCCTTCTTCACATATGTTTGGAAATATCAAAAATAGTACAGCTTTTTCATATTAATTTATGATCATATTAAAAATGAAACATGGAGATTTTATGGAGGAATTTAGAAAATTAAGTGACAGTAATATTGTTAATAAGAAATTTATTTAAATTTTATATGATAAGAAGAATACATTTCTCCATAAAAAATGCATAATTTTATTTTATAATCAAGATAATATACCTTTCGTTAGAGAAAATCGAAGAAAAAAGGATGGAAACCAATATGAGGGATATCAATGTATTTCTAGCATTCGGAGCGGGATTGCTCTCTTTTATTTCCCCCTGTTGCTTACCATTATATCCTGCTTTTTTATCTTACATTACAGGGGTATCAGTTGATGAAGTAAAGAAAGAGAATGTAATGCTTCAAAAACGTGCTATGCTTCATACACTTTTTTTCTTACTCGGTTTTTCTGTCATCTTCATTGCTATTGGTTTCAGTACTTCTGCACTAGGAAAAATTTTTGCCGATTATCAAGATTTAATCAGACAAATTAGCGCCTTACTAATTATCTTTTTCGGTTTAGTAATATTAGGTGTATTTTCACCAGCTTTTATGATGAAGGATAAACGGTTCATCTTTCGCAACAAGCCCTCCGGTTATTTGGGTTCAATCTTAATTGGAATAGGATTTGCTGCAGGCTGGACTCCCTGTACAGGACCAATTCTGGTATCGGTTATAGCGTTGGCAGCTACCAAACCAAGTGCAGCAATTTTATACATGTTCGCCTATGTATTAGGTTTTGCCGTACCATTTTTCATTATGTCATTTTTTATTGGCAAACTAAATTGGATCAAAAGATATAACTCAGTCATCGTAAAAACCGGGGGATTTCTTATGATTGTCATGGGAATACTGCTGTTTTTTGATTGGATGACAAAAATCATTATCTTTTTTACAGGTTTATTTGGGGGGTTCACAGGTTTTTAACTGTTATGATCCGAAAATAGATATAATCATGAATTAACAGTTATAAGCATTCTTGATACTGTCAACTCAGACGGGACCATATCCCCCCTAGCTATAAAAATATTTAGTGTTTATTGAATACTTGTGATAAAGCGATCCATCGTTTCATAAGACATAGGACCTACATACTTGTCTCTAATAATTCCATTTTTATCGATGATATACGAAGTGGGGATCGTTATTATGCTGTATAAATTACTGGTCTCTCCTTTTTTATCAAGCACGATTGTAAATGTCATTCCTTTATCCTTCACAAATTCTTTCACTGCATTAAGACTACTTTCGCTATTCGTTAAGTTTACTGCTAATATATCTACATTGTTATTTTTTTTGTCTTCATAGAACTTTTGAATTTCCGGAATTTCTGCTCTGCAAGGCGGACACCAAGTAGCCCAAAAATTCAATATAACCGTCTTTCCACGAAAATCAGACAACTTCACTTTATTTCCCGAAATTGAACGTAATTCAAAGTCTGGGGCAACTTCCCCTTTATTAGTCCCGATTTTGCCTGAAACAAGTGAGTTAGACATAACTGTATTAGGAGATACTATTCTCCCTGTTTCCTGTTGGTTTATAAGCATAGGAGTTATGGAAAGACTTAAAATAATAGCCACTAAAGCTATATTATTTGCTACATTTCTCCGCCCCTCTTTCTCGTCCATAGCAGCCTTTTTCCTTCCTTGTTTCTCTGACCAGTACGAAATACATAAAAAGATAATAATTATAGAAATATATACCAATACTTCTTTTGATATTATCCCAGCATATACAAATTTGGTTTTATATAAGGCTATTTCAAATTGGATTAAATGAAACCATATAGTAATTTGTAGTAGAGTTTTTTGGGATTTGAATCGTGATGATAGTATAAAAAAGCAAACCGCTACTATAGCTTGCAAAATGTTGGGATAATTTTGAGGTTCTTCAATTACGCGTATCCATACAAAAGCACTAAAATACCCAAAATATACTGGAACCACTGCCC
This sequence comes from Bacillus sp. FSL W8-0102, assembly GCF_038007225.1. Lineage (NCBI taxonomy): Bacteria > Bacillati > Bacillota > Bacilli > Caryophanales > Bacillaceae > Bacillus > Bacillus sp. FSL W8-0102. The sequence goes on from NZ_JBBOWT010000001.1 coordinate 1,924,350, forward strand.
GTGTGTAAGAATCCATTGGAATATTTTGTTTTTTTATTTTTAACCAAGTGTAGATTATGATAAAAAGAATCCCAATACCGATTCCAACATATCCGCCGTTAAAATAAAGTATGTTCATAGGATTTTGAAGAACTGATTGGGGGTGTAAAACGACATAGCTTAATTTCCAAATTAGAACTCCATTAATAAAACTGTTGAAAATTAAATCCATGATGTTTCTTTCTATTTTTAATATCCTAACACCGTAATAAAACATCACATAACTAATTAACAAGCCGATTAATAGATAAATATTTTCATTTTGAACTATAATACTATTAAATTGCATTAACCATCCCTCCCCAAATTTATGTGATTCATTCATTTTAAATTAAAAATATGAATTAATTGTGGAGAAACATATTGAAAATTCAGTTTTTTAGTCATTTGTCAACACCGATTGAAAATTCCCCAATTTCAACGAAATGAAATTCCCCATTTTGAACGATTAATTCGATAACTGGGCAGGATAAAGACCTGCTTTTTTCTTTTCTCGTAGGCGGTAAGAATCTCCTTTAATGTTAAAGGTAATGGCATGATGTAAAAGACGATCTAAAATGGCTGTAGCTAATACATCATCGCCGAATACTTTTCCCCATTCGAGATAGGTTTTATTCGATGTAAGAATCATCACTCCTTGTTCATATCGTTTCGATATGACTTGAAAAAACACATTCGCCGTTAGTTCATCAAAAGGAAAATATCCTACCTCATCAATAATGAGTACGTCTGGGCGACTCCAACGATTGACTAAACGTTGGAGAGTCCCTTTTTCGTTTGCCTTTCGGCATTCTGCCACTAAATCGCCTGCGGTTACAAATAAAGCGGTATATCCTTGAGTAATAGCTTCGATCGCAACAGAAATGGCTAAATGTGTTTTCCCAACACCCGGTGGACCTAGTAAAATTCGAATTTCCCCATTGGCAATAAACCGACAGGTAAGCGTTTCTTTTACTCTCTTTTCACTGATACTCGGTTGAAAAGAAAAGTCAAAATCATGAATCGTTTTGATATAAGGTAGTTTTGCTCGTTTCATTCGCTTTTCTAGTTGCTGAGACTCTTGATATTCCATCTCTTGTAAAACAATAGTGTTTAGAAATTCAGAATATGATACATTATCTCTAGAAGCGTCTTCTAATAAATGATCCAGTTGGTGGGCTGTGTGATGCCAACCGAGTTTTTGTAATCGTTCGATTAACATGTCCTTCATCATACAGTTTCACCTTCTTCCAATGCTGCGTAAGCAGCGAGAGGACGTTGTTCTACTTTTGGAGATGGGGCAGAAGATGAGAGGTCGTTGGTCGCCAAACCTTGAACGCCTTTTATTTTCTGTCCTTTTTCGTTTGAATAGATCCCTTCACAATGTTCCATTTGGATCTGTGCGGATGCCTGCCCAATCCATATCGGATGTCTCGCGATACATTCCTGTTCATCATAAATCTCAATATGATGGTTAAGCGTTTCTTTTATTTTGACCGTTTGTCCTGCGTAGCGATAGGGAACAGAATATTTTTTCCTCTGTATGAAACAAAACAATCTTGACTGACCTCTCGTGTTTCCCAACGATTCGTAGGGAATAACGGTTTGACTCCCCATGATTGAAGGAACTTCTGTTCCTTCTCAAAACGTTGAATCGGCGGTTCTTTCGTTGTTTGATTCGGTTTTCGATTGGCCACTTGATCCAGCCAAGTTCGAATGTCTTCGTTTAAGGCTTGAAGAGTAGATTCGTGCTTTCGTTGAAAAAAATTCTCTTTTAAATACTTGACTACTCTTTCTACTTTTCCCTTTGTTTGGGGACGTTTCGGTCGACATGCATTTGGAATAATACCGTAGTAGGCTAGAAAATCCTCAAATTTTCGGTTAAATCGAATTTCCACTGGAGTATGTTTGAGAACAACGGTTTTCATGTTGTCATAGAGAATTTGTTCAGGAATACCGTTAAAATAAGCAAATGAGTTCATATGGCATTTCATTAAGGTTTCCATATTCATATTGGTGGTAAACTCCACATATTTCATCCGAGAATAACCAAGTACCATAACGAACGCATAAATATCTTGGTATTGATTGGCCACCATATACTTTCCTACGTAGGCCCAGTCCATTTGGGCTTATTTACCTGGTGGTGTTTCATACCGTAAGGTAGCTTGTTTCTTTGGCTGTTCTCGATAAGGTCGAACAAAATCTCTTAATATCGTGATCTTGCCGGTGTATCCCATCGCTTGTATTTCCTCTAAGAGAACGACACAATTTGTGGTCCCTTCTTGTATTCGTTGAAGAAGATAGTTTTTATAAGGATCGAGTTTACTTTCTTTCTTTTTCTTATTGACTTTGCGCTCTGGAAGCTTGTCCTCCTTGAGATACTTATGGATGGTTTTCCGATCAAACCCTGTTTCTTTAGCAATCGCTGTTTGTGTCCAGCCTTTCTGATACAACTCTCGAATCATAAAAAACTCCCCAATCTTCAGCATCGTTTCTCCACTCCATCTAAGACGTTGTTTCGAAACGATTATCTGTTATTATTGGGGAATTTTAAACCGTTGTTATTGGGGATTTTATCACCGTTGATTACACCGCTGAGAGAAATAATGGTTTTCCATCCCTAATATGTATATAAATGAAACGGACTCCACTTTCCATGTAAGGTCCCTTAAATACTCAGAAACTAAAAACTTCTTAAAAAAAATAGCAATAATCATATTTAAAATAAATACACTGACTATTAACGTAATTAGAAAACTGTATAAGTATGCAATTGTATTTTTTGGAGAAGACTGTTTTCGCATTTTTACTCTCCCTTATAAATTCTATTATTAATATCTATGAATGGAATCAAGTAAATAGAATAAAGAACTAAGATTTTTAAAAATAATGGCGCATAAAAAATATATTTCTTTAAGAGCTAACCTTCTCTATTCTCTAAAGTTCGTTAAATATCGATATCACAGAAGTGCTTACGATAGGAGTAAAAACTAAAGAAGAAGACATGTAATATAAGAGGTCAAGTTGAATGAGGATGAGAGGTTACTATGTTCATAAAAAGCTAAAAAACAAAAGAAGCTGTTGACAATACTCTCTTATCAACAACTTCCTTCATCTATATAAATTGAATTGGATGATGTATAAAATTTTGTGTCAAGCATTTAGTTAGACCAAAAGAAAAAGGTAGGGTATTCTCTGATTTGGCAAAAATCTTAGAGAAAGGAGTACCCTACCTATGTCTAAAAGTATATCGAATATAGATTGGATGAATCAACTGGAAAACGTTATTCGTGAGTTTGTAAAGGAAAAATTAGAGCTGATCATGAAGGAAGAAATCCAGACTTTCCTCGAAATGGAACAAGAGGGAACGTCGAATAGAAGAAACGGCTATTACCATCGAAACCTAGACACGCAGTATGGTCGTATCGAAGGACTTTCTGTTCCAAGAGACCGAAACGGGGAATTTCAAACGCAGCTGTTTGCCCCTTACCAACGCCATACGGGCTGGCTCGAGGAAGCCGTCATCAGGATGTATCAAAGTGGCATGAGTACGCGTGAAATTGGCAAGTTTATTGAACGAATTTTAGGCAATGCCTATTCTCCTGCAACGATCAGCCGTATGACCGATGTAGTGAAGGAAGACATCGAGAAATGGCACCATCGTCCACTATCCAAACGTTATTCTGTCTTATATTTGGACGGCTTGTACGTGAAACTTCGCCGCGATACGGTAGAGAAAGAAGTCATTTATGTGGTGTTAGGAGTGAATGAAGAAGGGTATCGAGAAATTCTGGATTTCTTCGTGGGAGGACAAGAAAGCGCCTATGGATGGCGGGAGATTCTCCAACAGCTCTACAAAAGAGGCGTCAAGGAAGTGCTTCTGGGCGTATTCGATGGACTACCGGGGCTGGAGGAAGCCTTTAAGGCGGTGTATCCGAAAGCCGATGTGCAGCGCTGTGTCGTTCACAAAGTCCGCAACACCCTAAATCGTGTTCGGAAAAAAGACCAATTCGAAGTGGCCGAGGATCTCAAGCTGATTTATCGCGCGCCGAATAAGGAGATTGCGTTACAGATGTTTCAACAGTTTGAGTCGAAATGGTCCAGCAAATATCCAAGAGAAGTTCAATCTTGGGCCAATGAGTTGGATGTCCTCCTTACATTTATGGATTATCCAAGCAGTATTCGAAGTGTGATTTACACGACCAATGCCATTGAACGAACGATCAAAGAGATTCGGAAACGTCTAAAGCCGATGAACAGTTTGAGTAGTTTAGAAGCCGCTGAAAAAGTCGTGTATTTGACCATCCAAGATTTTAATGAGAAATGGGCAGGACGAAAATTACGAGGATTTGCTGAAGCCTATGAAACCCTTCAACAAATGTTTGAAAAACGTTATAACTAACCAAATATTGTAAACGAACAAAATAAAGGGATTCTCCCTTTCCACACAGGAGACTGAATATTCAGTCTCCTGTGTGGAGGAAATCGAACCCCTATCCATTCCAAATCCATTTCAGAGATATCCTATCTATCTTACATAACACAAAATTCTTGACGGTACCTTGAATTGGGGGAACAATTGTATTAAATCGCTTTACTGTGCTCAATATAACGAAAAAAGACTGAATTTTACTATAACTTTTTGGATAGCTGTTCAAATTCGCCTAAGATGATCTCTCCTTTGGCTAATCGTACTTTTAATATTTCAATCGGAGATAACTCTTCTTTATAGTCATTGTTAAAACGATATAAGAGATAAAAACCAACGCCGATTCATACACCCCAGAATAACATTATCCCGATCATCATCGCAGAACCTCCAAACATTCCCATTCTGTTTTCCTCCTTTTCCTAACTTTAGAACCAATAAGTGATGGTGTCTAATATGCCAAGTAAAACCATCACAATGCCAGCTGCTTTCTGAACGAACCTTCCTGCTTGTTTTCCTTTTTTCATTAGAGTACCGCTAAATCCTAAGTACCAAAGGATAAAGATGAAGAAAATAACAGGCACAGAGGTTCCGACGGCAAAGACACTCGGTAATAGCACCCCATAAAACGTTGAATATATAAGAGGCATAAGAGTAACAAAAAACAGCACAAACATCGTTGGGCAAAAAGCTAATGAAAAGCCGAAACCCATTAAAAAGGCGCCTGTTTTGCCTTTCTTTAAAAATCGCTCAGGCACTCTGAACAACGTTAAGTTCCAATACATTTTAAAGAGCCCTAACAAATATAAACCTACAAAAATGAGTATGGGACCGATCAGCTTTCTTAACCACGGAAAATATAATGTTAGTGTACTTTGAATCTCTTTCCCCATCAGCCAGACAATCAAGCCTAAACCAGAAAAAGCAATGATTTTACCCAAAATAAATAGGAGCAACTCTTTCCACGCAATTCCTTTTTGCAAGGACTGATTACTGTATAACGTGATCGCTCCTAAGTTACCGGTGAGTTGACACGGAGCCATTGCTCCCACTATACCAAGAACAAAGGCTGACAAAACGGGAATAGATGTCGTTGTATTCGCAATATTCAGAAATGGTTGACTTAGAAAGTTACTAATTTGACTCAACAATGAATATATCATTCTTATCACCTTCTTCTCTACCAGAATCTATATTGCAGCAATAAATTTTGCAGAAATTATGAAGTGGTAAATAACAAAGACATGCTGGCAACATGTCTTTGTCCTAAATTTCCCCTTTTGAAGCTAGCTTTGTCCAGTTTTCACCGTTATTTTTTGTCATAAAAATATCCCCAGTCATGGTGACGATCACAATTTCCTTTTCATTTGCCGGATTAGAGGCTATATACATGATATGGTCTTTTTCATCCAGTGCAGGAACAGAAAGAACTTCCTCCTGTTTTGAATCTAACGATTGTTTTATAAGTATAGGCTTATTATTCTCTACAGCAGCAAATAAAATGGATTTTTCTTGGAATACAAAAGTTGTCGTATTAATTTTTCGAGTAAACCGTTCAAACGTATTTCCATTATCTTTTGAAACGAAAATTCCTTCTGGCGTACTAATTCCGACCATATTTTCTTTTGTTGGGTGAGCAGCAATCGTTCCTGCAGAAGTTTGCGGTAATCCATTTAGTTGACTTTGCGACCACGTTTTGCCGTCGTCTTTACTGTAATATACCCCTTGTCCTAGTGTTTTGTTTTCTACTTGATTCACTACATAAATTATGTGAGTTTTATAGCCAACCGTCATATAATGGAAATCAGATTCTTTATAGAATCCTAAGTTCATTAATGTTTGTCCATTATCAAAACTTTTTACAAGGCCAAGAGGATTTCCTAAAGAAGAGCCTTCTTCTGGATGTCCCGATGAATAAAATCCATCGTCTGTTGCAGAAAAGCCCATATAATCATGTTTATTTGATGTCGTTTCATACCACCTGTTATTTTGGTAAACGAGTAAACCTTTATGTGTTGCAAAGTAAATGGCATTTTTATTTCCTGCATAACCAATTCCATGCAAATGTTCGAATTTTCCTGCTTTCTTTTCTTTAAAGAATGGATTATTTGTAACAGATACGTTGGATTTTGATTGATCTTTACTAGTAATAAAGGATTGATCTTTGTTATTTGATGATGAACAAGCGCCTAGGAGAAGTATGGTGGATGTTAACATAATCGCTTTAACCATTTTTTTCATTACTGATGCCCCTTTTTCGTTTAATAGGTAGATATATTATTTTTTTAATTTTTTTACAGAAATATTTATAGAATTTAAGAAGTTTATTTCCAAAAAACTTCGTTATAATTCTTTCTAAAATCCTTGAAGTTATGTTAGTTCCTAAATCCATTGCGATATAATAAACGGAGATCATTTACTTCAATTCTTTCCCTGTAAAATTTAAAAACGTGCCTTTCTAAAATCAAAATACGTTCATCTTGGTACAAGTACTAAATCACTGAAAATAATAATTAGCACAATATTAGAGAGGTAAACAACATTTTCATATTAATTGAATAGTGTAATGATTTGCATGTTCATGCTCTCATCTTATACCTCCCATTTATATCCTACCCCCCAAACAGTTTGGAGATATTGATCTATCGGAAAACCAGCTTGTCTAAGTTTTTCTCTAATATTTTTTATATGAGAATCTATTGTACGTTCTTCTGTGATTGCGTTATAGCCCCATAATGACACGATGATTTGTTCTCTGCTAAATACTCTGCTTGGATTTTTCAGAAAAAGCCCTAATACAGCAAACTCTTTAGGTGTTAAACAAATAGGCTGGTTTTTATATTGAACTTTATGCTGGCCTTCATCCCATACTAAACCTTGTAACTCAATTTTTGAATGTATCCCTATCGAACGGCGTAGTACAGCCTCTATTCGAGCAAGCAACTCGGATTCGTTAAATGGTTTTGTGATATAATCATCCGCCCCCATTTTAAGTCCTTTTACTTTATCCAATGTTTGATCTCTTGCAGTTACCATGATAATAGGGATATTAGAAAATTCTCTAATTCGTTTACAAGTTTCCCAACCATCCAGTTCCGGCATCATTATATCGAGCAAGACTAAATCAGCTTTGTTCTTTTCTAAGTACTGTATCGCTGATAAACCGGATTCACACTTTACACAATGATACCCTTTAGGCGAAAGATAAAGATCAAGTAAATCTAACATTCGTTTTTCATCGTCAACTAGTAAAATCGTGTACATTCTCATCCCTCCTGTAATGTAATCATTACTTTTGTTCCTTTTCCGTAGATACTATCCGCATAAATAGAACCTCCATGAGCTTCAATAATTTCTTTTACTATTGCTAAGCCTAATCCCGTTCCGCCGTTGGTTCTTGATCTTGATTTTTCCACTCGGTATAACCGTTCAAAAATATGCGGCAAATCCTCTTCAGGAATTCCCGTTCCTTCGTCCGAAACAATCATTACAATGTTCTTTTTCTCCTCCCTTACATCAATAGTGACGGTAGAACCTTGATCGGAATATTTTAAAGCATTGTCTAACAGATTCATCATTACTTGCTCAAAACGTTTTTGGTCTATGTGGGCAGTAATGTTCCCATCACAGTAATAGACAAGAGACATGTTTTTCGCTTGAAAAGCAGGATTCATTTTGTCACATAATTTTTTTAAGAATGCACATAAGTTTGTAGGTTCCTTATGAATGTGAAAGGAATGTTGATCCATTTGTGCTAACTCAAAAAGATCTTTTACTAATTTTTCCATATGCTCTGCTTCTTCATAAATAATGGACAAATATCGATTTCTCTCTTCTTCTTCAATATTGGGCCTCCTAGCGATGTCAGCATATCCTTTTACATAAGTCAGCGGAGTACGAAGCTCATGAGATATACTAGCGAGAAATTCTTTTCTTTCTTTTTTTAAGAATTCCAAATCCAGCGCCAATGTTTGAATGGCTTTCCCTAATTCCGCTAATTCGTCTCCCCCTTTTACTTGCAAACGAACAGAAAAATCACCTTTACTTAATTTTTCGGTCATCTGTTTCATACGAATGAGAGGTATGGTAATGACTCTTGATAAGAAAGCAATGGTAATAATGGTTAAAAATACAGAAAGAATTCCAACCATCATAAAATGGTGCTTTAACTTGTAAATCATATATTGAATAGAATCGGTATTTTGAAACATATAGACATATCCTTTTAGCTTGCCGTTAATCCGAATCGGGCTTACGGTTGCAATATGCGACTCCTTTTGCCAGTTTTTTTGCACTATCATTCCACCATAGGGAATGTTTTTATTTGTTTTTTTAATGATTCTTTTAGCAACTGGTAAAATATTCTTTGAAAAATACAATATATTTCCCTTGTCATTGGTAATCACGACGTCTGTCTCCGCTTCAGACTCCATCAATGTGACATGTTCTAATGTAGAAGGATTATAATTTTTTTCTAACACATCACGGTGACTGTTCCCTCTTGCTAATAGTTGCTCAAATTCCTCATTAATTCTCGAATGAACCAGAGTAACATATAAAGACGCAAATAAAACCGTCTCTACTCCTAATACAAATACAAAAAATAATAATCCTAATTTGAACGAAATTTTTCTCACTTTTTTTCCCTTCCCATTCAGCCCATAGCTATTTGAGTCCTTATAAATTGGAGAAGAAACTAATAGGAGATTCATTGGTTGAATTTTTAGCCTTAATCTGTTCCTCTCCCTTATTCATGGAGTATTTGTATTCTATTATTCCCCAATTTTCCATCGGAGTGAAACGTATAGATACTTATCCAACATTTCTCGAAACTTTGTCTAAAACACCAATGTCATTACCAAATTTGCACATCGCATCACAATCACATCGAAGGTCAGAGAATAATATGTAAGAAATTTGGCAAGCATTCGAATGTCGAATAGAAGGCCTTAATAGTTGTGCTTTTATCTCTTTCTCGCGTTTATCTGGAGCAACTAAATAAAACTTAGTTTCGTTTCCATTCATAGTTAAAGCCAAATCAAAGAGTCTTAAAATCCCTGAATAAATAGATGTACTTTTTTCAACTTCAAATGCGCCAACAATTCTTTTTTCTTTGTCTAACCAAATAACATCAATTAGTGCGACGGTTTCCTTTACTGGCTGAGGGATATTTGGCAGATTTAATCGTTTTAAGGAAAATTCTCCCAACTTTTGGTTATTCCATTCTCTTTTATGATCATTTTGGGCAATCCATACATCATAACCAAGTGATTTTCCTAACCTTGCTAAATGATATTGCATTTCCGAATGGTCATTTTCCTCGATCGCATCATTTATCACTTCAGTATGACGTTTCATTTTTGCTTTTGTTTGTTTTTCCATACTTTCTAATGTGATTTCATAGTTTTCGCTAATTACTAATCTCCCCGTTCCAATTTCAAAAAAGAGTCCTCCTATTGCACCAAGGTCCTTGGAAAGTAAATTTCTATGTTTCTCATTAAAATCTAAAATGATTCCTCTCATTTTTAAATATTCTTGCCATGAACCAAGCTTAATTTTTTGGTCAAATAGAAGATTAAACCCTTTTACAATAGCTGTATTAAAAGGCGGGAAAAAAGTTGGATGAAGAAAATAGAGAATATTAGCTACAGCAGGTCCAAGCCCTTTAATTTGTAATTGGTCTAGTTTTACTATTTCTTCTACAAGTTGCTTTTCTGTTGTCGCTTGTAGACATGATTTCAAAAATCTGACAAAAGCCTTTTTATTAAGTTCATTTTCATAAATATCGGGTATTCGTAGTTTTGGTTTCCAATAAAATGCATGGGCGGCTCCTTCAAAAACTTGTTTTTGTTCTGCAATGGCTGTCACAACAATTTCTAAAGAGGACCCCTTAAAGTCGTTTCCGAATGTATTGTTTTCTATATCGTTAATTACCTCTATTACACCGTTTCGAATAGTACGGAATGCTTTTAATCTTTGGTCATTATCTATAAACCAAGTTTGGTAGACTGATTCCATGTCAGATCGATACTCTTGAATCATCCTTACGAAGTTAGTCCCCATGACAGTTTCTCCTTCCCATTGAACAAATAATTCCAGAATTAAAATATGCATTATTTTACACGATAAATTTGGAGAAATTATGAATTTTAATAAATGGAACAATTTAAATTCGTCATAGAGAATAAATATTTTGTTACTACCATTCCTTTCAGTTTAGTAAAAAGCAGGATTATTTACTGCTTCAGGGGAGAGTGAATATAAACTGTCCGCAACTAGAAAGGAGCAAAGAATAACAAGAAACGAAAAAAATTATTTTATAGATAGAAGTATTTATAAATAAACAGCAGGTTGAGCTTATAAGACTGCTGTTTTTTCTATTTACGGAAATTTACGGAGGGACAATTCTCGAAGAAGTATGGATGATTAAAGAAGTTCGAGTAAAAGGAAGGAGAGGTTTTTTTACTTGTCAGAATAAACAAAAAAATTTAAGGATAACAAAAATGAAGTTAGAGGTGCCCAAAATTATGGGCATTCCGAAATGGGGAAAACACGGAAGAAATATTGCCAAATCTCCTGTAGTGCTAGACTGCATCAAATCCTTGGGAGAACGAAGGGCTAGAGAGTCTTTAACAACAAAACGAATATATTCGTGAGACCTAACAGAACCGCCGCATATGCTGAAATGCACGTACGTTGTTGTAAAAGGAGAAGGGTTATTTACCCTCTCCTACTTAATTAGCCATATAAAGTTGTTTTAGTCTTTATTGCGTAATGCTAATTTTACGGCAAAATAGACAACTAATCCAATGATGAACAGGTTAAGGACCCAGCCGAAGAATCCAAATCCCATCATTCCCCAACCACTCATCATACCATCCATTATGATCATCACCTCACACATTATCTAGCTGTGCATTCCTTCGCTAATGGAATCATCCGAACGAAATAGGTATCTTCCCTGACCGTTACTATTCAAAAATACCCCTATACCTATTTATAATACTAACGTATCAGCAATTATTCCACTTATAAGCTTTTTCATGATTAACATCTCCTTTTTTATTTACCTTCATACCTTCATCGTAAAAACCAACTATGAAAAACCGATGTAGAAATTGTGGATATCTTATGAAGATGTATGAATGATTATTCCATATCTAATCCAAGAAAAAACGAGAAATATTAAGAATACCTAAAATAGAATGGGATGTGTCCGAAATTAGGGGGGCAATTCGCTTATTATTCTAATACTCTCAACTCTCTCAATTATAAATAAATGAATGATCCTTGATATGATTGGTTTTTCTGTTTTTCATATTCACATAATAAAAACGATGCCAAATTACTCATGTTGTTTTGTTGCTTCATTTCATACACCACATAACCGACATATACTCCCATAAGGATATTTATAATTACCATTCATCCACTAGCTATCTTATATTCAACAACTATTAAATAAAGAAGTGACGGCAAATCACATGCGCTGCCTCTTGTGGATTACAAACTTCCATATTCACAAATGGTATTTGAACATCGAATCATTTTTCTTACTGTGTTTACGTTACACTAAATTCCCACAAAACCCCGAACCCTTCTCTTTCGTCCCTTCACCATAGTTTGGGATTTAAACAGAATTAATGACAATAAGTTAGCTAGATTAGAGCCACTGTCAATCTCTCCTTCTTCAGCTTTGGTTATCGAAAACACCAGCTTTTCTCTATCCATTCTTTTTATAAGTCATTAAACGGATAATATATGTGAAATACATCTATTGATTAAATTTTCATAATCCTTTGAGTGCACCATACTTTTCTTACGCAAAGTGCTCAAATACACAAACAAAGCCAACCATAAACTGGTTGGCTTTGTTATTATAATGTTTGATTCACTCGTAACACCCTCATGGCATTTAGAACGGCTAGTACTGTGACACCTACATCTGAGAAAACAGCTTCCCACATTGTTGCAATCCCAAAAGCACCTAATAGAAGGAAAATTCCCTTCACTCCTAAAGCAAACATAATATTTTGCCATACAATTCTACGAGTATGTCTTGCGATACCAATGGCCATTGGGATTTTAGAAGGTTCATCTGTCATAATGACGATGTCTGCCGCCTCAATGGCTGCATCAGAACCTAATCCCCCCATTGCTATGCCTACGTCTGCTCGTGCCAGAACAGGTGTGTCATTAATACCATCACCGACAAACACGAGTTTTTCCTTTGGAGATTTTTGTGCATCTAACTTCTCAATTTCTGCTACTTTATGTTGCGGCAACAATTCGGCATGTACTTCATCAAGTCCTAACTTTTTGCCTACTGCATCTCCGACTGTTTTGGCATCTCCCGTCAACATGACTGTCTTTTTAATACCTAGTTTCTTTAATGAACGGATAGCTTGTGCTGAATCTTCTTTTACTTCATCTGAAATAACAATGTATCCCGCATATTGTTTATCTACTGCGACATGAACAATGGTTCCAATTTCACTTGGCTCTTTGAAAGAGATTTGTTCTTTTGTCATGAGCTTTGCATTCCCAACTAAGATTTCTTTTCCATTGACTGTTACTTGAATCCCATGTCCAGAGATTTCATTATAACCTTGGATAGCCTCTTTTTTAATCACTTGCCCATATGCACTGCGAATAGATTGGGCAATAGGATGGTTGGAATGAACTTCTGCAAACGCTGCATATTCCAACAATTGTTCTTTAGACATTGCACCCGTTGGATGGATACTTGTTACGTTAAATACACCTTTGGTTAACGTACCCGTTTTATCGAATACAACATATTTCACATCATTTAAAGCTTCTAAATAGTTACTACCCTTTACAAGGATACCCGCTTTGGATGCAGCACCAATTCCCCCGAAGAATCCGAGTGGGATGGAAACCACAAGCGCACATGGACACGAAATAACCAAGAATACCAATGCACGATACACCCAATCTGAAAACGTCGCTCCACTTACTACAAGTGGTGGGATTAATGCTAATGCCGCTGCAATGATCACAACTACAGGTGTATAATAACGAGCAAATTTAGTAATAAAGTTTTCTGTCGGTGCTTTTCGGCTACTTGCATTTTGGACAAGGTCTAAAATCTTAGATACAGTTGATTCTCCAAATCCTTTTGTAACCTCTACAGTTAAAACTCCATTTTTGTTAATGAACCCACTTAACACAGCACTTCCAACTTCTACTTCCCGTGGTACTGATTCTCCAGTTAATGCAGAGGTATCAACCATAGAATTACCTTCTACGATTTTCCCGTCTAGTGGTATTTTTTCACCAGGTTTTACTACGATGAGATCGCCAATTTTTACTTTTTCTGGCGACACTCGTTGTATATCGCTTCCGACTTTTACATTAGCATAGTCCGGGCGAATGTCCATCAATGCACTAATGGACTTACGAGAACGATTGACTGCAATCCCTTGGAATAGTTCGCCTACTTGGTAGAACAGCATAACAGCTACCCCTTCAGGATACTGTTTTACGGCAAATGCTCCGATAGTCGCAAGGGCCATCAAAAAGTGTTCATCAAATACTTGTCCTCTCAGAATATTTTTGGCAGCTCGTAGAACAATGTCTCCCCCTACAATAAGATAAGCAATAAGAAATAACCCGAGCTCTCCCATGCCAGAAACAGGTGCAAACATCCCAATACCAGCTAAAATGGCACCAATCCCTAATCGAACCAACATTTTTCTCGTATTTTCACTTCCGTGATCATGGCTATGGCCGTGGTCATGGTCGTGGTCATGATCATGATCGTGCGATTCTGGCACGACTTCCACCTCTGGTTCTAGTCGTTTAATAATCTTTGTCGCTTCTGCTTCTAATCGATCTATGTCATCCGGATTAGCAGTTTTCATAATCAATTTTTTGGAGACAAAATCGACGGTAGATGATGTAACTCCCTCTAGACGTCCTACGCCTTGTTCAATTTTTGCAGCACAATTCGCACAATCTAATCCTTTTAAGTATAAAGTACGAGTAAAGGATCCTTTTTCTTGTACGTTAATATGCGGTTCTAGCACTTTTACTTTTTTCCTTACCTCTGACACAACTGTTTCCTCTTGTGTCTGTTCTGTTTCTAACGTGAGTGTCTTGGTTACAAAATTAACCGAACAATCTGAAACACCTGCTATCCCTTTTACACCATTTTCAATTTTCATGGCACAATTCGCACAATCCAATCCTTCTAACGCAAATTCTCGCTTTATCTTCTGTTTTTGCTCTTCCATCCGTTTCTCGTCTCTCTTCCCCTTTATATTTTATCTTCATTAACGTGTTGCAATACTTGATCAAAAATCTGAATGATATGACTATCAGCAAGTGAATAATACACTACTTTTCCTTCTTTTCGATTTTTTACTAGCTTGGCTTGCTTTAATACCCGCAACTGATGAGAAATAGAAGATTGCGACATACCGAGTAAATACGCTAAATCACATACACACATTTCCGATTCAAATAAAGCGTATAAAATACGTGTTCTTGTTCGATCACCAAGTATTTTAAATAGTTCCGCCATCTCAGTTAAGACTTCTAGACTTGGGATCTTTTCTTTAACCTTTGATACGACTTCTGCATGAATAACCGTTCTGTCACAAGTTTCTTCACATACTTCTACTGTCTCAGGTCGTTCTTCTGTTATCATTTTATTTTTCATTTACTCACACCCTTTTATATATGAACAACAATTCATGTGTTCATATGTTTGCTTTTATTATATGAAGCATATCTATGATGTGTCAATAAAAATTCGCCATTACAAAGGATAATATATAAAACACTCTTATCAACTTGTAAGGAAGATATGATGAGGAAACATTTGGAACAAATCAACAATTTGCTCATTCAGACGAATCTCATCACAATCACAATCATCACCATGATCAGGATCACGTTCGTGTTGAACAAGATATAACTGATTTACATTCATATTTAGTTGCTGAAGGCAAATTGATTTTTGGATAAAAAGTCAATAAATTAATGAAAGGTTCTTCATCCCATGGGGGGGAAAATGCTAAAAGATGTATGTCATATTCCATACTGAATAAGATTTGGGAGCAGTTATAACAAAATAACCAAGTAATTTACAAATTACTTTTATTTTCAATCTGCCAAGAAATAAAAATGTCTAAATGTTTTATTTAAGGTGAAAAATAACGGAGATGCCTACAATTTAGGAATCTCCGTTTGCTCTGGATAAAAGAATTAATGGTTATGGTGATGCTCACGACTATGATCGTGTTCATGATCATGAGAATGCTGAATTTCAGCGCAGATAAGCGTATCCTCATGAGGTATGTTTGGGTCTTCAATTTGTATGGTGGAATGTTGAATACCTTGCATTTTGAGCTGCTCATTAATCTTTTCTAATATTGATCGACTTTCGCTTAACTTTATATTTTCATTTAACACAGCATGACAAGTTAGAAAATTTTGGCCGGTTGTTTGCGCCCAAACATGTAAATCATGGACACTTTTTACCCCATTTACTGATCTTATTTTTTCTGAGAGTGCGTTTAAGTCAATATTTTGTGGTGTAGCTTGCATTAAAATACGGAAACTTTGCTTGATAATGTTCCATGCACTA
This sequence comes from Bacillus sp. FSL W8-0102, assembly GCF_038007225.1. Taxonomy (NCBI): domain Bacteria; kingdom Bacillati; phylum Bacillota; class Bacilli; order Caryophanales; family Bacillaceae; genus Bacillus; species Bacillus sp. FSL W8-0102. The sequence continues at coordinate 1,940,417 of NZ_JBBOWT010000001.1, forward strand.
AATGCAACTAATATTGCAATGAATACACTTAGAATCGGATCGACAATTTGCCAATTAGTAAAATAAATAATAACCCCTGCAATGATAACACCTGCCGATGCTCCAACATCTCCTATAACATGTAGAAGAGCCGCTTTGACATTTAAGTTTTCTTCATCTCCTTTTAATCGAAAGATAATGAAAATATTGACCACTAAGCCTATTCCAGCTCCTATAAACATCCCCCAGCTTCCAACGGGTTCGGGATTAATCACCCTACCAATGGCGGAATAAAAAATCCAAAAAGTGACTAAAACAAGTGTTAAACCATTGATAGCTGCGGCTATAATACCTGCACGCTCATAACCAAATGTCATTTTCTTGTTTGGCGATTTTTTTGACTGTTCTAAGGCAAACCAAGATAGACCAATTGCGGCTACGTCTGTCGCCATGTGCCAAGCATCGGCCAACAAAGCCAGGCTGTTTGAAATAATACCAAACACAATTTCAGCAACTAAAATAATCATAGCTAAAAAAAATGCTTGTTTCATTTTCCCTGATGGTGCGTGGCTATGAAAAATATTACTATGATCATGAGAATGATTATGGGAATTTGTATGCGCCATTATGGCTCCTCCTCTTTTATAATGATTTCATATTGAGCAATATATTTATATACAAAGCTAAAGTGCCTTCTGGGGTCTTCTTTATTAATCAATTCCTTATTTTCGTAACACATCATATTTACGTGTATTAGTTGTAATAGCTACGATCACGTCTACGATTATGACGATAATTATCATCATCGTGCTGTCGAAGTTGATGATTTCATAAAGTGCCAATGATGACGGGAATAGATGCTTAATTAAATCTGACATTTTTTTCCATAGTATAACTTTCATAAAGTTTTGAGTAACTACATATACATAATACACATATATGAGTATATGTTCAAATATTAATATTTATTTATTCTTTACATTTTTAAGTATTTAACCCGTCCTTCTTAATAATTAATGGAAAAATTTGAGGTAGGATTATTATATCAGTTAACCAGTTTGCACAATTCGATTACTTTCTCATTTTGTCCTATAATAAATAATACCCCAATAATAAATTCTAAGGAGTTACAATATGGAGAATAGCAAATTTTTAGACGAACATTTAGATAGTGATACATTAACTAATGTATCCCAAATATTCAAAGCTTTATCTGACCCAACTAGAATTCGTATTCTTAACCTTCTCTTTCAAGGAGAACATTCTGTTACAGAAATTTCTGAAATTCTCTCTTTGCAACAATCTGCTGTATCACATCAATTACGAATACTAAAAAACTTACGTTTAGTGAAATTTCGCCGTGAAGGTACCACTATTTATTATTCCCATGATGATGAACATGTAATGAGCATCCTAAGACAAACCATTGAACATTCTAATCATTGTGAGGGATAAACGTCAGCTGTAATGACATCAGTTGACGTTTCAGTCTCATCCAACACATGGATATTCCTTTTTCGATTGATGCTAAAATTATGTTGAATTTTTTGTTTTAAATATGGTTGCCAAAATTATCTTGACGTCTAAATAGCGCCAAGTTAAAATTTGAGTATACAATGATAACGATTATCATTATTGTTTATACATAGGAGGACAGAAAATTGTTCCAAAAAGTTTTTAACTTAAAAACTATCTTGATTACCATTTCCATTCTTGTTTTAATTGGAGTTCTTGTATGGCAAGGGATATACTTCAAAGGAAATCCTGACCCTACCGCTAGAAATATTACACCAGGGGCAGCTATTATAAATACAGCAATCTTAGTCTTTCGGGAAGGATTAGAGGCTATTCTTGTTTTAGCAGCAATCATATCAGGATTAATTCGTAAGAAACAGGATAATTATTGGAAACCCATTTCTCTTGGAGCAGGTGTTTCATTTTTAGCAACTCTTGTTACGTGGTTTGTAGTTGTAGCAATCATTTCTTCTGTCAATGCGTCACAGCTTAATATCCAAGCATTTACTGGTGTCTTGGCTGTAGTGGTTTTATTAATTATTCTTAATTGGTTTTTTCATAAAATTTACTGGACGGGCTGGATCAGTCTTCATAATCGAAAAAAACAAGAATTAATAGGGAAAAAAGATACTGAAGTATCAACAAGTGCCTTTTGGTCCTTGTTTTTAGTTGGTCTAACATCTGTATATCGCGAAGGTTTTGAAGTAGTTCTATTCCTTCAAAATTTACGATTAAAAGTTGGATCTGACATTATACTTCAAGGAACATTGATTGGATTATCGTTAACCATGATTGTGGGAGTCCTTACATTTTTATTTCAGAAGAAACTTCCTCATAAGAAAATGTTGGTATTTACAGGTGCCCTTTTAGTCATGGTGCTTGCGGTGATGGTGGGTGAAACCGTACAAGAAATGCAACTTGCTGGATGGATAAGTACAACGTCTATCAATGTACATTTCCCAAATTGGTTAGGCGTTTGGTTCTGTGTGTTCCCAAATGTAGAAGGATTATCTTCGCAAGCTGTTGCGGTTGTTTATGTATTAGGTTCTTATTTCCTACAACGTTACCTAACCAAACGAAAAGCAATGAAAAAATCAAATGCAATAAAAACAGCATGAGCTTCTATCTTTTGCTATACAAAAAAGAGCTTACTTAAAGGTTAAAATTATAGACTTTTAAGCCATTAGTTTCAAATCAGTTCGAAAATTCAAATAAGGAGTAAAGAAATCTGTAGTCTAGATAATGATTGGAATCTTGGGTTTTTTATGTTAATAGTGATGTATATCTTTACAAAAAACCTTCTCTTCACAGTACAGGAAGAGAAGGTTTTGTTCATCGGATTTGTGTTCCACATTGAGGACAAAATTTGACGTTTTCCATGACAGGAGTATTGCATTTTGGACAAGCAATAGGAGTTTTCTGTAACTTATTTCCGCATTCATAACAGAATTTATGACTTATATCGTTAGAAACACCACAGCGCTCACAAATAATCACGCGTGAATTAGTTGGAGAAACTCTTGGTTCCTCATAGCGATATGGTCTGGGGTCTTCATAGTACTCATGATGATGATCATGATGGTGATCGTGATGACCATGCCCATAGCGATGATGATGAACATGATCATGATCATGTTCATCATCATGATAGCCACCTAATATATATTTGAGAAAGTCTGACATACCTATTCCTCCTTTATCCATCAAAGTTCTTGGTGTACAATCTACCAGAACTTTTATATACTCCTATTATATATGAATAATTAATCAAATAATCATGTATTGGTTCCATTATATGAATTTTACATTTAATGTGTCAATACATCAAGGAAATACGTTAAACTTACTATTATTTACAACTGGCATTCTTAAAATAGACATCCCAGAAAAACTATGCTAAAATTTATTAAAGTATTTATTGAACGATAATTATCATTTTTTATTCGTTTTATCAAATTTCAGACGATAAATTATGAGAACTTCCTATAATTCTATTTTTAAGCCCTTCACTATATATTATGTAAACTAACTTATTTCTTCGTAATGTTAGGGGTTCTTCCCTTCAAGTTCCTATAAAAACAATTATTAGGCACTTCCTCTTCTAAGTTCCTCATAATTTTTCGTCAGTTTTTTGTTAAACGAATTATCTATTTTTTAGACGATAATGATCATCTTTTAAACTTGTTATCAATATTCGTTTATTATCACTGGAGGTGTTATTTAGATGTTGCTGCAAGAAGCTATTGATGAATTTTTACTGTATCTAGAAATTGAAAAAAACTATTCGAAAAACACTGTTGCTGGTTATTCTTTTGATCTTAAGACCTTTGAAGATTTTTTGGTAAAGCATCATCGATCCCTTGAATTGGATGACATTCATAAAACTCTCGTGCGACGTTTTATCCAAGAACAAGTTACAAAAGAAAATATGAAACCTAGAACGATTCACCGAAAAATCTCTTGTTTAAAATCGTTTACGAAGTACTGTACACGCGAAAACCTGTTGATGAATGATTTCATGGTTGGTATCGAAACCCCGAAGATTGATAATAAACTACCTGTATATATGAACTTGCAGGAGTTACAAAAACAAAACTCTTTCGCTATCTTGAAAATGATACAGGTCGATTTGCCATCAGGAACCAGAGGTATCATGTCCATTTATTTACTAAATTAGGTTTGAAATTCTCCATCAATTGATAAAGAGTATCCACATTGCCAGCACTTATAATTAACTTTAGATTTTCAGGCTTTGCAAAACCTTTATCGACAGTATGTTCTAACATTTTTATGAGAGGATCGAAGAAACCATTGACATTAAGCAGAGCAATTGGCTTATTATGTATGCCTATTTGCAACCAAGAGAGCACTTCAAAAAGTTCTTCATAAGTTCCATAACCTCCAGGCATGACAATAAATCCATCTGCTAACTCATACATTTTCGCTTTGCGTGTATGCATTGTGTCTACAATAAAGAGTTCACTTATATTTTCATGTGCTAGTTCCTTATCTTTTAAAAACTTAGGTATGATCCCAATAACATGGCCTTTATGGCTTAAGACAGCATCTGCAATTTCCCCCATTAGCCCCGCCTTCCCTCCACCGTAAATCAGGGATATTTTTTTATTGGCAAGGAACTTTCCAAGCTCTCTGGCTGCTTGCCTAAACTCCATGTCATTCCCATAGTTTGAACCACAAAATACACAAATGGATTTCATCTTTCTCACCTTCCCCGTTGATTATTATTCCAATTACTTACAGGAACACTCTGCATATTAAGCGGCATTGGAGAGTAAGTCAAGACTTTATGGAAATTTTTTCAGACCCGCACTCATTGTTAATTTAAATACATCTTTTCCCTTCATACCGATCTTTACTTCATTAATTGCCACAAGCTGTCCCTTGTACAATGCATTAAATTTATCATACTCGGGTTTCATATATTTATATGAGAACACCCGTGCATTATCTGCCCAATACCCATTACAGACTACATCGCAATCAAACCATATTAAGTCCCCAGGTTGGAGCTTAATTTCCGATTTTTGTCTACGTTGTCCTCCAACCGCGTGTCTACCTATTTTGATCATTGGTAAAGCAGCGATAGCTCCTTGACTGGCTATAGATGTATTAAACATGTTTGCTATTTCTAATTCACTAATGCCTTCTTTGAGATTACTGATAACATCTTCTTCCTTAAAGTGGTTTGATTGAAAGTAAGTAATTTAATTGTAAGCGTCAAATCTTGGACACCTTCTTGATGTGCTAATTTCATGAGATAATCTCCTCAAGATGAAATTGAAGGAGGTTTTTTTATGCCTAAGAATCCTGAATTACGAAAGGTTTGGGAACAACGAATCGCTGACTATCGTAAAAGCGGTCAAACTCAAGTAAACTGGTGCAAGGAAAATCAATGGAGTATTCACCAGTTTAAATACTGGTTAAGAAAAATTGAAAATCCAATAAAAAATCAAGGAAAGTCTACAAAATGGGCATCCGTTACCCTAGAAGATCATTCACAAACAGTTGAAAATTCATTACGGATTGAAATTAGTGGGATTTCAATTGAAGTAAAACCTGGTTTCGATCCGGCCTTTCTTTCAGAAGTGGTTAGGACGTTGAAATCAACATGTTAGTTGGTACAAGAGCTGAACGAGTTTACTTGGCAAAAGGAAGTACTGATTTGAGAAAATCCATTGATGGATTAGCTGCTTTGGTGAAAGAGGGATTTGATTTAGATCCCTTTTCATCAAGCTATTTTGTGTTCTGTAATCGAAAGCGAGATAAATTAAAAATTCTTCACTGGGACTATAATGGTTTTTGGCTTTATTATCGTCGATTGGAAAAAGGAAAATTTCAATGGCCAAATGAAAATGACACTGGAACGATACAAATTAGTTATCGGCAATTACGCTGGTTATTGGATGGTCTTGCAATGGAGCAAAAGAAAGCACACCCAGAAGTAAAGGCTAGAACAGTTATATGAATTTTTTACTTTTAACAAAAACCTTGGAGGAAAATAGCTAAAACCGTCGAATTATTACTACATGATGAAAAATTTAAAGAATCCTACCCAAAACCCATTTGAATTAATTGAAAAACTTCAACAGCAAATCGTTGAATTGACGGCGAAATTACGATGGTATGAAGAACAGTATCGTCTTAGTCAAAAACGAAAATTTGGCTCTTCAAGCGAAAAAACAAATCCTAATCAATTAGAACTACCTTTATTCAATGAAGCAGAGGTAGAGTCTAATGTAAAAGCCGAAGAGCCAACTGTTGAAACAATTACATATCGTCGTAAAAAGAAACGTGGTCAACGTCAAGCTACGTTTGAAAACCTGCCTATGGAAACGATTGAATATCGTTTACCCGAAGAAGAGCAGGTCTGTTCGTGTTGCGGTGAAAAAACACACGAAATGAGCACAGAAGTACGACAAGAATTAGTGATTATTCCGGCTCAAGTCAAAGTTTTAAAACACGTTCGATATGTCTATGGATGCCGTCATTGTGAGCGTAATGAAATAGAGACACCAATCGTTACAGCACCTGCCCCAAAATCTGTGTATCCAAAAAGTTTAGCTTCACCGTCAAGCATGGCATATATTATGAATCAAAAATATGTAGAGGGGCTACCTCTATATCGCCAAGAACAACAGTTCAAACGATTAGGTGTGATCTTATCCAGGCAAACCATGGCCAATTGGATGCTTTATGGTGCCGAAAAATGGCTTGCGCCAATTTATCAACGAATGAAAGAGCATCTCCTCTCTAAAGACATTCTACATGCGGATGAAACAACTGTTCAGGTTTTACATGAACCTGGAAGGTCAAGTACATCGAAATCTTACATGTGGCTTTATCGGACTGGAAGAGAGGATCCACCACTTGTCCTTTATGACTATCAGGAAACTAGAGCAGGAGAACATGCCAAAGAATTCCTAAAAGGGTTTAAAGGATACCTGCATGTCGATGGATATGCAGGATACCATAAGGTATCCGGCGTAACATTAGTTGGATGTTGGGCTCATGCCCGCAGAAAGTTCGATGAGGCTTTAAACGTACTTCCTGAATCCAAACGTCATTCAGCAGTCACAGTTCGGGAAGGACTCAATTTCTGTAATCAGCTATTTGCCATCGAGCGTGATTTGAAAGAATGTACACCAGAAGAACGATATAAAAAACGACTTAAACACAGCCAACCATTGTTGGAGGCTTTTTCAGCATGGCTAAAAACAGAGAAAAGCAATGTTTTACCAAAGAGTCTATTAGGTCAAGCCATTACATACTGCCTCAACCAATGGGAAAAACTCGTGGCATTTTTAGAGGATGGACGTTTAGAAATCGATAATAATCGAAGTGAACGATCCATTAAACCATTTGTGATCGGTAGGAAGAACTGGATTTTTAGCAATACTCCGAAAGGAGCTAAGGCCAGCTCAATCATTTACAGTATTGTGGAGACAGCAAAAGAGAATAAATTAAATCCATTTTATTATCTTCGCTACTTATTTGAAAGGCTTCCCAATATGGATATAAGCAATATGGATGAGCTTGATCAACTACTTCCTTGGTCCAAAACAATTCCTTTGAATTGTCGGGTTTTTAATAACTTATCACAATAATAGTATTTAATCCCTATCATTAAAAGGTGGGGATTATTTTACGCTTACATTTAATTAAATACTAGTATAAAGAGTTGTTTAATTTTGGATGATCACTTTTACACTTCTAACTCAATGCTTTACAATATCATTACAGTTAAATAAATGTTTTAGAGGTAAAGTCATGGACATCCGGATTCAGTTACAACAAGCTCTTGCGGAATGTGAACGTTTAAGGAAAGAAAATGAATATTTAAAACACATTCTTTCAATGATGATGCAAAAGAAAGAAAACAATCATTCTGTAACTATGGCTAGTTCTATAGTGAACAACCAATCGTCACCGGAAGAAAAGATACGATTATTCAAGCAACTTTTTAGAGGACGAACAGATGTATATGCGGTTCGCTGGGAATCAAAAAACGGTCGCGCGGGATATACGCCTGCTTGCGCCTATGAGTGGCAACCGCCTATTTGTCGAAAACCGGAGATAAAATGCAGTGAGTGTCAGCATCGAACATTGCTACCGCTAAATGATCAAGTGCTTTACGATCATTTAAGCGGGAAGCATACGGTTGGAATTTATCCAATGCAAAAAGATGAAACGTGTTTCTTTTTGGCGATTGATTTTGACAAAAAGAATTGGCAAGAGGATGTGTTGGCGTTTGTTCGTGTATGTAAAGAGTTTTCCGTACCGTATAGTATTGAACGCTCAAGATCTGGGAATGGTGCACACTTATGGATTTTCTTCTCCGAAGCGATTCCTGCTTCATTAGCTCGCAAAATGGGAATGACATTGCTCGCTAAAACAATGGAAAAAAGATATGAAATAGGTTTAGACTCCTATGATCGATTATTCCCGAATCAAGATACGCTTCCAAAAGGCGGATTCGGAAATTTAATTGCATTGCCGCTTCAGCGAAAGCCAAGGACAAACGGCAATAGTGTATTTGTAGATGAATCCTTTACTCCTTATCCAGACCAATGGATGTATTTATCTTCTGTTCAAACGATGACAAAAAAAGAAGTACAAGATGTGGTACAGCTTTACGAAAATAAATCTATTACTGTAAACGAAGTGTATCCAGAGGAAATTACTATTGAATTAAAGAATGGTCTATACATTCTAAAAGATAGAGCCCCCTCTTCTCTTTTAACTAAGTTGACGAAACTAGCAACGTTAGCGAATCCTGAATTTTATAGAGCCCAGAAAAATCGCATGTCTACATACGGAATACCGCGAGTGATTAATTGCTCATGGGATAAGGAAGGATATTTGGTCTTACCTCGTGGCTGTTTGGAGGAGGTTATCAACCTTTTATCGTCATTATCCATTCAAACTGAAATCATTGATGATCAATTCGATGGCAAGACGATTGATGTGGAATTTCAAGGTGAGTTAACTTTCCAGCAACACGATGCAATATCACAATTATTGAAACACAATACTGGTGTTCTTTCAGCAACCACTGGTTTTGGCAAAACGGTTATAGCGGCAGCTCTTATTGCGGAACGAAAAACCAATACGTTAGTCATCGTTCATCGTACACAGTTGATGCAACAATGGTTAGAGCAATTATCAACGTTTCTTAATATTTCATCAAAAGAAATCGGACAAATTGGAGGCGGAAAAAACAAAATAACAGGAAATATCGATATAGCAACCATTCAAAGCTTAAATTACAAGGGTCAGTTGAAGTCATTTATTACTCAATATGGCCAAATCATTGTCGATGAATGCCATCATATTTCCGCCTTTAGCTTTGAACAAGTGTTAAAACAAGTTCGCGCCAAGTATGTGTATGGTCTAACAGCTACACCGATTCGTAAAGATGGTTTACATCCTATTATTCACATGCAGTGTGGTCCTATTCGTTATAAAATTGACGGGAAAATACAAGCAAAAGTAAGGCCATTTGTTCATCGTTTAATTCCAAGGTACACGAACTTTACGTCCTCACACAAAGATATTCAGCAACTTTATACAGAAATAGCACTCAATGAACGGCGAAATCAGCAATTATTTGATGATGTGTTGTCTGCACTTGAAGAAGGCCGCTGTCCGTTAATCTTAACGGAACGAATTGAGCATATTGAAATTTTGAAGCAATTATTTAAAGGATTTGCCAAAAATATTATTGTACTCTCCGGGAATATGACGAAAAAAGAACGAATGGAACAATTGCAACGACTTGCTTCCATTCCTGATGACATGGAAAGATTAGTGATTGCAACAGGAAAATATATCGGCGAAGGATTTGACAATGCCCGATTAGATACTCTATTCTTAGCAATGCCAATTTCATGGAAAGGCACCCTGCAACAATATGTCGGACGCTTGCATCGAATTCATGCAAATAAACAAGAAGTACGTGTATATGACTACGTGGATAAAAAAATCCCGATTATGCAAAAGATGTTTGAAAAAAGATTAGAGGGGTATCGCGCAATGGGATATGTTATGGATGAAAAAAACACTTCGTACAACGAACAGATGAAGTTGTTTTAATCTTAGTTATAGAAATGGGCATATGTTTCATTTCACTTCACTTACACAAGATTACGATTAAATTAGCAGAACCCACCTCGACTCTTAACAATGTGTACCAAGGTGGGGCTTTTTCATTTATTTATGGGGTTAGAAAATACAGCAAATGTTAAACGCCCAACTACATTTGATGAGAAACTAGAGATTTTAAGAGAACGCCGGTTGAAAATAGATAGTATGGATTTTTAACGACAGTAAATTATTATCGATTATCATCTTCTATGCCAACTCAAAAAGATTTGGTCTTTAAAAAAATATCCACTCTAATTTTCATTTAGTAACTACTCAACATGTTTTTTTAACTTAGGAATCTTATTTCTGAACAACATCCCAGACAATTCGATAATTAATGGAGAAATAACCGTGAATCATCATATCTCTCATGCCAGCCATCTTTCTCTATTCGATATGTGGGTGTGCTTGTCGGATTTCATTTGGAATGTTTTTCGTTGCTTAGCCAATCACTAATATATTTTTAATTACCGCGTCCGACACTAAGTCTTTGTCTAGAAAATCATCATAAGATAAGCCCTTGGTGTATTTCTCAATTTTTCTGCAGAGAATATCTTGTAAAAAAACTTTAGGCTCTCTCTGCATAATTAGCACTCCTTAAAATACTAGGCTTTAATGCTGGTTTGATATCATCTAAAATGTCTAAATCTACCGGCTTTTGAAAATGATCTTCCAGATTGAATTTTAAATCCATATAATCATCGAATGTCATGGCATCATCCATAAATTCCACTAACACACTATAGATGAGCAAATTCGCTAACATAAATTTACAACCAAACAAAAAAAGAGACATGAACCCGATTCCTTGATTAGAATAGATGTGTCACCAAAACTATTCACAAGGAGGTTCATGTCTCATGAATAGATTAGCACATCATCAAGGAATCCACAAGTTTTTCACGATGTTGGGGTTGGCACTTTATTTTTCAAAACCTGTCATGAAGCATCTCGTTCATATCGTGGATGCGCTGACCACCAAAGGATTTGCGGGAACATTGACCGATCTTCATCATTGGAGCTTTCATCCGAACCACCGCACGACACTCAGCCATTTTTTCACGAAAAGCCCTTGGGATGAAGAGACGCTGCTTCGCAAACTTCAACAGTGGATGCTTCGTCGTGTCGAACGCATCGCCAAACAGGAGAATCAACCCCTTTTTGTTTCGATCGATGATACGATTTGCCAAAAAACCAAGCCTTCGTCACAGGCAACGCACGCCATTCAAGGGTGTGATTGGCACTATTCTCACACAGAGAAAAAGTCGATCTGGGGACATTCTCTCGTTTGGCTCATGGTTCATACGATGACCCAGGCTTTTCCCTTTGCGTTCCGCCTCTACGACAAGGCGGCTGGGAAAAGCAAGGGGGAACTCGCGATCGAGATGCTTTCTTCTTTGGATGTACACCGTCCTGTTTATGTGCTGATGGACTCTTGGTATCCATCGCAAACGCTCGTGGAAGCTTGTCTGAAAAAGGGATTCCACGTAATCGCAATGCTCAAGGCCAATCGGCTTCTTTATCCAAAAGGCATTGCGGTTCAGGTGAGGGAGTTTGCCCGCTACATCGAACCGAAAGACACTCACCTCGTCACGGTGGGAGAAGAGCGTTATCGGGTTTATCGCTACGAAGGCTCTCTCAAAGGTCTCGATGATGCCGTGGTGCTGCTCGCTTGGAAAGCCGATCAGCCGATGACATCGGAACATCTTCACTGCGTCTTGAGCACCGACCGGGATCTAAGCGATGAAGAGATCTTGCGCTACTATGCCCAGCGTTGGTCGATCGAATGTTTTTTCCGTCAAGCGAAAGACCAGCTGAAACTCGATGGATACCGCGTTCGCGGACGTCGGGCGGTGAAACGCTACTGGATCTTGGTGCAGCTTGCTTACGTGTACAGCATGTTCGAGTCGAACAGCGATTTTTCTGATGGGCTCGATCTTCTGCGCAAGAGAAAAGGACATAGCCTCGTGGAGTTCATTTACCGTGCAGCGAAACAAAATATTCCCATTGATACCGTGAAAAAACAGCTCCACGTGGCATAAGGGGTACCCTGTTTGTCTCTTTTACATGGTAATTATTGTAATTAAAATTGCTCAACTACAGTAACACATCAATATCACTGGACTATCTTTGTTCTCCCCGGCTATACGAACCAAATAAACCAATCCTTCTTCATCTACTGTATCTTTTGCTCTGATAATATAAGGTAACTTTATACGCGCAAAAACTTTTAGCCCCAAATCGAGGTACCCCCTCTTCACTAATAATTACACCCATCAATTCAATAAAAGCTAAATTTTGTATTTTTAAAAATTATACTATTGACTGACATGCTTCTCAGAGAGAATACAGCAAATTAGCTTTGATGCTTCATTTACATAAAAGAATAATTGTGTTAAATCTGTTTTAGAGTCCAAATAAAACAAAACAATACTACTACAATCGAAAACTATAAACTTCATCGACATCTTCATATTACATAGAAATTGTAGACAACCGGCTATTTCCGTCCGAAATCTGCTTTAATCTCACCCCATATGTCTGTTTCCCATTTGAGAATAGGGTTATTGTAATCGTTTTTTTTGAGCCATTGCTTCGCTCTTTCAATGAGCCGCCAAACTCGTTCGGTGTCTTTATTTCTTATTAGCGCAGTATTAACCTTTTTAGTTTTCACCCATTTGATAGCGGTTAGGGAGTCTGAATAAATAGGATAATCTTTTCCATACTGCTTTAGGAAGGCTAAAGCATGAACGATAGCTAAAAATTCTCCGACGTTATTTGTTCCAAGAATAGGGCCAAAGTGAAACAATACTTTTCCAGTTTTCGTGTACACTCCTTTGTATTCCATTTGTCCGGGATTGCCGCTACATGCCGCATCTACGCATATGCTCTCTTCTATATATGTCATATCTTTATTTAAATTAAGGGATATCTGTTGGGATGTTTTGGCCTTCTCTGCAGTCCTATAGTATTTCGTCCAACCATCATGATAAGCTTGTTTAGCCTCTTCGATGGATGAAAATGACTTATACTTTGCACTGGCTACCCCTAATACATATTGTTTGCATTCATCCCATGAAGAAAAAATACCTGTCTGTTTACCTATCCAGACCACGTAATATTTTGTTTTCTTTTTCTCCATCATTCCACTTCCTTGAACTTCAGGAGTTAACTGACTCTCCTTTGTATGAACGCTCCGTAACGTTTCCGTATTTTCCTTTTTGATTGGCTTTGTTCCTTGCTTTAGGATGACGTTATTAACAATATCGGAATCCTCAACAATCCCATTACTTCCGTTAATTAATACATAAGAGCGAGTATTTCGACCAATGGCAAGGCGTTTTTGGTACTTCCTTTTATATATAATTAATTTCACGACTCTCTTTTCATTTCTTAACCAACTGGGAATCTGGCATTGCGATAACGATTCAACATAATATAAAACAAACGGGATATTATAGCCGACAAATGCACAATGGACGTTTCCTTTTGTGATTAACTCACTTAATTGGGGTAGTTGGTAATAAAAGGTCTGAATGTTAGGAGAATAACCTGCCATAAAAATGGTGTTTACAAACTGTTTTATTTTTTCTTTTGTCGTTTCCTTCTTTTTAAGAGTAATATTATGGAAGACAGGAAGTAACTCTCTTAATACGATTTGAACATAATCACCGATACATGAAACATCGAGATTTGTGTTAAGAATTTTCGCTTTTCGATTCCTCATTTCGTAAAATTGATCCCACGCAGATATTTTTGATCGAATCATATTCATGCATTCGGATAAATTTTCCTTTATTTTATCTCCTGGAAGCCGAATGACCTCATCAAATCCGTTTTTCAGCAGCCATAAATCTCTTTCTGTATCGTACACTTTTGCTTGATCGGTTAAATGGTAACGGAGCCCATCGCATTCAACGGCAATTTTGCAATGTTCACCATATATCACAAAATCAATGATATATTTAGGGATCCAACTGTTTCTACTGCCCATCTTTTGATAAACTGCATATTGGCTTTCAAATTTGATTCCGTACTCTTTTAACGCGTTTTCAATCTTTACTTCTAAAGGTGAGTTTACATTCTTGATGCCAAGCTTAGAGGGAATTTTGTTTATTTCTGGTGTATCGTACTTTAAATTCTTTATATGTAAAAGTGTAATTTTCCGCTGCTCATCATATCGAAGTAATAAATTTTTACAAAAACTTGCTTCTCGATAATACGTAATAAGTAATCGGTACAATGAACAATGATGAAGAAGATTCATAATGGCTCTTTTCAACCTCGAAGATGTAATTTCAATCGCAAGTACACAGTCGTCATCATTATAAAGAGCGATATCAATCGTATGTTGTTCGTTATGATAATAAACAATTTCATTTCTTATGACGAGTAAACCATACCCTTCAGATAATTGAATAATACGATCAATGAGGGAAGATCTAAATTTATAAATATCATCAATTCGATTTTTTGCCTTATTGTGGTGAACAGATTTTTGTTCTTCTATTACCTCACTTATTTCTTTAAGAAAAGTACCGATTTCAAAATTCTTCATAAAAACTACCCCAGTTTTAACAAGTGTTTTAGAAGTTCTTCTTCTTTTTTTCGCCAAAATTTGCTAAAATCCTTCTTTTTGTAGTGAGATTGGCGCAGGAATATAGTTATACAATTATTTTGATTTTGAACATTGGTATAGAAAAGATTATATATTCTATGTGGGGAAACATTGATGAATTGATAAAATTTTGTATGAGGATTATGATTACCACTGACCATGTCTCAAGGTGGGTCTTTTTACTTATATGAAGGAGTTTTTATACAGATCTATAGCGTAAATCCCAGCAGTATGTACCAAGGAGGAATTGCACAAACGTCTTCAATGAAGTTTCAAGCAGCCGAATGGCTTATTAATCAAATACAAATGTACAGTATTGATTTAAAAACAAATTCAGTTAAAAATATGAAGGTTGGATCAATACTATTTTACAAGAATATGTGAACGATAAAACCGATGCTTTAAACAAACGTGTATTGCTGTAGAAACAGACATTCAACGTATAATAAGAATATTAAGACAGTGAGCTAGTATTCTAGGGTATAAAACCTATTTGTCAACAGTCTGAAGGTATGCCGAATTGGCATACCTTAATCAATATGTTTACTCTAGGAAAATGAACCAACCGTACTTTTTCGAGTAATTGAATGAAATACAGACATAATAAACATAAAAAACAACATATTACGTTGCTTTGCCGAGGTCAAGGGTATCATCATGACCTGCTCTCCTGTTAGGTAAAAGTATAGTGACAAAAATGGCAACGACTGATCCTATGACTGTCTCGATGATGCGGGCCCATTCATAACCTCCCGAATGCAAAAAAGCCAAAACCATTACGACAGTTACGCCTATTTGTGAGATGCTGTCTTGATGAAGTTTAAGAGTTTTTGCCATTGCCATCCCTATAAAAATACTTAGAAAAGCGGCCATTCCTGAAGGCATGATCCACTGAGAGACAATCAGACTGCATGCCACTCCACCTACAACCCCTAAGAAACGATGAATCGCTTTGGTTACAGCCTTTTCAAAAGTCGTATTGGTAATTAAAACGGCTGTTAACGGAGCGATATAAGGATAGAAATGGGGAGTAATGAAAGTCGCCAGCCACCATGAAATTCCTGCTGCTAGTGATATTTTAAAAGTCTGTAAGGTGATGCCTGCACGATTTAGTTCTCTGCTAAGATGCTTTATAAACACTTTGGTGTTCATCGATATTTCCCCGTTATGATCCTTTTTGTTATTATGAGGCACAATTACAATCCAAGTGAAATATACTTAATTTCTAGATAGTCTTCAATTCCATAATGGCTTCCTTCACGACCGATCCCACTCTCTTTAAATCCACCGAATGGTGCTTGGGCGGCCGAAGGAGAACCATCATTTAAACCAATAATTCCATATTCTAATGCCTCTGTTATATAAACTGCTTCTTGAATATTCTCTGTAAATACGTAAGCAGCCAATCCATAAGGACTATGATTAGCACGTTCAATAGCTTCTTCTACTGTTTTAAATGTTGTGATAGGAGCAAGCGGCCCGAATGTTTCCTCATGCATGCAGTACATATCGTCAGTAGCATTCATAATAACAGTTGGTTCCATAAAAAAGCCTTCTTCTTTTATGGAGTTACCTCCTACAAGGATTTTAGCTCCTTTTTGTTTTGCATCTTCAATTTGTGCCTTTACTTTCCGAATGGCTGCTTCATTAATGAGTGGACCTATATCTACACCCTCTTCAAATCCATTACCCACTTTCAATTTTGACACTTTTTCTGCTAGTTTATTAGAAAATTCTTCAGCGATTCCTTCTTCAACAAAAATACGGTTTGCACATACACAGGTTTGGCCGGCATTTCTAAATTTAGACGCCATAACCCCCTCTAAAGCTTTCTCTATATCTGCATTAGCTGTTACGATGAACGGAGCATGCCCTCCTAATTCGAGAGATATTTTTTTCACAGTGTCAGCGGCCCCGCGCATTAAAATTTTCCCTACGCGTGTAGAACCGGTAAAAGTGAGCTTGCGTACACGTTCATCTTTTTGCCAAACATCCACAATCGGTTCTGCATCGCCTGTTACAATATTTATGACACCCTTTGGAATCCCGGCTTGCTCAGCGAGTTCTGCCAATTTCAAAGCAGTGAAAGGCGTCTCTTCAGATGGTTTCAAAACGGTTGTACAACCAGCAGCAAGAGCTGGTGCAATTTTTCGTGTAATCATGGCTGCCGGAAAATTCCATGGAGTGATGGCTGCAACAACACCTACAGGCTGTTTTTTGACTATAATACGTTTATGGGGAGAAGATGCTGGAATCGTTTCGCCATAAATTCGTTTTGCTTCTTCAGCAAACCAAGAGATATAGCTATTCGCATAAAAAATTTCTCCTTTTGCTTCGGAAAGAGGTTTTCCTAGTTCAGTTGTTATGATTTCCGCTAGTTCGTCCGTATGTTCTTCAATTAAGCAATGCCATTTTAATAAAAGTTGACTGCGCTCTTCGGCAGTCTTTTTAGACCACTCCTTGAAGGCAGAGTATGCCGCATCTACTGCCATTTTTGCTTCTTTTTTACCGCCGTTGGGAATAGTGCCGATGATCTCCTTTGTAGCTGGATTGATGACATCAATGGTTTCTTTTGCATCCACCCACTGTCCATCTATATACATTTTGTTTGGATACATAGGATTGTCCTCCTTAGATGTTGTTTTGAACTCATCCAAAGACTATCATGATTTTTGCATTAGGAGTACTTCCTTTATATACTAGGGATATAACAAAAAGTTATGAGGGATCAAAATGAGAACAGAGTGGCTAGAGGCTTTCTTGGTTACAGCGAAGACAAAAAGTTTAACAAAAGCTAGTGAACAACTTCATATGACACAACCAGCATTAAGCAAGCAAATAAGAAAACTGGAAGAAGATTTAGGAGCAACATTATTTACACGTTCTGCCAAAGGAGTAGAACTAACAGAAGCCGGAGATATTTTATTTGGAGAAATTGAACCTGTCTTACATAAAATTCGTTCTATACAAAAAAAGATTCTATCAACACAAAAAACTTCAGAAATTAAAATTGGTACGTGGCCGAGTATTTCCAGCTTTTATCTCCCATATAAATTAGCTACTGCTAAAGAAAACGACCGGGAAGTGAATATTAAAATTTTTTATCATTATTATGATATTTTCAATTACCTACATACCGGGGACATCGATGCAGCGCTGTTAGATGATCGAGCAATTCAACATTCATATTGGTCTAAACCTCTTTTTAAAGAACCTTTTTATTTGTTTGTCAATCATCTTCATCCACTGGCTAAGCATGAAGATGTCATTTATTTTAAAGATTTCAAGGATGAACCCCTTGTTGTTCTCCCTTCTTCATGCGATGTTCGTATGTTAATAGAAGAAGCCTATAGACTTCATCATTCTCAACCGAATATTTCTTTTGAAATTGACTTTGGTCAAAGTATTATCGGGTTTATTTCAGCCAATTTAGGCATATCTATTCTACCGGAAATTTTTACCTATAATATTGATCGATCCGTTATTAAGGTTCTTCCGATTGCCGATTTCAACATCAAGAGACAGATCTCACTCATTGCACGAAATCCTGCAATAGGAAAGTTGCTATTTACCTTATTCTTGCATGAATAATCTTCTTCGGACCAAAAGAAGAACCAAGAACTTTAATAGATTGTTAAAGAAAGAATATGATTTTGGAATTTTGATTTTTTGCTTGTACACATAATCTAAGAGGCTCTATTATGTGCAAGATCGGATGACGAATTCTGAAATAATGTACCATCCATATCAAAAATAATTGCTTTTTTCAACTTCCTCTTTCCTACCCTTCTTTTCAATGTATTTAAATGAAGCTTAGGGGAATGACCATAATACATGTTCGATGCTTCGTTCAATATCTAATTACATTTGGAGAATTTCTTGCATTATAAAAGCTAAGATGGTTTGTTTTTGGAATAATGGATTAAAACCGTCATTTCAAACTTAAATAGCGCATTTTTACCTCAGGAATAGATCACCGTTTCTGCACGGTCTAAATGTTTTTTATATCAAAAACAAAGCCCCCTTCATTAGCTTATGGGGGCTTAACAGTTGATGTAAATTTAACTATTACAAAATTTTATTATAAAATCAATATTCAAAATTATTTATTTATGTCCAATTCCCTTTTTTCTTTTAAAAGTTTTTGAAATTCTATTTCTAATTCTTTAGACGGTTCAATACTTAAGCGGCTTAGCACTTCTGAAATTTTCGTTTCGAGTAAGAGACGTTGATCTTTTTTGCTGTCTCGAGTTTTTTGTGGTTGAACATGTTTATATTGCTGAAAGGTTCCTTCAAATAATTCTATCTTTTGATTACGAATGATCAATATTCGTGTTGCGATATTTTCAATGAATCGGCGATCGTGTGAGACGAAGATCACGCTTCCTTCATATTCTTTTAGAAGTGACTCTAATGCTTCAACAGATTCTGTATCAAGAAAATTCGTCGGTTCATCTAAAA
Organism: Bacillus sp. FSL W8-0102; assembly: GCF_038007225.1. Taxonomy (NCBI): domain Bacteria; kingdom Bacillati; phylum Bacillota; class Bacilli; order Caryophanales; family Bacillaceae; genus Bacillus; species Bacillus sp. FSL W8-0102. Next base: position 1,959,654 of record NZ_JBBOWT010000001.1, read on the forward strand.
TCAACGTATTGATATCACTTAAAAATAGTTTTGCTATATAAATTGAAATAAAGGTTTTCTCCCGTTCCACGGCGAATAAATACAAAGAGAAAATAGGGGAACGGAGAGAAAATATGATGCCAAATCACAAAGACGAGATCGAAAAGTTGTCCACTGCCATGAAAGAAGCAAAAAGTAAACGAGCATATGAACGCTACCAAGCGATTTATCTTCATTTGCAGGGATATACCAAAGGAGAAATCGCAACGATTATTGGTCGATCCAAGAAAACTATTTATAACTATATTCATGCCTACGCCCAGCGCGGTCTTGATGGACTGGAGATGAAATACTCACCTGGCGCCCCACGTCGATTGACCCCTGAGCAGGAAAAAGAGCTGGCTTTGATCATTGAACATCAGCTCCCCGTAGATGTGGGATTCGAAGCAAAATATAATTGGACGCTTGCGATAATCGCTGAACTCATTCAACAAAAGTGGGGGCCAACATACACGCTTCGCGGAACAAGTGACATTCTGCATCGGTTAGGGCTAAGCTATACGAAACCGACCTATACACTAGCCAATGCCGATGAAGAGAAACAAAAAGAATTCGTCGAAATCACCTTCCCTGAAGTAAAAAAAAACTGGTAGATGGGAACATCGCCCATGTCCTCTTTCAAGATGAGTCGATGATTCGTGATTACCAAGCGATTCAAAAAACATGGTTTGTCAAAGGAAAACAACGAATCATTCCGACGTTTGGAAAACATCAAGGGCTGAAGCTGATTGGCACGTTGAACTACGAAACAGGGGAAGTGTTTTGCATCGAAGAAGAACGCTATGACGCGGAAACATTTCTTCGATTTCTTCAACTTGTGTTAGAACGCTATCCCACAGGCAAAATAGTGATGATTTTAGATAACGCTCGAATTCACCATGCCAAACTCATTCAGCCATTTTTAAAAGAACACGAAGATCGGTTAGAGCTCGTCTTTTTGCCACCATACAGTCCGCAATTGAACTTGATTGAAGGGCTATGGAAATGGCTGAAATCAGACGTGATTTACAACGTGTTCTATTCGAGTGTGCAAGAAATTAGAAAGAATGTCCAAGCCTTTATTCAGCGAATCAACCAGAAACCAGAACAAACGATCGATCGTTTGTGTGTTCAGTTGTAAATCTTTAATTCAACTTATATAGTGCCACTTTTACTCGCTCTCCGCCACTCAAAACCCTTACAGGCTTATAAACATCTTCATTGAAAAAATGCATTCTTGCAAGGACCGTCCGAATAAGCGTTTCATCCTGCTTTGAAGAGGATTGGACATTCTCTATAATAGATTTTTCCACATCCAATATATTTAAATTTTGGATAAAATAGCCCATTTTAACAGACGGAGAAACCATGATGCCTGGCTCTTGGTTGACGATCTTTTTTACTAGCGTCGTTTTCCCGCTTCCATTTGGACCGATAATCGCTAATTTGTCACCACCTCGAACCTGAAAATTTGCATGGCTCCAAAGCATACGTTCTCCAATCATACCCGTTACATCTTCTACACGAAAGATAATCCGATTTTTAATCGTTTCTTCATTCGGCAAGTTCATCTTAATTGGTGGGAGTTCTTTCACTTTTTCTGCCTTTTCAAGTTTTTCTAATCTCGTTTGAATGGCTTTCGCTGTTTTTTGCAGTTTTTTTTGCTTTTTGGCAAAGTATGGCTTTGTCCCTCTTACTTCCGATTCACTGACTCTTTTTGGCGTCTTCGTTGCTCTTTCCGCTTTTTTCTCTTTTAATTTTAATGCTTCTTCCAACTGCTTTTTCTTTTTCACATATTTTTCATAAGCTAATTGTTCTTGATGTTTCTCTGCTTCTTTTTGTTTTACGTAATCGCTGTAGTTGCCTGCATACTCTTTTATCTTTCCTTCATTGATTTCCCATATGGTTGTACAAAGATCATCCAAAAATTCACGATCATGCGAAACAATGATAAATGCCCCCTGCCACTCTCTCAGCTTCTTTTCTAACCATTCAATATGGTTTGTATCAAGATTTGTTGTTGGTTCGTCTGCAAGTAAAAGTCCCGGATCTTTAACAAGAGCTTTTTGAATATATTCTTGCGTCACTTCACCACCACTTTTGGTTTGTGAGCGTCAAGTGAAATGTTACAGTTTTTGATAAATTATCTTTTACACTTTTGATGATTCGAAAATAGAAGCTCTATGTTTCATCCGGTAACTGTCACCATTTATGTGAATAATCTCTGCTCGATGAACGATTCTATCCAATATTGCTGCTGTTATCGCAGGGTCCCCCAATAATTCTCCCCAATCTTTGGGAGCCTTATTGGAGGTTAATCGAGTAGGAGGGAGCGATTAACTCCCGTCCTCTCACACCACCGTACGTACGGTTCCGTATACGGCGGTTCAATTAAGATAATTGACGCAAGTTTTCATAACGAGCTTCAAGACTTTTCAGCCCTTGGTTTCTCCAATAGGAGTTACCAAGGGTTCTGTGTAATATTGGACTATTTGAAATACGCCAATAACTCTTCCGAGTATTTCCCCATTCATACGCTTGCCCTTGTGGTATGCCAAGTTGAATAAGGTTGCGTATCTTTGTTTTCGGTTTCTTCCAGTTCTTCCATAGGCACATTCGAAGTCTTCTACGAGTCCATTTATCTAATCCAAGGAATATAGATTTGGTGTCTGCTAACGCAAAATATCCACACCATCCCATTAGATATTGATTCAGTTTCTGAATGCGGTATTCCATCGGGTAGGGCATCTTGCGTGATGTGATTTCACGAACTTTATTCTTCATTCGTTTAAGGCTTTCTTTTGCGATACGAACCTTTGGCTCTTTATGATAGGTAAAGCTAAATCCTAGAAACTTACGTTTCCATGGACGGTCGACCGCTGATTTCTTTTCATTTACTTTCAGTCGTAGTTTTCCTTCAATGAATAGCTGGATACTTGCCATTGTGCGAAGTCCTGCTCGTTTACTTTTCACGTAAATGTTACAGTCATCCGCATATCGAACGAATTTGTGTCCTCTTCTTTCCAATAATTCTTTATCTAGTTCATCTAGTACAATGTTAGATAGTAGCGGACTTAATGGTCCTCCTTGTGGAGTTCCTTCTAATGTGCTTGACACCACACCATTAATCATGACGCCCGATTGTAAATACTTACGAATCAATTTCAGTAATGGTTTATCTTGGATTCTCTTCGCGAGTGTACCCATTAGTCTGTCATGGTTGACCTTATCAAAGAATTTCTCCAAGTCCATATCTACAACCCATCGATGTCCATCTCTTATATATTCTTTCGCTTTCCTCACCGCATCATGGGCACTTCGGTTTGGTCGAAATCCGTAGCTGTTTTCAGAGAATGTAGGGTCATACACTTTTGAAAGTACTTGGGCGATTGCTTGTTAAATCAAACGGTCTGTTACGGTAGGGATTCCTAGTAAACGAACACCGCCGTCAGGTTTCGGGATTTCGACTCTGCGGACTGGCATTGGTTCATAAGTTCCCTTGAGAATTGCCTCCTTAATAGATAGCCAGTTTTCGACTATGTGCTGTCGTAGGTTTTGTACGGGCATCATATCTACTCCGTGGCTTCCTTTATTCTGTTCTACACGTTTTAGTGCTTGAAGCATGTTCTCCCGTGACAGGATTTGATTCAAAAGCATCGTTATTCTCCTTCCGTGAATAGCTGTTCTCTTTATGCCAGTGGTCACTCCACCCTCCAAGAGGTCCCCCACGGGATTCACCGTTTCCTTCCTCAAGTGAGGTACTACGTTTTCTGTTTTCATCATGACTCACTGAATGCCAAGGGCTATTCTCTCTTAATTGTTCGGTCCTTCTTAGTTGTTCTAGACCAACTAATACTATGACCTCCGCTGACTTCTGACGGTTCAGCTACTTATCACTAAGTAGGTTATGAAGAGTACTTCACCTATCCGCCAGACCTCCCCGGGTAAGTACATGCACTTTCACACCATCTATCCGCCTCATTTACTCGATATGACCTTCGACAGAAAGAGCTTTGTTTTGTTTCGCAAACTCACTCAATCATACCTAGCCTTATATGAGGTTCGTGTTCCTCGGACCGGTGTTTTGCCTCCAGCTTCCTTCAGATTCCGCGTCACCACGGACACCCTTGCTCTTGGCTAACCTCTACTTCTGTCTTCGGGGTTCGGGACTTACACCCTATAGTTCATGTACATGCCGGGCGCACAAATAATTGAAGATTTATTATATAAGTCATTTATTAAATGGAAAAACAGATTGGCCTCATGCTGATCCATCGCCATAAACATTAAATCATCAATAATTAACAAATTTGCATCACGTATTCTTTTCATTCTTGTCTGCGATTTTCTTGAAATTTCTTCCGTTTTTAGAGTATGAACCAACTCACCCATTGATATAAACATAACCTTATAGCTTTGATGAATTGCTTCTAAACCTAAACCTACGGCCAAATGAGTTTTTCCATTATAGAAAACTTTGCATAAGGGTAAGACTCATTTAGCCACAGGACTAGGGAGAAAAGCTTGTGAACTAGGTTATGAGGTTCGTTTTTACCGTGTTGCCCACCTAGTTGAGGAATTAGAGCAAGTTTTACGTAACAACCGTTTATCAGCATTTAGAAAACGGATGGAGAAGGTTGATTTGGTCATTTTAGATGAAATGGGATACTTACCATTTAGTAAAGAAGGAGCTGAATTATTATTCCAAATTATATCGGAGTTTTATGAACAGAAAAGCGTAATTATTACATCTAACTTAGAATTTAGTCAATGGAACCGGATCTTTACAGATTCTCGATTAACAGCAGCGTTAGTGGACAGGCTAATTCATCACGCCCATATCATCTCTTTTCATGGCGAGAGCTATAGACTGTCCCACGCATTGTCGAAAAGGAATTAAATGGGTGGCAAACCTCTGCATTTTTAATTGCATTTCTCTGCACTTTTCTATTGCAAAATACAATCATGATAAGAATGCTCACATTTTTTACCGTAAAAGTGGGAGCTTTTTTAAAAAAATTTATCAAACGATTCAAAAAAATCCTTTCTATTTGGTATTGTTAGTCTTTCCAAATAGAAAGGATTTATTTTTATTTTACAAATAAGTTAATCGTTTTCTATTTTTTTACTTACTCCGTGTCGGATTCGGTAAATAAGTATTCGCCATTCGTTTCAATTACTTTTTTATACCAGTCAAAGCTTTTCTTTTTATAACGTTTCAAAGTACCACTGCCGTCTTGTTGATAGTCCACGTAGATGAAGCCCCATCTCTTTAACATCGTTCCGGTGGTACCGCTGACGAAGTCAATTGCAGACCAGGTTGTATAACCGAAAACTTCGACTCCATCTTTAATCGCTTCATTGATTTGTCGTAAATGTTCACCGAGAACTTTGATGCGATAATCATCGATGACAGTTAAATTACCATTTTCATCTTCGGTTAATTCTTCGATGGCTGCACAACCATTTTCCGTGATGAACATCGGTAAGCGATAGCGATCCCATAAGTAGTTCAGGACAATCCTTAATCCTACAGGATCAACGTGCCAGCCCCAATTGTCGACAGGAAGATAAGGATTTCTTAATGTTGAAAATGTGTTTTCTACTCGATTTTCTGCAGACGCTACGTTCGAATAATAGTAGCTAAATGCCAGGAAGTCCACCGTGTTCTTTTTCATAACATCAAAATCTTCCTCGGTAATATCTAACTGAATATTTCTTTCTTCAAAATACCGCTTCATATACCACGGATATTCGCCACGGGCCTGAATATCGGTAAAGAAGTCTTGAAATCTATTTTCTTGCATGGCAGCTAGAACATCTTCAGGCTTGGGTGTTAATGGATAACGCAAGGTGGAAATGAATGTGCAACCTACTTTCACCTCAGGATCAATCTTTTTGATAATTTCCGTTGCCTTCGCACTGGCGACAAACATGTGGTGAGCGACCTGGAATTTCTCTTCCAACGTCACACCATTTTCTTCACTAACACCAGCTTGATAGAAGGGCATGTGGAAAACGGTATTGATTTCATTGAAAGTTAACCAGTATTTGACTTTATCTTTATAGCGATTAACGACCGTTTCAACGTATTTCAAATAATAATCAATGACTTCTCTGCTCGCAAAGCCATTGTATTTTTCAGCCAAGTAAAGGGGCATTTCCGACGTATGCGTTAATGTAATTAAAGGGGTAATATTATATTTTGCCATTTCATCAAATACATTATCATAGAATTGGAGCCCCTCTTCGTTTGGTTCATCCTCAATCCCTTTTGGAAAAATCCGCGACCAAGCGATCGAAGTACGAAATACGCGAAAGCCCATTTCTCCAAACAAGGCAATATCTTCTTTGTATCGATTATAAAAATCGATGGATTTTAATTTTAAGTTATCCGGAGTAGGTTTTTCTGTGCGCCCTTCTGATGGTTTACCGGGAACCACATCGGTAACAGCTAATCCTCTGCCGCCTTGATCATACGCTCCTTCGAAATGATACGCCGCTGCGGCACCACCGAATAAAAAGTTCTCTCCAAAATAACTTTTTTTAGCCATTTAATCGTCGCCTCCCGCAAGAGTAAATAAATATGGATGGTAACCAACATATTGGGACTTTACTTTATTGAAAGCAATCATTTAATTTACACGAAAGCAGCTCTATTCAATCGTTTTACTAGATACAAAGTGGTAAAATTTTCCAGGATATAAGTATATGGATTTCCATTCTAGTTAGAACGGCTACTAAAATTCTTAAGAGATAGATCAATGATTTATTTCAACTTCACTACTTTTATTTGCTCCATACACCAGTCAATATTATCCGGATTGATATACCCCGTCTTTTCTTCCATGGCGTTTAAAACTCCCATGGCAATTCCGTAGCGCATTAAGGTCGTACCTTCGAGATTTCGTGAAATCCCGGATGCAAATCCTGCTAAAACGGAATCTCCTGATCCCACGGGGTTAACAGCTTGCACTTTAGGAATTTGCACTTCATAAATGGATTCTTGATGTTTAATGATCGCACCTTTTGCACCGAGACTGACAACTATCCACTCGATATCTTGCAACGTCTCATCAGCCAGAGCTTCCAGTAAATCATGCTGGCTCTGAATCTCTTTGCCTACGAAGTTTGCTAGCTCTTCCTCGTTCGGTTTGATCAGATTCGGTTTTGCATCTCCCTGTAAAGATTGTTGTAATTGTTTCCCGTTCGTGTCCAATAGCACAAACTTTTCATGTTGGGAACATAATTCGATAATCCGCTGGTAAAAATCATCCGGTACACCTTTCGGTAAACTCCCGGAAATCGTCACAAGATCTACCTGAGGAAGAAGCTTGCTAAAGTTGGATAAAAACAGGTCCATTTCCTCATCTTGAATAACCGGACCGCTTTCCAGTATTTCTGTCTGTTGTCCTTCGTGAATAATCGCGATACAGTTTCGCGTTTTTCCACTAATCGGAACGAACCAATCATAGATTCCTTCTTTTTTTAGTTCCGAGCGAATAAACTCGCCTAATTCGCCACCTAAAAATCCTGTCGCACCTACGTCTGCATCTAATTGTTTGAGCACCCGGCTGACATTAAGACCTTTCCCGCCAGCGGTTTTGATCACTTGCTCGACACGATTTACTTCATCAATCAAAAAGCGATTCAGTGTATACTTCACATCGACAGAAGGGTTTAACGTTACAGTTAAAATCAATGGAATCACCTGAATTCTCGTATTCTAATGCGGATTTGCTTTATACCCTGTCATTACTTTTACAAATCAATATTTTCTCGCGAACGGTTTCTTTCATTTTCGCTTTTGCTGCAGCCATGTATTTGCGCGGATCCGTTTCATCAGGGTGAGCTACTAAATATTCCCGCAATGCCGTTGAGAAAGGAATCTTCAATTCTGTTGATACATTCACTTTCGTAATCCCGAGGGAAATACATTTTTGCACATCTTCTTTAGATATTCCTGATGCCCCATGCAACACTAGTGGAATATCTACTAAACTTCTAATCTTTTCTAAGCGTTCAAAATCCAATTTCGGTTCTGCTTTATACAAGCCGTGGGCCGTTCCAATAGCAACAGCTAAAGAATCGATGCCCGTTTGTTTCACAAATTCCACCGCCGCATCTGGATCTGTATAAACAGCATCCTTTTCGTCAACGGTCATATCGTCTTCCTGACCGACAAGTCGTCCCAACTCCGCTTCAACGGTAGCGCCGTATTCATGGGCGGTAGCAACGACTTTTTTCGTAATCGCAATATTTTCTTCAAAAGGAAGATGGGAACCGTCAATCATTACAGATTTTGTCCCTAATTTTAAAGATTCAAGGATCGATTCATAAGAATCATGGTGATCCAAGTGAAGAGCGATCGGGATATCGTATTCCTTCGCTGCTGTTTCCGCAATGGCCTGGATATAGGCCCGTCCGGCAAAGTTCATTGTTCCCGGAGTAGCAGCAAGTATAACCGGCGAACACATTTCCGCAGCCGTTTCGACGACGGTTTGAATAGTTTCTAAATTGTGGATGTTAAAAGCCGGGACAGCGTAACCTTCCTTTTGTGCATGCAACAACATTTCTTTTGTATTTTGTAACGATGCCATGACAATCTCCTTTCATCATTTTTTTATACATTACAGGTTGCTAAAAGTAATAAGTTTCACTTGATTACTAAGAAGAAACGGAAAATGCTATCAACTTATATTAATAATGGAGGTAACTACAGATTTATCCAGTTGTAAAGCTTGTTTTGTTAATAGTTGAGCAATATGATTGTTAGTAATTTCAATATTCATCTCTATTTTTCGCTTAAAATCTCACATGTTCAAATCTGAAAATAATACAATAACGATCTGCTAAATTATTAATCCGGGACAGCATCTAATTATTATTCATCCATTTATTTGGTCCTTCCACAATGGAACGCTTACATTGAGATATTTACTCGCCACAACACCCAGAGCTGATTCTCGTAACTTGATAGATTACCTTCTATCAATAACGAGTAAAGACAAAAAACAAATACTCGCATTTAGTAATCATGAACTTCCAGCATTCATGAACCGGGAGAAATATACCTGCTACTGCCCCGTTCTTATCGATCATTTTATTTAATTACCGTCGTTAACTCACTGTAATAACTTTCCACATGCGGTTTTATTTTCGGATCGGTAATGATCGCGTGAACATCTTTCACATCATAAAATGTGAAAAACGCCTGTACGCCAAATTTAGTATGATCGGCTAATATGTAGCGTTCGGTCGAATTGTTTAAAACGATTTGCAAACCGTAACCTTCTTCTTCATTGGCTGTTGTGATATCTTTTCCATTAATACCGTTTGTGCCAACGAAACATTTGTTAATTTTAATTTCATTCAACAATTTATTGGCAAAATAACCGATGAGTGTGCCCGTTTTTTTCCTGTAACGGCCACCGGTCAAAATCGTTTCTACGTTCGGAAGCTTAATCGCCTTTTGAAAAATTTGAATGGAATTCGTGACAAGCATCACGGGTTTCGTATCCAGATAATCGAGAATAAACCGACTCGTCGTTCCCGAACCGATAAAAATCGTATCATTATCTTCTATTAAATCTGCGCAAATTTTGCCGATATGTTTTTTCTCTTCTACATTGAGCGTTTCTTTCTGAACATTCGAGAGCTCGATATAATGTGTTCCTTTCTTTTTGGCTCCACCGTGAACCCGCTCCAGGATCCCTTCGTCTTCCAACGCCTGTAAATCTCTACGAATGGTCATTTCGGTTACATTAAATAATTCTGCCAGTTCAGAAACTTGAACCGTATCATTTTTTTCCAGCAAGGAAAGGATCGTGCGGTATCTTTCTTCTCTAATCATCGCCTACACCTGACTTTTCTTATTTTTTGTTGTATAAATAATTTTCCAATGCATAAATTGTGATAATTTAAAATTTCAATGTGAGATTGCTACCAGGACAAATCGCCTAACAAATGTTTATAAAAGAACAATTTGACAACAAATTTTACTTTCCCGAAAATAATTAAACATTCGTTTTACTCCTATCTTACAACAAATATAGTCCCAGTAGCAAAGTCTCCATTGAACTCGATAATATAGTTTTACTGTTCGTTCAACCCATTTTCCTTCAACCAGTTACAAAGGCGACCAGTTGATTCGGCAACCCCGCTTACATTAAGAATACCGCATACGAATCGTTTTCCCACTGAACATGATGATATTAATCCAATTGATCTGTTCGGGATGTTCGAAAATATGGACAAGGCTAAAGTATCGATGATCTATACATCGTTGAACATCCGCAAACATCGATTACGTTCGAACATCACTCATCATACGGCTAAAATTCTAATCGAATAAGAAAGTCATTTGTCGGCTTTATCTGGCAAGAAAATTAATCATGGTATTCGCCACGGTCCCATTTTTCAAGCAAATCATCAAAGAAATGCTCGTCATTGGTACCGTTTTTCATTTTCTTGTCTAAGGCATTAATCTTTTCAATAAGCGCTTTGTTCTCCGGAGTTTCTTTATATTCGGTTTCCAGGAACGTATCAATGATCGCCAGGATTAAATGCAATCCGGTAATTCGTCCACCGACGCCAATAATGTTGGCATTTAATTGTTCTTTTGCATATTTCGCTGTGGTTGTATCACGCACAAGTGCAACACGTGCCCCGGGAACTTTATTAGCTGATGCGGAAATCCCAACACCCGTTCCGCAAAGAACAATTCCCAGGTCCGCTTCACCGTTCACGACTTTTTCTGCAGTTTTCTTACCGAAAATCGGATAGTGGGTTCTTGTTGTATCGTACGTACCATTATCTATAACAGTATGCCCTTTACTTTTTAAGTAGTTGGATACTTCTATTTTTACATCTGTAACAATGTGATCGCATCCTAATGAAATAATCATTCGATATTCCTCCTCTAGCAAGTAAATTTTTCAAATAACTGCATTTAGCACATTCTGTTCAACATATCGACCCGGATTTGGTGACGGCCACCGGAATATTTGGATTGTAAATAGGCATCGACACAACCTTTTGCCAATTCTTCGCCTACAATGCCGGAACCCAATGCAATAGCCATCGAATTATTATGGTCCCGAGTCATTTTCGCCGAATGTTCATCAGATACTTCCGCACAAATCATTCCTTTAAATTTGTTGGCAACCATAAAGGAGCCAGCACCGTATTTATCGATTAATATGCCACGGTCTCCTTCCTGCGCTAAAAGTCCTTCCACAACTCGTGTCGTTGATTCTACAAAATCCAGGTCGGTTTCCGGCGTTTTATCAATCACTTCAAATCCTCGACTTTGCAAATGTTTGATCAAAACTTCTTTTAATTGAACGCCGTCTTTATCAGCACCTATAAGTACTTTCATTTCGCGAGCTCCTCTCTTATGTTCTTTTGAAAAAAATTCAAACAAATTGATCCACAAATCAACTTTCCTTGTGAATTTCATGGATAAATAGCTACTTTTTTCTACAAAAGCTTTTGTAATAAAAAATTATCATGTTTATTATTGTTTGTCAATGTTTGTTTTTGAATACCAAATGTTACCAAAAATAAAAATATCATATAAATAAAAGTAAATTTTTTATAGTAAAAACGTCAAAATATGTTCAAATTTTTATCATAATATTTATTTTTATTTTCGTATTGACAAGTAAGCGTTTTCTTTATATAGTTAAATTACAACAAAGCAAACATTATCGGAAATCAACAAACACAAAGTATCATATTTGAAAGAGACGTGATAAAAAATCGATCCTAAAAGGATTTTCTTGTTTCCCTTTTTCAGAGAAAAAGTAAGCGTTTCAATTTTTTTGCCATGAAATACACTAATTTCCTAACATCAAACCTGGCAAAACGCTAATTTTAACGGCTTACCATTACATAATGAGCAAAAATCACTTTGGATAAATTTGTAAAAAGTTATATAATAATAGGCAATTATATAAGCAGCTGTTGCCATGATTTTCCATTCCAAACGTGATTTTTGCGGTGAATTGTTTGAATTTTATTATAATTTTTCTTTTCAGCTTCTGTTACATTATTAAATTTCAAATTTTTATAGGTAGTTCTTACATTAAATACAAAAAATAGCAAACATGTTTTAGAAAGGAGAATCAACATGAATAAAACGGAAGTGAATTTAGTAGGCTTTGAAATTGTTTCCTACGCCGGTGAAGCAAGATCAAAGCTACTCAACGCAATCAACGAAGCAAGAAATGGCAACTTCGATGTATCTGATCAGTTAATCGAAGAAGCAAGAGAGAGCTTAAATAAAGCTCATAATGCTCAAACGAAAGTCTTATCAGCTGAAGCTAGTGGCGAAGATTTAGAATTAGGTTTCATCATGGTCCATGGACAAGATCATTTAATGACGACATTGTTGTTAAGTGATATTGTTCAGCATTTAATAAATATTTACCGAAAAGATCACAATTCATAAAAATCATGAAAGGAATGGGAAAAAATGAATGGCTTAGTTGCACAAATCGAAAAAATGAAACCCTTTTTTGAAAAAATTTCTCGAAACGTCTATTTGAGAGCTGTAAAAGACGGTTTCATCGCATCCATGCCTGTTGTCTTATTTTCCAGTATTTTTATGTTAGTGGCTTTCGTACCAAATATTTTCGGATTCTACTGGCCTGAACACATCGAAGCAATTCTGTTAAAAGCCTACAATTATTCAATGGGAATTTTGGCCGTATTGGTAACTGCCACAACGGCAAAATACTTAACCGACTCATTTAACCGGGATTTACCGAGTAACAACCAAATCAACAATATTTCTACGATGTTAGCTTCCATTGTTGGTTTCTTGCTCATTTCCGCAGATGCCATTGAAGGCGGTTTTTCCAGTGGCTATATGGGATCTGCTGGATTACTTGCAGCTTTCATTTCGGCATTTGTCGTTGGTAATATTTATAAAGTTTGTGTGAAAAACGATGTAACGATCAAATTACCGGAACAAGTACCACCAAATATCGCCCAAACATTCAAGGACTTAATTCCATTTGCCTTATCTACATTATTTTTCTGGCTATTTGATTTGGTGTTTAGAAACTTAACCGGGATGAACTTTGCAGAAGGAGTTATTAAGTTTTTCCAACCCTTCTTCTCAGCTGCTGATGGATATTTAGGACTGGCGCTCATTTACGGAGCCATGGCCTTCTTCTGGTTTATCGGTATTCACGGTCCTTCCATTGTTGAACCTGCTGTTACTGCAATTTACTATGTGAATATCGAAGCAAACTTGAAATTATTCCAGGCTGGTGAACACGCTTCACACGTTTTAGCTCCTGGATTACAATATTTCGTCGCCACTTTAGGTGGAACCGGTGCAACATTAATCATTACATTAATGTTTGCATTCTTAGCCAAATCAAAACAAAACCGGGCAATCGGTAAAGCAGCAACGATTCCTGTACTTTTCGGTGTTAACGAACCGATCTTATTCGGTGCACCGTTAGTCTTAAACCCGGTATTCTTTGTACCATTTATCCTGGCACCAATTGCAAACGTATGGCTCTTCAAATTTTTCGTTGATGTTTTAAATATGAATGGATTCATTTACGTATTACCGTGGACAACCCCCGGTCCGTTAGGATTAGTAATGGGTACCGGTTTTGCAGGATTATCCTTTGTGTTAGCAATCCTGTTACTGGTTGTTGACTTCCTCATCTACTATCCATTCTTTAAAGTTTACGATAATGAAATCTATCAAAAAGAACTGGAAACTGCAGAATCAGATGAAGAAGAAGTTGCGGCTGAAGTAGATACAGCGCTTGATGAAGTTGACGCTGCACAAATGAAAGATGAGAAAAACGTCCTTGTCTTATGTGCGGGTGGTGGAACTAGTGGTTTACTCGCCAATGCATTAAAAAAAGCCGCTGCAGAATATAATGTTCCGATTATTGCAGGAGCAGGTGCATACGGTTCTCACAATGATATTTTGAAAGACTTTGATTTAGTCATTCTCGCACCACAAGTTGCTTCCAACTACGAAGCGATCAAGAAAGATACGGATCGTTTAGGAATTAAACTCGTATCGACCGGTGGTCAAGAATATATCGAATTGACAAACAATCCGAAGAAAGCGATTGACTTTGTATTAAAACAATTTAACAACTAATAAAATTGATTAATAAATTAGGAGGATTTTAGAATGGAGCATCTCAAGAAAAAACCTTTCCCGAAAGATTTCTTATGGGGGGCTGCATCGGCAGCCTACCAGATAGAAGGGGCCTGGAATGAGGATGGAAAAGGACCGTCCATCTGGGATACATTTTCTCAGACCCCCGGAAATACTTACAAAAACACAACCGGTAATATAGCGATTGACCACTATCATCGCTATAAAGAAGACGTAAAATTAATGGCCGAATTAGGTCTTAAAGCATACCGTTTCTCTGTTTCCTGGCCACGTATTTATCCTAAAGGATATGGCGAGGTAAATGAAAAAGGACTGGAATTTTACGATCGTTTAATCGACGAATTACTCAAATACAATATCGAACCAGTATTAACGATTTATCACTGGGATTTACCGCAAGCTCTACAAGATGAATATGGCGGTTGGGAATCGAGAAGAATCATCGAAGACTTTAAAAACTATGCGATTACATTATTTAAACGGTACGGAGACCGTGTAAAATACTGGGTAACATTAAATGAACAAAATATTTTTATCGGGCATGGCTATGAATCTGCTATCCACCCTCCTAAAGTACAAGATAGAAAAAGAATGTATAATGCAAACCATATTGCCAATCTCGCCAATGCGGCTGTCATAAACGAATTCCGCAAATATGTTCCAGATGGAAAAATTGGACCGAGCTTTGCCTATATGCCGTACTACCCTGTAGATACGAAACCAGAAAATGTACTGGCAGCAGACGATGCGAATGACTTCCACAATTACTTCTGGATGGATGTATACGTACATGGCAGATATCCGCAAAGAGCATGGCGTTATTTAGAGGAAAATGGTTTGACACCGGATATCCAGGAAGGCGACTTCGAGCTCCTTGCCAAAGGAAAACCTGATTTTATGGGTATCAACTACTATCAAACAGCAACCGTTGCTTACAATCCCCTCGACGGTGTGCAAATGAACTATGCAATTAACAATACCGGTGAAAAAGGAACGACACCGGAAAAAGGAATTCCGGGACTTTATCGGATTGTCGATAATCCATTCACCGATAAAACTGATTGGGACTGGACGATCGATCCGACCGGTTTACGAATTGCCATCACAAGAATCACCAGTCGCTACAACTTACCTGTATTAATTACAGAAAATGGTCTCGGAGCATTTGATACTGTGGAAAACGGCAGAATCCACGATGATTATCGAATTAACTATTTAAGAGATCATATTAACGCGATTCGGGATGCAATTTCCGATGGTTCAGACGTGATCGGCTATACTACATGGTCATTCTCAGACGTATTAAGCTGGTTAAACGGGTATCAAAAACGTTACGGTTTCGTATATATCGATCGTGATGTGGACGATAACGCATCTATGGAACGGATTAAGAAAGACAGCTTCTTCTGGTATCAGAAAGTCATCGAAACGAATGGTGAAGAGCTCTAATAAATAAAAAAACTTTCGGGAATGTTCATGTACGTATATATGCAAGCAGCATTCCCGGAAGGACCTCCAATTTGGACAAAATCACTCACTCAACCCTTGAAGAATCGTAACAAATAGCTTATGTCGAATGAAGTATTTTAGATAGATAGAATTGTTAAGGTAAGACCCGCCACCATACGAAAAGTTTATCAAAAACTCTTATCTTATGGTGTGCGGGTCTATTTTTATCATGGAACAAAAAATACAAAGAAAGCGAATGATGTTTTCATGAAATTAATCGCCATTGATATGGACGGCACATTGTTATCGAGCGATGGTTCGATCAGCGATGAAAATCTACAGGCAATCCTGGAAGTGAAGAAGCAGGGCCATCATATTGCGATTTGTTCTGGAAGGTATCATGATGATATTTTGCATATTTTAAAGCCATATAAGCTTCATTTACCAATTATCAGCGGGAATGGTTCAAGCATTTACGATAACGGCTTTTTAAAACAATTGTTTTTAGACAAGCAAACGGTCCTGGAAATAATTAACGCCCTCCGTCAATATGAGATACCCGTTGAACTTTATACCGATCAAGGTATATTCATGGAAAAAGATACAAAGAGTTTTCTAAACAACGAGATTGACGAATTGGCAAAATCATCTCCTGCTATTGATAAAGACTACTACAGACATCATGCGGATATCGTATTCAGCCAAAACAATATGATATTTGTACGTGATGTCGAAGAACTTGATCTATTAAACTTAAACGTTACAAAAATTAGCGGAAATACATTTAATCAGGAAAAACTATCGCTCTTGGAAAAACAAACGATGGCACGGAACGATGTATCCATTAGTTCTGGTGGACCACCTTCCATTGAATTTACCCATAAAGATGCGAATAAAGGGTTCGGCCTACGTTACTTGGCCAGTCACTTACAAATCCCTATGGAAAATACGGTCGCGATTGGAGACCAAATCAATGATATTCCGATGTTAAAAGCAGCAGGTATTAGCATTGCAATGGAGAATGCCGATGATGTCGTAAAAAGTCATGCAATGTTTACAACCGATCACCATGATCAACATGGAGTGGCAAATGCTCTAAGGAAACACGTATTAAAGACACATGAATAGTTTCCTCACTAAATGACTTAAGGAGGAAAAACCTTATGTTTCTCCGCCTTTTTTTCATCTTTTCACTTATTTCCCCTTAAAATCTGGCTTTCTTTTTTCGAAAAATGCCCGCACGCCTTCCTTATTATCTTCTGTCTGTAAAAGCAAGGCTTGCATCGTTACTTCTTGCATGAAATTCGTATCGTGGGTGAACTCATGGGCATGATTCAACATATATTTAACAAAACGCTGAACAAGTGGCGGTCCCTCCACAATAAACTTGGCAAAACGACTCGCCTCCTCCAGTAAATCTCCTTCAGCAATTCGATTGACGAGTCCTTTTCGATAGGCTTCTTCAGCTGTAATACGACTTCCAGATAGAAGCCACTCATTTGCCAGCGGTAGCGGTACGTTTTTCGCTAAATTTTTCATCAACCCTAAATCGGGAATCAGTCCCACCTTCGCGAAACTCGCGGTAAAAATCGCATCCTTATCGCAAACGATAAAATCGCTCGCTAATGCCAAACTGAAACCAGCGCCAGCAGCATACCCGTGAACTGCACTAATCACCAACTTATCTAACTCAACAATCGTCTGCTCAAGTCTTGTTGCCTCTTTCATCCAGTTGATGATTGATCCAATATCGGACATTTCCTGAAAAGCCGAAAGATCTCCGCCGGAACAGAACGATTTCCCCGCTCCGGAGAGGATAATAACTTTCACTTCATCATCGGCTTCCGCCTTCTCCAATTCGCGAATTAATGCCTGGACCAGATCTGCGGATAAAGCATTTAATTTTTCCGGTCGGTTCATCGTCAAATATGCGATGTGCTTGTCCTTGCGTACGAATACAAGCTCTCCCATTCCATCACCCCTCTGTCTATTTCGGCGGCATGCGAATTGCCCCGTCAAGACGAATCGTTTCCCCATTTAACATTGGATTTTCCACGATCGCACAAACCAGCCTGGCAAATTCTTCTGGATGTCCCAGTCTAGGGGAAAAGGGCGCCATCTTTGCCAGTGCTTCCTGCGCCTTTTCCGGTAAACCGGCAAAAAGCGGTGTTTTAAATACCCCCGGAGCAATACTCATCACCCGGATTCCTAAAGATGCGAATTCTCTTGCTAGCGGTAATGTCATTCCGACAATGGCCCCTTTAGAGGCGCTGTAGGCATCCTGTCCAATCTGTCCGTCAAAAGCAGCAACGGAAGCAGTATTGATAATCACGCCCCGCTCCCCGTGTTCATTTTGCTCGTTTTCAGCCATCTTTTCTGCTACCAGACGAATCATGTTAAACGTCCCGACAACATTAACTTGCAAAACTTTCTCGAAAGAAGCGAGATCATGCACGCCTTTTTTCCCTAATGTTTTTTTCGCAAGCGCCATGCCCGCACAATTTACTAAAATATGTACAGCACCAAAAGTTTCAATTGCTTTTTCAATCCCCAATCGAGTCTCTTCTTGTATTTTGCAAGTGAGTTTTATAAATACGGAATCAAGGTGATTTTTACATCAACGAAACAACCGCCGTTTTCTCCTAAACTTTCAATTGAATCGTTATATGGGATTTTTGCACAAGTCGAGGGCCAGAATATTTCCGGTAGAAGAAAGGATACTATGAAACAATTTCCTTCTTCTATATTTGGATATAAACGGATTGGAAAAAGAAAAGATGTTAAGTATATCCCGAATCCAGAAGTGGTTAATGACTTAAAATCTTTTTTCTATGAAGTGGCTGAAACCAATGAAGCAGATGATTTGTTCAATATTATTATGAAATACAAAAAGATATTAAAAAACAAAAGGTACGAGGATTTATGTGAGCGTCAAGTGAAATGTTACAGTTTTTGATAAATTATCTTTTACACTTTTGATGATTCGAAAATAGAAGCTCTATGTTTCATCCGGTAACTGTCACCATTTATGTGAATAATCTCTGCTCGATGAACGATTCTATCCAATATTGCTGCTGTTATCGCAGGGTCCCCCAATAATTCTCCCCAATCTTTGGGAGCCTTATTGGAGGTTAAAATAATTGAAGATTTATTATATAAGTCATTTATTAAATGGAAAAACAGATTGGCCTCATGCTGATCCATCGCCATAAACATTAAATCATCAATAATTAACAAATTTGCATCACGTATTCTTTTCATTCTTGTCTGCGATTTTCTTGAAATTTCTTCCGTTTTTAGAGTATGAACCAACTCACCCATTGATATAAACATAACCTTATAGCCTTGATGAATTGCTTCTAAACCTAAACCTACGGCCAAATGAGTTTTCCCCACTCCAGGCGGCCCCAAAAAAATTATATTGTAAAGTTGCTCTATCCAGGTTAATTCTCGTAATTGATTTAATTGCTTTCTACTTAAAGACTGTTGTTCATCTAAGTTAAATTCATCTAATGTTTTATGACTTGGAAAAGCAGCCCATTTTAATCTTCTTTCGAGTAGCTTTTCTTCTCTTCGTTTTTGTTCATATTCTAAAAGACTATTTAAAAATCCAAGATAAGTTTTGTCATATTTTTCTGCTTCTGTAATTAATTTAGGTAAATATTGTGCTGATTCTGACATGCGTAATGTTTTTAAACGCTCTTGTGCTAAGTCTAACTCACTCATTCGTTTCAGCCTCCAATACAGTTAAGTATTCTTTTAGATCCCTTTGTGGCGTTGTTATATAGAAAATAGATTCAGTTTCTACATCCAATGGTTTAATTGGCACATTACGTTGCTTATCATTTTTTGTAATGTAAACTTGCCGTTGCTGTTCAATATACTTAACCATATCGACAAAATCTGTTGCACTAAAAAGCTTTCGCTGAAAACAAGCTGTTAATGATCTATCTATAACTTCTTGTTGTTCAGCACGCTTAATCGTTCTGAATATCATATGTAATTGATCTCTAACATACCTTGGGTATTTTGTTCGGATTTCTTCTAGATATAATTTGGCTAATTCATAATCCTCAAAATAACTTGCTACGGTTTCTAAAAAAGCATCGATTCCTTTAGAACGATCCCGAGTATGCTGCGTGTCTTGAATTAATTGACCTTTTCCATTACTTATTTTATGTTTTGCGATTAATAGGCCATTTTCAGATGCATAAATGTACAAGTATCCATCTCTTTCAGAAATATAAACATCCCTTTGTTTGTTATATGTACCGAGAGGTACTGAATAACGATTTGATTTGTATATAATGGTGTTGTCCTGTCTTACTCTTCTTGTTATACTAGAGACAGGTATTGAATATTGGTTAGTTAATTCTTTGGTGATCGGTCTTAGATGTTTCTTTTCTTCCTGAAACACTTCGACCGGTCTTTTTTTCGTCGTATTATGGATTTTATAATTTCCAGTTCGATTTAACCATTTTATGGCATTTTCATTCCAGCGATCGATATTTGTAAATATTCGATGTGCGGCAAAATTGCGTTTGATATAGCCAACGACATTTTCAATTCGTCCTTTACTTTCGGGATCACCTTTTCGGCAAACATGTAAATTGAATCTTCGCTCTTGACGATATTGTTCAAACTCCTTTGTTAAAATTAAATCTCCACCATTTTCACTTACCACAATAAGCGAATCTTGGTCGTATACTATTTCATGTGGAATACCTTCAAACCATCGAAATGCATTTTCATGTGCACGAATCACATCCCGTGTCGTGAATGGTCGGTCAAGAAACTCTGCATATTTATAACGTGAATTAGATAGCACGAAAGCGATGAAATACAATTTAACGGTTTTATTTTCAGGTGTTTTTTGACGTGTTTCACCAAAATCAACTTGAATTTGTTTCCCCATCTCCGGATCAGGAATAGCCTCATAATCTCGCATGTTACTACTCTCTTTTGGAATGTTATATTCCTTACGAAGATTTCTTACATAGGACCTAACGGTACTTTCAGACACTTTTAATTCTGGAAATCTCTCTTTCAACCAATCTTCAACTTGAGATGCCTTCATTTCTGGATGTTCCCGGAGCCAAGAAAGTATTAGGTTTTTATAAGGATCAAGTTTTTTCTTTCTAGTTTTAGTAGAATCAATCCATTCAGCCATTTCTTTTGGACTCTTTTCCAAATAGCGATACAGAGTAGGTCTTGATATTCCTAATTTTTTTGCTATAGCAGTTTTAGTAAATCCTTGTTCTAACAATTGACGAATCTGAATATACACTTCAAACTTGTCCACCTTTCCTAAACCTCCATCACCGCTATACTAGTTGTTCTGTATAAAAATATACCAGTGATGGAGATGTTTTTTAATAGAGTTGGTTGGTTTTAAAGGGCGGAATTTCAACCCCTTGCCCTAGGGCAAGGGGTTGAAACAATCTCCCTTCCCCAAATAAGAAGTGTAAAATCTTATTTATCTAAAACTGTTAATTCTATTTTATCGGTTACATGGTTGTATCTGTTCGTTTAAACTGCGGTAAAAGTTCGCATCGAATATGTTGAATAACGACCCCTTCTTCTGGAGAAATCTTTTTAGCCAGAATTTGAAGCAACGTCGTTTTCCCGCTGCCATTTCGACCAACTAATCCAATTCGATCATTTTGATGAATTTGCAATGGATCCGCATCTATCAATAAACGATCCTGTACATAGTGCTTTACATGATGAGCTTTTAATAAAAGCATATCAACATCTCCTTGTACCCGAGTTTAGGAGACAAAAAAATGCCTCCTATATCCATTCAGAATAGGAGGCACAAATCATAGGGCACACCAAAAGAAACGATCCTTTAGATCCAACCTATGAAAGTCCAATCCTATTCTGAAAAACGACAATTAAAGGCCTCATAAATGAAAATGAAGCGGAGATTTTTCTGCCAATATAGCCTTTAATTGTTGACTTTCGTGAATAGGATTAGAAAATCATTTAGTTGGTTCACCCTTCCGATCTTTTATTTTGATTACAATCTAAACGATACATTTAGAATTGTCAAATGGCAAGTGTAATAAAAAGCCTTTTTATAAATTCAATTCGTGTTTGTCTATATGAAACCACTTTTTCAAAACATTGTTCAACATGGTCAATCTGTTAAGTTTAACGACTTTACAGAAACAAATGTTCGCAGACAACCAATGAAAGATTATGAAAAATCAAGTTTAGCTCACTTTGAAGCTGGCTTCACAACAGGTGATGGTTAGATAGTTCCAGCACTAATTTTCACGGAATAGCTCCATTAAGATTTGTAACTGTGATAATGGATATAAAAATCATCTATCGTTTTAAAAATTTTTTGGATAGTGGAGATTGGGGTAAAAGGATTTAATAAAACAGCTCTTAACCAACGTTTTCCCTTATAAGTCGGCAAAGAGAAAAACACCCCTTCTTTTTGTAATAGACATTGTTGTAACTCCAAGTTCCATTGGTCGCATTGCTTTGCATCGAGATTTTTGGGCCTCCACCTAAAACAACATATATTGGTATCAGGTTCGCTTGCTAATTCCAAATAGGGACGTTTTTTCACTTGTTTGACAAATTCATCGACTCTTAAATAACCTTCATTTATTAGCTGGTCATAACCCTTCAATCCAATATGTTGAAGAGACAAATATAATTTTAAAATATCAGCATGACGGGTACCTTGTACACAAATTTCACCCAAATTTGTAAAATCTGTATGATTCATATATGGTGCTGAAATACGAAAATCTGTTTCCAACAAGTCGCGGTTCTTAAATAAGACCATAGCACATGTCTTTGCTACATACATCCATTTTTGAGGATTAAAAGTTATAGAATCAGCTTTTTCAATGCCAGAAAGTCGTTTGCGGTGTTTGTCAGAAAAAACCAATGCCCCGCCATAAGCAGCATCAACATGTAACCATAGTCCATACTTCTTTGTTATTTCAGCGATGGATAAGATAGGATCAATATTCCCCGTCACCGTGGTCCCGGCCGTTGCCACAACTGCAAACGGTTTTTTACCTTTTTCCCTCATTTTATGAATTTTTTTCTCTAAATCTAAGGTATCCATTTGAGAATTTTGATTTGTTTTAACCGCGATTACACTAGATGTTCCTAACCCCAGCAACATTGCCGCTTTATGTAGGGAAGTGTGGCTGGCTTCTGAAGCCAAGATCACTGGCTGTTCTTTTAACCCAATTAGCCCCTCCTCTTTAACTGAAAAATAGTGATTGCGCGCCACTGCAAGTGCTTGTAAGTTCGCAAGACTTCCGCCGCTTACCATTACTCCCCCGCTCTTCTCATCGTAACCAAACATTCGAGCAATGTTCCGCAACACCTGTACTTCCATTTGAGAAAATAAAGGAGACATTTCAAGGCTCAACATATTGTTATTTAGAGTAGTTGTTATAAATTCACCTAAGCAGGAAATGAGAGTAGGTATAGAGTCCATATGACCGATATAGTTAGGAGTTAGAGGATTCAGCGAATTTTTTAAAATCTCATGTAATTGCAGAAAAATACCTTCAGATGACATCCCTTGTACGGAAAACTCGCCAAAAGTATATTTTTTCATTCGAGATAAAGGTGAACGTTGATCCGCACTAGCAGAATTCTCCACAGCTAAATCTATAAACTTCTTAATTAGGCTAGCAACTTCGTTTATATTTTGACCGCTTGGATCAATAAAAGCGTTATCAGGGAGAAAATCAATATTCATCATTATCACCTTATTTCAAAGATCATCAATAGAGGTACCGTCAAGAATTTTGTGTTATGTAAGATAGATAGGATATCTCTGAAATGGATTTGGAATGGATAGGGGTTCGATTTCCTCCACACAGGAGACTGAATATTCAGTCTCCTGTGTGGAAAGGGAGAATCCCTTTATTTTGTTCGTTTACAATATTTGGTTAGTTATAACGTTTTTCAAACATTTGTTGAAGGGTTTCATAGGCTTCAGCAAATCCTCGTAATTTTCGTCCTGCCCATTTCTCATTAAAATCTTGGATGGTCAAATACACGACTTTTTCAGCGGCTTCTAAACTACTCAAACTGTTCATCGGCTTTAGACGTTTCCGAATCTCTTTGATCGTTCGTTCAATGGCATTGGTCGTGTAAATCACACTTCGAATACTGCTTGGATAATCCATAAATGTAAGGAGGACATCCAACTCATTGGCCCAAGATTGAACTTCTCTTGGATATTTGCTGGACCATTTCGACTCAAACTGTTGAAACATCTGTAACGCAATCTCCTTATTCGGCGCGCGATAAATCAGCTTGAGATCCTCGGCCACTTCGAATTGGTCTTTTTTCCGAACACGATTTAGGGTGTTGCGGACTTTGTGAACGACACAGCGCTGCACATCGGCTTTCGGATACACCGCCTTAAAGGCTTCCTCCAGCCCCGGTAGTCCATCGAATACGCCCAGAAGCACTTCCTTGACGCCTCTTTTGTAGAGCTGTTGGAGAATCTCCCGCCATCCATAGGCGCTTTCTTGTCCTCCCACGAAGAAATCCAGAATTTCTCGATACCCTTCTTCATTCACTCCTAACACCACATAAATGACTTCTTTCTCTACCGTATCGCGGCGAAGTTTCACGTACAAGCCGTCCAAATATAAGACAGAATAACGTTTGGATAGTGGACGATGGTGCCATTTCTCGATGTCTTCCTTCACTACATCGGTCATACGGCTGATCGTTGCAGGAGAATAGGCATTGCCTAAAATTCGTTCAATAAACTTGCCAATTTCACGCGTACTCATGCCACTTTGATACATCCTGATGACGGCTTCCTCGAGCCAGCCCGTATGGCGTTGGTAAGGGGCAAACAGCTGCGTTTGAAATTCCCCGTTTCGGTCTCTTGGAACAGAAAGTCCTTCGATACGACCATACTGCGTGTCTAGGTTTCGATGGTAATAGCCGTTTCTTCTATTCGACGTTCCCTCTTGTTCCATTTCGAGGAAAGTCTGGATTTCTTCCTTCATGATCAGCTCTAATTTTTCCTTTACAAACTCACGAATAACGTTTTCCAGTTGATTCATCCAATCTATATTCGATATACTTTTAGACATAGGTAGGGTACTCCTTTCTCTAAGATTTTTGCCAAATCAGAGAATACCCTACCTTTTTCTTTTGGTCTAACTAAATGCTTGACACAAAATTTTATACATCATCTCAATAGAGCTGGCTCATTAATAGTTATTACTCAATTTTTCCTGCACTTTGAATGATTTTATTAATTATAGCATTATTTATATTTTTCTGATATTTATTATTTCGCTAAACTCCTCTTCATTTCAACAAAGAGAATGATTTCCTGCTTTGTTTGTTGAAGTAATGCTCTCGTTAGCCACCGTGAAAAAGGTTTCACCACAAAAGTCTTCTGTCTAACTCTCCATCAGAATGAGGACAATGACTACCTTTGAGAAAATCTAAGCATTTGATTGGTTCTAATTTCTCTCCAAAAGAATCTGTGACGCCTTCTTCGAACCAACATATTGAACCAGCACTTATGCCGGCTAAAACGATCCCTCGTTCCAAGCTTTTCTCAAAATATGATCCACCCCCCACTCTTTCCATAAAACTAATAAGTTTCTTGTATTTCCCCCTCCGACATAAATAATATCCTTTTCCAGAATAAACGCTTCTAAATCTCTTGTAGGCGGTTTAAATAAAAACAGATGAGACGGTTTGCACTTTTGTTTATTAAAAAAGTTATAAAACCTGGAGATATAATGATCTGAATCTCCACTGGCAGTGGGGATAAAACAAATCTTTGGAGCAGTTTTCTCGGCTTGTTTCAATATGTATAAATCTAATAATGGGTTATCCGGTTCTATTGAGAAGCCTCCGCCGCCAAGGGCAATGATTTGTCGCATCTTAATTGCTTCCTTTCTAAAAAAACTATTCTCCACACCTTTATTTTCTACAAAAGAACATCCATTCCTTTTTCAACCCCTCCACAATAGCAACCTATAATTTGAGAGAAAGGAAAAAAATACGTTTGCTTCCCTTTCTCCCTAATGTTATTCATTTACTACAGAAATCATCTTTGTCAGCCGATATTTTGGATGAAGAACAACGCAGGAATAAATCCTTATTTAAGTTTACATAAAATATCACAGAATATTTTATAATAAGCAATGATTCGAAAATCTTGCAATAGAACTTACATTTCACTATTTCCCTTTCTATTATCAAGGCATCTATTTTCGATGGCATTTTTTAAACGAGAGATAAAATCCTCCAGCTTCATTTCCTTTGATTCCTCTTTTCCATATTTTCTAACATGAACGGATTGATTTTTACGTTCATGATCGCCCAAGACTAAAATATATGGAATTTTCTTCATTTGGGCTTTTCTCATTTTATAGCCGAGTTTCTCATCACGCAAATCAAGTTCAACTCTTATTCCTTCCTGTTTTAATCGCAGTGTAATTTCTTCTGCATACGCTTTATGAATGTTGGATACAGTGATGACTTTTACTTGAACTGGTGCCAGCCAAGTAGGGAAGGCACCTCCAAAATGTTCAATTAGAATACCGAGGAAACGGTCGATGGATCCAAAGACAGCACGATGAATCACAACTGGGCGGATTTTTTTCTGCTGCTCATCTACATAAGTTAAATCAAATTTTTCAGGCAATTGAAAATCCAGCTGGACTGTGGCACATTGATGACTCCTTTTCAGGGCATCTTTAATATGAATATCAATTTTTGGCCCATAAAATGCGCCATCTCCTTCGTTGATCTTATATTCATAATCAAGTTTCTTCAAAACATTCTTTAAAGCATCTTCTGCTTTATCCCATAATTCATCACTGCCCATGTAATCATCTGGTCTTGTAGAAAGCTCAATGTCATATTCAAAACCAAAAGTGCTGTAAACATAATCAATTAATTTTAGTACAGATGTCATTTCTTCCTCTATTTGTTCCGGTGTGGTAAATATGTGGGCATCATCTTGGCAGAATGAGCGAACCCTTAACATGCCGTTTAGTGAACCACTGAATTCGTGGCGATGGACTTGCCCAAACTCTGCCATTCGAATCGGCAGGTCTCGATAGGAGTGAAGCTTATCTTTAAAAATAAGCATATGTCCGGGGCAATTCATTGGTTTTAAAGCAAAACTTTGATTGTCTACTTCGGAAAAATACATATTTTCTTTATAGTGATCCCAATGTCCGGAGCGCTCCCATAATCGCCGATTCATCATAATGGGCGTACGGACTTCCTTATAATCATATGAATGTTGCAGCTCTCTTAAAAAGGACTCTAATTCATTTCGAATGATTTGACCATTTGGCAAATAAAATGGCATTCCAGGTGCTTCCTCAGAAAACATAAATAATTCCAATTCATTGCCTAATTTACGATGATTTCTTTTTTGTGCTTCATCGACAAAATGAAAATAATCATCTAATTCTTTTTTTGAAGCAAAAGCTACACCATAAATACGTTGAATCATTTTATTGTTTTTATCACCACGCCAATAAGCACCTGATACATGAGTTAATTTAAATGCTTTAATGAATCGAGTAGATGGCAAATGTGGTCCCCGGCACAAATCAACGAATTCCCCTTGACGATAGACTGTCTCAACGCCATCTAGTGGAATATCTTCTAGCAGTTCTAGTTTTAAAGGATCGTCAGCAAAAATTTTTTTAGCCTCTTCGCGTGATATTTCTACACGTTGAATCTCAAGATTTTCCGAAGGGACGAGCGTGCGTTCTATACCCGTGGTTCCACCCAACTTCCCATCACCATTCAAAAGTGACGGCTCATTTTGCTGTAACGTAGCAACGACGGTATTGATTACTATGATTTCACCAATACTGCTCCAAGGGGGTAAGTTTTACTGCAGCGTTAGGAAGTTTTCAGCTACCCTTCCCTCTCTGTAAACCGTTAAGAAAAACTCATGTCCTTTTCATAGCATTTACTAAATTTGTCATGATCATATAGGATGATCGTTTCTTAGTCAATATACATTAATATTGTTTGTGTTCGATTGGAAGCCTATATATTTT
Organism: Bacillus sp. FSL W8-0102; assembly: GCF_038007225.1. Classification (NCBI taxonomy): domain Bacteria; kingdom Bacillati; phylum Bacillota; class Bacilli; order Caryophanales; family Bacillaceae; genus Bacillus; species Bacillus sp. FSL W8-0102. Next base: position 1,987,338 of record NZ_JBBOWT010000001.1, read on the forward strand.
ACTTAAAAGAAGCGTCATCACGTTCACTTAGAAATTTTCTTACTCCGTATTTAGTGGTTATTTTCGATCGTCCATCGATGCCGCCGATCTTTCATCTTAAAACTATTTTCATGCTTCTATAAACTATTCAGAGTTGTCGAGCTTGGCTAACAATGAAGTTGCCTTGTTTTCAGGAATTCACTCACCCTGTATTTGGAAATACGTTTCCGTTTAATAATCAGGAAAAACAATAGGAATAAAATTATGTATGAATCACCACTTTCATCGTAAGTGGCGATTCATTTTTTACCGTATACAATTTACCAGATTTTTAGGTTTTTCGTTTTGAACACCGGCTATTAAATTCGTTACGGCAAGATCAGCCATTTTCATTCTGGTCGCAGTACTGGCGCTGCCTATATGCGGAAGGGCGACGACATTCGGTAAAGTTAATAGAGGATTATCTAAAGATACGGGCTCCTCTTCAAAGACATCTAACCCTGCTCCCGCAATTCCCCCATTTTTTAAAACGTGGTACAAAGCTGTTTCATTCACAATGCCTCCCCTTGCCGTATTGATGAGGATCGCATTCTTTTTCATCAAAGAAAGTTGTTCATAGTCGATTAAATTTTTCGTTTCCGGGGTATAAGGGGTCATAATACAAACGAAATCCGATATTTTCAGAAGCTCTTCAAGCGGAGCATATTGAACCCCTAATTCCTCTTCTTTTTCGTATTTACGCCTTCTGTTAAAATAATAAATTTCCATGTCAAAACCTTTTGCTCTTTTTGCTAAAGCTTCGCCAATCCGTCCTAATCCGATGATGCCTAAAGTGGATCCATATACATCTTGCCCCGTTAATTGCATGAGAGACCATGATTTCCAATCTCCATTTTTTAAATAATCAGATGCTTCGATTAGACGACGTGCTGCTGCGATCAATAGTCCAAACGTTAAATCAGCCGTCGTCTCTGTTAAAACGTCCGGTGTATTAGTGACCATAATACCATGATTGGTTGCGCTGTTAATATCGATATTATTATAACCGACGGCCATATTAGCAATGATTTTAAGCCTTTTTGCTTTTCTTATGAGCGAATCATCTATATTGTCTGTTAACATGCACAATAAACCGTCAATATCTTCTATTTCATTTTTTAAAATCTCATACGGTACAGGGGTGTCTTCTTTTTCCCACATTCGCACATCGCAAATAAGACTTAACCGGTTTATGAATGGTTCAGGAATTTTCCTCGTGATATAAACTTTTGGTTTCATTGACTACCTCCATCATTTCATAAAGAAGTGTCGTAAATTTCACAGCCTTTTTCTTTTAAGGCAATATCAATCCAGCTTCTGTCTACGGTTCCATCTTCTATGGATTGAAAAATCTCTTTCTCTTTTTGGGACTTTTTTTGGCTTTATATAAAATCTCTGCTGCCTCCTCTGCTGGGACCACTATGAGACCATCGTCATCTCCTACAATAAGATCTCCCGGGTTGACGTTCATTCGCAAATGAATAGAAAAAATGTTTACTTACTTATTGTTAATTCTGATATTTGTTCTTTTTTCTCTCCCATGCGTCTGAAAATCGTTGCGAGAATGGAACCGGAGATGTTATGCCAAACGCTAAAAATCGCACTAGGCACAGCTGCTATTGGCGAAAAATTAACGGTTGCAATGGCGACACCCAATCCCGAATTTTGCATTCCTACTTCCATTGCCACTGCTTTTTGTTTGGCTAAATCCATTCCGAATAGACGAGCAAGCAAAAATCCCAGCAAAAAGCCGAGGACATTATGCAAGATAACGACAGCAAAAATAAGCGGACCTGTGGTAGCCAGCTTATCGTGACTGCCTGCCACTACACCTGCTACAATCATAACGATCGCAATGGTAGATACTAGCGGCAGCGCCTTTGCACTTGCTTCCGCCTGCTTGCCAAAGAATTTCCTAATGACAAATCCGAGTGCCAATGGAATAATCACCACTTGAATAATAGAGACGAATAATGACCACATATTGATGTCTACCCACTTGCTTGCCAGTAGCAAAATAAGTAACGGAGTAACAATCGGTGCTAGAATGGTTGAAACCGATGCGATCGACACAGCGAGGGCCACATCCCCTCTTGCTAGAAACACCATCACATTCGATGCCGTTCCACTTGGACAGCATCCTACCAAGATGACGCCAACAGCCACTTCCGGCGGCAGATTTAATCCCCAGGCCAATAAGAAAGCCAACCCCGGCATGATAATGTAGTGGCACATAACACCTAGAGCTACATATTTTGGCCGACGAAATACTTCTTTAAAATCGGCTGCGGATAATGTGAGTCCCATCCCGAACATGACAATTCCTAACAACGGAACGACATAGGCTCCGATCCATTTGAAATGATCTGGGAAAATATAAGCAATAATGGAAAAAAGAATAACCCAAAACGTAAAGGTTTTCCCTGCAAAAGAACTAATTTTTTCGATAAATAACATGATGATAGCCACCTCATTCTCATTTCTAGTGATTTGATAATTAGCTAGATAGTATGTTATCAGAATTTTTTATATTTTACAATTTTACTATCGATTTCTTCACTTTCGCTTTCTTAATAATAAAAAAACTGTCGCATACAAAGAACGTTTTTAGTTTTTCTGCATGCATCTCCTTTTAATCGATACAAGATTGAGGAAGGTCCAGTACATATTGTAGGTGCCTTCAGATTTATCAATTATCCCCACTTACAATTGATTATTTTAGAACAATAGCTTTATCACAACGAATGTAGGCTGCAAAATAACTTATCGGCATTCTTCGCATTATCTCTTACGATTATGAATTTCTTTATTCCCCCTATTTTTTCAAATTCTCATTGGCAGACGAAAAACGCGTTTTATTGTTCTATCCCTATAACTTTCATTGAAATGACCGATATAAGCTATAGAAAAAGAAAAGGAGATTTCAACATGAATATTTTTAGAAAGTTATCTTTAAACAAATTTAAAAAACTTTCATTTGCAACAAAATCCATCGTTGCAACCACAGCACTCATTCTATTAGTCGGAACCGTACTTATCCTTTCAAGTTTATCCATTCAAAACGAAGTATTGACAAAAGAAATGGAGAAGCAAGCGACGAATATTGCACAACGTTGGGGAAAAGAAATTAATCCCTCTCTAGTTGAGAAAGCTGCATACGAAAAAGATTTCAATGGTAAAACCCAAAGAAAATTAACCGCTTTTTTTGACAAAATTTCGAGTGCCAATCCAAATGTTGCCCAAGCATATATAATGGGAACCAAACTGAATCAAAAAAATCAATCCGCTATTATTGCGACACCCACAAATATAAAAGAAGGTTTACAAAAAAACGGAATCAACGTCGGTGATTTATATGAACAACCGAAAACGATCGCTAAATCGATTAAAGAATTAAATAAAACAAAAAAAATGACCGTTTCGGATGTGTATGAAGACCAATTCGGAACTTGGGTGACCGTGCTTTATCCCATTAAAGACAGTACAGGCAACGTATGGGCGTTCTTTGGAGTAGACGTGGATGCGAGCATGGTGAAGGATGGAACGGAAAAATTTTTGCTTAACTCATTGTTGATTCTGATACCTGCCATTATCGTGATCATTCTTATTCAAGTATGGGTTAGTCGCAGAAGCTTCAAACCCTTAAAACAGTTATTAACGGGGATTAACGAAATGAGAAACGGAAATCTTGATATTCAACTTCCTACCAGAGAAGATGATTTAGGGAAAATGAATGAAGCATTCAATGAAATGGCGTCCGAATTAAAATCAATGATTGGGAAAATGAGACAAACCTCTGATACCTTATTACAATCATCCGAATTAGCATCAAAAGTTACGGAACAATCGAAAGATCACTCTGTCATCATCAGTAATAACATTAAACAAATGATCGATGGGATCCAAGTACAAGAAGTATCAGTGACAGAATCAGCAGGAGCTATCGAACAAATCGCGACTGAAATCAACACGATCGCACAATCAGCTCAAGAAGTTTCTACCGTATCTAAACGTATGGAAGATTACGCAATAAATGGTCTAGACGCAATCAATGAAGTCATTTCACAAATGAGAATCATTAATGACACTGTAAAACAATCCAGTCATGTGATCACTTCGCTACAAAAACGTTCAAACGAAATTACCGGTATTCTCGAAGTCATTACCAACATTTCAAGCCAAACGAATTTATTAGCTCTTAACGCTGCGATTGAAGCGGCTCGCGCAGGCGAACACGGTAAAGGGTTTGCGGTCGTAGCGGAAGAGGTCAGAAAGTTGGCGGAAGAGTCTAACCATTCTACTGAGAAGATTGCCAAAATCATTGAAGAGATCCAAAATGAAACCAACAACGCTGTTTCCGCTATGGAGCATGGAACAGCTGAAGCAGAAAAAGGAACCAAAATTGCTCAAACAACCGGAGAACTTTTCTTTAAAATTAAAGAGATTGCAGACCAAATTTCTAGTCAAATCGAAGGTGTTTCAGCCGCATCTCAAGAGATTTCTGCCGGAACAGAAGAAGTTACGGCATCTGTCAAAGACCTTGAAGCAATTGCACAAAATAACTCAAACTTCACTCGTGAAATAGAAGAAAGCACTGGACAACAATTAGAATCCATCAACCAATTATACGAAGCTTCCAGAGAATTAAATGAGTTAGCACACGATTTGCAATCCATGATTACTAAATTTAAAGCATAATAAAAAACCGATAGGCATATCCCCTATCGGTTTTTCGCTTCATTTGGATTCTTTTCCATTCATTATCTCTACAATATCATACTAGAAATAGAGATTTCTGATAAATATTCATGTGTTCCTTCAAAAAGGTTATATATTTGTCTACTTCTTCCATTGTCGTATATGGTGAAATGGAGAAGAATTTGTGTGCATAAACAGGTAGCCTTTTGGTCTTATCACGAACAGGAATTAATCTTTGTTTGGATGTATTGCCAAAATAGATCCTGTCTCTGTCGGCTCCGATTAATTCAGCAAATCCACTATTATATTCATTAATGGCCACTACTTCGTCTTTTGTTAATTTCCCTCCTAGTTCTTCTTTCCAAAGAACTTCGTTCGGATAAAATCTAAAAGTTGTCACTGGCGCTATTTCGTTTGTCACAGCTACATTGGCAAACTCTCTTAGCAAAGATTCTCTAAAAGCTATGTTCACACGAATATAGTTGGCCAACAGTGACTGGTAGCCTTCAATCCCCATCGATAACAGTGAAGCATATATAGTAATGGCACTACCCATACGAGAACATTCCAGCGTGTAGCTTGTATGATAACTTCCATACCCTCTATTGCCGACATAAGGCGTTTCAGAAGCATCTAAGTCTACAAACCTTAAATCTTCCCTGTTTTTTAACAGAAATAAACTTGATATGTAAGGGGTTTGGCCCATTTTATGAAAATCAAAGACCATACTGTCCGCTAAATGTATACTTTTTAATTTTTGTTGGTATCTTTTTAAAACTAAAGAAACACGATCTTCGAATTTTAATGGATTCTTCACAAAATCATATTCATTAAAGAATGTGTACATTGCCCCCATAGCAGAGTCGGCATGGATATAAATGGGTTTTAAGCTGTATTTTTGCTCTAATTCGCTAGTGATAGCCTTTATACCTTCAATATCATCTATACCAAAGGTGTCTGTTGTTCCCATAGTCGCGAGGACGTAAACCGGTATTCCACCTTCAGAGATCACTTGTTCCATTTTGAGTTTCAGATCTTCTAAATTCATGGAATGGTCATCATTAACCTTCACACGTATCATGTTGTTGACACCTATACCTGTTGCTTCTGCTGCTTTATAAAGACTGTAATGAGATAATTCGGAGCAGAAACAAAATATGTTTTTAGGAACCCCCTCTTTATTCGAATCCGGGAATTGACGAGAAATCGCGATTCGTAATGAATGAAAGACGGCTCCTTGTCCTCCCCACGTTGCATATCCGGCACTTGTATTTTCGTCATACCCGACCATTTTGGACAGCATGCTCGTCACCATGACTTCCGCTTTAGCTGCACCTGACCCCTCTACATCCCAAAGGGCATTCCCATTTAACAGAACCATGACTAAGTTTCCTAAAATACTGGCTATATTCGGCAGTGGTGATACATTTGCTACATAATTGCTATTCACAAAACGGTGACCTTTTGCCAGATCAATCAGTTCCGTAATCGTTACTTCCATTGGCAATCCTTTTTTCGGTACATTGGCCTCTTTGATCACACGATTATAATAATCTTTTGTGTAATTGGGCATTTCTCCTAAAGTTAATTTGGAAGGATCTTTTAATTCATCGATTTTAGTAAAAATAGTATTGATATATTCTAAAATTTTTTTTCGTTGTTCCTCATTTCCATCAGCACTAGGAAATAATTGTTGCAGTTGATTCATGTTAGTCATTTGCAAATCCTCCGATTGTCCATTCATAATGTTAGTATCAGCGATCTATGGCGAATAACCTCGATTCAAAAACGCTCTCCCGCTCTTGTTACCAGCTGCTTGCCTGAATATGTCTCAATCTAAGAGCTGACAGCCGGTTTTAATCTCCCCTTTTCTTCATTATCCTTTTGCTTTTAGATAGCCCAATCCTTAATTTTTTAAGAAAGGGTTTGAATGAAAAAGAGGGGAGTTTTAGATTTAAAATTAGATTCGAAGCTGTCCTTTAAACCGTATGGCGCCACATTCTTTTTATCGGCTAGAAAAATAAAGAATTTAGATGGCAAAATAAATGGAATCTTAACTGCTTTAAGAAATGCATATTTCATATAGACATACAAACAGCCCCCATTCAAATGGAGGCTTCCGCACACTTATGATTAAATCAGCGATTTTTTGAGGTTTCGCAAATAACGCGAGCGAATGATTAAGAAATAGATGACTTGGGCGATGAAAAAACAAGCTAATACGATGATCATTTCTCTAGCAATGGATAAGATATAAAAACTTTGCAAAGCCATAAAAGCGAAGGCGCTATGAATACAGGCGACGACAATGGGGACAAAGAACAGCAGCGCCATTTGACGAGTGACGATTTGATTCAATTCTTGGTCGGTCAAACCGACTTTTTTAATGGTTAAATATTGTCGTCTGTCATAGTCCAAATCACTGTACAAACGGAAATATAAAAAGCTTCCTGCCGCGACGAAAAAGACTGTTCCAATCAATAAAGCTACAAATAGCATCGTTTTGTACATACTCATCTGGTTGGCATAAATAGTACCGCTGACCATCATGGAGTAAGGCCCTTTTTCATCAGGAATGGCGAAACCGTTGTTTACTAAACGATCGGCAATTCCTTCCGTTTTTTCAAACCGCTTTGTGTAATAGCCTGTGAAAGTTTCCCACTTAACAGGTTTGATTTTAGGATATAACTCATCGCTGACAACCAAGCCTTCATGAAAAAACTGAAAAGGAAAAACCGCATTTTTCGTGTACGTTAAATCTTTCCATGTTAAATTTTGCTGCGGGATCGCATATGTTTTCGTTTTCGGCTTGATTCGAAAAGAAGTTGATGATGACAAAGAGCGTGCTTTGTTCCCAGCCAGCGGTTTTTCTCGAACATCCAGCCCTGCCAACTTAGACAATTTTTTATATTGTGAAAAAGAAAGAACCGGTAACAGCTGCTCCGTTGAACGTGAAGACGATGTTTGATCAAAAGTCTTCATTTTTACGATTTTGACTGGCAATTGAAATTTTTTGTAGTGTAGATGCTTCTTTTGAAAATCCTTTTCGATCTGCTGTAAATGCTGTTGATGCACTGGTGATCGATCCAATGCAAGATAGCTGACGGCAACGGGATTATCTTTTTGAAATTGGCGATTCATTACATTCATGGATGCGAGTGTCCCAATTGCGCAAAATGCCACAGTGGAAACGATGGTGACCATAAAAAACATGCGGGCATTGTCTTTTAAACGATAAGCTAAACTTGAAATCGTAATAATATTCGTTTTTTTCCAAAAGAAAGATCGATTCTTTTGCAATAATTTTGTAATAAAAACAGAAAGTTGTGTGTAGAAAAAATAAGTTCCGACAATAGTCATTCCAATGACCGGCAATATTCGAGACATCATGTTTCCTATCGTTGTCGTTGCGGCCAAGTAATAACTAACCGTTAAAAGAATAGCTGCGAATAGCGATAAAAGTTTGGATACTTTTGGTTCTTTTTTCGGCTTTTCTCCTGCTTGGAATAGATCAATCAGTTTGTTGACTTGAACGAGTATGGTAGTGAATAAGGAAATACAGAAAAATAAAACGAGAAAGGCTCCAATCGTCAAGAACAATGCTTTTGGAGAAACGTAAAACGGCAAGGATTCCAGTCCAAACATATTCGATCCAATCATTAAAAACAATTTTCCAGTAATGAGTCCAATAATAATTCCCGTAATGATCGCGCCGATTCCAATCAGCATATTTTCCAGAAAAACCATAGAAACCAATTGTCCCTTAGTCATCCCGTGCATCATCAAAATTCCAAATTCTTTTTTACGGGATTTTAGAAAGGTACTGACAGAATAAAGTACAAATAAGAAAGAAAATACGTACATGATCATTTCCGCTGCTTTCATTAATTCCACCGCCGTTATGGCAGTGACGCCTTTTTTGATTCCAGGATGAAAAATAAACAAAGCATACACAAAGAAGATCAAAACAGAAAAGGCGCTGCTGAAAAAATAAGCGGCATACGTTCTTTTGTTTCGGGTGACATTTCTATAGACGAACTGTGGAAAGTTCACGACTGTCACCCCCTAATAAAGAAAGCATATCGATTATTTTTTGGAAAAAAGTTTGGCGGTTATCGCCGCGGTAAATTTCATTATAAAGTTGTCCATCTTTAATAAAAATCACTCGATGACAATAGCTGGCGGCCACAGCATCATGCGTCACCATCAAACAAGTAGCGCCATCCTGTTCATTGATCTTTGTCAGCATTTCCATTACATCTTTGGAAGACTTCGAATCTAAGTTTCCTGTCGGTTCATCAGCCAAAATCAAAGAAGGTTTGTGAATGATGGCACGGGCAATCGCTGTTCGCTGCTGTTGACCACCTGATATTTCATACGTTCTCTTCTTTAAAATAGATTGGATTCCTAGCTTCTCACTAACGACCTCAAGTCTTTTTTTCATTTCACGTACACTGACGCCGTCAAGGGTTAGCGGCAGTACTATATTTTCCTCAACAGTTAAAGTATCGAGCAAGTTAAAGTGTTGAAACACAAAACCAAGCTCATGTCTTCGAAACAGCGCCATCTCCTTTCGACTTAAAGTGTGGGGATTTTTCCCATTGATGAAAATTTCACCCGCTGTAGGGCGATCAATAGTGGCGATCACATTTAAAAGAGTGGTTTTCCCGCTTCCAGACGGCCCCATAATGCCAACAAATTCGCCTTTTTCAACAGAAAAATGGATATTATTTAATGCTTTATAGGCCACCTTGCCCTCATAAATTTTTTCCAAATGTTTCACTTCTAAAATCGACATTTCGAATTCACTCCCTGATCATTGGTATCTTCATTTTATCGAGAAACCCGCTTTCTCACCATTTCGTAAGATTACAGTTGACTTACAGTTTTGTAAGGTTTCTGATTGCTAGAAGAGAATTCGAACCGTCGTTCCTTGACCCACTTTCGATTCTATTTCAATACGGTGGCCCAATTTTTCACAAATTTGTTTCGCTAAATGGAGACCCATTCCCGTGGATTCTTGGAAATGACGACCATTTTCGCCAGTGAAATATGGTTCGAAAACACGGGGCAAATCGCTTTCGGGTATTCCCACCCCTTCATCTTGTATTTCCAAAATGATATGACGGCCCTGTTTCAATCCGCGAAAATATACTTTTCGATTTTCATGAATCGTATATTTTACAGCATTTGTGATCAGTTGTGTCAAAACAAAAGACAACCATTTTTCATCAGTGGCTATAGTCAAGTTTTCAGGGATTTCTATCGATGGAAAAACGTGTTTTCGAATAAAAAGACGTTTTTGACTGGATGTAACTGAACGGACCATTTTTTCCAATTGAATCGTTTCTACATAAAAATCGTGTTCAAATAAATCTAAACGAGCCGTATATAAAACCATTTCTAATCCTTTTTTTAAACGATCGAGCTCATCACCAATGGCCCGAAAACGAACATCATCCTCATCTTGAATAATTAAATGAATAACGGATATGGGAGTCTTCATTTGATGTACCCATTGATGAATAAATTGTACATGATCTTCCAGCTTATATTTATAGTTATGTAAATCTCTTTTATAATGATCAAATTGACTGATGAGAAGTTGATGTAAACTTTCAGATAGAGGGGATCGCTGCCATTCGCTCGTAAAATCTTCTATTGAAGTCAACGGCTTTTCTAATCGTTGATAAAAAGAACGATTCGTCCAATATCTGTAGCAAAGATAGGCGATCAAAAGACAAGTACTGAGAAAGATCGCATATAAACTAATCGTCAAATGATGATAACCATCCAGCCAGTAAATGGACGTCACCACGAACAATTGAACGAAGTAAAGAAAAAAGAGCGGCAGTTGATCTCGTATAAAAAGCTTCATTTTTTCGTCTCCCAGTTTGGCATGAATCGATATCCTTGGCCGCGAATGGTTTCGATCGCATCATGAATCTGTAATAAAGCTAATTTTTTCCGGACCCGTGTGACATACACATTTAAAGTGTTGTCGTCCACAAACGCTTGATCATCCCAAATTTTTTCTAATAGTCGATCACGGCTCACGACTTTCTCTGCTTTTTTCATCAATTCATCCAATATTTTGGCTTCCGTGAGACTTAGATCAATGGTTTGATCCTCTAAAGAAAGCAACAAACGTTCCAGATCCAGCTTTAAACCTGACACATTCACCATTCGTTCATTGTTAGAATGGGCATACGGCCCATAGGCGCGTCTTAATTGACTATTGATTTTAGCCGTCACAATTTCATAATCAAAGGGCTTTGTAATATAATCGTCCGCTCCATTTTCCAGTGCCATGACTTGGTCCATCTTGCTGTCGCGTGCAGAAATAAATAAGATGGGACAAGTGGAAATGGTGCGAATTTGACGGCACCAATAATACCCGTCAAATTTAGGCAGGTTCACATCTAAAAGAACAAGATGTGGATCATATTGTTCAAATTGAGCTTTGACTGTTTCAAAATTTTCTATTGATTTTGTATCAAAGTTGAATTTATGTAGATGCTTTTCAAGTAGACGAACCAGTTGGATGTCATCTTCTACAATCAATATTTTAAACATGAAAACCCCCCTTTTTCCCTACTATGATTGTATCAAAATGTCAAAAACGAATGAAAATGGAAATCGATTGTCTGGTTTTCTTAGTAGCAAATTAAGGTATAATAAATCGTTATCTATAGTAAAAAATTACTTGTCAAATGATTGAATACTACACTTACCTCTTGACTAGCCATCATCCTTCCATGATCAATTTTTTGTGAAAAAAATATGGTTTTATCCATTTAAATAAAGGATTGCTTAAATTGTAAAAAAATATAAAAATAGGTTTGAAGGGATGGTTTTGTTTTTTAGTAACGGATGGCTGAAATGGAATAAGGATGTTTTTTCACAACAAGTGAGAAGAACGTCTTTAAGAAGGAATTATTTTTGATCAAAAGTTATTACGACACACCAAGCTACTACTTCTGGTGTCATTTTTTCATCAAAAAGGGGAAATCGTTGAGAAGGCAACAAGCAGTATATCGATTCAGGTCATGTCGATGGAATTGGTATGACGAATCTTCGAGAAACGCCTAAAGAACTATTCCTCCATAAAAGTAAAAACACTTCACCATAAAGATTGAAGTGTTTTAAAAAAAACTTAATAAGTTTCTTATGCCTAATTTTCAAAAAGGTCACCGTATTTTGCTTTGCGTTTATACACTACGGCTCCGACTTGTTCCTTACCTTTAACGGGTGCCACTGCCTTTACTCCAACAACAGGCTCGCCAAGTTTATATGAATCCTTGGCAGAAACCTTTCTTTTCACTGCTGGATTAATAAACCTTGTCATTCAGAAGCACCTCCAAAAAGATAATGGATTGTTTTCATCAATTCATAGTTTGCAAGAAATTGGGATCCTATTTCATCATCAGTTAAAAAGGTTGACCCGGAAATAGTTACAGTTATAACCAATTCATTACCTATAGGATAGCATATTAAATAAGTTTTAAACAAGTGATCTTTTGTTAAGAGGACCAATTCTTCCCCTTTTAAAAAGCTATCGATAACCAGAATCCTATCTTCGTCCTCTTCTTTTTTCCCATCGTTTATTGTAAAAGGATAAAAATCGACTCGTCCTACTTTTCCTGCAACATGTCTTAATCCATCATTACCTTCTTTTTTCCACACGCCTACTCCGTCTATACTGAATAGTGGATGAATAGCATATACACTTCGAAGTGCATCAGACAAGTAATCGTAGATTTTGGTCTCATCAGAATGAATAAGTTCTTTGGTTAATTTAAGGGTAAAAAGAGCCACTGCGTCCCGCTCTTTTTGTCTTAATTTTGCTTCTTCTAAAAGTATAGCCGGGTCTTCATAAGGTCCCTGTTCTTGAATTTTTCGTTTTATATGACTGCAAGCTACATTTACTGCAGCAGCAAAATTTTGTTTTTCTCGCACTTCATATTTCAAAGGAGAAATTCCAATTAAATCTGTAGGCAGGCGATAACCTTCGATTTCTGTTTCGTTTAAAACTTTAGGTACTGTATTCGGAATCAAGTAAAAAACCCGTCCTCTTCTTAACCTTCCCCAAAAAAGACCCATTTCAAACAATGTATTATCTCGTGTCATGACAGACGTTGTACCCCGTATATTTACGATATCGTCTGGGGAGAATATGAAAACAGCAAAGTCATTTTGATCTAATTGCGCTTCGAGATCTTCCATTGTGTAATTTAAAGGATTGAAAGCTCCAGCAGACCAAGGAGTAACTTCTGCAACATAACTAAGTGCTTCATGTACAGCATTTACATAATCAATTGACTCTCTTGCAGATCCAATAAAAACTCTAGGTTTATTTTGTGCCATAATGCCTCCAAACCATTTAGTTAGTTTAGATTTTCGCTAAATTGATAAGTATGGGTTTAATTCTTATCGGTCTGTAAGATATTTCCTATATCATATTATATTTCTTCTTATTTCATAAATTATTTTGTTTTGACAGGAAAAAGCCGCAATTAGCAAGCTTGGCTTTTTCATCCAATCCTCTTCACTTTTTACATAGAGCATAAGGAATAACAACACATTGAGCAAGATACGTGGGATTTAATCAGCTTTGTGTTACTATATTGTGGAATCCAATAATATGAGGTGTTCCATATGAAAATTGAAGTATGGTCTGATTACGTTTGTCCTTTTTGCTATATAGGGAAGCATCGATTAGAAAAGGCCTTATCGCAATTCCCGCATAAAGATCAAGTAGAAATTGAATTCAAAAGCTTTGAGTTGGATCCAAATGCCCCAAAAAACAGTGGAAAAAGCATACATGAAGCCATTGCAGAAAAATATGGCATGAGTATCGAACAAGCGAAACAAACCAATCAAGGTATAGGCCAACAAGCCGCCAGCGTTGGACTTTCTTTCGATTTTGATCGAATGAAGCCGACGAATACTTTCGACGCTCATCGTTTAGTAAAATTTGCAAAAACTCAAGGGAAAGAAGCGGACATTTCCGAAAAACTCTTTCGGGCTTACTTCACGGAAGGCAAGCATATTGGGGATCACGAAACATTAGCCGATATCGCCGAAACAGCCGGGCTAGATCGCAAGCAAGCTTTAGACGTTCTTCACGATCAAAATGCTTATGCCAATGATGTCCGCATAGACGAAGCCATAGCGCAGCAATATGGCATTAGAGGTGTTCCATTCTTTCTCATCAACCAAAAATATGCCATTTCTGGTGCTCAACCATTGGAAACCTTTGTTGGTGCTCTGCAAAAAGTATGGCAAGAAGAATCCGCTTCCCCTGCCTTTGAAGACCTTTCAACGGAAGATAATGTAAGCTGTGCTGATGGAAGCTGCGCCATTCCTGAAACAAAATAGAACGAACCAAAGTATCAAATAGAATCTATACAAAGCCAGATTCTTTACTTAAAGTTCCACTTGTCCATTAAATAAAGATCATTTATTTCAGCAACCTTATTCCGGTACTTTTATCGGGGTAAGGTTGTTCATTATTCTTAGGTTATTCCATAATATGAATGGTAGAGAATGAAACAGGAGGAAAGAAATGAATCATAAACCGCTGAATTTTTTGAAATACTTTTTACAATGGGATCCTTCTATTCCTGTCCTGAAATTGCAAATTTTTTCAAGTGCTTTAGGAATGGCTTTGCCGATTATTGTCGGTGCGTTAATCGACCATGTAGAAACGGGATTCATCGTTGCTCTAGGCAGTCTTTTTATGAACCCTCCAAATGTGGATCATTCGTTAAAGGAAGAAGTTTTAAACTATGTGCAGATCATCGTCGCAGGATTTATTGCCATTAGTTTAGGAGTATTTATTGGAAATCATCATTCGCTATCAGCTAGTATCTTTTTGGTGTTTGTGAACGGATTAGTTTCTCTAGTAGGCGGCCTGAATCGTACGTTCGCTGTGAACAGCATGCGTTTTACTATTTTATCTATGATCGGTGCAGGTATATCCCCGCCCACACAGATCAGCCCATTGCTGATAGGTTTGTTTTTTTCTTTAGGTTCAATATGGGCTGTATTTCTATTTCTCTGTTTTTCTGTTTCTTATCGGTTTTTTATAAAAAAGAAACCGTTTAGCAAATCATTATCCAACAATCCCTCCAATGTTGATTTTTTTACGCAATGGGGCTTGGCTCTATACGATCCGTGTCGTTTTGTGTTTGAGCGTAGCACAAGTGATTCAATTATATTTAAAGAATCCACATGCCTATTGGATCAGTCTGACTGTTGTTTTGGTGCTCCAAAGAAAAACGTCTATCGGTCCTTCTAGAATTTATCAACGCGCTCTTGGAACTTTTTTCGGCGTTCTGATTGGTGGCGCCATATTAATATTTCCGTTGTCCATTCTGTGGATCGTCGTCATAGTGGCGTTCATCGGTGGTATTCGCATTTATTTAAAGACCCAAAATTATGTATATTATTCAATGGCGATGGTACCTTTGCTTTTTATTTTGCTTGGCAAAGGAAAACACATTTCTTTTGATTTAATGATCGATCGGCTAGTGTACACTTTTGCCGGCTGTATTATTGCTCTTGTTTTCGGCTACTTCCTTTGGACCGCTCCGGAAAAACAAAAATACATTTAAGAAGATCATTTACGATGAATTTTGAATTTCAGTCCGTTCACAACAATATGCTTTTAGGGCACAAATAAAAAGGCTGTTTAGGCAACGACCCCAAAACACACTTTCTGTGTACCTGCCATCCGAAAGAGTAACCCCCCATTATTGATCACTCGGTTATAAACGCTTCATGAAGAGATGCTAACTGTTATGGTTCTTTTACCAGTCTACAATTTATTAGGATTGCAGGATTGCACTATCCCCTTTGCCGTGGTGATGAGTAAATGAGTCAAGCGAGCTTTTTTATTAGGCTCTGTTAATGAATATTGTTGAAATGATATAACTGTAGATGAGCAAATTCGCTAACATAAATTTACAACCAAACAAAAAAGAAGACATGAACCCGATTCCTTGGTTAGAATAGATGTGCCACAACTACTCACAAGGGGGTTCATGTCTCATGAATAGATTAGCACATCACCTAGGAATCCACAAGTTTTTGACGATGTTGGGGTTGGCACTTTATTTCTCAAAACCTGTCATGAAGCATCTCGTTCATATCGTGGATGCGATGATTACAAAGGGCTTTTCGGGAACACTGACCGATCTACATCACGGGAGTTTTCATCCGAACCATCGCACGACACTCAGCCATTTTTTCACGAAAAGCCCATGGGAAGAAGAGACGTTGCTTCGCAAACTCCAGCAGTGGGTGCTTCATCGTGTCGAACGCAGCTCGAAACGAGAGAATCAACCCATTTTTGTTTCGATCGATGATACGATTTGCCAAAAAACGAAGCCCTCGTCACGGGCAACACACGCCATTCAAGGGTGTGATTGGCACTATTCTCACGCAGAGAAAAAGTCGATCTGGGGACATTCTCTCGTTTGGCTCATGGTTCATACGATGACCCAAGCGTTTCCTTTTGCCTTTCGCCTCTACGACAAGACGGCGGGGAAAAGCAAAGGGGAACTCGCGATCGAGATGCTTTCTTCGTTGGATGTGAGTCGACCCGTTTATGTGCTCATGGACTCTTGGTATCCATCGAAAACCCTCGTGGGAGCCTGCTTGAAAAAAGGGTTCCACGTCATCGCGATGCTCAAGACGAATCGGATTCTCTATCCAAAAGGGACGGCCATTCAAGCAAAGGAATTTGCCAAATCTATGGAGCCACGGGATACCCGCCTCGTCACGGTGGGAAAAGAGCGTTATCGGGTGTATCGCTACGAAGGTGCTCTGAACGGTCTCAAGGATGCCGTGGTGCTGCTCGCATGGAAAGCCGATCAGCCGATGACACCGAAACATCTTCATTGCGTCTTGAGCACCGATCGCGAGCTAAGCGATGAAGACATCTTGTGCTACTATGCCGAGCGTTGGTCGATCGAATGTTTTTTCCGTCAAGCGAAAGACCAGCTGAAACTCGATGGATACCGCGTTCGCGGGCGTCGGGCGGTGAAACGGTATTGGATCTTGGTGCAACTTGCGTATGTGTACAGCATGTTCGAGTCGAACAGTGATGTTTCGGATGGGCTCGATCTCCTGCGCAAGAGAAAAGGACATAGCCTCGTGGAGTTCATTTATCGTGCAGCAAAACAAAATATTCCCATTGATGCCGTGAAAAAACAGCTCCACGTGGCATAAGGGGTACCCCGTTTGTCTCTTTTTCGTATGGTAATCATTGTTAATAAAAATGCTCATCTACAGATATAATATAAAAAGAAGAATCCTGATAAAAATACAGGAATACTCTTTTTCAGCTTCTTCAGAATTTCATCTTATAAATTAAGTATGCTTTACTTATGTTTTATTTTGAAAGAAGGCTTTATTTACATAGATTGTATATAATAATACAATAATTGACCAAATCATATTTCCAATAAAAGGTTGTTGACTATGTGACAATGATAATGACAAACTTATTACTTCGAAAAGGACAGAATATCCAATCATCACCCAAAATCCCCATTTTCTAAGCCTCATATATCCATAGGCAATTACCAAAGATGAAAGGGCCACCAACACTCTTATTAATTGCTCAGGAGCATTTGGTAAACCAAATCTCGTTGCTATATCTATCTGATTGGCATTAGCATCATAGAAAAACGAAGAAAACAGTAAAATAAAAGCACCAAAAATATAGAAATAGCTAATTAAAGAAACACCCAAAGGTCTTTTCACTATTATACACCTCCTAACAGACTGATGATTAACAGTATTTACTTTCTTACTTTTTTTGTCCCTTTATGATATACAATTAAGATTATTAATATAAATCGGAAAGTTTCGATAATCAAATACTATCATAAGTAGCATTAGTTGAGTATAAGCAACTATTAACTATCATCTTTCTAATCGTTGTGTTATCTTTTCGGTGTTTCACTATACCCTAAAAATTGAAACCAACTCAAATATTGGTCGAGATATTTAGTAGCGACACCATTAAATCGTTGCATCCATCTTTTTAAGCGACTATGATCGTTCCGTACAATTTGTTTAGAACAACAATATATGCAAGTATAGCCATCTGTATTTTTACGCTCTGTTACTTCTTGAAATACTAGCTCACTTGCTGAAAATGACGCAATAGAGTTGATAAAAAATTCCTTCAAGCGATGTTGTTCTGCTGAATTCAAATTTTTAATCTCTACAATTAATTCTTTTAACGTCAATTTAAAGCCTCCAAACAAATGTTCTTTTATATATAGCAGAACATTTGTTTGCTTTAATCAAATATCAACAGAATCCTTTAACAAAGCCTTTTATTAAAAAGGAAACCGAGATTTTTTTGGTAAATACCTTAAGATCGATTGAGCGTTTTTCCTCCATCCATTTTTATGACTTAAATCACCTTCCTATACTATTTTACGATAATAGAAACCTTCTGTTCAGATAATGATAGATATGACATTCTTTTATAAGTCCCCATTTGTTTTTTCAATTTGGATTATACCTACATCTTCGAAAATCAGTTTATTCGTAATTTTTCGATCTTTGAAGCTTACATTGACACAGTGCTTCATTATGATATAGTAATATCAAAAACTTTAGTGCTTAAAAGCATTTAAACATCAAAACGTTATATGATTAAAATGCTTTAGTGCAAAAGTAAAAAAATAAGAATAGTAGGAATGAGAAAACATGGAAGAAAAAAATCAAGGTTTACGTAAGGGACTGTTGCCAAGACATGTCCAATTTATTGCTTTGGCAGGCATGATTGGAACAGGGATATTTAAAGGAAGCTCGGACACTGTCAATATGGCCGGTCCCAGTGTTGTGCTTGCCTATTTAATTGGAGGACTATTGCTTTTTATTGTCATGGTCGCATTAGGAGAAATGGCGATTGTTTATCCTAAACTCAATGTGCAGCATCTGATCAATAAAGCTTTTGGCAATCGGATATCCTTTATCGTCGGATGGCTCTATTGGATTAATTGGATTATTGTAACTGTCGTTGAATTGCTGGCAGCCGGAAGTTTTTTGCAATACTGGTTTCCTTCTATGCCATTATGGTTGTTAAGTTTCATCTGTGCTGCCTTTATCGTGGGAATCAATTTATTTCAAGTAAAATACTACGGCGAACTTGAATATTGGATTGCCGGCATTAAAATTGTTACGTTAATGGCTTTTATTCTTTTAGGTTCTTTAATCTTGCTAGGGATTTTTCCCGGTACCACGTCCTCCTTATCAAATTACACAGCCCATGGCGGTTTCTTCCCCCATGGTTTAGGTGGAACGTTCAGTGCCTTTTTAGTGGTGATGTTTTCATACGGCGGAGCTGAGTTAATTGGAGTCAGTGTGACGGAGACAAAAGACAGCCAACGTGTTTTGCCGAAAATTATTAAAGGAACCGTTTGGAGAGTCATTATTTTTTACGTCCTGCCTATTCTCATTATTTGCGGAATCGTTCCTTGGGATCAAGTATCCTCTAAAGAAAGTCCTTTCGTGCAAGTTTTCGGCTTCTCAGGACTTCCAGGCGCTGCTCATGTAATGAATTTTGTGCTTTTAACGGCTGTTCTGTCAGCTGCTAATTCAGGAATATACGCTACATCCAGAACATTGTTTACGATGTCTCAAACAGGTGAAGCTCCTAAGGTCTTTTTGAAAACGTCCAAACAAGGCGTTCCGTTAAACGGAATATTATTAACAACCATTTGTATATTAGTGGGTGTATTTTTAGCTTATATGACCCCTGATCAAGTCATCAGCTATCTTATGACTATTCCAGGATTTACCGTTTTATTAATTTGGATCGGGATATGTTTAGCCCAATTAAAGCTCCGGCCTCAATACTCGGATAAACCTGTTTTTCAGGTAAAAGGGTTTCCTTATACGACGATTATCGCTGCCATTTGTTTATCTTTCATATTTTTAGCTTTTATTTTTAATAAACAAAATATCATTGGAACGATTGTCTGTCTGGTCATTGTCGCTGTACTTATTCTTCTTTCTTTTACTGTCAAATCAAAAAGATAAAAGACTTGTTAAAAAGGCCAAGAACCTGGATTCGTTAGGTTTTTGGCCTTTTTTCATATGCTCTAAACAACCTATCGACAACAGACGAATCAGCCCCATTCGATCCATGATATTTTGGCTTCATTCCATCTATCATACTTCGATATGGTGTAAGATAAAAATTTTGGATCAAATAAAAAACTTCCAATCTGCAAGACTATCTTGCAAATTGGAAGCTTGTTTTTATTTTATTTTCAATGGTTTGAGTTGATCTATAATTTCTTCGAAGGGTGCATCGGCTTGTATCAATGCGGCTGCAGTATAAGCGCTCTCAACTAACGCGGTATCCATAAGATGAACTTGCTTTTCGGTTATTTCCATCGCCATTTCTAAGTTCATTTTCGCACTGCCTAGATCATAAAAGGCCAACAGTTTATCAGCACTATTCTCGGAGATCGCGGAGCTGATCTTCTCAAAACTTGTCCCTACACCCCCTTCCTCTGTTCCCCCTGCACAAGTGATCGAAACGTCTCGGGCTGCCTCTTTTAATAATCGCACTACTCCTTCCGCCAGTTCTTCGATGTGGGAGACAATGACAATCCCATATTCTTTTTTAGTCATTCAGAATGCCTCCCTCTAACATCGCTTCAAAAAAGTATCCGCTTGAAACGGCGCCAGGATCCAGATGCCCGATGGAACGTTCTCCAAGATAAGAGGCGCGTCCCTTCGTTGCTTTCATATCTTTTGTTTGATTCACAGCTTCCTGTATCGTTTCTTTTGGTGAACTACCCACCACCTACGCTTCGCTTAGAGGCGGGGGCTTCAAGCGACTTGTGCGTGTTCGCTGAACGGTAAGCCACACACAAGAACCCTTTACGCTTCCCTTCGTTCCGAAGGTGTCCGTTCTAGCTATATTCTATCCTATTAGTTGGCTATCGCCAACCAAAATTCATCCCCCACTTATCGTTGGGCTACGCCCTTCTCACGCTTGAAGTGGGAGACTTCTTTCGGAATATCTGTTAAATTTCCGGATTCCAGCGCTTCGATCACAGGGACCCAAACATCCACCATGGTTTTTTCGCCCGGTACTGCCTTTCCCCTCTTTTGAATCCCTTCAAGCCCTGCTTTTAGAATCGCCGCTATATTTTTTTCATCCTTGCCGGCTTGTTTGGCCATCGCCATAAGGGCAGATCCATAAAGAGGTCCGGAGGCGCCTCCGATTTTACTCAGAAGCGACATGGAAGCTTTTTTCAAAACATCTTGTACCGTCGCATATTCCTCCTCTTTTAATTTTTCTTCCATGTCTTTTGTTCCGCGCGCCATATTCGTGCCATGATCGCCGTCGCCTATAGCGCTGTCTAATTCACTTAAATAAACCTTTTGTTCATTCACTTTACCAGCAAATAAAATGAGCCATTTGACAGTATTTTCAGTCGTTAACATCCATCATTCCTCCTTCTATACCCATGCAGGTGTCTTAACGGGAAGTTTCAAATAATGGGTCCAAGTATCATCTGCCAGTTTGACAAGAGTTAAAGAGACCCCTGCCATATCAATAGAAGTCATAAAGGAACCAACTTTTTTATAATCAATCACCAACTCTTCTTCCTTTAATAAAGCATGGACATCATTCATGAACACAAATTGTTCCATTAACGGTGTAGAACCTAGTCCATTTACCAATACGGCATATTGATCCCCTTTTTTCCAGTTGAATGCTTTTTTCAATTGGTTGACTAGTTCTTTTGCGATTTCTCTTGATGTTTTTATTTTTTCACGCCGGTATCCCGGTTCCCCATGAATTCCAACACCGTACTCCATTTCATCCTCTGCTAGTTGAAATCCCGGTTTGCCTACTTCCGGAACGGTCGCCGGAGAAATAGATACCCCTATTGTTTTGATATTCGGTACTAACTGATCCCCCAATTCTTTTATTTCTTTAAGGGATAAACCAGACGCTGCCGCAGCACCTAAAATTTTATGTACCAGAACAGTTCCCGCTATTCCCCTTCTTCCGGCCGTGAAAGTGCTATCTTCAACGGCGATGTCATCATCAACAATTAATTTTTCGACTTGTATATTTTCCATTTCAGCCATCTCTTGAGCCATCTCAAAATTCATCACATCACCAGTGTAGTTTTTCACAATCAATAAAACACCCGCACCTTGATCCGCTATCTTAATGGCTTCAACTATTTGGTCAGGTGTTGGAGAAGTAAAGACTTCGCCACAGACGGCAGCCGACAGCATGCCTTGTCCGACAAAACCTGCATGGCTAGGTTCATGACCGCTCCCTCCTCCGCTGACTAGTCCCACTTTGCCCTCGTCTTTGAAAGTTCGATAAATGACACCTGTTCCTTCCAACCGTTTCACTAGTCCTTCATTTGTATAAACAAAACCGTTCAGCATTTCGTCCAAAACATTTTTAGGATCATTTAATATCTTTTTCATCGTTTAGCCCCCTATTGTATTTTCAAGGTTTTATAGTTATGAATATCCTATAAAATAAAATGATATTCCGCTCAACAAATGACTAACAGCATGAAAGATTGGGGGTATGCTATGGTTCACGTCTAAAAAGGTATTTTTCTTCGGATAATATGTAACCCCTTACATTTCGCTTTGCAAATTTTGGTATTCAAGTCAATCTTATTTTCCCATATTTATATGATTCCAGCAAGCTTCATAGTGACGATGAATCCTAAAAAATTATGAACTCAACTTTCGCACACAGAAATATGAAGACAGTCCTTGATATAACGAGGTAAAGAAGTAATCCAATTGGACAGTTGACACTGAAAAATGTCCATACTCAAATAAACCTTAGCTTCAGCCAAAGTTTGGAAAAGAGAAATCAATTGTAGTAAAGCCGTTTTAAAGTCCATCTCCTTTACTTCGTCACATAGAAACAAGAATAAGTTGCCCATGGTCTTCGGATCCTCTTCTTTCCGAAGTTGCCAAGCAATCAAGATATACCGAGTGAAGACAATGGTAGTATGGCTAATCATCATGTCATAGGAACGACCTTGAAACTCTTTGGCTAAATGTAAAAACGATTTACTGAATTTAAAAAAGGTTTCAATGTCCCAACGCATCCCATAGATTCGAACGATTTCTTCATTAGACAGCGTGGTATCTGTACTCAAAATGGCTAGCCATTCACTTTGGTTGTTTCGATTCCGCACAAACACGATTTTCACTGGTAAACCCGTATGAAGGGTTGCGTGAATCGAGCCGAGTGTTTCTTTTTTGCCAATGTCTCGTTTCGCTTTTCGATACAGTTGTTCCAAGGTTAAACGTTCTCCGTTGAAAAGATACCGTTGTTTCAGCTGTTTGACCATACCAATGACAAAAAGGCCTTTGGAGTGAATCTTCTCCACCAACGGGGCATGAGTAAACCATGTATCCATGAGCACATAATCAGCGAAAATTCCTTTATCCAATGCATGTTCTACTAATTTCAACACCATGTTTGGTTTTGCTTCCAATGCCTCGAGCCGTCGTTTGTAGCCTGTGGTTCGTTTATCAATGGACGAATGGATTTCGTTCAAGCGATTCTTTTGGTTCGCTGAACTCAAAAGAGCGAAATCGATAGGTACAAATGTAAAGCCATCGGACCATCCGAGCGTTAATAGTTGAAAACCATTGACAAACTGACGAGTGGAATGATCGAATACTTTAGCTAGAAGCTCAACCGATTTACTACGGTTACGAGAATAAATCGAATCGTCTACAATAAACACGGTAACACGGCGCTTCGAAATCGTTTGTTTCACACGACGAATCACTTCGGAGCTCAGAGATAGTAAAAAGGTTCTCCAGTTATACGTAGACGAGTTCAAAAAACGATAAATGGTATCTTTTCCTGGTAAATCGGCAGCCTTTTTGCTTTGTAAGGCGTGGTACCAGTTTCTGTATTGAAAAACAAGAAGAAATAATAGTTGAAAAATCGATAAACAAGAATAACCACAAGCCTTGATAATTCCTGCTTTTCTTAAATGATTACCAATTTGTAATTCAGAAAATCCGTCTTTTATTTCTTTTGGTAATTGCGCAAAATACTCTTTTTTCGTTATCATAATGGTGACACCTTTCTTTCTTTGGTTTTTGGTTTGGTCACCAATAGTTTACCAAAAGAAAGAGGTGTCTTTTTGTTTTTTAGACGAATTTTTTCAGTGTCAAGTGAATATGAGATACCTAAAGAAACCTATCAAATCAAGGATTATTCATAAATTTTTCACTGCGAAAGTTGAGTTATGAAGAAATAAAGTTCGTTGTTAAATCAAAAATTAACATAAAAAATTAGCTTATGGACTGAATGGAAAGGTGTTTTTAACTTTGTATGACGACTTTTTTCGCAAATGAATGATCCAAATCATGACGAACTTCACTTTGCTCGAACTAAAAAATTCCTTTTGGAAACTTCTTCCTTGATTGATCATTTTTTAGTATCGATCCCCTCTCTCCCAACTTTCGCTGCTATTTCTTCAGACGATTACTGGCAGCCTATTGATCAACATTTATAGAAAAATTCAATAGCTGACTGATAGATGAACGCATTACGAATATGCTTACTTTCGTCGTATATATAGTTGGATGAAATAAGTCTGTCATTTGCATCCCGATCAATTGTTTGCCTATTGCAATAGCAAAAAGTATGAGAGATAATCTGACAATAAATTTGATATTTCTGAAAATTCGTGTTATTTTATAAGAAACCATTCATTAGAAAGGAATGATGCAATGAAGACTGCACCTAAAATGACTGAGGAGAAAATATATCGTGTTCTCCGTGACGCCATTGTAAATGCAGATTTTCCTCCCGGGCAACAATTAAAAGAAAATGTATTAGCAGAAGCCTTCGGGGTCAGCCGTACACCTATTCGAACGGTTTTTCAGCGATTGAAATACGATTCATTAATCGAATTAAAGCCAAAAAGAGGTGCCTTTGTGTACTGCCCCACCCCAGCTGAAGCAGAACAAATATTCAGCGTCCGGAAAATGTTAGAACCCCAAGCGACAGAACTGGCGGCTCACTATGCAACACCAGCAGAAATCGATCGTATGTATCATTTTTTAGAAGAAGAACGAAAATTAATGAAAGATCAGTTGTTTCACCAGTCATTAGTGGCAACAAAGAATTTGCATTTGAGTATCATTGAAGCATCCAGAAATTCGTATTTAATCGAATTTCTTAAAAAAATTATTACTTTATCCCATATCATATTAAGCTTCTATGATGTATCTGAACATAAAGAAGCAAATGCCATCTGTGAGCATGATGAATTATTAGAGGCGATTAAAAATCACCAGCCTAAAGCAGCAAAAGAACTAGCTTTTAAACATATCGAATCGATTCAAAACGATATTGATTTTTCAAAAGAATTTACGGATCCTGTCTCGATTACACAAATCATTCATCGTTACGTATAAAGCCACGGCATAAATTGTATACAATTTTTGTATACATAAGATAAATCCTCAGTACTGGGAGGTAAACCAAATGGTTCGAGTGACCATGGCTCAATTTTCACCAAAACAAGGCGATAAAAAAGAGAATATTCATAAAATGATCGAAATGATGAAAACAGCAAAAAAGCAGCAATCACAGCTCATTCTGTTTCCGGAATTATGTTTAACTGGATATTTTGTTTGGGAATCTTTAAGTGAGTTGGCCGAGCCGCTTTCAGGCAATAGCATTCAAATTTTCCAAAGTGCTTGTAGAGAACATGAAATCTTTGCTGTTATCTCTTTTCCGGAAAAAAATAAGGACTCCACCTTCTCTATCACTGCCATTCTGATTGACGACAAAGGGACGATAAGAGGCATCTATCGAAAATCCCATCTCTTTGCTAACGAAAGAAATGTATTTAAAGGAGGAACAGAGCTGCCTGTCTTTGATACCAAGCTTGGAAAAATAGCATTAATGATTTGCTATGATCTGGAATTTCCAGAAGTCGCAAGAATACTCCGGCTTAAGGGAGCAGAGCTTCTACTCGTACCGCTGGCAAACATGAAGCCTTATGAAAAGCATCAATTCATTTATTTACAAAGCCGGGCTATGGAAAATCAAATTCCAATCGTATTGTGCAATCGTACCGGAACAGAATATGATACTACTTTCTTTGGTGAAAGCGCTGCCGTCGACGGAAACGGCACTGTAATCGTCAAACTAAATGATGAAGAACAACTAATCACCATTCATGTTCCGCTAAATAAACCATTTGATGAACATTTAAATTATATGGCAGATCGGAGAACCGACTTATACGTAGAGCTATTTAATGAATTGACTGATAAATCAGAAAACAAAACCGAACAAAGGAGATGATATGGATATGAAGAAACAGCTTCATCTGAAACGAACATTAAAGCTGCCGCAAGTGATTATTTTTGGCCTTGCTTATATGGCACCTATGATTGTTTTCGGAACCTATGGCATTTTAGCCGAGACCACCCACGGTTCTGTTCCAACCGCCTATGTCGTTGCGTTGATCGCCATGCTATTTACCGCCTACAGCTATGGAAAAATGGTTAAAGCCTTCCCCACCTCAGGTTCAGCCTATACTTATACTCGAAAGTCGATCAGTTCACATTTGGGGTTCATTATCGGCTGGGCTATATTGTTAGATTATTTATTCCTTCCCATGGTCATCTGGCTGATCGGATCCGTATATCTTCATTCTGCCTTTCCGTCCGTTCCTCTATGGATATGGATCATCGCCTTTATCGTCATCACATCTATCATTAATGTCATTAGCGTTAAAATGACGACAAATGTCAATTTTTTCATGATGGTTTTTCAACTGCTAGTGATTGCTTTTTTTCTCATAATATCCATTATGAACATGACTTCGAATACTGGGGGCAACCCATTCGATCACAACCCGTTTTTCAACAGTCACTCCTCTCTTTCATCTATACTTGCAGGAGCTTCCATCGCATGTTATTCATTTTTAGGATTTGACGCTGTCACAACCATGTCTGAAGAAACGCTGCAGCCGGAAAAAACGCTGCCGCGAGCTATTTTGCTTGTTACTTTCATCGGTGGAATCATCTTTGTCATTTCCTCTTGTTTTCTATACCTTGTTCATCCAAACTACACTGATTTTCAACATCTTGATTCAGCTGCATTTGAAATTGCTAAACAAATTGGCGGAACATTGTTAAGCTCCATTTTCCTTTCCGGTATGATCATTGCCCAATTTGCATCGGGAATCGCTGCCCAGGCAAGCGGTGCACGCCTATTATATGCAATGGGCAGAGACAACGTATTGCCGACAAAATTATTTGGCTATTTAAATGCAAAAACCAAAACACCCATTCTCAATATTGTGATAATGGGAGCCATTTCTTTACTAGCGGTGAATATGGACGTTACGACATCCACATCCTTTATTAATTTCGGAGCGTTTTTGACATTTATATTTGTCAATGTGGATGTGATTTTTCACTACTATATAAAACAAAAAAATCGTTCAAGCAAGGATACTTTTTTCTATTTTCTCATTCCTTTAGTAGGAGCCGTTTTAGACTTTGGACTATTTTTGAATTTGGATAAAAATGCAAAAATTCTCGGTTCGATATGGACCTTCATTGGAATCGTTTATCTAGCCTTTTTAACAAAAGGCTTTAAAATAGCACCACCCGAAATGGATTTTCAAAGCGTTGAAAGTCCGACAGAATTACCTCTTGATCAAAAATCTATTTAAAATGGAAAGGATGGATACAAATGAAATACGCAAATGTTAAAAGCAGTTTACCAGGAAGCATCTCTAAAAGCTTGTTGGAAAGAAGAGAAAAAGCGATCCCCCGTGGAGTTAGCTATGGAATACCTACTTTCGCCAAAGAAGCAGCTGGTTCACTCGTAACAGACGTAGATGGTAATACGTTTATAGATTTTGCAGGAGCCATAGGGACGATCAACGTAGGACACCGCCATCCAAAAGTGGTAGATGCTTTAAAAGCCCAAATTGATCAATATATTCATACAGGATTTAATGTCGTGATGTATGAACCATATATTGAATTGGCTGAAAAACTAGCGGCCATCGCCCCGGGGAATGAGGATAAAAAAGTGATTCTCCTCAACAGCGGAGCAGAGGCAGTAGAAAACGCCGTGAAAATTGCTAGAAAATACACAAAAAGACCGGGCATCATTAGCTTTACACGAGGTTTTCATGGCCGGACATTAATGACGATGTCGATGACAAGCAAAGTAAAGCCTTATAAATTTGAATTCGGCCCCTTTGCTTCAGAGGTTTATAAAGCGCCTTATCCATATTTTTATAGAAAACCAGGCAACATTTCGGACGAAGAATATGAAAATTTTATCATCGAAGAATTTAAAAACTTTTTCAAAAATGACGTTGCTCCAGAAATGGTAGCGGCAGTTGTCATGGAACCTGTACAAGGCGAAGGTGGTTTCATCGTTCCCAGTAAAAAATTTGTTCAAGCGGTTTATGACATTTGTCATGAATATGGCATTTTATTCGTGGCGGATGAAATCCAAACAGGTTTTTGCCGGACTGGCCGTTATTTTGCCATTGAGCATTTCGACATTGTTCCTGATTTAATCACCATTTCTAAATCACTTGCTGCAGGAGTACCGTTAAGCGGCGTGATTGGTAGAAGCGACATTATGGATGCTGCTTCGCCAGGTGAATTAGGCGGAACTTATTGCGGAAGCCCACTCGGTTGTGCGGCTGCATTAGCCGTATTGGACATCATTGAATCCGAGAATTTAAACGCTCGCGGCGAACAAATCGGTAAAACCGTCATGAACAAGTTTAAAAATTGGTACGATCGATTCGAGTTTATCGGCGATATTCGGGGGCTGGGAGCAATGTGTGCAATAGAGCTTATAAAAGACAGAGAAACAAAAGAGCCTAACAAAGATTTAACCAATCGAATCATCGCTGAAGCCAATAAGCGTGGTTTACTTCTTTTAAGCGCAGGCATATTCGGCAATGTTATACGTTTGCTGATGCCGATTACCATTACTGATGAACAATTGCAAGAAGGGCTGGAAATTCTTGAACAATCTATTTTGGCAGCAGCCTCTATTGAAAAAGTTTCTTTTTAACAATGAAAAATCAAGCGACGACACGAAATGTTGTGCATGAACAAAGCCATCCCTTGAGCGGGGATGGCTTTAATAACAAAAGAGGGTTAATTTTTGTCTGTGTTATTATTAATCTTAACTTGCAAATAAATTAGTGAATTTTAATTAGAATAGCATATCACAGTTGTTTTTCATCTAGCTTGAAATATTTGTTGTGGCGCTGATATTATTACCAAGAAATCGATTTGTTTCTAAATATGGATTTCAATCCACGCACTCATATAGAGTGCGACGATTAGCAGTCCTTTACTATCGGAATATGGATAAAATTTAAATCCACGCACTCATGTAGAGTGCGACAGCGGTTTTTGATCAAAAAAACCGAAAATTCCCGTCTTTTTGATCAAAAACTCACTATTTTCTTTTAACAAAACAAAGAAATTTTTTAAATGAATACCATAATTTTCGAATAAAAGGGTCGGATTCAGGTGCGAATGTTTCGGTGATTTTATGTGCGCTTTACATTCGCACCATAAAATGATGGTTCTTCTTTAAACATTAATTTATTAAAACCAATGTGTTCTGCTTTTGCTTGTTGCCGCATACTAACTGGCAGAACCTAAAGCATCTTTTCTTCATCAATCAAAGGAAAATCTTTACTCATCATCTCCAAAGAAATCATCAAAACCAAATCCATCATGATCATGATCGTAGTCGTGATCATGGTCTTCATGGATTAAATCTTCCATCACTTCATCTAAGAGCATGCCTCCTAGTGCTCCTGCCACAAATCCTCCAATCATTCCTGCCGCAGAGTTTCCATGTTGACGGAATGGGTGTTCGTCATAATCATATGGTTCATAAGAATAGGTATGATAGGAATGCGGTTGGTGATAAAAACCCGGCTGCTGAATGGCTTCCACAATATATCTTTCCAACACGTTTACTAATGCCGGCATATCATTCAAAACTTCTTGTGTCAAAAAGAATTCTCTTTTGACTTCAACTTCATGATAACCTTGCCGAACCTCTACTTCCATCCAAACGCGAATTCCTTGTTCTTCCAATGCAAGACGCATTTCTATTTCATGTATATCTTGAGCAAAATGACTCATCGGGAAAAATGAAAATTCTTGACCAAAGCGATCCAATTTTCCTGATGTTGAGGTTTGACGAAATCCGAGCCGTTCCAGTGCTGCAAAAACATTCATGATTGGCGGAATAGGTCGAATTTCTACATAATCCACATCTTTTTTATCCGCTCCACCTTCAATGTCTAAGTATGTATCAAAGTAAAAGGAAACGGTTGGGCAGGAGACAGGTAATGTAAAGGGGAGCTGATAGTGAAATGGAATGTATTTTTCTTCATGGGCATGAATAATAAACGGCCCGCTGGCAGGGACAGTGGCAATATGATGTTTGGCCATACCATGTTCATTTCGAATTTCCATAAACAACCCAACATCAATGGAACGGATTTTTTGATCTACTTCTCCTCCAAATATGACGACGTCACCCTGCACATTTTCGCCAACTTGATAGGAATTCGTATATAAACGCAAGTCAACGGTAGCTGAACCTTTTCCAAAACTCGCAAGTATCTTTTTAAACATGGTCATGCTCTCCTCTTTATTGTATTTCAGTATTGTATTATAACATTTTTATTTTTTACTCTCATTTGTTCAATCTTCAAAGTAGGGACATTTTTCATCCCCTTTTGTTTTGGTTTAATATCCCTCCCTGTTAATGATTATTTCACAATTACTAAATCAATTTTTTACCGATGCCAAAAAAGCCTATCTAAAAGAAAAGGAAATCTCCTTGCTTTTAGATAGACTATTCATCTTGAATTTAAAAGAAAACGGTAATCTCATCATTAAGGATATGATACTTTCCCATATCGTTTATGTTGCAAAAACGCATGACATTTTTTCGTGCCATGCGTTTTTTGATAAGGCATGATGTATTATTTCCGCCAAAAATTCGTATATTCTGCTTTATCCTAAATATTAAATTCGATGATCTTCTCAAGCAATTCGTAATTTACCGGCTCATTCCACGGAATTCGAAACAAGCCTTTGGTAGCGCTGTAGCCAGCTTGGGCGATTTCATCGGCAAAGTGCGCAATGCCTACTTCTTCGGGTGAAACGCTCAAATGATGCTTCGCTGTGGAAAAGCCGATGATAAATGTGCCGTGATCGGTAAACATTGGCGTATTCCACTTGATTTGCGGTTCCAAATTTGGGAATTTATTAGCTACCCACGCCAAAATTTCCTCTGTTTGGTCGCGGTGGTCGGGGTTATCGATACCTGCTAAATATTTTGCAAAAACTTCCATATCTTTCCCCTTCGATATTATGCTATTTCCGCCAAAAATTCGTATATTCTGCTTTATCCTGAATATTAAATTCAATGATCTTCTTAAGCAATTCGTAATTAACTGGTTCAGTCCATGGGATTCGGAACAAGCGTGAAGAAGCGCTGTAGCCAGCTTGGGCGATTTCATTTGCAAAATGCACCATTGTCTTTTCTTCGGGTAAAATGCTCAAATGATTCTTTGCCGTGGCAAACATAATGATGTATGTGCCGTGATCGGTAAACGTGGGTTTGTTCCACTTGATTTGCGGTTCCAAATTCGGGAATTTATTAGCTACCCACGCCAAAATTTCCTCTGTTCGGTCGCGGTGGTCAGGATTATCGATACCTGCTAAATATTTTGCAAAAACTTCCATGTCTTCCTCCTTTGCTATTATGCTATTGTCGCCAAAAATTCGAATTCTCAGTCTTATCCTTGATATTAAATTCAATTATCTTCTCAAGCAATTCGTAATTAACTGGTCCAGTTCATTGAATTCTGAATTATGCATGAAGAAGCGCTGTAGCCAGCTTGGGCGATTTCATTGGAAAAATGCACCATTGTCTTTTCTTCGGGTAAAATGCTCAAATGATTCTTTGCTGCGGCCAACATAATGATGTATGTACCGTGATCGGTAAACGTGGTTTGATCCACTTGATTTGCGGCTCCTGGTTTGGAAATTTCTCAAGTTGATGAGATACTCTTAGCTATGATTTTATCAGTCTACTACACTTGTATCAATAGAGTACACTCTTGTTGATAAAAATGAACTAATTAACTGAATAATTGCAGAAATGAGATGATACTGTATGAAAATTGCGAGAGGTAGAGAATTGCTACACCGGAACAGCGACAGGCCTTTATGCAAATTCCTGAAGATGAGTGGGTGCTAGGAACCTACCACACTTTTTCCAAACCAGATTTAGAAATTATAAATAAGCAAAGGAGAGAAGAAAACCGTTTAGGGTTCGCCGTTCAATTAGCCGTTCTTCGGTATCCCGGTTGGCCATACACTCATATCAAAAGCATCCAGATTCAGTCATATATTATATATCAAAACAAATCGGTGCCACTCCATCTTCGCTTAGTCTTTATCCTCAACAAAACTAGAAGCTATTTTACGTGGACAAATAAATACAAAGGTCATGAAAAAAAATTATGAGGATGTTTTGCGACTCGCTCACTCTATAAGAGGAGGAACAGTCTAAACATCCCTTATTATGGGGAAACTAGGCTCTTATTCAAGGCAAAACAGTTTAGCTACAGCCTTACGTGAGATGGGAAGAATCGAAAAAACAATCTTTATTCTTAATTACATTTCGGATGAATCTTTAAGTTAAAAACGGGGGAACCATCTTGAAAATCGGCTTAGAGTTCTAAATCCGCATTTTCCTGACAGTACCCCTTTATGGATGAGAAAGGAAAGAGCCTAATTCATCAAATTATATCAACAATCTTCCACTGTTACACCGCTTGTATTTTAAAATAAATATCCCATAACAAGCACGGCTGCGATATAAACAATTCCTACCCAGAACATCATGACAACCGTATACCCCATAACATCCTTCAATTTCAACTTTGATATAGCAAGCGCCGGCAAAAGCCAAAACGGCTGAACTAAATCGTTCCAAGCACTGCCAAGCATTACACTCATAGAGGTTTGACTAAGAGAGGAATGTAGTTCTTTTGCTGCGTCAATCATAAACGGTCCTTGAACAACCCAGTGTCCTCCTGCAGAAGGAGCGAAATAGTTAATAAAAAATGAACTGATAAGTCCCCAAAATGGAAGTGATTCTGCTGAAGAGAAATGGACAAATCCCTTCGCAATGGTATTCACCAATCCCGATCCGGTCATTATGGCCATAATGCCTGCATAAAAAGGATATTGCAAGATGATACCGGAAATCGTTTTGATTCCTTCGTTTAAACTAGCTATATATTTGGCTGGCGAGCCTAATAAAAGAATTCCTAGAAATAGAATAATGAAATTAACTATATTTAGATTTAAAGAATGACCATCATAAAAATAAATGCATACATAAATAATTCCGATGATACCAATGATGAAAGATAATAAACGACTATTGTTTAATTTATTTGCCAATGTATTTTCTTCTAATAATTCTGTAGCTGCTGCCGTTTCTTCTGAATGTACGGATGGATCCATTTCGATAATATTTTCTTTTCTTTTTGGATGCAGCATTGCATTTAACATTGGAAGAGTAATAATAAGAACAATGGATGTCATGATCACAGGCGGTGAAAAAATGGTTTCTGAAAGAGGAATAACCCCCATTGTTTTTTCCATTGGATGACCCGGAGTTGAAATAAGCACGGGAATACTGGCGGATAAGCCTAATCCATAAAGGGTAAAACCGCTATAGGCGGATGCAATGATTAACGGATAGTGAACACCTTTTACTTTTACTGCCAATTTTTTCGCCATTACACTTCCGATGACGAGCCCAAATCCCCAGTTTAAATAGCAACCAATGCCTCCAACAAGGGTCGCTACGATAATGGCTGCTTTCGGAGTACGAACCTTGCTTGCAATTTTATTTAGAAATTTATCAATCAACGGAGAAGTTGCCAGCACATACCCCGCAGCGAGAATGACGGCCATTTGTGCTGTGAACGCCAATAAATCCCAAAAACCATTTCCCCAATTCAACGTCATTTCTTTAAATCCTTGCCCTTCAACAACTATTGATAGAATCATTGTTAAAAGGGTTAGTCCAATCGCAAAAACGAAAGGATCGGGAAGATACTTTCTCATTAAATTTGTAAAAAAATTTGTCAATTTTTCCATGCTATACCCCCAAAATTCATGTTGCTGTTTTGATCAATTTATCAGTTCAAACAAATCTGCACATATTTAAAAACGCTTACATTTCTGTTTATCGAATTTCCAAAAGTTTTTGGTGCATATACAGCACAATATCGTATTTCATCAGGGTTATTTAATAAGAGTTTGTTTTTATCACTTCGGGGATCGATTCAATGATCATCCATGAATCTTTTGGATCCACTATGTTTCTTAAAATGGGTTATTGTTCTAACACATCATGAATCTCAGGTTCCGAAATAAAATCATATCCACTATAAAACTCCTTTCTTTTATTTTTTACACCATCAAGATATGATTTATTTTGAACAAATATTCATATTCGAACGTGCACAAGGAATGCGTTAAAAGCGTCGATTATGATCAATATCTTCTAATTGAGAAACCTATTCTTAAGGTGAAATTACCCCTTCATTTTTTTAAGAAGACCCATCCTTTCCATGAATAGATTAAGAATCGTTCTGTAGTGTTTGAGGAGAAAAAAATGTGTAAAGGAAAATTTTTTGGTGGCAAACATGTAGATTTAGAGGTAGTTCGCAGAGTTTCCTTTTATTACCGATTTGGTTCAAGACTTTCTTCAACGATTAATGATTGAAAATAATGGAACAAATGGGGATCAGTCAGTAATTGTAGTTCTCAGCAGCTATAAGTATATGAACGGATGGATCGTAGAGAAGATTAAATACAAAATGACTGAAGACAAAGACAGTCTTCAGTCATTTTGTGATCATTGATCATATATAGCTTAATCTAGCGTCTATCACAAGATAATGATAAAAATTATGATTGGCGCGTTTTATCTGTAATAGACAAAGATAAAAAGATGTTATCTCTTCAACAGTAAAGTATGGCCATACTCCTTAACATCACACCATAATCTTGCAAATATCGTTCGAAAATTCAACCGGATCATTGATTGGCAAGCCTTCGATGAGAAGAGCTTGATTGTACAATAAGTTGGTATAGAGTTTTAATTTTTCTTTGTCGTTTGCGTAAGCGTCTTTTAAAGATTGGAAGACGTCGTGATGGACGTTGATTTCCAAGATTTTTTCCGCTTTGATGTTTTGGTTGTTCGGCATGGAGTTAAAGACTTTTTCCATTTCGATCGATACTTCCCCTTCTGTTGCAAAACATACAGGATGGGATTTTAATCTTGTGGATGCTCTGACGTCTTTGACTTTGTCCGATAGTACTTCTTTCATATAATCAAAGAGTTCTTTGTTTTCCTTTTCTTCTGCTTCAGTTTGTGCTTTGTCTTCTTCAATTCCCAAGTCGCCGCTGGATACCGATTTAAATTCTTTGTCTTTGTATTTCATTAACATTTTGATCGCAAATTCATCGATATCTTCGGTGAAATAGAGAATTTCATACCCTTTTTCTGCTACTAATTCCGTCTGTGGAAGCTTTTCAATTCGTTCAATGGTTTCTCCGGTCGCATAGTAAATATATTTTTGATCCTCCGGCATTCTTGAAACATATTCATTTAAAGTAACCAGCTTTTTCTCTTTTGATGAGTAGAACATCAATAAATCCTGCAATAATTCTTTATCTCTTCCAAAATCT
Source organism: Bacillus sp. FSL W8-0102 (assembly GCF_038007225.1). Taxonomy (NCBI): domain Bacteria; kingdom Bacillati; phylum Bacillota; class Bacilli; order Caryophanales; family Bacillaceae; genus Bacillus; species Bacillus sp. FSL W8-0102. Next base: position 2,022,933 of record NZ_JBBOWT010000001.1, read on the forward strand.
TGATAAACTCCGAACTTTAATTGTCTGCCAAACGATTGATAAAATGCTTCATACTTATCTCGTTCATTTTTTAATAAGCTTTCCAATTCTCTCTTAATTTTATTCTTAATGTTTTTGGCGATAAACTTTAATTGTTTATCCTGCTGCAGCATTTCCCTGGATATATTGAGAGATAAATCTTCTGAGTCGACCATCCCTTTGACAAAGCTAAAATAATCCGGAAGCAAATCAGGACATTTTTCCATGATTAAGACGCCGCTGGAATACAGTTCTAATCCTTTTTCGAATTCCTTTGTATAGTAGTCAAAAGGTATTTTCTCAGGAATAAATAAAATCGCTTGATATCTTACTGTACCGTCGACGCTAATATGAATATGTTTAATCGGCTTGTCAAAACCGTAGTGTTTTTCTTGGTAAAAATTCTCGTAATCTTCATCCGTCAATTCACTTTTATTTTTTCTCCAAATCGGAACCATGCTGTTAATAATCTTTTCTTCTTTATACTCTTCAAATTCGTTTTCGCTGCCCTCTTTACGTTTTCTTTCCGTCACATCCATTTTGATAGGATAGCGAATGAAATCAGAGTATTTTTTGATGATTTCTTTTAAGCGGTACTCTTCAAGGAACTCATCGTAATTTTCATCTTCTGTATTTTCTTTCAACTTTAAAATAATCTCGGTTCCAACTGAATCTTTCTCGCATGGTTCAATGGTGTATCCATCCGCTCCTTGAGATTCCCATTTATATGCTTCATCGCTGCCTAAAGCTTTACTGATGACTGTCACTACATCTGCGACCATAAAAGCGGAATAAAATCCTACCCCAAATTGACCAATGATTTCATGGCCATCTTTCAATTCATTTTCGTTTTTAAAAGCAAGAGAACCGCTTTTCGCTATCGTTCCAAGGTTATTTTCAAGCTCTTCTTTTGTCATTCCAATACCGGTATCCAAGATCGTCAATGTTCTGTTTTCTTTATTGGGGATGATTTTAATATAGTAATTGTCTTTGTCAAAAGTGAGCGAATCATCTGTCAGCGCTTTGTAATAGATTTTGTCAATGGCGTCACTGGCATTGGAAATGAGCTCTCTTAAAAAGATTTCTTTTTGTGAATAAATCGAGTGGATCATCATTTCCAACAGTCTTTTCGATTCTGCCTTAAACTGCTTTTTCGCCATAAAGACTCTCCTTTCCACGAACAAAATTCCTATATGTAAAGAATGTCCTTATCGCTTTATGATCAAAATTAGCACTCTCATATATTGAGTGCTAATCAATAGTTTAGATAGCACAGAAAATGGCATTTGTCAAATAGGATATAAGCCATATCGACTTGTTCTATCTTCTAATGATAGGCAAATGAGGATTCGAGCGATCATTTATTTTCCTATTAACGAAACAAAGAAATAATAACCGAACAAGAAAGTGACAAGTAACATTAACATTGCTAAAAACAAAATAAGAGAACGAGAAGGCCGAAACGTTTGTTCATTAATTTGTTTCGCTTTTTGAAAATAGCTGATAGTCGAAAAAAGGATCGTACATACGCCTGTTAAGACCGATAATAGACCGATGATTTGCACAGTCATATTGGATAAAGATTGAGTAGCCGATTTGATATGCAAGTTTAGAATAAGAAAACCGATTCCCATAATTGCAATCGCAGTTCGAATCCATGCCAAAAATGTTCGTTCGTTAGCTAAATGCTGCTGAATATATTTTGAATCTTCTGTAACGGTACGTTTTTTCTCATCCATGAATCCATAGCCTTTCCATTTAAAGTCTACATCTATATATACTACGAAATTTCCGTTTTTCAATAATTGTTCTTGACAAATTTGGATTGCTTCACGAGTATTTCAATCAAGAATTCCTGTATCGCCAGACGGATTGCTTGTTTGGACGATGTTTTCACTCTTAGCTTAGTTCATGGAATGGGATTTTTCAATAAAATCGATTAGTTCTTCAGTAGTCAAAACCGTTGCAAATTCTCCATGCAAAGTGGCTAGAGAAATGGCATGAATTTGATCAGCATCATAATATGCACTATAAGGTCCTTTTAATCCAAAGGCAGCTATAGCGCCTGATAATAGATTTGTATTAAATCCTAGTTTTCCACTCATTCTTGTAGTAGTGGAGTGGATCGCATTGAGAAGTCGTTAAACCAGTAATGACGACATTATGGATTTCTTGTTTTGGTTGCCGGACAACCTATAAGGATAAGACTGTGGAAGGGACTTATCAGTCTGGCTTTGGAATCCGAATTTTAAACAATAAAAAAGGGCGGATGTTTTCCGTCCAAGTTTGATTGAGAAACGTGAATGAAAATGTACGATCAATAAAAATCGGCCCTTTGAGTCATTGTATCTTTTTGGACATGATCATTAGATTTTATTTAGAGACTTCCATTTAATATTTTGTGAAATGTTTTAATTTTTTATCTTTTGTATACATTGGCCCCGTTTTGTCAGCGATCCCTCTCTTCATAGAAAGCACGAGCTCTTTTCTCTATTTCATTTAGCATCGCATCATTTTCCACTAACGTCTCGCGTATTCGATGGATCAATTGCAAAGCGTTTGGTCCAGAGATTTGCTTGGCCACACGTTCAAGAAGAACTTTCGTATCAACAGAAAATTTACGGGCAAACCCTTGACACATTATCATATTCTTCCGAAGAGCTTCGTTGTATTCACCTGCAAAAGCTCGGCGTAAACATCCGCGCATACCTGCATAACCATATGAAATTTCGGAAGCAGCCCTATAAAAAAGAATCATCCCATCTACATTGCTGGATTCAGGATGTAAACGAAGTTCACTTACCAATGAGACTAAACGTTGTACCACTGGCTTGGCAGACTCCGTTGCGTTCCACCACTCCATCAAGCAATGCTGTTTCTCTGCACTCATATTGATAAGTCGTGTATTAAGCATAAAGAACTTTCCTCCTAAAGACGAGGGATTGCTTGAATTTTCTCGTTCTTCGCGCGTATTGCCTCCCATTCAGGACCAAGAAAGGACTGGCCAACAGAATATAATTTATCCCACGCACGTTTAGCTAAGAATGAAGAATACAAAATTTCTATTATTCCTCGTGTTGGCTTTAAATACGAAGAAGATAAAGCTGTAGAGTTATTCGCTTCTTCGAAAGGTAATTCATTAGTTCTTTCAAATCAAAAAGAGGAAGATCATACGAAAAATGATGTAATTAAACCTACTGAAGAGGAACAAAAATCTGAAATTGATCAAACAAAAAATGAACTACCAGAAGGAATTGAATTCGATAAAAATGATAACAAAATTGTTTGGGAAGACTTTGCAGGTACTAACCGTTACCGTGTACAAGTAGAAATAATCGATGAAAACGGAAATCTAGAGCAATATAGAACTCCTAAAACTGTATCTAAAGCAGAATTTGAACTTTCATATTTAAGAGATAAAGATAATTACAAAATTTCAATCATTCCTCGAATTGGATTCTCTTATGAAGAAGATCAAGCGAAAGAATTATTTGTTTCAAATAAAGGACAAGAAGTAATTGTTACAGGACTATCCAATGAGTTAGAGGAAAAGGAAGAAAATAAAACCGCTAATACCGCTCCTACAAAAGAAGAAAAAGCAGTAAATAATAAAACCAATTTACCGTATAACATTACTTACAACAAAGCGACAGATGAAATCACTTGGGATAAGATTGATGGAACTGACCGTTACCGATTAGAATTAGAACGTAAAAATTCAAAAGGAGAATACGAGTCCTTATAGCTTTAAACGTGCTATTTTAGGAACTGAATTTAATGTTTCAAAAATTTTGCCAGCAGATCACGAATACAAAGTGAAAATTGTTCCTAGAATTGGTAACAAATACGACTATGATAAAGCTTTTGAAGTGTATGTATCTACTAAAGGCAAAAATGTGGTTGTAGATACTGTAAATTAAAGAAAAAAAGATAAAAAAAGTATACTTTTCCTCTTAGAATGTGTGTATACAGAAGTTATAATATATATAAAGTTAAATAGAAGAAACGAAAACCGTGAAGTCCTACAAGGATTTTGCGGTTTTTTATTTTTTTAATAGGAGGAATAAAAATGGAAACAACTTTTGGATTATTTGAGGATATTTTAGCAAACGTAGATGTATCAGAGGAAAAGGAAGTTAAAAAGAAAGAATTAGATCCTCTTGAAGAGTATATAGAAAATGTATCAGAACAAATAAACGAAATTCATTCTTCACTAGAACCACCTGAATTGCTTTTACCAAATAAAAAATGTAAACCATCTATCCAGCATCACGATTTTAAATTTGAACGGAAAAAATATTCTAGAACAGATTTAATCGAACGACTTAAAAATCGAGAAGAATTAAGAAAACTTCCTATTCAATACGAGATTACGAAGAAACACAGGCTTTCACAAATGATAAAAAGGCTGATTTAGAACTACTAAAAACAACATACTTTAACCATCATGATAGGAAACCTGTACTAAAATGCAATATTTTTGTAAATAGTTATCATTCGGAGGACCGAAAAATGTTTTTTGGAAGATGGCTGGTGATAGTTCCTGGAACGCGATTGACAAAAAAGGGAAGAAAAGTTCTTCTGGGGCGGTAAACATAGTAACGATTCACAATTAATTTTAAAGAATATATATGAAGAGGTCATGCTATTTTTATTAAATTTTTTTGTACCAGTTTTTTCTTCGGATGCAGCAATTAATTTCTATAATTCATTTTGTGATAACATCAAAACCTTTGCTATTACTGAGTTTTCGGTGTTTTTGAATATGACATCCTTTCCCTTCGAACTTAATTCTCTATCTTTTATTCAACTTACTTATATCTTCCCTGTAAAGTAAACCATATAATTAAATAAGTTGTACCGAAATTGTGATGAAACTAAAAAGGGGACTTTTCTAAGACCCCCTTCTTAATAAAACATTATTATATAGTATCTCTGTGACCTACAAAACATTAAAAATTAGGAACAAAAAATAAAATTAATATTATTATAAGTGTAGAAATAATCCATGTTAATGTTAATTTTTTCTTAATAACAATATTCTTTGAAATTAAGTTATTAACAATGGATAAAACAAGAAGATTTATAAAGAAAAGGAAATAGTAGATTATTATATAAATTGTCCATAAATGATTTTGTATAAAAGATGTTGTCGAAAACAGTATAACAAAAATTAAAAAAGATATAATAAGCCAAACAAGAATTAGAATATGCATTTTTCTCCAAATTCGATGTTTCAAAGTTCTGAACTTCATTGATTTCAGTTTCTAATTGAAAAGATTGTTTAGCCAACATATCCTTATTTATATTAATATCATCGTCTAAAACAAAATATCGAACAGTACTTAAGTTCCCGCCATTATATCGATCATTAGGGCTTGTATAATCTAACGGAAAAAATGTTATTTCTTTTTCTCCTTCTTTATCCCATTGAATATCAATACTAATTTCTACTGATGATTTAGGCTCAACATCATATAAAACAGAGGATTTCCACTCTTTAGATTTACTAGTTTTTACTTTTGCAATTTTATTCCCTTGTATGAAAAAACTTTTAATCTTCATATTACTATCAGTATTATTTTCTAAAATAATTTTTCCTTTAATAACTGACTCAGTGTTTTTTATTTTAATATATGAGTATTTATCACCTTTTATATTTAGATATTCGATATTATTTTCATTCGGAATAAAAGCTTTTACTTGGGAATACTTTTCTGAATCATCTAAGACATCTTCTGATGCATCTAATAACTATAGATGAGCAAATTCGCTAACATAAATTTACAACCAAACAAAAAAAGAGACATGAACCCGATTCCTTGATTAGAATAGATGTGTCACCAAAACTATTCACAAGGAGGTTCATGTCTCATGAATAGATTAGCACATCATCAAGGAATCCACAAGTTTTTCACGATGTTGGGGTTGGCACTTTATTTTTCAAAACCTGTCATGAAGCATCTCGTTCATATCGTGGATGCGCTGACCACCAAAGGATTTGCGGGAACATTGACCGATCTTCATCATTGGAGCTTTCATCCGAACCACCGCACGACACTCAGCCATTTTTTCACGAAAAGCCCTTGGGATGAAGAGACGCTGCTTCGCAAACTTCAACAGTGGATGCTTCGTCGTGTCGAACGCATCGCCAAACAGGAGAATCAACCCCTTTTTGTTTCGATCGATGATACGATTTGCCAAAAAACCAAGCCTTCGTCACAGGCAACGCACGCCATTCAAGGGTGTGATTGGCACTATTCTCACACAGAGAAAAAGTCGATCTGGGGACATTCTCTCGTTTGGCTCATGGTTCATACGATGACCCAGGCTTTTCCCTTTGCGTTCCGCCTCTACGACAAGGCGGCTGGGAAAAGCAAGGGGGAACTCGCGATCGAGATGCTTTCTTCTTTGGATGTACACCGTCCTGTTTATGTGCTGATGGACTCTTGGTATCCATCGCAAACGCTCGTGGAAGCTTGTCTGAAAAAGGGATTCCACGTAATCGCAATGCTCAAGGCCAATCGGCTTCTTTATCCAAAAGGCATTGCGGTTCAGGTGAGGGAGTTTGCCCGCTACATCGAACCGAAAGACACTCACCTCGTCACGGTGGGAGAAGAGCGTTATCGGGTTTATCGCTACGAAGGCTCTCTCAAAGGTCTCGATGATGCCGTGGTGCTGCTCGCTTGGAAAGCCGATCAGCCGATGACATCGGAACATCTTCACTGCGTCTTGAGCACCGACCGGGATCTAAGCGATGAAGAGATCTTGCGCTACTATGCCCAGCGTTGGTCGATCGAATGTTTTTTCCGTCAAGCGAAAGACCAGCTGAAACTCGATGGATACCGCGTTCGCGGACGTCGGGCGGTGAAACGCTACTGGATCTTGGTGCAGCTTGCTTACGTGTACAGCATGTTCGAGTCGAACAGCGATTTTTCTGATGGGCTCGATCTTCTGCGCAAGAGAAAAGGACATAGCCTCGTGGAGTTCATTTACCGTGCAGCGAAACAAAATATTCCCATTGATACCGTGAAAAAACAGCTCCACGTGGCATAAGGGGTACCCTGTTTGTCTCTTTTACATGGTAATTATTGTAATTAAAATTGCTCAACTACAGTAATAATTTAAACTCATTACTTATTTGTATATCAGAGGAACCTTTAGTACTATTATTAGAACAACTGCTTATTATAAATAAAGTAAAGATTAATATAGTCAAATAAAAAAATTTAGTTCTCACCTTATAATTACTCCTTAAATTCAAAACGATGTTTAATTGATGATAAGGGCTATGTAAATGCAACTTACATAGCCCTTATTTTATTCTTAATAACTCAGCTTTCGCAGTCCAAAATCTTGTTTAAATGCTTGATGTAAATGGTTTTGGGAAGTACAAAATTATCATTTGACATTTTTTAAAACATAAAGAAAGACACCTATTCTTTTGGTAAAATATTGGTGACGAAACCAAATCCAAAAGAAAGGTGTCACCACTATGATAACGAATAAAGACTACTTTGCGCAATTACCAAAAGAAATTAAACAAGGATTCTCCGAATTAAATATTGGATATCATTTAAGAAAAGCGAATATTACGAAACTTTCCGGGTATTCTTGTCTTACTGTTTTCAAACGGATTTTTCTTTTAGTCTTCCAATATAAGAACTGGTTTCGTGCTTTTATGAGTAAACGATCTCAGGATCTGCCCGGAAAGGATACAGTCTATCGCTTTTTAAATACACCAACCTATCATTGGAGAAAGTTTCTGCTTTCATTAAGCAGTGAAATGATCCGTCTGCTTCAACCATTAACTTCAAAAGATCGTGTCACAGCTTTTGTGATTGATGATTCTGTCTTTTCAAGAAACCGTAGTAAGTCGGTTGAACTGTTGGCTAAGGTTTTTGATCACTCTACCCATCAGTACTTGAAAGGGTTTCAAATGCTTACCCTTGGCTGGACCGATAGTTTTACTTTTATTCCCGTTGATTTTGCTCTTCTAAGTTCACCGAAAAAGGAAAATCGCCTGCAAGAAATCAATACCAATATTGATAAACGAACATCTGGCTATAAGCGTCGCCAGGAAGCTCTGAAATCAAAACCGGACGTGGCTTCAGCTTTACTTGATCATGCGCTTGAAAAAGGGATTATAGCTGACTATGTTCTCATGGATTCCTGGTTTACACAAGCGCCTTTAATTGAGAAGATTACGAACAAAGGGTTATTTGTCATTGGCTTGGTGAAGCAATTAAAGCAGCGATACGTTTACAATGGTGAACGTTTCACACTGAATCAACTTTACAAATTGGCAAAACCTCACATGGGTAAAAAAGACATTCGCGGATCCGTTTATGCTACTTTAGACAATGGAATTCCAGTAAAAATTCTATTTGTACGAAACCGTAATAAACGGAGCGAATGGCTTGCCATTCTCAGCACAGATACAACATTAGAAAATGAAGAGATCATTCGTATTTACGGCATGCGTTGGGACATTGAAGTCTTCTTCAAATGCAATAAATCCCTTTTAAATTTAGAGAAAGAATTCCAAGGACGTTCCTACGACATGTTAATTAGCCATACAACCATTGTTTTTACACGATATATTCTCATTGCTTGGCAAATGCGAAAAGAGGAGGATCCTAAGACGATTGGCAACCTTTTTTACATCCTTTGCGAAGATGTAAAAGACATAGATTTTATTACTGCCCTTCAATCACTTATTGACCTTTTCCAAACTTTGGCGGAAGCCGAGGTTTCTTTGAACATGGACATCTTTAAAAATCAAATGAATAAATGGTTGGCCACTATACCTAATTATATCAAGCAATGCTTAAATATTTCTGTGTGCGAAAGTTGAGTTAATAAGATTTAGAGTCGTACGTTCGTGCTTCGTATAGTACACCCGAATCTGTCGCAGTATGTATAGTTAGACCTTCAAATGTTTGGGTGCCAGATGGGTTATTCGTTGAAACTACTGATGTTGCAGTAAATTTTGCTATAGCTGTCTCTTTCGGACCTGTAATATAGCCCATACCACTTAATCGAAGAGATGTAGTAGCGCTAGTAACTGTAGTTAATACTTTACCTTTAGTTTTTCCAGTACTTTTAACCTTTCCTGAATCAAGGGAAAGTGCAGTTGACCCACTAGCCAAATCCCCCCATGCCATTAGGGATATCTCTCCATCAACAGGACTTTGTGAACCGAAATTAGTAGTACTGGGAAGTTGAGTTCCAGAATCAACTGATTCCCAAACATTATCCCAATTAATAGTAGGTTCTTTACTGTTTGTTTCAGCAGCAAATACATTGCTTGTCCCGGCAAATACTATCCCTAGTGATAGAATAGAAGTTGCTAGTTTTTTAAACTTAAACATATAACCCCTCCTAAAATATTACTGTAGATGAGCATTTTTATTAACAATGATTACCATACGAAAAAGAGACAAACGGGGTACCCCTTATGCCACGTGGAGCTGTTTTTTCACGGCATCAATGGGAATATTTTGTTTTGCTGCACGATAAATGAACTCCACGAGGCTATGTCCTTTTCTCTTGCGCAGGAGATCGAGCCCATCCGAAACATCACTGTTCGACTCGAACATGCTGTACACATACGCAAGTTGCACCAAGATCCAATACCGTTTCACCGCCCGACGCCCGCGAACGCGGTATCCATCGAGTTTCAGCTGGTCTTTCGCTTGACGGAAAAAACATTCGATCGACCAACGCTCGGCATAGTAGCACAAGATGTCTTCATCGCTTAGCTCGCGATCGGTGCTCAAGACGCAATGAAGATGTTTCGGTGTCATCGGCTGATCGGCTTTCCATGCGAGCAGCACCACGGCATCCTTGAGACCGTTCAGAGCACCTTCGTAGCGATACACCCGATAACGCTCTTTTCCCACCGTGACGAGGCGGGTATCCCGTGGCTCCATAGATTTGGCAAATTCCTTTGCTTGAATGGCCGTCCCTTTTGGATAGAGAATCCGATTCGTCTTGAGCATCGCGATGACGTGGAACCCTTTTTTCAAGCAGGCTCCCACGAGGGTTTTCGATGGATACCAAGAGTCCATGAGCACATAAACGGGTCGACTCACATCCAACGAAGAAAGCATCTCGATCGCGAGTTCCCCTTTGCTTTTCCCCGCCGTCTTGTCGTAGAGGCGAAAGGCAAAAGGAAACGCTTGGGTCATCGTATGAACCATGAGCCAAACGAGAGAATGTCCCCAGATCGACTTTTTCTCTGCGTGAGAATAGTGCCAATCACACCCTTGAATGGCGTGTGTTGCCCGTGACGAGGGCTTCGTTTTTTGGCAAATCGTATCATCGATCGAAACAAAAATGGGTTGATTCTCTCGTTTCGAGCTGCGTTCGACACGATGAAGCACCCACTGCTGGAGTTTGCGAAGCAACGTCTCTTCTTCCCATGGGCTTTTCGTGAAAAAATGGCTGAGTGTCGTGCGATGGTTCGGATGAAAACTCCCGTGATGTAGATCGGTCAGTGTTCCCGAAAAGCCCTTTGTAATCATCGCATCCACGATATGAACGAGATGCTTCATGACAGGTTTTGAGAAATAAAGTGCCAACCCCAACATCGTCAAAAACTTGTGGATTCCTAGGTGATGTGCTAATCTATTCATGAGACATGAACCCCCTTGTGAGTAGTTGTGGCACATCTATTCTAACCAAGGAATCGGGTTCATGTCTTCTTTTTTGTTTGGTTGTAAATTTATGTTAGCGAATTTGCTCATCTACAGTAAATAAGCAGCCAATTTAATCTGCTTTTTCTTTGCCAATTTTATCTCCCCCAAAGTTATGAAATTCCTTTTAGTTTTTGTAAGCGTCTTTAAATGTTTTTAATTCTTTTAACGAAATAAACGTTGGAATGTAGTTGCCTTTATAAGTTTTCTTAATGAAATTCGCCACTTCATCTGTTTGATAAATTTTGACTAGTTTCTTTAACTCAGGGCGGTTGGCGTCTTCTTTCCGCGCCGCAATCACGTTGATATAAGGCTTAGCCGTTTTGCTTTCATGAATGAGCGCATCTTTCAAATACAATCCTGCTTCTACCGCTACACCGTTGTTAATAATAGATGCATCAACGTCATCCATGACTCGCGGAGTATTTGCCCCATCAACGGGAATAATCTTAATGTTTTTTGGATTTTCTTTGATTTTGTCCACTCCGCCATTTCCATCAAAATTGTCCTCTACTTTGATCAGCTTTGCTTCTTGCAATAATAACAAGGCACGCCCCCAGTTCGATGCATCATTTGGCACTGCGATTTTGGCCTTTTTGGGCAGCTCATCAAGAGATTCGTATTTCTTTGAATAAAGACCTAACGGTGCAATAATCGTCGTTCCGATCGGGACAATATCTGTACCGTTTTTTTCATTAAAGCTCGTTAAATAGGCAATATGCTGAAACGCATTGACATCAATATCACCTTCAGCTAAAGCCTGATTGGGGTCAACAGAGGCGTTAAAATTAACCAATTCAAGATCCAACCCTTCCTTTTTCGCTTTCTTTTTTATGAATTCCCACGTACGTAATTCAGAACTGCGAATACCAACCTTAATTTTTTTGTCTTTCGTTTCACTTACCGTTGTTTTTCCGCACCCTCCCAAACTAAGGAACAAAATAAAAACAAGAATCGAAATAAAGGCTTTTTTCACCATCTTTCCTCCTTCTCTCTTATTTACATACTGACTACATCTTTCTCATTTTTCGCTCGATAAAATTCCCCAGTGATTGTATGATCTGCACAAGCAAAACCAGTATCACAACCGTGACCACAATGGTGATTGTGCTGAAGCGCTGATAACCATAGGTAATCGCCAAGTCACCTAAACCGCCGCCGCCCACTGCTCCTGCCATCGCCGTAGCACCGATGAGGCCAATCGTGGCTGTTGTAATGCTTAAAACAATAGAAGGAAGCGCCTCCGGCAACAGAAAGCGGAAAATAATTTGCAATGGAGCGGCGCCCATCGCTTGTGCGCTTTCAATAATTCCTTTATCCACTTCCAGGAGAGAATTTTCAATCAGCCGCGACATGTACGGTCCGATATGAAGGACAAGCGGAACTATGGCTGCCGTTGTCCCAATCGCCGTACCGACCAAAAATCTCGTAAACGGAATGATCGCAACGAGCAAAATAATGAACGGAATCGACCGTAAAATATTGACAATCGGATTTAAAACGGAAAATATAAACGTATTCTCTAAAATATGACCTTTTCGAGTGACGACTAATAAAATCCCAAGAGGCAAACCAATTAATGCTCCAAATACGAGCGACACGCTAACCATGTACAACGTCTCCCAGCATGCCTGTAAAATTAACTCCGGACTAACTTCCATTGCGAATCACCTCATTCACTATCACTTTTTGCTGAACGATAAAATCATAGGCTCGAGAAATTTCTTCTTTTTCGCCCTGCAACTCAACGATCAAATTGCCAAATGGAACTCCCTGTAGCTCATTGATACTGCCAAACAAAATGTTCACATCCACTGCGAATGATTTTGCCACTTGCGATAAAATAGGCTTTCCGGAACTTTCTCCAATAAATTCGATATTGTAAACTTTGCTAAATGTATCGCTGGATTGAATCATATTAAAAATACTAGGCGGTATCTCGTCTCTTAAAACCGAATGAACAAAATTGCGTGCTGTCTCGGTTTTTGGGTTGGAAAAAATATCTAAAATCGTGCCTTCTTCGATGATCTCGCCGTCTTGCATCACGGCAACACGATCACATATTTGCTTAATCACTTCCATTTCGTGTGTAATAATCAAAATCGTCACGTTGTATTTCTGATTTACTCGTTTTAAAAGCTGCAAAATCGACGTCGTTGTTTGCGGGTCCAGTGCCGAAGTCGGTTCATCACAAAGGAGAATCGATGGATTTGTAGCCAATGCACGAGCGATGCCTACACGCTGCTTTTGACCGCCTGATAACTGATTCGGATAGCTGTTCGCCTTATCAGAAAGACCGACAAAATTTAATAATTCATGAACGCGCTTTGCAATCACTGATTTAGGTGTTTTACTAAGCTTAAGAGGCATTGCGACATTGTCAAAAACGGTTTTGGACCCCAATAAATTAAATTGCTGAAAAATCATTCCGATCTTTTTTTTCGCTTGACGCAACTCTTTTTCTGATAACTTCGAAAAATCTTGGCCATCGACTAAAATTTGTCCGGAGGTGGGCTTTTCCAGCAAATTAACCATTCGAATCAATGTACTTTTCCCCGCTCCACTAAAGCCAATAACGCCGAAAATGTCCCCTTTCTTAATCGTCAAATTGATATTTTTTAACGCTTCGATCGTTCGATTTTCATTTTTGAAAATTTTCGATATATTGCGAAACTCAATCACTTTACTCCCCCTGCCTTAAAATGCCGGAACAACAGCTCCATCATATTTATCTTCAATAAACTTCTTTACTTCTGGACTTGTTAATGCTTTTGCAAGTTTTTGAATCGCATCTGAATCCTTATTGTCTGGACGAGCTACTAAAATGTTGACATACGGGGACTTATCTCCCTCTATGATCAGAGCATCTTTTTTTGGTTTAAGCCCCGCCTCCAAAGCGTAGTTTGTATTAATGGCGGCCGCCTCGACATCGTCCAGTGAACGCACCAGAAGCGGACCATCAACTGGAATAAATTGAAGTTTTTTCTCATTTTTCTTTATGTCTTGCACGGTATAATCTTTGTTTGTATTTGAAGATTCATTTAATTCAATCAGTCCGTTGGCGGCAAACAATTGCAAAGCGCGAGAGAAGTTAACAGGATCCTTTGGAATGGCTATCTTTGCCCCTTTTGGCAGTTCGTCAATCGATTTGATTTTTTTCGAATAAACGCCAAACGGCTCGATGTGAACACCGACAACTTTCACGAGATTTAAACCGCTATCTTTGTTTGTCTGTTTTAAAAATGGAGCATGCTGGAAATAGTTTGCATCCAACTCGCCATTTGCTGTCTGTTCATTTGTCAGAATGCCATCGTTAATGATTTTAATGTCAAGCTTTACACCTTCTTTTTCTAGCTTTGGTTTAATAAATTCAAGAATTTCCGCATGTGGTGTCGATGAAGCTCCAATCTTTAATGTTACTGTTTTCTTTTCAGTTGTACCTTTTGATTCTTTTCCATTGACAAGGGCTTCGTTTTTGCCGCAACCTACTAAAATAGCAAATAAAACCGTGAATAAGACCAATAAATAAAGTTTTCTCATTTTCGCTACCTTTCTCCTTGTTTATTCTTAGTTAATTGGTAGAAATAATAGGTTTTATTATTGTGATTTATCCTACCACCAAAAATCGCGAAATGGCAAGACTTCCGGTGATAGAAAGATTTATACAATTAATAGAAAAAATCTATTAATTCATTGGAAGTACTGATCTAAATGGCTTTTTCTTGCAGATAAAACAATCCCATTCTAGGGTTTGGCACATGGCAGACTATTGGATTGATATGCTCGTCGCACCAAAAAAAGCTCAATCGTCATTTGATTGAGCTCAAAACAAATATATTAAACTAAGAGGGGGATTCGATAAAAAAGAGTTTACTTCACAAAGGAAGTTACTTCTTGACTGGCTTTAATGGCTTGCTTTAGATCATACAGAATATCGTCAATTGCCTCTGTACCTACAGATAAACGAATAAGTCCAGGTGTAACGCCGGTATCTAATTGTTCCTCGCTGCTTAATTGCTGATGCGTTGTGCTGGCCGGATGAATAATTAAAGATTTGGAATCACCAATATTGGCTAAGTGAGAAAATAGCTGAACGGAATCAATCAATTTTTTCCCTGCTTCAACGCCGCCTTTAATTTCAAATGTTAAGACGACACCTTGGCCTTTTGGCAAATACTTTTTCGCTAATTCATAAGAAGGATGGCTTTCCAACCCAGGATAACTTACTGATTTAACAGCTTCTTCTTTTTCTAAAAACTTCGCTACCTCCAAAGCATTTTGGCTATGGCGTTCTAAACGCAAATGTAAAGTTTCAAGTCCTTGCAAAAATAGGAATGAGTTGAATGGCGACAAAGGCGCACCAAGATCTCTAAGCAGTTTTACGCGTGCTTTTGTAATATAGGCCGCTTCTCCGGCTTCTTCTGTGTAGATTAGGCCGTGGTAGCTTGGATCCGGATCGGTTAATCCCGGGAACTTTCCGCTCTTTTTCCAGTCAAACTTTCCGCTGTCGACAATAACGCCGCCGATTGCATTTCCATGCCCTCCGATAAATTTTGTGGCAGAATGCACAACAATATCTGCCCCAAAGTCAATTGGACGAAGCAAGTATGGGCTGGGGATGGTGTTATCCACAATGAGTGGAATCGAATGATGATGGGCAATTTCCGCAACGGCTTCGATATCCAATACGTCCCCTTTTGGATTGCCAATCGTTTCGGCAAACACTGCTTTTGTTTTGCTCGTAATCGCTTTTTCAAAGTTTTTCGGATCGGCAGGATCCACAAATTTAACGGTAATTCCAAAGCTAGGCAGTGTATGAGAAAACAAATTATACGTTCCCCCATAAAGACTTGATGAAGAAACAATTTCATCTCCGACAGACGCAATATTTAAGATGGAATAAAAGACAGATGCTTGCCCAGATGCAAGAGCAAGCGCTCCCACACCGCCTTCAAGAGCAGCAATTCGTTTTTCAAATACATCAGTCGTAGGATTAATAATTCTTGTGTAGACAAAACCTTCTTCTTTTAAGCCAAACAAGTCGGCAGCATGTTGACTGTCATTAAATACAAACGAGCTTGTTTGATAAATCGGTACTGCCCTAGATAAAGTAGTAGGATCTGGAACTTGCCCTGCATGCACAGCTAATGTTTCAGGCTGGAGCTTTCTTTCGTTTGACATCATCATTTCTCCCTTCCCAATTCATTTTGATAAAAATTTTCAAAAAAAGGCATCTATCTTCTTTGCTTCTTAGAAAGAAGAAGATGCCTTTAGTTGACTAATCGGCAAATACGAAAAATATGAAAGACTTTACTTATCCAACTAAATATATAGGTTTAATTTTATATAAAATTTACTCCCAAAATCCATAAATGTCAATTTTATTTTTAAAATTTTCTAAAAATATATTCGTTTCAAGTTTTATTAGCGATAAAAAGCGGAAGCTCCCTAGTCAGCCCCGAAAAAATGAGGGAAATTCTTTATCGGAATGACAAAAGCGACTCGATCGGTTTCTGTTATGGTTAATGTCATGTTGTACACACCTTCTTAAGAATATAAATGACAACGAACCATTCGTTCATTATCAAGATTGATTAGCTTTGGCTGTTCAACTTTGCATCTATCATACGCAAATGAGCAACGGCTTTGAAAAGAGCAACCTTTTATAGTGGACGAAGGATTTGGAATCTCCCCTTCTAAAAAAATTCGTTTTCGCTTTTCTTCTTTCAAAACTGTAGGTATAGAAGAAACAAGGGTTTGCGTATAAGGATGAAGTGGTTCTTTGTAAATATGATCAACAACCGATGCCTCCACAATTTTCCCTAAATACATAACGGTTACTCAGATGATTTCCCTGAATTCAAATCGAGTCCCCCTTTCGCCCCATTAAAAGAAATTCCTAAAAGCCAGTATCGTAATCTGGTTTAAAAAATCATTTTAACAGCTTCATTCATTCCAAAAATGGTGCTACTCTACTGCTTCCTCCTTGGTATCGTTAACGTTTTCCAGTCTGTAGATTTTATTTGTTTTGCAATATAGACGATCTGTCCGATGTGATAAGAATAGTGGTACATTTGCCTTTCGATAGCTTGGATGACAGTATGAGGCTCATTCCGGATCGTGATGGTTTTTAAAAGATCTTTTTCGTCGATTTCATATAAAGTTTTTAAAAAAATTTGCCATCCTTTTTCCCAGTGATCAAGAAGTTCTTCCCTGCTTTTTAGATCGTTGGTAAATTCATCATCGCGATTTCGATTTGGTTTTTCTCCGTCTGAAGCAAAAAAGTCGGTCCAGCGCGAAATCATGTTGCCGTTCATATGTTTAACAATCATGCCAATACTATTGGATTCTTCGTTAAAACAGTAAAAAAGTTCATCTTCGGACAATTGTTCCATCGCTCTCTCTGCTGTTTTCTTCATATCCAAAAAACGTTCACGAACAACCTTTAAGTACTCTTGACCAATTGTCACTTCAGCACCTCCAAAAAAGATCGTTTATATTTGTTTTATTACGCAAAAAGGATCCTAATTCCTGTTCATAAAATAAGGATAAATCTCTTTATAGATTCTATTGAAAATAATGATCGCTTTTTATAGAAAACCGAAAATAAAAATCTAAATATTCTAAAAATAAATTGACGGTCACGCGGCGATTGGATATAATCATAGTAAACAGATATGATTTATGAAGTTTCGAAAGAAAGGGTGTTGGAAAATGAGTGACATTTTAAATGAAGTATTGGCCGCCAACGAAGAATACTCTGCTCATTTCGGCGATAAAGCCCATTTGCCGCTGCCGCCAAAGCGTCGTTTTGCCATTCTGACTTGCATGGACGCCCGTCTTGATCCGGCTAAGTTTGCAGGACTAGCAGAGGGTGATGCTCATGTGATCCGAAATGCCGGAGGTCGGGCAAGTGACGATGCCATTCGTTCCCTCATTATCTCATATAAACTGTTAGGAACAAGAGAATGGTTCGTGATTCATCATACCGATTGTGGGATGGAGACATTTACCAATGACGTGATCCGCCAATTGCTCTCCAACAGCCTGGAAACAGCTGAATTTGACGGACAAAATTGGAAAGATGTAGGAAGAGGCCCCGGTTCGAAAGAAGGCGAGTACATAGAATTTTTGCCGATCCGTAATCTAAAACAAAGTGTCATCGACGATGTTGAACGCATTCGTTCTCACCCTCTCGTGCCAAATTACATTCCGATCTACGGATTTATTTATGACGTGAAAAGCGGTCGTCTCGTGGAAGTACCAGAAGCGACTCGTATTGGACAAGCAGTCACCGTTTGATCATCATTGCTTTTTTCATATCACGAACCTACCGTTCTTTTATTTCCAAAAAACAAACATGTTGAAAATAGCTGCTAGAGTGCAGCTATTTTTATGGAATAACCGTTTCCTCTCGTTAACGGTCATTTTGTGTTGCTATGATTTTCATTAAAGGCTATGCTGACCTTTATTATCTTCCTAACAGCTCACATAGACATCACAGATCTTTTGATAAACGTATCATATCTTTGCATTGTATACCGTTTTCAAATATTTCCTCAGAATAATGTCGAATGAAGAAATCCCTATCTATTCCTGTTATTCTAAAGCCACATTTTTGACAAAGGATAAGTGGTGCTATACTTGAATTTCCGGTACCTATTTCCATAGTTTTATATCCTTGATTTTTCGCATGTTGTACAGCATGCTGGTCTAACTCTTTTCCAATCCCATTCCTTGTTTCTCTTTTTTAACGGCCATATTGACTAACTCAACTGTTCCTAGTCTTGTAGGCAATAATATATAGACTCCGATGATTTGTCCATTATCTTCTGCTACAAAGCATTGACCTCTTTTTAGATATCCCTCGACAAATTCTTTGGAAGGATCTGCTAACAATAGTAAATCCATTGGAGGGGCTTCGTTTGAATTCAATTTTCTAATCTTCACGACAATCTACCTTTCTTAAGAAGCGAAACCAAATTTTTAAGCAAGGTTACTGTGGATTCACAGTAAGAAAATTCTCATCCTTTAGATTATCAATATCGATCCCATCACAATTGATAGTTTCGGGAAAGTTTAGACTTTTCAAGAGTTAGATAATCGACTGTTTAAACGGATCTTTCTCTTGCGTTTTCCATTCTCTGGCTAACATGCTATAAACGATGTGGTCTACAAAATGGTCATAAAGCCATTCAGCCTCCCTGATCGTCCCTTCCTTAGAAAAACCTAATCTTTCTGGGATGGCTCGACTTTTGGAATTCAAAACTGCACATCTTATTTCTACTCTGTTTAATTGTAAGTCGTTGAAAATATGATGGATCATGGCTATACATGCTTTGGTCATCAAACCACGGCCTTGAAATGGTTCTCCTAACCAATATCCTATGCTTGTTTTCTTGTTGGTCCAATCAATAAAATGTAATCCGATTATCCCCGCCAACTGACCGTTGTACCAAATACCTGCATCCATTCCATTTTTTGAAGCAAATTTTTTCTTTGACGACTCAATGAAAGAAATCGTATCTTCTACCGCTTTGGTCGAGTCAACCCAAGGAAGCCATTCTCTAAGGTATGTTCTGCAAGAATCCGTGAGGTTAAATAATGGTTCGGCATCCTGTTCTTCGAGTAATTTGAGATAAGTTCGATCGTCAATTGGAAGTCTAAGCATGATCGTCCTCCACTATTTATCTGCTAATCATCTGTTAAAATGAAATTTTCTAACATTTTAACATAAAAATAGAAATGATAATGTGAAAATTCGTATTTTTTGTTGCAAGTATAATTCAGATCACATCATGAATTCTCTGCTTGTCCCCCATTTCAGCATCTCTCTTCACGATTCTTCTCGGCTCTCAAAAATGAACCGCAGTAAAAAGGGAGGCCTATTCGCAGTTTAAAAACTCTTAAATATCAGCCCTTTAGTATGTTTAATACTGAGAAAATACAACTTCTCCTTTTACCACTTCCTGCCCGTTTTGATTTATAGCTTGAACATGAAAACGCAGTTGATTCTCATTTTTTTCTTTTAGAGTAGCTTTTAAAGTAATAATATCGTTAAGAAAGACCATTCTTTTAAACCGGACCGAATAATCTTGTATAAACCCATCTTCATAATAAGGAGTAAAAAGCTTTGCGAGATTTCCCATTGTCCACATACCGTGTGCGATAATTCCCGGCAAACCGGCTTTTTTCGCTTCTTCATCAATGGTATGAATAGGATTGTAATCTCCGGAAGCCCCGGCATATTTAATTAAATCAAGCCGCGTAACGGGAGGAAGCTGTACCTCTTCCAGTGAATCTCCCACCTGCAATTTTATGAGCTCTTTCATTCGATCATCGCCTTTCTGACTGTTTCAGTTATGATGATAGTTTGTGTGGTAGTAAAAATGATTTCACCGGACGGTTCTTCTCCGTAGCCTTTTATAACCAAAAATCCTAACTGATCGTTGCTTCCTTTTTTCTCATAGTACTTTTCCACTTTCGAGTAGCAATAAATTTCTTCTTCAACAAAAAGAGGCCGCTCATAATGAAAAGTCTGCTCTCCGTGAATAAGCCCTTTGCTTGGAAGTTTCAATCCGTCCACCACACCGTAATCCAAGACCTTTGGAAACGTTGGCGGAGCGATATTGTTTTTATATCTAGATTTTTTTCCAGTTTCCTCATCCCAATAGATTGGATTTGGATCGCCTATGGCTTCTGCAAATTTTTTGACAACGCTTCTTTCAATTTTATTCTTCACCTTTTCAGAATATTTTCCGATTTGTTCCGCAAACATTTAAAGTCGCTCCTTCCTCTCAATTTTTTGGACCTCCCGCTACATATAAAACTTGGCCGTTGATAAAGGAAGAATTCTCGTCTGCAAAGAAAGCGACAGCATGCGCAATGTCGAAAGGCTTTCCGCTTCTTCCAACCGGTATTTGTGAAACGCTGTGATGAACAAATTCCTCAAATGATAAACCAAGTCGTCTTGCTGTCTCTTTTGTCATATCTGTTTCGATAAATCCAGGAGCTACCGCATTAGTCGTAATCCCAAATTTTCCAAGTTCAATAGCCAATGTTTTTGTAAACCCTTGCAGTCCCGCTTTTGCTGCGGCATAATTGGCCTGACCTCGGTTTCCGAGAGCCGAAGTGGACGAAATGTTGATGATGCGACCATATCGTTTCTCTACCATATATTTTTGAACAGCACGAGCGCAATGAAAGGATCCCTTTAAATGAACATCCATCACGGTTTCCCAATCAGAGTCTGTCATTTTGAAAAGCAGGTTATCCCGAATCACTCCTGCGTTATTGACAAGAATATCAATCGAGCCAAACGTGTCGACTGTTTTTTTCGTAAAGTCTTCCACCTGCGATGCATCAGTGACATTTGCCACTCTCGTATAAATGTCAAATCCTTTTGCTTTTAATTCAGCAGCCGTTTGACTTAACGCTTCTTCATTCAAATCCATAATGGCTACTTTTGCTCCTTCTTCGGCAAAGAGCTCAGCGATCGCTCTTCCAATTCCGCGGCTTCCCCCTGTCACAATAGCTACTCTTCCTTTAAACCTTTCACCCATTTTTTCATTCCAAGCTGCTAAAATCGTAAAAATTCGAATATGGCGATAGAACCAGCAAACATCGCCTGCCGCCGCTTTAGGATCAGGTCGGATTTTCCTTGTACTAACGAGGCTCGTCGTTTGTTGATGACATCTGTCATTTACTATTCCTTCCATCGAAAAGTACACGACGACGATTTTAGCAGCCGGGAATACACCCCCTTTGTATCATTTGATGCTGGTTCATCCAACAACATTTGTGCAAAATGTTCCATTATAACCATTCAAATTCCTGCTTGACAGATTCGATATTCCTCAACAAAATTCCTTTTTAATTCAACTGGAAATCAGATCAGCAATAAAAGTCATAGTAAAAAGATCAGATACGGATTCAATTTAATATAGTCTGTCGCTTTATAGCTCAATAGAACACTGGCAAAAGATCATCACGATCTAAATACCCTTCCGGAACGCTATCCGGAAGGGTTTTTTCATCAACGAAAGCTAGTGATGACGTTAAATCCTTTTGTTTTATATTGTGTCATATTGTCAAATACCGTGTTTACCTCTTTCAAGTGGACTTCCCGTTCGATCAATCGTTTCGGATTCAGTCGTCCGGAAGAAATCAAGCTCAGTAATCCTCGGTAGTCTGGATGAGGATTTCCGAGGCTTCCGACAAATTCAATTTCAGCTGCAGTAATGAGGTCAACAGGAAGCGAAACAAAACCTCCTTCTTCTGAGGTAGTTAACCCTACTTGAACATGTCTTCCTCCTTTTCTAAGAGACAAAACCGAATTTAACACGGTATCTTTAATCCCTAAAGCATCCAGTCCGACATGGGCACCGCCTTTTGTTACTTCTTTTATTGCTTCAGAAACGTTTTCTTTTCTGGCATTGACTGTGACAACAGCGCCTTCCTGCTTAGCAATTTCAAGTTTTTGATCATCAATATCGACTGCAATGACTTGTGCCCCTAAAGCATTAGCCACCTGAATGGCAGAAAGTCCGACCCCTCCTGCTCCATGTACAGCGACCCAATCACCAGGCTTGACATTGCCTCTTACGATACCGTGATAGCCTGTCATGTAACGGCAGCCCACTGCAGCCGCTGTCAAACTGTCTACATTGTCAGGGAGCCTGATCAGGTTAAAATCCGCGTTGCGAATTAAAATATATTCCGCATATCCGCCTTCAAGTCCAGACACCAATCCGTAAATTTGAAGATCCTCGCATAAATTCGGCACCCCTTTTTTGCAGTATTCACATCGCCCACAGGCAGAATGGAACGGAACGGTGACACGATCTCCCGGGCGAAATGACTTCACATCCTTCCCGACTTCTTCCACTATCCCTCCAAATTCATGCCCAGGAGTAATGGGTAATTCCGGAGACAAACCAATCCACGACCAATCGCCTTGCCAAGCATGCCAGTCACTGCGGCATACTCCACACGCTTCGATTTTAATCACCGCGTCTTCTGGCCCTGGTTTAGGATCCGACACAGTTTGAATTTCCAACGGTTTTTTATGATGAATAATTTTCGCTGCTTTCATCATCATTTCCCCCTTATAATGAAAGACTTGTGTATTTCTGATTTTCTCTACATTTTTGGCAATAAAGTAAATACTTCTGAATCGCTATGGATTTGGATGAGCCCATTTAATAATGGCAGAAGATAGGTCACAGGATGAGAGGCTATAACAGTGTGACATTCGAGCAATAAACATTCATTCCTGTACACGCAGGCATTTGTCTTTTCGGTCATTGTTGTACAGTGCTTTCTTTCAAGATAGATATAAGGAAACGTTTTCAAAACAGGCCGTCAATTGATGAAACCTCCGAAAATGTCAAAGCCTTCATTATCAAAAAGTGATTTTATTCTCCTAAGCATTCTACTCGTTTTTTATTAGGAGAGCATCCATACTTTTGTAATTATTTATATTTTATAGTGAAACAAAATATGAATTTTTTCTGTCTTCCGTCTTGTCCTTCATATTTATCCCTTACTTCTCGTATAATGTGCTGCCTAATTCAAAAAATATAGAAGGAATTCTCGGATTGACCCAAAATTTTAGAAAACAGAGAATGATAACTAATGTTTAGAGGATTGAAACGCGTCCTATATCTATTTATAAAAAAAGAAGGTTTCAGGATGAGGGAAGAAATCTAGAATTTGCTTGAAGTTAAGTAGGTCGGATTTTTCAAAGAGACGATTGCAGAAAGCGTTTCTTAGTATATTGGATAAGCTTTCGAGATTGCATTTACATGTGTCGACTTTCATTTTAACTGAATTCGAAATTTCCATTTGGAAAAAACACTAAAAAATCGTTTGAAAGAAAATATCCCTTGCCAGTAAGCAAGGGATATTAACCTCAATTTTTTAACGGAACTCATAGACCTTTATTGTAATGCAGCTTCTAGATCTTCAAGCAAATCCTCGATGTCTTCAATTCCGACTGAAATGCGGATCAATCCATCTTCAATGCCGAGTTCAAGGCGACGTTCGCGTGGAATCGAGGCATGCGTCATAAGTGAAGGAATCGAAATTAAACTTTCTACTGCCCCAAGACTTTCAGCCAACGTAAAGTAGCGTGTCTTTTTCAATACATCCAGCGCTTTTTCTTGAGATTCTACAGTAAAGGAAATCATTCCGCCAAATCCGGCAGATTGTGAACGGTGAATTTCGTGTCCTGGATGGGTTTCAAGACCCGGATAGTACACTTTTTCAACTTGTGGATGGTTTTGTAAAAATTCCACGATTCTTTTGGTGTTCTGTTCGATTTCCTCCATGCGGACACCTAATGTTTTGATGCCGCGCATCAGAAGCCAGCTGTCTTGTGGTCCAAGAATTCCACCTGTTGAATTCTGAATAAAATGAATATCTTCTGCCAGTTTTTCATCTTTTACAACAATCAGTCCGGCGACGACATCACTATGTCCTCCAAGATATTTGGTTGCGCTGTGAACGACGATATCAGCCCCAAGCGTCAATGGATTTTGCCAATAAGGAGTGCTGAATGTATTGTCTACGATAAACGTTAATTGATGTTCTTTCGCAATTTTACTAATGGCTTTCAAATCGGTGATTTTCAAAAGCGGATTGGTTGGCGTTTCTACATAAATCGCTTTCGTATTCGGTTGAATCGCTTCTTTCACTGCATCCAGATTACTTGTATCCACAAAAGTAACATCGATGTTGAAACGATTTAACACTTTCGTCATGACGCGGAACGTTCCACCGTACACATCATCTGTAGCAATGACGTGGTCGCCGGCGGAAAACAATTGAATGGCTGCGGTAATGGCCGCCATTCCAGAACTGAACGCAAATCCATACGTTCCTTCTTCAATATCGGCAATTAATTTTTCCAACGCTTCACGAGTCGGGTTTCCCGTTCTGGAGTATTCATATTTAAAATTACCTACTCCATCTTGTTTGTATGTGCTCACTTGATAAATAGGCGTCGAAACCGCACCAGTATACGGATCACGACTAATACCACCGTGAATAAATTTTGTTTTCTTACGCATGTTAAAACTCCTTTAAAAGAAAATAAATGAAAATCTTTTATTCATTGTTTGAAAATGAATAAATTCCACTACTTAAATAACGCTCACTGCTGTCTGGAAAAATGGTGACAATATTGGTCCCTGGTTTCGCTATTTCCGCTTCTTTCAGACTGGCTTCAAGCGCTGCACCTGAAGAGCTTCCTACAAGCAATCCTTCTTTCCGAGCTACTTCGGCCAAACGGAAAAAGGCGTCCTCATCAGGAATCGTATGAATGGCATCGAAGTACTTTTTATCGATAAACGGCGGGAGAAATTCCATGCCGATTCCTTCCGTACGATGGCTTCCGGGTTCTCCGCCATTTAGTATCGAGCCCTCCGGCTCCACAATCACCGTTTTTATTTGAGGATTTTTTTCTTTTAAATAACGAGCCGTTCCCATAAAAGTGCCGCCTGAACCGGCGCCCGCAACAAACACATCAACATGGCCGTCTAAAGCATCGTATATTTCAGGACCGAGGCTTTCATAATACGTATCAGGATTGGAAAAATTTTGAAACTGCCCCGGATAAAAAGAATTAGGCGTTGTTTCCAACAATTCTTTCGCTTTCTCAATTGCCCCTTCTATTCCAAGAGACGTAGGTGTATTGATCACTTTTGCTCCGAGAGCTCTCATCAATGTTTGCTTTTCTATACTGAATTTCTCAGGTACGACAAATATTGCTTGTACACCAAATTGAATAGCTGCGAGAGCGAGACCAATTCCAGTGTTTCCAGCAGTCGGTTCAATAATGGTCCAACCTTTTTTTAGTTTACCTTCTTGGAACGCACGCTTCAACAAATATTGCCCGAGACGATCTTTTACACTTCCGCCTGGATTGAGATATTCAAGTTTGGCAAACAGGCGTACACCTTCAGGCAAGGGATAAGAAGTGATTTCAACTAACGGTGTATTCCCAATAAGTTCAAACACATTTTTTGCGAATTTCATTTTTCATTCCCCATTTAGGCAAAAACTTGTTTCCATTCATCACGTTTCGCTAACATTTTTCTTGCAATTTCTTTTGCCCCTTCTAATGAATGGCTTGCTGCCCAGCCGCATTGAACTTCATTGCAAGCCGGAACTTCTGTTGCTTTTAAAACATCTTTAAGTGTTTTTTCAATGATATCAAGAACTTCATCATAGTCATCATGATTTATAACAGTAAAATAAAAACCCGTTTGGCATCCCATCGGACTTATATCGACTATTTTATCAGAATAGTTGCGGCTGAATTCTGCCATCATATGTTCCAAAGAATGAAGTCCTGGCATATCCATGTGTTCTTTGTTCGGTTGGCAAAAACGAATATCGTATTTGCGAATGACATCTCCATGAATCCCCTCTTTAATACCTGCCAAACGAACATAAGGGGCTTTCACTTTTGTATGATCTAAATTAAAACTTTCAACGTTCATTTTCTTTTGTTCCGTCATGTTTATCATCTCCTTTTAATTTTGCATCCATTAGCCACACAAAGCGATTTAATTGCGTAAATGAAACGTTAAAACCATTTTCCTCAAATAAATTCGTAAGTACAGGAATGGTCGTATAATATTCACGCTGCAAATCTTCAGCAAGACGATTGAAACCTTTTTTATAAGATTCCTGTATCATTTCTTGCTTACCCTCATCTGTGGCAAAAACGGTATCAGCAAATACAACACGGCCAAGCGGATTTAATCTTTGTCTGAATTTGGCAATCGCTTTTCTTTTTTCAACATCCGTTAAGTGGTGGAAAGCATACGTGCTCACAAAAGTATCGATTTTCTCTGTAACATCAAAATCAAGGAAATCACCATCTATAATTTTTACATTTGGAAGCTTATTTCGAGCGATTTTCCTCATATTGGAAGATGGTTCGATTCCAATTACATGCAAACCTTTTTGAACCAATTTAGTCGTTAAATTTCCTGTCCCAACTCCAAATTCTACAACAATACCTTTCGCTTTGTCAGCAACTGTTGAAAGAATCTCATCATATTTAGAAAATACTTCTACATATTCAGCATCTTGACCAGACACTGTTTGATCATAAGAATGGGACCATTCGTCAAATAGCTCGTTAAATTCTCTGCCCAATCCTAATTCCTCCATATCCTATAAAATAAATCCGAATAACATGTTAACACTTCCCACTTCAAAGCGCAATGAATAGATATTGGTTTATTTTTTTCCAATATTAGACTCATACAGGATTTCGTATTGTTTTATAAATATGCTGAAAGAAAGGATTTGCGATAACGGATTTAAACTCCTTTTTTAATCAATAATGGGATGGTTGAAATTTGTTTACATAATATTGTTATAGAAATCCAATAAAGTTTTCCCCACCGAAATTTCTAGACAAAAATCGAGTAGGAGGGAGCGATTAACTCCCGTCCTCTCACACCACCGTACGTACGGTTCCGTATACGGCGGTTCAATTAAGATCATTGACGCAAGTCTTTATAACTTCCGTGAATAGCTGTTCTCTTTATGCCAGTGGTCACTCCACCCTCCAAGAGGTCTCCCACGGGATTCACCGCTTCCTCCCTCAAGTGAGGTACTACGTTTTCTGTGTTCATCATGACTCACTGAATGCCAAGGGCTATTCTCTCTTAATTGTTCGGTCCTTCTTAGTTGTTCTAGACCAACTAATACTATGACCTCTGCTGACTTCTGACTGTTCAGCTATCTATCACTAGATAGGTTACCAAGGTTACTTGGCGTGCCAGCCAGACCTCCCCGGGTAAGAGTGTAATCTTTCCTTCCATCCATCTGCTTCATTTACTCTGTATCACCTTCGGCAGAAAGGGCTTTGTTTTGTCTTGCAAACTCACCCAGTGATACCTAGCCTCATATGAAGTTCGTGTTCCTCAGACCGGAAGTTTGCCGCTCGCTTCCTTCAGATTCCGCGTCACCACGGACACCCTTGCGTTAAGCTAACTGCTACTTCTGCCTTCGCAGCTCGGGACTTTCACCCTATAGATTACACCCATGCCGGGCGCACAAGAAAGCGCAACACCTCAAATGAAGTGTTGCGTTCGAATAAAGGACAGATTCAAAATAACTAGTAGCTTAAAAATAAGGACTTTCATTTTTAAATGAATTTAAAAAAACTTATAAATGAACAATTCCATCCACTAAATGCAAAGAAGGCTGACTTAAACATCGCTAAAGCAATGTTTAAGTCAGCCTTCCATTTTTTTGATCAAACATTCATTTCATGATTTCTATTTTTTCTACTCTTTAAATTCTTCTCCATCATGTTTGGATTCAACAAGTTTCAAATCACTTGCCTCGCCGTTTTCAACGTAATGTTGAAGCATTGCCATTTTATTTTCCCAAAATCGTTCATAAAAGGTCAGCCACTGTTTCAATTCAAGCAGTGGTGCAGGTTCCAGTCGATAGCGCGTCTCTCGCCCAACTTTTCTCTCTTTGACAAGACCTGCATCTGCCAAAATGCGCAAATGTTTAGAAACAGCTGTCCGACTTATTGGAAAATGTCCACTTATTACGGTAACAGGCATCTCCTTTTCAGCCAGCAATTTTAACAACTTGCGACGAGTAGGATCAGCGATGGCTTGAAAGACGTCATGTTTCGATGATAAAGCGGCCATTTCAAGCTTCGACATACGCTCCAAGAGATTTTCCAAGTCGAGACCATCCCTGATCCATCCGATCCCGTACGACCGTATGAGATTCTCCGAATTCCGTCACTTTGTTTGCGTCCCAACCAGAATGGATGAGCGTAAACTCCGTCTTGCCGTCAAGCTCTTTTAATTCGAATGTAAGGGTCCAATCTTTCCCCCAACGAAAGGACAGACGATGAGGGGGATCTATTTCCACCACTTTACAAGGAGACATGCCATAAGGGCCTGCATTTAAGTGAAATTCATGGCCTACTATAGGCTGAAAATCATTTGGCATAAACCATGCAGCAAGACCTTCCGAAGTCGAGACAGCCTCCCAAACTTTTTGAATCGGTGCGTTAAATACATAAGTATGACAAATGTCAGAAATATTTTTTTCCGTTGTCAATGCTATACCCTCCCAAAAAATTTTCTGTATGTAGTAGCATTATCTTTGCAGACTACATCTCTTTATTGACTACTTTGCGGCCTACCATCTCAGCACAATACTCAGTTACTATTCTTTTTCAATAAAAGATCCTTATCCTTATTTCAGTTGCCCCCCGTTTCAATATTCTTTCATCCTTTTTTTGAGCTGAACTTATCAATAGAGAAACGAAGACTTGTCCTTCTTATAAACGTTGCTTTCTAAATAACTATTCTTTTATTCAATCACTCCTTTTTATTATGAAACCAAATGGTTTCGTTTTATATTATATGAAACCATTTGGTTTCGTGTCAATATTCAAAATAAACTGTTTGCCAGCCTTTCCATGATAATTTCATTCACTTTGGATGTCTGTTTCTTTGTCAAAAATTGCATACAAAATCGTTTCATCCGTAAAAACCCCCTGTTCATCAGGGGGTGAAAAATACATTTCTTATATTTGTATTTTTGTTTAGTATTGCAAAGGTTTTCATCTTGTCCTATTCCTTCACTGATAATAGGCTCATTCTCCTATGGCAAATCAAATTGAAATCCGTTTATTTTTTTAAAAATTCTATCACCTGACCTATAAAAGGTTCGGTTTTCTCGATTTGCACCCAATGTCCGCAATTGGGAAAAACATGGAGTTCCGCATTCGGAATAATTTGGGATAATTTCCAGCTTGTCTTTTCTAATGGGATGACCCGATCTTCTCTTCCGTGAATCAGTAAAATCGGAATTTCTATATTTCTTAATTGATTTTCCGTAAGGGCTAAAGCATTCACATGTCTTTGCCGAGGTGCCGGAAACATAGCAGAGAACGCTTCTTGGAACCCAGGTTCTATACTGGATTCATAGCGCATTTTTACTAAATTATCATTTTCTGCCATGCTTTGATCATTGGAAAAGATCGAAATGAGCTTTTTCATGTTTTCTATGCTTGGCGTATAACCCCACACGGCATCCAATTCCGCCGTGATCGGAAATTCAATGCCGGCGCTCCCCATCAAAATGATTTTTTTGACAAGATCGGGACGTCGATTGGCAACATGCAGCGCTAAAGCACCGCCCATGGAATTACCGATAATCGACACGTTGCGAAGATTCATCGTTTCGATAAAAGCAATCATGTGTTCGACCCACAAATCCACAGAATATTGAATATTTTCCGGCCTTTCTGTGTATCCGAATCCCACGACATCAGGAGCGTACAAATGATAATGCCGGGACAGAATAGGAAATACTAACCGCCAATTCGCCCAAGCAGAGACCCCGGGGCCAGAGCCATGTATAAGAAGAAGCGGTTCTCCCTTTCCTTCTTCGTGATAATGAGTTTGAATTCCTTGAACGTCCACATATTTTCCCTTATCCATCATAATAGAATTTCCTCCATTTCGTTAGTCGATGAAATCTTCAAATAGATAAAAATTCAACGATCATTTGAGGCAATGCTGCTGGATTTGTGATTTCGACGGGCATTGAAACAATCGTAACGCAGCCATGCCACTATGTCTCGCTGGTTGTCTTGAGTGATTTCGTGTCCAGATGGATAAATCGTATATTTTACAGATCCTGCATGTTTACGCAAATAATCATAGTTTTCTTGCCCCACTTGTAATGGAAAGATAGAATCCGATTCTCCTTGAGTTAGAAACACGGATAAATGAGAGATAGACTTTATTGGATATTCTTCCTTTACAAAGGATGGTATATATCCGTTCATGGCGACCATTCCTTTCACAGCATCCCCCAGTGCCAACGCAAGAGTCATGCTTAGAATAG
This sequence comes from Bacillus sp. FSL W8-0102, assembly GCF_038007225.1. Taxonomy (NCBI): domain Bacteria; kingdom Bacillati; phylum Bacillota; class Bacilli; order Caryophanales; family Bacillaceae; genus Bacillus; species Bacillus sp. FSL W8-0102. The sequence continues at coordinate 2,053,562 of NZ_JBBOWT010000001.1, forward strand.
CTCCTTGACTGAAACCGATAAAATAGACTCTGTCAGAATCTATTGGATACTGTTGGAACGTATATTCAATAAACTCTTTAAGTTTGTCTATACTATCATCGAATAACTTACGTTCTGGATTTCCGTATTCTTTTAAATAATAGTAAGCATATCCTTCTTCATAAGGGAGATCGCCCCGAATGCCTATCAAAATAAATTCTTCTTTTAGTTCTTCCACTAACGCGAGCATGTGCTGTTCGTTATATCCTATACCGTGCAGTGCAAAAACAACTGGATATTTCTTTCCATCCTCTATGACAGAAGGGAGAAGCGTTTTATAGACATAGGTGCTGCTCATTCAAATTTACCTCCTACAATGGAATAGATTAAAAGAATAATCGCATATGGATGTCAGTCGTGGAAACAGAAACAAAAGTGTTGTCGACGGAATTCTTTGCGTTTTTTCAAGGGAATCGCAATCATCAGGAAACAAGAATGATATTCTTGAAGATATTGAGAGTCACGGAAATCATCTAGTGGACAGCTCTTTTAACGGTATTAATGTTTACTGTTCCTTCAGAGTTCTCATTCAATGATTGTCGCATCTTTTTATCATCCGTTTCAATCGCCGATCGTTTTCTCTTCCTCCGATTGAGCATTTAAATCGATGTCAAGTTCTCCCCAATAAATTAAAAACTGAAGAGATACATACAATTGATAACCGACGCTTGGGACGTTGATATCGGTTTGTAAAATATCGGTGATTTTTTGCAGTCGATAACGTAAACCACTAATGGAAAAATTCATCGCCCGGGCGGTTTTGTGCACACTACAGCCGTTGCTTAAGTAATAGTAAAGCGTTTTCGTTAATTCCATATTCCTGCTTTTATCTTGTTCCAATAACTTTCCCAGCATTTTATGAATGAATTTTTGAATAGGGTTCATATTTTTCATTTGAAACATGACTCCTTCAATTCCCAAGGAGTCAAAGAAAATGATTTTTTGATGAAGGTTCGCAGCCCTCAGCGCCGAGAGACATTCTTCATATAATTGTGGGGCCTCTTCAATTGACAGGGAAGTCGAACTGATGCCTAATTTAAATAAACGGGAAGGAAATTTTTTCTGGCAATGGTCCATTAATGTTTGACAAAATATTTCCTTTTTCATTTTGTTTTTTAATAATAGACATTCCGATAAAAGAATAATGACTTTACCTGATTTTTGGCCAAACAAGGCATTGATTCTTTGATCTTTCATAAATGCCGAAAGCTCATTAATCAATTCATCGTTAAATTCCAGTTCTTCTTTAACGGATGGCTTTTGAAGCAAACTGTGAACGGCAATCAAAAAGTATGGATCTTTTAATTGAAATCCTAAATAATAAGCCCGTTCGGTCAATTCTTCCAATGTCATCCGATTGGATAAAATATCTTCTAAAAAATGACCTTTAATTCGTTGTTCGGTATTAAAACGAGTACGTTCATTCAATAAATAAAGCGAACAAGCCAGTGCTCCATGTTCTAAAATTAACTTATCGACTTCCTGCGGCACCGTTTCGCGGTAAAGAAAAGAACAATAGCCGACAATTTTTCGATGCAGGTAAATCGGTGTAATCATCCTTTTATGCTCCGGAGAACAATTTAAAAACAAAGTTTGTTTTGAATATTTTAAACTATCTGAATATTTTTGTCTATTCTTATGAAAGCACTTCTTTAGTTTTTCAGAGAAGAGAGAAGCTTCTTGCTCCGGAATACCTGATGCAGCAATCAGTTGTACATTCACGTCTTCAATGAAAACCGGCAATTTGGAAATTTGATGAAGAACTTTGGCTATGGAAGACAAATCATGTTCCTTCAATACTTCTTCCATCAGTTTTTGATGGACCACATAAGCTCTGCTGAAATTATCTCTTTCTATTTTTAGTTTTTCAAATGTTTGATCCAGCTCACCAATAATATTATCAGCCTCATAAAATTTCAATTCGTTATCTATTTCGCCATTCCATTCTTCCACAGTCCGGCATACTGCATGACAATGTTTGTGTCCCATCGCTTTACACTCAATCTCTTTGGCGATGACTTTTTTCCCGAGAATGGTGGACAGATACCCGCTTGCATAGCCGACTAACGTGTGACAAACAGGATCGTTGCTTGGACCAAACTTTTTCAAATGTTCTTCAGCCTCATAAGAATTTTTCCAGATCGCTTCATGGTGCATCCATCCATTCGAAAAATCTGCTTCGGCAACGAGCAGCTCCGCTTCTTCCAAATAACCGTGCAGCGTATGCATTTTTGGACCGACATATAAAAGTTCCTTTTTATTATCCCAATCCATTTCCAATGCTTTCTGTGCATCCTTCACCCCGCAATGCCAGCCGTGACGCAGCAAGAATCCCTTCGTCCGTTCGAGCCCTAATGTCTTAATAAGCTCATGGCGCAGCATCCCTATGGCGGCTGTTGGAATTGTCACCATTCGTTCTTGTGGATCGTCTTGATTGTGAAGCGTAGAAATTTTATAGATTTGTGTTAAGTCCAATTCGTCCGCTTTCATGTTTTCACCACCTAAGAAGAATGAGTGAGTTTTGATAAATCGATGAGGATCTTCATATCAGAAATCGGATAAGTCTTGCACGCCAACGTATAATTCATTACTCGCTCATGATCAGGCAAGACCGTTTTAGAACTGCGCCCTCTTTTAAATTCCCCTTCTTCCACTTTAATTTTACACAAGCCGCATCCTCCGCCTTTGCAGGCATAAGGAATTTTCTTTTCCCGCTTATTGACAGCATCCAAAAGACTTTCATTCTCTTGGCATGGCAAACCAATGTGTTCTTCAATGCCATCCAAGACTTTTATAGTAAACATGGTTCATCCCCCTGTTTCAAAATCTCACGTGCTACCAACTCGCTTCATCCTACTAATTATTCCACATATGATGAATGATCTTTTAAATATGCCGTAGAATTTGTGGTGAAAAGGAAAACGGATTTTTCTTTATTTGCAAATACACTTAGAACGGATGCTTCCAAAAGGAATAACAACTTCTCCCGCTTCCGCCTCTCTCTTACCATACAGGATCGCCCGGAAGACCAAATAATGTCCTGCCATACGCAGCCATAGCATCTTCCCACAAAGAATTTGGATGCGCAGCCACCGCCATTAAATCCCTTGTGAACAACTCTACCGGATCTCCTTTAAAGATGGCATTTCCTCCAAGAGTCAACAGCGTTCTAACGGCGATATCCACCGACGTTCTCGAGACATAACCACGCCATGCGTATAACTGCTCGCGCTCCTCATCGCATATCACAGCCTTTCCCTCTTTAATACAAGCATCTAGCTTGCGAATATAATGTTCCACAGTGCCTTCGATCGTATTTAACTCTGTTTTCAACTCTGCCAATAATCGTTGGCTTCCGGCGGATTCCTTTTCCTTCGCACCCGCTTTATAAACCCGAATACGTTTTTCGGTACGCTCTTGGAAGAGAGAAATCATTCGTTCAGCACCACCCCAGGAAACTAAAGGAAAGCCTAGTAAAAAAGAGGCATAAACGGCATGCGATACACCGGATCATCCGCATCATAATCCCCTCCCGCTGGTTTCCCCGTCGCCATCACTCGACCGGCTGGCATGATGTGGTGCAATGGCTCATAAGCTCCTTCAACCAATACACCATTGCTTCCTGAACCGCGCAGACCAATAGTATCCCAATTTTCCACTATTTTTACATCAGACTTAGGAACAACCAACAAGCAGTACTCAGGACTTTCACTGTCAGGCAGCTCCATCATGGCTCCAAGCCCAATCCAATCGCTATGCAAAACACCACTGCAAAAGTTCCACTGACCGTAAAGCCTATAACCGTCACCATCCTTCTTTACACGTCCCACAGGTGCAACGACGTCCGCTAACAACCCGCCTTGTTCAAATATTTCATTCCTGCCTTCAGGAGGAAGATAAGCAACCCATACTTCATGCATGGAGTAAAAATATGTCAACCAACCAGCAGCGACACTGTACCGAGAGACCGTGCGGACAATCTCTGCGTAAGTCCGCAAGTCTACTTGTAGCCCTCCATACCGCTTTGGACGCAAAAGTTTGTGGAAATCAGCATCTTTAATCGCTTTTGGCACCTGATCTGAAAACCGGGCATTTTGCTCCGCTTCTTTTGCTTCTTGCTCTGCAAGACGCCCAATCTCCTCCGCTCTTGCAAGCAATTCGGCAGTATTCGGCTTCTCTTTTATGAATATTTTCTTTTCAACCATTTCTTTTCCTCCTCTCATTTTGGCAAAGGTCCGTTTTCTTTTCCCGGAATCGTCATGGAAGGAAGGGACCCCCTTCAGAGCCTGCCTTCCCTCTATTAGAAAAATAGAAAAAAGAGTATCGTATTCTGGATAAAAAGAAAGCGCTTTCAAAATAATTCATTATGATGCTTTTAAACATTTTGGCACCGGATTTAGAATTTTCACGTCTCAGCGACTACATTTGACCCATCGATCCATCCGCCAATTTCTCGCTTCATTAGGTAAGTGCTTTGGCAAACGACTCCGTCAGTTCTCTCCTATGATAAAAAATGCCTTGACCAATTTTATCTTCCGTCCATGTAATCGTAGGAAAATCAGGATACGTAATATAACCGCTTGCAAATGCTTCATTGCGATTTCCTGAAGGATCAAAGAAATAAGTAGTCTGTCCGCGGGTAATACCGTGACGAGTCGGTGTAACATCAAATGAGACATTATTTTTCGACAAAATGTCTGCCGCTTTTAACACATCATACCAATTGTCAACATAGAACGCGGCATGAAGCAGTTTCTTATCAGGCCCCTTAATAAAGGCAACGTCATGAGGCTTTCCATTGCTGGCGAATATAAAGCTTCCTACCATCTCTTCTCCATCAACTGTTGTGATTTGTTCACTGACAAACATACCTAAGACTTCTGTGAAAAATCTTGTTACCGTGTTAATGTCCTCACCGGTCAGGGCCAGGTGATCCAGCCGATGCGGCGCTATTCCTCTTAGTCCATCCGGCCAAGGATGAGGATTCAAAGACCCGGTTTTCGATCCAACACGCAATATGTCATAGTACAATTCCACATGATGTCCTGTTGGAAGTTCAAAACGTATCGCTTCCCCTTCTGCAAGTCTTGTTCTTTTGGAAATCCTTTTCAACGTACATCCGAATTGCTCGATCTTTTTTTCAAACTTGGATAAATCCTCTTCATTTTCCACTTTAAAAGCCAAGTGATCAAGTCTCGGGGAATCGGCCTCTTGAAGAAAGACTATGGTGATCGAATTCATCCCACGCTTTAAAGTACACTTTTCCATCACTTCTTCCCACTTCATCCAGTCCAATCACTTCCGTATAATACTTGACGGATTCTTCAAGATCCAAGACCCTTAATTCAGCACGACCTATCCGCATAACAGCCATTTTAAGCACCCCTTTTCTAAAATAAGTATAGGTTTATGTATTTATTTTAATTTTTTTATTTTCTGAATATACAGTTAATTATGCGGTTTTGATGGCTATTTTTGGATTCATTTCGTAGGAATCGTACGAAACACATTATTGCGCACTGGAACTATCACGAAGATTCAATCAATTCCTACACTACCTATCCTTTTGTTTGCCATTTGGACAACAAAGCAAGGGTTTTTGACCTTCAATCGGAAGAATGGAAGCGGAATTCAAATGGGTGGTATAAGTATAAGATGAAGGATTAGAAGGGAGATGTCAACTATTCTGAATGTAAATTAGAGATTGAATATGGATGATCATTCACAGAAACGCAAACAGCATGTCAAGGAGTTCGTAGGATTATGCAACAACAACAGTATGCTACGAAAGCTCCTTGACACTTCCGATCTTTTACAATAGAGCAATCATTCACGGATTTATCCCGTTGAGTCAGCCTTTAAAGAACCATACACGGGCATTTACGCTTAAATATCTTTACAACTGTTCAATCATGTTCCGTGTTTTCCAAATCCCTTATAACGTACGGAGTGCATCCTCTATGGATTGATCACCTGCTAGAAGTTCGAACGTTTTATTTTTGGCATTTTCCAAATCAAGACAAGAGACAATCACTTTAGCTACGTCTCCTCGTGGAATATTCCGTCCTTCCACACTTTCAAAATGATCAGCTATTTCGACTTTTCCCGTAGGTGGATCAAAACTTAGCCAACCTGGTCGGACAATCGTATATGTTAATCCACTCTCTTGTAAGTATCGATCAGCTTCCCCTTTTGCTTTAAGATATAGTTCCAAATTTGGCAAAGCATCCGGAACACCGGCTCCATAAGAACTGAGCATGATAAAATGGGAAATACCTTCTTTTTTCGCAGCGTCAACCAGGCGTTTTGCTCCTTCTTGGTCGACTGAAATGGTTTTATCCGGACCTGTTTTGGAACCGGAACCAGCTGCGAATATTACAGCATCCATCCCTTTTACAGCATAAGTCAAATCTTTTTCCAAATCAGCTACGATTGCTTCCTTTGCACCAAGTTGTTTCAAATTTTCTGCTTGAGATTCATCTCGAATCATCGCATACGCTTCATGGTTGCTTTTTCCAAGCAACTCCACGATCAATCGACCTGTATGACCATTTGCACCTGCAATAAGGACTTTCATTTTATTCCACTCCCTCAATAAAGTTTATTTTTCTCCCGAATACTCGCTTTTTCTCAAAATTTCATAGACACTTAATAGAATACACACCTCATTTAATGGATATATGTTGAATTTTTTTAAATAATTTACATGGTAGGGGGCATCCTATCAACCAAATTGTATTTATTTGGTAAAAATATGGTATAACCGTGCTTCATCATCTCCACATCACTCACGGTCGCTAACCCTCCCACATCTCTCCGGATTGAATTCCATACATTCCTTCGTCCTGCGTATCCATGAGGTGGAGGTTGGATATGCTCCTTTGCTGGGTCACATGCCCGTATGGAATAAATAAGCTCCAACTCTGCACTATTGGTGTTTGTCATTTGAGATAATTACGGTATTCTGAAATGATTTCATGAACTTAATAAAGCCTTAAGCTGCCTGTAATGAATCGATTTGAGGCAAACCTCTCAATAACTTTGAACCATCAAATTCACACTGTTTTTGACCAATGACAAATAAGACACGTAGTAATTTACAACACAAGGCAATCAGTGACTGCTGTTTCTTCAAAGGTCGATCAGGACGCTTTGTGTAGTATTGATGCAGGGCTTTAAACGTTGGATTATGGGCAACGAGTGGACGAATGGCCAAGTATAAAGCTCTTCGCAATCGACTTCGTCCTCGTTTTGTGATCTTGGTTTGCCCCTTAAACTTCCCGGAACTATGTTCACGTAATGACAGCCCTGCCAGATTTACTAATTGCTGGGGATGACTATACTTTGTTATATCCCCGACCTCAGCGAAGAATAGCGCGACTGTTGTAGGACCTAAGCCTTGAATATTGATCATTTCCTTCGCTCCAGGTATCGTTACTACAAGTGCTTCCAGATCCTTATCTAACTGTCCTAATTGCTCTTTGTATAGCTCATATTGATCGAGTAAATAATCCAATTCACGTTTAGCAAACTTGATACCAATTTGGATACCAATGCTCTTTTTCGCTGCTTCTATTAACTTTGTAGCTCGTTTGATTCCTACACCACGGTTTACTTCTTGTTTCCATTTCGCAAGAACTTCTTCTGATGTCATTTCTTTAATCTGAGAGGGGAATGGAAAGTTTCTTAATGTACAAAGAGCTGCCTTTCCTTCCCAGTCTTTAAATACATCGAAAAACTCCGGAAAGTAACGCTGGATGTGATTTTGAATACGACCTTCTGTGATCATAAGCTGCTGGATGAGCTGATCTCTTAATTTGACGCCTTCTCTTAGCTCTGCATAGATGCCATCTAAGAGATTTGGTACGGAGTATCGCCCATCTTTAATCAGCTGTGCAATCACACGTGCATCTTTCGTATCGTTTTTAGTTGGAGAGTTATCATCCAGCTCTTTAGTTTTTTTGACATGCATAGGATTGACCAAGACAAAGTCATAACCTTTAGCAGTCAAGAAATAGGCCAGACTCAGCCAGAAATGACCGGTCGGCTCAACACCAAAAATGACATGTGTTTTTTGGTGTTCCTTTTGATGCCTCGAAACCCAATCAAGCAGTTTTTGATAGCCATGTATGCGATTTTCAAAGATCAGTCTTTTTCCAAATTCGATTCCTCGATCATCCTGAGCTCGAGCGACGTGTTTGTCTTTGGCGATATCAATGCCTACAATTAATGTTGATGGTGTAATTTGCGAGATTTTACGATTTTGCGTATAATTCATCTTGAGTCCTCCTTGGTAATTATTAATTCGGGGTCAATGCATTGACACCCTGTACTATACCAAGAGGGCTCTTTTTGTTTCAAACCTCAAATTTCTTCATTACAGGAATAGCTCCTTTTTATTAAATTTTGTTTAATGAATCACCAGTTCACCATTCCGTCAAACAGTAAGAGTGATCACTATGCCATTTAACGGAACACCTCCCTGTACAATGGACTTGTATGATGTCTTGGAACTTATATCATCATTTAAATGAATGGATCTTTTAATCTCTATTAAGATTCCGTTAATGATTGGCTGTACGTATTCCCAAGCTCATATGCTCTTTGAAACAATTGGTCATAATGTTTTTTGATTTCGTTTTCGTTTTCGAAGTCTTCAGCTAATGTGTCATACAGAAAGGCCACTTCCGACTGACCGATACCGGTATAGCCTGCTAAACCAACATTCAAATAATGAGTAATCATCGTATCAAAATTTCTTTTTTTAATGCTCTCTTCGGTCTCCCCGACAAGCGGAATCCACAGCACCTTTTTATGCGGAAGACGAGATCCGCCATAAGCAAATCCGTAGTTCCACGTGCGGTCAATATACCCCTTTACCATTGCCGGCAGTGAATACCACCAGATCGGAAAAATGAAAGCTAATCCATCATTCCTTTTTAACCTCTCCATTTCTGCATGAACCCTTGGGGAATATTTTTTCATAGGGTTCTCCCAATCCGGTTCATCTTTCTCATGTACCAGAGGATCAAATTCTTCGCCGTATAGATCCGCCATTTCTACTTCATGTCCAGCATCTTTCAGCCCTTCAACAAATCGCTCTGCAATCGCAAAAGTAAGAGATTCTTTTCTTGGATGCGAAACAATGGTTAACACTTTCATATTATGAACTCCTTTATAGGTTTTTTATATCATTAATAAAGTTTTGTGAATTTTGCTATTCTCGTTCCTAGTGAACAACCCGGTTTGCTGAAAAAATCTAATTGGATGTACAAGGAATTTTCTTGTCATCGAAGGTTAGGATATTCACGTTTCTTCATTTATATTGATTCACCGTTTTGACACTATTAATGACCTGTTTTCAGTACAGAAAGATGAAAATCACTGCATCTCACATTGCCAAAATGCAGGAATTCTTTTATGATTTTCATTCAGTCTGATGCTTTTCCGTTAAAGCCGGAAAATGCGGAACCACTTCTTCCCCTAATTCTTCTATTACCTCTTCAACCGGACGCTGTCCATATTTTAAGTTGATGATGACATGATTGACCCCTTCCGTTTTCAGACGTTCCAAGTATTCGATAAGTCGGTTGCGTCCGATCCGGAATCCTAAATGAATAGGAACAGGCTCATGATTCAGGTCCTCTGTTAAATCTACATAGAGAGATTGTCCAAACGGTTTAAACTGGTCGGTATGAGAGCGCCAGTTTTTGATCAGCCCCGCTTGGATTTTCAAATTTCGTGGATAATAGAGCCAACCATTGCTGTTTTCCGCAATCCATTTTACGGATTGAGAACTATGTCCAGTGACCAGAACGGGAATGTCTGACAAACTCGGTTTAGGCAATAAATCCCCGTTTGTCATTTGCACACGTGGCGATTGGATCTTCGGAAAGTTCTCTGCCCACGATTTTTTCATGACGGATATGGCTTCTTGAAACAAAATCCTGCTCTGTTCAGGATCAACGGAAAAAGCCGGAAATTCTATCGGACGATCGCCGGTTGCTACTCCGAGAATCAGACGTTCACCGGATAATTTATCGACAGAAGCAGCAGCCTTTGCAACATGCAATGGGTGACGCAGTGTAAGGATAATACTGGCAGTACCTAAAGCAATGTTTTTCGTATGAGCGGCTATGTATCCTAGATATACCCACGGATCATAAATTTGTCCTACGTCTCCAAACGAAGGATCGAGTAACGGAACGTCTCTGACGAACAGCGCAGCAAACTGAAGCTCTTCCGCTCTTTTTGCCAATTTGATCTGCTTTTCCATATTCATCTCAGGAATGCTGCCCTTATACGATTCCAAAGGAAAGAATAAACCAAGAGTCAGATGATTTTCTTTAAACACGCGTGAATATCCTTTATGTTGATCCAGTCTGTTCATCTTCGTTCCCCCATGCGTCTTTTTAGTATGTTTTCCATCAGGGTTCAACATCATTCTTCTATATCTTTATTTTCAAATATCTAGAATTATAGATATAATAATACAAAAAGAAAAGACATTCAAGTACAAACTACTTATGATCAAAATCGATAAGTCTCCCGAATAAAGATTCCATCAATTGATTAGTGCTATTCTTTGAAATTTTCAAATCCGGTTTTATTGGCAATATAGATAGAATGATCTGATCTATAATAATACTAAAATTATCCAGTTAGGAGGAAGAATAGATTGAAAATTAAAATAAGAAAGATGGAAGTTAAAATAGCAGTCATTGCGTTCATTCTCTCTTCTTTCGTTTATTGCTTGCTGGGATACGGATTAGGAATTGATTATTTTAAATTTTACAGTGAACAAAAGATTGCAATAACAACAGCTCATTGGTTTAATTTGAGTCCTGTTGTCATTGCTTTGATAGCCTCTATGCTGTATCATTGGAAAAACAAAAAAGTAAGTGAGTAATTCACTAGTTTTTTATGGATTTAAACCCATTATGGATACATAAAAGGAAGGGAAAACCTTCCTTTTATTTACAGAGAATTAGTTTCATAATTTCATAGCTAACTTATTGATATTCTCAGTGTTTGAACTTGTTTTCTTCTACACACCAGCTTTTACTCAGAATCAAGATTTCTTTTTCATCATTTAAATTTGAATAATCAGAATAATACAGATGCAGACTAACTTGTAATAAATGGAATATCCGTTTTAAATAAAGCAGGTATCTTCAGCTTTTTATTTTCAAAACTGTAGTTGAGCAATTTTAATTACAATAATTACCATGTAAAAGAGACAAACAGGGTACCCCTTATGCCACGTGGAGCTGTTTTTTCACGGTATCAATGGGAATATTTTGTTTCGCTGCACGGTAAATGAACTCCACGAGGCTATGTCCTTTTCTCTTGCGCAGAAGATCGAGCCCATCAGAAAAATCGCTGTTCGACTCGAACATGCTGTACACGTAAGCAAGCTGCACCAAGATCCAGTAGCGTTTCACCGCCCGACGTCCGCGAACGCGGTATCCATCGAGTTTCAGCTGGTCTTTCGCTTGACGGAAAAAACATTCGATCGACCAACGCTGGGCATAGTAGCGCAAGATCTCTTCATCGCTTAGATCCCGGTCGGTGCTCAAGACGCAGTGAAGATGTTCCGATGTCATCGGCTGATCGGCTTTCCAAGCGAGCAGCACCACGGCATCATCGAGACCTTTGAGAGAGCCTTCGTAGCGATAAACCCGATAACGCTCTTCTCCCACCGTGACGAGGTGAGTGTCTTTCGGTTCGATGTAGCGGGCAAACTCCCTCACCTGAACCGCAATGCCTTTTGGATAAAGAAGCCGATTGGCCTTGAGCATTGCGATTACGTGGAATCCCTTTTTCAGACAAGCTTCCACGAGCGTTTGCGATGGATACCAAGAGTCCATCAGCACATAAACAGGACGGTGTACATCCAAAGAAGAAAGCATCTCGATCGCGAGTTCCCCCTTGCTTTTCCCAGCCGCCTTGTCGTAGAGGCGGAACGCAAAGGGAAAAGCCTGGGTCATCGTATGAACCATGAGCCAAACGAGAGAATGTCCCCAGATCGACTTTTTCTCTGTGTGAGAATAGTGCCAATCACACCCTTGAATGGCGTGCGTTGCCTGTGACGAAGGCTTGGTTTTTTGGCAAATCGTATCATCGATCGAAACAAAAAGGGGTTGATTCTCCTGTTTGGCGATGCGTTCGACACGACGAAGCATCCACTGTTGAAGTTTGCGAAGCAGCGTCTCTTCATCCCAAGGGCTTTTCGTGAAAAAATGGCTGAGTGTCGTGCGGTGGTTCGGATGAAAGCTCCAATGATGAAGATCGGTCAATGTTCCCGCAAATCCTTTGGTGGTCAGCGCATCCACGATATGAACGAGATGCTTCATGACAGGTTTTGAAAAATAAAGTGCCAACCCCAACATCGTGAAAAACTTGTGGATTCCTTGATGATGTGCTAATCTATTCATGAGACATGAACCTCCTTGTGAATAGTTTTGGTGACACATCTATTCTAATCAAGGAATCGGGTTCATGTCTCTTTTTTTGTTTGGTTGTAAATTTATGTTAGCGAATTTGCTCATCTATAGTTCAAAAGTAAAATTCGAGTGTCTCGAGTTTGTATTGTACAAAGAAGCTTTTAGAACAAACGGTTCTGAAGCAAATAGAGAATGCATCGTCTTTGAGTTCATGAATGAAAATTTTTCTCCAACGTCATAGCCAATATCCGCAAAATGAGCGTCATGAACGTTCCCCAAGTATAGTAAAAACATGAACAGCAAACTAACAATGAATAAACTCGAAATTCAGATTTTCAGCAAGCAATTGGCGAACGATTTTCTGACGAATTTGCATCAATGAAATTAATTTTTCTGCTTGTTCCAAACCACCTAAACGTTCTACTGCCATTCTGAACGCATCAGACTCTGAATAGCCATCCATCATTAATTCTTTTACAGATTCATTGAGATGCATTCGGGTTTCTTCTTTCAATTCCCTTGTATCGGGGTGCTTTGGATTTGGATGTTTGTATAATTGTTCAACATATTCATCAACCACCCTCATTTTTATCCACCTTTCCTTTCTTCCAAAAAGGTATCGATCAATTTTTTTACAAAATTCCATTCTTCTATTTTCAGCTTGAAATGGTATCGTCCCTCATCAGTCATTCGATAATATTTCCTGCGTCCTCCCGCTCCCTGCTCATCGCTCCAATAAGAAGTGATCCATTTTCGCTTTTCCATTCTTTGTAAAGAAAGATGTAAAGTCCCCTCCTTCAATTCAAATCTTCCATTCGTTCTAACCATTCACTACCGATAACTCATAACTTAGTTATCATTACAGTGGCTTGTTTTTTTATTTTTATATCATGTCTCCAATTTAAAACGAATTTTTGATTTCCTCCCCATTACTAAGTACAAGCATGATTCTCTTTTTCCTCCATAAATTTTGCACATTTATTATCTAAGATGATGATAGTATGATTAACACCATTAATTTAAAGGGGGAAAGGCATGAAGAAATTACTGTTAGGAACTTTATTTGCAGGAGTTATCGCTGTTGGTGCAGCCTGCTCAAATAATAATGTTTCGCACAATTCCATGCAAGGACACGATATGTCAAACAAGAAGGAAGAAACCGCCAAGGACTCCAGCCAACAACTTCCTTTGACAACAAATACAGAAGTTTTAACCGGTAAAGAGATTAATCTTACTGCTAAGGAAGCATTATTAAAAATCAATGATCAAGTAAAACTTCCGGTCTACACGTATAATGGATCAGTACCCGGTCCACAAATTCGAGTGAAACAAGGGGATCGTGTCATAATTCACTTTAAAAATGAATTGCCTGAACCGACATCGATACATTGGCATGGCTACCCTGTTCCAAATAGCCAAGACGGAGTTCCAGGGGTCACCATGGATGCAGTCAAACCAGGTGAAACCTATACGTATGAATTTACTGCAACCGTACCGGGAACGTATTGGTATCATTCCCATCAAGAAAGCGCGAAACAAGTGGACAAGGGGCTATACGGTACTTTAATCGTAGAGCCTAAGAATGAGGAAAAAGTAGATCGAGATTATACGCTAGTGTTAGATGAATGGATGAGCAAACCGAATGCAGAAAGCAATATGAATATGAGCGGTATGGATCATAGTAATATGGGACATGGTCAAATGGATATGAGCAGTATGGGCCATGATATGAGTATGTACGATATTTTCACAATTAATGGGAAAAGTGGTTCCGCTGTTAAACCTTTAAAAGTGAAGAAAGGCGAAAAAGTACGACTTCGCCTTGTAAACGCAGGGTACATGTCTCACAAGCTTCATCTGCATGGTCACAAGTTTAAAATCGTTGCTGCAGATGGGCAGCCGATAAAAGATCCGCAGCCAATCAAAGATGAACTTTTGAATATTGCTCCGGGTGAAAGATATGATATTGAATTTACAGCGAATCATCCAGGAGAATGGTTCTTAGAATGTCACGGCGATGTGAAAGGTACCGATGGCATGAAAGTGAAAATTCAATACGAAGGTGCAACAAACAATACGGACAAAGCAAATGCAAAAGAGGACCTTCCTACCGTTGATTTGACAAAATACGGAAAACATGAATTAGGTTCATTTACGTTAGATCAAAAATATGATGTAGAGTATACCATGAATTTAGGAACCACAATGGGCAAAGATGGCATGGTCTACACGATTAATGGGAAAACGTATCCTAAAACAGCACCGATCAATGTGAAAAAAGGAGATCTCGTAAAAGTAAAATTAGTGAACAATTCACCGACAGATTTACATCCAATGCATTTACACGGACATTTCTTCCAAGTGTTAAGCAAAAACGGCAAGCCCATTACAGGTTCCCCATTGATTAAGGATACGTTGAATTTAAAACCGGGTGAAGAGTATTTTGTCGCATTCAAAGCGGATAATCCGGGAAATTGGATGTTCCATTGCCACGATTTACATCATGCCTCAGCCGGAATGGTGACAGAAGTAAAATATACTGATTATAAATCGGATTATAAACCAAAACCGAATGATACAACCAATAAAGGCGAATAAAAAATTGAAAAAGTGTCAAACATTTAGGTTTCGATGTCCATTTTCAGAATGACAATGGAAACTTTAATTTGGTTGATGAACCTTCAACCGTTCACCCCATTGTACGCACCGTTATTTTATTCAATCATGACTCTTCTCCATACTTTTCAACCCTTGGTATTCCCAAAGGAATGGCCAAGGGTTTTTTGCAAGAAGTTATTTTTAGAAATTCTCGATAGTATCCCTTACAAGAGTTGGTCTGTTTATATGGATATAATCTCCTGCTAAATCTGTTTTGAGCATCATTCAATCACAATCAACAAGTAATTTCAGCACCTTTTTACAGAGGCATTGGAGTTTTCGTTGGTTTGGCGTAGCCTTCTTTGTATTTTTTATCAATGTAACGGCGAATTTCCTTTATAGATTTGCCTTCTTGTTTCATCATAATGGATTCATCTGCGATTTGTAAGCAAACACCGCAACGAGTTCCGTGATCATCCCATATGACAGAACCATCTTGATTGATTTTTTTAACAAAGCAATTCATGTTGCTCTTATGTCCGGCACTCTCGCCACAACCGCAATAACAAGGAATCCATTGTAACAACTCAGTTGATTTTCCGGCAGCTTGATAGATCATTCGTATTTCTTTCTGTTGACCTTTTAAAAAGGATGGCAAAACTTCAGCAGAAGCCGTTTTTTCAAGCAAATCACCATTGGAAGAGTGCTCTTGATGTGATTGTTCATGATTGGAACCGCACGCCGATAGAATCAAAATGAGGAATAGTAAAACCATCATTCCTTTTATTTTCATTCTGCTCACCTCTTAAAATCATTAGATAAGACTAACGCATCATAAAAAGTAGATATTCTAAGTTTCGTAATGCCTTTGTTACGTAATCAAAATTTGGGCACCCATAGAACGTAAACACAAAGAAAATATCTAACTCATTTGTTCAAGATTAGATCGCAATTCAGTCGCTACTTTTAAAGGATCAAAAGAAATCATTTTCTATTGGTCACACCTTATGTGTCCCATTTATATCCTACTCCCCAAACAGTTTGAAGAAATTGATCTATCGGAAAACCAGCTTTCCTAAGTTTTTCTCTAATATTTTTTATATGAGAATCTATTGTGCGCTCTTCTGTGATTGCGTCATAGCCCCATAATGACACGATGATTTGTTCTCTGCTAAACACTCTGTTTGGATGCTTTAAAAACAGCCCTAATACGGCAAACTCTTTAGGGGTTAAACAAATGAGCTGATTTTTATACTGAACTTTATGCTGGTCTTCATCCCATACTAAACCTTGAAACTCAAGCTTCGAACGTTTACCAACCGAACGCCGCAGTACGGCCTCAATTCGAGCAAGCAACTCGGATTCGTCAAATGGTTTTGTAATATAATCATCAGCCCCCATTTTAAGTCCTTTTACTTTATCCAACGTTTGATCTCTTGCCGTCACCATGATAATAGGGATATTGGAAAATTCTCTAATTTGTTTGCAAGTTTCCCAACCATCCATTTCCGGCATCATAATATCGAGCAAGACTAAATCCGCCTTGTTCTTTTCTAAGTATTGCAACGCTGATAAACCAGACTCGCACTTTATACAATGATACCCTTGAGGGGAAAGATAAAGATCCAGCAAATCTAGCATTCGTTTTTCGTCGTCAACTAGTAAAATCGTGTGCACGCTCATCCCTCCTGTAGTGTAATTATTATCTTAGTTCCTTTTCCTGGGATACTATCCGCATAAATAGAACCTCCATGAGCTTCAACAATTTCTTTTACAATGGCTAAACCTAATCCCGTCCCACCTTTGGTTCTTGATCTTGATTTTTCCACACGATATAACCGTTCAAAAATATGCGGCAAATCCTCTTCCGGAATTCCCGTTCCTTCGTCCGAAACAATAATCATAACATTCTTTTTTTTCTCTTTTACATCGATGGAGACGGTTGAACCTTGATCTGAATATTTTAATGCATTGTCTAACAGATTCATCATTACTTGCTCAAAACGTTTTTGGTCTATGTGGACGGTAATGTTCCCATCACAGAAATAGTTAAGAGACATGTTTTTCGCTTGGAAAGCAGGATTCAGTTTGTCATACAATTTTTTTAAGAATGCGCATAAGTTTGTAGATTCCTTATGAATGTGAAAGGAATGTTGATCCATCTGCGCTAACTCAAAAAGATCTTTTACTAATTTTTCCATATGCTCTGCTTCTTCATAAATAATGGACAAATATCGATTTCTCTCTTCTTCTTCAATATTGGTTCTCCTGGCGATGTCGGCATACCCCTTTACATAAGTTAATGGAGTACGAAGCTCATGAGATATACTAGCGAGAAATTCTTTTCTTTCTTTTTTTAAGAATTCCAAATCCAACGCCAATGTTTGAATGGCTTTCCCTAATTCCGCCAATTCGTCTCCCCCTTTTACTTGCAAACGAACAGAAAAATCGCCTTTACTTAATTTTTCGGTCATCTGTTTCATGCGTATGAGAGGAATGGTAATGACTCTTGATAAGAAAGCAATGGTAATAATGGTTAAAAAGACAGAAAGAATTCCAACCATAATGAAATGGTGCTTTAACTTATAAATCATATATTGAATGGAATCGGTATTTTGAAACATATAGACGTATCCTTTTAGTTTGCCGTTGATTCGAATCGGGCTTACGGTTGCAATATGCGACTCTTTTTGCCAGTTTTTTTGTACAATCATTCCTCGATAGGGAATGTTTTTATTTGTTTTTTTAATGATTCTTTTAGCAACCGGCAAAATATGATTGGAAAAATATAATATTTTTCCATTGTCATTTGTAATTACGACGTCTGTCTCCGCTTCAGATTCCATCAATTTGACATGTTCTAATGTTGAAGGATTATAATTTTTTTCCAACACATCGCGGTGGCTGTTCCCTCTTGCTAAGAGTTGCTCAAATTCCTCATTAATTCTCGAATGAACCAGAGTAACATATAAAGACGCAAATAAAACCGCTTCTACTCCTAATACAAATACAAAAAATAATAGTCCCAATTTAAACGAAATTTTTCTCACTTTTTTCCCTTCCATTCAACCATAAGTCCAGAATGAAAATATGTATTATTTTATATAATAAATTTGCAGAAATGATGGATTTGAAAAATTCCAGCTTTAAATTCGTTGTGGCAGCCAATCATCAATAAAGAAAAGAGGAGAGTTTTCTCAGATTGACTGCAGCCCTCTTAGAAAACCCTACCTCATTAGTGATAGTAGATCAAACTTTATTTTTTCCATTATTTGTTGGTTCCTAGGATCGCAAAAAAGATATTCAAACCCCTCCACTCTATTCATATCAACAGCAATTTGAGATACAAATCAATATTTATTCTCTTGAACTTTTATACCATGCTACTGCTTTTCGTTCGATTTCAAAAACCAGCTGTTCCTTCCCTTTGATATACGATTCAATATCGTAAGGAAAACGTTTTGACAATTCCTCTTTTAAATCTCCATACTTTTTCGCAACATCTGAATGGGATCGTAAATAATCTCGAAAAGCCAGATGACGTTCAATTTCAGGATTGCCTAATTCAAAAAAGTGGATATGATGAGTACGGTTATCTCCTTTTTGGAAGAATCGACGTCCAGTTATCCCGTTTTCCCCCTTTGGTTCATAACCAATTGAAATCATTTTTGTGTTAAACTCGTCAATTCTATTTATCTCTCTTACTATAGGCATGATGTCGATAATAGGCTTTGCTTTTAGGCTGTTTACTGAGGTACTGCCGATATGATGAATTTCGATGATTTCCATCCCGAATATTTCATGTAATGTTTTAGCTTCGTCTTCAAAATTCGATACCCATTGCTCATCATATGACTTCACTTCAACTCTTCTCATTTCAGATCCTTCTTTTTGATCTATGATATTTTCTTGCTGATATGGCCAGCGTGGCATCCAAAGTGAACTACCCTCCACTTATCAACCTTACGGTTTGATTGAAGTGGGGGCTTCTCGGGTAATCCCGTCTAATGACAGAAAATTGACCGAGCTAACCCTCTCGTTCCGAAAGTTATTATTCTTTATGCTAATAAGCGTAATCCCTCATTTTTGATATTGATTGCTGAATTGTGATCGCGATCTAATACAAAGCCGCAAGAACATTTATATACACGTTCAGATAATGGCATTTCTTTTTCCTTGCCGCAACATGAACACTTCTTAGTGGAGGGAAACCACTTATCAATTTTCACAAGTTGTTTCCCCTGTTCTTTTAGCTTATACGCTAAGAAAGTAGTGAACATCCCCCAGCCGTTATCATGAACGCTTTTTCCAAAGTTGAGGGCTTGAGACATGCCTTTCATGTCTAAGTCCTCAATAATCACAGCGTCATAGTTTGTTGCTAATTCTTTTGACTTATGATGAAGAAAGTTTCTGCGCTGATTCGCTGTCTTTTCATGTAGCTTAGCCACTTTCAGGTGTTGTTTTTCCCATCTTGCAGAACCTTTCTTTCTTCGAGAAAGAATTCGTTGTGCTTTTGCTAATTTATCTAAGGCTTGCCGATAGTAACGTGGGTAATTGGCTTTCTTACCCTGTTCACTCTCGACATATAGACCATCCATAGCAAAATCCAAACCAACAACTTTCTGTATTTTAACTGGACGAATATCTTTCTCATATTCTGTCAAAATTGAAATGTAGTATTTGCCTGTCTTTGTTTTAGAAATAGTGCAAGATTTGATTTTATAATCAGCAGGTATCTCTCTATGCTGTTTCATTTTTATTGGCTTTTTGATTTTTGGCAGTTTGATATGACCATTTTCTAGCTTAATATTTCCGTTGACCATATTAGTTGTATAGGATTGTTTTGCTTTACGATTTTTGAACTTTGGAAAATCCGCATTTCCTTCAAAGAAATTCTTATAAGCAGTCTGTAAGTTCATTTGTGCATTTGCCAAAGCTAAAGAATCCACTTCTTTTAGGAATGGAAATTCACTTTTATATTTTGCAGGGGTCGGAAACTTTTGCTTTTTAAGCAATTCTTTATCATCCTTGAACTTTTCATACGTTTCTTTGCGTTCAGCTAACATCTTATTGTAGACAAAGCGAACACAACCAAATGTCTTAGCTAATAATGCGGATTGTTCTTTGTTTGGTAACAAACGAAACTTGAAAGCTTTGTTTTGCTTGGCCATATCAATTCACCTCACTTTGTGCGGAAAAATTTCGTATATATTGATTATACCGTAAAAAATCCGTACAATCAATATGAGGTGATAATCATGAGAGAAGAGAAAGAACGTGTAGAAATTCGTATGCCTAAGACGATATTAGAAAAATTGGAGCAATATCAAAAAGAAAATGGGATTCCAACTAGAACAGCCGCAATCTTAGAATTGTTGAGAAAGGGATTGGAAAAATAACTTTGGCTAAAGCCAACCGAAATTCATCTCCCACCTACTCATTGGTGCTATTCGCACCTTCACATTCCTAGAGGATGGGAGACTTCTTTCGGAAAGACGTTAAAAGTGGGCCCCGAACTCAAAAAAGATACACAAATCAGTGCATTGGTTTCCGCCAAACCATACGAAACCGTTCGAGATTACTTAGAAACAGGGAAAGAAAAGGAGGCTAAGCCAATAACCGGGGAAAGCCTAAAAAAGGTCCAGCATATTTTATTCCACCAACTGTTTTTACCGATGTGAACGAACATATGATCATCGCCCGAGAAGAAATTTTCGGACCAGCGGTTGCCGCCATGCCGTTTGATGGCAATGAACAAATTGCCGATGTCATGAAAAGAGCCAATGACAGCAAATATGGATTAACAATCGGGATTGGGACAACTGATGTGAGAAAAGCTCATAGAGTCGCACATCATTATGAGCAGGAACGGTGTGGGTAAATTACTATAATCTTTTTGACGCCGCAATGCCATTTGGGGGCTTTAAACAATCTGGATTTGGGCGTGAAACGAGAAAATATGCTGGTAAACTTACAGCAGTTTTTTGACGAAAGAATAAAAATAATACGGCTCACAAACCCGTTTCTCCTTTTTAAAAATGATTTTATTTTATTTTATTTCATTTATTTTTTACTCCATTTCGTATCTACTTCTATTCCGGCATCTACGAAGAGATTATAGACCGGACATCTACGTTCTGCTTCTTTTTTCAATTGTTCAATTCTCTCTTCGCTTTCTTCCGTTTGAATGTTCACATGGAAACGAATTTTTTGGAAATGCGGTTTTACGCCTTCTTCCCCCATTAAACCTCTAATATCTACAATACCAGTGGTTTCAAATTCAATGCCTGAAAAAGTAAAGTCCAACTCTTTGGCCACTAGCGGTATCATCACTCCATTACAACCGTTCATAGCTGCCGCAACAAATTCTAATGGATTTGGACCTGAATCATTCCCACCTAATTTTGGTGGTTCATCTATTGAAAAAACAGGGAAATTCCGTACAGAAATATTCGTCTTTACGCCAGATTCCCATTTACCAGTTGCCGTGACTTTCACCAATGTAGAAGTTTGAGACATCATTCTACCCCCTTAAACTAAGTAAATATATACGAATTATACAAATTATATATAAAAAATAATTGATTGTAAAGGTATTAATTTTCGAATATTTTGGCATTTTATATAAATCATCATTTTGATGATGATTTCAGAGTGTAGACAAAAGGCATCCGAATGTGTGTATTCGGATGCCTTTTGTCACTTTTATGCTTTCAAATGTTTGGAATAGACCCCTAGAGGGGTCTATTTTATGTTATTGCTGGACTTTTCCATGTCCAGCAAGCCATCTTTTTCAAATTCATTGCAGCAAAAGTTAGCATCGCCTGCATGGACAATTTTTTTAGACCTCTTAAGGTTGTCCAACGCATACCATGCTTTTCCTTTGCATCAGCAAAAACACGTTCAATAGTTTCTTTCCGTCTTGCATAAATGCTCTTATTCTCTTGTGTATGCCGAAGATGATCAGCTTCCTCTAAATAAAATTCCCATACATGTCGCTGAATCAGTTTTTTATGCTCCTTACTTTGGGTGCACTTCGAGAGGAATGGACAATCTTTACACTGGACTGGATCAGAAAAATATTGACGATAGCCTTCCTTCGTCGTAGTTGCATATTTTAACACTTGTCCTTGCGGACAAAGATAACAATCGTAGTATTCATCGTAAACATACTCATGTTTTTTGAAATAACCATCCTTTGTACGAGGGCGAGTATAAGGTAAAGCAGGGGTCATATCATTTTCAAATATGTATTGGGCAACGGCGGGAGTTTTATATCCAGCGTCAGCAGCAACTACAACCGGTTTTCCATGTTTTTCGATGACTTTTTCAAGAAGTGGCTCCAATACGGAACTGTCATGAATATTCCCTGGCGTTACAATAGCCCCCAAAACAAAGCCATTTCGATCCGCAGCAGCATGGAATGAGTAAGCAAACTGTTTTGTTCGCTCGTCTTTTACGTAGTAACCACTTTCCGGATCAGTGGTACTTTCTTTTATTTCTTTATATTCTTCTTTCCCAAATTTATCTGGAGGAAATGGCTTTTTTCCATGTGCTTCTCGATCAGCATTTATCTCATCTTGTAGACGTGCTTGATAGGCTTTCGTTTCTTTTCGAACCACTTTCTTCTCAAATTTATGCTTATTCGCACTCGCTTTGACATGAGTAGAATCAATAAAGACATGCTCACTGCTTATCAGCTTCTTATCTGCAGCTTCTTTCAAAATGCGATAGAATATCTGTTCAAATAAGTCTGTATCCTTAAAGCGTCGCTCGTAGTTTTTCCCAAACGTTGAAAAGTGAGGTACCTTATCATAAAAACCAAATCCAAGAAACCAACGGTAAGCCAGATTCGTTTCGATTTCCTCTATAGTTTTTCGCATGGAACGAATACCGAAGGTATATTGGATGAAAGCCATTTTAATCAATACAACTGGATCAATACTTGGTCGACCTCTTTCCGATGAATACATGTCTTGAACAAGCGAATAGATAAATGAAAAATCAATAGCAGCGTCGATTTTACGAACCAAATGATCTGCAGGTACAAGTTGGTCTAAAGCTATCATTTCTATTTGATCACGATTCATCTGTGTATTTTTTGTTAGCACTTCATCCACCTCAATTCATTACGGTATCTTAATTATACAAAAAAAGACTGTCGGCAAATCCGGTTTTTTCGGATTTGTCGACAGTCTGAAATCATCATTTTGATGATGATTTTTTATAGATATCTTCTAATGAATGAAAATGAAAATTTTAAATAATTCCGCAATAAATAAAAGGCTTTATTAAATTCTATTCTATCAATTTCACTTTAGAGTATGCATATTTTTACCAGCAATAGCTGTCTGATTTAGATCCTAGCTTCAAATCAATTAAAATAAATGCAGCCAGACCATCTGGCTGACTGCATTCTAAACAAATTTTCCCAAACCATCTTGCAACGTTCAATGGATTTTGCTAGATATATGGCCGCTTTTGAACATAGATCACATTTGTACAGCTCTTCCTTTTTGCCTCATCTCGATCTTTTTATAGGCCAACACTGCAGATAACAGGAATAAGCATGTTATAAAGGAACCTAGTGGCAGCTTCGCCACAATCTCATCCGGGAAGACAAATGGAAGAAGCGGAAAAGCGTAAACCGCAGGGACACGGATGCCGACGACATATAACAGAATCAGCATCAAAATCATGTCTAGCAATGTTGCCAATATCCAAGAATCACTAGAAAAATATAAAAGCGTTCCTATCGTCGCAGAAACCGTTAAGACAAGCCCTTGTTTAAAAGCCATTTTTCCGTTGTACATCGGTTTTTGAAGCGACTCAAATACGACCACGAGTATCGGCGGGATCACAGCCAATGGGTAGCCGACAATCGAACATAAACCAATCCACACTAAGATCAGCACCAAGAACACTGCCATATACTTGTACTGGATCTCCGTTTTCTTCTCCAATCCTTTATTTAACCTAAATAGGAGAACCCCAATCATCAATAAAAAAGTAAGAATAAACACGGATATCACAAATGACCATTCCGTTGCATTCGTCACCACCGGCAGCAATCCCGTCGCAATGGAAGGGCCTAAGTTCGATTGAATGGTCCACAAAAAGATCATCATTAGGATAAGGGTAAAGATGACTTTTCCTAAATAAGAAATTGGCAATTGATTCACCACGAAACCGATCAAAGCCGTAATAGAAGGAACCAGAAAAATCTTGAATGGCTGTCTTATCCACCCCTCATCTCGCCACACCCACATGGCAATCGCCATGGCTGCTACTTCCGGCAAAATGATTTCGCGATCTTTAAGTATCACCGAAGCTGTTATCATCGCGATAATAAAAGCGAAGCTTATAATATAGGAAATAATTGTTTTTTTCTTTGAAACAGTTGATTCCATCTTTGTATACTCCTTTTTTGTGTTTCTCCATACTGCTTCTCTGTTTTCTTGTAGTTTAACGCCCTATCAAAATGGAAAAGGTTGTATTCATCATTTCTAATGCCAAATTTGTCCGTAAAAATGTTCATAGTTAGGCTTGTCAGACTTTTGTCGTCCAAACCGTTGATCATGTCAAAAATGATAAGAGATCATGGATTTTTGCTCCATGATCTCTTGTGGATGTTATTTCACATCGTAACCTTGATCCTCGATCGCTTCTTTCATTTTTTCTACACTGACTTTTGTCTCATCAAAAACTACTTCCACAGTGCCTTCTTTTAGATGCACATCTACATTTTTCACACCATCCAGCTCTTTAAGAGCATTTGTTACGGCCATTTTGCAGTGTCCGCAAGTCATTCCTTCGACGTTTAATGTAATGTCCATTAAGAATTCCTCCTTTATATGGTTCCATTTTCTATTTTCACGCGTTTCAAACGAAGCGCGTTTGTCACAACCGATACAGAGCTGAATGCCATAGCCGCTCCCGCAACCCAAGGCTCCAATAATCCAGCTGCTGCCACAGGAATGCCAACAGAATTATAAAACAAAGCCCAAAATAGATTTTGTCGAATGTTTCTCATCGTTTTACGACTTAACTCAATCGCATTTGGAATATGTGCCAGATCTCCGCCAACCAACGTTACATCAGCCGTTTCAATCGCGACATCCGTTCCTGTGCCGATGGCCATTCCGATATCCGCTTTTGCAAGAGCGGGAGCATCATTGATCCCATCGCCGACCATCGCCACTCGTTTTCCTTGTTTTTGGAGTTCTTCAACGATTTTCGCTTTGTCTTCAGGGAGCACTTCGGCATACACATGATCCACATTCACTTGCTTCGCTATCGCTTCAGCCGTGCGTTGATTGTCTCCCGTTACCATGTACACTTCTATACCCATTTGTTTTAAAGTTTGAATGGCTTCTTTGGAGCTTTCTTTTACGGTATCCGCGACAGCAATGATGCCGGCAATCTGATGGTCAATGGCAACCAGCATGGCGGTTTTCCCTTGTTTTTCAAAATCCGCCATTTGATTTTCATGCTCGGATATGTCAATCGAGTGCTCCTTCATCAATTTTCTCGTTCCAACAAGAACATGTTTGCCTTCAATAGTAGCTTCAATTCCGTGGCCGGTAATGGCAGAGAAATGCTCCGATGGTTTTATGGAAATCGCTTGTTTTTTTCCGTATTCCACTATCGCCTGGGCCAGCGGATGTTCAGAAGCGCTCTCGGCCGAAACGGCATAATCAAGCATGCCATTTTGAAACTCTACTACATCTGTTACTTCTGGTTTTCCCTTTGTAACAGTACCTGTTTTATCCAGCAGCACAGCATTGATTGTATGCGTTCCTTCTAAATACTCACCCCCTTTAAAGAGGATCCCTTTTTCCGCGCCTTTACCGGTTCCGACCATAATGGATGTCGGAGTGGCCAATCCAAGCGCACAAGGACAGGCGATGACAAGAACCGCAATGGCCACTTCAAGCGCCTTTGGCAAGTCACCCGGCGCCACAATGAAGTACCATATCATAAACGATGCAACAGAAATCCCTACCACAATAGCACGAAAATTCCTGAGATGACATCTGCCATCCGCTGAATCGGCGCTTTAGAACCTTGAGCCTCTTCAACGATTTTAATGATATTGGCAAGGGCCGTCTCTTTTCCTACCTTTTCGGCTCGAATGGTCAGTACGCCATTTGTATTCAAAGTAGCTCCTATGACAGCGTCTCCTTCTTTCTTATCAACCGGAATCGATTCGCCAGTAATCATGGATTCGTCCACGGAGGATATCCCGGAAATAACAGTGCCGTCTACCGGGATTTTTTCTCCGGGCTTGACAAGAATGGTATCTCCGATCACCACTTCTTCAAGCGGAACTTTTACTTCTTGACCATTACGGATCACAAGAGCTTCTTTTGCTTGCAAACTCAACAGCTTAGAGATGGCTTCTGTCGTTCTTCCTTTTGCCAGCGATTCAAAGTATTTTCCGACCAGTACAAGCGTAATCAGCAAGGCACTTGTTTCAAAATACAATTTCGGCATATATTCGGGATTGGCTAAAGTTTTAAATGCTTCGTACAAGCTGTAAAAGTAAGCGGCCGATGTTCCAAGAGCTACTAATACATCCATGTTGGCACTTTTGTTCCGCAATGCCCGATATGCCCCAACATAAAAAGGACCGCCTATGTAAAACTGAACGGGTGTCGCTAATAGAAGCTGGAACCATGGATTCATTAATAAATGCGGAAGCGGCAAGCCTAAATCAAAAGGCATATGAGCAATCATCGTATAAAGCAAGGGCAATGATAAGATGATCGAAATAGCCAGTTGCCGCTTTTTTTGTTTCAGCAGCTCTTTTCTCCGACCAGCCTGATCTTGTTCTTCATTTCGAATCTGTCCCTTGTAGCCAAGCTTTTTGATTTTTTCTAAAATGTCATCTACAGAATAAACGCCTTCATTGTATTCAACAACTGCACTGTTTGTCGCAAGGTTTACCGTTGCATTTGTAACGCCTTCCATACGATTTAGACCTTTTTCAATCCGAGTTGCACATGCCGCGCATGTCATCCCTTCAATATCCAGCGTTACTTTTTCAGTCGCAACGCCATACCCTAATTTGTTAATTCTTGTTTGAATATCGGCTACACTTTGTTTAGCCGGATCATATTTAACCGTTGCTTTTTCCATCGCTAAATTGACATTGGCTTCTACTCCATCCATCTTGTTCAGCACTTTCTCAATACGATTGGAACAAGCGGCACATGTCATACCAGTCACTTTTAATGTGACGATCTTTTGTTCACTCATAAAGCATTCCCCCCTTTACTTAGAGAATTGCTTAACAACTTCCATTAACTCTTGAATGGATTCTTCTCCGTTGCCTTCACGAATAGCTTTAGAAACACAATGATTGGCATGACGTTCCAACAAATTAAAACCTACTTTCTTTAATGCGGCTTGAATAGCCGAAATTTGAACTAAAATATCAATACAATAACGGTTGTCCTCCACCATTTTTTGCACTCCACGCACTTGTCCTTCAATGCGTTTCAAGCGTTTTATTAAACTTTCAATTTCTTCCTCTGTTCGGGGAACCATTTTAGGATTGATGGAATTATCTTCACAGTGGTCCACTGATATCACCTCATTCTGATCGCATCTTCATTATACATTATACGGGTAAGGGGTATAAAATACAATCATACAGCCCCATTTTATTCTTATTTTTTGACACCATCCCGCAAAAACATCATCGAATACCAATCACTAAAAGGCGTTCTCCTTTTAGACTTTTTCCTGTTATGCATTAGACTTGCTGCCCAATCGTAATGTATACAGTAAAACTCCCCCTACAGCCGGGGGGTCTTCCACTTGCGATCATCCATTTTTCTATTTCGTTAAAATCTTCCTGACTTAAAAATCGAATACAAAAGCCAAAAAAACATGAATGTTGCCACCACGAATCCCATCTCAATGGCAGGAAATTTCCACAACAACGTGGATTGTCTATTCATGGAAGAACCGATAATGATCCCAACCATAATGATGCTGAAAGACAATAAAACAATGCTAAATGATAATCGATTACTGATCTGATCCAATTTCTTTAAAAAAAGATCCAGTTCCGGGATGCCGACCTCCATACGAAGTCTTCCCCGCTTGACCAAAGAAGTAAATTCTTTCATGTGTTTTGGAAAGTCCAAAATCAATTCTCCATAATCAGAAACTTGCTTCCATACCGTTTCTGCTACATTTTTGGGATGGTATCGTTCTTTTAACAGTCGACGGCCAAATGGTTCGGCAATATCGAGTATGCTGAATTCAGGATCAAGATTTTCAACTACGCCTTCAACCGTCAGCAAAGTTTTTCCTAATAATGATAAGTCGGCCGGAATTCGGATTGAATGCTGAAAAGCTAAACGAAATAAATCGTTCACGGCCTCCCCTAAACGAATTTGGCTTAAAGGAACATCATAATACTTTTCCCTCATACGTTCTACATCAGCTTGCAACTGTTTCATGTTTACATCATCCGGAATCAATCCCATTGCACTGATCGAATGAATCACCCCATCGGTACTTTGACGCATCAACGAAATGATTAAAGATGAAAAATGATATCTCATATCGGGAGTAAGCCGCCCTGCCATTCCAAAATCGAGAAAAGCAATGATCTCTCCAGGTAATACTAGTACATTTCCTGGATGCGGGTCCCCGTGAAAAAAGCCACCGATGAAAACTTGTTGAAAAATTCCTTTTGCAAGACGTTCAGCTAAGTTTTTTAAGTTGTAGCCATTTTTCTTCAGTTGGTCTATTTCATTGAATTTTACCCCTTCGACATATTCCATCGTTAATACTTTTTTAGTGGTATACTCCCAAAAAACTTTTGGAACATAGATGGTAGAGTCATCTTTAAACTGATTGGCAATTTTCTCCGCATTCCGTGCTTCATTCGTATAATCGAGTTCTTCGCGAAGGGACTTAGAAAATTCATCCATCATATCGCGGATTTGATACTTTGCTGCCAATTCCGATCGTTGTTCAGCTAATGTCGCCAAATCTTGAAGAATTTCCAAATCTGTTTCAATCACAGTCGTAATATTTGGACGTTGTATTTTGACTGCTACCTGTTCCCCGGTGCGCAAAGTGGCCCGATGGACTTGTCCAATCGAAGCAGCCGCAAGCGGCACGTCCTCAAAATGGAGAAATATGTTTTCAATTTCTTCTCCTAATTCACTTTGAACAATTTCACGCACTTCTTGAAAAAAGAAAGGTGGAACATGGTCTTGCAGTTTTTCTAATTCTCTTATTATTTCTTCAGGAATCAAATCAGGGCGAGTACTGGCAATTTGCCCCAATTTCACGAAAGTAGGACCCAATTCTTCCAGAACGATTCTAATTCGTTCACTGACAGACTTAGAAGCTTTTTCCTTCTTCTCGAAAAACAGACGCTGGGGGAGAGAGAGGAATTGAGCAATGCCGGTTTCCTCGACCACCATCCCAAAACCGTTACGAATCAACGTAATAGCAATATCGCGATAACGACTGATATGACGAATTCTTTTTCCAATCATACTATATCCCCTTCAAAAGACTAGGAACCCGAGACAGGGTTCCTTTACTTATCATCATTTTCCAATTTCTGAATTCGTTGTTCCAGTTTTTGAATATCCTCTTTTGTCGCTAAATCCAATTCGTTTAATATTTGTTTGATTTGCTCCCGTACAATGCGTTGTAATCCTTTTTTTTCTTCTTCTCCCCGCTGAACCAGCTGATTGACCATGTCTTTTGATTCTTCCAGAGACAACTCCCCTTTTTTCACCAAATCATTCACAAATTTTTCTGCTTGTTCCTTGCTCGTAACAGCCAAACCTAGTCCAAATGCCAATCCTTTTTTGATTAAATCCATTTCCAATTCAACCCCCTATACTATTTTGATTCCAACAAAGATAACACTTTAGGAATCTTCCGTTGAGCTTCTCGCTCGCCAGCTTCAATGCATTCTCGGATTCTGCTTGTGTCGAACGCTAAAATATGACCTACTTCCGGACGAAAAACGACATCTGCATACTTCAAGTTGACACGGCGCTGCACGGTCATCATAATTGTAAACGAACGATAAACCGTTTCGAATATATTACGAGGTTCCTGTTCATCATGTTCCCTTTCGACATCTACTGCAAGGATCTTATCCATTCCGGCTTCATGAAGCAAGTCGGCAGGGAGATTATTTAAAATTCCGCCATCCACCAATACTTTACCTTGATAATGAACGGGAGAAAAAATACCAGGAACCGATGTGGTTGCTCGAATAGCCAAGACAAGGCTGCCTTCTTTCATCACGAAAACATTTCCTTTAATCAAATCGACCGATACTGCCCGAAACGGTATCTTCAAATCCTCGATTTTAATATCACCAAGCCCTTTTTGCTCCAAAAATTGAATCAACGTAGCGTATATTTTATTTCCGGCTAAAATTCCACGTTTTCGAATTCCAATATCCATCAATCGATAAGATGGCGTGCTTAGAACAAACTCTTCAATTTCTTCTACATCAATACCCGCGGCAACTAAGCCTCCAATCGCACCGCCCATACTCGTTCCTGCTATAAAATCAATGGGGATTCGATGCTTCTTTAACACTTTTAACACTCCAATATGGGCTATCCCGCGTACAGCACCGCCTCCTAAAGCAATTCCTACTTTCACAACTATTCTGTCCCTTCACTGGAAGATTTATGGATATGGTACCATTTTTCGCTTTTTTGCCGCAAAAGGAAACTGCTGAAGAAAATGATCTGGATGAATTCAAAACAGTTTCTTATCCTATAGTTTATTCAATCGAGTAACAAGTCCATGCCTCATTTTAATCGTTCGAGAGGATAACTTCTCTGATGAGCCCAATGAAGACAAATCAGCGATTCAATCTTTGTGAAGGCTGGTGAAAGTGGATAATTCTTTATTTTAATCTTAACATTTTTCAAACAATAATTCGCATTTGGCATGCTCTTTTTTATAAATTGTCAAATTAACTCCATTGGCGCCTGTTTCATGTCCCTTTTTCTTAATGTCCATCTCATTCATTTCCCCCGTTCGTTTGTATAAGAGCGGTTGTCAACTCGTCAATCGCCTGCCGAATTTCATCCTGCGTATTGTAAAAATGGGGAGCGATTCGGATGACGTCGTTTCTTGCAGAAACAATGATATTTCTCTCTTTCAAAATAGAATCAATCTGCTCAGCATTTTTCACATAAAAAGCTGTCATGGCGCCTCGCTGATCAGCAGATAGAGGCCCAGCAACGTGTAATCCTTTTTCTTGTCCATAATCTAATGCGAATTGAGCTAATGGATTTAAATAAGAAGATATATTCTCCACTCCTATATCAAGAAGCAAACGAAGAGCGGCGGTAGCGGCATAAGCGCTGATAAAAGAGGGTGTACCAGTTTCAAAACGACGTGCTCCAGCTGCTAATGTGAATTGATGAACGTTGAATTTCGAATGATTTTCTTGACCAAACCATCCTGTTATACGAGGCTTCCATTTTTCTGCTAATTCTTTTTTTATATATAAGAAGGATATTCCGGGAATACCTAATATGTATTTCCTCGTTCCTGCCGCCAATATGTCAATATCCATTTTCTTTACATCAATGGGAACTTGTCCGGCTGATTGATAAGCATCCACCAATAAAAGAGAACCTTTACGATGGACAATTTCCGCGATTGCTTGAATATCTTGTTTGAATCCATTGTGATAACCAACATGAGAAATGGACGTGATGAGCGTATCAGACGTTACATAACGCTCGTAATATTCTAAAGGGATCACTCCTTGTTGTGAAGGAATAAATCTCACATTTGCTCCAAATTTCTCCTGAGCAAGCCATACATGACCGACGGTTGGAAAGTCCATATCTGTAGTCACAACGATATTTTTACCTTTTTCAAAAGAAAGAGAAGAAGCAATAGCAGAAAAAATGTCAGAGACCGAACTGAATACAGCAATCTCATCAGGTGCAGCACCAATTAAATTTGCAAAACTGGATTTTGCCTTTTCCACTTCTTTTATTGCTTGATTCCAATTAACCCCCATCGATAATAAACTATTCATATAATCTTCTATCGATTTGGATACAGTTTTTGATATGGCGCCTTGCGAACAACTCGCCAGATGGATTTTCGACTCTAAAACAGGAAATAAAGAACGATAATGTGCAAACGGATGTTTCAATTCTAACTCCTCCTTTCAATTCCGCTTAAATAGTTTCCACTGCTTCTTGATCTCCCTATTATGCTCGTCATCAGTACTGGATTCCCTTTTAGACTATTACTATGTTTAATAGAAATACAAGAGTTTTTAATATTAGTGCTGAAAGTTCAATCATAGGCGAAGAAAATGAAACCTCGTTACGAAAGATTTCCACCGCCGTGATACAAAAACCCGGCTTTTATTTTATCAGCGTGAATCCAATATATATGGCTGCTCCCCACATTACCAATGCTGAAATTTTGTTGAAAATCCTCATCAAGCGTCCAGATTTATCTATCTCCCCTCTTATCCGGCCAGCCACTGCCAGTCCCGCAAACCAGATCCAAAAAACCAGAATACAAGCAAGTGAGAAGGCCATTTTTTCAGACCCATTGTATTGAAGTGAACTCGTTCCGATCACTCCAACCGTATCCATGATCGCATGAGGATTCAGCAACGAGACCGATGCCGAAAACACAAATTGTTTTAAAGGAGTAAAAGTTTCTTTGGCAGTATTTTCGTTCTTTCCTTTTTCAGCAGCAGGAGTGCTTTTCCAAGTACTCCACCCCATATAGAACAAAAACACCATTCCAGTGGTTAATAGGATCGTTTTGATCCAAAAAGAACCCAAAACCATAAGAGATACACCAAAAACTGCAAGGGTGATTAAAAGTGTATCGCATATTGAAGCCGTTAACACGACCGGGAGAGCATGGATAAAGCGTTTCTGAAGGGCCCCCTGATTAAAAACAAAAACGTTTTGGACGCCAAGAGGAAGGATGAGTCCAAATGCGAGAATAAGTCCGTGTCATTCAAATCCCCCCTATTGCTATCGTATGAATACCATTTTACTCGAATATCAATCGTTGTCTCCAACCAATTGGTTGGATTTGATACCAACCAAGTTGTATAATCAAAACAAGCATTATGGGGAGGGGACGAAATGAACATTTTTCTAATAAATGCGTTTACGGATCAACCATTTGCGGGAAACCCTGCTGCTGTTTGTTTCTTACCGGAATCAAAAGATGCCGAATGGATGCAAAAGGTAGCGAAGGAGATCCATTTGCCAACAACTGCTTTTATCAAACATACAAATGGTAGATTCAGCTTGCGTTGGTTTACTCCGTCTACGGAAATACCCCTTTGTGGGCATGGAACTTTGGCTAGCGCCTACGTTTTATGGGAGATGGGATACATAAAAGCGGAAAATCCAGTTAGTTTTAGCACAAAAAGCGGAATACTCACCGCCACCGTAAAGAATGATTGGATTGAACTTGATTTTCCATCCACTCCGGACCACGAAATCAATGCTCCAGACAAACTGATTCAAGCATTGGGAGTTGTACCAAAATACGTAGGAAAAAATCAGCTTGATTATATTGTCGAAGTCGAGTTATGAAAGGAGAGCTTTTTGTTTAATGCCCTATCTTCTCTAAAGACTCATCCAAATAGATGAATTCAAAAATTTTTTATGGGAGAGAATTTTTTCATGATCGAATTGGATTGGAAACCCGACAAATCATCTCCAACTCCCCTCTATATCCAAATCAAAAAATATATAAAAGAAAAAATTAAAACAGGAGAATGGACTGTAGGGATGAAAATCCCTCCTCAACGTACATTAGCCCAAGCATGGGGGGTGAACCGCAGTACGATCGTAGCGGCTGTGGAAGAGTTGATTGCTGATGGATTGCTGGAAGGAAAAAGCGGGAGCGGTACCAAGATTATTAACAATACGTGGTCCTTGATGAATTCTACCCCGCCCCCAGATTGGTATTCCTATGTGCAAGCAGGGAGCCATTATCCTAATTTGCCTACGATACAGGAAATCAATCAAGCAGAATTTGCTCCAAATATCATCCGGCTGGGAACAGGAGAGCTTTCGCCTGATTTATTTCCTCGTGAGATGATGAAAGAAGTCTTTAAACGACTGCCGGACCGTATCAATTCACTTGGCTACGAAGAGCCTAAAGGGCTGCTGTTTCTTAGGGAACAGCTTAAGCTTAGCGGATATTTAAAAACCATAGGAATTGAAGCTCCCCCTTCTTCGATTTTGATTGTATCCGGAGCTTTACAAGCATTGCAATTGATTTCAATAGGCCTCTTGCAACGAGGGTCGACGATTTTTCTGGAAAAACCATCATACCTGTATTCCCTGCATGTGTTTCAATCTGCCGGGATGCGATTATTTGGACTTCCTATAGATGAAGATGGAGTTCAAATAAAAACGATTACGGAACAAAAAAAGCGGCAAAACGCTGCGTTGCTTTATACGATCCCGTCCTTCCATAATCCAACAGGAATTTTGATGTCTGAAGAAAGACGAAGAGAATTGATGGATGTATGTGAACAGGAGCGACTGCCGATTATTGAAGATGACGTATATAGGGAACTTTGGCTCGATTCTCCGCCTCCCCCACCTTTGAAAGCCATCGATAAAAATGGACTTGTTCTGTATCTCGGGAGCATGTCGAAAACATTGAGTCCCGGCTTGAGAATCGGCTGGGTGGTTGGACCAAATCCTGTCATTGAGCGATTGGCGGATATTAAAATGCAAACCGATTACGGATCCAGTTCCTTGTCCCAGTGGGCGGTTGCGGAATGGCTTTCAAGCGGATTATACCATCGCCATTTGGATGATGTCAGAAAAGCATTGAAGGTGCGAAGAGAGGTCATGATTGATTCATTGCAAAGGTATTTTTCCGACATTGCGACCTGGTCTGTTCCAAAAGGCGGTTTTTATGTATGGCTTCGCTTATCGCCTTCACTCTCCATACGTGAACTTTTTGAAAAAGCATTAGAACACGGAATTCTATTGAATCCAGGAAATGTCTACGATCAACATGCGACTCAGTATCTTCGACTTTCTTATTCCTATGCTTCTATAGATGATTTGAATAGAGGAATGGTTCTTCTTTCGAAAGTGATCCGTGAGCTAACCACTTAACTCTCGATTGAGCCAAAAAAGTCACTGAAGTTCACAACGGCTTTTTTGGCTATAGGGAGTGTTCAAAAACTTGAAGACTAGCGACAGTTGGCAGGGCAGAAAATGACGAGCAGGTCAATTGACTGGCACCCAAATTTCCGAATAAAAATCAGGGCTGGCGGGATCTTCATTTGTATACACTTCTAACGCTGGTGTTCCTGCGTGCTTATAGCCACTAGATGGGAACCATTCTGAAAAAATTTGTACCCACGCTTTCTGAATAGCTTCAGGCATCGGTCCGTGAACTTCAAATACAGCCCATTTTGATGCAGGTATTTTCAAATTACATAGTCCGTCAGGTGTTTTGCCATCATATTCAGTTGCTACCCAATAATCCATTACTTGCTTCGATTGAGTGTGACTGTTAGCGGCACATACACCTAATACACCTTTTATTTCACCATTGTTCAACTTAAATAATAAATCAACTGTCCCATCCTTCTTCCATTGATCCCATAATTTTGGAATGATCACAATATTCTCATTATTGGCGAATGAAATTTCTCTCTTGATTCCAACTACTTGAACTGTAGTTGAGCAATTTTAATTACAATAATTACCATGTAAAAGAGACAAACAGGGTACCCCTTATGCCACGTGGAGCTGTTTTTTCACGGTATCAATGGGAATATTTTGTTTCGCTGCACGGTAAATGAACTCCACGAGGCTATGTCCTTTTCTCTTGCGCAGAAGATCGAGCCCATCAGAAAAATCGCTGTTCGACTCGAACATGCTGTACACGTAAGCAAGCTGCACCAAGATCCAGTAGCGTTTCACCGCCCGACGTCCGCGAACGCGGTATCCATCGAGTTTCAGCTGGTCTTTCGCTTGACGGAAAAAACATTCGATCGACCAACGCTGGGCATAGTAGCGCAAGATCTCTTCATCGCTTAGATCCCGGTCGGTGCTCAAGACGCAGTGAAGATGTTCCGATGTCATCGGCTGATCGGCTTTCCAAGCGAGCAGCACCACGGCATCATCGAGACCTTTGAGAGAGCCTTCGTAGCGATAAACCCGATAACGCTCTTCTCCCACCGTGACGAGGTGAGTGTCTTTCGGTTCGATGTAGCGGGCAAACTCCCTCACCTGAACCGCAATGCCTTTTGGATAAAGAAGCCGATTGGCCTTGAGCATTGCGATTACGTGGAATCCCTTTTTCAGACAAGCTTCCACGAGCGTTTGCGATGGATACCAAGAGTCCATCAGCACATAAACAGGACGGTGTACATCCAAAGAAGAAAGCATCTCGATCGCGAGTTCCCCCTTGCTTTTCCCAGCCGCCTTGTCGTAGAGGCGGAACGCAAAGGGAAAAGCCTGGGTCATCGTATGAACCATGAGCCAAACGAGAGAATGTCCCCAGATCGACTTTTTCTCTGTGTGAGAATAGTGCCAATCACACCCTTGAATGGCGTGCGTTGCCTGTGACGAAGGCTTGGTTTTTTGGCAAATCGTATCATCGATCGAAACAAAAAGGGGTTGATTCTCCTGTTTGGCGATGCGTTCGACACGACGAAGCATCCACTGTTGAAGTTTGCGAAGCAGCGTCTCTTCATCCCAAGGGCTTTTCGTGAAAAAATGGCTGAGTGTCGTGCGGTGGTTCGGATGAAAGCTCCAATGATGAAGATCGGTCAATGTTCCCGCAAATCCTTTGGTGGTCAGCGCATCCACGATATGAACGAGATGCTTCATGACAGGTTTTGAAAAATAAAGTGCCAACCCCAACATCGTGAAAAACTTGTGGATTCCTTGATGATGTGCTAATCTATTCATGAGACATGAACCTCCTTGTGAATAGTTTTGGTGACACATCTATTCTAATCAAGGAATCGGGTTCATGTCTCTTTTTTTGTTTGGTTGTAAATTTATGTTAGCGAATTTGCTCATCTATAGTACTTGAAAATGATCTCTTTCAACTAGTGTGTATTTCATTAGTGCTACTCCTTTCAGACCCATGTGTGAATTTAGTCGGGATAAGATTTGTGAACTTCCAAGTTCCTTAAGACTGTCTTGTTGTCCCTTTTTCACTTCATCGCGGTTTTTGTTAATGAAGATTGATGTTTTGAACCCATTTACTCGTAGGTTCACACATTGCTTGGTTGATCTTTTTCACACAATATACCTTCCTTACTGTAGAATAGTAGCCGAGAGAACACTCTCTCGGCTGCAAGTGACGGCTATAAATTGATGTTAATAATATTGATTTTTCTGTATAGACAATAATACTTTTATTCACCCGTCTCTGCAAATCGCTTAATTCTTTCCCCGATCTCATCGCGAACACGCTGGAATACAGCCCAATTTTCTTCTTCTGTCCCTTCCGCTTTTGCAGGATCGTCAAATCCCCAGTGTACGCGCTTCACATGTGGCGGTGTTACTGGACAGTTATCAGCAGCATGCCCGCATAATGTTACCACCATATCCGCATTGTTTAACAAGTCAGGATCAATGACATCTGATGTTTGGTTCGCAATGTCAATCCCCACTTCTTTCATGGCTTTTACTGCATTCGGATTTAATCCGTGGGCCTCAATGCCGGCACTATATATTTCCCACTCATCACCAAGATATTTTTTGGCCCAACCTTCTGCCATCTGACTGCGGCAAGAGTTTCCGGTGCATAAAAAGTAAATGGTTTTCTTCTTCATTTTCACATGCTCCTTTATTAGATGATAAGCAACCATAAATAAAGTCCAATCAGTGTAATGAGTATGGTTGGTACGGTTAAAATAATCCCGTTTTTAAAGTAGGTTCCCCAAGTAATTTTGACTCCTTTCGTCGTAAGCGTCAAATCTTGGACACCTTCTTGATGTGCTAATTTCATGAGATAATCTCCTCAAGATGAAATTGAAGGAGGTTTTTTTATGCCTAAGAATCCTGAATTACGAAAGGTTTGGGAACAACGAATCGCTGACTATCGTAAAAGCGGTCAAACTCAAGTAAACTGGTGCAAGGAAAATCAATGGAGTATTCACCAGTTTAAATACTGGTTAAGAAAAATTGAAAATCCAATAAAAAATCAAGGAAAGTCTACAAAATGGGCATCCGTTACCCTAGAAGATCATTCACAAACAGTTGAAAATTCATTACGGATTGAAATTAGTGGGATTTCAATTGAAGTAAAACCTGGTTTCGATCCGGCCTTTCTTTCAGAAGTGGTTAGGACGTTGAAATCAACATGTTAGTTGGTACAAGAGCTGAACGAGTTTACTTGGCAAAAGGAAGTACTGATTTGAGAAAATCCATTGATGGATTAGCTGCTTTGGTGAAAGAGGGATTTGATTTAGATCCCTTTTCATCAAGCTATTTTGTGTTCTGTAATCGAAAGCGAGATAAATTAAAAATTCTTCACTGGGACTATAATGGTTTTTGGCTTTATTATCGTCGATTGGAAAAAGGAAAATTTCAATGGCCAAATGAAAATGACACTGGAACGATACAAATTAGTTATCGGCAATTACGCTGGTTATTGGATGGTCTTGCAATGGAGCAAAAGAAAGCACACCCAGAAGTAAAGGCTAGAACAGTTATATGAATTTTTTACTTTTAACAAAAACCTTGGAGGAAAATAGCTAAAACCGTCGAATTATTACTACATGATGAAAAATTTAAAGAATCCTACCCAAAACCCATTTGAATTAATTGAAAAACTTCAACAGCAAATCGTTGAATTGACGGCGAAATTACGATGGTATGAAGAACAGTATCGTCTTAGTCAAAAACGAAAATTTGGCTCTTCAAGCGAAAAAACAAATCCTAATCAATTAGAACTACCTTTATTCAATGAAGCAGAGGTAGAGTCTAATGTAAAAGCCGAAGAGCCAACTGTTGAAACAATTACATATCGTCGTAAAAAGAAACGTGGTCAACGTCAAGCTACGTTTGAAAACCTGCCTATGGAAACGATTGAATATCGTTTACCCGAAGAAGAGCAGGTCTGTTCGTGTTGCGGTGAAAAAACACACGAAATGAGCACAGAAGTACGACAAGAATTAGTGATTATTCCGGCTCAAGTCAAAGTTTTAAAACACGTTCGATATGTCTATGGATGCCGTCATTGTGAGCGTAATGAAATAGAGACACCAATCGTTACAGCACCTGCCCCAAAATCTGTGTATCCAAAAAGTTTAGCTTCACCGTCAAGCATGGCATATATTATGAATCAAAAATATGTAGAGGGGCTACCTCTATATCGCCAAGAACAACAGTTCAAACGATTAGGTGTGATCTTATCCAGGCAAACCATGGCCAATTGGATGCTTTATGGTGCCGAAAAATGGCTTGCGCCAATTTATCAACGAATGAAAGAGCATCTCCTCTCTAAAGACATTCTACATGCGGATGAAACAACTGTTCAGGTTTTACATGAACCTGGAAGGTCAAGTACATCGAAATCTTACATGTGGCTTTATCGGACTGGAAGAGAGGATCCACCACTTGTCCTTTATGACTATCAGGAAACTAGAGCAGGAGAACATGCCAAAGAATTCCTAAAAGGGTTTAAAGGATACCTGCATGTCGATGGATATGCAGGATACCATAAGGTATCCGGCGTAACATTAGTTGGATGTTGGGCTCATGCCCGCAGAAAGTTCGATGAGGCTTTAAACGTACTTCCTGAATCCAAACGTCATTCAGCAGTCACAGTTCGGGAAGGACTCAATTTCTGTAATCAGCTATTTGCCATCGAGCGTGATTTGAAAGAATGTACACCAGAAGAACGATATAAAAAACGACTTAAACACAGCCAACCATTGTTGGAGGCTTTTTCAGCATGGCTAAAAACAGAGAAAAGCAATGTTTTACCAAAGAGTCTATTAGGTCAAGCCATTACATACTGCCTCAACCAATGGGAAAAACTCGTGGCATTTTTAGAGGATGGACGTTTAGAAATCGATAATAATCGAAGTGAACGATCCATTAAACCATTTGTGATCGGTAGGAAGAACTGGATTTTTAGCAATACTCCGAAAGGAGCTAAGGCCAGCTCAATCATTTACAGTATTGTGGAGACAGCAAAAGAGAATAAATTAAATCCATTTTATTATCTTCGCTACTTATTTGAAAGGCTTCCCAATATGGATATAAGCAATATGGATGAGCTTGATCAACTACTTCCTTGGTCCAAAACAATTCCTTTGAATTGTCGGGTTTTTAATAACTTATCACAATAATAGTATTTAATCCCTATCATTAAAAGGTGGGGATTATTTTACGCTTACATGAGTATGGTTGGTACGGTTAAAATAATCCCGTTTTTAAAGTAGGTTCCCCAAGTAATTTTGACTCCTTTCGTCGATAATACATGCAGCCAAAGGAGGGTGGCCAAAGAACCGATTGGGGTAATTTTAGGCCCTAAATCAGAACCAATCACATTCGCATAAATGAGTCCTTCACGAATGATTCCGGTTGTGTTTGTATTAGCTATGGCTAAAGCATCAATCATTACGGTCGGCATGTTATTCATAATCGATGAAAGAATCGCTGCGATAAACCCCATTGAAATGGTTCCTACAAGTAAACCTTTATTTGCCGCGGCTTGAATCACATCAGATAATACATTCGTCAATCCTACGTTTCTTAATCCGTAGACGACGACATACATACCAATAGAGAAAAAGACAATTTCCCATGGTGCACCTTTTAGTATTTGTTTAACGTGAACAGCTGGGGTTCTTCTACCAATGGACAAGAAAACAAGTGCGACCACTCCCGCAATGATAGACACAGGAATTTTAGTAAATTCACTGATAAAATAGCCTACTAATAAAAAACTTAATACACCCCAAGCTATCTTAAACATTTTTTGATCCTTAATGGCTTCAATTGGTTTCTTTAAATGAGACACATCATATTGTTTTGGTATATTTTTTTGAAAATACAAATATAAAACCAAAATACTGGCTCCAAACGAGAAAACGGTAGGAATGATCATGCGCGTTGCATACTCAACAAACTTAATATGAAAATAATCGGCGGAAACAATGTTTACTAGGTTACTAACCACAAACGGTAATGAGGTTGTATCTGCGATAAAACCACTTGCCAGAATAAAAGGCAGTACTTTCTTTTCATCAAATTGTAAAGCTCGTACCATGGCAAGAACAATGGGAGTTAAAATGAGGGCTGCCCCATCATTCGCAAAAAAGGCGGCTACTATGGCTCCTAAAATAGAAACAAAGATAAACATCTTTACTCCGTTTCCTTTTGCCGCTTTTGCCATATGTAATGCTGCCCATTCAAAAAATCCAATTTCATCTAAAATCATTGATATGATAATAATAAAGTAAGCGTAAAATAGTCCACACCTACCTTTAGATGTGGACTATTGTTATGATTTATTTAGCTTTATTAGGAACACGACATTCTTCTGGAATTGTTGTGGACCAAGGAAGGAGTTGATCTAATTTTTCTTTGTCAGTCAGATTAATATTTGGAAGCTGTTCAAATAAATATTTAAGATAATTGAATGGGTTTAATCCGTTTTCCTTCGCAGTCTCCACAATGCTATAAATGATTGCGCTGGATTTAGCTCCCTTTATGGTATTGCTAAACAGCCAGTTTTTCCTCCCGATTACAAACGGTTTAATGGATCGTTCTGCGCGGTTGTTATCAATCTCTAAACGACCATCCTCTAAAAAAGCTACTAAACGGTCCCATTGATTACGACAATATTTAATGGCTTGCCCAAGTGCACTTTTTGGCAACACTCTTGGGGATTGTTCATGAAGCCATGCCAAAAAAGCCTCCAATACCGGTTGGCTGCGTTCTAAACGTTTCTTATAACGTTCTTCAGGACTAACATCCTTTAAATCCCGTTCTATCGAGAAAAGTTGGTTACAGAATGCAAGACCTTCTTTGGCTTTTACGTGAGTAGTTTTAGCCGATTCAGGAAGAGCCTGCAAAGCTTCTGTGAATTTACGTCTGGCATGAGCCCAACAACCGACCAGACTGACATCAGGGATTCCGTTATAACCGGCATACCCGTCCACATGTAAATATCCACGGAAACCTTCCAAAAATCGTAAAGGATGCTTGGATGCACGGGTTCGCTGGTAGTCATACAAAACAATTGGAGGCCCCATTCGTCCTGTCCGATAAAGCCACATAAATGATTTGGAAGTCGCTCGTCGGTCAGGTTCTGAAAGAACCTGTAAGGTGGTCTCATCCGCATGGAGGATATCCTGATTCAATAGATGGTTACATAATAAAAATAAAAGCAAGAGTCGCATTCCACACAATTCCTGTCACAGTTAGGACATCTTGAAAATCTACTACACCTACCATAATAGAAAGCAGAGCGCCCCCGCATGCAGACCAGCCAATAGATAAGTTTTTGGGTTGCCAAATCACAAGTATTAAAGTTGCAAGGAAAATCAATGATGCTAGTAGGACGGAAAACAAAAAATCACCTCTATCGTTATTCACATAAAATTCTTGTGCCTTTTTCTTCAAGTTCTTTTAATTTTTCTTGCTGGTCAGGAACATGAGCCAATATATCTTGAATGAGCGAATACATTTCATGTTCCTTATTGACAGAATAAAAAACCCATTGGGCTTTTTTGGTTTCATTTAGTAAACCTGCATCTTTTAACTTCCTGAGATGTTGGCTAATGGCGGGTTGACTCATCTGAAAAAATTCAACCAACTCACATACGCAACAATTTTTATTGTCTAATAATGCCATCATGGTAAGTCTAGTTTTATCGCCTAATAACTTTAATATTGTCGCGACGTCGTCTATATTCGTAACCACTCGATTCATTTTACCACTCCTCCATTCATATATCATAATATAACAATATGCTTATATAAGCAAATAAAAATAGGATGATATAGTATAGTATCGCTTCAAATGTCTTAATAGCCATAAAAAAAGTCGTATTCTAGCCGTATATTTGATCTTTTTACGACTATAATTGTTGCTGTAAAAATAAAATGAAAAATCTCCCTCGTTTAAAGGGAGATTAATTGCAAATATCTGCTTCCGTACATTTTTTCGTTTCTTCTATTTGTATAGTGGTATGATGAATGCCAAACTGCTTCTGCAGCTTCTCTCTTGCCTCATATAATAATTGATCCCGATCAATTTGAGGACGGACGACAAGATGACAGCTTAAAGCAGGAAAATCTGAAGTAATGGACCATACATGTAAATCATGAACATTGGTGACTCCCGCCAAAGACAATAATTGATTTTTTACTTCTTGCAAATCAATATTCGATGGTCTTCCTTCCATCAAAATGTGGATAGAGTCCTTCACTATGCGCCAACCACTGATCATAATTAAAACAGAAACCAATGCACTGGCTATCGGATCGGCAATATTCCAACCAAAAAGCCATATCAGCAAGCCGGCAACAATGGCCCCGATGGATCCAAGCAAATCGCCCAGCACGTGTAAAAAGGCGCTTCTTATGTTTAGGTTGTCGTTCTTATCCCCTTTCATCAAAATCCATGCAGCTAAAATATTGACGATCAGCCCGATTCCTGCGACTGTCAACATTCCCGAACTCATTACTTTAGGTGGATAATAAAAACGATGGTATGCTTCATAGAAAATCAAGACCGAAATAAATAATAGTGTCAGTCCATTCAACAATGCAGCTAAAATTTCAAATCGTTTATATCCGTACGTTTTCGTTTCATTTGCTTGCTTTTCCCCTATTTTCAAAGCTAACAAGCTGAAACCTAATGCCGCTGCATCACTTAACATGTGTCCTGTATCAGATAGCAACGCAAGACTATTCGTCATGATTCCACCGATCAGTTCCACAATGAGAAAAGAGAAAATCAGAAAAAAGCTATATAGCAATGCTTTTCGATTTGCATGATGTGCATGTGAATGACTTCCGTGACTGTGATGATGTCCCATACCGAAGACTCCTTTAAGCCATAATTCTGTTTATCAAATTTATTTCTTTAAATGTCTACTTAATTCATTATATACGAGTTTCCCCTTTAACGGATTTCCGAAAGAAGTCTCCCATCCTCAAGGAATGTGCAGGGCGTAGCCCAATGAGTAGGTGGGAGATGAATTTCGGTTGGCTTTAGCCAAAGGTTTTGATATAATCAGTCTTATATATAAAAAAGGATTGATATATCAATGAAATTGGATAGTAATAATCATTCAGTGTTCCTATTACATTATCATCTTGTATT
Source organism: Bacillus sp. FSL W8-0102 (assembly GCF_038007225.1). Classification (NCBI taxonomy): domain Bacteria; kingdom Bacillati; phylum Bacillota; class Bacilli; order Caryophanales; family Bacillaceae; genus Bacillus; species Bacillus sp. FSL W8-0102. The sequence continues at coordinate 2,097,997 of NZ_JBBOWT010000001.1, forward strand.
AGTTGTAAAGTATCGCAGAGAAGTGTTCACCGATAAAATATCTGATTTTGCAAAAGATATGTTCATTGAGATCGGAAAAAAATACAACATTACTTTGACAGAGTGGAATCATGATAAGGATCATATCCACATCCTATTCAAAGCACATCCTAATTCTGAATTATCGAAGTTCATCAATACTTATAAGAGTGCAAGTTCTCGACTGATAAAGAAAAACTTTCCTCATATCCGAAAAAGACTATGGAAAGAGATGTTTTGGTCAAGAAGCTTTTGCCTGCTTACAACAGGCGGTGCACCAATAGAAGTCATAAAAAAATACATTGAAAATCAAGGTCAGAAGTGAGGTGATTTGATATGGCCAAACAAAACAAAGCCTTCAAATTTCGTTTGTATCCGAATAAAGAACAGAAAATCCAATTAGCCAAAACATTTGGTTGTGTTCGCTTTGTCTACAATAAGATGCTGGAAGAACGTAAGGAAACGTATGAGAAATTCAAAAACGATAAAGAAACGCTTAAACAACAAGCATTCCCGACACCAGCGAAATACAAAGATGAATTTCCATTCCTAAAAGAAGTGGATTCTTTAGCTTTAGCAAACGCACAGATCAATTTGCAAAATGCTTATAAGAACTTTTTTGAAGGTCGTGCGGAGTTTCCTAAATTCAAAAGCAAGAAAAATAAACAATCTTACACAACCAATATGGTCAACGGCAATATTAAGCTAGAAAATGGTCATATCAAACTACCAAAAATCAAAAAGCCAATGAAAATGAACCGACATAGAGAAATACCTGCTGATTATAAAATCAAATCTTGTACTATTTCTAAAACAAAGACAGGTAAATATTATATTTCGATTTTGACAGAATACGAGAAAGATATTCAGTCAGTAAAGATTCAAAAAGTAGTTGGCTTAGATTTTGCTATGGACGGTCTATATGTCGAGAGTGAACAGGGTGAGAAAGCCAATTACCCACGGTACTATCGACAAGCATTAGACAAACTGGCAAAAGCACAACGAATTCTTTCTCGCAGAAAAAAAGGTTCTGCACGTTGGGAAAAACAACGTTTGAAAGTAGCAAAGTTACAAGAGAAAATTGCCAATCAACGCAAGAATTTTCTTCACCATAAATCAAAAGAATTAGCATCAACCTATGACGCAGTTATCATTGAGGACTTAGACATGAAAGGAATGTCTCAAGCCCTCAATTTTGGAAAAAGTGTTCATGATAATGGCTGGGGTATGTTCACTACTTTCTTAGAATACAAGCTAAAAGAACAAGGGAAACAACTTGTAAAAATCGATAAGTGGTTCCCTTCTACTAAGAAATGTTCTTGTTGTGGCAAGGAAAAAGAAATGCCATTATCTAAACGTGTATATGAATGTTCTTGCGGTTTTGTATTAGATCGTGATCACAATTCAGCAATCAATATCAAAAATGAAGGATTACGCATATTAGCATAAAGAATAATAACTTTCGGAACGAGAGGGTAAGCTCGGTCAATTTCTTATCGTTAGATAGGATTACCCGAGAAGCCCCCACTTCAAGCGACCCGCAAGGGTGGTAAGTGGAGGGTAGTTCACGTTGATTCCATTGGAAAAAACAATCCCAATGAATAAATAGACACTTCACTCGAAAGATGAAAAGTGTTGGCCATCTACAAATGATCCTCATTTATCAAGTTCATTTTACCACACTTATTCAGTAAATTGTGGTACGTTTCACCTTGTATTCGTCATTATTTGATACTTATCTAAACAAGCATGGAAAATCTTGATTTTCCCGTTAAAATCCTTTAATAGATCAATTTCTTTCTAAAACGGTAAAATAAGGTTGGAACATATAAGCACATTGCGAAAGGATATTATACGGGTGCATAAGTTTACAGATTGTTAAGGTCTTGTTTTAATAAACTGACCAGGAGAATGAACCGGTAGAAGCACTTTATGAGAAGGATTTTGATTCGTCTTCAATATTTTTGAGGAAATGGAAGTTTCTTTTTCTTGCAAGATAAATGATGTCTGTCGACTCCTTTGTCCAATATGAACACCTATTTCATACGAAGCCTTTCTTCGTTAGAATTTCTGACGGTTGTTGCGCCTTCTCATTAATCATGATGGTTTGATACCTTCTTTCATTTATACTCATAAAAAGTGGCAGTGGTTTAACTTGCTTTGGATCAAATGATCAACCGTATTCCGCTCAATCGATGTTCGTTGATATGGTATCTAGCATAATCGAGATTGTTTCCGGGAACCATTATCGCTTGTACAAACATATCGACCTTTTTTGATCGATATTCTAAACCAACTTGAGACGTTTTGCGATCTGTCATCAATAGTTATAAACACACTTCGTTTCTTTCCCGCACTAGGGACAATGATGTTTTATCCTATTTCAACATAATTGAAAACGTCTCCCGATCTTCCCCTCGTCTCTGAATTTTTTTACTCTGGATTCTTCACAGAACTATTCAAAGTAAACGTAAAGCCATTCATTTGATTCTGACTAATCCCGTATAAAGGGCGTGAGTCTTTTCATCCGGAAATTTTGCCTGAATTCCAACTTTTTATAGAGCTAATCTTTTGAAACAATTCTTCTTTGATTTGAGGGATCGCTTCATTTGCAGAAAAAAATTTTTCTTGTACGAGAAATTGGAAGGTTTCCATAACCCATGGTGCATCTAAATGAGCTTTTCTAATCAAATGAGCTTGTTCAAATACGGTGACCGGATCGCCATAACACAAGCTTTCTCCATCATGCATGATGATAATTTCATCAGCCCACTGGTAAGCTAGATTCACATCATGGGTAGATAAAATTATGGTTTTTCCCTGTTTTTGGATGTGATCTAATACCTTCATGATTTGTTTTGAAAAATAAGAATCGAGTCCTGCTGTAGGTTCATCCAGAATGATGATTTCAGGATCCATGGCGAGCACCCCTGCTATGGCAACGCGTTTTTTTTGTCCTAAGCTTAAAAAATGGGTTGGCTTATCGCTAAATTCTGTCGTTTCTGTCTGCTCCATGGCCCATTCCACTTTTCGCGACACTTCTTCCTTTGGCAGACCCAAATTTTGCGGGCCAAAAGCAATATCTTGAATGACATTAGCCGAGAACAATTGAGAATCCGGATCTCGAAAGACAATTCCCACATGCTTGCGTAATGAAAGAAGCGATTTTCGATCATATTTCACTTCTTTGCCTTTAAAACGAATGGTTCCGTTTGTCGGCTGCAGAATACCATTCAAATGCAGCAGCAATGTAGATTTCCCGGCTCCGTTATTGCCTAATATGGCTATTTTCTTTCCCTGCTTAACCGTAATGGAGAGGTTTCTTAAAGCGATGGTGCCATCCGCATAACAATGAGTTAAATTTTCGATGTCAAAAAGAATTGGCTGCATTATAAAATTCCTCCAAACTGTACATAGATAAAGGCCATTCCTGCCAATATGAATAAGATGATAAACCAATTGACAGGGGAATAACGATAAGATGGATCAAAAAACAAAATTTCATCTCCGTAGCCTCTGGAATCCATGGCAATGGATAATTGTTTCGTCCGTTCAAACACTTTTAAAAACAGGATAGAAATCAACAGTCCAAGAGATTTCATCCCTTGTCGTATCGTGATATATCCTAGTCGGGAAGACTGTGATTGATAAATATTGATCGATTCTTCCATGATGACGAAAATGAATCGATACGTTAAGGTAATCAACTCAATAAATATAGAATGGATTGGATGGCATACAGGAAAGAGAAAGTCATCGAACCGTGCGTGACTTGGGGCAGATATTTCCTTCATTACATTGAGGTTGCACAAGCTTCATCATCCGCTCTCTCGTCATCCTCTTTGCGGTGAAAGATTTGAGGCAAGCTTGTGCAAAATGTGGTCATGATAATCTCGGATATAACGAATCAAACCACCGGCTTCATAACGTAATAACTCCAATTTCACCACCAGGCCTATTTCATCACATACTGAATCCAGATGCTTTGAAAACAAAAAATACGAAAACTATTTTTCACTGTTTACTTTTTGGAACTCTATTGATTTAAGGCTTTTTTCTACTTGATCGACCACCGAATGGATCAGTTCTGCTGCCGTTACATGTTGACTAAGACGTGGATTTTGTCCGCACCAGAGTGACATCCATTCTCTTTTTCCTTGTTTGGCAGCTTCTTTTCGGATGTCTTGAGTGAGGTTATTTTGAATAGGATACGGCGGCAATTCACTCTCATAGTTTTTCATCATCCTTATAAATTCATTGTTCACCCCTCTTGCCGGCTTGCCACTGAAGGCCGACGTGATCGCTGTTTGCTCTTCGCTGCTGTTTAAAATTGCTTTTTTGTGCAATTCATGAGCTCCGCTTTCCTTACAGGTCACAAAAGCTGTTCCCATCTGAACGGCTTGCGCTCCTAATATTAGCGATGCCAGCACACCTCTCCCGTCCATAATCCCGCCGGCCGCGATCACCGGAATCTTCACCCGATCGGATACTTGCGGTATTAACGCTATGGTTCCAATCATCGCTTGGTCAAATGATTCCGCAAAACTTCCTCTATGTCCACCCGCTTCACTTCCTTGGACGACAATCATATCCATCCCGGCGTCTTCATTTTGTATGGCTTCGTTTACGGTTGTAGCCGTTCCGATTACCACAATATCGTTTTGTTTTAATTGCTCGATCACATTTCTCGGCGGAATGCCAAATGTAAAGCTTGCGACGGGAATTTTGTTTTTTATAACAATTTGAATCTGTTCTTCAAAAGCGGAGTTGTTCAGTATCGGATCTTCTTTTTTCTTTTCGATCCCCAACTTTTGGCGAATGGGTTCCAACAATTGATTTGCTCTTTCTATTTCCTCTTGAACAACAACCGGATTTTCAGGGACGAACAAATTCACCCCAAATGGTTGGTCAGTCCACTCCTTTACTTTTTGAATGGATGATTCCAAATCTTTCGGAGTCATATAACCGGCCCCGATCATCCCCAAACCTCCTGCATTCGATACAGCCGCAACCAATTCAGGCGTAGTAATTCCGCCAGCCATCCCGGCTTGAATGATGGGATACTTTAACGATAATCTTTTCGTCACTTCCGTTTCATGCCACATCATGATAAACCTTCTTTCTTTAGGAATATACTGACTTTTCTTTATATTAAGTTTATTATTTGCCATCCCCAATGTAAATACAAAATCCATCGGCTGAAAATCGTAAACAAACAGGAAGAGTTTCGACAGAAATAAATGATTTCAAAATGTCAACGGCTTGAATCTTTTCTGGCAAATCTTTTACCCATAATGGAACTGAAGACCGACAAAATTGTTTCAATTTGATGGATTTTGCAACATAGTGATTGTGAAAATACGAAAGTCTTATATAATAATAGTAGCAAGATGTTTTGACTAATTGTTTTTCAAAACAAAAAACAGCGGGAATAATAAAAGTCCCCCTGCTTATTAAGTATGGGTGATGATCTTTAACGATTCAAAGCAACGAATTTTAGATGGATAACAGCCACACGTGAGAAAAGGAATCATACATTTACAAATCAATAGCGCAGTTCTTCGTTTTTCTTTGAATGGCTGCTCCTTTCAACTTTCATTCGTTGCCCTTATCATTGGAATTCGAGGAAAGGAGAGAATGACCGTGTATTTTGCTCTTATGACTTTGTTGTATATTGCCTCGGTTGTAATACTATTTGTCGGGGGATATCAAATTATCAAACATGAAGAAAAATAAAAACGCCACCATTGCGTTTGAGTTTTCCCCTCTTCTTTTTTCTCCTTCTGTTTGACGGAAGAGGGGGAATTGCTTTAAGAACCGAACCTTCTTTTATCTTTTCATTTCATTTATAACCATCTTTCGGTCGAAAAACTTATCACAGTCACAGGTGAAATGTTGCTGCTTCTAAATAATTCGCCGTTTTGCGATCACAAAAGAAAAGCGGGTTGTTTGACCGTTTCTCTCCTTTTTTGAGTATCTGCTCGAAATGACGCGAATAGGAGAGTGTTAGAACATACTCCAAGAATACTTCTTAGACAGCATTTCCAACAATTTCACTCCCGCTATGCTGTTTCCTTTATGATCTAAAGCCGGGCCGAATACTCCGATTCCCAATCGATTAGGCACCGCTCCCATAATTCCGCCCGAAACCCCGCTTTTTGCCGGAATCCCTACTTTAGAGGCAAATTCACCGGAAGCGTTATACATACCGCATGTTACCATAAACGTTTTGCAAAGTCTCGCTATATCGGCCGGCAGGAGTCTTTTGCCAGTCATCGGTTCTACCCCGTCCATCGCGAAAACAACCCCTATTCTAGCCAAGTCAAAACAGTCCAATTCAATGGCGCACTGTTTCGTATAAAGACAGATCAGTTCTTCCACATCCTCTGTGATAATTCCATCCTGCTTCATGTAATAGCAAAGAGAACGATTGATAAAAGAAGTTTCAAACTCCGATTTCGCCACTTCCTGAGAATAAGTAATTTTTGAATTTCCGGTTAATTCATGTACAAAGTGCAAAATGCGTTGAAATCGTTCTTCGATGTTTTTTCCTTTAATCATATGAGTCACAGCTAAAGCCCCGGCATTAATCATCGGATTTAAAGGTTTGGATGGGTTGTTTATTTCCAATTTTAAAATAGAATGGAAAGGATCTCCTGTTGGTTCATATCCGACCTTATGAAACACGGATTCTTCCCCGCAATCCATCAGTGCCAATGCAAGAGTGAGTACTTTCGAAATGCTTTGCAATGTCATTTTTTGTTGTATGTCCCCTGCCGATAGGCACGTTCCGTCGGGGTAGTATATAGCTACTGATAAGTCATGAGGATTCGCTTTTTTTAAAGCGGGAATATAATCAGCTACCGTACCGTATTTTGTATAATGTTTCGCTTCCAATAATAATTCATTTAACTCTTCGCTTGATTGACAAGACAATGTTCGTCACCCGCTTTATCATTTGAATCTTAAAGAAGAGACACATCAGTTCTAGTATAGGTCAAAAGGAGAATCTCTAATCTTGTATCTTCAAACCGTTTTTTATCAATGCATCAGATCTTGTTGCAATCTTTTTGCTATCTAATACATACAACACCATTCCGAAACGCCATTCCGAAACTTCTTTTATATGATAACGGAAAGATCTATATGGAGAAGGGGATAAGATCCGCATGGTTAATTGTTCTTTGGATATACTTCTAAAGAGGCATTTTTAGTGAAAAGGGAGGAATTCAGTTGGCAAAAGAAAATTTTTCAACGAATACGACAACTCCTCATTTTGTCCAAAAAAAGATGGAAGAGATTTGGAGTTCAACATGCGGCTCGTGGCAAAATTGTAATAACGCGACCATTTCGTCTTTCTTATCTCAATGCTTGGAACACAATATCGATCCACAGTTCTGCTTCGATTGGATTTCCCAACACAGCGACGAAATCCCCAACTGGTCTACTATTTCGAATACCGCTCGTGAATGGGTCAATCAACATACTTCTACTGGTTCACCCCTCTCTTCTGAGAACGGCATTTCTTAAAGGCCGTCACCTGTTGCAACAGGGGTCATCGAATAAGAATAAAAAAAGAAAGGGCAATATGAAAAACCTCTTTCCTCTTGTGAACACTCATCCAAGTTCATTTTTTCATCTGCTTTATAAGACCATAGGGTGAGGAAATGATGCAACTATTCCCTCACTCTTTCAATGCCGGATGACGGAAAAAATCACTGTTGATGAAATTTTCCGTTTTGGAAATCCAATATTGCTTGGCGAATCTCTTCTTGTGTTGTCATCACAAACGGTCCGTACGCTACCACCGGTTCATTGATCGGTTCACCGGCATACAATAACACCCGCATCTTTTCTTTCGCTGTTATTTTAATGATACTATCTGAATCTTCGTTATCCCTAGTTAAAAAGAGCACTTGTCCGGCACGGCCTTCCGTTTCATCCACGCCAAAAAATCCGCTTCCTTCCAAAACATAAAGAAATCCGTTATAGCTACCCGGAAGATCCTGAACTATGCTAGCTTTCGGTTCCAAGTCGATCTCTACCATCGTGATAGGCACATGGTTCAGGGTTTTTGCTTTTACACCTTGAGAAGAGCCTGAAAAAACACGTATGACGGCCCCCTCCTCTTTCCGTACCGGTACGCTTTCTCTTTTTAAGTTCTGATAACGTGGTTCAGTCATTTTCTTTATTTTTGGCAAATTAATCCACAGCTGCAAGCTGTGAACGGTGGAACCAGGCGCCGGATCTTCTTTATGAATAACCCCTCTTCCTGCCGTCATCCATTGAACATCTCCTGCTTCCAATTTTCCTTTACCCGCTTGATTGTCTTCATGTTCTAATGTTCCGTCGATCACATATGTCACTGTTTCAATGCCGCGGTGAGGGTGAAAATCAAAAGCTCCTTTTTGGAAAACATCTTCCATCAACATCAAAAATGGATCATATTCTTTCCAATTTCCTGGTTCTAATACATATCCATTTTGATGGATGGGATTGTTTTGTTTTAGTTTTAAGTTTACTGATTGAATACGGCGAATGCCTCGTTCATTCATCGTTGACCCCTCCTAATGTCAAAATTGAATCTAACCGATATTGAACGGTTTGAATAAATCTATCCACCTAGGATATTTTTTTGGCGAATTTCAAAACGCATGAATACACGGGATAAATCATCAAGCTCCGAATCGCCGCGATTTATCATTCTCTCTACGGTTCTTTTATTTCCTTTGCAAAATGCAGTACTTGCATTGCATCCTTTTATAATCTCGAGAAATCAATCTCCAAGACAATCGGACAATGATCGCTTCCCATCACATGAGAGTGAATATCAGCCGTTTGTGAACTACCCTCCACTTACCACCCTTGCGGGTCGCTTGAAGTGGGGGCTTCTCGGGTAATCCTATCTAACGATAAGAAATTGACCGAGCTTACCCTCTCGTTCCGAAAGTTATTATTCTTTATGCTAATATGCGTAATCCTTCATTTTTGATATTGATTGCTGAATTGTGATCACGATCTAATACAAAACCGCAAGAACATTCATATACACGTTTAGATAATGGCATTTCTTTTTCCTTGCCACAACAAGAACATTTCTTACTGTAGTTGAGCAATTTTAATTACAATAATTACCATGTAAAAGAGACAAACAGGGTACCCCTTATGCCACGTGGAGCTGTTTTTTCACGGTATCAATGGGAATATTTTGTTTCGCTGCACGGTAAATGAACTCCACGAGGCTATGTCCTTTTCTCTTGCGCAGAAGATCGAGCCCATCAGAAAAATCGCTGTTCGACTCGAACATGCTGTACACGTAAGCAAGCTGCACCAAGATCCAGTAGCGTTTCACCGCCCGACGTCCGCGAACGCGGTATCCATCGAGTTTCAGCTGGTCTTTCGCTTGACGGAAAAAACATTCGATCGACCAACGCTGGGCATAGTAGCGCAAGATCTCTTCATCGCTTAGATCCCGGTCGGTGCTCAAGACGCAGTGAAGATGTTCCGATGTCATCGGCTGATCGGCTTTCCAAGCGAGCAGCACCACGGCATCATCGAGACCTTTGAGAGAGCCTTCGTAGCGATAAACCCGATAACGCTCTTCTCCCACCGTGACGAGGTGAGTGTCTTTCGGTTCGATGTAGCGGGCAAACTCCCTCACCTGAACCGCAATGCCTTTTGGATAAAGAAGCCGATTGGCCTTGAGCATTGCGATTACGTGGAATCCCTTTTTCAGACAAGCTTCCACGAGCGTTTGCGATGGATACCAAGAGTCCATCAGCACATAAACAGGACGGTGTACATCCAAAGAAGAAAGCATCTCGATCGCGAGTTCCCCCTTGCTTTTCCCAGCCGCCTTGTCGTAGAGGCGGAACGCAAAGGGAAAAGCCTGGGTCATCGTATGAACCATGAGCCAAACGAGAGAATGTCCCCAGATCGACTTTTTCTCTGTGTGAGAATAGTGCCAATCACACCCTTGAATGGCGTGCGTTGCCTGTGACGAAGGCTTGGTTTTTTGGCAAATCGTATCATCGATCGAAACAAAAAGGGGTTGATTCTCCTGTTTGGCGATGCGTTCGACACGACGAAGCATCCACTGTTGAAGTTTGCGAAGCAGCGTCTCTTCATCCCAAGGGCTTTTCGTGAAAAAATGGCTGAGTGTCGTGCGGTGGTTCGGATGAAAGCTCCAATGATGAAGATCGGTCAATGTTCCCGCAAATCCTTTGGTGGTCAGCGCATCCACGATATGAACGAGATGCTTCATGACAGGTTTTGAAAAATAAAGTGCCAACCCCAACATCGTGAAAAACTTGTGGATTCCTTGATGATGTGCTAATCTATTCATGAGACATGAACCTCCTTGTGAATAGTTTTGGTGACACATCTATTCTAATCAAGGAATCGGGTTCATGTCTCTTTTTTTGTTTGGTTGTAAATTTATGTTAGCGAATTTGCTCATCTATAGTTTCTTAGTAGAAGGGAACCACTTATCGATTTTTACAAGTTGTTTCCCTTGTTCTTTTAGCTTGTATTCTAAGAAAGTAGTGAACATACCCCAGCCATTATCATGAACACTTTTTCCAAAATTGAGGGCTTGAGACATTCCTTTCATGTCTAAGTCCTCAATGATAACTGCGTCATAGGTTGATGCTAATTCTTTTGATTTATGGTGAAGAAAATTCTTGCGTTGATTGGCAATTTTCTCTTGTAACTTTGCTACTTTCAAACGTTGTTTTTCCCAACGTGCAGAACCTTTTTTTCTGCGAGAAAGAATTCGTTGTGCTTTTGCCAGTTTGTCTAATGCTTGTCGATAGTACCGTGGGTAATTGGCTTTCTCACCCTGTTCACTCTCGACATATAGACCGTCCATAGCAAAATCTAAGCCAACTACTTTTTGAATCTTTACTGACTGAATATCTTTCTCGTATTCTGTCAAAATCGAAATATAATATTTACCTGTCTTTGTTTTAGAAATAGTACAAGATTTGATTTTATAATCAGCAGGTATTTCTCTATGTCGGTTCATTTTCATTGGCTTTTTGATTTTTGGTAGTTTGATATGACCATTTTCTAGCTTAATATTGCCGTTGACCATATTGGTTGTGTAAGATTGTTTATTTTTCTTGCTTTTGAATTTAGGAAACTCCGCACGACCTTCAAAAAAGTTCTTATAAGCATTTTGCAAATTGATCTGTGCGTTTGCTAAAGCTAAAGAATCCACTTCTTTTAGGAATGGAAATTCATCTTTGTATTTCGCTGGTGTCGGGAATGCTTGTTGTTTAAGCGTTTCTTTATCGTTTTTGAATTTCTCATACGTTTCCTTACGTTCTTCCAGCATCTTATTGTAGACAAAGCGAACACAACCAAATGTTTTGGCTAATTGGATTTTCTGTTCTTTATTCGGATACAAACGAAATTTGAAGGCTTTGTTTTGTTTGGCCATATCAAATCACCTCACTTCTGACCTTGATTTTCAATGTATTTTTTTATGACTTCTATTGGTGCACCGCCTGTTGTAAGCAGGCAAAAGCTTCTTGACCAAAACATCTCTTTCCATAGTCTTTTTCGGATATGAGGAAAGTTTTTCTTTATCAGTCGAGAACTTGCACTCTTATAAGTATTGATGAACTTCGATAATTCAGAATTAGGATGTGCTTTGAATAGGATGTGGATATGATCCTTATCATGATTCCACTCTGTCAAAGTAATGTTGTATTTTTTTCCGATCTCAATGAACATATCTTTTGCAAAATCAGATATTTTATCGGTGAACACTTCTCTGCGATACTTTACAACTAATACAAGATGATAATGTAATAGGAACACTGAATGATTATTACTATCCAATTTCATTGATATATCAATCCTTTTTTATATATAAGACTGATTATATCAAAACCTTTGGCTAAAGCCAACCGAAATTCATCTCCCACCTACTCATTGGGCTACGCCCTGCACATTCCTTGAGGATGGGAGACTTCTTTCGGAAATCCGTTAAAAAACTGGATAATCTGTTGGATGCAATAAAATAGTCGATTCGCCAGCCAATATTGCGCTCTCTTGCTTTATTGATATAGGACCACCATGTATAAGCCCCTTCTTTTTCGGGATAAAAATATCGAAACGTATCGATAAAGCCGGCATTCAGCAATTCCGACATTTTCGCCCTTTCTTCTTTTGTAAAACCTGAATTTCCTTGATTGGATTTCGGATTCCTTAAATCGATTTCTTGGTGAGCGACATTGAGATCCCCGCATAAAAGAACAGGCTTGTCCTTATCCAAATCGATGAGATAACTTCGGATTCGATCTTCCCATTCCAAACGATAAGGAAGCCTTGCCAGATCCCTTTGTGAATTAGGGGTGTACACATTCACCAAATAAAACTTTGGAAACTCCAATGTTATTATTCTTCCTTCCGGCTCGTTTTCAACGTCGCCCAGTCCGTAATGAACGGCTAAGGGCCTTTCTTTCGTAAATACAGCAGTACCGGAATACCCTTTCTTCTCTGCATAATTCCAGTATTGATGGTAGCCTTTTAAATCCAATTCAATTTGTCCGGATTGCAATTTCGTCTCTTGAACACAAAAGATATCTGCATCCACTTCTTGAAAATAATCGAGAAATCCCTTGCGTACACAAGCCCGAAGGCCGTTGACATTCCACGATACAAGTTTCATCAGCTGATCCTCTTCTCCTCACTTGTGAATGTTTCGATTAAATCATCACTTTCTCTACTATACTACTACGAAAATAAGCAATTCACACCCATTTAGCCTTTAACAAGTGGAATCATCTTAAAGTGAAAATGGTTCAAAAAACCGTTATTCGTGAATATAGGAATTTTCTTGATTGCTGAAGGTTGTAAGGTTTCATTCAAAGAATAAGTAATTTTTCCGAATCCTAACAAAAACCGTCCAAAGAGAGGACGGCTTTTTGTCATTCTAATCGTTAAGATTTTTTCGATTGGCGCTACGGTGTGTGGGGTTATTTCTCTTTCCACCCGCGTATTAAAATGTTAAATAAACATTTAAGCATTCTTCTGCTGTTGGCTGATAGAAACAGTGCAATTTGTAGCGGCCTGCCAACGGCTGATTGTACCAACGCGGAGGACAATCGCCCTCTGGCCGAAAATACCATAAACTGAATTTTGCCGGCCAGTGCCTTTCTCCATTTATCACCCTTCTTGCTAAACGCTTTTCTTTTTCTCTCGCTCTTTGATAAAAGTATCCATATAAAACGGCTTCGAAAGCATGTGGTTGAAATACCATTTGCGGAATGGTTCGAATTCCTACGAAATCTGAACAATTGGCCCTAATGCGATTGATGCCTACATTCCCCACACACAACATTCCGTAATCGCCTTCGCCTTCTGCCTCAGCTCTGATCAATCTCGCTAAAAGGGCGACGTCCGATTCTCTCGCCTTTACAACGGCCATATTGCCACCTCCCAATTCGTCTCCTTTATCATATTGCGTGATTCCATGAAAGATGACGATGCAATTAGAAAAACCTTTAAAATGGCCTTGTTGGAGCTGAAACAATATTTGGTGATCGGCTAGTTTAGAAGATGGATACAGTGAACGAAATACGCACCAACACTAATCAAAAAATTCATTTCAAAAATGGTTCTTTTTCATGCGCCATCTTTGTCTTGTTTCCGTAAGAACAAAGAGTTTTCATTCCGCTTAAAAATAAACAATGAGACATGATTGGACCTTGATTATTAGGAAACCGTCCTTTTTACTCGTCAAAGGCAAGAAAGGGCTATGATCGGCTCATGAAGCCAATGCCGGCATCAGAAACATTGGAATATTCTGTTTGATAGTGAGATGACATATAGTGTATAGGAAGAAAAAAGGTTCATTCTAGTCAGAAACATTTACATTAGCCTCAAAGAGAAGAAAGATAAAAAAGGCAGGACATAAAACGTCCTGCCTTTTTTAACCATTATTCTTATTCCCCCGCAGCTTTGTTTTGTTTTTGATAAGCAAGGAAATAAGCAAGTCCAACAAAGATAGCTCCACCTATGATGTTGCCAATCAAGGTTGGAATAATATTTCTAATAAAATCAGCCCATGAAAAATGTCCCGCAAAAATGGCAGCCGGAATCACAAACATATTGGCGACCACGTGTTGAAATCCAATAGCCACAAAAGCCATAATTGGAAACCAAATTCCGAGTATTTTTCCAGCAAAATCATCAGCCCCGTAAGAAAGCCAAACGGCCAGGCAAACCAGCCAGTTACAGCCAATTCCAGAGACAAGAGTTTGCCAAAAAGTTTGATCTAATTTTCCTTGCGCAATAGACACTGTTTTATCCAAAAACGTTCCCGTTTCCGTTAGACCCACAACATGTCCAAAGAAATAAGCAACAAAAATGGCTCCTATAAAATTCATAATGGTAATGACAATCCAGTTAGCGATTAATTTCGGAACGGTCACTTTGCCCGCATAGACAGCCATAGCAACGGACATAATATTACCCGTTAACAATTCAGATCCAGCCAATAATACTAAAATAAGTCCCAACGGAAACACCGCGGCGCCTAAAAAATTGCCAAAACTTCCCCACTCTGGCGGCAGATCCCCGGTGACCCGAATATCAAGCAAATAACCAAGTGCGATAAAAGCACCGCCGAAAAATCCCAAAATCAATAGTGCCGGCAAGGATTCTTTTGTTTTTTTCACCCCCGCGTCGATCGCTATACTTGCAATTTTGTCCGGCTTGTAAAACGCCATCCCCATCATCCCTTTCTTCAAAAAATATCAACAACCACACAACCCTTCACCCCATGCAAAGGGCAAGATGGCTGCTTCCTTTACCATACCAAGACAAGATATTACAAAACATGTACACCATATCCATATTTACCTATATTTTTATGGTTCATGAAAACGATGGTAATTATAACAAAACAGATGGCAGCATGCAAACTCTTTTGAAAATGAGAGTCAAAAGCCGACCTCCCCGTTCTGTCTCTCGAAACTTACACGGAATGAAATCGATATGCCTATTTTTCCAGATCGATGATGCGTTCCGGATGGGTATAAACATTAAGCGAACGATTGCGAATAAAACCGACTGCCGTAATTCCCAAATCCTCCGCTAGCTGAAGCGCTAATTCCGTAGGTGCTGATTTGGATAAAATGACTTCGCAGCCAATTTTCGCTACTTTAAGCAAGATTTCCGAAGAAATCCGTCCGCTAAATACGATGATTTTATCTCCTATTGGAATACTATGTTTTAGGCAATAGCCATATATTTTATCCAACGCATTGTGGCGCCCGATGTCCATTCGACTTAATATTATTTTATGAACATCACATAGCGCCGCATTATGAACGCCGCCGGTTTCGCGAAACGTTTCAGCTGATTCCTGCATGGTATTCATCAATCGAAAACAATCGTCTATGGACACTTTGACTCGAATATCCTTCATTTTTTTGGCCGTTAAAGCATCGTTGACGAATACGAAACCTTGTCTGCTCACTCCGCAGCATGAAGTGATATATCGCTTGTTTTGAAAATTCCGGTAATAAGGGTTGATATTCACCGTCTTGACATGGACAAATCCTTCTTTCTCCTGCACCCATATATCTTGGATATCCTCATATCGACGTATCACCCCTTCTGAAGCTAAAAATCCTATAACCATATCTTCTATAAATTCCGGAGTGCATACCATCGTCACAAATTCTTGTCCGTTTACTTTCACTGTCACCGGGAATTCTGTTACGACTTTGTCTTCTTTTTCTTCTACACAACCGTTCTCAAAACGAAAAATGTTTCGGCTCACTTCGATCGGTTTCATGATCCGATCCTCCTTTTTCAAGTAATGTTTTGATCAAAAATAAAGACCGAAACCGCTATATCCTCTTCCACTTTGATATCAGAAAATAAGTACAAAAGCTTAGCTCCTATCACTTCTTCCATACCATCAGGAGGATGAATCGAATATAATTCCTGAATCATTCTTGTCCTCGCCGTATGGACCATTTCTTTTCCTTCCGGCGTGTTGGCGATAAATTTTTCTGTTGGCGTCAAATTGCCGTACAATGTGGAGACCGCCATATTCTCCACAAACACCGTATGAATTCTCTCCGGCCCTTTCCCAAACAGCTCTTTACGAAGTTTGCGGATAATATCATTGAATTCGTGTATCTTTTTAGACATCCCTTCCCCTTCTTTCATGAAATTCCATAAATTTTACATGTCCTATCATAAAACATCCCTTTCAAAAAGAAAAGCTAGCTAGCTTGGAAAAAGAATTAGAAAATGGAAGTTTCATTGTAAAGTATTGTCTATTTTTCAAATTAGCACTATAATAACAGTTGAATTTAAAGATGGAATCATAACAAGGTCTGTTATGATTCTATCGACTCACATATCAATGGATGGTCTGTTAGCAAGTTCTGCTAATAAACTAATCCACCATGAAAGCGGCTTGTCAGTAGGCGTTGCTTTTCATGGTGGATTTTTTTGTGTTTGAAAAAAGGAGGTAATAAGATGGATAATCAAATGATCCACGTCACGATTAACGGTCAGATATTTGAGGCCGATCCGGGATCAACCATATTAGAAATCATCAATGCCAACGGGATTGAACATCCTCAAATATGCTATGTGCCGGAAGTGGATCCTATTCAAACGTGCGACACCTGTATCGTCGAAGCGGATGGAAAGCTTGTACGTTCTTGCTCGACACCTGCTGTGGACGGCATGAATATTGAACTATCATCCAATCGTGCCAAAGAGGCGCAAACTGAAGCAATGGACCGTCTTTTAGAAAATCACTTGTTATACTGCACAGTTTGTGATAACAATAACGGAAACTGCAAACTGCATAATACGGCCGAACTAATGGGAATTGAGCATCAAAAATATCCGTACCGACCAAAAGTGGATAAATCCGAAGTAGATATGTCCCACCCGTTTTATCGTTATGACCCTAATCAATGTATTGCTTGCGGTCAATGCGTAGAGGTCTGTCAAAACCTTCAAGTGAATGAAACACTCTCCATCGACTGGGAAGCTGAACGTCCACGAGTCATTTGGGATGACGGCGTACCGATCAATGAATCATCGTGCGTCGGCTGCGGCCAATGTGTTACCATCTGCCCTTGCAACGCCTTAATGGAAAAATCCATGCTGGGCGAAGCTGGATTTATGACGGGGTTGAAAGAAGACATGTTGGAGCCCATGATCGATCTTGTGAAAGAAGTGGAACCTGGATACAGTGGTATTTTCGCTATTTCTGAAGTAGAAGCCGCTATGCGGGAAACCCGAACGAAAAAAACGAAAACGGTTTGTACTTTCTGCGGTGTCGGTTGTACATTTGAAGTCTGGACGAAAGGACGCAAAATTTTAAAAGTACAGCCTAGTCACAATGCTCCTGTCAACGCCATTTCTACATGTGTAAAAGGAAAATTCGGCTGGGATTTTGTCAACTCCGAAGATCGGTTGACCAAACCATTAATCCGTAAAAACGGTGAATTTGTGGAATCCACTTGGGAAGAAGCTCTTGATTTAGTAGCAAGCCGACTGGGATCGATCAAACAACAATATGGTTCAGGAGCTTTAGGTTTCATCTCATCTTCCAAAACCACTAATGAAGAAAACTATCTCATGCAAAAATTGGCCCGGCAAGTATTTGAAACAAACAATGTGGATAACTGTTCCCGCTACTGTCAATCCCCTGCAACAGACGGTTTGTTCAGAACTGTTGGGATGGGAGGCGACTCTGGAACGATTAAAGACATCGCAAAAGCAGGACTTGTTATTATTGTCGGAGCCAACCCAGCAGAAGGGCATCCGGTGCTTGCGACTCGCGTAAAACGTGCTCATAAGCTCCACGGACAAAAGCTGATTGTAGCTGATCTCCGTAAAAATGAAATGGCAGAACGCGCAGACATTTTTATCAGTCCAAAACAAGGCACAGACCAAGTATGGTTGATGGCCGTTACGAAATATATCATTGATCAAGGTTGGCATGACCAAGCGTTTATTGATGAAAACGTTAAATATTTTGATGAATTTAAAGAACTGCTTGAAAAATATACGCTTGAATACGCAGAAGAAATCACAGGCATTTCAAAAGAAACGCTCATTCAAGTGGCACAAATGATTCATGAAGCGGACGGTACTTGTATTTTATGGGGTATGGGAGTTACCCAAAACGTAGGAGGTTCTGAAACGTCTGCAGCCATCTCCAATTTGTTGCTCGCCACCGGAAACTACCGCCGTCCTGGTGCCGGCGCCTATCCTCTCCGCGGTCATAACAATGTTCAAGGAGCTTGCGATATGGGAAGCCTTCCTGGCTGGCTGCCTGGATATCAACATATTACCGATGATGTGGCTCGTGCAAAGTTTGAAAAAGCGTACGGCGTTAAAATTGATGGTAAACCAGGACTTGACAATATCCAAATGCTTCATGCAATCGAAGAAGGCAAATTGAAAGGCATGTACATTGTTGGCGAAGACATGGCGCTTGTCGACTCCAACGCCAATTATGTTCATGAAATGCTTTCAAAGCTTGATTTCTTAGTTGTTCAAGATATCTTTCTTTCAAGAACGGCTCAATATGCGGACGTTGTTTTGCCGGGAGCTCCTTCTCTTGAAAAAGATGGAACGTTTACCAATACTGAACGTCGTGTTCAAAGATTATATCAAGCACTTCCTACACTGGGAGACTCCAAACCGGATTGGTGGATTATTCAAGAAATTGCCAATCGTTTAGGAGCCGGTTGGAATTACAGTCACCCAAGCGAAATTTTTGCAGAAATGGCTAGTTTGTCTCCGCTCTTCTCCGGTGCAAGCTATGAAGTTCTGGAAGGCTGGAACAGCTTTTTATGGGGAAGCCTTGACGGCAAAAATACTCCGCTTCTTTACGTTGACGGTTTTAACTTTCCTGATAAAAAAGCGCGTTTTGCCTTGTCTGATTGGGTTCCTCCCGTTGAGTTTCCTGAAGAATACGATCTTCACATCAACAACGGTCGGCTTTTAGAACATTTCCATGAAGGAAACTTGACCAATCGATCCAAAGGTATCCGTTCTAAAGTGCCGGATGTCTTCGTGGAAGTATCGCCTGAATTAGCAAAAGAGCGAGGAATTAAGGACGGATCAATAGTTCGTTTAGTTTCTCCATTTGGAGCGTTGAAATTGCCTGCACTGGTTACCAACCGAGTAAAAGGCAATGAGCTCTTCTTGCCTATGAACTCAACGTCAAAAGAGTCAGCCATTAACTTTTTAACAGGGACAGCGGTCGACGGTCGTACCCATACACCAGCATATAAACAAGCGAAAGTACGGTTGGAAGTATTGGATGTAGATGGGAAGAGTCCGCTGCCGAAAACCAATCCACGCAACAAAAAGCGCCATCCACAAAATGGTGTAGAGGTATATCGCAAGTGGAAGCGGCGTGATTTCGTTCAATTAACAGACTAATAGAAAGGAGGAATTCTAAAAATGGCGGAACCCATTACCTTTATTCGCAAAAAGGAAATGACGAAAGAAGAGCAAATCCAGCAAAAGTTGGATGAACTGAAATCCCTTCTGGCAGATCATGATGATGATTTGACGAATTTGCTTAAGATAATCGGCGAATTGAATCAAGCAGGATTGCTGGAAGCCGCAAATGCTATGCTTCAAGCGCGGGAAAAAATCGCCAAAATTGCTCTTGGTCAGGTGTCACGTGAACCGGTAACCAATTTGATCAACAACTTAATGGGAGTAGCAGGTGCCGTTTCCAATATAGACCCCGACTTCACCGCAAAACTAATGAATAGCATCACGAACGGTATAAAGGAAGGAAATCATCATCTGCAAAACGGCGATAAAGTAAAATTCCGAGATTTATTGAAAGTCCTGAACGATCCAGATATTAATCGTGCGATTGGCTTTGGGCTCCACTTTCTAAAAGGAATGGGCCAAGGATTAAAAGAAAATGGATGACATCCATCCCTCTTATTTATAAAAAGAGGCTGAGCGGAATAGCCCCTATTTTCTGCTCAGCCTTTTTTCGATTTGGTGCGGAGAAAGGACGTTCCATTCGCCTTTGTGTATTCTTTTTCAGTTTTGCCTGAATTTTTGAACTGATTTTTTCGATCGCTTTCATCACTGTGAACGTCCCCTCCCATCCTTACATACATGCAGCCATTATTCGGCAGAAATATCGTTGCTTAAAAATATAATCAAAAGATAACAGGAATATGAAGGTGAAGAATGTTGAAGTTAAATGCAAAAATTAATGTACTAGTCATCAGCATTATTCTTTTTATTTCGTTTACCGTTTGTATTGCAGCTATGGAAAAAGTTTCTACCAGCATTAAAGATTTTGCGATTCATAAAGCCAAAAGTGATTTACGTTTAAGCTATCACTATATTGATTCTAAATACGAAGGCGATTGGGCCATTAAAAATGGAAAATTGTACAAAGGGTCCACTTTAATGAATAATAATGAAAAAATCGTGGATCAAATAGGAAAGGACACAAATGATACCATTACCATTTTCCAGGGAGATACCCGGGTTGCCACAAATGTTTGGAAACAAGGACAACGAGTCATCGGAACAAAAGTTTCGCCCGTTGTAGAACGGACCGTTCTTAAAGAAGGACGAAATTACTACGGGGAAGCAAACGTTGCAGGGAAAATGCACCAAACCGCCTATATGCCGCTGCATGATAAAAATGGAAAGATTATCGGTATTTTATATGTAGGAGCTGATCAAAGCATCATCGATCGCACCATTCATTCATTTCTTATCGTCTTTTCCGTTGTTTTAATCGTTGCCGTTCTCCTATCTCTGACGGTTGCGTTCTGGTTTACAAACTCACTGAAAAAACGTTTGCATGTTTTAGCGGAAGCACTGGAGCATTCAGGAAAAGGAGACTTTACGGTTTCAGTCCACGATTCTTCCCGTGATGAATTAGGACAATTGTCCAAAAGCTATAATGATATGAAAGAAAATTTACGAATCATGATCCAACATGTACTGGAAACGTCTGAACAAGTAGCTGCCTCCTCTCAACAGTTAACAGCCAGTGCAGAACAAACCAGCAGCACCGCTGAACAAATCACGGAAACCATACAGGAAGTATCCCAGGCAGTCGAAAATCAAACCATGAGTGTGGAAAAAAGCGAAAAAGCCATTGAGACAATGTCGAAAGCCATCCAAAACGTATCAATGAACTCGGAAAAAATGGCGGAAAAAGGAATAGATGCAAAAGAAAAAGCAAGACAAGGCGGGTTATACGTACAGCAGACTTCTAAACAAATGAATGAAATCCATAAATCCGTTCAAGAAAGTGGCGAAGCTATTAAAATGCTTGGTCATAAATCACGGGAAATCGACATGATCACAAAGGTTATTTCGGATATAGCGGATCAAACCAATTTGTTGGCGCTAAATGCCGCAATTGAAGCAGCCAGAGCGGGAGAACACGGGAAAGGTTTTGCGGTTGTAGCAGAGGAAGTAAGAAAACTCGCAGTACAATCTCAAGAATCTTCTAAGCAAATTGCGGATCTCATAAAAGAAATCCAAGAGGAAATGGCTCGTTCCACTGATTCCATTGAACGAGTCAAGGACGATGTTCAAAACGGATTAGGCATCGTAAAAAATACGAAGGAAAACTTTGAAGAAATTGTCCATTCGGTTACGGATATCGAATCCGAACTTCAATCGCTGTCTGCAACTATCCAAGAAATGTCTGGAAAAATCCAAATGATTTCAGACGCGATGTTTGAACTAGCTTCCGCCTCTAAACAGACATCCAGCCATTCACAAACAGTCGTGGCTTCAACGGAAGAACAACTGGCCTCAATGGAAGAAATTTCAGCAGCAGCCGCTTCTCTATCCGAACTAGCACTCAGTCTGCAAGAGCGTATGGCAACATTTAAAATCACTCAGGAACAATAACGATAATATAAAACTTCATACTGCAATGGAGTGTTTTTGTCTTACGGATCTGCTGTTCAACCGGTATGGTATCATGAATCGATTATCCATATTGTATTTGAGTATATTTATATGATTTTCCCCTGCCTGATCACAAAGGCAGGGGTTTTAAAATCCTGATTACAAAAAATATTCATAACGAAATAATCGTGATGATAAAATGAAAAGCTTTCCTGAAATAAGAACCCTTAAGTTTCCGCTTCTTTAATCTGTAATATCCAATAGTAATGTAAGGAGCAACAAACGAATTGTTCCCCTTGTCTTGATTGGCGACTATTCTGTAAAACGATCTTGTTCTTTGGCTGATTTCGCAGTCAAATCCAAAAAATGTTTCAATATACTGGCTGTCAATCCCCAAATCACATAGTCTTTGTAGTAGTAAAAGTACTCATCCATTTGTTTGATTTGCCAATTATAATTTTTTCCGCCGGGGATCAAATGTAATGGGAAATTTTTTTCAGGAGCTATTTTAAAATTGATTTTATAACACTCAGGCTCCACAGATTGAAGATACGAGAGCGGTACTGTAAATACAGTTTCAACTTCTTGAGGATTTGGCCGGATTTCCGTGCCCTGTTCAATAAGACCCACATACGGATATATGATCCTTTTCCCAAAACCGGGTATAACGTAATCCAAGGGATACACTTCCGATAAGGAAGTGATGGGTATTCCCAACTCTTCTGACGTTTCTCTCATAGCCGTCTCTTTCGCCGTTCGATCATCAGGCTCCATTCTTCCTCCCGGAAAACAAATTTCGCCCGGCTGATGCCTCAGCTGCATGGAGCGCACTTCAAATAAAAGATGATATTCATTATTCATTTTAAGCAGCGGTAAAAAAACAGCAAATTTTGAAAAATGTTCGCTACCCATTATGGCAGGTTTCCGATCGCCCAATCCTTTCAAAAATCGTTTCACGTCCATACGTTTCACCTTCCACTAAATCCTGTTAAACAAAACAAGAGGTTAAGCTAATTTATGTCCCCCCTACCCTCTATTTCGAAACAACACGTACCCGGAAACACCAAGCTTTTGGTCCTATATTATCACTCATGCTTTCGACCACAACGTACCAGTGACAAACTTGCAATATATATCGGGTTAACAAACTCCCTTTTTCTTAGGTGCGAAGAGCCGCTGAATCAACAGTTTCAGAACGCTGAATCCCAAAATCAAAATGCCGCTTTTCATCATTTTCTTTCGACGTTTTATTAAGTTGAACGGTTTCATCATCATTCGAACATCCATTTGCCGGCACAAAAAACCCTCCTGATCCAATGATGGATAGGAGGCAGCGCTTCTCATGCAATGAAACCGAGAATCTCCTCAATAAGCCTATTCCACAAATAAAACTATGACGTTTTTAAATGATGTCGTTTTCACGAAATAGGTTTCCGATCACTTTAAAGTATTGCATTTCTCCGAATGATTTTCATTACTTTCATCATATCGTGTTTCAAGCAATCGTTCAAGATATTGATTCAAAATCACTTAGGAATCGTGATTCTGCTTCTGTATTACTCCATTTTATTCTCTTTCCGTAAATAATTGTTTTTTCCTCCATGTTCCATAACGATAATAAAGGAAAGCGATGATGCTGCTTATAACAAAACTAGCTCCCATTCCAAAAGCAATTCCCTTTTCGCCTATGTAAGAAGCCGACAATTCTGTTAAAGGATATCGGAGAATCCATAAAGATACGATATTGAGAACAAGCACTTGAAACATCGCACCTGAAGCCCGCACAATTCCGTTTAAAATAAAATTAATTCCCAAAAACGGATAGAAAAATGCGATGATTCCTAAATATTCAGCTCCAAACGAGACGGATGATTCAGGCTGCTGGATGAATAGCTTGACGATTCTGTCTGCAAACAAAGCAACGAAAAACGCGATGACCAACATAATGGAAATATTATAGAGGACTCCGTTTACAGCGATTTGACGAACGCGAGTCCATTGATTGGCTCCAATGTTTTGTCCGGCCATGCTGTTGACAGCCGTTCCCAGCGCCTGTGCCGGCAGCATCAAAAGACTGTCAATCCGTTGAGCAGCGCCGAACCCAGCGACAACATGTCCCCCAAAGGAAGTGACGACACTCATAATAGCAGCCGTTCCTGCTGAAATCACCATCATTTGTAGCCCGGCCGGTATCCCGAGTTTTAAAATCATGGAAACTTCTTTTCTATGAGGCCATCTCGGAACTGAAAAGGGAATCAGATGTTTCCGTAAACTGTAGTACAATCCGTATAGAAATGAAACTCCTTGGGAAAGAATCGTTGCATAAGCCGCTCCATTTAAACCAAGTCCCCACACTTCAATAAAAAGTGGATCTAACACAGCGTTCAGCACTACGGCAAAGAAAACAAATCGAATCGGCGTCCGGCTGTCGCCTAGAGCACGAAACACTGTTCCGATAAAATTATAACCAAATAAAAACAAGATTCCGGCAAAATTGATTTCTAAATAGCTTTTCGCTTCAGGCACCATCGCCGACGGAGTTCCAAGAAACTTCAAAATGGGAACGACTAACATCATTCCCATAGCCCCGAGTGTAAGAGAAATAAACGTTAATATCACAACAAAAGCATTCACATATCGTTTTAGGCCGATCTCGTCATTTTTCCCTTTCAATTGGGATAATATGGTTAATGTAGCATTATTAATACCGATAATAAATGACAAGACGGTAAAAATCACCGTTCCAGAAACGGCTACAGCTCCAAGAGCGTTAGAACCGAGCAAATTGCCAACCCATAAGCTATCGATTAATTGAAAAGAGGTTTGCAGAAAATTAGTCAGCAGAATCGGTGTCGAAAACACCACCAGCTGCTTCATAATATTTCCACTTGTAAAATCATACTGCTTCATATACTAACTCCTTTTTTCGGATCGAGTCCTTGTTAATCCCATTAGATAAGAAGGAACGACGTTTTTGGAAGTGGAGTATTCGATTTTGGAATATCAAAACTAGTCGATTCTTATTTTACCGAAATGATGAAAAATTGCCTATTCCCGTCTCTTAAAGTATAGCAAGCATCCTCTATTTTGGGATAATCAAACTTCCCTGTATTGGGTATAGGAATGACCTTGCCGTTTGCAATCTTCATCTTTCATGCCATCCGGACACCCTTGCGTTAATCGAACCGTTACTTCTGTCTTCATACTTGACGATTGGCATCCATATCAAGTCCACATAAAAAGGCAGGCCGTTTAACGACCTGTCCTTTCCTATGTTCGCTTGGTTCATTTTGTTGTACAACAGGCATCATCATATCGATGTCTGTTCTTTCCATTCTCGTTCTATAATCATCAAGCAATCTATAAAGGCTCCAGCAAATCGTGTAGACCGTGACAGCTAACCCACAGCTTGTCGCTTACCTTATTTCAGAGTACCAGACGACGATAATCTAGCTTGCATCCTGTTCGGCTTCAATGCGAGAAGACTTCGAAGACTCACCCATACGCCAATAGACGATCAAACTCACCGCAATGCAGAGAGCCACGTAGAAGAAAAAGAGCGACTCTTCGCCGATGCTCTTCAGCCATAATGCAACGAATTCCGCTGTTCCTCCGAACACCGCAACGGTAAGGCCGTAGGGAAATCCTACTCCTAGGGCGCGGATTTCGGTCGGGAATAGTTTCGCTTTCACGATAGCATTAATGGAAGTGTAACCAGTGACAATAATGAGTCCAACCATCATAAGAAAGAATGCAGCGAAAGGGTTCTTCGTCTGCTCCATCAAAAGGAACAGCGGCACTGTCAGCAATGTTCCCAGAATACCGAAACCCATCAATAGCGGGCGACGACCGATCCGATCAGATAGCATCCCGGCGAGCGGTTGAAGTATGACAAATATTAACAAAGCAATAAAATTAATCCAACTGACGATCTCCTTTTGAATGCCCACCGTGTTCACCATAAACTTTTGTAAGTACGTCGTGTAAGTATAAAAGGCGACGGTTCCGCCGAGTGTTAGCCCGACCACTGTCAGCACTGCCTTAGGATATTTCATCAGCGCTCGAATGGTTCCGGCACTTGCCCTGCTTTCAGAATCCAATTTGGAAAACTGTTCCGATTCGTCCATCGTTCGTCGCAGCCACAACACGGCCAATGCTCCCATTGCACCGATGACGAAAGGAATACGCCAGCCCCAGGACTTCATTTCGGGTTCGCTGATGATTTGTTGAAGAATAATCTGAACACCCAGCGCCACTAACTGTCCGGAAACGAGTGTGACGTACTGGAAGCTCGAGTAGAACCCGCGTCGACCGCTTTTTGCCATCTCGGACAAGTACGTGGCCGATGTTCCATACTCCCCGCCTACCGATATCCCTTGGAGCAGACGTGCCAGAACTAGAATAATAGGAGCTAGCACACCGATCGTGCTGTAACTCGGGGTAATGGCAATGATCAGGGAACCACCGGCCATGAGGCTGATGGAAAGCGTCAGCGCTGCACGTCGGCCGTGACGATCAGCGTATCGCCCCATCAAAAGGCTTCCTATTGGGCGCATCAGAAAGCCGACGGCGAAGATAGCAGCCGTATTGAGCAGTTGGCTGGTGGAATCCCCCTCAGGAAAGAACTCCGCAGAGAAATATACAGCGAAAGCAGAATAGACGTACCAGTCGTACCATTCAATCAGATTGCCGACGGATCCTTTAAAGATGTTGCTTGTGATGCGTCGCGTTTTTGCCGAATCAAATGATTGAGTCATCGTCATAACCTCCTTGTCCATATTCCCATTTTACATACCGATTTACAAATATTTTTAGAATAGTATATCGATTGTACAAGTTTTATATTTTCTTCAAACAAATTCATACATTACACTTTTTGAAAGCGCTATTAAAATTTATTATTTGAACTTATAAGAAGGATCATATAATGAAATTATACAATTACAATAAATATAATTCAATATATTAAAAAAATTAATAATATTATATCAATAAACAATATAATGATAAAAATATTTCCCGGACGTTAAGCAGAACGGAACTGTATAAATTGAAATAAAGGTTTTCTCCCGTTCCACGGCGAATAAATACAAAGAGAAAATAGGGGAACGGAGAGAAAATATGATGCCAAATCACAAAGACGAGATCGAAAAGTTGTCCACTGCCATGAAAGAAGCAAAAAGTAAACGAGCATATGAACGCTACCAAGCGATTTATCTTCATTTGCAGGGATATACCAAAGGAGAAATCGCAACGATTATTGGTCGATCCAAGAAAACTATTTATAACTATATTCATGCCTACGCCCAGCGCGGTCTTGATGGACTGGAGATGAAATACTCACCTGGCGCCCCACGTCGATTGACCCCTGAGCAGGAAAAAGAGCTGGCTTTGATCATTGAACATCAGCTCCCCGTAGATGTGGGATTCGAAGCAAAATATAATTGGACGCTTGCGATAATCGCTGAACTCATTCAACAAAAGTGGGGGCCAACATACACGCTTCGCGGAACAATTGACATTCTGCATCGGTTAGGGCTAAGCTATACGAAACCGACCTATACACTAGCCAATGCCGATGAAGAGAAACAAAAAGAATTCGTCGAAATCACCTTCCCTGAAGTAAAAAAAACTGGTAGATGGGAACATCGCCCATGTCCTCTTTCAAGATGAGTCGATGATTCGTGATTACCAAGCGATTCAAAAAACATGGTTTGTCAAAGGAAAACAACGAATCATTCCGACGTTTGGAAAACATCAAGGGCTGAAGCTGATTGGCACGTTGAACTACGAAACAGGGGAAGTGTTTTGCATCGAAGAAGAACGCTATGACGCGGAAACATTTCTTCGATTTCTTCAACTTGTGTTAGAACGCTATCCCACAGGCAAAATAGTGATGATTTTAGATAACGCTCGAATTCACCATGCCAAACTCATTCAGCCATTTTTAAAAGAACACGAAGATCGGTTAGAGCTCGTCTTTTTGCCACCATACAGTCCGCAATTGAACTTGATTGAAGGGCTATGGAAATGGCTGAAATCAGACGTGATTTACAACGTGTTCTATTCGAGTGTGCAAGAAATTAGAAAGAATGTCCAAGCCTTTATTCAGCGAATCAACCAGAAACCAGAACAAACGATCGATCGTTTGTGTGTTCAGTTGTAAATCTTTAATTCAACTTATATGGATCGGAAAATACACTTTCTTTCCCGCGAGAAAAAATGGAAAATAATATCTCTTCACATAAGTGACCAAATTTTCCTTCTTCACACTCCTCATAAAATAATACCTTTGTTCAATCATTTCTTTTGCAGTCACATAGAACAATAAAAAAGCAAGATTTAGCATTTTTCAACACCAGCCAGAATATGTTTAAAATGGACAGAAAAAGAGCTGATCCTTTTGCCTTTTGAACAAAAGACAAGCGCTAAAGGATGGCTTGTCTTTTGTGAATGATTATTAATGATGATGGTGATGCTGGTGAGCTTCTTTCTCTTTCCATGGGTTTGTAATGACGAATTCTTCCTGTGGTACGTAGAAATATTGGACCCAAACTCCGTCTAAAAACTCTTCGCGTCGATCTAATAAGATATCGATATCTTTATCCGTTTTCACGATTTCATCATGCTCTGTTGGAGTATCAAGCTTAATTCCATAATGAGCATGATCACCGTGAATTTCGGTAATATATACTCGAATCATTTTTCCTTCCGCTTCCGGGCTTTCCAGCATTTTCTTTAATACTTTCGCTGCATTACGATTTAGTTTGCATTTCATCAAAATCACTCCTCTTTCAAACAAATACCTTACCATTATCCCCTTTTTTTGATAAAAATGAAACTAATGTGCTTAATGTTTGAAAAAGAAATTGATTCAATCCTCGAAGAAAGAAAAGACAAGGCGGATCAGTTCATCACTCATTTAGGAAGATGCGCCAAAAAGCTGGCAAACGCCAAGGAAAAACCGCTTTGTAAAAAGCGGCCTCAAACATTGTCTTCGACTTTTTCCGATTGTTGCTGATAATAACGGGATAGTTCTATAATCATCGCTCCCATACGTTCGTTTTCCGGAACGAGATAACGGTCAATCCCTTCCTCTTGCAAAGCTTCTGCCGTTACTTTCCCCACGGCGACAGGCAAAACCGCATCACGAAATGCAAGGGAAAGTTCTGCATCCAATCTTTGTGATTTAGCAAACGAAAATAAAGAGTGAACTTGTATCGCGCTCGTGAAACAAACGGCATCCACGTCATGCTGCAAAATTTCCCGACATAATGTATCCACTGTTTCCCGTTTCGGCGGAATATGCTGATAAGGAAGAATCTCTAAAATATCCGAAACGCCTTGATCTTGAAAAAATTTCTTCAATCGAGGAGCTTTTTCTCCATGCAGCTGTATCGTAACCTTTTTTCCTGAAAAATCGGTTCCTTGTAGCGCTCGCATCAGTCCTCTTGTCGTACCATCTTCATCAACGACGACCGGTTGAATTCCAATCTTTTTAAGAGCAGCGATCGTTTTATAGCCTCTTGCAGCAACACTCGTGGTTCGGATCCTATGTAAAAATTTTTCTTGTATTCCGATCTTTTCGGCCAAGTCCAAAAGCGTTTGTACTCCCGCTCCGGTTGTAAACACGGTCCAGTCCGATCCTTCATCAACAAATTTCCGCAAATCCGGCTCCACTTCCTTTTCTGCTTTGAAAACGGTTCCTTGAAGTGGACGGACGATCGGTGTTCCGCCTTGTTTTTCGATTAATGTGCTCATCTCTTCTGTTTTTCGCGAACCGCCAATCACGATTCGCTTACCTGATAGACCTTTACTCAATGTGACCCCTCCTTGTTGAAAGCCGCTCGAACGATTATTTCTCAGATTCAGCCATTCTTTTTTCAAAATAATCAACAATTCCCATCGAGCAGATCGTTAAATCTAAATCGAGTATTTCATAAACGTTTGAAGTGCGTGGCACCTTTCGTTCATCCAAATATCGAGTAACTTTTTTCTTTAATGTTTGATAAACGGCCTCCGTCTTTTTTTCAAAAGAAAGGCTGCTGTCGGCCACTTGCTGCCCCGCTTCTACAAATATAGGAAGCCAAAATCGTAATTGCCGGAAAGCAGCGGATGGATCTTCGCTCATTCCAAAATGGCCAAAATAAATCCGGCTAATCCCTAGTTTCTCAATTCGATCAGCGGATTGGAGCATTGCTTCCGGATTAAAATGATTCGGAGGTGTTGTAGGCAAATAAAAATCCAGTCCATTTTCCAAAAGCGGGGTATAGATAATCCCAACTGTATCCCCCGTAAAGATACCGTTGCTTTTCGGGTCATAAATAGAAAAATGATGATAAGCATGGCCTGGTGTATCCAAAAAGGTAAGTATGCGGTCATGGCCAATTTCCAGCGTTTCCCCATCCTGTTTTACGATTAAACGATCTTCCGGAACAGGCACAACAGGTTCAAAAAACTCTTCGAATTTATCGCCGTATACAGCCTTTGCCCCTTGGATCAATCTCGATGGATCGATAAGATGTCGTTTCCCCTTTGGATGTACAATCACTTTTGCTTTCGGGCATTTTTCCAAAAGTAGTCCCGCTCCTCCAGCGTGATCGAGATGAATATGTGTCACAATGATGTATTGAATGTCAGCAGCCTTTAGCCCCAACTGTTCCAATCCCTGCAGAATATAAAGAATAGATGGACTTCCACTTGTTTCAATAATCGTCAATTTTTCTTCTTGAATTACATATGTTCCCGTTCTTTTTTCACGTCCTAAATCCCGTACGTCCAATAACGAAATCCCATGGCCCAAATATTGCGCACTTGGCATTGTATCCCCTCTTTCCAAAATGATTCTCCCTCCCTTAATACTACTAGTTTAACAGTTTGCGGAACTAATGGAAAGTTCGGAAAAATGTTTCATTTTATATGCATGAAAAAAATCCGTTTTGAATATATAAGTCGCAATGGCTGACACTCCAGCATACATTTAGGCTTGCAGCAACCTTTTCAAAATGTTTGGCGCCAAAAACATTGCATTTTCTTCTTTTACATGCGAAAAAGCTGACGATCCTTTCATCGTCAGCTAAAACTTACTGGCTCTTTTTGAACTTCTACAAAAGTAGAAAAAAAGCAAGCTCCTCCTCCCATGTCTGCCAATTGCTGCGACGTTAAAACATTGACGGATTGGAATCCGGATTGTTCATCATCCCACCAAAGTCCTTGAATTACGGCGGTTCCTTCTAAACAATCTTCTGTGACGTTGGCGGACAAACGGCAGCGCCCCCTCTGATTGTAAACAATGACCATATCGTCTGTTTTGATTCCGCGTTGTATAGCATCTTTTGGATGGATTTGCAGCCGAGGTTTTCCTTCTAATTTTTTTAATGCAGCTATATTTCCAAAAGTAGAATTTAAGAATTGATGATTTGGTCCAGAAATCAACATGAGAGGGAATTTTTTCTCCATTGGTTGAATAGGAGTAAATACAGGGACAGGCGGCAACCCCTCTTTTTTCATCCTTTCCGAGTAAAATTCCACTTTTTTGGATGGAGTAGGAATGTACTGCGGAAAAGTATTGTTTGCAGCGCCTATTTTGACATAGCCCTTTTTCTTTAATTCGTCATAATCGATGCCGATATCCTCTACAATTTCTTTTATCATCTCTTCTTCAGTAACACGAAATGCCACATCATCAAATCCCATACGCTCCGCTAGTTCCTTAAACAAGGTAAAATTCGATTTTGCTTCTCCTTGAGGAGGAATGACCGGCTCGTGAAGCTGCAAATACAGATGCCAATATGATTTATACAGGTCCCAATTTTCAAAATGAGTGGTTGCAGGAAGAACGATATCTGCATAACGGCAAGTATCCGTAAGAAACTGATCATGAACAACGGTAAATAAATCGTCCCGCAACAATCCGGCTCTTACCTTTTGTTGATCAGGTGCTACTTGCGCCGGATTACTGTTATACACAAACAACACTTTAATCGGGCGAGACCGATCAAGCAGAGCATTTCCAAGCTGATTCATGTTAATGGTGTAGGCGCGAGGATTTTGATGGAGATCAGGACGTTGGATTTTATAATGATGAAAAGGAAAAAAACCACTGTTTCCTTTTAAAGCACCTCCACCACGAATTCCCCACTGTCCGGTTAAAGCCGGCAAACATGCGATGGCACGGACGGCCATCCCACCATTTTCATGGTGCTGCAAGCCATTTCCAATTCTAATAAAAGAAGGAGTGGTTTGACCGTATAATCTCGCCAATGAAAGAATCTCTTCCTCAG
The DNA here is from genome assembly GCF_038007225.1 of Bacillus sp. FSL W8-0102. Classification (NCBI taxonomy): domain Bacteria; kingdom Bacillati; phylum Bacillota; class Bacilli; order Caryophanales; family Bacillaceae; genus Bacillus; species Bacillus sp. FSL W8-0102. The sequence continues at coordinate 2,130,216 of NZ_JBBOWT010000001.1, forward strand.
AAAGGCCTGTCCATTTTGCCGTGATGGAAGGAGTATAAGCTAAAGCCTCCTTTTTTAATTCTTCAAAGCCGATTGTATATTTTTGAATAAAATCTGTATCAATCAAGTTTTCTTGAATCAGTACATGCATCAAGCCAAGCGCTAACGCTGCATCCGTTCCGGGTCGGATCTGCAAAAACCAATCAGCCCATTTTGCGGTACGGTTGCGATGCGTATCGATGACAACAATTTTCGCTCCACGTTTTCTGGCTTCATTGGCATAGAGTACTTGATGCAAATTAGTGCTCACGGCATTGCAGCCCCAAATCAAAATGAGCTTAGAATAAATCGTTTCTTCGGGATCAATGCCTTTGTTTGCCCCCATCGTGTATCGAAATCCTTGCGCTCCGGCCGAATTGCAAATCGTCCGATCCAAAAAACTGGCGCCTAATTTATGAAAAAATCTCCGATCCATCCCTTCGCTGTTTAATATCCCCATATTTCCATAAAAGCTGTAAGGCAAAATGGCTTCACTGCCATAAGTTTGGATCACCCGCTGAAATCGTGTAACGATTTCATCATAAGCTTCCTCCCAAGATATCCTTTGAAAAGCCATCGTCCCCTTTTTTCCTGTTCTTTTTAACGGATAAAGAACACGCTCTTTGTGATAGGTTCTTTCCGGGAATTTTCGAACTTTATGGCAAATGACCCCTTTTGTCACGGGATGATCTTTGTTCCCCTCCACTTTTACAATTCTTCCATTTCGTTTTTCCACCATTAAACTGCAAGCATCCGGACAATCCAGCGGACAAACAGATCGGACCATTGTCACCTTGTCTTCCAACAGTATCTCCCTCCCATGATGAAAGCTTACTAGTGATTATAACAAATGTGGCATGTATGTTCACTTTCATTATATAAAAGGAGTTTACTTATCAAATATCATGATGAAAAATCACCTTACATCAAAAAAACAAACATGATTTAAAGAATTTTCACTGATCGCTTTTCAATCAAAAAACTGCTCGTCCCAAATTTCAAAAACAATTGCTTCCTTGAACGAATCCATTCTTTTTTAGTACTACTCTCTAAAATTTTCCTTTAAAAAAGACCCTTGGATTCATCCAAGGGCCAGCGACTTCTAAAAATTGACGGGTCGTTTTTTTCTCTTCCGAACAGAGAGTTTGTATTTTTCCATCTGTTCATTCCATTTGTCCCATTTCTCTTGCTCTTCCAATTGCTTAAAATATTTGGCCAAATAAAACGGGACTATCAAAAACAGAATGTAAACGCTTCCAATCAAAAATTTAATAATGGATAGCATATGCTCACCCAAAAATGCCCACATCCTTTACGCCTCCCTTTCTATTGGTATCTTATGAAATTTTTGTCTATTTTATGAATTTTATTTGTCTATTTCGTGGCAAAATGAAAAAAATCCTGCATAAGCACCATATTTTTATTGAAAATTCAGAATATTTTTTATAATATTCCTTCCAGCCTTATTGCTTCGATATGGATCGTCTCCAATAATTTTTTTACACAAAAGAGACTTTTCGTTTTCATGCTTATGGTCATTATCTGTCCGCATCCGCCTTTTTCTATTTTGGGTTGATCTTTTATTTTGTCAAACTCCTTCCATGCATTTACATCACGAAAATTCAAATTTACATTTCATCATTTTCCTATTAACTGGATATTATCTTTTTTCCAAAAGCTTGAGTTATACAAGTCTTTCTTTTGGAATAGAATCTTACGAGCAAAGAACGTGGAGGGTAGACTCAATGAGCGTCAGTTTATTTGTCAGTTATCTTCTTTTAGGATTATCGTTGGCGGCACCGATCGGACCGATTAATGCCGCTCAATTGGACAAAGGAATCAAAAGCGGTTTTATGCACGCTTGGCTTGTCGGCGTCGGCGCTCTCATTGCAGACGCGTTTTATATGATGCTTGTTTATCTTGGTTTTGTCCGTTTTCTTGACGCTCCTTTCATCCAAGCCTTTCTTTGGTTGTTCGGATTTTTTGTACTTGTTTACACTGGCGTTGAAAGTCTTTTAACAGCCGGAAAAATTTCTACAAATGTTCAACGAAGCAGCCAACCGCTTTTTAAAACGTTTATTTCCGGTTTTTTTATGTCTTTATCCAATCCGTTAACCATTTTATTTTGGTTGGGGATTTACGGTTCGGTGCTGGCTAAAACAGCCACTACTTACGGAAAAGAGCAATTGTTCTTTTTGAGCGGAACCATCTTCGCGGGTATTTTTTTATGGGATCTAACGATGGCATTTATCGCTAGCAGTTTTCGCAAACTTTTGTCCACCAACTTTTTGTATTTGACTTCTTTTCTATCCGGTCTGTCGCTCGTCGGTTTTGGCTTTTATTTCGGTTTTCAAGGTATTATGACTCTCATCGCCCATTAAACAGGAGCCGGTTTTTGTCCCTTTTTCCAATTGGATCGCATTTTCAGCACTACAAGGGCAACGATTCCGACAAACAATAAGCTGCCGAAAAAACCAAATCGACTCGTTTTTTCCAGTAAAGTACCGCTAACCGCCAAAATGATGAGCACCATCCCTGACCATCTCTTTGTTTTGCCCCATGCGCTTAATTCGATCAGCCGCCTTGAAGAGAGAAGAATAAAAAACCAATTATACAAAAGCATTAAACCGGCGGCAGTTGTAATATATTCATACACTTTATCCGGCATCGCGAGCGCCAATATAACGGAAGCCGCCATTCCTGCCGCTGTCAAGCCCATAGCTTTTACAGGAACTTTTAATTTCCATTTCTCCTTTTTCGCTAACGCGGCGGGAGCATCTCCATCTTGCGCTAACGTCACAAGCATTGATGTAACCGAAAACAAAGAAGCGCACATGGTGGAAAAACCGGCGATAATGAACGCTCCGTTAAAAATATGCGGGAAAAACGGCAGGTGATAGTCTTTTAAAGCGATGACGAAAGGACTTTCTTTCGAATAAAAGGCCTTCCAAGAATCCATCATCACCGCCAAACCGAGCGAGAGGCAGTAAATGAGTGCCAGCAAAAAAAGCATGAAGCTTCCGGATTTTGGGGCATCTTCTTTTTTCCGCAAGCGAATCGCCAGTATTCCCATAATTTCAATCCCGCCAAATGAATAAAAGGCGTAGATGAGTGAAGCCCAAACTCCTATGACTCCATTCGGAAATAGTTGTTGGATAGTAGTTGGTACTCGAAAGCCATTTCCTCCGTCTAAAACCCCACATAATGCAAGTGAAGCGATCACAATAAACATCAAAATGGCGGAAACTTTCATAACGGCAAAAACATTTTCTAGTCTGTCAAAGCCTTTCGTACCCGTTAATACAACCATAATCCCCAAAATGGCATAACCGGCTGCAAAGACCCATAATGGGACATTTGGAAACCAGAAACGCGAAAATATCGATAGCGCAGTCATTTGGCTTCCCATAATTAACATTTCTGAACACCAATAAACCCACCCTGTGGAAAATCCCGCCCAACGTCCATAAGCTTTTTTGGCATAAGATCGGAAAGAGCCTTTTTGCGGGTCATTTTTTGTCATTTTTGCTAACGCATCAAAAACGATGTAAGTGGAAAATGCCGCAAGAATATAAGAAAGGATAACGGATGGCCCAGCATTACGGATGGCAAGACCAGATCCAAGAAAATAGCCGGTGCCGATTATGCAGCCGACCCCGATTAAGGATAACTGCCACCATTCAAGCTGCCCCTCCTTAGAAGAACATTTGTTGCTTTCCATGTCCATGCACTCCCTTTACTTCTTTTCCTACTATATTGTTCGTTAACAAAGGCGATTTATTCTGTCATTTCCAGTCTTGATTCATTTTCAGCCCCATGCTTCTCAAATTGGTCGGAATCCACAAAATGTGGTATAAAAAGAGTGGATTTGCATTTACGGACTGGCAACTTAAAGATGATTCCAATATCCTTTTCAATGAAAAAGAGGTGCATAATGAATGAAAGCTGCTTTTATCTCTGATATTCATGGAAATGCATTCGCACTCGAAGCCGTTTTGGAAGATATCGCCAAAAAACAGATTGATCAAATTTATGTGCTAGGTGATCTTTGCTTTCGAGGGCCGAATCCAAAACAAGCTTTAGACCTGATTCGTTCATTGAATGCCAATGTGATCAAAGGAAATGCCGACGAATGGGTGGTACGCGGCATTCAAAAAGGAGAAGTACCGGATGAGGCGCTGGATGTAATGAAAAAGGAACGAGAATGGACAGTCGCTCATCTAGATTCGGCGGATATCGATTATTTACAAAACCTTCCGCAAACTCTCCAACTCAACTTGAACGGTACGGATATCCTAGCGTTTCACGCAACTCCAAACAGCTTATTTGACATCATTCGTCCCGACACCGATGATGTTCATTTGGAAAAAAGGCTAATGGCCGAAAACATGGCTGATTTTTATATTTATGGTCATATTCATTTACCTTATATCCGTTTCTTGAACGGCAAAACAGTATTGAATATTGGCAGCGTCGGATTACCGTTCGACGGCCAAGCGATGGCTTCTTATGGTATCGTGGAAGCAGAAGATGGAAATGTACGCGTTTCTATTGAACGAGTAAACTATGATATTGAAAAAACAGTACAGCAATATATGGAAAACGATTATCCTAATAAAGCCATGATTGATGTTGTGCGAAACGGTCGGCTGTAATATACATAACGGTACAAATAATGGTACAAATATGTCCTTCCTAAGAATGAAGGTTAGACATATGTGGAGTATGATTTTTTGTATTCTTCTTAAATGCGATTCATCATAAGGAATGCCGAAGAAAAGGGCTGATCTTTAGATCAAGCCCTTTTTCAATCAGTTTTGCCATTTCACATGACTCTAATTTGAAGATGGCGTAATCCGATTGTTTTTACAATATTGTTCTACTAACTCCTCAATTTGATCAACATCCGGATATTTTCCTGAAAAATCAAATGTAATTTCATCCAGATATTTTCCATTTCGATACACATGTACAGCACCTTTTTGATAAGTCACACTGAACTCCGGCACAAACCGATATCCGTTCCGTTCAATCGCTCCCATTCGATCCCCCCTTTTTATTTTGCTCTTTTAGAAATCCAACGCTCCCTGCATTAAGCAAAGGACAAATGGATCAATTCTCCCATTGTTCTTTATTGCTTCCTTATAGTCATGTCTTTTGCTCTTTGCTCTCGAATTCTCACTATCCAATATATGGTAATGAGGATCGTGAAGCGATAAGAAAGTAGTCAAAACGATAACCACGGACTCTTCCCGTTTTTGTTACTGTTTTCGATTGATTTTCTTTTTCTCTTCCCTTTTTGATGCGCTTTTGATTAACTTTCCATCGAAACGATCGGGGGCTTTTCCCGCTCCAAGGGCTATGTTGGAAATTGGCAACTGTTCTAATTCTTTTCCGCTCGGCAAATGATTCAACTCCTTACTACATTGCAAGTTTTTTTAGTATACCCTTTGCCGTTTTAATTTACTGGTCGAGTGACCCCCATTTTGCGTCCATTCAAAATCTACATTTGTTTCTTTATGAACTCATTTTCTAATCGATTTTCTTTTTACAATCCACAAGCTACATCCAACCGTGAAATGTATTAACATACGGAAATAAAGTTCCACTGAACCGCCTTCACTTGTCGGAATAAACGATATGTTTTCTAGAAACAATAAAAAACGTTGGCTGCCCGCTGTATCTTAAATTCGATACGTTGTTTCAATACATCTTCTTTCCAAAATCTTTATTTCCAAAACATTCATCATCTAAGTCATTCATCTGGTTTCCAACATTCCATCATAAAAGAGCAACAGGACGACGGGGGGATCGCTTTGATAAACAAGTCTTGGTTTATAGCCATCATAGGATTCATCATTTTTATCGCAGCCATTGTTTATTTTATAGATCTTGATTATGCCTATGTCCCTGATAAAGAGGACATCATCAGTTCTTATCGAAATGTAAACAGCTATGATTGGTACGGACAAACACTCAGTCTCTCTGAAGGAAATGCAAAAAAACTTTCAGAAAAGAATGGTGCGGTGAAAGTGGACCATGATTTGTTTGAAAAAGGAAGAGACGCTTTCTATAAAGAAACATTTGGAAACGAAGTATTCCTTACAGACATTATCGGCATTTTGGATGGGCCGTTAACGGCACCTAATTTGATGAAAGCCATCCTTGCTCTAAAAGGGGAAGGTACAACCAATTTAAAAGTAGAACTGGCAAAAGACGTTAAGATCGGCGGGCAATCATTCAAAAAAGGTCAGATGATTTCAACAGGCCTTGATGTTCCAAAAGGTTCTTTTGCTCCTTTAGGTATGCCTGTTTCATTTTCTAAAGGAGAGTTTAAAGCTGGCATTAGCTGCGCGGCTTGCCACGCGACGGTCGATCAAGAAACGAAGCGTGTAGTGGAAGGCGCGCCCCCAACTCAGATTTAAATGCAGGTCTGCTCCTTGCTTTAGCACCCAATACAGCTGCCTATTTCACTCACGCGAATATTTCTAATTTTTCTCAATTCCTTCAAAAACAGGGGAATCTTAAACTTCCCAATAAAGAAAAATTAGAAGAGTCGGTAGACAAGACATTGCTCCTGTGGCCACCAGGGAATTTTGACTCCACGATTGATTTAAAAGGAAATCCAGCTCAAATCCCTTCCTCTTTTACCTTCCAAAATTTCCCTTATAGTTGGAGTGGATTTGGCATGGCTGGTTCATTCCACGGATTAACCGTTTTTAACAATAATGTTCATGCTCAAAATTCCGATTCCCTTTCACAAGCAGATATTGCCAAACCGCTCTTTGACATTGAGAAAGAAACCTATATTGGAACCATTTTGCAAAATGCGGCTAATCCAAAATTTCGGTTCGATCCAAGCAAAGGAAAAAGCCCTTCCGCTTTTTTCGCTGAAGTGGATCCGACGCCTGCAGCCCCAGGAATAAACGAAATGGTCAAACCTCCGACATTTCCAAACGTATCTCCGGTTGCCCCGGATGGTTTAATCGTCAGCAGCCCTGGGTTTCATTTTAATGAACAAAACAATGCAATGTCTGCTTTTCAAAATGCGCTCGTTCCACCTAAACCGAACATAACCATTAGCAACTCGGAAACCGATGATGGGTACAACGTTTTTTCGAAAGCAGGATGCATTAAATGTCATGCCGGCTCTTATTTTACTAACCATCAAATCGTTCCGGCGGACGAAATTGGGACAGAACCGTCAAGAGCAAAAGCTCTGGCCAAAACAGCTAAAATTTTTACAAAACCTCTTCTCTATTCACCGACTGAGAATGTGCCGATCAGAAAAAATGCACGTGTGCTGAAAATCCCGATGAACAACATTGACGAACAACAGCTGCGATTAGGTTTTGCACATGATGGAAAAGGCGGTTATAAAACGCCGAGCTTGATCGGCCTTTATTGGCAAGCACCTTATCTTCATGACGGTGGCGTCGCAGTAGGGTATGAACGTAACTACGGCCTTACCGGCACACTTCTCAAAGGAAAACCGGTCGATCCATACAGAAGCATCATCGCGCTTGTGGATCGAAAAGAACGCCAAAAAGTCATAAAAGCGAATGCCCCTCTCCATTCCGTCCATATAACCGGCGCTGGCCATTCGTTCTGGGTCGATCAAGAGAACGGCTTTACGAAGAAAGAACAGATAGCTTAAGCGAAATATTTGCTATCGTTAAACAAAGGCCGGACGGAACAAAAATAAACGTGCTAAAAAGGATCTAATGATTTTATTCATCAGATCCTTTTAAATTGGTTTTGTGAATCATTATCCAAAATTTACCATTAATGTATTTGATTAAATTTTTCTCTTAGCTGAGAAACGTAATAAAACCGATTCAAATTGATCCCAATTCTGATTTGAATCATTTTCAAAACTAGAAACTTTTCCTCATCTGCTATTGACTATGAAAGATTACAAGCATATGAATTTAGGTTATAATGGGTTCCAGAGGTGATCATATTGAGCCAATCAACCTTATGTCCCAAATTTGAAAAAGCAATGAACATTATCAGCAAACGTTGGACAGGTTTTATCATACATCAACTGCTTTCGGGTCCACAGCGTTTCTGCACCATTGAATCTTCTATTCCGATCAGTGGTCGACTGTTATCCGAAAGACTAAAGGAATTGGAGCAAGAAGGAATTGTCAATCGAAAAGTATATCCAGAAACACCGGTAAGAATCGAGTACTCTTTGACGGAAAAAGGGAAAGCATTGGAACCCTTCATACGGGAGCTGGAAAATTGGGCAAACGAATGGGTGGTCATTGAAGATCACTGTGAACAGGAGTAAGGCAAAGCTTCATTCATTGCTTTGCCGCCGCAACGAATCCCCTGCTTCCTGTGATATGAAGATGATCTGCTCCTGAAAAATGTAAGTCATTATGATCTGTTTATCGATGAAAGAACGACTCCTATTCGTTGTATCGTGAACCATCAAAACTTTGTTGTATTCTTCATTTTAAAAAATCTTTGAAATGAGTTTGTTTTCGCTTTTATTCAAGGTCATCACCGAAAGATGATTGGCCTCACACGAATCATCCCGACACCACTATTTCCCTTTTCAATTTATTCTGGATGCCGATGTGATTCTCGACCTCCTGCTCCTTCCTTTCAACTTTTTTTCTACATATACAGAATGGCTGTTTCATCTCTTTTATTGCCGTTTTATTTCTTTTAGTGATAAAATGAGCATTGTATCGTGAAACCAACGTTTTGAGGTGTTTAAAAATGAAAAAGCAATTAGAAAAAGCAACGTTTGCCGGTGGATGTTTTTGGTGCATGGTAAAACCTTTTGATCAATGGGATGGCATTCATAAGGTAACTTCCGGTTATACAGGAGGACATGTGGAAAATCCAACCTATGAACAAGTCAAATCCGGCAAAACAGGTCATTATGAAGCAGTGGAAATTCTTTATGATCCAACTGTTTTTCCTTACAGCAAAATTTTAGAAATTTATTGGCAGCAAATTGATCCGACAGATGATGGCGGACAATTCCATGACCGAGGAGACAACTACCGAACGGCCATTTTTTATCATACAGAAGAGCAACGAAAATTGGCAGAGGAATCAAAAGAACGCCTCGAAAAAAGCGGTAAATTCAAAAAACCGATTGTAACCAAAATTTTGCCTGCTTCTACTTTCTACCCTGCAGAAGACTATCACCAAGATTTTTATAAAAAAAATCCAGAAGAATACAAGAAAGACAGAGAAAAATCTGGACGGGATCTTTTTATCAAGGAACATTGGGGTAAATAGACAGTTTGACTTTCTATTTGGTCGTTTTTCCTTCAAACGCTCTTTTTGTTAGTGAGCGTAAAATCATGAAATCAAAATAAACAAGCAGACGGAAAAATGTGTCTGCTTGTTTATTTTTTGGATAGGGAATTGGTTTTTTAGTATACCCAGTTCCTTTCTTAGCCTCATATGCATACAATGCCAATGATCAATCGATGTCGAAACGATATTTTTAGGGAGCGAAATGACCGTCATAACTCTTTTCCTTCTTCTATGCGACCTTGATTGATACAGCTTGGTCGTCATTCGAGCGACTGCCGGTTATGCTCTAGTCAGTTCGGATTCCCTTTATTTTTCAATTTATAAATTCATTGAAGTTGTCCATTTTTAAAGCTTCAGCGTGTCTATTATTCTTCAAAGCCAATGAGTCGTTATTCATTGGTTTTTCAAGGGAGATGAAACATTTTCAAATGAGAGAGCTTCCAAAAAACCGTTCGACTATCTGCCGCGGCAAGTTTGACCATATTGTTCTCTACGTTTTTCAACAGTCCGATTTTGTCTGCTTCCTCTCCCAAATCAAAAACCACTAACGTTTCTTTGTATTTTTTTAATTGTTCTTCAAACGATCTAGCCAACGGGATGTTCAAAGGAACGACAGGAAGTTCTTTGCTGCTTAGCGTATATGGGGTGGATGGAACAGAGTATGGTGTAAGCCACTTTAAATGGTGCATGGAAATAAAAACAGTTTTATAAACGGGAGAGTAAAATACGATGTAATCATTTAATACACTCGTAATATAACCATGGAGGGATTTGTTTCTGGCAACGAATAATTCAAGAAAATGTCCTTTTGCGTTTAACAGTGTTTTTCGGTAAGAAAGTTCATGATCGTCATCTTTAAAGCCGACGGTCACAGGCGGCTGAACGCCTGTCAATTCGTTTTCGCTCCGTTCTTTAATGTTATGGACATGCAAAAAAGGAATATAAAAATCTTTGCGTCCATCAAACAGGACTAATATATCAGAGCCAATATCCATTAAAATTCCATAAAGCTTAGTCTTATCGGATATCTCCAATTCAATTTCCGTGCCGATATATTTTTTTAATTGTTCCATCTTATTCTCCTTCCTATCCTATAATAATACCAGGTGCACCAGTGTCGCATACTCATGCACCCAGCACGATGGCAACGATTGTGGATATCGGTTTTCCGTTCCCAATAATCGTTTTCTTTCTCTACCTCATCCTTTTGTTCCGCTATGATGGATCACTATTTTTAATTCTGGCTGTGGAGCGAGAGGTGCTATATCTTATTTTGGATTCTATCCGATCTTATGGAAGTTCTTCTTAACTATGCAGATATCTAGAATGGGATCGTTTTTCAGATCGTCTTCCGGATCTTCTTCCGGATCGTCTTTCGAGGGATGGTTTTTTTTCTTTGTGGAGTGATCTTAGTGGATGATCTTCCTCGGCTTCAATTTGGTCGTTTTCTTCTTTTTTATCCGTTTTTGGACCTATACTTATGCATTTAATATGAAACGGATTGATTCGTATAATTTCATGGTTGTTCGTAATGGTGAAATATCCTCCAGCATTTTCCACTAAAATGCCTTCCAAAGCATCGGGACCTCGGCGATTGATCAATACCCATTTATGCATCAATTGATCAAAAAGATCAGCAAAATATTCGGCTTTTAATATCTCGTGGCTAATAGAAGTCGAAGGTTTGGATGACACTGAAACCATTGTTTGATCAGAATCTTTCGTTTCGGTTAAATGATTAGATTTTATTCCCTTAGATAGTTTCAATGCACTTTTCACATGATCAAGATTAAAATACACGATCTCGTTGTTTTCCAATGCCAAGATAATATAATCGTTGCTTGTTTCCAGTAATGTTCCGACAACCAAATAAGGCCCGCCTTGATTGATTTGAATATACTCGTTTTTTAAGTGGCGGAATAGATCACTAAAGCTCTCCTCTTTAATAAAATCCAACTCCTCGTCCAGTTCCTTTACTGGTTGATTGGCTTTGGAATCTTCACTTACGCTTTTGACATGATGAATTTGATAATAAACGATCGTATTATGTTCAAGCTCTAAAACAATATAATCTGACTGAACGTCCAACAAACGTCCCGTTTTTGCTTCGGGATCGTTGCGATATATAGTAACCATCCGTCCTTTTAAGGATTCTAAAAAGGATTGAAATCGCTCCTTGTTGCACTGATGGTTCAAATTCGATTTCTTATTCATTCATATCCTCCTTGTTCGTGATCCATATGGTATAACTACAGTGCATGTATACTCATCACAAGGAAGAGATGAACCTTGTAGTTGCCTATTCACAAAAATTTCCACCTTACTAATCCAATACTTGTAAATGATTTCGAATATAATTTCCTCTTTTTTCAATAAAACGCAAGATGAGTTCAGGTTCATTTTCAAATTGCATCTGACGGTCTCTTATATAGGGATCTTTTTGTACATACGGTTTAATTTGTTTGTAGAGCTGTTCCACTTTCGGCTGCAAGTTTGCAACGGTATATTTTTCTTCCAATATTTCTTGCAAAATCAATTGATACTTTTTTCGAAACGAGGGAACGTCCAGAAGTCGAGCTGTAAGAGTATTATATCCTTGAATTCTTACATAATCTTCCGACATTTCCTTTCCATTGATGTCCCTTCCCCATGTAGCATCATAATCCCAAGGGATAATTTCAAATAAACCCGTTTCCCTGTTCAGATATAACGCGTAATTATGAACAAATCCATCGTAATTTTGAGTGCAGACGATTCCGGAAAGCCAGTATAGATATTGCTCGACATGAATGTATTTTTGAATCTCTTTTTCGAATTCTGCCCGCGGAGTAGTATTCAATTTAAGAATCATCTCTTGCAAGTAAAATATGTCTTGTTCATTCCCCCATTTCATTTCATATCCTAAATCCAACGAACGTTTCACTTCCTTGTCTAGATCACTCATTAATGAAAAATTGGCATCCCCATCCACCGCATAAAAAATGGCCCCTTCTGGCAAGCTCCTTTTCTTAAGAAAACATTCATCTACAGATTCCAATTCTAAATAGATCCCTTCGTTTCGGCTATTTATGGACAAAAAAATATGCTGGGAACGCGGCGACAATACGCCTATTTCGTTGAAGAAATCAAATGATAATTTATTTCGGATGACGGCCGGATCTTTAAACTCTGCATTCAGATGAATTTCTTTCGCTCCCCTGTATATTTGGGGTTTATAAAAAGCGATATGATAAGATTTTTTTTTAAATTTTCTGATATGCGAACCACGATAAGCGATATCAATTTCAAGCTTCTTGTTGCCTATTTTTAATTTTGCCGGCAGTGGTTCATCGTTCCAAATATCTCTTCTCAGCTCTTGGTAATCTTTAGGATGGATATAAAGTTCATATTGAGTCAAGTTGTTTTTATCCATCTCTCTCCTCCTCGCTCCATATAAAAAAATCTCGCATGATTACTATAATCATATGAAAAAAATAAGAGGGTGACACCTGAAGACACCTTCATATTTTTTTTACAAAAACTACATATTTGTCTCAGGCAATTCCTTGTTGTCCTCATACTATGAATCGTGAAAAGAAATTTACATTTTTTATATAATTTTTAAAGGAGGTTTTCACATGGGACAGATCACCCATGATGATATTAAAGAGGCCGTTGAAAAAGCAACTGATGCTGGGTTAGAGGATTTTATGTATCAAGATCCAAGCGTCGTTAAGGAAGTAAAAGGCGGTCCATCAACGTCCCGCTGGTCGAGCACCTCTTCTAGGCGCTCTTCCAGACGTTCTTCTAGGAGTTCTTCCAGACAGACTTCTAGGCGCTCTTCCAGACGCTCTTCTAGGCGTTCTTCCAGACGCTCTTCCAGACAGACTTCCAGACGCTCTTCCAGACGCTCTTCTAGGCGTTCTTCCAGACGCTCTTCCAGACGGACTTCCAGACGCTCTTCCAGACGTTCTTCCAGACGTTCTTCCAGACGTTCTTCCAGACGTTCTTCCAGACGCTCTTCCAGACGTTCTTCCAGACGCTCTTCCAGACAGACTTCTAGGCGCTCTTCCAGACGTTCTTCCAGACGCTCTTCCAGACAGACTTCGAGACGCTCTTCTAGGCGTTCTTCCAGACGGACTTCTAGGCGCTCTTCCAGACAGACTTCTAGGCGCTCTTCCAGACGCAGTACTTCTAGAAGTTTTTTTCAATATTCAAGTGAGACGGCCAGAAACCGCTTTGTAACCAAAAAAAGATTCTGGAAAAACGGAAATATGTGGGAACTAAGATTGGCTAAATAATTATGCTAAAGGATGAATGGTTTTTCCTTTCATCCTTTGTTTCATTTCCATTGGAAAATTTCCACTTAGAAAATTCTCGTTGTTCCAACATTTTTTATTGTGTTTAAACCGCGTTTTCCCCTACGTTGAAACATGTATGATTCTTCTGTTATTTCATTAATCCCCATTCTTAGATGTTATTTATTTCATCATTTTCAAACTTTTCATCTTTTGGTGGGTATAAGTCTACAAATATGCGCAATGTTTTCATGAAAAATAAAATCTCCTCGGGTTTTACCCAAGGAGACTTCAATTGCCACTATAGAAAATTTTGGATATCTTTATTCGCTTATCATAGCGATAATTCCTTCATGATCATCTAATTTCAGTTGAATTCCAGCCGCATACGGATCGATTTGATACTCGTTCTTAATCCAACCTCTGATCGCCTCAATAAGTTGTGGTTCTGTCAATGGATGCAATACGCCTGCAATTTCTCCTTCTGCTCCAAATCCAGTGTCATCATCGTACAGTAATTCAGTAATGACATCTTCCGGGCGAACATTTGCTTTCGCCGCTACATAAACACAGACGGCATTTATGATTTCTTGTTCAGAAAGTTTTAACGTCTCCATGAGTCATACTCCCTTTGATGTCTGCGATTAAAGATCAATCTTATAGCGCTCACCACCAGCATGACAACGGCATATAGAAGAAATAAATTGATGACAAATCCCAGCATGGAGCTGATTGGTCCGAGACCATGAAACAAACTTCCTGCTAAAAATCCGCCTAGACCACCCAATAAAAGCCCTTTGGCAAAACTGCCTTTGCTGCTTTTTGGTGGAACCGTATGAGTGTATGGGGTAGTGTTCGATTTTGACGAATTGAAGATGCTAGAATTTTGATTTTTGTTCGGAACAACTTGCTGGCTGTGACTCGGCTGATAAAATCCTTTTCCAGATCTGTATCCTTTTGCCGATGCGCTGTCTACCATACCTAGTCCAACAAGGGAAAAAACAAGAGCCAATGAAGAAAGCCATTTAACCCATTTTTTGAACATCGATGAATTCGACTCCTTTTCTATAATTTTTCATTTTAGTTTAAAGAACTGTCATGTTCAGGTTCTTATGAACTTATTATATGATCTTATTCAAAAATATTCAAGTAGAATTTCTTTCATTTTGAAAAGAAAATGTAACGACATGAAGTTCATTTAGTAACAAAGTCATTTGACTTTCTTAATATCAAAGCGTAAGATAAGTTCAAAAGAACTTGTAAATAGGAGGAAACTTCGTGAATACCTTTCAATTAACAAGAAAGGAAATGGCGTTCCTTCTCCTTTCATTAAAAGGTTGGAGCAAAAAACCACCGCTTTCGGTACTGCAAGAAGCATGGATTCACTCTGAAGAACATGGTTCTCTCTCCGAACTCGATCCAAATGCTGCGAACGTTGGAACGCTTCCGCCCATTTTTGAAAAAATCATAAAAACGAATAAACTCGATAGAGGTTTTTCTTTAAACGAAATAGCAGCACTTGGCAATCAAATCGAGTACACTAATTTTTCTGTCACGGCGTTACAAAACTGGATTAAACGGGATATTAAAGAAATGATCGGCTCTCCCCAAAAAGGAAAAAAATATTCACTTGAGCAAACCGCGCTTTTATTCATTGTAGAGGATTTAAAAACAGCCCTTGACTTTGAATCCATTCGTCAACTATTAAAGTTGATTATCAACGATCCTGATGACCAAAAAGATGATCTCATCAATCCTATTCATCTGTATGCATGTTACTCTACCCTGTTTGAAGAAATCAATGATCATTCTTTGAGCGAAAACCGCTTACCGAATGAAGGAACGATCGAAACGATCGAAAGAATTATTAAATATAAGGCAGAGGAAATGGTTCAGGAGCATTTCCAGCTGGATGAAGAAAAGCGAAAAGCGATTAAAAACATTATCATCATTGCCGTTTTATCCGTTCATACGGCTTATTTTCATATGCTTGCTAAACGTTCTTTGTCCGCTGCTTTATTTTTGCAGAATTTACCTTTTTCTTAAGAGTAAAATAAAAAAGCTGGCTTAACCGATGAAAAAGCCAGCTCGACTCAAAACTGAAATGAGTGATTATTTCTTCCTGCAATTTGGGATCAAGGACATCTCCTTAATCCCCTTTCATTAATCTAAATGACTTGGTGAAAAAGCATACGGCAACAGTTCCTTAACGGTTGTCTCTTTTCTTTCTCCTTTTAAATTCGTTAAAATAACCGGCATATCCGGAGGGCAAAATTCTGCAATCACTTGGCGGCAAGCTCCACAAGGCGAAATAGGACCATCCGTATCCCCGACCACCGCCAACATCGCAAAATCAGTTTGTCCTTCCGAAATCGCTTTAAAGATGGCCGTTCTCTCTGCACAGTTACATAGACCATAAGATGCATTCTCAATATTGCATCCTGAATAAATGTCTCCGCTTTTAGTCGCTATGGCAGCGCCCACCTTAAAATGAGAGTAAGGGGCATATGCTTTTTCTCTCCCCGCGACAGCTGCTTGAATCAACGTTTCGCTAATCAAGTCCCTTCCCCCTTAGAGAAATTTTGTAAAACGGGAGCGGGCTGAAAATGTGCGGATTTGTTGTCCTCTTTACATTTCTAACATTTTAAGCTTGGCCTGTCACAATTTTTACGCCCGCACTGGCTCCGATACGATTTGCCCCTGCTTTTTCCATCGCCAGCAAGTCTTCTGCAGTTCGAATTCCTCCAGAAGCTTTCACCCCAAAATCCGGTCCAACCGTTTTACGCATTAATGCAACATCTTCCACTGTTGCTCCTCCTGTCGAAAAACCGGTAGATGTTTTGACAAAATCTGCTCCGGCTTTGACTGCTAATTGACAAGCGAGCACTTTTTCCTCTTCTGTCAGCAAGCAGGCTTCAATAATCACTTTCACCAGCGCTTTTCCCTTTGCTGCTTCCACGACGGCTCGAATATCATTTTCCACCAATTCCAGATCACGACTTTTAAGAGCCCCGATATTGATCACCATATCCACTTCTTCGGCTCCATTTTGAATGGCATTGGTCGTTTCAAAAGCTTTAACTTCAGGCGTGGTTGCGCCGAGTGGAAAACCGATGACGGTACATACTTTCACATCGGTATCTTTTAAAATTTCATAAGCGGTTTTCACCCAAACCGGGTTTACGCACACCGAAGCAAAACCGTATTTTTTGGCTTCTTCCGCCAACCGGACGATATCATCCTTCGTAGCATCGGCTTTTAATAATGTATGATCAATCATGTTTGCTTTTTCCAACAACATCGAAGTACATCTCCTTAACCGTATATTTTTCTATCGGCAGCAGCTGCTATTTCCTTTTAAAGTGTAACAGGATCTTGTCTTATTTTCAAAGCCGAAAGATGTGAAATTGCCATGAATTTTGAATTTCACCCTCACTGATCACCGCTGGCATCCATGGTATCACTCTACTTCCATTTTGTTAAACCACAACATGAAGACCGATCCTTTTTATTCAACCACCATTCCCCATTACAAAAATAAACCGATAATCGTCCCGGATAAAATGGACGCCAAAGTTGAACCATACAATAATTTCAAGCCAAAATTCGCCACTGCGTCTCCTTGTTTGTCATTTAACGCTTTCACGGCGCCAGTGACAATTCCGATCGAACTAAAATTCGCGAAACTGATCAGGAACACGGAGACAATTCCAACTGTTTTTTCGGACAGCGAGTGGGATATTTTTGTAAAATTAGCCATCGCCACAAATTCATTTGTCACTAATTTTGTAGCCATGATGCTGCCGGCTTTGACTGCTTCTCCCCAAGGAACACCCATTAAAAAGGCGATAGGAGAAAAGACATAGCCGAGTATTGTTTGGAATGATATATGGAAGACCAGCGTAAAGAGATAATCAATTAAGTTGATCAATGCAATAAATCCAATTAACATCGCTGCTACAATAATAGCTACTTTCAGCCCATCCATGATACTTTCGCTGATCATTTGAAAAAAGCTCAATTTTTTTGTTTCTTCAACGACAAGCAAGTCCTCTTCCTCTGAAATTTCATAAGGATTAATGATATTTCCGACAATCAAAGCGGAAAATATATTGAGTATTATCGCAATCACGACGTATTTCGGCTCCAGCATGGTCATATAAGCACCGACAATCGATATGCTGACAGCGCTCATAGCCGACGTACATAGTGTGTACAAACGCTTCCGGGAAATGTGTCCAATTTGCTTTTTCGTCGTCAAAAACACTTCTGATTGTCCTAAGACAGCAGAAGAAACCGCAATGTAATTTTCTAGTTTCCCCATCCCGTTTAGTTTGCTTAAAACAAGGCCAACATATTTAATAATCACAGGCAAAATTTTGAAATAGTTCAAAATACCGATCAAAACCGAAATAAAAATAATAGGCATTAACACATCAAGAAAAAAATTGGATATCCCTTTGTTTTCCAACCCTCCAAAAACAAAGTCGACCCCTTTACTGCCCATCTCAAGCAATTTACTGAACATTTTCGACACAAATCCAATGACCGAAATGCCTGCTTTTGTATTAAACATAATAAAAGCAAGTACTAATTGGGCAATCAGCATAGTAAAAATTGCCTTATAGCGCACATGTTTTCGATCATAGCTGACCAACATGGCAAGCCCATACACTAACAGCAAACCAGTTAGAAAAAAAACAACTCTCACAGCAGCTCTCCTCCAATAACATGTTAATGGCAGCGGTTTCAATCCAAACTAAAAGAAATAATTAGAACCGCTGCCCAAATGAATAGACGATCTATCCATTCTCGAAAATACTATACCAAGATATCAATCTATTGTAAACAACGAAATAAAACAGCTGTGTACACGAAAAGCTCGCGGCGAAAAAGCTGATTGGACTAAAGTGAAATGACAAGTTTCATTCTTTTAAAAAGGAGCGACTTCTGTTTTTTCAAGTGAAGCGATAGAAAATCTGTTTCGCTTATTTTGGATTAAGCGGAACCATTTTGTTCATACTTTTATCATAGTAAAAATTCTTTTACGACCCTTTTTCCTTTCATATGGAAATAAATAAAAATTCTATTGCATGAAAATTAGATCCATTCTTTTCAGCGAATATTCATTTATATTTTATTTTGGCTAGTTGTATAATCAAATGCAACAAGCATAAAAAATGAAAAACCATAGATAAACCACGTATGATTAAGTCGACTAAAACAATATCGATACGGAGGATTTATCTATGGCAATTACTAATTCTACCATAGGAGCTCGGCATTTCAAACACTTAACGGCTTATGACCGTGGGAAAATTGCGGCCTTACACGCTGCTGGTAAGACTCAACAGGAGATTGCAGATTATGTTGGTTGTCACAAAAGCACCATCTCCCGTGAGTTAAGAAGAGGTACAGTGCCACAAAGAAAAAGCAACGGGAAAATTGTTCATGTCTATTTTCCAGACACAGGTCAACTTCTCTATGAGAGAAACAGGAAAGCCTGTGGCCGCAAGCTAAAACTAGACGATGCCATCGAGTTTATTAAGTATGCCGAAACTCAGATCCTTGATAAGAAATGGTCTCCTGATGCGGTATGTGGGAGAGCCAAACGTGATGGGAAATTCAAAGACAAAATGGTTTGCACCAAGACCCTTTATAACTATATTGATCTAGGACTTATAGGCGTTAAAAACATTGACCTACCTATGAAAATTACCCTGAACACCAAGAAAAAACGTAACCGGAAGAATAAGAAGATCTTAGGACGCAGTATCGATGAGCGACCAATTGAAGTCAATGAACGCCAAGAGTTTGGTCACTGGGAAATTGATACGGTTATAGGCAAGAAGACTAAAGATCAGGCCTTATTGACTCTTACTGAGCGCAAAACCCGTAAAGAAATAATTTTGAGAGTGACAGCCAAGGATAGTCTATCCGTTTCAGAAGTCATATCTCAGTTGAAAGTGTCTTATGGTAATCGGTTCTCTAAAGTGTTTAAAACCATTACGGCTGATAACGGTTCTGAATTTGCTGACCTCGGCCTTAGTGTTGAAAAAGATCTAACAGAGGTTTATTTTACACACCCTTACACATCCTGTGAACGAGGAACCAACGAGCGTCATAATGGCCTTATTAGGCGCTTCATACCAAAGGGGAGACCCATTTCCTCTGTGGCAGAAGAAACCATTACTTATGTTGAAAATTGGTGTAACCATCTTCCAAGGAAGATCCTCAATTATCGTACACCTGAGGAGTGTTTCCAAATAGAGTTAGCTGGCTTAGCTTCTTAACCTTAAGCCAGCTAACCCAAAGGGTTGGTTTTTAGCAACTTGACAAAGAGCCTCTGCGGGCATGGCTACCAGCCATGAAGCCAGGTATACGGTACTGGCTGGGCCAACCAGGCTACCATGCCCACCACTCCACGTCAAGTCGCGCAGAGTGTCCCGATTCTACTTAATCATGGGTTATCTGGTCTTTCAATACTTGTTGCATTTAATATTGCAATTTAAGTATATTTTATTTTTTTAAATTTTTTAAAAAAGGGGTACACAACAAGAAAAATGTTGTGTATACTGTATTATAACAGAAACAATATTTTATAATCTGTATTATAAAAAGGAGGTGCCTGAAATGGTTCAAAGTCCGGTTGAATTTTTCCAAACCATATCCATTAAAGTTTGTTCGGTATGCGGCCAGCATATGGATGAGCAAGCGGAATCTTATATGATGGAGTGTGATCGCTGCCTTGCGCAATCAGAAGAATAACATCCGTTTCATCCACTTCATAAGTTCATTATTTTTTCATTGAGACAATATTCGGCTTCATTAGAACAAAAATGAAAAAATTTGATAAGGAGGAATAAAAATGGTTCCAAGTCCGGTTGAAATGTTCCGTGATCTTCCTAAAAAAGTTTGTCCGGAATGCGGTGAATATATTGAAGAACAGGCTGAATCGTATATGATGGAATGCGACCGCTGCTTAGCCAACAAAGAAGAATAAGCTTCTTAACATTGCTTAGACCTTTGAAAGTCCAGTTGATCGGTGGATGGATGTACGGATCGGTATTAAAGGAGCAGTTGGTGGCAACCAAAAAGGTAAACTGGAAATGGAAAAAAGAAGCTCTTACGGTTTTTCATCTATTAGGACGGTTAAAAAATGGGAAGGAAAATGATTCCTTCCCGTTTTCTTTATTCTAACCTAAATAAAAAAGCGCGCAGCCATCATCGCGACAATTCCTATCACAACCGTCCCTAATAAACTGCGGGTCGCAAGCGCCACCACAAATGCCGGTATGGCTGCCAACAACTCCAGTCGATTTTCCATGATCGAAAATTTTCCGTTTGAAAGCAGCAGCTCTTGCGCCAACAGGGCCGTCATGACCGCAACAGGCACATGGCTTAACCAACGTTCAGCCCATTGGGGCAATTGAAATCGGCTTAAAATCATCAGCGGAAGAATTCGCGGTATGATCGTGACAATCCCCGATCCAATAATGACCGCCAAAACATATGATCTTATTTCCATTTTTCAATAAACACCCCCGCTGTTGCCGCCACGATGGCTGCGGTAATCACTCCCGTGCTGCCCGAAACAAAAAAGCTTAAGATCACGATCGATGATGCACTGCATATAGCCACTGCTAAATCGACCATCCATTTTTTTCTGCTAGTAATCTGTAAAACAAGCAATCCAATAAACATCGCTGGCAGGGCAAAATCAAGTCCAAATGCATTCGGATCTGGAATCCATTCTCCAAAAAATCCACCTGCTACATTGCCAATTAGCCAGTTGACATAAGCAGTGACATTCAAACCGAGCATCCATTTAAAACTTCCGGCTGCTCGATTAGATAAATGATTCATCGCAACGCCAAATGTTTCATCCGTTAACAACGAACCGGTCAACACATTTTTCCACAAAGGAAGATGACGAAAATAAGGGGATATCGCTGCACTCATGAGAAGATGACGAAGATTAATAAAAAAGATCGTAAAAATAATAGCGGAAACAGGATTTGCGGCCGCGATCATTCCTGATGCAATAAATTGCCCCGATCCGGCATAAAGAATAAGGGAAATCAGCACAATTTCCGCGATGGTAAGCCCCGCTGTTTTTTCCACCACACCGGCTGCAAAACCGATGCTCCAATAGCCCAATAATGTGGGCACGCAGTCTTTCGCCCCTTGCCAAAACCCCTCTTCCGAATACGGATATGAATAAGTATTTATTCGAGCATTCTCTGCCATTATGTAGATCCACCCTTTACATACAGTGAATTTTCATTTTTTCGTCTACTTCCACTATAAATTGAATTAAAATTTTGTCAATTCCATGGCCAACCATTTATCATGAAAAGCAAAGCTTAAGGGGAGGCTATAAAGAGGGAGGTGGAAAAAGTGAACAACGTTCCAACAAATCAGTTTATTTATTATGGCATACCGACAGCCGCATATGTATTGCTAGGCATTTTAACCACCCTTTAAAAAAGGAAAAAAATAGAAAGAAACGTCCATCGCCTCTCCCATCCTTTTGAATTCGAAAGCCTTCAAAAAATATCATCTCCGCCAACGTCCTCATTAAGGCCATGATGGACAAAAACAATTTGGCGCCAAGCTACCGCCTAAAAATTCGATTCGTTCAGCCAACCATCAGCGGGGACACTGCCCCTGCTGATGGAAGTTTCCCTTATCCTTACCATCGAAACCAAATTTTTTCATTCTTCCACCTTATTGAGCGGCTGTTTCGCCGGTCCTTCCAATACTTCTCCTGTCACTGAATAACGTGACCCGTGGCACGGGCAATCCTAAGTACGATCACCACTGTTCCATTCCACTTCACACCCCATATGCCGGCAAGTGGTATCCACCATATATACGTTTTGATTTTTATCTTTATAGGCCCCCGCTCTTTTTCCGTTCACACGAATGACAGAGCCTTCATCCGTTTGTAAATCATCCACCGTTTTTAACGGGGATTCCCATTTCCCTTTTAATAAATGCCCCGCGACATTGGTATTTTCTCTAATCAATGTTTTCACTGATGGATCCACGTTGAAACGAGAAGGAGTAAACAACTCTTCATAAGGATTGGGCTTTTCTAAAATTAAATCACTGATTAATTGGGCTGCCGCTGTTCCATTTGTCATTCCCCACTTTCGAAAACCCGTTGCAACATAAATATTCGGTTTTTCGGAAGTGATTCGCCCAATAAAAGGCACTTTATCTAATGTCGTCCAATCTTGCGCCGACCAGCGGTACAAAAATTCGTTGATTCCAAATGTTTCTTCTGCGTATTTTTGCAGTGCTTCATAATGATGTATCATAGAAATCCCTTGTCCAGTCTTATGACGTTCCCCGCCTACAAGCAATATTTTTTCATTGTCGCACAGCGTATACCGCAACGATCGTGTTGGTTCTTCAACCATAAGATACATGCCGCCAGAAAATGTTTTTTGAGGTTTGACGGCAAGAAGATAAGATCGTTCTGGATACATTCTGGCAAAATAAAATCCTGCCCCATCGTAAAACGGATAATGGGACGCAATGACTACTTGCTTACATGAAATCGTGCAGCCATTTCTAGCAACAACTTTTATCTCATTCCCTTGCTCTATATCCACTGCGGTCGTATTTTCAAATATTTCTGCTCCTTGATGTTCGGTCTCTTCCAATAGTTTTTTTAAATATTTTAACGGATGGAATTGGCCTTGCGTATTCATCCTAACAGCTGCTTTTACGGGTATATCAATGGGAATAGAGTTGCGATAGTCTCCCTCTATCCCCAGTTTTTCATAGGCCTCCATCTCCTTTTCAAGTTTGCTGATATAAGAATCCGTATTCGTGTAGAGATAAGCATCTTCTTCGGTAAAATCGCATTCGATTTGATGACGTAAAACGGTGTCGCGGATAAAATGTAAGGCAGACATATTCGCTTCATAATAACCACGTGCTTTCTCAAATCCAAAATGTTCCATCAATTCGTGGTAGATTAAACCATGCTGAGCGGTAATTTTGGCAGTTGTGTGCCCCGTTGTGCCAGTGAGAATTTTGCCAGCGTCGATCAGAGCGACTTTCATTCCTGCTTTTCCTAATAAGTTGGCAGAAGTGATTCCGACAATTCCGCCACCAACAATGGAAATGTCCACCTCTATATCTTTCTCCAGTTTCGGAAAAGACGGTAATTCCAAATTGGATCTCCAAAAAGACTCGGGAAATGGAGGCATGTGTTGGCTTGCATTTTCCGAAAACATCCAATTCCTCCTTCATGGGGTTAGTATCTAAAGGAAATCTTCCCCAAAAAAGAGGACTTTATTCTTTTTCTAAGCGTTTGTGGGAACGCCTTAAAGTAAAGCGAGAACATAAACTCGTCATAAAAAAAGAAAAGCTGCCACTTATAGGCAGCTGCCATCATACATTAGTTCTTTTTGATTGGATATAACTCCCGTATCTCTTCTTTCATTTCACTTCCGCAAATTGGGCAATGCAAATTGGGTGTCGCAAATTCTTTTCTCATCCAAACATTGCAATCAGGCGATTGGCAAGCGTAGACACTCGTTTCGACCATTTCAACTTCTTCTTGATTCCGTTTGTTATAATACACAAATAAAGACCCCTTTATTATAATTGATGATGTTTCTGCAAAACACAAAAAGCCCGATCTCAAGTAGAATGAGGAACAACTTCATAACAGTATACGACCAATTTTGGGATGAGGGCCCTGACTTTACTGATAAAGCAACAAGTCGTACTTCTATCTTACCACTTAATTGACAGAAAGCCAATCTCGCTCAAATTTCTAGTCCTCCCATTCGTTCTATTGAATGGCTACTACGTATTAAGATTATGCCTCGAGAAGACAGATTATAACCTTAAAAGACCGATTTTAGTGAGAACGACTTCAAAATACCATTCGCTTCCTTTTTCCTTAAGATATCGTGAAACTTACAGCAAAAGGATTTTTCTGCGGATAAAAATAACAATAGGCGAATTGTGTGGATTGTTGTATATTTATTTTGCGTTCTAAATAATCATACCATCACAATGAAGAATGATAGTCATTTCTGCAAAAATATACAAATAATGATCGATTGACTGATCGGGCTGTTTTCAACGTACTTGAATACTATTTTGAAGGCATATCCGAAAATTTCAAACGAGACGGCGGTAAACGTTACCGGATGAAGGATGCATAAAAAACATACCTGCCTGGTTGCGAATAAATAACCACATTCTCATTACATTTTCGCAAATGTCAATCCCCGTTTTACATTTGCAGCACCGTTTCGTCATCCAAGTAGAAAGGGGTTCATTGATTCAATGGAACAAAAACGATTAGGGTTTTGGCTTTTGACCGCACTGGTCGTTGGAAATATGGTAGGATCCGGAATATTCATGTTGCCACGAACGCTTTCTGAAGCCGCCAATCCAGCTGCTGTGTTATTGGGATGGTCTTTAACTGGTTTCGGTGTCCTCACAACGGCTCTTGTCTTCGGTAATTTATCCATCCGAAAACCAGAACTGAACGGCGGACCACAAATTTACGCAAAAGAACTGTTTAAAGAGGGATCAACACTTTCCACATTGTCAGGATTTATGTCTTCTTGGGGGTATTGGATCGGAAACTTCGCTGGAAATGTTGCTATTATCACTACTTTTACAAGCTATTTAGCAACCTTTTTTCCCATTTTAAACAGCAAAGCCCCGTTATTCACAATCGGAACCGTTGCTTTCAAAACAGGCAACGTTCTAACCTTTATTATATGCACCGCCATGCTTTGGTTTACACATTTTTTAATTTTAAGAGGAATTGAAGGAGCCGGAAAAATCAATTTTTTGGCCACGAGCGCAAAAGTGATCGGTTTCTTTTTATTTATTGTCCTAAGCCTGTTTGCGTTTCAAAAAAGTAATTTGCTTCCATTTACGGCTCCACGCTTAGATGATAGCGGACATCCATTAGGAATTTTAACACAAATAAACCACGCAGCTGTCTCAACACTTTGGGCTTTCGTAGGTGTTGAATCGGCTATTGTATTTGCCTCCAGAGCCAAAAAACAAAGTGATATAAAACGGGCCACTATTATTGGGCTAATGATTGCATTGGCGATTTATATCGGTATTTCCTTGCTGGTGATGGGCGTTCTGCCACAGGAAACTCTAATACATTCCGAAAAACCACTCGTGGATGCTATTGAAACCATCATCGGACCAATCGGAGCTTATTTAATCGCTGGATTGGGCTTGATTAGTTTAGCCGGCTCCACAATAGGTTGGGTGTTAATGAGCGCCGAGGTTCCTTATCAAGCGGCTAAGCAAGGATTGTTTTTAGCTTCTTTTCTAAAAGAAAACAAAAGAGGCGTTCCATCCTTTTCCTTATGGCTGTCAAACGTTCTTGGACAACTCTTTATTTTTTCAACCATATCCAATTCAATGGCCCATGCATTTGACTTTGTCATTTATATCGCCACATTGGCTTATCTCATGCCTTATCTTATTGCATCCTTGTTCCAGCTTAAGCTCGTTTGGACCGGTGAAACGTATCAGCTTAACAAAAGCCGGTACACCGATGGTCTTATTGCTTTATTGTCCACTATTTATTCCATTTGGGTCATTTATGCAGGTACTTCTGATTTAAAAACATTTTTGTTCGGAGCCGCTTTATTGGCTAGTGGACTGATCTTCTACCCTTCTTTGCGCAAACAAACTCAAGCCACACCTTTCACGAAAAACGGCAGGCTTTTAGCTAATCAAAAGGAGACCCCTTAAGGTCTCCTTTTTTTATTGTTCTCCTATCATTCTTTGCCCTGGCGACTGAAGAAAGTTCGCAATGTAATTTAGGATATGTCATGGCACATTTACGGCTGTCATGTTTTGAAATATGATATACTGGGATTCGAGTCTTTTTTCATTTAAGCTAATGGCCTTTTAAACGATCCGTTCAACCGACTGTATGAACTCCCTAAATGTTGATACACTCATCAACAGTTTGTGGATGGCGGATGAGTCTTAATGGATTGAGACGTTAAAATGGGAGGCCGTACCGTCATTTTGCAATCATTTTCCTTAAATTATTGACTGGATGCATGTGAATGAAAGGTGGTTTTGTCATGAAAGAAACGGCTGCGTTCAAACATTTTGATAAAAAATGGGTCTTCTTAGTAATAGGAATTTTATTCGTAGCAGCCAATTTACGCCCTTCTCTGACCGCAGTGGGGCCGGTGCTCGGTTTTATCAGAGAAGATTTAGGTATATCCCATTCCGTGGCCGGGTTGCTTTCCACACTCCCGCTTATGGCATTTTTCGTTTTTTCCCCACTGGTTCCTCAACTTTCTGGGAAGTTTGGAATGGAACGAACCCTCTTTTTCAGCTTGCTGTTATTGACGGCGGGCATATTCATACGTTCCTGTTCCTCTATTTTTACGTTATTTTTAGGAACATTTATGATAGGAACGGCGATTGCTGCTGGCAATGTTCTTTTGCCGGGGCTGATCAAAAGGGATTTCCCTCATCAAGTAGGGCTGATGACAGGCGGATATTCTCTTTCAATGAACACTTTTGCCGCACTTGGATCCGGCCTCAGTGTTCCATTGACTCATGCTCTTGGCTATGGATGGCAAGGCTCCCTTATGTTTTGGGCTTTGTTGTCGCTTGTGGCGCTGTTCATTTGGCAGCCTCAGCTCCGCCATACAACGATGAACCACTTACCAACGTATAAAAACAAGGAAAAAAACCGGCTCTGGAGATCCAAGCTTGCTTGGAAAGTGACGATTTTTATGGGTTTCCAGTCTTTTGTTTTTTATATATCCATTAACTGGTTTCCCAACGTTTTTCAAGATCGTGGAATGAGTGCTGAGGCATCGGGTTGGATGGTCTCCATCATGCAGTTTGTTGGTATGCCGGCGACCTTTATAGTTCCGATCCTTGCAGAGCGCTGGAGTAGTCAACGGCTTTTATCCACTATCGTCTGCTTGATCGGGATTATCGGCTATGCAGGACTTCTAATGGAAAATCCCGATTATACGATTTGGTGGGTTTTGCTCATAGGAATCTCGCAAGGAGCGACGTTCGGTTTAGCTTTGACTTTTATTTCTTTGCGGGCAAAAACGGATTATATGGCGGCAAGACTTTCGGGTATGGCCCAATCAATCGGTTATTTGTTCGCAGCATTTGGACCTTTTCTGTTTGGACTCATGCATGACTTGACTGGTCATTGGTACGTTCCCCTCTTTCTTCTTGTGGCAGCCACAGCCATTCAATTGCTTTCTGGACTAGGAGCAGGACGGAATTCGTACGTCTTAGAGGAAGATACAGCGAGTTCATAAACAGGAAGAAATCGACAGCCTCCTAGCTGTCGATTTTTTTCTCCTTCTACAAAGTCAAAATAATCGGCTTATCTTTTGTTACGATAATGGTATGCTCCACTTGAGCCACTAGGCTGCCGTCAGGAGTTTTGTAAGTCCATCCATCTCCTGCTTCTTCAATCATATCAGCCCCTGTAGAGATAAACGGCTCAACCGCAATGACAAGACCCTCTTTTAATAATTCATTATCCCACGGGTCGTAATAATTCAATATATGATCGGGCTTTTCATGAAGTGATCGGCCAACTCCATGGCCGGTTAAATTCAGGATGACAGAAAAGCCATTGCGCTTTGCTTCTTTCATCACTGCTTTACCAATTTGATTTTGTTTAGACCCCGCTTTTGCTTTTAATATTCCTTGTTGAAAAGCTTTCTCCGCCGTTTCACATAATCGATACAGTTCTGGATCCCCATTGCCGACAACAAATGAAATTCCCGTATCTGTAAAAAAACCGTCGAAAGACCCGGAGACATCAATATTTACAAGATCCCCTTCTTGAATGACCTTGTCGCCGGGTATTCCGTGTGCTACTTCATCATTCACGCTTATACAAGTATAGCCGGGAAAATTGTATTCTTTTTTCGGTCCTGATTCTGCACCATATTCTGCAAATAATTTTCCGGCTAATTCATCCAATTCCTTCGTTGTGATGCCGGGCTTTGTATGGATTTTTAATTGGTCGCGAATCGCGGCCATCACTTTACCGCTTTGCTTTAACCCTTCTAGTTCTTGTTCCGTTTTTACAATCATATCTCTCTTCCTTCTTATTTTGTAAATATTCGTTTCCTATACTATCTTACTTTTTTCTTTTTTTCAAAACAAATCATGCTGAAAGTTTGTGATAACAAATTCTAACTATCGCTTTTTCATTTTTTAGCTTACTTTTAATGGCTTTCGGACTTTCTCCTATTTATAAGAGTGATACACATTATATTGAAAGGATGAGCCATTTTGATCCATTTAGCCTTTGTTTTTATTGATTTTAACTTTTTTAAGAACGGTTGCATGAGTAAATCAGCCATAACAAAAACTTCCAATATCAAAAAAAGACTGACTCAATACATCGCTTTGAGCAATGTTGAGCCAGTCCCTTCCATAGCAAACATCCTTATGAATCAAAAAGCCTCTGTGTAAATATCAGCCTTTCTCATAATACTATTCAATAAAGCAAAATGTTCGACGTCAATATTAATCTGTAAAACAGATCGTACTGTTTGTCTACAATTCCAAATTCTTTAAAAATAAGTCAATGAATTTGGCTGCTTGAGCTCGAGTTAAGTTTTTATTTGGGGCAAATGTACCATCTTTATAACCACTAATAAACCCTTTTTCATAAGCCGCATTGACATAGGGCAAAAATTCTTTCGAAATAGCAGATGTATCTTTAAAAATTGTTTTTTGTGCGGGCGCAACACGTTGTCCTGTTTTCACTTCATATGCTTTCATTAAAATTTTCGCTGTTTGCTGACGTGTGATTGGGTCGTTCGGAGCAAATTTATCCTTTGTTTTACCGTCGATGATTCCTGCTTCATAGGCTGCAGCAATGTCACGGGAAAGTTCCGTGCCTTTTATATCCTTGAACGGTGCTTTACCATTTGCTTCTAAACCTAAAGCACGAACGATAAGGGAAGTAAATTGACCGCGTGTAATATTTTGGTTTGGAGCAAAAGATTCTGATGTAACGCCATTTGCGATTCCTCTTAATTGTAAATCCGAGACATATTCATAAGCCCAATGACTTTTGTCTACATCTTTGAATTTATAAGGCTTCGGCAACTTTGTGAGTGAAGGCAGTCCGGTTATATACCCAACACCGCCTGTTTTATCGATTCCAATCTTTTCTTCCATCGCTTTTTTTAACTCTGATTTGTCAACAGCCGTAATGCTGTTTTGATCTAATTCATCTCCAGGATGCTGGAAATTGCTCAAAATATAAGAGAAACCGTTCATATTATCTACCGCTGACAAACCGGTTGCTTCTGCCCCGGCCGGAACAGATAAAATACGGGACAATTTTTTTGTATCGACATTGTACGCCCACACAAAGTTGTTCGTATGTTTTCCGCTGTCTTCGCCTATGAATAATGTTCTAAGCGGCTCGGAATAGCTTAAATTATCCGTATTGGCTACTTTGTCCACATTAGCCGTATTGCCGTATGAATCCGCTGTTGTTAAATCTTCACCGGCAATTAAACCAGACATGGTCGCGGCAACATAGTCGCTATCAATGGCATGTCCATCCTTGTCTTTTTGCCCGCCGGTTAAATCCAATTGGTACGTGACACCCGATTTAATGACTGGTAATTGAATATCGTCAACAGGATCTGTTCCTTTTGTATCTTTTGCCATTCCGCTGCTTTGGTCTGAAATGGCTATATAAACTTTTTTATCTTTTGCATTAAGTGCAACACCTTCCATTTTATTAAATTCAGATGT
The DNA here is from genome assembly GCF_038007225.1 of Bacillus sp. FSL W8-0102. Classification (NCBI taxonomy): domain Bacteria; kingdom Bacillati; phylum Bacillota; class Bacilli; order Caryophanales; family Bacillaceae; genus Bacillus; species Bacillus sp. FSL W8-0102. Next base: position 2,160,593 of record NZ_JBBOWT010000001.1, read on the forward strand.
CGCTCCAAGCATGGCTGCATAACGACGTGATTCTAAAAAGGCAGCTGCTTTTTCCATTCCTGGTTTTAATTTTAAATATTCTGTTTTGCCGTAGGAATATTGCTTGATGGCAGTAAAGCCTTCTTTCGGCGCATCTGAAGTTTCGAAAATATCACTAAATTGAATGCCACTGTCAATGATATCTTTTATCTCTTTATCTGTAGCATGACCTAGCTTAATCCATTCTAATTTCCCGCTACCGCCATTTTCAGTACCGGTTTGATGAAATTTAGCAGCATAAAGCGTACCTGCTGATAAATCCGCAGGCTTATCCGCTACGTACATGAATAAAGTAGTATAAGAGCCATCATCACCAAAAAAGGCTGTACGTTTATCAGGCATCACCTTCATTAATTCATGTGAAAAGCGCCCAACGCTATAATGTTTTTCCACCTTTGTTGAACCGTCTTCCTTCACCGTAATCTCCGGAATAAATCCGTAGTAATAAGGATTTGCTTTCGATTCATCACCAAAATAAAGCTTAGCAAAACTTTCTGTCCAGGTTCTTGCAGAAGATTGTGGATTGAATTCAAAACTGCGTGCATCCGGCTCATATTCTTCTGATCCGAGATGAGTGTTCCAAGGCGATACACTGCCATTACATGGAATCCAAAGACCATTTACGGAAGAAAAATCAATTTTTTTCACTTCTACTGCTTTCAGCTCCCCAGTTTTCTTATCCTGCGCTAATTTCGTCAAAGTCATAGAGGCTGGAACTAATCCATAAGCTGAATGGCCGGCCGCATCAAATGTGTCGTATTCATAATGGGTCACCATATAAAGTTGACCTTTTATATTTAATAAGCTATTTGAGTCAGGTGCATCCGATATAAAATAAGTTGGTTTACCTTCAACACTGTGATCCATAATGGGATTCCCATGTACATCAATCGGTGTACCCGCCGGAATTTTTTCGCCTTTGTTCGCGGCTACTTGATCTTCCGATTTAAACAATGTTTTATAGGCAAGCGGAAACTTTCGAACTCTGCCATCGCTGTACTTTACCTCAACTGATGCATTGGTATAAGTATTCACCATTTGATCAATCGTGGAAGGTGGATTCATTCCGTTAAATTGGATGGAATCAATGCTCACTTTCTCGTTACTCGCCGCAGCAACCGGTGTTACAGCAGGAATGGTTAAAGCTAGTGCGAATGCGAATGTGGCTCCTTTTTTCGTAATTAGCTTCATCTACTTTTCATCTCCTATATAAGTTGAATTAAAGATTTACAACTGAACACACAAACGATCGATCGTTTGTTCTGGTTTCTGGTTGATTCGCTGAATAAAGGCTTGGACATTCTTTCTAATTTCTTGCACACTCGAATAGAACACGTTGTAAATCACGTCTGATTTCAGCCATTTCCATAGCCCTTCAATCAAGTTCAATTGCGGACTGTATGGTGGCAAAAAGACGAGCTCTAACCAATCTTCGTGTTCTTTTAAAAATGGCTGAATGAGTTTGGCATGGTGAATTCGAGCGTTATCTAAAATCATCACTATTTTGCCTGTGGGATAGCGTTCTAACACAAGTTGAAGAAATCGAAGAAATGTTTCCGCGTCATAGCGTTCTTCTTCGATGCAAAACACTTCCCCTGTTTCGTAGTTCAACGTGCCAATCAGCTTCAGCCCTTGATGTTTTCCAAACGTCGGAATGATTCGTTGTTTTCCTTTGACAAACCATGTTTTTTGAATCGCTTGGTAATCACGAATCATCGACTCATCTTGAAAGAGGACATGGGCGATGTTCCCATCTACCAGTTTTTTTTACTTCAGGGAAGGTGATTTCGACGAATTCTTTTTGTTTCTCTTCATCGGCATTGGCTAGTGTATAGGTCGGTTTCGTATAGCTTAGCCCTAACCGATGCAGAATGTCACTTGTTCCGCGAAGCGTGTATGTTGGCCCCCACTTTTGTTGAATGAGTTCAGCGATTATCGCAAGCGTCCAATTATATTTTGCTTCGAATCCCACATCTACGGGGAGCTGATGTTCAATGATCAAAGCCAGCTCTTTTTCCTGCTCAGGGGTCAATCGACGTGGGGCGCCAGGTGAGTATTTCATCTCCAGTCCATCAAGACCGCGCTGGGCGTAGGCATGAATATAGTTATAAATAGTTTTCTTGGATCGACCAATAATCGTTGCGATTTCTCCTTTGGTATATCCCTGCAAATGAAGATAAATCGCTTGGTAGCGTTCATATGCTCGTTTACTTTTTGCTTCTTTCATGGCAGTGGACAACTTTTCGATCTCGTCTTTGTGATTTGGCATCATATTTTCTCTCCGTTCCCCTATTTTCTCTTTGTATTTATTCGCCGTGGAACGGGAGAAAACCTTTATTTCAATTTATATAGTTCAAGATCGTTTCTTTTCTCTGTAATCTATTAAACTATTAAACTGTTAATGCTGAATGAAAAATTTGTTAATTTATCATTAATTTTACATTTATTTCCATAACTTTTTGAGATTTAACCTGTACAATTTTACATACTCGAAAGACTTTATGGTAAAATGAATAGGAAGCTTCATTATGGATAACAAAGTTTTTCAAATGTCTTTCAATAAGTTAAACGATCCTGATGGATGGAAAGGACTGACAAATGGCCAATACGCATTCTTATTCAAAAAATGAGGAAATTGCCAACTCGATCACTCACGGCATTGGAGCGCTGTTTAGCATCGCGGCGTTAGTGATGTTGATTGTGCACTCTGCATCGTATGGTGGACCCCTTCATATCGTTTGTTTTACGTTGTTCGGCGCCACCATGCTTCTTTTATACTTATCCTCCACGATTGTGCATAGCCTTCCGCCTGGGAAAGCAAAAAAATTATTTGAAATTTTCGATCACTCGTCGATCTATTTTTTTATCGCTGGTACTTATACTCCCTTTGCTTTACTGGCGATAAAAGGCTGGCTTGGATGGACGCTTTTTGGCATCGTGTGGGGGATAGCTGTGGGCGGAACCATTTTTAAATGTTTTTTTGTGAATAAATTTCTTTACACTTCCACTCTTTTGTATGTAGCGATGGGCTGGCTTGTAGTTGCCGCATGGGGTCCTCTGACAGAAACGGTGGCTCCAAACGGAATTTTACTGTTAGTCATCGGCGGCATATTCTATACAGTAGGAACGGTTTTTTACGTGTGGAGGGGATTTCATTACCATCATGCGGTTTGGCATCTGTTTGTTTTAGGTGGATCATTTGCCCATTTCTTTGCTGTTTTGTTTTATTTGCTGCCTTAGTTTGATGAAAAATCAATGCAAACATAAAGAACGAGAAAGAAAAATTCCTTCTCGTTCTTTTTCATTAAGAATTTGGCTTTATTGCTTTCATCGAAAAAAAAGCGGATACGAGGCATAAAAAGGCCAAAATAAAGAACATCACAAATTCCGAATTTTTCATGAGAATGGAGCTGACAGGAGGCCCCGCTGCTACACCGGCAAAACGCATAGCACTGTAAATAGAAGTAATCGTCCCTCGCTCTTCCTTTTCAATGCTGCTTGTGATCATGGCATCCATACAAGGCAAGCCGGCACCAATGCCGATCCCGCAGATCACAAAAATGGCTAATATATACCACAATCGATCTGAAAAAAGGATCATACACAATGATATAGCAGTGACAACAAGCCCGATCGTTGTAATCCATTTCATCGTCTTTTTATTCCCTTTAATATATTTCCCGGTTAAAAAAGAAGCGAAGCATAAAGCTGCGAGCGGGATTGCAAGTAAAAATCCTTTCATAATTCCAACAGTATGAAATTGATCTTCCAAGATGCTCGATAAATAAAATTGAAATCCAAACAAAACAAACATTAATATAGTCCCAATAGCAAAAACGGCATAAAGCCATCTGCCTTCCCTCTGAAAAATTTCCTTCACCTTTTGGATAAATTCACGAATCGATTCTTTATTCTCTTCTTCTCTTTTTGGGCTTTTAACGAAAAGAAGCAAAAGGAAAATAGAAACTAAACAAAATAACGGAAAAGAAAAAAAAGGCATAAACCAAATCCAACCTGCCAACAAAGCTCCCAAGATGGGACTGAGTACTTTTCCAAGCGTGTTCGACGTTTCAATGACACCAAGCGTCGCGCTTACTTCCTCTTCTTGTCGGAACAAATCTCCGACTAGGGGCAGTACAATAGGAAAAGCTCCAGATGCCCCCACTCCTTGCAGCATCCTGCCGATCAGGATCATATAGTATGGGTTCGACATCTTCCAAGAGGCCCATCCCGCCAAAAGCCCACCTATTCCCGAAATGATCAAACTCGGAATCATGACCATTTTACGTCCCAGTCTGTCCGAAAGATAACCGGCAATGGGAATAAGCAATATCGGAACAACTGAATAAACCGTAATAATCAAGCTCGATTGCAAATTCGAAATCCCCAATTGCTTTTCTATAACTGGAAGAACCGGTATAAGCATAGAATTCCCAAGTGTCATAATAAGAGGAACCGTTGAGATTGATAATACGGCCGCCGGTTTACGATGTTTTTTTTCTTGTTGAGAGGCGGATCTTTTTTTGCTGTAGCCTTCAGCTGGGTATTCAATATGCTCCATGAATGAATCCTTTCCTTCCTTTTCAATCTTGCTTATTATTATGTACACTTATTTGAATTGCTACTTAGTCGAATAGCTGTTTCCAAACATTTCTTTTTGATAACACGTTAAAATGGACTCATATTGAAAACATCATGCAACAAACATAGTGATGGATTGAACATCCATCAAGTGAAGTCGGTTCTTATATACCCGACATCACCCAGCTGAATCATCTGATAAAATAAAAAAAGGCTACCGATTTTTTGATTTATTCATCAGTGAGCACATTACCATTACATATTGTGGGTCACTTGTTAACATAACATTATTATAATAAATTTTAATCGAAATCAATTTTATGAATGGGGTTCCTGTTTTCTATTGCGTCTTTTAATCGTTTTTGCATGTCGCCGATCCCTCTGCTTCCTTGGAGCGGAAACTGAATATCGTGGCATTCCGGGAACATTTCCCGCAAAATGGGTTGAAATTTTTTTCCACCCAACATGACAACCACGTCAACCGCAGCGGCTCCTTTTACCTCCGCTTGTTCTCTCAGTTGGCTTATTTCGATCATTTCCGATTTTCGATGATGATCTGAAAAAGATAAATCATAATTACCAGGGACAATATCATCCGGAAGCAATAACCCATGCTTAGCCGACAAAATGCCCCAATGATCAAAAAACAGGCGAGCGTAGTTTTGACAAAGGCGATGAAATATTCCGATATAGGCCGCATCAGCCCGCACCGGTCCGAACTCTGGATGTTGATCCCAAATTTTCCGTTTGCCACACGGAATGATGCAAAAGAATTTCTTTTGTCTCATTCGTTTTTTCCCCTCCCCCTTTTTTAAACATGAACATTTCTTTTTCAGTATGAACTCCTATTTTAAAGCTCTTTTCAATGGATTATAAAATTATTCTTTTGTATCAATCATTTGGGGACTGTTCTTTTTTTCTTTCCACTGTTTAAATCGCTCTAAGTCTTTTTCCACTAATTTTAATGTAAAACCAATGACGGCCGCGTCATCGATCAGTCCAAATCCTAGTAAGACATCAGGAATCGCATCCGTTGGGACAGCAAAATAGACGATGGCCGCAAAAATGGACAGCATCGAACGATAAGGAATTTGGCGGTATTCCCCTTTCGACCAAGCTTTAGCCAGTTCTAATAATAATTGCAAATTGTTCCAAACATCACGAAGGCGCCTTCTGTTTTTTCCTGCTTTTATTGTCGCCCGCCGAATAAGTTTCATCGCTTTTCTCTTATCTTTTAAATATTCTTTTGCTCTTCCAACGAAAACGTTCGAGTTTTTGCTTTCTTCGTCTCCACGATTGTGTCGTAAGCTATTCAATGGAATCCTCCCCGTTCTTATTTTCATGCCGGCGATTCCTTCAGCACATTCATCGCCCTGCTTGTTTCCTATACATTCCCCATTTTACAAGGATTTATGATGATTTTGGCCTTTTTTTCTTACTATATCCTTTATCAAGCCATATTGCTCATTAAACCGATTTGCTTTCCCAAACCTAGATGATTTTAACTATTTTCTCCCAAACACAAAAGGACTGGAAATACAATCCAGTCCCTCTTTTCTCTATTGTTCATAAGCACAATATGGGCGCAATTTGACTCCAATCATACTTCCTATATAAGCGGAAGCAAACCACAACCAACCATGAACGCTGAAAGATGCGATTCCATCAAAATAAGATCCGATGTTGCAGCCAAAGGAAATCCGAGCTCCATAACCCATAATCACTCCGCCGCATAGGGCAGCAATGGTCATTCTTGTCGGGCGTTTCCAATGAATAGGTTTCTTAAATCGACCGGCAACTGCCGCAGCCAATAAAGCTCCAACCATCACACTAATATCCATCACTGTTGTAATATCCATATATAATGGATTGTGGAGAGAAGCTGCTCTCGCCGGATCAGTCCAATACGACCAATGTTCCGGATGGCCTCCGAACAGCTGCACTATTTTGGCTCCCCATAAGGCAAACGCCGAAGTGATTCCCCAAGGCTTTCCTTGAATAATCAGGACGAGCGTGTTCACAATAGCCAATAATAATCCGCCAATGACAAGAGACCAAGGTCCGGTAAACACCGATTTCCAACCATTTCCCTGTTTAAGTGTCGGCGCAACCCAATGGCCATTTCGGCGTTTCTCTAACATAATCGTGATAACAAACACAACGGCTATTATAATCAGTTGAAAGATGTATCCTCCCAGCGGCCCGAAGGTTTGGATAAAGGAAATGGGTTCAAAATGAGGCGTATTCATCCACCAATTGAAATGAGTTGTCGCGATTACAGATCCTATAATAAATCCGATTAACGTCACAATCCCGTTAACATCTCCGCCGCCTATATGATAAAGCGTTCCAGAAGCACAACCGTCTCCAAGCTGCATTCCAATGCCAAACAAAAAGGCTCCGATCAAAACAGACATTCCGACGGGTGATACATATCCTTCAACTGGATGACCGAATATGGATCCTTTTATTAGAAAAGGTAAAAATAAAAGACTTGCTGTTGCCAACATAATCATGTGGGCACGCAAACCTTCCCCTTTTCGGTAAAGAATGAACTTACGCCAAGCAGAAGTGAAGCCAAAGTGCGCTTGATAAAGAGTATAACCACCCAAGCCACCAAGAAGATATAATAAAGCTTGACTGACGGAAACCCGCTCGTATAAAAAGACGGCACCTCCTAAAAGAACGGCCGCTGATATGATTTTCAGCATAATATCAAAATAGTGCGGTTTACCTGATATTGGTTTTTTCATTTGTTCTGTACGATTGTGAGCTGCTAATTCCAATATCATTCCCTCCTTTTCATATTCTTTAATATAATACAAAATCGATCAAAATGATAGGAATATCTCCGAAAAAAGATGAGGCTGACCCAAAAGGTCGATAAAATCGACTTTTTAGGGCTCAGCCTTTTTCTTTAGAATGATTTATTGGATATTATTGGTTGTAATTCGTGCACAGAAGATCATTCCCCTGTTTTATTCCCTCACTTTTTGTTGTTTTTCAGTGTATGTTGCCCACTTTTTCAAATTGTGGGCAACACAAATAAGACCCCATTCCACCGTTGTTTTGGAAAGGCCTCTTAATGTAAATCGTTGGAAGTGGCTGTTGTGCTTAATTTGAGCAAATACTGGCTCCACTTCTATTTTTCGTTGTCTATACTTCTTTTTCGCTTCCTCCGAGGTTAATCTTTCACGGACTTCTTGGCGCTGCTTCTGATTCTTCATGGAAACACTGATGCTTTTTGTGTTCTTTCCTTTTGCACAAGAAGATTGAAAAGGGCATCCATAGCAGTCTGTGCACATGTAAGTTCGTTTCACCGATTCATACCCATTTTCTGATTTCCGTTTTCTTTCGTAACTAAAGGTAAGTCGTTTATTATTTGCACAGATCCATTCGTCTAATTCCTCGTCATAAGTCATGTTCTCCAATTTACCGATTTGATTTTTCCAAGCTTTTGTTTGTTCCTTATCGAATGTGTTGTATTTAACCAGTGCTTCCATTTCTTCCTTTTCACAATAATCATAGTTTTCTTCGCTACCATAACCAGAATCGGCAATGAGTGTCTTTGGTTTTGGCCGATTATACTTTTTCATTAATTCAAAGTGAGGAATTAGGCAGCCGGGATCTCCGGCACGTTGATGTAGACTGAACCCTGTGATAAATTGTCCTTCCGTTCCGATTTGTACATTGTAACCAGCCTTTAATTGACCGTTCTTCATGTGGTCTTCTTTCATGCGCATGAAAGTGGCATCTTTATCCGTTTTTGAATAGCTGTTTCGGTCGCCAAATGTTGCTTTTTGTTCTTCATATTTTTGCTTTCTGGGCAAAAGATCCTTTTCCAATTGTCGTTTTGCTTTTTTCAGGGTTCGATTTGTAGGTTCCTGTTCTAATTTTTTCTCTACCTTTTTGATGGTCTCTTGGATTTTCTCGGAGGTAACAGGAGCTGCCTCCAATTTTTCTTGAAAATCCATTTCTTTTTCAGCTTGCTCATCTTCTTTCATTACTTCCTCAATCGATAAGACGATCTGTTTGTATTTCTCATCCAGCTTTGTATCGAACTTTTCTGTCGCCTTCCTCCAAACAAAAGTATATCGATTAGCGTTAGCTTCAATTTTCGTTCCATCAAAATAATAATCTTCAAGCTTTACTAACCCCTCCTGGCATAAAAGATCCACAATTCCGAAGAAGGTTTCATAAATGACATCCTTCATACGATTGGAGCGAAATCGATTGATTGTACGAAAATCAGGTTTTTGGTTTCCCGAAAGCCACATAAAATAAATGTTTTCTCCCAGTTGTTTAGCAATTTGCCGGGAAGAATAAATTCGATTGACGTAGGCATAAAGGATAATTTTTAACATCATTTTGGGATGGTAAGGCGGGCGGCCGCCACCAGGATGAAGAGAAAGAAGGATGTTTGGATTCATCTTTTCTACTGCCAAATCCACAATTCGGCAAAGATGATGTTCGGGGATTAGAACTTCTATATCCATTGGTAGAACTAATTGTCCTGTCGTGGTATAATTTATGTACATAAGAAAATCGTTCCTTTCCGGTAGATTGGTTGTAGTGACTAAATTATACCAAAAAAGAACGATTTTCTTTATTTTTTTGTACAGAGTTTCAAGATTAATTTTTCACTCTGTTGATTGGAGTGGAAGGCGCGAAGACTCCTGCGGGAGTACGGGACAGGGGAGACCCCGCAGGAGCGTAAGCGACGAGGAGGCTCCCCGGCACGCCCGCGGAAAGCGAAGCGCCTGGAACGGAAATCAACAGACCAGGTTCAAAGAACCATTCACAAAAAATGGGTGTCCCTAAAAGCTATACTTTTGGGACACCCTCATTTAATGACTTCTATTTGCATTGACATCCGCAAACTCATAAGTGCACCAAATTAAGGCTTCTAACGAACGATGATTTTCAATCGAACAAGTCCATATTGATATGAAGGAACACTCATGCCAATTCACAACGAAACTATTGACCTGTTATCTCGCGAACTTTTTCATCTCTCGGAAGCAGCCAAGAAACCAATCCAAAAAGAGGCAATAAACTACAAAAAATCATGACAAAGCGAATGCTGAACAAATCGGCAAGCGAACCAAATAAAACGGATCCAACTCCTCCCATTCCAAAAGCCAATCCGACGATTAGCCCCGAAGCCATACCTACTTTCTTCGGCATCAGCTCTTGAGCATATACGACTGTGACACTGAAACTCGTCATCAAAATAAAACCAATAAGTGCTATCATTGGAATTACCAGCCATAACGGAACATGCGGCAATAGGACAGCCAACGGAGCGGAGCCAAGCATGGAAACAGCGATGATATTTCTTCGTCCGAAACGGTCTGCAAGCGGGCCGCCAAAAAATGTTCCTAACACTCCAGCAACTAAAAAAACAAATAAATAAATTTGCGCTTCTTGAATCGATAAGCCATAATCATCCAACAAAAAAAATTGATAAAAATTGGAGATCCCGGCATAATACCAAGAACGAGCAAACACAAAGAAAACCAACACGACCATCGCCCATTTGATTTTGCCAGAAATCGATTGCTGAATTTTCGTATTTTGACTTGCCGGTTTTGCACCTTGTCTTCTTTTTTTCTCTATAATGACAGGCTGCCTGCTGTACCATCTCGAAACCATAAATAATAAAATAATGCCCATAACCGTAACGAATGTAAACCATAATCCTCCTCTTTGACCTAAAGGAACAAAAATCAAAGCTGTGAAAAGAGGAGCTAGCGATTGGCCGGCATTCCCCCCTACTTGGTAAATGGATTGTGCCAGTCCTCTTTTGCTCCCTGCCGCCATATACGCTACCCGCGAGCCTTCAGGATGAAAAACCGCTGAACCAAGGCCGATGAAAATGACCGATGCCAACAGCGCCCAAAATTCATTGGATATGGAAAATCCGATCAGGCCTAATGTACTCATGAACATCCCAAAAGGAAGCAAAAAAGGGGTTGGTCTTCTATCCGCAAATACACCAAACACCGGCTGCATCACAGAGGACGTCATGTTTAACATAAAAGCAATCAACCCAATTTGGGCATAAGTAATATGTAATGAATGTTCTAAAATCGGGTACATAGCCGGGACGACCGACTGGATGGAATCGTTCACAAGATGACCGGTGCTTATGGCCAAAAGGATGCCGTATACGGTGGCCATTGCGCCTTTTGGCATGGGTTGTTTTTCTTTTGCAATACTTGTCATTTCCCTTCACTCTTTCAATTTAGTTTAGATTGTCAATATTATATATAATTATTGGAAAATTAGAAATAAAAAAGTTTTATCCTTATAAAAATCCTCGGATTTTCGCAAGCCAAAACCCGAGGAATTCCAATTAATACAAGAAAATTCATTTGATTTTTATATCCAACGGAAACGGGGCTGTTCCTCCCCTTTTGTCTCGTTGGTTGCTTCTTCTTCATGGGGTCGGATCCGCCAAAAATTGTCCCAAACCGATGGAGATCGTTCAGGAGACTGCTCTTTGGTCTTTTCCTCGATCTTCTCCTCAGTTTTTTCCTTGATTTTTTCTTTTTTCGGCTGTTTCTTTTTTTTCTCTGCCATTGCTCTGCCCTCCTCCCGCATTTTTGACATTATAGTTTATTCAAAAAAAATGGCCGCGTATAGGCGAATGATTTGCTTTGATATGGTGTGTTAACAGAATACGCAATTTTTCTATCTAATGTGCTCTCATCTAAGAAGCGATCAGGCACTGCCGCTTAATAAATGACATATTCTTTTCTAAACGACTTTGTGCTGTTTTTTATTGAATGAAACAAAGCAGTTAGTAAAAAATAGAAAAGCCGAGCGATACAACGTTTGTTTTTCCATAGTGAAACTTTTTTTACACCTCCCTATATTCATGAACGTTCCTAAAAAAGTTGCTATAGACTCAAACGCCATCCATTTGGTAACATGTTCTAGTAGCATAAGTTGGTAAGGAGATAGTCGCATATGGATGAAAAAAAATTTCAAGATCTGAAGGCAGGAGAAAGAGGCGCTGTCATCAGCATTTTTTCTTATCTCTTTTTATCGGTTTTCAAACTGTTGATCGGAATTACTAGCCACTCGGAAGCCCTTAAAGCGGATGGTTTGAATAACACCACTGATATCATCGCCTCTGTCGCGGTACTCATTGGATTGAGATTGGCGCGTAAACCTGCCGATGAAGATCATCCATATGGCCATTGGCGCGCAGAAACGGTCGCATCTCTTATGGCTTCATTCATTATGATGATGGTAGGTTCGCAAGTGCTTTTCAACGCTGTTTCCTCCATCTTTCATCATAAGGAACAAATTCCTGATTGGATATCTGCATGGGCCGCTCTTTTCGGCTCTTTTGTCATGTTTCTTGTTTATCTTTATAATCGTCGTCTCGCCAAACGCATTAACAGCCAATCGGTTATGGCCGCCGCTAAAGACAATTTGTCTGATGCCTTAGTCGGGGTCGGGACAGCAATTGGAATCATCGGCTCCCAATTTCACCTAACCTGGCTCGATCCTTTGGCCGCTGTCATCATTGGATTATTAATTTGCCGTACCGCATGGGAAATTTTCCGAGATGCTTCTCATGACTTGACAGATGGTTTTGATGAAGGGCAATTACAGAAATTTAAAGAAACTGTTCTTACCGTTCCCGGCGTGATTAAAGTAAAAAGCGTCAAAGCACGAAAATATGGAAACAATGTCATAGTGGATATCGTGATCCTCGTTGACCCTACTCTTGATGTCCGTTCCAGCCATGGAATTTCCGACAAAGTGGAAAATATTTTAACGGAAAAATATGACGTATTTGGGGCTCACGTCCATATTGAACCAAAGGATTGAACGAACGCAATCTCAAGGAGAGCCCCAAACGCTCCTAGAAGATTCTTTCCCCAAAATGTAGTCCACACAAAAAATTCAACGTTTTCTAACAGAAATCAAAATTGATTTCAGTCCATTCCGTATATCCATTTCCTTCCCCCTGTCAGTTTGCCTTTGATGTTCTGTTCTTTTTATTTTTCACTTCAAACCATTTTGCTGAAAAATTCTTCTGAATCAATGGAGAATCCTTTTCTTGACGTAATATGGCTCCTTCTGTCTGTTTTATAAATCAACTTTTCCAAAGCCCCTTTCATTCAAAAGGAAACAATTGATAAAAAAGGGATAATCCATCGTCCTCTCGGAACCATTTTTCAACGCACCATGAATGTTTTTTTCAGAAGTGGGAATCTTATTTAAAGGATCGATCATTTTATAAAGGAGGTTATCATGGTGATTCAATGGCCAAGCAATGATGCTTTCCAACCTTTAGGCCAGTTTCGAAAAGACATGGAACGTTTCTTTAATGAGCATTTTGCATATTTTTTGACCCAAGAGCCATAAGGATTTCAAAGACATAAAAAAGGACTTCACCCCTAAAATGTAGAATTTTTGAAGTGACGAAACAACAAAAAATTCAAAAGGAGGAAGTCACTTTGTATATTCTACAAGAAAGCCTATTTTCCTTTGAAGAACTGCAAAAATTAGAGTCAAAAGAGAAATTACCTATCTTTTTTAGCTCGCTTGATTTACGCCCTTATGCTAAACAGTTGAGAAGTTCTTCACCCCGAGGGGCTGACGGTCATTCCAGAGAAGGGATTCTAAGGGCTCTCATCGCTGCCCCACTCGAAGGCATCGACACCTTTACCGCCCTTCATCATCGATTGGATAAAGACCTTCGTTTCCGTTATCAATGCGGTTTATCGATTGATCGCCCCGCACCGTCTATCTCCACTCTCAGCCGGGTTTTTGCGGCACTTACCAAAAAAAAGCTGGCTGAAAAGATCTTCCTTGACTTGGTACAGTTAGCTCAGGAGGAAGGAATAATTGACGGCAGCCACCAGGCCATCGACAGTGCCGCCATTGATGCCTATGAAAAGAAACAGCCCAAAAAGCGTAGTGAACAAACGGGTAATGCCAATTGGGGCGCAAAATATGATTCCTTCGGCAATAAAATTACCTGGTTTGGCTATAAGATGCATCTTTCAGTCGATACCGCAAGCGAACTGCCAATGGCCATAAAAGTAACCCCTGCCCATGTGAACGATGGAGAAGTCGCACCAGAATTAATAGAGCAAGTGGCAGAGCGTACCAAATCCAAAATTGAATTTCTGATCATGGATGGCGGATATGACCAACTAAAAAACTATGAATCAGCCAAAAACATTGGAGCGCAAGCCATTATCCCGCTCAATTTGCGCAACGAAAAAGAGCCTCCTGAAGGGATTTCTTCCAATGGAACTCCGCGTTGTTCCATGGGTTATGAAATGACTTATTGGGGAGCTGATAAGGACCAGCTCAAGTTCAGATGTCCTCACGCAACCGGCAAAGTGGATTGCCCATTAGGAATGGCAGCCTGTTCATCTTCCAACTATGGAATGGTGGTAAAAGTCGACATCAAAAAGGATGTGCGCCGATATTCCAATCCGCACCGTGATACAAAACGTTGGAAAGAGCTTTACAACGAGAGGACAAGTGTAGAACGCTGTAATTCAAGAATGAAAAGCTACCTTACGGCGAACTCCCTACATGTATGGGGAATTGAGAAAGTAAAGAGCCATATTTACCTGAACGCTATTGTATTACTTGTTTCAGCGCTAGCGATGGCAAAGGAAAATAAAGGGAAGAAAGCCGCTTAAAAAAATTCAATGTGAAAAATTCTGCAGGTATGCCCAAAAACAGGATTATTGTAATATTTTGTAAAATAACATGCTGGTAGCTATTTGTCGAGTGCTTTATTTTTTATACTTTTATCCAAAAAATCTAATTTTGCAAAATGCTCTAATACAAATTTCCCTTCATTTTTCCAAAATAATTTCAACTTTCCAAGAATGGATGTGCGTGAAACGGATAATGAAGTTATTGTTACTTGTGAAATTCCAGGATTAGAGAAAAAAGAAGACTTGTTTATTCATTTAGATGGCACAGAACTTCAAATTTCTGGAAAAATAGAAAAAACCGAAAAAAGGGAATCAGAGCAGATTCATCATGAAGAACGATATTATGGAAGCTTCCAAAGAAAAATAACTTTGCCTGCAAAAGTGGATGAAAACAGCGTTCGAGCCACTTATAAGAACGGTATTCTTGAAATAAGAGCCAACAAATTGCAGACTTCCAATCGTAAAACGATCGACATTGAGTTTCAATAACACCGCCACTCTCATACATCCCGGTCATACTAAAGACGAGCGAAAAAACCTCCGAGCAAAAGACTCGGAGGTATTTACAAATGTCTATCCACATAATGGAATTCCATTTTGTTCAATTTTGAATCCCATCAAGAGCTTTTTGGGCCAGCATGGCAATGACAGCGTCATCCATCGGAGGATTATGCAATCCGGCTCGAACATCTCTGTAATAACGCTGCAAAGGATTTTCGAAAAATAAACTTTTGGAGCCGGCAATCCGCATGGCCGCATCCACAACGCGTATACTTGCATTCACAGCCACATGTTTTACGGCTCCTAGAGCTGCCTGAAGTTCCACTTTGGATTCCGAACGATCCCATTTTTCTGCGATTGCATACATAAACGTACGAGCTTGCAAGAGTTCCAGTTCCATTTGCCCAATCAGGTGGCGGATATTCGGTAAATCACTGATCGTGCCTTCTATGCTGTTGGGAGAATATTCAGTCGAAAATCGGAGGGCATAATTACGGGCAGCACCGG
This sequence comes from Bacillus sp. FSL W8-0102, assembly GCF_038007225.1. Classification (NCBI taxonomy): domain Bacteria; kingdom Bacillati; phylum Bacillota; class Bacilli; order Caryophanales; family Bacillaceae; genus Bacillus; species Bacillus sp. FSL W8-0102. Next base: position 2,175,925 of record NZ_JBBOWT010000001.1, read on the forward strand.
CAATTCCAAGGTAGCAGGCCGGGATATGGAGCAGCCATCCCGCTGATTGATTGTTCACAGGATCGACGGTCTCCACAAAATATTTTTCATCTATACGAACATCTTTTAATAATAAGTCATGGCTTCCGGTTCCTCTCATCGAAATGGTATTCCAAGTTTCTTCAACGGAAACCCCTTTCGTTTCTTTCGGTATGAGAAAAATACCGACCTTTTTTCGTTGAGGAATATAAGCCTTTACCAATATGAAATCGAGAACGGGGGATAAAGTCGTATGCGTTTTTCGGCCATTGATCACCCACTGTCCGTTTTCGAATACAGCCGTAGTTTGCGGCAAGCCACCTCGAGTTGGACTTCCCGTTTGCGGCTCAGTAGCTGCAGTGTTGATTAAAGCCCCTTTTTTTACTTTCTCCACTACTTTGTTCCAAACATCTTGATTCCATGGCCGCCTTGCGGATAAATCCATCATCGTGCCCATGTGCCAGCCGATTGCCAAAGCAGTAGAGCCGTCTCCTTCGGCAATTTTTTCTTGATAAAGAAGAAATTCATATAAAGAAATTCCTTTTCCGCCAAATTCTTTGTCTAAAGTCCACGTCGTATAGCCTGCCTCTTTTAAATCTTCCATATTCTCATATGGAAAATCTCCCGTTTCGTCTATTTTACCCGCTCTTTCAGAAAAACGAACAGCCAATTTCCCAATTCGTTCCAAACGTTCTTGTTCTTCCTTTGTTCTCGCAAAATTCATTTCTGACCAGCTCTCTTTCTTTTCCTGCTTCTGCTTTCTTTATACTATTCTAGTTTTTATTTTAATGCGACTTTTTAGTCGTTCCGTCCTCTGGAACAGGGGGTTCTCGAGTCTCTCGAGTCTTATATTAAACTTGTATTTTCTCCCTCAATTATTCGCCAAAAAATAAAAAAGAAAGCGATAAAGCCCTATCATCTTTTCGTTTTTTACGATCAACAACGAAATATAAGAAGGAGAGATTCTATAAAAAAAGAAAGGATTTTCATTCGATGTGTGCGACTTTTTCTAAAACCGAATTTCGACGATCCCGAACCGTTCAGCAAAGCACATAAAAGATCTTTATCCTTGGAGTGAAACGCAACAACAATTAACATTCGGAAAACCATTTCGTTTCTCTCCGTTTAGAAGATGAAGAAGGCGGACGTTTTTAAACGCGATCGGCGCTTTTATATTGTTCCATCCAGATTTATCTTCTGCCTATCGTTTTTTTTGCTGATTTTTCTAGGCAATCGAATCGTAAAAGTAGTGCCTTTATTTACTTCACTATCAATTTCCAAAGACCCTTTATGATTTTTTATGATTCTCTGGCATATCATTAATCCAAGACCCGTTCCTTTTTCTTTTGTGCTAAAAAACGGTTCCCCCAATCTTGAAATCAGCTCTCTTGGAATTCCAATTCCTTCGTCGATCACACGTATCACCACATGATCTTCGGAATGATCCACTTCGGCTTCAATCGTGACGGTCCCGCCTTCCGGCATCGCTTCAATCGCATTTTTAATAAGATTAATTAACACTTGTTTAATTTGATCCGCTTCCGCTTCAATCACAGGACAATCCTTCAAGCGAATATCAGAAATAATATCAATATTATACATAATAGCTTGAGTCCTTAGGAGCGTGACAACACGATCAATTAACTCGACTAAATTGATTTCTTCAAGATGGGAAATCTGCGGTTTGGCAAGCACAAGCAAATCGCTGACAATTTTATCAATACGGTCGAGTTCTGTCAAAATCACATCCGTATAATCCCGATGACCCATATTGCTTAATAATTGGGTAAATCCTTTGATCGCCGTTAACGGATTTCGTATTTCATGGGCGATACCCGCGGCCAACTGTCCGACAATGGTCAGCTTTTCAGCTTTCTGAAGCATTTTTTCCGTTTCTTTTTTGTTGGTGATATCTTTTAAAATGATTTGATATGTATGCCGATTTTTATAAAACAGAGGTATTAATTTGAATTTTACGCATTTAACAATTTGATCCACTCTTCTAATGCAAACTTCCAGCGAATCTTGCTGGTGAGGATGTTGAAGATATGTTTTAACAAGCGGGATATATTCCTCAAGGAGATAGTCGAAAAGGGAACGGCCAATAATTTCCTTTCTTGCTGAACCGAGCAGTTGTTTGCCGGCTTGGTTAATATCGACAAAAAAGCCTTCCTCCGTGACGATTCCTATTGTATCGACCGTATTTTCCAACAAAAGGCGGTACTTTTCTTTTTCTTCTTGAATTTGTTCTTCAAAGACTTTTCGTTCAGACACATCATGGGAGATACAAAAATATTCCATTTCATTTGTCATAGCAATGCAGCTCGTTTCAAGCCAAACATAATCACCGCACTTTCTTCGTGCACGGTACTCAACCTTATCCCAGCCATGATCGGAATGTTGCAACTTATATCGATCTTCCGGATGGATGTAGGAATAGATAAACGTCCCCAGCACTTCGTAAGCTTCATAGCCAAGGATGAGAGCTGAGGCTGGTGATACGTACGTCAATCTGCCGTTGGAAGAAATACACATGATCAGATGTCTGGAATCTTTGATCAACGATTGGAATTTATTCACAATAAATGAAATGTTTTTTTGTTCACCATAAAATTAAACCCCTTAGCAATGAAGAAAAATGTCATTATGTTCTATTATACACAAAATTCAGGTTATTTGAGGCAATTTTACTTTTGAAGATCCTTTTATTGTCTCTGTTTCGCTCCTTTTGTTTGACATTTTCATTCCTCCAAAATTGCTGCTCTAAAGAAGAATTTCAATATAAAATTCTATTCAATGCCCTATATCATAGCAAGATATTTATAGATTGCGAAGAAAAAACAAGATTGTTGTCGAAAAATAAATCTTAAATTGCAATATTAAATGCAACAAGTATTGAAAGACCAGATAACCCATGATTAAGTAGAATCGGGACACTCTGCGCGACTTGACGTGGAGTGGTGGGCATGGTAGCCTGGTTGGCCCAGCCAGTACCGTATACCTGGCTTCATGGCTGGTAGCCATGCCCGCAGAGGCTCTTTGTCAAGTTGCTAAAAACCAACCCTTTGGGTTAGCTGGCTTAAGGTTAAGAAGCTAAGCCAGCTAACTCTATTTGGAAACACTCCTCAGGTGTACGATAATTGAGGATCTTCCTTGGAAGATGGTTACACCAATTTTCAACATAAGTAATGGTTTCTTCTGCCACAGAGGAAATGGGTCTCCCCTTTGGTATGAAGCGCCTAATAAGGCCATTATGACGCTCGTTGGTTCCTCGTTCACAGGATGTGTAAGGGTGTGTAAAATAAACCTCTGTTAGATCTTTTTCAACACTAAGGCCGAGGTCAGCAAATTCAGAACCGTTATCAGCCGTAATGGTTTTAAACACTTTAGAGAACCGATTACCATAAGACACTTTCAACTGAGATATGACTTCTGAAACGGATAGACTATCCTTGGCTGTCACTCTCAAAATTATTTCTTTACGGGTTTTGCGCTCAGTAAGAGTCAATAAGGCCTGATCTTTAGTCTTCTTGCCTATAACCGTATCAATTTCCCAGTGACCAAACTCTTGGCGTTCATTGACTTCAATTGGTCGCTCATCGATACTGCGTCCTAAGATCTTCTTATTCTTCCGGTTACGTTTTTTCTTGGTGTTCAGGGTAATTTTCATAGGTAGGTCAATGTTTTTAACGCCTATAAGTCCTAGATCAATATAGTTATAAAGGGTCTTGGTGCAAACCATTTTGTCTTTGAATTTCCCATCACGTTTGGCTCTCCCACATACCGCATCAGGAGACCATTTCTTATCAAGGATCTGAGTTTCGGCATACTTAATAAACTCGATGGCATCGTCTAGTTTTAGCTTGCGGCCACAGGCTTTCCTGTTTCTCTCATAGAGAAGTTGACCTGTGTCTGGAAAATAGACATGAACAATTTTCCCGTTGCTTTTTCTTTGTGGCACTGTACCTCTTCTTAACTCACGGGAGATGGTGCTTTTGTGACAACCAACATAATCTGCAATCTCCTGTTGAGTCTTACCAGCAGCGTGTAAGGCCGCAATTTTCCCACGGTCATAAGCCGTTAAGTGTTTGAAATGCCGAGCTCCTATGGTAGAATTAGTAATTGCCATAGATAAATCCTCCGTATCGATATTGTTTTAGTCGACTTAATCATACGTGGTTTATCTATGGTTTTTCATTTTTTATGCTTGTTGCATTTGATTATACAACTAGCCTCGAAAAATAAATTAAATATTTTTAATATTTATAATTGAAAGTCATTTATTTTCATGTTAGATTGATAGTGGTAACTCCCAAACTTAAATGTAAGGAGGAATTCGATGAGCTCAGTTGCAACTCCATTAAAGGAAAAAGTTGAACAATTTTTGTCTGGTGTCAAAAAATTGTACATTAACGGAGAATTTGTAAAAAGCGCCTCTGAGAAAACCTTTGATACTCCCAACCCTGCGACGGGTGAAGTGTTGGCTACAGTTTATGAAGCGCAAGAAGAAGATATTGACCGTGCTGTAAAAGCAGCAAGAGAAGCATTTGACAATGGTCCGTGGTCTAAACTAACCCCCGCGGAAAGAAGCCGATTAATGTACAAACTCGCAGATTTAATGGAAGAAAATAAAGAAGAACTGGCTCAATTAGAAACCCTCGATAATGGTAAGCCGATCAGGGAAACTTTGAATGCCGATGTTCCGTTGGCCATTGAACATTTGCGCTATTATGCCGGTTGGACAACGAAGATTGTTGGCCAAACCATCCCTGTGAACGGTCCGTTCTTTAACTACACCCGCCATGAACCGGTTGGAGTAGTCGGCCAAATTATCCCTTGGAACTTCCCGCTTTTAATGGCGTTGTGGAAATTAGGAGCTGCACTTGCTACCGGCTGTACCGTCGTATTAAAACCAGCAGAACAAACGCCTTTATCCGCTTTGTATTTAGCTGAGCTGATCGATGAAGCCGGTTTTCCTAAAGGAGTAGTGAACGTCGTACCAGGATTTGGTGAAACAGCCGGGCAACCGCTTGTAGACCATCCTCTTGTCGATAAAATTGCCTTTACAGGTTCAACAGAAGTTGGAAAATTAATTATGAAGCGAGCATCCAATTCGATCAAACGGATCACGCTTGAATTGGGTGGGAAATCACCGAACATCATCCTTCCGGACGCAGATTTTTCAAAAGCCATCCCGGGAGCTTTAAACGGGGTTATGTTCAATCAAGGTCAAGTATGCTGTGCCGGCTCACGCGTCTTTGTACCGAAAAAGCAATATGATAATATCGTTTCCGATATGGCGGATTATGCGAAAAACATTAAGCAAGGTTTCGGACTTCATTCTGATACAGAAATGGGTCCGCTTGTATCCGATGAGCAGCAAAATCGCGTTCTTGGATATATTGAAAAAGGATTGGAAGAAGGCGCTGAATTAGTCACCGGAGGAAAGAAACCGTTTGAGGAAGGTTATTTCGTCACTCCTACCATTTTCGCTAATGTGGAAGACGATATGACGATTGCAAAAGAAGAAATTTTTGGTCCGGTCATTTCTGCCCTTCCATATGAAGATTTAGACGACTTAATCAATCGTGCAAATGATTCCATTTATGGATTGGCAGCTGGAGTTTGGACACAAGATGTGAAAAAAGCACATTACATCGCCAATAATCTCCGCGCCGGAACCGTTTGGGTCAACTGTTACAACATATTTGACGCCGCAAGTCCTTTCGGTGGATACAAACAGTCCGGTATCGGCCGGGAAATGGGCTCCTACGCTTTGCAAAACTATACGGAAGTAAAAAGCGTGTGGATCTCTCTGAACTAATAGCGGTAAAATAGTAAGGGCTTACAAGAGCTGGATCCTCTATTGATTTTCCTCTAAATTCAGCGAATCGCTTGAATTTAGAGAAGCTGGGAGGAATCTGGCTCTTTTGCCTTTTGCCTTGCCTTATTTTTCTTTGCTGTGATAAATTCGATTTTTACTTTTTTGAAGATGGTTCATTCTGAAAGTTTCACCTTCCCCCGATTTATGAATTCTTCTTCTTCCTTCAAAAACGGCCAAATGCTTATGAGAATTCCGTGTTTCACTTTTTTACTTTGAACAAAATCAAACCTCAACAGTAAAAGTACAATCGAAATGAATCCTTCACAAACGTGATCGGTTTTCGGTCCCAAAAATATCCGATTACAGAAAAAGACCGTGCAAATGTTGAAACGCACGGTCTTTTTGACCTTTTTCAGGAATTATTTATTCATTTCAAATTTTTTCTTCTCTTCTTCCGCGAGTTTTCTCCACAAAAGCTTTCCACTAGACGTAGTGGGCAAGGAATAGCGGAATTCAATAAATCTTGGATATTTATAAGCTGCCATGTGTTCTTTAGACCAACGAATCAATTCTTCTTCCGTAATTTTTCCTTTGTAGTCTTCATTCAAAACGATGAAAGCCTTTACATTTTCACCTCTTTTTGGATCTGGAATTCCGACCACACAAGCTTGCTGCACGGCTGGATGTTTGTAAAGATAACTTTCGACTTCAGTCGGCCAAACTTTAAATCCCGAAGCATTGATCATTCTTTTTAAACGGTCCACAATGAAATAATATCCTTCTTCATCGCGAACCCCAATATCGCCAGTCCGGAAGAATTTTTTACCATCTATTTCAAGGAAAGCCTTTTCGTTATCCTCTTTGCGGTTATAATATCCGACAAATACTTGAGGACCGTGTACCACAATTTCCCCTTCTTGACCGTCGTCCAATTCTTCTAAAGTTTGTGGGTTTATGATTCTAGCATCAACATCGAACGATGGAACCCCTAAACATTGCAATTTCGGGCGATCCGGCGGATTGAAATGTGTATGAGAAATCGTTTCGGATAATCCATATCCTTCTACATAGCGAAGGCCCGTTAATTTGTACAGCTTCTCCCCAACGGCCGCCGGCAGCGAAGCTCCTCCCCCCGCAATTAATTCCAGCGAGGCGACATCTTCTTTTTTCAGCAGCGGATTGGCAAGAAAATCAATAAGCATGGTGCTGATGACCACCCAATGAGAAATCTGTTTCTTTTTTATGATTTTTCTGGCATATTCGCGGTCCCAGCGCGTTAATACGATCATTTCCGCGCCTGCAAAAATAGGCATATGCATGCTGTGAATCATTCCGGTCACATGGAACAGCGGCAATGTTGTGAAACAAACTGAATTGGGCGTTAAAATATCCCAATATGCTCCACCTATCGTGTTTGCCTGGACACTGCTATGTTTATGCAAGCATCCTTTTGGCAAACCCGTTGTACCGGATGTGTACGGCATGACGGCAAGATCGTCCGCATCTCCCAGCGTACACTCCGGTTTTTCTCCAGCTTCTAACACATCTTTCCATAAATAATGATTTTGTTTTGAGAACAGACGGCGACTTTCTGCCACTACCGGAGGAATTGGATCATCCACTTCTTCGGGCAAATAATCATGATAACAAGCGATCACTAACTGTTCTAGAGGAGTTTGTTCCAAGAGCGGGGCAACATAATCATAAATTTCTTGTGAAACGATGCCGGTTTTGATCTGGGCGTCTTGAATATAAAATCTAAGTTCTTCGGTTGTATTCATCGGATTGATCGGAACGACAATCGCATTAATCCTGGATATAGCGTAATAAGAAATGATAAATTGAGGCGAGTTTTGCATATACAGCATGACACGGTCCCCTTTTTGGACGTGCAGCCTTTTTTCCAAAAAACCCGCGATTCTCTCTGCTTCTTCCAAAATTTGTTGATAAGAATACGTGGCGCCATAATAATAAATGGCATTTTTTTGAGGAAATCGTTTGGCGGAAACAACTAAATTATCGAAAATATTGGTTTTTGGAACCGTTAGCGTTTTGGGGACTCTTGTTGGCCAGAATGAAAAATGGGCAGTATTTTTCATTTTTCTCCTCACCTCATGAATTCATAATATTTTCCTTTTATCAAAACAGCCGGGAGTCTAAAAGGGAGATTTCTATTATTCCAGTTTTAGTGTGTCAACTTGTCATATAGTTTTTTCCATAGGCATCTTAACGTTTCTCGTAAGCGGAACAGTCTTTTATCATGAGCCGTAGCCGATATTGGCATCGCATATTTCTGGACAATCAATTATTTTCCCTGAAAAACCGGCGCTCTTTTTTCATTAAAGGCGGTAACACCTTCTTTATGGTCCTCTGTTTCCGCCATCAGCATCTGTGTGAGCCTTTCTCTTTCAAGCACTTGTTCTAAAGTCAGTTGATAAGATTCATTGATCAACTTTTTCATTTTTCCATACGCTTTAAGAGGTCCTTGCGATAAGCGGGCGGCAAAAATGATGACTTCATCCTGCAGCTCTTCGATAGGCACCACGCGGTTGATGATTCCTAACGCAAGCGCTTCTTTTGCTGTGATAGGCTCTGCTAAGAAGAACAATTCTTTCACTTTATGAGGACCTAAAATTTTAGGTAAAAAATGGAGGCCTCCGCCATCGGAAATAAGCCCTACTTGAGCAAAACTTAAGATAAATTTACTTTCATCTGATGCAAGAATAAAATCGCAAGCTAGAGCCAAATTAAATCCCGCTCCTGCCGCATATCCATGAACGGCTGCCACAATCGGTTTTTCCACTTCTTGCATCGTCAAGATACATTGATTGAGATGACCTACATGCTCATACAAGGATGTGATGTCAGTTCGGCTGGCCATGCTTTTCACATCACCCCCCGCAGAGAAAGCTCTGCCTGAACCTCTTATGACGATTGCCTTCACTGAATCATCCTCACCCGCTTGTTGCAGTTGTTCTCTCAAACCAATGAGCATATCCTCGCTAAAAGCGTTTAAACTTTCCGGACGATTTAACGTCAAAATCAAAATTTTTCCTTGTTTCTCCACTAATACATCACTCATTCTTTTCCATCTCCTTTTCCCATTTTTTTGATCAACTTACCGAATCTACTAATAAATTAGTGGCGACGTTGATCCGTGTATTTGAACAACTGTTCCGCTGGAATCACAGAACAAAAGTAAACGCTTTCTAAATGGATTGTTGGACGCTTCTCCTTTTTGTAATGAGTATATACCCACTCATATTGTATATCTGATTGGATTCAGACTTCCCTTAAAAATGGGGTTGACCATCCTGCTCATTTTCCACATGGATTAACTTTCCGTCTTTCCAGCGCGGAACGACAGTGAAGGCACTTTTTTGGGAAATAAAGTCCAATTCATCATCATACGAATAGCGCGAAAGTATTTTTCCGATTCTTGTTAAGCGCAAAAGTTCATAAGGATGATCCTTTTGGGATCGATAAAACAATTGCGCCGTTTTCGCAGCATCCGTCAACTGAAAAGAATGAAGTGAAAGCAAGCAGTCGACCATGTAGCCGGCCCCATAAAAATCTTCCATACTGAAGCTGCCGCGCGACCCTCCGCAAATAAGGAGGATGGTTTCATTTTGATAATGTTTCACAATGTCGGCTGCGACAGCTTCTGTATTTAATAGGCTGGCTGCGTATAATTTTTTGGCTGACTCCGCTTTCTTCAGTGCCACTGTACCATTTGTCGTCGATAAAATGAGCGTTTTTTCTTTAATCCTTTTTCCCAGCTCTTTTGGATAAGGATCCAGAAACCCTTCCATTGATTTCCCGTTATATTCTCCGGCAAGCACAGCAGACGATGACGGAAATGCAGAGGATACTTCGACTGCTTCTTCCCTGTCGTATACAGGAATCACGGCTTCGGCCCCTTGTTCCAGCGCAGCCGTAATAGTGGATGTGGCCAGTATAATATCAAATACAACGGCGATTTTCCCTGCCAATCTTTCCATCACTAAATCTTCTTTTTTCAATACTACGTGGATCTTCCTTGTCATAGCTTACCTCTTTCACTTTGAAAAGCCGTCAGCCAGGAATATCGAACTAATGATTTGGCAAATTCTCCGTAGCGGGCAAAGCGATGATCATTTGTCTGGCCGTTTTTGTAACGATAATAAATCTGCTGGCAAATACCAGCTAATTTAAAATATCCGAACGATAAATAAAACGGAAAATGTTCCACGTCCCTTCCGCTTTTCCTGCTGTAGCTTTTCACAAATTCCTTTCTTGTGTAAAATCCAGCCAACGTTGTGACAGAGGGCTTCCCAAATCCTGCTTTCAACTCGGGCGGATCATCTGGTTCCTGCCAATAGCTCATAGCCGCTCCCAAATCAGCCAATGGATCTCCTATTGTTGCCATTTCCCAGTCAAGCAACCCTGTCATCTTCGACAAATCTTCAGAAAATAGAGCATTGTTCAGCTTGTAATCATAATGGATAATGGCCGGTTCAGGTGAAGTTGGAATATGGTGGACAAGCCATGTTTTCAACCGTTCCAACTCGGGAAGATCTTCCGTTTTCACTCGTTCAAAACGAGCGATCCAGCCATGCACTTGCCGTTGTAAAAATCCTTCCGGCTTCGTCATTTTCTCTAGTATCGTTCCTTTATAAGGAACAGAGTGAAGATTCACAAGCATATCGACCATCATCTCAGAAATGCGCTTCCCTAATGCCGGCGTTGGTTCAATCTCTTCCGGAAAATCGGTATCGATCAAAATCCCTTCTTTTTTTTCCATCAAAATAAATGGCTTTCCCACAATAGAATCATCTTCGCAAAATAGAAATGGCCGCGGCGCCAAAGGGAAATGTTCCGCTAATACTGACAGAAATTGATGCTCCCGTTTCATATCATGAGCTTTCGGAGCAACAGGCCCCATAGGCGCACGCCTTAATACCGCCTCCCAATTTCCTATGTTTAATGCATATGTGAGGTTCGAGGCTCCCGTACCGAATTGCCGGATCTCTAACGGCGAATCCGGTAAATCCTTAAAATTCTTGCGTAAATACGCTTCCAATTTTTCTTTATTTATTTCCTCTCCTTTTCGGACAGGTATGATATGGGACAATCGGTATCACTTCCTTTTCAGAAATTCCGTTTCTTCCAAGTGTTGATGTAAATAATTTCTCAGTTCTGTCGGCAAAGGTTCGCTTTCTTGGGCATCAAAGTTAAAATAGACGATCACGGCTTCGGCACAAGCGACAGTTTTGCCGGTATGTTTGTCTATAATTTCGTGACCCAATGTAAAACTTTTCGTTCCGATTTTTTTGATCGATGTCGTGACAACAAGCCTTTGATTATAATAGGCTTGAGCAACAAAATCACAGTGTGTGGAAGCCAATATAAAACAATGATCCATATTCGTTTCTTCCAAAAAATCGAGACGCGCTTCCTCTAAATAAGCAAAATAACTAGTATTATTCACATGCCCAAAAGCATCCGTTTCACAAAAACGGACACGGATTTCAGTTGAATGCAATGGATTTCCTCCTTTATCGATGAGATAAAATGCTTCCCTTTTTCTATGATCGTTTGAACATCTTCTTTGATGGCTTTTGGCTTAACGGTCTCAAAACCGTCGAATGCAGCCGACATTGACGCCGGATGCTTTTTTTATCCTGACTCTCACTGCTATTTTCTTCACAGGTCCCGATAGTTCTAACGCTTGACACATTACCCACCTTTCAGTTATTTTGCTGGATGCCGTGAATAAGCATTTCATAAAAAATTTCGGCCACACGCTTGTCGCTCACTTTTCCTGTTGGCTTAAACCAAAAATAGCTCCAATTGGCAACGCCTAAAATGCCGAATGAAACAATATCAGGCGGCAAGTCTGTGCGGAATTCTCCGTTTTTTATTCCCTCTTCAATCAATAATTGAACATTTTCTCGAAATTGATCTCTTTTCGGCAGAACGATATCAAGATATTGATCGCTTAAATGATTAATTTCCCTTATGAATACTTTTGCTCGCTGTCCTTCTTTTTCGATATCTTGAATTAATTTATAAATGATCGCAAATAATTTTTCTTGACACGTTTTGCTTGGATCCGAGATGATTTTTTTCTGATTCTCTAAAAGACGTTCGATATATTGCAAATGGATATCCTTTAGCAATTCTTCTTTGCTTTTGAAATAATAATAAAAGGTTCCTTTCGTTACATGCAGTTCATCCATGATGTCCTGTATAGAGGTTTCTTTAAAGCCTTTTTCAGCAAATAGCTCGATGCTCTTGTCCATGATTGTTTCTTTCATTGTACAATCCTCACCGTTATCAGTTTTTTGTGATTATACTATAAGAACGAGAGCATCAATACAAGTCTTCATGTTTTTTCATTGACTCTTCTCGGATGGCTCTTCTCAAAATTTTCCCTATATTGGTTTTGGGCCATTCATTTCCACATTCAATAATTTTGGATATTTTTTAAAGATTTCGATGCTATTTGCCGTATTCGATCCATTCTTTTTCGCTTGCTGCCCCTTATTTAATACGATGGTTTTAAACGTTTCCCCCTGCAGACATCGGGGACGCATCCTTCATAAGAACATCCCTTTGTGATACAGTCAATCCGGAAATGTTCAGTTAAAGAGCGTGCGACCCACCATCCACAAAGAGGACATCCCCGGTTATATAATCCGAAGCTTTTGAGGCCAAAAAAACGGCCGCTCCCTTTAAATCATCGTCACTACCGAATCTTCTTAACGGCGTATGTGACAGCCAATAATCTTTCCCTTTCTCAATAACGACATTCGACATTTTCGTCGGGAAGAACCCCGGCGCAATCGCATTCACATGAATATGATACGGCCCCCATTTCACCGCCAAATCTTTTGTAAAAGTAATGATGGCACCTTTGCTGGTATTGTAGCCGATGGCATCCAAATAATCGGGATCCGTTCCGCCAAGCCCGGCAATCGAAGCCATATTTATAATCTTTCCCGACTGCTGCTCTATCATTTTTTTCCCAACCGCTTGCGACATTAAAAACGTGCCGGTAACATTCACATCGATTACTTTTTTCCAAGCATCAATCGGCATTTCCGCCGCTGGCGCCCCCCATGAAACTCCGCTGTTATTCACTAAAATATCAATGCGTCCCAACTTGCGAATCGTTTGATCCACTACCGTCTGAACATCCTCCGGTTTTGTGACATCGCATTCCAGAGCTAACGTTTTTATCCCGTACACGGACTGTAAACGTTCAGCTGTTTCTTGACAATTCTCTACTTTACGCGAACAAAGGACAACGTTCACTCCTGATTCAGCGTACGCTTCTGCGATCTGCTCTCCTAATCCTCGCCCTCCTCCAGTGATAATCGCCGTTTTTCCGGTTAAGTCAAACAGTTCCTTTACTGTTGCCATTGAAATCTCTCCCTTTCCGGTGAATGCTCACGCAATTCCAGCTTCGCAATTTGCTGTTTATGAACTTCATCCGGACCATCAGCTAGTCTTAGTGTTCTTATATTGGCCCAATGAGCGGCAAGAGTCGTATCATTGCTGACGCCTTTCGCACCGAATGCTTGTATGGCGCGGTCTATTACTTTTAAGGCCATATTCGGAGCAATCACTTTAATCATCGCAATCTCTTTTTTGGCCGCTTTATTGCCGACCGTATCCATCATATAGGCCGCTTTTAAAGTCAACAGCCTTGCCTGTTCAATTTCGATCCGCGATTGAGCAATCCAATCTTGGATCACTCCTTTCTTCGATAAAGATTCGCCAAAAGCCTCCCTTTCTTGTACGCGCTTACACATTTCGTCCAGCGCTCTTTCTGCAGCGCCAATAATTCTCATGCAATGATGAATTCGTCCAGGTCCCAACCTACCTTGGGCGATGGCGAATCCTTTGCCTTCTTCCCAAATGATATTTTCCGCCGGTACCCTCACGTCGTGAAAAAGAATTTCCGCATGCCCATGTGGAGCGTGATCATATCCAAAAACGGGGAGCATGCGTTTAATCTCCACACCCTTTGTATCAAGAGGAACGATAATCATGGATTGCTGTTCGTGTTTTGGAGCATCGGGGTTCGATTTGCCCATGACGATGGCAAATTTGCAACGCGGATCCCCTGCTCCGGAAGACCACCATTTCAAACCGTTTATCACATATTCGTCTCCATCCCGCACGATGCTGGCCGAAATATTGGTGGCGTCGCTGCTCGCAACATCCGGTTCCGTCATCGAAAAACAAGAACGAATGTCGCCATTCAGAAGAGGTTTCAGCCACTTTTCTTTTTGCTGCTCGCTTCCATAACGGACGAGAACTTCCATATTCCCGGTATCAGGTGCATTGCAGTTAAATATTTCCGGAGCGATCATGCTTCTTCCCATAATTTCGCAGAGCGGGGCATATTCCAAATTGGTCAATCCGGCGCCATATTCGCTGTCAGGCAAAAACAAATTCCATAATCCTTCTTTCTTTGCCTTCTGCTTCAGCTCTTCTAAAATGGGTGGAATGGACCAGCGAGTTTCTTGATCGTTCAACTGTTCCTCGAATGTTTTTTCATTCGGATAAATGTATTCTTCCATAAAGGCTGTCAACCGCTTTTGAAGATTGATCACTTTTTCGGAAAACGAAAAATCCATAAAAGTTTGGCCCCCTTTTTTAACTAACCGGTCGGTATGTGCCGTTAATTGTATGTTATATCAATTAGAGTATTCCTGACAATAATATTTTATAAAATTCTGAAAATTTTATTCGACATAAAAAATAGGAAAATCCTATTTTGGTCCATCCGTTATTCACAAACTTTTAAGTTCAATAAAAAAATCAGTTTCCTCCGGGCCAAGTCAGGATGACCAATGGAAACCGGAGGAAACCAACAAAAATCAATACTTTTTCTGTTTTTTCTCTGCTGATGAGCGGCTCACACCGCCGGCTGTTTCTCGTTCCGTTGTTCCTTGCCCTTCCGTTTGAGAAGAGCCTAAACCAATAGTGGAAGGATCTTTTTTTACTCGTTTGCTCAATTTCCATCACCTCTGTCTTACTTTACCTTGACAGCCGCTTTTTATGTATCATACCAGCTGCTTTTTTTAGGATGGAAATCCACGTCCGTGACTTAAATCTTGTTTGTCCGTCAGAACAAGAGCGGAAACAACCACGGAAGAACGGCTGATGTCAAAATGGACGCAAACCCCATGGCAGCCCCGGATACTCCTCCCGGCAACGACCCTTCTGACAGTATTTGCGCTGTGCCGATACCGTGAGAAACCGTACCAATGGATAGTCCTCTGGAAAACGGATCTGATATCCTCGTCACATTCAATAGCCACGGTCCAAACATCGCTCCGAAGATGCCGGCGACCATGACAAAAATCGCCGATAGCGCAGGATCTCCCCCTATAATCTTCGCTTCTTCTATGGCAACCGGCGTTGTAACCGATTTCGTCGCTACTGAGGCTGCAATGGTTCCCGAAAAATCAAATAGTTTGGCAAGCAAAACAGCAGAAATGATGGTTGAAAAGGTACCCAAGACGAGTCCGGCAAGTGCAGGCATCCATTTTTTTAACAGCAAATCTTTATTATGATAAAGCGGAACAGCAAGCGCCACTGTCGCTGGTCCAAGCAGATAAGTCATAATATCCTTTGCCGGCCCATAGTCTTTGTAATCCATTCTACATACCGTAAGCACGATGATGATGAGTACTGTACTCAAAAAAACAGGTGTGGTCAAGGGGGATGGGTATTTCCGGGCCAAAATGCGAGAAATCCAATAAGCCGCTATCGTCACGACAATACTAAACACTGTAATGGCGATCTTCATCCATATTCCCTTCTTTCTCTTTTCCCAGCCATTGACTTGTATACCCCGTAATCAACAGACCGATAATGGAGCTGCCAAGTAAAATAATGATCAATGCAAATCCATTTTTGACAAAAAAATTCCCATAGCTCATGAAACCGACTGAAATGGGAATGAAGAAAAACGCTAAATGCTTATTTAGAAAAGAAGCTCCCCTCTCCACCCAATGAATTTTCACAATTCCAGTTAGAAGCAGTATAAATAAAATCACCATTCCCAGCACGTTTCCCGGAATGGGGATATGAAAAAACTCGACGATACTATAGCTAATCTCATTGATAAGCCATAAAAAAGCGATTTGCAACAAAAAAATAAATCCCTGCTTCATCACTCACACCTCCATTTTACCGAAAATTCAAATAACAATTAATTTTATTGTAACTCATTCGTCCAATGAATGGAGAAAAAAATCCATCTTTCATCGTTTTCGAAAAAAACAGACGCCATATTGTGTATAAATCCTTTCATCCTAGAAAACGATAGGAAGGGAGGTGTTAGGAATGGCAAAAATCGGGGTAGAAGAATCACTGCACAATGTAACCGAAGCCTTGAAGGAGAGAGGACATCAAGTAGTGGAATTGAAAAATGAGTCCGACGCCCGCGAATGCGATTGCTGCGTAATCACTGGGCTGGATTCGAATGTGATGGGCATTCAAAATGTGGTAACAAAAGGTTCAGTCATCAACGCCAATGGCTTAAGCGCCGATGAAGTTTGCCGTGAAGTCGAAAACCGACTTCAATAGAGACACTCAGCGGGAAAACCCGCTGAGTGTTTTTTCCGGCTTTCATATGCTCTCTCAAGTGAAGTGCTACTGTTGAAAACTTTCCCATCCAGTCTCAATTGCTTACTAGAACGTCAGAAAAGACAAAAGTCCTTATCTGTTGTTTGAAGTTTGACACCGACAAAAAAGCAGACAATGGAAAAGACTTGGCTTTTCGTCATTTACCATTTAGCAAGACGGTTCATCTCAGAGAAATCTTATTATGAGCTGCTTGTATTTTTCATGCTGAAATGATTTTTTCGTGTTTTTCCGCCTATAACAAGAAATAGTTCCATAGCCATTCTGCCATTGATTTTTTATCCTCAACGTGAAAAGCAGGAATTTGTTTAAATTGATGCGGGAAAGGCGTGATGACGGCTTGTACATTTTCCAATTTCAATAAATTCTTGTCCTCTTCTCGGTGAATCATAACCGCTTTAGGAAACGAAGCTTTTTTATAGCCTTCTATCAAAATGAAATCAAGAGGAAGCGATTGATACAGTTTCAATATGTCTTCTAAGCCATAGTAACCGTTGATCGTGACAACGGCTGTGTTTCCGCCTTCTACCGTAACAGCATAAGCGCCCTTTTTCCGGTACCTTTCTGTATCTTTTCCTTTATCTCCGATGACAGGTCGTCCACCATGTCCATGATGTTTCACTACGCCCACCGTTTTTCCGTGAAAAGAAGCATATTCAAGCAAATATTCGATCCAAGTTGTTTTCCCGCTATTTTGATACCCTACTATTTGGAAGATCTTTTGCTCTCTTCCCACCACGACTCACTCCCCGTGTTATCTTCGAGAAAGAGAACATCTACAAGATCTCCGCTTCCAAATCCTCTTGTTCCTCCCGGAAGAACCATTAAACAGTCTGACCACGCCAGGGACGTTACGACGTTTGATTTATCCAATCCCACCGGTTTTACATGCAGCTTTCCGTCCTCGCCATAAAAGACTCTGCTGCGCACAAACCTGGAAAAAGGATTGGCTTTCGGGAATTCTGATTGTAAAAAAGCTTTTCCTTGGCGCAAGTATGGTTTAGAAGAATGAAGCCAGTAACGTATAAGGGGGCGAACATACAATTCAAATCCAACATAACAAGCAGAAGGATTTCCGGACAATCCAAACAGCAATTTGCCATTCAAAACGGCGGCCGTTGTCACACTACCAGGACGCATAGCGATTTTATTAAAAAGCACTTCAGCCTTCATTTGGCGATAAATTTCCGGCAAATAGTCAAAATCTCCTACAGAAACTCCGCCCGTCGTAATGACTATATCGCATTCTTTGTACGCAGTTTTAACAGCATTTAATACCGAATCGACATCATCGGCGCATTGCCCGTATGTTTTGACTTTTCCCCCTGCTCTTTCAATTAGCGAAGCGATCATGTATAGATTGGAATTGCGGATTTTTCCCGGCACCAATTCTTCATCTACATTTAATAGCTCAGATCCCGTAGCAAGTACACCGACAACGGGAGGTTTCACAACGGGAACTTTGGCATAACCGAAAGTTGCAAGCAACGCTTTTACACCAGGGTTGATTTGAATTCCTTCTTCTATCAAAGGCTGACCTTTCTTGGCATCTTCTCCTTTAAAGGAAATATTATCATGTTTTTGGAACGGCCGTTTGATCGCAATAAATGTTTTGCCATCCCGTTTTTCCTCATGAACCAATTCAAGCATGACGACACAGTCCGCCCCTTCCGGAATAGCCGCTCCTGTCATAATGCGGATTGCCTCCATTTTCCCAACTCGAAAAGGACTTACTTGCCCGGCGCCAATTTCATCGATGACTTCAAGAAAAACCGGGCTGTCGCTAGTCGCATCTGCAGTATCTTCGCTGCGGACGGCAAACCCATCATAAGGAGAGCGGTCAAAAGGCGGTACATCGTGATCCGCTACTAACGGTTTTCCTAAAAAGCGGCGATCGCACGCATCAATATCCACATATTCTATTTCTCCAAGCTGCTTCCACTCCATGACTCTCCGAACGGCTTCACCAACTTTGATCGGGCTTCTCCGTTCCACCATGATCCTCATCCTTTCTCTTTACCACCATCATTCTTCGACGTCGGCAACTTTGAGCCAGTTCCAGTCAACGTTCTTGATCCGGTTGGACCCATACTCGTTCCATTCATCCATATATAGAGCGATCGAGTGATTTTTTCGTTCCGATCCATTTTATAAAAGGGAAATTAACAAAATTTCGAATGATGTTCTTCTCTTTTATCCTTCATTCTTTGTAGATTATACCACATTTTCCCTGGCGTCGTTTTGAAGTTCAGCAAATACCAATGAGAGAAATGGATTCTCCATCTCTTCCGTCCGGTCACTTTTGCTCCTTTTTTCCATATGTCAGGCTTGATCAACTTTCAGCCCTTGTATGGAAGATTTCCTTCAATTTTTTCTGATTATATCTTGTTCGTTTTGACAATACGCGCATTTGTTTTTTTCTTATTGGACGGTTATCCACCGATATAGGACATTTCAATTTTTTTACGGGGATGATGAGTATTAGCCAAACGTTCATCTGAATAACGATCTGCTCGGTGGTTCCAAATGTCTGCTACTTTTTGTGCAATTTCTTCATCCTTCGCCCCGCTTCGCAGAAGAGCTCTCAAGTCGTACCCTTCACTTGCAAACAGGCAAGTATACAGTTTTCCTTCGGCCGAAATTCTGGCTCTTGTGCAGCTTGAGCAAAAAGATTCTGTAACAGAGGTGATAAAACCGACTTCCGTTTGTTCACCTTGATAACGATACCGTTTAGCCACTTCGCCAAAATACGCCGGTTCCACTGGCTCTAATTGAAAACGGCTCT
This sequence comes from Bacillus sp. FSL W8-0102, assembly GCF_038007225.1. NCBI lineage: Bacteria > Bacillati > Bacillota > Bacilli > Caryophanales > Bacillaceae > Bacillus > Bacillus sp. FSL W8-0102. The sequence goes on from NZ_JBBOWT010000001.1 coordinate 2,195,199, forward strand.
TTAATTTTTCGTATATTTCTTTTTTGGTTACCACTTGATCTAATTTCCATCCATTTGAATTTCCGACATCCATAAATTCAATAAAACGGAGAGAAAGTCCTTTTTTCCGACAAAATTCTGCCATCGGCAAAATCTCGTCTTCATTCATACTTCTTTGGACAACCATGTTTATTTTCACCTTAAGGCCATGGGCAAGAGCAGCGTCAATCCCCTTTATGACTGCCTTGGAACGGACTCCTCGACCGTTCATTTTCATAAAAATTTCATCATTCAGAGCGTCAAGGCTGACATTCACCCGTTTTAAACCAGCTTCTTTCAATTCTTTTGCGTATTTAGGCAAATACACTCCATTTGTTGTAAGACCAATATCTTGAATGCCGGGAATTTTCAACAATCGCTGAATGAGAGAGGGGAGTTCTTTTCTCATGAGCGGTTCCCCGCCTGTAACTCGGATTTTTCTGACCCCCAATTTGCTAAAGATGATTGCCAATCTTTCTATTTCCTCAAACGAAAGGACTTCCTCTTTCGGCAAAAAAGCAAAATCCGGGCCAAATATTTCGGCGGGCATACAATATTGACAGCGGAAATTACAGCGGTCAGTCACACTTATACGCAAATCTCGCAAAGGTCGACTCAACGTATCAAGAATTGGAATTTTCATTGTTTTCATCTCCCAAAAAGGAATGTTCCTTTTTAAGCTCATTTCTTTTTTTGTGAAACGTGTCTCATTTCCATAACGATAGAAAAAGGGAGCAGAGTACGCTCCCTTTTTTCTATTGTAAAGGAAAATTCATTGTACGTACACCGTTTTTTTCCTGATGCCATTTTCGACTCTCCTTATAGAATAATGTACAGATCAAAAAAGAAAATCAGACCTGATTTAGGAGAAAAAGGTGCGGCTAATATTCGTAAACAACGTTATGAAGGGTATGAGAGGAACCAAATGTATGAAAAAGACGGCAAAAAAAACTTGCCGCCCATTTCATTAATTGACCAATCGTCCCGTTATTCCTTTTGATTCCCAATAATTTTTTCTTAATAACACCTTTTGAATCTTTCCCGATGCCGTTTTCGGCAGTTCCTCCACAAACGTTACTCCTGTAATCGCTTTAAAATGAGCTAACTTTGAACGGGAAAATTCGATTAATTCTTGTTCTGTTACGGTTTCGTTCGGTTTCTTGACTACAAAAGCATGCGGAGTTTCTCCCCACTTTTCATGCGGCACGGCGATGACAGCGGCTTCTAATACAGCCGGATGCTCGTAGAGAACGCCCTCGACTTCAATAGAGGAAATATTTTCTCCGCCGCTAATGATAATATCTTTTTTTCTGTCCACAATGTCAATATACCCGTACTCATCAATCGTCCCCATATCGCCGGTATGAAGCCAACCGTTTCGGATCGTCTCCATTGTCGCTTCTTCATTTTTCCAATAACCTTTCATCACGGCGTTGCTTCGAATAACCAGTTCTCCTATTTCCTTTCCGTTTCGTGCTACTTCCTCCCCATGTTCATTAACAACCTTAACACGACAACCAATCATCGGATAACCGGCTTTGGCTCTCACACGCCATTGCTCTTCCAAAGGTAAATGGCTCAAATGGGAACGAACGGTGGAAACCAAATGCAGCGGTGTACTTTCCGTCATTCCGTAAACTTGGATAAACTCCCAACCCAATTCATTCTCTACTCTTTTCACAAAGGAAGGCGGAGGAGCTGATCCGGCAATGACGACACGCACATCTTGTTCAATGATCGGATGATGCTTTTCATTATATTGAAGCAAGGAATTTAATACTGTTGGGGCCATTTCCATGATGGTGACACGATGCTTTTGCACTAAATCAAATATGGTTTTTGCATCCACTTTTCGCAAAGCTACTTGAGTCGCACCATTTGCCGTGAAATAAAAAGGGGATCCCCAGCCGTTGACGTGGAACATAGGCAGTACATGAAGTAACGTGTCTCGATCCGAAACGCGCAAATGATGCATCGACCAAAGTGCATGAAGATAATTATTGCGATGCGTCAACATAACCCCTTTTGGGTTCCCGGTCGTCCCGCTCGTATACAATAAACTACATACATCTTCTTCATGGATTTCGGGTCGTTCTATTTCGTTAGTTGGAAACATGCTCAACCAACGGTCATAATCGAATTCTTCATTGTCGCTGTCTTTATAATGAACAATAATATGTTCAACGGTCGCTAAACGGTCTTTCACCGGTTGGATCAAATGGTAAAGACCTTGGTCGACAAACAGTACTTTCGATTCACTGTGATTTAGCATAAACAAATAATCTTCCGGTTTCAGACGAATATTCAAAGGAACCATAATGGCTCCGATCTGAAAAATTCCGTAAAAACCTTCAAGCATTTCCAACGTGTTGGGCGCTAAATATGCCACGCGGTCTCCCTTGCGGATGCCCAGTGAATACAGCCCATGAGACAACTGATTCACTCTTTCTTTTAATTGTCGATAAGTGATATAGCGATCATCGTTAATCATTCCAATTTTGTCTGCATATAATTCGGCAGCGCGATCTAAAAAATCTGTCAGTACTAACGGAACGTGCATAACTCATCTCCTCCAATGTTCAGAAAATTATAATATATTAGAATATTAACATATTTTAATAGGAATAAACAATGATTTCACTGCTGCCTTTTTTCCTAGTCTAAAAGAATGATAGAAAATTCAGCCAATCCCTTTCATCGATCCGTCCCTTGTATGCGTCTATAAAAAAGAGGATATACGTTCTTGAACGAACATCATATCCTCTTATCATTAATGAATCAAAAGCAAGTGTATGAAAAAATTATTCATCCTCTTTTTTTCTCTTTGGCAATCTCTTTTCACGCCGAGCAGCCTCTCTTAATAAAAATTCAATATGGGCATTCACACTACGGAATTCTTCTTGCGCCCACCGTTCAATGATTGCATACAATTCAGGATCTATTCTCAACGGAAAATGTTTCTTGTTGGCCATGTTGATCCACAACCATTAGTACAAGCTGCCAGTATTAATGACCGGCTGAGCGCCACGGTCCGATATGATCGCAATCATTAAATTATTGACCATGTTCACTTTTCTTTCCTCATCCAGTTCAATCGTTCCATCGTTCGAAAGCTGTTTGACGGCCATTTGAGCCATACTGACAGCACCTTCTACAATCATTTTTCTGGCCGATAGAACGGCGGCGGCCTGTTGACGCTGAAGCATGGCGCTCGCAATTTCTGTCGAATAAGCCAAATGGGTCAGCCTCGCTTCGATTACTTGAACTCCCGCAACGTTTAACCGTTCTTGCAATTCATCGGCCAATTCTTTGGAAACAATATCCGCATTGCCTCTTAATGTAATATGGTGGTCATCCAACGTATCATAAGGATACTTTGTTGCGACGTGGCGGATAGCAGCCTCGCTTTGGATTTCCACGAATTCTTCATAATCATCTACATCAAAAGTTGCTTTCGCTGAATCAATGACTTTAAAGACGATGACGGAAGCAATTTCAATCGGATTTCCTTCCACATCATTTACTTTCAGTTTTTTGCTGTTAAAATTTCGCACGCGAAGAGACACTTTTTTCTTATTCGTAAATGGAACAGTTAAAGCTATACCGCTTTTTCGAATGGTTCCTACATAACGCCCGAAAAAAACGACAACATTGGCTTGGTTAGGCTGTACAATAGTCAGACCGCTCCCGATCAGTATGGCAATGATCACCAACAAAATAGAACGAAAAAAATGATCTCGAGACATGGCTAAAAAAGCCACAGCCAACAGAGCGATAATTAACAAAATTCCGATAAATCCGTTCATGTGCCATGCATTTTTCTCTTTCAATTTTCGCTTCCCCTTCCTATTGGAATTTATATCAAAATGATATCATAATTTGAAATATATGTAAATCATAACAAATTTTCCGTAGAATGATTGAAATGAAAAAAGTCCTTATTTTATCAACGCCTTAAACTTTTTATCACGATAGGATGTCCACACCGCACCCGTTCATGATTGTGCGGTCTCATCCTTTTATTGTCACTGTCCTAACCATCCTGAGCAAGACAAACCATCTTCCATGAACAAAACACAAAAAATCGCCGCTTCATGGAAGCGGCGGCCTGTACGACGGCTGAATCAGCCTTTCTTTGTGATTGCATTTTTATTTAAATCACCTGTTCTTTTTCTTGCACGAATTCGATTTCAAAACCTAAATCGGCAATCATTTGATGGTCTGCGGTTGTTTCCTGGCCTTCCGTTGTCAAATAGTCTCCGATAAAAATCGAATTGGCCGGATAGAGTCCAAATGGCTGCAAACTGCGCAAGTTCACTTCTCTTCCGCCGGCGATGCGAATTTCCTTTGACGGATTGATATAACGGAATAAACATAGAACTTTTAAACAATAGAGCGGGTTCAACTCCCTTACTCCTTCGAGCGGCGTTCCCTCTATCGGATTTAAAAAGTTCACCGGTATCGAGTCTGCATCTAAAATATGCAAACTGCGGGCCATATGGATGACATCTTCTTTCGTTTCCTTCATTCCGACTATGACACCCGAACAAGGGGAAATTCCGCTTTCTTTCACCGTTTCAATGGTTTCTACGCGATCCTCGTACGTATGCGTTGTCGTGATGTTTTCATAGTGGCGCTCCGATGTATTGATATTATGGTTGTAACGGTCTACCCCCGCTTCTTTCAACCGCTTGGCTTGTTCCGGCTTCAATATCCCCAAGCAAGCACATATTTTCATTTGATATCGCTCTTTAATTTCTTCCACGGCGGCAGCAATGTGTTCCACTTCTTTATTGCTAGGTCCTCTTCCGCTCGCCACGATGCAGAATGTTCCGGCATTTAATTGCCGCGCCCTTTCTGCTCCTTTTAAAATCGTTTCTTTATCCATCATCCGATATTTTTCAATCGGTGCTGTGGATATGACGGATTGAGAGCAGTAGCTGCAGTTTTCCGGACAGAGTCCTGATTTTGTATTTAAAATCATATTTAATTTTACCTTGTTGCCGTAATAGTGGTGCCGTATCCGATAGGCTCCCTGAAGCAGTTCAAGCAATTCTGCATCGGGGCAATTCATTATATTCATCGCTTCCAAATCGCTTATTTCATAACCATTTAAAACGCTTTCAGCCAGTTCGATCCATCTAGACATTTTTTCCCTTCTTTCTATACATTTTGATTACGCAATTTGCTTTTGGAAAGTACAGTACGTTCTAACCGATAAGCAAGAAATCCGGCAAAAACAGATAAAAGGATATCTTTCGGAAGCGGGACTAACATCGTCAGCCAAGCGGCTTTATAAGAAAAAGCCGGCGGGGCATCTGCCCACAATTTCATCGCCATATACATCCAGTTCGTTCCGAAAAGATAATTGGCTGCCATACCGGCTAATGAGGCTATTACGCAGGCAGTCTGCGTTTTCTTTTTTTCGATTATCCAGCCTGTTATGTACGCAGCCAAAATAAAAGACAATATAAACCCAAATGTCGGGCTAAAAATCGTTTCGAAACCTCCTTTAAATTGGGCAAAAACCGGTACACCGATTATTCCGATAAGGGCATAAACAGTCATGGAGATAGCCCCTAGCCGTTTGCCGAGAACCGCACCAGCCAGAACGGCAAAGACCGTCTGCAACGTAATGGGCACCCCGTTAATGACCATAAAAGGTGCAAAAGAAGTAATATTTGCCCCGATCATCATCAATGCAGCAAACAACGCCATCATCGTCAAATCAATCGCCTTTATATTTCTTGGTTTCAACACCCTCTCCCCTCTCTGTTTTTATAAAATTAGCATAATCATAAAATTTCAAATTGTCAACTAATTTTATTTTTGGTTTACATAAAGTTTATCAAATGACTCCTTCTCTCCCAGATCCTTTAAGGTCCATCACAGGTTTATCGTCCGCACCGGATACATCATTTTATTTGAAAAACTCAAAGATTCAGTTATCTTTACCGCTCCAATTCAAACCATCCCATCTATCCCTTGTGACGATCATTTCTACAGGTTCAATAATTGAGTTTTAAGAAAAAATCCCCTTATAGCTGCTATAAGGGGACTTTCATGAAACGGAAGCTTCACTTTTTTACTGAGAGATGATCCGACTTCACAAATATTTCCGGGATCATGTTCTGAAGAGGTAAACATTAATACTAAACGAAATGGCCCTTTTTCTCAATAGATAAAAATAAAAACAGTTTTTGCGTACGACACTTTCTTCTTTCAGTTCTTCTTAAAACTTGAAAAAGCCAATAAGATATTAGCTTATGAAAGTGATTTTGGTAAATTTCCGTCCGGACTAATCAATGAAATGGCATATGGCTGCGAGAATAAGCGGTTTGCCAATTCATTGACCGACTGGATATCGACTTGATCAATTAGTTGGATGATTTCATCCAAAGAACGGTGCCGTCTCAACAATAATTCATTTTTGCCGTTTCGGCTCATACGACTGTTTGTGCTTTCCAGCCCTAGCATTAAATTGCCCTTTAGTTGTTCTTTACTGTTATGTAGCTCTTTCTCCGTGATACCCTGTTGCTTTAAGTGTTCCAGCGTTTCAAAAATCGTTCCAGTAAGTTGATCCAGCTGATCGGCCCCTGTACCGCCGTAGATGGCGATCATCCCGTTGTCACGGTAGGATGAATGATACGAAAAGACGGAATAAGCAAGCCCTCTTTGCTCTCTGACTTCTTGGAACAGTCTTGAAGACATGCTGCCGCCCAGCACATTGTTTAAAATGATGAGATTATAAATATCTTCATGTCCAACTTCCAATCCTTTGAAACCGATACATAAATGGGCTTGTTCGGTGTCTTTTGTTTTTGAAATCCGGTCAGCATGGAATGTGGGTTGAATGGATCCCCGATCACGTTTTCCACCTTCATAAGAGCCAAATCGTTTTTCCACTTCTTTTATAAACGTTTCATCGACGTTTCCTGCGATAGAGATCACAACACGATCCGGAGTATACATTTGATGCATATATTCTTTTAATTTTTGGCTAGTAAAGCTCTCCAAAGTCTCTTCCGTTCCAAGGATAGGATATCCTAAAGGATGCCGTCCGTATGCTGCTTTGCTTAACAAGTCGTGTACAAGATCGTCAGGAGTGTCTTCATACATTTTAATTTCTTCTAAAACGACATTTTTTTCTTTTTTTAATTCCTCTTCCTCAAATGTGGAATGGAAAAACATGTCGGCTAACAGTTCTAATGCATATGAGGCATGATTATCAAGAACTTTTGCATAATAGCACGTGTATTCTTTCGATGTGAACGCATTGACTTGTCCGCCTATGCTATCAAAACTCTCAGCAATTTCCTTTGCATTCTTGGATTCTGTCCCTTTAAAAAACATATGCTCTAAAAAGTGGGAAATGCCATTGTTTTCAGGGGATTCATCCCTCGAACCGGTTCCTACCCATATTCCGATGGCAACGGAGCGGACCGTAGGAATAGTTTCTAATACGATTCTTACTCCATTCTGACAAGTATAAGTTTTGATCAAATTGCATCCTCCTATCTTGCTGCTTCCATTATTAGTCATTTTTCTCATCTTCTATTGGAAAAATGCGTTCTTCGTTTAATAACTGCGACACCGTGTTGATCTTCAAATTCTTTTTTTGAATTTTTGTGATTAATCGTTCCAAAGAAGCTGCGGTGCTTTTTGTCGGATGCATGAGAACAATCGACCCCGGTCCGACATTGGAAATGACCCTATTAACCAATTCATCTGGGGCAGGATTTCTCCAATCAATGGTATCAACCGTCCACATGATTGTTTCCATCCCTAGACTGTCCGCAATTTTGACAACTTCATCGCGATAGCTTCCGCTTGGAGGCGCAAAGAGCGAAACGTTTTTTCCTGTCGTCGCCTCTATCACTTGATTCGTTTTGATCATCTCTTCCCTGATTCGGTCGGACGAGAGGGTTTTCATGTCAGGATGTGTGAAGGAATGATTCCCCACTTCATGTCCACCGTCTACAATCATTTTGGCTAAATCCGGATTTTTCTTTACCCATCGCCCCTCCAGAAAAAAAGTGGCATGAATATGATGCTTTTTTAAGACAGAAAGGATTTTGGGCAAATACTCATTTCCCCACGCCACGTTCACCGCAAAACTAACCATCGGCTTATTGGGATGACCGCGGTATATGGGAGCGGGAGGAAGATTATGTAAATGAACTTGGGGTTTCGTTTGATGAAAAACAAGTTTATCCTCATTAAACTTTCCGTCTTTTTTCATTCTTTCGTAAGAACGTTTCACATCCACTTTTATCCCATTATAACCGGGGATTTTCTTCCAAACCCGATCAATCACGGCATCTTGAGCTTTTCGGGAATATTTATGATCAGCTGCTTTAATTTGGTTATACAAAGATGTCTCAACTTTGGCATCTGCAGAAAGCGATTCTGTTTTCAAAGAAGATAAATATTGGGTCGTCATCGGGTTATCCACAATGAAAAAGGATAGCATACACAAAAACAGAATGCCAAAGATTCGTCTTAACTTAGCCACGGTTTTCCCTCCCCCTACACTACCATATGAAAAAAGGGGGACAGTTAGAACAGCGTTTCTTGAAAGCGTTCATGCAACAAAAAAGCCAGGGAACCCCTGACCTCTTTACTCATTATTTATAACATAGGATGAAAATCCGTTTCAATGGCTGGATGAAAATTATGCTTGTTCATTTTTTTTCTTTTGATCTCTTAACACCGCTTTTCGCGATAAATTGATCCGACCATGTTCATCAATATTGATGACTTTCACTAATATTTGGTCTCCTATCGACACGACATCTTCTACTTTTCGAATTCTTTCTTCCGCCAATTCAGAAATGTGGACTAAGCCGTCTTTTCCGTTGAAAATTTCCACGAAAGCACCGAATTTTTCAATCCGTTTAACAGTCCCAAGATAGATTTGCCCTGGTTCAACTTCTCGAACGATATCTTCAATGATCTTTTTGGCTTTATTATTCATTTCTTCATCTACTGAAGAAATAAAGATCGTTCCATCTTGTTCAATATCGATTTTAACTCCTGTTTCTTCGATGATTTTATTGATTTGTTTTCCGCTTGGTCCGATGACATCGCGGATTTTATCCGGATTAATGGTCATCGACAAAATTTTAGGAGCATACATCGATAAATGGGTGCGTGGTTTTGAAATGGTGCTCATCATATGTTCAAGGATTTTCAATCTTCCCCGTCTAGCTTGTTGGAGTGCTTCTTCCAAGATTTCACGATTTAGTCCTTTTATTTTAATATCCATTTGCAGAGCGGTAACGCCTTTTTCTGTACCGGCAACTTTAAAGTCCATATCGCCAAGATGATCTTCCATTCCTTGAATGTCTGTTAAGACCGTATAATGTTCTCCGGATTTCACTAATCCCATTGCAATTCCCGCAACCGGCGCTTTAATGGGCACACCGGCGTCCATCATCGCCAGCGTACTAGCACAAATACTAGCCTGAGATGTCGATCCGTTTGATTCCAAAACTTCAGAAACAAGACGAATGGTATAAGGGAATTCTTTCTCATTCGGAACAACAGGTTCCAGAGCTCTTTCTCCTAATGCACCATGCCCAATTTCCCGGCGTCCCGGTCCTCTCATTGGTCCAGTTTCCCCTACACTAAAAGGAGGAAAATTATAATGATGCATAAAACGTTTCGATTCTTCAATTCCGAGACCATCCAAGATTTGAACATCACCAAGCGCTCCTAATGTACATACGCTTAAAGCCTGTGTTTGTCCACGAGTAAACAATGCGGAACCATGTGTACGCGGCAATAAGCCAACAGCAGAAGAAAGCGGACGAATTTCATCGATTTTTCGTCCGTCCGGGCGAATTTTTTCGACTGTAATCAAACGACGGACTTCTTCTTTCACGATTTTATCCAGTATTTCTTTTACTTGTTTAATCGTTTCTTCCTCAATATCTTCTTTCTCTTCAAATTCCGCAACTACTCGGTCTTTTATCTCTTGGATGGCGTCATCCCTAGCATGCTTTTCTTTTACTTGAATGGCAGCCAACATTTCTTGTTCGCACATGGAACGAACTTGTTTTTCCAATTCAGGATCAATTTCATACAGCTGAACTTCCATTTTTTCTTTGCCAACTAATTTGACGATTTCTTCTTGGAAAGCGATCAACCGTTTGATTTCTTCATGACCGAACATTATCGCTTCTAACATGGTTTCTTCTGGTACTTCATTCGCTCCAGCTTCCACCATATTAATGGCATCTTTTGTACCGGCAACGGTTAAATGAATATCGCTTTTTTCCATTTGTTCCACTGTCGGGTTAATGACAAATTCACCGTCAACGCGCCCGACAATGACCCCGGCAATCGGTCCTTCAAAAGGAATATCCGAAATGCTGAGCGCAAGTGATGAACCAAGCATCGCTGCCATTTCCGATGAACAGTTTTGGTCAACGCTCATCACCATACTTACGACTTGAACTTCATTTCGAAATCCTTCCGCAAATAACGGACGGATCGGGCGGTCTATTAAACGACTTGCAAGAATGGCTTTTTCGCTGGGCCGGCCTTCCCTTTTAATAAATCCGCCTGGGATTTTACCAACCGCATACAATCTTTCTTCATAATTGACGGTAAGCGGAAAAAAGTCCACTGACTTCGGTTCTTTTGAAGCGGTTGCCGTACTTAAAACTACAGTATCACCATAATACACGAGCGCAGCGCCGTTCGCTTGTTTGGCAACCTGTCCAATTTCCACCGTCAGTTTGCGTCCAGCCCAATCTATAGAAAATGTTTGTTTCTCTTGCTCCATAAATGAACTCCTCTCTATTCAATCACATAGTTCCTAATGACGCACTCTTGCCTTTAAGAATATCATTGCTTTCAGGAAAAGTATAGACAAAAAATAATCTCCATGCTTTTCCATCGAGCCATGAAACACGAAACGGACAAACTAAGGGTGTCGTAAATGGAAGACCCATTAGAACAAAACTCTGTATTATGTATTTTTACCGAATTTAACATCTGTCATCCTGGAACATACAGGCTCAGCGCGGTCGACTTGCTTATATCACGCACTAAAAGCCACTTATTTTTCTGCTAACAAAAAAGCGGGAAAAATCCCGCTTTTTGCTGATTATCGGCGCAAACCAAGTTTTTGAATCAATTCACGGTAACGTTGCACGTCTTTTTTGCGTAGGTACGTCAATAAATTACGACGTTTCCCTACCATTTTCATAAGACCGCGACGTGAATGGTGGTCTTTTTTATGAACACGTAAATGATCATTCAATACATTGATTTGTTCAGTCAGGACAGCGATTTGAACTTCTGGAGAACCAGTGTCATTCTCGTGTGTTTTGAATTGATTGATGATCTCATTTTTGCGTTCTTGTGATAAAGCCATCCTTTTCACCTCCATTTTCTTTTCGATCCCCAATTACTGAGCAAGCGCCGGAGCAACGTCATGCCAAGTAATGGTTCTTTTTCATACGATAATTAGAATACTATGTTTTCAAACAAAAAGCAAGTCTATTCGGCTTCATTTTGAAAATATTTGATGGCCGATTGTTTATCTTTTTCAATTTGAGCGACCAATTCTTGAATACCGTTGAATTTGCGTTCTTGGCGAATGTGCTTGTACCATTCTACTGTCACTTCTTCGCCATAGATGGAGTGGTCAAATTCAAATAAATGAACCTCAATCGACATGAAACGTTCATCCGGGTGTTTAAAAGTAGGTCTATACCCAATATTGCATACACCATTCACCCATTTGTCTTTCACTTTCATTTTCACCGCATATACTCCCGTTTTCGGCAGATAATAGTCATCATCACATTCCACATTAGCTGTCGGGAATCCAATTTTTCTTCCCCGTTGGTCACCATGGACCACCGTCCCGGTAATTCGATAAGGTCGCCCTAAAAGACGATTGGCTTCTTCGATTTGCCCTTCCGTTAGTAAGCAACGAATTTTGGTGGAGCTGACTTTTTCTCCGTTATAAGCAAACTTATCCACTTTCGTGATCGTAAATAAACCACGAGAATGTTTTGAAAGCGTGTCCATCGTTCCATTTCCGCACCGGCCGTATGTAAAATCATAGCCTGCCACAACATGTTGGACATTTAAACCAATAATATATTGATCTATAAATTGCTGCGGCTCCAAGCGGGCAAAATCAGAAGTAAATCGAATGACAAACAAGTGATCGATACCTAACTGTTCTATCATTCGAATTTTTTCCTCAAGGGGAGTGATATACTGAATCTTTTCATGTTTTTTCCCCAACACGACGGAAGGATGGGGATCAAACGTCATCACTGCGCTTTTCCAGTTTCGCTCGTTCGCAATGTTTTTTGCTGTCTCAATGACTCGCTGGTGCCCCGCATGCACCCCGTCAAAAAATCCTAATGCCATTGCCATCGGGGGCAGTTCCTCTTTTTGGAAGGAATGCGGGTGATTCAACATCGTTACTTTCATTATTCTCACCTATCCCTCTTTCTTCCGCTTGTCTCTTCGCGGAATTGAACAGACGCGAAACAGTCTGTCCAGCCCTTGCCGACAATAGAGTCTGACATCTGTCCGTTATCTCATTCAGTCAAAACTTTCACTGGTTTTATGTATAGCTGTTTCGTAGGATGTGTTTGATAGATGGCCATCAGACGATTTTTGTAAAAAACCGCCACTTTCCCGTCATTTTCCGGCCAATCAATTGGTTTTTCCAATATTGCTCCGTTTTTTACTTTCTCCGCTACTTTATCACTAATATTCCATTTCGGCAAATGGGACACACCTTGTTCCAATGGAAAAAGGATTGTTTCCAGCTGATTTTTTTCAGCCAGCTTGGATAAATCTGAAAGCGTGACACAATCTGTTTTGGAAAAACCACCCGACGCTGTTCTCGTTAATTTGGACATATGGGCAGGATATCCAAGCTCTTGACCAATCATGACAGCAAGAGTACGAATGTATGTTCCTTTGCTGCAAACGACTCTAAATGGAATGGAGACAAATTCCCCAGAGAACCATTCACGGTCATCCAATAACTCCAGTTCATAAATGGTGACCGTTCTTTTAGGTCTTTCCACTTCCAACCCTTGTCTTGCATATTCGTATAGTCGCTTTCCATTCACTTTCACTGCCGAAAACATGGGCGGCGTTTGTTCAATGGTACCCGTCAACCGCTCGAACACTTCCAAAATTTCTTTCCGAGAAAAGGTTTTATCTACCTTTTTTACTTCTATGGTTTCTCCGTCAGCGTCCTCCGTTGTCGTGGAAAGTCCGATCGTTACTTCTCCTTCATATGTCTTTCCTGCATTCGTCATGTATTCGGCGATTTTAGTCGCTTTGCCTATACAGATAGGTAAAACACCGGACACATTCGGATCCAGCGTACCTGTATGGCCGACTCGTTTTGTTTTAAACAATTTTCGGATTTGAAAAACGCAGTCATGCGATGTCATTCCTCGTTCTTTCCAAAGTGCTACAATACCGTCCATCGATTCACATCCTTTTTTCTGTCACTAGACGGTTTCATTATCATTATGAAAATGATTTTTTACGAAAAGCTCTATATAGAAAAAGGGCTGATTACAGACCAATACAATAGAAATATCGATTTCCTTCGTTTGAATGGTTCAAAACTTTTTACACATCGTTTGAATAGTCATTTACATAATATGAACCTTTTTTAAGATCGTACAGAACCCTTAAAGAAAAAGGATAGACTTGTGGGTCTATCCCCTTCCTTTAATTCTCTTGATTGGATTCATTGCTGCTGATTTCTTTCAGCAGCGTTTCAATGCGATTGCCATAATCAATGGATTCATCAAATTCAAAAAGAAGATCGGGCGTTTTCCGCAGGCGAATTCGTTGGCCGATTTCAGAACGAATGAATCCTTTCGCTTTGGCAAGAGCTTTTAATGTATCCTTTTTTTGTTTTTCATCGCCTAACACAGAAATAAATACTTTTGCCTGCTGCAAGTCGCCTGTCAATTGCACATCCGTCACAGTGACAAAACCAATACGCGGATCTTTAATTTTTCTGCCGATGATATCCGACATCTCTTTTTTCATTTGTTCTCCGACTCGGTTTGCACGAAGGTTCACATTTATCACCTCTATCTCTATAACCATTCATAAGATGCGCTTAATCTTTCCCACTCAGGAAATGAATCCAAATAACGGAGGGCATTCTCCAATTGGCGTTCACAAGCTTGTCGTGACGATGCTACCGTCACAACCGCAATTCTTGTACGTTGCCAGACATCTTGATGGTCGATTTCAGCCACGGAAACATTCATTTTTTGCTTCAAACGTGTTAACACACGCTGAAGTACAGCCCGTTTTTCCTTTAATGACCGAGCATCCTGGATGAAAAATTCAACTTCCAGGCTGCCGATCGTCATTAACGTTCCACTTCTTTCATGACAAATGCTTCAATGACATCTCCTTCTTTAATGTCATTAAAGTTTTTAATGGTAATTCCGCATTCATATCCTTGATGGACTTCTTTTACATCGTCTTTAAAACGTTTCAAAGTATCAATCTCGCCTTCAAAGATGACGATGCCGTCACGAATGAGCCGAACTCCGCTATCACGGGTAATTTTTCCTTCCGTTACATAAGAACCGGCAATGGTACCAATTTTAGAAACTTTAAACGTTTGTCGAACCTCTGCTTGACCAATAATTTTTTCTTCATATTCCGGATCAAGCATTCCTTTCATTGCGGATTCAATTTCTTCAATCGCTTTGTAAATAATACGGTGCAGACGGATATCGACTTTTTCCGTCTCAGCCGCACGTTTAGCATTTACATCCGGACGAACATTAAAACCTATGACGATGGCATTGGAAGCACTTGCTAAAATAATATCTGATTCCGTAATTGCTCCAACACCCGTATGAATAATTTTTACATTTACGCCCTCTACATCAATTTTTTGTAAAGCAGCAGCCAGTGCCTCAACCGATCCTTGCACGTCGGCTTTTAAAATGATATTTAACTCTTTCATTTCCCCTTGTTTCATATGTTCAAACAAATTGTCGAGGCTGATCTTGGCTTTTTCGCTTCGTTGTGCCGCCAGTGCTTGTTGAGCCCTTGCCTCGCCAATTTGACGGGCTTTTTTCTCATCTTCAAATACAACAAAACGGTCACCAGCCTGAGGAACGTCGTTTAAACCAGTAATTTCTACCGGAGTAGACGGTCCAGCCGTTTTGACACGACGCCCTAGATCGTTTACCATCGCACGAACCCGACCGTAAGTATTTCCTACTACAATCGGATCTCCCACATGAAGAGTACCGTTTTGAACAAGCAATGTGGCTACAGGGCCACGGCCTTTATCTAGCTGCGCTTCAATCACCGTTCCGAGCGCCAGTCGATTCGGATTCGCTTTTAACTCCTCTACTTCGCTGACCAACAGGATCATTTCCAATAAATTATCGATGCCTTCTCCGGTTAAGGCCGATATTGGAACAAAGATCGTATCGCCGCCCCAATCCTCAGGAACCAATCCGTATTCCGTCAATTCTTGCATGACACGATCCGGATTGGCAGATGGTTTATCAATCTTATTGACCGCTACAATGATCGGTACATTAGCCGCTTTCGCATGATTGATGGCTTCAACCGTTTGCGGCATTACCCCGTCATCGGCAGCGACAACCAGCACAGTGATGTCCGTCACTTGTGCCCCACGTGCCCGCATCGTTGTAAAAGCAGCATGGCCCGGCGTATCCAAAAACGTGATTTTCTTTCCGTTCACTTCGACTTGGTAAGCACCAATATGTTGGGTAATTCCTCCTGCTTCTCCTTCCGTCACTTTTGTATGACGGATCGAATCCAGCAATGTCGTTTTCCCGTGGTCAACATGCCCCATAATCGTCACAACAGATGGCCGCTCTACTAAATCTTCCGGTTGATCTTCCGTAAAGTACACTTCCAGATCGGTTTCATCAATTTGGACTTCTTCTTCTACTGCCACACCGTATTCGTCCGCAATCAACTCAATGGCATCTTTATCTAATTCTTGGTTGATCGTGGCCATAATTCCTATCATAAATAATTTTTTAATGATTTCGGACGGCTCAACATGCAATTTTTTGGCAAATTCAGCAACTGTCATAGATCCTGAGAATGTTATTTTTTCAGGAAGTTCTCTTTTCTTGGCAGAAGGCTGTTGGGCATTGGATGGTTGATGCGCTTTCTTTCCTCTTTGATTTTTATGCTTGTTGTTTTTTGGCTTGTTTCCTTTACGGTCGAAGGCAGCAGTTTCTTTCGGACGGTGATCATGATGATCATGTTTTTTGCCTTCTCCGCCTTTTGATCCCGATCTTGGCTGTGATTTAACACGATTTTCTTTTGCGTTTTCCTCATTCGACTGCTTGAACTGAGGAGAAGCTTTCGATTGCGGCTTGTTTGACCTCTCCGGATTCTTCTCATGGCGATGGCCATGTTCTTTTTCTTTTTGTAATTGATCGAACGCTTTGTTCAGTTTTTGAATGGTTTCATCATTGATGGTCGTCATATGGTTGGAAACTTCAATATCTAATTCCTGAAGCTTAGAAATCACCTCTTTGCTAGACACATGCTTGGTCTTGGCATACTCATATATTCTCATTTTACTCATATGTTCACCCCCGTATAGTTTCGTCGAGCAGAAAATGCAGCTTTTTCGCAAAGCCTTCGTCCAGCACAGCCACCACGACTCTTTCCTTTTTTCCGATCGATTGCCCCAATAAATACCGGTTGGAAACTTCTTTTACAGGAACTTGATAATAAAGGCATTTATCTTTTATTTTTTTTATGGTGTTTTCCGAGGCGTCTTTCGACAAAAGGACGAGCTTTGCCCGACCCGTTCGAATTTCTTTCACTGCCAATTCTTCTCCGGAAATAATTTTCCCCGCTCTATTGGCCAATCCAAGAAGTGAAACCCACTTTTCCTGCTTCACTTACTTTTTCTCCTTTTCAATATACTCGATTAGTTCTGAGTATAAAGAATCGTCGATCTGAACATTTAAATGTCTGGAAAGCGCATTGGTTTTTTTGGCCAGAAGGACCGCTTCTTTATCTTTTGACAAATAGGCTCCTCTTCCGGATTTTTTGCCGGTTGGATCAATCGAAACCGTTCCTTCTTTCGAACGGACGATGCGAATCATTTCTTTTTTAGGTTTCATTTCACCCGTTGCAACACATTTACGCAATGGTATTTTTTTCTGAACAGCCATGATTCTCCACCCCTATTCGATTTTTTCAGATGAAAAATCAGTTGCTTCTGTACCCGTTTCTTGTGAATTCTCCACTTCCTTAAGCTGTATCATTTCTTCCGTCGTTTCAGATTCATCACTCTCGTTTATTTCTTCTTCCGAGTTTGCGGCAGCCCGAGGATAGATTCCAAGTTTTCTCGCTTCCGATTCACTTTTAATATCAATTTTCCATCCGGTTAGTTTAGCCGCAAGCCGAGCATTTTGACCTCTTTTGCCAATAGCCAGCGAAAGTTGATAATCCGGAACAACGACAGTCGTCGCTTTTCTTTCCTCATTCACCTGAACATCCAACACTTTGGAAGGGCTTAACGCATTGGCCACGAACACTACAGGATCGTCGGACCATTTGACAATATCGATTTTTTCTCCTTTTAGTTCGTTTACAACCGCCTGAACACGGGCGCCTTTAGGACCGACGCAAGCACCGACAGGATCGACATCCGGATTTTCCGCATACACCGAAATTTTTGAACGATCTCCCGCTTCACGAGCGACCGACTTAATTTCAACAGTGCCATCAAAAATTTCAGGAACTTCAATTTCAAATAGTCTTTTCAGCAAGCCAGGATGAGTACGCGATACATAGATTTGCGGTCCTTTTGTCGTTTTTTCTACTTTCGTAATATAGACTTTAATTCGATCATGCGGCTTGTACGTTTCATTCGGCATTTGCTCGTTTTGCGGAAGGAGCGCTTCAATCTTCCCTAGACTGACATAGATAAAACGAGAATCTTGCCGCTGCACAATCCCCGTCATGATATCTTCTTCCCGGTCAATAAACTCGGAATAAATAATTCCTCTTTCCGCTTCCCGAACTCTTTGCGTCACTACTTGCTTAGCGGTTTGGGCCGCAATTCTTCCAAAGTTTTTCGGTGTAACTTCCAATTCTACAATATCGCCGATTTCATAGGACGGGTTTATTTTTTTAGCCTCGTCCAGAGAAATTTCCAAACGAGAATCAAATACTTCTTCTACCACTTCTTTTCTGGCAAAAACTCTCATCGTTCCCGTTTCTACATTTAAGTCGACACGAACGTTTTGGGCTTGGTTAAAGTTCCGTTTATAAGCCGAAACAAGCGCGGCTTCAATGGCATCGACAATCACTTCTCTTGAAATCCCTTTTTCTTTTTCCAAAATAACAAGAGCATCTAAAAACTCTGTGCTCATTGTCGGTTCATCCCCCTTCAAGATCACAATTAAGCTCTATCATTATATGATAACGTTCATTCGAAAGCGGATCCCTCTCCACGGATTTTGTACAGTACAGACTGACTCGCTTTGAATAAAATCCGTTCTTAATTAAAAGAAGGAAACGGCTAAACGGGCTTTGGCCACTTTTTGGAACGGAATGATGACTTCTTTTTTCCGTGTTTTCACGCGGATTTCTAACACCAATTCATCATCACGAAACGATATCATTTTCCCTTCAAATTCTTTTTCGCCATCAATAGGTTCAAAAGTTTTAACATGAACGTGCTTTCCAACGGCTTTTTCGAAATCGCTCTTTTTTTTCAGCGGCCTCTCCGCTCCGGGCGATGAAACCTCCAAAAAATAATTATGGGAAATTGGATCCAATTCGTCTAATTTTTCGCTTAAACGTTCGCTGACCGTTCCGCACTCTTCTATGTCCACGCCTTCCTCTTTATCAATATAGACGCGAAGAAACCAATTTTTTCCTTCTTTTACATATTCGACATCGACTAAGTCGAGTTTCATATCGTCCAGTATGGGTTGGACTAGCCGCTCTACTAATTCTGTAATTTTACTCATAGAAACCTCCTGGCCGAAAAAAAATTTACCAAGAATGAAAAATAGGATAACAAACACGAAAGAGTGGGGACACCCCACTCTTTCAAAAGAGAGTTATTGTTAGTATTTCCACTAAAAATATACCATAACCATTAAAATTATGCAATAGTGCGGAATAATGGCTAAAACAAGGACAATTGATTTTGTTCAGGAAGAGCATCCAGGCAGCCATGTTGATCCAAATATTCCATGATCGTTTTCGAAACTTTTCCTCTTTGCTGCAAATCCTCTTTTGATAAAAACTCCCCTTCAGATCGTGCTTTCACAATATTTAAGGCCGCGCTTGTTCCAAGACCCGGGATGGCGTTAAACGGCGGAATGAGCGCATCGCCATCGATGATAAATTCAGAAGCGCTCGACCGTTCGAGATCAACCATTTTAAATTTGTAGCCTCTTTCACACATTTCAAGCGCCATTTCTAAAACCGTCAACAAGCTTTTCTCTTTTGGCGAGGCATCCAAACCTTTGGCATTGATTTCTTCGATTCGAGCACGGATAGCCTGAGAGCCGCGTACCATCGCATCAAGATCGAAGTCCTCCGCTCTTACCGTAAAATAGGCGGCATAGAATAATAGCGGATGATGAACCTTAAAATAAGCAATTCTGACAGCCATTAAAACGTAAGCGGTCGCGTGGGCTTTAGGGAACATATATTTTATTTTTTTGCAAGAATTGATATACCATTCCGGTACATCATGATTCCTCATTTCCGCTTCCATCTCTTCCGTCAACCCTTTACCTTTGCGGACGGATTCCATGATTTTAAAAGCAAAACTAGGCTCTAAGCCTTGATAAATCAAATAAACCATGATGTCGTCACGACAACCGATCACGTCGCTTAATTCGCACGTGCCATTTTGAATTAATTCTTCTGCATTTCCAAGCCATACATCCGTTCCGTGAGACAATCCGGAAATTTGCACAAGCTCCGAAAAAGTGGAAGGCTTTGTGTCTTCCAGCATTTGCCGAACAAATCGAGTACCGAACTCAGGAATGCCAAGCGTTCCTGTTTTACACATGATTTGCTCTTCTGTAACTCCCAACGGTTCAGGGCTTTGAAAAATTTTCATCACTTCCGGATCATCGGTCGGAATCGTCTTCGGATCAATTCCGCTCAAATCTTGAAGCATCCTGATAACGGTCGGATCATCGTGGCCGAGAATATCCATTTTCAGCACATTATCATGGATCGAGTGGAAATCAAAATGAGTCGTTCTCCATTCAGAAGACTGATCGTCAGCCGGATATTGGATCGGCGAAAAATCGTAAATATCCATATAATCCGGAACAATGATAATCCCTCCCGGATGTTGTCCCGTTGTCCTTTTTACACCTGTACATCCTTGAGCAAGGCGGTCGATTTCGGCCCCTCTCAATTGCAAATTGTGATCTTGGGCATATCCCTTCACATAGCCGTATGCCGTTTTATCAGCCACAGTGCCGATCGTTCCAGCTCGATACACATTATCTTCACCGAAAAGCACTTTTGTATAATTGTGGGCTCTAGGTTGATAATCTCCGGAAAAATTCAAATCGATATCCGGTACTTTGTCGCCTTTGAATCCCAAGAAAGTTTCAAAAGGAATATCATGTCCATCTTTTTTATATTTGGCTCCGCACTTAGGACAATTTTTGTCAGGCAAATCAAATCCTGATCCGACAGATCCATCGTTAAAAAACTCTGAGTGTTTGCAGTTTGGACAGACATAGTGCGGCGGAAGAGGATTCACTTCTGTAATTTCTGTCATCGTGGCGACAAAGGATGATCCTACAGATCCCCGCGACCCGACAAGATAGCCGTCGTCCAGCGATTTTTTTACGAGTTTATGGGAAATTAAATAAATAACGGCAAATCCGTGTCCGATAATACTTTGCAATTCTTTTTCCAAACGAGCTTCCACTATTTCCGGAAGTGGATCACCGTAAATTTGTTTTGCCCGATCATAGCTCATTCGCCGAATTTCTTCTTCTGCTCCCTCGATTTTCGGTGTGTACAGTTCATCTTTAATCGGCTTCACTTCTTCAATCAAATCAGCAATTTTATTGGTGTTTTCCACTACGATTTCTTTCGCTTTTTCTTCCCCTAAAAAGGAAAATTCTTCAAGCATTTCATCCGTCGTCCGAAAATGAACTTCAGGCAACTGATAACGATTCAGTGGATTAGCGCCGCTTTGTGACCGTACCAGTATTTCGCGATATATTTTATCGGTCGGATTCAAATAATGCACATTCCCGGTTGCTACTACAGGGATATGCAATTTTTCTCCGAGTTTCACGATATTGGCGATAATTTCCTCTAAGTCTTGTTCGTTCTTGATCAATCCTTGTTCAAGAAGCGGAGCATATACGGGTTTTGGATGAACTTCCAAATAATCATAAAATCGGGCCATCTCCTCTACTTCTTCAGGAGCTTTTTGCATCATTCCCACAAATACTTCGCCTTTATCGCAGCCGGATCCGACAATGATGCCTTCTCGGTATTGTTGCAACTTTGAGCGCGGAATCCGCGGAACCCGGTAGTAATAGTCGATATGGGCGATCGACACCAGTTTGAATAAGTTTTTTAATCCTTTTTGATTTTGCGCGAGCAGCGTGCAATGGAACGGACGGCTCCGCTTATAGGCCTCTCCTTCCCCCATATGCTCATTAAACTGGTGATGGTATTCAATTCCTTTTTCTTTGGCGTCCTTCAGCATTTTCAACAACAAATAACCGGTTGCTTCCGCGTCATAGATCGCTCTGTGATGCTGCGTCAATTCTACATCAAATCGTTTTGCCAACGTATTTAACCGGTGATTTTTCAACTCCGGATAGAGAAATCTGGCAAGTTCCAGAGTATCGATAACCGGATTTTTTGCTCGTTCCAGACTAATTTTTTGGAAACCGACATTTAAAAATCCCATGTCAAATGTAGCATTGTGGGCTACTAAAATCGAATCTCCTGCCCATTCAAAAAATTCTTTTAGAACGACCTCATCATCTGGTGCATTTTCCAGCATTTCATCCGTAATTCCCGTCAATTCGATCGTTTCCGCTGATAACGGGTGATGCGGATTGGCAAACCGTTCAAATCGATCAATAATTTCCCCATCACGAATTTTCACGGCAGCCAGTTCAATAATGGTGTCGTATACAGCTGAGAGTCCCGTCGTTTCCACGTCAAACACAACAAATGTATCATCAGCAAGCAGGCGATTTGCGTCGTTGTACGCGATGGGAACACCGTCATCCACTAAGTTTGCTTCCAATCCGTAGAGCACTTTGACGCCATGCTTTTTGCTGGCGCTGTATGCTTCCGGAAAAGCCTGTACGACGGCATGGTCTGTGACCGCAATCGCTTTATGACCCCATTTTTTTGCCTGAGCGATTAGGTCGGAAACACTGGTGACAGCGTCCATCTGACTCATTGGAGTATGAAGATGAAGTTCCACTCTCTTTTCATTTTCAGGAGCTTTGTCTTCCCGCACTACCGCTTTCACTTCATTAATATCATTGGCGATCATCACAAGGTCGCGGACAAACGTATCGTTTTGTACAGAACCGCGAACCCTGAGCCACATCCCTTTTTTCACCTTGTTTAACAGAGCAGCATCTTCTTTATCTCTTGAAAACATTTTGACTAAGATCGAACTAGTGTAGTCGGTGATTTTAAAAGTAAGAAGTGTTCTGCCGCTTCTCAACTCTTTTGTTTCCGCATCAAACACATAACCTTCGATCGTAACTCGACGTTCCTCATCTACGATATCTTCCAGCTTCCGGAAATCAGCATCATCTTTTATGGCATATCCGATCATTAGCGGACCATCATCTTCTGCACTTCCATTGGCCTCTTCATTCTTACGTTCTTCTCGTTTCCGCATTTTCGCAATGGCTTGCTTCGCTCTCTCTTCATCTTCTTTTTGTTTTTCCTGCAAAAATTGCGCATATTCTTGCATGTCTTGCTGCTGACTGATTTCGACATCCACCTGCAAAAGGGGGAATCCATAGTTTTGATAGTTTGCTTGAATGAAAGAACCATATTTTCTTTTGATCGTCAAAGCTTCCATTTCGCCGGGTGCTTGAATCAACAGTTTGTTTCCTTGAAGAACCGGTTCCTGGGTTTCAAGAATTTTTCTCACCGGCGGAGAGATTCCATCCATATTTCGAATACAATCTTGCCAGTATCCTCTTATCAAATCTTCTGTGAACGAAGGATCGAGCACTTTTGCAGAAAAGGTGACATTCGCGATTTCCCGAAAAGCAATGGATAGCTGCTGCTGCAGTTGTCTCCAAATGGCCGCCGGGATGATTCGCTCAAACGTAAAATGAAAATGCCACTTTTTTTCTTTCCTCAATACGGTTAATTTATCGATTTCAGCGTTGTAAAAATAGGTTTCAAGCTCTTGATTTTTCAAATTCAACTGCTCAAGAAGCAGCTGAAACCGTTGCTTTTTCCCTTCGGCCTTTTCATTCATTTGTGACCTCTCCCAATTTGTTTAAATTTCTTCATACTACTATCATCTTAAAAAAAGACCACTAGTCTTTCAATAGAAGGAAACTTTCCTTTCTATAAATTCCCCAATTCATTCCATTCAAAAGAGAAAAAGGCGCCTTTCAGGCACCTTATAGGTATCGACCGACTTGTCTAAAAGATTTTTTACAAGCGCTCAAAAATAGATGCAAGTTGAGAAACAATGTCAGATGCAGGGACTTCAAACGTTTCTTGTGTTTTACGCACTTTTACTTCGACAATGCCTTCAGAAGCTTTTTTTCCGACTGTTACACGAACAGGAAGCCCGATTAAATCAGCATCGGCAAATTTCACACCGGCACGTTCCGGACGATCATCAAACAACACTTCGTACCGCTCTTTTTGAAGCGATTGATAAAGTTGTTCCGCCAGTTCTCTTTGAACTTCATCTTTTGTATTGACCGCAATTAAATGTACATCGAACGGAGCAATTTGTTTAGGCCAAATAAAGCCTTTTTCATCATTAAATTGTTCTGCCACAGCTGAAACCGTTCTGGAGACTCCTATTCCATAGCATCCCATAATCATCGGTTGAGATTTTCCGTTTTCATCTAAATAGTAAGCCCCCATCGCTTCGCTATATCGCGTGCCAAGCTTAAACACGTGGCCGACTTCAATTCCTTTCGCAAATCGAATCGTTCCTTTTCCATCCGGAGAAGGGTCGCCTTCTTGAATAAAACGTAAATCTGTATAGGCTGTCACTTGAAAATCTCTTTCCGGATTCACATTGACAAAATGCCATCCATCTTCATTCGCACCACAAACTCCGTTGACAATAGCTTGGACTGCATGATCGGCAATCACTTGAATACCTTCTTTTACTTCTACAGGTCCGAGTGAACCAATAGGACAGCCTAAAACGGATTTCACTTCTTCGGGACTAGCCAATTCCACTACACTTGCCTGAAAATAATTTTTTACCTTGACGTCATTTACTTCGTGGTCTCCACGTACAAGCACAAGTACGTACTTATCATCCACTTTGAAAAGAAGCGTTTTAATGCAGCGTGTTTCTTCTACGTTTAACAACTTTGAAACTTCTTCAATCGTTTTGGCATTTGGTGTGGAAACTTTCTGCCTTTCTTTTAACGGTTCATCCGGTTTTTCGTATGTAGACACTACCGGCGCCATTTCTATGTTTGCTGCATAATCAGACGAGTCGGAGTAAGCAATAGTGTCTTCACCGATTTCAGAGAGCACCATAAATTCGTGCGTATCTTTTCCACCCATGGCCCCAGAATCGGCAATAACAGCACGAAAGTTCAATCCTAATCTCCTGAAAATATTAGAATAAGCTTGAAAAATACGATCATAGACTTCATCTAAACTTTGTGTATTAGAATGAAAAGAATAAGCGTCTTTCATGATAAATTCCCTGCCGCGAAGCAGTCCAAAACGAGGACGCTTTTCATCACGAAATTTCGTTTGAATTTGATAAACGATGAGCGGCAAGCGTTTATATGATTTGATTTCATCACGAACAATGCTTGTAACGACTTCTTCATGAGTCGGTCCTAGTGCGAATTCGCGGTCATGCCGATCTTTTAAACGCATAAGCTCCGGGCCATATGTATACCATCTTCCGGATTCTTGCCATAATTCAGCTTGTTGCAGGCTGGGCATCAACATTTCGACTGCTCCGGCTGCATCCATTTCTTGACGTACAATTTCTTCTACTTTCTTTAAAACTCTCTTCCCTAAAGGCAAAAAAGTATAAATTCCACTTGCTGTTTGGCGGATAAATCCCGCTCTAAGTAAAAGCTGATGGCTTTTTGTTTCCGCATCAGCAGGAATTTCTCTCATAGTTGGTATAAGCGTTTGACTTTGTCTCATCTTTAGCACCCCATCATTTCTAATACTTCTATCTTGTTTCAAATATCGCTGCTTCCTGCAGGGAGTCTCCTCATCAGGCAACAAACGATCGATCATTTTTTCATACATCCATGATTTTTCTATTGGTCGTGAATAAACTTTCAAACTTATTCTTTCGTTTCATCGCCTTTTGAGGAATTTTCATTTCGATTATGAAGCATTGATTTATAAAAAGAATCGTTGGATGTCATTCCATGTTACCACAATCATCAGCAGCATTAATAGAGCAAATCCGATAAAATGAACAAGTCCTTCTTTCTGTTGATCGATCGGTTTTCCTCTAACCGCTTCAATGGCAAAAAACATCAAACGGCCTCCATCCAACGCCGGAATGGGAAGCAAGTTCATAATGCCAATGTTAATACTTAGCACTCCCGCCCATTTGATCAAATAAATAATTCCTGATTTGGCGACGGTTTCGGTGGATGCGTAAATACCAACAGGTCCTGACAGCATGTTAATGGAAAAACCGCCCGTGATAAGTTTCCCTAACAAGTGAAAGATCTCAACGGTCCAAGAATACGTTTCTTCAGCCGCATAAGTAATAGTGCCGAACACTGACTTCTCAACAGGGTTATAAACGCCAATAACCCCAATCGTTTTCCCATCGATTTTCTTTGCTTCGGGAGTTACAGGAACTTCCAGCGTTTTCTTGCCTCGTTCTATGCTGAAACGAAGTTCTTGTTCCGGATGTTTTTGAATAATGGACACAATATCGTTCCAGCTGTTCGTTTCTTTTCCATTTATGCTCAGTACAACATCGCCTTCTTTTAAACCAGCTTGTTTTGCAGCGCCATTATCCGTTAATTTCCCCAATTCAGGTTGATTGGTTGGAACTCCTTGCAAGGCGGCAATTAACAAAAAGGCAATAAACGCTAAAACAAAATTCATCATAGGTCCGGCAAAAATCGTCATCGCTCTTTTGCCAAGAGACTTGGAAGCAAATTGACGGTCTAAAGGCGCAATTTGCGTTTCCATGCCATTTTCAACGATAACTGCTTCTCGATGGACAGGAAAAGTTTTTAACTCTTCTTCGCCGTCTTCATAGCCACGGATCACCAACTCTTTTTCCAAGTCAGCGTACTCTACTTCCACTACTTTTGCATTCGAATAGCGGTCTTTTCGATTTAATATGATTTTCACCGCTTCTCCTTTGTCATTAAGGATGAGACCGGCGCGATAACCAGGTTTTAATTCAACCGTTTCCGCATCTTCGCCGGCCATTCTGACATATCCGCCGATCGGCAATAAACGAATCGTATAGACGGTTTCCCCTTTTTTGTGTGCAAAAATCTTCGGACCAAATCCAATGGCGAATTCACGACAAAGGATACCTGCTCTTTTAGCAAAAATAAAATGGCCAAATTCATGGAAAAACACGAGAGCTCCAAAAATCACAACAAAGGCTAAAATTGTACTCAAATGAATAACCACCTTTTTATAATAGTGAGTCGATAAATCGGCGTGTTTCTCGATCGATGCATTGAATGGATTCTAAATCCGGGTCTTTTATTAGTGTATGCCATTCTAGCGCTTTTCCGATTAATTCTTCAATTTTCAGGAAAGAAATTTTTCCATCCAAAAAGGCTTTTACTGCCACTTCGTTTGCCGCATTCAACACAGTAGGCATGCTGCCTCCCGCTTTTCCTGCCTCATAAGCAAATGCAAGACAACGAAAACGGTCAAAATCCACTTCTTCAAAATGAAGAGACCCAATGGCTGCTAAATTGAGCCGCTTTGTAACAGGTAATGGAAGCCTTTCAGGATAAGTTAAAGCATATTGAATTGGAACACGCATATCAGGAGTTCCGAGCTGAGCAATGACAGAATGGTCCTGATATTCTACCATAGAATGAATAATACTTTCACGATGAAGTATAACATCGATTTGTTCATATGGCATTTGAAAAAGCCAGTGTGCTTCAATGACTTCCAATCCTTTATTCATCATGGTAGCCGAATCAATGGTGATCTTGGCACCCATCGACCAATTCGGATGGTTCAAAGCTTCTTCACGAGTAACGTGCCGCAGCTCTTCTCTCGTTCGATCACGAAAACTTCCTCCTGAAGCCGTTAATATGAGCCTAGCAACATTTTGGCTGTTTTCACCTTGAAGACATTGGAAAATAGCCGAATGTTCGCTGTCCACAGGCAATATATCGACATGATATTTTTGGGCAGCTCTCATCACCAAATGGCCAGCTGTAACGAGTGTTTCCTTATTGGCCAAAGCAATTGTTTTCCCCGCTTTGATCGCTTCCAACGTTGGAATCAGTCCAACGCTCCCCATGACTGCATTGACAACCGTATCCGATTCAGAAAAAAGGGCTGTCTCCGTTAAACCTTTTTCTCCGTATACGAATTGAACGAAAGGAAATTCTCCTTTCAGCCTTAAAGCATCATCTTTCTCCAATACGGACACAAGCTTTGGAGAAAATTCTTTAATAATTTTTCGCGTTTCCTCTATATTTCGTCCGGCTGAAAAAGACGATAATCGGAAATAGTCTGAATGCTGCCGGATAATATCCAATGTTTGCCTTCCGATAGAACCGGTTGCCCCCAATAGACTGATGTTCTTCAAAAAACTCATCTCCTTCATATTGTTCCGCCGTCTTATATGATGTGAAAAATATGTATCAACGGCAGAACAAACAGCCAGCTGTCACAGCGATCTAAAATTCCGCCATGTCCAGGCAAAATATTCCCCGAATCCTTAATAT
This sequence comes from Bacillus sp. FSL W8-0102, assembly GCF_038007225.1. Classification (NCBI taxonomy): domain Bacteria; kingdom Bacillati; phylum Bacillota; class Bacilli; order Caryophanales; family Bacillaceae; genus Bacillus; species Bacillus sp. FSL W8-0102. Next base: position 2,223,380 of record NZ_JBBOWT010000001.1, read on the forward strand.
TATAATGCCGCTTCAGTGCGGATTCAACCAAATCGCCAATTTGTCCAAAAACAGCCATCACGAGAGCCGCTATCAAGAGCTTCGCTAAAGACACCTCCAAATGGATCGAGAACGCAAAGACAAAAGCGACTACACAGGCGGAAAGAATGCCGCCAAAAAAACCTTCGACTGTTTTTTTTGGACTGATTTCAGGCCACAATTTTTTCTTTCCAAACGATCTTCCTATTAAATAGGCGCCGATGTCAGTCGCCCAAATGATAAACAACGCCAAAAATACATAAGCCACTCCCGCATTTCTCGTTTCGATTAAATAATAGAACCCGAACCCTACATACAGTGCGGAAAGAACTCCAAACGCCACATCATCAAATGTAAAACGATTTTTGGTAACGACTGTATACATTAAATAAATCAACACCAAGAAAAGCAAAAGTTCAAGCTTATGATACCCCCATTTTTCTATGAGGTTCTCATACCGATTCGGAATGAGCAATAGCCATAACATAATGAAAGGGATCACGCTTTCAAGCGACAATAGCCGAATTTGTTTCATTTTCAGTGCTTCATAAAGCCCCACGGACGCCATTAAATACGTTAATATTAGAAACGGCCATCCTCCATAAAGAACAATAGGCAAAAAGATGGCTGCCGCTATGACACCAGTTATAAATCGCTGTTTCATACGATTGACTCCTCACTTTTCTCCATACCAACTTTGATTACATACGCAGCTATTTCATAAAAAAATCCCTTTATCACCGAATTCATCTTTCTACGTTATCTCAGACAATACCATTTTTAAAATGATTTCAAATGATTTTTTCAAGCTCTTCTATGATCTTCATTCCTTGATCGATGATCACGAATCTTTACAAACCGCTTTGCTTGATCATCCTCTTTAGTAAATGGACATTATCCTAATCCACCAAAGCGGCGTGACCGTTTTTGATAAGATTCCACCGCTTCAAGAAAATGGTGTTCTGAAAAATCCGGCCAAAGAGTATCTGTAAACCATAGTTCCGTGTAGGCCAGCTGCCAAAGCATAAAGTTGCTTAAACGGATTTCCCCGCTTGTACGAATCAACAAATCCGGATCAGGCAGCTGTTTCGTCATTAAATAGCGGGAAAAAGTTTCCTCATTTAAAAGCTTTTCGTTCATTACGCCGTTTTTAATGTCTTCCAGTACATGATGGACGGCTTCCATAATTTCTGCTCTGCTTCCATAATTCAAGGCAAAATTGAGAATAAGCCCGTTATTCTGTTTTGTATCATTGATCGCTTTTTTAATGGCATCTACCGTATAGGAAGGCAATTGCTGTTGGTTGCCCATCATTTGCACTTTTACATTTTCTTCAACCAGTTCTGGCAAAAACGTTCCAAGAAACTCTTGGGGAAGCTTCATTAAATAGTCCACTTCCTTTTTGGGACGTTTCCAATTTTCGGTTGAGAAAGCGTAAAGGGTTAATGCTTTCACGCCTAAACGATTGGCGAGCCGAGTGATTTTGCGAACGGTTTTCATTCCCTCGTGATGACCGGCAATTCTCGGTAAGGCGCGTTTTCTCGCCCATCTTCCATTTCCATCCATAATGATGGCGACGTGGCTGGGAATGGGGCCTTTTTTAACAATCTCCATTCGTTCTTCCAGTGAGAGATTGTTATGGGTTTTCCAAAGCTTGTTTTTATTAATCATATAACATCCTCCACTTCGCATCCTTACCAATCATTTATCGCGATAAGCGCTCATTGGTGTTTATTTTTCACACGGTGCAAATCTATAATACCAAAAACTTGTGACAGTATCTCTATTAATTACCGATCTTCCTCATTTTTTCGATGGAATTTCACAATCCATCCCAGCGATAGACACATCAATAAAAACGAAGTATGTATATAACGGAAAAACCCCCTTTTGGCAAGAGGGTTTTCACACGATCAAACTTCCATAATTTCTTTTTCTTTCTTTTTCGCCATGTCGTCAATCTTTTTCACATGTTCATCGGTAATCTTTTGGACATCTTCTGTATAGCCGCGTAAATCGTCCTCTGTAATTTCCCCGTTCTTCTCTAATTTTTTCAAATCTTCGTTTGCATCCCTGCGAACATTCCGTACTGCTACTTTCGCTTCTTCCGCTTCTTTTCGCACTAATTTCACTAATTCTTTGCGGCGTTCTTCGGTAAGCGGCGGAATCGTGATGCGAATGACGCTGCCATCGCTCGTAGGCGTCAATCCAAGATCCGATTTTAAAATCGCTTTTTCCACTTCTCCGACAACGGATTTGTCATAAGGCTGAATGACGAGCAATCTAGCCTCCGGAACTGAAATTGATGCCAGTTGATTCACCGGTGTAGGTGCTCCATAGTAATCCACTACTACTTTATCAAGCAGCGATGCGTTTGCACGCCCTGCCCGAATCGTCGCCAATTCCCTGGATAAAGCTTGAATTGCTTTTGACATTTTGTCTTTCGCTTGCTCAATCACTTGTTTTGTCATTCGGCTTTCCCCCTTATCATCGTTCCAATGGATTCTCCTAAAACAGCCTTTTTAATATTGCCTTTTTCCATAATAGAGAATACAATGAGCGGTATATCATTGTCCATACATAACGAGGAAGCAGTGGAGTCCATTACGGCCAGACCTTCTTTTAACATATCCAGATAGGAAATCTGATCGTATTTCACAGCCGATTTATCTACTTTTGGATCTGCAGAGTAAACACCATCCACATTATTTTTGGCCATTAAGATGACTTCTGCTTCAATTTCCGCCGCACGCAACGCAGCCGTCGTATCCGTAGAGAAATAAGGGTTTCCGGTGCCGGCGGCAAAAATCACAACCCGTTTCTTTTCCAAATGGCGAATGGCTCTTCTTCTTATATAAGGTTCCGCCACCTGTCTCATTTCAATGGAAGTTTGTACACGAGTTTCAATTCCAAGCTGCTCTAAGCTGTCTTGAAGCGCCATTGAATTCATAACCGTTGCCAACATTCCCATATAATCAGCGGTGGCACGATCCATTCCCATTTCGCTACCGGTTTTCCCGCGCCAAATATTTCCTCCCCCAACGACTACTGCCACTTCGACACCAAGTTCAGCAATTTCTTTCACTTGTTCCGCAATGGATTTCACGACTTCCGGGTGAATGCCAAAGCCCCGATCTCCAGCCAGCGCTTCACCGCTTAATTTTAATACAACACGTTTATATTTTGGAACGCTCATAAGAACCTCCGTATGTAAATCACTAGTTTTTTCGTTTAGCTGTGTACCCTCTTATTTAATGTCATGTCATTCTGAAAAAAAGGGAACACATTGTGTTCCCTCTATTCCCTCGATTTCCGAGAACAAAAAACATTCATCTTGTTTTCAAATAAGGCATAGTGAGTATCTTCTCACTCAGATATTCTTGGAAAGTTCGAAATTATTTTTTCATTTGATTCATTACTTCTTCAGCGAAGTTTTCTTGGCGTTTTTCAATTCCTTCTCCTACTTCGAAACGCACAAAATCTTTGACAGTTGCACCTTTAGATTCAACGAATTGGCGAACTTTTTGATCAGGGTTTTTAACAAAGGATTGTTCAAGCAGACAAATTTCTTCGAAGAATTTGTTAAGACGTCCTTCAACCATTTTTTCAACAATTTTTTCAGGTTTTCCTTCATTGAGAGCTTGCTGTTTTAAAACTTGACGTTCGTGCTCTACTTCTTCTTGCGGCACTTGGTCGCGAGAAACGTATTTTGGATTCAAGGCAGCAGCATGCATAGCTACATCTTTTGCTACACTTTCATCCGTCGTTCCACTTAAGAGCGCAAGAACGCCGATTCGTCCACCCATATGCAAATATTCACCAAAAACTTCATTTTCGCCTTTCGTCTTCACTTCGAAACGGCGAAGAGTTAATTTTTCACCGATTTTAGCGATGGCTTCATTGATGTATTCACTTACTTTTGCGCCATTTTCCATCGTTTGGTCAAGAGCTTCTTCGACAGTTTTTGGTTCATTTTTCAAAATATGTTGAGCCAATTCTCTTACGAGATTTTGGAAGCTTTCGTTTTTAGCCACGAAATCTGTTTCGGAGTTGACTTCTAAAATAACGGCTTTATTTCCTTCGCTTAACAGATAAGTTGTTCCTTCAGCTGCTACGCGGTCAGCTTTTTTGGCAGCTTTGGCCATTCCTTTTTCACGAAGAAAATCGATCGCTTTTTCCATATCGCCATTCGTTTCTGTCAGCGCTTTTTTGCAATCCATCATGCCGGCGCCCGTTTTTTCACGTAATTCTTTTACCATTTGCGCAGTAATTGCCATCTTTTTTTCCTCCTTAAGAATATATGTACTAAGCCGCAATAGCCGAAACAGCCATTCAGCTTTTGATTTCACCGTAAAATTTCTTAAAAAAAGGTGATAAGGGCCTTCCCTCTTATCACCTTTTCATTTTTATCTTGATTGGCGCTGGAGCTTATTCAGCAGCAACTTCTGCCGTTTCAGAAACTTCAGCTGTTTCTTCACCTTGTTTAGCTTCTAAAATAGCATCCGCCATTTTTGAAGTCAGAAGTTTAACAGCGCGAATCGCATCGTCATTCGCAGGAATGACATAATCAATTTCATCCGGATCACAGTTCGTATCAACAATACCGATAATCGGAATATTCAATTTCCGTGCTTCTGCTACTGCGATACGTTCTTTGCGTGGATCGATCACAAACAAAGCGTCAGGAAGTTCTTTCATATCTTTAATGCCGCCAAGAAATTTCACAAGGCGTTCATGTTCTTTTTTCAGCTGAACGACTTCTTTTTTAGGCAATACATCGAATGTGCCGTCTTCTTCCATTCTTTCGATGTCTTTCAGACGTTGAACACGTTTTTGAATCGTTTGGAAGTTGGTTAACGTTCCACCGAGCCAACGATGATTTACATAATACATCCCGGAACGCTCTGCTTCTTCTTTTACGGATTCTTGTGCTTGTTTTTTCGTACCAACAAAAAGAACTTTTCCGCCGTTAGCAGCCAATTCTTTAACGAATTGATAAGCTTCTTCTACTTTCTTCACGGTTTTTTGAAGATCGATAATATAGATGCCGTTGCGTTCTTGGAAAATGTATTTTTTCATTTTCGGATTCCAACGGCGTGTTTGGTGTCCAAAATGCACACCTGCTTCTAATAATTGTTTCATAGAAATAACAGACATTTTTTCTTTCCTCCTATGGGTTATTATCCTCCGTCCTCTTCATATTTAAACAGAGACTGACAAAAATCAGCACCCTCTGATTAAATCCGAGAACGTGTGTATTCACACCAAAAGTTACTATATCATAATCAAATCTAACTATCAAGCTTATCATTGCCCATTTGTTCGAAATTTTAAAAGCAGTTGTATTTCTGTTGTACCTTTATTTAATTTATGCGCAATTTCTTCAATCGTTAAACCCTTTTTTTGTAAAAACAATACATTTTCATATAAGTCGTCTTCCGTCCAATCCAATATGTCCATCTCCGTTTTGGATTCTTTAGGCCCAACGACCGACGGTTCTTGCTGGTATTTTTTCAACGCTTCTTTTTTCGAAACGATAGGCTGTTTGGACTGGGTCCATTTCCGTTCATCCTGTTTCGACTGAATCTCGAAACTTTCCTTTTTATGCTTATGATGCGGCTGTTTGGCCTCTATGGACGATATTTTTTTCAGAAATGCTTCATTTTCATCTTTCATTTGAAGAAGATAGGTTGATAACATTTCTTCCGTATCTTGAATCATTTTTTCTTGCTCCTCTTTTAATCCGAAAAGGCGGTTTTGTCTCATGTAAAGGAGCACAACAGCAAACAGTGTGATGACATTAAAAATAATGGATATGAAAAACAAAAAAGTTGACACCATGATTCCCACCTGAATTTCAATTCTTTTAGCAGCGAAAAGGGATGCCGCTGACTTTTTTTAGCTTGTTCCGCAATTTAAAAAGAGCTTTCGAATGGATCTGTGAAATTCGTGAAGTGGAAAGATTCAGAATCTCTCCAATTTCAGTCAATGTTAACTCCTCCTGATAAAATAGGCTCAGCACTAATTTTTCTTTCTCAGACAATCCCGCAATTTCACGGGATAACTCTTGGATTAACTCCTCTTTGACAACCTCTTCTTCAGGAGTAGAGATTCGGTCATCTTTGATATCGTAGCCTTTTCCATCCATTTCCTCTTGATCTTTTATTTGATCGTCCATCGATAATATGTTGGCCGTATAATATTCTGCCATGATTTGTTGAAGTTCCTCTTCGCTCATGTCTAGTTCGTTTGCGACTTCTTCCGCTGTGACATGTCTTAAAAATTGCTGCTCTAATTCTTCGATTTTGGCTTCGATTTTTTTCGCTTTTTCCCTCGTCCCTCTTGGAAGCCAGTCCTCTTTTCTGAGCCCATCTAATATCGCTCCTCTAATACGAAAAGAAGCGTATGTATCAAACTTTAAATCTCTGGACGGATCAAATTTTGTCAACGCATCCACCAAGCCTAAAAATCCGAGGCTTTTGAGTTCATCCCGGCTTACATTTTTCGGCATGTGAACAGAGAGGCGCTGAACATGATAACTGACAAGCGGAGTATATCGTTTGACAAGCAAATCCCCGGCATCCGGATCTCTTGATGTAAGCCATAAATCCCACCATTTTTTCTCCTCTACAAGTTGTACATCTATCATGATTCTCCTCCTCGAATGTTTCCCAGGGAAGTTTGTGATTCATAGCGAGGCTGATATTCGGTTTCGTACAACCATCATTTGTTTGCCTGAATGAATGCGGTAAAAATAGCAGAAAATAGATGATCTTTATTGCGACGGATGTGATTTCGAAACAAACAACAGTCGAGCGAAGCGAATGCAAAATCGTCTATTGCTCTTTGAGACAGTATCCGAGTATACGAAATGATAATACATCTAGTATTCTACTATTTTTTCGATCAGAAGTTTCCTTTTCCCGTCACACACATCTAAAATAACGAACCCTTTCGTCGCCCCTACACTTCGCTTAAAGACGGGCTTCTTTCGAAAAATGTTAAATGATGGACACGCCTTTATTCACGGTTCTGATTTCCAAAAGGCCAGTGGAAGGATCAAACTCAATGGTTCTTCCACTGTTTCCGCCAACGTCCTCGGCTACGATGGGAATATGTTCTCTGTTCAATTGTTTTTTCACTGCCTCGACATTTCTCGGTCCGATTCTCATTATTTCATTTTTGGACGAGAATTGGAACATTTGTGCTCCTCCGGCAATTTTTGCTTTTAATCGTTTACGCAGCGCACCTTCGTTGATTAACATATCCGTTAATTGGGGAATAGCTGTATCAGCAAATTTGGCTTTATTGAATGTTTCCGTCTTGGCAAGCGAAGAATCCGGCAGCATAATATGAGCCAACCCGCCAATTTTTGTTTTTTCATCAAATATGACAATTCCAACGCAAGAACCTAAACCAGCCGTTCGAATTCGATCGGGTGGGCGCACCACATTTAAATCAGCGATACCTACTTTAATGACTTTTACCGTCTCATTCATCTAGCGGCACTCCCAATGCATCCAAAACTTTCCAAAAGGAATTCGGGTCAGGCAAGAGAAAAAAATGTCCTTTCACGGAATCAGAGGCTTTTCCATCTGCTTCTTTCAAAGTCGTGTCAATAAAAATGGCATAATCGCTGTATTGGGATATTTCAAACAATCCATCACTCATTACGGCTCCCACCATATCAATGGCCAAGGCGGGTACGGACGGAAAAACATGCAGACCCGTAAAATCTCCCAAAGCAGACAAATACGAACCGGACAAAATATTTCCTAATTCTTGAAGCGCCGATAATGCCATTTCCGAATAGGGCGGATGGTCAAAAGAAAAAGATTGGTCGCCAGTCAGCTTTTGTATAAAAAGTGCTGCCTGTTCCAGCTGGAGGACGAAAAACATGCTTCCTTCAATATCTCCTTCAATCCGCAAAAAAACGCTTGCTACAATGTTGTCCGGTCCGCCCGCCATTTCCATCACTTCATTAAAGTGAAGAATTTGTACAGTGGGAACCACCATATTTATTTTTTTATTCATCAAAGTGGACAAAGCAGTGGCTGCATGGCCCGCCCCGATATTTCCAATTTCCTTGAACGTGTCTAAATGAGCGTTTTGTATCCGATCTAAGTAACTCATCAGCTTTCATCCTTATTTTTCTAGAATTTTTTCAAGACTTAATAAAATAAGAAGCCTTTTTTCCCATTTGGCAACACCCGTGATATATTCTGCTTCAATTTCCCCTACCATTTCAGGCTGGGGTTCGATGAACTCTTCGGAAATATCTAACACATCATTCGCTCCGTCCACAATGAACCCTACTTCCATTTCATTAAGCGTCGCAACAATAATTCTTGTACCATCATCAAACTCTTTTTCGGGAAGCCCAAATCGTGTTCTTAAATCAATGATCGGGGTGACCACTCCCCTTAAATTGATCACACCTTTGATAAACGGGACCGTCTTAGGGACTCGAGTAATAGGCATCAATCTTTCGATGGATTGGACTTGATGGATTGGCAGCGCATATTCGTTGTCGCCTAGTTGAAAGGCAATAACCTTCAAAACAGAAGGTGCTGATATTTTGCTCATTTTTTCTCTCCCCTTCCCTATTTGATCAGTGCGTTACAATCAATGATTAATGCTACTTGACCGTCTCCTAAAATAGTCGCTCCGGATATGGCAAATACGTTCGTTAGATAATTCCCGAGACTTTTCAATACCACTTCTTGCTGCCCAATAAAAGAATCCACGACCAATGCCGCCATTTTGTCGCCTTTTCGGACGATGACAACTGACAAGTAATCATCTTCCGCCTCTTCTTTCGGTACCTCGAAGAGCTTTTCCAAAAAGAGAAGAGGCACGACTTTCCCTCTAAAATCAATGACTTTTTTACTATGCGCACTTAAGATGTCTTCTTTTTTGATAATGGCTGTTTCGATGATGGAGGATAACGGGATGGCATATTTTTCATTTCCTACTTCGATCAGCATGACTGAAATAATAGAGAGTGTCAGCGGCAGCTGAATAGAAAAGACGGAACCTTTGCCTTCAACTGAGTTGATATTGATGGATCCGCCAATCGATTCAATCGTCGCCTTGACTACATCAAGTCCCACACCTCTTCCGGAAATATCCGTAATACGGTCGGCTGTCGAAAAACCGGATTCCATAATGAGGCCAAATACTTCACTGTCCGTTAATTTCTCCGCTTCCTCTTGAGATACAATTCCTTTATCAATGGCTTTTTTTAATACTTTCTCACGGTTGATTCCCGCTCCATCATCCTCCACTTCAATGAAAACATGGTTTCCGCTTGTATAGGCTTTTAACTTTACTGTACCTTCTATCGGTTTCCCCTTCGCTTTTCTTTCTTCTTTCGTTTCAATTCCATGATCAACAGCATTTCTGAGCAAGTGGACAAGCGGATCACCGATTTCATCTATAACCGTCCGGTCCAGCTCCGTTTCCGCCCCGATGATTTCTAAATTAATTTGTTTATCTAATTCGCGGGCTAGTTGACGAACCATCCGCGGGAAACGATTAAATACCGTTTCAACCGGAATCATCCGCATATTTAAAATAATATTTTGCAAGTCTCCGGAAATTCTGGACATCCGTTCCACTGTTTCAGTCAATTCAGGGTGATTTAACTCACGGGAGATTTGCTCAAGTCGTCCGCGGTCAATCACCAGTTCTTCAAATAAATTCATCAAGCTGTCCAAACGTTCGATGTTGACACGAATCGTTTTATTGGAAACATTTTTGGATTTTCTTTGTTTGCCTCCATCTGCTTGATGATCTTTCGCGTTTTTTTCTGCAGAGGCCTTTTTCTTTTCCTCCTTGTCGGAATGATCTGTTTCTTTTGAATGGTCGCTGGCTTGTTTTGGAGAATCTGCAAAAGGCTGAACGACCACTTTTTCTACTTCTGAAACTTTCATCACTTTCTTTTCAATCTCAGAAGCTTCGTCTTTCGTCACAATCGTTACCGTAAATCGATAATCAAAATGCTCTTCTTCCAACTCTTCTACTGCTGGAACAGATTTAATGATCTCTCCGCATTTTTCAAGAACTTCAAAAATCATATAAACCCGTGCCGCTTTTAACAGACAGTCTTCCTTTAATGTAACGATCACTTCGTAACAGGAAAATCCTTGTTCTTTTGACTGCTGAATAACGGTTGTTTCAAATTCGTCATATTGCACAGAATTCCCTTCACTTGAATGGCTTGGCTCCCGTACTTCACTTTTCTCCTTCTTTTCGACGTTCGATCCGCTTTCAATCGCTTTAAGCCGTGCCACTATCTCCTCTACATTTCTTTTGCCATCTCCACCAGAAGCAATATCTTGAATCATGGCCTCCAAATCATCCACCGAAGCAAAGACAACATCTAATACGTCTGGTGTAACTTTTATTTTATGGTTGCGGATGGCATCCAGAACATTTTCCATTTTATGAGTGAGGTTTGCTAAATCTTCAAATCCCATTGTGGCGGACATTCCCTTTAAAGTATGGGCAGACCGGAATACCTCATTGACGATCTCCATATCTTCCGGGTTTTTTTCAAGCTCAAGAAGATTTTCATTAATAGCTTGCAAATGCTCTTTGCTTTCTTCTATGAATATTTCAAGATATTGAGTCGTTTCCATCTGTTCCACCTCTTCCTAAGGCAAATATTTTAAGATTGATTGAGCGATATCTTGAATCGGTTTCACTTCATCAATGACATTCGCTTCAATTGCAGATTTTGGCATTCCAAATACAACGCATGAGTCTTTAGACTCAGCTATGGTATGTACATTGCCTTTTTCTTTTAATTTTATCAGACCATAAGTCCCATCTGAACCCATTCCAGTTAAAATAACGGCAATTTTTTTATAAAATTCCAATTTGCTAGCTGACTCAAAAAGAACATCTACAGAAGGCTTGTGACCATTCATTCGGGGAGATTGATCAAGCGAGATGGCAAGAGACCTTCCTACCTCCTTGATTTTCATATGAAAATTCCCGGGGGCAATATAGGCGACTCCTTTTTTCAACAGCTCACCGTCTTCCGCTTCTTTAACGTAGATGCGTGACAGTTGATTCAAACGATCAGCCAAGGATTTTGTAAATCCTGGAGGCATGTGTTGAACGATTAGAATAGGCGCTCCAATTTCCTTTGGCAGTTGCGGCAGCACTTCTTGAAGCGCTCTCGGTCCACCGGTGGAAGTGCCAATAAGCACTAAACTTTTTGCATATTCTTTCGTACTCCAATGGTTTAACTCCGACTCCCTATTGGACGTCATTAGGCCGCGATCCATCTCGTCTGTATGGACCCGCACGTTGCTTTTCATTCCCTTTTTTACCTTTGAAGCCAGTAAAAGTTTCGAGATCAATTCATTTTTTACCTTATCCAGATCCAGCGAAATCGGTCCGGACGGCTTTGCCACAAAATCAAAAGCTCCATTTTCAAGAGCTTTAATCGCATTTTCTGTTCCTTCCTTCGTCGTACTCGACAGCATTACAACCGGCAGCTGATATTGGCTAATGATCCATTTTAGCGCCTCGAGTCCGTTCATGACTGGCATTTCAATGTCCATCGTAACGACATCCGGACATAACGTCTTCACTTTTTCTATGGCATCTTTTCCATTTCTAGCTGTCCCGACCACTTCCAATTCAGGATGTTCGGAAACAAAGTCCGAGATCATTTTTCTCATGAATGCCGAATCATCTACTATGAGTACTTTCTTTTTACCCATCTCCAACACTGCCTTTCAGAAAAAACTGGCGAAGCTTCCCAATAAAACGACCCTTTTGGATGGTTCCCATTGCGTTCGATTGGGACAAATAAATTTCCACGATCGATTTTAATGAGCGGGAAATACTGGAATAAGGATTGTATCCTGAATCCGTGATGAATTGAAATCGACTTTGATTTTGTTGTAATTTTGATGGATTGATAATCCATAAAACCCTTTTTATGCTTATGACCTATGTCATCTCTATTTCCGAAAATGGAACAAATCTCTTTTTTAGGTATACGAACCAAAAAAATAGACAAAAAAGCACAGGGAGTGACGTTGGACATTAGTGCCCGAACATTCGTTCGTTATCTTACCTCTCTCCATTTCTGATAGACGTTCAGTAGGGGCTCGCTATAGCCACTCCTTCGCGTCAGTTTCATCCAGATCTGTCGTGATCGACGGACGAGTCGCCCTGCCATCGTGATCACCGTCTGAATAATCGTCTTGATGCGGCGGCGTTTCACTTTGTGGTGCAACGGATGTCTCGGATCGCTTAATAGATCTTGTCCAATCAGACGAAGAAGATTGTAAACGAAGGCTCCCATGACCAACACGAGCGCATTCGTTTTCATCTTCCCAGATGGAAGCCGCTCTAAATCTAAGTCGCTCTTCAGTTCGCTATGAAACTGTTCGCATGTCGCATGGTCATGATACAACGCGAGCACATCGCTCATTCGAACATGCTCGTATCCTTTGAGCCGCACCCAATAGCTTTCCACTTCATAATCAGGAACGAGCATCAGCTGTCCATTGCGTTCCATCGTCCGTTCCGTCACTTGGGTGACTTGAACGTACGTATACGTGTTTCCATCGATCGCTGCCTTCTGTGGAAGGCATAGCTCATAGGTTTGTACTCCTTCGCTTTGTCCATCATCGACACGTTTGCCCTTTTGCGAAGCGATCTGGAACCAAAGCGCTTTCGATTCTCGGCGTAAGTTTCGCTTGATGACAAAGTCCACGTCTTCCTTTAGGCATACGTGCACATTCGCTTCTGCATCGTTTCCTGCATCCATGCGAACAAGCAGACGAGATGAAGTCAGTTGACGAGCTCGACGGATAGCGGTGACTAAAAACGAGGGCATGTTGTCTTGCACATGTTGTTTCCCTGGACGCAACTCGGCATGAACGAGATACCCTTCCTTCCCTGCATACGCAAACAACGGTGTAAAACCGTCAAATCCTTTATACGTTCGACTGACTCCTTCTTTTTTCGTATCGGAGTTGTCAAATGGGGAACCATCTATATCAAGGGGAAGCCATGTCGTCTTTCCTTTGGTCCAACAAGGGGACAAAGTGGCATGTCGTTGAATCAACAGACGTATGGACTCCTCCCAAAGAATCGTTTCGGTCATCGGAAGACAAGCGAGCTGATCGAGTCGTTGTCGCAAGGTTGGAGAGGAAGGCACGTGCTGAATCCCCATCGATGCCGAAAAGATATCGTCCTGACGATACGCTTCGATATGATCGAAATCCGTTTTTCCTGTGGCAAGCAAGCCAATCATCGAGCGAATGACATCGCTATGGGAAATGTGCACTTCTCGACGAACCGTTGGAAGCCGAAGTGCGTTTACCCGTTTATCCAGTTTCGTTCGATGGAGTAAGTAGCCAACGAGAGCAAGCCCAGCACTTGGGGTAATCGCTTCATCTGTCAATACAAACCGAATCGGGAAATCTTTCATCACATCACCTACTTGATGAAAAATCGTCAACGTCGTTTTCCCTTATCGTATCAACGGTTTGCGACCATTGTAAAGATGTTTTGTCACGGATTCAGGTGTATAAAAAGAAAGGTGTCTGGCTTGCGACTGCATTCTTTACGATTTTATCTTCAGGCAATATTCCAAGTTTTGAAACCTCTTTATGCAAAAATTTCTCCATGGCCATCGATATACGTTCGAGCGTGACTTGTCCTTCTTGATTGGATTCAGCACGATTGCAAATCAAATAAAAATGTTTGTCTTGATCTCTCATTTGAATATATTTCATCATGGAATACGCGTCTGTCACAGCAGTCGGTTCAGGGGTCGTGATCACCAATAAATCATCAACAGACATCAACAGCTCCAAGCTTTCTTTTGATGCTCCGGCCCCCATATCAAACAAAATATAATCATATTCCCACTGCAATTTTGCTACGGACTCGATACAACGTTGAAAATCATTCTCAGACCATTCAAGAAGACGCCCAAGACCAGAACCGCCGAATATGTAGGAAAAGCCCCCCGGACCGGAAATGATCAGATCCTTCAATTCATATCCGTTTTCTATAAAATCTACAATCGAGCGATCCGCACTAATACCTGATAAAATATGAATATTCGCCATGCCAATATCCAAATCAAACAATAAAACTTTTTTTCCTAACTGCGCCAAAATGACAGCTATGTTCACAGAAATATTGGACTTTCCCACGCCCCCTTTACCGCTGATCACGGCAGCCGTTTTAGCAGGTGACTGATGCAACTCTCTCAATTTCAGCCTTAATCCTTCTGCTTGGTCTTTCATATGCTTACTCCCTCAATATTTCTTTCAAAATGATTTCAGGATTGCCAGTCAATAAATCGTCCGGGACGTTTTGTCCATTCGCCAGGAATCCTACTTTTTTCCTGTACTTGCAAACAAGATTGAACAATGAGCCTTTTCGCTTTGTTTCATCTAATTTCGTAAAAATAAATTGATCAAATGGAAGGTCTTGAAATTTTTCTATTATTTCTTCCAAATCTTCTGCTTTGGACGTAAGAGCCAGCACAAGATATGTCTCCATCTCTTCACGGACCGGAATGATTTCTTTTAATTGGTCGATATACTGATTTTCCCGATAATTACGTCCCGCCGTGTCAATCAAAACGAGGTCATAATCCAAAAATTTTTGCGTCGCCTTTTCAAAATCAGCAGAATTATAAACAACCTCTACAGGCACGTTCAGTAAATTGGCATAAGTTTTTAATTGTTCAATCGCGGCAATTCGGAAAGTATCCGTGGTGATAAAAGCGATTTTTTTCTTGTATTCCAGCACTGCTTTTGCCGCCAATTTCGCCAAAGTAGTCGTTTTTCCCACGCCGGTCGGCCCGACAACATTGATATATTTTTTAGCAAATAGCGGGTTGTCGGTTTGAACTGATTGAAGTTTTCTTTTTAAGTAATCAATGGCTCGTTTGCGTATTTCTGTTTCGCTCACTTCGCCCTTGGATTCAATATAAAACGCATATAGCTCGTCCCCGATGGTTCGCACATGGTCGGTTCCGATTTCTTTTTGCTCCAATTCTGACAGAATGGAATGAATCATTTCCGGGTATTTGGAACGATCCTCTTTTGATGTCAAAAGAGCGATCATCGACTTTAATTCTTCTAATTCCTGTTTGAGCTGTTGATTTTCGCCGTGGTCAGCTTGCTTTTGCCGTTCTGAAACATGGAGAGGCATTTTCGGCTGTTCCGCTTCCATCCTTTCCATCATTTCCAGTTCAGGATCCACAGCGGCAATCACTTCAAATTGTTTCTTTTTAAAAAAACCGAGAAAGCCTCCACCGTACGTAATCTTGGAATTCAGAATAACAGCGTGCTCGCCTAACTCCTTTCTAATTTTTTTCATGGCTTCCGGCATGGAAGGGGCTATAAATTTCTTCACTTTCATTCGATGGTCACCACCCCGACGCTTTGTACTTCCACATTTGGTTCAAGTTCGTTGAAAGATAGGATCGGTAATCGTGGAAAATATCTTTCCAACAGCTGCCTTACAAACATTCGAATTGCCGGAGAACATAAAATGACCGGCATTTGCTGCATGATAGAAACTTCTTCTACTTTTTTTGAAACGGCTTCTATTAATTTTTGCGAATTGACCGGGTCGATCGATAAATAATTTCCATGCTCTGTTTGTTGTACACTATCAGCGATCAATTTTTCCACCTGCGCTGACAAAGTGATCACTTTGATGGTTCCTTCATCGGCATATTGATTGGTAATTTGTCGTGATAAAGCTTGACGAACATACTCGGTTAACAAATCGGTGTCGGATGTTAATTTGCCGTAATCGGCTAGCGTTTCAAAAATGATCGGCAGATTGCGTATCGAAATATTTTCTTTTAACAGTTTTGCCAACACTTTTTGTATGTCTCCAACGGATAAAGGATTCGGTGTTACTTCTTCAACAAGAACAGGATACGTTTCTTTCATATGGTCAATCAATTGCTGAGTTTCTTGTCTTCCGAGCAAATCATGGGCATTTGCTTTCAATACTTCCGTTAAATGAGTGGAAACAACACTCGGTGGGTCGACGACAGTATAGCCCAGCATTTCTGCTTGATCTTTTACTTCTTCCGTAATCCATTTGGCAGGAAGACCGAATGAGGGCTCAATCGTATCAATTCCTTCAATCGAATCCTCTTCTTCGCCGGAATTCATGGCCAAATAGTGATCAAGAAACAACTCTCCTTTGGCCACTTCATTTCCTTTAATTTTAATTCTGTATTCATTCGGGGCTAATTGAATATTATCTCTGATGCGCACAACCGGAAGAATAATCCCTAATTCCATGGCCAGCTGTCTTCGGATCATCACAATCCGATCAAGCAAGTCGCCGCCTTGGTTTGCATCGGCAAGAGGGATAAGTCCATAGCCAAATTCAAATTCAATCGGGTCAATATTTAATAAATTGACGACATTTTCGGGCCGCCGCAATTCTTCTGCTTCGTTCTCTTCTTGAACCTCTTCCGTTTCCACCGGCTCATCCGGGACTTTTTGAAGCCTATATCCTCCGATCGCAAGCAGCGCCGCAACCGGAATCGTCAGCAAATCATTAATAGGCGTGGCAATTCCAAGCAAAAAAATGGTACCGGCCGTAACATATAACATTTTAGGATAGGATAACAATTGAGACATTACATCTTCGCCAAGATTGCTGTTTGAAGCGGTTCGAGTGACAATGATGCCAGTAGCGGTGGAAATTAATAATGCCGGTATCTGGCTGACAATTCCGTCCCCCACTGTCAACAATGAATAATGGCTGGCCGCATCTTGAAACCCCATACCTTGCTGGACCATGCCAATGACCATTCCAAAAATCAAGTTGATGATGACGATAATAATACCGGCGATCGCATCGCCTTTTACAAATTTAGTCGCACCATCCATCGCTCCGTAAAAATCTGCTTCCCGTGAAATATTTTCACGTCGTTCCCGCGCTTCCTGCTCCGATATCATTCCTGCATTTAAATCTGCGTCAATGGCCATCTGTTTACCCGGCATAGCATCTAAAGTAAAACGTGCTGCCACTTCAGAAACGCGTTCTGCTCCTCTCGTGATGACAACAAACTGAATAATGATTAATATGAGGAACACGACTAAACCAACAACCAAATTTCCGCCGACAACAAACGTTCCAAACGTTTCGACAACGCCTCCTGCCTCCCCTTTACTCAAAATAGAACGCGTTGTCGACACGTTTAAACCTAATCGGAATAAGGTTAATAGAAGCAGCAAAGACGGAAATACGGAAAATTGGAGCGCTTCTTTCATATTCATGGTTGTTAACAGCACCAATAACGCAAGAGATATGTTCAGGATAATCAAAATGCTTAATAGCCATGAAGGAAAAGGAATAATAAGCATTGCGACGATTAAAATGACTCCCAGTAACACCGAAAAATCTCTTACCTTCATGATGTTCTCTCCCAACTTTCAATAAGACCTACACTTTATTTTTTAATCGGTACACATACGCCAAAATTTCAGCGACCGCTTTGAAAAATTCTTCCGGTATCCTCTCTCCAATTTCCACCTGGGTGTACAGAGCCCTTGCCAACGGACGGTTTTCAACCGTTTCAACATGATTCTCTTTGGCGATGGCCTTAATCTTTTGCGCCAAATAATCTGCCCCTTTAGCGACTACAACCGGCGCATCCATTTTCTCCTCTTCATATTTCAGCGCAACGGCAAAATGAGTTGGGTTTGTGATTACGACGTCTGCGTTAGGCACTTCTTGCATCATTCTTCTCATCGCCATTTCCCGTTGTCTTTGCTTAATCCGTGATTTGATTTGCGGGTCGCCTTCTGAGTTTTTATATTCATCTTTAATGTCTTGCTTTGACATTCGGATGCTTTTTTCAAAATCGTATTTCTGATAAAGATAATCAAACAAGGCCAAAAACAACAGAGCGATCGAAGCAGAAATTCCCATTTGCACCGTTAACGTTCCTACCGTTTTCAATGAATCGGACAATGATTCAAAAGACAGGCCAAGTACTCTGTCCATATTCATCCACAAAATCACAAAGGTCACGGTTCCGACAATGGAAACTTTTAAAATGGACTTCAGTAACTCTACTAGTGCCTTAATCGAAAAAATCCTTTGAAATCCTTTCATAGGATCGATTTTTTCCAGCTTGGGAACCAACGTCTCCGTCGTAAACAAAAACCCAACTTGCAGATAATTGGCGGCTAAACTTCCCACTAAAGCGACAAACAGAAAAGGGCCGACCATATATGCAAAATCTTTCAATACATCTAAAACGATGGATTTTAAGTTTCCTTCCGTAATAGGCATGAGCATATAATCTTGAAAAGAACGTGAAAAGAGCCGCCTCACAATATTGCCAAGAAAAGAAGAAGCAAAATAGAGCGAGGAAAAAACAGCCAACAGATTGATTGCCGTAACGACCTCTTGGCTTTTTGCCACTTGACCTTTCTTCTTCGCTTCTTCCCTTCTTTTGGGTGTGGCTTTTTCCGTTTTCTCCCCCGCAAAAAACTGCAAATCAACGGTCAATAATCTCACTTTACGTCCCTCCGATGATTTTCATCACATCTCTCATCGCGTATAGCATCATTTCAAATAAATGTTGCACCACCGCGAAAATGGCACTCATCACCACGATCATGACAATAAAAGCCACGGCAATCTTCACAGGAAATCCGACAACAAAAATATTCATCTGCGGAACGGTGCGGGCAATAATCCCCAACGCGACGTCGACTAGAAATAGGGATGCAACCACCGGAACGGCCATTTGAAAGGCGATGACAAACATGGATTGGAAAGCATGAATCATATACTGCGCAAAAGAGCTGCTGCCAAGCGAAAACTTCCCTTGTTCCAGCGGTATGAGCTGATAACTGTAATAAATTCCGTCCAAGAGAAGATGATGCCCGTTTACAGAAAGCAAAAAAAGCAGAGCAAACATGTAAAAATATTGTCCCATGATCGGACTTTGCATTCCTGTGTGAGGATCAATGACATTGGCAATGGTAAACCCCATCTGAAAATCAATGAGAGCTCCGGCTACTTGAACCGCCGCCATCACCAACGCAGCTGTAAATCCAATCAACAGACCGACAAGCATCTCTTTTAATATTAATAAAAAGTAGGCGCCATCTATCGCGATCGGCGCAGTATTCATGGTATAGTACATCATCCAAGAAAGAACGAAAGAAACGCCCACCCGATGTATGGCCGGAATGGTCCGATACGAAAAAAGCGGCACGGTCACAAAAAAAGACGCTACCCGGACAAAAATGAGAAGAAACACGGAGAATTTCGGAACTAGCTGATCCATGCCATCATCCCACAAACTGTGTTAAATTCGATAAAATTTGCGAAGTATAAGAAATCATATGATGCAACATCCAAGGACCAAAAAATACCAATCCAACCAGCATCGCCACAATTTTAGGAATGAAAGCGAGTGTTTGTTCTTGAATTTGAGTCATTGCTTGAAAAATACTCACGACAAGTCCGACAATGAGCCCAATCAGCATGATCGGACCGGAGAGAATCAAAATCATATAAACTCCTTTTTCTGCGAGAGAAATGACCATTTCGGGATTCATGTACTCTTCACCTACTTATAACTTTGTAAAAGCGACTCAATCACTAAATGCCAGCCATCGACAAGAACGAATAATAATATTTTAAACGGCAATGAAATCATAATCGGAGGAAGCATCATCATCCCCATAGACATGAGTACACTGGACACCACCATATCGATGACAAGAAAAGGAATAAAAAGCATAAATCCCATTTGAAACGCCGTTTTCAATTCGCTGATCGCAAACGCCGGCACAAGCGCAGTTAACGGTATATCCTCTATGCTTTTTGGCCGTTTCGCATTCGAATATTGCAAAAATAAGTCCAAATCCTTTTCTCTAGTGTATCGACTCATAAAGTCTTTAAAAGGGACGCTCGCCCGATCATAAGCTTCTTCCAGATTGATTTCATTTTTAAAAAGAGGAGTCAAAGCTTCTTTATTGACCTGTTGAAACACCGGCGTCATGATAAAAAAAGTCAAAAACAAAGCAAGGCCCACCAATACTTGGTTCGGCGGCATCTGTTGCGTTCCCAAGGCAGTACGGACAAAAGACAGCACAATGATGATGCGCGTAAAACAAGTCATTAAAATCAAAATGCTCGGCGCCAGCGATAAAACGGTCAAAAGAAGAAGCAGTTTTACCGACAATGACACATTTTCCGGGGAGCTGTTATTAAAATAATGCATAAATTCATTCATCAGACTTCTTCTCCTTGGTTTCCAGCTGCTGGAGCGCTTGCTCCCTTGAAGTTTTTATTTCGTTTAACTGCTTTTCAAGCACACTTTTAAAAGGCGCTGAACCACCTTTTTTGACCGCTTTTTGTTTTCTCTCCTGCCATTTTCTCAAAGCGACCGTAAAAATATCTTTCGTATCCAGCAATAGATCCTTTTGTTGATTGTAAACTTGCAAAAGCTGTTTATATTCTTCTTGGTCGTTGATTTCTTTCAGCAATTCTATGTTTTCACCAACTCCCAAAATAAAAATGCGTTCTCCTATCTTTACCAATTGGATGGAGCGGTTTCCTCCAAGAGGAGAACCGCCCAAATGCTGAATCAGCTTCGAATCTTGAAAAGTTTGGCTTTTTTTATTGATAAATTTGATTAAAAAGTAGATTAATACAATCACAAAAAGGAGCGCGAACAGCATTCTTACATAATCCCAAGCACTGACTCCGGAAATGTCGTCCGTCGCAGCGCTTTTTTCTTTTTTAGATGTTCCTGAATCCTGACATTTATCAGGATGTTCGATACAATCTTTTACGTTTCCGCTCAAGGTTCCGGCGGCAGTGACGGATGTTCCGCCAATACCCAAGAGAAACAGGCTAGTGAATATGATCAAACACTTTTTGACTCGTTCCAGATTCAATCGAAAGCACCTTCTTAACATTAACCAAGCGTCTTTTTAATTGCTTCTATCACCCGATCCGCTTGGAAAGGCTTGACGATAAAGTCTTTTGCTCCAGCTTGAATCGCATCAATGACCATAGCCTGCTGTCCCATGGCCGAACACATAATGACTTTCGCATTGGCATCAATCGCTTTTATCGCTTTTAACGCTTCAATTCCATCCATCTCAGGCATCGTAATGTCCATCGTCACAAGGTCCGGCTGCAACTCTTTATATTTTTCCACCGCTTGATTTCCATCGGCCGCTTCACCGACCACTTCATAACCGTTTTTCGTTAAAATATCTTTGATCATCATTCTCATAAAAGCTGCATCATCTACGACTAAAATACGATTTCCCATTTTCATTCCTCCTCAAATGATTATTTTAATTGATGAATGCGTTCACTTTGGCTTTGTATTTCCGTTATACGAACACCGAAATTTTCATCTATAACCACAACTTCGCCCTTTGCTATCAACCTATTATTCACCAATATATCCACTGGTTCTCCTGCCAGTTTATCGAGCTCAATGATAGAGCCGGAGGAAAGTTCCAGAATATCCTTTACCGTGCGCACGGTTCTTCCGAGCTCGACAGTCACATTTAAAGGAATATCAAGCAATAAATCTAAATTTCTTGTTTCAACAGGAGGCGCGGTTGTCGGTTGAAACTCCGCAAAAGCGGCAGGCTCTACATGAACCATTGGTTCCGTTTTCCTGCTTTTTCCTACATTCTCTTCTTTCTGAACATCGGGTTGTGGTCGGTCGGTTTTCGACACAGTCTCTTTCCTTCCATCATCGATTGTTCCTTTTTGAACAGAACTTTTATCTGACACATTTTCTTCATTTGCCATTTGCGGCTCTTCCCCATTGGTTGAAGGGTTCACCAATTCTTCTACGAGACTTTTGGCAAATGAAATCGGCAATAATTGCATGATATTGGAATCAATTAAGTTTCCAATCGTTAAACGGAAGGAGATTTTGACGAACAGTTCGTGATCAGGTATAGCGTCAGTTCCTTCCCCGTTTTTTAAGTCCATTAAGACGAGCGAAGGCGGGGAAATATCTACCCGCTTTTGGAAGATGGTCGACATGGACGTGGCCGCCGAACCCATCATTTGGTTCATTGCTTCCTGGACGGCGCTTAGTTTGATGTCATCCAAAGTTTCGCTTGGATTCTCACCAGTTCCCCCTAGCATGAGATCCGCAATAATTGCGGCGTCTTGCTGTTTTATCACTAAAAGATTCACTCCGGCAAACCCATCGCGATATTCTACCAATATCGCAACGTACGGATGAGGAAATTCATCTTGAATTTTGCTCCGAGGGATAATCGAAACAGACGGTGTGGTAATATCTACTTTTTGGTTTAATAGACTGGACAAGGCTGTTGCCGAGCTGCCGAACGAGATATTGCCGATTTCACCTAAGGCATCTTCTTCAACCGGCGTTAAATAATCTTCCGTATGTATGATTGCCTGTTGTTCTTGTTTTCCTTGTTGAGTTTCCTCATCGGCTATCTCTTGATTCGGAGCGTCTGCGTCATTCAAAGTCCCTTTCAGCAAAGCGTCAATTTCATCCTGCGAGAGCATGTCATCATTTTTCATCGTTTTCTCCCCCCTCAATGGAATCTATAATTTGCACAGCCAGTTGTTTGTTGACTCTTCCCGGTTGGCCGATAAATTTAGGAACATCCCCTGTTTTGATTATCAATGGCTCGTCGATTTTTCTATCCAGTCTGATGACATCTCCCACATCCAACGTTAAAAATTCCTCAATCGTAATCTCAGAAGTTCCCAGTTCTGCCGTCACCGGAATTTGCGCATTTCGTAGATTCTTTTCTAAAATCTCCAATTCCCCGGGCTTGCGCTCTTTTTTTTCAGATGTTTGCATCCAATAGTGTACGGATAATTTCGGAAGAATAGGTTCCAACACTACATGAGGGATACAAATATTGATCATGCCCATCACTTCGCCAATGACCGTGTTCAAAGAAATGACAACGACGGTTTCATTGGGCGAAACCATTTGTAAAAACTGGGGATTTACTTCAAATTCAGTCAATGACGGATTGATTTCGACAATGTTTTCCCATGCTTCCCGATAATGATAAAAAGCTCGTTCAAACATATTCGACATAATATTCGTTTCGATTTCCGTCAATTTTTCAATTTTACTGGTCCCTGATCCTTTTCCACCCAGCAGACGGTCAACCAGCGCATAGGCGATATTCGGATTAATTTCCATAATAATCCTTCCGTCTAACGGCGGAACCTCAAATACGTTTAAAATCGTCAAATTGGGGATTGATCGTATAAATTCTTCATAAGGAATTTGGTCCGCTGAAGCAACAGATATTTGTACATAAGTTCGCAGCTGGGCAGAAAAAAACGTCGTCAATAACCGTGAAAAGTTTTCGTGCACCCGTGTTAAACTACGGATTTGATCTTTTGAAAACCGTAGCGCTCGTTTAAAGTCGTATACTTTTACCTTTTTTTCTTCCTCTTCTCTTTTTAATTCATCCGCATTCATTTCCCCGGCAGATAGAGCCGACAAAAGAGCATCTATTTCGCTTTGGGATAATACTTCCTCCGACAAAGAGCTTCACCTCCTTACGGTTCCATCAAGATTGTTGGATGATATAGGAGGTAATGTACACTTTGACGATTTTTCCTTCCTGCATCACCTCGTTTAATCTTGATTTCAACATTTCCGCCAGCTTTTCTTTTCCGGCTGCCCCTTTCAAATCTTCCGCTCTCATCCCAGATAATAATTCTATAATGATGTCCTTTGTTTGAAAATCACGTTTTTCGAGTTCTTGTTTTGCTTTTTTGCTGTCGGTTTGAATTTTAAAGGAAATGCGGATGAAGTCGTTTGAAGCCAAATTGGTTGTAATTTCCGGTACATCGACGGAACATTCCAGAACTTGATCAATATCCGGTTCTTTTCCTTGATGCCCGCTGTTCGACTTTAACATGATCACCAGCGCAACAGCACCGGCCAATGTGATGACGGTTAAAATAATAAGCATAATGGTCAGCAGTTTATTTCGACCTTGGCCAACCGCTTCATTTCCCATCGCCAGACACCTCCTTATCCAATTTTCCGAACAGTTGAATGCTCCGATAAAAATCCAGCACCAGCTTTTGCACCTGATCTTTGGATTCTTTCACTACATATTTGCGCCCATTCGTTAACGTAATTGTCGTATCCGGAAAAGCTTCGATCGTTTCTATGTAAAGTGCGTTTAACTGAAAGGGCCTTCCATTTAAGCGCGTTAATGTAATCATACTGTCAGAGGGCCGCTAAGAGCCATGCGGCCCCTCCCTCCTTTACTAAAATCTCAAACTCTATCGTTTTAAATTCACTAATTCTTCTAATATTTGGTCCGAAGTTGTTATGATTCGTGTATTGGCTTGAAATCCCCGTTGAGCAACTATCATTTCGGTAAACTCTTCCGATAAATCAACATTGGACATTTCCAAAGCACCAGGAACAATCGTACCGGCTCCATTTGTTCCCGGTGCAATGTTGTTCATTCCGCCCGAGTTGGTTGTGACTTGAAAAAGATTATTTCCGACTTTTTCTAACCCTTCAGGATTTTGTAACTTTGCTAATGCAATTTGTCCTGCTGTTTGCGGAGTGCTGTTTCCATCTACTACATAAGTTACTTTTCCATCCGCACCTATACTAATCGATTTAGCTGTATTGGGAATTTGAATTTTTCCGCCGCCTATTCCTATTACATAAAGTCCATCTTGATTGACAAGATAACCTTGGTTATCCAGATAGAAATTACCGGCTCTAGTTAAATAGTCATTATTTCCATCCCGTACAATAAAAAATCCATCACCGGAAATCGCCAAGTCTAGCGATCTGCCAGTTGTCTGCAAGCTTCCTTGCGTCTGAACCGTATCGATGGCGCCAAGCGTAGAACCTAAACCGACTTGTTTAGGGTTTGTTCCACCACGGGCTGCCGTCGCTGCACTTGCTCCGGAAATTTGCTGACTCACAAGGTCTTTAAAAATCGTACGTCCTTTTTTAAAGCCATAAGTGTTGACGTTGGCAATATTGTTCCCGATGACATCGAGTTTCGTTTGGAAATTTTTCATTCCGCCGATTCCCGAGTACATGGATCGAAGCATATCACATTTCCCCTTTCCGATTTTCTGCGACAGTTCATCGCTTGTCTCAAAGAGTCCCATAATAAGAGGCCGTTCTATTCATCATTTATTTCGTTTCCAGCTTCAAATGACGGCAGTTTCCGTCTTTATCGAGCCATGCACAGACTTTTTCAGGTTTTATCCGTACTAGGAGTTTCAGACGATGCTTGAATTTCTGAAATATTGGCAGGCTCCAATACTGTCCCATCCGTTAACACAAACTCAACGCTGTCTCCTGTAAATCGTACGGATGATACCACTCCATGTCCTTCCTGCACCACCGGGTCTCCATTTGGATCATCGCTGTCTTCCAGTTTGTGATAAGTGACGTTTTTCCCGACAAAAGAACTGTAAGCAATATATTGATTTTGCTGCTCCATATTCAAAAGTTTCTCTAAAGAAGAAGCCAAATTCGTGATTTGTTCCAACGTCGAAAATTGCGCCATTTGGCCGATCATCTCATTATTGTCCATCGGACTCAAAGGATCTTGATTTTGCATCTCGGCCATTAACAGTTTTAAGAAATCATCTTTTCCTAAAATCGAATTGTCTTTTCCATTCGTATTGGATTGATTATTAGTCGTCGGTAAATAAAGGCTTGGATCAATGGTATTTCCCATATTCTCACCTAAACTTCCATATTAATGAGTAGTTCTTCAAAGGAACGGTCGGATTCTTTTTCATCGTCCTTTTGTTTTTGCGGCTGCTGCCGCTGTTCTTGGCGCCCGCCTTCAGATGAATCGCGATGATATGTGTCTAATTCAGGCGGATGAAACACGATCTCCACTTTATCTACGGAAATATTTTGTTGAGTGAATGCCTGTTTTAAAGAAGCTATATTAGAATCAATCAATTCTTTAACGGTTTGAGCGGAAGCCAAAATTCGTGCTGTTACAACGCCATCTTTTTGCTGCAGCTCAATCCGCAGCGTCCCCAAATTCTCTGGATACAATTTAATCATTAAAGTATTCGCATTCGGTTGTTTAGCAAATTGCGACTTTTCTAAGATCTGTCTAAATTTATCAATAAACTGCTGCAAGTTCATCAGTTTCGGATTTGATTGCAACGGAACTGAAATCGTTTCCCCGGCCTTAGCCGTATTGGACTGCAATGAAGAATTAAAAGACGCTTCATGTTCATTCAACGGCTGAATTTCCTTTGCACTCTCTCCCCATTTAGCGACCGATTCAAGTCCTGACAGTTCCTTTTCTCCATCTGTCGTTTGCGTTTGCGGTTGAACATAATGGGAATAAGCCTTTTTCAAAATGGCCAGCTGCTGATTATCGGCTTCAACCGTTTCCGTCTCCGCTTTTTGGCTGATTTCACTTAAAAGCTTTTGAATCCAGTGCACAGACTCTGATACATTCGGTGATAACTGTGCTTTACTGTCGAGGTTCGTTAGCTGTTTTGCCGCTGCGAACAGTGGCACCATTACATTTGGATCTAGTTTTTTCCACTGATCGATGGGTAAAGCGACTAGCCCTTCTAACACTGCGATCAATTGTTCAACAGAATCCTTTTGTATCTTTGAATCGTTTTGTTCGATGTCAGGCGCTCCTGATCCCAGCCATTTGTGGAGGGCATCTGAAACCACAGCTTGAGCCTTTTGTAATAATTCAGACGGCAACACTAGATCTTTTAACGATTCGCCTTGCCACTCGATGGACGGTTTTTCCAAACCCTCCCCCGAGCCTTGACTGCCCTCAAGAATCTGCATAACACGAGCGATCCAGTCTTGCGAAGACGCATTGTTTTGCTGCGATGTGGTAACGGACTTTGATCCCTTTCCGCTTTCTTCCATAACTTGGCTGAACAAAGCAGCAAACGGTGCGCCTTCAGCCATTTGGAAATCAGGCAACTCTAATGCAGCCGTTGATTGGATCGCACCCAACAATGGCATTTTCATCATTCCTGCGTTTAAACTGGCCCCGTTTTTGCTCGAAAAGGGGATCATGCTCCCCAACAAGGGCATTTGTTTCATCCCTGCATTCAAACCCTCACCTCCTTTCCAGTTCCCATCGATACAGAAGAAATATCATTTACGGATTGGCCAACAATCTTGTGTATTTGGCGGCTGTATCTGGCGGGAGTTTTTCCAACACTTGAGCTTGTTGGTCCGTATTCAGCTGTGACAAAATGCTGACCGCTTGTTCATCCGTCATTTTCATTAATATGGCCGCTACATTTTGAGGCGACATCGTTTCGTACGTTTTCGCAACGTTTTTGCTCATTTGAGCTTTATTGGCTGCTTGTTTTTGCTTCGAGAGATTTTCCATCTCAATATTTAGTCGATCATTTTCTACTTGCAGATCCTCCATTTTTGAATTGGCAGAATCCAGCTGATTTTGCAATTGATCAATTTTCGATTGCTTTTTTTTCACTTCTTTCTCTAAGGAAGCAATTTTGTGCACATATTCATTCATCTTTTGCTTCTGCTCATGGGAAGCGGCCATTTGATCTAAAAACGGAATTTTGCCTCCCGCTTTTTTGATAGCATCAGCAAACGATACACCGGACACTGACATAACAAAATAAGCAATCACAGCAGCAAACACAAGCGGTATGATGCCAACAAATAATATCCATTGAAAAGCGCTATACCCTTTCTCTTCTTGGTCTTGTTTGCCGGATTTCTTGTTTTTTGCCATATGACTCACCTGTTTCTCCGATTCATAAACTGAATAACGGAAAGTTCATCCATTTCTTTGTTTTCCATTTGCCCTAACAACTTTTTATATTTCTGCCATTCTTTTTCTTTGATTTTTTCGTATTTTTTCACTTCTATGTTCTTTTCTTTCAGCTGGTTTTCAAACCAGAACATTCTATTTCGAGCGTTCATCACCAGTTGTTGCTGATAGTTAATCATCTTTTCCAAATTACTGATGAACAGCTGATAATGCTGGATTTCATACACCGGAAAGCCGGATGCCAATTGGGCCTCTTGAAAAGCCAGCAAATCTTCCTTTTTCTTTAATAACTCGTATAACTTCTCGGCGACTTGTTCAAATTGCCTTTTGGCGCGGTGATATCCCGATTGAATTTCTTCTTTTTCTCGTTCTTTTATTTGCAGGATTTTTTCGAACTTAAAATAGTATCCCATTACTGCCAGTCTCCTTTTTCACCTAATTGAATAAGCGAACGGATACTTTCTTCCATCGTCGACTTTTCATTCACATCTTGTTTCAAAAAGGAAACAATTTTTGGATAATAGTCAATCGCTTTGTCAATATCCTCGGATGAGCCTTTTTTATAGGCGCCGATATTAATTAAATCTTCGGCGTTTAAATATGTACTCATCATTTCTCTTATTTTTGCAGCAGCATGTTTATGGTCTTCGTCCGCCAACGTGTTCATCAAGCGGCTGATGCTTTTCAGTACATGAATGGCCGGGAATTGCCCTTTATTCGCAAGGTTCCGGTCCAAAACAATATGTCCGTCTAATATTCCACGAACGGTGTCTGCAATCGGTTCGTTCAAGTCATCACCATCTACAAGCACCGTGTAAAAAGCGGTGATGGTTCCTTTTTCGCTAGTACCGGTTCTCTCCAGCAATTTAGGCAAAATGGCAAAAACGCTTGGCGTATAACCCTTTGTCGCCGGCGGCTCTCCGGTAGCAAGCCCGATTTCCCGCTGAGCCATTGCCACGCGGGTGACAGAATCCATCAGCAGCATGACATTGAATCCTTTATCACGAAAATATTCTGCAATGCTTGTCGCCGTATAGGCCCCCTTGATCCTCATGAGGGCAGGCTGGTCGGAAGTTGCAGCCACTACAATGGAACGGGATAAACCTTCTGGCCCCAAATCTCGCTCAACAAATTCGCGCACTTCTCTTCCTCTTTCTCCTATGAGGCCGATCACGTTGAGATCCGCTTTCGTATTGCGGGCAATCATGCCAAGCAATGTGCTTTTGCCGACGCCGCTTCCTGCAAAAATACCGACACGCTGACCTTTTCCTACCGTAAGCAGGCTGTCGATTGCACGAACCCCTACTTCCAAGCGCTCCGATATAGGAGGGCGCTTTAAAGGATTGGGCGGTTCTTGATCGGTTGCGATAGACGAGAGACCTCTAGGCAACACCGAACCGTCCATCGGCATACCGAGCGGATCGACAATTTTGCCGATCAAAGCGGAGCCTACTTTAATTTCCAGCGGTTTCCCCTCAGATTCTACTAAACTTCCCGGCGCAATTTCACTCAAATGGGTATATGGCATTAAAATGACCATTTCATCGCGAAAACCGACAACTTCCGCCAGAATCTTCTTATTTGATTGTTTTTGTGAAGGGTAAATATAGCATATATCGCCTACCGAACAGTCGGGGCCTTGAGATTCGATCATAAGTCCGATTACCCGCTTGACTCGGCCATATTGCTGATAGGACGATATATTGGCGATTTTATGAATGAGATCAGCCGCTTTCAAGCAAGATCACCTTCAAACATTTCCATGAGCGTCTGCCTGATTTTAAACAATTGACTGTCAACGCTGGCGTCCAGCCTTCCATGTATAGTTTCGATAATGCAATCATTTATGTCTAAGTCTTCATCCGGATACAGATAAAGTTCAACGACAGCCGGAAAAATGGCCTCCAATTCTTCCTTTTGCGAAAGCAAAAACTCATAACGAGACGGATGAACGTGGATTTCAACTTCCCGTGAATCCTTAATTTCTTTAAAACTCCTTTTAACAAGAGACGAGAACAGTTCCTCATCTTTTTCTAAAACCGTCCCTAAAATCTTTTCCGCAGTTTTCATCGCCAGCTCCAAAATGACTTTTTCCGACTGAATAATATTCTTTTGAGCTTCCATTTTTGATTGTTCGACAACATTTTTCGCGGATTGAAGCAACGTTTTATATTCTTTGTAGCCATCCTGCCGTCCTTGTTCTATCCCTCGTTCATATCCTTCCTGATAAGCTTGCTCCATTAAAGATTCCTTTTCTTGTTTCCACGACAATTTTTCTTGTTCTAGTTGTTCCTTTAGCTTTTTTGCCTCGTATTCCGCTTTCTCCATGATTTCATCTGCTTCTTGCCTTGCCTTTACAAGTAGTTGCCCCTTGTCTAAGTCTGTGCCGGCAGCAGACTCTTCATTTAATTCGGTGGTGGAGACTTCTCTTATGTTGATCACTCTCGCGGATCGTTTTTGTTGGTAGCCCCACGAAGATTTCAATATTTTAGACAATAATATCATCTCCTCCGCCCCGGGCAATGATAATTTCTCCAGCATCTTCCAATTTCCGAATGACACCGACAATGCGCGACTGAGCTTCTTCGACATCACGAAGACGGACAGGACCCATATATTGCATTTCTTCTTTAAACGTTTCTGCCATTCTGGACGACATATTTCGAAAGACTACTTCTTTCACTTCCTCGCTGGCGACTTTTAATGCAAGCAACAAATCTTCATTTTCGCAATCGCGGATAACACGCTGGATCGAACGGTTATCTAATGTCACGATATCTTCAAATACAAACATCCTCTTTTTAATTTCTTCTGCCAGTTCCGGATCTTGAACTTCCAAAGTATCTAAAATCGTTTTTTCCGTCGAACGATCCACACCGTTTAACACTTCAACAACTGTTTCAATTCCTCCAGTTTGCGTGTAGTCTTGCGTAACGGTGGCACTTAATTTTCTTTCTAAAATCGCCTCAACTTCACTGATGATTTCCGGAGAAGTCCGATCCATTATCGCAATTCTACGCGCCACATCCGCTTGAACATCTTGAGGCAATTCTGACAGGATTTGCCCTGCTTGCTGCGGATCCAAATAAGAAAGTATTAACGCAATCGTTTGCGGGTGCTCATTTTGTATAAAATTTAAAATTTGACTTGGGTCCGCTCGCCGTGCAAAATCGAACGGACGGACTTGCAAGGAAGAAGTAAGCCGATTGATGATGTCCTGAGCTTGTTCTTTGCCAAGCGCTTTTTCAAGGATCGTTTTCGCGTAACCGATCCCTCCTTGAGAAATATAGTCTTGGGCCATGGCAAGTTGCTGAAATTCTTCCATCACTTCATCTTTTGCCTTTGAATCTACTTTTTTCACATTGGAAATCTCCAATGTTAACCGCTCAATCTCTTCTTCGGTCAAATGTTTGTAGACGGACGCCGAAACATCCGGCCCCATCGAAATAAGGAGAATGGCTGCTTTTTGTTTGCCTGTTAACTTGTTTTTCGTTCCGGCCAACCTTCACCCTCCTATTCCTCAGACAACCAAGTTCTGATTAGTTTTGCAAACTCTTCTGGCTTTTCTTTCGCCATTTTTTCTATCTGCTTCCTGCGCTCCAATTGCTCATTATTTTTTTCTTCTTCTTGTTGAATTTTTTCAGCTGCAAGTTCAGACTCCAACAGTTCTTCCTCTAATTCGTCCTCTCTTGCCATCCGCGAACGGATTAAGAAGAAAACAAGCAAGCCAATGATTAATAATAAGATCGCTCCGATCAAATAAGCCCACCACGGAAGGAGCGGCTGCTTTTGATCCTGAAACTTGATTTTGCCGTTAAACGGTTGAACAGAAACGGCAATTTTGTTTTGAATGTCATTATCCGTCAACTGTGTTCCTGTACTCTTGTCAATGGACGTGCTAACAACAGTTGACAATATTTTTTTATGTCGTCCACCCGGCTTTGCGGAAGAGACGCCGGATCATTCGCTTTTGGCGGCTCAACTAACACTTGAATACCTAAATCGCGAATTTTATAAGGGCTTTCTACAATTTGTCTATGAATGCGGTTGATCTCATAGTTAATCGTTTCTTCTTTATGTTCGGAATTTCCGCTGCCGGTTTGACCTTGAACATAAGTGGATCCTACTGTATCCGCTTGGTTTTGGGATTGAGGGGTTCCTCCTTGAGCAGCGTTTGTCCCAGTATATGTATCGGATATTCGTTGGGCGCTGATCTCAATTCCCTTCATATTTTCTTTATCAACAGGTTCTACCAATTTTTCGTCCCGTTTTTCTTTTGTAAAGTCGATATCGGCCGTAACAGATACGACTACTTTGTCTTGGCCCATCAAAGTACCGAGCATGGTTTGGACTTGCTGTTGGATGTCCCGTTCCACTTGCTTTCTCACATTCAATTGCTGTGCGAACTCATCGCCGGTTGTATCGTCATTATTTTGCAAATCATAGTACTCAAAATTTTGGTTCATAATGACAATATTATCTTCCGGCAAATTCGGAACGCTTTTGGAAACCAAATGATAAAGGGCTTTGATTTGTTTGTTATCAAATTGATATCCCGGCTCGGTTTGCAAAACGACAGACGCTGATGCTTCTTCGTTTTTATCACTGACAAACACACTTTTTTCCGGAAGATTGATCATGACTTTTGCATCTTTGACACCATCAATGCTTTTAATTAAGTTCGCAAGTTCGGTTTGCATGGCATCCAACTTCAATACGTTGAATTCATTGTCTGTCATTCCGAATTTTGCATTTTGGCTAAAAAAGCTGTAGTCAATCTGTCCCGTTTTAGGCAATCCTTCAGCCGCCAAGTCCACTTTCAAAGAATCCACCGAATCTGAAGGCACCAAGATGGTGGTTCCCCCGTCGGTAATTTCATACTTGACGCCGCGGGAATCCAAATCTTGCTTGATTGACCCGACTTCTTCCGGCGATAAATTGCTGTACAAAGGCTCCATTTTCGTTCTCGTTGCAAAAAAGGTGATAACACTCGCCAGTAGCACAATTAACGCTAAGCTGCTTAGAAAAATCGTTTTTTGTTTCTTTGAACGACTTTTCCAGAAATTTGATGCATTAGCAAAATATTGTTTTAATTTTTCGTTCATTATGATCCCCCGGTTATTTCTCTTAATCTCTCAACATAACCGTTTTATTAGACTTGCATTCTCATGATTTCCTGGTAAGCTTCGACCGCTTTATTTCTAACTTCTACCGCTAAATTCAGCGCTACTTGTGCTTTTTGGGAAGCAATCATGACTTCATGAAGATCTACATCATCACCAAGAGCCAGTTTTTGGCTAAGTTGATCGGCCTGCAATTGGCTGTCATTCAAGCTGTTTATGGAATCTTTTAATATATCACGAAAATTGGAGTCTTTTTGCTGGTTTGTATCAGCCTTTGTGAGTGTAGGGGCGGACGGCTTAAAAACGGACTCAACCGCGCCTATTGATTGAATCGCCATATTTGCAAAACTCCTTTCAGTGTGATTATAAGTTTATGAGCTTATTTTCCGATTTCCAAAGCTTTCATTAACATCCCCTTTGTGGCATTCAGTACGGTGACATTTGCTTCATACGAACGGGTTGATGACATTAAATCCACCATTTCTCTTAAAGGATCCACGTTGGGCATTTGTACATATCCGGCTGCATTGGCATCTGGATTTTCCGGATCATAAACAAGTTGAAAAGGTGTCGTCTGGTCTTCTACAATTTTCGTCACTTTTACGCCGCCGCCGGCAGTGGAGGCATTGCCGCCATTTATCGCTGCCTGCATGTAGGATGAAAAATTGGTCTGTTGCGGCTCTAAAACAACCATTTTTCTCCGATATGGCTCCCAATGTCCATTGACCATTTTCGCCCTTGTCGTATCCATATTCGCCATATTAGACGATATGACGTCCATTCTTACTCTGTCAGCAGTTAATGCAGAAGAGCTTATATTCAAGCTTTGAAAAATCGACATGACTATTTCCCACCTTTAATAACCGTATTTAAGGAAGAAAATTTTCCACTAATCAACTCGGCCATCGCATTATAATAAATTTGATTACTTGCAAGATCCGACATTTCTTTATCCATATCGACACTATTTCCATTCTCGTTATAGGAGGATGGACGGCTGAAAATGGCACTAGACAACGTATTTTCATTTGGAAACGGGAAATGTCTCCGATCCGTTCGATAGGCGGTTAATTGGTTGGACTTGGACGATTCCAGCAGTTTTTGAAAACTGACATCCTGGGCTTTGTAGTTGGGCGTGTCAACATTGGCGATATTATTGGCTATGACCTTTTGTTTTAATGCCGAATAGTTTAGCGCCTGTTCTAGCGTTGTGATTGAATTTGAAAAGAAATCCATTTTTTCACCCCCATCCCTTGAATTCTTTGTCTTAAAAACCGTCAAAATCCTCCCTCAATAAAGTTTATTTTTCTCCCGAATACTCGCTTTTTCTCAAAATTTCATAGACACTTAATAGAATACACACCTCATTTAATGGATATATGTTGAATTTTTTTAAATAATTTACATGGTAGGGGGCATCCTATCAACCAAATTGTATTTATTTGGTAAAAATAAGGTATAACCGTGCTTCATCATCTCCACATCACTCACGGTCGCTAACCCTCCCACATCTCTCCGGATTGAATTCCATACATTCCTTCGTCCTGCGTATCCATGAGGTGGAGGTTGGATATGCTCCTTTGCTGGGTCACATGCCCGTATGGAATAAATAAGCTCCAACTCTGCACTATTGGTGTTTGTCATTTGAGATAATTACGGTATTCTGAAATGATTTCATGAACTTAATAAAGCCTTAAGCTGCCTGTAATGAATCGATTTGAGGCAAACCTCTCAATAACTTTGAACCATCAAATTCACACTGTTTTTGACCAATGACAAATAAGACACGTAGTAATTTACAACACAAGGCAATCAGTGACTGCTGTTTCTTCAAAGGTCGATCAGGACGCTTTGTGTAGTATTGATGCAGGGCTTTAAACGTTGGATTATGGGCAACGAGTGGACGAATGGCCAAGTATAAAGCTCTTCGCAATCGACTTCGTCCTCGTTTTGTGATCTTGGTTTGCCCCTTAAACTTCCCGGAACTATGTTCACGTAATGACAGCCCTGCCAGATTTACTAATTGCTGGGGATGACTATACTTTGTTATATCCCCGACCTCAGCGAAGAATAGCGCGACTGTTGTAGGACCTAAGCCTTGAATATTGATCATTTCCTTCGCTCCAGGTATCGTTACTACAAGTGCTTCCAGATCCTTATCTAACTGTCCTAATTGCTCTTTGTATAGCTCATATTGATCGAGTAAATAATCCAATTCACGTTTAGCAAACTTGATACCAATTTGGATACCAATGCTCTTTTTCGCTGCTTCTATTAACTTTGTAGCTCGTTTGATTCCTACACCACGGTTTACTTCTTGTTTCCATTTCGCAAGAACTTCTTCTGATGTCATTTCTTTAATCTGAGAGGGGAATGGAAAGTTTCTTAATGTACAAAGAGCTGCCTTTCCTTCCCAGTCTTTAAATACATCGAAAAACTCCGGAAAGTAACGCTGGATGTGATTTTGAATACGACCTTCTGTGATCATAAGCTGCTGGATGAGCTGATCTCTTAATTTGACGCCTTCTCTTAGCTCTGCATAGATGCCATCTAAGAGATTTGGTACGGAGTATCGCCCATCTTTAATCAGCTGTGCAATCACACGTGCATCTTTCGTATCGTTTTTAGTTGGAGAGTTATCATCCAGCTCTTTAGTTTTTTTGACATGCATAGGATTGACCAAGACAAAGTCATAACCTTTAGCAGTCAAGAAATAGGCCAGACTCAGCCAGAAATGACCGGTCGGCTCAACACCAAAAATGACATGTGTTTTTTGGTGTTCCTTTTGATGCCTCGAAACCCAATCAAGCAGTTTTTGATAGCCATGTATGCGATTTTCAAAGATCAGTCTTTTTCCAAATTCGATTCCTCGATCATCCTGAGCTCGAGCGACGTGTTTGTCTTTGGCGATATCAATGCCTACAATTAATGTTGATGGTGTAATTTGCGAGATTTTACGATTTTGCGTATAATTCATCTTGAGTCCTCCTTGGTAATTATTAATTCGGGGTCAATGCATTGACACCCTGTACTATACCAAGAGGGCTCTTTTTGTTTCAAACCTCAAATTTCTTCATTACAGGAATAGCTTCTTTTTCGATAATTGATCATGTTTTTAGAATGATGGTGTCGCGGCCAATTCCAATGATGATGGACAAGACAAAAATCTCAACATCCTTTTACCAATAATAACCTATGGGACATATTTGTACCATGACCTATTAACTAAAAAATCCTACAATGTAAAATATATCATATTTTCCTTTGTCGAAACACTGGGACTTTTTGCTCTTAATATAGTTGTAATAATTCTGAATAGAAGGATAACGGCTATTATTTAGTATAACGCTTTTTTGTTGTACAAAAAATAATGTAGTTTTTTGTCGTTATCTCCTTTTCCTATCATACATTGGGCTTATACCGCTTTATATGAACGGATGAATCTTGTCATTTTTTGCACATCCACGTGAATACCGCCAGTTCCTTCATTGCATGACTGTTGTCAATGAAAGGAGAATTATACGACTTTTCCATTATGATAAAATCTGATTGTTCATTCATTTGAAATGTTACATTCGTCTTTTGTATTTATACTTATAAAAAAACCGCCGAAAAATCGGCGGTTGAACATGATTAATGAGATTTTAATTTTTCAAGTTCCACTAAAAATTTATCATTTAACACTTTAATATAAGTACCTTTCATTCCGAGAGAGCGTGATTCAATCACTCCGGCACTTTCCAGTTTGCGAAGGGCGTTGACAATAACAGAGCGGGTAATGCCGACACGATCAGCGATTTTCGAAGCCACTAACAGCCCTTCTTTACCGTCCAGTTCCTCAAATATATGTTCGATCGCTTCCAATTCACTGTAAGAGAGCGAACTGATAGCCATTTGAACAACCGCTTTGCTGCGGGCTTCTTCTTCAATTTCTTCCGTTTTTTCACGTAAAATTTCCATCCCGACTACAGTGGCTCCATATTCTGCCAAGATCAAGTCATCGTCTGAAAATTGTTCATTCAGGCGGGCAAGTATGAGAGTTCCAAGACGCTCTCCTCCGCCCACGATCGGCACGATTGTTGTTAAGCCGTTTCTGAACAAGTCTTTGTTTTCAACCGGAAAAGCTGTATATTCACTGTCGATATCCAAGTTTGGAGAAGTCTCTTTAATGTTGAACAAATTATTCGTATATTCTTCCGGAAAACGGCGTTCTTCCAGCATTTTTTTCATACGCTCATTTTCAATTTGCTGATGAACGGCAAATCCGAGCAATTTTCCTCGACGGCTTACCACAAACACGTTGGCCCCAATCACTTCGGCCATCGTGATCGCCATTTCTTTAAAATTCACAGGTTTTCCTGCAGCTTTTTGTAGCATCGCATTAATTTTTCTAGTTTTGGTTAATAGATCCATTACTGTTCCTCCTAATACTATTCAATTTTTATTTATGATATGAACGTTGCATTTTCCCTATTTTATAACTCTGTCAAGAAGATTCAAACTAGAGTATAAACTGGCTTAAATCCTTATCCTTTGAAATAGCTGCTAATTTTTCATCCACATATTGAGGAGTGATTTGGATCGTTTCCAAATTGATATCCGGTGCTTCAAAGGATAAGTCTTCCAACAATTTTTCCATGATCGTTTGAAGTCTTCTGGCTCCAATATTATCAGTATTTTGATTAACCTTAAATGCAAGTTCAGCGATTCTTTTTATAGCATCGTCAGAAAATTCTATTTTTATACCTTCCGTTTCCAATAATGCTTGATATTGTTTAATCAAAGCATTATCAGGCTCAACAAGAATGCGTTGAAAATCTTCTACAGACAACTTTTGCAGTTCTACCCTGATCGGAAAGCGGCCCTGAAGTTCCGGTATGAGATCAGACGGTTTTGCCATATGGAAAGCACCCGCTGCAATGAACAAAATATAATCCGTTTTAATTGAACCATATTTGGTCGTCACAGTCGAGCCTTCTACGATTGGCAAAATATCTCTTTGAACACCTTCTCTCGATACATCGGCAGAAGAAGAGGTTCCGTTTTTATTGGCGATTTTATCAATTTCATCAATGAAAATAATGCCAGTCTGTTCAGCACGATAGATGGCTTCTTGAACGACTTCGTCCATATCAATTAATTTTTGAGCTTCCTCATTGATGAGTACTTTCCGTGCTTCTTTCACCGGCATTTTTCGTTTTTTCTTTTTCTTTGGCATAAGGCTGCCAAGGGCCTCTTGGAAGTTTTGACCCATTTGTTCAATTCCGGACCCTTGCAGAAGGTCGAACATGGAAGGTTGTTGTTCTTCAATTTCAATGGTGACCAGTTCGTCTTCCAATTCCCCTTTTGCCAACCTTTCGGCAATTCTTTTACGCTTTTCGTGGATATTTTGATCATTATCCGTGTCGCCCGCTTGATTTGATTCCGATTCGGTGCTGCTGCCGAATATCATTTCAAATGGGTTTTTATAGTGATGGGAATTGTTTTTGCCGGGAACGAGCAGTTCAACAAGCCGTCTGTTTGCCGCTTCTTCTGCACGTTCTTTTACCCCCAGCATTTTTTCTTCTTTTACCATACGGACCGAAACTTCTGCCAGATCACGGACCATTGATTCAACATCACGTCCCACATATCCGACTTCCGTGAATTTTGTCGCTTCTACTTTAACAAATGGAGCTCCGACTATTCGGGCAATTCGTCGAGCGATTTCCGTTTTACCGACTCCTGTCGGTCCAATCATCAAAATATTTTTCGGAATAATTTCATCCCGAACATGATCCGGAAGCAAACTGCGGCGATATCGATTTCTCAGTGCCACCGCCACTGCTTTCTTCGCTTCCTTTTGCCCGATGATATATTGATCAAGCCGATCGACAATTTGTTTTGGCGTTAATTCCAGAGCGCTTTTTTTCAAGGAAACTCACCCCTTTACAGCTCTTCCACTATAATATGGTCATTCGTATAGACGCAAATTTCACCGGCAATTTCAAGAGCTGCTCTCGCAATTTCTTTCGCCGAGAGCTCATTACCGGAAAATCTTTTTAAGGCGCGGCCGGCAGCCAGTGCATAATTCCCTCCGGAACCAATCGCCAAAACACCGTCATCCGGTTCAATGACTTCCCCTGTTCCAGAGATGAGTAAAAGAACTTTTTGATCCATGACAATCAACATGGCCTCCAATTTTCGAAGCACTTTATCGCTTCGCCATTCTTTGGCGAGCTCCACAGCAGCCCTTTGCAGATTTCCATTATACTCTTGAAGCTTTCCTTCAAACATGTCGAATAAAGTAAAGGCATCCGCTACGCTTCCGGCAAAACCAGCAAGCACACGTCCGTTGAAAATTTTTCTGACTTTTCGAGCCGTGTGTTTCATGATTACGGCTTCGCCAAACGTGACTTGGCCATCCCCCGCCATTGCACATTGACCATTATGCTGTATGGCAAAAATGGTTGTCGCATGAAAATTGCTCACTGTCCTTCCTCCTTATCCGGACTAAGCCCGAGGATGATGATTTAAGTAACTCTTTCGCAAATGCTCATTCGTCACATGTGTGTACAACTGAGTAGACGATAAATGAGAATGGCCCAACAATTCCTGAACCGCTCGCAAATCCGCCCCATTATTCAACATATGCGTTGCAAAGGTGTGCCTTAACATATGAGGGTGAATTTTTCCTGATAATGATGCTTTTTTTATGATTTGATTTAAAATATGCCGTATGCCCCTGGGCGTTAATGGTCCACCGCGGGCATTCACAAATAAGGCGGAATGTTGATGGTCATTTTTTTGTATAAGTATGCTTCTAGATTTTTGTATGTAACGCTTGATGGCTTCTTCGGCAAAACTGCCAAAAGGGACATATCTTTCTTTTTTTCCCTTTCCTTTCACTAAAAGTGTACACAATTCGAAATCAATATCATTCATTTGAATATTAGCGCACTCGCTTACGCGAATTCCGGTGGCGTATAATAGTTCCAGCAACGCTTTATTTCGGATGGCAAGGGGTTCCTCGCCTTCACAAGCAGCAAATAAAGCTTGCATTTCTTCATCATAAAAAAAGTCAGGCAGCCTTTTTCCTTTTTTAGGCTGGGACACAAGTAAAAATGGATTTCCAGTAATCTTATTTTCTCTTTCTAAAAAGCGATAAAAACTTCTTAAACTGGATATTTTTCTAGAAACGGTCGTTCTAGCCATTTGCTCTTCATATAACTTCGTCAAAAAAAGCCGGGCATCTATATACTCCACATCCTCGACCTTTTTGATACTTTGCTCAATCATGAACTTATAAAACTGCTCGATATCACGGCGATAATTGTCAATTGTATATTCGGAGTAGTTTTTTTCTATTTGCAAATACTGCAAAAAGAACTTCAACTCATCTTCCATGTCGGACACCTCACAGGGCTACTAAATAGTAACATATATCAGCAGCCCTTGCAATGTTTCTACAAACTTTTCACAAAGTTATGAATTGTTTCTAATGCTCGACGTGCGTATTCCATATTTCTTTCTTTTTTATCACGAATTTTCTTCGGAAGTGCAGGAAACAATCCAAAGTTCGCATTCATCGGTTGAAAATGGTCCGGATTAGCAGTCGTAATATAATGTGCCATACTGCCAATCGCCGTAACAGCAGGAAATTCCACAGGGTCTAAGCCTTTCGCCAGTCTTGCAGCGTTTAATCCTGCCACTAATCCGCTGGCAGCTGATTCTACATATCCCTCTACCCCCGTCATTTGCCCGGCAAAGAATAAAGTGTCCCTATTTCGAAATTGATAGGTCGATTTTAGTACTTTTGGCGAGTTAATAAACGTATTTCGATGCATGACACCGTAACGGACAATTTCAGCATTTTCTAATCCGGGAATTAAACGGATCACTTCTTTTTGCGGCCCCCATTTCATATGCGTTTGAAAACCGACAATATTATACAATGTCCCGGCAGCGTCATCCTGTCTCAGCTGCACGACTGCAAATGGACGTTTATTGGTACGAGGATCTTCCAATCCAACTGGCTTTAGCGGCCCGAACAGAAGCGTCTTTTTCCCTCTTTGCGCCATTACTTCCACCGGCATGCATCCTTCAAAATATTTTTCTTCTTCAAACTCTCTTAATGGAACGGTTTCCGCCGCCAATAACGCTTCGTAAAAACGGTCAAATTCTTCTTCCGTCATCGGGCAGTTCAAGTATGCCGCTTCCCCTTTATCATAGCGGGATTTTAAATATACTTTGTCCATATCGATGCTTTCTTTCTCAATGATCGGCGCCGCGGCATCATAAAAATAAAGATAATCTTCGCCAGTCAGCTCTTTTAATTTTTCTGACAACGATGGGCTGGTCAGAGGACCGGTCGCAATAACCGTTATGCCTTCTGGTATTTCCGTCACTTCTTCCGTAATGACGGTAACATTCGGATGGTTTTTCACTCGATTTGTGACATTGGCTGCAAATTCATGTCGGTCGACCGCCAGAGCTCCCCCTGCAGGTACTCGGCAATCATCAGCAGAACGAATGATGACGGAGTTAAGTGTTCTCATTTCTTCTTTTAATACACCAACTGCATTAGTAAGAGTATCGGCACGCAATGAGTTGGAACATACCAGTTCCGCAAATTTATCGGTATGATGAGCCGGTGTTTGTTTGACCGGCCTCATTTCATAAAGATTGACCTTTATTCCCCGTTCTGCGATTTGGAACGCGGCTTCGCTTCCGGCAAGACCGGCTCCTACTACATTTACTGTTTGTGTCATATTTGTATTGCCTCCTGATAGATGAACCTTATCGTTTTACTGTCTCTTCTTTATCCCGTATGGATTTTACAACAGCTGAATCGTCAAAAAAAGCGTTTTGCTTACCACGAAGAAAGAGTGAGCGATTTTGCCCACCCTTCCGTGATCTTATTGGAATCTTAACATTCCTCACACGAGGCTGTTTTACGGACTGCTTTTGCTGCAGGCATTTTCGGAACGAAAGGACAAAGAACGCCCACATTCAATCATGCAGCCAAATTCCATTTATTGTTGCGGTTGTTCTTTATATTCACACTGTGTACATTGAACTTGCACACCTTTTTTTAATTTTTTTTCTACTAACAGTCCTTCGCATTTCGGGCATTTACGATCAATCGGTTTATCCCATGAAAGAAAATCGCATTCCGGATAACGGTCGCAGCCGTAAAAAATCCGGCTTTTTTTGCTTTTTCTTTCTATTATATTTCCTTTATGGCATTTCGGGCATTTCACTCCGATTTCTTTCACTATCGGCTTAGTGTTTCGGCATTCCGGAAAATTGCTGCAGGCCATAAACTTTCCGTATCTGCCCATTTTAAATACCATCGGGCTTCCGCATCGTTCGCAATCTTCCCCGGCATACTCATCTTTTATTTCTACTTTTTCCATTTCTTGTTCTGCTTTATCCAAATGTTTTTCAAAGCCTTTGTAAAAATCATCTATGACTTTGATCCACTCTACTTTTCCTTCTTCGATTTCATCCAATTCCTTTTCCATATTGGCCGTAAATTCCACATCTACAATTTCCGAGAAAAACTCAAGCAATAATTCATAGACAATTTCGCCAAGCTCTGTGGGAACAAAGCGTTTATTATCTAAAGACACATAGCCTCGTTTTTGTATCGTATCAAGAGTAGGAGCATAGGTGGACGGTCGTCCAATCCCAAGCTCCTCCAGCGTTTTCACTAAACGAGCTTCCGTATATCTTGGCGGTGGTTGTGTAAAATGCTGTACAGGTTCAATTTTTTCCGAATTTACTCTATCACCTTTTTGTAAATCAGGCAACCAATTTTCCTTTTCTTCTTTGTTATCGTCCGTTCCTTCCACATAAACTTTCATAAATCCCGGAAATTTTATTTTGGATCCATTTGCCCGAAACAGGACCCCATTTTGCAGAAGATCCACACTGATGGTATCCATGATCGCAGGAGCCATTTGACTAGCTACAAAACGCTCCCAAATCAGTTTATACAGTTTAAATTGGTCTCTGGTTAAATATTCTTTTATTTTCGCCGGCTCTCTAAATGTGCTGGTAGGCCGAATTGCTTCATGGGCATCTTGAGCATTTGTTTGCTTTCTTTCTTTTCGCTTTTCCGTTGGAGTATAGTTTTTTCCAAAATGTTCTTCTATATACTGTAAAGATTCTTTCTGAGCCACTTCCGATATACGTGTCGAATCGGTTCTCATGTACGTAATCAAACCGACCGTGCCTTCTTTTCCCAGATCAATCCCTTCATAAAGCTGCTGGGCGATCATCATTGTTTTCTTCGCACGGAAATTAAGCTTTCTGGCAGCTTCTTGCTGTAAAGAAGATGTGGTAAAAGGCGGAGCAGGGTTTCGTTTTCGTTCTTTTTTCGTAACGCTGTCAACCGTGAATTCTTCTCCGTTAAGTTTCGCTAAAATTTCCTTTACTTGCTCCTCTGATTTCACATCCTGTTTTTTTCCATCGATCCCGTAAAACGAAGCTTGAAAACGATCGCTATTTTTTCGAAAGACTGCTTCGATCGTCCAATATTCCTCCGGCTTAAAATTCTGAATTTCTTTTTCTCGATCGATGATAAGCCGAAGTGCAACCGATTGAACTCGGCCTGCGCTCAATCCTTTTTTTACTTTCTTCCAAAGCAGCGGGCTTATTTTATACCCTACGAGACGATCCAGCACCCTGCGCGCCTGCTGGGCATCGACCAAATCCATATTGATCGGCCGTGGATGTTTGAAAGATTCTTTAATGGCATCTTTTGTGATTTCATTGAAAACCACACGGCAGTCTGAGTCCATGTCGAGGTTTAGACTATGAGCCAGATGCCATGCAATGGCTTCTCCTTCACGGTCCGGGTCGGAGGCAAGATAAACTTTTTTCGCCTTTTTGGCTGCTGATTTCAGCTCTTTTAAGATGGCGCCTTTTCCGCGAATAGTAATATATTTTGGTTCAAAACGATTTTTTATATCAACTCCCATTTGGCTTTTAGGCAGATCGCGGACATGCCCCATGGAAGCCTTCACTTTATATTTTTTCCCCAAATATTTTTCAATGGTTTTTGCTTTTGCTGGGGATTCCACTATTACGAGATAATCTGACATGTGTAAACCTCCCCTAACGGGTAAAAATGGAAACATTTATACGAAAGATATACCCACTGATTAGAGGCATCTTCCGTTTGTAATGTTTTCTCTCGTTTTTCAGTTTTCATAATTTTGGAAACTTGTTTGCGAGTATTCTGTTGCACAAT
Organism: Bacillus sp. FSL W8-0102; assembly: GCF_038007225.1. Taxonomy (NCBI): domain Bacteria; kingdom Bacillati; phylum Bacillota; class Bacilli; order Caryophanales; family Bacillaceae; genus Bacillus; species Bacillus sp. FSL W8-0102. The sequence continues at coordinate 2,267,584 of NZ_JBBOWT010000001.1, forward strand.
GTATAACAGAATGAAAAGAAATGCAACCTTTTTACATAAAAAATCTGTTTTTCATTCATAATCCGTTGTGGATGAAAAAATTCCTATTTTCATTTTTATGTTGAAATTTTTTTCTTTGCCTCCATTTAAAAAGCCTTTATAATATCTTCGGCGTTTCTAACAAGATGAGCTCCATCCGCAATTAAATCATGTGTGCCTTCGGAAAGGGGATCAAAAATGGCGCCGGGGACTGCAAACACTTCTTTTCCTTGCTCCAAAGCATGCTGAACGGTGATCAAAGATCCGCTCCGCTTTCCTGCCTGTATGACCACCGTACCAATCGTCATACCGCTAATAATTCGATTTCGTTCCGGAAAATGCCACTTTTTCGGTTTCCTATTTGGCGGATATTCTGAAATTAAAAGCCCTTTTTCCGCAATAAGTTTAGCTAAAGGAGCGTTTTCTTTCGGATAAAGATGAAAAAAGCCGCCGCCAAGTACAGCAATGGTTTTCCCGCCAGCTTGTAAGGCCGCTTGGTGGCTGAAGGAATCAATACCGGAAGCCAAACCGCTGACAATAATAAATTTTTCCTCTACCAACGGCGGTATAAACTCGGAGATGACTTTTTTTCCATAATCATTTCCTTTTCTGGATCCAACAAACGCAATCTTTTTCTCATCAGATAAAAGCCGGGAATCTCCTGCTGCATAAAGACCCCAAGGCGGGGTGGGGATTTGCTTTAACAAGCGAGGATAATTAGAATCATATATGGGAAAAAACTTAATTTGATAACGATTATATATATTCAACGATCGATGAATGTCAAAGGAATGGATTTCGTGATAAATCTGAAGAGATTTTTCCAAGGGGATGGACAAAACTTCACTGAAATGGCGGGCAGAATAAGAGTAGATATGTTTCAACGAAGGATCGGCCTTTAACAGGCGAAAGATTCTGTTCCAAGTCATCGACGGGCAATGAGATAAATGAAACAGTTTTTGCGACAATTCATCCATAAAAGTCCTCCTTTTTTGGTTCAACTAACCATCACCGGTCTCTTGACGGAAGTTTCCTTTATCGCACATGAACGGGCAGGAAGCCCCTTCTTCAATATTGGCAAGTCTGATATTGGTTCAATGGGGAAACTCTTCCGAATGTCTGATTGGTTCTTAATACAGCGTCCTTTTTACAAATTGGGGTCAATACATTGAGGCATCTAAAGGAACGGAACGGTAGAAAACGAACTTTTTACTAAATTAAGCACCGAAACAATCTTGTACTAAGAAATATTCTTACTCCTAGTTAAGCTTGATAAGCCGTTGGGACTTTTCAGCAATGGTTGGTTGCAGAACCACCGATTTCTTTTCCCAACGGCCGACTATTACAAGTATTTTGACAAAAAAAGATTGTCTGTTTAAACTTCATTTTGGTCAATGGGTCTTACATTGTTCGTACAGTCCTGCCTCTTTAATGGCTTCAATCAATGTTTCGCCTATTTTCGCCGGCGTATCCGCTATTTTAATGCCGCATTCTTTCATCACGCGGATTTTTTCATCCGCCGTCCCTTTGCCGCCTGAAATAATCGCGCCGGCATGACCCATACGTTTGCCCGGAGGAGCCGTCCTTCCGCCGATAAATCCGACAACCGGCTTTTTCATATTGGCCTTTATCCAACGGGCTGCTTCTTCCTCTGCGGTACCGCCGATTTCTCCAATCAGAATGACGGCATAAGTGTCGGGATCATGATTAAACTCTTTTAAAACATCAATAAAATTCGTTCCGTTGACAGGATCTCCTCCGATCCCGACAGCTGAAGATTGGCCAATACCGGCTTGTGACAATTGGTGCACAGCTTCATACGTTAAAGTTCCAGACCGGGAAACGACGCCGACATGGCCTTTTTTATGAATATATCCGGGCATAATGCCAATTTTGCATTCTTCCGGTGTAATAACGCCTGGACAGTTGGGACCAATTAACCGTGTTTTCTTTCCTTCCATAAATCGTTTTACTTGAACCATATCCAAAACGGGAATATGCTCCGAGATGCAGACGACCAATTCCAGTTCAGCATCTACTGCTTCCATAATCGCATCGGCAGCAAAAGGCGCAGGTACATAAATAACCGATGCGTTTGCCCCGGTGGTTTCGGCGGCTTCTTTCACAGTATTAAATACGGGAACCCCTTCTATTTCCGTTCCGCCTTTACCAGGAGAAGTACCGCCCACAATTTTCGTACCATATTCCAGCATTTGTTTTGTATGGAATCGAGCAGTAGATCCGGTAATTCCTTGAACAATGACTTTTGTTTCTCTATTCACATATACACTCATTTTTTCCCCGCCTTTCTTAACCTACTTGTTCCACTATTTTTTGTGCTCCATCCGCCATGGATTCTGCGGCTATAATATGAAGACCAGATTCATTTAAAATTTTCTTGCCTAGATCCACATTGGTTCCTTCGAGACGGACCACAAGCGGAACTTGCAAGCCAAGTTCTTTAGCGGCTTCGACAATACCCGTCGCGATGACGTCGCATTTCATAATGCCTCCAAAAATATTGACAAATATCCCTTTTACATTGGGATCAGATAATATAATCTTAAAAGCTTCCGTTACTTTCTCAGCTGTAGCGCCGCCCCCGACATCGAGGAAATTCGCCGGTTCACCGCCGTAATATTTAATGATATCCATGGTCGCCATCGCAAGACCAGCTCCATTTACCATGCAACCGATATTGCCTTCAAGAGAAATGTAGCTTAAATCATATTTAGAAGCTTCGATTTCTTTTGGATCTTCTTCGTCTAAATCGCGGTATTCAAGGATATCTTTATGACGATACAGAGCATTTGAGTCAAAGTTAAGCTTTGCATCCAACGCCATGACTTTTCCGTCTCCGGTCACAACAAGCGGATTAATTTCTGCTATGGAACAGTCTTTCTCAACAAATACTTTGTAAAGACCCAGCATGAAATTCGCCGCTTGATTCACCAGTTCATTTGGAATGTTGATATGGAAAGCAATCCTGCGGGCTTGGAAAGGTGTTAATCCCGTTAATGGATCTATCGTCTCTTTGAAAATTTTCTCAGGTGTCTTCGCAGCCACTTCTTCTATTTCCGTACCGCCTTCTTCTGAAGCCATTAATACAACGCGGGAAGCGGCACGGTCCAGCACGATCCCCACATAATATTCTTTCTTTATATCGCAGCCTTCTTCAATAAGTAATCGCTTTACTTCTTTGCCTTTTGGACCAGTTTGATGTGTGACAAGTGTTTTCCCCAACAATTCCTCCGCATATGTACGAACTTCATCTAAGTTTTTCGCAATTTTGACGCCGCCTGCTTTTCCACGTCCCCCAGCATGAATCTGCGCTTTCACAACCCAAACATCCGTCCCCAGTTCTTTAGCGGCTTCGACTGCTTCTTCCACAGAATAAGCCGCTTTGCCGTTTGGAACCGCCACCCCATACTTTCTGAGTATTTCTTTTCCTTGGTACTCATGGATATTCATTCATTCCATCCTCCTATTAACAACCAATAATGGACTGCGTATTTTTTATTTTATAAAAACTCTGACTATTTGTCTAGCTCTTCTCTCTTTTTATCAGCATTTATGTCTTTTTTTTGTATTTTATGTCCCTATTCTTCTCGTTTACTTTAATAATTGTACAAAAGAACCGGCGTTCCGCCGGTTCACTCATTATGCCCTTCTTCCTCTGCTTTATCCAACCGATAAATAAAGGCAAAAACTTCTGCAACTGCTTGATACAGTTCTTCCGGTATCGCTGTAGACAATTCCAGTTTGCAAAGCAATTCCACTAAATTACGGTCTTCTTGAATGGGAATATGGTTTTCTTTAGCTTTTTCAATAATCGCCTCAGCCGTTTTGCCCGACCCTTTAGCGATAAGAATTGGAGCTTGATGCTTATGAGGATCATAAGAAAGAGCAGCTGCTTGTTTTCGTTTTATTCCGTTTTCTTTTTTCATATCAAAATATTCACTCCGGTCGAAAATGGATCTTGCATCATTTCCCGAAGGATCATTTTCCCGTTTTTTTCATCTAAAGGTTTAAACTGGACAGAAGATAATTGGTAGCGAATCTGTTGCAATCCTTCTTTTAAGTTGGATAGAAGCGGAGAGGCAATCGTTTTTAATTCCGGGTTGTCGCTCATTATAAGGAGAGTGACGATACGGTTTTGAACTTGCATATCGACAACAACCTCCTTTAAATTTTTCAAATCCAAATAAAAAAGAATTCGGCAATAGTCCGGGTCAAGCTTTCCGTCTTTGTTCTTTTTTCCCGACCATTTTATGGTCAAATCTGTGTTGAGTCCGAAAAAAGAAAGAGGAAAATTCATGACAATGGTTTGAGCGGCTCCCAGATCGTTTGATAAAATCGGATATGCATTCAGCCTTGCCAACAGTTTTTCGGCGCTGTCTTTGATCTCTCCGGAAGCCTGGTCTTTTACAAGATCGGCCAGCTGTGGTTTTAAAACTTCTTTCCAATTTTCAGTGAAAGATAAAAGGTTGGATTCGTAATCGGCGCCCAATAATTTCATCATCGTTTTCAAGAGAGCAAAAGCATCCTTGCCTGTTAAATGATTTTCCGTCTCTTGTTTTACTTTTTCCCACAAGCCTTGAAACAGTTTTTCCCCTTCGCTTAAGCTATCTAAGGGAAGCTGTCTCGTACGGTCAGCCTCCTGTTCCACTAGTTTTAGCAGCCGGTCTTCCGAAACTGTCAGCAAAGCAGCTAGTTTCTTTAATGAGATTTCACCGTTTTCCGGAATGGATGCCGCCTCCTTCAGCAATGCCGAATAAACTTTTTCAGCCCATTCCGTTGTCTGCAACCGTTTCGATCCACTCTCACGCAAAATATCACGAACCAATTCTTGCTGGGCGGGATCCAGCCGGGATAAAAAGGATGAAAGCTGTTTTCTTCCAATCTCCCCCGATGAAAAAAGCCGTTGAAAGGAATCATCATCCGTTGAAGAAGAAAATAAAGAATTCAGCCATTTGATCGCCAAATCGGACAGACGAACACCGTTTTGTTCTTCTTTCGGCAAAAATCCCCACTTTTGAAGCAAATCAGCTGCGGCATCTTGTTCGGATGAACCGCCGCTTTCCAGAAGCGCAAGAAACTTTTGGAAAAACTTCATTGCCAATAATTTTGTGGAAGGATCCTTTATTTGATGAAGCGTGTTCATCAATGGGGGTACAAGATCTCCTTCAGGTGATGAAGACGCCATCTGTTCCCTTAATGCCGCCAACAATGAATGGGTGCTGTCCGTCTCCCCCATTACTGACATCAATGAATTAAAGACGCTTTTCGTAAATGGGAGGGAACGATCCATCATCAACTTTAAAATGTCAAGCCCTGCTTTTGTATCCGTCAGCTTCAGCCATTGGGCTGCATTTTCCATTTTTTCTTTTGTCAGCACCCATTGTTCAGCCGCCATTTTTTCTGCAATCGCCTTGATCTCCGGAGAAACGGGAAGAGAAAGTTTTTTCACAAGACTTTCGGCCGCAAGTTTAGGGTCTGTCCCCATTTCTGCTGCATTGGCAAGCACTTTTAAGTGCAAACCATTTTTCACCGTGGCTACTATAAACCAGTACCGTTCTCCGGCTTGGAGCGGAACTTCCATTTTAGCGAACATCTTTTGTCCTTTTATATTGATTTCTGCCATATTTTGCGGAAGCCACCGGACAATTTTGGCCGAAAACATTTCTCCTGTCTGAAAATGGACTTGTCTTTCCTGAGGGATTCCTTTTAGGGAAACAATACTTTGCAAAATATTCAATGAATCTTCTCCCCTTTTAGGCTCTCTACGATTTCTTTCACCGGAGAAAAGGATAGGCGATGGATGTCTGAAGGGCCGTATATTTTCAAACCATCGAGATGTTCCTTCGTTCCGTAGCCCATGTTTTGATCAAATCCGTAATAGGGGTACTTCCTTGCGAACTGTTCCATCATCCTGTCTCTTTCCACTTTCGCAACAATCGATGCGGCGGCAATCGAAGCGCTTTTACTGTCTCCTTTTATAATAGATTCTTGAGGAACAGAAAGCGGGAGAGTCATGGCATCGATCAGCAAATAATCCGGAGTTCGAGTGAGCGATTGTACAGCCATCTGCATTGCTTTTTTTGTCGCTTGATAGATGTTCAATTGGTCAATTTCCTTATGGTCCACGATCCCGATGCCTATATCTGCATGTTGTTTAATGTATGTATAATAGGATTCTCGTTTTGCTTTATTCAGTTTTTTAGAATCATTGAGACCCGGCAAATAAAAATCTTCCGACAAAATGACCGCCGCCGCTACAACGGGTCCGGCAAGCGGCCCTCTGCCAACTTCATCGATTCCGGCAATAATCGAATAACCCTTTTTTTTGGCTTTATTTTCATAAGTAAATAGTGATCGAAATTGTTCTTTTTCTCTCTGTTTCTTTTCTTGTTCTTTATACCAAGCCTGAATCAGTTTTTGCACTCCTTTTCGCTCATCACGCAGCCATTCCCGAAATAACGGGTCATCCTCAGACTCGATCTCTTTGATTTTTTCTTTGATTTCCCCAATTGTCAGGCTCATATACCGTCTCCTCCTTTTTGAAATGGAACGGAAATCTTTCAAAACTACTACTTCTATTCTAAGAATCCCTTTTCTTTCTATCCGGATAAAAGGACAGAATAAACATCCGAAACTTCGAATCGTCAGCTGAATTTCATCAGAAAATGCTCGATATTGGATAAGGGGCATGTCCCCTCTTTGTTTTATTATCGGCTTTTCACAATAAAAAATAAAGACCCGCTAAGAGGGTCTTGAGTCTGTCGTGGACATCGTCCGATTCATTTAACTTTGAAGAGTCCATATGGAAAAAATTCAGCAGTATTAAAAAGGCTTCGTCTTTATTCCTTCACAGGCCGGTTAAAAAAAGGGATTACGCCGCAAATATCTTTAAGAAAGGTGATTTTCCGGAAAATCAAATGTCAATTTCCCTAACTTTTCAGAACGGATATCGCGGATGATAATATCAGTTGTTTTATCGTAATCAATTTCTCCGCCTTTTAGCAGGCAGCCTCTCAGTTTTCCAATGGCATCAAACATTTCGATGATTTCCAAATGAGGGTCAATCTGGTATCGCTCTGTTAGACGCTCGGGATAATGCTCCTTTAAAAATCGCAGTCCATACGCTGCAACATCTTGCAAATTAATAATCGAATCTTTTATGGCCCCCGTTAGCGCCAATTTATAGCCTACTTCCTCATCTTCAAATTTAGGCCATAAAATACCTGGGGTATCTAAGAGTTCCAGTTCCTTCCCCACTTTTATCCATTGTTGGGCTTTCGTCACACCTGGGGTATTGCCTGTTTTGGCAATGTTTCGTTTAGCCAGCCGATTAATCAGAGTGGATTTCCCCACATTTGGAATACCGACAATCATCGCACGAACAGCTCGGGGTTTGATCCCCCTTGCTCTCATTCGATCAAATTTTTCTTTCAACAGCTCTTTTGTCTTATTCATTATTTGGGAAAGTCCCTGACCCTCTTGAGAGTTTATTGCAATGGCGGGCAATTGGCGACTCTTGAAGTAAGCGATCCATTCTTTCGTCCATTCCGAATCAGCCAAATCCGCTTTGTTCAATAAAACGATTCTAGGTTTTTGTTGGATGATTTCATCGATCATCGGATTTCGTGAAGACAGTGGCAAACGAGCATCTACCAGCTCAAAAACGATATCAATAAGTTTAAGTTTCTCGGTCACTTCTCTCCTCGCCTTTGCCATATGGCCAGGAAACCATTGTATCGTCATGATTTCACCTCCTATCTGAATGGTTTCTGATAAGCTTAGCTATTGAGATGAAGTGTTTTAATCAAGCCAAGCTTATTCCAACGAGAAATTCTAAGATTAATCCATGATTCGGGAAACAGGTGTTTAATGGAACGACAAAAAAAACATCCCTTTTGGTACAAAAAACGGGCTATTTGGCTATTCCGAAATCTTTAATCGGCCAATAAATAAACTTTGTCTCTCCTACTATTTTATCCATTTTGATCGTCCCGATATGGCGGCTGTCTTTGCTGAATCGGCGATTGTCCCCTAAGACAAAAATCTCTCCTTTTGGCACTGTATCGCGGCCAATAATTTCTTTCAAAGTAAAGTCTTGTGTTAAAGGGCCGTCCGTCACTTCTTTTTTGTATTTGTCTAAATAGGGTTCTTTATAATATTTTCCATTAATATACAATTTGTCGTTCTTATATTCGATTCTATCTCCCGGAAGCCCGATCACTCGTTTAATATAATCTTTTCCTTCCGGTGCGTGAAATACGACAATATCGAATCGTTTGGGTTTCGCAAGTTTATTGACAATCATACGGTCTCCGTTATGTAGTGTCGGCATCATCGAAAGTCCGTCAACCACAATAGGAGCAAAAACGAAGTAACGAATAATCGCCGCGAGAGCCACTGCGATTAAAAGAGCTTTTGTCCATTCCCATAATTCATTTTTCTGTTTTGCCAAATTGTCCACCACCCAATGCCTATATAGAATCAAAATTGCGCCTGCATGCTGTTTCCTCGGACCATTTGCCACACAAATTCCGAGGAAAAACGGCTTTTGTTTTTCTATTAATTCAAGCAGAGAAAACGGGAATATAATCTGATCGATACGTTTTCCTGCCGCAACTCTTACTATTTGTTGAAGCTTTATTCACACAGTGTACTTGGTCATCCTTAAAACGAAGCTTCGTCTGAAGAATCCATACATGGCATTTATTTTACTTCATTTAAACTATTTTTGCCACCATTTGGAACAGCATGTAGTATGTATTGGGACATAAAAAGGAGCTTGAATACAAGCTCCTTTTTGCAAAGATCGTTCTATTATCGAATTTCTTTAATACGAGCAGCTTTTCCTCGCAAGTTACGCAAATAGTAAAGTTTCGCACGACGAACTTTACCGCGACGCACAACTTCAATCTTCGCAATTTTTGGTGTGTGAAGAGGGAATGTACGTTCAACCCCTACACCGTAAGAAACTTTACGTACAGTAAAAGTTTCGCTGATTCCGCCGCCGCGGCGTTTGATTACAACACCTTCAAAAATTTGGATACGTTCGCGATTTCCTTCTACAACTTTAACGTGTACGCGTACAGTATCCCCTGGACGGAAATCAGGAATATCATTGCGAAGTTGTTCTTTTGTAATTTCATCAATTAAATGGTGCATCGTATTCAACTCCTTCCAACAGATGCTCTTGCAGATCGATCGTTTGCAGCGGAACATCGTTTTCAAACGAAAAGAACGAAATATTTCGTTCAAATCACAAGCTAAATCTTATCATATCGCCAACCGCAAATCAAGCAGCAATTAGAAATTTTGCCAGTACGTTTTTAAGAGTCGGAGGACGAGTAATTCCCCTTTTCCCATTCTTGCAGCCATTCCTTTTGCTCAGGAGTTAATGGAAAATTTTCTAACAAGTCAGGCCTTCTTTCCCAAGTTCTTCGCAGCGACTCCTTCATCCGCCATTGCTCAATCAATCGGTGATTTCCGGACAACAGCACGTCTGGAACTTTCAACCCACGAAAGTCGGCGGGCCTTGTATAATGAGGATGTTCCAGCAATCCAGAGGAAAAAGAGTCCATAATCGGTGAATTCTCATTGCCTAAAACTCCGGGAAGCAGTCTTACAACGCTGTCGACAACTGCCAACGCACCGATTTCGCCTCCAGTCAGCACAAAATCGCCAATGGAAATTTCATCGGTAACGATCGTCCGAATACGTTCATCATAGCCTTCATAATGTCCGCAAATCAAAATCAAATGGTCTTCTTCGGCAAGCTCTTCCGCTTTTTTTTGCGTATATCTCTCGCCTTGTGGGCACATAAGGATCACTCTTGGCTGAGTGTTTTCGCTTTTTTGTTTCAAATGGGCGACGGCGTCGAAAATGGGCTGTGGTTTTAATACCATCCCGGCACCGCCCCCGTATGGATAATCATCTACTGATTGATGCTTGTCATTCGAAAATTCTCTGAAATTGACTACATGATAGGTGACAATTTGCTTTTCTGCCGCTTTTTTTAGAATGGAAGATGACAAGACACCGTCAAACATTTCCGGAAACAATGTTAAAATATCAATCTTCATGACAGCAGTCCTTCCATTGGATGGATTATAATGATTTTTTCGTCAATATCTACTTTCTTCACGATGTCCTCAATATACGGAATATAATATTCTTTTCCATTGGAGTCTTTTACCACCCAGACATCATTGGCTCCCGGTGTAAGAATTTCCGTTACGATTCCCACCGGGTCGCCATCTTCCGTCTTTACTTGACAGCCAATGATTTGATGAAAGTAATATTCCCCTTCCTCCAATTCGTGTTGCTGGCTTTCAGGAATCTTTAACATCGCACCTTTAAACTTTTCCACATCGTTGATGCTTTCATAACCTTCAAATGAAAGAAGATCGAATGACTTATGAGTCCTATGACTATTCACCACGAGCGGAATTCCTTCCGTTTGTCCGGGGAGGAATAAATAGAGAGTATTGCCTTTTTTATAGCGTTCTTCCGGGAAGTCGGTACGGGAGAGCACCCGCACTTCTCCCTTGATTCCGTGTGTATTCACGATTTTACCGATATTGAACCATTTCTCCATTCTTTCACCCCTCACGAATGTCAATAATTATTCCGTCTTTCACGACAATCGTTTTCCCTTTTGCCACTTCATCCCAACGGTCTCCAATTTCCACTGTTACAATCGTCTCCAATTCCTGCTCTTTTATTTCGCTTCCAAGCGGCAATAAATCCAATTGTTGAAGTTGAAATTCATGTTGCTTGATTTTTTCTCTTCGTTTGTCGATTTCCTTTCCGAAATAGGCACGAACTTGCGCAAGGGAGAATTTTTTTTCTTTTTCTACCTTTTTTTGTTCAAATTGAAGCTGAGCACACTCCTTTTCCAGCTGCTCGATTTTTTCCGAGTATTTTTGGAGTAGCAACTCTTTGCTTTTTTCCGTTAATACTTGCTTAACGACCACTTTTTGGATAATTTCCATCGGGACACCTCCGAGATTGCCCCCAATAGGCTGACCACGAGTCCTATACAAAAAGGGAGGTTTCCCCTCCCTTTTTCGGCAATTTCCAAATATACTTTTTCCTTTATATCAGCACTAGCTGCCTAAAGAACAGTCCGAATGGTTTTCACCATACGTCCGTATTTTCCAACCACTTTTCCGGCATCAGCCGGTCCATTGGAAAGGCTAGAAACCTCTCTTCGCGGATCGACACGGAGCCTTTTCCGAGTGGTCCACGAAAGGTTGGTCAACGGCAAGAATGAATTCAATTATTCTTATTTGCCGTATTTAGCGTTGTGGAATTTTTCCATAATTCCTTTTTGAGAGAAAAGGTTGCGAACTGTGTCAGACGGTTTTGCACCGTTTTGCAACCATTTAAGCGCCAATTCTTCGTTAATTTCGACTTGAGCCGGTTGAGTCAACGGATTGTATGTTCCGATGGTTTCAATAGAACGGCCATCGCGAGGAAAACGAGAATCTGCCACTACAATACGATAGAACGGAGCTTTTTTTGCCCCCATACGTTTTAAACGAATTTTTACTGCCATGATTAATGCACCTCCGAATAGTTTCACACAAGATAGTATGTTATCAAAAAATCCTATTGCTTGTAAAGTGTTTTTTCTTAACACATGAATATTGCCTCAACAAACTTACTATTTAAAAGTGTTTAGATCAAGACCCGTAAAAGTAAAACATCATAGATCTCACATGAAAAGGGTGAAATAGTTACGGGCCGCTCATTGCTTTACATAAAAGGGAATTTGAAACCCTTTTTCTTTCCTTTTTGCATGCTGGTCATTTGTTTCATCATTTTTTTCATTTCTTCAAATTGTTTCAACAGCCGATTGACTTCTTGAATGGTTGTACCGCTTCCTTTTGCGATACGTTTTCTTCGACTGGAGTTGATAATTTCCGGATGCTCTTTCTCTTCTTTTGTCATTGAGCGAATAATCGCTTCCACATGGCTGATTTGCTTTTCATCGATTTGAATGTTGTTCAGCCCTTTGATCCTGTTCATTCCGGGGATCATTTTTAATAATTCATCGAGTGGACCCATCGAGCGGACTTGGCCCAATTGGTCAAGAAAATCATCGAGTGTAAATGACATCGTTCGGATTTTTTGTTCAAGCTGTTTTGCTTTCTCTTCGTCAACGGAAGCCTGCGCTTTTTCAATTAATGTCAGCACATCTCCCATTCCGAGAATGCGCGATGCCATTCGTTCCGGATGGAAAGGTTCAAGAGCATCCATTTTCTCGCCCATTCCGGCAAATTTGATGGGCTTACCTGTTACCGAACGAATCGATAAGGCTGCCCCTCCGCGTGTATCCCCGTCCAGCTTGGTTAAGATAACGCCGGTGATGCCAAGCTGTTCATCAAAGCTTTGAGCGACATTGACAGCATCCTGCCCTGTCATCGCATCAACGACAAGAAAAATTTCATCAGGCTTGGTCAAAGACTGGATTTGTTTTAATTCTTCCATCAAATTTTCATCAATATGGAGCCGGCCGGCGGTATCAATTAAAACATAGTCATAATGCTCTTCTTTTGCTTTTTCAATCGCCTTTTGGGCAATTTCCACCGGGCTGACTTGATCGCCGAGAGAAAAGACAGGCATATTCAGCTGTTTGCCGAGAGTTTCCAACTGCTTGATGGCGGCAGGACGGTAAATATCCGCAGCGACCAGTAACGGCTTGCGGTTGTATTTTTTCCTCAAAAGGTTAGCCAGCTTGCCTGTTGTCGTCGTTTTCCCCGCTCCTTGGAGACCGACCATCATTACAACAGTCGGAGGACGCTTCGCAACGGCTATTTGGCTCTGTTCACCGCCCATCAGCTCGGTCAATTCTTCCTTAACGACTTTGATGACTTGTTGGCCGGGAGTCAGACTCTTCATCACTTCTTGGCCAACGGCGCGTTCGCTCACTTTTTTAACAAATTCCTTTACAACTTTAAAGTTGACGTCTGCTTCCAAAAGCGCTAAACGAACTTCTCTCATCATCTCTTTCACATCCGCTTCGGATACTTTTCCTTTGCCGCGGATTTTTTGAATGGTGTTTTGCAAACGCTCGGCCAATCCTTCAAAAGCCAATGCTGCCGCCTCCTTTCTTTATAAAAAATCTACTCCAACTTCTCCAATTGTTCCACCAACTCGAGCAACTGCTCTTTTGAATGGTTGTCAGAAGAGATGGCATTCTTTAATTGTTGAAACAGTTCAGTCCTCATTTGAAACTTTTTGAATAAAGACAATTTTTCTTCATATTCTTCCAGCATGGCTTCTGTCCGTTTAATGTTATCATAAACCGCTTGACGGCTTATACCATATTCTTCTGCTATTTCCCCCAACGAGTAATCATCGAGGTAATAGAGGGCCATATAATTACGCTGCTTTGGAGTCAACAACGATTGATAAAAATCATACAAGAAATTCATTCTCGTTGTTTTTTCCAGCATGCCATTCCCCTCTTTTCGTTGTTAAGTGGAATTCCTTTACACTATTTCAGTGTACTTTGAATGACTTCAAATGTCAAGGAAATTCCCTTGCATGTGCCTGACGACAGAATATAAAGCGCTTTTTGGCGATAAAGGAACTCATGGAGCTCCCATTCCCCTTATTTCAAAAGTGAAAAACCGTTTGAGCCATAGACTGTTTATTTCCATCTGACCGGATAGTCCCAGCTGTGGCTCAAACGGTATTAGAAGAAGCCTTTATTCCTGCCTCTCCCCCAAAACGTCAGTTGGTGGAATCCTCTTTCATAAGGTCGGAAAATAATCCGTATACATACTTTTCAACATCAAACTCCTGCAAATCATCCATTTTTTCACCAAGTCCAACAAATTTTACCGGAATTTGCAATTCATTTCGTATCGCCAGCACGATGCCCCCTTTCGCCGTGCCATCCAGCTTGGTCAACACAATTCCTGTGACTTGGGTAGCTTCTTTAAAGGTTTTTGCTTGGATCAGTGCATTTTGGCCGGTTGTGGCATCTAAAACGAGAAGCACTTCATGAGGAGCCCCGGGCACTTCCCTTTCGATCACGCGTTTCACTTTTTCTAATTCTTTCATCAAGTTCACTTTATTTTGCAGGCGTCCAGCCGTATCGCAAAGGAGAACGTCCGCTTTTCTCGCTTTTGCTGCTTTGATGGCGTCAAACATGACAGCAGCGGGGTCCGAACCTTCAGTCTGTTTGATCACATCGACTCCGACCCTTTCCCCCCATACTTCCAATTGTTCAATGGCTCCGGCGCGGAACGTATCACCTGCAGCCAGAAGCACTGATTTTCCTTCATTTTTAAATTTATGGGCCAGCTTCCCTATCGTTGTCGTTTTGCCGACCCCGTTCACGCCGACAAATAAAATAACTGTCAGACTGTTTTCCTGGAGATTGAGTTCATGAAGGGTTTCATCTCCCCCTTGATAAATCTCCACGAGTTTTTCCACAATCACATCTTGCAATTCAGCAGAGTCTTGAATTTTCCGGCGTTTTGCCTCCATTTTCAGCTCTTCCACCAGTTCCATCACGGTTTGAACACCGACATCGGCACTGATCATAATTTCTTCCAATTCCTCAAAAAACTCCTCGTCCACTTTCCGATAGCGGGCGATCAAATCGTTGATTTTACTCGAAAATCCATTTCTTGTTTTCGACAAACCGCTCTTGAATTTTTCTGTTACAGTATCCGTTGATTTCGTAAATTTTGATTTTAGTTTTTGAAAAAAGCTCATCATTTCACTTCCTTTACTCATACTACCAGAGTCTTTGCGCTTCTTTTTACCTTCAAAACAAACCTTTGTATTCTGAATAAAAATCGAATTTGAACTTAAACAGAAGATTGCTTGATTCTTAAAAGAAAAAGTTCAAAATGAGACATTAAGAAAAAGTGTTTCTTACACTTTTAACAATTCCTTCGTTTCTTCCAACCGGACGGAAACCAGCTTTGATACTCCTGATTCTTGCATTGTGACTCCATACAGCACATCGGCTTCTTCCATTGTACCTTTTCGGTGAGTGATGACAATAAACTGTGTTTCTTCGCTGAATTGCTTTAAATAACGGCTGAAGCGATAGACATTGGCTTCGTCAAGCGCTGCTTCTACTTCGTCCATAATGCAAAATGGAACGGGACGTACTTTTAAAATCGAAAAGAGCAATGCAATGGCCGTAAGCGCCCGTTCTCCGCCGGAGAGAAGCCCCAAATTTTGCAGTTTTTTTCCTGGAGGCTGAGCAATTATTTCAATACCGGTAGTCAACATATGCTCAGGATCTGTTAATTTTAATTCAGCTCTTCCTCCACCAAACAATTGCGAAAAAACCGAGCCAAATTGTTTACGTACAGCAGTGAAGGTCTCTTCGAAACGTCGAGCCATTTCTTCATCCATCTCGGAGATCACACGATAGAGTGTTTCTTTCGCTTCTTGAAGATCATTTTTTTGTTCCAACAAAAAGGAATAACGTTCGGAAATCCGCTTATACTCATCTATCGCTCCCAAATTGACCGTCCCTAATTCCTCAATCGCCAATTTGATTAGTTTTAATTGCTTGCGAGCTTCTTCAATGGGAATCGTAAGCGGATAATGTTCTTTTGCCGCTTCAAATGTAAGCTTGTATTCTTGATTTAAAACGGAAAGACGGTTTTCTAGTTCGACATCCAAACGATTAATCTTTACTTCTTCATCTTGAACGACTTCGACAAGACCTTTATGAATTCGTTTTAATTCTTTTAATTCAAGTTCTTCATCTTCAATGATTTGCTGAAGCTTGAATCGTTCTTCCCTTCTCAATGAGATGAGACGTGCTGTCTCTTCCTTATCTTGGGATTTTTGCTTAGCAGCTGCTTCCACTTGAAATTCCCCGTCTTCACTGTTCACCATTTCGGACTGCAAATCGTTCAAATCGTTTTCCAATTGCTTTTGTTTGTTGGACGTTGCCTCAATCTCCGTTTCTACTCTTTGAAGTTCTTTTTTGCGTGCGTTAAGCTGCTCATTTTTAACCGCCAATAATGCTTTCAAATCGCTGATTTCACTTTGCAGTTTTTCTTTTGATTCTTTCTCATGATATTTCTGCTCTGTCAGACGTTCTAATTCAGCATTGATTTTCTTCAACGCAGATTCTGTATTTTCAAGAGATCGAAGCAAAGACTCTTTTCGCTCTGTCAACGCTTGTTTTTCCCGCTCGTATTCCGATTTTTCCAAATCGTACACGGCCAGCTTTTCATTTAGATTCTCAAAGGCCATTTCGTTTTCACGCCATTTGGCTTTCCATTCTTGCTGCTGCAAACGAAGCTTTTCCCCATCTTTTCGCATTTCTTCCAAATGAGCTTCGCGGGATTGGATTTCCGATTTTAATTCCTTTACCTTTTTTTCCGCCTCCGTTGTTTTTTGTTCCATGATTTCGATTTCCTGCTTTAAAGATTCCAGCTCATTTTTGCGACTTAAAATGGAAGCATTCTTTTGTTTAACTGCTCCTCCTGTCATGGAACCTCCGGGGTTGACGACATCGCCATCAAGCGTTACCATCCGCAATCGGTATCCAAGTTTTTTAGCCAGATCATTAGCTGCTTTTAAATCCGTTGTGATCACAACATTTCCTAACAAATTGGAAATGATGTCACGATATTTATCTTCACAACGAATCAATTCTGCCGCAATTCCGACAAAACGGCTATCCGATCGCAGCAAGGAAATCAGGTCATTGGAAATCGATTTGCCTTTTATGATATTCAACGGCAAAAAAGTCGCCCTGCCGTAATGATGCTTCTTTAAAAAACCAATAGCTTCACGGGCAGAACGCTCGTCCACCGTCACGATGTGCTGGGTAGCACTGCCGAGAGCTGTCTCGATAGCCTTTTCCAATTCTTTCGGGACTTCAATCAGTTCAGCCACCGCTCCTTCAATTCCATGAAGAACCGAATTTTTAGCTTTCAAAACTTCTTTTACGCCTTGGAAAAAGCCGGCATACTCTTCTTCCATCGTTTCGAGCATTTCTTTACGAGACTTGGCTTGCTGCAGAATTTTATAGGCTTGATATAAATTCGATTCCAATTTCGCATATTTTTGTTTCTGTGCTTCAATCGTTCGTTTTTCCGTTTGGAAAGACTGGATGTGCTGATTCAGCTCAAGTTCAATTCGTTTCAACTCGTTTTCTAAATTTTTTCTTTCGTTCTCAAATTCAGTACGAGTGCTTAAATATTTTTCGTTTTCCTTCGTCAGCCTTTGTTGGCGAGCTTCATATTGCTGCCATTGTTGTTCAATGTACTGCAGCTCATTTTTGATAGATGCTTGATTGTTTAAATGATCGATATAATCGGTTTTTAATGAATCAATCCGTTCGTCTACGTCGTCGGCCAGCTCGTTTAATTGTTTTTGTTTTTCAGCAAGTGATTGTTTTAAGGCGAGCGCTTCCTCTTTACAGTTTTCCGTTTCTTGTTTGAGAATCTCTTTTTCGTTTTGCAAAGATTGAAGACGTTCTGTAAGTTCGATAATATTTTGCCTTAATTGGCTTTCGTTTTGAGCCGCATTTTTCTTTCTTTCTATTAATACCTTTTTTTGCCCTTCCAGTTTCTCCAATTCTTCACTGGCCGCCAACAAGACATTTTGCAAATCACTGATGGATTCATCCAGTGCCGTCAGCTGATCTCTCAACTCCGCAAGCCTAGCTTCCTTTTTTTGAAGTTCGGCCGATCGAGCCATTTCCTCTTTTTTATGACTATCCAGCTCGCTGCTCAATTTTTCCCATCGCTTATGCAATTCTTCAATCTCATAAACGATGCAAGCCACTTCCACCTTTTCTAAATCCTCTTTTTTCTGAAGATAATCTTTGGCGATAGAAGCTTGAATTTTGAGCGGTTCTACTTGGTGTTCCAGTTCGTGCAAAATGTCATTGACCCTGTTTAGATTTTCTTCTGTTTCAGCCAATCTGGCCTCTGCCTTTTTTTTGCGCGTTTTGTATTTCAACACTCCCGCTGCTTCTTCAAAAATGCTTCGTCTGTCTTCCGGCTTGCTGTTCAAAATTTCTTCTACGCGGCCTTGTCCTATCATAGAAAAAGCTTCCCTGCCAAGACCGGAATCCATAAACAATTCGACAATGTCTCTCAATCGACATGGCTGTTTGTTAATAAAAAACTCGCTATCACCAGACCGAGTCACCCTTCTAGTGACACTGATTTCATTATATTCCAGCGGCAAAAATTCATCTTCATTATCGAGAACTAACGTAACTTCCGCAAAATTTAAAGCTTTGCGGGTATCACTCCCAGCAAAAATAACATCTTCCATCTTTGATCCGCGGAGCGACTTTGCAGAATGCTCTCCTAATACCCACCTGACGGCATCGGTAATATTGCTTTTCCCCGATCCGTTTGGCCCAACCACTGCTGTAATACCAGGAACAAAATCAATGGTGATTCTGTCAGCAAACGATTTAAAGCCAACGATCTCCAATCGTTTGAGGAACATTTATTTTCCCCCTGTCATTTCTGATTTTGTTTTAGTTTAGCCAATGCTTGTTCGGCGGCACGCTGCTCCGCTTCTTTCTTGGACCGCCCTGTCCCTACGCCGAGAACCTGACCGTTTAAGGCAACTTCAGAAACAAATTCCCGATGATGGGCCGGTCCTTTTTCTTGCAGTATACGATACGTTAAAATACCGTTTCCGTCCCTTTGAACCATTTCCTGAAGCTGAGTTTTAAAATCCATCACATGAGAAAAAGCACCGGCATCGATTTTAGGAAACACGATTTTTTCTAAAAACTGGACAACGACCTCTAATCCTTGATCAAGATAAAGAGCTCCTATGAACGCTTCAAACACATCAGCGAGCAAAGCAGGCCGCGTTCGTCCTCCAGTCAGCTCTTCTCCTTTTCCCAATCGAATGTATTGACCGAATTGCAGTTCGTTGGAGAATCCGACAAGGGAAGGTTCACATACAACCGCCGCACGCAGCTTTGTTAATTCACCTTCGCTCATGAAAGGATATTTGTTGAATAAATAATTGGATACCGTCAGTTCCAGCACTGCATCTCCTAAAAACTCCAACCTTTCGTTATCATCATTTGGCTTTTTTCGATGCTCATTCACATAAGATGAATGGGTAAAGGCTTGCATTAAAAGGCTTTGATCATGAAAATCAATTTCAAGCTTCTTTTGCAGCTGCCGAAATCGCTGCTCTTCTATTCTCTTGTCTTCTTTGGATTGTTTCCTCATTACAAAGTTCCTCCACTAGCATAAAATGAAAAACTTCTTAGTCTGAATGCCTCCATCTTCACTCACATAACAAGTTTAGACGAAATATCCTTTCAGCGCAAAATGTTTTCTCAATTTTCTTTTCGGCACAGAGCCTTCTGAAATAATTAGTGTAAAAGTGCAACTTTCATCAGAGTTAATGAAAAAAACTGATGACTAGTTGAACTTTTCGAGCATTATGGTCATGGACATTCAATCATTTGTTTTGGAAAGACGATCATCGTTGATCCTTCATGTGTTCTGACTAATGGAATGTGAAATGTCATTTCTTCCGTTAAACAATTGCCATTTGCGATATGTATACAGGAGGATTAGAAAAAATCGTATATGGGAATAAATGTGTTTGAAACAAAGATTCTTACAAAAAAAAGCAGCCGCCTCCTTTTGGAAGGACGAGCGACCGCTTTAAACTTCTGACGATTATTGTTTACTTTTTATGTAATTAACAGCATCACCGACTGTTACGATTTTTTCAGCTTCTTCGTCAGAAATTTCCATTTCAAATTCATCTTCCAATTCCATGACAAGTTCTACTACGTCAAGAGAATCAGCACCAAGGTCTTCTTTAAAAGAAGCATCAAGCGTCACTTGAGATGCTTCCACTCCTAGGCGGTCCACAACAATTTTAGTTACACGCTCTAAAACGTCGTCCATTCTACTCACCTCCCCTCAAATACTTCGACTTAACTCTTATATCACATGCCCATTCCACCGTCAACCCGCAATATTTGCCCAGTCATATAACTAGAATCAGGCGACGCCAAAAATAAGGCCACTCTTGCAATCTCTTTCGGCTCCCCTATTCGAGCAAGAGGAACTTGTTTGATCATGGCTTCTTTTACTTCTTCTGGCAGGTCTTCTGTCATATCAGTAGATATAAATCCAGGCGCGATCGCATTGACCGTAATTCCCCTCGAAGCAAACTCCTTCGCGGTGGTTTTGGTTAAACCGATTACCCCTGACTTGGCTGCCACATAATTCGCTTGACCTGGATTTCCAGTAATCCCGACAATAGAGGAAATATTGATAATGCGACCACTTCTTTTCTTCATCATGGCCCGTGCTGCTGCCTTTGTACATAAAAAGACACCTTTTAAGTTCGTGTTGATGACAGCATCCCATTCCTCTTCTTTCATTCTCAAAATCAAATTATCTCTCGTAATACCAGCGTTATTGACAAGGATATCTAAACCACCAAAGTAATCGACAACTGATTTTATCATATCTTGAACAGCTTGACTATCCGAAACATCACATTGAACAAGGAGTGCTTTTCTTCCCATTGCTTTAATTTCTTCGGCTACTTCACGGGCTTTTTCTTCACTGCCAGCGTAATTAACAGCTACATCGGCTCCTTCTCTTGCAAACTCAAGCGCTATTTCCCGGCCGATTCCTCTTGAAGCCCCTGTCACAAGGGCCACTTTTCCTTCTAATCTCACACTGTTCCCTCCTTCAGTTCTTGAACGGTGGACCGAATCGATTCTTCGTCCGAAACGGCGAATGTACGAACTCGGCGGTTCACTTTTTTAATCAAACCAGACAGTACTTTTCCCGGCCCAATTTCAATAAAAGTATCAACCCCCAGCTCCAAAAGTGTTTGAATGGTATCTTCCCACAATACAGGAGAATAAAGCTGTTCCAACAGCTTAGCACGAATATCGCTGGCAAGTTGAACCGGACGGGCGTCCACATTGGCGACTACCGGGACTTTGCAGTCATGAATCTCTATTTGATCCAACACTTTTTCCAGTTTTTCTGTAGCAGGCTTCATTAAACTAGAATGGAACGGCCCGCTCACTTGCAGTGGAATGACTCTTTTAGCTCCACGTTCCTTGGCCAGTTCTCCAGCTGTTTCGACGCCTTTTTTTGTCCCCGATATGACAATTTGCCCAGGACAGTTCAAATTGGCTAATTGGACACTATCCCCGCCTTGCGATACTTCTTCCGTCACTTTCAGCAGTTCTTCACGCTCCATGCCCAACACGGCAGCCATTGTCCCTACACCTGCCGGAACTGCTTCTTCCATATAACGTCCACGCATGTGCACAGTATAAACGGCATCTTCGAAACGGAGAGCTCCGGCATAAGTCAACGCAGAATATTCTCCCAGACTGTGTCCAGCGGCATAATCGGCATGAATTCCCTCTTTATTGAGCCTGTTCACTAGCGCCGAACTTACAGTCAATAAAGCCGGCTGAGCATTATACGTCAGTGTGAGCGTCTCTTGAGGGCCATTGAACATAATATCGCTTAACGAGTAACCAAGTTTTTCATCTGCTTTAGCGAAAAGGGCGGCAGCTTCCTGATCTTGTTGTGCCAATTCCTTCCCCATGCCAACTGTTTGTGATCCTTGTCCAGGAAATACAAAGGCTATTTTTCCCATTCTTGTCTCTCCTTACGCTTCTTGATTTTGCAGTTTTTCCGCTTCTTCCTTCACAATTCCGGTTATGTTGTATTTGACCATTTCCCGCGCCTGACGAAGGGCGTTATAAAAAGCTGTGGCGTTGGAAGATCCATGAGCCTTAATGACTGGTGCTTTCAACCCAAGAAGCCCGGCACCTCCATATTCCGAATAATCCATTTTCTTTTTCAGCCCTGATAATTCCGATTTCATCAAGCTAGCTCCCATTTTTGTTTTCCATGACGACAACATGACTTCTTTTATCATAGAAAAAACAGAAAGAGCCGTTCCTTCGATTGTTTTTAACACCATATTTCCGGTAAATCCGTCTGTCACAACGACATCCGCTGCCCCCTGAAGCAAATCTCTTGCTTCCACATTGCCCGTAAAATTGAGATTTGTATGGGACAATAGATCAAATGTCGACTTCGTCAGCTCATTTCCTTTTTTCTCTTCGGTTCCAATATTCAAAAGTCCTACCCGCGGACGGGATATTCCCCGAACTTTTTCAGAGTATATCTTCCCCATCAAAGCATATTGAAGCAAGTTCTCCGGTTTTGCTTCAGCATTGGCTCCTAAGTCAAGCATTAAAAAGCCTTTTCCGTCAACTGTCGGCAACGTGATGGCGAGAGCCGGACGGGAAATTCCCGGAATTCTTCCAACCACGAACAGTCCCGTGGCCATTAAAGCCCCTGTGTTTCCGGCAGACACGCACGCATCTGCTTCTCCTGATTTTACCGCTTCAGCCATTAAAACCATGGATGAATTTTTTTTCCTTCTAACTGCTTTTACGGGTTCATCCGTCCCCAGAATGACTTCATCCGTATGTACAATTTTCACTCGATCGCTTGCTTTTAAATACTGTTTAATCTCTTGTTCGTTTCCAAACAAAACAATTTCTAAATCTGAAAACTCTTCTAAAGCCCTGTTTGTTCCAAGCACTATTTCTTTCGGGGCGTTGTCACCGCCCATGGCGTCTACTGCTATTTTCATAGTTCTTCATCCTTTGTTGTTGATTTCGAACGAAACATAGTAAATTCTCCATAAAAAACCAGCTCTTGTCCAACATAACTTCTTACTTTCACAATCGCTCTTCCCGTTTCCGTTTGAGGATTTGATACTTTCGCCTTTGCTACTACCCTTTCTCCTTCTTTGACAGAACGGGTAAAGTGAATGTTGGCTTTTTCCGTAAGAGCAAGCTCATCATTGATCACAGCGACTGCAAGCGAATTGGCTTGGGCAAAAAGATGATGGCCTCTGGCAATTTTATTTCTGCTAAAAACATGTTCTTCTTTCACATCAAAAATGGAGATGGCGCTCTTATAGATGGCGCTCTTATCAAGTTCAATATCAACAATATCACCGATCACTTCTTCAATCGGGAGAGAACGGACTTCGTTCCGAAATCGCTCTTCTGCCACGTGTTTAATCCGTTCCCGCAACTCCGGGATGGAAAGTTCCATACGATCTAATCGAATGGTTTGCACACTCACACGAAATCGTTCTGCTAATTCTTCGTCGGTGATAAAAGGATTGTCTTCAATTGTCTCCTGGAGCCTTTTTTGCCGTTCTTTTTTGGATAATCTCATATTATACACCATCCGATATTAGTACTAGGTACTAACAGTAGTATATAATCAAAAAATATAGAATGCAAGATCATATTGGCATTCAGTCAGTAATTTGTAAACGTTTTTCTTCCTCAACCGAGACAATCATTCAAATCTTTCCTCCCGACGAGTGAGAGTAAAGGAGGCGGAAGGAAACGACCTCTCTTTTTTGGTTAATCCAGCTTTTCGCCAGACAGGACTCCCGACTCATGTAAATACGTGCGCAGCGGTTCGTATTCTTCGGTGGTCCAAAAAGCATCTGACTGGATAAGCTCGGCCGCATCTTTCCGGGCTGTTTCCAGCGCACGATAATCATGAACGACATCAGCCACTTTAAAATCTGGCAACCCGCTTTGTTTTTTCCCAAATAAATCTCCCGGTCCGCGCAATTCCAAGTCTTTTTCGCTTAAAACAAACCCGTTGTTCGTTTCCGTCATAATTTTCATACGTTCTTTACCTACTTCTGTTTTAGGATCAGCGATTAGAATACAATACGATTGCTCATTTCCTCGTCCAACACGTCCCCTTAATTGATGCAGCTGAGCAAGTCCGAAACGATCAGCATCATAAATCACCATAATGGTAGCATTTGGAACATTCACTCCGACCTCGACAACAGTTGTGGAAACAAGAACATGAATTTCATTGCGACTAAATGCATTCATTACTTGGTCTTTCTCCTCAGCACTTAGTCGTCCGTGCATCAGCCCGATGTTGTAGCGGTTATGAAAATAATGGGTTAATTGGGCATGAATATCGATAGCATTTTGCACGTCCAGCTTTTCAGATTCCTCAATCAGCGGGCAGATCACATATGCCTGCTTATTTCGTCGCAGCTCCTTTTCCATAAAGGCTAGAACACGTTCAAACATATCATGCTTTGCCCAATACGTTTCAATCGCTTTTCGTCCTTTTGGCATTTCATCAATGACGGACACATCCATCTCTCCAAAAGCGGTGATCGCCAGCGTTCTCGGTATCGGCGTCGCCGTCATAAACAACACATCGGGATTTTCTCCTTTTTCCCGCAACACTCTTCTTTGCTCAACTCCGAATCGATGCTGTTCATCCGTAATGACCGTGCCTAATTGTTTGAAATTCACATCCTCTTGTATGAGAGCGTGAGTACCTACCAAAATATCAATGTCTCCGTTTTCCAGCTGTTCCAATACCTGTTTTCTTTTCTTTCCTTTTACAGAACTTGAAAGCAGCTCAACGGTGACGTCAAAAGGTTCAAAAAGTTCACGTAAAGACGCCGTATGCTGTTCCGCCAATATTTCCGTCGGCACCATCAAGGCTCCTTGATTGCCTGCTGTAATCGTTGCATATAAACAAACGGCAGCCACGACAGTTTTTCCCGAACCAACATCTCCTTGAAGCAATCGGTTCATACGGTAAGGCGATTTTAAATCGGCGCAAATTTCATTGATCACACGTTTCTGAGCATTAGTCAGAGGAAATGGCAAATGTTGAATAAATTCTCTAAGTTTTTTCACATCATAATGTTGCTCTTGACCTTTTGAATGCTCTCTCTCAAATTTTCGCAACGCCTGTATTTTTAATTGGAAGTATAGAAATTCCTCGTACACAAAACGACGGCGCGCCTGTTTTAATTCCTGCGCGTTTTTCGGGAAATGCATCGCCCGAATGGCTTCCCGGCGACCCGGTAATTTATAATTTTCAAGAAATGCGGTCGGTAGATTTTCTCGAATATAATCTCCATATTCATTAAGGGCGGTTGCAATAAATTTTTTCAACATATTGGACGTGATGTTTCCCTTTAAAGAATATACCGGTTCAAATTCGCTGCGATATGAGTAGGGACCGAGATGATAGTGTTGCACAGTGATCGTTTGACGGTGGCGATCCCATTTTCCGGTGACTGTGATCGTATCGTTCAGTTTGATTTTTTTCTTTAAAAAGGGCTGATTGAAAAAGACCGCTGTCACTAAATAGCGATCTACAAGAAGTTTAAACGTTAAACGTGATTTTTTCCGACCGTAATACATGACAGAAGGATCACTGTGAACTTTCCCTTCGACCGTTACCCTCTCTTCATGAGGGACATCGGCCAAGTCTCTCAAGCGGTAATCTTCGTACCTGTAAGGAAAATATTCCAATAAGTCCTTAATGGAGTAAATGTTCATTTCCGCAAGCGAATGGGCTGTTTCTTTACCGATCCCTTTTAAAACACCAACGTCTCGAGAAAGCAGATTATTCACGGTTATTTTGCGATGTCTCCCCCCTTATTACGGACATCTCCGACAGGAGAGCCACCGCATACCCCCCTTCTGCTGTGACTATCTATTATCGTGAATGGCAAAGATACTTTTGACAGAGGCAGCACCTTTCTATCACTTTTTTACTTTGGCTAAAGCCTTCTGTTTCGTGATCGAATTCAAAAAGGGTCAATAGTCCCGTTTCACACAGCCGCCATATTCCATCTTTCCCAACGAAATCATTTTTTTAATCAAAATGAATTCCATACGAAATAGAAGGGGAATATCCCCTTCTATTCGTCGACTTCCCAATATTCGATTTAGTTCCTTTTCCTATTCAATCGAAATAATAAAAGAATAAAGCGGTTGCTTTCCATTATGAACTTCTATTTCCAAATCCTCATATTTCTCTTCAATGAAAGCAACGAGTTCTTCTGTTTCTTCTTTGGAAACATCTTCACCATAAAAAATAGTGATAATTTCACTATCTTCTTCCACCATATTCTCAATTAAATGTATGGCAGCTTCCATTTTATCCTTGCTAGTCGTTACAATCTTTCCATCTAAAATGCCCATAAAATCATTTTTAGCAATGGAAATGCCGTCAATCGCCGTATCTCGAACGGCATACGTAATTTGTCCCGTCTTAACATGAGCCATCGCTTCCGCCATAGCTGCCTGATTTTTCTCCAAACTTTGGTCTGGACGAAAAGCAAGCAGAGCGGCTATTCCTTGGGGAACCGATTTCGAAGGGACCACCACTACTTCTGCATCAATCATTTCTTTTGACTGTTCCGCTGCTAAAATAATGTTCTTATTATTTGGGAGAATGATGACTTTTTCAGCGTTAACTTCCTGCGCCGCTTTGACGATGTCCTCCGTACTTGGATTCATCGTTTGTCCGCCCGGAATGACTGCAGAAGCTCCTATGCTCTTGAACATTTCAGCAATTCCTTCTCCCATGGCAACCGTTACAATCCCATACGGCTGTTTCTCTTTCTTCTTTGTATCCGTATGCAGCTGTTGGTGAGTTTCCCCTACAATTTGACTATGCTGTTCACGCATGTTTTCGATTTTTATTTTAATGAAGCTTCCATATTGCTGTCCATATGTAAGCACTTCACCAGGTCGTTCCGAGTGAATATGTACTTTAGCCACTTCGTCATCTGCAACAACAAGCAGAGAATCGCCAAATTGGCTAAGGTCTTCCCGGAATTTTTCTTCTGAAAATGGATGATCTTTGAGTTTCTCTTTTTCCAAACGAACCATAAACTCCGTACAATAGCCATGCACAATGTCTTCTGTTTTCATGAAGCTTTGAGCTTTATGATGTTCCGCTTTGACGAGTTCGTCAAGCGTCGGTTCAATCGCAGGAGTTCCGGGTAATTGTTCCCCTTTTAAAGCGGCTAAAAATCCTTCATATACAAGGACAAGCCCTTGTCCCCCGCTGTCGACTACCCCCACTTCCTTTAACACCGGGAGCAATTCTGGGGTTCGTTTCAAAGAGCTTTTCGCTTCTTCCAGCAATGCTTCCGTCACTTTCACAATATCGCGCTCATGCTTAGCCGTTAGAACGGCTTTTTTTGCAGCATCTTTCGCAACCGTTAATATCGTTCCTTCTACCGGCTTCATGACCGCTTTATAAGCTGTATCTACTCCAGCTTCAAAAGCATTAGCGAATTCTTGGCTATTAATCCATTCTTTTTGTTCAATTGCTTTAGCAAACCCACGGAATAATTGGGAAAGAATCACACCTGAGTTGCCGCGCGCTCCCATCAATAATCCTCTTGCAAGGGAAGCCGCAGTCTTACCTACATGATCTGTTAAATGTTCTTGAACTTCCTTAGCTCCGGAAGTCATAGACAAATTCATGTTTGTTCCCGTGTCGCCGTCAGGAACAGGGAATACGTTTAATGCATTGACCATTTGTGCATTGGCAGCCAAGTTATTGGCACCGGCAATGATCATTTCCGCAAAACGCTTACCATCCAAAGATGTTATCGACACGTATTTTTTCCTCCTTACTAAGGGTTCGTCACCCTGACACCTTGTATAAAAATATTGACTGTATCAACTGATAGCCCAACTGTTTGATCAAGTGTATATTTTACTTTCGTTTGAACGTTATGGGCCACTTCGGAAATTTTCGTTCCATAGCTAACGATAATGTACATATCGATATGAATCCGATCGCCTTCTTGCCGAACAATCACGCCACGGGTGAAATTTTCTCGTCTCAAAATTTCCGTTAATCCATCTTTCAGTTGATTTTTGGACGCCATACCCACTATGCCGTAACAATCTACAGCAGCTCCACCGGCAATAGTGGCAATGACTTCATTAGAAATATCTACCGTTCCATACTTCGTTTTCAGCTCAATCGACATGAAAAGAGCCCTCCTTATCGGATTCTTCCTTAGTTACAAACATTTTACTATACATAGGGTCTTTTTAAAAGTGAACCTTCCGTTCTTATCATTCCAAATTAATCGATCAGCGTCAAGGTGTTTTTCTTGAAAGATATTTTGTTCCAGTTTTTGTCTCCTATTCGTAAATTCCTATCATATTAAAAATAAGTCCTCTTCCCTTCTGTCCTTGTGAATCAACCAAACCCAACTTATTTTATTACAAGAAGAGATGAGAAATGACTCTTTCATTCTTGCTTTTCCTTCCTTTTCTATCAAACAGATCAATGAACGTACAGACAGATGGCGTCTATTGAACATCAAATTTTGTGCATGAGTACAACAGACAGCTGTTTAATCCTTCAAAATCCATTTTAACTGTGAACAAAAGCTTTGGCTCCCATGATTTGGTCATTTTTTACATCTTAATAGCTAAAAAGCCAGAGATTCATCGGTGTCTTTTCCCTTCCTGATATTGCATTAACCAATATTCTATGTTAAACTATATTAGTGTCTGTTTGAAGATAAGGAAGTAATGAAATTGAACATTTTCAGCTTCTGCAGTTAGGAGGGAATCAAATGGCAAAACAATGCGTGATTACTGGTCGCAGAACGCGTACCGGAAATAGACGTTCCCACGCTATGAATGCCAACAAGCGTACTTGGGGAGCAAACTTACAAAAAGTGCGCATTCTAGTTAACGGTAAGCCAAAACGGGTTTGGGTTTCTGCAAGAGCTTTAAAATCCGGAAAAGTTGAACGTGTATAATGACAATAAGCACCCTCTCTCGGGTGCTTGTTTTTTATCCCGTCATATAATGAATGATCTGCAGCCATTCCATTTTCACTTCAACGGCCATTTCAGGTGACCTTTTTCGCTTCCCTCTCGTTTCTCTTTTTACGTTTTCACCCATTTATGTCTCATGAAAAGGGGGGTGATTCCAAAGGTCTGACTCACTCAAGACACGCTACGCCGGGCAGTTCATAGCATGCTGAAAAATCTGGCCTTCCGCCCGACGTCAGCCCCTTGGAAACCATTTCTCTTTTCTCTTTATCCTTTTTTAAAGGTACCAAGCATTGCCCGGACAATTCCGCCTAAAAATCTAGGCAATTTAATCGTATAAAATTTCATTCCATGTCCCTCCCCATTCATCTGAAGGATGATAATGGTCTATTCGCCATATTATATTCAAACAAAGGAAATAAGTACGTATCGTCCTAACGTGCCGGACTGATTGGCATTTCATCGGAACTTCTTACCATCATTAATATGCCGCTTGTAAAGGAAAAAGTACCTTTTTCTTCAATCAGTTCATTGCTTATGCATCGAGTCGATCCAAATATTGCCGTATAATTATGTAAAGGATATTTAAACCCTGTAAGCGTTAATCCTTCAACATGGCCGTTCACAGGAAGAAAAGAAACATATGGCTTATCAGGAAGTTTTCGTATTTCATATTTTTTCGGACGATGAACCGAGATGATATTTTGGCGATCGATGATCTTAAAATCTATAGAGCTTTTGCTCCATTTCTCATTCACAAGCAAACTGATATTAGCCAAAAAATGATCCAGCCTCCCGCCGGTGGCGCCAAACAGAGAGATGGTGTTTGGATTTTGCTTTACACCGTATTCGATGGCTAGCTCCATATCGGTTTCATCTTTTTCCGGTCTGTATTTTTTAATATTTCGCACTTTTTCCTTTATTCGCTTCCATTCGCTCTCTCGAATGGAATCAAAATCACCTACAGCGAGATCAGGCACAATTTGTTCATCCAGTAAATATTGCACGCCTTTATCAACCCCGATCCAATACATCTCTTGTTCATCAAACGTTTTTAAATCCGGTATACATATACGGGGACCGCCTGCCACAATGCCCACATTCATCCATATTCCTCCTATCGATTCCCATGAATGCATCTATAGCAATGAGTACTGATTTTAAATTCCTCCAAACGGAAACTGCCATATGTGCAAATATTTTTTCCCTCTACTTAGCGAATCAACCATTAAAAAAGGGAGGGATGTCCTCCGCCTTTTCTATGAAACTATTGAGTAAAAATATAAAAATGGAGGATACAAAATATCCTTTATCCATTATTGTTCCAGTCGTTTACGGATCAAGCTGATCGCTTTTTGGCGATCTTCCTGATTAAAAATGGCTGAGCCAGCCACTAACACGTTCGCGCCGGCATCGACGCATAATTTTGCTGTTTCTGCGTTGATACCGCCATCCACTTCAATTTCGACATCAAGACCGTTTTCACTCACTAATTGCCGCACTTGACGAATTTTCGGAAGAACAGTATCGATAAAGGTTTGTCCGCCAAATCCAGGATTGACGGTCATGACGAGAACTAAATCAACGTCATTTAGCACATGACGGATCATTTCTACAGGGGTAGCCGGATTGACCGCTACACCTGCCTTTACTCGCAGCGAACGGATGTGTTGAATCGTGCGATGAAGATGCGGACACGCTTCCACATGGACCGTAATATAATCAGCACCTGCTTTGGCAAATGTGTCAATATAAGCATCCGGGTTTTCAATCATTAAGTGGACATCCAGCGGCAGCTTCGTAACAGGTCGGACGGCTTCGACAATCAACGGTCCCATCGTAATGTTAGGGACAAAATGTCCATCCATCACATCCACATGAATGTAGTCGACCCCGCCTTTTTCAACTTCTTTCACTTCTTCCCCTAATTTCGAAAAATTGGCGGAAAGGATGGAAGGTGCAATTTTGATCATAGTCCATCAATACCTCGGCTTTCTCTCTTTTATTTCAACTAAAAACTGTTGGTAATGATCATAACGATAAGCGGGAATTTTCTTCATTTCCACCGCTTCTCTCACTGCACATTTTGGTTCATTCAAATGACGACACCCTCGGAACTTGCAATATTGACTTAGTTGATGAATTTCCGGAAAACAAGACGACAATTCATCAAGGTCCAAGTCTCCTAATTCAAGGGAGCTAAAACCAGGAGTATCGGCCACAAGACCATTATCTATTTCAATCAATTCCACATGGCGAGTGGTATGTTTTCCCCTTCCCAGCGAATCGGAAATATCTTTCGTCTCTAATTGTAAGTCTGGACGCAATGCATTCAAAAGCGAAGATTTACCGACACCAGATTGTCCAGCAAACACCGATGTTTTCTCTTGCAAAACAGCACGAATTTGATCTAAGCCGCTCCCGTTTTTAACAGATGTGGTAATGACTT
Source organism: Bacillus sp. FSL W8-0102 (assembly GCF_038007225.1). Lineage (NCBI taxonomy): Bacteria > Bacillati > Bacillota > Bacilli > Caryophanales > Bacillaceae > Bacillus > Bacillus sp. FSL W8-0102. Next base: position 2,298,734 of record NZ_JBBOWT010000001.1, read on the forward strand.
GATAGCCGATTTCCCTGTAATCCTCACAGTATGAGTGGATTTTTTGTTCGTCTTCCGGCGAAAGCAAATCCATTTTTGTGAGGCATATGATCGGTGTGATCGCTTTAGATTCGATTAACACAAGGAAACGGTCCAAAAGCCCGAGATGAAAATTGGGACGCGCCACTGAAAAAACCAAAATGGCTTGGTCTACGTTCGCAATGGGCGGACGGATCAGCTCATTTTTGCGCTTCTCTATGCTTAAAATATATCCTTCCTGATTGCTTTCCAACTGATATTCCACATAATCACCGACAAGAGGGGAAATTTTTTGTTTTCGAAACACCCCTCTTCCTCGGCATCGAACCACTTTTTCTCCATCTAATACATAATAAAATCCGCTCAGCGCTTTAATAATTTTTCCATTAGCCATTGCATTCCTCCTTACTCAAAATGATTTTCTTACAGGTAAGACTTTTAAAGCCAACGGATCGCTCAAGAAAAATAGTTGGTCAAAGTTGTCGTTATGGACTTACTCGTCATCCGGAAAAGGGACCATTTCGTCAATGATGACTTTTTTATCTCTAACCACTTTATATCCTGCTTTTTTGCCACTGGCAATCGTCAATGAAATCGTTTTTCTCGTGTCTTCATGAATGAAAAAAGTCTCATATGGTACAGTCATGCTGTTGTTTGCGTCTTCGATGTAAATGACCACTTCTTGAGGCTTTCCTTCTTCATCCGGTTCATATGGAATGAACAATTCTTTTGTAACGGTTTTAGGCGGAATTTCTTTTTTGCCTTTTGACAGCACAACTTCCACTCTATCCCCTTTGTTTAACAGCGTACCGGCTGAAGGATTTTGAGAGATTACCAGCCCTTCCGGCACACTGTCAGAATAATCTCTTCTGACAATGTCCACTTTTAAACCGCTTGTGGCCGCATAATCTTTCAAACTTTTCTCGTTGTAATCAGTCAAATCAATCAGCGATACCTTTTCCGGACCCCTGCTTACCGTAAATGTCATCTCTGTTTCTTCCGGAACGACTTTTTCATTTGGCCCCGGATCTTGGTCTATGATGGTTCCCGGCGGGTGATCGTCATATATCTCTACTTTACGGATCCTTTTAAAATGTTCTTTTTCCAACATGTCGGCGATTTCATTATAATCCCGATCACGATAATCATCCAGTTTAAATGTTTTTTTCCCGGAGCTTACATACAGATCAACAGAAGATCCCTCTTTTACTGTTTGATTAGCACCAGGTTTGGTATAGATGACCTTTCCTGCCGGTACATGATCGCTAAACCTTTCGATCGTGTCTCCAACTTTCAATCCATCCGTCACCAATTTCGAAACGGCGTCATCCACCGTTTTCCCATGAACATCCGGCACCTTGATTTCTTTCGGTCCCAATAAATCCGGGATCACAAAGACGCTCCCCGCTGCCAACAACAAGAGCAAGAAAATTCCGATTACAATCCAAGGCCATTTTTTTCTTTTCTTTTTTTCCGGCTTGTCCGACCCACTGTTCGTTTCTTCTTTTAATGGGTAAACAGCCGTCGATTCTAAATCATCTACCGGAAGTGGACCTTTAATGGCAGGTATGACTTTTGTTTCTTCTTCGTCCACCAAAATGGTAAATTTCGGTTCATTCAGTCGGCTCGGTTCAAGAGCAGTCCTTATATCTTCTTCCATTTCTTCCACGCTGTTATAACGGTAAAAAGGGTCTTTGCAAGTAGCTTTCAGCACAATATTTTCCACACTTTGCGGAATTTCCGGAAATTTTTCCCGCAAAGAGGGGGTATTGGATTGCAAATGTTTTAAGGCGATGGAAATGGCTGTTTCTCCTGAAAATGGCAAATTTCCTGTCAGCAGTTCGTACATTACAATACCAAGAGAGTAAATGTCTGATTTTTTTGTTGCTACTCCTCCACGTGCTTGTTCAGGAGAGATGTAATGGACAGATCCGAGAAAAGAGTTGGTTTGGGTAATCGACGTCGCACTTAAAGCCATCGCAATGCCAAAATCGGTAATTTTGACATGACCATTGTGATCGATCAAAATATTCTGCGGTTTAATATCACGGTGAATAATCGAATTGCGGTGTGCGTGGGCGATAGCTGAAGTCAGCTGACTCATGATGTCTAGCACTTTCTCCACCGGGATAGGGGAATGCTGCATTATGTATTGTTTTAAAGTCATTCCATCCACATATTCCATCACAATGTAAAAAATATTGTCTTCTTCTCCCACATCATAAATATTCACGATATTCGGGTGAACAAGACTGGTTGCCGATTGAGCTTCTCTTTGAAAACGGCGGATAAATTCTTCTTCTTCGGCAAAATCCATTCTCAATACTTTTAGAGCCACATCTCGGTCCAATATGATATCTCGTGCTAAATAGACATGCGCCATCCCGCCTCCGCCAATCATTTCGATTACTTTGTATCTTCCGCTGATTCTCCTGCCGGCAAGCATTCCGATCACCCGCTTTCACTCCCGGCTGTCTGGTGTAAAATCACAATGGTGATATTATCCTCTCCGCCTTCTTGATTGGCTAAGTCAATGAGCGTTTGAGCTTTTTCCGCCAACGGAAGTTCCCCTTTAATCACTTCTTCCATTTTCGCTTCCGAAACTTTATTGGAAAGGCCATCCGAGCAGAGCAGCAAATAATCGCCATCTTCAAAGGTGATGCTTAGCACATCGGCAGCTACTTCCTCCTCTGTCCCAAGGGCTTTCGTCAAAACATTTTTGCGGGGGTGATGTTCAGCATCCTCTTTGGTAATTTGTCCTGTTCTTACAAGTTCGTTCACTAAAGAATGATCTTCCGTCAGCTTTTGAAAGCCGTTTTCATTCAAAATATAACAACGGCTATCCCCGATATTGGCAATCGTGCAGAAGCGGCTTGTGCAAACCGCAGCCACAATGGTCGTGCCCATACCCGAACATTCAATATTTTCCCTTGAGTGGGATAAAATCTTCTCATTCACTTTGACAATGGCCGTCTTTAGCCATTCTTCCGCCTTGTCAGGGGTGGAAATCATCTCTGTTTGCTGCCACTCTTTTTGCAATTCTTTGATCGTCATTTCACTGGCGACATCTCCAGCATTGTGGCCGCCCATTCCATCGGCCACAATGGCCAAGAGGTCACCGGATGAGTTGCGAAAAATTCCGCCGCTGTCTTCGTTATGCTGGCGGACTAATCCTTTATCAGTCTTAAACACTGACTCCATAAGCGGTCACCTCGTTTCTTCTTTCCGCTCCTTAGCGCGGAGTTGCCCGCAAGCAGCGTCAATATCATGCCCGTGTTCACGGCGAATCGTTACATTGATTCCGTGTTTTTTCAACGTTTTCTCAAATTTAAAGATTTGGCTTCTCGGCGTCCGAACATAATTTCGTTCCGGAACATAGTTCACTGGAATTAAATTGACATGACACTTTAGATCTTTGATCAGCTCGGCCAATTCTTCGGCGTGTTCAACCGAATCATTTACTCCGCCGAACAATCCGTATTCAAAGCTGACTCTTCTGCCTGTTTTTTCAATATAATACTTTACGGCTTCGATTAAATCCGGCAATTTGTATGCGCGGTTAATTGGCATTAATTTGCTGCGAAGCTCATTATTAGGAGCATGGAGGGAAATGGCGAAATTAATTTGCAAATTTTCATCGGCAAATTGATAGATTTTCGGTATGATTCCGCTTGTAGAAACCGTAATATGGCGAGCGCCGATATTGAGTCCTTTTTCATGGTTGATAATTTTTAAAAACGAAAGCATTTGATCATAATTATCAAACGGTTCTCCAATTCCCATAATGACGACGGAACTGACCCGTTCTCCCATTTCATCGAGCGCTTTTTGCACATGCACCGCTTGCGCCACGATTTCCCCTGCCTCTAAATTTCTTTTTAATCCTCCTAAAGTTGAGGCACAAAATGTGCATCCAATCCGGCATCCAACTTGTGTGGTCACGCAAACCGAATTTCCGTATCGATGACGCATTAGCACCGTTTCAATAGAAAATCCATCATGCAATTCAAATAAAAATTTAATGGTGCCATCTTGAGAAGTTTGTTGAACAATCGTTTTCAATGTGGTGATAGTAAAGTGTTCCGCCAGTTTATCCCGAAGGCTTTTCGGCAAATTCGTCATTTCTTCAAACGACGTGACCCGTTTCTTGTAGAGCCAATCATAAATTTGTTCTGCTCTGAAAGGTTTTTCGCCATGATGGCGGATCCATTCTTTCAACTCAGGCAGTTCCATTGAGTAGATAGAAGGCGGCCTGTCTTCTATCATTTTCTTAGATTTTTTCGTCATCGTGATTGTCTGTTCCATTTTTCATTCATCCTTCTTTCTAAAACAGCTGATAAAAAATCCATCTCCACCAAAATCTTGAGGAAAAATTTGAAGAAAATGTCCCGCTACAAACGGCTGCACCGCTTCCGGCAGATGATCCAACGGCTCGGGTTCAAATTCAGGATGGCGATCAAGAAATCGATTAGCGGTACCTTCATTTTCTTCTTGGTCCACCGTACAAGTACTGTAGACCAAAAGGCCGCCGGATTTCAGAAGAGGTGCCTGGGCGTCCAATATTTCCAATTGTATTTTCTGCAAAGACTGAAGATCTTCCTGTTTCTTGACATATTTTATATCCGGCTTCCGTCTTAAAACGCCTAGTCCAGAGCAGGGGGCATCGACTAAAATACGGTCGAAAGATTGCGGCGGGAACTTTTCTCCTCCTTTACGGCTATCAAGAGGGAGGGAGGAAATATTTTCAAGACCTAATCGAACTGCATTTTCTTCAATCAATTTGATTTTATGAGGATGTAAATCAAGAGCATACACTTTTCCTGTTCCCTGCATTTTTTCCGCCATATGGGTCGTTTTCCCGCCGGGAGCAGCGCAGGCGTCAAGGACAACCATTCCGGGTTCCAGTTTCATGGCGTGCGCTACCAGCATAGAACTTTCATCTTGAATGGTCATCAACCCTTTCTGAAAAGCGGACGATTGGGCTGCGTTCCCTTTCAAAACTCGAATGGCTTCCGGCAAAATCGGACTTTCTTCTGCTGAAAATCCTTCTTGGCGCAAGCTGATTAAAACTTCAGCCCTATCTGCTTTCGTTTCATTCACGCGCACCGTTTGAACAGGAACGGACAAATTGGTTTCACACATCGCTATTGTTTTTTCCAATCCGAATTGACGAATCCAGCGCTTGACAAGCCACTCCGGATGACTTGTCTCAATCGAAATTCGCTTGACTGGATCCGTGATCGCATCTAATGCTGGCAATCCCTTTCGTTGTATGGAGCGAAGCACGCCATTGACCATGCCGGCAATTCCTTTATGGCCCCGTTTTTTGGCTATTTCCACCGCTTCGAATATAACAGCCCGGTCAGGAACTTTGTCTAAATACACCATTTGGTACAAAGATAATCGCAATAAATTTCGTACCCATGATTTTAGCTTGTGTTTCAAAAACGGTGCCAAAAAATAATCCAGCGTAAATTTTCTTTGTATCGTCCCATATGTTAATTCTGTCAATAAACCGGCATCCGGACCTGTTAAATCGTATTTTTGAATAGCTGAATTCAGCAATAAATTACTGTAAGACTGATTTTGTTCGACTGCTTCCAACAGTTCAAGCGCAGCCTCGCGAACATTTTTCTTTTTTTTCTCCATTTCAATCTCCCAATTTCATTCCAATTTGCAGAGATCCGGCTCCTCTCAAAAACTGTTCCGCTTTCATCCTCTTTTTTCCGGCTGGCTGGAGCTCCGTAATCTTGATGCCTGTTTCATTTCCGGAAGCGACGAGAATGCCGTCATTTTCTATCGCCACGATGGTTCCGGGTTCTTGTTTTTCAGGGAGCGTTTGTTTTTCTCCCCACCAAATTTTCACTATATTCCCATCAAGTGTAGTATAGGCAACCGGCCAAGGATGCAAACCACGTATATGATTGTAAATATCCTCACCCGGCTTGGTCCAATCAATTTTTTCCTGCTCTCGCTTAATATTGTGGGCAAATGTCGCCCGACTCTCGTCTTGCTTAATCGGCGTGATTTCGCCATTTATAATTTTTGGAAGCGTTTTGGAAAGCAATTCGGCCCCTTCACTGCTTAATTTGTCATGCAAGATGCCGACATGATCCGTTTCTTCGATCGGCACTTCCACTTGGCTGATAATATCTCCGGCATCCAATTTTTCTGCCATATACATGATGGTGATGCCTGTTTTCTTTTTGCCTTGCATGATCGCGTAGTGGATCGGCGCTCCGCCGCGAAGTTCCGGCAAAAGAGAAGCATGAACATTTATACAGCCGTATTTAGGTGCTTCAAGCAGTTCCTTCGGCAAAATTTGTCCGTAGGCTGCAGTCACGACGATATCCGGCTTGAAACTCAATATCGTTCGCAATTCTTCTGAATTTCTCAATTTTTCCGGCTGGAGAACGGGAATGCCGTGTTTTTCTGCTTCTACTTTAACAGGAGGCGGAGTCAGTATTTTTTTGCGGCCAACAGGGCGGTCAGGCTGTGTCACAACCGCTTGAATTTCATAGCCGTCTTCTAGTAGCCTTCTTAGAATAGGGACAGAAAAATCGGGTGTTCCCATAAATACAATCTTGATCATTCAGCCTCATACCCTTCCAACGATTCTTCTTCTACATATTTATCCACTTTAGTAGTAAACAAAATACCATGAAGATGATCAATTTCATGTTGAATCGCCCTTGCCAAAAAACCATTGGCTTCGATGATGAAAGTTCGTCCTTTCCAATCTTTTGCCTTTACCTTCACGTAATAGGGCCTTGTCACTTCCCCGTATAGACCGGGAATACTTAAACAGCCTTCTATATCTGTTTGGGTCCCTTTTGTTTCCAAAATTTCCGGATTGACAAGTGCGATCATTCCATTTTCGTCTCCGATATCCACAACTGCTACCTGGAGATCGATCCCGACTTGAGGAGCGGCCAGACCAACCCCGTCCGCCTCTAACATTGTTTCGTGCATATCTTTAATCAATTTTTTTAAATGTTTATCAAAAGATGTCACTCGCTTGCATTCTTTTTCTAATATTTCTGCAGGATAAGTGACAATAGGTAATATCGCCAAAACTTTTCCTCCTAACTTACATCATCACAAACGGATTGATATCCACTGCTATTTGCAAATGAGAATAGGATCCTTGTCCGTTATACTGTTCCAATATCGATTTCAACGTATCGGAAAGCATTGGTTCATGCTTGTATTTTATCAAACATTGATAGCGATATCTATCATTGATCCGAGGAATGGGAGAAACAGTCGGTCCGAGAACAACCGTTTTATTGGAGAGCCGGCTGCGGATGAATTTCGTAATTTTTTCTGTTACGGAGGCTGCCACGAGCGGATCCTCATGGCTGACATTGACAAGGGCCAAATAATAAAACGGAGGATAACTTCCCAATTTTCTCATGATCATCTCCCGCTGATAAAAACGCTCAAAATTTTGTTGACCGGCAAGCTGTATGCTGTAATGTTCAGGGGTATAGGTTTGAACAACCACTTCTCCTTGCAATTCATGCCTGCCGGCTCGTCCGCTCACCTGGGTTAATAGCTGAAACGTTTTTTCTGACGAGCGGAAATCGGGAAGATGCAGCATCGTATCCGCACTTAACACCCCGACAAGTGTAATATTCGGAAAATCCAGCCCTTTCGCAATCATTTGCGTTCCTAGCAAAATATCGGCTTTTCCTTCTGAAAACTGGCGCAGAAGAGTTTCGTGAGCGCCTTTTTTTCGTGTCGTATCCACATCCATTCTAATGACTCTGGCCTCAGGCAGCAGCTTTCCCAATTCTTCCTCTACTTTTTGTGTTCCGGTCCCAAAATAGCGAATATATGGGCTGCCGCATTCCGGGCAAACAGACGGCGCTATTGTTTCATAGCCGCAATAATGGCATTTCATTTCATTTGAAAAATGGTGATATGTTAATGAAATGTCGCAATGCGGACATTGAACGACATAGCCGCAGTCTCGGCACATGACAAAGGAGGAATGTCCTCTTCGGTTTAAAAGCAGCACGGTTTGTTCGCCCTTTTCCACTCTATCTTTTAACTTTTCAAATAGAGACCTTGAAAATATCGAACGATTGCCAGCCCGCAGCTCTTCTCTCATATCGACAATTTCCACTTCAGGAAGATCGCGGTGATTCATACGGTTTTTCAGCGTTAATAAATGGTATACACCTTTTTGCGCCCTCGCGAAACTTTCCAACGAAGGAGTGGCGCTTCCTAAAATGACGGGACAATTAAAATGCTGTGCTCTTTTGATCGCAACGTCCCTAGCATGATATCGCGGAGTTTCTTCTTGTTTATAGCTTGTCTCATGTTCCTCATCAATGATGATGATCCCGATGTTTTCAAACGGCGCAAAAATAGCCGAACGAGCTCCCACCACTACTTTCGCTTCTTTTTTTAAAATTTTCCGCCATTCATCATACTTTTCGCCAATGGACAATCCGCTGTGCAAAACGGCTACATCATCACCAAATCGGCTTTTAAAGCGATGAACCATTTGCGGTGTCAGAGAAATTTCCGGTACGAGCACAATGGCTTCTTTTCCTTTTTCCAGTACCTTTTGGATCGATTGCAAATAAATCTCTGTTTTTCCGCTGCCTGTCACTCCGTATAATAAAAAAGTTTCATGCTTTTCTTCTTCCAAAGCTTCAATAATGGGGGAAATGGCTTTTCTTTGCTCATCTGTCAAAGGAAAGGGACTTGTTTTTTCAAAATCCGTTTGAGCGTAAGGATCGCGATATACTTCTTTTTGCTCTTCATACAAAATCCCTTTTTGGATCAGCGCCTGCAAACTGGATGACGTACTGTTTGCATTCTCCAGCAGTTCTTTTGCAGATATCATTTCTTCCGGATGTTGTTTAAACACATCGATCAGCCGTTTTTGTTTGACGGCATTCCCCTTTAAACGGGAAGCGGCTTCTGACAGTTCCTCGGCCGATAATCTCGTGCCAATCATCCGTACTGTCTTTTTGTTTCCCTTGCTTTTCACCTTATAAATCAATTCAACCGTTCCAGCTTTCACCTCTTTTTGTATAGAGGTTAAAAGTCCCGCCTTTTCCCCTTCTTCCCAAGTGATTTCCTTTTTATTCTTAAACAGCTCGGCTACCTTCTCATCCGCTATCTTCTCTTCGTTGACTGCCGCGAATCGCTTTTCGTATTTTGCTTTCATGGCAGCTGGAAGCATCGCTTGATAGGCCGAAACTTTAAAACAAAGCGTCGTTTTCGTCAACCAGTCAGCTAGATCCATCAACTCTTGATTCAGTACCGGAACAACGTCCATTGGCTCTCGAATGGCTTTTAACTGAGGAAAAGACGAATGGTCTTTTACTTTCACTACATACCCTTGCACATTTCTTGACCCGAAAGGCACGATCACTCTCATGCCTGGCTGGATCATTTGACTCCATTTTTCAGGAATCAAGTAATCAAATGGCCGGTCGGTTTGCATGGTTGGTACATCCACAATCACGCTTGCTATGTTCATTTTGATCTTTCCTCTTGAAGCGTTTTGACGATTTCACGAAAGATTTCTTTTGCCAATTCTTTTTTGGACATAAGCCCTAATCGTTTGTTTGAACCGTCTTTTTTATAGATTGTCACAATATTGGTATCTTCCTCAAAGCCGGCACCTTTTTCGTTCACATTATTAGCAATGATCATATCTGCGTTTTTCCGCTTCAATTTACTCATTGCATATTCATCGAGATTGGAAGTCTCAGCGGCAAAACCAACGAGAAACTGATGATCTTTTCTTTCGCCGAGCGTTTTTAAAATATCTTTCGTCCGTTCCATTTGGATGATCAAATCTCCATCCTGTTTTTTCATCTTTTCATTGGATACTTGTTTTGGACGATAATCGGCAACAGCCGCACTTTTAATGACAATGTCTGCGGACGGAAACTCCTCCAGTACGGCGTCGTACATTTCTTCAGCGTTTTCTATATATTTTACGTTCACACCGATCGGCGGATTTAACGAAACCGGGCCGGAAATAAGCGTTACATCAGCTCCTAATTGATGGGCCTCTTCCGCCAAGGCGTATCCCATTTTTCCGCTAGAACGGTTGGAAAAAAAGCGGACAGGATCCAAAATTTCGCGTGTCGGTCCCGCTGTTATGACGATTTTCTTTCCTTTCAAAGGCTGATTTTTTTCTTTTTCCCAATACGAGCTAATCAACTTGACAATGTTCTCCGGTTCCTCCATCCTTCCTTTTCCTACATATCCGCAAGCCAAATAACCTTCATTTGGTTCTACAAATTGATAACCGTAAGATTGCAGACGTTCAATATTTCGCTTCACCGCAGGATGGTCGTACATATGGACGTTCATTGCCGGCGCTATCCAAACCGGAGCAGTAGCAGCAAGTAAAGTCGTCGAAATCATATCATCCGCTATGCCGTTGGCAAGTTTTCCGATGATATTCGCTGTAGCCGGCGCCACGAGAACGAGATCGGCCCAATCTGCCAGGTCAATATGGGCGATCGATTCGGGATGCTTTTCATCAAATGTATCTGTATAAACATCGTTTCTAGACAGCGCTTGAAACGTTAAGGGCGTGACAAATTTTTGAGCTCCGTTGGACATAATGATTTTTACAGAAGCCCCCGCCTGCGTTAATTTACTGGTCAATGCCGCTGCTTTGTAAACGGCAATTCCACCTGTAACGCATAGTAAGATGTTTTTTCCTTTCAACATTATAAAACCCCCTTCTCTATACCATTTTACCGCTATTGGACAGAAAAACTTTGTTTTTCACTCGACTTTGTAAACGAAACATTCCGGATCAAGAAGCAAAACAAAAAAACCTCACGGAAATAAAATCGGTTAATGGGCGCCTACAGGTTAAAAGCATCTCTTCCTATTTCAAAATTCCTTCTTCGTATAAACGACTGACTTGTCTATGCTTTTATGTCACACGAATGAAAACCGCTGACATGATTCGACTTTTTTGATTAAGAAAAAATAACAACCTAATAAGGTTGTTATCCTTCATCGGAGTAAGTTGTACCTTCTGTTTTTTCTTTTAAGGTTAAATACTCGGCATCTATTTCTTCCAATGCTTTACCGACATATTTCTGTGAAACATAGGAATCTAAAAGTTCGTCTTCAGGATGATCTTGTAATTGACGCGCTCTTTTGGCGGCAATGCTGACAAGTGAGTATTTGGAATCAATTTTCTTTAATAAAGAGTCAATCGATGGATAAAGCATACTATTCTACCTCCAACATTTTTTTATAATGATGCTGAACTCTTTCACGTCGGCAATGCTCGGCAATAACGATGGCTTTAATGCGTTCGCATGCCTTTTCCACTTCATCATTTTCCACTACATAGTCGTATAAATCCATCATTTCGATTTCTTTGCGAGCCTTTTCCATTCGTCCGCGAATTCGTTCATCATCTTCTGTTCCTCTATTCACGATGCGATTATACAGTTCGGAAAGGCTTGGCGGCGCAAGGAAAATAAATAAGCCGTCGGGAATTTTTTCACGTACTTGTTTGGCTCCTTGCACTTCGATTTCCAGAAAGATGTCTTTTCCCGCTTCCAATGTTTCTTTCACATAATCAAGCGGAGTTCCGTAATAATTCCCCACATACTCCGCATATTCAAGCAACTTTCCTTCCTTTATAAGCTGTTCGAATTGTTCGCGGGTTTTAAAAAAATAATCTACACCGTCTACTTCACCTTCCCGAGGCTGTCTGGTCGTCATGGAAATAGAGTATTCGAATTCAACATTTGGGTCTGAAAAAATCGCCTTGCGCACCGTTCCCTTTCCTACACCGGACGGACCGGACAAGACAATCAACAATCCTTTTTCTTTCCTCATGAAATTATCCTTCCTCCAATTCTTCTTTTGAAACAATTCGATGCGCGACCGTTTCGGGCTGAACGGCTGAGAGTATAATATGACCGCTGTCCATAATAATGACAGCTCTAGTCCTTCTCCCGTATGTAGCGTCAATTAATGAACCTCTTTCGCGCGCTTCCTGAACCAACCGCTTAATCGGGGCGGATTCAGGACTGACTATGGAAATGATTCGATTGACAGAAACAATATTTCCAAACCCAATATTAATCAGCCTGATGGACATGCGGCTCCTCCAATCAATGTTTGATTTTGAACGTAGAAGTTCTGACCCATTACTCAATATTTTGTACTTGTTCTTTCATTTTTTCTAAACAGCTTTTTAATTCAATGACATTTGCCGCGATCTCTGAGTCATTCGCTTTGGAACCAATCGTATTGACTTCTCTGTTCATTTCTTGAATGATGAAATCAAGCCTTCTGCCGATCGGTTCATCTTTCTCCAAAAGCTGTGAAAATTGCTTTATATGGCTGGCTAATCTTACACATTCCTCATTAATATCCGCTTTATCAGCCAAAATAGCCACTTCCGATAAAATTCTGGCTTCATCCACCTCGTTATTGGACACAGCTTCTTTTACTTTCTTTTCAAGGCGTTCTTGATAATGCTTGGACACTTTCGGTGCAAGAGATTGAATTTTTTAATGACCGTCTGAATTTTATTTAATTGAATCAGCAAATCTTTTTCAAGCTGTTCCCCTTCTAATTTACGCATTTCCAACAAATTTCGAACAGCTTCTTCTATCGTTTGGAAAACAAGTTTTTCAAGTTCCTCGTTTTCTTCTTCTCTTTCTTCTATCGTAATTAATTCTTCTTTACGAAGAAAGTCGCTGATTTGGATTTCGCCATTTAACTGATATTTTTCTTTTATTTTTTTTATGAATTGATAATAATCCTCAATCAAATTCCAGTCAACATGTATTGAACGTTTAAGAGCCCCCGCTCCTTCGATGATCACAAAAATTTCAACACGCCCACGTTTTATGTATTGTCCGAGATATTTTTTGATTTTATCTTCCAGCTTTAATAACTGTCGGGGCATGCGTATCGTAAACTCGCAAAAGCGGTGGTTCACTGATTTCATTTCAACCGTAACCGCATGCTGAGCAGACTCTGCTTTGCTTCTTCCAAAGCCTGTCATGCTAACAACCATCGGTTTCACATCCTATCCAGCTATGAATTTCTCTTTTACGAACAACGTCTATCGAGGAGAGCATTTCACCCTCCCAAATGTCCTTCATCCACAAGGTAATCTTCCGGATTGCTGTCATTCAAGCTTTATGCATTTTTTGGACAGCTGACAAACGGACGCTACCTTCTTATTGATTCAGTCAATTACATATATTGACATGATGAAAAAGGGTCCATTTAAGATATACGTCTTTCTGCAAAAAGAAAAGGTATAGAGGAAAATCCCCTGATACCTTTTGGATTATATCACAAATCATTTTCTTTTTCTTGTATAAAAAGAGCCTGCCAAAAGAAATGTCGGTAATGCACTTAGCCCTAATATAAGCAGCCATTCCCTGGGAGGAAGGGTGACCGTTTGAAAAACCGGCTGCAGCGAAGGAATATAGATCACCGCCAGCAATAGAACGGCCGATGAGAGAACAGCCAGAACGAGCCAACGATTCTCAAACGGATTTCGAGAAAAGATCGAATGTTCGCTTCTACAATCAAATACAAGGATCAATTGACTAACGGTTAAAGTGGCAAAAGCAATCGTTTGAGCATAGGCTAAATTTTCCGGATGCTGTTTTCGAGCAACAATAAAAGCGATGATGGTGACAGCGCCAATTAAAAATCCTCTGGACAAAACCTTCCAACCAAGACCACGAGCAAATACCCCTTCTTTTGGATTTCTCGGTTTGCGCTTCATCACATCTTCTTCCGGATGGTCCAGTCCTAATGCCATGGCCGGAAGTCCATCCGTCACTAAATTGACCCATAAAATTTGAATGGGGACGAGTGGAAGAGGAAAGGCTAAAATCATGGCAAATAGCATCACTAAAATTTCCCCTACATTGGAAGCTAATAAATAGCGAATAAATTTGCGAATATTTTCATATATATTTCTTCCTTCTTGAATCGCTGACTTAATAGTGGCAAAATTGTCGTCCATGAGCACAAGCGAAGAAGCTTCTTTAGCCACATCTGTACCCGAGATCCCCATGGCAATCCCGATATCAGCAGCTTTGATGGCAGGTGCGTCATTGACTCCATCTCCCGTCATCGCCACAATGTGGCCATTATTTTGGAGAGCCCGAACGATTTTTAATTTATGTTCCGGGGAGACTCTGGCGAATACAGCTGTATCTTGAACTACTTCTTCCAGTTCAGCGATAGACATTTGATTAAGTTCCTGACCACTGACCACTTTGGAACGATTATCTAATATCCCTAATTGCTTGGCAATGGCTCTTGCTGTCATTACATGGTCTCCTGTAATCATAATGGTCTTAATGCCAGCTTCTCGGCACTCTTTGATGGCTTGTCTGACTTCCGGACGAGGCGGATCAATCATTCCTTCAATGCCAATAAAAATAAGCTCTTTTTCCGCTTCTTCTACATTTTGAATAGCTGATTCCCTCTCCTTAAGCGGTTTGTAAGCAACTGCAATATTGCGAAGAGCCATGCCAGCAAAATCACGGATTACGTTGTCTACGATCTTTTTATGATCGCGGGAAAAGTTTACCTTTTTCTCGTTCCATAGAATCGACGAACACTTTTGGATTAACACGTCCGGTGCTCCTTTGGTGATGACAAAACGCTGCCCGCTTTGATCTTTCACCACAACGGACATCATTTTTCGAATAGAGTCGAACGCGAATTCTTGTTCCACTGTGAATTGTTGCGACAAATTCTCCCTTGTCAGGCCCGCTTTCATCGCCGCCACCAATAAAGCCCCTTCCGTTGGATCGCCGTCAATAAAAAAATCACGCTTGTTTTGTTTTAACTCCGCATGATTACATAAAAGTCCGAATGTCAGCAGCTGATAAAGACTTTTTTCCCGTTGGGGTATGATCCGGACGCCATCTTCAAAAAATTCTCCATTCGGTGAAAAACCTGTTCCGCTTACGGTCCACGTTTTCCCATTCGACCATAAATGGGTCACGGACATTTTATTTTGCGTCATCGTTCCGGTTTTATCGGAACAAATAACGGATGCGCATCCAAGCGTTTCGACAGCCGGCAATTTGCGGACAACGGCCCTTTTTTTAATCATCCGCTGAACCCCCAATGACAAAGCGACTGTCACAATGGCCGGAAGCCCTTCCGGAATCGCCGCAACCGCCAGCGATACGCCAGCAAAAATCATTTCATAAAAACCATGACCTTGCAAAATCCCAATGCCCACCACTAACGCCGTTAAAAACAAAGCGGCGACAATTAATACTTTTCCCAGCTGTTCCAACCGCATTTGGAGCGGGGTAGAAAGGGTTTCGGCATTTTGAAGCAAATCGGCAATTTTCCCCATTGCCGTATTCATGCCGATTGCCGTAACAACTCCGATTCCGTTTCCCCTCGTAACCATTGTCCCCATGAAAGCCATATTCTCTAAATCCCCGATATTTAAATGTTCCCCGTGAATCGATTCAGCGATTTTAGGTACAGGGACCGATTCTCCTGTTAAAGCGGACTCTTCCAATTCTAAGTTATTCGCCTTTAAAATACGGACGTCGGCACCAATTCGGTCTCCGCTTTCGAATTTCATCACGTCCCCAATCACGAGCTCTTTTGAAGGAATTTTTATCCATTCACCGTTCCGGAGCACGTTTACTTTGGGAGCAGATAATTCCTTTAAAGCTTGCAAAGATTGTTCGGCTTTACGTTCCTGAAAAAAGCCAAGAAACCCATTCACGATCACGATGGCAACGATAGCGATCGCGTCCATATACTCCCCCAGCAATCCAGACACTAAGGTAGCTGCCAGTAAAACCAATATCATAAAATCTTTAAACTGAGAAATAAACAATTTAAACGCGGACTGGGATTCCCCTTCTTCCAATTCATTAACGCCGAATTGTTTTCTCCGTTTTTCTACTTCTTTTGAGTTCAATCCCTTTTCCAGATTAACATTCAATTTTTTTTCTATGTCCGGCCTTTCCATCTCATAAAATTTCATTTCTCTATCACACTCTCCCCTTAAACGTCGCTCTTATAGCAAGGTTATTCAGACTCGTCCAAAAAAATGATATGATTTATTAGAAAAGAGCACTTTTCACGCTTGGAGTTAGTTGTGATGGCAAAAACAAATGAAGGCTAATGGATTTTAATCCATTCATAATTCCCTTGCACAGATTTCTAACAACAACTCAATGAGAGTTTCCATTATAATAATAAAGATTCATTAAAAAGGACGCTCTTACAAGGAGCATTAAAATCATATATAGAAAAGGATGTTTCATTATGTCGTTTGACGGATTATTTACTCACGCCATGATGATGGAGCTGCAAAAAGTACTCACTGGCGGAAGAATTACGAAAATCCATCAACCTTATAAAAACGAAATTATTCTCATCGTCCGTTCCAAAGGGAAAAACTATAAACTGCTTCTATCTGCCCATCCTACCTATGCCAGGGTGCAGCTGACAAATGAGCCGTACGAAAATCCGAAGGAACCGCCCATGTTCTGCATGCTTTTGCGCAAGCACTTAGAAGGGGCTATTATCGAAGAACTGAAACAGAAAGAATTGGACCGTATACTGATTTTTAAGCTAAAAGGAAAAAACGAAATCGGCGATGTTTCTACTAAACAGTTAATCGTTGAAATTATGGGACGCCACAGCAATATTGTCCTGGTGGATCAGCCGACGCAGAAAATTATTGACAGCATTAAACATATTACGCCTGCCCTTAGCCGGTACCGAACCGTATTGCCTGGAAACGAATATTTATATCCGCCTTCCCAAAACAAGTTGAATCCACTGGAGGCAACCGAAGATGACGTGCTTCGTCTCCTCGATTTTAATGGCGGAAAACTCGACAAACAGCTAGTTCAGCACTTTTCCGGCGTTTCTCCGTTGTTCGCGAAGGAAGTGCTTCATGAAGCCGGGATTCCTAACCGCACGACAGTCCCAGCTGCCTTTATTCGCCTGCTGCAGCCGCTAAAAGAAGGGCTTTTTCAGCCAATGCTGTGGAAAGGAGACAAAAAAGAGCATTTTTACTGGCGAGATCTCAATCATCTTAAAGGAACAAAGCAACCGTTTCATTCCCTCAGTTCTCTACTTGACCGTTTTTATTTCGGCAAAGCGGAGCGGGACCGTGTAAAACAGCTGGGCAGTGATTTAGAACGGCTGGTGAAAAATGAATTAGAAAAAAATATATCCAAGCTAAAAAAATTGGAAAAAACGCTTCAGGAAGCGGAAAATGCCGATGAGTACCAAATACTCGGCGAATTGCTGACCGCCAATCTGTACGCCGTTCAAAAAGGAATGACGGAAATTGAAGTCATCAATTATTATGATGAAAACGGAGAAAAGGTCACCATTCCTTTGGACCCGAAAAAAAGTCCGTCGGAAAATGCCCAGTCTTATTTTTCGAAGTATCAAAAAGCAAAACATGCATTGGTCGTTGTAAACGAGCAAATCGATAAAACAAAGCAAGAAATTCAATACTTTGAAAATTTGCTTCAGCAGCTTGAATCCGCATCCCCGAAAGACATTGAAGAAATCCGCGAAGAATTAGAGGAAGAGGGCTATTTGCGGATGAAATCGAAAGCGAAGAGAAAACAAGGAAAAGAGAAACCAATGATCGATACTTACACAGCCAGTGACGGAACGATTATATTAGTGGGCAAAAACAATAAACAAAATGATTATGTCACAACGAAACTCGCTCGACGAGATGATATATGGCTGCACACAAAAGACATTCCCGGTTCCCATGTTGTGATTCGCCATAATAGCCCATCCGAAGAAACGCTGTTGGAAGCCGCCAACCTGGCCGCTTATTTCAGCAAAGCAAAACATTCCAGTTCAGTACCGGTAGATTACACGAAAATTCGTTATGTCAAAAAACCGAACGGTTCAAAACCTGGATTTGTCATCTATGACAATCAGCAAACCATTTATGTTACACCGGATCCTGATTTAGTGGTGAAATTGAAAAAATAAGGAAGAGACGCTCTCTTCCTTATTTTTTCATCTATGTATTACGATTGTACCATCGGCCAATGCTCAGGATTTTCCCGCCATTGACGAAGAGTCTCTAAATCCTTGGGTTGAATCGCTCCTTTTTCTAAAGCAACTTCCATTAGCGCTGAATAATTGCTTAAACTATAAGCTTTTAAATTGGCTTCATCAAGCAGCTGCTTTCCTATTTCAAGTTCATAAGTAAAAATCGACACGACTCCAAGCACCTCGCATCCTGATTCTCGCAAGACGTTAGCTGCTTGAATAGCGCTTCCTCCTGTCGAAATTAAGTCTTCTACGACCACCGTTTTAACGCCCGGCTGTACTTTGCCCTCTATTTGTTTCCCTTTTCCATGGCTTTTCGCTTTTGAACGAACATAGCACATGGGCAAATCGAGTAGATCGCTTACCCAAGCCGCATGAGGAATGCCCGCTGTCGCAGTCCCTGCAATGCATTGTACTTCTGAAAAATGTTTGTTAATCAAAGAAACGAGTCCTTTCGCAACTTCTTTTCGCACCGCCGGATAAGATAGGGTAAGACGATTGTCGCAATATATGGGCGATTTTATTCCTGAGGACCATGTAAATGGATCGTTTGGTTGCAAATAGATGGCTTCAATATTGAGAAGTTGTTCTGCTATTCTTTTACTTTGTATATGATCGTTCTGCATGTGACTGTTCTCCTCTCACCATTTTTACAGCTTTTTTTCAGATCTGCTGGTTTATAGACCAGAATTTCTAACAAGAGGCTTTGAATAATCATTCCATAGTTTTTTTACCTGTTGATATGCATGTAGAGGATCTGGAGCTTTAGCAATCGATCTTCCCACCACGATCATGCTTGCACCAAGTTGTCTGGCGGTTTTCGGATCTGCCACACGCCTTTGATCATGAGATTGATCTGTTTGCAAGCGGATTCCCGGTGTCACCTTTAGAAATTCAGCTCCACATGCTTCCGATATTTTTACTGCTTCATGTACAGAGCATACGACTCCGTTGCAACCAGCCGCTTTTGCCAGCTTTGCATAATGGACCACTGATTCCTCCAGCGAGACAGCAACAAGCTGTTCAGACTGCATCTCAAGTTCACTTGTTGACGTAAGCTGGGTGACGGCCAATAACAGTGGGCGCGATTTCCCTGCCGGCGTTCCGGCTTCTAACCCTTCCAAAGCCGCTTCCATCATCCGTCTCCCGCCCGCTGCATGCACGTTGACCATATCCACTCCAAGCTTCGCCAAGCCTTTCATCGCTTGTTTGACCGTATTAGGGATATCATGGAGTTTTAAATCCAAAAAAATTCGATGATTCTCTGCTTTTAATGCTTCGATGATGACTGGTCCATTCTGAAAATAAAGTTCCATTCCCACTTTTACATACAATGGCTTCCCGGAAAACGGCGCCAAAAATGCTTTTGTTTGATTCCAATCGGAAAAATCAAGAGCCAATATAGGTTCTGTTTCCATGCGACTTCCAGCTCCTTCCCGTCAATTCGCTGATATGATCAATTCCTTTAGAAGCCACATAGTCTTGCAGCTGATCAATGAGTTTCGGGCAAATAAACGGATCAACAAAATTCGCTGTACCGATGGCCACTGCGCTGGCCCCCGCATAAAAAAATTCGAGAATATCATCGAGCGAGGAAATACCGCCCATTCCAATGATCGGAATATGGACATGCTGGCTCACTTCATAGATCATCCGCACCGCAATCGGTTTGACAGCGGGACCTGACAAACCTCCGGTGCCGTTTGCCAATTGAGCCCTTCCAGTATGGATGTCTATCTTCATGCCTAAAAGCGTATTAATCATCGTAATACCGTCCGCTCCGCCTTCTTCTACTGCTTTTGCTATTTCCACAATATTGGTGACATTAGGAGACAATTTCACATATACCGGAACTTCGGATACTTCTTTCACTTTTTTCGTCAGTTCTTTTGCAATTTCCGGTACCGTCCCAAAAGCAATCCCGCCTGTTTTAACATTCGGACAGGAAATATTCAGTTCCAGCGCTTTCACGTTGTCCACTTGTGAGATGGCTTCAGCAACCGTTACATAGTCTTCCATTTCCGATCCGGCGATATTGGCGATAATCGGCACATCAAATTGTGAGAGCCATGGAAGCTCGTCGCTGATTACTTTTTTTAATCCCGGATTTTGCAGCCCAATGGCATTCAACATTCCCGAAGGGGTTTCTGCTACTCGCGGAGTCGGATTTCCAAACCTTGGTTCCGGTGTGGTCGCTTTGATCATAATCGCACCCAGCTGATTCAAATCATATAACTGGCTGAACTCTCTTCCAAATCCGAAGCAGCCTGAGGCCGGCATCACTGGATTTTTCAACTCTAAACCTGGCAATTGGACATGCAATGGATTCACAATACAACCTCCCCAATTGGGAACACCGGACCATCGCTGCATACTTTTCGATATTCCGTTCCCTTTGGATCGTTACTAGGATGGCAAACACAGGCAAAACAGGCCCCGATTCCGCAACCCATCCGCTGTTCAAGGGAAACGAACCCCCGATCGGCCGGATTTTCCTTTTCAAGAGCTTTCAGCATCGGGATCGGACCGCAAGCATATAAAACATCTCCTTTTACAGAAAACTGCTTGATGGCATCTGTGACAAATCCTTTTATTCCAAGCGAACCATCCTCTGTCGCCATATAGGTTTCACCTAAATCACAAAATTTTTCCATATAAAAAGCACTCTCTTGATTTTGAAAACCAAGAACATGAATGACATGAACATTTTTTTCTTTAAGTCGTCGCGACAAATCATAAAGAGGAGGCACTCCGATTCCGCCGCCGACTAGAACGGCGGTTTGACCAGATTCGATCGCTTCCAGCGGAAAGCCATGGCCGAGAGGGCCCAGGACATCGATTCTTTCCCCCGCTTTCTTTTCGGAAAGAAGTCGTGTCCCTTCCCCGCCCGCTCGATAAATAATGGTAAACTGTCCTAAATGTTGATGAACCGCAGCAACACTGATGGGCCGCCTCAAAAGGGGTGCGGTCCCGCCGTTGATACGGAGATGAACAAACCTTCCCGGTTCGTCCATCTCCTGAACCAATTCGCCTTCCATTGTTAATTCATAAATATTCTTGGCAATTTGTTGTTGAGAAACAATGGTCATAAGCTCTTGTTTGATCACGCCATCACCGCCTCGATGTGTCCTTTCATTTTTGTTTTCGGCATAGCTTCCATCGAAAAAGTCATCGATTCCAGCACTCTCAATATCGCTTCCGCTGTATCTAGCGACGTTAAACATGGAATGCCGTTTTCCACGGCTTCACGCCGAATTTTAAAGCCGTCGCGCTGCGGCTGCTTTCCTTTTGTCAACGTATTAATGATAAACTGCGCTTGTCCTTGACGAATGACATCCAAAATATCCGGATGTTTCGAGCCTATTTTTCCTACCGTTTCTGCTGAAATGCCTCCCATTTGCAAATATTTGGCTGTACCGCTTGTCGCCAGAAGTTTAAAGCCAATGGCCGCAAATCGTTTGGCTAGTTCCAATGTTTCTTCTTTATCCTTATCCGCAACGGTCAATAAGATGGAACCTTTTTGCTGAATTTTGATTCCGGAAGCAAGCAGCCCTTTATAGAGCGCTTTTTCCAATGTGACGTCTTTCCCCATCACTTCCCCGGTTGATTTCATTTCCGGTCCGAGTGTTGTATCCACTTGGCGCAGCTTCGCAAAGGAGAAAACAGGAACTTTTACATATACACCCTTTTGTTCTTCAGCTAATCCTGTAGAATAACCCATTTCTTTTAAATTCGTTCCCAAAATGGCTTTTGTCGCCAAGTTTGCCATTGGAATATTCGTGATTTTGCTTAAAAACGGCACTGTGCGGCTTGAACGCGGATTGACTTCCAGAACAAATACATCTTCCTTGGTCACCACATATTGAATGTTCAGTAAACCGATAATATTTAAACCTTTTGCTAATTTAATCGTATAATCGATGATTTTGTCTTTCTGTTCTTTCGTCAACGTTTGCGGCGGGTAGACAGCAATGGAATCACCTGAATGGACGCCGGCACGTTCGATATGCTCCATAATTCCCGGGATGAGCACATCGTTTCCATCCGAAACGGCATCGACTTCGATTTCTTTTCCTGTTAGATAACGATCAATTAGCACCGGATGTTCTGGATTGATCTTGACAGCATTTTTCATGTAATGAAGCAATTCCTCTTCATGATAAACGATTTCCATGGCACGACCACCTAACACATAAGATGGTCTCACAAGAACCGGGTAGCCGATTTCAGCTGCGATTTTCACTGCTTCTTCTGCGGAGAAGGCCGTCTTTCCAAGCGGTTTCGGAATGTTGAATTGATCGAGTGCGATTTCAAACTTGTCGCGATCTTCCGCACGATCAATGTCTTCTAGAGATGTTCCTAAAATGTTGACTCCCCTCTCCACCAATGAATCCGCCAAGTTAATAGCCGTCTGTCCTCCGAATTGGACGATAACTCCTTCCGGTTTTTCCAAATCAATAATATTCATGACATCTTCAATCGTGAGCGGCTCGAAATAAAGTTTATCCGAAATGCTGAAATCAGTGGAAACCGTTTCCGGATTGTTATTAATGATAATCGCTTCATACCCTGCTTCTTGAATGGCCCAGACAGAATGGACCGTCGCATAATCAAATTCCACTCCTTGACCAATTCGGATGGGTCCGGATCCGATTACGACCACCGATTTCCGACTGGTGACAATCGATTCATTTTCCTCTTCATACGTTCCATAATAATAAGGAGTTTCCGACTCAAATTCGGCAGCACACGTATCGACCATTTTATAAACCGGAACAATCCCGTATTGTTTTCTCCAGTCATATACTTCTTTTTCAGTCACGTTCCACAGTTTTGCAATAGTCGCATCGGCAAAGCCCATTTGTTTAGCTTTCTTAGTTTTTTCCACATCAAACGGGTGGGCTTTTAATACAGATTCATAGGATACAATGTTTTGAAGCTTCTTTAAGAAAAAGAGATCGATTTTGCTCCATTCATGGATGGTTTCAATCGAAATTCCCCTGCGAAGGGCTTCGCCAATGCAAAACAATCGTTCATCATCTGCTGTTTTAATTCGGGTCGCCAATGTTTGTTCATCCAGTCCCGCCAACTCTTTCCGTTCTAAATGGAACACATTGTTTTCCAGGGAGCGGACGGCTTTTAAGATGGATTCTTCAAACGTTCTTCCAATCGCCATTACTTCTCCAGTCGCTTTCATCTGCGTTCCGAGAATGCGGTTTGCCGATTCGAATTTATCAAATGGCCAACGCGGAATTTTAGAAACGACATAATCAAGGGCTGGTTCAAAACAAGCGTACGTTTTCCCGGTCACAGGGTTCTTTATTTCATCAAGTGTTAATCCAACAGCAATTTTTGCCGCCAATTTGGCAATCGGATACCCCGTTGCTTTTGAGGCGAGCGCCGACGAGCGGCTAACGCGTGGATTCACTTCGATGATATAGTAATGGAAACTGTTCGGATCAAGCGCCAGCTGGACATTGCATCCACCTTCGATTTCTAAAGCGCGGATAATTTTTAATGACGTATTGCGGAGCATTTGATATTCGCGATCGCTAAGTGTTTGGCTTGGCGCTACCACGATGGAATCGCCTGTATGAATGCCGACCGGATCGATGTTCTCCATGTTGCAGACAACGATGGCATTGTCACTGGAATCACGCATTACTTCATATTCGATTTCCTTATACCCGGCAATGCTTTTTTCTACCAAGCATTGATGAACCGGGCTTTTTTTCAGTCCTCCTGATACAATCTCAATGAGTTCTTCCTCGTTATGGCAAATTCCGCCGCCGGTCCCGCCAAGTGTATAGGCAGGACGAACAATGACCGGATAACCGATTTTTTCCACAAAGGAATAGGCTTCTTCCAAAGTATGGACAATCTCGCTTTCCGGAACCGGTTCACCCAATTCTTTCATCAGATTGCGGAACAATTCCCGATCTTCTGCTTTTTGAATGGCGGATAGCTTCGTCCCTAAAATTTCCACTCCGTACTGTTCTAACACGCCTTCTTTCGCCAATTCGACAGCTAAGTTTAAGCCGGTTTGACCGCCAAGCGTTGGCAAAATGGCGTCAGGTCGTTCTTTTTGAATCACTCGGGTCACAAACTCTAGAGTTAAAGGCTCCATGTACACAACATCGGCAATTTCAGTATCCGTCATAATGGTCGCGGGATTTGAGTTGACTAGAATGACACGATAGCCTTCCTCTTTCAAAGCCAAACATGCTTGTGTTCCTGCATAGTCAAATTCTGCTGCTTGACCGATAATAATCGGGCCGGATCCAATTACTAAAATGCTTTCAATATCTGTACGTTTAGGCATGAAGAGTCTCCTTTCCAACATGTTGATAGTTTTCCATCATGCGCATAAAACGATCAAATAACGAATTATCATCTTCCGGACCCGGTGAGGCTTCCGGATGGTACTGAACGGTAAAAGCCGGATAATCTTTATGCTTCAACCCTTCGATCGTTCCGTCATTCAGAGCAATATGAGTGATTTCCAATCTTGTATTTTCAAGAGAAGCCTCGTTAACGGCAAATCCGTGATTTTGTGAAGTTAAGGCGGTTTTTCCTGTTTCTAAATCTTTTACGGGATGATTGGATCCTCGATGGCCGAATTTTAATTTGAACGTATCTGCACCGCAAGCTAATGCAAATAGCTGATGTCCCAGGCAGATGCCGAAAACAGGTACTTTTCCAAGCAGTTTACCGACGGTTTCAATCGCTTCAGGAACGTTTTTCGGATCTCCCGGGCCGTTGGAAAGCATCACACCATCCGGCTTATATCGAAGAATTTCTTCTGCAGTTGTATTGTATGGAACAACGACAACATCACAATTCCGTTTGTTTAGCT
This sequence comes from Bacillus sp. FSL W8-0102, assembly GCF_038007225.1. NCBI lineage: Bacteria > Bacillati > Bacillota > Bacilli > Caryophanales > Bacillaceae > Bacillus > Bacillus sp. FSL W8-0102. The sequence goes on from NZ_JBBOWT010000001.1 coordinate 2,323,674, forward strand.
CCCTTAAAATGCCGTGTTTCATCCCAAAATCCATCAGCACCACGCGAAATCCTCGACCAGGGCTCGGGAATGGAGCTTTAACCGATACTTGTTTTACTTGATCGGTTGACAGTTTCGTTTCTTTTAAACGAGCAATGACGCGATCAGGAGATTCGTTTTCGGAAACAATCGCCCCTTTTAATGTGCCGTATCGGCGGATAATTCGCGTTAATTTTCTCGTGTCCACTCCTGATATGCCGGGAATGTCTCTATGTTTCAAGTATTCATCGATCGACCATTCACTCCGCCAATTGGAAGGAAAGTCCGCGGCTTCTTTTACGATCAATCCTTTTACCGCCGGATGGATCGTTTCAAAATCATCTCGGTTTATGCCATAATTTCCAATGAGCGGATAAGTAAATGTAACGATTTGACCGCAATAAGAAGGGTCGGACAGCACTTCTTGGTAACCTGTCATTCCTGTAGTAAATACGACTTCTCCTATCGTTTCTTTTTCGCTTCCAAACCCTTCCCCGATCATGATGGTCCCATCTTCTAAAATAAGCTGTTTCTTCACGCGTAAATCCTTCCTTCCTGCCAAACTATTTTTCCGTTTACGATGGTTGCCACTGGCCAACCTTTGCATTTCCATCCTGCAAACGGAGTATTCCGTCCTTTAGAAGCAAAATGCTTTGGCTCAATTTTCTTTTCCAAGTTCAAGTCAATAATCACAAGATCTGCGGGAGCTCCTTCCTCAAGCTTCCCATATGGCAAATGAAACACTTCCGCCGGTTTAATCGTCATCCAATCGACTAGCTGTTTTAACGTAAAAATGCCTGTTTGAACAAATCGTGAATAAAGCAGCGGGAAAGCTGTTTCCAGGCCGACGATCCCGAAAGGAGCTTTTTCAATTCCTGCTTGTTTTTCCTCCATTGTATGCGGAGCGTGGTCTGTTGCTATACAATCAATGGTTCCATCTAAAAGCCCTTCAATTAAAGCTTCTCGATCTTCTTTGCTGCGAAGAGGAGGATTCATTTTAAAATTAGCGTCAAGCCCCGGAATGTCTTCCTCTGTCAACAACAAATGATGAGGCGTTACTTCCGCCGTCACATGAATACCCGCTTTTTTGGCATCCCGTACGGCTCTTACCGATTCTTTCGTACTGATATGGCAGACATGGTAGTGGCATCCCGCTGCTTCAGCAAGCAGCACGTCCCTTGCGATATGTACCGCTTCACATACGGAAGGGATTCCTTTCAAATGATGTTTTTTCGCAAACGTGCCGTCGTGGACGACTCCTCCGAAAATTAAAGTATTCTCTTCGCAGTGGGCGACAATCGATGCTTGAACAGCCGCCGCCTTTTCCATTGCCTTAAGCATCATTCCTGCATTTTGAACACCAACCCCGTCATCGGTAAAGGCAAATGCTCCTTCTTTTTGCAAACTTTCAAAATCCGTTAGTTCCTTCCCCGCTTCATTGACAGTAATCGAGGCATAAGGGAGGACGCGCACATAAGCTTTCTCCTTAATTCGCTTCTGCAATTCTTTCATCCGTTCCACCGTATCGGGAACCGGCTTTGTGTTAGGCATGGCGCAGACGGTCGTAAAGCCTCCTCGGGCCGCGGCGAGCGTACCGGTTTCGATCGTTTCTTTCTGTTCTCCGCCCGGCTCACGTAAATGAACATGGACATCGATAAAGCCGGGAGCAATCAAATTTCCTCCAGCGTCCAAAATGGTTTCATCGAAAGCGGTCAGATGCTCTCCCATTTCGGCTATTTTTCCGTCTTCCACGCGAATATCGACGATTTTGATTTTCCCGTTTTTACAAAGAATATTGCCATTTTTGATCAGCAGCTTCATTGGCCATTCTCCCTTCCAACACTTCTTTTAAAACAGCCATGCGGACATAAACTCCATTTTCCATTTGCTTAAATATTCTTGATCTTCTACATTCAACTAAACGATCATCGATTTCAACGCCTCGATTAACGGGAGCGGGATGCATGATGATGCTTCCCGGTTTCATTCTTTTCTCGCGTTCAACGGTCAGGCCGTACAATTCGTGATATTCCTCTGTTGAAAAAGTGGTATGTTCGTTATGACGTTCATGCTGAATTCTTAAAAGCATCAGCACATCCACCTCAGGAATCAAATCGTCGATCGCTGCAAATTCACCCGAATACAAGAAATCCTGATCAAACCATTCTTTCGGACCTGAATAAAAAACATTCGCTCCCAGTTTTCTTAATGCCTCTGCGTCGGAACGGGCAACTCGGCTGTGACGAATATCGCCGACAATTCCAATCTTCAATCCTTCAAAACTTCCAAACTCTTGCTGAATCGTAAATAAATCCAGCAAACTTTGAGTCGGATGCTGCCCGCATCCATCGCCTGCGTTAATAACGGGGATATTCACTTTTCCAATTAAGTGGCGATAGTATTCATCTTCTTCATGGCGAATCACAACCGCATCCACTCCTAGTGATTCCAAAGTACGGACTGTATCATAAAGAGTTTCTCCCTTTAATACGCTTGAACTTCCCGCTTCAAACGGTATCACTTCAAGTCCTAATTTCCTCTCGGCCATCTCAAAGCTGCTTTTTGTTCTTGTGCTCGGCTCAAAAAATAAGTTTGCGATAAAAGTTTGATTGTCAGGTTGCCAGCGATAGCCTTTGCTAAAATAATCGGCTTGCATTAATATTAACAAAATTTTATCTTTATGCAAATCCTTAATTGATACTAAATTTTTTAACATACGATCTGCACCCCTTAAATTTCGTTTTTTTGCTTGAATAAAAAAGTTTTTCTTTTTTCGTTCGAATCATCCAAAAATAGTGTGTTTTTTGATATTTGTTTTTTTATACAAGCATAAAAAACCTCTTTGCAGCTAAACGCCGACAAAGAGGTAAGCAAAATCATGCGCTCGCTGTTCGATCTCCCATACACGGTACCGAAATCAGCAGCGCCGTCATTCATTCTGCCCTTTGTCAGCCTCTCTGGACTGCATTTAAAAGGGAACTTATTTAGTTTTCAATCCGTTCATGGATCGTTACTCTCTCGTGTTGATCTACCTCCTCCAGCTCTACTACAATTTTTTCATGAATGGAGGTAGGTATGTTCTTTCCGACATAATCCGCTCGAATGGGCAATTCCCTATGTCCTCTGTCCACAAGAACCGCCAGTTGAATCTGAGCAGGACGCCCCATATCCATTAAAGCGTCCATCGCTGCTCTAACTGTTCTTCCCGTAAAAAGAACATCGTCTACTAATATCACTTTACGATCAGTGACGTCTGTCGGAATATCCGACCCTTTTACCTGAGGCTCCTTACGATTAGATTTATACGTGAGATCATCTCGATATAAAGTGATGTCCAGCTCTCCGACCGGAACACTCTGTCCCTCGATTTCCTCGATTTTTTTTGCTAGTCTGTTTGCGAGATAAATGCCTCTCGTCCGGATGCCGACAAGCAGGCAATTATGAATACCTTTATTTTTTTCGATAATTTCATGGGCAATTCGAGTCAAGGACCTGCGTATAGCAGGCTGATCAAGCACCATGGCTTTTTGCATCGGACTCACCTTCTCTCTTTTTTTGGAAACGGCACAAAAAAAACTCTCATCGTCAGGATGAGAGGATTCATTTCGAAAGCATATCTTGTCAAAGTGATTACGATCATTTCCGTTTCCTTCTCAGCCTCACGGGACTGGATTAAAGGTTCATATTCAACTGCCATTATGATACTCTTTTCAAAATGTACTGTCAACCTTCCGATCGCAAAAAAGTCAGAATTCGAGAAAAATCATCCGGTAATGGCGCTTTAAACTCTAAATATTCTTCCGTTCTCGGATGAATGAAGCCAAGTACCTCAGCATGTAAAGCTTGTCCTTCAATATTTAATGTTTTTTTGGGGCCATACTTCGGATCTCCGGCTAAAGGATGGCCGATGTATTTCATATGAACGCGGATTTGATGAGTCCTTCCCGTTTCCAACTCACATTCAATTAAACTATATTGACTAAAACGTTCCAAAACTCGAAAATGAGTGACCGCATGTTTGCCGTTATCGACAACCGCCATTTTTTGCCTGTCTTTTGGGTCTCTGCCAATGGGAGCATCAATCGTTCCAACATCATGTGGAATCACGCCGTGAACGATGGCTTTGTATTTTCTTGTAACCGTTTTATTAGAAAGCTGCTGAGAAAGCTTTTCATGAGCATAATCATTTTTGGCCGCCATCAATAATCCGGAAGTATCTTTATCAATGCGATGAACAATTCCAGGCCTTAGAACGCCGTTGATGCCTGACAAGTCTTTGCAGTGAGCCATCAACCCATTGACAAGAGTGCCTGACAGATGCCCCGGAGCCGGATGAACCACCATTCCACGCGGTTTATTGACAACGATGACATCTCGATCTTCATAGTAAATGTCCAAGTCCATTTTTTCCGGTGTGATTTCCAGTACTTCCGGTTCCGGAACGCTAACAACAATACGGTCATCTGCCTCACATTTATAATTTGCTTTCACAGTCGCTCCATTGACTGTTACACGTCCTTCTTTAATCCATTCTTGAACTTGACTCCGTGACCAATCTTCGTTCCATTGACTAAGAACTTTATCAATTCGTTGATGCTGTTCCTCTTCTGTGATGATATGTTCAATTCGTTCCATTCGCTTTCTGTCTTTCCCTCCGATCTTCTAATAACAGAGCAATAATCAAAAGCACCACCCCGATTGTGAGCGATGAATCGGCGAAATTAAATATTGGAAAATCATAATGGAAAATATACGTGTGGATAAAATCGACGACTTCTTTCCGGAAAAAACGGTCCAGAAAATTTCCAATCGCTCCCCCGAGAATAAAGGAAAAACCGATGGATTGAAGCGTTTTATCTTTTCCGTATTTTACCATGTAATAAATGATGCCAATGACAACAATGACGGTTAAGATATAAAACAGCCATAGCTGTCCTTGGAGCATTCCCCATGCTGCTCCTTTATTGCGATGGGAAGTTAAGTACAAAAGATTCGGCACGATCTCTATGCTTTGACCGACTTGCATGTATTTGACAATCAACCACTTCGACCATTGATCGATTATCACCACCACAATTGCTAAACCAAAGTAATACAATAAACGCACATTGGTTACCTCCACCTCTAAAGTGAATTGTTACCTTTGCATTTTAGCATAACCTTTTTGATTCAACAATTGTAGAATGAATTTATCCGTATATCCCTTTTCTGCCATATGTTAAAACGCATTTCTCCCATTCATCGATCGTTTCCATTGTAGGAATTTGTTTGATCCATTCAAAGGGAATCCATTCTCCGCTGATTTCGCATTTTCCAAAATCTCCCGACTCAAATTTTTTTAAAGCTTTTACAATATCCTTCTTTTCCTGCTCGATGTAACGATACACTTCTTCTTTTTGGGATCGTGAATTCATTAATTCTTGATAGACGATCTGCAATTCATGATAGATCTTATCATACGTTGCCATCTTCATCCCTCCGTTAACACCGATTGAAGTTTATTCCCGGGAAGTCTTATTGAAAACTGCATCAACGCGAAAACGCTCACTTCTGAATTTCTTGTTATCGTTAGTGTTCCTTTATGAACAAAATTATTACGATGAAAGAAAAAGAAGCTTTGGATAAATTATGATCCAAAGCTTCTTTCGAATTAAGCTAAATGGGAATAATGATTTTTCACCACATCCGCACAGCGCGGGCAAAGAGTCGGATGTTCCGGATCTGATCCAACTTCCGGCGTCACTGTCCAGCAGCGTTCACATGTTTCCCCTTCCGCTTTTTCGACCACAACGGCTGCCCGTTCCAGCTTTAAGGCGTGTTCAGGAGCGTCTTCCAACCGACCAGCTACTTCAAATCCCGACACGATGAACAATTGTTTTAAGTTTTCATGAATGGAATCAAGCAGAGCTTTCGTTTCATCGTTCACATAAAGTTTGACGTGGGCGGTCAGCGATTTTCCAATTATTTTTTCGTTCCGCGCCTCTTCTAGCGCTTTAAGAACATCATCGCGCAGTTTCATAAATTGATCCCATTTTTCTTCTAATTCTTTACTGTTAGGAATCTCTTTATAAACCGGCATGTCAGTTAACTGCACACTTTCTTCCGTTACACCCGGAATATGTTCCCACACTTCATCCGCCGTATGCGCCAGAATAGGAGCTATTAATTTGACGAGGGAAACGAGACATTCATACAAAACGGTCTGAATGGCCCGCCGTTCATAGAAGTTCATCGGTTCAATATACAGAATGTCTTTAGCAAAATCGAGATAGAACGAACTTAAATCAAATGTGCAGAAGTTATTAATTTCGTGATAAATCGCCGAGTATTCATAATGTTCATAATGATCGTGAACACTTTTAATTAAATGATTTAATTTTACAAGGATATATTGGTCGACTTCACGCAGGTTGTCATAAGAAAGCGAGTCTTTTTTCGGATCGAAATCGGCAAGGTTTCCTAAAAGGAATCGGAACGTATTGCGGATTTTGCGATACACTTCCGAAACTTGCTTTAAGATCGCATCAGACACGCGAACATCGGCTTGAAAATCAACAGAAGCTACCCAAAGTCTCAAAATATCAGCGCCGTATTGATTCATGACTTTTGCCGGTACAACCACATTGCCAAGCGATTTACTCATTTTTCGTCCTTCACCGTCTAAAGCAAATCCGTGGCTAAGAACGGCTTTGTACGGAGCTTTTCCCGTTACAGCGACAGCGGTTGTCAATGAAGAGTTAAACCAGCCGCGGTATTGGTCGGAACCTTCCAAATACAGATCGGCAGGACGGTTCAATTCTTCTCTTTCCAGTAAAACGGCTTGATGCGAAGATCCGGAATCAAACCATACGTCCATAATATCCGTTTCTTTTGTAAATTGACCGTTCGGGCTGCCAGGATGAGTAAATCCTTCCGGAAGAAGATCTTTAGCCTCTCTTTCAAACCATACATTGGAACCGTATTGACGGAACAATTCCGAAACATGCTGAATGGTTTCATCGGTAATAATAGCTTCCCCGTTTTCCGCATAAAATACCGGAATCGGCACTCCCCAAGCCCGCTGGCGGGAAATACACCAATCACCGCGGTCACGAATCATATTGTAAAGACGAGTTTCTCCCCATTCAGGCACCCAATTCGTTTCTTTTACGGCTTCCAGAAGCTGTTCTCTGAAGGCGTCGATAGAAGCGAACCATTGGGCAGTGGCTCTAAAAATGACCGGTTTTTTCGTACGCCAATCGTGTGGATAAGAATGGGTAATAAACGCAAGTTTTAACAGTGCGCCTGCTTCTTCCAATTTTTTCGTAATGGCTTTATTCGCATCATCGTAAAAGAGTCCTTCAAAACCTGGAGCGTCTTCTGTCATGCAGCCTTTATCATCTACCACTGATAAGACATCCAAATTGTATTTTTTCCCGACTAAGAAATCGTCTTCCCCGTGTCCAGGAGCTGTATGAACACATCCCGTACCTGAATCCGTGGTCACGTGTTCTCCCAGCATCACTAAGGAATCGCGTCCGTATAAAGGATGTTTGGCAACGACATACTCCAGTTCAGTGCCCTTTAATGTTTTCACTACACTTGGCTCATCCCATTCAAGCGCAGATGATACATCTTCAAGCAGAGCTTCCGCCACCACATATTTGTGGCCATTGACTTGAACTACCACGTAATTAATGTCAGGATGAACCGAAATCCCAAGATTGGCAGGTATCGTCCAAGGAGTGGTCGTCCAAATGACGATGCTTGTATCCGAATCCAGTACCCCTTTTCCATCCTTCACAGGAAAAGCAACATAAATGGACGGGGATCTTTTGTCTTTGTATTCGATTTCCGCTTCTGCCAAGGCCGATTCGCTGGAAGGAGACCAATATACCGGTTTTAAGCCTTTATAAATGTATCCTTTTTTGGCCATTTCACCAAAAACTTTAATTTGTTGGGCTTCATACTCCGGCTTTAATGTAATATAAGGATTCTCCCAGTCGCCTCGTACACCTAGTCTTTTAAATTGTTCACGCTGATTGTTAATTTGTTCGTAAGCGTACTGCTCACAAAGTTTACGGAATTCGGCCACGCTCATTTCTTTCCGATTGACGCCTTTATTCGTCAAAGCCTGTTCAATCGGAAGTCCGTGCGTATCCCAACCGGGAACGTAAGGGGCGTGATAACCGCTCATTGATTTATAGCGGACGATAAAATCCTTTAAAATTTTATTCAGCGCATGCCCCATATGAATATCTCCGTTCGCATAAGGAGGGCCGTCATGCAAAACAAAAAGGGGGCGTCCTTCCGTACGTTTTTGCACTTTTTGGTAAATATTCATTTCTTCCCATTTTTTTTGAATGGCAGGCTCTCTTTTTGGTAAATTCCCACGCATTGGAAAATCCGTCTTAGGCATTAACAGTGTTTCTTTATAGTCCATTCTTTTTACCTCCTTGTCCGTTCGTGAATGTAAATACAAAAAAACCTTCTCATCCCAAAAAAGGGACGAGAAGGTTGATGATTCCCGCGGTACCACCCTTATTGGCAAACAAACTGTCTGCCCGCTCTTTCATTCGTAACGTGAACAAACCGCTGTCTTCTACACATCCGTTTAGGATTTTCAAAGACAGGACTCAAGGGTGATCTTCCACTCTTCGCTTATACCGGCTTCCACCGTCCCGGCTCGCTGAACAATAAGCTAAAAGAATGTACTCTCCCCGTCATCGTTTTTCCCTTATACCTTTTACATTATAGAAATCGTACGTCTGCCAGTCAAGTCTTGCAACGGCACTCTCTTCCGGATAGAACGGTGAGACAATCAAAAATAAATCTTACTCCTCGTGTTCATCTTGCAGACTTTTAAGATCGGTTGCATCTACTTCAAATTCCATCAGCTGATCCCAATCGTCGTTGTTTAACAAATCCAGTTGGGCTTCCACAAGCATTTTAAAGCGCGTGCGAAATACTTTTGACTGTTTTTTGAGCTCTTCGATGTCAAGAGCAATTTTCCTCGCTTTTGATAAAGCTTCATTGACAATGCGATCCGCATTTTTCTCCGCTTCCTTAATGATTAGCTTAGCTTCTTTTTGAGCATTCCGCTTTACGTCTTCCGCGGCTTCCTGAGCGATCAAAATCGATTTATTGAGCGTTTCTTCAATATCTGAATAATGATTCAGACGTTCACGCAAAGATTCCAGCTGTTCTTCCAGATCTTTTTTTTCCCGCAATATCAGTTCGTAGTCTTTAATCACTTGATTTAGAAACTCATTGACTTCATCTTCATCATAGCCTCTAAATCCTTTACTGAATTCTTTATTATGTATGTCCAAGGGCGTTAAAGGCATACAGCCACCTCCATACCTATCTATGGACTTTATTATAACGGTTTTTTTTCCATTTGTAATGAATATCTTGCAATTTTCCCCAAATTATTTCAAAAGACCTAATGTAATTCGCCACTTCTCTTTTTTTGTTTTATCATCAATCGACAGCAGCTTGCACCTTCCTTTTCCACGCACGGAGAGAACATCCCCTTCTTCGCATAGAAAAGCAGGGTTGTCCACCACTTTCCAATTCACTTTGACTAAGCCGCTTTTGATCATCGTCTGCACTTTTTGGCGGGACAGTTTGGCATAAGCGGAAATCATAACATCTAAACGCAACGATGAGACGGTTGTTTGAACCGGTTGCCAGCTTTCTTCTGATTCAATCGCTTCTTCTAGTTTTTTTTCTTCCAATTGGACGGACGCTTTTCCCACTTGACGAAAATTTAATTTCACAAAACCAGCCATTTCCGCAGCAACTAAAAACTGAAAACGCCCTTCTTTAGCTAGAATATCGCCGAATTTTTCGCGTCGAAGTCCAAGACCCATTAAACTTCCTAATACGTCGCGATGATTTAAAACAACAAATTTTTGCGGGTAGAGAATTTCAAAAAGCGCTACTTGAAAGTCTTCTTGCTGTACAGAAAAGTAAGGCGGATAAAGGAGCGCCCTCTTTCGTTCCGCCTGTACCGTTCCTCCGAAAAACGACACGTTAACCTCGGTGTTTTTCCCCAGCAATGAAGACAAAATTTGCTGTTCCCGAGGATCTAAAAAATCCATCAATTTTGGTGCATATTTTTCTTCGACCTGTCGAATCGACTCGAGGACATCGTCAATAAATTCCTTCTCCTCCGGTCGAAAGTGCTGATAAATCGATGACATCGTTTACTCCTTTTCACTAACGAAATCGAAATAAATATTTAAATAACCTTTCTCTTCCGCACGATTGTTTGTCGATCATTATTAGCATGATTACAGAATTTTCCTTTCGCAACGATCACAAAAAACGTTGCGAAACGGAATTTTCAACTCTGCTATAACACCCAGTAGGCAAGCTGATGCAATCCCCGAGTAGCCAGGTTTAAAACAATGAACGCCACAATAGGGGAAAAATCTATCATCCCGATCGGAGGCACGATGCGTCTGAACGGTTCTAAATAAGGTTCACATATTTTAGCAAGAAACTGTCCGAAACCAGATTCTCTAGCTCCAGGCAACCAAGACATCAAAATGTAGATAATTAACGCCCATGAATAGATTTCAATGAGCCAAGACAAAGCATTAAAAACGAATACCATTCTTCTTATAACCACCTTGAATTATCCATATTTTCTTCTGACAATATTTCAGAAATAGAACCGGAAACCTCCACATTGTCAGGAGCGCAAAGAAAAATTTTCGGTCCTAAATGCTGAATGTCTCCACCAATAGCATAAACAGTTCCGCTCAAAAAATCCACAATCCTTTTGGCCTGGTCATGCTGGATTCTTTGCAAATTGACAATCACCGCTTTATGACTTTTTAAATGGTCTGCAATTTCTTGAGCTTCAGCAAAAGCACGCGGTTCTATTAAAATCACTTTAGATGATTTTTGCACACTTTGCAAACTGACAACATTTCGTTTTGGAGCTTCTTTTGACAGTTGTTTCGGCTCTTCCTGTACTTCGCTCTCCTCAACCGCTTCATAATCATCGTCCAGAAGGAAAAACGTTTTAATTTTTGACTTGATTCCCATCCTTCCAACCCTCCTTTATTCACCTACAAGAGCTGTTCCGATCCTGATAAAAGTTGCACCTTCTTCAATCGCGATGGGAAAATCATTGCTCATGCCCATAGATAGTTCCGTGCAAGGCGCATAAGGCAAATCGAGATTTTGAATTTCCAACTGCAATTGTTTCAATCGTCTGAAACAGTCCCTTATGATGAGCTCATCGGTTGTAAACGGGGCCATCGTCATGAGACCGACCACCTTAATCTTTGGAAATTCTTCCAATCGCTTGACAAAATCTTCAACCGCTTCAGGAGCTAATCCATGTTTCGTTTCCTCTCCTGACGTATTCACTTGGACGAAACAAGAGATTGGTTCATTCGCCCTCTTATCGATCTCTTTAGCGAGCGACAGTCTGTCCAAAGAGTGTATGTAGGAAACTTTATCTATAATGTTTTTTACTTTTCGGCTTTGCAGTGTGCCGATAAAATGCCACACAGGCTGATCTTTTAATGCTTCCCACTTGGAAAGAAGACTATCGTCTCGATTCTCGCCGAGATGAATGATCCCTGCATCCAGAGCTTCTTTTGCCCTCTCAACGGATACATATTTCGTAACGGCCACAATTTGAATTTCTGCCGGACTGCGACCTGAACGTTCACATGCTTCTTCAATCTGTTTTTGTATGTTTGCCAGCTTATCGGCTACTCTCAAGATGCGAAACCTCCTTATTCCATCCGATAAAACCAAGCATTCTCCCCGTCTTTCCATTATCGCGACGATGAGAATAAAACTCGTGATGACAGCTTGTACATAATGAAGTGACAAGGATGTTTTCTTTTGGCAATCCCGCATTTTCTAAAATAGTGCGGTTTAACGATTTTAAATCCAATTGATAACGCCCTTTTTCTGTTTCAACATATGGAATGTCGTCGTTAGGAGAAAGAACGGCATCGACTTGTTGAATGACACGATCATCCACTTGATAACAATTTTGACAGATAGAAGGTCCAATGGCCGCAAAAAGCTCAGTCGGATCGATTCCATCACTCAGCCATTTTGCCGCCATTTCCCCGGCAATTTTTTGGACGGTTCCTTTCCATCCGGAATGAACAATGCCGATTCTTTGCTGTTTAGGGGCAAGAAAATAGATAGGGACACAGTCAGCATAACACATCGTAAGCAAAACGCCTTTTTCCTCTGTGTAAAAACCGTCAGTGTCCTTTATGCTATCTTCATAACGAAGTGCGCCTTTTCCTCGATCATTTTGCGTGATGCGGCGAATATTTTTTCCGTGAGTCTGTTCTGCGCTTACCCATTGCTGAAGAGGAAACCCGATCTTTTTGGCTAATATACGGCGGTTTTCGCACACATCGTCGCTGTTGTCATTGACATGAAACGCCAAGTTCATGCTGCGAAACGGTTCGCTGCTTTTTCCTCCATTTCGCGTCGTAAATCCGGCTACGAGGCCGGAATTTTTCTTCATCCAGGAGTCAAGAATATAGAGGTCATTCATTAAACGAAAAGGTTCTGTCATAACGACAACTCCCGTTTTTTCTTTAGTTTAACATGATTACCAACAAACGTCACTGTTAAAGTGCTTTATTCTTTTGGTTCTTCTAATTTCGACTGAGTATAATAAGATCCGCGTGTTCGGACAAGAATCACATCTTCGCCGATTTTTACTATTTGGCTCCAAGGTATGACCGTTTCTTCTTCTTTTCCAAAAAAGCCAAGGACTTTTCCGCCGTTATTCATCACAATCGCATCAATTTTTCCAGTATCGAGATTAATTTCAATATCCGTTATATTTCCAAGCTTTTTTCCGTCAGAAACATTGACAACATCCTTCACTTGAAAATCAGAGACTCTTGCCATTATCTCTCCCCATTTCTTTTCCGTCTTATTGTTACAATATATGCTCTTTCTCCGCACAAAAGACCCCGCAAGCTGTTCGCTTGCGAGGTCCGTTTCTTATTGAATATTTTTATTCATTTGTCGGATGGCCGCTTTTTCCAATCTTGAAACTTGCGCTTGCGAAATGCCTATCTCTTCGGCCACCTCCATTTGAGTTTTCCCTTGGAAAAAGCGTTTCCTTATGATCATTTTTTCTCGTTCATTCAATCTCTTCATTCCTTCTTTAAGCGCGATCCCTTCAATCCACTGGCTGTCTAAATTTTTCTCGTCGCTCAACTGATCCATGACATAAATGGGATCTCCCCCGTCATTATAAATGGGTTCAAAAAGAGAAACGGGATCTTGAATGGCATCTAATGCGAACACAATTTCTTCATGGGGGACATCCAATTCCTTGCTGATTTCTTCGGCTGTTGGTTCCTTCGAGGTTTCACTGATCAGCCGTTCCCGTACTTGCAACGCTTTATAGGCGATATCTCGAAGGGAACGCGAAACACGGATCGGGTTATTGTCCCGCAAATAACGGCGAATTTCCCCAATAATCATCGGGACTGCATAAGTGGAAAATTTAACATTTTGACTTAAATCAAAATTATCGATCGATTTCATTAATCCGATGCAGCCCACTTGAAATAAGTCATCCACGTATTCACCGCGATTATTAAACCGCTGGATCACACTTAAAACAAGCCGAAGATTTCCATTAACGAGCTTTTCTCTTGCAGAAATGTCGCCTGCTTGCATTTGCTTAAAAAGCTCACGCATCTCCTCATTTTTCAATACAGGGAGTTTAGAAGTATTCACACCACAGATTTCAACTTTGTTGCGAGCCATTGATTCCCCTCCTTGCAGGAGCTGCTATTTCAAAGATCAGTATCTCCTTGGAAGGGAATTTTATGCACGCCTGAATCCATCTTCAAAACCTGTCGCCACCGCTTATCTGTAAAGCGATTGGCTCACATTTTTCGTTAGATCGCTTTTAAAATTTATTATTTCCATCTATTTTTTATTTTCCGACAAATGATCGGATGTCAATCGATCTTAACTGTTTAAACCATTTTATTAAACTCTTTTCGGAGTCTTTGAATAATTCGTTTTTCCAGTCGAGAAATGTATGATTGGGAAATTCCAAGCATATCTGCGACATCTTTTTGCGTTTTTTCTTCCTCCCCGTTCAGACCGAATCTCAGCTCCATAATTTGCTTCTCTCTGTCCGACAATTGATGCAATGCTTTAAACAACAATTTTTTGTCCACAGTCGATTCTAAGTCTTTCGTGATAATATCATCCTCAGTTCCAAGCACATCCGATAAAAGCAATTCGTTTCCATCCCAATCGACATTAAGCGGCTCATCGAAGGAAACTTCAGAGCGGATCTTATTGTTTCTTCTTAAATGCATTAAAATTTCATTTTCAATACAGCGAGAGGCATATGTAGCTAATTTGATTTTTTTCTCAGGATTAAAAGTGTTAACGGCTTTGATGAGACCAATTGTACCGATACTAATCAGATCTTCTATGTTAATGCCCGTATTCTCGAATTTTCGGGCGATGTAGACTACCAGCCTTAAGTTGCGTTCAATTAAAATGGATCGAGCGGCTTTATCCCCTTTTGGCAGCTTCTCGAGCAGCACTTTTTCCTCTTCTTTAGACAGCGGCGGAGGAAGGGCCTCGCTCCCCCCGATGTAATAAATTTCATCGGTTTTTAATCCTAAAGCAATCAATAATTTATACCACAAATACGTCCATCGCACTCTCCATTTTCTCATTTTTTGTCATCCCCCTTCTATTTTCGATCCATACGAGTATAGTAATAATACGTTAAGATGCACTTTCTTTCGGGGCAGTTGCCGCTAATTTCGGGTGAACAATACAAGCAAAAGCTTGATCTGCCGACAATTGTTGAACGGTAAAATGAATCAATGCTTTGCTGACAGTTCCTCTTGGTTGGTTTTGAATTTCCACCCCATCTGATTTAAAAGCCAGCAAAAGCTGACGAGTTTTTCCGACGCTTTGAGCTGGAATGAAATGGACCTGGTCCGCCCACTTTTGGTTTAATTCTAATTCCCCATTTAAAAACTTATCTGGTTCTTCGGCTATTTCCAATATTTCTCTAGGAAGAGTATTTTCCAGACCTTTGGTGGAAACAATCATAACGGGCGTTTTTGTCAAAGGATCGAAAAGGTGATTGCCACTGTCGACAAGCCCTTTCAATTCCAATTGGCAGCCGGCAAAATGAATCTTCACATCAACAAGTTGATCATATTGAATTTTGGCTGTTTCAAAATCTTCCAATCTTCGTTTAGAGAAATACCAAGCAACCGGAATCGTCAACATGACAAACACCCAGCTGATAGGATCGCCAAATCCTTTTAGATTTGCTAGAAGCGTGGCGGAGTGAAGATTGGAATCAAATGAAATAAAATAATGAATGCCTATTAAGATTCCCCCCAGAAGAAAAGTTGCAAAATACAATGTCAGTAAATTGGACAGAAAAAAGCGAAACCTTTTATAGCCGAACACCGCCAATACCATCCATATGGAGAACAGAACTTTCACAGCTGGATTTCCCGCGATCGGCGCAAACTTGGTTGCCAATAGAAGAACAAGGCAAGATCCGATTATCCCTCCGAGAAGAATACGAAAAAAGGACACTTGCCTTTTTAAAAAAAGCGCCGTCATCCATAACAACAAACTGTCCACCAGCAAGTTTAATAGCCATATCACATCGAGATAGACTACCAATGTTTTCCCCCTTTTTCTTCCCTTTTGTTATCGAAGTATATCCTACTGCACATCCAAAGTGTGTCATAATTTGGATTCGATAATAGGTTTTTTTTTAATGATATATTCGAAAATTGTCACCTTTATTCCTAAAACTGTTCTATGATCTTCTTTTGACGATCATTTCCGTAGAATGATGAGTTTAAAAGGAGTCGAAATAAAGGAGGATGCTATAAAACCGCCTATGATTTGTCACAATAGCCGGCAAGATTCGAAATTTAAATGAATCTTTATTCATGGATCGCACATTCCATCCCATTGCAGCATGTGGCTAACTTTCATTCTCCAAGAGCGGCTAAAAATACGATCTCTATCGTTTGATTACGCAGCACAAAAAATGACTGCCTCCAAAAACCGTAGATTACGGAATGGAGACAGTCATTTTCTTCATTTATGTTCATATCGTTTTTTCACTTATCTGCGGCGATTGCGATTGCGTAAAAATGTTGGAATATCAAGCGTATCTTCCAGCGGTTGAACATTGGAACGAGAAGGTGTTTCAAAGTGAGAGGCTTCTTCTTTTTTTCCTTCACGCTTGATATGACTGGAAGGAGCAGCACTCGCTTTGGCTTGTCCCAATCCGGTACGAATCGGTTTACCGTTTTGCGATGTATCTTCCTTAAATCCAGTCGCAATGACAGTGACGACAATTTCGTCTTTTAAATTCTCATTGATGACAGATCCAAAAATCATATTGACTTCTTGATCTGATGCAGAAGCTACAATGTCTGCTGCTTCTTGTACTTCATAAAGGCTTAAGTTTGTTCCGCCCGTAATATTCATGAGAACACCTTGTGCGCCATCAATGGACGTTTCAAGAAGCGGACTGGAAATAGCCTTTTTCGCAGCTTCTGCTGCCCGATTTTCACCGGAAGCCACTCCGATTCCCATCAAAGCTGATCCTTTATTAGACATGATCGTTTTGACGTCAGCAAAATCGAGGTTAATCAATCCTGGAACGGCAATCAAGTCAGAAATGCCTTGAACTCCTTGACGCAATACATTATCGGCTTCCCTGAAGGCTTCGAGCATCGGGGTGCTCTTATCAACAATTTCCAGAAGGCGGTCATTCGGAATCACAATTAACGTGTCCACCGCTTCTTTCATTGCCGCAATTCCCCCGGCTGCTTGGTTTGCCCGTTTTTTTCCTTCAAATGTAAATGGGCGCGTTACGACTCCAACAGTCAAAGCTCCTAAGTCTTTTGAAATTTGAGCGATGACCGGAGCGGCCCCGGTTCCTGTACCGCCGCCCATACCGGCCGTTACGAATACCATATCCGCTCCTTTGAGCGCTTCTTCAATCTGTTCTTTGCTTTCTTCAGCTGCTTTTTTTCCTACTTCCGGGTTGGCACCGGCTCCCAATCCTCGGGTCAGCTTGGCCCCAATTTGCATTTTGATTTCCGCTTTTGATAAATTCAACGCTTGTGCATCTGTGTTGACGGCAATAAATTCTACGCCTTGTACTCCATGTTCAATCATACGGTTGACCGCATTGTTTCCTCCGCCGCCAACACCGATTACTTTTATCGACGCAAATGAATCTACACTCATATCAAACTCCAACATGACAAATCCTCCTAATTCGTCGTTATTCCCTCAAGATGACTACTCATCAAAAAAGTAACCAAAAATTCTTTTCATTTTAGCAGTAAATTTTTCTTCTTTATGTTTGTCAGGCTTCACTTTTTCTTTCGAAGGTTGCGGTTCTATTTCTTTTTGAATTCTCGTGTCCGGCACCATGACCGGTTCCGGATTCGCACTTACCGTTCTTCCTTGCATTCTTGCAGTCTTGTAAGCGTACTGTATCAATCCAATAGATGTGATAAACTGTGGATTTCGAACACCAATGTAATCAGGAACTGCAATGCGTACTCGATTTTCAAAAATGCTTTGAGCTAATTCCATCACACCTGGCATATTGGCAACTCCGCCAGTAAGAACAATGCCGCCCGGCAAATCATGGACACCCATCCGTTTCATTTCTTGCCGTGCCAATTCAAAAATCTCTTCCAATCTAGCTTCAATAATATCAGAAATTTCTAATTGATTGAATTGCTGATGTTGGTCGCTTCCTATGATTGGCACACTGAAAACTTCGTCCTCCGAGGCAAGATCATAAAACGCATGGCCGAATTTTATTTTTATTTTTTCGGCATCTTCCGTATTGGTCCGAAGTCCAACGGATAAATCTTTCGTAATATGATCGCCGCCCACAGGAAAAACCGTAGTGGCTTTTATATGTCCTTGTTCAAATACCGTTAAGGTGGTTGAACCTCCGCCAATATCAATCAACGCAGTGCCTAATATTTGTTCGTCCCGTGATAACGCCACCGTTCCGGCTGCCAACGGCTGCAGGACGATTTCCAGAATCTCCAGTCCAGCTTTTTCTACACAACGCAATGTATTATGTAATAAAGTTTTGGATCCGGTTATTAAGATTCCTTCCATTTCCAAGCGGACCCCTATCATTCCTCTTGGATCGTTGATTTCATCCAATCCGTCCACGATAAATTGCTTAGGCAAAACATTGATTATTTCCCGATCCTGCGGAATCGGCATCACTTGGCAGGCGTCTATCACTCTAGCAACATCTTCATCTGTAATTTCACGATTCTCGCTAGATACTGCAACCACTCCGCTGCACGGCTGCAACTGAACTTGATTGGCCGGAATGCCAACGATCACTTGCTTGATCTCCATTCCAACCATTCTTTCAGCTTGTTCAACTGCGTTTTTTATAGAATGAACGGTTTCATCTATATCAATAATGGATCCTTTCTTAATTCCTTTCGATTTTACATTTCCGACACCGATGATATTTAATGAATCATTGACCATTTCGCCGATAATGACTTTAACTGTGGATGTACCGATGTCAAGACTGACATAAATCTCATTGCTGTTCATTCTCTGGCACCTCCTTTATCTTACATCCAGCGTAATCCGATTGTGAACAACAATTGACCAATTCTTGTAAATACCTTGTTAAGTTATTCGTCATTTTTTACTTATTTCCCTTTAAAAAATATGAATTTTTTTCATCGCTCATAGCTTTGCATCTTCATGAAAATTTTTTTAAAAAAGTTTCTTGCGATGCAATGGCAAAAGTATGCTAAATACAAGTCTACACTAAGATTCAAAGGGAGAAAAGCGAAATTTAGCTAAAGGATTTTCTCCTACGTCGTTTTTCTTTTTTCTTTCACTCCCGCCCATCCTTAAACTTTATGTCAGTTATCCACCCAGAACGCAATAGGACAGTAAAAAATAGTTTTTTCCATACGTTTCCATTCATTGATCGCTTTTTCCGAATTTCAACGGTACATAAATATTGTATTTTTTACGGAAACCATAGCAAAAAAAAATTTCTTTCATGAACAAAAATAGTTCTTATGGCCTAACGACCTTTCTTTCCTTTATCTATTGTTTTGTTTCTTTTCTCCTTTATAGGATTGAAAAAAAGTACCTACTTCTAAATCGATAACTCCTTTTACTTTCGGATCCAATTGACTAACAATGGAAGGATAATACACCATTTTTTTCGAAAACGTCTCAAGTGTTGCTCTTACTTCATAACCATCATTCATATAAAGCGTTATATGATAGCGATCCGTTTTTTTCGGTGTGTAGTGTATCTCTGAAATGGAATTGACGATTTCAACCGGCAATTCGTTTAACGATTTCACCATTTCTTTTAAAACATCATCTTTTTTAAAATCAAATAGAATGGGTAATTGTTTTGGAATCTT
Organism: Bacillus sp. FSL W8-0102; assembly: GCF_038007225.1. Taxonomy (NCBI): domain Bacteria; kingdom Bacillati; phylum Bacillota; class Bacilli; order Caryophanales; family Bacillaceae; genus Bacillus; species Bacillus sp. FSL W8-0102. Next base: position 2,343,152 of record NZ_JBBOWT010000001.1, read on the forward strand.
TACAGTTTTTTCTTTTATCACACGTCCGTTTTCCAGAACCGGTTCATATGTGTCGCCATTCGCGAGATAGCCGATTTGCTTCATTTCCTTGATTTTAATATGGACACGGTTCGGGAACCGGACGGATATGTCTGATGATTTAATTTCGGGTATTTTTTTTAGCCGTTTTTCGACATCGTCCTTGTTCAATTTCCAAATGCTCATTCCATTTTCAATATTGCTCCATTTGATAATATCTTTCGTTTTCAGCACATGGTTTCCAGAAACAGTCACTTCTTTTACATGGCTGATAGGCGACAAAAAATAGACCACTGACAACACTAATAAGAAAAAAAGAAAAAGAAGTAAAATCAGCCGGCGATTCGCCTTCCTTTTGCGATATTCTGTTAATCTAGGGATCCGATCCTCCAACGAGACGATTTTCCCATTTTCCACTCCATTCCCTCCCTGTTGTTGCTGAACAGATACTAGGAGCATGTTCCCTCTGCTCACCTTGTCCAAGGCCAGGAAACACACGGCGCATAGTACGTTGATTCATCCTATTTTCTTGTACGAACGCGCAGCTAGGATTAATCGGCCTTATTGGGGATCCGATGAGTTCGCCAGTTCAACCATTACTTGGTATAATCGATCAGATGCATCTGGAATTCCCAATTTGGAAGAAGCTTGCTTCATTTTTTTCAGTCGATTCTCGTTTGTTAAAACGGCATCCAGCTCCTTGACCAGCCGCTCCGGTGACAATTCTTTTTCTAAAAGCAATACTGCCGCTCCTTTATCGGCTAAAGTCCGAGCGTTTTTTTCTTGATGGTTGTTCGTCACATAAGGGCTCGGAATTAAGATGCTCGGTACTCCAAGCGCCGTTAGTTCTGCTAAAGTAGTTGCTCCGGCACGAGAAACAACCAAATCTACTTCTTTTAATATCTCCGGCATATTATGGACAAACGGAGCAATAGCGACATTGGACGGCTTTCCTGCTAAAGAGACTTCCTTTTTGACATTCTCAAAATGGATTTCTCCTGTTATATACAAAATTTGATACGGTTTGTTTCCTAACACAGGCAGCGATTTGACGACTGCTTCATTTAAAGGTCTTGCTCCCCTGCTTCCGCCAAAAATAAGCACAGTAGGAACATTTTCTTTTAATCCAAATGCACGCAAAGCCCCATTTTTCTCCGCAGAAACCACTTCGGAAGCCCGGGGATTTCCAGTCAAAATGACTTTTTCCCGTGGAAAAAATTCCTCGGCTGCCTCAAAACAAACCGCTATTTTATCAACATATTTGCTTAAAAATTTATTGGTTAAACCAGGAACGCTGTTTTGTTCGTGTATGATGGTGGGAATATGTAATTTCGACGCGGCGTATACGACCGGTCCGCACACATAGCCGCCGGTACCAATGACAATATCCGGCTTATACTCTTTCAGCCACTTCTTGCATTCTCTTACACCCTTTAGAAAACGAGCCACCGTTTTCACGTTTTCAAAAGAAAGAGAACGTTTAAAACCCGTAATATGAATAGAGCGAAACTCAATTCCTTCTCTCGGAACAAGCTTTGATTCTAATCCCTTCTCTGTTCCGATATACAAAAAAGAAGTTTCGGCATGTTTTTCTTTTATGGTCCTGATGAGAGCCAAAGCCGGGTAAATATGCCCTCCAGTACCGCCGCCACTGACGACGATTTTCATATTCTTTTCACCTCAAATTCTTCTTTCACTGTTATGTACATATTCATGATAGTCAATCCACATCCTGTTTCTTTTTCGGAAAACACGTTCACAAAGGTCGACTACATTATCATACTATATTTTAGCGAATGAATGTCCATGCGCAAATACAATTTAATAGAAATTGCAACATTGTAACATATCTTGTAAGCATTTTGTTAAATAACAAGGATTCTCGTCTTCTGAATGATGAAAGATGCCCAAAAAATACAAAAAACTGGAAACCTTAAAAGATAAGGTCTCCAGTTTTTAATATCGGGAATAACGACTTACATTTAAAAGAATCCCAATGGCTGCTAATACAAGCGTCAATGAAGAACCGCCATAACTCAAGAAAGGAAGGGTGATGCCGGTGACCGGCATCAATCCGGTCACCACGCCCACATTAATCATGACTTGGATGGCCACCATGGAAATAATGCCCACCGCCAAAAAACTTCCATACAAATCTGGAGCCCCCAATGCAACGCGTATGCCCCTCCATAATAAAAGCGTAAATAAAAGGAGCACAATGCTGCCGCCGATAAACCCCAATTCTTCCGCTAAGATGGCAAAAATAAAATCGTTTTGCGGCTCCGGCAAATAGAAAAATTTTTGCCGGCTTTCTCCCAAGCCCAGCCCAAATAATCCTCCTGGTCCAATAGCATACATCGATTGTATGATCTGAAAACCGGTTCCCAGTGGATCAGACCACGGATCCAGATAAGAGGTAATGCGGTTCATCCGATAAGGTGCCGAAAGAATAAGACCCGCAAAACCAATCAGCCCGACAAAAGCAAAGCCAGCGAAATGTTTGATTTGAGCACCGGAGATAAAGATCATCACAATGCATGTGCCCACCATGACAGTTCCTGTTCCAAGATCCGGCTGGAGCATAATGAGTCCAAAGGCCAAAAACACTAATGACAATGTAGGTACTAGCCCTTTTTTAAAAGAGGTAATGTACTTTTGCCGTTCTGATAAATATTTTGCCAAAAAAACGATCATAGCCAGTTTCATAAACTCAGATGGCTGGATGGAAAACGCACCGACCCCGATCCAGCTTCGAGATCCGTTTCTGACTGTTCCCACTCCCGGCACTAGCACAAGAATGAGCAATGCAAAACAAACAAGCAGAATGACTTTTGACCATGAACGCCATATCCAATACTCCACGTTCATGAGAAAGAACATCGCCATGACGCCAGCTCCGGCAAAAAGCAGCTGCCTTTTTGCAAAATAAAATGAATCACCAAACTTATAATCCGCCCAAACGGCGCTGGCGCTGTAAACCATGATGAGCCCAATGGCCAAAAGACTAAGTGTCAGTACAATTAAAACAAAGTCCGGGGAAGACTTTTTGTAAGACAAAGCCAACACCTCGATAGACATAGATTTGAGCTAATCAGCACGAAATTAGCCGATCGTAGGTGTTGATTCATTGTTGGGCCCGTGCATCCACTAGACAAGCTCTTACTTCAGTCTATGCACAGCCTCAATAAAAATATCACCGCGTTGTTCGAAAGTTTTATACTGATCCCAGCTAGCGCATGCCGGCGATAACAGAATAATGTCCCCTTTCTCTGATAACTGATATGCTTTTGGCACTGCATCGCTCACATTCTCCGCATGAACAATCGTTTTAATGCCCGCTTTGCGCGCCGTTTCGGAAATTTTTTCTGCTGTTTGTCCAAATGTGATGACAGCTTTCACATTTTTTAAATAAGGAATAAGATCGTCAAAACCGTTTCCGCGGTCCAGACCGCCTGCAAGGAGAATAATCGGGCTTTGAAAGGCGCTTAAAGCGGCTTTAGTCGCCAACGTATTCGTTGCCTTCGAATCGTTGTAAAATTTTCGGCCATTCACTTCACCGACATATTGAGTGCGATGTTTTACTCCAGCGAAAACTTTTAACACGTTTCGAATCGCTTCATTTCCCCCGCCGGCCAATTTAACGGCTGCAACTGCCGCCAGTATATTTTCTAAATTATGGGATCCCGGGAGAGCAATTTCCTCTGTATCGATCAATTTTTCACCACGGAAATAGACGATGCCGTCTTGGATATAAGCTCCGTCCTCAATCACCCGTTTAGTGGAAAATAGAACTTTTTTCGCTTTGGAAAATTTCGTTAGTTCAATTAGTTCTTCTTGATCGCCATTGATAATCAGATAATCGTCTTCTGTTTGATTTCTCGTAATATTCGCTTTCGCTTTTGCATATTCTTCTTTTGTTCCATGGTAATCAAGATGAGCCTCATACAAATTCGTAATAATGGAAATATGAGGCCTGAACGTCTCAATCCCCATCAGCTGAAAAGAAGACAATTCCATGACCACTATATTCTCTTCCGTTGCCTTTTGGGCAACTTTAGAAGCTACTTTTCCAATATTTCCGGCGATAAGCGGCCGCTTCCCATCCTTTTCTAACATCTCGAAAATTAACGTCGTTGTCGTTGTCTTGCCGTTCGTGCCGGTAATGCCGATAATAGGAGCTTCCGAAATTAAATAAGCCAATTCTATTTCCGTCAAAACCGGAATCCCACGTTCCAAAGCCCCCCGAACAAGAGGGTTCGAATAAGGAATACCGGGATTTTTGACGATATACTCATATCCCTCATCCAACAATTCGATGGGATGGGAACCCGTGATCACCTTTATGCCCTGTTCCAGTAAATCTTGGGCTTGAGGATTTTCCTGCAAAGGTTTTTTATCGTTTACTGTGACAAATGCGCCAAGCTTATGTAGAAGTGAAGCCGCGCTTGCTCCGCTTTTGGCGAGGCCCAATACTAATACTTTTTTATGCTGAAATTTAGTGATCGTTTTCAATTAGTCCCACACTCCGATATAGATTCCTAGTCCTGCACAAATAAGAGAGGCCGTCCAAAAAGTCACGACGACACGCCATTCTGACCAACCGCCGAGCTCAAAATGATGATGCAGCGGACTCATCCGGAAAATACGCTTGCCGGTCGTTTTAAAAGAAATCACTTGCAATATAACAGACAGCGTCTCTGCGACAAACACCGCACCGATGACCAGAAGGACGAGCTCAAGCTTCGTCAGCAAAGAAATGGTGGCAATCGCACCTCCAAGCGCCAACGAACCGGTATCTCCCATAAACACTTTGGCCGGGTGGGCATTAAAGACGAGAAATCCTAACACAGCTCCCACCACTGCCATCGCAAACACAGCTGTCTCATATTGCGATTGATTCCAAGCTAACACTCCGAACGCCCCGAATGCAATCGCGCTCGTTCCCGAAACAAGCCCGTCAAGACCGTCTGTCAAGTTGACAGCATTGGAAAAACCAACAAGCCAAAAAATGACAAACAATACATACAACCAGCCCAAATCGACCGATATATCCGTAAATGGAATGGACAGCTCCGTCGAATAATGATGCTGCTTGTAGAAAAGATAAAAAATAACGGAAATAATGATTTGACCCAACAATTTTTGCTTGGACGTCAATCCTAAATTCCGCTTCATCACAACTTTAATAAAATCATCTAAAAATCCAAGCAGACCAAATCCAACTGTCACAAAAAGCAATAGATAGGTTTCCACATTCGGTTTGGAAAACTTTCCGGTCATCACTAGAGTCGTAATGATGATAGACAGTAAAATAACGATTCCGCCCATTGTTGGTGTGCCTGATTTTTTCTGGTGGGATTTTGGCCCTTCTTTGCGAATGCTTTGCCCAAATTTTAATCTTCTCAAAAAGGGGATAAAAATGGGCGAAAGAAGCACAGTGATTAAAAACCCCATCAAGATCGTATAGAAAATCACTTGTTCCATCATCGTTATCCCCTCCTCTTCCCATATTGATTAATAGATGAAAACAGCTGTTCCATTTCCCTTTCATCATCTAGGTGGAATGGTAAATATTGATTGAATGATGGATCGTTTTGATAAAAAATAAAAGTTGTCATTTCTTTCCACTCTTCTTGTTCTATTTTTTTCTTGTAATTCGCAGCAATCATGTTAAAGGCATCAAATAAATCTTGTGTTTGAAAAACAGGAAAATCGTTAGGCACCGATCTCGGCAAAGGGCTGTCCGTGTTCCACAATGCCGCAATCGCTCCTTGTTCGATCGCCGCTAAAAAATTTGGATGTTCTTCAACAGGCAAATAAAGCCCTTTTGGCATCGATAACGAGGAAGTGATCGAAACCGTTTCAATTCGAACTTCCTCCATTTTTGCTCCTGCGACTTGCTTGAACCATCCGGCTATTTCTTTCATGAATAGCATGGATTTATCTCTCCTTCAAAGCTTCAATAGCTACTTCTCGATCATCAAAATGAAGCACTTGATCGCCGATAATTTGGTACGTTTCATGGCCTTTTCCCGCAATGACAACGACATCGCCGGCGGATGCTTTTTTAATCGCTTTGAAAATGGCCTCACGGCGATCCGGAATGATTTCGTATTTCTCTCCTTCAACCCCTTTTTCCATGTCCTTCAAAATAGCTAAAGGATTTTCACTACGGGGGTTATCCGAAGTAAAAATCGGATCTGTCGCATATTGACAAGCTACTTTCGCCATTAAAGGCCTCTTCGTTCGGTCCCTGTCTCCGCCACAGCCTACGACGACGAAAATCCGTTTGTCTGTCAACTGGCGCACCGTTTTCAGTACATTTTCAAGTCCGTCTGGAGTATGAGCATAATCCACGATAACAGAAAAATCTTGACCTTCATGAATCAATTGAAAACGGCCGGCTACTCCTTCGATGTCTCCTACCGCTGAAACGATCGTATCGAAGTCCACTTTCGCAACATATGCGGCAGCAATGCTCGCTAAAACATTATACACATTAAATTTTCCGGCAAGTTTCGTTTTTATCTGACATTCCCCGTCCGGATACACTAAATCAAACGTTGTTCCCGAAGGATGGAGTTCAATATTTTTGGCTTGAAATAAAGCCTCCCGTTCGATGCCGTACGTGACAATATGGGCAGCTGTTTCGCGGATAAAGTACTCGGAAGCCGGGTCGTCGATGTTCAGCACGGCAAATTTTTGTTTTTCTCTGTCAAAGGTATTTCCCAGCTGGGCAAATAACAGCCCTTTGGCTCTCCGATACTCATCCATCGTTTTGTGATAATCCAAATGATCTTGAGTTAAATTCGTAAAAACGGCAATATCATAATCACAGCCATGTACACGTCCCTCGACAAGGGCATGCGAGGAAACTTCCATTGCCGCCGCCGTGACTTGTTCTTTCTGCATTTGATGAAATACTTTTTGCAACGTTAAGCTATCGGGGGTCGTATTTTTGGTTTCCAGCGTTTTATCCCCTATTTTTATGTACATGGTGCCGATCAAACCAGCCTTTTCGCCCGCTTTCTGAAAAATTTCGTACAGCAAATGACTGGTCGTCGTTTTACCGTTCGTTCCCGTGATTCCGATTAATTTTAACGATTTTGTCGGCGATTGATAAAATGCATCGGCCAATACGGCCATCGCTCTTTTTGTATCTTTTACATATACGACAGGGACATCAACGTCAACAGGCTCCTCTGCCACGATCGCTGCCGCCTGTCGTTCCGCTGCTGCCTTCGCAAACTGATGACCATTTACCGTATACCCCTTAATACAAATAAAAAGGGAACCCTTTTTCACTTGGCGATGATCGTTTTCAATCGAAGTGATGTCTGGGTTTTCCTCGGAAGTAAGCTGATAAAAAGGCAATGATTTTATCAAACTTTGCAGTTTCATTATGTCCAATCCTTTCTAACAGTCGCATCCATCCTATGTATTTGGCTGTATGGCTGTTTTGCTCATTCAATCTTTACCATGATGGATACTTGGCCATGACAGCCCTCTTTTCTCATTTTAACGAAATTCCTGCGAGAATGCGAACCAATATCGAAGAAAATTGACTTTAAAACGGAGAGACAGAGTGAAAAAAATGTCGAGCTGTGGCAGTCACTTAATCATATTAACACAGAATGATAGGTTCTGCTTAACTTTTTGAAGAAGAAAGATGGGTAGGCGGCATATTGCCGCCTGCAGCTAATTCATAAAAATACGGACAGTAGCCCCCTCTTCTACTTTCGTTCCCGGTTTTGGAGATTGATTGACCACTTTATTTCCATTTCCGCTTACATCGAATTGTAATGGATATCGTTGTTCCAATAATTCTTTTTTTGTCATTCCTTCCAAATTAGGAATCTTGATTTCTTTCGGGTCGTTCCATTGTCGTTTTTTCTCGATTTGATTTTTTCTTGGTTTGACATTCATCGCTTGCAAACTGTCATCCATGATTTTGCCTACAATCGGGGCCGCGACGATTCCTCCGAATTGAATCGTGCCTTTAGGATTGTCGACTGCCACATAGACGACGATTTGAGGGTCATCCGCAGGTGCAAACCCGATAAAAGAAACGATATGGTTATTTTCTAAATAACGCCCGTTTTGTGCTTTCTGAGCCGTTCCGGTTTTTCCGCCCACCCGGTAAGAATCAACATAGGCGTTTTTTCCCGACCCTTTCGCAACGACACTTTCCAATGCATAGCGAACTTTTTTAGATGTCTCTTCCGAAATCACTCTTCTCTTTTTAACGGGAGTTTTTCTCATCAGAACCTCATGAGTGTTTGGATCAATTAATTCTTTTGCTACATACGGCTGGTACAAAATTCCTCCATTGACAGCAGCGGAAACAGCTGCTACCTGCTGAATGGGAGTAACGGAAACACCTTGACCGAAAGCGGTAGTAGCCAATTCAACTGGACCTACTTTATTCATAGGGAATAATAACCCTTTTCCTTCTCCTTGCAAGTCGATCCCGGTTTTTTCGCCAAAGCCGAAATCATGAATATACTTGAACAATTTTTCTTTTCCCAAACGTTCTCCCAATTCGACAAAACCGGGGTTGCAGGAGTTTTGGACCACTTCCAAAAATGTTTCCGTCCCATGTCCTCCCCGCTTCCAGCAATGTAGTGTGGCACCCGACACTTCAATATAACCGGGATCATGAAATTTTTCATGCTCCAAATCTACCTTTTTTTCTTGAAGCGCCGCAGCAAGAGTGATAATTTTGAATGTCGAACCAGGTTCATACGTGCTCCAAATCGGCAAATTTCGGTTGTAAATTTCCGGAGGGACCTCTTTATAGTTTGCAGGGTTAAAAGTAGGCCTAGAAGACATCGCCAAAATTTCTCCTGTATTGGGATTCATCGCAATAGCTATGATTCCGTCCGGATTATACTTGGCTTCTGCATTGTCCAATTCCCTTTCAATAATCGTTTGCACTTTTGTATCAATGGTCAGCACTAAATCTTCCCCGTCCATTGGAGGTTGGTAGTCGTCGGACATATTGGGCATTTTTTTGCCCTTAGCATCAGAATAATATTTCATCGAGCCTTTCTGTCCTCTCAACTCTTTATCATATGTCAATTCCAGTCCGGCTAACCCTTGATTATCGATTCCCGTAAAACCTAGTACATGCGACAAATAGCTTCCAAATGGGTAATAGCGCTTTGAATCCTCAGCAATAAAAACTCCTTTGATTCCTAACGCTCGAATTTCGTTTGCTTTTTCATAAGAAATTTTTCTGCCTTCGGGTAAGCGTTCAATAGAAGTTTTTTTCGTCAAATGCTTATACAATTTTTCTTCATTTGCATTCAGAACAGCCGCCAACTTTTCGGCAGCTTCTGCAGGATTTTCAATTTGCCGCGGCATGACATAGATGGTCGGAGCACTCTTGTTTGTGGCTAGTGCAACGCCATTTCGGTCGAGAATTTTTCCGCGCTCAGGCTCAAATGGTATATTTCGGCTCCATGAGTCTTTCGCTTTATCCGTGAGCATGTCTCCCATGGCAAATTGAACATAGCCAAGTCTAGCATCAATAATGGCGAATATAACCATCCCTGCAAGCAGCAAAAAGGTCAGACGTTTTCGAACTGTAACTTGAGATACACGCCTCAAGAAATCCCCTCCTTTCCAGGCTCCTTCCCAATATATGCTTGTTTTTTTTTAATAGAACGGACAAACCCGAAAGAGAAGTCTACTTGCTAACGCTGAAACAAAGCGAATAGGAGACGTTTACTATGCACGTTCATCTTTCATTTTTACAACGATGATAAACAATCTTGCAATGGGTTCTTATGAAGTTTTTTCGAATAGAAAAAGCCGGATCCCAGGCCCTGTTGTTTAGATGCCTTAGATCCGGCTGCACGGACTAAATATTTCTGCAGAACGTTTTTTCGTATCCGTCTTCTTGGTTTGCTCTCTTTTTTATTGCTGTTTAACGTAATTTTCCGGTCGTGTTAAATGGATGACAAGCTCCGTTCCTTTTTTAATAGTTTCATTCGGCTTTATGTTTTGTTTGATCACATAGCCTTTTCCGCTCACACTCAGTTTCAAGCCTGCCAGCTTCGCTACTTTCGCCACGTCGCGCAATGACCACCCCTTCAAATCAGGAATCGTCAGCGGCCCATCTGTTCGCAAAATGACTTTTTCTCCTTCGAGAAGGTCTGTGGACTTTTCTGGATCCTGACTTTGAACAGTGTTACCCTTTCCTAACAAAACAGGTTCCAATCCTGCCTCTTTCACTTTTTGAACCGCGTCTTCCGCCTTCATTCCCGTATAATCATCGACGGTTATCGTTTTGGCTGTAATCTTTCGTTGCGGTTTAATATTTAAATACTGCAAACTGTTTTTCATGACAGGATTAAAAATTTTAGCCACCGGGACTCCTCCCGTCTCATTTTTGAGATGAGGCTGCTGTACCGCCACATATACGATCAGCTGCGGATCATTTTTTGGTGCCATGCCTAAGAAAGAAAAAAGATAATTTTCGGCACCACTTAAATAGCCGCCGTTAGGGTTGGGCAGCTGAGCTGTTCCAGTTTTTCCTATCACATCATAGCCATCGATATTATAAATTTTTCCAGTTCCATTTTTCGCTGTGAGAACCGTACGCAAAATATCCCGAACTTCTTTTGCCGTGTTGGAGGAGATTGGTCTCCCTACCTCTTTCGGCTTTGTTTGCATAACGATTTTATTCGTATTAGGATCCACGATTTTATCAATCACATATGGTTTCATCATCTTCCCATTATTCGCGATAGCCGTAGCTCCTTGAACGAGCTGTAATGCCGTTACGGTCGTCCCCTGACCGAAGGCCGTCGTCGCCTTTTCCACAGGATACCGGTATAAGATATTTCCGGAAGCTTCATCAGGGAGTTCAATTCCTGTTTTCTTTCCAAATCGGAAGCGATCCAAATACTCTCGGAACGTATCCGATCCCATCATATCCAGCAAATGCACAAAGGCCACGTTGGAAGATCGCTGAACCCCTTCCAAATAAGTAATGGTTCCCCAACCTACGCCACCATTATGATCACGTATGACGCTTGTTCCCACTTTATAGCTTCCGGATTTATAGGTGGCATTTGGTGAAAATACTCCTTCTTCTACTGCGGCCGCAAGCGTAAAAATTTTCATCACCGACCCTGGCTCATAAGCAGATTCCACGATTTCATTGCGCCAGTTATCGGACAAACCTTCCCGCGAACCGGGATCGAAAGAAGGTCTTTGACCCATCGCTAATATTTTTCCGGTTTTCGGATCTGCAACAACAGCTAGGATTTTAGAAGGTTTGTATTCTTTTTCTACCGTGTTCAATGCATCTTCCAAAAATACTTGTATTTTAGAATCGATCGTTAAATAAATATCATCTCCGTTCTTCGGTTCTTTCACCATTTCTTTTTTATTCGGCAATAAATATCCCCATAAATCACTCTCATATTGAATTTTTCCATTTCTGCCGCGCAAAAATCGGTCATAAGCTTTTTCAATCCCTAATTGTCCAATACTTTGATCGGAATTTTCGTCTTTTCTGGCAAACCCGATTAAATGCGAAGCGAATTTGCCGTTCGGATAGAATCGAGTTGAATCTCGTAGAAAAACGATCCCGGGCAATTTTTCCTTTTCGATTTTTTCTTTTACATCGTAGGAAAGGTTACGGCCAGCATTGCCAAATTCAACTTGAAATACTCCTTTTTTCGTTAATCGCTTGTAAATTTCTTTTTCATCCATATCAATATATTTGGCGAGAATTCGGGCGGTTTTTTTGGGATTCGTGACATGATGTGGATATTTCGGATCGCTTGTCGCTCTTTTATCCAGAATAGCCGCAAGCTTATAAGTGGTCATATCCTCGGCAATCACGTCTCCATTTCGGTCATAAATGTTTCCGCGATGAGCGATCAAAGTATCAGTTTTCATATACTTTCTTAACGCTTCGTTCGCCAATACATGGCCGTCTACTTTTCCTGTGATTTCTATGTATAAAAAACGTACAAATAAGACAAAAAAGAGCAAAGCGAAAAAAACAAATAAAATCGCTGCTCCTTTTCGGATGTTTATTTGGTTACCATTCATGTTACTGCACAACCTTAATGTTTTGTTGATTCAAGTTTAGCCCTTGTTGTCTTGCCTTTTCCCAAATTTTTTTATATGTACTGTCTTCGCTGATTTGCATTTGTAAATCCTTGTTCACTTTTTGTTGATTTTTTACTTTTGCTTCGATCTGTTGGATTTCCTTATTCGTTTGATAAATGGCTGTTGCAGTTGAAATAATTTTCACGGACAGCACACAAAAAAACAATGCAAAAACAACGATCATCACTTTTTCACCCGGAGTAAGCCACCTTTTGTGGCGGCGTACTTTCTTGGGTGCTATCGGTTTCCGTAATTCCGGTTCCTCGAACACTTGTACTTTTCGCGCTACATTCGCCATCGTTTTCCCCCACTCATTTTAGATTTTTTCTGCGATTCTTAGCTTAGCCGAACGAGCACGGTTGTTGTTCATGATTTCTGCTTCATTCGGTACAATAGGTTTTTTCGTTATCACTTTTAATTTTGGTCTGTATTCTTCCGGAAGTATCGGCAAACCCGGAGGTAAATCCGGAGCTGAACTTAGCGATTTAAATATTTGCTTGCAAATACGGTCCTCCAATGAATGAAACGTAATGACACTAATTCGTCCTCCGGGATTCAATAATTCAATTGCATCATTCAACGACTGTTCAAATGCGGATAACTCATCATTGACGGCAATTCTAATCGCTTGAAATACCCGTTTAGCAGGATGTCCGCCTTTTCTTCGAGCAGGAGCCGGAATGGCTTCCTTAATTAGCTCCACAAGCTGGCCAGTTGTCTCAATTGGTGCTTTTTTTCGTGCTTCTTCAATTTTTCGGGCGATTGGCTTGGAAAATTTTTCTTCCCCGTATCGGAAAAAGATTCGGACTAGATCTTCGTATGGCCATTCATTGACGATTTCATATGCTGTTCGTTCCCCATCGAGATCCATCCGCATATCAAGAGGAGCATCATGGTGATAGCTGAACCCCCGCTCCGGCGTATCCAGCTGGGGAGAAGAAACGCCGAGATCATATAAAATTCCGTCTACTTTATAGCATCCAATCGATTCCAATTCTTGTTTGATGAATCGGAAATTGCTTTTGACAAAAGTGATTTGATCTCGATAATCAGCCAATTTTTCTTTGGCAAATTGCAGTGCCGTGACATCTTGATCGAATGCAATTAATCGTCCTCGTTCCGATAATTTCGACGCCAAATATTGGCTGTGTCCTCCACCACCAAGAGTGCAGTCCACATAAATACCGTCGGGCCGAACATTCAGTCCGTCCACTGCCTCTTTTAATAAAACTGTTTCATGCACAAAATTCATTTACATCCATCCAATCGAATCTAAATATCAAAATCAATCATATTCTCAGCAATCTCTGTAAAAGACTCTTCCGACTTTGCAAAATAGTCTTCCCAAATCGGTTTGCTCCAAATCTCAATTCGATTGGAAACTCCCAAAACTACACATTCCTTTTCCAATTGAGCGTATTGCAGAAGAGTCGAGGGAATATTGATTCTTCCTTGTTTGTCCAGTTCGCATTCCGTTGCTCCCGAAAAGAAAAATCTCGTGAAGCTTCGTGCGTCTTTTTTGGTAAGGGGCAATGCTTTTAATTTTTCTTCTAATATTTTCCATTCTTGAAGGGGATAGCCAAACAAACATTGATCCAATCCTCTGGTCAAAACAAACGTTTCACCAAGGTCTTCCCTGAATTTAGCGGGGATGATCAATCTTCCTTTTGCATCAATGCTATGCCGGTATTCCCCCATAAACATCACTGAGCCCCCACTTTCTAACCTAACTGTACCACATTCCCCCACTTTTCTCCACATCTAATTATTTCTTTAAACATTAAAGATTTCCTCTTTTTGAAAAAAAATTAATCACCAATTTATATTCTTGTCTATGAAAATAACTCGTTCACTCGTTTCACTATACTCACTTCACACTTATCCTCTCCGCTTCATGAAGAAAACGAAATGACATTCTAAATAAGTTTCGCTTGCTTTTCAACCAAAAGCGCGGCGCTTCTTTATTCCGAAGAATCGACAGTTTTGGCCGCTCCATACAAAATAAAAAAAACCGGCCAAAGCCGGTCGTTGTAAGCATCTAAATTTTGACTAGTTGATGGGTGCCGTCAAACGTGAACGGCAATTCCATTAGATCGTGAATAAAGGAAACACCGTATTGGTTCATAAAATAAAAGAGGTTCCACACTCTTTCTTGAGGACCGCCGTTCGGATGAAGGCTGTTTTCGATGCGATCGTACTTTTGGAGAATGGCTTGATGTTTGACCATAAGGTTTTGGTCGGTTTTTTTCTTAAGATAATCCAGCTGTCGAAAATGAAATTCAAGATTTTTTTCTATAAGAGAAAGGGGGCCTAAATTCATTTTGTGTGCTCTGTCTTTTATTTTTTCATAATGCTTCATTAAATCCTCTTTCGTCGTCTCGATCAAATCGTGGAAAGTATCGTCTCGAACAGTATCCCAATATTGATTCTTTTCGCTGGAAATGCCCGATTCTATAGCTGTTTTGACATCTATTCCCAGCACTTCAAGATCTCTTGCCACACTTCTTTCCAAAAGAGTGATATTCAGACGCGGAAGGATTGGCGGCACTTTCATATCCAGAAACTCAAAAGCTTGTTTTAATTCAGCCCAATAAGCGATTTCACCAGGCCCCGCTATAAATGCCAGCGTTGGAAACAACTGTTCTTGCATGATCGGTCTCGTGACCACATTGTTGCTAAAACATTGCGGAGCTGTTTTCAGTCGATCAAGCAAATGTTCAATTTCCAATTCGATTTCGCCATTTTTACCTGTAAAACGTTCTTTCTCTTTATTGTATTCAAGCAAAATTCGTTCTCCGCATTCGTATAGAAAAAGGTTTGCCGCTTCCTCACTCAATTCGATCATATTGGAAAATCCAGCTTGACGAATTATCGATTGCTGCTCTAACACTTTTTCCGTAATACTCTTATTCTCGAGGATCATATTTCGAAAATAAGGGGTTTCCAGTTTGCGCAGCGGCTCAAACGCTGAATCGATCAATAAAAGACCGTAATGGCAAAATAATCGGGCGATCAGGTAGCGAAAAAAATCAGTAATGGTTTCTGAACATTCAATGGCTTCCCGAAGCAAGTCAAGCAGACCGTTAGTATGCTCTGTCTCTCCGAACTGCCGTATAATCTCTTCGACCCACTTTTGCATCAATGCTTTATTAAAGCAAATATCAGAGACCATCTTTTTTCCTAAAACGCTTTCCGTATAAGAGAACTTTTCCATTTTCGTTCCTTTTTGCACATAGAGATGGTTCACTTCCAAGAAATCGTGATCTTCTCCAGCAATCCAAAAAACAGGCACTATAGGTACGCCTAGCTTTTCCTCCTGCAGACCGGCAAAGCGAATAACCGAAATGATTTTATGAATGGTATAAAGAGGACCTGTCATTAGCCCCGCTTGCTGTCCGCCCAAAACCACCGCCGAATGTGGGAGCTTCAACTTGTGAATGGATCGCTGAACAGCTGGAATATGTAAAAAATCTTCCATATATTTTTCCAGACAACCGGCTAATTCATATCGCAAAAAAGTCCGGTTTTCAAGTTCTCTTAGTCTTTTTTCAAAAACATAAGGATCAGATAAACGATAATGAAAAAAATCCACAACCGGTTTTTCTTGTTTTAAGTAAGATGAAGCAAATAAGTTGATCGCTGGAATTTGAATGTTTTCCAGTTTCATATATATGTACTCTCCTTCTTCAGGCATATCGTTTTCAAATACCACGTTTATAGCAAATTTGGAAAGGATCCTTAATCATTGATCGAGGCCCAAATGATTCTCAAGCCCTTTTATCATCCAATAAACGGTTTGAATCATAGGAGTGCTGATTTGTTCTTGTTCAGCTATCTTCAACACATATCCTAAAATGGCATCGATTTCTGTTTTTCTCCCATTCTCTAAATCCGTCAACATAGATGAACGGTTTTCCGCCGTCTTTTGAATAATTTCCAACACTTTGTTGAATGTGGCATCGGATTCATATTTTGGAAACACGGACACCAGTTCCGTAAACATGGCCGTTAACAGCTGATGATAATACGGATTTTTGATCAATTCTCCATTCGGAACTTTCAAAACAGCTGTTAGCGGGTTAATCATGGCATTAGCCAATAGTTTTGCCATCATCATGTTTTGATAATTTTGATGAAATTGGAAAGGGAACGACCCATTTGTCTGCGACACGAAATGCTCAAGAAATTGCCGGGATCCCCGATAAACCGACACATTGGTTATTCCCCTTCCCCTTACTTGGACGATAGTATCTTTTTCTTTCAAAACACCGTGTTCGACGGTTCCTAAAAAGACATTTTTTTGAGGAAGCTGTTCCAAAAGAAAAAGATGGCCCATCCCATTTTGCAAAAACAATAACGAGACATCCGGGGACAATTGTTGGAAAAACGGGACCATCCCTTGTAAATGATATTGTTTCACAGCAACTAATAAGAGATCCTCGTCAATCGAATCCGCCTCGGTCAATTGTTTGACCCGTACGATCGCTCTTTTCTCACGGCCATTTTCTCTTAAGGTGATTCCATTTTCTTGAATGGCTTTGCTTTGTCTGGATGTTCTTGTATAAAGGGTTACCGGAAACCATTTTGATAGATTGGCAGCATAATATAACCCGATAGAACCGCCGCCGATGACACCAATTTTCATTTCACTTTTTATGCTCATCATCCATTCCCCTTGTCTGCAGTCCTCTCTGCTTTCATGCTCTTTCATTTCGTTCATTTAAAACCTTTCCAAAGTCTGATTTCATCAACCAATATCATCTTTTCTTCACTTCATACACATTTTATCAGAATGCCAACTCTTTGATAACCATTTTCCTTGGCGAGATGGCCATCCCGGATCGCAGATGAGAAAACGTTTACTTATTTCAATCGAATCATATATAATAAAATTAAGAAAATAAACTCAAAATATCCCATATCGCTTTTTTCACCTGTATAGATGGATCATCCTTCAATAAACAAGGGGGTTTTCGCCTATGACAATAAAAGTGGAAAACTTAAAAGTAAATTTCAAAACATTAGAGGAATTCACTCAATTTAAGGAATACGGGCTTCAAGAACTTTCCATGCTGGAAGAATTGGAATATTCCTTAGTAGAAGACGCAGCGGCTTCTCCTTTTTACGGAATCTACTTTGGAGACAAATTGGTTGCACGCATGTGCTTATATGTGAAAGACGGCCACTTGGATGGCGCCATTCAAGAATATGATAAGCATTTGGAAATTTGGAAATTAGAAGTGCTTCCACAATACCAATTTAAAGGGTATGGACGAATGCTTGTGGACTATGCCAAACATTTCAATTTACCGATTGTGACAAGACCTCGTGTAAAATCACAAGATTTTTGGGTCAGAATGGGGTTCCAATCATTATCTGAAGACTCTTCCCGCCTTGTCTGGATACCCGATTCCATCAGCACAAAAAAAATAAGCTGATGAAAAGAAAGACGGATCAAGTGTTTCCCGGTTGATCCGTCCTTTTTTCATTTCGACGTTTAATTTCTTTCATCTACCGCTAATTTCCTTGCTCTTTCCATAATATACAGAAGCGAACGATAATCCTCTTCCAATTGATCATATTTTGTTTTCAGCTGTTCGAATTGTTTTTTTTCTTCATTCAATTGCGCCGTCAATGCCTCTATTTCCCTTCCTAGCAATTGTTTTTCTTTTACAACCTGATCATATTGGTCAGCCTTCTTTAGCTTTTCGGTCAAATAAACAATGATTTCGTCAGCCGTTTGTGTATCATTGCTTTTTAAATTAGAATTTTCTAAAGAATCGGTGCCTGCCTCATTTTCTTGCAAAAATTCTTTTTTTACTTGTTTTCGTTGTTTTTTGGCCAGTTCGATTCCCGATTGATATTGTTTCCTTACATAAGAGTTCCAACGAAAGCCACAAGCAGCGGCTGTTCTGGAAAGCTTTTTGCCAACTTCTTCAAAAGCCTTTAATTGCGTGCTTCCGTCACGAATATGCCGCAATACCACCTCCGCCAACAAAACATCTTCATCTTGAGTCCATGCATCTTGACGCATTGCAGACAAGTCTATCCCCCCACTATCAGTTTATAGAGCCTTAAAAACCGCAAAACCGGCTCTAAAAGTTTTTCCTTCGTAAAAAGCCGGTAGTAGTTCCGCTTTATAGTAATACATATGTTGGTAGTAGAAGTGATAGACTGTTTCACGTTCAAATTTCTTTTTTATTTTGAAAAGATAAGACCTGCACATTTTTAATCTGTTTTTCGTTTAAACAACCGGGAAGTAATTTAGCATGATTTCAAAAGCTAAGTCACCCCCTGAACACGTCAAAGAGTAAAGGAGGTCAGGAGTTTTATTCCACATCCCTCCAAAATCTTTATCACTGAGAACATTTTGGTTGAAAGCGAACCAGTCATTACACGGATTATAGAGCTCTCTTTGCAGCCATGCAAAAAACGCGAAGGATAAACTTCCTTCGCGTTTTTTGAAGATTATTTATTCACAACTTCTTTTCCTTTGTAAGTTCCGCATGATGGACATACACGGTGAGCAAGTTTCATTTCACCGCAGTTTGGGCATTCTACCATTCCTGGTACTTGCAATTTATAATGAGTACGACGTTTGTTTTTTCTTGTTTTAGATGTTCTTCTAAAAGGTACTGCCATTTTTCCCACCTCCTTACAGAGAGCTATAATCTATGAAGGCCAGAATAAGCTGGTTCTTCTCGGTTTATTTGTCATCAGCAAAAAGATCAGCCAGCTTTGCCAAACGTGGATCTATTTTTTCGCTTTCTTCTTGAAGAAGTTGATCCTCCGTCAACAGCTTCCAATCTTTTCCTGATGGAAGTTCTTTCTTCTTCGCATCTTCACTAATCACTTGCAATGGCACTTCTGCCAATAACATTTCCTTTATGACAGGCAACAAATCCAGCGTATCCCCTTGAACCTTATGGACATCTTCATCTTCCCAATCCTGTCCTGGCCATTCTTTCAAAACGTATATCTCGGTTGAATCGATCGCAAACGGGTACGGCACATCGACCAACGTCCGAGCGCACGGAAGAATAAATTGACCCGTGACATGAAGATGAAACGTCACTTTTTCTGAACTTATATCAGCTCTTCCCGTAATATGTACGGGGGAAAGATCGCGGATTTGTTCATCCATTTGTTTTAATTCCGGTATCTCTACCGTCTCGTCAATGATAAAGTCATCACGATTTTTTCGTAATTGAGCAACGGACCACTTCAAAAAAATCACCTCAAGGCAACAGAAATAATTATATATTCCACTTATATGATTGTCAACTTTTTTTCTTTACAGGATAAAGAAAACTATTCTTAGTATACCACTTTTTCATCTATTATCTTCTTTTTGTTGATCCATCCATCCTTCCCCGCTAGAATGAAAATAACAATTTGCTTTCAAAGGATGAGAAAACATGAAAAGTGCTGGAATTGTGGTTGAATATAATCCTTTTCATAACGGCCACCTGCATCATATTTTGCAAACGAAACGAATAACAGGCGCTGAAGTGCTGATCGCCGTGATGAGCGGCCATTTTTTGCAAAGAGGGGAACCGGCACTCCTTTCCAAATGGGCGAGGGCAAAAATGGCCCTGCATTCCGGAGTTGACCTTGTCGTGGAGCTCCCTTATTATTTTGCCACTCAGAAGGCCGAAACCTTTGCTTTCGGAGCCATTGCTCTTTTACACGAGCTCGGTGTGGACAGTTTTTGTTTTGGAAGCGAATCAGGGGATATCAAAACGTTTGAAAAAACGGCCAACTTGTTGGAAGAACAAAATGAACAGATTCAAAACGAAGTACAAAAATGGATCAAAACGGGCATAAGCTACCCAAAGGCTCAATCACTGGCCATGAAAAATGTTTTAAAAGACGTTTCTCTTTTAGATACGTCCAAGCCCAATAATATTTTGGGCCTTCAATACATCAAAGCAAAGAATCGACTGTCACCGGACATGAAAGCGTATACGATCTCTCGCCAAGGAGCAGGATACCACGATAAACAACCGAACAAGTCGATAGCAAGCGCTACCGGGATTCGCCATTCTATTTTTCATCCAAATGGTGTTCGGTTAGACGGTGTAAAACCCTATGTTCCGAACGCGACCTTTACCGAATTAAAAAAATATCTTTCCACTTTCGGAGTTCTCCATCATTGGGAATTGTATTGGTCCTATTTGCAATATCAATTGCTTTCTGCCAAGCCGGAAGAACTGCAGTCGATCTACGAAGTGGAAGAAGGAATTGAATATCGGCTGATCGAGGCGGCCCATCAATCCACTTCTTTTCAACAGTTTATGGAATCCGTCAAAACAAAGCGATATACATGGACACGCCTGCAACGAATGTGCGTACATATTTTAACTCATGCTTCAAAAGAACAGATGGCGGCTGAATCAGACTATCCTTCCTATATCAGAGTGCTAGGGATGACATCAAAAGGGCGGGAATATTTAAGAAATGTAAAAAAAACATTACAGATTCCATTGATCGCCAAGGCGTCCGCTTATCGGAATCTGCTGACAGCTGATATAAAAGCGACTAATATTTTCGCAATGGGATTGCCTTCAAACAAACGTTCAGCGCTGCTTAACAGCGATCTTCTCTTTTCCCCGGTCATCATCCCTTAATTGGTTATAACTTCACCAGAAATGAAGAGACAAACAGAAGACGGAATGAAAAACAGGTTTCCTTTTTTCGTTTGGAAGGTTTGTTTTTGGCCCTGATCCAAAACGATAAGGCATCCCGGTTCTCGTTCCATTTTTCGTATCTCATCATTCCTTTGGTTTTAGTTTCTGCAAATAGTCAAGGGCATCATCCAACGTTTTGACGGGAACAATTTTCATATCCGTTTTCGTATCTTTTGCCGCCTTTACCGCTTCTTGATAATTCGTTTGTATTTCCGGGTGCTTCTTCTTCCAATCTTTCGGGATTGGATCATTAGGAGCGAAAAAGATATCCGCTCCAGCTTTTTCAGCGGCCACAACTTTATAAGCAATTCCTCCAATTCGACCAACGGTTCCGTCCGGAGAAATGGTCCCTGTACCAGCGATTTTATATCCTTTTGTAATATCTTGTTTCACTAACTGATTATAGATTTCCAAACTGAACATGAGTCCAGCAGAAGGTCCGCCAATGTTTTTCGTGTTGATCGTCACTTTTGGATGAGTGGTCACTTTTATATCGTCCATTAATCCGATTCCAATGCCAGTTTTATGTTTCTGCATAGGGAATTTCATTGTACTGATCGGTTTTGTGATTTGTTTTTCTTTGCGAACAAAAGTGACTTTCAACTGTGCACCCGGTGGTTTAGATTGGACATATTTCATAAATTGTGAGGATGAAACTAAATTCCTGCCGTCTACCGCAATAATCCTATCTCCTGGCTTTAATACCTTTTCTGCGGGCATATCAGGAAAAACATCCAACACATACACTCCTTTAAAGTCAGTACGATACGGCCGTTTGATTTTATGGAAAGCGGCCATGATCGCATTATTTTTTGAGCTGTTCATATCATATAGTTGGCGGACATTGTATTCTTCATCTGTTTCCTCATCGCCAAACAATTCTTTTTCCGGGATAATGTCTTCATACTTGCGAATAGAAGCCAACAAATAAGTCGGAAGAGTGGCTTTTACAATCTTCACTGTAGTCAGCATCAGTTCTCCTTTTTCCTTTGTCCCGCCTTCGACCTTGATGACCGAATCCAGTTCATGGGCGATTCCCGGCTCCGTAATATAAAAAGGAAGAGGGAAAAATAGCACTGCAGCTAAACATAATCCTGTTATAAATAAAAAAAAGTATGACTTTTTAGTTCGTTTCACCCTCATGGTTCTCCTTCCAGTCGTCTATAATAGTTAAAATTTCAGGAATCTTTTTGCGGGCTTCATTTTCACCTGCTTGAATAATTTCTTGGATATTGGTAAAACTTCGCGAATTGAATTTTTCTACTGGTGGTTTGATCATGAGATGTGATTCTACCGTACGATTTTCCATCGCTTCTAGCTGTAAAATGTCGATGCTCTGAATGATGACGTCATAAATCGTCGAAATATCCGTCCCTTTTTTCACTCCCGACACATCAACCCCGATGATAATATCCGCCCCCATTTCCTTTACTACCGAAACAGGGACACGATCGACCACCCCACCGTCCACCAATAGTTTACCGTTCCATTTTTCTGGGACAAAGATTCCGGGAATGGAAATGCTCGCCCTTACGGCATCCGCTACAGGACCTTTCGTGAATACCACTTTTTCTGCTTGCTTCAAATCCGTGGCGACAATCGCAACGGGCAACATTAAGTCTTCAATATTTTTGCCATGAGTCAATAAACGAATCATGTCTTTGATTCGGTTGCCCGCAATCAATCCCATTTTAGGGACAGTAAAATCTAAAAAGAACTTTTTCCGAAACGCTAAGGAAAACTTGCTTAATTGCTCCATACTGTGGCCCGCACCATAAAAACTCGCGACAAGAGCACCCATACTGCTGCCTGCAATCATATCTATTGGAACGGAAGCCTCTTGAAATGCTTTTAATACCCCCACGTGGGCAAATCCCTTCGCTCCCCCGGATCCGAGAGCAAGACCGATCTTAGGTTTTGCCAAAACTTCTCCGACCTCCTTTTCTATCAGCTTCCACATTTCCGGTATTTCTTTTTCGGCTCAACTCATTTGTTATCATATGGTCTATTTCAAAAACGTATGAGTATATTGAATTATCAGGACAAGAATTTCACGGCAGTCATCTTTTTCCCTATCTTTTTACCTTTCCCTGCCATTTAAGAGCGAAACTTCAGATAGGAGGTACAGAACTTGACCCCTTCCAAATTAAAAACGGCTGTTTTAGCGCTAATGGCGACCATCTTTACGTTTTCTTTGATTGCGTTTCCAGAAGAGGCGTTTGAAGCATCCATTAGAGGATTAAATATGTGGTGGGAGGTAGTATTTCCTTCCCTGCTTCCATTTTTTATCATATGTGAAATGTTGATCGGCTTTGGAGTGGTCAAATTTATCGGTGTCTTGCTAGAGCCATTAATGCGCCCTTTGTTCCGCGTACCAGGTGCCGGTGGATTTGTCTGGGCGATGGGAATTGCATCCGGATTTCCGGCAGGGGCAAAACTGACAGCCAGGTTGCGCCAGGAAGGACAGCTGACTCGAAATGAAGCAGAAAGGTTAGTGTCTTTCACGAATTCTTCTAACCCGTTATTTATTTTTGGAGCCGTTTCAGTAGGATTTTTTTATAATCCCCATCTCGGCGTCATTCTAGCTCTCTCTCACTATTGCGGGAATTTTCTTGTTGGTTTAACCATGAGATTTTACGGAGAAGACCGGAGAGAAAAAAGAACAAAGAATAAGCAAACCTCTCTCTTAAAAGCAGCGTTTCACGCCTTGCATGAAACAAGAATAAAAGAAAACAGACCGATCGGAAAACTATTGGGAGATTCCGTTATGTCATCCATTCAAACTCTTTTGATGATCGGCGGATTTATTATTTTATTTTCCGTCGTCAATAAGCTATTGTACCTTCTACATATTACGTCTTTTGTCAGTCAAATCGTTCAAGCCATTTTTTCCCTGTTCGGGCTGTCTGCAAGCTTAAGCATCCCTTTTATATCAGGATTGTTTGAAATTACGCTTGGCAGCCAAATGATCAGCCAAGTCCCCCACGTACCGACGATTGAACAAGCAGTCCTTGTCAGCTTTATTCTGGCCTTTAACGGATTTAGTGTTCAAGCACAAGTGGCGAGCATCTTGGCGCAAACGGATATACGCTTTAAACCCTTTTTCTTTGCTCGTTTGCTTCACGGCATTTATGCTTCGACGATTGCTTTTTTGCTATGGCCGCTTTTATACGAGCACTTTTTCAAAAATGGAGAAACCCTTCATTCCCTTCCGGTTTTCAAAAGCGGAAGTCAGTCCATAACATTGCTTCACTGGTTTGAAAACAACGGCCCCTTCATCACCATTTGCGCACTAGTGATCTATTTATTTCTCTACGCTCGCCGTTCTTTTCCTGAACGAATACGTTAAGGCAAAGCCAGCCATTACGGAGGGATATCCCTTCCGCAATGGCTGGTTTTGTTCGCTACTTTTGACCGTTGTGCAATTTTTTGAATTTCTCCTTTAACGCCTTCTCTACCTCTTTTGGAACAAGAGCCGAAATTTCAGCATTATATTCTGCTGCTTCTTTAATAATGCTGGAACTCAAAAAGGAGTATTGGTTGTTTGTCATCATAAAAAAAGTCTCAATATTTTCATCGAGAAATTTGTTCATCGAGGTGATTTGCATCTCATATTCAAAATCAGAAACAGCTCGGAGGCCTCTTAGAATGACATTGGCATTGACGCTTTTGGCATAATCTACAAGCAAACCATGGAAAGAATCAATTTCCACATTCGGTATATGTTTTGTCACTTTACGGATCAATTCCATCCTCTCTTCCACTGTAAACAACGGTTTTTTTGCAAAATTGTGAAGTACCGCTACATATACCTTATCGAATACTTTCGCTCCTCTTTGAATGATATCCAGATGACCGTTTGTAATCGGATCAAAACTCCCTGGACATACGGCAATCCTAGTCATGTCTAATCCCCCTTTTCTTCTGTGTCCTCTGTCATTCGATAAATGGTGACCCCAATGATTCCATAAGTCTCATGTTTCCATTGCCGAAGATTTCCTGATCGGGCAGGGAGCGTGACTTCTTTACTGTGTTCACAAACGATAAAGCCATTTTCTTTTATGTATCCATTATTAAAAATACTCAAAAGCTCCTCCAATTTTTGTTTTCTATAAGGTGGATCCAAAAACACACCATCAAATCGGATTCCCCTTTTCTTTAGAACTTGCAAAGCTCGAAAAGAGTCATTTCGATATACTTCGCTTTGTTCCCGGAAACCACAAAAGTCGATATTGGCATGGATAGTCTGAATCGCTTTTGAATCTTTATCGACAAAAATCATTTTTTCGAATCCCCGACTTAAGGCTTCTATGCCTAACCCGCCGCTCCCTGCAAACAAATCTAGACCAATACCTCCGGAAAAATATGGTCCTACCATATTAAAAATCGCTTCTTTTACCTTATCGGTAGTCGGTCGAGTCGATTTTCCGGGAACAGCTTTCAATTGTTTTCCTTTACAAATTCCAGAAATAACTCGCATGTTTACTCACCATTGTTATAAAAATTCTTTCTCATGGTAACATAATTTGATTATCATCGCCACTAGGAAGCGTTTTCATTATCATTCTCATCGTTTCTTTTGGCAGATGCTTTCCATTCTTTACGTATAAATCGAAAGAAAACGGGAACAATAAAAGTGACAGCACCAAAAAGGAAGGTGTTGTTGTCAACCGCGGAGAAGACTTACGTTTCCCCATAAGTTCTTCCTCCGGTTTCTCCTCTCCCTTTACCTTCTGTCCTTTTACTAGGAATTAGAAGGGCCCTGCAGGAAATCCTGCAGGTTTTTTTCTGTTAACATTCTGCCGTCGATAAGCGCTCATAGTATTCTTGATGGACGTTTTCAACAAATATTTTTCAAATTCCTAAAACTAGCAAATTGTCCGCTTTTCTTGAAATCTCCGCGCTTTTCTCCTTTTCTCTTTTTTTGGATTCATCGTTTCTCCTCAGATTGTCATGTTGAGCTCTATAAGCAGTCGCGCTACAATGAAAGAGAATGACAACGAGAACGGAGGATGAAGATGATTCAACGATTTATTGAACTAGGAGAAGGCTATTCCGATCTATATGAATTAATTGAAATTGCGAAATCCAATCAGCACCGCTTAGCTCATTTAATGGCTTTCCACACGACCATTGATGACCGTCCCGCAACGTCCCTTGTCGTCGTATTGAATCCAACAGAACGAGGCGAGTTTCAGCCTTTGTATATTTGCAGAGAAGGCATTCCTCATCCTAGTCATAAATCTTCTCAACGATGGAATGATTTTAAAAGTGCGGCGACCTCGCTTGGGAAGGAAATCATTGAGTTAGATGTAAAACCGTCCACATTTTTTGCCGAAAAAGAACTGTTTTATCAATATCTTATCGGCATTTTGCGGATGAATCGCTATATTCCGCCTCTTCAATAAAAAATAGAAACAGGAAACCAAGAAAGACCTCGTTCAAAAGGCTTCTATGTATCTTGAAATTTTTTCTCTGCAGCGAATGCTGCAAAAAACGGATCGATGAATTAAAAAAGGGGAGGACTTCCCCTTTTTTCCCTTTATAAGCCTATCTTATAATCATATTCTTTTGCTTTATCCGGTTTTGAGTTTTCGAATTCCGTTTTTAAAAAAGGTTTAAAGGAAGGCTCTACTTTTTTGACAAAGGGTAATGTGGATATTTTTTTCATGCAGTCTTCTATTTCATCTTGGTTGCAGTACACAACCGCATACTTCATTTTTTTTGAGACATAATGGACATTCCCATATCTTCTTAACGTCTTGGCTTGTTTTAAACTATAGAGCCAAACGATCATCGCTTGTCTTGCTGTAAACATAGCATCTCCTCATTTTTCAGAATATTCACATTCAGTCTATCATAGTTTTTTACTGCAATCAATGTTCTGGACGCCTGTTTAAGGGATTCAAAAAGCAAAGCACGCGTTTGTTGCTTTGCTTTTTTGAATGTATGAAATTTACGCAGAGCAGCTGCAAGCTCCTCCTGAACCGCACCCGCAACCAGATGATTTCTCGAAAAAGGGGTTACCAACCGGTACTTTAATATGCGGTGACACGGAATGAGCAATCAACAAGCTGACCTCATCCAATAATTGTTGCAATGCATTTTCCGCTTTCCGAAAATTTGCGACATTTTCATCCAGATCCATTTCTCTTTTCGCTTCACGGATATTTTTCATCACATCCGCATAATCAGGATGATAGCGGCCAAAGCGCTGTACTTCTTCATATCGTTCTTTCAACCTGGAAAAACGGTTGATTTTTTCTTTAGTAGATGGAGTTGTATATAGTCGATCGTAACACTTTCGATATTGTTCGGCGATATCAGATTGAACAATCATCTCAGCCAATTTCTCGGCTTCTTCTATTATTTCAATCGTTTCTAATGTTGCAGCAAGCAATACAGCTCACCTCCGTGCCTTCATTTTATCACGTTTTTTGGATGGAAGGAAAGAATCAAGGCACGGTCACATAAAATTGCTTTCTTAATCCTAAAGGATGATTGTTAGTATCCTTTATTTCGATATTGATTAAATGTGTGCCGCTAGGAAGAGATTCGATTATAAAAGCGGCAGTTCTGTATTCTCCGTAGCGAACGCCATCGATGGAAACAACTGCTTTTCCTCGCTTTTTTTGATTAGATTTTGTCATAAAAGTAATATCAGGAACAAAGCATTCCACATAAAGATCATTTGATCGTACGACATGGCGGACAACAAACAGAGAAGGATTCTTTTGTCCGGCGGCCTTTGCCGACTGTTCTAACGAATGTGTTTTCGAAACATCCGGATTTTGCTGGCAAGAAGCAAGAATGAAAATGAAGCAAATGAAAACGATTTTCTTCATAAGAATCGTACAGGATCCCTCCGCTTGAGTTTGCAGTGGTCCACAACGTATGGAGGAACTATATGGATTTTGCATTCGCAAAAACACTTCCTGTACTTCCTCCCTCCTAGATATTGAATTCGTTAACATAGACTCGCAATTTTATGGCACTTTTCATCCCCTGGACATTGGTTGCATTAAGGAAGATCGATAAAGAAAACCGTTGAAGAGCTTTTTCAACACGAAAAACGAAATGGTCCAATTTAAGTTTGATTCAAGTCAAGATGACAACTGTATCTTCAGCCGTCGAGCTGTTCGTTTGTCTTCAAAGTGACTGAATGTAAACAAATTTACTCTCTTTATCGGACAACGGAAAACAATCATTCAGTGCAAGAGAAGATTCCTTTATTTCCCCTGACAAAGCTTTAACCGTCTATTCTCTTCCCTTCTTTTCCAATCAAAATGGCATCGATGATCATAATGAGTGCTTTTTTTATAGTTTTTACCAGCGATCTTCATTTATACAAAAAAGTTGAAAAGCTTTTCCGCTGTTGTTTTCTCTTACCAAGTAAACGTCTCGTTAAAACTCCATCATTTTCATTTTGGTGTATGACGACAGCAGGCAGGAACCGGCAAAATCATTAAAATAAAGAATGGAATTCCATTCACTTTCAGACATTTGAACGATCCAAATAAAAAGAACCGTTATCACTCCGCCGGTTCTTGGTTTCCATTATTCTGGATGAATGGCAGCATGCCCATCATCATCTTTGCTATTTGAATGCCGTTTGAAAATTTTTCCATTTGATGAGGGATCGTCCTTTTAAAATAATGAAGCGATTGAATCTCAAATTTTTCTAAATCCTCAGGTCTGCGGCTTAAAATTCGGTACCATTGGGGTTGTTCCCTCAAGAATTGCCTCAATTCACTTCTGGAATAAATATAATCAGCTATTTCTTTTCTCACAAACGTTCCCTCCTTTTTCTTCTAGTCTTTTCGAAAACCGAAGAAAGATTGTTCCGGTCTGTTGGGAGATTGTTTTGGAGATGGGGTTGCAGAAGAATTAGTTTGAAACTGCGCCAACAAATTTTGAAGCGCACCAATGGCCTGATTCATATGATAGAGATGCTCCTGAAGCTGATTGGGATCTATTTTTTTCAGCGATGTAAAAATTGTTTCCGTCCACTTGGAACTTTTTTGCTTTTCCGATTCCGAACGCTCAGCAGCCTTCTCTTTATATTTGTCCCAGAGAGGATCTTCTTCCCCGAGCAGATACCATTCCTCAAAAAATTCTTGGAGGGTTTTATCCTTATTGTTGACTTCCTGAATAATTTTCGGGTGCGCTTTGACAAATTCTTTAAATTTCAATACTTGAGGATGCAGCTGCTTTTGGCCCAAGGACCCATCACCTCCTGTTTTTCCCATTTACTACATCGTATGATTTTCACTTAAAAGAGTGATTCTCAAGATTTCTATCTCGTGATAAGATAGAAAAACAACAGTAAAACTTTTTCAGGGGGGATCGCTCAAAATGAAAGAACCATTGTTCCAGTTATTTCAACAAGTAATAGAGAAAACAAACGAAAAAGAAAAAACCATTCTTAAAGAGCTGTTGGAAAGATATGAGAATTATATCGGTTCCGATGAACCTTATTTAGGAAGATTGCTTGGAATGCAAAAAAACGTAACCGATTCCAATTGCGAAATTACGATACCTATTTCTGAAATTATTCATAATCATTTAGGTATCGTTCACGGGGGTATTACGGCAACTCTTTTGGACAGCGTGATGGGAACAATAGCAAGCCATGTTGCCCCTGATGGTCATGGAGCGGTCACTTCCAACTTAAACATTCATTATATCGCCCCAGGGAAGGGAGATAACCTTACCGCCGTTGCAAACGTAATACATAAAGGCACAAAAACGATTGTAGTAGAAGGGGAAGTCTATCTGGACAATAGAAAAAAAATTGCCCATGCTACTGGGACATTTTTTATCGTCAAGATTCAATAAAACGAAAGCGTTTTAATTAGGGGAATCATGAATGGGAAAGAAAAAGAGGAAGTTTGCAATATACTTCCTCTACCATTTTTCTTTTTGAATAAAATCCTGTGTATAGTAAGTTTTGTAAACCCCGACTCCTAAGTGCGAATAATTTTTCTCCAGAAGTGCTTTCCGATGGCCTTCCGAATTCAGCCATCCTTGTACGGCTGCAGGACCGTCAACGTAATGGGCAGCAATATTTTCACCCGCCATCTGATAAGGAATCCCTGCTGCTTTTAAACGCGTCGCTAAATCTCCTTGTGACGGTGAATCATGCGAAAAATAATTTTTATCGCTCATTTCTTTACTGTGCCCGAAGGCGACATTTGCCGTTTTTTCATCCCACTTCAGCGGCTCTAAATGAAACTCTTTTCGTATCATATTCGTTATATCAAAAATCTGTCGTTGCTCACCTTTTTCGATCATGTTCCATTGACCAGCCGTCGGATTCGGCCATTCAGGAAGTTCTCCTTGGTATATCAGCTCATACGGTTTTTGGCGAAGCAAAATTTCTTCATTGACAAATCGTACACTGGATAGCGTCCCTGAAAATTTATCCAAATACAATTGAACGTAAATCCCCCCCATTTTTACTAACGGCTGAAGGTTTAAATCCTCTTCCGACAGTTCAAATCGATAATTCCCCGCACTAGTTTTAATCACGATTTCAGGATTCATGGAATAGGTTCGAAAAATATCGTCGATCCGTTGTCCAATTTTAAACGGCTGTACGTTTGCATCATGGCCAATGGCATAGACAGCAACCACCTTATTTTGTTCGACGCCAAATTGTATATACGAATTTTGATTTTGATAAATCCACCAATGATACCCGTATTGCGTTGGATCGATGCGGACCGGTTTCCCAAATTTAGAAATGACTTGCTGTTCGGATTTTCCGATAAAAAAAGCTAAACTTTCTTTCGGCAATTTTTCAGCCACTTGTGTTTCTTGTGATCGTTTCTCTTCGCTTCCCTTCCATTTAAGAGAGTTGTCTTGCAGCGGCGGCTGTAAAAATCCCCAGTTCTCAGCATATTGATTTAAGTAAACTCCCAACACCAGAATGATGCTCAAAACCACAAGGACTCTCAAAATCGTTCGCAATCATTTCCCTCCTTCCAATTCTTTCAAGCTTGCAACAAGTAATTGTTCGGATGCCAGCCTTCATAACCAAGCCGTCTATCGAAAATCCCACTTTCGCTTTTGTGAGACTTTTGCTTTTGAAACTCGTCACAATCAAATATCATTATCCCGAACTAGTTGTCCTCAGTCGTGCAGAAAAGAACATTTTAAAGAGACGTTTCGCTTGTTCCAAACATTTACGGATATTCTTTTAATCACTAGAATCATACATGATCGCATTCGAAAAATCTACGTCTATTGTTCCACATTCAATGCAGAGAAAATCATTCATAAAATATTTTATTCGATAGAAAATAAAAAAGATGGATTGAATAAATGTCTTGGATATATTTGCAAGCAGAATTTTTTTCGACTATTATAAAAATAAGATGATGGACTTTTCGCAATTTTCTTTAAAACTCTTTTTTGGGGGGATTTGTCCATGAAATTTGAAAATGTTGGTTTAGAAAAATACAAAGCAGATTTAAACCGCTTGGACGAAATTATGGAAGAGCACCGATTGATTCGCGCAGGACAATGGGATTATGAACGTGTCACATACGATCGCAAATTTGAATTAAAAGAAGGCGTATATTATCTTCGCGTCCAAGGATATGCTGTGGAAGGCGATGTGGGGGCTCATGATGCCGTCATTCAGTTAATGACACCCATTCTTGGAAAACATTATTATCCGCACGGGATAGAATATGGTGACGACGAATATTATCCCGAATATTTGGTGAAAGAATGTGAATCCGTTCTTTCCGCCGTCAAAAAAGAGATTGAATCTTTCGCCGTGTAGAAAAAGCGCAAAGCCAACCTTCAGTCGGCTTTGCGCTTCTTTAGATTTCAGCACCTAAATAATGCTCAATACCCCAAGATCGCTTTTAGCATCGAAGTTGTTTCGCCGCCTTTGTAAAATACGTAAAGCAGCAAATACACAGCGATCCCCGTAATCGCTGTGAAAAACCAGATAACGCTCGTAACAGGTCCTATTTTCCGATGTTTTTCAAATTTGCTTTTGTAGCCGAGCCAAAGGGTAACAGCTCCAAAAATCCCCCCGATTGTAGCAAGGAAAATATGGAAAATCAAAAAAATCGTATAGTAAACTTTCACATTAGCGGGACCGCCGAAAGCTGTGTTGCCAATAAACAAAGTTCTGCTTAAGTAAATGATAAAAAAGGTCAACGCAAAAATGGCAGCTGCCGTCATCAATTTTTGATGAGTATCTCTTTTTCCTTGTACAATTTTGATCCAACCGATACCGATTAGTACGGCACTTATGACAATGCAAGATGTGCTAATGGTAGGTAAAATAGGAAGCGTCATTTCCTTTCTCCTCTCTTCTTAACCATTTTACTATGTACATAACCATTCGCATTTCTATTTAGGACTATGACAAAACTCTGGGAATGAACCGGATGATGTTTCGTTCCATCCGTTATGTTTTTTAAACCGGGCATTCTTTATGGTTCTATAAGAAAGGCTCCTTTTAAAAAGGAACAGACTCCCTTCTTGGGAATCTTCTTTCCGATTGAGCGTATTTCATTTAAGCTACCATTTCGTTTGGTGCTCACGAAGAGAAGCTTCCGTAATTTGATCGGCTTCAAGCTGTTCTTTTCGGTACCAATCAAAGAAAATTCGGGCCAGCACAATACCATAAACAACTTCTTGTATAATTTTCATCAACACTCCACCAAGCTGCTGATCTTCGATTACCGGCAAATTGGAAAACAGCTCGGGGCCGGAAAGTTCCAAACCATTTAGAGTGTTGGTTGGAACGCACAATTGCATCGATTGCAGCCAAGAAGACGGATCGCTGTACGTGTTATATAGGGGATGGCCGGAAAAAATAATCAATCCGCAAGCAGGGGTCAAAAGTACGGCATCAGCGATTAAATATCCGACCTTGCGTAATCCGATCAAATTCGAATGTTCGGGCAAATGATTCATCAGCGGCCACCACATAAAAAGGGCAAATCCAAATAAGACAACCGTGAAAAGCCCATGAAAGATCCCGCTCTTGTTAATCTTATCAAGAATAGCTGGAATATGGTAGAAGGAAAAAAGCCCGTTGAAAGCAATCGCTGCCATTAATGGTTTTGTCAATAACGAAAAAATCGGCTTGATGATTGGCAATTCAATTATGTATTTCCAAAACCATACCGGAATTCCTTTTATGAGGATCGGAGGCAGAACCAAGCAAAGAATGGCCATTTGAACCATGTGATATGAAAACATAATATGGCTCATTAAATCAACGGGAGAGCCTTTAATACCATACAAAATCACCATGGCCAGAATAAAATGCAATAATTCTTTTTTGGTCAAAGGTTTACTGTTCGGAAAAACATTTCTCCATTTGATCATCAGCAAAAGGTAAAAGACTGTCATCAAAAGTATGGCCATCAAAAAATACGGGCTCCACAACGCTTGAAACCCAAATATTGTGATTGGCATTGCTTCATCCCCTCATTCCCGTCAATTGCCCATAATATCATTATACTTTCTCTGCCAAACAGGAACAATGCAACAATTGACAAGTTTATGATTTTTCGCTGCCTTTGCGTTATGGTTTTACCGTTTTATCGAATGAGCCGAAAAGCCAACCGTTATGGCTGGCTTTTCGTTTCTTCAATCTTTCCCACACCGCATCCATCAAAAGATGAGTGAAACAGTAGGCCAATACAAAGTCCTACCATCAGGATAAAATAGTCATTCTTATCCGTCATTTTCACTTTTTAGATCCAAACAATCGTCGCAAACGTCAATACAGTTAAAAATGCGACGAAGACTGCGGACCAGAAAAATAGTGAAGGAGCTTCATGGCCTTTATGACTCATGTGCATAAAATAATATATTTGAAACAACACTTGTATGCAGGCCAGCAGCAAGACAAATGGCAGCACAAACCATTTCGATAAACCCGCCCCAACGGCCACAAACGCTATCAGCGTTAAAAAGAGCATCAGCGTGAAGGACACAATCTGCATTCTCATTTCTTCCGCATTTCTTCTTCTTCGAAACTTATAGTCGATTCTTGAATTTTCTTGATTGACAGGTTGATCCGTCATCATTCATCCCACCTTTCCCATCAAATATACGACAGTAAAGATAAACACCCACACGACGTCAATAAAATGCCAATACAAGCTGGCTACATAAAATTTCGGTGCATTGTAAAGAGTTAAGCCGCGTTTCGCATTGCGAATCATTAATGTCAAAATCCATAACAATCCAAAAGTAACATGGGCTCCGTGAAATCCGGTCAATGTATAAAAAGCCGAACCGAACGCACTGCTGGTAAAAGTATGATGAAATTCATGAACATAATGATTAAATTCATAAATTTCCGCTACCAAGAAGCCTATTCCAAGAAGTACAGTGATGAACAGCCAAGCCTGCATGCGCTTAAAATTGTAATTCCTCATATGGTAAATGGCATAGACGCTGGTAAGGGAACTTGTTAAAAGAAGCATCGTCATCGTAAATACGAGCGGCAATTCAAATAATTCTTTTGCATGCGCTTGATTAGGATTTGGAACTTTATCTTTTAAAGCGATATATGTTGCAAAAAGGGAGGCAAACATGACGGTCTCGCCTCCAAGAAACAACCAAAAGCCAAGAAATTTATTTTTCCCTTCAATGGTCGCTTTTTCAGGCAATTCGGGCCATGTTTGCGGCGTAAACTTTTGTTCCGCTTCCATTATGCCTTAACCCCCTTTTCCGAATCTTCCAACAATTCTTCTTTGTGAATATGGTAGCCATGATCGTCCTTCACGGAACGGATCAACATGGAACCGAATGTGATGGCCAAGCCAACGAACAACACTGGAATTCCCAACGGTGAATCAGCATGATACATTACGCCGAAAGAAGCAACAAATAAACCAAAAGCGATGAAGAACGGAAGTATGGATGAATTCGGCATATGAATATCACCGATCGGTTCAGCGGGCGTCAGTTCATTGCGCCCTTCCATTTTTTCCAGCCAATAAGCATCCAATCCACGAATCAGTGGTGTTTGTTTAAAATTATAATATGGCGCCGGCGAAGAAACGGCCCATTCAATTGTCCGTCCATCTCCCCACGGATCATTGCCGACTCTCTCTCCTTTGGCTGTGGAAGCGATGATGTTGAACAGTAAGATGAAAACGGCAATTCCCATCAAACCGGCCCCAATTGAGCTGACCAAGTTTGGAGTATCAAAGCCCTGATTAGGCAAATACGTCCATACTCGGCGCGGCATTCCCATTAAACCAAGGAAATGTTGAATAAAGAAAGTAAGATGGAAACCGATAAAAAAGAGAACAAATGTAATTTTCCCAAGAGTCTCATTTAACATTTTGCCAAACATTTTAGGCCAGTAAAAGTGAACAGCAGCCAACAAGGCAAATACAACGCCACCAACAATGACATAAT
Source organism: Bacillus sp. FSL W8-0102 (assembly GCF_038007225.1). Lineage (NCBI taxonomy): Bacteria > Bacillati > Bacillota > Bacilli > Caryophanales > Bacillaceae > Bacillus > Bacillus sp. FSL W8-0102. The sequence continues at coordinate 2,378,404 of NZ_JBBOWT010000001.1, forward strand.
GAAAATGCGCGACAATAAAGTAGGAATCGTGATATTGATAATCAGCCGGTGCAGCAGCTTGCATAACACCTGTAACCCCGCCAATGACAAATGAAGGAATAAATGCAATCGCATACAACATAGGAGTCGAAAAACGGATATTTCCTCCCCACATTGTCAAAAGCCAGTTAAATATTTTGATTCCTGTCGGAACAGCAATTGCCATGGTGGCAACGGCAAAAATCGCATTAGCGATCGGACCCAGCCCAACCGTAAACATGTGGTGAGCCCACACCATGAACCCCAAGAAACCGATTAAAACGACTGCAAATACCATTGACGAATAGCCAAAAAGCCGTTTCCTCGAAAAAGTGGCAAATATTTCTGAAAATATACCAAAGGACGGCAATATTAAAATATATACTTCAGGATGTCCGAAAATCCAAAAAAGATGTTCCCAAATAATCGTATTTCCACCGCCTGCAACATCAAAGAAATTAGTTCCAAACAAGCGATCAAACATCAATAAAAAGATACCCACGGTTAAAGGCGGAAAGGCGAATAATATTAGAGCAGAGGCAACAAACGTAGTCCATGTAAACAGCGGCATTCTCATGTAGGTCATTCCGGGTGCCCGCATATTAATGATGGTGGCAAGAAAGTTTATTCCAGAAATCAATGTACCAAATCCTGATACTTGCAAACCAAGAACATAGAAATCAATGCCATGGCCTTTTGACGCAAGAGAAAGCGAAGCGTAAGAAGTCCATCCAGCATCAGGCGTTCCTCCCAAAAACCACGATAGGTTTAAAAAAAGTCCTCCAAAAAAGAACAGCCAAAATCCCAACGCATTTAAAAACGGGAAAGCTACGTCACGAGCTCCGATTTGAAGCGGAACCACTGCATTCATAAAAGCAAACAACAGCGGCATGGCGGCTAAGAAAATCATCGTTGTGCCGTGCATCGTAAATAATTCATTGTATGTTCCAGCACTGACGAAATCGTTATTCGGCACAGCAAGTTGAATGCGGATGAGAAGGGCCTCTACACCGCCTATCAGAAAGAACAGTCCGCCGGCCATTAAGTATAGAATGGCAATCTTCTTATGATCCACAGTCGTTAAATAATCCCAAAGAGTAGCGCCGAAACCTTTTTTCTTGGCAGCTATTGTACTCAAAGATTAACCCTCCTTTTTTGATAACCCATTTAATCTTGCACTTTAAGCGTCATTAAGTATGTCGCCAGCTTGTCAATTTGATCTTCTGTTAATTGTCCATACGCACCCGTCATTTTATTTCCGGGTTTGTATTTTTCGGGATCACGTATCCAATTTTTCAACTCTTCTTTGTTGTGATCAAGGACTCCGGCAATACGAGAGCGCTCTCCAAAATTGGCGAGATTCGGAGCAGTTCGGGCTTGCTCAGGCCGATTGTCCTGTGGCGTGACCGCGTGACAGCTGAGGCATTTTTGTTTAAAAATCTCTTGACCTTGTGCAGCGACTGGATCAGAAGGGGTTGTCACTTTAGCTGCCTGCATATCTTTGACCCATTGATTAAATTCATCCTTAGGAATAGCCTTCACTTTGAAATCCATTAAAGCATGGGAAGGTCCGCAAAGTTCAGCACACTTTCCGTAAAAGAGGTTTCCTGCTTCTTTTGCTTTTTTACCATCAAACTCCAGCCAGAACGTATTGACATTGTCGACATTCGCATCCATTTTTCCACCAGCAGCCGGCACCCAAAATGAATGCTTTACGTCGCTGGCTTTCACGCGAAAATACACTTTTTCATCAGTAGGAACGACCAAGTCTTGGCTTGTAATAATCTTTTGATTCGGGTATTCAAATTCCCACCAATATAGATTGGCTCGCACATTGACGACCACCGCTTTTGGGTTCCCTTTTCCATCCTTATCATTTAAACCTTTATTATCGGCCAATTTAAAAGTAGCGGAAACCGTCGGCACGGCCAAAATCAAAAGAAGAATGATCGGAATAATCGTCCAAAGCAGTTCGAGTTTATGGCTCCCCTCCACCTGCTTCGGAATTTTGTCTTCATCCCCTTTTTTTCTTCGAAAGCGAAAAATGGCCACTACATAAACCACTACAACAACTAAAATAACCAATACCATAATGGCAGTGCTCAAAATCATCAAATCAAATTGCGTTTGAGCAACTTCGCCAGCTGGATCCAGAGCTGATAGAAACGGCTCCCCACAGCCGGAAAGTATCAGCCCCAAAACAGCTAAAACAGCAAACAGACGCCATTTTTTTAGCCTTGCTTTCATAGCCTCATCATACCCCTCTTTCATTGGATTCTAGTCAAGTTGACTAGTCCTCTATTTGGATTTCTTCGTGAAAAGAAAGAACTCCCAACCCCTTAGTTCGTCTTACACGACAGTCACAATCACCATCGTTACAAACAAAATCGTTAAGTAATTCAAGGAATAGATGAACATGATACGTGCCCATTTCAAACTGTCTTTCATTTTATATCCATAAATGCCAAGAATTAACCATCCCAAGTTTAATATAGTGGCAAAAATTACAAAAAAATGACCTAATGACGTCATGAAGAATGGCAGAGGCAACAAGGCCGCAACCCACAAAACAATATGACGCTTCGTTACGTCAAATCCCTTTACAACAGGAAGCATCGGTATACCGGCAGCACGGTATTCTTCGCAGCGCTTCATAGCCAAAGCATAAAAATGAGGGGGCTGCCAAATGAACATAACGACAAATAACATAAAGGCAATCAAATTCATATGGGGATCAACAGCGGTCCATCCGATTAACGGCGGAATCGCTCCTGAAATGCTGCCTACAACCGTATTGCTGACAAAACGTCTTTTCGTCCAGAGTGTATATAAAACAACATAGCTAAATACGCCGATGATTCCCAGCACTCCAGCAGTAAACGTTGTCATAAAAAGGCTAATCGTTCCCAAAATAATAAAAGCAAAGCTCATGACCAAGACTTTTCCACTGCTGATTTTACCCGTGACGGTTGGACGTGATTTCGTTCTTTCCATGAACGAATCGATATCACGATCAATATAATTGTTCAAACTTGCCGCCCCGGCAATGACCAAGGAAGTTCCTAACATCGTAAAAAAGATGGTATCGAGCTGGGTCAAAAAATGGATGTTATTGAAGTGGAACGCCAGCCACATTCCGGTAAACGTTGTAATTAAATTGGAATTTACAATGCCGATTTTGATCAACGCCATGAAATCCTTCAAGGCAGTTGTTTCAGGAGCAGTTTTAATGGCTCGAGTATTAGACACCGATTTTTCCTCCTTGTCAAAGAACAAAAATGTTCTTATTTTTTAATATAAATGATTATAGATGTTATTTCTAGCCATTCTTCTAAAATTTTGGAAATTCTCTTTCAAAATAGGTCGATCTCATTATGACTCCCACCCTAATAAATGATAAAAAGCCGTCAATATAATATTAAAACACAACGGTCAATCTTTTGTGAACAAATTATGAACTAAATATGGCTAATTTGTTACTACTACATCTAAAACATTTTCATCTTTCAAAATTTATAAGAAAATAGTAATGATTACAATGATAGATAATAAAGATCGGGGATGGTGGATTTCAAACAATATAATAGCTATACCTCTTGATCCATCATGATGCGAAAATGCGAAAATTTTCACATGATTTTTGGTCAAAAAAGTTTGATAGTTTCCTTAATCATTGTTTTTTCTTTCATTGTTCTGTATGATCGTTACAGTGATAAACATCAAAACAACATTTTAATACTGTTTTAAGAAGGTGAATAACATTGCATCGAGGATTAAAATGGTTGGCTGTTCTTTCTTCGCTCGGTATGCTTTTCGTGTTAATAGGAGGAGCGCTAGTAACCAAAACAAATTCCGGAATGGGATGCGGCCATTCGTGGCCATTGTGTAAAGGCCAAGTGATACCCGATCACATTACGGTTGCCACAGTGATAGAATTGGCTCATAGATTTGTAACTGGTGGAGTCGGAATCTTTGTAGTGGCTTTATCGATTTGGTCTTGGATCGCCATTGGCCATGTACGAGAAACCAAATTTTTAGCCATACTGTCCGTTTTGTTCTTAGTGCTGCAGGCATTAATTGGTGCCGCCGCCGTCGTTTGGGGACAATCTTCTTTTGTTCTGGCACTCCATTTTGGTATTTCATTAATCTCTTTTGCAGCCATATTTTTGCTGACATTATTGATATTTGAAGTAGATAAAAAGTTTGATGCCGCTACTTTGACAATCAGCAAAAAAATGAAGTGGAATATTATCGGAGTGACCATATACAGCTACATCGTTGTGTACACCGGAGCGCTTGTCCGGCACACAAACGCCAGTCTCATTTGCAAAGATTGGCCTTTATGCGTGAATTCGCAACCCGCACTTCCTGCCAACATGCACGAATGGATACAAATGGGGCATCGTCTCGCAGCTGCTGCCTTCTTCGTGTGGATTGCTTATATTGCGTATATCGCAGTAAAACATTATAAGAATCAGCGGGTGATTTATTGGGGTTCGATCTTTGCACTGAGTTTGATGACTCTACAAGTGCTTACCGGCGCTTTAAGTATTTATACCCGTTTAAATCTCTATATTGCACTCTTGCATGCCTTATTTATTTCTTGTTTATTTGCTCTTTTATGTTACTTAGTATTGTTAGTATTAAGAAGCAACGTGAAAGAACCGGGTATGTCACCGGCAAAAGAAAAAATGTCCACTACTCGTCCAACAACTATTTCATAATGAAACGACATAAAAAAGGCGGCAAACCATTTCGTTTGCCGCCTCAGAGTGTAGACAAAAGGCATCCGAATGTGCGCTTTCGGATGCCTTTTGTCACTTTTATGCTTTCAAATGTTTGGAATAGACCCCTCCAGGGGTCTATTTTATGTTATTGCTGGACTTTTCCATGTCCAGCAAGCCATCTTTTTCAAATTCATTGCAGCAAAAGTTAGCATCGCCTGCATGGACAATTTTTTTAAACCTCTTAAAGTTGTCCAACGCATACCATGCTTTTCCTTTGCATCAGCAAAAACACGTTCAATGGTTTCTTTCCGTCTTGCATAAATGCTCTTATTCTCTTGTGTATGCCGAAGATGATCAGCTTCCTCTAAATAAAATTCCCATACATGTCGCTGAATCAGTTTTTTATGCTCCTTACTTTGGGTGCACTTCGAAAGGAATGGACAATCTTTACACTGGACTGGATCAGAAAAATATTGACGATAGCCTTCCTTCGTCGTAGTTGCATATTTTAACACTTGTCCTTGCGGACAAAGATAACAATCGTAGTATTCATCGTAAACATACTCATGTTTTTTGAAATAACCATCCTTTGTACGAGGGCGAGTATAAGGTAAAGCAGGGGTCATATCATTTTCAAATATGTATTGGGCAACGGCGGGAGTTTTATATCCAGCGTCAGCAGCAACTACAACCGGTTTTCCATGTTTTTCGATGACTTTTTCAAGAAGTGGCTCCAATACGGAACTGTCATGAATATTCCCTGGCGTTACAATAGCCCCCAAAACAAAGCCATTTCGATCCGCAGCAGCATGGAATGAGTAAGCAAACTGTTTTGTTCGCTCGTCTTTTACGTAGTAACCACTTTCCGGATCAGTGGTACTTTCTTTTATTTCTTTATATTCTTCTTTCCCAAATTTATCTGGAGGAAATGGCTTTTTTCCATGTGCTTCTCGATCAGCATTTATCTCATCTTGTAGACGTGCTTGATAGGCTTTCGTTTCTTTTCGAACCACTTTCTTCTCAAATTTATGCTTATTCGCACTCGCTTTGACATGAGTAGAATCAATAAAGACATGCTCACTGCTTATCAGCTTCTTATCTGCAGCTTCTTTCAAAATGCGATAGAATATCTGTTCAAATAAGTCTGTATCCTTAAAGCGTCGCTCGTAGTTTTTCCCAAACGTTGAAAAGTGAGGTACCTTATCATAAAAACCAAATCCAAGAAACCAACGGTAAGCCAGATTCGTTTCGATTTCCTCTATAGTTTTTCGCATGGAACGAATACCGAAGGTATATTGGATGAAAGCCATTTTAATCAATACAACTGGATCAATACTTGGTCGACCTCTTTCCGATGAATACATGTCTTGAACAAGCGAATAGATAAATGAAAAATCAATAGCAGCGTCGATTTTACGAACCAAATGATCTGCAGGTACAAGTTGGTCTAAAGCTATCATTTCTATTTGATCACGATTCATCTGTGTATTTTTTGTTAGCACTTCATCCACCTCAATTCATTACGGTATCTTAATTATACAAAAAAAGACTGTCGGCAAATCCGGTTTTTTCGGATTTGTCGACAGTCTGAGGCGGCAAGGCGGCAAACCATTTCGTTTGCCGCCTTTTTGTCATGGATGAATCATTCAAAAAAGAAGCACACCCATTTTCCTTAAGATTTAAAATGTTTCGCTGTTTTTTTATTTCTTATTTTTGCAGCTCAATCAGTAAATCACCTGTTGAAATGGCATCGCCGCTTTTTACATAAATATCTTTCACAACGCCGGAAAAAGGAGCTTGAACCGTCGTTTCCATTTTCATTGCTTCCGTTATCATTAAATGGTCGCCTTTTTTAACTTTTTCCCCTTTCGAAACAATAACTTTCATCACCGTACCCGGCATCGTTGCAGCGATATGGTTTTTATTTTTCAAGTCTGCTTTTACTCTTGTAGCGACTGTTGATTTAATGCTTTCATCTTTGATGACCACTTCACGAGGCTGGCCATTCAATTCAAAATAGACAATTCTTGTGCCGTCGGCTTGAGCTTGGCCGATGGATACCAGCTTGACAATCAACGTTTTACCTCTTTCAATTTCTACTTCAATTTCTTCTCCTAATCTCATACCGTAAAGGAAAGTCGGTGTATCGAGAACTGATAGGTCGCCATATTTTTCCACAGCTTGAATATAATCCAAAAATACTTTTGGATATAATGCGTAGGCTATCACTTCATGAGCGGTTACTTGACGTCCAAGTTCATGGAATAGTTCATCCCTTAAAGCTTTGAAATCGACGCTTTCGAGCAATTCACCAGGTCTGACGGTAATGGGTTCTTTCTCTTTTAAGATGACTTTTTGCAGTTTTTCAGGAAATCCTCCATATGGCTGTCCGAGATATCCTTGGAAAAATTCAACAACAGAATCAGGGAAATCAATCGTTTCACCCTTTTCCAACACATCTTCTTCCGAAAGATCATTTTGCACCATAAATAAGGCCATATCTCCTACTACTTTCGAAGAAGGGGTCACTTTCACAATATCGCCAAACATCATATTAACCCGATGGTACATTTCTTTCACTTCATCCCAGCGATCTCCAAGACCAACTGCTTTTGCTTGTTGTTGAAGGTTGCTGTACTGGCCTCCGGGCATTTCGTGCTGGTAAACTTCTGTATGCGGCGCCACCATGCCGCTTTCGAAGTCTCTATAATATTTGCGTACATCTTCCCAATATCGGGAAAGTTGTTCAAGCCCTTCCACATCCACAATGGGTTCTCTTTCCGTCCCTTTTAGCGCATAGTATAAGGTATTCGCGCTTGGCTGTGATGTCAAACCAGCCATAGAACTGAGCGCTACATCCACAATATCGACCCCTGCTTCTGTTGCCTTGGCGTACATATAAATGCCGTTTCCGCTCGTATCATGCGTATGCAAATGGATGGGAATATCCACCGTTTCCTTCAATTCAGAAATTAATCTGTAAGCGGATTGCGGTTTCAATAAGCCGGCCATATCTTTAATGCCGAGAATGTGAGCGCCTTGATTTTCAAGCTCTTTAGCAAGATGTTTGTAATATTGAATATCGTACTTCGTTCGAGTCGGATCATCTATATCCCCCGTATAACATATGGCTGCTTCCGCAATTTTCCCGGATTGTCGAACCGCATCAATGGCTACTTCCATCCCTTTAACCCAGTTGAGGCTATCAAAAATTCGGAAAACATCAATTCCTGCATCTGCTGATTTTGCTACAAATTCACGGATGACATTGTCAGGATAATTTTTATAACCGACTGCATTCGATGCTCTTAACAGCATTTGAAATAAAATATTGGGAATTTCTTTTCTCAATTGCAGCAATCGATCCCACGGGTCTTCTTTCAAAAACCGATAGGCGACATCAAAGGTAGCTCCTCCCCACATTTCCAATGAAAACAAATTAGGAAGCAGTCGTGCTGTTGGTTCGGCAATGCGAACGAGGTCATTCGTTCTTACCCGAGTTGCCAAAAGCGATTGATGAGCATCGCGGAAAGTGGTATCTGTCAACAACAAATTCTTTTGATTTTTCACCCATTTGACAAGTCCGTCCGGCCCTTCTTTGTCCAGAATTTGTTTTGTTCCTGACTGTATTTCCTCGTAATGCTTAATTTTAGGGATCCGAGGTTTGTCAAATACCGGTTTTTTCTTTTTTTCAATGCCCGGGAATCCGTTGACAGTGATCGTTCCGATGTAGTTTAACATTTTGGTGCCGCGGTCTTTTCTTTTTGGAAAAATAAATAATTCAGGTGTTGTATCTAAAAAAGACGTGTCGTAATTTCCCGACAGAAACTTTTCGTGTTTCATGACATTTTCCAAAAATGGAATATTTGTTTTGATTCCGCGAATTCTGAATTCTTGAAGGTTTCGAACCATTTTTGCGGCCGCTTGCTCAAACGTTAGCGCCCAAGTAGACACTTTCACTAATAGCGAGTCGTAATAAGGTGTAATGACTGCTCCTTGAAACCCATTTCCTGCATCTAATCGTACTCCAAACCCTCCACCGGATCGATAAGCCATGATTTTTCCTGTATCCGGCATAAAATTGTTCGTTGGATCTTCTGTTGTCACACGTGATTGAATGGCATATCCATTAAGATGAATGTTTTCTTGTTTTGGAATCCCTATTTTTTCACTATGTAACGAGTACCCTTTCGCAATCATAATTTGGGTTTGTACAATATCGATGCCCGTGATCAGTTCAGTGATGGTATGTTCTACTTGAATGCGCGGGTTTACTTCAATAAAGTAAAAATTTTCGCCCGAAACTAAAAATTCGACCGTACCTGCATTTTCGTATTGAACGTTTTTCATTAACTGCACAGCTGCTTCACAAATTTTTTCGCGAAGTTCATCCGATAAAGAAACGCAAGGAGCCACTTCGACTACTTTCTGATGCCGGCGCTGTACGGAGCAATCGCGTTCATACAGATGAATGATATTTCCTTCTTTATCTCCAAGAATTTGGACTTCGATATGTTTCGGATTTTGGACAAATTTTTCAACATAGACTTCACTGCTGCCAAATGCGGCTTTCGCTTCCGACGCAGCTCGTTCGTAAGCTTCTTTCACTTCTTCACTGCTATGAACAATTCGCATACCGCGTCCGCCGCCGCCTAATGCTGCTTTAATGATGATCGGGTAACCATATTTTTCCCCAAACGCTTCAATCTCTTCATAGCCGGAAACAGGTCCATCGCTTCCTGGAATAACAGGAATTCCTGCTCGCTGCGCTTGTTTTCTGGCTTTTACTTTGTCGCCAAACATATCCAAATGTTCGGTCCGCGGACCTATGAAAATAATTCCTTCTTCTTCGCATCTTCTTGCAAATTCAATATTTTCAGACAAAAAACCGTAGCCTGGATGAATGGCATCCACTTCTGCGTTCTTCGCAATTTCAAGTATCCCTTCTATATCTAAATAAGCGTCTATCGGCTTTTTTCCTTCACCGACTAAATAGGCTTCATCCGCTTTATAACGATGGTAAGAACCGGAGTCTTCTTTTGAATAGATGGCCACCGTTCGAATATTTAATTCTGTGCATGCCCGAAAGACGCGAATGGCAATTTCACCCCTATTGGCGACAAGCACTTTCTCAATCTTTTTCATCATTTCTCTCCCCCAATGCAATCAAAATATTTATATATATCGTCTTATGAAACCTGCAACAAAATGGCTGATCGGTTTTGACAAGAATCTCCATGGTCAGAACCATGCAACCATTTTGCTGAATTTGGCTTATTATTGCCCTGCACTAATGAAAGGACCGATCACCCCCTATTCTTTTGTGCAGGACAACCTTTTCTATGTAACAAAAGGCGCGTGAACCGCTTTCACGCGTAATAAGCCACATTATTCTAGCCTTATTTCTTAAAGTGTTTCTCATAATAGTTAAACATGGAAATATTGACCAATATACCCATCGATAGGGCCAGCAAAATGAGGGAGGAGCCTCCATAGCTGATAAAAGGAAGGGGTACCCCAGTAATAGGAATCAATCCTAAAATACCACCGAGATTAATAAAAGATTGAATGGCAATCATGCTGGAAATGCCAACTGCCAACATGGATCCAAAAGGGTCCTGGCACTGTATGCCAGTATAAATTCCTCTCAGCACCAAAAAGGCGATCCCTCCCAATACAATCACTACTCCGGCAAGCCCTAATTCTTCAGCGATAACCGCCATTATAAAATCGGTATGGGGCTCCGGCAAATAACCTAATTTTTGAACGCTTTGTCCCAAACCAAGCCCCTTAATTCCTCCCGATCCGATAGCCAAATAAGAGTTAACTAATTGGTACCCTTGGTCACTTTTCTGTTTAAACGGATCTAGAAAACCTTCCACACGCCCCATTTTTTCAGGAGTAAAAATCTTGTCTTTTTTCAACAAAACAACAGGTGATAAAAGAAGGCTAATCACCAGACCCAGAAGGATCAATTTACCGATATTCTTAAATTTCATTCCTGACGTCAAAATGACCGTTGCGCCGATCATAAAGATAATGAATGCCGTTCCAAAGTCAGGCTGTAAAGCAATCAACAAGCAAATAAAGATCAATAATATAATTGGTGGTATGACACCCTTGTCAAAAGAGTTGATGTATTTCTGCTTTTTGGCATATACAGCTGACATATAGATAATGACAGCAAGCTTGGCAAACTCAGCGGGCTGAAGGCTGTTTGACCCCACTCGAAACCAGCTTTGCGCGTTATTGGAAACATGCCCGAAAAAAAATATAAGGATAAGCCCCGCTGTAATGGTGGCAATCATAGAGAATAAAAACTTGCTATTTTTTAAGGCTTTATAAGGAAAAAAAGCCATAATAGCAAACAGCAGAAAAGCAACCATAATATGCAATTTTTGTTTGGAATAAAAGTAGTCGCTTGGAACGCCATACCGTTGGACTGCAGTGACAGAACTAGCGCTGTAAACCATCACCAATCCAAACAGGCTAAGTATGATATAAACTATTATTAAGCTGTAATCAAAAGATTTCAAGATTTTCTTAAACATACTACTCTTCCATTCTATTATGTATTGTTCACAAATTCGACATGATATTGAAATTTCCTGCTTGTATCTACAAAAAAACTCAAACAAATACACTGCGTAATGTTTGAGTTCTTACTCATGTTTATTCCTTTGAGATCGCTTCATGAATGGCAGACAGCTCTTTTTCCAAAGAATCAAGCAGCTTTTTGCCATCTGCTTCATTCACCAATCCTAATCGAACTGCAAAATCTATTTCACGGGATAAGCCAAACATTTGAGTATCCAACACTTCCTCATAAAGAGGGCATTGGGGCATCGTTAAGTTTTCCATTTGTACTTTTATTAAACGCAAAATTTTTTCTGCGTCTGCTTTCAAAAGTGAGTAGGCCTTTTCCCGGTGATCCAAAGTCGTTTCCGACGCCATTACAATCCCCCCGTTTCCGAGCGATTCATCACTTATTATGAAATTTTATCGTTAAAATTCGTTTTTTGCAAGGGAAAGGAAGGAGGATGCTCTTTTCCGGGATGTTCCAATGCTCCTATTTCTCTTTTCCCCTACTCTATAATAGGAGCTCTAAAAGAATGTGACAAGACTTCTTTGAAAGGATATACTTAAGTTGAAGAAGAAAAGGAGGAACATGGTATGAACACGATCATTCCCTTTAAAGGAAAAGTGAAATATCCGGTTACGATGGATGCCGGTGTATGGATTTTCGATGATCGACGCATTGATTTAAATACATATTTTGATCAAGAAGATCAGCAAACAGAAGAAACGGAAGAAGATTATACGAAGAAAGTGTCGAAATATTGGGAACGGGAAATTCGTGAAGGCGCCGTCTCTCCGCCTACTATTAAAACCGAAAAAAAATTTGAAAAAGAAAAATTATTAACGGGAACATTCGGTATCAAGCTGGCCCCATTTTTAAAAAATGCCGAACCGGAAAAAGATGCAACGACTTTGGTCATCGAAACAGCAGAAGGAGAAGAAGCTGTTCCTTTGGAAAAAGCTTATGACTTAATCCTTTGTTTTTCCAAAAACGGCAAGCCATTGCGGGAAGATGGTCCTGTGCACATCTATTTTGGAGACGGTTCCAATAAGCAAAACCCGATCAAACATGTCAGAGCGCTTCGTGTAGAATAAATGGCTGTTCTTTTTCTCTGAAAAAAATTTTTCCAGTACAATCCGGCTGGACAGTAAAAGGGAACGATCCACGCCGATCCGTTTTGCTGTCCGTCCGCAGCGCAGTACTCCGTTGCATGCTCATACACCTTTTCAATGGTGAAATTCTTGTTTTTTTACAACAAATGAGCAGCGGCCTATGATAATCGTCCTTTTCTAACATATGCCGCTGCTAAGCTTTTTCAACCGAAAGATGTTATTTTTTTTGCAAAACGTTTGGAGCTCAAAAGACAAAAGACGAAAGTCGCGGACGAAAAATGGATGGCGAACGCTTTTTATAAAATATCCGCCGCTAATTGTGCAAGGTCAGAGCGCTCTCCTTTCATTAATTTAATATGTCCAGCCACTTTTTGATCTTTAAATTTTTCAACAACATAGGTTAAACCATTGTTATATTCGTCTAAATAGGGGTGATCAATCTGGGCGGTATCCCCCATTAGAACTATTTTGCTTCGTTCTCCAACTCTCGTTAATATGGTTTTGGCTTCATGTTTGGTTAAATTTTGCGCTTCATCGATAATAATAAACTGTTCTGGAATACTTCTGCCTCTTATATACGTCAGTGCTTCTACTTCAATGGAGTTCATTCCTGCCAGAATATTGTCAATTTCCCCCGGTTTTTTGGTATTGAATAAAAATTCCAAATTATCGAATATCGACTGGGTCCAAGGTCTTAGTTTTTCCTGTTTCTCGCCAGGCAAATAGCCGATATCTTTCCCCATAGGGACAATCGGTCTTGCAACGAGCATCTTTTTATACAAATCCATATCTTCTGTCTGCAATAATCCGGCAGCCAGCGCCAGCAACGTTTTCCCTGTTCCTGCTTTTCCCACCAGTGTGACGAGTGGAATATCTTGCCTTAGCAAAAGTTCCAATCCCATTATTTGCTGTACATTTCTAGGCCGAATTCCCCAAACCGGCTCTTGATTGTATTTAAGTTTCCTTACATGTTTTCCGTCTTCAGCCACTATTCCAATAGCCGATTGGGAACTTCCTAACGCATCTTTTAAGATGAGAAATTGATGTGGATAAAATGGATGCTGGGTTAATTCTGAAAGAGAAAGTTCGCCTTTTACATAAAATTGGTTTAAAGCTTCGTTGGAGATATAACACTCTAAAAACCCCGTATAAAGATCATTGAACTCAATCACTCTGTCATTCAGAAAATCTTCTGCCTGCAACCCAATCACATCAGCTTTTACACGGACTAAAATATCTTTGCTGACTAATATAACCGGGCGCCCATTTTCTTTTGCTGCCTCTTCAAGTGATAAATTTTTGGCTACGGCCAAAATTCGATTATCATTCGTTTTTTCCACAAAGATTTCTTGAAGTTGCTGAAATGAACGATGATTTAATTCGATTCTGAGCGTTCCGCGGTTTGGAAGACGAATTTTTTCATGGAGCTTTCCAGATTGTCGTAACCCATCAATTAATTTCGATACTTGTCTTGCATTTCTGCCAATTTCATCCATATTCCTTTTTTTCGAATCCAGTTCTTCGAGGACAACAGCCGGTATCACCACTTCATTGTCTTCAAATGAAAAAATGGCGTATGGATCTTGCAACAAGACATTGGTATCTAAAACATAAATTTTCCCCAAATCCATGCCTCCTGCTCCATTTTCTTGATACAGCTTTGATTGCCGCAAATTTCGGAACTGCAGTTTTCTGGCGGCTGCAGCTACAGAGTCGCAACATCCTCCTCTTTGACTTCAAACGACTGCAACAACGCAATTCATGAAGCTTCAACTCAAAACCTGATGTAGGCTTTAGCCGATTTTAAGATCGACATTCATATCCCTAATACGTAAAAAATTCAAGAATGTCGAGATAAAAACCCGCAAATTCAGTCGTTTTAGTTTGTTACTATTATATGAAGAATTTCTTGCTTCAGTTCAAAAAATTGGACTTCCTTTTCAAAAAATCACAGTCTTTTGAATAAAGTTGGAAGATCCCTGCAAAATAAAAACAGAACGAAAAAGATCAGAAAGATTTGAGGTGAAATCCATTGAAAACTTGGCTATTCCTTTTAGCCGTTCTATTATTGGCCTCTTGTTCCGGAAACAAAAATATAGCCGAAAACGAAAACCGTACGAATCCAAATCAAAATGCGCCACTCACGCAAGTGAAAAACAGCAATCCCCGTCCGCTGGACAGAGAAAGTGGGCAAAGAAAAGCGAATCACTTAGCTAATTTAGCGGACAGCGTACCAAATGTTGAAAACGCCCGAGCGGTTGTTCTCGGCCCCTATGCTGTTGTAGGAATAGATGTCAATCCTAATATTGACAGATCACAGGTTGGTTCCATCAAATATTCGGTAGCTGAAAGTTTAAAACACGATCCATACGGATCCAGAGCGGTTGTAGTAGCGGATCCCGACATGAACGCTCGTCTAAAAGAAATCCAAACGGATATTCGAAACGGTCGACCGGTTCAAGGGATTATGGAGGAATTATCCGATATTGTCGGCAGAGTCATGCCTGAAATTCCGAATCAAATTGTGGAACAAAAAAACCCCGACCGGGCAACCGAACATCCAAAAAGGAATTTGCCTGATCGACAGGACCACAAGTTGGAAAAAGAACAGCAAGATCAATCGAATCAAATGAAAAACCGCTGACACAAAGGAGAATGTTTTCATCCAAACGAATTCACATGATGACAGTCCATTTTTCCAAACATAGTTTAAACAAAGTTGAAAAGGGTCTCTATTCCAAACGAACACCGACCAAAGTGTCTTACTTTCCAAAAGAGACCTTCTCATCCATAACGAATACACTTTCTTTCATCAAATGAGATCACCGCATTCTAAGATGTAGATCTTTTTGACACATCATCAAACTAAATATAAACTAAAAATCGGCTCCTTCTTTTCTTCTTCCAAGGAGTTGATTTTTTTGCTGAAAAAAAGCACATAAACATCGTTGAAGTGAAGTAAAGTCATACTTAAAACGGCTTCTTAATTGAATAAAACGTTCGTTGACTCTATCTATTTAATTCCCTTTTCTTTTTAAAAATCCTCTTGAAAAAATAAGATTTCATTTTGAATACGATAACCCTCACGGACTTATTGTTCCATGACGCGTGCACCATTTTTCCTCGTGATGATCATGAATTTATATTGATCATAAAGAGATGCGACTCTATTTTTATTTACTGTAGATGAGCAAATTCGCTAACATAAATTTACAACCAAACAAAAAAGAAGACATGAACCCGATTCCTTGGTTAGAATAGATGTGCCACAACTACTCACAAGGGGGTTCATGTCTCATGAATAGATTAGCACATCACCTAGGAATCCACAAGTTTTTGACGATGTTGGGGTTGGCACTTTATTTCTCAAAACCTGTCATGAAGCATCTCGTTCATATCGTGGATGCGATGATTACAAAGGGCTTTTCGGGAACACTGACCGATCTACATCACGGGAGTTTTCATCCGAACCATCGCACGACACTCAGCCATTTTTTCACGAAAAGCCCATGGGAAGAAGAGACGTTGCTTCGCAAACTCCAGCAGTGGGTGCTTCATCGTGTCGAACGCAGCTCGAAACGAGAGAATCAACCCATTTTTGTTTCGATCGATGATACGATTTGCCAAAAAACGAAGCCCTCGTCACGGGCAACACACGCCATTCAAGGGTGTGATTGGCACTATTCTCACGCAGAGAAAAAGTCGATCTGGGGACATTCTCTCGTTTGGCTCATGGTTCATACGATGACCCAAGCGTTTCCTTTTGCCTTTCGCCTCTACGACAAGACGGCGGGGAAAAGCAAAGGGGAACTCGCGATCGAGATGCTTTCTTCGTTGGATGTGAGTCGACCCGTTTATGTGCTCATGGACTCTTGGTATCCATCGAAAACCCTCGTGGGAGCCTGCTTGAAAAAAGGGTTCCACGTCATCGCGATGCTCAAGACGAATCGGATTCTCTATCCAAAAGGGACGGCCATTCAAGCAAAGGAATTTGCCAAATCTATGGAGCCACGGGATACCCGCCTCGTCACGGTGGGAAAAGAGCGTTATCGGGTGTATCGCTACGAAGGTGCTCTGAACGGTCTCAAGGATGCCGTGGTGCTGCTCGCATGGAAAGCCGATCAGCCGATGACACCGAAACATCTTCATTGCGTCTTGAGCACCGATCGCGAGCTAAGCGATGAAGACATCTTGTGCTACTATGCCGAGCGTTGGTCGATCGAATGTTTTTTCCGTCAAGCGAAAGACCAGCTGAAACTCGATGGATACCGCGTTCGCGGGCGTCGGGCGGTGAAACGGTATTGGATCTTGGTGCAACTTGCGTATGTGTACAGCATGTTCGAGTCGAACAGTGATGTTTCGGATGGGCTCGATCTCCTGCGCAAGAGAAAAGGACATAGCCTCGTGGAGTTCATTTATCGTGCAGCAAAACAAAATATTCCCATTGATGCCGTGAAAAAACAGCTCCACGTGGCATAAGGGGTACCCCGTTTGTCTCTTTTTCGTATGGTAATCATTGTTAATAAAAATGCTCATCTACAGTTATTTATATAAAACTTGAAGCCATAAAATATTTGAACACTTTTAAATAAACATTCTTGACTTCTTGATAATTAGATTTATAATCGAAACAGATTAAATGAATTTCCTCGTTAGGCGAGGCTCCTATACAAACAAAAGCCACTGCCCAGAAACATCGAAAGATGCCATTGGGTAGAACAGGTTTGGTCGGATTAAGGCTTAACCCAATGTGGCTGAGAGCATGACTCTCTACGTTGTATAGTGCTAAAGCTAAACTAGGGGGAAAAAGGTTCTTGAACGTTCCCCCCTCATCTATTCGTGAGGGGGGTTCAATTATTTAAAAAGGAGTTGAGCTTTTATGGGTAGTCAAAATTCCAATGAACCGGACCCACCGAAAACCGAGGAAGCCATAAACCAGCCCCTCTATGTACGATTGATTACTCATAAAAGTTATCAATCCTTAAATTGGGATGGTTTCTGACTTCCTCAATCAAACTGAGGGAGGAAGAAAGCATTATGATGAATATTTATTACACAAGCGAACATGGAAACCTTATTGAAATAAATGAAATAAAAAATGGCTGTTGGATAAAATTAGTCTCTCCAACAGAGGAAGAAATTCAAAATGTCGTCCAAAGACTTGAAATTCCTTTAGATTTTATTAAGGACGCTTTGGATGAAGAAGAGAGATCCAGAATTGAAAAGCATCGCAATCAATTGCTGATGATCATTGATATTCCGCTGAAGAGTTTCAATCATTCTAAACAGAAACCTTTTTATGAAACGATCCCAATGGGAATCATCGTCACGGAAAAATGTTTTGTAACGGTTTGTTTAAAAGAAAATTCCGTTTTCGATGATTTTATTCAAAACAAAGTAAAAGAATTTTATACTTACAAAAAGACAAGATTTTGTCTCCAAATGCTATATAAAATTTCCACTTATTATTTATTGTATTTAAAACAAATTAATAAAAAAACGGATTCAGTTGAAGCCCAATTGCATCAATCGATGAAAAACCAAGAATTATATACGTTGTTGGATTTGCAAAAAAGCCTAGTTTATTTCACCACTTCGTTAAAGTCCAATAATCTTGTTATGCAAAAATTGTTAAATGGGAATTTTTTAAAAATGTATGAGGACGACCAAGAACTTCTCGAAGATGTGATCATCGAGAATAAACAAGCGATTGAAATGGCGGAAACATACACTTCTATCCTTAGCGGAATGATGGACGCTTTCGCCTCTGTCATTTCGAACAATCTCAATATTGTGATGAAGTTTTTAACCTCCATCACCATTATCTTATCGTTGCCTACAATGGTAGCCAGCTTTTTTGGAATGAACGTCTCCATACCATTCCAGCATTATCCACATGCCTTTACAATTGCCATTATGATTTCCGCTTTTCTTTCTTGCTTTACGGCGATCATTTTTTGGAAAAAGCGATTCTTCTGAGGCGATCATAAGCAAGCATGTAAACTTTTTCGGAATTGAAAGTGTCGATCACGACAGGCCTTTTATAAAAATTTTGGTTTATTTTAAAAGATCGGTATGAACGGATGTGGATTCAAAACAACGGTTTATTTATTTAAAGTGTTGGAAAAAGGGCTAAGTCTTCATTACAGCATGATCATAAGATAAAAGCATCAGTGACGACGTAAACATGATGAGAAACAGTGGTCGCAGACATCCACTTTTGGCCCTTACCTTTTACTTAAAAAAAATGTATACTTAAGAACAGTTGATTTGGTAATGAGGTGTTGAATTTGAGGGTAAAATGCATTTTATGCGACCGCATTGACCATTTGGATGACGATTCTGTGTTAGCAAAACGGCTAAGGAACCGTCCGATCCACACCTATATGTGCCAAGAGTGTCATGATCGGATTACAGAACGAACAAAAGCAAGAATCGCCACTGGGAAATTCCGTTTATACCGATCAGGAAAAATGAGCAACCATTCATAGTCTATGAATGGCAATCGAGTAGGAGGAGGTGGTGAACCTCCGTCCTCTCACACCACCGTACGTACCGTTCGGTATACGGCGGTTCAATCAATAAATGACGCTTTTCGCCATATTTACTGTACAGGCTTTACAGCCCTTGGCTACTCCAATAAGAGTTGCCAAGGGTTTTGTGTAATATGGGACTTTTAGAGATTCTCCAATATGATTTCCTCGAATTTCCCCATTCATATGCTTTATATGGTTGAACTCCGAGTTGTATAAGTTTCTTTATTTTCGTTTTCGGCTTCTTCCACTGTTTCCAGATAATCATTCGGAGCCTTCTTCTTATCCATTTATCAAGATTCTTATTGCGGCGGAATCCAAAGCTATTCTCTGAGAATCCCGGATCAAATATGGGTGTGAATGCTTGGTTTAAAGCCTGTTGAATGAAACGGTCTATCACAGTAGGGATACCTAGTTTCCGTTTACCGCCGTTCGGTTTCGGGATTTCGACTCGTCGGACTGGTTGCGGTTTGTAGGTTCCCTCCAGTAGAGACGTGCGGATTTCATGCCAATGTTCCATCATGTACGGTCGTAGTTCGGATACACTCATTCCGTCCACACCATGACTTCCTTTATTTCGTTCCACTCGGTGAAGTGCCTCTAGTAAGTTTTCACGTGATAAAACCTGTTCCATTCTCATAAATATGACTCCTTGCGTGTGTTTTCTATTCTCTTCCATAGACCTAATATAAGCTCCACCCTCTTGAAGTCCCTCGTGGGATTCACCACTACTCTCTTCAAGTAAGTCCGTTTCGGATTGTCTGTGTCATTGTTCCATTAGAATGTCCGAGTAGAAAACCCTCTTTGATTGTTCCGTCCTTCCAAATAAGGAGCGACCTTATTTGTACTATGACGTCTGCTGACTTCTGACGGTTCAGCCATCCATCGCTAGATGGGTTACCAACTCAGTTGGCGTGTCCGTCAGACCTCCCTGGGTAAGAGTACAGTCTTTCTCTCCATCTATCTGCTTCATTTACTCTGTAACATCTTCGGCAGTATGGACTTTATCTTGTTTTGCAGACTCATCCAATGTTACCTAGCCTTCTATGAAGTTCGTGTTCCGAGAGACCCTAAGTTTGCCGCTCGCTTCCTTCGGATTCCGTGTCACCACGGACACCCTTGCGTTAAGCTAACCACTACTACTGCCTTCGTGGCTCAGGACTTTCCCCCTATAGACTGCACCCATGCCAGGCGCACAAAAATAAAAAAGAAGTTCCTGTATTCGGAACTTCTTTTTTATTTTGATTGGCATGTCTGCCTGACGCCCAATTGCAATGACACACAATCTATTATTTTCGATAACCAACGGAAAATCGCATCATTCACTTTCCGCTTCTTTCTTGTTTCGACGGATTCGGTAAATGCCTAATACAATGGCTGCGACAAAAAGACTTTCCACAACAGGCAACTGATAGGATAATATCAACAAAATAAAAGAGCCCATGATCATGAGAACATAAATCACGATATTTTTCCCAAAAGAAAGCTTTCTGGCGAACCCGAGATTATACACAAGGATGGATAACACAATGATGATCACGAAGTACAACCAGACAGCCCCCTTCACCCCCACAAGCTGGATCAAGAGGGCCAAAAGCGGGCTGACATGTTCCATTCCTGCCACGTGTTTTCCCCCTTAAGAGCGTGTATCTGAATATTTTTTCTTTCTCTCCAATTTTTCCCGTTCGTTTTTATTCAAGATTTTTTTCCGTAGTCGAATCGATTCCGGCGTTACTTCACAATACTCATCTTCATTCAAATATTCCAAAGCCTCTTCCAAAGAAAGAATTCTTGGTTTTTTCAAAACGGTCGTTTGATCTTTCGTGGCTGAACGGACATTGGTTGCATGCTTCACTTTTGTGATATTAACAGCAAGATCATTTTCTCTAGTATGCTCTCCGACGATCATTCCTTCATAAATTTCTGTTCCCGGTTCCACAAAAATAGTGCCTCGGTCTTCCACCTGGCCAATTCCATACGGTGTGGCCGTCCCCGTTTCCATTGAAACAAGAACTCCTTGTCGGCGACCTCCTACTCTTCCAGGCTGCATTGGCTGGTAGCTGTCAAAGGTATGATTTAAAATTCCGTAACCTTTCGTCAATGTCATAAATTCGGTTGTATACCCAATTAATCCTCTGGCAGGAACCATAAAAATCAATCGTACTTGACCATTTCCGTTATTGATCATATCGAGCATTTCGCCTTTTCGGGATCCGAGAGATTCAATCACAGCGCCAGTATGCTCTTCAGGAATGTCGATTTGCACTCTTTCCACCGGTTCACATTTGACGCCATCAATTTCTTTGATAATGACTTCCGGTTTTGAAACTTGCAGCTCATAACCTTCACGACGCATATTTTCAATTAAAATAGACAAATGAAGTTCCCCGCGTCCAGACACTATCCACGCATCGGGAGAATCCGTGCTTTCCACCCGCAAGCTGACATCGGTCTGCAATTGTTCCATTAAGCGCTCTTCGATTTTTCTGGCAGTCACATACTTGCCTTCTCGACCGGCAAACGGACTGTTGTTGACAAGAAACGTCATTTGCAGCGTCGGTTCATCAATTCGTAATGGCGGCAATGCTTCCTGATGATCGATAGGACATACCGTCTCTCCAACGTTGATATCTTCCATTCCCGATACCGCTACTAAATCACCTGCATACGCTTCTTCAATTTCGACTCTTTTCAATCCGAAAAAGCCGAACATTTTAGTAACACGGAATGATTTCACCGTACCGTCCAGTTTCATTAAAGCGACTTGTTGTCCTACTTTCATGGAACCTCTAAAAATACGTCCAATCCCAATCCGGCCCACATATTCATTATAGTCAAGCAGAGCCACTTGAAATTGCAGCGGTTCATCACGATTATCTACAGGCGCCGGGATATGTTCGACGATCGCGTCAAACAGCGGCTGCATGTTTTCCCCTTGTTTGTCAGGAGTCGTGCTTGCCGTCCCGTTAATGGCAGAAGCATAAATGACAGGAAATTCAAGCTGATCGTCATTGGCGTCCAACTCGATAAACAGTTCAAGCACTTCATCCACTACTTCTTCTGGACGTGCAAATTCTCTGTCGATTTTATTCACCACAACGATAGGAGTTAAATTTTGTTCCAATGCTTTTTTCAAGACAAATCGGGTTTGCGGCATACACCCTTCATAGGCATCGACCACGAGCAATACCCCGTCGACCATTTTCATGATACGTTCTACTTCTCCTCCAAAGTCAGCATGGCCAGGAGTATCCAAAATATTGATCTTTACATCTTTGTATTGAACAGCCGTATTTTTTGCCAAAATGGTAATACCGCGTTCTCTTTCCAAATCATTCGAGTCCATCGCCCGCTCTTCCACATGCTCATTGGATCGGAAAATTCCTGATTGGCGAAGCAATTGGTCCACCAATGTTGTTTTTCCGTGGTCTACGTGGGCAATGATAGCAATGTTGCGTATATTTTCCCTTCTATTCAAAGTAATACTTCCTTTCTATTACCACAGCAATTTGCATTGTCTGTTTGCACGTTGAAATAAAAGTTTTTCCATTAACCCATCAATTATATCACAGAATGTAGAAAATTGAAAAAGAGTTATGTAAAATATGAGAGAGAAGGAGGCTTAACTGGTGATGAAAAACATTCAATGGATTTTCTTATTTTTTGCAGTAGCAGCAGCCGCCAGCATCATTGGCATTGGCATATTCATCGCAGAACAAAGCTTGGCCGGCATCATCATTTGTATTATTTTATTATTCGCCATCATGGGAACGGGCTTTAAATTAAAACGAAAAAGAAGAGAAGAAGGCAGACTGTAAACGTGACCGCTAAAAGTGCTGGATGGCAAGCACTTTTAGCGAATTTTTGTTTACGTTAAATATTTTGAAGGAATCGCTCCATAATTTCCGTATGCAAACCAGGTTTTGCTACAAATATCGTGTTATTCTCTAGCAAATTAAGCGGCTCCCCTTTTAAGTTTGTCACAATTCCACCTGTTTCTTCCACCAGAATTTTTCCGGCGGCAAAATCCCATGGTGAAAGCCTCATCGTGATATATCCATCTAATATGCCAGCTGCCACATAAGCAAATTCCAACGCTGCCGTTCCGTAAGACCGCGTTCCTCGCACCGTTTGGGCCAATGAAATGAGCGGCTTTGGATCCATTCTTCGATTTTGAACCAGCCATGTAGAATTTAAAGCAATAATCGCTTCTTCCACTTTAACAGGAGCCAGTTTTTTTAACGGCTTGCCGTTTAAAAAGGCTCCTTTCCCTTTTTCAGCAAAATAAAGCTCATCATGTGCCACATCATAAATGTATCCCAATCGACCGATTCCGTTTTCGAAAATCCCGATGGATATAGCGAAATGACGCTGCTGATAAATAAAATTCATGGTCCCGTCAATCGGATCAATAATCCACACGACCCCATCCAATGACTCAAGCTTATCGCCAAACCCTTCCTCGCCCAATATCGAATGATCCGGATAGTTTTGTTTAATTTTTTCGATAAAAAATTGTTCAGTCGCTTTATCCATGTTGGTTACTAAATCATTTGGATTTGATTTTGTTTGAATATCCAATGTTTCAGTGAACGATTTTCGTATATTGTCCCCTGCCTCCCGCAGCCATTGTTTCACCTTTGCATCTATTTCATTCCAATTCGTCATCTCGATTTCCTCCAAATCCGGATAAAAATACGATTGCAGTCAATAAAGGCAATTTATAATCCTTCTCATTGCCAACGTTCGATTATGTACTTAATTAAAAAGCCTCTCCGGCCAATTTCACAGCACAGTACTGTGATGATTCCAAGACTGTCGAAACGGATCCAAAATAAGTTCATGGAAATTCGGTTCTCCGGCCACAGCAGCGGGCTTGTTTTATTGATGAAAAAGAAGGTTGTTCTGGAATTACCATCAACAAAAGAATTTATAGTTACAACTCCAAGAGTTCCTATTGGAGTATATGTGGCGTACGAGATCTTCAAACATTGAGAAAAGTCATTCCGTCCCGCTGCTGTGACAAAATCCGTTGAAGCTTTTGTAAAAGCCTTGGAAGCCTACAGAATCTTATGTAAAGTATAAACTGAAAACCACCTTATTTTTCTGCAGGGTAGTTTCTTTTCATTTGCTACTCATTTTTTCTAATTCTTATTTCTTTCACTCATTTTAATACTTCTCTATGGCTTCTTCAATCAATATGTAACTGTAAAACGGTTTCTTTACGCAAATTTGTACATAACCTAAAACCGTTTAACTTCAATGATTATGTCTGGTCTCATTTTTTTTATTTGTTTTAAAAATAACGATTTGTCTTTAGGAGAAATGAAGATAAACTTCGATTTCTCATACACCACTAGTAAACGATCAAGTGATAGAGCAGGTGCAGCTAAGGGATTTTTTGACTCGGTAATCACTTCAATCTTTTCGAGAGGAATGGTCCAGCTAAAAATTCCTCCCCTCACTTTTAAGACTTTGTCCGTTAAAATGTAAAGTGTAAGCAACCATCCTGAAAGCAAAAAGAATGTAAATAAACTACAGATGACTGTTAATAAAATTTTGTCCGTAACAGTTAGATTCTCTGCTATAGTACCTAACTCTAAGTGGACAGCTATCGGCAATGCAATACTTCCAATGATTAACAGCCATGTCAGGATGGAACTAACGGGTCCTTTTTTCGAGTAAAATACCAACTTAATCCCGTTACAGAAAACTTATAAAAAGTTATAATTTCCTACAACTTTTATGTTTCATTACTTCTTCATCGTGTCTGCTTTCACGTCTATCTATTAAACAGATCGCTACTTGCATTTGGTGTAACACTCCAAAGTCGTAAATTCCCGACTAACGAATCGGTACATGTCTGCATTAACTTGCATTGTTAAGATGCAGATTCTAAAACATTTTCACCATATTTTTTAAGATTTATAGACGCTTGATAATCTCGATCAACAATATTTCCACATTCGCATTCAAAAGTTCTATCGGATAACTTCAAGTCTTTTTTAAGTTTTCCGCAGCAAGAACACAACTTAGAACTTGGAAACCATCTATCCGCCAAAATGAAGCGAATATTATTCCAATTTGACTTGTATTCAATTTGTCTTCTAAACTGTAGATGAGCAAATTCACTGACATAAATTGACAACTAAACAAAAAAGGAGACATGAACCGGACTCCTTGGGTAAAATAGATGTGCTCAAAACCCATTCACACAAGGAGGTTCATGTCTCATGAATAGATTAGCACATCACCAAGGAATCCACAAGTTTTTCTTCACGCTGGGGTTGACGCTGCAGCTTTCCAAACCGGTCATCAAGCATCTCATTCATATCGTCGATGCCTTGACCACCAAGGGATTCTCGGGAACATTGACTGATATTCATTACTGGAGCTTTCATCCGAATCATCGAACGACGCTCAGTCACTTTTTCACGAAAAGCCCTTGGAACGAGGAAAGGCTGCTTGGGAAGCTTCAAGAGTGGATCCTTTCCCAGGTCAAACGACTGGCCAAACGGAAGAATCAACCCCTTTTTGTTTCGATTGATGATACGATTTGCCAAAAAACGAAGCCTTCGTCACGGGCTGCGCACGCCATTCAAGGGTGCGACTGGCACTACTCGCATAAAGATCATCAATCGGTCTGGGGGCATTCGCTCGTTTGGCTGATGGTGCACACCTTCACGCAGGCGTTCCCATTTGCGTTCCGCCTGTATGACAAGAAAGCGGGAAAAAGCAAGATCGACCTGGCGATCGAGATGCTTTCCTCGCTCAAGGTGAAGCGGGCTCAGCCGGTGTATGTGCTCATGGATTCGTGGTATCCGTCCAAAAAGCTCATTGAAGCCTGCTTGAAACAGGGATTCCATGTCATCGCGATGCTCAAGACGAACCGGATTCTCTACCCGAAAGGCATCGCCATCCAAGCCAAGCAGTTCGCCCGCTATATCGAGTCCAAAGACACCCGC
Organism: Bacillus sp. FSL W8-0102; assembly: GCF_038007225.1. Classification (NCBI taxonomy): domain Bacteria; kingdom Bacillati; phylum Bacillota; class Bacilli; order Caryophanales; family Bacillaceae; genus Bacillus; species Bacillus sp. FSL W8-0102. Next base: position 2,404,339 of record NZ_JBBOWT010000001.1, read on the forward strand.
CTCGTCACGGTGGGGCAGGAGCGTTATCGCGTGTATCGCTATGAGGGGGCCATCCATGGCCTCGATGACGCGGTGGTGCTACTGGCTTGGAAGGCGGATCAGCCGATGGCGCCGGAACATCTTCATTGCATCTTGAGCACCGACCGGGAACTCGGGGACGAAGACATCTTGCGTTACTACGCCCAGCGCTGGACGATCGAGTGCTTTTTCCGGCAGGCGAAAGATCAACTGAAGCTGGATGGATACCGCGTTCGCCACATTCGGGCGGTGAAACGGTATTGGGCGGTGGTGCTGTTGGCCTGCGTGTACAGCATCGCCGAATCCCGACAAAACCTCTCCACCGGGCTGGAGCTTCTTCGGTCGCGGAAAGACCACAGCGTCGTCGAGTTCATTTATGACGCTGCAAAGCAAGATATTCCCATTGATGTGATCAAAAAACAGCTCCGTATCGCGTAAGGGGTACCCTGTTTGTCTCTCTAACCATGGAAATTATTGTAATGAAAAATGCTCATCTACAGTTCTAAATTCATGGAAACACTGTTGTTGAACAGATTCAGCTAAATGTTTATTTTTCATCATACCTTTTACATTCAAATCTTCTAAAACAATAAACATTGGTTTTCTGTTTACGATTTCAGAAGTGATTTGATGTATGTAGTTATGACGAATATTCGTTAGTCTTCGTGAAACTTTTAAAAGTTGCTTTTCACTTTTTATAATGTTGTTGGTTTTCCTGTAACGGTTTCCCTCCCTTCCTTTTTCATATTTTCTTGAAATTTTACGTTGCAACCTGCGCTTTTTCTTTTCTAATTGCCTAAACCCGTGGTGCTAGTTGAGTGTCAGCGCTCAACCAGCCCTAGTGTGACCAAGGAATAAGCCAACAAGATGCCATCGAGTGCCACTTCAAACCCGGCAATGGAATTCGCTCGAATGTCGGTGATCCGGTATTGGTCTACGAGAATCGAAAACACCGTCTCGATGACTTTGCGTTTTTTCCTGATCCATTCTTCCCATGCCTTGGATGGGCCGTGCTTTTGATTGTGTCGAGACGGTGTCCAGAACGCGGCTTGGTGTTCTTCGTACAGCTTTTCTCGAAGAGCGTGGCTGATGTACCCTTTGTCCCCAAAGTTGTAGGGATGAGGGATTTGAGTCATCACCGTTTCAGCGGCTTTGACGTCGTGGCAGGACGCTTCCGTCACGACATAGCCCATGGCCAGCCCTTGATTGGTCACTTGAAGATGCAGCTTGAAACCGTAGTACCATTGCTTTTTGGAAGCACAATACCCCATATCCGCGATCCCTCGAAACCGCTTGACGCGCTGCATTCTTGCGGGATGGCACAACGGAAGAGGCAAGCTGTCGACGACCGCATAAGCATGGTGTTGGCCACGTTTCGCCAGCTCATGACGGATCCATTTGATGGCGAAACCAAGCGCTCGGCAGCGGCGGTTGTATCGGGAGCGTTCAAGAAACGAGCCGTTTGTGAACAAATTTCCCGTGACAAAACGATGCCAGGCTCGTTCGGAAGAAAAGCCCAGCAGCTTCCCCAAAAGGTGAACCGCCATGACCACTTCGTCTTCTTGCTTGACCAAGTGACGGTTGCGGCGATGAAGATACATTTGAATCAACGACAGTTGGGCAGAAACAAAACAGAAAATAGCGGCATATTGTTTTTGAAGTTTGGCTGGATCTGTAGTAAAATGAAAGTGCTCTTGCATGGGGGATCTCTCCTTTCGAATGTTGGGTGACACTTTCATTCTACTGGAGATCCGCCAGCAAGGGCTATTTTTATGCTTGTCTGAGTTTTATCTAGCACCACGGGTTGCCTAATTCTTTTTGTTTTATTAATATTTCCATAAACTTTACCATCAGAACAAACAGCTAAATCTTTTATTCCTAAGTCAATACCTATCCCTTCTGTTTTTGAAGGAGAATAATCACTATCTGTTTCTATTCCAACAGATACCCACCAATTCAAACCATCAAATGTAAATCGAGGATTCATATACTTAACATTTTCACCAAATGGAATACGTCCTTTTTCTGCTAATCGAATCCAATTTATCTTTTGTTTATTCGACTTCTTACTTGAAGCAAATCCTTCTACTTTTACATGTGTTTTTGTGAATTTAATTTTCACATTGTCTTGATAAAAACTGGGTGTAGATTTCTTTTTACTCTTAAATTTTGGATATTTTGATAGTCCTTTAAAAAATCGTTTGTAAGCATCACAAGCATCTTTAATAGCTTGTTTCGTTACATTATTACTTACATTATTCAGCCAATTAAATTCATCAAGATTTTTCATTTGAGTAAACTGTTTTCTCAAAGTTGAATCATTGATGAATTTACCACCATTTTGATAATTTTCTTGTTGCTTTGCAATTGTCCAATTATAAGCAAATCTAGCTGTATTCGCATATAGAAATAATTTAGTTTTTTGCTTATTATTTGGTTTCAACATCACTTTTATTGACTTTATCATTTAGCAACTCCTCATTTTCCTCAATTAATTCATCTACTAACTTTCTAGTTTTATTAGCACGTTTTCCTTGTAATCTACAACTAAATACTGTAACAATCTGTATTAAATCTTCTACAAGTTCTTGTTCATCTGTTTTTTCAGTGCTATCTAAAACTTCAATCTCACACCCATTAAGGTTTGCCATATACTCAACCAATTCAAAACCAAATCTAAGAAGCCTATCTTTATGGAATACTACTATTTTATCTACTTCTTTGTTATTTATCATTTTGATTAGTTGACGCAAACCTTTTTTCTTGTAATTAATCCCACTACCAATGTCTTGAATGATTTCATATTCAACATTTAACGATTCTAAATATTTTTTCATATTTTCAACTTGTCTTTGCAAATCATCTTTTTGTTTATTAGAAGAAACTCTGCAATAACCAACCACTTTTTGACTAGTTTCTTTAATACCAAGTACCTCTTTAAGTTGATCGTGAGAATAATATCTATAGCCGTTTGAGCCAGTATGATGTGGTTTTAATTTTCCACTTTTGTCCCAATTTCTTAAAGTTTGTGGCGTTCGATTGATTAATTTGGAAAATTCATGAATGCTATAATATCTCATGCTATATTCCTCCTTAAATTAAATATAGCATGAAAAAATTATAAAGTCAATAAAAATTTTATAACTTTTTATAAGTTATTTAAAACTGTTTAAGCCCTCTTAACTGATACATCTGTCATCATTGTCATTTATCATGGATATTTATGAAAAACGATCTTTTCCTCATGGCAAGCGATTAGAATATCAAAGGTTTCCTGCCCCGCAAATCACCTCTTCAATCTCCTCTTTCGTTGATCTTCACCCGGGAAATGCATATGTTATTCCTGAATCCGTGATGAATTGAAATCGACTTTGATTTTGTTGTAATTTTGATGGATTGATAATCCATAAAACCCTTTTTATGCTTATGACCTATGTCATCTCTATTTCCGAAAATGGAACAAATCTCTTTTTTAGGTATACGAACCAAAAAAATAGACAAAAAAGCACAGGGAGTGACGTTGGACATTAGTGCCCGAACATTCGTTCGTTATCTTGCCTCTCTCCATTTCTGATAGACGTTCAGTAGGGGCTCGCTATAGCCACTCCTTCGCGTCAGTTTCATCCAGATCTGTCGTGATCGACGGACGAGTCGCCCTGCCATCGTGATCACCGTCTGAATAATCGTCTTGATGCGGCGGCGTTTCACTTTGTGGTGCAACGGATGTCTCGGATCGCTTAATAGATCTTGTCCAATCAGACGAAGAAGATTGTAAACGAAGGCTCCCATGACCAACACGAGCGCATTCGTTTTCATCTTCCCAGATGGAAGCCGCTCTAAATCTAAGTCGCTCTTCAGTTCGCTATGAAACTGTTCGCATGTCGCATGGTCATGATACAACGCGAGCACATCGCTCATTCGAACATGCTCGTATCCTTTGAGCCGCACCCAATAGCTTTCCACTTCATAATCAGGAACGAGCATCAGCTGTCCATTGCGTTCCATCGTCCGTTCCGTTACTTGGGTGACTTGAACGTACGTATACGTGTTTCCATCGATCGCTGCCTTCTGTGGAAGGCATAGCTCATAGGTTTGTACTCCTTCGCTTTGTCCATCATCGACACGTTTGCCCTTTTGCGAAGCGATCTGGAACCAAAGCGCTTTCGATTCTCGGCGTAAGTTTCGCTTGATGACAAAGTCCACGTCTTCCTTTAGGCATACGTGCACATTCGCTTCTGCATCGTTTCCTGCATCCATGCGAACAAGCAGACGAGATGAAGTCAGTTGACGAGCTCGACGGATAGCGGTGACTAAAAACGAGGGCATGTTGTCTTGCACATGTTGTTTCCCTGGACGCAACTCGGCATGAACGAGATACCCTTCCTTCCCTGCATACGCAAACAACGGTGTAAAACCGTCAAATCCTTTATACGTTCGACTGACTCCTTCTTTTTTCGTATCGGAGTTGTCAAATGGGGAACCATCTATATCAAGGGGAAGCCATGTCGTCTTTCCTTTGGTCCAACAAGGGGACAAAGTGGCATGTCGTTGAATCAACAGACGTATGGACTCCTCCCAAAGAATCGTTTCGGTCATCGGAAGACAAGCGAGCTGATCGAGTCGTTGTCGCAAGGTTGGAGAGGAAGGCACGTGCTGAATCCCCATCGATGCCGAAAAGATATCGTCCTGACGATACGCTTCGATATGATCGAAATCCGTTTTTCCTGTGGCAAGCAAGCCAATCATCGAGCGAATGACATCGCTATGGGAAATGTGCACTTCTCGACGAACCGTTGGAAGCCGAAGTGCGTTTACCCGTTTATCCAGTTTCGTTCGATGGAGTAAGTAGCCAACGAGAGCAAGCCCAGCACTTGGGGTAATCGCTTCATCTGTCAATACAAACCGAATCGGGAAATCTTTCATCACATCACCTACTTGATGAAGAATCGTCAACGTCGTTTTTCCTTATCGTATCAACGGTTTGCGACCATTGTAAAGATGTTTTGTCACGGATTCAGGTTATTTCTATCTTACCAAATATTAGACGGCTGCTCTCACTCTTTCAATCTTCATTTCTTTAAAATTATTTTTTCAATCAGAACTCCATAGCATTCATTTCTTTTAATTATCACTCCTTTAAAAGGAAAAATGTCGGTTGTGAAATTCACAAAAAAAGACCTTTAAACTCTCGTTTCGGGTCCGCCTTCTTTTCTTTTTATCTTCCCTGTTTTTTCACAGCAACGATTCTAACCGCACCAATTCTTCACGCAAAGCTCGTAATTTTGTTTTCACTTTGTCCATCTTTTCTTTATCATTTTGCTCCATAGCTTCAAACAGAACGGCTAATTCATAATCCAATTCCATACGAATAACGGCCAACTTTTCTTGTGTTTTCTTTTTCTTCGAGTCATTCACCAAATGTTTCATTGAAGAAACACTCCCTCGAAATCAACTTATGATTAGTACATCATATGAAATGGTATGATAACTTGTAACAAAAATGTCTCGCTGCCTAAAAGAAAATTTAATTTTCAAAGCCCTTTATGATAAAATATGTTCAATCTTTAAGGAGGGACAAAGATGAATTTTACCGGTTTTTCGAATGAAGATTTTCAAGTATTTCAAATTCCTGGCTTGGATGCCCGAATGGAGGCGATCAAAAGACTCGTTCGTCCAAAACTCGAATTTTTAGGGAAATACTTTGCACCGACGCTTAGCACCTTAACGGGAGATGAAATGCATTATCATGTGGCAAAGCATGCCCGCCGTACCATCAACCCGCCCAATGATACATGGGTTGCTTTTTCTTCAAGTAAACGTGGATACAAAAAACTCCCTCATTTTCAAATCGGCCTTTGGGAAACGCATTTATTTATCTGGTTCGCTGTCATAAATGAAGCTCCCAATAAAGATCAGATCGGCGCTTCTTTTCAAAATGAAATATCTGCGATTCGAAAACGGATCCCTTCGCATTTTGTATGGTCCGATGATCACACGAAACCAAATGCCATCCAATCGAACGAATTGTCCGACCAACAACTGGTTCAATTGTTTGAAAGACTCCAATTCGTCAAAAAAGCGGAAGCTCTTTGCGGTTTGCATATACCCAAAGATGAAGCCGTACATTTAAACAGCACAGACCTTTTGAATACGATTGAGGATGTCTTTGTACAATTAATCCCTCTGTACAAACTGGCACACAGACAAATGGCGATTTCACCTGACAAATAGTGTGCCGCATCCATACGAACCAGGATTGTTCGGCTTTAGCTAAAATAACAGTAAAACTGCTTATTCTGATTAAGAAAACGCGGTTTACATAATGATGTTGCGGTAAATCTGTTTATTTCAGACGAGAAAAAAGGAGACCCCATCACGCAAAAGTTTTCAATGATTCCTTTCAAATCCCCTAAGATGGACAAACACCTCATGATCGATAGGTTTAACATCACTACAAAGGGCTAAGCCCCTTCTACCAAAGTTGCAGGATCTAAAACGGTAGAATGGACGCCTAGCCCTTTTGTTATGACTACTTTTGGTCCATGAACACCTTATCGCCCGGTTTTAAAGCTTTCATTTTTTTGACGGCGTGATAAGAAGAATAGCCGCTCGATTCTTCAAATTCGTTGCAAAGCTTTTTTTCTTCCGATTTGCTCGGAACGATTTCTTTAAAGCGGCGATAAGCAGCCATCAGCTCTTCTCGTTCAATTCCCTTCTCATAAGCTTCTTCAATAGCTCGAAAAAATTTGATCACATCGATGACTTCCTGAGTGGACCAATCAAATGAAAACGGATAAGAATATTCCTTCATATTATTCCACCTGCTTATTCTGTTTTGCTAACTTTAGTATGCCCATTTTCGGCGAATGTCCTCCGCCTCTCCAATCATTCTTTCTATTAACTCTTTGACAGACGGAACGTCCTTGATCAATCCCATCACTTGCCCGGCCCAAGCAAAGCCGGAATCCGCTTTTCCTTCATATATAAAACGCTTATTGGCTTCACCGCTTATGTAATCTTTCAGCTGTTCATAGCCCCCATTTTGTTTTTCGATTTCTAAAATTTTTTCTGTCCAGCTGTTTTTAATGGCTCTTCCAGGCGCACCTAAAGTTCGTTTAATCACTACTGTGTCATTTTCAGTCCCTTGAATAAGGTAGTTTTTATATAATTCGGAGGCATGGACGCATTCTTTTGTCGCGATAAACCTTGTACCCATTTCAATACCTTCAGCTCCAAGACTGAGAGCAGCCATAAGCCCTCTGCCATCGCCAATTCCACCTGACGCAATGACCGGGATGCTGACGCTGTCAACCACTTTTGGCGTCAATACGAATGTTCCGATGTCATTCTTTCCTAAATGCCCTCCACCTTCTTGGCCGACGACCATGACTGCATCGGCGCCAAGTTCTTCCGCTTTTTGCGCCTGTCGTACAGCCGCCACTAAGACCAGCTTAATCACATCTACTCCCTTAAGCTGATCGAAAATAGGGGCAGGATTGCCGCCTGTCATGGTGATGACCGGCACTTTTTCCTCTACAGCAATCTCCAAAAAATGTGAAAAAGAACGATTGTGCTGCCCAATTGCAAAATTGACTCCAAATGGTTTATCAGTTAATCCTCTTACCTTCCGAATTTCCTCCCGTAAATCTTCCGGTTTTTCTAACGACATGGCCGTAATTTGACCTAATCCACCAGCATTAGAAACGGCGGCTGCCAGTTCAGAATAGGCAAGATGGGCTAATCCGCCTTGTATAATCGGGTATTGAATCCCTAACAATTTTGTTACACGAGTTTCCCAATTCAAGTTAATCCCTCCCGACACTTATTTATTCTACTTTTACCTTCAAAGTCCTTTTTCTTTTCACAATTGGTTACAAATAAAACTAGGAAAATCCCAACTCCCATGCTATAATTCATTTGTTTTAGCTTACATGAAGAGGTGATTGTTGAATTGTCCCAGTTTGATACACCATTGTTTACATCATTAGTCCAGCATGCCAAAAAAAATCCTGTACAGTTCCATATTCCCGGCCATAAAAAAGGAGCGGGAATGGATCCGAAATTCAGAGAATTTATCGGCGAAAATGCGTTATCCATTGATTTGATTAATATTGCCCCACTTGATGACCTCCATAATCCAAAAGGCGTGATTCATCAGGCGCAAAAGTTGGCAGCCGAAGCATTCGGAGCAGACTATTCCTTTTTTTCCGTTCAAGGAACAAGCGGCGCCATTATGGCAATGGTCATGAGCGTTTGTGGACCTGGCGATAAAATCATCATTCCTAGAAACGTTCATAAATCTATCATGTCCGCTATCATTTTTTCCGGTGCTGTTCCGATCTTTATCCACCCGGAAATTGATGGCCGTCTCGGTATTTCACACGGTATTACTGCCGATGCAGTGGAAAAAGCGTTAAAACAACACCCAGACGCTAAAGGGGTTTTAGTCATAAATCCTACTTATTTCGGCGTTTCCGGAGACTTAAAGAAAATTGTAGAGATTGCCCATTCTTACAACGTTCCCGTTTTAGTGGATGAAGCCCATGGCGCCCACATTCATTTTCATGACGATTTGCCTATTTCGGCCATGCAAGCCGGGGCAGATCTTGCGGCTACGAGCGTCCACAAATTAGGCGGTTCTTTGACACAAAGCTCGATCTTAAACATTCGGGAAGGATTAGTCTCCGTTAATAAAGTCCAATCGATCATGAGCATGTTGACGACAACGTCAACTTCTTATTTGCTGCTCGCTTCATTGGATGTCGCACGGAAACGTCTTGCGACCGAAGGAAAAGAACTTTTAGACCGAACGATCGCATTAGCAGAAAACATTCGTAAACAAATAAATGAAATTCCATATTTGTATTGTGTAGGCGAAGAAATTCTCGACTCAGAAGCTGTTTTTGATTACGACCCGACGAAACTGACTATTTCCGTAAAAGATTTAGGAATCACCGGACATGATGCCGAAAAATGGCTCCGTGAGGTTTATCAAATTGAAGTGGAGCTATCCGATTTATATAACATCCTTTGCATCATTACACCCGGCGATACAGAAAAAGAAGGAACCATATTAGTCAATGCGCTCAAACATTTATCCGAAACGTTTCAACATGATGCGGAAGAAAAGCATATAGAAGTATTACTGCCGGATATTCCCCATCTTGCCCTAACCCCTAGGGATGCTTTTTACGCGGAGACAGAAATCGTTCCTTTTGAAAAATCAGCGGGTAGGATCATAGCTGAATTTGTGATGGTCTATCCTCCAGGTATTCCTATTTTCATACCCGGAGAAATTATTACAGAAGAAAATTTAGCCTATATTCGAAAAAACATGGAAGCGGGGTTGCCTGTCCAAGGCCCGGAAGACCCGGAATTAAAAACATTAAGAGTCATCAAAGAATTCGAAGCTATACGGTAGATTCAACCTCAGTTTCAAATGGACCTTCACTTTACTGAAAAACGGCTATTTATTAAACAGCCGCCAATTAGACAGCAGCATAATAATTCGTAAATAACGTCAAAACGATAGCTGCTTTATGCGACAATGGACCCCGAAAAAGATAAATTTCGGTATTGGATGACGACTATTATGAAAGTCCATTCATTTCCTTTCTGAATGATCAGCGTTTAAAAACGGAAGGTGAAATGCCTTCCGTTTTTAAAAAAACCCCCTTTAAAAACCCCCACTTAAAGAAATCCATTTTCCAATCGATCGTTTTCACATCCGTTTGTTTCTGTTTGAACAGATGGAAATGACGTTCCTGTCCACATTTCTCTCATCTATTGTATCGTTGATTTAAAATTCGCCGGCACCATCAGCTTAACCTCTTAGCTTGACTGGGAAAAATGTATAGTGAAATTTGTAAATAGCGTTAGGTCGTACCATAGTCATAAACGTTTTCTTTTTAAAATTAGGTCGGCAGACTGTGTTAAAGCATTTCAGCCAAAGCAATTTCCACCACATAGCAGAAAAATGGGCAAAAAAAAGCCAGCATAAAATATGCCGGGCATTCTATGTGAAAGTAAAGGTGATGATGATAAATGAATGAAAAACTGAAATTAGAAGGGAATATGACTTAGTCGTCCAATTCTTCTTCTTCGTTGCAGCCACAATCAGAATATAAAACGGTTACTTTTTCATCTTCAAAATGATCAATGGTTGATAGGCAGGACTTGCAAACAATGGTCCCCATCTTCCAACTTCCTTTCGTGTAAGTTTGTAAACGGTTCATCTCTATGTATCTATAATAATATAACACATTTATTTTTTCAAGCCTATTTTGTATGTCATATTAAAAATAAATGTGTAGACCCTTTATGTGTTTCATAGTGTAAAAGGAGTTTGAAACACTATATCCAGAGCATATTGGATAAGCACAAATGCCGCTAGACTAGAGATTGTAACTAATATCACATTCTTATTGGAAGGAATAAATTTTTTCGCCACTAAAATCCCCAAATAGAGAAAAACCAAAAACATCAACCATTGAAAGCGAGCACGGTCACCTTCAGACAACCACGTCGCTAACATGTAACCGCTCCAAATGATTAATTGCAGCAAAAAAACGAAATAAAATGCCATGTTCGTCCACTCTTTTCTGTTACATACTGATACTTACGCCCTCTCGACTGTATTACTTTATTATATGAACGGAAAAACGATATTTCATTAAAACCTCTAGAAAAAAGAGAAAACCCTCAGCACATTGAACCGTGCTAAGGGTTTATCCGAACAGATTATCTGACAATATGAATTGGTGTGCCTAAAGCCACTTCTGCAGCTTCCATCGTAATTTCCCCTAATGTCGGGTGAGCGTGAATAGTCATGGCAATATCTTCTGCTGTTACACCAGCTTCAATCGCCAATCCTAATTCAGCAATCATATCCGAAGCTCCAGGTCCCGCAATTTGAGCACCGATGACAAGACCGTCTTCTTTGCGGGTAATTAATTTCAAGAATCCATCCGTGCTGTCAAGCGACAGAGCCCGTCCATTTGCTGCAAACGGGAATTTAGCGGCCACAATTTCGATTCCTTCGTCTTTCGCTTGTTGTTCAGTATATCCTACTGTTGCTAGTTCGGGATCCGAGAATACAACTGCAGGAATAGCTAAGTAGTCAATTTCATCCGGCTGTCCAGCAATAGCTGCAGCTGCTATTTTTCCTTCATAAGAAGCTTTATGTGCAAGCTGTGGCCCCGGAACGATATCTCCGATAGCATAAATGTTTGGAACATTAGTACGACATTGTTTGTCAATTTTGATAAGACCTTTTTCTGTTAATTCAATGCCGACTTGCTCAAGTCCTAATTCATCCGTATTAGGTCTGCGGCCCACTGTTACAAGTACGTAATCAGCTTCTATCGTTTTTTCTTCTCCCTTTACTTCATACGTAACTACGACGCCATCTTCTTTTTCTTCGACACCTTTTGCCAACGCATTTGTAAAAATTTCAGCACCTTTTTTCTTCAAATTGCGTTTGACAATGGAAGACATTTGTTTTTCGAAATTAGGAAGAATTTCGTCGCCGCCTTCAAGAATCGTCACTTTTGTTCCAAAGTTGGCAAATGCGTTTCCAAGTTCCGTTCCGATGTATCCTCCGCCGATGACAACCAATTTTTCAGGAACTTCTTCAAGTGCAAGGGCTCCAGTAGAATTTAACACGCGTTTTGAAAATTTGAAAGCCGGAATTTCGATCGGACGAGAACCTGTTGCGATAATCGCATTTTTAAATGTATATGTTTGGGCTGATTTCTCGTCCATCACCCGAACAGTGTGCGCATCGACAAAATACGCTTCACCTTTTACAATCTCAACCTTATTTGCTTTTAAAAGGGTTGAAACGCCGCCCGTTAATTTTTTGACAACGCTTCCCTTCCAAGATTGTACTTTGGAAAAGTCAACTGTCACATTTTCCGCTTTAATTCCAAGAGAATCGGAATGCAGCGCATCATGATAACGGTGGCTGGCTGAAATCAGCGCTTTTGAAGGAATACAGCCGACGTTTAAACATACGCCCCCCACATGCTCTTTCTCAACGATGGTTACTTTTTGCCCTAGTTGAGCAGCGCGGATTGCAGCGACGTACCCCCCAGGACCTGCGCCGATGACAATAGTGTCTGTTTCGATTGGGAAATCTCCTACTACCATTTTGATTACGCCTCCATTAGTAATAATTCTGGATCGTTCAATAGACGCTTCAGATGGTTCAGCGCATATTGAGCGGTAGCTCCATCAATCATACGATGATCGAAGCTCAATGATAATGCTAACACAGGTGCGGCTACAATTTCACCATTTTTAACTACAGGTTTTTCAGAAATTCTTCCAATTCCTAAAATAGCTACTTCTGGATGATTGATAACAGGCGTAAACCATTGTCCTCCGGCAGAACCGATATTCGTGATTGTGCAAGAGGCTCCTCTCATTTCATCTGGAGAAAGTTTTCCTTCACGGGCTTTTGTAGCAAGTTCTTGTATTTCAGCAGAAATAGCAAATATCGATTTGCGATCCGCATGTTTTACAACCGGAACAAGCAAGCCGCGTTCTGTATCAGCTGCAATACCGATATTGTAATAATGTTTATGGATGATTTCCCCTGCTTCATCGTCAAGAGATGTATTTAAAGCTGGAAATTCACGCAATGTGCTCACGAGTGCTTTAACTACATAAGGAAGGAATGTAAGCTTGATATTCTTTTCAGCTGCCACTTCCTTGAATTTTTTGCGGTGAGCAACAAGTTTGGTTACATCTACCTCATCCATTAAAGTCACATGTGGAGCAGTATGTTTGGAATTAACCATCGCTTTTGCAATCGCCTTGCGAATTCCGCTCATTTTTTCGCGAGTTTCAGGGAATTCTCCTTCCAAAACGACGGTTTGGGCTGGAGCGGCTGCTTCGACAGCTTTTTCTTCTGTTGTCGTTTGTTCTGAAACTGCAGGTTGTGCTCCTCCGCTTAAGAATTGATCGATATCTTCTTTCAATACGCGTCCATTTTTTCCGGAACCAGTTACTTGACGAATATCCACGCCTTTTTCACGAGCATATTTACGAACGGATGGCATCGCGATTACACGACGATCGGAATCCACTTTTTCAGGTTGGCCAGCAGGCTGAGGAGCCTCTTGTTTTGCTGCTGCTTCTTGTACGTTTTGAGATTTTTCAGCAGGAGTTTCTTCTTTTGATCCTTGATTTTCTTCTGATGCATTGTCATCGCTGTAACCTTCCGCATCAAATGTGATTAATACATCTCCAACAACCGCAACATTTCCTTCTTCAACAAGGATTTCTTTTACCGTTCCATCCACCGGAGAAGGAATTTCAACCACTGCTTTGTCGTTTTGCACTTCACAAAGTACGTCGTCTTCACTTACTTTATCTCCAGGTTTCACATACCATTTAACGATTTCACCTTCGTGAATCCCTTCACCAATATCCGGTAATTTAAATTGAAATGCCAATGTATTCACCCTCCTAAAAATTGTCTAGTTCCGTAAAAGAGGGGAGCATAACCCATCCTCATAACGGTCATCCATTAAAATTCGAGCACTTTTTTAGCAGTTTCGACAATGTCTTTAAAGTTCGGCAACCATACCGATTCGGCTTGTGAAAAAGGATATACAGTATCCGGAGCAGTTACACGAAGAACAGGAGCTTCCAAGCTGAGAATAGCTCTTTCATTAATTTCCGCTACAACATTTGCAGCTATACCTGCTTGTTTTTGTGCCTCCTGAACAACAATCGCCCGATTTGTCTTTTCAACGGAAGCCACTATCGTTTCCACATCAAGAGGGCTGACCGTTCTTAAATCAACTACTTCTGCAGAGTATCCTTCTTTTTCCAGTTCTTCAGCAGCTTTTAATGCTTCATGTACCATTGCTCCATAAGCGATGATGGAAATGTCTTTTCCTTCACGCTTCACATCTGCTTTCCCAAGCGGAATCGTATATTCACCCTCAGGAACTTCTTGACGGAAAGAGCGATACAGTTTCATATGTTCCAAGAATATAACTGGATCATTATCACGAATGGCTGAGATTAAGAGCCCTTTCGCTTCATAAGGTGTGGAAGGGATCACCACTTTCAGACCAGGTTGTTGGGCTACCAGCCCTTCTAAACTGTCTGCGTGCAATTCTGGTGTATGAACGCCTCCGCCGAAAGGAGCGCGAACGGTGATAGGCATAGAAAATTTCCCGCCGGAACGGTAACGATAACGAGCCATTTGTCCGCTCAGGGAATCCATTACTTCATAGACGAATCCAAAGAATTGGATTTCAGGAACAGGACGAAATCCTTGAAGAGCAAGCCCAATGGATAAACCGCCTATTCCGGATTCCGCTAACGGTGTATCAAATACCCGTTCCTCTCCAAATTCTTTTTGAAGGCCTTCTGTCGCACGGAAAACCCCGCCATTTACGCCGACATCTTCACCAAAAACTAGAACGTTCTCATCATTCTTTAATTCCGTACGCAACGCATCATTGATGGCTTGGATCATTGTCATTTGCGGCATGGCTTACTTCGACTCCTTTTCTTTATATAATTCATATTGTTCTTTTAAGTTATAAGGAAGCTCTTCGTACATAATAGAAATCAAATCGGTCACTTTTTGTTTTGGAGCTTCGTCCGCTTTTTTAATGGCAGCTTTAATTTCTTCTTTTGCTTTTTCGATTGTTTCATTTTCCATTTCTTCGTTCCATAATCCCTTGCCTTCAAGGAACTTGCGGAAACGTACAATCGGATCTTTTCTTTCCCATTCTGTATCTAGTTCAGATGAACGATAACGAGTTGGGTCGTCACCTGACATTGTATGGGGTCCGAAACGATAACAAATCGTCTCAATCAGTGTCGGTCCTTCTCCGTTAACGGCACGTTCTCTTGCATCACGCACAGCCGCATAAACAGCCAATGGATCCATTCCGTCCACTTGAATGCTTGGGATTCCTGCCGCAACCCCTTTTTGAGCTATGGTTTTAGCTGCTGTTTGTTTTTCTCTTGGCGTAGAAATCGCAAATTGGTTGTTTTGAACAATAAAGATAGCTGGTGCTTTGAACGCGCCCGCAAAGTTGATTCCTTCATAGAAATCCCCTTGTGAGGAACCTCCGTCACCTGTATATGTAACAGCTACAGCTTTTTCTCCTCTTTTTTTCAATCCAAGTGCAATTCCTGCCGTTTGTACATATTGAGCACCGATAATAATTTGTGGAGGAAGTGCACGAACTCCTTCAGGCATTTGTCCTCCCATATAATGTCCGCGAGACCATA
Source organism: Bacillus sp. FSL W8-0102 (assembly GCF_038007225.1). NCBI lineage: Bacteria > Bacillati > Bacillota > Bacilli > Caryophanales > Bacillaceae > Bacillus > Bacillus sp. FSL W8-0102. The sequence goes on from NZ_JBBOWT010000001.1 coordinate 2,419,621, forward strand.
GGAACGCTTGTGATAACGGAACACCATGCCATACAATCTGCGGTACATCACGATATCCAGGGGCAATCCAGTCTTCTTTTTCGAGAGCAAAATGGGAAGCAATTTGAGAAGCTTCCTGACCTGCCGTAGGAGCATAAAAGCCCAGCCGGCCTTGACGGTTTAAAGAAATGGAACGTTGGTCCAAAATGCGTGTAAATACCATCCGCCGCATCAGCTCTTGAAGCTGTTCATCCGTTAATTCAGGAAGCGCTGCTTCGTTAACGACCTTTCCTTCTTCATTTAAAATTTGAAACATTTCAAATTGATCTTCTATCGCTTTTATCTTCTTCTTCACATCAAGTGGTGCCTTGTTTGCTTTAGCACTCATTCGTGTCACCTCTTCCTTTCTTCCATAACAATGTTCATATTTAGTAACAGAATACCCCCAAATAACAGTTCCTAACCCCGACGATGACGATGGTTATGAGTGAATCTGCCTAAGTATGAAAAAGCACCGCAAACTGTACCATTCATTTTCCGTATTTTCATTAGTACAATTTTCATTTTACGAACCTAGTTTAAACCTTTTTTCTTTAAAAAGTCAAACAAAATAGCAGTTTTTCTTTCATTATTTCTTTCTGTATTATTCAAATATAATAATCTGTTTTATAAACACGGTTCGTTTAAATCTTTCTGTTATATAGAAGTAATACGGCGTTGTTTCCGGTTCAAAATCAGCTGTTGTACACTTCTTCCTCATTTCTGCCCATATATGGAGCCAAGGAAGAAATCTGGTTTCACTAGAAGCGTATACTGGTTTTAGAGGTCGTTTATCGACAGTGAGCGTTTATTAAATTATAATTGGTTGATTCGACCATTGAGAATTGAGAAGTATGGATAGAAATCGCTTTTCGCGCGGGACAAAACCATTAACAAATGAATAATCATTTGTTAGACTTAAATACGGCAGTTGTAAATTTCTGTCGAAAGGAGGAATTTGCATGATAACCATGAAAGATATCATTCGTGATGGACACCCAACTTTGCGAAAAGTCGCTGAGGAAGTTTCACTGCCGCCGTCCGATGAAGATAAAAAAATACTAGAGAGTTTAATCGAGTATTTAAAAAATAGCCAAGATCCGGAAATCGCCGAACGATACGGATTAAGGCCAGGGATTGGACTAGCAGCGCCGCAAATCAACGTTTCCAAAAGAATGATTGCTGTCCATGTGGAAGACGAAAATGAAAAACTTTACAGCTATGCGCTTTTTAATCCGAAAATTATAAGCCATTCAGTGGAAAGAGCGTATTTAGCTTCAGGAGAAGGCTGTTTATCAGTAGATAAACCGATTCCGGGCTATGTACCTCGATATGCAAGAGTGACTGTAAAAGGGTATGACTCGGACGGAAACGAAATCAAATTGCGGTTAAAAGGTCTACCGGCAATTGTTTTTCAGCATGAAATTGATCATCTTAACGGTATCATGTTTTACGATCATATTAATAAAGAAAATCCATTTGCACCTATTGACAATGCAGTAGCAATTACGCGCTGAAAAAATAAGATCAATCGTTACTGTTCAAATCAAAAGAAATTTCCGTTTAGAAAAACAGTCAAATTGTCAAAAGGCCAACCCTTTCCATGAAGACTGCGGATCATTTTTCATCCATAGCCAAAATGGAAAGGGTACAACCTTTTTTTAGAGGTCGACGTCAGTCGCCGTTTGGGAAAGATGATTTAAATAAGCTGCAACCTTTTTAATCCTTCATAAATTCCATCCTCGGCCACATCTTTCGTGACGATATCCGCTTGTTTTTTTACAGGAGGCAATGCATTTCCCATGGCAACGCCCGTGCCTACTGTTTGAAGCATTTCGATATCATTCAATCCATCACCGAACGCATAAACGTCTTCAATACGAAATCCAAGCTTTGCGATCAACTTTTTAATCCCTTCCGCTTTAGAACCGCCTGCAGGTAGTACATCCACTGAATACTCATGCCAGCGGATAAAACGAAAGTCGGAAAAACGTTCTTCGTAATAAGCCTCCTCACCTGGTTTGCAAAACAATAGCGCCTGGTAGATATCATGATTTCGATAATAATGAGGACTGTATTCCGGATGTGAAAATTTCAATGTGCCCAAGCTTTCTTCTATATAGCGATGATGGTGTATATTCGACTTCATCGTTTTGTCAGTCATAAATACGAGCGGATGATTTCTGCCATTTGCCTCTTTTTCCAACCGTTCCATCTGGTCAACAGAAAAAGGCCGATGATAGATCACTTCGTTTTCAAACACAACATACTGGCCATTAAAACTGACAAAAGATTCGATTTCTAATTCTTCCCTTAAATTGGCAAACATAAACGGAGCCCGCCCGGTTGCTATCGCAGTGTACACCCCGCTTTGCTTTAACAACTGAATCGCTTTTTTCGTATTTTCGGGTAGTTTTTTTTCATGGTCCAACAATGTGCCGTCTATGTCAAAAAAGACTATTTTACTCATCACTCAAACTCCTCACATAGAATCATTACTTGATGGTTAAGGTAAACTACAAGCACCATTTTGTCAAATAGGTTAAATGTTCCAACACGGGCAATGCAAATTTTTCGGTCAATTCCATATACTATCAACAGTATATAAACCAATGTGGGAGAGACGTAAATGACAATGCTGGCCATCTTAAGGGCGGCTTTTCCTTTGGACAAGTTTGTAGTACAATAAAGGCAAGGGAGTGATCCACTATGTTAAAGAAGCTTAAAAAAAAGCTCCTAAAACAGTGGAAAGACCTATTACGCAAAAAGTCTATCGCTTAGTTTTTGGCACCGCCCTTCTCTTTTGGGAGGGCTATCTTTATGAACAGTTTTTTCGTGTAAATTATTGGAAATGATTTAGCGCTATGAAAATGCATGAAAAAGTTAATAAGTTTTTATATAATAGAAAAAGTTACTAAAAACGGCAAAGGAGTGAGTACATTGATTTACAAAGTTTACTATCAAGAATCAAACACGGAGGTTCCAACTCGCGAAAATACAGTCGCTTTGTTTATAGAAGCAGACTCTGAAAGGGATGTACGCCAAAAATTAAAAGATCGCCCCATCAGTATCGAATATATTCAGCCGCTGGAAGGGGCCTATTTGGAATATGAAAAACAAAGAGAAGACTTCAAGGTGGAGAAATAGACATATATGAAATTTGTAAAAAATGATCAAGCAGCCGTTTTTGCCTTAGGAGGATTGGGCGAAATCGGAAAAAACACTTATGGCGTACAGTTTCAAGATGAAATCATCCTTATCGATGCCGGAATCAAATTCCCGGAAGACGAACTGCTGGGAATTGACTACGTCATTCCGGATTACAGCTATTTAGTCAAAAATGAAGATAAGATTAAAGGTTTATTTATTACCCACGGCCATGAAGATCACATCGGTGGCATCCCCTATCTTCTGCGGCAGGTAAATGTTCCGATTTACGGAGGAAAATTGGCTCTTGGTTTAATTCGAAATAAACTTGAAGAACATGGTCTATTAAGACAAGCGAAACTGCACGAAATTCGCGAAGATGACGTGATTAAATTTCGCAAAACGTCTGTCACCTTTTTCAGGACAACACACAGCATTCCGGATTCATACGGAATTGTTGTTAAAACGCCTCCCGGGAATATCGTTCATACGGGAGATTTCAAATTCGACTTTACTCCTGTCGGTGAACCTGCCAACTTAACCAAAATGGCGGAAATCGGAAAAGAAGGCGTTTTATGCCTGCTATCGGACAGCACAAACAGTGAAGTACCTGAATTTACAATGTCGGAACGGCGGGTAGGAGAAAGCATTGAGGCTATTTTCCGAAAAGTAAAAGGCCGGATTATTTTTGCCACATTCGCTTCAAATATTCACCGTCTCCAACAGGTAACTGAAGCAGCGGTTCAAAACGACAGGAAAATTGCCGTTTTTGGAAGAAGCATGGAATCGGCTATTGAAATCGGGCAAGAGCTTGGCTACATTCGCTGTCCGAAAGATACATTTGTTGACACTCAAACGCTTAATCGCCTGCCTGCCCATAAAGTCACCATACTTTGTACGGGAAGCCAAGGAGAGCCGATGGCTGCTCTTTCAAGAATCGCCAATGGAACCCATCGGCAAATTCAAATTCAGCCAGGAGATACGGTCGTATTCTCCTCTTCGCCAATACCGGGTAATACGATCAGCATTAACCGCACCATCAATTTGCTTTATCGAGCAGGTGCCGATGTGATTCACGGTTCCTTGAATAATATTCACACGTCCGGGCATGGCGGACAGGAGGAGCAAAAATTAATGCTCCGCCTTATTAAACCGAAATTTTTCATGCCGATCCACGGTGAATATCGGATGCAAAAAATGCATGCAAGACTGGCAATGGATTGTGGTATTCCGGAAGAAAATTGCTTCCTAATGGACAACGGTGATGTATTGGCTCTTGGAAAAAATTCGGCAACGATCGCAGGAAAAATCCCTTCTGGCTCCATCTATATTGATGGAAGCGGAATTGGAGACATCGGAAATATCGTATTAAGAGATCGCCGAATTTTATCGGAAGAAGGTTTAGTCATTGTCGTTGTCAGCATCAATATGAAAGAATTTAAAATCGCTGCTGGACCTGATATCATCTCACGCGGATTCGTCTATATGCGGGAATCCGGTGATCTTATCAACGAAGCTCAAGCGATGATCACGAAGCATATCAACAAAATGTTGGAACGAAAAACTTCTCAATGGTCGGAAATAAAAAACGAAATTACCGACACCTTGGCACCGTTCTTATATGAAAAAACGAAACGGCGCCCAATGATCCTTCCAATTATTATGGAAGTTTAAAACAAGCAAAAACCTCCTTTCAAAAAAGGAGGTTTTTGCTTGTTTTAAAGGGGCTCTGGACATTGTTCTGAGTCTCATTAAAAGCCAGTACAACGATTCTTATGAATAGCATCCTTACGTTCAATCACATTCATTTTTTCCCTCTTACATAATCCGCATCGAACAAAAATAGTCTCATAAGCAGAACTAAAGACGGGATTAAAAGCAAAAGCCCGAATATAAAAGCAACCACTAATGAGGTCCCCATTGCCGGATTGGTCACATTTTCATGCACGGTAATAAAAGGATATAAAATATACGGTAAATGTGAGACTCCATATCCAAAAAAGGCAAAGAAAAATTGCAGCATAACGAAAATAAATGCAGTGCCAAATCGTTTTTGACGGTAGATAAAATAAACAGCTGTCAGAAAGCAAATTAACGATAAGGCAAACATCCACCAATAATCAAGAGCTCTGTCATAATGAACAGGATTATGGACTTTAAGACCCCAAAATACGAGTAAGCTTGCTAAAATAGTCGGAGGGCTCCAAAAGAGAGCAAACTTTCTCAACAACGTTCTTGCCTTAAGGTCATTCGCCCGATCAGCATAGTAAGTCAAAAATGCAGCACTGATAAAAAGAACGGAAACAATGGCTAAAAAGACAACGCTCCATGAATACGGGCTGGCAAACAGCTTATTGGCCAAAAAATGCACTTTATGATCCTTCACCTCTATAAATCCGCCTTCTGAAATAGTCAACGTCGTCGATAAAGCGGCAGGAGACAACAAGCCGGTTGCACCGTATAAAAATGAATAAACGAGGCTTCTTCGCGATCCATAATTTCCAAATGCATAAAAAGAACCTCGAATCGCCAACAAAAGAATCGCAATGCTGCCCGGAATCAACAGAGCGGTGCCATAATAATAGGCTGCCGCCGGGAAAAATCCGACTAAGCCGACAAAGAAAAATACAAAGAAAACGTTTGTCACTTCCCAAACCGGCGATAAATAACGGCTAATGAGTGCATTCATGACATGTTCCTGCTTTGTAATTTTTCCATAGAAATCAAAAAACCCTGCTCCAAAATCAACGGAAGCCACTATTAAATATCCATATAAAAACGTCCATAAAACAGTGATTCCAACGATTTCTAGGCTCATTGCTCATCCTCCTTTCCCAATTCCCTTCTACTTGCATACATAAGTCTGAATGATGAAATGTTGAATGTAACACTTTCATTCTGATAGTCCTTTAAAAGGAGTAAACACACTGCATTCTCCCTTCATATTTGCTCTTAGAATAGACTTTGTCGATCAGCTGTCCATTTCGGAAACAATCAAACTCCAACGCTGAAACTATTTCGGATCTACATAAGGGAATCGCCGTTCCAATTCCACTTCTGCCGGATTATTTTTAAACATTTTACTCAGGACAAAACAGCACATAATGGTCAAAATGAAATACAAAATCGCAAACAATGTAAATGCCAGACCCACTCCATTTCCTTTTGTGGCCGCATCTGCCACTTTCATATACCCTCTTAAAATCCACGGCTGCCGACCTACTTCATCTAACATCCATCCTAGTTCGATGGCCAGCACTGCCAACGGACCGGAAGCCACGATCGCCCACAACAGCCATTTGTTCCACTCTTTTTTCTTAAAGGCCCATAAGAGAATATATAGAGCAGAAACAGCTGTAAGAAAAACACCAATCGCAACCATCAAATCGAACATATAGTGGATAATCAGCGGCGGTCTTTCATCCTTCGGAAAATCATTCAACCCTATTACTTTCGTATCAACAGAATTTCCGGATAAAAAACTTAACATCTTTGGAACGCGAATTTCATAATGGACATCATGATGGCGATCCAATGAACCAAACATGATTAAATCTGCACCTGTTTCCGTATTAAAATGCCATTCTGCCGCCGCCAATTTTTCAGGTTGCCGGTGCGCTAAAAATTTAGCCGATAAATCTCCCGCCAACGCCGTAAAAATAGAGAAAACGAGCGTGCATACCATGGTCATCCGCAGCGCCTTCTTTTCATATTCCCCCCTTTTTCCTCGCAAAATAGCAAAAGCGCTGATTGCGGCTAAAATCACTGCGCATGTAACATAACCGGACGATATCACATGCAGTACTTTGGAAGGTGTAGCAGGGTTAAACATCGCTTCGATCGGATTAATATTCACCGTTTTTCCGTTTTTTAATTCAAATCCTTGCGGTGTATTCATAAATGAATTTACAGTCGTGATAAAAAGTGCCGAAGAAGAAGATCCCACCATCACTGGTATGGAAAGCAGCCAATGATAAATACGGTTTTTAAAGCGATCCCACGTGTAAAGATAAATGCCTAGAAAGATCGCTTCAAAAAAGAAAGCGAACGTTTCCATAAACAGCGGAAGTGCTATCACCTGGCCGGCAACTTCCATAAATGAAGGCCATAGCATGGATAATTGCAAGCCTATAGCCGTACCTGTCACAACGCCAACGGCAACAGAGATCGTAAATCCTCTCGCCCAACGGCGCGCGAGCAGCAAAAAGTGAGGATCCTTTCGTTTGATCCCAATGAACTCAGCTAAGGAAATCATCACAGGCACGCCCACGCCTAACGTTGCAAAGACAATATGAAAGGAAAGCGTCATTCCAGTTAATAGACGGCTCAACATGACGTTATCAAATACCACTTTGACCCCTCCCTACTACATGTATGGCAACCTTACCAGCCAGATTGCCATCCTATGATTTTCATCATTGTTGGAAATTCATTTCCATACAATCCGCTTTCTTTTATATCTTTCCCAAATAAGCTCAAGCAAACCATAAAATCATACTGTGACGAGAAAAAAATCCCTGTTCTGTTGACAACGATAACAAACAAAAATACATTCAAAATTCATTATAAAAACCGATCTAGTAAGATCGGTTAATGTGTCGATGCATTTTTCCTTTCAATATATATGAATTATTATTCGGAATATTCAATCTAAAAAATAAACAGGTTGTCGATATAGCCGACAACCTGATTAAAATTTTTGAGCATGCAAGTACAGAACAACTGTCGCTAAATGCCCGATTGGTTCTATTGACCTAAGTGAAGATGAAACTTTACATTAATGATCATAGCTTCACTTTATTCGCTTTTTTCGGATTCTTCCAATACGCGATTCACGCGTTTTTCAAGCATTTTCATCCCACTTCCGCCAGCTTGGAAATGACGGAGTTTTCCTTCTTTATCAAATACATAATAAGCCGGTACGTATTGGTTTTGAAATGCATCTGTCAATTTATGTTCGTTATCAACAAAAATAGGCTGTGTAATTCCATGTTGTTCAGCCACTTCCTTAATTTGATCGATATCCAAATCTTTCTCGGAACGAGGCATATGGACAGCCACAACGTTTAATTTATCTTTATAACGGTCACGGAATTCGTTTACTTGTGGCATTGCTTCTTTACAAATATGGCAGCTTACAGACCAAAAATGGATTAAAGTAGGTTTTTCACCTACAAGTTGGTCTCTTGTCACCTGTCCGTTGAGCCAAGTCGTTGCACCGGTTAATTCCGGCATCGGTTCACGCAATTTCATGGATATATTCCTCCCTCAATAAAGTTTATTTTTCTCCCGAATACTCGCTTTTTCTCAAAATTTCATAGACACTTAATAGAATACACACCTCATTTAATGGATATATGTTGAATTTTTTTAAATAATTTACATGGTAGGGGGCATCCTATCAACCAAATTGTATTTATTTGGTAAAAATAAGGTATAACCGTGCTTCATCATCTCCACATCACTCACGGTCGCTAACCCTCCCACATCTCTCCGGATTGAATTCCATACATTCCTTCGTCCTGCGTATCCATGAGGTGGAGGTTGGATATGCTCCTTTGCTGGGTCACATGCCCGTATGGAATAAATAAGCTCCAACTCTGCACTATTGGTGTTTGTCATTTGAGATAATTACGGTATTCTGAAATGATTTCATGAACTTAATAAAGCCTTAAGCTGCCTGTAATGAATCGATTTGAGGCAAACCTCTCAATAACTTTGAACCATCAAATTCACACTGTTTTTGACCAATGACAAATAAGACACGTAGTAATTTACAACACAAGGCAATCAGTGACTGCTGTTTCTTCAAAGGTCGATCAGGACGCTTTGTGTAGTATTGATGCAGGGCTTTAAACGTTGGATTATGGGCAACGAGTGGACGAATGGCCAAGTATAAAGCTCTTCGCAATCGACTTCGTCCTCGTTTTGTGATCTTGGTTTGCCCCTTAAACTTCCCGGAACTATGTTCACGTAATGACAGCCCTGCCAGATTTACTAATTGCTGGGGATGACTATACTTTGTTATATCCCCGACCTCAGCGAAGAATAGCGCGACTGTTGTAGGACCTAAGCCTTGAATATTGATCATTTCCTTCGCTCCAGGTATCGTTACTACAAGTGCTTCCAGATCCTTATCTAACTGTCCTAATTGCTCTTTGTATAGCTCATATTGATCGAGTAAATAATCCAATTCACGTTTAGCAAACTTGATACCAATTTGGATACCAATGCTCTTTTTCGCTGCTTCTATTAACTTTGTAGCTCGTTTGATTCCTACACCACGGTTTACTTCTTGTTTCCATTTCGCAAGAACTTCTTCTGATGTCATTTCTTTAATCTGAGAGGGGAATGGAAAGTTTCTTAATGTACAAAGAGCTGCCTTTCCTTCCCAGTCTTTAAATACATCGAAAAACTCCGGAAAGTAACGCTGGATGTGATTTTGAATACGACCTTCTGTGATCATAAGCTGCTGGATGAGCTGATCTCTTAATTTGACGCCTTCTCTTAGCTCTGCATAGATGCCATCTAAGAGATTTGGTACGGAGTATCGCCCATCTTTAATCAGCTGTGCAATCACACGTGCATCTTTCGTATCGTTTTTAGTTGGAGAGTTATCATCCAGCTCTTTAGTTTTTTTGACATGCATAGGATTGACCAAGACAAAGTCATAACCTTTAGCAGTCAAGAAATAGGCCAGACTCAGCCAGAAATGACCGGTCGGCTCAACACCAAAAATGACATGTGTTTTTTGGTGTTCCTTTTGATGCCTCGAAACCCAATCAAGCAGTTTTTGATAGCCATGTATGCGATTTTCAAAGATCAGTCTTTTTCCAAATTCGATTCCTCGATCATCCTGAGCTCGAGCGACGTGTTTGTCTTTGGCGATATCAATGCCTACAATTAATGTTGATGGTGTAATTTGCGAGATTTTACGATTTTGCGTATAATTCATCTTGAGTCCTCCTTGGTAATTATTAATTCGGGGTCAATGCATTGACACCCTGTACTATACCAAGAGGGCTCTTTTTGTTTCAAACCTCAAATTTCTTCATTACAGGAATAGCTCCTTATTCATTTTGAAAAAAGGCCTAACGACTTCGGTTAGGCCTCCTTCCAATCACGATCCTGCTTCCCATTTGCAAATCATTCCTCTTACTTAGAAACCGGCTGTCGTTTCCAATCTACCGGAAGAATTCAAGCTAGAAAGGTGTTCAGACGAATGGGGAAAGCTGGATTAACTCTCTTATTAGTAGTTAAAAGCTAAGCTTATTTTACTTCCAAAGTAGCTTGACCTGGTTTCCAGTTTGCAGGGCACAATCCACCAGTTTGAAGTGCTTGAAGCACACGGAGTACTTCATCGACGTCACGGCCGATATTGTTATGATGAACTACTTGATATTGAAGTTCACCTTCAGGATTGATGATGAAGAGACCACGAAGAGCGACACCTTCTTCTTCGATTAGAACACCATAATCACGAGCTACTTTTTGGTTATGGTCAGCTGCAAGTGGGTATTTGATTTCTCCAATTCCATTTTCGGAACGGTCAGTATTAATCCAAGCTAAGTGAGTATGGACAGTATCAGTAGAAGCACCGATTACAACAGCATCCAGATCTTCAAATTCATCATAGCGGTCAGAAATGGCTGTAATTTCTGTTGGGCAAACAAATGTGAAGTCCATTGGGTAGAAGAATAAAACAGTCCATTTACCGTTTTTCATGTTTTCTTCCAAGCTAACTTTTCCAAATTCTTTGTTTGGCAATACTGCTTCCATTTCAAAACGCGGAGCTTGCTTCCCTACTAATCGTTCTGCCATGATACAGATCCCTCCATTTGATTTTAATATATTGTTTATTGAGAAAGTAACGGGGATATTCTCAATTACTTTCTCCTGATTACACTTGTCATTATAATAAATAATACATTGCTAGTCAATTAAAATAAGTATAAAAAAGAAATAATTTTAATCGGAAGAAATTCTCCTTTTTTATTGTGTCCCATTAAAAGGAAAACTACTCCATGAACGATTGGAATTGATTACTATTTTCACTTTAAGTTTATCATGTTTTTTTAGCGGAACAAAATATTATGCCTTTCATTACAAAAGAAGCTTTTTTAACCATTATGATATGGAAGCACTTCTATTTAAACTTGAAAATGGAATGTTAAAAATACGCCTTCATTTAATCAAGTAGGAGGGGGTGACTAACCCCCGACCTCTCACACCACCGTACGTACCGTTCGGTATACGGCGGTTCAATTAAGTTTGACGTAGTGCTTGATATCTTTCGAATAGACCAATAGGAGTTGTCGAGGGTTTTATGTAGAATGGGACTGCAGGCAATCCGCCAGTATTTCTTGCGTGTATTGCCCCATTCGAATGCTTTATGACTTGGAACACCTAATCCTTTGAGTTTCCGAACTCTTGTTTTCGGGGTTTTCCATTCTTTCCATAAACACATCCGAAGCCTTCGTCTAATCCATTCATCAAATTCTTTGAACTTACTTGGTGTTTCTGCCAAGGCAAAATATCCGCACCACCCCATTAAATATTTGTTCAGTTTCTCAATCCTTTTCTCCATTGGATACGGTTTCGACCTTGATGTGATTTCACGGATCTTGTTCTTCAAACGTTTCACACTTTCGTTCGCAATCCGTACCTTTGGAGTCTTATTGAGTGTGAAGCTGAAACCGAGAAACTTCCGTTTCCAAGGACGGTCTACCGCCGATTTCTCTTTATTTACCTTGAGCTTTAACTCCTCCTCTATAAAGTTCGTAATGGAGTTCATGACACGAACTCCTGCTTTCTTTGTTTTCACATAGATGTTACAGTCATCCGCATACCGGACAAACTTATGTCCACGTTTCTCAAGCTCCTTATCCAATTCATGAAGCATGATGTTTGATAAAAGTGGACTAAGCGGACCACCTTGTGGCGTTCCCATGTCCGTTTCCATTACTACTCCATTGATCATCACGCCTGATTGAAGATACCGGCGGATTAACTTCAGTAGAATTCGATCTTTGATCGTTTTCGCCAAGATCCCCATCAGTTTGTCGTGATTCACCTTGTCAAAGAATTTCTCTAGGTCTATATCGACTACCCAACGATATCCTTCTTTGATATAACCCTTTGCTTCCCTACCGCATCATGTCCCCTTCTACCTGGGCGGAAACCATAGCTATGGTTCGAGAAGGTCGGATCAAAGATTTTCGTCAACACTTGGGCAATCGCTTGTTGAATGAAACGATCGGTCACGGTAGGAACCCTAGTAGCCTTACTCCGCCGTTCGGTTTCGGGATTTCGACTCGACGAACGGGTAAGGGCTTGAAGGTTCCCTCTCTCAACGACTGTCGAATGGATTCCCAATTTTCGTAGAGGTGTCTTCGTAGGTCTTTTACGGACATGCCATCTACTCCGTGACTTCCTTTATTCTGTTCGACTCGTTTCAGTGCCGCCAGGAGATTTTCCCGTAACCAAATCATTTCCATCAACATTGATATCCTCTCCACGTGAACGAATTCTTCTATTTGTGCCATCTTCTGCTCCACCCTCTTGAAGTCCCCCGTGGGATTCACCACTTCCTCTCTTCAAGTAAGTCCTATCGGATTGTCTGCTTCCACACAGAAGATGAACGCCTAGCGATTCGTTCTCCTTAATTGTTCAGTCCTTCCTCTTCCATCTCGAGCTTGAAAGAGTACTATGACTTCTGCTCACTTCTGACTGTTCAGCTATCTATCACTAGATAGGTTACCAAGGTTACTTGGCGTGCCAGCCAGACCTCCCCGGGTAAGAGTGTAATCTTTCCTTCCATCCATCTGCTTCATTTACTCTGTATCACCTTCGGCAGAAAGGGGTTTGTTTTGTTGTGCAAACTCACCCAGTGATACCTAGCCTCATATGAAGTTCGTGTTCCGAGAGACCTTAAAGTTTGCCGCTCGCTTCCTTCAGATTCCGCGTCACCACGGACACCCTCTCGTTAAGCTAACTGCTACTTCTGCCTTCGCAGCTCGGGACTTTCACCCTATAGATTACACCCATGCCGGGCGCACGCAAAGAAAGTCGAAGAGAAAGATTTCGCTCTTCGACTTTTCACCATGGGGAGAAGTTGAAAATTTGTTTAAAGTAGCCTGGCTTTCAGTAAAAAAAGGGGCGGTCTAGACTCTTTTAAAACTTTGCAACAAAATCTTATATTTCAATTTTTTTGCTCTTATTTAGAACGAGTACAAAAAGTACGATTAAGGTGAAACAACCAATGAAGTACTGTAGAAGCGAAAGTGGGTTTGAGCCAACCATAACTGGATAGAAGTAACCAGGAAAATTTTCGATTAAGCCTGAAAGAAATTCGTTATGAATATTCTCCAAAATATTTGCCAAAATATTAGGAAGAAAAAGTAGCATTGCTGTCAAAATTGCATAAACTGCACCACTCCGAACATCATATAATAATAAAATATATCCGAACAAGAAATAAGTCAGCACTAGAAGAAAGACATTAACAAAGAATCCTAGAAGGAAGGAAACCTTCAATTCTCCAGGCACTCCAAGTTGTTTTGTAACTAGAAGTAAACATATTCCCAATGCTACATAAAGTAAACTCACAAATAATGCAATAACGACATTGGCCAATACATAGTTTTTTCTGTTTTGTTTTGAGTTGTTAATCAACGAGATTGTCTTAGATGAGTAATCCCTATTGACAAAGTAAAGTGGGTGTAATACCGCCGCGAACATCCCCAACATACAATAAAAATTGGAGACATGTTTAATGTAAAACGGCGTAGTTTCTGTTAAGATAAAGTAACTCATAATTAATGCTGGTCCGATGGCTCCTAACACTCCAACAGCCAAATGGCCCTTTTTAAATAGTTCTTTTAAATTGTAACTAACATATTTTTTAATATTTAATTTCATGATATTCACCTCTGAATTTGCTCATATAGACATTACGAAGCGTTTTTTTCTCAGCAGTAAAATCAATTAACCTTATTCCCAACCGATTCAAAAATTGAAAAATATCAGAATTCTCTGCTGTCGTTTCAATTTGAATTGTTCTTTCACTTGAGTGGATGATACTTCCGAACTCTTGATACTCGATGAATGTTGCTAAATCAGTAGGATTATCAAAAACTAATTTTAGAATATACGGACTCCTCTTACTAATTTGTTGTTCTCCGAGAATAGTGCCTTTTTCTAAACACAAGACTCGATCACAGATTGTTTCAATATCTTCTAGCTTATGGCTGGAAATCAAGACACCGACATTCCACTCATTAGCTATTTTTCTTAATTGCTGTAATACTTCAAGGGATGTTTCTATGTCCATACTGTTTGTTGGTTCATCCAATACAACGTAACTTGGTTTATTCAATAGACTTATAACAATTCCTAATTTCTGCCGCATTCCCAAAGAATATTCTTTCACCTTTTTATTCAATACATCAAATAATTGTAGACCCTTTAGAAGTTCCTCGTATTCGCTAAGTTTGAATTTATTTCCATAGATTTCCGAAAAATAGGATAGATGCGCTAACCCGGTTTTATTACTGAATAGTTTGGGTTCCTCAATCAAATATCCGACATGATTATTGTCTTCAACAGATCCATCAAATGTCTGAATTGTTTGAGCAATGATCTTCATAAGTGTACTTTTTCCAGCACCATTACTTCCAACTAAACCAACGATTTCTCCTTGTTTAAAATCAAAAGATATCTCTTTTAAAACTACAGAGCCACTATATTTTTTGGTAATTGAATTTACACGCATTTTCCAATCCTCCCTCTAGAAATAAATGATTTTCTCCAACATTCTCGTTCATTCTCACAATTTCATGGTCATTTGTTCGAAGTTTCCTCATGGGCCTTGGCAAGAACCCCCTCTTTCGGAATTTTCCGATGCATTGGAGGGCGGCTATCTAAAACTCCTCTAGAGGAGTTTTCAGAATATTTTTTGATCGCGCGTTTTCTTTCTCCACACGATTCATGGCCGCTTACCCTCCCATGTCTCGCGGGTTCATTTCCTCACATTCCTGCGTTCGGCGTGTCCATGAGGTGGAGGCCGAAAATGCTCCTATGCGGGGTCTATGCCCTAATGGAATTAATACGGTTCGGCTCTGCGCTTCGATTGTGTTCCCATGTCCTTAGGGGTCGAACGACTTTGTTGTGACTTGCCTTTTAACTTTAGGCGGCTTCCTGCATCGAGAGTTGAGGCATGTCTTGAAGCAATTTTTCACAGTCAAACTGGAAACGTTTGGTGGCCATGGCATAAAACACACGAATCAGTTTACAGCTTAGGGCGATGAGCGATTCTTGTTTTTTGAGCGGGTGATCCAGCCGCGTCGTGTAGTACTGGTGCAGGGCTTTAAAGGCCGGGTTATGCACCACTAGCGGACGAACAACAAGGTATAAGGCTTTACGCAGTCTTTTTCGCCCACGCTTGGTGATTTTAGTCTGCCCTTTGAATTTCCCGGATTGATGCAAGGTTAAGGTCAGCCTAGCAAGGTTTTGGATTTGACGCGGGTGCTCATAACCCGCGATGTCTCCAATCTCACAGAAGAAGGTCGCCACAGTCAGCACACTGACACCCTTCATTGCGATCATTTCTTTGGCTCCTGGAATCGGTTTGACCAACTGCTCAATCTCTTCATCGATGTCGGCAATACTTTCTTGAAGGTGCTCATACTGTTTCAATAGACTTTGGAATTCGCGTTTGGCCATTTGTGTTCCGACGGTCAATCCGACCGAACGCTCGGCGGCTTGTCGCAGTTCGTTTGCCTTTTTGATGCCAACGCCCCGCTTGACGATCAGTTTCCACTGCTCGCCGACATGGCTGTGATCTCGTCCGGCAGTGGAAAATGGGTGAGTGTATACAATGCTGTTTTGCCATCCAAGTCTTTAAAAACGGTACGGAATTCTGGAAAATAACGATCCAGCCAGTTGTCAATTCGCCCCTCGGTGATTTGCAGATCATTGGACAGCTGATCGCGAATTTTAAGGCCTTCGCGCAGTTCGGCATAGACGCCTTCCTGCAAGCTTGGTACGGCGTATCGGCCGTCTTTGATCATTTGGGCGATGACGTAGGCATCTTTCGTATCCGTTTTGGTGGGTGAGTTGTCATCCAGCTCTTTGGCTTTTTTTACATACATCTGATTCACGACGACGAACGGGATTTCCTTGGCTCTCGCGTAATACGCAAGATTGAACCAGTAGTGTCCGGTCGGTTCGCAACCGAGGATGACATGTGTTTTTTTATAGGCTTCCTGATTCTCGGACACCCATGCCAACAGTTGCTCAAAACCGGTTATGTTGTTTTCAAAGATCAGTCGCTTGCCAAATTCATAGTCGCGGTCATCAACGACCCTGGCAACGTGTTTTTCCTTTGCAATGTCAATTCCGACAACCAATGTTTCCGGTGTGATTTGCTTCAACTTCTTATTGCGGTTATAATTCATTTCGAGTCCTCCTTGGTTTTCTAATTTCGGAGTCGATACATTGACATCCTGTACTATACCAAGAAGGCTCATTTTTGTTCAAACCTCAAATTTCTTCATTACAGGAATGCTCCTATTTAGTTCTTTAGTTTAAAAAATCTTTTTTATATCGAACGGCTAGATAGATTGCTGATGCGAAGAATGCAAGAGAATATTTAAATAACTATAGATGAGCAAATTCGCTAACATAAATTTACAACCAAACAAAAAAAGAGACATGAACCCGATTCCTTGATTAGAATAGATGTGTCACCAAAACTATTCACAAGGAGGTTCATGTCTCATGAATAGATTAGCACATCATCAAGGAATCCACAAGTTTTTCACGATGTTGGGGTTGGCACTTTATTTTTCAAAACCTGTCATGAAGCATCTCGTTCATATCGTGGATGCGCTGACCACCAAAGGATTTGCGGGAACATTGACCGATCTTCATCATTGGAGCTTTCATCCGAACCACCGCACGACACTCAGCCATTTTTTCACGAAAAGCCCTTGGGATGAAGAGACGCTGCTTCGCAAACTTCAACAGTGGATGCTTCGTCGTGTCGAACGCATCGCCAAACAGGAGAATCAACCCCTTTTTGTTTCGATCGATGATACGATTTGCCAAAAAACCAAGCCTTCGTCACAGGCAACGCACGCCATTCAAGGGTGTGATTGGCACTATTCTCACACAGAGAAAAAGTCGATCTGGGGACATTCTCTCGTTTGGCTCATGGTTCATACGATGACCCAGGCTTTTCCCTTTGCGTTCCGCCTCTACGACAAGGCGGCTGGGAAAAGCAAGGGGGAACTCGCGATCGAGATGCTTTCTTCTTTGGATGTACACCGTCCTGTTTATGTGCTGATGGACTCTTGGTATCCATCGCAAACGCTCGTGGAAGCTTGTCTGAAAAAGGGATTCCACGTAATCGCAATGCTCAAGGCCAATCGGCTTCTTTATCCAAAAGGCATTGCGGTTCAGGTGAGGGAGTTTGCCCGCTACATCGAACCGAAAGACACTCACCTCGTCACGGTGGGAGAAGAGCGTTATCGGGTTTATCGCTACGAAGGCTCTCTCAAAGGTCTCGATGATGCCGTGGTGCTGCTCGCTTGGAAAGCCGATCAGCCGATGACATCGGAACATCTTCACTGCGTCTTGAGCACCGACCGGGATCTAAGCGATGAAGAGATCTTGCGCTACTATGCCCAGCGTTGGTCGATCGAATGTTTTTTCCGTCAAGCGAAAGACCAGCTGAAACTCGATGGATACCGCGTTCGCGGACGTCGGGCGGTGAAACGCTACTGGATCTTGGTGCAGCTTGCTTACGTGTACAGCATGTTCGAGTCGAACAGCGATTTTTCTGATGGGCTCGATCTTCTGCGCAAGAGAAAAGGACATAGCCTCGTGGAGTTCATTTACCGTGCAGCGAAACAAAATATTCCCATTGATACCGTGAAAAAACAGCTCCACGTGGCATAAGGGGTACCCTGTTTGTCTCTTTTACATGGTAATTATTGTAATTAAAATTGCTCAACTACAGTTTTTAAGAAAAATGGTCACACAAACAGTGAAAAATACTTGTTCTTTTATCGAAGATGTGTGCGTCAATTTTAGCAGAGATGCTACTTTACTCTTATCAGAAGGTTTAATTAGCAGAGGATCAAAATTACAAACTATTACGCCTCTTGAATCCGATCCTCACAATGGTTCAAAAGTTGTTCTTTGCTTTGAATTTAAACCGTCGAAAAAGATTCTATATAAGCCTCGGTCTTTAGAGATTGATGTTTTAATAGATAGACTTTTTTCTGATATTCTAAAATTTGATTCTTTACAGAACCATTCACCAGTTGCCCAAACAGTTAATCGGGGTGAGTACGGTTGGCAGGCGTTTGTGCAGCGTACACCCATAAGCCAATCAGAGGCCGGCAGTGCTTATTATAATCTCGGTTTATGTGCGGCGGTGTTTAGCTGTCTTGGATCAACAGATTTACATGATGAAAATATCATTTTTAATGGGGTATTTCCTAATTTTGTAGATTTAGAAACTAGTTTACAACCAGCATACGATCGTACATGTAATTCACTCGATGGATTAATGGGAGAAATGCTTTCCTATTCAATTGCTAATACGTCAATAATTCCAGCTAAACTACCGACGATTCCGCGCAAGGTATTGATTGGCGCTATTAATACACCCTATCCACAAAAAACTAATGAAATGGTTTTTTCATTGAAAAATCCAGGAACTGATGCTGTGGATATAGCCAGGGAAAAGCTTACTGTTACTCGAACAACTGTACCAATCATGTTAACTAGTAATCAAGCACCCGATCCACTTCCATTTCAAGAGGATTTTCTCAACGGTTACTCAGATGGGTATGAAAAGATGATGGACAAACGAGAGCAAATTTATTCTATATTTACTGATATTCAATGTTTAATTAGAGTAATTAATAGACCTACAGTTCAGTATTACTTTATGCTTGATGCATGCCTATTTCCAGAAAATTTAGTTGACGATGCCACAATAAATCAAGTGCTAAAATATCTAAAACCACCTAAGTTGATTAGAGATTCTGAAATAGCCAAGAGTATATTAGAAGAAGAAATCCGTTCCATAAAAAATGGAGATATTCCATATTTTTCTATAAAAGCAAATGATAAACGTTTATATTCAGGGGACTTTATTTCAAATGAGATATTTGATGTGTCACCGGAAAATAATGTAATAAGACGGTTAGAGAACCTTTCACAAAAAAGATTATTACTTGATAAACGCTTTATTGCAGAAGGATATTCTGATATTAGAATACATGAGGCAGAGCATAAAAAAGTAGATGATTTGGGATATCAATCTCCTCTCTTTTCAAACGTCTTGCGAAAGGTGACAAAAGATAATCCTAATCCTTTGATTGAATTAATAAGTTCTTTGTCAATTACTACCAAAATAGATAATCCTGAAACTGGATGGATTGGAGGAGTGTATGGAGATATCCCTATATCCTATGACTCTAGTTCTCTTATTTCGCTTCATGATACTGGGGGTATTCTATTCCTCTTGGAGCACCTGACAGAGTATGAAAAAATAGCTAATCGTTCCAAGTACACTAATCTTTATAATCAGGCCAAACGAGGTTTAAAATCCCTTTGTAGTGCATTTTCTTCACAATTAGAATCTGCACCAATATCAATAATTTCAGGATCTAGTTCCTTGGATTTTATATTTAACCATAATAGGAATAGAGTAAAAGAAATAGAACAAGTTGTGTCTCAAATTCAATCAGAGAATATTCCGCGTGGCGATGTATTTATTGGTCCGATAGGTATAGGTCTCATGTTAGCATCATTTTCGGATACGCCGTATCGGGTTCTAAAAAATTTAGAACATAAAATTTGCAATGAAAGCCCATCGAGTATGTTATCTAGTGATGGAATTGCACATGGCAATTTAGGAGTTATATGGGCACAATTTAGATTATCTTATGCTTTAAAAAATATTGAAGGATGTAAGTATTTTTTTAAAAAGGCTTCACAAATATCTTTTCCAAATACTGTTAATACTGCGGGTTGGTGTAACGGAAATGCTGGCTTGTTAATGGTTCTAGCTGAAATGGCAAGAGCATTAAACGAACAATTAAATCTCTATGAAATAGCGAAGAAATCAACAGCATTACCAGAAAATGGACCTATAGATTTATCTATATGTCATGGGGCTACTGGGGTACTTCAATCTCTACTATTTGCATATGAAGCTACCGGGGATTCGTGGTATCTATCACTTGCAAATCAGTATTGGGAAACTGTATTGGATTTAGCTAATAATCATGGATTTTATACTGGAGAAAAGAATAGAGACTATCTTCTGGGATACTTTCTCGGTTGGAGTGGAGTAGCTGATTCTGCTCTCCTGTTAAAGATGTATAATAATGGTGACTCTGCTTGGTTTCCACTTAATCTAAGCTCTGTATCATATCAACGAAGTATATATAAGGAGGATCTTGAGTGCGCTCATTAGTGGCAATTAATCCGAGTAAGAAGAAGTCAACGGATTATATAGAACTAGGAATTGTTAAGTTTGGACAAGTAGATATACTGTTTGGAACAGTTGAATTAGAACAGCCTTTTTTCGATACTGAAAATCCGAAGAATCATGAATATGTATTAGTAAAAGTGACAGCTTTTTCATGCAATTACCGTGATAAAGCCATATTACTTGAAAACTACAATTCAATCAAGGGTTCTGATCGATTGTTTGTTCCTTTTGGATCAGAATTTAGCGCAATTATTGTTGCCGTCGGTAGGGACGTACATGAATTTAAGGTCGGAGATCGTGTTATGTCTAATTGTTCATACCCTGATAGCGGAAAACAAGGAATTTTACCCGGTGTAGCTACAAATTTTGCATCGTTGGGTTGGTTGCGTCTCCATAAGAATAAGATCATAAAAGTACCAAAAAGCCTAAGTGATAGTGAAGCCGCCTGTTTTTCTTTGGGATCCCAAACCGCGTCAGCGATGATAAGACGCTCTGGAATACTTACGAATGGTGGGAATCCGTTAGTATTAAGTGCACGGTCAAACACATCACTGTTTATTATTCAACAGTTACTCTCTCATGGCATCACTCCTCTTTGTTTATCAACGTCAGAGTGGAGTGATGAAGAAATACAAAAAGTATATCCTAGCCGCGTAGAATTAGTAAGTAACGCTATTAATAGTACATCAAATGATATCGTCAAGCAGAAGATTACTTATGTTTTTGATCCGTTTTTCGATATGAATATCGGCTATGCATTATATTACTTACAAACTGGTGGGACATATGTTACTTGTGGTTTACGAGATCAACATCCACTATTGTCCAGTGACACACCAAGTGATACGGGGCCTGTGGTCAGAGGAGCATTAGAAATGAGTATTGTTAAGAATGTTTCTATTTTGGGAAATTGCCTAGGTTCAAAAGAAGATTTAGAAAGAGCAATTCAGCTACAAAATAGAACGGGGACAAGAATAATCATCGATAAGGAATATCAACTAGAAGAAGGTGTAGATTTTGTACAACGCTCTTTTTTTGATTCCTCCCGATTTGGCAAATGTGTTCTGATTCTTTAAAAATAACTTGTTATAGGAGCATTCCTGTTAGAAGGTTTTCGGGGACTTGAACAAAAAGAGCCCTCTTGGTATGATGCGGGGTGTCAATCTGCTAGTATTGACCCCTAATTTGTTAACCAAGGAGGACTCCATATGAATTGTATAGAAAATCAAAAAATTAATCAAGTCACTGAAAAAACCTTGTCGTCGGTATCGACATTGCGAAGCGTACACATTTCGCTTGTTTTGTGGATGATCGTGGTCGTGTGCTTCAAAAATCATTCTCTGTATCCCAATCTCGGGATGGATTTGAGTCCTTCTATCAACGAATATTAAGGGCCATGAAGGATCATGACAAAACAGAAGTCTTAGTTGGAATAGAACCAACACGTCATTATTGGCTCAATCTCGCTTATTTCTTGGAAGAGCGTGGGATACCCCTCGTTATAACAAATCCAATGCATGTCAAACGTTCTAAGGAATTAGATGACAATCTTCAAACGAAGAATGACCGTAAAGACGCATTAGTGATCGCAAGACTCTTAAAAGATGGACGCTTTAGCTATCCGCGTATTTTAAAAGAAAAAGAAGCTGAACTCCGAGTAGGATCTACTTTTCGAGGGAAATTGACAGAGGAGCTAGGTTCGGTCAAAAACATGATGATCCGATGGTTGGATCGCTATTTTCCTGAGTTCACTCAAGTTTTTCCGTCATTCGGAAAGATGGCCTTGGCCGTACTTGAATGTACTCCATTCCCGAGTGATCTTCACCAGAAACAACCTGATGAGGTATTGGACATTTACCGAAAGGTAGAGGGGTTAAAATCTCCTCAAAGACCAAAAGCGACACAACTCATTCAAGTCGCGGTTCAATCAATTGGAGTAACAGAAGGACGTGAGATGGCCCGTTTTGAAATCGCCACACTCGTTCGTCGTTACCACCAGTTAGAACAAGAAATCGAAAGCATTACTCAGACATTAGTTGAACTTGTCAAAACATCTGTAGAATATGAATGGCTTACAACAGTTCAAGGATTAGGGGATACGACCATTGTCGATCTTTTAGCTGAAATCGGAAGCTTTTCACACTATAAAGGATCCACGCCAACTAATAAAACTCGCGGGATTAACATTACGTGAAAATTCCTCTGGTCAGCATCAAGGTCAAAAGCGTATTTCCAAACGGGGAAGAAGAAAGCTACGTTCCCTCCTTTTCCGAGTGATGATGCCGATGATTCGCCATAATGAAGCCTTTAAAAAGCTACATGAGTATTACACAAACCGTAAGGTGAATCCGTTACGCAAGAAGCAATCCATTGTGGTTCTATGCGGAAAGCTATTAAAAGTGTTACATGGAATCTGTACCAAGCACAAAGTGTTCGACGCACAGCGAATGATGAAGGATATCCCTAGTCTCGCAGAGGCTATGTAAAGTTCTACATCTTCTTAACAGACCTAGACAACAGGATGACACGGAGAAGCTGGCATTATTTTTTCCCATTCGACCTTGAGTCCCTTAAGGAGCTTCGCTAGCCTCTGTCTTATGACTAGACCGAACGAAGGAATGTAGGCACACAGATGCCAAGAGACATGGGAGGGTACGTCATCATAAGTTACGCAGAGATCCATTGTGCATCACATCATTCTCTAGCACTACTTACCATTATTACCCAGTAGTGACCGCGTAGCGTACCCATAGGATGGAATAGTTTCACATAATATAAAAATATTGTTAGTATGCGTGTCGAAAATTATTTTTTTGACACCCCACCAACGGGTTAAACCGTTGATATATCAACATTTATAGAGGGAGGGATTTCTCGTATTAACAATAAAATGGATTTTACTAATTTTTTTATCTACAGGAATTGGTACATTTGTAAACCAGATAATGGAGAATATAAATATAAACATTTGGGTATCTAGAGGTACTGGTTGTCTCGTTTCAGTAATCGTCGCGCTTCTTTTATACAAATATTTCATTATTGTAAATTAGCTCTTTATCCTAGTCTATGTTAGGGGCTTGCGTGCCATGTGGAATACCCTGCTTGCCGGTATCATCTTTCAACATGACAGCGACGCCAAGCTACTTCGCGAACTGTCCCGAAACGGACAGCTGCAGGCGATGTCTGGTTTCAAAGGAAAGGCCCCCACCCCTTGGGCGTTTAGTCGATTCTTGAAACGCGTGTTGGATGAGGCATCGGAAGTGGAGGCGATTTTTGATCAATTAGTCGAGCATGCCAAAAACCTCCTGCCGGATTTCGGCAAACGACTGGCCATGGACAGTAAAGGCATCGATTCCTTTGCCTCAAGAAAGAACAAAAATGAAAAAACAGACGGTCGTCGGGATCTCGATGCCGACTACGGGAAGAAAGTGTATCACGGGATGAAAGAAGACGGGTCTAGGTGGGAAAAAGTCGTCACGTGGTTTGGCTACAAACTGCATTTAGTGGTCGATGCCGTCTATGAATGACCGGTAATGTATTCCGTGACAAAAGCATCCGAATCCGACGTCAACGAAGGGCATCGCTTACTGGAGCAAATGGAAGAGCGGCAGACTGAGATCCTAAAACAAACTGACATTCTCACCGCTGACCGCGCCTATGACGATACCAAGTTGATCGTTAAATGTTGGGACGAATATGGCATTAAACCCGTGATCGACATTCGAAACATGTGGCAAGACGGAGAGCAGACTCGCATGCTGCGTGACTTGAGAATGTGACGTATAACTACAAGGGTCAAGTGTATTGCTACTGTCCTGTCACAGGAAAAGAGCGGGAAATGGCCTGCGGCAGGTATGAAAAAGACCGGAATACCTTGAAGAAACGGTGTCCGGCCAAACAGTATGGCATCACATGTGAAGGTCAAGCCCAGTGTCCGGTTGCCCAAGGTATCCGGATCCCCCTTTCGGAAGATCACCGCATTTTCACCCCTATTGATCGCGCCAGTTATAAGTGGAAAAGGGAATATAATAAGCGCACCGCGGTCGAACGTGTGAACAGCCGTCTGGATGTCATGTTTGGCTTTGAACGGCACACGATTCGCGGCCTCAAAAAATGAAGACAAGATGTGGATTGGCCCTTTGTGTCATGTTGGCCATGGCTGTTGGGCGAGTGAAGGAAAAACAGCAAGATAAACTGCGCAGCCTCGTAGCAGCAGCCTAATGCATCTCATAGAAGGGTTTATCTACATGTGGAGAAAGAGAAACGAGACGGAATCCACAAGTGGACATGTGGATAAAAGGCCCGTCTGTCCTTTTTGACCCTTATAGTTACGTAAAACATGAGACAGGGGCAAAATTATTACAAAAAAATGGCTGCATCGAACCCGAGTTCGACAGTCACTAGGCAAACAAAATGCCTCTCGCCCCTTGATACAAAAGGGATCGGAGGCATTTGGGCACACTTCGGGC
Organism: Bacillus sp. FSL W8-0102; assembly: GCF_038007225.1. NCBI lineage: Bacteria > Bacillati > Bacillota > Bacilli > Caryophanales > Bacillaceae > Bacillus > Bacillus sp. FSL W8-0102. The sequence goes on from NZ_JBBOWT010000001.1 coordinate 2,444,770, forward strand.
GTGTATCTAGGTGCGAGGGTGGATGCCTAGAATCTTTGGAGGAGGTTCCAGCCCTAGAGCCGCAAGGAATAGCGCTTGTTTGGCCGTCAGTTCGGTTCGTTGATAAAGGTCGCCGTTTTTTGAAGAAAAATGTCCAAGCATGAGACGCTCGCATTCGTCTCTTACTTTCGGCCACGATTCATGAGAGGCTGACCCAAAAGGTCGATAAAATCGACTTTTTAGGGCTCAGCCTTTTTCTTTAGAATGATTTATTGGATATTATTGGTTGTAATTCGTGCACAGAAGATCATTCCCCTGTTTTATTCCCTCACTTTTTGTTGTTTTTCAGTGTATGTTGCCCACTTTTTCAAATTGTGGGCAACACAAATAAGACCCCATTCCACCGTTGTTTTGGAAAGGCCTCTTAATGTAAATCGTTGGAAGTGGCTGTTGTGCTTAATTTGAGCAAATACTGGCTCCACTTCTATTTTTCGTTGTCTATACTTCTTTTTCGCTTCCTCCGAGGTTAATCTTTCACGGACTTCTTGGCGCTGCTTCTGATTCTTCATGGAAACACTGATGCTTTTTGTGTTCTTTCCTTTTGCACAAGAAGATTGAAAAGGGCATCCATAGCAGTCTGTGCACATGTAAGTTCGTTTCACCGATTCATACCCATTTTCTGATTTCCGTTTTCTTTCGTAACTAAAGGTAAGTCGTTTATTATTTGCACAGATCCATTCGTCTAATTCCTCGTCATAAGTCATGTTCTCCAATTTACCGATTTGATTTTTCCAAGCTTTTGTTTGTTCCTTATCGAATGTGTTGTATTTAACCAGTGCTTCCATTTCTTCCTTTTCACAATAATCATAGTTTTCTTCGCTACCATAACCAGAATCGGCAATGAGTGTCTTTGGTTTTGGCCGATTATACTTTTTCATTAATTCAAAGTGAGGAATTAGGCAGCCGGGATCTCCGGCACGTTGATGTAGACTGAACCCTGTGATAAATTGTCCTTCCGTTCCGATTTGTACATTGTAACCAGCCTTTAATTGACCGTTCTTCATGTGGTCTTCTTTCATGCGCATGAAAGTGGCATCTTTATCCGTTTTTGAATAGCTGTTTCGGTCGCCAAATGTTGCTTTTTGTTCTTCATATTTTTGCTTTCTGGGCAAAAGATCCTTTTCCAATTGTCGTTTTGCTTTTTTCAGGGTTCGATTTGTAGGTTCCTGTTCTAATTTTTTCTCTACCTTTTTGATGGTCTCTTGGATTTTCTCGGAGGTAACAGGAGCTGCCTCCAATTTTTCTTGAAAATCCATTTCTTTTTCAGCTTGCTCATCTTCTTTCATTACTTCCTCAATCGATAAGACGATCTGTTTGTATTTCTCATCCAGCTTTGTATCGAACTTTTCGGTCGCCTTCCTCCAAACAAAAGTATATCGATTAGCGTTAGCTTCAATTTTCGTTCCATCAAAATAATAATCTTCAAGCTTTACTAACCCCTCCTGGCATAAAAGATCCACAATTCCGAAGAAGGTTTCATAAATGACATCCTTCATACGATTGGAGCGAAATCGATTGATTGTACGAAAATCAGGTTTTTGGTTTCCCGAAAGCCACATAAAATAAATGTTTTCTCCCAGTTGTTTAGCAATTTGCCGGGAAGAATAAATTCGATTGACGTAGGCATAAAGGATAATTTTTAACATCATTTTGGGATGGTAAGGCGGGCGGCCGCCACCAGGATGAAGAGAAAGAAGGATGTTTGGATTCATCTTTTCTACTGCCAAATCCACAATTCGGCAAAGATGATGTTCGGGGATTAGAACTTCTATATCCATTGGTAGAACTAATTGTCCTGTCGTGGTATAATTTATGTACATAAGAAAATCGTTCCTTTCCGGTAGATTGGTTGTAGTGACTAAATTATACCAAAAAAGAACGATTTTCTTTATTTTTTTGTACAGAGTTTCAAGATTAATTTTTCACTCTGTTGATTGGAGTGGAAGGCGCGAAGACTCCTGCGGGAGTACGGGACAGGGGAGACCCCGCAGGAGCGTAAGCGACGAGGAGGCTCCCCGGCACGCCCGCGGAAAGCGAAGCGCCTGGAACGGAAATCAACAGACCAGGTTCAAAGAACCATTCACAAAAAATGGGTGTCCCTAAAAGCTATACTTTTGGGACACCCTCCAGCAAGAGAGCCAGCCAACTGAGCAGCACATGCGCCCGGATACGGTCTTCCAAGCGATGATACATGGGGCGCAGCTCGAGTGTTGATTTCAACGTCCGAAAGGCCTGCTCGATATCCACCAGTTGCTTATACCCAAGCGCGACATCCTCGGCAGACAAGGTGTCATCGGAGGTTCGGATGAGATATTTGCCATCGTACTTTTCCGCTTCACGAACCGCTTGCTTGTCGATGCGAAGCGTTCCATCCTTCAATTGACGCAAGTATTTTCCGTAGGACGGATGGGAACGCAGCCGGCAGGTGGCCTTATGATGAGCTTCATTGGGGAGTTGGCGAAGCCCCTCCAACTCCTCTTTCAGCGATTCGAGCAGCTTTTCCCGTTCCTTGCGTTGGCGTTCGGCTTCGCTGGGATTGTACACGAGAACATAGCGCTGACGCGCTTCTCCGTCGCCCACGATGATTTCTTTAATATGCAAGTTCTCGCGAACTTGTTGGTAGCGCCCGCGACGGTTTAGGGCCTCTTCGACGGCGGCCTTGCCGGACCGCATTTTTTCGCCGACAATGTAGTGTCCCCCGGCCTGTTGCAAGATTCGCAAATTCTCTTCAGACGAAAATCCGCGGTCCATCACGCTGATCACACGCCCAAGCTTCCAGCCAATCAAGTCTTGTTTCACCTGTTTGATGACCGTCATATCCATCGTATTGCCAGGCCATACCCAAGCGCGAATGGGGACTCCTTCCCGGGTAACGGCCAGTCCAATGACGATTTGGACCAAATCGGGACGCTTATCTTTGGAAAACCCCTGCTTTCGAAGCGATTCTCCTTCTGGTGTTTCGGATGGATCCACTTCGAAGTACGACGAAGTCGTATCAAAGTAAATCAAATCGACTTCCAGGTTCAATAAATCGGCCACGGCATGGAACACTTGGCGTTCCAATTCCGGCTGCACAGCCAGCAGCTCATCCATCGCCCGGTACAACTGGTGGCCGGCGACTTGGGGAAGATGAGGGATATGCACGTCTTTCTCCACCCACTCCTCCATCGCCAACTTGCTTGACGGATGAAGGGCACGATTCGCCACCATGGCAAAAATCAGCCGTTCCAACGGAATCTGATGATGTCGGGAGGCAAACAAGGAGTGGAGAATCTCTCCCAATCCCAGTTGTCTCCAGAGCTGATCCAAAAGCCAAGCGCCACCAAGGCGTTTGCTTGATTGAAACTGAAAGTCATCCGACACTTCTCCTGTCAACGTCTCGATTTCCCAAGCCTGCTCAGGAGAAAGGAATCGCGAAATGCTTTTGGCCAGACGCTCCAAGACAGCGCGATCCACCTCGTCTTCGCGCCCAAACGAATAAATCACCTTCGCTTTCGCATATTTGGCCTTCGGATCCCATTCGTTGTGAGCAAGCTGGAGATACGCCACGGTCGTTCCATCTTTGTTTTTGCGTGTTACTCGCCGTATGTACATGCCTATATTATAACCGATATTCAGCTGTTTTAAAAGTTAAAATAAACAAGTCGTGTGCCTATGAAATTCAGTGTTTTTTTCTAGGATCCGCATCGCGAAATCTTTGATATAACAGCATTTTGGCCATTTTCATTTGCCTAAAATGGCCTCAAAACTGTCGAACTCGGGTCGAAAAAGAATGGTCATTTTTGGCCGCACTTTTTGAGTCCAAAAGTAGAAAAAAGAGGACATCGCAAAAGCTCGCGATCGAAAGATCTTCCTACCGCTTGCGTTGTCTCTCCGGATCGTTCGTTTGACGTTTCTAGGCAGGTGTATCTTCCAGTATCAGATTGCGGAGCGACACCAAGGGAATAGTACCTTGCTCGCACAGTGCTTGCAGATAATCGGTCGTTCCATAGGCCTTATCGGTAGAGAGCGTACGAATCTGGATTTGTGGATGGGCAAAGCGAATCGCGGCCAGTTGCTGCAAACTCGTCTCGCGTTCAGCCGTCCCGGACGCGATGCTCGCTTGCGTAGACAAAATGACGCCGGACTGGACATCCGTTACATGGTGCACCAAATACCGCAAATGCGCTTCCTGACCATTGCTCTTTTTGTACAAGCGGGAATCCGGATCCATCACACTGCGATTCGTTTTGTTCGAGAACGTTTTGCCATGAAAATCTTCATGCATCGCCTCGTCTTCCAACTGTTGCTTTTTTCACGCGGATGGTGCGGACGGCGGGTTGTCATCGTCAGACTTAGGATTGTCACCTTCAGGTTGCCCGTCTTCTCGGTCGTGCGGTCAGGTAATCTTCGATCGACTCCACCGGGGCCAGGGTGATTTCTTTCAAGCTGTGGATGGACGCGTTAGCCCGTACCTGGGTGCCGTCGACGCATACGTGCACATCGGACTGAACCAATCCGGCAGCAATGCACTGGTCGACGACATGTTTCATGAGCCTATCGAAAATGCCGTGTTTTCGCTATAATTTCCGGGTCTTCACCAAGGTCGTCCGATCCGGCAGGGACGGCCGCGATGGTTCCGGGCGCAGGACGGATTCGAAGTCCAATCCGCAAAACCACAAATAGCCCGCATGCATGGGCGGCAGCTGATACAATTCGCGTTCGGAGTGATTGAACAGGTAGGAAAGTAGCATCAGTCGAACCATCCGCTCCGGGTCAGCGGCCGGGCGGCCGGTACGTTCCGTATACAGCGGCGCCACCCAATCATGAACGATGGAAAAATCAAGCGCTTCGTTGATTTGACGCAGGATATGCTTTTTTGGCACAAGTTCATCCATGTCCACAAATTGAAACATCTGAGGCTGGATGGCCGATGGCTTATGAGCTTTCATATTCCATCACTCTTTCAATTCATTGTTACCGTATAATTCGGCAACACCGTGGGAAAAAACTGCTTAGGCGGACTTTTTCACCGGACTTTTAAATGCTTGATATAATTGATTTCGCATTGCCAGCATCCTTTCAATTTCTCCTCTCTGTTTTGATGACACTAAAACAGTAGAGGGTTTTGTTGGGGCCGGCAAGCCTTTTTATTTTGTGCAGACTCTGTACTTTTTCTCTGCAATTCTGTGTACTTCTATTTTGTCATATAAAGTTTACTTTACTTTTGTAAAAGTTAGTTTATAATTTGATTAAAGAGGTGATGGTCATGAAGAAGGATTTTGGTGATTCGATATCAAATATGGTTTATGAATTCCGTGTACTTGCCAGAATGTCTCAGCAAGAATTAGCAGAGAAAGTCGGGGTTTCCAAACAAACCATCTACGTAATGGAAAAAGGAAATTATGTTCCGACTCTGCTGTTAGCTTTTCGAATTGCCAATTTTTTTAATGTTGATGTAAACGATATTTTTACTTATGTGAAAGGAGATGATCAAAATGAAAATTGAGTCTATATCAGAAATATCAAATAAAATCTTTTATCCCTTAAAAACTTGGGCGGAAGAATCAACTGGTAATTGGAATATGCTTATTGGTATCGGTATTGTATTGCTTTTAGTCGGAGGGATTCTGACATACGTATTTCAAAAAAAAATGGGTAAGGCTGACGAAAGAACAAATCAAATAAATTTAAAAAGTGCCCTCATAATGTTAGGTGGAGTAGTTTTTTGCGACGTGATTTTCCCGAAAGAATATATGTGGCAAATTTTCTTCTTATTTACTGTAGTTGAGCAATTTTAATTACAATAATTACCATGTAAAAGAGACAAACAGGGTACCCCTTATGCCACGTGGAGCTGTTTTTTCACGGTATCAATGGGAATATTTTGTTTCGCTGCACGGTAAATGAACTCCACGAGGCTATGTCCTTTTCTCTTGCGCAGAAGATCGAGCCCATCAGAAAAATCGCTGTTCGACTCGAACATGCTGTACACGTAAGCAAGCTGCACCAAGATCCAGTAGCGTTTCACCGCCCGACGTCCGCGAACGCGGTATCCATCGAGTTTCAGCTGGTCTTTCGCTTGACGGAAAAAACATTCGATCGACCAACGCTGGGCATAGTAGCGCAAGATCTCTTCATCGCTTAGATCCCGGTCGGTGCTCAAGACGCAGTGAAGATGTTCCGATGTCATCGGCTGATCGGCTTTCCAAGCGAGCAGCACCACGGCATCATCGAGACCTTTGAGAGAGCCTTCGTAGCGATAAACCCGATAACGCTCTTCTCCCACCGTGACGAGGTGAGTGTCTTTCGGTTCGATGTAGCGGGCAAACTCCCTCACCTGAACCGCAATGCCTTTTGGATAAAGAAGCCGATTGGCCTTGAGCATTGCGATTACGTGGAATCCCTTTTTCAGACAAGCTTCCACGAGCGTTTGCGATGGATACCAAGAGTCCATCAGCACATAAACAGGACGGTGTACATCCAAAGAAGAAAGCATCTCGATCGCGAGTTCCCCCTTGCTTTTCCCAGCCGCCTTGTCGTAGAGGCGGAACGCAAAGGGAAAAGCCTGGGTCATCGTATGAACCATGAGCCAAACGAGAGAATGTCCCCAGATCGACTTTTTCTCTGTGTGAGAATAGTGCCAATCACACCCTTGAATGGCGTGCGTTGCCTGTGACGAAGGCTTGGTTTTTTGGCAAATCGTATCATCGATCGAAACAAAAAGGGGTTGATTCTCCTGTTTGGCGATGCGTTCGACACGACGAAGCATCCACTGTTGAAGTTTGCGAAGCAGCGTCTCTTCATCCCAAGGGCTTTTCGTGAAAAAATGGCTGAGTGTCGTGCGGTGGTTCGGATGAAAGCTCCAATGATGAAGATCGGTCAATGTTCCCGCAAATCCTTTGGTGGTCAGCGCATCCACGATATGAACGAGATGCTTCATGACAGGTTTTGAAAAATAAAGTGCCAACCCCAACATCGTGAAAAACTTGTGGATTCCTTGATGATGTGCTAATCTATTCATGAGACATGAACCTCCTTGTGAATAGTTTTGGTGACACATCTATTCTAATCAAGGAATCGGGTTCATGTCTCTTTTTTTGTTTGGTTGTAAATTTATGTTAGCGAATTTGCTCATCTATAGTTAAAAAATCATATTTTGTAAACCAATTGCATATGAGTTCCTTATCGATTGAACTGACATATCGATCAAATGCTTTTGATGATAAAGGATCAACAGGATAAGATAAACTTTCTCGATATTTGTGAAATTCATATACAAAAGTTTTTTGACACAGTCTCCACACATGATATTCCAATAATGCATGTAAACAATTCATAGATGCTATCTCAGCATGTGATACAACATCTTGCCGGGAAAGAAGTTCTTTTATCTTATATTTAGTATGTTCTATTTCATCCGAAAAGAAACTAGCCACTGCATGAACTAGTTTATCTACTACCAATTGCATTTTCAACTCTCTCCTTTTCAAGCTCCGCACCAAACAATTTTGCATACAAGCCACCTTTATTAATTAATTCCTCATGAAGTCCACTTTCTACAATGCATCCATTTTCAAGAACTACAATACGATCAGCATTTAGAATAGTCTCTAAACGATGTGCTATAACAACTTTTGTACACTTAAGTTTTGATAATGTATCATAAACATATGATTGTGAAATATTATCAAGTGATGAAGTCGCTTCATCCATTATCAGTAATTTGGGTGTTTGAAGTAAAACTCTCGCTATATGAATACGTTGTCTTTGTCCTCCAGATAGGTTTGCTCCCGTTTCTGATATTACTGTATTGTAACCCATAGGAAGCTTATTAATAAAGTCCAGAAATTCCAACGAATCACAAATCTCCCGTATTTCTGCTTCTGTACGCTTACTGCCAAGTTTGAGATTTTCCATTATAGTTCGATTGTGCAAATGTGCTTCTTGAGGAATATAGCTAATTGAGTCTCTTAATGTATCAAGATTATATTCATGATACTCAATTCCTCCAAAATATATAGAACCACTAGTAGGTTCAAATAAACTAGCTATTATCTTCCCAAGCGTAGTCTTCCCGGATCCGGATACCCCAACAAGAGCAATCGTTTCCCCATCAGAAATATTCAAATTAATATTTTTAATGGCCGGAATACTATCGGACGTATAACTAAAACTAACATTTTTAATAGAAACTGATCCTGAAGCCATTTCCTTTGAATCCTTACGAGAATATTCTATAGGATATTCAAATATATCCTCAGCTAACACAATATACCGCTCTGCCACCTGAACTTCCGATACAATTGTAAATACTGAATTCACATAGACGAACAATAATGACACAATCGACTGAACCGCAATTGCTTGCCCGAGTGTCATGAGACCTAGTTCTGCCATATATATACCTGTAACAAGAATAATTAAAGGAGCAAATACTTGTATTCCGGATAATATCGATCCTATTATTCCTTGCTGGATACGCATTCTGTGGCTTGTTGCATTTAAGAATTTTTTGAATCGTTGTTCCCAGTCATTGATATAGGACTGAACATAGCCTCCTAGTTTTACGCTATTTATTGAAACTATAGCATCTAACTGTATGCTTTGTGCGTTAGTTCCCTCATGTAGTTCTTTATCTGTTGCAGAACTTACGTAAGACTGAGTAATAATCAAAAAGGCAAAAGTTGATAAAGTAAACAACAGTATCATTATTCCGAGCAATGGTGATATCCAAAAAACATAGACTAATATTGATATACCGCTTATCAAATCAAGACATGCCTGTACTAGTGTTGTTCCCAAAACATCCTGTATTCGTGTAAGGGAGTTAAGACGATAAATAATTTCTCCAGGCGCCCTTACTGTAAAATACTTCGCTGGGAGTGATAAAACACGTGTAAAAGCACCACTCAGAATATGCCATCTAAAACGATAAATTATCTTTATTGTGAAGTATGTTCTGAGAAAATTTAGAATTACCATAATAATTAATGCTATGATGATAGATCCGAGTATTGTAGCAAAAGAAATAGCATCACCAAACCCATTGTCAATTATTAGCTGTGTAAATATGGGAATCGCTAATGTTATTCCAACTAAAATAATACTCATTAAAGCTATTTTTAAATATAGACCTATCATATTAGATGGCCAAATATGCTTTTTTTTCCATCTAGAAAGATTGCTAACACTGCGTTTCTTGAAATCTATTCCAGGTTCAGCAACTATTACATACTCTTGGAAGTTTTCTAGAAATTCCGATTGGGATATTGTTATCCGACCTATCGATGGGTCCATGATTATCACTTCATGTTCATTATATGATTCAACACAAACAAAATGATATCCTTTCCAAAAAGCTATGATTGGAAAATTTATTACCTTAAGTGCCCTCGGGTCTTTTATTTGATAAGTTTTTGCATTCATTCCAAAATGAGAGAGCAACTCTTTTAGTTGTTGTAATCCTAGACCGTCTCTGCCCGGCTCTTTAACTTGTCTGAGCTCAGTAAGTGAAATTTGATAATCATAAGCCTCCAGAATTGTTTTAACACAACATAGCCCACATTCTGATTGTGCTAATTGTAAAGATGGCGTGAGTCTTCTTTTTTTAATTTTAGAAAATATTTTCATGTTACATTAAGCGTTAAAGGGGAAATTTTAATTTTAGGATCAAGAGATTTACAAAGGTGCAATAGTGCACCAGCTCGACCCGCCATCAATCCTGGGCTTAACGGATAGCGACCTTTCCCGTTTTTAAAGAAACTAAAAATGTATTCTGGAGAGCAGAAAGTTGTTTTTATTTCTAGAAGAATTTCAGATGTTTTTTCTGGAAATGATTCACTCACATATTGAAGCGCCTCTACTATTCCCAGGCTTCCGTGACAAAATACCGGAACACGTGAGATAGGGATCCTTTTTAGCTGATCAATTATATTTAGCACTGATTCTCGAGGCAAAACTTTTGATTTGTATGCTTCGTAATAGGCTATTAATAGTCCTGCTAAACCATTACACCAAGATGATGATACATGCTCATCACCGGCATCTTTATATATCACTATGATTCCATTATTATTTGTGTACTTGTTACAAATAATCGAATCAATCTCTTCAATCACTCTTTTTATCTCGCTGTTTTCTTGTTTTTGATTGACTAAAGCAAAAAACCAAAGTAATTGACCATATCCATGAGCCAATCCTGAAGTTGTTTTAGCATCACTATCATTTATTCTTGAATATGCCAATGAGAGACTTTTATTGATAATTTCATCGCTTAATTTGAAATCTTCCTGTATTCGGTATCTCATAACAATCGAACCGCTTTTTCCCGTAATCATATCGAAAAAATTATTTTCTTCTTTTTCCAATGAACGATGCAATATTGGCCAAGAATTAACAGCTATGTCTTTCCATCTTTCGTTTCCGAGGATATCCCCTGCTGCAAATAATGTCCACAGTAAACCTGAAACTCCAGAAAATGCACCAATTCCAGAAAGAAGGACATTTCTAAGTTCGTAACTTCTTTCTTCAAGAATTTTTGCTGATTTTTCAAAAACATCGTAAGAAGCTTTTATTGCAATATCGTCCGACAAAAGTTTACCGGCCACTGCTAATGCAAGTGCTGGACCAACTCTTCCGTTATATAAATCGTATCCTAAAACTCCTGGCGTCCAGCCTTGACTCCCAAATCGTGCAACAGGACCAATCCAGGTTTTAGGTAAATGTTCATAGCGATCATCCAAAAGTGATTCAGTTAATGATTTTGAGAACCAAGAAATTATTTCCTTATGCTTTAAAACATTGTTATCTTTTACTGTGTTCAGTCTTTCTAATCTAGGTCTTTCTTCCTCAATGGATTTTTCTAATTTTAACTTTCCATCAGCATGTGGATCTGCTAACTTAGCAACAAAAGCTAGACGTATTAGATTGATTTGTTTAGTCAAGTCTGTTTTTGTGAGATTCTTCATCTTCATAATAAATTGTGATTCGGTACTTGTTGAAATAGAAGAAACAACTTCATCTCCACATAAAACCTCTGTTCCTTTAAAATTGACGGAAAAGTATGGTATATCCCCATTCCAAAGTTGTTTACATTCAGATAGAACCACATTGACATCACTTGTCATACTCAGTATTCCAATGCGCGACAATAAAGCATGTGCCGTGTCTATATTCCTAGATGGCTCCGCATCTGTTAAGATACGTAAAATTTGTTCATATCTGTAAGTCATGTTATGAATATAGCGAAGTTTAGCATTACTAAATGACTTTATAACTGCGTCAATAAACAAATCCTTTTGATGAAATATTTGTATGAAAAAATCAGTGAAACCATCAATTATTTGGTCACATCTTTTATGTATCAACGATTCTAAATCGGAATCAGTCGATAGATCACTATCAATACTTTGATGTTTCCAGACAACTTTTATATCTGGAGAAAAACCATCTATTATATCGAAGGTTTTAAAAGGACTTACACTATTCTGATTACGAATACCAGTGAACCCGACATCAACTGAGTCATTACTTGATTTTTTACCTAATGTTATTGGAAGTATACCTGTACCATATACTGATTTCTCCAATGCATGATACGCGCTTCTTTTAGACTCAGGAATTCCAGTCCTAATGCGAGAGGGATGAAACAAAGTTTCCAAATCTATTGGAAGTGGCCCCTCATTTGTCCATAATATATTACTGTAGTGCATATCTGAAGCATTTAAAAAATACATTAGACATGCTAATCTACCTGCTTGATACATATCCTTCTTTTCTTCATTGGTTTCTCCAAACGATGTAAAACCATAATTACCAAAATCAACAACAGTCAGAGAAGGCATCTTTGGAGAAATAAATTTGTTAATCTCTCGAATAAGATTAGTATATCCAAGTTCTCCGGAGACTGACCTTGGTTTAAAAACAAGCTTTTCTCCTTGTTCAAAGGTAATAATTGCGACTGAAGACCCGTTATTATGTGTGTCTCCTCCTGACTCTACAGAAACAATACGGCTAGTGCACGGAATGTTGAATTTTCCTTCTATTTCCAGACGATGTTTTTGAGTCAACAGAATAGTATCTTTGATTGCAAGTGCCCTATTTTCTAATAGATTATTGCATCTTCCCCATGCAATTGAGTAAATACCAGCAAATTCTTCAAATTTTGTATCCATTAATTTTTGGGTATAGTAATCATAAATATTTTTTGAATTCATAGACCCCTTAGGTATTGTTTTAATATGTTCAGCAAAACATCTAATTAGGTAGGAGAAAGCTATCTGTGAGAACAGCTCACAGATAGCATTTTTGAATGATTCCGGCTCAAAGAGATACTTGTCCATCTTTGAGTCCCAGAATTTCTCCCAGATGTTTCTTGCAATCATCCTACAAGGGTTATGATAGGGATAAAGTTCCCGGTCCTTAAAAGTCTCCACATTCTTTAGATTATCTGGAGAATATAAAGGAAAATCATAAATATATTGGAGAAGTGGTGCAATGTGTTCATCGAAATCCGACTTTTCAAGTTCCGGATAAAACTCTTTCCTATAGATAACCATAAATATTCTATCTCTCCCTCTATAAATGTTGATATATCAACGGTTGTAGCCGTTTCAGGAGTGTCAAAAAAATTTTTTTCGACAAAGTTCCTAACATTATTTCTTAAATATGTGTATATCTTACATTAGGTGGGTACGCTTCGCGGTCACTACTGGTTAAATTTGATTGTAGTGAGGGAAGCGTATGGGATGCACCTTGGATCTCTGCATCGCTGATGATGACGAACCCTCCCATGTCTCTGGGCATCCTTGTGCCTACATTCCTTCGTTCGGTCTAGTCATCAGGCAGAGGCCAGCTAAGCTCCTTTAGGAACTCAAGGTCGAATGGATGATATCGTGCCAGCTTCTCCGTGTCATCCTAGTTGTCTAGGCAATCGCAAGGCATGTAGGCATCAAGCCACCGTTTCGAGACCAAAGATGTCCTGCATCATTCGCTTCGCATCGAACGCCTGGTGCTTCGTACACACAGCGTGCAGTACCTTCAGTAAATTCCCACATAACACCACAATGGATTGCTTCTTGCGCAACGGATGATCGGGCCGTGTCGTGTAATATTCATGTAACTGTCGAAACGCTTCGTTGTGGCGGATCATCGGCATCATCACGCGGAAGAGGAGGGCGCGCAACCGCCTTCTTCCACGCTTCGAGATCCGTTTTTGCCCTTTGTGTTGGCCGGAGGAGTTTTCCCGTAAGGTCAGTCCCGCAAGTTTCAATAATTGGCGCGGATCCTGATAGTGGGAAAAACTCCCGATTTCCGATAACAGTTCCACGATAGTCACATCCCCTAAGCCCGGAACCGTTTTGAGCCATTCGTATTCCACGGATGTTTGCACAAGTTCCGTCAGTTGCTGGGTCAGTGACTCGATTTCTTCCTCCAATTGGAGGTACCGGCGGACAAGTGTGGCGATTTCGATACGGGCCATCTGTTGTCCTTCCGTTACGCCAATAGAGTGTTAGGTCAGTTCCATCAGCTTCTTCGCTTTCGGCTTTTGTGGCGATTGTAACCCCTCGCTTTGCCGATAAAGGGTGAGAACCTCTTCGATCTCTTTCCCTGCTAAATCCGACGGAAACGGCGTCTGTTCCAGCGCAGCGAGCGCCATTTTCCCAAACGACGGAAAGACTTGCGTAAATTCCGGAAAATACCGATCGAGCCAGCAGCGAATCATCTGATTTCGAACCGCCCCCTGCTCTTCCACGAGTTTGGATCGAAACGTCGCCCCTGTGCGCAGTTCGGCCTCCATCCCTTTCAGAATACGCGGATAGCTGAATCGGCCGTCTTTCACTAACCGGGCAATGACGAGCGCGTCTTTCGCATCATGTTTGGTTTGAAGATTGTCGTCTAGCTCTTTGGAGCGCTTCACGTGCATCGGGTTTGTCATCACGAGAGGAATGCCCCTCTCGTCAAGAAAGTAAGCGAGATTGAGCCAATAATGTCCCGTTGGCTCGATGCCAAGGATCACTTCCGTTTTTTCAAATTCCTCCATCGCTTTCACGATGCACTGGTACAACCATTCCAACCCTTCTCTGGATTGCGGAACGGGAAACGATTTTTTTAGCACCCTCCCTCGCTCATCCACAAAGCAGGCATAATGCTTCTTTTTCGCGATATCCATGCCAATGACAAGCGTTTGATCGGTGACTTGATTAATCTTCTTGTTTGAGATAGAATTCATGTATAGTCCTCCTTGGTATCCAAATTAGGGGTCAATTCGTGCGATTGACAACCCCAAATCATACCAAGAGGGCTTCCCCGAAAAAACTACTAACAGGAATGCTCCTTTAACAAGCGCGAGTACAAGCAGTAGTTGGACAAGTATTAGTTGAAATAAATCCCGTAATTACCGAAATAACTATTGTTGGTGTTCCTCCACCAACAACTTCATCATCAGTTAATGCAATCATATCTGATTCCAAATATTTTCCAAGTTCCAGTTCAATTTCTGAACTATTTTTAGAAATAGACTTATTATCGTTCATTGTCATATCCCCTTCTCACAAAATATTTTTTGACCATTATTCCATAAAAGCATTTCTAAATTATTTACACCAATTCATGCATTCATGAGTGACTGTACACCAGTTACCCTTATTTCCCCAGTAATCACTAAGGGAAAATGTATTTGTAGTGCATGCTCCAAATACATCATCATCAAATTCTTGATCCACAACTTCTTCAAACCAAGTAACTTGTTCATGTTGCACCTCTTTTTGTAATTTACTGATTTCGATTTTCATATTATCCCTCCTTTCCGTTACATGGTAAAAGCAAACATCATAAAGTTAAATATAACCATTTATGACATAATTGGTAAAATATTAACTTTATGATAATCTAAAGTTTAATTCATTTTCTGATAAATTACAACAATATTAACAATTTTTTTACAATTGACAACAATTATTATAGGTATTTAAATCTTATCTCTGCACATCTTTCAGATGTTCGATCCTAGTTATATCACATTCTTTAGAGCTTCAAATACTTGGGGGGTTTGTTTTGGAACAGGTGATAAGACCGTCGTAGCAGGAACTTGGCTTAATTATGCTCAAATCCTTACCTTCATCCATTGTATATATGTATTTAAAAAGCCATTGATTCTCTGGTACCTTGCTTTGTTTAGATATGTCCAGGAAACTGACAACATGACCCGTTTTCTGCATCCTGAACTCTATGCTGTCTTGCTCTGGCTGTTGTACTTCATATACATGACGAGTATTCTCTGCGGCATAGCCACTATACATGAACAGTCCAATTGAATAAGAATTCTGCTTCAATTCAGACGGTACATATGAAAATGTTGATTTGAATCCAACATTCCTTTAATCCTCTTGGCAATATGACTATTATGTGCACAAATAATAATCTTCTCCCCTGCAAACATTTCCTGAACCAACCAAACAATATTATCGGCCATCATTTTGTTTCGAATCTTTATGGCCTTCATAAAGTTAGCCGTCATCATGTCTACAAGCTGCCCCCGATTTTGCAGCACTCTTTCGACAAGCAACAGTGTTTTCTGATCAAACTCCCCTTGTAAATGAGCATAATTTTGCTTTAATAGAAGCAAAAAGTTTTTGTAGTTTGCTTGCAGTTCTTTATACTTCACTTTTCTCTCCTTTTTCGACATGGTGTTGCGTCGAGAATGGGCATATTGATACAGCATGTCCTGTTCCAACTCCTGTATTTGATTGCCGTACACTTCTCCAATATATGAAAAAATGGAAACCAGAGCCTCGCTCGTTATACTTTCCTTAGAAGATGGTTGAATATCAAAGCCTGTAAAAATAAAAGGCGAGTTGTATGACTGCATATCTTTTAACCATGTAAAGAACTCCACCATTTCGTCTGTGTGCCACACTTTAAATAGAGATTGCTTCACAAGCTGTTCCGCATTTACATCCATTTGCTGCATTGAAGAAAAGGTGCAGTCACCAAGATTACTCTCAAATGCTAGAACTCGGAAATCCAATTCTTGATATAAATACTTTATAAGTTTTATTTTAATCTTTGTATGCTCTTTAACCCCGTGGCCATTCTCTCCTAAGAGGATTACTTTTTTGTCTTTCAGCAACGACTTCAGAAAATCCAGTTCAGAATAATTAATCGAATTGCAGTAAGTCTATATGTTGTACTTTCTCATGTAGCCAGTCAATTTCACCCTGCATATCCTTTTTATAACCAAACATCATCATCCTCCTATAAATTTAATGACATGATTTACCTAAGTTACCTATGGGCTTTCCCTAAACAACTAGAATACGAGAGTTTAAAGCCTACATATTCGAGACTAACATACAAAATTTATATTAATATGTATATTTTAACAATTGGAAAAACAGACATAAGAAACTCTCATGTCTGTTTTGGAGACATATTAATCAATCCAGGTACCCCAAATCTTTACTGTATTAACTATATAAGCGTATAAATTCTTTGCTTTTAATCTGAGCTTTGCACTAGCAGAGTTTAGGTCAAAGCTTAAACTAAACTCACCGACCCCATACCTTGTCCCAAAGCCAATAGTGGCACTGCCAGAGCCAACAACAGAATACTGTACTCCGCACCTTCCGCCAGAATAAACTGGTTGTTGGTTTCCTGAAAGAGATGCATCCGCCCTTCTGCTATATATTTGTATTGTAGCGGCGGAATTGTAGTGTTATAAGAAGAATAATCCGCTGATGCCCCATTCGGTACTACTGCTATACACGTAGCCAATGCTCCTGAAATAAGTAATGATTTCATTTTCCTTCTCACTATCATTTCACCTCCGTTCTATGAGATTAGAATAATCTATCTATTAATTTCCAGAAAAAGGAAATAATTAAGAGATGTCTCGATTTTTGTAAATATTTAAAATTTTTCAAACTATATCCTTTATCTTTATGATAGATTATTAGAGAAGGACTGGTTGGTGTAACCGTCAAGTAAAATTGACACTTTTTGCTCATTAATTTTGAACAGTTTCATCGCTGAAAATGAAAATTCTATGCTTCATGCGATAGCTGTTGTTTATTGCTTTAACAAATTCAGCTCATTTTTATCTGGGTATTTTGAACCAAAAAAATATGAATAAAATCCCCAGGCCGTTTGCACATCCTCGAATGAGACATTAAGTAACTTCGCTTGTTGCTTGAAGCTGCTATAAACTTCTGCTCTTTCTAATACTAACAACATAATTCTTGGCAATAAGGAGAAAGGAGTAGCATCCAAAACTTCCTTTCCCGTTCTTACAAATCCTCCATCAACTTGCCTAATAAGTCCATACCGTAAAAGGAAATTTAACTTTTTACACGTTCCCGTATATGAAAGTCCATATATTTCAGAAATTTTCTTTTTGGATAATCTACAAATCTGCTTATTATCCTCATACTCTTTCAGAATATCGAGCAACTTCCTATATCCGCTTACAGTTTCTCGTATCCTTTTAATAGGTTCTCTATACAATAAAAACACCCACTTTTTCTGATTTTAAAATTGTCCTGTAAATGACCTATAATTGTCCTGTTTCTTACCTTAAACACTGATAAGCTTAGATATATAATGAAGTCAAATAAAGGAAAAAGGGGAGAATATACAAATGCACATAGGGTTAAAAATTAAAGAACTAAGAAAGTTAAAACTATGGACCCAAGCACAATTGGCAGAAATTTCTGGTGTCAGTGAAAGAACTGTAAGAAGGTTAGAATCCACTGGAACAGCAGAGAGTGCAACCTTATTATCTATTTTAAATGCTTTAGACACTAATTTGGAAGAACTTGAAAACATGTTTAATGAGGACGAATCTATAAAAAAAGAAAGCAAAGAAAAGTATGCTGACGTTTGTTTCCTCAAAAGAATTGAAAATGGTCGGGAGCTTGTTAGAATTTTCTCAAATGCTCATCAGTTTGGATATGACTATCATGACTGTCACACAGAAGAACAAGTTGAACTTACTCAAGTTTTTTTGTCTACGGTAGCAGATGTATTAGACATTTGGGACATGATAGAAATTAGTCAGAGATTTGAATTGGAGAATGAATTGACAAGACAAATAAAACAGTTAGATGATCTAGGCCTATGGGTATTTGGAGTTCGACAAATTAATAAAGACATCAACTGGATTACAGCAATTGTTGAGATTTATTCAAAAGATAACCCTATGATTCAAAAAGTAAAATTCGATAAAAACTTGGTGCAAAAAAAACAAATAAAATGTATGACATCGTTTTATCTTAGCTGTGATATATCCCCAAACAAACCGAAATAGAGTTTAATGGATATTTTATATAGAAAAAGGCGGCGCTGCCAATACCAGACGCACGCCCTGTTGTAATCCATTCCATTCGTTTTTATGATCCGTCGAATTTCATTCGCGGTTTGACAAACTGGCCAAGTAAGAGGTGACAGCTTGAATACCGGTTTCAATCGCCTTTTCATCAGGATTTAACTTAGAATGGTGAAGTCCATAAGGCGAACCAACTCCCAACCAAAACATAAACCCGGGAATTTCTTTCAGCATGTAGCCAAAATCTTCACCCGTCATCGCTTCACGGCAAGGAACAAATGTGATATCCTCTTGCTTTTCCAAGAAACGAATAAAATCTCGGGTCAGCTCAGGATCATTGTTCACTTGATAATAACGACAACCATAATCTATCGATGCCTCGCAATCAAACGCTATCTCGATGCCATGCAGAATCGCTTCAATCCGTTCTTTTACCTTTTCCATCGCTTCCGGGGAAAGGGTGCGAATGGTTCCTTCCAATCGAGCCGTTTCAGCAATAGCGTTTTGAACGGTGCCGGCAGTCATTTTCCCTATAGTAACGACTGCGCTGTCAAGTGGATCTACATTTCTGGATACGATCGATTGCAGCTGTGTGACCAGATGGGCTGACGCTATCACCATATCCTTTGTTTTATGAGGATAGGCAGCATGCCCCCCTTTTCCTTTTAAATCAATATACAATTCCGACGTATTGGCAAATAGCAGTCCTTCTTTAAGTGCAATCGTACCGGCCGGATATTCTGGGGCTATATGAAGGGCAAAAATCATGTCGGGTCTCCACTTTTTCATTTGTTCGCTCTCCATCATCGGCAAAGCCCCGCCCGGTCCTTCTTCAGCAGGCTGAAACAGAAAAACAAGATCATCACGGACAGGATGATGAACGAAATGCGTTAACACACCAAGGGCAATACTCATATGAACGTCATGACCGCAAGCATGCATACGCCCTGGATGTGTGGATCGGAAGGGCAAACCCGTTTCTTCCTCGATGGGGAGCCCGTCCATATCTGTTCGATAGCCAATCGTTTTTTCAGGTTTTAGTCCTTTTATTTTTACAAAAATTCCGGTTCTCCATGTTTCTATTTCCATTCGCTCTTGCGGTAATGTTTGAAGATAATCAAGCAAATATTTCTGCGTTTTCACTTCTTGAAAGCCAAGCTCGGGAATTTGGTGTAAATCACGGCGTATTTGAATAAACTGGCTGATAGCCATACGATTTCTCCCTTTCTTTCCTTTTTCCGTAAACGGCGGAACGTAGAAAGTTCATCCGCCCATTTATTGCAAACTACAAACAAGCGTGGATGCTGGCATCCACGCTGATTCACATTATAAATTCCGAAGTTCCTGCATAATTTCTGTTTTGGATTTTGTCTTTTCATCAATTTCTTTGATCACTCTTGCAGGAGCACCGGCCACCACCGTATTAGGCGGAACATCTTTTGTTACGATCGCACCGGCTGCTACGACCGAACCTTTTCCGACAGTTACACCCTCCAAAATCACCGCATTAGCGCCAACAAGCACATCATCTTCAATAATGACAGGTTTTGCAGAAGGAGGCTCAATGACGCCTGCAAGAACGGCACCTGCTCCTATATGGCAGTTTTTCCCGACAGTCGCACGTCCTCCAAGAACCGCATTCATATCAATCATCGTTCCTTCGCCGATAACGGAGCCAATATTAATGACGGCACCCATCATGATGACGGCCCCATCGCCGATTTCCACTTGATCGCGGATAATGGCACCAGGTTCGATACGTGCATTGATTCCTTTTAAATCAATTAGAGGCAAAGCAGAATTGCGGCGATCATTTTCGATTACATAATCCTCAATGCGATCTTCATTATTTTGAATCGCTTGTGAAATTTCCGCCCATTCGCCGAACACTACACCTGTATTTCCGTTAATAAAGGTTTTGGCAGAAGGACCAAAGTCGATTCCATCTAAATTTCCTTTTATATAAACTTTTACTGGTGTAGATTTTTTGCTGTTGCTGATAAATGAAATGATCTCATGTGCGTCCAACATTTTCATAAAAAAACTCTTCCTCCTTGTCCATATTTGGCAAACCACTCAATATGTATTTTTTGCAGCGGTTGAACACAAACCGCCGTAAAAGCAGATGAACGTTTGATACTACTTTAGCAAAGGAAAGTCCTTAGTACAAGAGATTTTATTCAAAACTTGTCGACTGCTCTGCCAAATAATCATTGACTACTTCCACAAAAGCCTCCACCTGTCTGAGTTCAAAGGCGGAATCATATCCCATTAGCCAAGTATCTCTCGCCATTGGCAGCCCATGTTCATCGTGAAGAGGAATTTTATAAAAATCTGATTCCCACTGATGAAGCGTGATCGCAGGGAGAATCGCATAGCCGATCCCGTTAAACGTCATCTGCTTGCACGTTTCGATTTGATCGACAATAATCGTTCGTTTTGGGGCCATTTGAAACTGACGATGCCACCAATTCTGGATTTCTTGATAATAGTTGGAGTCGCTTTTAAATTGGATAAACGGCCTGTCGGTTTCCAATACTTCTTCGACTCGGCGAATTTCCTTGTCAACCAGGTAAAGCCTGTCCTTGAATAAATGAATTTTTCGGCTTTTCCAATCGGGTGTACCGCGAAGGATGCCTATATGCACTTCTCCTTCATAAAGCGCCTTCGCTATTTCGCTGCTCCATCCCGTCATCAATGAAATCTTGGCATGAGGATACTTTTCGACAAATTGCTTTAATACTTTCGGAAGCCAATTTTGCCCTACAATGGAGGCACAGGCAATTTTTAGCGTACCATGTACTTCCGATTCAAATGAATGGATTTTTTCCAGCACTTTTTCTTTTCGTTCCAGAATTTCGTTTGCAAAATCCACCACCAATTCCCCGGCAGGTGTCAAAGTCAATCCTTTTGGGGAACGGTTGAACAACCTTGTTCCCCATTCTTTTTCAATGTTCTGCAAACGCTGAGAAAGAGCGGGCTGAGATACAAACAACCGTTCAGCCGCTTTTCGCATATTCATTTCTTGAGCCAGAACAGATAATAGTTGAAACTCCGAAAAAGACATGACCTATTTCCCTTCTGTTCGTTCTATTTTGCAAGAAATTCTCGCTATTCTTTTTTAGGCAAAAACATCACCAAAACAAAAGAGAGAAGACCGCAGAAAAAGACAAACAAAAATACAGTATGCAGGGAAGCGGACAAACCGTTTCTCAGAACGGAGACTAAACTAGACGGAATCCCTCTATTCCCGCTGTTGCCGAGCAAAGAATTAATTGAATTGATAGAAGCATGTTGAGAATCTGTACGGTGTTCCAAATAACGCTGGAGGCGGCTGTTTAAAATTCCCCCAAGCAAAGCAGCACCGACTGTATTTCCAAGATTTCTCATAAACATATTGGTAGCTGTGGCGATCCCTCTTTGCTGCCATTCAACCGTGCTTTGAATGGATACAATGAAAGCGGTGGATGTTAATCCCATCCCCACTCCGACGAAAAACGAAGAGACAGCCGCCCATAACGGACCTGAGGACGATTTCATGAAAACAAAAAGCAATCCACCGATAACAAGAAAGATCCCTCCGAGCAGCGAAGTATATCGGTACCCAATTTTTAATAATAATCTTCCGGATACGGTAGAAGCAATCGGCCAACCAATGGACATGGCCGTCAAGGCAAATCCGGCAATGGTGGCATTTTCTCCCATCACACCTTGTACATACGTTGGAAGAAAAGAACTAATGCCGATCAGCATCACTCCCGTTATAAAGGAAACCACATTCGCAATAGCAATAGAAGGGACCTTCCAAATGGCAAACGGAACGAGAGGCTCTTTTGCCCGCTTTTCCTGCCAAATAAATAAGCCCAAAAAAAGGACTATTCCAAACCATATTCCGACGCTGGCATTTGAACGCCACCCAATATTCACTCCGCCTTCCACTAACAAAAACATAAAAGAGGAGATAGCGATTGTAAAGAAAATCGCCCCTAAGTAATCAATTTCGGCATTTTTCTTCTCTAAATGTTCATGAAAAAACAGCCAAATGCCAAGAAGCGATAGCACTCCCAAAGGTATGTTCATCCAAAAAACAAAATGCCAGCTGACATATTCCACCAATATTCCGCCGACAGCGGGACCGACAATGGCCGAAATACCCCAAACACTAGATAAATATCCTTGTACTTTTGCTCTTTCTTCTTTCGTATAAATATCGCCAATAATCGTATTCGCTATTGGCATGACAGCTCCTGCTCCAATACCTTGAATAAAGCGATACAAAATAAGCTGTCCCATCGACTGAGCAAACCCACACAAAGTCGATCCAATTAAAAATAAAATGATTCCTATCGAAATGATTGGTTTACGGCCTAACAGATCGGATAATTTCCCATAAATAAGAACAGTGACCGAATTCATAAGCAGATAAGCAGAAAACACCCAGCCATAGAGGG
Organism: Bacillus sp. FSL W8-0102; assembly: GCF_038007225.1. NCBI lineage: Bacteria > Bacillati > Bacillota > Bacilli > Caryophanales > Bacillaceae > Bacillus > Bacillus sp. FSL W8-0102. Next base: position 2,467,564 of record NZ_JBBOWT010000001.1, read on the forward strand.
AAAATCCTCCAAGATCAGAGACAATGTCAGGCATTGCCGTTGAGACGATCGTCGATTCAACAGCACCCATGAACATCGCCAGCATAACAGCCGCAAGAACATAAGGCCGCTTTGTTTGCTTCAAACCGGAAACGGATGCTTCGCTATCCATCATCCACAACACCTCTTTTCAATCGCGAATTCCCATTCATTATTTCAATCTTCCTGAAATGAAAATGCAGCCCTATTAAACGGGGATTGGATATTTGCCAAAAAGAGAGATGCTCCCAATACCGGGAGCAGCCCTTAAAAATGATTTAATTGATCCACGTGGCGGTTTAATTGCTTTAAAATGATTCTCCTTGTTAAAATGCCTTCAAAATATCCACTGTCGTCCACCGCACAAAGAAAAGGATGATCAATCAATAATCCAAGCGCCTTTTTAAAGCGATCATCAGATTTTAACGTAGGAATTTTAGAATTATATACATCTTTTACCTTTAGCTGTTCGAGTCTTTCAAATTCAATCCGTTCAAGACCGAGGATTGCTTCTGTTATCATTGGAGAACTGATAAGCCCATGTAAACGAAATTGAGGATCCAGGACAGGAATTGCGGTATAACCGCTTTTTGTCAGAACTAGAAGAGCATGTTCCAAGCTGTTTTCTAACTGTACATGGGCTACTTTTTCAGAAGGAATTAAGAAATCCGAAATCTTTGTTTCTAAAAATTTTTCGCTTTGGAAAGAAATCATTCCATCTCCTCCAGATAAAATTACCGCTTTATGTAAGCGCTTGATTTCTTTTTACATTTTACCATATACCCGAATTTCTTGCTCCTAAAACACCTTGGAAAATATAAAAAAGGAATAAGCCCTTCTAAGTTCAGCAAACAAAGCACTTAAAGGACTTTATCAGTTCGTTGCCGAAAGAACCTGACGCTCTTGCCAAACAGCTATGACCGATCCGTCGGCTTTTTAGAAGATTGATCAGACAAAATTTTACGGATTTCCGTCAATTCCTTTCTTGTTCCTGCGAGCTCCGCAGACATCAGCAGCAAAAAGAAAAGTTGGATGATTAACAAAACAATGATAAAGGTCACCGGTTTCACCCGCACTCGTTATTTATATTTTGAATTTCTGTCATTATACCAGAAATTGATTCTTTTCTACAGTATTTTGACATGAAAAATCCCCTATTGAGACCAAATCCTCAACAAGGGAACTCGATTATTGCTGCCGTTCTTCCTGAAGTAAATCAAAAATTTCAATGGCGGTCATATCGATGTCATCAAACGGATACTTTTTGGATTTACCGTCTTGATCGAACACTTCTAACTCAAACGTATCTTTATTTGGGAAATATTTAACTTGGCAAATGGTTTTACCGTTCAGTTCAAACAGCCGTTGCTGGACCTCTCCTGTGTCGCTCCCTTCTTGCAATGACTTGAGTCGTTGAATAATGCCGAGCAATTGTGACATACGCTAGGATTCCCCTTTCTAAATAAATGGTCTACTTCCGCCCGTACAAATTAGTGTAGAAAAAAAGAAACAAGAGAAATATACCATACATCTTTTAAGCCGCCAACTATTTTATTTTTTTCAAATTTTTTTTAGCCTCTGCTAACATGAAGGAAGCATAAACATCTTCTTGTGTACAGTTTCAAAAAATGGAAACACATCTTGCAAAAGAAATACAAGATAAGCAAAGATAGAATCGATCCGAGCGAAAACTTTCCTTTTTTCCTATTGAAGAAATAGATGTAAAGAATAACATGTTCTGATATTGTCTACATGATTTTCCATCCACTAGTCACAATGGCCCGTTTTCTTTATTCATGATTCTGAACGAGGTCTGGTCCTTCTATAAATAACCATAAATGACCGCCTCATAAAATATATAAAAAAGCACAAGACCTGTTCCGATCACTACGGTCCATATAACAGGGTTTCGAATATAGGGATGATCTTGAACAGCTTTTGGGATCGCAGAATCGTATGTTCGTTTCAGTTTTTGCTCTTGTATGATCAGAATCGTGTATAAAAGAGATCCGGAAACCACTACAACGCCCGCCAATGTTAAAATCCACATAAAAAAACTCATATTCAGCACCTCTAGCCTTATATTGTGTATAGTTAATATGTCCAGGTGCTGAATGAGCTATTCGAACCTATTTTAATAAAGAAGACCATCATGCTCGTATAAATAATCGTACGTAATGTCCATAAATAAATATTCATGATCATTGACTGGATAGGAGAACGTGCGGATTATTTCCCCCGTTTCAAGATCAGAATACAAATCTGATAATAAACCGGTACGGTTTTTGCGCATGCGGAGAATGTTTTCCAGAAAGTAGGGACGCCAGCTCCAGTTTTTATTTAAATACTCCGGCTGTACAATCCACTCCCCATCCTTTTTCAACAAGTTCGGCGTCACTTCGAATCCGTTTTCATCACATATGTAGAAACGAAAACACATCGGATCAAAATAAGCAGCCAGTTCTTTGAGCAGTTCAATCCTCGAATCCGTTTGTTTCCTTAATTTCGGCAAAAGTGTTTGCAAATCGTTTTGTATGGATTCTGCCTGAAGATATACTTTTTCCAGCATGCGCTTTTCATGAAGAATAAATTCTTGGAATTTTCTCCTCAATTTCTCCTTAAGAACATCGCAAGGCAAAAAACCGGGTATCGGCTCTTGCAAGTAGCAGCCTTGATAATACCGGCCTCCATGTTTCCACGCATATTGAAGCTGAAATTCGATTTCAATTTTTTCAAAAAGCAGAGAAGCGCCGATTTTTCTTGCTAATATCGACAAAGAGTGAAGAATGTCTTTGTATGCCCGGTTTCCTGCATCATGTCGAAGAGCTTGCAAGCTGACTTTTAATATATCCGGATAAGAACCGGTAAACTTATGAATATTGACATTCTCTTCCCCAATATGATCAATCGCAATTTGTATGCCAAATGTTTTATAGTATTGTAAAAGATGTTCAAGATCACTCGTATATTTTTTTTCCGAAATCTCAAGCACAATTTTATGTAGATCAAGACCTGTTTCTTTGTACCCGAGCAATATATTGAGAAATTCTTCTTCTTTGTCCATCATCAGTAAATGCGCGTCCCTGTTGATAAACAGATGTCCTTCCGCTTCTTCCTCCATAAAACGATTGAGCGCCTGCCTTAAGATGTGATTATCCGCCTCTAACCGAAATTCATCCGGCACTTCCTCATCTTCAAAGAAATCTCCTAAACTTACCGGTCCATTTTCCCCTAAATATCTTCCCAACACCTCGTACCCAATGATGCTATGTTCATCTGCGCTAAAGATCGGTTGAAAGTAAGGAACTACTCTATCTAAATTCGCCATAATTTCCAATGCGTCCATAAACAAGCCCCCATCAGCAAAAAATCTTGTTTCCGTCTTTTATTTGTAACAGGCCAAACGGCTTTTCCTAGGCGCATATTCAGCAAAAGTATGAACATAGGGAAAAATTCCTTGTCCCGTTTCAAAAATGTGCTATATTCTGCTTTATTAGCCGGAAAAATCGCTCGATTCAAAATACTTGAGGTTGTCGAATCATTCAAAAGTTCGCTAATTCTACCAATCATCCGTTTCTTACGAACTTTCTCTTAACAAAAAATTTAAAAATCTCAATTATATTATATGAAAAAAAGCGGGTTCCCGCCAGAATGACCCCCAATGATCCTCGTCCTTTTTCATTATTTATAAAAAAACGCCGATAAGAGAAAAATTCCGCCGAAGCGGAATTTAGAGGTTTTCATTTATTAATCTTTCATTTAATTTATTTAATGTTTGAATGATCGTCTTCTTTTTATTATACCCTTTCATATTGATGGTATAGTCATGATACTGGGCGAACACCTGTCCCCAGCTTCCGGGAGCATCAAATCCATAGATAAACACCCGTATCATTCCTTTTTTAGAAGGAAGGAAAAACATTTCAAACCGATTTTCTTTTTGCACGGCTGCAGCCTCCTTTAAGCTGCCATCTTTTATTGTGCAGCTTCATCTATTCAAAAAGTAACACTTGAATCGAAAATAAGCAATACATTTGATTGCAAGTCCATAGAATAATAACAGAAACTTTTTGAATCAGTTTACTAGAAAGCAAATGATTCGTGTTTAGGAATGACAGCACTTGCTGCTGCATCATGAAATTTCCCGTTTCTTGAAAAGAAAAAACGCCAACCCACTTTTTATAAGTGGGTATCCCCCATGACAAGAATAGGTGTGGATCAACGTGAACATAAGAATATCGAGAAGAATGTTTCTCCAAAAGATGGCAGGCACTTTTTTGGCTTTTCTAGGGTTGTCCGGCGGAGGACTGGCCTACGCACATTATATAGAACCGAAACGGCTGGATATCCATGTGGAAGAATTTTACCATCCTCTCATTCCTCCGTCATTTGACGGAATGTCGATCGTTCTATTCAGCGATACTCATATTGGATTTCAATATACTTTGAATCAATTGCAAAAACATGTCGCCATCATCAACTCTTTGCAACCTGACATTGTATTCTTTACAGGCGATTTGTTAGACCACCCTGGTCAGTTTCCAAAAAAGCATGTTCTCCCTGACATTCTTGGGAAAATCAAAGCCCCTTTTGGAAAGTTCGCCGTTTACGGCAATCACGATCACGGAGGCTATGGAACAGAAATTTATAAAAACATCATGGAAAAATCGAGCTTTCAAATTCTCCGCAATGAAAGCAGAAAAATCACTATGATTAACCAACAACGCATCTACATCGCTGGAATTGACGATGCTATGCTCGGATCACCGAATCTTTATGAAACGATCAAAAAAATCCCAGAAAATCAATTTACGATTTTATTATCTCATGCACCTGATTTAGCGGATGAGGCTTCTCTTTTTCCTATTCAACTACAATTGAGCGGTCATAGCCATGGCGGACAAATCAAACTGCCTTTCATCGGGGCATTGATTACCCCACCCTTTGGAACAAAATATCCAGAAGGACGCTATGAACTGACAAAACACCACAGACTCACACTTTATGTGAATCGCGGATTAGGCACCACCCGTCTTCCATATCGTTTTTTCGCCGTTCCCGAGATTACAAAAATCGTTTTGAAATCAGTTCCTTGAAAATTTGGAATCTCGCTGTTTAGTTCGTTGAAAGACATTTTTGTTTATACTTTTCTTCCGAGTTTCGTAAAACGGAAAAGAATCACAGCATTCCCCATTTTCGTTCGTATTCCACTTTCAAATTATAATCGCCATTGGTGAAACCGTGTCTGGACAAGATATCGAGAGCTTCACTAAAATCAAAAGTATCGGTTTCCATAATGATTTGGTTCTTTTTTTCGTAAATCATCCAATGATCATGCGCTTCGTGCAAAATGTCCATCATGCAAGCAATCTTCTCCAATCGAAGCGATAAACGATCCTTCAATTCTCTCACATGTCGTGAATTCACTGGGTGAAAACGGGATGGTCTTTTAAGAGGTTTTATTTTGCGCGGAAACCAAATCTGTCGATCCCAAATTTCGAAAATAAAACAGATTTTTTGATTACAAATTAGTTGATTTTTATTCATTCAACAGTACTCCTTTAATATTCGTGTTGATCAGCAGAAAAAAGGTCTATGAAAGTTGAACTGTACATAGGCCTTTTTTCTTTATGATGATAAATTCGCCCAATAAGAGCCAAAGACAAGAATAGACAAAATATATCCCAAAACGACGTTCACCACGACCCCTGCACTGAAGGCGGCAAGCGGTTTCCAACCAACCGATGTTAATTCTTTGAAACGAGTTGTCAATCCAATCGACAGGAAACAAAAAGTAAAAGCCCATGTTCTCAGTTCTTTGATTGGTGCAATAATCTCTGTATTAATCACATCTGCCTGAACGGCCGAAGAGCCGGCCAAAAGGATGGTCAGGATGGCTGAGGCGCTGAAAAAACCAATCACAAACTTAGGAAATCGGCGCCATATTTCAGACGTATCCGCTTTTGCACCTTCTTTTCGCTTTTCCCACCAAGTGATTGAAATGAACGTAAGTATGAAGCACCAAACCCCTATAAAAATATCACGGCCGATGACCTTCATGAGTGTAAAGGCTACGAGCGCTTTATCGCCGAATGAGCTGGCGGCCGTTATTCCCGCCGCATCTGCAAATTCTGATGTTCCAATCCACGCTCCCGCTTGTCCTGCTGGTAATCCAAGCCATTTGATAATAAGCGAAAGAGCAAAAATCATAAATACTGCCCAAATCACAACAAGTGAAATCGAGACGGAAACATGTTCTTTTTTTGCTTTTATGGAACTTCCTACGGCAATCGAAGCCGAAACACCGCAAATGGAACCCCCTGCACCTAATGTGGCCGCAAATCGTTTATCCAATCCCAGCCATCTGGTTCCCACGAAATAAATGACAAGGAATGTTGCCACAGCAATGATCGTTGCCTGGAGAAAGGCAACAGGACCAGCCTTTATGATCAGTGTGAAAGGAAGCGTTGCCCCAAGAAACACAATCCCCACTTTCACGTAAAGTTCCGTCCTGAGCGCCGTTCCAAACCATTCGGGAATAGGTATTAAGTTGCCGATAATAAGCCCTAAAGCAAGTGCAACAAGAGGAGCTTCCAAATTATATTGCTGCGCCCATTCCCAAGAACTAAAAATATTGATTAAAACGCTGAGTATAAATAAAACGATAAATCCGGAAATAAAGTGACTCGTTTTTACTTGCAAAAAGAATGCAGCGATCGAAAATAAAACAATATAAATGGCCAACAACAGAATGATGGAACCGAAATGTTGACTTAACGCAGTCGTTAAAGTATGAATGTCTCCCCATTTTGGAATTTGGGCTGTTAATACTTTAATGGAAGACCCTGCCAACCAAAAGAATATAGCTATCACAACCAGAAAAAGTCCGATCCACACGGCCCACCAGTCTTCCTTTCGGATCAATTCAGCCCAGCCCCTTTGAACCGTCGGCAATGCCTTTTTTTCATTCAAGTTTGTCCCCAGCATCATCAACAACCCCTTTCTATATTGAATTGGATGTTCATTTAAAACATTGTTTGTCTTTGAAACGCCAAAATTTTTCTTTCCACCGCACCATAATTCAATTATGCCGATATGTTTACTATGATTAAAGACTAAAAAAAGAACATTTCGCTTTGCACATCACTTCCCTCGTTTTCCCAATAAATAAGTCTTCGTTTTTTAGAAAGAAGGACTTATGAATACGCTAAATGGTATATTCTTGCACTTTTTATCGGAAAGCTCCTTCCGCTTTTGGAAAAAGATAAAAGACAATGGTGGATTTATTCATCAAAATAACATGTCCGCGCAATAAAATCAACATAAAATTCAGAATAAACAAAAATAAAATTCATAGTTGACAGGTATGAATACATGGCATTAGAATGAGAGCAATCATAAATTTTGATTATTATTTTTTTTTGCAATTTTCAAATAGAAAGGGTGTGAAAAAGAATTGAAGCAGATTATCGTTTTATCAGGAAGCCCGACAACTTATTCACACACAGCGCTTGTATTGCAGCAAATCAGTGATTTGTTAGCTTATCGTGGATGTAATGTAAAAAAGGTGTCTGTAAGAGATGTTGAGCCTGAGACGATATTCAATGCACGTTTTGACGATCCACAAATCACTTCGATTGTCAATGATTTTCAAAACGCCGATGGAATCGTCATTGGATCGCCTGTCTACAAGGGATCCTATACGGGCGTGTTAAAAGCATTAATTGATCTATTTCCGGAAGATTCGTTCAAAGGGACACCGGTTCTGCCCGTCATGGTAGGCGGAAGCAGCCATCATATGCTCGCCATCGAGTATGCTTTAAAACCATTATTATCCGCTTTGAAAGGCGAATTATTGCAAGGGGTTTATTTGTTGGATAAACATGTGGATAAAACTTCCGCACCGTATGTCCGAAACATAGACATTTTACAACGTATCCAAAACAAATAGAGCAATTTATTGCGGAGATGGATAAAAATAGATCTTTTGTTCATGTCAAAAGCGAATAAACGCAATCTTTCCTTGCGAATTCATCCTGTTCGTTTCGTGATCACAACGTATCACGATTCGAAAGCGAGGTCATCGCTTTTTACGTCTGTTTGATCTTAAGTTAAAGGAAAGCCGAAGCTTGGAGGAACAAAAATGGATATAAAAATCAATATAAAAGACAAGTCATTTAAAACGAATCAAGGAAGTGTGCAAGTGCTGCATGATGTTTATTTGAATATAAAAAACGGTGAGTTTATTACGGTGATCGGTCCAAGCGGTTGTGGCAAAAGCACACTGCTGAAGATTATCGCCGGGCTGGATACGAATTACAACGGAGATGTTTTCCTCGGCCAACAGGCTGTTAAAAAGCCAAGTGTTGCCCAAGGTTTTGTTTTTCAAGAACATCGCTTGTTTCCATGGCTGACAGTCGAAGAAAATATTGCCGCTGATCTTTCTTTAAAGGATCCTGCTATTCGCGAAAAAGTACATGAATTAATCGACATCGTTCGATTAAAAGGGTTTGAAAAAGCCTATCCAAAGGAATTGTCAGGAGGCATGTCACAGCGGGTAGCCATCGCACGAGCTTTATTGAGAGATCCGGTCGTTTTATTGTTAGATGAACCATTTGGCGCCTTGGATGCATTTACAAGGCAACATTTGCAAGATGTCCTTTTACAAATATGGGCAAAAACAAAAAAGACTATGATTTTAGTGACGCATGATTTGGATGAATCGGTCTATCTTGGGAATAGAGTCGTCGTCATGAAATCAAAACCGGGAACGGTGCACCGCGAGATTCCCGTTGACTTGCCATTTCCTCGCCAAAGAACAGATTCATCATTTCAAAAAATGAGACAAACCGTCATGCAAGAATTTGAAACAGTCAATCATTTTTCATTATCAAAATAATGTCTGTCACAGCAGTCAAGGAGGAAGTTTATGAAAAAGGCATATCTATTCTTTATTTTCGGAATTATTTGGATAATAGCCGGATGCGGCAACAGCCAAGCAAGCGAAAGTGCAGATCAAAAAAATACTACGATCAATATAGGTATTCAACAAGATGTCGGCCCTCTCCTTTTAGCAAAAGAAAAAAAGCTGTTTGAAAAAGCTTTCCAAAAAGACCATGTTCAAGTGAAATGGACTGAATTTCAAAGCGGCCCGCCGCAAATAGAGGCCATTTCTTCCAACCATCTTGATTTTGCGGGAGTGGGCAATTCTCCTGTTATTTCAGCACAAGCCGCCGATATCGGTTTTAAAGAAATTTCCAATACCCGATTAGGATTAAAATCGGATGCGATACTTGTACCGAAAGGAAGCTCGATTAAAACCCTTAAAGATTTAAAAGGCAAAAAAATTGCTGTCGCCAAAGGAAGCAGCGGATTTAATTTATTATACCTGGCTTTACAGAAAGCAGGATTAAAAGATTCCGATGTGCAAATCATCCAGCTTCAACCGGATGAAGCACAGTCGGCTTTCAATGCAAAAAAGGTAGATGCTTGGTCGATTTGGGAGCCTTTTATATCTTATGAAACATTAAAACATGATGCTAGGATTTTAACGACCGAAAAGCAATTAAACAGTTTTTCGCCGAGTTTTATGCTCGTACGTTCCCAATTTGCAGAAGAACATCCGGATTTAACAGTGAAGTTCTTGAAAGTGTATGAACAGGCACGGCTTTGGGAAAAACAGCATTTCAACGAAGCCGTTGCGATCTATGCCAAGGCGAAGAATTTAGATAAAAAGGTTGTGGCCAGCGCATTGAAAAACAATCCATCCACCAACCTGCCGATCTCTAGCAAGATTATTCATGCTCAGCAAGAAACGGCTGATTTTCAATACAAGAAACATATCATCCAGAAAAAAATCGATACAAGCAAAGTAGTAGATAATCAATATATCAATCAAGCACTATCAAACAAAAAGTAGGTGAATAAAAAATGAGCAAAGCAGGAATGACAGCTGAAATACCGGTCTCCACGCCACGTCAATCTGAGAAGAAATGGAAATCTATTTCGCAATCTTCCGGAAAAAGAAGAAGGTATAGATTACTTTCCGGATTAATACTCCCTGTTATCATCATTATCATTTGGCAATTAATAGGGTCTCTCGGATGGGTGACGAAAACCGTATTGCCGACACCGTGGGAAATTATTTTGGCGGCTAAAAATTTAGCCGTCTCCGGGGTTTTGTTCACCAATATGAAAGTGAGCATTATTCGAGCCGCATGCGGATTTGTCATTGGCGGCGGATTGGGATTGGCTTTGGGAACTCTGGTAGGACTATCGGCAAAATCCGAAAGTTTATTAGATCCAACTTTACAAATGGTGCGGACTATTCCGCATTTGGCGATTACCCCGCTATTCATTCTGTGGTTTGGCTTGGGAGAGGAATCGAAAATTTTATTAATCGGATTAGGCGCATTTTTTCCTCTATACGTCAATACCTTTTTAGGCATTCGTAAAGTGGACGCAAAGCTTTTTGAAGTAGCGCGCATACTTGAATTCAGCAAATGGAAGCAAATCAAGCTGCTGATCGTGCCTTCCGCTCTTCCCAATATATTGTTGGGAATCCGTTTATCGCTAGGAGCCGCTTGGCTCTCACTAGTCGTAGCGGAACTGATGGGTTCTACGGCGGGCCTTGGCTATATGATGATGGACGCCAGACAATTTAGCAACACGGATATCGTATTTGTCGGCATCATCATTTTTGCCATTGTCGGAAAATTAACAGATTCATTGGTCAGGCTGATGGAAAAGCATTTTCTGAAATGGCAAGACACTTACAAAGGTGAAGTATAAGTTGAAATGGGCTTATTTAAGATGCATCATCCATAATCGTTCATTTAAAGGAGTGAAAAACATGGAAATATTTTGGTTTATTCCTTCTCACGGCGATGGAAGGTATTTGGGAACGACAAAAGGCGGACGTGCAGGAACTTATCATTATTTCAAACAAATTGCTCAAGCTGCCGATCAGCTGGGATATAAAGGAGTGCTGATTCCGACGGGTAAATCGTGCGAAGATCCTTGGTTGTTGGCTTCATCACTAGCCGTCGAAACCGAACGATTGAAATTTCTTGTTGCCGTAAGGCCGGGATTAATGTCCCCAACACTCGCGGCCAGAATGACGGCTACGCTTGATAGAATTTCCAAAGGTCGATTGTTGATAAACGTCGTAGCCGGAGGCGATCCGGTAGAATTAGCCGGAGACGGACTGTTCATAAGTCATGATCAAAGATACGAAGCGACAGATGAATTTTTAACGATCTGGGAAAAATTATTAAAAGGCGAAACGGTCACGTTTGACGGACAACATCTAAAGATTGATAGTGGCGAACTTCTTTTTCCACCCGTACAAAAACCATATCCGCCTGTCTTTTTTGGTGGATCGTCTGATGCCGGAAAAAAAGTGGCGGCTAAACACGCCGATGTATATTTAACGTGGGGAGAACCACCAGAGCAAGCGGCCAAGAAAATCGAAGAAGTCAAGAAATTGGCAGAAGAACAAGGCAGAACAGTTGAGTTTGGCATCCGATTGCATGTAATTGTGCGGGAAACGGATAAAGAAGCATGGGAAGCGGCAGACAAACTGATACACTATGTCGATGAAAAAGCCGTTCAAACAGCAGATCAAGTCCTTTCACGGTATGACTCGGTCGGACAGAAACGAATGAGTGTTTTGCATCGCGGGGCAAACAAAAGCAGACAATCATTAGAAATAAGCCCTAATCTTTGGGCGGGGATCGGATTAGTAAGAGGAGGCGCCGGCACAGCCTTAGTAGGGGATCCCGAAACAGTTGCAAAAAGAATGTTGGAATATCAACAAGCAGGATTTAATCGTTTTATATTATCCGGATACCCCCATTTGGAAGAAGCGTATCGGGTGGCTGAATTGTTATTTCCATTGTTGCCTTGGGAACAACAAAATAATGAAAATGAATTCTTTCATTACGGTGAAATTATCGGAAATAATATATCGCCGAAATTTATCAAAGTATAACAAAGTAAGGGTCACCTCCTGTCCGTATAAGCGGCAGGAGGTGTTCGTTTTCGAAAAAGCCATCAGATAGAATGAAAACAGAACAAAAATGACAGAGATAAAGGATCTGAGTATGTGATTTTAAACCTCTTTCCCCTCTATCAAATCATCGTTTTAACGCAACTTCTATGAATAAGCAATGATAAGTAGCTGTTATAAAGCCATTTTCTTGAAAATCACGCTCATAGATTTTTATCATTTCTTTTAATATCGAAGGTCGTTGGAAAAATGGCCCTTGATTGCTATTCGTGGCCCCTATTTTTTTCAAAGAAGTGAAAAAGTCTCTCACAGAAAGGAATCGTTCTTTTTCAATGGTCTCTATTCCGACGATGTTCGAATGTGGATGAACCAATCGAATCGTACGATCGCATAATTCTAATAATTCCTTTAATGAGTAAAACGGCTGCCCAAGTCTGGCATTCGTATAGATTTGCCATTTTTGCAACGCTCGAGAAAAAGAAGTGTGAAGTTCATGGAATGTTTCGGCTCCAAATGTTGAAAAAAGAATCCTTCCATTATTCTTTAACGAATGGCTAAGACGAATCAGAGTATTCTCCATATCATTCAGCCATTGAAAGGTTGCATTGGAGATGATAAGATCATACCGTTCTTTTAGCCCCATTTCCTCAATATCACCGCAGAGAAAATGTACCCGTTCATCGTTGATCCGCTGTTTCGCGATTTCGATCATTCCCGGTGCAAAGTCAATTGCGGTTATCGTTGCTTCGGGAAATTGTTGCGACAGTTTCTTTGTCAAATATCCTGTACCACAGCCAATCTCCAGAATATGGATCGGAGCGAATTCACTTTCTTTCCCATCCAACTGCTTCAATAACTGAGTCCCCATTTTTTTCTGCACGCTTGCAAATTGATCATACGTTTTGGCATGGTCACTAAATCGTTTTTTCAGCAACGGTTTATCGATCATTGTTCTCCTCCTGCAAATAATTGAATCAACTGTGCACATTCGTCCGTTTTCGTTAAAAAAGGAGCATGTCCGGTTTTCGGCAATTTATAGAGAAGCGCCTTGCCACTTGTCTGTTCCACAATGTCTTCTGCAGCGGATAGCGGGCATATTGCATCTTTTTCCCCATGAATGAGCAATAATGGAGCCGAGAGATCTCTCACAGCAAAACGAACATCTGCTGACATTAAATAGTCAAGGCCTGCTTCTAAACTATTTGGTTTATCACAATGAAAGTGATCGATGAAATCGATCTCCTTCCCTTTTTCGTCTTCATAAAGCAACGAGTTTATAAAAGTAGAAATCGTTTGTCCGCGATTACGAATCAATTGCCTTTTCATTCGTTCCACTATCCGTCTATTCCATCCAGCGTGATAACGATCTCCTTGAATAAACCGACTCGTACCGCTGATGAGAACTATGCGCTCGATTTTTTCGGGAACAGAAAAAGCAAGTTCAAGAGCGATCAACGCTCCAAGCGACCAGCCCACGGGAACAAAAGAAGAAAGACCTTTTTCCTCTATGAACTGAAGCGCTTTTCGTTTAAAATCAGCTGCTTTATCAATCCCATCCCATTCCACTTTATAGATGGCAAAAGTCGATTTTAGCCTTTCTTCAAGAGGACCCCAAATCGTTCCTTTCATTCCCCATCCCGGAAGGAAGACTAGAGAATGCTGATGTTTCACGAAACCACCCCCAATTCTTTTCCAACGGCGGCCACTTGCTCAAGCGTCCAATCTAGTTCCTCTTTTGTGAATGTCGACATAAGGGAGAAACGGATTCGTGCTGTCCCCTCCGGAACCGTAGGAGGCCGAATGGCGACAGCAGCAACACCTTTCTCTTCCAATTTCTTACTAAAGAGAACCGTTAACTCATTGGAACCGATCATGATCGGAACGATTTGTGTCTCGCTTGTACCGATATCAAAACCTATTTCATATACTATAGATGAGCAAATTCGCTAACATAAATTTACAACCAAACAAAAAAAGAGACATGAACCCGATTCCTTGATTAGAATAGATGTGTCACCAAAACTATTCACAAGGAGGTTCATGTCTCATGAATAGATTAGCACATCATCAAGGAATCCACAAGTTTTTCACGATGTTGGGGTTGGCACTTTATTTTTCAAAACCTGTCATGAAGCATCTCGTTCATATCGTGGATGCGCTGACCACCAAAGGATTTGCGGGAACATTGACCGATCTTCATCATTGGAGCTTTCATCCGAACCACCGCACGACACTCAGCCATTTTTTCACGAAAAGCCCTTGGGATGAAGAGACGCTGCTTCGCAAACTTCAACAGTGGATGCTTCGTCGTGTCGAACGCATCGCCAAACAGGAGAATCAACCCCTTTTTGTTTCGATCGATGATACGATTTGCCAAAAAACCAAGCCTTCGTCACAGGCAACGCACGCCATTCAAGGGTGTGATTGGCACTATTCTCACACAGAGAAAAAGTCGATCTGGGGACATTCTCTCGTTTGGCTCATGGTTCATACGATGACCCAGGCTTTTCCCTTTGCGTTCCGCCTCTACGACAAGGCGGCTGGGAAAAGCAAGGGGGAACTCGCGATCGAGATGCTTTCTTCTTTGGATGTACACCGTCCTGTTTATGTGCTGATGGACTCTTGGTATCCATCGCAAACGCTCGTGGAAGCTTGTCTGAAAAAGGGATTCCACGTAATCGCAATGCTCAAGGCCAATCGGCTTCTTTATCCAAAAGGCATTGCGGTTCAGGTGAGGGAGTTTGCCCGCTACATCGAACCGAAAGACACTCACCTCGTCACGGTGGGAGAAGAGCGTTATCGGGTTTATCGCTACGAAGGCTCTCTCAAAGGTCTCGATGATGCCGTGGTGCTGCTCGCTTGGAAAGCCGATCAGCCGATGACATCGGAACATCTTCACTGCGTCTTGAGCACCGACCGGGATCTAAGCGATGAAGAGATCTTGCGCTACTATGCCCAGCGTTGGTCGATCGAATGTTTTTTCCGTCAAGCGAAAGACCAGCTGAAACTCGATGGATACCGCGTTCGCGGACGTCGGGCGGTGAAACGCTACTGGATCTTGGTGCAGCTTGCTTACGTGTACAGCATGTTCGAGTCGAACAGCGATTTTTCTGATGGGCTCGATCTTCTGCGCAAGAGAAAAGGACATAGCCTCGTGGAGTTCATTTACCGTGCAGCGAAACAAAATATTCCCATTGATACCGTGAAAAAACAGCTCCACGTGGCATAAGGGGTACCCTGTTTGTCTCTTTTACATGGTAATTATTGTAATTAAAATTGCTCAACTACAGTCATATAGTTTTTTTCGAAAATAATAACTATTCTCTTGCAACTTTTTCCGGCGTATCGTCTCTTGTTGGACAATGGAAATCGCTGCAAGGATCGATCCCAATGCAGCAGGCGGCAATGCGGTGGTAAAAATAAAGCTTCTCACTTTATTGATGAAATAGTCGATGATCCATTGTTTTCCGGTTGCGTAAGCTCCAAAAGACCCCAGAGCTTTGCTGAAAGTCCCCATTTGAACATCTACCTGCTGTTCAATACCTAATAAATGAAGGAGCCCTTCTCCTCTTTCTCCGTAAATACCACTGCTATGAGCTTCATCGACCATCAAAATAGCCCCGTATTTTTCTTTTAATTCAACGAGCCCTTTTAATGGAGCAATATCCCCATCCATACTGAAAACAGAATCAGTAACGATCAGTTTTTTCTTATGAACGGGCGCTTTTTTTAAAAGAGATTCTAAATGATCAAGATCTTGATGTTGATACCGTTTCATTTCCGCTCGGCTAAGAATCGTTCCATCGATGATGCTGGCGTGATTCCATTTATCGCTGAAGACGATATCATGGCGACCGACGAGTGCAGAAATAATGCCAACATTGGCTGTATACCCGCTGTTGAAAATAAGTGCGGCTTTTGTCCCTTTCCACTTCGCTAATTCCGATTCGACTTTTTCATAAAGTGAATAGTTGCCAACCATTAATCGAGAAGCTGTCGATCCGGCACCGTATTGCTGGGCAGCGCGCACGCTTGCTTGAATGAGCCGATCATCGCCAGCCAATCCAAGATAATTGTTCGATGAAAAATTAAGAAGCCTGCGACCATCTTTCAAAACGTATGAGTTCTTCAGAAAATCAATAGAATGCAAATGGCGTTTTTGCTTTTTATCCTCTATCTGCCGCAGTTCCTCTTTCATTTGTTTCTCCCATAAGTACATGAAAAATATCTCACCTCTTTTGTTAACTAATTTTATAAAAAGTTAACATTTTTGAGATAATCGTATCATAACGGAAAATTTTAGACAATCTAAAAACGATCTTCTTTCGCGGCAAGCGGCAATGCCTGGTCCTTATGTTGATAAAGAACAGAGATTGGAGCATGTATGATGAGTTAAAAACCAATCTTCTCATCGAACAAAAAGGAGTTTATAATATTTGGAATATACAGAGAAAAAATGGATATCCCCTTTTAGTTTTATCGGTTTAGCCGTTTCAGAAAAATTAAAAAATATAAAATTGAACTCCCATAAGAGAGTTTTTATTCCATTTTTATGAAAAAACTTTCTTTATCTTTTTCCTTCCCCTTTCCATCAGGCCTAAAAAAGGATATAATATGGTAAAAATGCTTCGAAAGGAGTTATCACGTTGAACAGCCAAAATGAATTGCCCTCGCTTCCTCCTACAACTACGAACCTCTCAAAAGCAATATTTACGGTGAATCGCCATGCTAAAACAGCCACCAATCCAAAATACTTATATTCACTGAAAAAGAAAGCGTTGCTGAAAATGATTCAAGAAGGAAAAGCTAAAAAAGTAGGGCTGCACTTTTCTCAAAATCCTAAATACAGTCAGCAACAGTCTGATGTGCTCGTAACATGTGGAGAATACTCATTTCATATACCTGCCTCTAAAGATGACTTTCAACTTTTGCCGCATTTAGGTCATCTTGACCAGCATACTCATAATCCAAAATGTCATATGAGCCTGTTCCAAGCGAAAAAATTGCTTCAGAATTATACTGGTTTTGAAGAAAATGAAACACGTCCGTCAGGCGGACGAAAAAAATATCGAAAACCCGTTTTTAAACCTCTAGGAGAGTCATTTTTTTCCTAATGGCCACATCAACTAAAGAGGTTGGACCTTTGACCCGTTTTGCGGGTTCGCACGCTCCAGCCGCTTAACGTACGATTGTCGGCTGGAGTTTTACGCCATCAAATAGTTCACATAAATTACTGCATTGTTTGTGAGCCTCCCATCCACCCTTTCATTCCAATCACGGCACTTTATGGACCGATATTCTCACCCCTTTTGCCATACCGTTCAAATTCATTCGATTGAGACGATTCCTTTTTATTGAAAGCACTCTCTAAAGTTTCACCGTAAAAGTGAATCGGCGATCCGTTACACATTTTTATGTCCGGAATAACAAAAAAGCACCTCACTCGGTGCCTTATCGCTATAAAATATACTCGTCAATTTTTTTGATCAATTCATTGATTTCTGGTTTGCTGACTTGTTCATCAGCTCCCACCATTTCTCCTTTGTGCCGTAATTCATTGGTGATCAATGAGGAAAAAATAATGACAGGCAGCTTTTTCAGACTTGGATTATCTTTTATCCGCTTGGTCAAATGATGTCCGTCCATTTGCGGCATCTCGATATCGGTAATCACCAATTGTACTTTTTCTGCAATATCAGATTCTTCTTCTATGAGAGATTCCAAGTAGGAAAGAGCCTCTTGACCATTTTCAAAGAAATCAATATTTACATATCCCGCTTCTCCCAACGTCTCTTCCAATAATTTTCTCAACAGCGGCGAATCTTCCGCCACGATTATTTTCTTGTTCGATCTCTCCCGTTTACCAAGTTTTTTCACTTGTTCGACTTGAATACCGGAAGTCGGGTTAATATCGACCATTATTTTTTCAAAATCCAAAAGCAAAAGCATTTCTCCGTTCATTTTAATGACGCCGATGATTTCACTGCTTTTCCCTTGATAAATTTCGGAAGGCTTTTCAATGCTTTGCCATGAAATCCGGTGGATTTTAGAAACGTTGTTGACACGGAAAACAGCTTTTTGGCGGTTAAACTCCGTTACGATGAATTTATCATTCTCTTTCGGCCGAGAGTTTTCAAACCCTAGCACTCTCATCATGTCGATTACCGGCAGTATTTCCCCGCGCAATTCGATAATTCCTTCAACATGAGGATGTGAATGAGGTATAAACGTGACGGGAACCGGCAATATAATTTCTCTCACTTTTATCACATTAATGCCGTATTTGTTTCCGTTCACTTCAAACTCTACGATTTCCAGTTCATTTGTCCCACTTTCTAACAGAACTGTCGTATTTTTGTCCATAGTGGCAACCCCTCCCAATTACCTTAACTATACCATGAAAATGATAGGCAAAAAAGACTATCTATTTTGAACTATGACGATTCCGTCGATTTTTTTTATTCCCGATTTTCAGCCATCCAATTTTGACAAAAACCAAAAACATAAAGAAGGCTATACATGCCATCCCTATTAACACCATATAATAAGCGTATTTAATATGAAGTTCCGGCATATAATCAAAATTCATTCCATATATTCCTACGATAAAGGTTAACGGCATAAAAATCGTCGTAATAATCGTCAGCGTCATCATAATGTTATTGGTCTTATTGGAATTAAAAGACATATAGTTATCACGGATATCGGCAGAAAATTCCCGATAGGATTCCAGCATTTCTGATAACTTCAACAAATGGTCATAAATATCATGAAAATAAAATCGCTGATCTTCAATAAATGAGACATTTTCTGAATTTAAAAGCCTGTAAAGAAGATCTCTCATCGGCAAAATGGAGCGCCGGAGCTTGGACATGTCGTGGCGGATATCAAATATTTTATCCAGCAATTCATTAACAGCCTCTCTATCGCTGTTTTCTTCGATTTGGTTGAGGGCATCTTCAATATGGAAGACAGGCTGAAAATAATCGTCTACGATCTGGTCAATAATACTGTGGAGAACAAAAATCGGACCCTTTTTCAAACCTTCTTCTTTTTTTATACGCACCCACGAGTTATTAATGGCCCTGTTCGGCTGTTTATGATAGGTGACAAGCATATGGCTGTTCATAAACACTTCTACTTCGTCTGTAGCCAAAGTTGTTTGCTGGATGGAGTGCAAAAGAAAAAATAAATAATTTTTGTAGAAATCCACTTTGGGCCTTTCAATCAATTCGTCTAAACAGTCCTCCACAGCCAATGGATGGAAATGAAAAAAATCACGTAAAAGGGAATTTTCCTGATCGGTTGGCTCCGAAAAATCCACCCAATACCAAACCGTATGTTCATTGTTAAGATCACGAAGCGGAACATCATATACGATTTGGTTATCTTTATCAACAGCGCATGTTCTGATCATAATCTCTCATTCAACCGCCTTTAAATGATGAAGTTTTTTGATTCTTTCCTTTTTAAGAGACTCTATAGACATTATAATGATAACAAAAGGAAAGAAAGGTTAGTGAAAAACATTGGAACAATATCTGAACGAAAACGTCAAAAATATTCAAATCTCTGGAATTAGAAAGTTTTTTAATATGGTGAGCGGAATAGAAGGGATGATCTCCTTAACCATTGGCCAACCGGATTTTCCTACACCGGATCATATAAAAAAAGCGGGAATGAATGCCATTCAAGAAAATTTTACCGTTTATACACATAACGCAGGATATTTGCCGCTTCGCCAAGCCATTAGCCATTATGTACATAAAAAATATAATTTAACCTATTCGCCGGAAAGCGAAATCATTGTCACGATAGGAGCGAGCGAAGCGATTGACGTTGCCTTAAGAACCATTTTATGCCCGGGAGATGAAGTTATCCTTCCAGGTCCCGTCTATCCCGGCTATGAACCGATCATTCGGATGTGCCAAGGGGTCCCTGTTTTTGCCGATACTAGGGACAACCAATTTAAATTAACAAAAGACGTTCTTGAAAAATATGTCACCGCCAACACGAAATGCGTTATTTTGCCTTATCCGTCCAATCCAACAGGAGTAAGTTTAACAGAGGATGAGTTAAAAGAAATCGCTCTATTTCTTAAAGATAAACCTATTTTCGTGATTGCTGACGAAATCTACAGCGAACTTCTTTACGATCGTCCTCATGTCTCCATCGGCCGTTTTTTAAGAGAACAGACAATAGTCATCAACGGCTTGTCGAAATCGCATTCCATGACTGGATGGCGGATTGGCTTTTTAATGGCGCCGGAAAACATCGCCCAACATTTACTAAAAGTTCATCAATATAACGTGTCTTGCGCTTCTTCTATTTCTCAAATGGCTGCATTGGAAGCTTATACAAATGGAGAAGAAGACTCCGCGGCTATGAGGGAAGAATACAAAAAGCGCCGCGCTTATGTATATGAGCGTCTCGAAAGTTTCGGCTTGGAAGTGGTCCACCCGGACGGGGCATTTTATTTCTTTGTAAAAATACCTGATGCGATAAAACTGGATTCTTTTGATTTTTGCCTTCAATTAGCGCGGGAACAAAAAGTAGCCTTGGTTCCCGGGAGTGCCTTTTCCCACTATGGAGAAGGATACTTTAGGCTGTCGTATGCTGCCTCGATGAAAGAGCTTGAAGAAGGATTGAATAGACTGGAGAATTTTCTAAAAAGCAAACATATCCTGTAATCATTCTGCTTGCTTCGATAATATCGTAAAAATGTTGGCATTCAAAAACGGTAAAAAACTGGTCCTTTTGTGGACCAGTTTTTGCTTCTTTTTTTTATTCAGCCCAATATTTGATAAGGGCTTGCGTCCCACTTGATTCTTCTCCTTTTGCCGACAGTTCCTCATACATTTGTTTAGCCAGCGAAAGTCCCGGAAGTGAAAGATTCATTTTTTCGGCTTCTTCAAGAGCAATCTTCATATCTTTTATAAAGTGTTTAATGTAAAAACCCGGTTCAAAGTCTTCTTTTAAAATACGTGGAGCTAAATGAGACAACGACCAGCTCCCGGCTGCTCCTGTGGAAATGCTTTTTAGCACCATTTCCGGATCCAATCCCGCTTTTTTCGCATAAATAAGCGATTCGCACACACCGATCATATTAGTAGCAATAGCAATCTGATTGCACATTTTTGTATGTTGTCCGGAGCCGGCTTTCCCTTGGTAAACAATATTATTTCCTAAAACGTTTAAAAGATCTTGAACCCGATCAAAAATTTCTTTATCCCCTCCGACCATGATGGCAAGCGTCCCGTTTCTAGCGCCGATATCTCCTCCTGAAACAGGGGCATCTAATGTATAGATTCCTTTCGATTGGGCTGTTTGATAAATGTGTACAGCCAATGACGGCTTGGAAGTGGTCATATCGATAAAAATCTGTCCACTTCGGCCGTTTTCAATCAGTCCGTTTTCAGATAAATAAACTTCTTCCACATCACTTGGCATACCGACTATCGTAAAAACGATGTCCGCCTGTTTCACTAATTCTTTCGGACTGTTCGCCCATTTTGCTCCATTCTTTAATAGCTCATTCGCTTTTTCTTTTGTCCGATTATACACCACCAGCGGATAACCGGCCGCTAAAATATGTCCGGCCATACTTTTCCCCATTACTCCTGTTCCAATAAACCCGACAACCGGTTTCGTCATCCTCCTCCTGATTGACAAAATCCGTATAAACGGGCGAACTCCCATCAGAAGAGATTTCACATCTCCCCAGACCTTTACACCGTAAGTCTGATGTAATCATTCAAAAATACAGAATATTCCTTCTGCTATTCGAATACCCGTTTATATAATTGGATTTTGCAATCAGTTGTTCACCTCCTCCGTTTATTGTAAAACGAGCTGAACCTTTCCATAATAAAATGAACGATCTTAATATACCGAAAAAAAGAAGACCTGTTTCAACAGGTCTTTAAAAGAAAAGGGGGGTTGTGAGTGAGAATCTTTAAAATTCCTCTTTCATCATTAGAATTCCCCCCATTTTCTTTTTTAAACATGTTTTTACAAAACATGTGCCTGTTGTTTTCAATATCATATATTTGATGTTTTTTCGATTCGTCGAACGGTCTTTGAAAATATTAAATGGAACGGACCATGCCGCCGTCGACTAAGAAAGTGCTGCCTGTCATATATGTATTGGCTTCCGAAGCTAAAAACGCTACCACATTCGCAAATTCCTCCGGTTTTCCGTATCTTCCGAGAGGAATCTTACTTTTCATGATTTCTGACATTTCTTCTATGGAGATTCCTTGTTTTTCGGCGCCAATTTTATCCAGCTCGATAATTCTATCAGTTGCGATGCGCCCTGGAGCCACTGTGTTCACTAAAATATTGTACGGAGCAAGTTCCGTAGCCAGTGTTTTAGAAAGCCCTACTATCCCTGTTCGGAATGTATTCGATAAGATTAAACCTGGAATTGGCTCTTTAATGGAAGAAGAAGCAATATTGATGATCTTTCCGCCATTTTGTTTTAAATAAGGCAAAGCGGTTCGAATCATTCGTATATAGGAAAGCAGATTCAATTCAAACGCTTTTTGCCACATTTCATCCGTTATTTCTTCAAACGTTCCGGACGGCGGTCCTCCTGCATTGTTGACCAAAATATCGACTCCGCCATAAACGTCTACCGTTCGTTCGACCAGATGTTGAATATCAGCAAGTTTTGTCACATCGCAAGTTGTCCATTCTATCCGGCCGGGCAATGTCTTGTCCCATTTTTGTTTTAGATCTTTCAGCTTTTGTTCGCTTCTGCTGGAAATCATGACATTGGCTCCGTTAGCCGCGAGTTCCTCCGCAATAGCTTTTCCCAACCCTTGACTAGAAGCGGCAACGATTGCCTTTTTTCCTTCTAAACCTAACTTCAAGCAGAATCCCTCCTTTAACCAAAGTACTTTTATTATAAAACATGCAAAATTTTCTTGCATTTTTTTCGCTTCATTACCGTCTAATCACAAAGTCGCTCCGAAATGCCATGAATTTGGCAGAACAACACCAAACGTTTATTCCCTCCAACCACCAAAAAAGAGGCTGGAACTTTTTAAAACTCCAGCCTCCATAAAGGGGGAAATGAGAATAAAGATCTAAGTTGAGTATTCGTGTGGCATTTAACATTTTTACCCCTGATTAAGAATTTATACATCTTAATGGCTATATTGAGAAGACACTGCTTTTTCAACAAGTTCTACTACTTCAGCAGTAGTTCTTTTATTCAATGCTTCAGAAGCCAATTGTTCCATTTCGGATCGATTTAACTTTTTAATAAGAGATCGAGCTTTTAGAATGGATGTGGCACTCATGGAGAATTCATCAAGACCAAGACCGAGCAAGAGCGGAATGGCCGTCTCATCTCCTGCCATTTCTCCACACATTCCTGCCCATTTACCTTCTTTATGAGCGGCATCGATGACCATTTTCACAAGCCGTAAAATCGCCGGATTGTATGGTTGATACAAATAGGATATGCGTTCATTCATACGGTCTGCTGCCAGCGTATATTGAATTAAATCGTTCGTTCCTATGCTGAAAAAGTCCACTTCTTTTGCAAATTGATCTGCCATTACAGCCGTGGACGGAATTTCCACCATAATGCCGACTTCAATTGAATCCGAAACTTTCGTTCCATCCTGAATCAATTTTTCTTTTTCTTCTTCTAAAATAGCTTTTGCTTCACGAAACTCATTAATGGTTGCAATCATAGGGAACATAATTTTCAGATTGCCGTAAACGCTGGCGCGCAGCAATGCCCGAAGCTGTGTGCGGAACAGATCTTGATCTTCCAAGCATAAGCGAATAGCCCGGAAACCTAGGAACGGGTTCATTTCTTTTGGAAGATTTAAATATGGAAGTTCTTTATCTCCGCCAATATCAAGTGTGCGGACAACGACTGGCTTTCCGTTTAAGCCTTCCAATACCGTTTTATAAGCTTCGAATTGTTCGTCTTCGGACGGCAGCTGATCTCGTCCCATATACAGAAATTCAGTACGGAACAAGCCAACTCCTTCTCCTCCGTTATTGATAACGCCTTCTATATCTTTCGGCGT
Organism: Bacillus sp. FSL W8-0102; assembly: GCF_038007225.1. NCBI lineage: Bacteria > Bacillati > Bacillota > Bacilli > Caryophanales > Bacillaceae > Bacillus > Bacillus sp. FSL W8-0102. The sequence continues at coordinate 2,491,642 of NZ_JBBOWT010000001.1, forward strand.
TCCGATATTGGCGACCAGTTCGACTTGATGGCCATCGCTGGAGTATGTTTTTTCATTCTTCAATTTGGCCCATTCTGCTTTTTCCTTAGCAAATTGTTCCGCTTTGTCTTTATAAGATTCAATGACTTCAGGAACAGGATTGACATGAACCTCTCCATTGATGCCGTCAACGATCACTAAATCGCCATTTTGGATTTCTTTTGTCGCTTCCTTTGTCCCCACAACAGCAGGAATTTCCATTGAACGCGACATGATAGCGGAGTGAGAAGTTCTTCCCCCTACGTCGGTCGTAAAACCTTTAACAAATTGTCGGTTCAATTGAGCAGTATCAGAAGGAGTTAAATCTTCTGCTACTATGATTACTTCTTCCGCAATCAAGCTAGGATTCGGAAGTTCCACTCCTAATAAATGAGCAAGAACACGCTTCGTTACATCTCTAATGTCAGCTGCCCGTTCTTTCATATATTCGTTATCCATGTTTTCAAACATGGAAACAAACATATCAGCTGTTTCTTTTAAAGCAAATTCAGCATTGACTTTTTCATTTTTGATTTTATCTTTAATAGAACCTGTCATCTCAGGATCGCTTAATACAAGAAGATGAGCTTCAAAAATGGCTGCTTTTTCTTCGCCCAATTCTTTTTTGGCATGATCCCGAATCGTTTCAAGCTCGCTTTGAGATTGACGGATTGCTTCTTCAAAACGTTTGGTTTCTTCTTCAGAATTCTGAATGTCTTTTCTTTCTACTTTTAAGTCGGGTTCCACTAAACGGTATGCTTTCGCAATTGCAATCCCGTTTGATGCTGCGATTCCTTTTAAAATCGTCGACATTATTCTGCCAAACCTTCTTTTTTCATAGTTTCTTCAATCGTTTTCAACGCATCCGCTTCATCGCTTCCTTCAGCGGAAATCGTTATTTGGGCGCCTTTTCCGATTCCTAGCGCCATAACACCCATGATGGATTTCAAGTTCACTTTTTTGCCATTATATTCAAGCTGAACATCGCTAGAAAATTTGCTTGCAGTTTGTACTAATTTAGTTGCTGGACGAGCATGGATTCCTGTTTCATCAATAACGGTAAATTGTTTTTGCACCATTTATCATCGTCTCCTTTACTTTTTCGTCATCAATACATTAACGAATCTTTCTTCATTCGTCAATACTGGTCTATACCACATGAAAACTCAATGCAATTCCCCCATGAAAGAATATCATGGAAAACCGGATAGTGACAATAAAGAAAGTGTGTCATTTCTATTATATCTTAAAGAAAGAAATCTTATTTTTTTTGGATTTCTGTAAAGAATTCGGACTATTTCATTCTGTTATGCAAATCACATTGGATTTAAAGGGTTAACTTAGCGCTTTCTCTCTTTTTGCAAGTGCCGTCATCAAAGAAGACTTCTCTTCATTTTTCTTTCAAAGAATATAAAAAAAATAGACCCTATGAAAGAAGTCTAGGATTTTGAAATCGCAAATTGTTTATCGTATTCATTTAATAACAGATCAAGTTCTTTGCTTAATTTTATTGTCTCTTCACTGTTTAACCCTTTTTCAATCCCGACCGCAATCATCGCGATTCTTTTTTCTTCAATTAACTGGATGAGTATAGCCGGGGAACGGTTAGTATTCACATTTCGTCACCACATTTCGAATTTTATCCCCAGAAAAATCGAAGTCTTTCATCTACAATAGATTACTATATTATTGATAATTTTACAATCAATGACATTGTGAATTTATATATGTTTTTACAATATTTGATAATTATATGAAACTTTTATTAACGATGGCTTTCTAACAACTTGTTCGAATCAAATGATAGGAAAAGTTACCAACGTGGGACATTCTTCGGTGCTTCCATCCTTAAAGGCAGGGGCTTTTTGTGGAAAATCGCCGGTCAAATGGCAGCCCAAAAAGGAGAACCGGATGATCGTATACTCCTTATTAAATATTTTTAAAGACATTTACTTTCGAGGTTCTTTATCATAATAAAACAGCACATCTCCCCCTCTTTGGGCCACTCCACGAAAATGTTTGAAATCCGGCCGCTTAACAAGATGGGAGCGAAACTGCATAAAATCCTCTTTTTTCACTAAAAACTCGTGAATTTCCTCGTTTTTCAATTTGTCCAAAATGGATTGTATTTCTTCTTCTTTCAAGAGATTCCCCCCTATTCGTGCTTATCTGCCAAATCCGAATATGGTCTTTAAGCTAGAAAGCGAGCGCAATAGGTTCGATCATCTTTTAAAGTTCAAAAAAACACCAAGACAGCAAAATCATCAATGCGCACAGTACAGCTATACGTTCGTAGTCATGATGATTTTAGAGTGAACTTTTCATTTTTGGAATTCATTATCCAAGCCAGCCGACGATGTTTCCATGTTTTGAGAAAAAGAAAGATCTCCTTCGAAAATAGCGATTTTCAAACAAAAATTATTATAAGACTATTGCTTTCAAAATGCTATAAAAAAGATTATTGAAAAATTATACATTTTTATGTAAAAAGACTTTACCTTTTGATTCTTATAGGGCAAACTATTATTAATTATTTTCCACATCTTGCAAGCAGGAATGCGGGCTTGCTGTTGTTTAATCGCGTCTTATGCAAAATTTGTACTCCGTCCTATGAGTGACTTATTTCGGACTATAATTCAAAGGAGAGAGGGTTATGATCAAAGCAGAAGTAGGAAATATCATTGAGTTTAAAGGCGGATTGAGGGGGATCGTCGAGAAGGTGAACGAAAATTCGGTGATTGTGGATTTAACTTATATGGAAAACTTCAGAGAGTTGGATTTAGAAGAAAAAACAGTGGTCAACCATAAAAATTATACGATCGTACAAAAATAGGTCCATGCTCTCACATCGAAGGTTTGACATCTATAGAAACGTCTTTTCGGAGAAAGCCCAGTATATCTTTTTTCAGTTTCGGCTTTACAAAAAAAGGATTTTGAACCGAATTTGAAAAGAAATTGTAAATCATTTGAAGCAGATTTCCTTTAAAATAGAATCAGAAGCAGAAACAGGCAATGTATATTCATTGAGATTTCCTGTTCTCAATGCTTATTCCCTGATGCCAATCTCGATGCATTGCCGGTTATACAACAAAAGGATAGAGGAGGAAATGGCATGAAAAGTTGGACCAACACTGTTCTTGCATTGGCATTATTGTCAACTCTCAGTTTAGCCGGATGCGGAACGAATGAAAAAACATCTGAAAACGAAAACCAGGCATCATCTAATACTGTCGAAACAAAAGAGCATAAGGACGCTGCAAAACAAGCCGTTCAATCAAACGAATCCAATCAAGAAAGCGAAAATCAAAATACCGCCAGCTCAGAAAACAAGCAAAATGAACAGGAATCAGCGAAAGCAAACGATTCCTCAAACAATCAGACTGAAAAAAAGGCTTCAACCAATGACAGCGTTCAACCTAAGGATAGCTCACAATCCAAAGACAGTACACAATCCGAAAACGTCCGCCCATTCGAGAAAAAAATTCAATATTCCATAGGCGGACAAAACAAAACCGATACAGCTGTATTGGAAGAAAGCGACAACCAAGGGTTTTCCATGTATGTTCTTCCCCACTATGAACTAACAGCCGAAGAACCATACAAAGACGTTGTGTACTTTAAAGACAAAGACCAGCTGTTTATGCGAATTGAATTAATGCAAAAAACCCAAAATTGGGATACATTTAAACAATCGGCTTTCGATCAGTTGAAAGCTATTAATGATGAGGTAAAAACGATTTCGCCGCCAAATACAAGCACGTTTAAAAACGCTACCGCCTATCGGACTAGCACTCAAGATGCAGTGGTCACTGCTTATGTGATACCATCGAGCACCCAGCCGATAAAGATTACCATTTATGATGACAAAGACAGCTCGCATTCAGATGCCTTTTTAAAAATGGCGGATACCATTCAAGTGAAATAACTTTCTTTAGGGAAGCTGATCATCGCTTCCCTTCCCTCTGCCTCTCCCCTTTCTCATTTCATTTATCACCATTTAATCTTTTTCTTTCGACGTTTTATCCCATAGCAGAGAAATCCCGCTCCCATTATTTGATAGGCTTTACCCAAAGAAGAAAGAAGAACAAAAAACTAAAGTATCCGAATAATGGATAAAGAAAAGATAACAATCGCCCGTAATGAAGCTGGCTTAAGCAAAAAGCAATCAAAAAAACGCTGATATAAAGAAGAATAGGCTGAATTGGCCAGTAATGACTCAATTGTCTTTCCAATCCATATATATTTCCGATAATCGAAGTAAAAATTTCTCCATAAATAATACATAAATAAATGCCTGAAATTCCATAGGCGACGTTATTCATAACGCTTGCCATCGGTATTTCCAAGCTAGTTACGTCAGGAAGCTGCAACAAAACAAAGTGGCTGGAAAGGAGAATGATCGTCAAAAATAATCCTCCAATGATTCCCCCCCATCGGATGGTTCTTTCGTCATTGATCTCTGCGGCAACAGGAACTAATACTGCTTGAGCAAGAGCCAAATTAAAAGCCGTATAAGCGAAAGGACTTACTATGGATTGAATACTAATATCGGAAGAAGCTGACGAAAAAAGAGAAGAAAAAAATTCCGGTGTTTGGGATGAAACCAAAAACACAATAAGGTTAAAAGTGATCATCAGCGGAACAACAAATGAATTGACAGCCAATAGTCCTTTCGTTCCATTGATGATCACAATAACCCCTCCAAAAATCGTCAACCAAATCCCCAATTGCTTCGATAATCCTAATTGTTCCTCAAAAAGCGCTCCAGCCCCAGCTAGCATAACGCCGGATACACAGATTAACATGAACAGCATGGCCATATTAAAAAAGAAAGCAAGTTTTTTGCCAAATAAATATTCATTTAATTCTTCATAAGATTGAGCTTTTAACTTGATCGATACTCTCATCGTCTTCGTTCCCATAACAATAAACAAATAGCCGCTTACCATGATTCCGAGGAACCCAATGAATCCAAACTGAGTAAAAAACTCCACGATTTCCTTTCCCGTTGCAAATCCCGCTCCAATCACTGTTCCTACGTAAACAAACGCAATTTGAAGAGCGCCATAAAAAGCCTTCACGAATACTCCCCCAATTCTTTCCCCTCTGTCCATATGTATGTGAAACCATCCCCTTTCATAAGCGGAAAGCAAAAAATTTTATTTTAAGAAACTGTAGTTGAGCAATTTTCATTACAATAATTACCATGTAAAAAGAGACAAACGGAGTACCCCTTATGCCACATGAAGCTGTTTTTTAACGACATCAATGGGAATATCTTGTTTCGCTGCATCGTAAATAAACTCCACGAGGCTATGTCCTTTCTTCTTTCGAAGGAAGTCAAGCCCGGTAGAGAAATCGCTGTTGGATTCGACCATACTGTACACATAAGCGAGTTGCACCAAGATCCAATACCGTTTCACCGCCCGACGCCCGCGAACGCGGTACCCATCGAGCTTCAGCTGGTCTTTCGCTTGTCGAAAAAAGCATTCGATCGACCAACGCTGGGCATAGTAGCGCAAGATCTCTTCATCGCTTAGCTCCCGGTCGGTGCTCAAGACGCAGTGAAGATGTTCAGGTGTCATCGGCTGATCGGCTTTCCAAGCCAACAACACAACGGCATCATCGAGACCTTTCAGCGCTCCCTCGTAGCGATACACGCGATAACGCTCTTCTCCCACCGTGACGAGATGGGTGTCGTTCGGTTCGATATAGCGGGCAAACTGTTTGGCTTGGATGGCGATGCCTTTTGGATAAAGAACCCGATTCGTCTTGAGCATCGCAATGACGTGGAATCCTTTTTTCAGGCAGGCTTCCACGAGTGTTTTCGATGGGTACCAAGAGTCCATGAGCACATAAACGGGTCGACTCACATCCAACGAAGAAAGCATCTCGATCGCGAGTTCCCCTTTGCTTTTCCCCGCCGTCTTGTCGTAGAGGCGAAAGGCAAAAGGAAACGCTTGGGTCATCGTATGAACCATGAGCCAAACGAGAGAATGTCCCCAGATCGACTTTTTCTCTGCGTGAGAATAGTGCCAATCACACCCTTGAATGGCGTGTGTTGCCCGTGACGAGGGCTTCGTTTTTTGGCAAATCGTATCATCGATCGAAACAAAAATGGGTTGATTCTCTCGTTTCGAGCTGCGTTCGACACGATGAAGCACCCACTGCTGGAGTTTGCGAAGCAACGTCTCTTCTTCCCATGGGCTTTTCGTGAAAAAATGGCTGAGTGTCGTGCGATGGTTCGGATGAAAACTCCCGTGATGTAGATCGGTCAGTGTTCCCGAAAAGCCCTTTGTAATCATCGCATCCACGATATGAACGAGATGCTTCATGACAGGTTTTGAGAAATAAAGTGCCAACCCCAACATCGTCAAAAACTTGTGGATTCCTAGGTGATGTGCTAATCTATTCATGAGACATGAACCCCCTTGTGAGTAGTTGTGGCACATCTATTCTAACCAAGGAATCGGGTTCATGTCTTCTTTTTTGTTTGGTTGTAAATTTATGTTAGCGAATTTGCTCATCTACAGTTAAGAAAATCACTTCGTGAGGGTGAGAAAAAAATTTTTTAAAAAAGAACAAAAAAATTTCATCAAAACACTTGAAAGTCAAAAATGGTCAGACTATAATAAAAGCGAAAGGTCAAATTTAGTCAAACTTTTTCGATGATCTTTGACGAAAATCAGTTAACGCTAACAGATGATCCTTTTAAATTCATCTGCTGTTTACGAGCATCTTAAAAGTCAAAGTTAGTCAAAGTCAAAGCCTTTTAAGGAGGTTGAAATAAATGCTCTGTGAAAAATGCCATCAAAAACCTGCCAATATAAGCCTTCATTTGCAAATCAATGGACAATCGAAAGATTACCATTTTTGCGAAGAATGTTATGAGAAAGAAAAACAATCGATCGCTCAATTGCAAGGAGGGATGCCTATGTTCATGAATTTTGGTGGATTTCCGTTCGACGATTTCTTTAAAGGCTTCGGAGAACAACCTCCATTTGAAAACGGAACGCTAAACGCTTTTCCATACCAAGCACAGCCAAAACAAGCCGGAAACGGCAACAGTTTTCTTGACCAGTTTGGCCGCAACTTAACAAATGCAGCAAGAGCCGGCATCATCGATCCTGTTATTGGCCGCGACGAAGAAATCAACCGTGTGATTGAAATTTTAAATAGAAGAAATAAAAACAATCCGGTTCTGATCGGTGAACCAGGTGTCGGAAAAACGGCAATCGCCGAAGGGTTGGCTCTGAAAATCGCCGAAGGATCCGTTCCTTCCAAATTGAAAAATAAAGAAGTATATTTGCTGGATGTCGCTTCACTCGTCGCGAATACAGGAATTCGCGGACAATTTGAGCAAAGAATGAAACAATTAATTGCAGAACTGCAAAAAAGAAAAAATATTATACTCTTTATCGATGAAATTCATCTTTTAGTGGGAGCCGGATCCGCTGAAGGGTCTATGGATGCCGGAAATATTTTGAAACCGGCGCTCGCACGTGGAGAATTGCAAGTGATCGGTGCTACCACATTGAAAGAATATCGACAAATTGAAAAGGATGCTGCTTTGGAACGCCGCTTCCAACCGGTTCAAGTGGATGAACCAGCACCGGAAAAAGCCTTGGAAATTCTGAAAGGTTTGAAGAAACGCTATGAGGATTACCATGGCGTCCAATATACGGATGATGCGCTAGCAGCCTGCGTCCATTTATCACATCGTTATATCCAAGACCGATTCTTGCCAGACAAAGCCATTGATTTAATGGACGAAGCTGGTTCCAAATTGAACTTAACCATTACGACAAACGATAAAGACGCCATTCAAGCGCGGTTGAACCAAATAGCGAAAGAAAAAGAAAAAGCTTTGCAAGAAGAACGCTATGAACTGGCTGCTAAATTAAGAGACGAAGAAGCCAGCCTTGAAAAACAACTGAACAGCGAGGCGGATTCAAACATTCGTCCGGTCGTCACTGTCGCTCATATACAAGAGATTATTGAAAAGAAAACGGGAATTCCGGTCGGCAAATTACAGCAAGATGAACAAGAAAAAATGAAACATTTAGAAGAAAACTTAGCGAAAAAAGTCATCGGCCAAGATGAAGCAGTCAAAAAAGTGGCGAAAGCCATTAAAAGAAGCCGCGCTGGCCTTAAAGCGAAAAATCGACCTATTGGCTCTTTCTTGTTCGTCGGTCCTACCGGAGTTGGGAAAACGGAATTAAGCAAAACGCTTGCCGAAGAATTGTTCGGTTCAAAAGATGCCATGATTCGTCTCGATATGAGTGAATATATGGAAAAACACAGCGTGTCAAAATTGATCGGTTCTCCTCCTGGCTATGTAGGTCATGAAGAAGCTGGTCAATTAACAGAAAAAGTTCGTCGCAATCCATACAGCATCATTTTGTTGGACGAAATTGAAAAAGCCCATCCAGACGTTCAACATATGTTCTTGCAAATTTTAGAAGATGGCCGGTTGACAGATAGTCAAGGACGAACTGTAAGCTTTAAAGACACCGTTATTATCGCAACAAGCAACGCAGGACAATCGGTTAAAACGATTACGGTTGGATTTGAAAAAGGAAATGACAAAAGCGAAAGTTCCGTGCTGGATTCGTTGAAAAATTACTTTAAACCAGAATTCCTCAACCGTTTTGACAGCATTATTGAGTTTAAACCTTTAGAAAAAGAAGAATTGAAGAAGATTGTCGATTTGATGTTGGCGGAATTAAACGAATCATTAAAAGAACAAGAAATGACGATCGAAGTAACCCCTGAAGCAAAAATGAAACTAGCTGAACTCGGCTATCATCCAGAGTTTGGCGCCCGTCCGTTGCGCCGAGTCATTCAAGAACATTTAGAAGATCCGATTGCCGATTATATGTTGGACCATCCGGATGTAAAACATTTAAAAGCCGTGCTGGAAAATGATCACATCGTCATTGCTGCAAACTGATATTGGTCTTGAATGAAAAGAGGCAGACACTAAAAGAGGATACGGTCTATTAAATAGATTTAACTCCACAAAGCCGTATTCTCTCCGTGTCAGCCTCTTTTTTTACTTTACAGCAAGCCAGAAGGATCATCGAATCGCATAAAAGCCTTTTTGATTCGAATGAAAGAGCGAACAGACGGAATGAAGAATTTTCCTATAGAAAATATGGGTTCTATGTGGATAAATCCTTCACGGCAAGTCCAATTTTTTTTAATAAACGGATAGCCGTTTCTTTCTCCTCGTCGTCCAGAACGCTCATCAGTGAATGAATGTTTTCAGCATGCTTTGGAAATATCTCTTCAATAACGGCCCTTCCTTTTTCCGTAATGGCAGCATATGTCACCCTGCGATCGGTAGGGCATGCGACCCGCTCTACCAACCCCTTTTTTTCTAATTTGTCTACTACATAAGTAATACTGCCGCTCGCCAGCAAAATTTTGCTTCCAATTTGCTGCAACGGTTGCGGGCCTTTATGATACAACAATTCCAATACGCCAAATTCCGTAGGATTTAACCCATTTTGATAAATCCATTCATTCGTTTCTTCATTGACGACTTTATATGCTCTTGACAGTACAACAAATAGTTTCAAGGACATTTGTATGTTTTTTTCTTCCATTTTCTCAATCAGTTCCTTCTATTCATAAATTCTGCATTCTTTGCGGCTCAATCACTGTCCAATCATCATGATGGCCAGCAGCTTCGTCTATTTGTACTTGTTGAATTTCGGCAAGTAATCGAGCATGTCCCCATTGCTGATATCATCTGTTTTTCTTTTATACAAAACAGATTTTCACCAATGCCACCGCACCATCACCTATTAACGTTTGCAACATTTGTCCAGACAAGACTTTTTCCTCATTGTAACATAATCTTTCCATTCTTTGGCCATGAGGTTTCGCAATATTGATCAAAATTCCTTCCTGCATATCAACATTATATTACTTAGACTTTGGATGAATAAACAAAGTGGTCATGCCAATTTTTTATTTTTCAATCAGAAAATCACTGCAGACCGTTGAAAGCGCCATTTTTGACGTCTTCTCTGGCAAATAAAATCGTCCATGAATGCTCGCAAACCATTTCCGGTTCTCTTCTGCTTTTTAAAATATAAGCCGCTTTCCAATCTTTCGTCTGTCAAAAGGTCTCATCAAATTCATGCAGAAATCTTGTAAAAACACGACCACTCCTTCAGTTTTATACTTATCCCATAAGAATGATTTCACCCTTGTCAATTTTAAACGTTTGCTCCTATTAAAAGATGTTTATATTCAAATTACTTTTTTTCGATCATTTTAAAGGGAAAACAACATTAAACGATTGATTTTCTCTCATTTTGACTTTTTCCCAAAGGTTTTTTTCTAGCACTTCTCATTTCAAAGTTTCTGATATAATAAAGTAGATTTCAACATCGCAGAAACATTGAATCACGAATCTGCGGGAACCATAATAGTAAGGGCGAATTTTGATGCGAAAAAACAAGAAAAAACAAAAATGGATTTATTTTTGGGTTGTAGTGGTACCAAGTATTCTAACCATCATGCTGTTCTACCGTATTTTATTAGACAATGAAAGAGACAATTATCGTCAACATATTGAATGGATCGCCTCCATTCATCAAAACCAAATCGATCAATTTATAGGGGAAACGATCACGGGATTAAACATTTTAGCTTATAGTCTGGATCCGATGCTGAATGATTTGGATTCGGTCAAAATGATCTTAAAAAAGACTCAAAACCAGGATCCGCGTTATGGAGGAATGTATATTCTAGATTTAAAAGGCAACGTGGTCACCGGAACAAACGACTTGTTAAAACACTATAATTTTAGATATATGGACTACTTTCGAGAAGTTCTTTTAACCAAACATACGGTCGTATCCGATCATCAAGAAAAGATTGATAATCAGCATGTTATTGCAGCCGCTTCTCCCATTTTGTCGAATAATAAAGTCATAGCGGTGCTGGTAGCCCATATACAAGTCGATTATATAAGAAATATCATGAAACAATTGACTCCCGATCAGGCTATATCATTTGAGAATTCAAAAGGAAAGACCATTTTTACTGTCAACAAACCACCGAAAAATAACGATACAGAAAATAAGATTCGTTATCCGCTTGAGCAATTGCCTTGGAATATTGTTCTTACGGCAGACAACCGTTATTATCGGGATGTGATTCGTTCAACCATCTTATTTGCTATCATTCCGTTTATTTTTTTTCATATTCTTTTCCTTGTCTTTAAATATTTTATGCTCAAAAGACAAACGAAACTGGAACGGGTTCAAATCGAGGCTCAAAAACTGGAATTGATAGGAACGCTTGCAGCCGGCATTGCTCATGAAATTCGAAATCCTTTAACTGGAATTAAAGGGCTTGTTCAGCTTTTAAGCGAGAAATATCAAGATCAAACGGATCGTTTTTATTTTTCGGTTATTAATAAAGAAATTGCCCGCATCAATCAAATTGTCAGCGAATTTCTTATTTTAGGAAAGCCGACGGTTCAAAAAATGTCGTACACCGATATTCGTGACATTATTGTTGATTTGAATCCATTGATTTATTCAGAAGCAAACTTATACAACGTTCAATATGAGTATTCACTTCCAGATGAGCCTGCGATTCTATACTGCACGGTGGATCAGATGAAGCAAGTGCTCTTAAATTTAACCAAAAATGCTCTTGAGGCGATGAAAGATGGGGGAATTCTCCAATTAACCGTCACGAAAGCAAGCCGTTCTTGTTTGATTACGATCGCCGATAACGGAGAGGGGATCTCTCAAGAAAACTTGGAAAAGATTTTTACCCCTTTTTTTACATCGAAAGAAAATGGAACAGGGCTCGGCCTGGTCGTATGTAAACGTATCATTGAATCTTTTGGCGGAGAAATTGCGATTGAAAGCAAGCTCAAAATAGGCACCCAAGTTCGGATTACTTTGCCGCTAAAAGAAGATACAAGGGATGATATAACGAAATAATCGAGTAGGAGGGGGTGATTAACCCCCGTCCTCTCACACCACCGTACGTACGGTTTCGTATACGGCGGTTCAATCAAGATAAATGACGCAAGAATTCATAACGTTTCTGTAGACTTTTAAGCCCTTGGTTACTCCAATAGGAGTTTCCAAGGGTTCTGTGTAATATGGGACTTTTTGAGATTCGCCAATAACCTTTGCGACTGTTCCCCCATTCATAAGCTTTCCATTCAGGAACTCCTAGTTTTATGAGGTTGCGTATCCTGGTCTTTGAGGTCTTCCAGTTTTTCCATAAACACATCCGGAGTCTTCGTCGAATCCAGCCATCCAAATCTTCAAAGATACTCTTTGTGTCTGCTAATGCAAAATATCCACACCATCCAAGTAGATATTGGTTAAGTTTCTTAATCCGATATTCCATTGGGTATGGTATTTTTCTTGACGTGATTTCTCGCACCTTTTTCTTCATTCGTTTTAGACTTTGCTTGGCAATCCGAACTTTTGGCTCTTTTGAAGGTGTAAAACTAAATCCTAGAAACTTTCGTTTCCATGGTCGGTCAACCGCAGATTTCTTCTCGTTGACTTTTAGACGAAGTTTTCCCTCAATAAATCGTTTGACACTAGCCATGGTTCTTTCACCAGCCCGTTTTGACTTCACGTAAATATTACAGTCATCGGCATAACGAACAAATTTATGCCCTCTTTTCTCTAATTCTTTGTCTAGTTCATCTAGTACAATATTCGAAAGTAAAGGGCTTAGGGGGCCACCTTGCGGCGTCCCTTCTTCTGTCCTAGATACCACACCATTAATCATGACACCAGCTTGTAGATATTTGCGGATTAGCTTCAATAGTGGCTTTTCTTTAATAGTCTTGGCTAATGTACTCATCAGCCTGTCATGATTCACTCGATCGAAGAACTTTTCTAAATCCATGTCTACTACCCATCTATAACCATCTCTGATATAGCCTTTTGCTTTCCTAACTGCGTCATGAGCACTTCGATTTGAACGAAACCCATAACTATGTTCGGAGAACATAGGGTCATATATCCTCGATAATACTTGGGCAATTGCTTGTTGAATCAAACGGTCTGTTACGGTTGGAATACCTAGTAACCGAACACCGCCATCAGGTTTCGGGATTTCGACTCTTCGAACAGGCATTGGTTCATAGGTACCCTTGAGAATTGCTTCTTTAATGGATATCCAGTTTTCGACTATGTGCTGACGTAGGTTTTGTACGGGCATCATATCTACTCCATGGCTACCTTTGTTCTTTTCTACTCTTTGTAAAGCTAAAAGCATATTCTCCCGTGACAGGATTTGATTCAAAAGCATTGTTATTCTTCCTTCCGTGAATAGCTTATCTTCTTATGCCAGTGGTCACTCCACCCTCCAAGAGGTCCCCCACGGGATTCACCGTTTCCTTCCTCAAGTGAGGTACTACGTTTTCTGTGTTCAACATGACACACTGAATGCAAAGGGCTATTCTCTCTTAATTGTTCAGTCCTTCCGAATTGTTCTAGACCAATTCGTACTATGACCTCTGCTGACTTCTGATGGCTCAGCTACTTATCACTAAGTAGGTTATGAAGGGTACTTCACGTATCCATCAGACCTCCCCGGGTAAGAGTGTAATCTTTCCTTCCATCCATCTGCTTCATTTACTCTGTATCACCTTCGGCAGAAAGGGCTTTGTTTTGTTGTGCAAACTCACCCAGTGATACCTAGCCTCATATGAAGTTCGTGTTCCTCAGATCGGAAGTTTGCCGCCCGCTTCCTTCAGATTCCGCGTCACCACGGACACCCTTGCGTTAAGCTAACTGCTACTTCTGCCTTCGCAGCTCGGGACTTTCACCCTATAGATTACACCCATGCCGGGCGCACACAAAAAAGCCAGGAAGGAAATCTTCTCCTGCCTGGCTTAGCTATCCACAGTGTCAGACCATACTGGCCATACAAGAAGAAAGTGTCGCTTTTCGAATACGGACTGCCACTTTTTTTCCGGACCGGTATCTTTTGATCGTATTGGTTTGCGTTTTGTCGTAGAAGTATTGATAACGATTCAAAAGCTGATCCAATTCTTGGCTGCATTGAATGGTTTCTTTAGCATCAAGTCCCATTAAACTGCCAAGCCGAATCATCTCTTCTCGTTTTTCCTGAATTTTTTCCATCAAATACGCCTGATCATACCAAAAACAATCACTCACTTTACTTCCCCCAGATTATTCTTTTTTTCCAACACAGACGTATCATAACGCTTCGAGATCCGCTAAATTCTCTCATCTCTCGCATTTCATAAGTATTTTACCGTAGGATTATCTCAAGATTTTTCGAAAATGTAAATAGGTTCGGAAAAATAAGACATAAAATGGCATTACTGATCATATTTTGACATATTTTGATTGATCCGTCTGAATCTTTCATCCCATTTGGAAGAAAAACTCTCTCATACGTTTGAAATCCCAAACATGTATACATCCATAAAACTGTCACACCATCATAAACAGACTCGTTTTCTCGAGTTCTAAAAGAATGGCTTTTTTATCAATTTGTTTTCCGGCATAACCAATCAACTGATTGTTTTTCCCGATCACTCGATGACAAGGGATAATGATCGGCATCGGATTGGCTTTATTCGCTTGTCCTACCGCTCTGACGGCATTCTTATTGCCAATCGCTGCCGCAATCTCTTGATAGCTTCTCGTTTCTCCATAAGGAATATGAAGAAGTTCGTTCCATACTTTAAGCTGAAATTCCGTTCCTTTCAGAAAAATTGGAAGCTGAAAAACCTTTCTTTTTCCGTCAAAATACTCCAAAAGCTGTCCTCTGGCCTCCAATAATAAGGCGTCTTTTTCCGCTTTCTTTATCTCTTCATTTTCCGCTTTTTCACCAAATTCCAGTCCGATGATTCGTTCTCTGCTCGATACGATCGTCAAATTTCCGATCGGACTGTTCATCGTTAAAAATAATTTCATCTTTCTCTCTTACTCCTTTTTAACAGGCAAATAAATATAAAATGTTGTTCCCTTGCCAACACTACTTTTTACTTCCACTTTTCCATTATGTTCTTTAATGATTTTGAAGCTGACCATTAAACCAAGCCCCGTCCCCCGTTCTTTTGTCGTGTAAAACGGCTCGCCTAGCTTCTTGATCTTTTCTTCCGGAATGCCCGTCCCTTCATCCGATATCATAATACAAATATACTCTTTTTCCACTTTGCTTTGAATCAAGACATTCCCGCCTTTTGGCATCACTTCAATGGCATTTTTAATAATATTGATAAATACTTGTTTTAATTGATTGGATTCCGCATAAACAACCGGCAAGTTTTGATCCATTTCCATAATAAGCTGAACATTGGTCATTAAGGCCTGTGGCGTAAGGAGGTCAACTGTATGTCTGATGACTTTTCCAATATCGACTTTTTGGAATTGAACCGCTTGAGGCTTGGCCAATATTAAAAACTCGGTAATGATCGATTCAATTCTTTCCAATTCTGTTTTAATGACTTCAAAATACATTGCATATTGACCATTTAAATTATGCTCCAACAGTTGGATAAACCCTTTCATCGCCGTCAAGGGATTCCGGATTTCATGGGCGATGCCTGCCGCCAGCTCGCCGACCACATTCAACGTATCCGATTTTCTCAACTGCTCCTGTATTTTGATTTGTTCCGTCACGTCCCGAATCACCGTTAAATTCAGATGAGTATTTAAATATAGTTTGGAAGCCAGCTCAAAATATTTCGTCTCCTCACCGCATTTTTTCGTTAAAAGCAATTTCGCCTGTCCATGTTTTTTTACCTGACAAAAGTAATTTCTCTCTTCTTCTCTACTGGCATAAGATTTCATAACGTCCCTTACGTCCTGATTCAGGAACGTTTCTTTTTCCGCTTTTAACAAGCGGCAAGCCACATGATTAATATCTTTAATCACATAATGTTCGTCCCATAAAATCATGCCGTCCATCGATTCTTCAAAAACTTTGCGAAAACGCTCTTCACTCTCTCTCAATTCTTTTTCCATCCGATAACGGTCACTGACATTTCGGAAAATACTAAGATGATATTGTCCATCGGATGGCATTTTCACTGTAAATTCCAGATGCTTCTTTTGTCCATTAGGCATTTGAAAAAGCATTTCTTCCCTGGCTTGTCCATCTCGGTTCAGCTGCTTAATCACTTTCTCGTAGTCATCTATGTTATCAATAAAATCAATAAGGTTTCTGTTGAGCAGTTCTTCTAAAGTGCATTCAAACACCTTCAGCGCTGAGCGGTTCGCTTTAATGATCGAACCATCCCGGTTCCAAAACACGATCGCATCTACAGCTTCGTTAAACAATTCCTCAAACATTTTTTCGCTTTTTTTTAATCTGATTTCCATCTGCTCATGTTCGTTCATGCCTTGCATGATCGCCAAATTGATCCCTAAGTCTTTGACGGGAATCACAATATAATCGAAAATCGTCATACCGTTGGCATGGATCATCGGGATTTCTCCGACTGTTTTTCTCCCCAGCTGAATCATCTCTTGAATCTCTTCAAATTGGTTTTGATATTCTTTTGGAACAAAAGAAGCAACCGTTCTCGTTTTTGCTTCCGACATGGTAACAGACATTTCTCGGCAGAACGCAGGATTCACATCCAATATGTTGCCTTGGCAGTCAAACAGAAGAATAGCATTCGATGCGTGTCTGTAAATATTTCTCAACATCATGGAAGTTGTAACAGCAAAGCGATCTTTTTCTTTTAAGTAGGTGATGTCACGCAAATAGTATATAACCATTTGGAGATTTTCATCGCGTTGAATTGTGATTTGCACGAATTTCATCGTGCCATCTTTTAAATGAAGGACCGTTTCATCTTCCAGTTTACCGTGTTCATGCAGCTCCTCGTTAAAATAAACCAAAATTTCCTCTGGAACAGCCGGAAAAAAATCCTTCCATTCATGCTCCATCAATTCACGTTTCGTCAAATGCACCAAATCAGCAGCCGCTTGATTGGCATAAATGATTTCTGAGTCCATAGTAGTGACAATGATAGCTTCCCTTGAGCCTTCCAGTATCTTTTGATAGAATTGCAAAGTGTTCTCATCGGACAGCCGTTCTGCGACCTTTTGCCGTCTCTCCTTCTTTTCCATTCCTTCGCCTCCTAAGTTTTGAAAACACTAAACGTTTATTCCTTAAGCAATCGAGTTTATATGAGTGGTTGTTAGGGTATAACTATAAATGTTTTTGGCCTTTGCGCCATGATGGATACTTCATAATGAAGGTGATCATTCGAATGTCAAAAAGAGATTTCTACTTTGACAACGCAAAATTTATACTCATCTTTTTCGTTGTTTTCGGTCATATCATACAGTCTTATATTCATGACAATTCCATGATTACAGCCTTGTACATGACCATTTATACGTTCCATATGCCGGCGTTTACACTCGTTTCCGGCTATTTCGCTAAAGGGTTTTACAAAAAAGGATATGTAAAAAAATTGGCGAAAAAATTATTGATTCCTTATTTGATCTTCCAAGTGATATATACCATTTTTTACTATTTCCTTTACCAAGAACATACTTTTCAAATCGAGCCGTTCGTTCCACAATGGTCCTTGTGGTTTTTGCTCAGTTTATTTTTCTGGAATGTACTGCTGATTTTGTTCGTGAAAATCTTTCAATTAAAAGAAAGTCTTTCTCTTTTTATTTCTTTGGTTTTTGGCCTTGTGGTTGGATGTTTTGAAGATCATTTGGATGTTCTCAGTTTTTCACGGACGTTTGTGTTCTTTCCGTTTTTCTTGCTCGGATTTTATTTAAAGAAAGAACATTTTTCGTCTATCATCACGACAAAAGCAAGAATCCTTTTTCTAATGGTTTTGTTGACCGTCCTGGTGTCGGTTTATTTTCATCCGAACTTAAATGAAAATTGGCTTTTGGGGTCCAAGTCTTATGCGCAGCTCCATTCTGATAACTTTACCGGGATGGTTTTACGAATTGGCATATACGCCATTAATATTTTGATGGTTTGCTGCTTTTTCGCTTTTGTTCCCCAACGAAAATTTTTCTTTACTCATTGGGGGAAAAATACGTTATATGTGTATCTTCTGCACGGCTTTTTTGTCAAAACTTTCCGTGAAAGCGACATGAAAAATTCGGTGGAGTCTGTCATTCTTTTGCTGATCGTATCGTTTTTGCTGACTGTCTTTTTGTCCAGCTCTTACATGACAGCCGTCGCACAACCAATTATTGAGATGAAGTGGGGAAAATTAAAAAAGATGATCCTCCATTTGAAAAAATCATCGAAATACATGGAAAGCTAGCATCGTTTTCGTACATAAAATAGTATTCGGAAAAAAATGGACATTTCCTGCTAAACAATAAAAAAGACCATTGTTTTTTGTTTTACTAGCTGGACGATACCGAAAAACCGTCTCCCTTCCAAACGACGAAAAATTTTCCCGATGTTGGAAGGGAGATTTATTATGGAAACTTTTCTATATGTTGTCCTTTTTTCCCGTACTTTTATAAAATAGATTTAGTGATTTTCGCACGTTTGAACAAATGAAAAAATATTGAAATCGAATAGAAAAAGGAGTAACATCGATGCGCATAATTGTCAGTACATTGAATGCTAAATTTATACATATGAACTTGGCGATACGCTATTTAAAAGCGTATGTTCAATCAAAATACAATGTGGAAATTGCGGAGTATACCATTAAAGATCCCGTCATGAATATTGCGACCGATTTGTTCAACCGAAAACCCGATGTATTAGGATTTAGCTGCTATATTTGGAATATCGAAGAAACGATTAAAGTAATCAAATTAGTCAAAAAAATTATGCCAAATGTAATCATTGTCCTTGGCGGTCCTGAAGTTTCTTACGATGTCCCTTATTGGCTCAAAAGAATTCCGGAAGCAGATTTTATTGTGATGGGCGAAGGGGAAAAAACGTTTGAACAGCTGCTTGATGAAATCAACGGGAATCAAGATTTCAGCACAGTTCCCGGAATCGGATTTATCAAGGAAGGTAAAGTCCAGATCAATCCCCCTGCAAACAAGCTTGATTTAAGGGAAATGCCGTCGCCGTTTCGATTCGAAGAGGATATACCGGATCTTCCCAACCGGATCGTATATATTGAAACGAGCCGTGGATGTCCTTTTCAATGCCAGTTTTGCCTTTCCTCGATTGAAGTGGGAGTTCGTTACTTTAACCGTGAAAAAATAAAAGATGATATCCGTTACCTGATGAAGAATGGAGCAAAGACTATCAAATTTGTAGACCGAACATTTAATATTAGCCGAAGCTACGCCATGGATATGTTTCAATTTTTAATTGAAGAACATCTCCCGGGCACCGTGTTTCAATTTGAAATCACCGCAGACATTATGAGGCCGGAAGTGATTGAATTTTTGAACCGTGAAGCACCCCCTGGAATATTTCGGTTTGAAATCGGCGTTCAATCGACCAATGATTTAACGAACGAACTGGTGAAAAGAAAACAAAATTTTGCAAAACTGACACGGACCGTCACGATGATAAAAGAAGGCGGGAAAATTGACCAGCATTTAGATTTAATTGCCGGCCTTCCGGAAGAAGATTACCAATCGTTCCAGAAAACGTTCAACGACGTATTTGCACTTAGACCGGAAGAACTCCAACTTGGTTTTTTAAAAATGCTCCGGGGAACCGGTTTGAGAATCAACGCCCGTAAATACGGATATATTTATATGGATCATGCTCCGTATGAAATTTTGCAAAATCATGTTCTGGATTTTGAAGATATTGTCAAAATCAAGCAAGCGGAAGATGTTCTTGGAAAATATTGGAACGATCATCGAATGGATCATACGGTAGAATTTCTCGTCTCCCACGTTTTTCCGTCTCCATTCGATTTTTTCCAATCGTTTGGCAGCTATTGGGAAGAGCGAAAATGGTCAAGAATAGGCCATCAACGAGAAGACCTTTTCTTACGGCTTAAAGAATTTCTGCAAAATGAACGAGTAGAACAATGGCCTTTGATTGAAGGATTCATGAAATACGACTTTTTGACTAACGCTCGCTACAAGCCGCGAAAACCATGGTGGAACACCGTTTTGGATAAAAAAGAACGGGCAGCGGTATATGCACGCTTATTAGAAGAACCGACATTATTAGGCAAAAACTTTGCAAGTCTCAATCTGGATGAAAAAGATTTGTACAAACACACAATTTTAGAAAAAATTCCTTTCGATATAGAGCATTATTTTCAAACAGGAAACATTGTCGATTCGCCAAGCTATCTTCTTGTCTATTATCAGCCCGCTACAGGTGAACCTGTTTCTTTTTTCTTACATGAAAAGGAATGCTGAGCGCTCAGCATTCCTTCTTTTTATTTTGCTTTTTTTTCGCTTCTTTATGGGTGATATCATATAATTTAGAGGCGTTCACATCTCCAAATTCAAGGCCATACTCTACTTGCAATGAAGGTTTCTTTTTTTTCATTATCCTCTACCCTTTCTTCCCTGTTTGGAATTGCGGTTGGCATGTTTGATTGCTTCTTCGCCATTGGCAAACTCAACGGAAAAATCCGTTTCCTTCACATTTTCTTTCGGTGTTTTGCTGTATTTTTCCACCGCATTCTTTTCCGCTTTTCGCTTCGGCAATAAAAGTACCTCCCTTCCATTCGGTTATTTTCTATCATGACCAAAATAAAAACGATTATCCTGACCTACACACGAATAAACAGATCGAACAGTTCATGAAGAAATGCTTATTCCAAATTTTTGTTTCATGATTTGCCGTCATGGGGAAAAAATAAAATTGAATGGACCATTGAACACGAATGGTCTAATATTAAAGTTTTTAAAGGAGGATGCACCAATGGCAGGCAGTCGAAATAAATTATTAATACCAGGAATTGAACAATATCTTGATTCTATCAAATATGAAATTGCCGAAGAATTCGGCGTACAGCTAGGCTCCAACACTGCTTCCCGCTCCAACGGGTCTGTCGGTGGAGAAATAACAAAACGACTTGTGAAGCATGCCCAATCCGAACTAGCTGGATCACAAAATCAAGAATCATGACGTTCAACTAATAAGGAAATTTCAAGATCAAGACCTTCACTCGAGAAGGTTTTGAAAAGTCGCTTTCAAAACATTTTTCAGAACCTATAAAACCATAACAAAAGAGGCTAGACCATATCGAATATGAATAAGTCCGCCTCTTTTGTAATGCTTGTCTTCATTCTTCTTATTGTCTACCAAAATTCTCTTTAACCATTTCTTTTTTTCGCGACACCACATAACCAATAATGGCGATGGCAATCAAAACACCCCAGAAAACGGATTTCCAGCCGATAGATTCCGGAAAATGCTCGTCTAGAATATGAATTTTAGGATGAGCAAGCGTGAAAACAATCAATTTTACACCAACCCACCCCACAATTAAAAAGGCCGCTGTTTCCAACGTTGGATATTTTTCTAGCAGCTGGACGAACCAAGAAGCGGCAAATCGTATTAACACTAACCCAATCATACCGCCAAGAAACATGACGATAAATTGTCCGCCGTCAATTCCACCTATTTGGAACGAGCCGATAGGACTTAATGTGATGGCCATCGCCACAGCTGCCAACATCGAATCGATTGCAAAGGCAATATCCGCTATTTCGACTTTTAGAACCGTCAACCAAAAAGAGGTTCCTTCCAAATTTTTTGGACTTTCCGATTTTTTCTCCTCACGTTTCCATTTTTTGATTAAATGATTGATCATGATATACAGTAAATACAATCCTCCGACGGCTTGAACTTGCCATACATTCACTAAATAGGAAATTAAAAACAAAGCTAAAAAGCGGAAAAGAAACGCCCCGGCCAAACCGTAAAACAGCGCCTTCTTTTGATCTTCTTTTGGCAAATGCTTGACCATCACAGCCATAACAACCGCATTATCAGCTGCCAAAATTCCCTCCAATACGACCAGAATCAACAAAACCCATCCATATTCCATCAGCAATGCAATATCCATTTTTCTCCTCCTCCCTTGATTTACAAAAGTTTCACAAAAAAAGACCTTTGCCCGTTATCGTACAGGCAAAGGTCTTGCGATGCATGATCCAATGTTCATGCCAACAAAGCCGATGGAAAGCTCCATGAATTGACGACTTTGTTGTAGGCTGAATCAGCCCAATGCTACTCCCCTTTGACTTAAAAGCCAAGGTATTCATATTGTTATTAACATTATATGTTTCGAAACAGAAATTGTAAACATTATTTTTTCTGAAAATGCAACAAAAAGATTCTCATCAGTATACCGGCGACCACGCCAAGAAGCAAAAAGAGCATCGGAGTAAATATTGGACCTAAAAATGCAGAGCCAACATAGACTTTCGGCGAGTAAATCAAGCCTAGTGTGACGGTATAAGCTGAAAAAACAAATGGAAAATACGCATATTTTTCTTTCTCATTCGAAGCCATTTTATAGGCATCCCACATCGAAAACATATACAAACACGGATAAAACATAAGCCACTGATAATCGACAATTTCAGCTGCTTTTTTCGTTTTTCCTAAAAAACTAAGTATAATACCTTCATTAAAACGACTAAGAAGGTTAACGCAAATTTCCAATACAACCAATAAAATCCCTTTTACCCATTCACCTGCTAAAAGCTGAGGAAAGCCGGGAAACGCGATGCTCCAAAGCACTGCCTCCAACTTTGTTAGCCTTTTCATATTTTCTTTCGCCGGTTGGCAGCCAGTTGATCTTCTTGAAGTTGAAAAATTCCGCTGCTCATAGAACCTGCCTCCTGATTTCTGCTTATCCATAGTTTATTCGTTTTAAAGCAAATTAAACATCAGCGTAAGGTTCACTTTGCAAGACGGATTTTCCTTTTGCTGCAAAAAGATTTTCCGCTGTCGAATTCATGACCATCCATACAAATTCGAATGATCTTTTTTCGCTCTCGCTTAAAAGGGGCCCATCCATTGACGGCCCCTTGCTTCAAAAAAGTATTTAAAGTTTAGCAACAATAAAAGATTCGTCCTTTAGTCCATTGGATTATATAAATGAATATCGGGATTTTTTTCTTGAAACCAGCGAAGTGCGAAATCATTTTCGAATAAAAAGACCTTTCTGTCAAAGCGATCCTTCACCAACAAACTGCGGCTGCTGGATAAAGAATCATTCACGGCGTCTTCATTTTCAATCCAACGTGCGATTTTGGACCCCATCGGCTCCATTAATACTTCTGAGTTATATTCGTTTTTCATCCGATGTTCAAATACTTCAAATTGCAATTGTCCGACAGCTCCGAGAATATACTCTTCAGTGCGATAAGTTCTAAACAACTGAATGGTCCTTCTTGAACTAACTGCTGTATCCCTTTATGGAAACTTTTTTGTTTCATCACATTTTTTGGAGACACTTTTACAAACAGCTCCGGTGTAAACTGCGGCAGTTTTTCAAAATGAAATAATTTTTTGCCCTCTACAATCGTGTCTCCGATTTGATAGGTCCCGGTATCATATAATCCGATAATATCGCCGCTTACTGCTTCGTCCACAGTACTGCGATCATCGGCCAAGAACTGCGTAGATTGACTAAGCTTCATGCTTTTCCCCGTTCTGGATAAGGTCACTGACATCCCTCTATTGAATTTTCCGGAACAAATTCGAACAAACGCAATTCGATCACGATGAGCGGGATTCATATTGGCCTGGATTTTAAAAACAAATCCTGAAAAAAGATCACTGCAAGGATCTATTTCCCCTTGATCAGATAGCCGAGGCTGAGGTTCGGGGGCAAATTGCAAATACGTCTCTAAAAAGGTTTGTACGCCGAAATTGGTCAAAGCACTTCCAAAAAAGACCGGAGTCAATGTTCCTTCTCTGACACGCTCTTCTGAGAATTCATTTCCCGCTTCATCCAACAGCAAAATTTCTTCCAAAGTTTGTGTATATAAATCGGATTCTTTTATGGGATGGTCGCCGATGATTTCTCCGTTTTCGTCCAGAGAAAGGAACCGTTCTTCTTCCTCTACTCGAAATTGTTCAACGCGGTGATAAAAACGGTCATAAATTCCAAAGAACTCTTTACCCATGCCAATCGGCCAATTCATCGGGTAAGAGTCGATTCCCAAAACCTCTTCTAATTCAGACAACAGTTCAAGCGGTGGTTTCCCTTGCCGATCAAGCTTATTAATAAAAGTGAAGATCGGAATGCCCCGCATGCGGCATACTTTGAACAATTTAATCGTTTGTGCTTCGATCCCTTTCGCCGCATCGATAATCATGACGGCGCTGTCAACGGCCATGAGTGTACGATATGTGTCCTCGCTAAAATCTTGGTGGCCCGGTGTGTCTAAAATATTGACCCGGTAGCCGTTATACTCAAATTGCATAACGGACGAAGTGACGGATATTCCTCTTTGTTTTTCTATTTCCATCCAATCGGAAGTAGCATATTTTCCGGTTTTCTTTCCTTTTACCGTTCCTGCTGCCCGAATGGCGCCCCCAAAAAGAAGCAGCTTTTCCGTAAGAGTGGTTTTTCCCGCATCCGGGTGAGAAATAATTGCAAACGTTCTTCGCGAACGGACTTCTTCCTGTAATGATGCCATATAGAATCAATTTCCTTTCCAAAATTCAACTTAAATGGCCCAAGAATGGCCTTAAGATCGTTACCTTTTCTATCATATTCTTTCAAAATCAGAATTTCAACGTGATTTCACCATAAAAAAGACTTTGAAATCAGGATCTCGGCATGTCTAACGGAAAAACGGCCTTTAATCTAATCTGCTCACTTGCTTCCTTACCGGTCGCCAAATATGTTCCAACAATAAAGCCAGAAGCATTCCAATCATGATACCGTTGCTGGCCACATACTGCACAATGGCCGGCAACCCTTGAAACACAGATTGAGGTAAAAACATAATGGCCGTTCCTAGCGAAAGAGACATGCCGACAATCGTCAAGCGTCTTTCATCCAGAGGGGATTTCAAAATAGAATTCAATCCAATTCCCAACATTTGAGTAAATGTTACTAACATGGCCGCGTATGCAATCGGACCCGGCAAAAGCGACAACGCTTGATAGACAGCCGGTAAAAATGAACTGACAATCAAAAGTACACAACCGATCATATAAGGCTTCATACGGGTTTGGCCCGTCATACGGACAAAACCCGCCGAAATGGACAATGGGACAACCCCAACAGTAGAAAATAAGGAAGACAACAGATTGTTAACCCCGCTGATGATTCCGGCTCGGTTCAGTCTTCCCCTTTCCTCTTGCCGATCAACTACTTGCTGCATGGCCGCCACACTGGCAATAATATTGCTGATTAATACAAAAGCAACTAAAACAGCGGAAACCGCCATGCCTGCGTCCAATTTTGGCCATCCCCAAGCGAAAAACTTAGGAAATGAGACAACTGAAGAGACAGCCGGAGCCTTTTGTTCAAATCCATTTAGCATTATAAAGGTTAACCAGCCGAGAAGAATCCCAATGAGGACAGCGTAACTTTTGAAAAATCCCCTTCCCCATACAGACAAAATAAATACTAATATAAAGACGATAAAAGAAACGAGCACATGGCCTGCTTTTATTTCTCCTCCGGAATCGCCAACACCGATCATACCTTTTAAAAACACACCGGAAAGTTGGAGGGATAAAAGAATTAAATAGACTCCTGTCACGAGAGGCGTAAACAACTCAAGCATATAATTCATCAGCCCCATGGCTCCAATGACAAGCAATACCCCTCCCGCAACTAACATTCCGCCTTCAAGCAATTGTAAAACTTGGAATGGATGAGAATCCCCCGCGGCTGCCATTTCCCCCATCAACACGAAGATGCCAAGCCAAATTCCCGCCGGCCCATCGGCAACCGGCAATCGGTGACCAATCCAGCCGGAAAGCAGGGAAGATATGCCAACAACCAAAAAAGTCCGCTGCAAAAGTTCGGCAATCTGATCGACGGACAAGTGGTAGACTTGTCCAACGACAATAGGAAGTACAATGGAATTGGCAAGTAAAAAAATAAACCACTGCAGTGACGCAACAGCGGTTTCCACTGTCCGTTCTTTCATAAGGGGTCCCTTTCTTTCCATTGAGCGGCACCTCACATCCCTACATCTCTCTTGTCCATTGATAAATCCGCTTTGCCACTTCATCTGATTCGTTTTCTGACAATGCCTTTGACAAAGAATCACTCATTTTCCTTAAAAGCGGTTCCTTTTCCTCTTCGTATGTAAAAAAGATGGACCATTCTATTTCAGGAATAGAAACGACGAAGTAATCCTCTTTTTTATTTTCGTAAATAAAGATATTCGTTTCATTTCCGTTTATTTCTGTTTTACGAATTTTCATTTTGTTTTCCCCTTCCTATAAAAATGCAGTCATTTCAATAACATTGGATGCTGCACTTTCTTCGTATAAATAAGCATCGTTTTTATTTTTGAGCAGGACACGCTGTCGATAAAGGCAGTCATTACTTTTTAGGTCACACTTCTTCAGCCATTGGCGAGTATAAATAGACATACAGCAACTTTTCCGTATTTTCGATTGCCTTTTGATGAGTTCGTTCGAATGCATGGGAAGAATCGATTCCAGGGCCGATCAGACCGTGGACGAGATTGCGTCCCGCTCTCATGGCCGCAGAAGCATCCGAGCCGTAGAAAGGATAAATATCGACTTTATATTGAATTTGATGTTCTTTTGCCAGCTGAACTAAATGCTTTCTTAGTCCGTAATGATAAGGTCCGCTGGAATCTTTCGCACAGATTGACACAGAATACTCGTCTGAAGACTGTCCGTCCCCGATTGCCCCCATATCGACCGCCAAATATTCCTCTGTCTCTTCCGAAATATTGGAATTTCCGCCATAACCGATTTCTTCATTATTAGAAAACAAAAAATGAGTCGTATATGGCAATATACGCTCTTCTTTTTGAATCCTCTTCAAAGTTTGAATTAAAATCGCCGCACCTGCTTTATCATCAAGATGGCGCGATTTTATAAAACCCGACGCTGTCATTTCAACCCTCGGGTCAAATGAAACAAAATCACCAACTTGAATTCCCAGCGATTGAACATCGTTTGCAGATTTTACCTCTTCATCGATGCGCACCTCGATATTTTCATCATTTCTTTTTGCCTCTCCCGCTTCTTTATAAACATGAACAGACTGTTGGTGCATCAGTATCGTTCCTGTATACACGCTGCCGGAATCGGTATGAATACAGCAATATTCGCCTTCAACGGAATTCCAGCGAAATCCGCCGATCATCGTTAATTTCAGCCGTCCGTCTTTTTTGATTTCTTTAACCATCGCTCCTAACGTATCAACATGGGCAGTTACAAACCGGTGTTTGGATGAATCTTTTCCCGGCACCGTCACCAATAAGCCGCCTTTTCGGGTTTTTCTGATTGCAAACGTTGTGTCTTTCAACAAAGACTCCACATATCGAATAATGTTTTCTGTATACCCTGTCGGACTGGGAATCGATACAAGCTCTTGAATCAATTTCATCGTTTCATTGACATCTTCCATCCAGCATACTCCTTTCCATCGATATGATTATACAATATGTATTTTACCTGAATCCGTGACAAAACATCTTTACAATGGTCGCAAACCGTTGATACGATAAGGGAAAACGACGTTGACGATTTTTCATCAAGTAGGTGATGTGATGAAAGATTTCCCGATTCGGTTTGTATTGACAGATGAAGCGATTACCCCAAGTGCTGGGCTTGCTCTCGTTGGCTACTTACTCCATCGAACGAAACTGGATAAACGGGTAAACGCACTTCGGCTTCCAACGGTTCGTCGAGAAGTGCACATTTCCCATAGCGATGTCATTCGCTCGATGATTGGCTTGCTTGCCACAGGAAAAACGGATTTCGATCATATCGAAGCGTATCGTCAGGACGATATCTTTTCGGCATCGATGGGGATTCAGCACGTGCCTTCCTCTCCAACCTTGCGACAACGACTCGATCAGCTCGCTTGTCTTCCGATGACCGAAACGATTCTTTGGGAGGAGTCCATACGTCTGTTGATTCAACGACATGCCACTTTGTCCCCTTGTTGGACCAAAGGAAAGACGACATGGCTTCCCCTTGATATAGATGGTTCCCCATTTGACAACTCCGATACGAAAAAAGAAGGAGTCAGTCGAACGTATAAAGGATTTGACGGTTTTACACCGTTGTTTGCGTATGCAGGGAAGGAAGGGTATCTCGTTCATGCCGAGTTGCGTCCAGGGAAACAACATGTGCAAGACAACATGCCCTCGTTTTTAGTCACCGCTATCCGTCGAGCTCGTCAACTGACTTCATCTCGTCTGCTTGTTCGCATGGATGCAGGAAACGATGCAGAAGCGAATGTGCACGTATGCCTAAAGGAAGACGTGGACTTTGTCATCAAGCGAAACTTACGCCGAGAATCGAAAGCGCTTTGGTTCCAGATCGCTTCGCAAAAGGGCAAACGTGTCGATGATGGACAAAGCGAAGGAGTACAAACCTATGAGCTATGCCTTCCACAGAAGGCAGCGATCGATGGAAACACGTATACGTACGTTCAAGTCACCCAAGTGACGGAACGGACGATGGAACGCAATGGACAGCTGATGCTCGTTCCTGATTATGAAGTGGAAAGCTATTGGGTGCGGCTCAAAGGATACGAGCATGTTCGAATGAGCGATGTGCTCGCGTTGTATCATGACCATGCGACATGCGAACAGTTTCATAGCGAACTGAAGAGCGACTTAGATTTAGAGCGGCTTCCATCTGGGAAGATGAAAACGAATGCGCTCGTGTTGGTCATGGGAGCCTTCGTTTACAATCTTCTTCGTCTGATTGGACAAGATCTATTAAGCGATCCGAGACATCCGTTGCACCACAAAGTGAAACGCCGCCGCATCAAGACGATTATTCAGACGGTGATCACGATGGCAGGGCGACTCGTCCGTCGATCACGACAGATCTGGATGAAACTGACGCGAAGGAGTGGCTATAGCGAGCCCCTACTGAACGTCTATCAGAAATGGAGAGAGGTAAGATAACGAACGAATGTTCGGGCACTAATGTCCAACGTCACTCCCTGTGCTTTTTTGTCTATTTTTTTGGTTCGTATACCTAAAAAAGAGATTTGTTCCATTTTCGGAAATAGAGATGACATAGGTCATAAGCATAAAAAGGGTTTTATGGATTATCAATCCATCAAAATTACAACAAAATCAAAGTCGATTTCAATTCATCACGGATTCAGGTTTTAATAAACATGGAAAAGCGATAACAAGTTGTCAAACATGCAACTTTATTCCAGTATTTAAAATCATCGTGATTGGGGAATACTTCAAATAAAGGAGGAGTGATGAAGATGTTATCGTTTATTCTATATTTAATTGTTGGAGGAATTATCGGCTGGTTAGCCGGTCTTATCTTAGGGAAAGACATTCCCGGGGGAATCATTGGAAATATTATTGCTGGGATTATTGGGGCTTGGCTTGGAGGTTTGATATTGGGACATTGGGGCCCTGATATTAGCGGTATCGCGATCATTCCAGCCTTAATAGGATCCATTATTCTTGTTTTTATTGTTGGCTTGATTTTAAGAGCAGCCAGAACTTAATCAGTACTTCTAATCGCAAACCTATACCTCCACTTTGTTTATATGAACACTTTGCGGGCAGTTCAATTTCCTTTTTTCATTCTAAAAAGGAATTTTTCTGCCCTTTACATATATACCCGGTCCAAAAGCCATTTCAATTATGATCAAGGCCTCTCTAACATCTCCATCCTTGGTGAGTTAGAGAGGCTTGTTTTCCTATTCACTGTTTATAGGCCAGCTTTCAAAACTATATGAACACAACCGATGACTCTGGTTATTCCAGACGTAAAGGCCCTTTATCTCGATGAAAGCATTATACGTATTTCAAGGCATGGTCCAAATCCCGAATCAAATCGTCCGGGTTTTCAAGGCCAACAGATAAACGCAACAGCCCGTCTGTAATTCCTCTTTTTTCTCGTTCTTCTTTTGGCATTGCCGCATGAGACATTTTAGCAGGATATGACAAAATGGATTCCACCGCTCCCAGACTCACTGCAAACACGGGGATTTCTGCGTGTTGTACAAAAGTTCGAACCGCTTCTTCGTCTTTCAACGCAAAGGACAAAACGGCTCCCGCACCTTCAGATTGGCTTTCATGGATCAAATGTCCTTCATGGAATTTCAATCCCGGATAGTAAACATGTTCGACTTTTGGATGTTGAGCCAAAAATTCAGCAATTTTCAAAGCTGAACGGGAAGATTGCGTCAACCTCACATGCAAAGTTTTTAATCCTCTCATGACTAACCAAGAATCGTGCGCCCCTAATACAGCGCCAAATGCATTTTGCAAGGCATACAGTCTGTCCGCCAATTCTTTCTCTTTTACAACAGCCAGCCCGGCCAACACATCACTATGACCGGCTAAAAATTTTGTCGCACTATGAAGAACAATATCAACTCCAAAGTCTAAAGGTCGCTGCAAGGCAGGCGTCATAAACGTATTATCAACGAAAGTAAGACATCGATTCGCTTTTGCCAATTTTACAATTTCTTTTAAATCCGTAATTTTTAATAATGGATTGGAAGGTGTTTCTACATAAATGACCTTCGTATTCTCTTTTATATTTCTCGCGACGGCATCCAAGTCCGTCATATCTACAAACGTATGTTCAATGCCGAATCTATTTAATACAGTTGTAACCATGCGATAGGTTCCGCCATAGACATCCTCTGTCACCAATACGTGGTCGCCTTGGGACAATAACAAAAAAGCTGTTGAAATCGCCGCCATTCCCGATGAAAAAGCAAAACCTCTCGAACCACCCTCAAGCTGGGCAATCACTGACTCAAGAGCCTCGCGTGTTGGATTTCCTGAACGACTGTAATCGTATTTTCCAAATTCATCAAAACTAGTTTGGTGAAAAGTGGAAGCTAATTGAATGGGAACACTCACTGCCCCCGTAACCGGATCGAATTTATGGGAATTATGGAGCAACTCTGTTTGAATGGAAAATTTTCGATCGATCAATTTTTTATTACTCATGCGGATCACCCTTTCATATTTTGAAACGCTTGTTTTAAGTCGGCTAACAAATCTTCCACATTTTCAATGCCGATGGAAAAACGCAGCAGCCGATTGTCAATCCCGTTTTTAATGCGAATTTCTTCCGGAATATCCATATGTGTTTGCGTAGCCGGATACGTAATAAAGCTTTCGACTCCTCCTAAACTCTCAGCAAAAGAAATTAACTGCAAGCTTTGTAAAAAAGGGTTGACCCATTCCTCTTTTTGCAATCGGAAAGATAGCATTCCTCCTCTTCCGGGATATAAAACATCGGTCACCTCGCTACAACATCGCAAAAATTCACTGATTTTCCGGGCATTTTCTTCATGCTGCTTCATTCTTAATCCGAGCGTTTTCATCCCTCGAATCAATAGCCATGAATCAAATGGAGATAAGACCGCTCCGATCGCATTTTGATATTCGCCGATTTTTTGGGATAATTCTTCTCCTTTTGTAGCGACAAGTCCTGCAAGGACGTCATTATGTCCGCCAAGATATTTCGTAGCGCTATGGACGACAATATCGGCCCCTTGAAGAAGCGGCTGCTGCAGAATGGGGGTATAAAACGTATTATCCACAATCAATAAAAGCCCGTATTCTTTTGCTAATTTTGCTGTTTGCTCTATGTCTGCTTCTTGCATTAGGGGATTGGTCGGCGTTTCAAGAAAAATCGCTGCTGTCCGGTCCGTGATTTTTTCTCTTACTTTGGCGATATCTTGAAAATCGTCATATATAAACGTTAAACCAAACTTTTTCCAATTTCTTTCAAACAAACGATAAGTGCCGCCGTATAAATCTTTGGAAACAATCAGTTCATCACCGGATTGAAACAAACTCAAAACCGTTTGAATCGCTGCCATTCCAGAACTGAATGCAAAACCCGCATCGCCTCCTTCCAAGTCGGCAATGGCTTTTTCAACGATTTTTCGCGTCGGATTTCCTGTTCTTATATAATCATATCCAGTCGATTGACCTATCCCTTTATGTCGGTAAGCGCTCGATAAATAAATGGGAGGATTGATCGCGCCGGTGGATTCCTCGCTCCGGTTGCCTATTTGGGCCAGTTTGGTTTGCAAATGATAACGTTCCATTGCATGCATCTCCTCTTGAAATGGTTTTGATAGGACGACATGATGGAAAAAAGAAATTTTTACAAATCAAGTCGATTTCCTAACGCTGTTCATGAACAGTTTCAAATAAAAAAGCCTTCTAAGAAGAAGGCTTTTTTATGACAGTCCTCTTCTTATCTTCCGGATAAATCCGCTGGATTTAGCACCTTGACAGCAATCGTGGATTGCAGCAGGTTGCTGAGGTTTCACAGGGCCAGTCCCTCCACCTCTCTCGATAAGAACGAAATTATTCGAATTTTTCCATCTTTTAATTAAATGTAACCGATCAGGTAAAAAAAAGCAATGATTTTTTATCATCGTTATGGAAAGGTTGAAAAGATGACAGCCTTTCATCCATTTCCTCTTTTGTTTCACATCTGCCAAAACGGTTCGATCAAAACGCCGTTCACTTGTGAATATTTTCCCATTTTCAGCAAAATCCTTCATCGAATCTTGTCATTTATGAGTCTATATTTCTCATGTCCTGTTTTTCTCCCATATGGTATAATTAAGCATATTTTGTGAAAAGGATGTGGGATTGTGCTAGAAGTCATCAAAGCGATTGTGCTAGGATGCGTGGAAGGGCTGACCGAATTTCTTCCGATTTCTTCCACAGGACATTTAATTCTTGTGGGTCATTTTCTTTCATTTACAGGCGACAAAGCAAAAACTTTTGAAATTGTTATCCAATTGGGTTCGATACTTGCCGTGGTCGTTCTTTATTTCAAACGGTTCCTTTCACTGTTTAACTTCAAAAAGCGATCCGGTTTAAACCTTCTACATATTATTATCGGGATGATTCCAGCCTCTGTATTAGGTTTTCTCTTTCATGATGTCATTAAAAACGTACTTTTCTCTCCCTTCACCGTCGGTATCGGTTTATTTTTGGGAGCTTTTTTAATGATCTATGCGGAAAAAAAGAGCAAAACCGAATCTACCCAAGATTTGGATCACTTATCGTATAAACAGGCTTTCATTATCGGTTTGTATCAATGCCTGTCCCTATGGCCTGGTTTTTCAAGAGCAGGATCGACCATCTCAGGAGGACTCCTTGCTGGTGCCAACCATAAAACCGCTGCTGAATATTCCTTTTTGCTAGCTGTCCCCATGATGGTCGCTGCCAGCGGACTTGACTTGTTAAAGAGCTATCAATACTTATCGATTCATGATTTGAACTACTTTGCTGCAGGCTTCATTACCGCCTTTATTGTTGCCATGCTAGCCATTGTCTTCTTTTTGAAAATTTTATCCAAAGTGAAACTCATTCCGTTCGCAATCTATCGAATCATCATCGGAATCATCGTCATCGCATACTTTATTTAAAGCATTAAAGGGGCCTGGCCCCTTTAATGCTTTAAAAATTTATTGTTGGATTATTTGTGGTCTTTGGGTTAAAATACATACTGCTGGGTTGGGTGATAGAAAGGTCTAAGTACCTATTTTTATCCATATCAAAGTAACTCTATACACATTGGAGGTTTACAGCATGAAAAAATACTTTAAGTGGTTTGCTGTTGCTACGCTTATGCTCGTTTTATCAGCATGCGGCAACGGTCAATCAACAGACAAGAATAAGACTTCTCAATCCAACGACTCCGATCTTTATCGTCAAGTCAAAGATAAAGGCGTTCTCGTCATCGGTACAGAAGGTACATATGCTCCGTTTACTTTCCATGATAAAAGCGGAAAACTAACAGGATATGATATCGATGTAGCGAACGAAGTGGCAAAACGCCTTGGGGTCAAAACAGAATATAAGGAAACGCAATGGGATTCCATGTTTGCAGGTTTAAACTCTAAACGTTTTGATATGATTGCAAACGAAGTAGGAATTCGTCCTGACCGCGAAAAGAAATACGATTTCTCCAAACCGTACACCGTCTCTAAAGCGGTAGTAATTGTGAATAAAAACAACAAAAATATTCATTCATTCGCAGATCTGAAAGGGAAAAAATCCGCACAATCACTCACAAGCAACTTTGCGGATCTTGCTAAGCAGAACGGCGCAAACATCGTGGGCGTAGACGGATTTGAACAAGCGATTCAATTATTAACATCCAATCGGGTAGATGCCACGATAAACGATTCATTGTCTTATCTTGATTATAAAAAACAAAAACCAAATGCTCCGATTAAAGTGGTAGCTAAAAGCGATGATGCTTCTCAAAGTGCTTTCATGTTCCGTAAAGGTTCAGGACAATTAGTAGATAAAGTAAACCAAGCATTGGATGACATGAGAAAAGACGGCACTCTAGCCAAAATCTCTAAGAAATGGTTTGGTGAAGATGTATCTAAATAGTATCCAATTACAAGATCCTAGTCATTATATGCAAATTGCACAAAGTTCCCTTCTCCCTATGTTGAAGGGAGCTTTGTATTATACATTGCCATTAACTCTGATTACGTTTTCTATTGGCTTGATTCTTGCTCTTTTAACAGCACTCGCAAGAATTTCAAGCATTAAACCGCTTCAGTGGATAGCGCGTTTTTACGTATCGATTATCCGTGGTACTCCGTTGCTTGTGCAATTATATATTATTTTCTATGGTCTGCCATCCATTCATATCACCATCAATCCATTCCCGGCTGCCGTGATCGGTTTTTCTCTTAATGTAGGAGCTTATGCGTCAGAAATCATACGTGCAGCGATTTTATCGATTCCAAAAGGTCAATGGGAAGCGGGATACTCTATTAATATGAACTATTCGCAAATATTAAGACGGATCATTTTGCCACAAGCGGTGAGAGTATCGATCCCGCCTTTATCCAACACTTTTATTAGTTTAGTGAAAGATACTTCTCTTGCATCACTGATTTTGGTTACAGAAATGTTTAGAAAAGCCCAAGAAATTGCCGCAACCACATATGAATTTTTACTTCTCTATTCAGAAGCGGCTTTAATCTATTGGATTATTTGTTTCATTCTCTCCATCATTCAACAGAAATTGGAAGGTCGTTTCGACAAGTATGTAAGCCATTAAAAAAGCTTTTGTACAACCCAAGCCTTTTATAAAGGAGTATTGAGCATCGACATGATTAAAATTCATGATCTACGTAAACAATTTGATCAACTTGAAGTTTTAAAAGGGATCAACATGAGCATCGAAAAAGGAAAAGTCATAGTGATTATCGGTCCATCCGGCTCCGGAAAAACCACTTTTCTGCGCTGCCTGAATGCCCTTGAAATTCCAACAAGCGGGACGATTCAAATCGGAGATGTAAAAATAGATTTTTCACAACCTGTTTCCAAAAAAGAAATTGCCTCTTTACGCAAAGAATCCGGGATGGTCTTTCAACAATATAATCTTTTTCCGCATAAAACGGTTTTGGAAAACGTAACAGAAGGACCCATTATCGTAAAGAAACTGCCGAAAAATGAAGCCATTCAAAAAGCAGAAAAACTCTTGCAGAAAGTGGGCTTGCTTGATAAAAAAGATGAATACCCGTTCCAACTGTCCGGAGGGCAGCAACAACGGGTTGGAATTGCACGCGCCTTAGCCATGGAACCGGAATTAATGCTGTTTGATGAACCAACTTCCGCTTTAGATCCCGAACTCGTCGGTGAAGTGTTAAATGTTATGAAAGAACTCGCCAATGAAGGAATGACAATGGTCGTTGTCACCCATGAAATGCGATTCGCAAAAGAAGTGGCAGATGAAGTCGTCTTTATGGACCAAGGTGTGATTGTGGAAAGAGGTACACCTGAAGAAATCTTTACACGTCCTAAAGAACAACGGACGAAACAATTTCTGCAATTATTAACATAACCCCTTTCATCCACTTTGATAGATCCTTCCTATCTTTTAAATCATGATGGGAAGGATTTTTTTATTTTTACGTTTCCAACAACCGTTCTGCCTAAGATTCTCTCATTTCTAACGCCAAAACAAGTACTCCATTGTTTTTCCCACCAGTTAAAATCACGTAATCATTTCTTCTTTCTTTTCTTGCTCAAAGCCCATCAGTCATCCTTCCAAATCCAGGATTTTACCGCCTATTTATGCACAATTCTTCAAAAATAGGCATCCCTCTCTTTTATCCATTAGAATCGCCTCCCGGAATTCAACCAGGAGGCGATTCTAATGGATGGTC
Organism: Bacillus sp. FSL W8-0102; assembly: GCF_038007225.1. Lineage (NCBI taxonomy): Bacteria > Bacillati > Bacillota > Bacilli > Caryophanales > Bacillaceae > Bacillus > Bacillus sp. FSL W8-0102. Next base: position 2,527,937 of record NZ_JBBOWT010000001.1, read on the forward strand.
TTTTTATTTGGTCAGTTCCTTCACATAAGGCGCGATGTCGATTTTTAAACTGTCTGCCAATCGTTGTCCCAACCCTTGATCTGCTTGATAAAAATTCATAATCGAACGAATCGTAATCTTTTGATCTTTTACTTGGCTTAAATCATCCGTTAAGTTTTTAATCACTGTATCTTGTACTTCTTTTGAATATTTTCTCCACACTTGTCCGGCTTGACCAAAATTGTTTGGTTTATAGAAAGCTTGTTTTGCAGCGACTCCATTTATCGGCTGCGGTTCCTCAACATAAGACCGGTCTTCTTTCGGCTCATTTTCATAGCTGTTCGGTTCATAATTGATCGGGCTTTCTTGCTGTTTAAACGGCATATACCCATCACGTTGATAATTATGAACTTCTACACGCGGCGAATTAATCGGAAGTTGCAAATAATTCGGTCCGATCCGATGCCGTTGAGTATCCGAGTAGGAGAATAGACGCCCTTGAAGCAATCTGTCTTCAGATGGCAGCATTCCTGGAACTAACACGCCCGGATTAAACCCTACCGATTCAGTTTCCGCAAAATAATTTTTCGGATTGCGATTTAAAGTCATCGTCCCGACGAATTCGTACGGAATATCTTCCTCGAACCAATCTTTCGTCGCATCGAGTGGATTAAAATCAAATCGATCAAAATCTTTCGGATCAAGCACTTGAACATATAAATCCCATTGAGGAAAATCGCCGTTTTCAATCGCTTCATATAAATCTTTTGTTGCATGGCTATGTTCATGAGCTTGAATTTTTGCTGCTTCTTCAATGCTTAAATTTTTGATTCCTTGTTTCGGCACCCAGCGCAATTTTACATACACTGTTTTCCCTTCAGCATTGATCCATTTAAAAGCATGAACGCTTGAACCTCTCATATGACGATATGTCGCCGGAATCCCTTCATCCGTAAAAACATGAAGAAGCATATTGGTGGATTCTGGAGAAAGCGAGCAGAAGTCCCAAAAACGGTCTTTTGATTGCAAGTTTGTTCTTGGATCCGGTTTAAAAGCATGGATCATATCCGGAAATTTAATGGCGTCTCTAATGAAGAAAACGGGAAGATTATTTCCAACAAAATCATAATTTCCTTCTTCTGTATAAAATTTCACCGCAAAACCTCGTGGATCTCGCAATGTTTCCGGAGAATGATTTCCATTAATCACCGTGGAAAACCTTGCAAAAACAGGAGTTTCCGTTCCCGGTTCTTGAAGAAATTTTGCTGTCGTATATTTGCTCATGCTGTTTTTGGTCACAAACACTCCATGAGCCCCTGCTCCCCGAGCATGAACAACCCGTTCAGGAACACGTTCTCTATCAAAATGAGCCAATTTTTCAATTAATTGATAATCTTCCAGCAAGGTTGGCCCATTCACCCCGGCTGTGCGAGAATTTTGATTATCTCCTACTGGCGCTCCCTGGTTCGTGGTTAACTTTTTCTTCATTCTCTCCGCTCCTTTATCAATCATTATTTTTATTTTAAAATTATTATTATCTAATACACTTTTTATTTTATATAATTGATAATGAAAGTCAACTCCAAATTATAATAATTTTAAATTATTTTTTTCCTTAAATTGCAATATTAAATGCAACAAGTATTGAAAGACCAGATAACCCATGATTAAGTAGAATCGGGACACTCTGCGCGACTTGACGTGGAGTGGTGGGCATGGTAGCCTGGTTGGCCCAGCCAGTACCGTATACCTGGCTTCATGGCTGGTAGCCATGCCCGCAGAGGCTCTTTGTCAAGTTGCTAAAAACCAACCCTTTGGGTTAGCTGGCTTAAGGTTAAGAAGCTAAGCCAGCTAACTCTATTTGGAAACACTCCTCAGGTGTACGATAATTGAGGATCTTCCTTGGAAGATGGTTACACCAATTTTCAACATAAGTAATGGTTTCTTCTGCCACAGAGGAAATGGGTCTCCCCTTTGGTATGAAGCGCCTAATAAGGCCATTATGACGCTCGTTGGTTCCTCGTTCACAGGATGTGTAAGGGTGTGTAAAATAAACCTCTGTTAGATCTTTTTCAACACTAAGGCCGAGGTCAGCAAATTCAGAACCGTTATCAGCCGTAATGGTTTTAAACACTTTAGAGAACCGATTACCATAAGACACTTTCAACTGAGATATGACTTCTGAAACGGATAGACTATCCTTGGCTGTCACTCTCAAAATTATTTCTTTACGGGTTTTGCGCTCAGTAAGAGTCAATAAGGCCTGATCTTTAGTCTTCTTGCCTATAACCGTATCAATTTCCCAGTGACCAAACTCTTGGCGTTCATTGACTTCAATTGGTCGCTCATCGATACTGCGTCCTAAGATCTTCTTATTCTTCCGGTTACGTTTTTTCTTGGTGTTCAGGGTAATTTTCATAGGTAGGTCAATGTTTTTAACGCCTATAAGTCCTAGATCAATATAGTTATAAAGGGTCTTGGTGCAAACCATTTTGTCTTTGAATTTCCCATCACGTTTGGCTCTCCCACATACCGCATCAGGAGACCATTTCTTATCAAGGATCTGAGTTTCGGCATACTTAATAAACTCGATGGCATCGTCTAGTTTTAGCTTGCGGCCACAGGCTTTCCTGTTTCTCTCATAGAGAAGTTGACCTGTGTCTGGAAAATAGACATGAACAATTTTCCCGTTGCTTTTTCTTTGTGGCACTGTACCTCTTCTTAACTCACGGGAGATGGTGCTTTTGTGACAACCAACATAATCTGCAATCTCCTGTTGAGTCTTACCAGCAGCGTGTAAGGCCGCAATTTTCCCACGGTCATAAGCCGTTAAGTGTTTGAAATGCCGAGCTCCTATGGTAGAATTAGTAATTGCCATAGATAAATCCTCCGTATCGATATTGTTTTAGTCGACTTAATCATACGTGGTTTATCTATGGTTTTTCATTTTTTATGCTTGTTGCATTTGATTATACAACTAGCCAATTATTTTTTTCGAGTTTTCGATAAACATAGACTTTCTCATGATTCCCCGCTCAAAAAACAATTTTTACAACGTATGTCTATGTGAAAGAGCAGCTAACATTTATATATATAACTGTAGTTGAGCAATTTTCATTACAATAATTACCATGTAAAAAGAGACAAACGGAGTACCCCTTATGCCACATGAAGCTGTTTTTTAACGACATCAATGGGAATATCTTGTTTCGCTGCATCGTAAATAAACTCCACGAGGCTATGTCCTTTCTTCTTTCGAAGGAAGTCAAGCCCGGTAGAGAAATCGCTGTTGGATTCGACCATACTGTACACATAAGCGAGTTGCACCAAGATCCAATACCGTTTCACCGCCCGACGCCCGCGAACGCGGTACCCATCGAGCTTCAGCTGGTCTTTCGCTTGTCGAAAAAAGCATTCGATCGACCAACGCTGGGCATAGTAGCGCAAGATCTCTTCATCGCTTAGCTCCCGGTCGGTGCTCAAGACGCAGTGAAGATGTTCAGGTGTCATCGGCTGATCGGCTTTCCAAGCCAACAACACAACGGCATCATCGAGACCTTTCAGCGCTCCCTCGTAGCGATACACGCGATAACGCTCTTCTCCCACCGTGACGAGATGGGTGTCGTTCGGTTCGATATAGCGGGCAAACTGTTTGGCTTGGATGGCGATGCCTTTTGGATAAAGAACCCGATTCGTCTTGAGCATCGCAATGACGTGGAATCCTTTTTTCAGGCAGGCTTCCACGAGTGTTTTCGATGGGTACCAAGAGTCCATGAGCACATAAACGGGTCGACTCACATCCAACGAAGAAAGCATCTCGATCGCGAGTTCCCCTTTGCTTTTCCCCGCCGTCTTGTCGTAGAGGCGAAAGGCAAAAGGAAACGCTTGGGTCATCGTATGAACCATGAGCCAAACGAGAGAATGTCCCCAGATCGACTTTTTCTCTGCGTGAGAATAGTGCCAATCACACCCTTGAATGGCGTGTGTTGCCCGTGACGAGGGCTTCGTTTTTTGGCAAATCGTATCATCGATCGAAACAAAAATGGGTTGATTCTCTCGTTTCGAGCTGCGTTCGACACGATGAAGCACCCACTGCTGGAGTTTGCGAAGCAACGTCTCTTCTTCCCATGGGCTTTTCGTGAAAAAATGGCTGAGTGTCGTGCGATGGTTCGGATGAAAACTCCCGTGATGTAGATCGGTCAGTGTTCCCGAAAAGCCCTTTGTAATCATCGCATCCACGATATGAACGAGATGCTTCATGACAGGTTTTGAGAAATAAAGTGCCAACCCCAACATCGTCAAAAACTTGTGGATTCCTAGGTGATGTGCTAATCTATTCATGAGACATGAACCCCCTTGTGAGTAGTTGTGGCACATCTATTCTAACCAAGGAATCGGGTTCATGTCTTCTTTTTTGTTTGGTTGTAAATTTATGTTAGCGAATTTGCTCATCTACAGTATATAAAAAATGAAAAGGGATATTCGCATCGGAATATCCCTTTTTTATTTACCAGCATGTATTTCTGTTGCAGGTTAAGATCTTAATGCCTACAAGCATGATATTTTTTTACACTTTTCCTTCCCTTTTTCTCCGACAAGCACACAAAGGACATTCACTCCTTGTTTCAGACGACCTTTTTAAAAAAAAGTGTAAGAAGAAACTATTTTTAGACCCATCCCAGAACTGATCACTATAACACACATACATAACTTGAAGCCTTATTCCTTTGGCCCCTCTTCATAACCTCTACTGGAAAGAGAACGATCTTCACCATCCAATTGTTCTATTTTCTCGTCAATGGTTCCTTCCGTCACCGTATCGTTGACTTGTTCATGCGTTTTGGCCAAACCAGAAGCCACTTCTGATGAATCTTGATTATCTTCGGGATGAAAATATCTTCCTGCTGAATTTTCACTATTTTGTCGTTTTTGGGCTGCCATTTGTCTTCCCCTTTCCAAATCGTTTATCCCTATTTTTCACTTATAAGAACTCTTTATTCGCTTTTCTCATTTTGGCCTTTATCGCCATTGAAAAAATTGGACTATAGCCATCGCTACGTTTACTCTCCTGTTCATGTATCTTCCCGCAACAATGTTCCTCAACCGTTCATTATAAAAAGATACGTTTTGACCTTTTGAAAAGCGATAGACAATAAAAATCGTTCTACTCCATTTAAAAATTGTGGGAAAACCCTTTCATTCATGTTCTCTAAAAATGAAAAAGTCAAATCCGCAAAAACTTCAAACAAAGATACATCTACAGTAAATTTCCTTTGCAGTTTCTCATGTATATTCACCACTTCATTTGCCCATACTTTTTATCGGATGGTAACTTTTAAATAAACAGGTGATATGCAGATGGAAAATAAGACCTTTACCATTTTTGTAAATGGCGTTGAAATCGAAGCAAGAGAAGATCAGTCGGTTTTTGAAGCGGCGCGGGATCATAACCAATATATCCCCGGAATTTGCTCGTATCAGCCGGATCTCGGCGTTGGTGTGCTGCAAACTTGTGACACTTGTTATGTTGAAATAGACGGGGAACTGCAGCGGGCTTGTGCAACGAAAGCCAAGCCTGGCATGCGGGTAAACTCTTTATCAGACAAGGCGAAGGCAGCACAATTGGAAGGAATGTCACGGATATTGGCCAACCACGAACTCTATTGCACAGTCTGCGACAACAATAATGGCAACTGTGAAGTCCATAATACCGCCGAATACTTGCAAATCGAACATCAAAAGTATGAATTTACACCAAAGCCTTATCCACCCGATCATTCCCACCCTTTTTATCGCTATGAGCCGGATCAGTGCATTCTTTGCGGTCTATGCGTCGAAGCATGCCAAGACCTACAGGTAAGTGAAGTTCTCAGCATTGCTTGGGACAGAGAACGACCTCGTGTCATTTGGGACAATGATGTTCCAATCGATCAATCATCCTGTGTTTCGTGCGGACACTGCGTAACTGTCTGTCCTTGCAATGCTTTAATGGAAAAGTCCATGTTGGGCGAAGCCGGCTACTTAACAGGTATTCCGAAAAATATTTTAGAACCGATGATTGATTTTACGAAAGAAGTGGAACCAGGTTATCAAGAGATTTTCGCTATTTCCAATATGGAATCAAGCATGAGAGAAGCTCGGATCAAAAGAACCAAAACGGTATGCACTTATTGCGGCGTCGGCTGCAGCTTTGAAATATGGACAAAAGGCCGAAAAATATTAAAGGTTCAGCCTGAGCCAGAAGCGCCGGTGAACGGGATTTCCACCTGTGTCAAAGGAAAATTCGGCTGGGACTTTGTGAACAGCGAAGAACGACTGACTAAACCGCTTATCCGAAAAGGCGATCATTTTGTCGAAGCAACGTGGGATGAAGCACTGAATTTAATCGCAGAAAAATTCCAATCTATAAAAGAAAAATACGGTCCCGACTCTCTTGGATTTATTTCGTCCTCTAAATGCAGCAACGAGGAAAATTATTTATTTCAAAAACTGGCGCGAGCTGTTTTCGGTACGAATAATGTCGACAACTGCTCTCGTTATTGTCAAACCCCTGCTTCCACCGGTTTGATGAGAACGGTTGGAATCGGCGGCGATTCCGGCACTATTCAAGATATTGCTAGTGCCGATTTAGTCATCGTGATTGGAGCCAACCCTGCGGAATCCCACCCTGTTTTAGCAACGAGAATCAAACGAGCCCACAAACTGCATGGACAAAAATTAATAGTAGCAGACCTGAGAGTAAATGAACTGGCCGAACGAGCTGATCTCTTTATTCATCCGAAGCCCGGAACCGATCTCGTCTGGTTGTCTGCCGTAACAAAATACATTCTGGATCAAGGCTGGGAAGATAAAACATTTTTACAAAACCGAGTGAATAATGTCGAGGAATATATTCGCTCGCTGGAAAAATTCACATTGGATTATGCAGAAGAAAAAACCGGTTTATCCAAAGACACTCTTGTCAAGATAGCCACTATGATCCACGAAGCAAAAGGCACCTGCATTCTTTGGGCGATGGGAGTTACGCAACATTTGGGCGGAACCGATACAAGCACCGCGATCGCCAATTTGCTTCTAGTGACAGGAAATTTTGGAAAACATGGAGCAGGTGCCTACCCACTTCGCGGACACAACAATGTTCAAGGAGCAAGCGACTTTGGAACAATGCCTGCATGGTTTCCGGGATACGAGCCTGTTGAAAACGACGAAGTACGCGCACGATATGAAAAAGCATGGGGCGTGAAACTGCCGGAAAAACCAGGACTGAACAACCATCAAATAGTAGAAGCCATTCATGATGGAAAAGTGAAAGGAATGTATTTGTTCGGTGAAGAAATGGCTTTAGTGGATTCCAATATTAATCACGTAAACGCTGGATTTGAAAAATTGGAGTTTTTCGTCGTTCAAGACATTTTCTTTTCCAAAACGGCCCAATATGCGGATGTGGTGCTTCCGGCTGCGCCTAGTCTGGAAAAAGAAGGAACGTTCACGAATACAGAACGAAGAATCCAGCGCTTTTACCGAGTGATGGAACCACTTGGCGATTGCAAACCGGATTGGGAAATTTTCCGCGATCTCGCTAATCGTCTAGGTGCCGATTGGCGCTATACCCACCCGTCTGAAATTATGGATGAAGCGGCTAAGTTGGCTCCTGTTTTTGCCGGTGTCCGTTACGATCGACTGGAAGGATGGGAAAGTCTCTTATGGCCTGTTGATCGAGATGGAACAGATTCGCCGCTCTTATTTAAAGACCGATTTGGATTTTCCGACGGAAAAGCAAGATTGTTTCCGGTTGATTGGACACCACCTTTTGAGGCAGGCGATGGCTATGATCTCCATTTGAACAATGGCCGTTTGTTAGAACATTTCCATGAAGGAAATATGACTTATCGCTCAAAAGGCATTACTCATAAAGTGCCGGACACGTGGCTGGAAATTTCTCCGGAGCTAGCGAAAGAACGAAATATCGAAACCGGAGCGCTTGTCCGTCTGACGTCACCATATGGAGAAACAAAAGTCCGAGTTTTGGTCACCGATCGGGTCAAAGGACACGAATTGTATTTTCCGATGAACGGGAACAAAGAATATAATGCCGTTAATAAACTAACAAGCAGTTATCATGATCGGGTGACTCATACCCCTAACTACAAAGAAATGCAAGTGAAAATGGAAGTTCTTGAACCGAAAGGAGAAAGCCCGTTGCCAAAAGTAAATTACAGGTTTGGAAATCCACAGCCGCATATAGGAGCAGAAGTAGAACGAAAATGGAAACGTTCTGACTTTACGCCGATACCGGAGGAAATCAATAGGGAGGGAATCATCGATGGCCAAGCCCATTAGTGCAATTGAAAAACAACATCCCGATCCCCACGAAGAAACATCAGAAGCTTTAGCAGAAATGGGGGAAAAATTAGCGAACAGTCGAGAAGCTGTTTTAAAAACACTGGATATACTTCAAGAGATGCAAAAATCGGGTGTATTGGACATTCTATACGGCCTCTTAAAGTCACGTGAAAAAGTGGGCGCGGTGATGATCGAACAAATCAATCAGCCCAAATATCATCATGTGATTAAAAACGGCTTTCAATTATTGGCCACACTCGAATCAGAACAATTGGAAACTATTTTTAACGCTATGAAAAAAGGGATTGAACAATTGGATCAACCTTCAAAAAAGCAACAATCGCTAAGCCTCTGGGGCATGATGAAAGCAGTGCGAGACCCATATATCAACTCGGCCCTTTCCATGATGCTCCATTTCTTGCATGGCGTTGGTAAGGGATTGGAAAGTCAGAAGCAATTGAAAGAAAGCTGAAAAACTTTGGCCATGGATGGTGAGAAGATTGATTACACGCATGATTTCCATTCCAAATATGACAGAATCAGATAAGGATACGGTAAGCAGAGTGCTTCACGATGTGTGGGGAGTACGAAATATTCAAATGAATGCCGAGAAAAAAACCGTTGCAATCTCATTCGATGAAAATGCAGCCACTTTGGAAGATTTTCGACAAGCCATGATCGATAACGGATTTGAATGTCAGGTGATGGAACATCAGCCGCCTGACATTCCCGACCATATTCAATGAGATCACTGTAAAAATGTTCATCAGTAAGGAGGATGCCTTGATGCCTAGAATTTGCGAAATATGCGGAAGAAAAGAAGAAGTGGAAGATGAACAATGGGAATATGATATTTTAGATGTATGCAAAGACTGTGCAAATGATCGAAAAATGACATTGGATCCTGAAGAACTATAAAGAAAAAGGGATGGCCAACCTCCGTAATGGATAAAATCCAATGGAGGTAGATCATCCCTTCTTTTTTCTTTCAGCCTGTTATGTTCTATAACGGTAGGAAACCTTCTTCTTGACTGGAAGCCTCTTTCCTCTAAAAAACGCTTGACGGGATCCGTATGAAAGAAAAATCTTTATTGAATTCCCTTCGACATGATCCATGCGGCTTATTGGTTTATTGTTCCAATAAGCCGTATTTTTTTTGAAAACGTTGTAGAACTTTGATCCAGCTTTTTGCAAATAAAGCTAGAAAGAAGACATTGGAAAGCCCGTGAGCCAAATCAAATGGAAAACTGGCGCTGTAATACGCTACTATTTGCGGCCAAGTGATGTGGTTCATAACAGAGACGACATACATGAGATTCATACCCCATCCAAATAGAATGCCCACCACGAACCCATAAGCACAGCGGCCAACCGTATTTTCCATCAGCCTTGTTCGTCGCATCAAACCTGCCGTTAACCCGATCATACCCCAAGCATACATTTGCCAAGGCGTCCAGGGGCCTTGTCCTAAAAACATATTGGAAACGAGTGCTGCGAGTGCGCCGACCACAAACCCGCTTTCTGGTCCAAACGCGAGCCCGGTGACAATCACGACGAACGTGGTAGGCTGAACGCTTGGAAGAGGAGCAAACGGAACCCGACTTACTGCGGCAATCGCTCCTAAAACCGCCAACAACACCAGCTCTCGTCCGGCTGCTTTCCGCCTCTCAAAGCGAATGACAAAAGGAAGAAACGTGCCGATCATAAAAATCACGCTGATCCATAAAAAATGGCGCTGTACCGATAAAGGCAAAAAGGCTAGAATCACAAATAAAATAACCGCTAACAGGATGAGAATCATTCTAGAAAGCGCCATTTTTCTCGAGCCTCCTCTACCGTTAACACTTCCGGGACCCGTCCGCCCCTAGAAATCCGATTGGCAATAGTCGTGTAAAACGTATTTCCTTGAAAAAACGTTTTAGTAGGAGCGGTAATCGTTACTTCTCCTTTGAACAGCATGGCGCAGCGAGTCGAGTATTGAGCAGCAAACTCAATATCATGAGTAACCATTACAATCGTAACCCCATTAGCCCTTAAATTTTTTAACAGTTTCCCAAGCTGAAGTTTTGCTTCCGGATCCAATCCTTTTGTCGGTTCATCTATAAGCAGAAGTCGCGGATTCATCAGCATCACACCGGCAAGAGCCGCCTTTTGCATTTCTCCTCCGCTTAAATCATAAGGATGACGGTCTTTAATAGGCGTCAATTGAAACATCTCCATTAATTGTTCCATCTTTTCTCTTCCATGTTGGATTTGGTGCTTATCGATGATGGCCTCTAACTCCGTTTCCACTGTATCCTGCAGGAAGAAAAGTTTCGGATTTTGCGGTAAAAAAGCAATTTCTGATGGAATTGGCTTTTTCAGTTTCTTTCCATTAAAGATAACGGCACCACGCTGCGGCTTTTGGAGACCAGCCATGACTTTCAGCAACGTAGATTTTCCCGATCCATTCGCTCCAACTACCGACAGCCACTCCCCTTCATACACGGAAAGCGACAATTGATCCAGTATTGGTCTAGTCTCCTTTTCATATTGAAAATCAATTCCTTTTAAAGCCAACAAAGGTTTTTTATTTGTAAGATCCTCTTGAAACGGCTGGGTGGGAACGGAGGTCCCTTTCAGGGTTGAAATCCATTTTCTTCCTTCTTTTACTGTCAGCGGAATGCTTTCTGAGGCAGGCTTTTGACTATGTTCTAAATATAGGCGGGCCGGGCTGGGAAGATAGGGATAGATCTGAGAAGAAGGATGTTTTGCCAATTGAGAAACGACTTCACGCGATGGGGCATCATAAATCTTTTTGCCCTTTTCCAAAACCATTACGCGGTCTGCAAGTGAAAACAATTCCTCCAAGCGATGTTCCGCGATGATGACGGTAAGTCCAAATTCTTCATTCATTCTCCGGAGCATGGTCATAAATTCACTTGCAGCCACCGGATCAAGCTGAGCAGTAGGTTCGTCTAAAAGAAGAATACGCGGATGCAACAACAAAACAGCAGCAAGATTGACCAATTGTTTCTGGCCGCCTGACAATTCAAATGTCTTTCGCTCCAACCATCCTTCCAAGCCAAAAAAATGAACCATTTCGGCTATTCGCTTTCGCATGTCCTCCGTTGAATATCCCAAATTTTCAAGACCAAAAACCAACTCCTCCATCACCCGGTCCATAACGATTTGATTTTCCGGATCTTGAAAAACCATGCCAATCTCTTGTGCCATTTGTTTGGCCGACACTTCCATAAAAGATCTTCCGTCCAAAAACAACTCCCCTTCTATCTTTCCATGCGGACGGACTTCTCGCTTTAACAAACGCAGAAGAGTGGACTTTCCGCTGCCGGAAGGGCCGCAAAGGAGAATTAATTCTCCCGGCTCTACTGTAAAAGTGATATCAGATAGAGCAGGTTCTGGTGCATCCGGGTACGTAAAAGTTAAATTTTTCGCTTCCAATAACGCCATAGCAGTGCCTCCCTTACTTGAATTCCTATTGGAAACCCTACGAACATAACGAACATGAGCAGGAAAAACCACTCTCTGCCTTGCAATAATAGTGGTTCCAAAATCGGATAGACTGCCAGCACGCCGTCCCCAAGCCACCATCCAAAAGCCACTGCCGTTCCGAAAACAAGCAAATAAACCATCGCAAACCAATCTTTTCCCTTCATCCGAAAAGGAATATAACGGCTCCGTTTCTGAATCCCATAACCCCTTGCCGCCATGGAATCGGCGGTTTGAATCGCCTCTTCAAGCGACCAAGTTAACAATATTTGCACGAATTCCAGACCATTTCTTACTCTTTGTATGAAGGTGCCTTCTGTGACAGATCGTCCCTTTCCTCTTTGGACCATTTCAATTTCATAAAGCCTTCTTCGTAAGAGCGGAACAAACCGCATGGCCAGCATAGCCAACAGGGCCCATTGCGGGAGCCATTTCGCAAATAAAAATAAAAATTTTTCCGACGTAATCACTTGGTTGTAAGCGGCAAAAGCCGCCATTAAATTAAATAAAGTAAGCGCAAGCATCAATCCTTGCAAAAACGATTCCAACGTGACGGGATTTGCGCCGAAATAAAAGAAAATATGACTGCCGCGGTGATTCGTCAATGGATTGAGTACCAAAAAAAATACGGGAATGGTGATCATCATCCCCTGCCATTTACGCACCGTCTTACCGGAGTCCAACAAAATATTCAATATAAGAAAGAGCACAGCACCCGCCGCTAGAAAGACTGGGTGCTGGTAAAGCATGGAAGACACCATCGCCCCGGCAAAATAAAGAAAGCAAACGAATGGATGGTAAGAATGAATTCCTTTTTTCATGGTTGAGTATCCTTTGTATAGTCATTCGTGTAAATCCATTGAATCACATCCCCCGCCTTGACGGCGACAGCACCTGCACTCCGAGAAACGTACTTATTGTTGACTTTAATCGTCCAACCACTTAACGGACCATGATCAAATTCATAAAGATTCGAAATTCCTTCCACATAAGCCGTGGAATGACTGCCGCGTATACTGACCGGGATGCCCTTTTGCTTGGCGATTCGCAATGTCACTTCCAACGCCGTATCCCCATTTTGCAACGGTACTTTAGTGGGGGAAAGGATGGTTCCCGTTTGTGAATCTCCACGAATCGATACCGTTACCGTTTGTTTGTTAACCGGTTTTGAGGTCGATTTTGGGGCCGGTTTTGGAACAGGCGTTGCGGCTGGTTTCGAAGATGGTTTTTTGGCCGGCTCCGGTTTCACAGTCGATTGACTCTTTGGTGCTTGTGGAGTATGGATTGTCGTCGCATTGCTCTTTTCAGCCGTTGATTTTTGTTCGCTGTTCCCTTTGCTATTCTCTTTCTCCACATTGGCATTGGACGATCCGTTTTTTGACTTTGCAGCTGAATCAGTCGATTTCGACTTTGTTTCTTTGGCATTGCTGGTTTTGGACGAATCTGCGGCCGAATGGGACGGCTTCTCCGCATCTGCAGTTTGATCTTTATTTTGATTATGATCTTCTTTGGAAGTTTTTATCTCTTTTTCTTTTCCGTCTGAAGATGTTTTGTCCGAAGATGACTGAACAGCCGCTGCGTTATGATGGTCGTTATTGGAATGGGGCACGACTTCATCCTTTTGACAGCCTGCCGTAAACAAGATCAACAAAAAAGAGAATAGTAGTAAGAACGCATTTTTCCATTTTCTCATTTACCGTCACCCCCTTGAGAATGTTCCGGATAAGCATAGATGATATAACGTTTCGGTGCATTTCCCACATAACGAAATGGGTAGCATGTCGTTAAAACTAACTCCTCAGTCGGCGCGGTGGAATGAATGACAGAACGATCGTCCTTGTCCACAATTTTCATGCGGCGAATGGTATAAGAAAAGGATCCGTACGACAATCGAATGATCAACTGATCGCCTTTTTTCAGCGTTCCTATTTGTCGAAACACCGTATCCCGGTGGCCGGAAAGAACAATTTGATTATGTTGTTTCGGATAGGCAGAAGCTGAATAATGGCCGACCCCTTTTTCTAAATCTTCCGGAGAAGCTCCTTCGACAATCGGCAGCTTCCGTTTTAAGGCTGGTATCTCTAAAGTACCCACGACTTCTCCGCGCACAGGATGAAAAGATCCTTGTTTATGTTCAGAATGCACAACTTTTTCCGCTTTCCGAAGCGCATCTTTTTGATCCGCATCCATTTTCAGCTTCTGCCATCCAGCGCAGGCTATGAAAAGAAAGCCCCCAGCAATGAATAAAAGGGAGATCTTTTTAATCATGGCCTCTCTCCCGGTATTTCCGGTTATAAACATATAACAGAACACCCGCTATGATCAGAATGATCCCTGCCAAAAGAAGATTATAGATATTCGTTGAAGTATTCGGCAATTTGCCGCCCAAAGACGCGTGTGAAGTTTTGGATCCGGACTGATCGTGATCATTTTTTTCATTTGAATTGTTCGTTACGAGACCGCTGTTCTCATTTTTTGATTCTGAATTAGAATTCTTGCTCGTTTGGGTGTTGTCGGTCCCTTCTTTCGCCGGATTTGGATTTTGTGCCATCCGATAAACGGAACCTTTTCCATCAGCAAAAAGTTGATAAGCGACCATCGCCTCGGCACCTTGCTCGGTTGCCATTTCATCTGCATCACCCGTTGCCGTGTGGCGAAATTGTCCTGCACCATTATAAAAACGGATCAAATAGCTCAACAAATTGCCGTCTTTTTTCGTAAATGCAGCACCTTGAGGATCAACTCCTGCTGCTGTCAAACCTATAATGGCTGCGGATGCTGCTTCACTTGTTTCCCCTAGTTGAGGATCTGCAAAACCACCATTTTCCTTCTGTTCAGCAGACAGCCAATCGACACCTCGTTTAATAGCGGCAGCCACTTCCGGTTCATCCTTATAAGGAGCCAGAGCAGCGATTGCGATTCCGGTCATATCGACAGGTGAACCTTGGCCGTTATATAGCGTCCACTTGCCATCCGCTTCCTGTAATTCTAAAATGCGTTTCTTTAATTTTTCTCTCGTCCAATTAGCGTTTGATGGAACTGGATAATTTCCGCTGTCCAAAGCAATTAAGGCATACAAGATTCCGTTTGTGCCTTGGCGAGTCATTGGACAGCTTTCGTTTTTTTCGCAATAGTCACTGTTGTAGATTTTCTCCACTAAATTATATCCTGCTATATCGCGAGGATCTCCTCCTGCAGCCGTTATACCAATAACATCTCTTTCATAATCGGTAATATTCCGGTACTCTCCTTTTGTCTCTATCACTTGTTGCTTTATGTCATTCAAATAAGATGCAGGAACTTTCATTCCGGCTTGACGAATGGCAACAGCCTCCCACGGACTGTCGACTCCGGATTGAAGAATATGGTTCACCGTCGTTTTTAAAATGTCATTTATTTCGTTTTCACTGACCTTATTTGGTTCGTTTACCGGCGATGTATTGGACCCATCTGATCCATTTTGACCATTGCCGCTGCCTTCATTTCCGGTATTTCCGTTATTTCCACTATTTCCGTTGTTTTCATTATTCCCGTTGTTTCCGTTATATTCGTTCGTTCCCCACGTTTCGACTTTAAAAGTTATATTGTCATCCGGTTGCAGTACATAGGACGATGCACCGACGGAAGCCATTTGGCCATTGACATAAAATGCCCAATATTGCCCCCATGTATCATGAGATTCAAGCCGTTCTGTTCCGATGTTTTGAACGTAAAAACCAAAGTCTTTACTATAAGCAACATCAAGAGGAATCTTTTGATCATCCGCAATCGATTTTAACAAATCGTAAGCCGTCGCATGGCCTTCGGTTGTTCTTTTTACATTCGAAACAAAAGGTTTTCCATCTTTCCCGATGATCGTTAAACTGGCATCTACTTTCTGATTTTTCGTATAATCAGTCGTGTATTCCCACTGAATGTGATCATGGTTGGTCACTTGATATACAGCGGCACTGACAGGAATGGAGAGCCCGTTGACATACACCATCCAGCCGCTAGCCGGTCCGCGGTCGCCTCCATGTAAACCATTGATACCGTCTACATAAACGTTTTCACCGCTTCCCTTCGTTTCGACCGAAAGATGGTTTTCAAGGGCTGCTTTTTGCAAAACGTCCAAAATCGTACTTCCAGAAGGGACATCGACCGCCGTTGTTTGCAAGATCGGACCATTGTCCCCGATGATGGTCACTCCTACTTCTGATTGCTGCTGTTCAGCCGTTATACTGCTATTTGACGGTTCCGACGCGAAAGCAGTAAAACCAAATGCCAATTGGCCTATTATGAAAATAGACATTAAAGCCGTGACAGCTATCTTTTTAATAGAAAACACAAATCCCCCTCCTCAACGATATGTAATAATAAAAAATAACCAAAAGAAAAAGGCACACCTAACGAGATAGGGTGCCAAAAAAAACAAAAATAGCCAGCAACAAACTGACGCACCCTATCCTCGTAGGTATAACGTCGCAAGAAAAAATAGGCAGGTCTCCTGGCTCATGATCATCGCTTTCTAAAGCCTTCCCATCTGCAAAACAGCAAACAGTGGCAAACCATTTAGAAAGCTCCCATTCACAGTGGCGGGACCGCGCCGGATTTTCACCGGACTTCCCTTTTCATGGCAAGAGCCCAACAGCACGGCTTTTGCCAACCTATTTTCCTATTAACTAATTGTACTGTAGATGAGCATTTTTATTAACAATGATTACCATACGAAAAAGAGACAAACGGGGTACCCCTTATGCCACGTGGAGCTGTTTTTTCACGGCATCAATGGGAATATTTTGTTTTGCTGCACGATAAATGAACTCCACGAGGCTATGTCCTTTTCTCTTGCGCAGGAGATCGAGCCCATCCGAAACATCACTGTTCGACTCGAACATGCTGTACACATACGCAAGTTGCACCAAGATCCAATACCGTTTCACCGCCCGACGCCCGCGAACGCGGTATCCATCGAGTTTCAGCTGGTCTTTCGCTTGACGGAAAAAACATTCGATCGACCAACGCTCGGCATAGTAGCACAAGATGTCTTCATCGCTTAGCTCGCGATCGGTGCTCAAGACGCAATGAAGATGTTTCGGTGTCATCGGCTGATCGGCTTTCCATGCGAGCAGCACCACGGCATCCTTGAGACCGTTCAGAGCACCTTCGTAGCGATACACCCGATAACGCTCTTTTCCCACCGTGACGAGGCGGGTATCCCGTGGCTCCATAGATTTGGCAAATTCCTTTGCTTGAATGGCCGTCCCTTTTGGATAGAGAATCCGATTCGTCTTGAGCATCGCGATGACGTGGAACCCTTTTTTCAAGCAGGCTCCCACGAGGGTTTTCGATGGATACCAAGAGTCCATGAGCACATAAACGGGTCGACTCACATCCAACGAAGAAAGCATCTCGATCGCGAGTTCCCCTTTGCTTTTCCCCGCCGTCTTGTCGTAGAGGCGAAAGGCAAAAGGAAACGCTTGGGTCATCGTATGAACCATGAGCCAAACGAGAGAATGTCCCCAGATCGACTTTTTCTCTGCGTGAGAATAGTGCCAATCACACCCTTGAATGGCGTGTGTTGCCCGTGACGAGGGCTTCGTTTTTTGGCAAATCGTATCATCGATCGAAACAAAAATGGGTTGATTCTCTCGTTTCGAGCTGCGTTCGACACGATGAAGCACCCACTGCTGGAGTTTGCGAAGCAACGTCTCTTCTTCCCATGGGCTTTTCGTGAAAAAATGGCTGAGTGTCGTGCGATGGTTCGGATGAAAACTCCCGTGATGTAGATCGGTCAGTGTTCCCGAAAAGCCCTTTGTAATCATCGCATCCACGATATGAACGAGATGCTTCATGACAGGTTTTGAGAAATAAAGTGCCAACCCCAACATCGTCAAAAACTTGTGGATTCCTAGGTGATGTGCTAATCTATTCATGAGACATGAACCCCCTTGTGAGTAGTTGTGGCACATCTATTCTAACCAAGGAATCGGGTTCATGTCTTCTTTTTTGTTTGGTTGTAAATTTATGTTAGCGAATTTGCTCATCTACAGTAATTGTATTTGAATTTATCATAGCCAATCAAAGTGTAAACTGTCAAACGGACAAAAAATGACAAAATGGTTTGCCAAACAATCATTTTTTCTAACATCCATTAAAAAACTTTTTGGTGGCAAGTAAAAGAATCAATCGCTTCGAAATCTGGCTCATAGCCAATCCCGGGTTTTTCAGGGACATGAATCCATCCATTCTCGACGGTCACTTCCGGTTGAATGATATCACGTTCCCAATAATGAGATGAGGCAGCCGTATCCCCTGGCAAAGTAAATTGATCCAGAGTAGTGATGGCAACGTTATGGGCCCGGCCGATTCCTGCTTCAAGCATTCCTCCACACCAAAGCGGAATGTGATGTTCTTTGCAAAAATCGTGAATTTTGATAGACTCTCCTAATCCGCCAACGCGGCCGATTTTCAGATTAATAATTTGACAACTTCCAAGTTCAACAGCTTTTCTTACATCTTCAAGACTATGAATGCTTTCGTCCAAACATATCGGCGTTTTCAGTTCCTTTTGAACCAACGCATGATCGACGATATCATCGTGGGCCAACGGCTGCTCAATCATCATTAAATGAAAGTCATCCAATTGTTTCAATAACGGAACATCTTCCAAACGATAAGCAGAGTTGGCATCGGCCATCAAAGGGAGCTGCGGAAAATAATGACGGATTTGTCTGATCACTTCTACATCCCAACCGGGTTTGATTTTCACTTTCACTCTTTTATATCCTTGTTCCACATAGTTTTTGATCATTTCCAGCAAATCATCGATGGATTTTTGAATGCCAAGGCTGATACCAACCTCTATTTGTCGCTTTTCCCCCCCAATCACTTGGTAAAGCGGTTTGTTTAAACGCTTAGCATATAAATCCCAAATGGCCGTTTCAATAGCGGATTTTGCCATATAATTCCCACGAATCGGCTGAAATATCGAATTTACTTCATGTGGATGAGAAATCTCCCGCCCTTTTATCATGGGGATTAAAAAATCTTCCAAAATATGCCAGTTGGTTTGAAACGTTTCTTCAGTATAGGTGGGTGCGCTAAAGGCAACGGATTCCCCCCAACCTATATTCCCGCTCTCATCTTGCACCTCAACTAAAATGAAATCTTTCATTTGGATGGTGCCAAAACTGGTGACAAAAGGAAGTTTCATTTTCATTTTCATATGGCGCATGCTTATTTTTTCAATAATCATACAAGTCATCCCCTTCTATATCGTTGCACATTCGGAACCAGCAGGTAAATTGAACTGATTCTTTTGCCATTCTAACAAATTTCATTACAACCATTCCCGACTGAACATAATTAAATTAACAAGTCTTGTTTAATGACAATTTCTGCGCCAATGATTTTTCAGCTCATGACCGCTTAGGATCGCTCGATATAGCAAATTGTAATGGTTAGGTGAATAAGCAGAGATCCAACCATCATCGTAAAATCCTATCAATTATTTCCCATGAAACAACAGAAACGGTCCTATTTCTTTGCCATATTAAAGATACTGAAAAACACGTCCATTCAAAAAGTTCGACAGGTATACCGATATTCCGTTGATGAATAAGCTTTCATCACTATTTTGGGCCCATTGTCGGATTGTGAGTTAATTAGAAACGATCGATTTTCATTATACCATTCATCCGGCCTTGTCCTTATCCGACAGTTCGAACGTGCGCATCACTGCATTAGCCAATATTTCGATACCGGTAAAAATTGCTTCCGTTTGAAAGGTCATGTTTGGATGATGAAGCCCTGGACGCAGATCGCAGCCAAGTCCGAGCATCGTAGCTTTTAAATCCGGTTTATGGAAAGTATAATGATGAAAATCCTCGCCCCCCGTTGTCAGCATGCCAGGAACCAGCCCTTCTTCTCCCAATGTTTGGATAATCGCTTTGGACATGATTCTTTCTGCTTCCGGATGGATGGAAGCAGCTTTCACATCGGCTTCCATTTTAGCGTGGATCTTAACGTCAAATTGAATTTCCAATGATTGGAATATTTTCGATACACGTTCCATTAGCTGCTGCATAGCCTCGTTCGTTTGTGCTCTAATATCCATTCGAAAAGAAGCTTTTCCCGGAATGAGGTTTGCCGCTTCCCCGCCGGCATGAAAACTTGTCAACTTCACAGAATAAGGGATTCTGGGATCGAAATGAATTTGATTCAAAGCGTTAACCAAAGCGGCTCCAACTTCAATGGCATTTTGCCCTAAATGAGGCCTGGCGGCATGGGCATCTTCTCCATGAATCTTGCCTTGAAGAAATGCTGATGCGCCATGTTTGATACTTGGTGAAGCCTGACCAAAGCGAAGTTCTTGAATAGGCCGCAAATGAATGCCGTATAAATAGTTCAAGCTATCAATAACGCCTTTTTCAATCATTTTCAGCGCCCCGGTACCTTTTTCTTCTGCAGGCTGAAAGAGAAACATCAACTTTCCGGGAGGACTATAGTTTATTTTTTTGAACAAAAGCATCACGCCAAGAACAATGGCCATATGGGCATCATGGCCGCATGAATGATTGGCTTGCCATATTCCGTCTTTTTCTTGCCATAAAGCATCCATATCGCTTCTGACCCCGACACATATTCCGTTTTTCCCTTGGCCGAATTCTACCACAACTCCCGTACAATCCGTAAACGTTTTTGGTTGATAGCCGAATGTTTTCAGCTGTTCAGCAATAAAGCGTGTCGTTCCAAACTCATGCCAGCTTTTTTCCGGATGATGATGGAAATAGTCAAACAGCTGGTGAACAACAGGCTTTAAAACCTCCAAATCTTTTTTCACGTCCACACCTTCTCCCCATGCGAATCATCATTTTATCATTTAAGCATCCATCCGATTTTAAAACGTTATCTATACGTTTTTCTCCCGATACTTTGTTTAGAATGCGAGTGCACAAACGATTTTTTATAAAAACAAACTATTATGCGTCTTTTCCAGCTCCGAAAATCCATGATTTCCTGTTTTCTTTTATCTTATGGTCCATCAAGATTTATTCTTCTCATACAGCTTCTTTAATTCTATGTACAAGCAAATTTTTGAATTTTCCCGAAATAGGAAACGGATTTTTTTCAAAGAGCTTCTTCACTCAGAACCTTTGTTCAGGTTGGAATCAATTATTTCTTTCGTTTTTCACCTATTGATGAATTCGTTCGTCATCCTAGCCTTTCGGATTTTCCAAACGATCTCTTTTGCTTGATTGAATGTATTAGAAATCAAATTTTTCTAATTTTCAAAATTGTTCTTTCGTCATTCTGCCTAAATCATTTGAAAACGAGCATTAAATATTGTTACACATCCTTTTTAAAAGATAGTGCCCCGATATATCAACATTCGAAGATTATTTTCAGATTTATTGAAACTTTTCCACCGAAACAAATTTTATCATTATTCTTCGATTATTCATATGAGCATTTTGCAAAATTAGATTTTTTGGATAAAAGTATAAAAAATAAAGCACTCGACAAATAGCTACCAGCTTGTTATTTTACAAAATATTACAATAATCTTGTTTTCGGGCATACCTACAGAATTTTTCACATTGAATTTTTTTAAGCGGCTTTCTTCCCTTTATTTTCCTTTGCCATCGCTAGCGCTGAAACAAGTAATACAATAGCGTTCAGGTAAATATGGGTCTTTACTTTTTCAATTCCCCATACATGTAGGGAGTTCGCCGTAAGGTAGCTTTTCATTCTTGAATTACAGCGTTCTACACTTGTCCTCTCGTTGTAAAGCTCTTTCCAACGTTTTGTATCACGGTGCGGATTGGAATATCGGCGCACATCCTTTTTGATGTCGACTTTTACCACCATTCCATAGTTGGAAGATGAACAGGCTGCCATTCCTAATGGGCAATCCACTTTGCCGGTTGCGTGAGGACATCTGAACTTGAGCTGGTCCTTATCAGCTCCCCAATAAGTCATTTCATAACCCATGGAACAACGCGGAGTTCCATTGGAAGAAATCCCTTCAGGAGGCTCTTTTTCGTTGCGCAAATTGAGCGGGATAATGGCTTGCGCTCCAATGTTTTTGGCTGATTCATAGTTTTTTAGTTGGTCATATCCGCCATCCATGATCAGAAATTCAATTTTGGATTTGGTACGCTCTGCCACTTGCTCTATTAATTCTGGTGCGACTTCTCCATCGTTCACATGGGCAGGGGTTACTTTTATGGCCATTGGCAGTTCGCTTGCGGTATCGACTGAAAGATGCATCTTATAGCCAAACCAGGTAATTTTATTGCCGAAGGAATCATATTTTGCGCCCCAATTGGCATTACCCGTTTGTTCACTACGCTTTTTGGGCTGTTTCTTTTCATAGGCATCAATGGCGGCACTGTCGATGGCCTGGTGGCTGCCGTCAATTATTCCTTCCTCCTGAGCTAACTGTACCAAGTCAAGGAAGATCTTTTCAGCCAGCTTTTTTTTGGTAAGTGCCGCAAAAACCCGGCTGAGAGTGGAGATAGACGGTGCGGGGCGATCAATCGATAAACCGCATTGATAACGGAAACGAAGGTCTTTATCCAATCGATGATGAAGGGCGGTAAAGGTGTCGATGCCTTCGAGTGGGGCAGCGATGAGAGCCCTTAGAATCCCTTCTCTGGAATGACCGTCAGCCCCTCGGGGTGAAGAACTTCTCAACTGTTTAGCATAAGGGCGTAAATCAAGCGAGCTAAAAAAGATAGGTAATTTCTCTTTTGACTCTAATTTTTGCAGTTCTTCAAAGGAAAATAGGCTTTCTTGTAGAATATACAAAGTGACTTCCTCCTTTTGAATTTTTGTGCTTTCGTCACTTCAAAAATTCTACATTTTAGGGGTGAAGTCCTTTTTTGTGTCTTTGAAATCCTTATGGCTCTTGGGTCAAAAAATATGCAAAATGCTCATATAAATAATTAAACTGTATGCAGTATAGCGATTTTTTTCATTCCTTTATTCCGATTCTCTAAAACGAGGAGAGGTTATGATTGATCATTATTAATCAAAAATTAGAAGATTTCAGCCAAATGGATCTGGGGACTTTATCCAATGAAGCATCTACAATCCTTCAATTAATGGGGAAATACAGTACGGTTTATGAGTATGAAACAAAGGAGCAACTTGAATTTGAACTTGCGATTAGACTTCAAATCATTCAAGCGGCTAAACGGTTGTATAAAAGCGGTGTCCATTTTGCCACTTTTAGTACATCTAAATGCAACGAAAAATATTGGACGCTTACCGAAAAAGGCGCTTTTGCCCTCAAACCTAATGTTTTGCCCCAAACTGCGATTGAAGACATCTTCCGTAACGGCAGAAAGTATGCTTTTGAATGTGCTACAGCCATGGTGATCGTCTTTTATAAAGCAGTTTTGGAAATCATTGATAAAGAACAGTTTAATCTCCTTTTTTCAAATCTTTATCTATACGATTGGCAATATGACCAAGATCTTGATCTCCGCAGTCATAAAGGAACGGATTTTTTACCCGGAGATTGCGTTTATTTTATCAA
Source organism: Bacillus sp. FSL W8-0102 (assembly GCF_038007225.1). Lineage (NCBI taxonomy): Bacteria > Bacillati > Bacillota > Bacilli > Caryophanales > Bacillaceae > Bacillus > Bacillus sp. FSL W8-0102. The sequence goes on from NZ_JBBOWT010000001.1 coordinate 2,551,278, forward strand.
TCCTGATCATGATCCTAATACTCCGGAATGGCAAGGAGAAAATGCGATCGTATTGGATGAACGTCTCTATTATGCACATGGAATCGGGATTACAACCAGGCAAAGAATCATTGATATAGTGAACTACCCTCCACTTATCAACCTTACGGTTTGATTGAAGTGGGGGCTTCTCGGGTAATCCCGTCTAATGACAGAAAATTGACCGAGCTAACCCTCTCGTTCCGAAAGTTATTATTCTTTATGCTAATAAGCGTAATCCCTCATTTTTGATATTGATTGCTGAATTGTGATCGCGATCTAATACAAAGCCGCAAGAACATTTATATACACGTTCAGATAATGGCATTTCTTTTTCCTTGCCGCAACATGAACACTTCTTAGTGGAGGGAAACCACTTATCAATTTTCACAAGTTGTTTCCCCTGTTCTTTTAGCTTATACGCTAAGAAAGTAGTGAACATCCCCCAGCCGTTATCATGAACGCTTTTTCCAAAGTTGAGGGCTTGAGACATGCCTTTCATGTCTAAGTCCTCAATAATCACAGCGTCATAGTTTGTTGCTAATTCTTTTGACTTATGATGAAGAAAGTTTCTGCGCTGATTCGCTGTCTTTTCATGTAGCTTAGCCACTTTCAGGTGTTGTTTTTCCCATCTTGCAGAACCTTTCTTTCTTCGAGAAAGAATTCGTTGTGCTTTTGCTAATTTATCTAAGGCTTGCCGATAGTAACGTGGGTAATTGGCTTTCTTACCCTGTTCACTCTCGACATATAGACCATCCATAGCAAAATCCAAACCAACAACTTTCTGTATTTTAACTGGACGAATATCTTTCTCATATTCTGTCAAAATTGAAATGTAGTATTTGCCTGTCTTTGTTTTAGAAATAGTGCAAGATTTGATTTTATAATCAGCAGGTATCTCTCTATGCTGTTTCATTTTTATTGGCTTTTTGATTTTTGGCAGTTTGATATGACCATTTTCTAGCTTAATATTTCCGTTGACCATATTAGTTGTATAGGATTGTTTTGCTTTACGATTTTTGAACTTTGGAAAATCCGCATTTCCTTCAAAGAAATTCTTATAAGCAGTCTGTAAGTTCATTTGTGCATTTGCCAAAGCTAAAGAATCCACTTCTTTTAGGAATGGAAATTCACTTTTATATTTTGCAGGGGTCGGAAACTTTTGCTTTTTAAGCAATTCTTTATCATCCTTGAACTTTTCATACGTTTCTTTGCGTTCAGCTAACATCTTATTGTAGACAAAGCGAACACAACCAAATGTCTTAGCTAATAATGCGGATTGTTCTTTGTTTGGTAACAAACGAAACTTGAAAGCTTTGTTTTGCTTGGCCATATCAATTCACCTCACTTTGTGCGGAAAAATTTCGTATATATTGATTATACCGTAAAAAATCCGTACAATCAATATGAGGTGATAATCATGAGAGAAGAGAAAGAACGTGTAGAAATTCGTATGCCTAAGACGATATTAGAAAAATTGGAGCAATATCAAAAAGAAAATGGGATTCCAACTAGAACAGCCGCAATCTTAGAATTGTTGAGAAAGGGATTGGAAAAATAACTTTGGCTAAAGCCAACCGAAATTCATCTCCCACCTACTCATTGGTGCTATTCACACCTTCACATTCCTAGAGGATGGGAGACTTCTTTCGGAAAGACGTTAAATACTAAAAGAAAGCAAAATCCCAATCAATCCGCTTTTTTAACCAATCAAATCACTCGCCTGAATTTTCGGTCTTTACTTCCTTACAAACCAAAAATAAATCGTGATCATCACCACGTGCACCAGCATTCCAGCCTTTTTTCCAATCTAATCATTTCTAAAATAGGTTCGAAAACTTATCTTTTATAATTTTATTACAACTGTCCAAAACTCTTCATTGTTCATTTCGGAAAGAAGTTGGGTTCCCGGCAAAAATTTTGAATGGATGGCAAGCGGTCGATCAAACTCATGACTTTGGATGAGATGTGAACATTGATTTAAATGGAAAAGAATCAGGTTGACCTCATTTTGTTACGTTTAGATGATCTCTTCAGAGTGGTTTGGTTGATGCTAAACGGCGAAAGAATCGTTTTTCATTCAGGTTATAATCCTTTTCATTGAAAAAAGGGGTGACTATAACGAAGTCACCCCCTGATTCATCCTCATTATAGTTTGACTACATGTTCTGCCTGAGGTCCACGATTTCCTTGAACCACTTCAAACTCCACTTGTTGTCCTTCTTCCAACGTCTTATATCCTTCTCCTTGAATGGCGCTGTAATGAACAAATACATCGGATCCACTATCAGATTCGATAAATCCGTATCCTTTTTCAGCATTAAACCATTTAACAGTGCCTCGTTCCATATTAAAACCTCCAACATATAAATTCATTCTTTATTTAGTTTCTCCAAAAAAAGAAAAAACATTCACTTATCCATAAAATATTCTTTTTCTGCCAAAAAAAGGCCCTACATCGATTACGGAACAAACGGAATCGTCGCAATCAATGTAGGACCGCAAATGAACCGTGCTCTTCACGGCTCCTATTGAAACGGATTAATGATTCATTTTATCCAATCGAGTCGTTCTATATTGTTTCACATCGCTCGGTTCTGCCCCGCATCCCCAAACTTTGATCGTTCTTTCAATTTTTACATCGGCTTCATAAGTTCCTTGCTGTTGGCCGTCCGGTGAATGATAATCAATTCGTACCCGAGCCGTATTCTCGCTTTTTTCAACGATCTTCGACTGTTTCATCATTTCTATCCAATCCCAGCCCATTTTCAAAAAGGCTTCCCGCTCTGCTGCTTGTTCAAATGGAGAAATAACTCCCCAGCCTCGGTAAGAACCGGCTAGATCAGAAAATGCACCTTTCCGGAACAATAGAGCATCCAGTTGATTTGGATTCAAATGGCCCCAGTAGCGTCCTTCCGGCAAGTCAAGCATAGTCGGCGCATAGCGATGGCCTCCCAAATGACTGGAACGCCATACGCGTAAACAAGAATCAGGATTTAATGAAAGACGTTCCTGAATTTCCTTATACAGTTCGTAGCCAAACTTTCCACAGCACCGATCGCGGCTGCCTTGTGTACATAAAAACAGCTCTCTGATATGGGATGAAGGCTGCAAGTACTCATCAAATTTCTCTAAAGAAGCGGTATTGGCTAAAAAACCTCGCACCAACTCGTGAACTTTTTGACTCGGAAGCAAATATTCCCGTTTTTCATAATGAGCCAAAAAAGAGTCCGGTCGTTCAAACAAAAAGACGCGCGAATACCCATCAGGAGAAGGGAGAGTATCCGAATGAAACGCTAAAAACCGGAAACTTTTTTCTTGCTCTTCCGCCTCTTTTAATACTTCCAACAATTTTTCATTCATTTTTGGGGACTGTTCTACTTTTTTTGTCCATGGAAATGGCGTTTCCACCAAAATATAGCGCTGATGAACCGGAGCTGAACCGATTGGATCAATTCCATTGGTCTTGGCTACGATGGAACAATAGTCATGTAGATCTGCTTCTTTATGGTTTGTTTTTGTTTCTAACATCCTTTGCATCGTCTCCTTGCTTTTCAACTTAATCGCCTTTTTCTTCATCCACTTGAATATTCTTTCTTCCTATCACTAGTTTAATGATAGGGGGATGTAACTTGCAAATGTATGGTCCGTTTTTTCTTAATAATATGTAGGAATCTTAATTATGAACAAAAAAATCTTCATGTTCACAAAACAAAAACACCGTCCAGCGTACGAACGGTGAAAAAATAAAGTCTTATCAAGAAACCGTAACTATTCATTCCGGACAAAAAAAGTTCTACTTACTACCACTTAACCTGAATTCTAATTAGGAAATAATGCCTTGCAGTTTTTTAAACTTTATTGTGATCTTTGGTCCGAAATGGTTGCATGATTATTTTCGGCACTTAAGGCAGCCAAATCATCGTATGGTGGTCCTGTTGTAGTTCCAGCTAGCAAGACAATATCAAACTCATTTGCCGGGATTCCCCATGAATTACCATTAAATGTCGTGAATGCCCGATCCACTAAAAAACCACCTTTTGTATTATAAACCACGTTATTATTCATAGCACCTGTTACATTTGGATTAATATAAATACCTGTCCGCAGCGAATAAAACGTATTATTTTCAACTATTAAATTCGCTACATTAACCTGTGGCACAACTGCACGATTCACTACCCAGTCAGACATTGGCAATGCTTGTGGAGGACCGAATATTGTGTTATTCATCAGTCTTGTATTCGTACCGGCAACCTGTATGAATTCTTTCTGGTAAGGAATATCACTCGTTATGGTTAAACCATCAATCGTCGTATTATTCGATAATATTAGCAATGGAATAAGATCAGCCTGCAATACAAGCAGTGTTCCTGGCTCGCCTTTTAAAGTAATCCCTTCCTTATTGACGGCAATTTGAGTGGTGATAGGGTATGTTCCACTTAGTATATGGACCGTTCCTCCCGGATTTACGGCTGCAATCCCTTCCACAATGCTACCAAATGGATTCGCTCTGCTTCCATTTCCATCTACTGAGCCTGCAAGAACAAATATATTGTTCGGATCTACGATTTGATCTATTGCATGATTAAGAGCTTGTTGTACACTTGCCACGGTAGGATATCCTGAAACGGGTCGATTCGTTAATACGGTTCCGGCTGCTTGATCTTTTTGTGCCTCTGTTAGGCTGTTGTATGCTGTAAGATCAAGTCCCAATTGTGGATTTTCAAGAGCAGCCCGCATCTCAGCCACTGTTAGAGCATTATTTACTGCCTCTAGACTGCTGTTGCTCCCAGATAAGACGTAATCGGTTAGTTCCTTTGTGATTGTAATCACATCATTAGTATTAAGAAGATTATCAAGCTCACTTCCAACTACGGTTACAAATTGAATTTTGCTATAAAGATCTCCTGCAAAAATAGTAAACAAAGAAATTCCGTTCAGAAAAGAGTTTTGAGCGTTCCCAAAGGTAACGATCTCTGTTTCTCCCGGATCAAGGACAAAAGAAACCGTCCCATCTTGACTTAGCGGGTCATTTCCTTCACGAATCGAGTAGGAGGGAGCGATTAACTCCCGTCCTCTCACACCACCGTACGTACGGTTCCGTATACGGCGGTTCAATTAAGATCATTGACGCAAGTCTTTATAACTTCCGTGAATAGCTGTTCTCTTTATGCCAGTGGTCACTCCACCCTCCAAGAGGTCTCCCACGGGATTCACCGCTTCCTCCCTCAAGTGAGGTACTACGTTTTCTGTGTTCATCATGACTCACTGAATACCAAGGGCTATTCTCTCTTAATTGTTCGGTCCTTCTTAGTTGTTCTAGACCAACTAATACTATGACCTCTGCTGACTTCTGACGGTTCAGCTACTTATCACTAAGTAGGTTATGAAGAGTACTTCACATATCCGCCAGACCTCCCCGGGTAAGTACATGCACTTTCACACCATCTATCCGCCTCATTTACTCGATATGACCTTCGACAGAAAGAGCTTTGTTTTGTTATGCAAACTCACTCAATCATACCTAGCCTTATATGAGGTTCGTGTTCCTCGGACCGGTGTTTTGCCTCCAGCTTCCTTCAGATTCCGCGTCACCACGGACACCCTTGCTCTTGGCTAACCTCTACTTCTGTCTTCGGGGTTCGGGACTTACACCCTATAGTTCATGTACATGCCGGGCGCACATAAAAAGAGTAACTTGTAAAGTGGCCGGGCTCGTGTTTACAAATGTTTTTGTACCTGCCATCTTATTTCCCTCCTTTCTTGCTTAATTGATCAAATATATTATTCCTGAATCCGTGATGAATTGAAATCGACTTTGATTTTGTTGTAATTTTGATGGATTGATAATCCATAAAACCCTTTTTATGCTTATGACCTATGTCATCTCTATTTCCGAAAATGGAACCAATCTCTTTTTTAGGTATACGAACCAAAAAAAGAGACAAAAAAGCACAGGGAGTGACGTTGGACATCAGCGACCGAACATTCGTTCGTTATCTTGCCTCTCTCCATTTCTGATAGACGTTCAGTAGGGGCTCGCTATAACCACTCCTTCGCGTCAGTTTCATCCAGATCTGTCGTGATCGACGGACGAGTCGCCCTGCCATCGTGATCACCGTCTGAATAATCGTCTTGATGCGGCGGCGTTTCACTTTGTGGTGCAACGGATGTCTCGGATCGCTTAATAGATCTTGTCCAATCAGACGAAGAAGATTGTAAACGAAGGCTCCCATGACCAACACGAGCGCATTCGTTTTCATCTTCCCAGATGGAAGCCGCTCTAAATCTAAGTCGCTCTTCAGTTCGCTATGAAACTGTTCGCATGTCGCATGGTCATGATACAACGCGAGCACATCGCTCATTCGAACATGCTCGTATCCTTTGAGCCGCACCCAATAGCTTTCCACTTCATAATCAGGAACGAGCATCAGCTGTCCATTGCGTTCCATCGTCCGTTCCGTCACTTGGGTGACTTGAACGTACGTATACGTGTTTCCATCGATCGCTGCCTTCTGTGGAAGGCATAGCTCATAGGTTTGTACTCCTTCGCTTTGTCCATCATCGACACGTTTGCCCTTTTGCGAAGCGATCTGGAACCAAAGCGCTTTCGATTCTCGGCGTAAGTTTCGCTTGATGACAAAGTCCACGTCTTCCTTTAGGCATACGTGCACATTCGCTTCTGCATCGTTTCCTGCATCCATGCGAACAAGCAGACGAGATGAAGTCAGTTGACGAGCTCGACGGATAGCGGTGACTAAAAACGAGGGCATGTTGTCTTGCACATGTTGTTTCCCTGGACGCAACTCGGCATGAACGAGATACCCTTCCTTCCCTGCATACGCAAACAACGGTGTAAAACCGTCAAATCCTTTATACGTTCGACTGACTCCTTCTTTTTTCGTATCGGAGTTGTCAAATGGGGAACCATCTATATCAAGGGGAAGCCATGTCGTCTTTCCTTTGGTCCAACAAGGGGACAAAGTGGCATGTCGTTGAATCAACAGACGTATGGACTCCTCCCAAAGAATCGTTTCGGTCATCGGAAGACAAGCGAGCTGATCGAGTCGTTGTCGCAAGGTTGGAGAGGAAGGCACGTGCTGAATCCCCATCGATGCCGAAAAGATATCGTCCTGACGATACGCTTCGATATGATCGAAATCCGTTTTTCCTGTGGCAAGCAAGCCAATCATCGAGCGAATGACATCGCTATGGGAAATGTGCACTTCTCGACGAACCGTTGGAAGCCGAAGTGCGTTTACCCGTTTATCCAGTTTCGTTCGATGGAGTAAGTAGCCAACGAGAGCAAGCCCAGCACTTGGGGTAATCGCTTCATCTGTCAATACAAACCGAATCGGGAAATCTTTCATCACATCACCTACTTGATGAAGAATCGTCAACGTCGTTTTCCCTTATCGTATCAACGGTTTGCGACCATTGTAAAGATGTTTTGTCACGGATTCAGGTTATTCATAAATTAGATAAAAATACCAACTGCTTATTAAGAAAGACAGATCACTGTCTTCAGTTCATCATATGTACAAGCTGGTCAAAAGAGTGAAACTAAAATAGCCCTTTTTAAAAAAAGGGCGCAACGGATTCTATTGGGATTTTTCAAAAAATCCAGTTTTAAAAAGAACACATTAAAAAAAGGGGGGCTACTATATTCTTCTTTATATCCATTCCAAAATACCGGTTAAATCTTCATATATTGCATCCGGATATAATTCCAGTTCTTCTATCGGCAATTTGTTCCGATTTATCCAAGCGGTATGAAAACCAAAGTTTTTTGCACCGGAGATATCCCAACCATTTGATGAAATGAACAATACTTCTTCTCGTGAAACTTTTAGCGTATGTAATGCATGATCATAGGCGGCTGGAGTTGGTTTATATTGTTTTACTTCATCAACGCTGACGACATCATCAAAAAGTTCGCCAAATAGAGAATGATCGATCAATGGATCTAGCATATCATGCGACCCATTTGAAAACACAGCCAGAGTCTTGTTCCGTAATTGAAGCAAAACTTCATGGACTTCGGGAAAAGGAGTAAGATGCAAATAAGTTTCCATTAAAAATTCCTCAATTTCAGACGATATGCTCCGTTCATTTTCTTTCAGGGCATAGCGAAGAGCATCTTTTGTTATTTTCCAAAAAGAGCGATATGTTCCCATGAGTTGATGTAAAAACGAGTATTCGACTTGCTTTTTCCGCCAAGCCTGGCTAATAGCCTCACCTTTTCCAGGATATAAAGTTTCCGTTGCTTCTTTTACAGAATGTACATCAAAAAGAGTGCCATATACATCAAATACAAATGCTTTTATGGATTTTGACATTTTTTCTCCCCCCTTTAAAAAATAATAAACTTAATATTCTGAAATTCAAAACCACTATTTGAAATTTTATGATAAAAAAGCAGCCGCATCACAGCGGAATTCATTAAAAAACCCTCTGCGGAGCTTCCACAGAGAGCGAAATATTAGCGATTGTCGATTTTTTCAGGATATAAATCGTGATTCATTAAACGATATTCAGCCATTTTTTCATATTTTGTACCGGGACGTCCGTAATTGACATACGGATCGATCGAGATTCCGCCTCGCGGAGTGAATTTTCCCCAAACCTCAATATAACGCGGATCCATGACATCGATTAAATCGTTCATAATTATATTCACGCAATCCTCATGAAAATCTCCGTGATTACGAAAACTAAATAAATAGAGCTTCAACGATTTGCTTTCGACCATTTTTTTGTCAGGAATATAACTAATATAGATTGTGGCAAAATCCGGCTGGCCCGTTTTTGGACACAAGCTTGTGAATTCCGGGCAATTGAATTTTACAAAATAATCACGGTTCGGATGTTTGTTGTCAAATACTTCGAGAACCTCTGGCGCGTAGTCGAATATATATTTTGTTCCTTGATTGCCTAACAACGTGACTCCTTGCAATTCTTCCTCATTTCTTCCTGCCATTTCGGCTTCCTCCTTTTTCTACTTTTTTGTTTAAACCCCTCGTTTATTTCCCCATAAAAGAGTATGGAGCTGCGGCAGTGCTCGAACATCATTCATTTCAGCCGATGCAGAAATTTTTTCTACAAGCCATTTCATTTTTGTTAATAAATGCTTAATCAACTGATCATCATCGGTCGTAGCTGGATCGTCATTTCCTACTTGGACAAAAAAAGGAACAGAGGGGTAGCGTTGATGGACGGAGACAGCATAATCAAAATCACGATCATCAAATATTACCACTTTTAAACTAAAAGTTTGGTGGTTTTTCGCTTGAAGTTTTTTCACGATGTCATCCAGCACGAAAAAATTGGTTTTCATCCCTGAACTAGGAGGCTTCGGTGAAATCGTTAAATCATCGATTTTCCAAAACCAATCTTGCCAGCGGCTCCCTTGCGTTTCAAGACCTATACGGATTCCTTCCTCTTTCAGCAAATCAATGAATTCTGAAAGGCCAGAGATGAGCGCCGGGTTGCCTCCGGAAATGGTCACATGACTGAAACAATCACCGCCCAGTTGTTTGAGTTCCTTCCATATTTCCTCCGCCGTCATTTGTCGAATGTCTGCTTTTGCCGATCCGTCCCACGTAAAAGCAGAATCGCACCAACTGCATGAATAGTCGCAGCCGGCCGTTCGGACAAACATTGTTTTTTGACCGATTACGCTGCCTTCTCCTTGAATGGTCGGTCCGAATATTTCTAATACAGGCACCTTCTTAGCCATATTACTTCCCTCTCTTCGGCCGATAAACTACATAACTGGTCGGTGTTTCGCGCAAGAACACCTGCAAGCATTTTGGCTTGTTCGGCAATGTGTCCAAATAAGCTTGTATCATTTCGTATATTTTTCGTGCCACTACTTCGGTGGAAGGAAAGTTTTCAGGCTGTTTTTCACTGAACATTTGGTGATCATTCAAAAGTGTATGGTCAAATGGATCCGAAACAATTTTTTTCAACGCTTGAAAGTTCACCAAAAATCCAGAATCATCCAACTCGTCACCTGCAACCGTTATATTGACAAAATACGTATGGCCATGTACATTACGGCACTGCCCTGCATCTGGATGAGGAATGAAATGAGCGGCTGCAAATTGCAGATCTTTGTTTAATTCATACGTATAATCATGCTGCACTTGCGGATAAATTTGTTGGAGCATTACTTACTACCCCCGTTCTTTTTGGATAAATATTCGTCCAATCCCCGCTTCCGTAGTTTACAAGCCGGGCAATGGCCGCATCCATCAGCCATAATACCGTTATAGCAAGTTAACGTATTTTCACGGACATATTCGAGCGCTCCCAACTGATCGGCAAGTTCCCAAGTTTGGGCTTTATTCAGCCACATCAGCGGGGTGTGAATGACAAATTCGTAGTCCATTGCTAAGTTAAGCGTCACATTTAAAGATTTGATAAAAACGTCCCGGCAATCTGGATAGCCGGAAAAATCCGTTTCGCAAACTCCTGTAATAATATGGCGAGCTCCCGATTGTTTTGCCAGCACCGCAGCAAACGATAGAAATAACAAATTTCGACCATCCACAAAAGTAGTAGGGAGCTCCCCCTCTTTTTGCTCAATCTCAATCTCTTTACGAGTCAGTGCATTAGGAGCGAGCTGATTTAATAAAGACATATCCAGCACTGTGTGCTTCACTCCAAGATCATGAGCAATCGTTTTTGCCACTTCTATCTCTTTTCGGTGACGTTGTCCGTAATCAAAAGTCACCGCTTGAACTTCTTGAAAATTTTTCAAAGCCCAAAATAAGCATGTTGTGCTATCTTGTCCTCCGCTGAATACCACAACCGCTTTTTCCTCATTCAACATGATCTTCACCTTTTCTTATATAAATTGTCATTATTGAATTCTTTCTCCATTTGAACAAGGCCTTCCGGGTCCACGAAGTCCATAATTGAGCAATCGTCAACATAATAAAAAAGATTGCGCAGAAAAATGACGCAACCTCCCCCATCCATCAGCAAAGAAACAAACAACTGACTGCCGCTTTTAAAATCAAATCAATAAAAAGCACCTTTCCATTTCGTACGAACTAAAAGGGAAACGTGCTTTAACAGACATGCAAAAACGGCAGCCCGGACATTGTTTCCTGGCTGGATGTCTCCTTAGTTTTTTATAGAGGGAGTTCGCGAACCTCTCCCGTGCGTTATGCACGGATTTCTTATGGAGTTGTTCAAATGATCATTCATCATTCTGATTGTTTACTATAGCATATTTTTATAAATTCGACTACCATCAGGATTCATTCAATTATTTGTCTTTTTTTTCCATTCACAAAGAAAACACACCGTTCCAACAAAACGAACGGTGTGAAAAATCGTAAATTCAACTTCTATTTAGAACAGTTTCAGGTCTGTTATTCCGGATTTTCAATCGCTTCAATCACTTTTTCAGCCGTGCTTTTGCTGGATTGTGGATTTTGTCCTGTTACCAAATTTCCGTCGCGGACAGAGAAATCGGACCACTTTTCACCTGAAACAAAGTTCGCCCCTTTTTCACGCAGCTTGGATTCCAGTAAAAATGGCATATGTCTGTCCAGCTGCGTTTCCCTTTCTTCCTCATTCGTAAAAGCGGCTACTTTTTTCCCTTTCACTAATGGAGTACCGTCTTTATAGGTGACGTTGACAAGCCCCGCCGGACCATGGCAAACAGCGCCAATGACTCTTCCATCTTCGGCGAATTGCTGCAATACATATTGCAACGTTTCATTATCCGGAAAATCAAACATGGTGCCATGCCCTCCAGGGAGGAACACTGCATCAAATCCAGCGGCATCTTCTTTGCTTAATTTCGCTGTGTTTTTTAATTCTTTTTCCGCTTCAACCCAATCCGGATTTTTTTCTTTTATGCTATTTGGATCAAGAGGAACTTCTCCGCCGTTAATGCTCGTTACTTTGACATCATATCCTTTTTCCTTAAAGGTCAAATAAGGCACCGCAAACTCTTCCAGCCAAAGTCCCGTCTTGTGATCATCCGTAATCGTTGTATGGTTCGTCACAACCATGAGAATACGTTTATTGTTCGCCATTTGATGTACCTCCTTTAATTGAGTCTCATGACGTTTTCGAATTTACTATAATGATTCTTTCCCGATAAAACAAAAGATATGCTTCGGTTTGATGAACCTTAAAATCGTTATTAAAGGTCCAATCCATATTCTATGACCTTCAAACTGCCTTGCTGATATTCCCTTTTTTGAAATGCAGAGAGCCACCTCTTATTACACTTTCGAATAGCCATCCAAATTCATGGACACTTTGCTTTAAATGCCAAATGCCAGCCAGTTAATCGATTTATCTGCTTTTTACGAGAAGCTGCACCGCTTCTTTAATGACCTCAGAACGAGCTTGATCTTCTCCCTCTTCCATTTGTTCACGAATGCATTTTTCTAAGTTTGTCGCCACTATTAGTGCAATCGCCCGATCCAAAGCACTTCTTGCTGCACTTAATTGGGTAATTACTTCTTTACAATCTTCCTCTTGGTCCAGCATACGAAGTACTCCGCGAACTTGTCCTTCGATTCGCTTTAAGCGGTTTTTAATATCTTTACTATACTCCATTCCCGGCTATCCCCTTTATCCTTTTTTGATCACACGAACAGTTCGATAATGAATAACTTTTAACTTTAAACCCTTTTCTCGCTAAAAACCGAAGACCTAGATTCAATTCCAGTGGATCTTGCGCAATCAAATGAATGTTGTTTTTGGGAATATCTTTATAAAAACGTTTTAAGTATGCATATGGAATATTCAAAGATGTATGACCGTCCGTTTTCATGACTTCATTATAGTCCCTGATATCCAAGAACGTAATTTGGCCATCTTGGCGCTGTTTCCTTTGATCTATACACGGAATGCCTTTAACCGGATAGTAACGTTTATAAAGTTCTTTTAAGCAAATAAAAATGATGAATAATATCAGCAATCCAACCATAAGCATCTCCCATATCTCGTATATTTTATACTCACAATGGATAGTATACCCTATGGGGTGTTTAGTCAAGCAGATTGATTTATTATGAACCATGAGGCTTTTGCCGCATCTTACATCGTATTTTCTTGTAATTGCTGAACATTCAATAAGAATGAACGTCTATTGGATGCTCAAAACCATTTTCATCCTATCTCTACTACATGTAACTGCTACAATATATAATACTTTTTTTGAGGTGAATGGTATGTGTGGACGATTTACACTGACGGCTTCCATTGCAGAAATTGCTGAACGTTTTAGCGCTGAATATTCATTTAAGGATGAAGATTATTCCTCAAGCTACAATATAGCCCCTTCCCAATCGGTTCTAGCCGTCATCAATGATGGTCAAACCAACCGAATGGGCTTTTTAAGATGGGGATTAATTCCGCCTTGGGCAAAAGATGCGTCCATCGGCCATAAATTAGTGAATGCCAGAGCTGAGACTCTTACTGAAAAACCTAGTTATCGGCATGCGTTTCAAAAAAAACGCTGCCTTATTGTAGCCGATTCCTTTTACGAATGGAAACGAGTGAACAATCAAAAGATTCCGATGAGAATTTTATTAAAATCCCACGAGTTATTTTCGATGGCTGGATTATGGGAACAATGGAAATCGCCGAATGGCGACTCGATATTTTCTTGCACCATCATTACAACCAAATCTAATCCTCTCATGGCGTCTATTCATGACAGAATGCCAGTGATATTAAAACCGCAGGATGAACCGTTATGGTTGGATCCAACTATTAGCGACCCTCAAAAATTAAAGAATTTATTAAAGCCTTATGATGAGCAATGGGTGGAAGCGTACGAAGTTTCTCAATTAGTCAATTCACCGAAAAATAACTCGCCCGATCTAATTCAGCCCATTGACTAGGAAGTTTTAAGGCTTTCTTTTCCCCTTTTTCATCACGATTATAGAGAAGATTTCAATAAACGAATCCTTTTCTGAATTCGATCGAGTGAAATGTCTTCGTTGTTTTTCAGAAAAATATTTGAGGCAAGTATAAAATTCTGATTTTTGATTCAAAATATGGACAAAGGAGGATTCAATGATGAAATATGCTGGCATTTTACTTATAAAATTTATTGCTTGCCTCATCGCATTTGCAGTAGGTCTCGATCTATTTTTTGATGCTACCTATTTGGATATTTTTTCTTTCAGCTTACTGACGACGATTATGTCTTTTTTAATAGGAGATCGGTTGATTCTTCCCTATTTTGGAAATACGTCTGCATCAATAGTTGATTTTCTTCTTGCCTATACGAGCGTTTGGATTTTTGGCAGTATTCTTCTTAATAACTATATGCAGATTGCTTGGGGAAGCATTATTTCAGCCGTTATCATCACAATAGCAGAAGCGTTTATTCATCAATTTATTCTGAATCGTTTTCCGGACGTTCAAACGAACAGACGGACAAAAATGGGAGCCAATCAAAAACTGGCATATAACGCCGAGTTTTCGGAAGATCATGATTTTAACGATAAAAAAGAATAAATTGGTCATTTGATTAGATCCCCTTATAGGCAACGGAAATGAAAGAAACGAATGATACCTAAATGACTATAAGGGGTTTTTGTATGGACTTTAAAACGTGTTGGCCCTATTTCCCATTCGCCCGTTTTTTTTGCAAGAAAACGCCGATTCATCCTGTTTCCAAAAAAATGGTTTCATCCAAAAATAAAAAAATCAGTGTGTGAAAAAGTTCACAAATTATTCATTTATATTGTGAATAAATTCACATTTAGTGTTGTATAATGAACTTGTAAATCGCTGCAGCCATTCCTTTTCCTTCTAAATTATCAACGTTTTATGAAGAACCGTACCCTTTCACGTGTGTCTTTGGCTGCAGCATCTTTTAAATGAATGTTGGCATAACATTTACTGCTAACAAGAAATTATATTCTAATAGTACATAAACTTGTAGACTTACCCTATGTAAACCATTTTTTACATATGGGTTTGGTTAGATTCTCACACATTTCACATCAACCAGAAATGATGAAAGGAGTTTCTTATCATGAAAAAAGAAAAAGTAAATCGTGTTGTTATCGTTGGAACTGGTGCAGTAGGTTGCAGCTATGCTTACTCCCTAATCAATCAAGGTGTAGCTGAAGAAATAGTATTGATAGATGTCAACAAAGCAAAAGCGGAAGGCGAAGCCATGGACCTTAATCACGGAATACCGTTCGCCCCTTCTCCTGCAAAAATTTGGAATGGAGATTATGAAGATTGTAGACAAGCTGATTTAGTTGTCATAACAGCCGGATTAGCACAAAAACCGGGAGAAACCCGTCTGCAATTAGTAGAAAAAAACACTAAGATTTTTAAAGAGATAATTCGAAATATTATGAACAGCGGATTTGACGGAATTTTCCTAGTAGCTACAAATCCGGTCGACATTCTTACTTATGTGACCTGGAAAGAATCAGGACTTCCTAAAGAACGTGTCATCGGTTCCGGCACTGTACTCGACTCAGCCCGGCTGCGCTTTCAACTTGGAGAACGTTTAAAGGTCGATCCAAGAAATATTCACGCAGTTGTTATTGGTGAACACGGCGATACAGAACTTCCGGTTTGGAGCCATGCTACTATTGGTATTGAACCACTCGATTCCTTTATCAAAAAGGGTGAAATCACTAGAGCAGATCTGGATGAGATCTTTGTAAACGTACGGGATGCTGCATACCATATCATCGAAAGAAAAGGAGCCACCTATTACGGAATCGGAATGTCTCTTGTCCGCATCACTAAAGCGATCCTTCAGAATGAAAACAGCATTCTGACTGTATCCGTTCTGCTTGAAGGAGAATACGGTCAAGAAGATCTTTACATCGGTGCACCCGCCGTCGTTAACCGAAATGGGGTTCGTGAAATCATCGAAATGAAATTAAATGAAGAAGAAAAAGAAAAATTCAACCACTCAGCCGCTGTTTTGAAAGAAACGATGAATAAAGTACTTTCTTAAACGACCATACAAAGGGAGCGTTTTAAGTGAAATGCTTATTCCGCTCCCTTTATATATGCCCTGTCTTTTGGCGGGCTTAAGAAGTTTATTTCCAGTTTCTCTCTATCATAAACCATGATTCTGAGAAGACAAAAGCATGCAAAAGCTCATTTGAGAGGGCAAGGTGTATTCAACTCGATTTAATCAAAACGATCGTTATTTTTCGAATTTTAGTTGCATTTCCGCATCGTTCTGGACGCCGAAATGGTTCCATGTATGAAGAAATGATATGTTGATTGAATAAACGAAACTGGCGTTTTTTGGCATTATATAGATTCTGCTTTAGTTTTTTCTATGTTCACTATAATTTTAAAATTTCAAAAATTAAAAACTTCTTTTTGAACTGTCAATAATCCCCTTGAAAATGCGCATTTTTTACACTTATTTGATCTTGCATATTCCCCACCCTGCATTTAAAATTTAATTTGAAACGACTATTTATTATTTTTAGAATTTTATTTCGTCGTTGCGGGGGATTTTGACGTCGATTTTTGTATGTTTTTTAAAATCGATTCACTAATACGCTCGAAAAGTATAAACGAAAAAAGACCGGACAACATAAGAACGCTTAAAATCTTTTATTCATCAAACGTGCGTAGGTTCAGGGAGGAATTTCATTGTCTTTTATCATTAACATCATTGGAATTATCGTTGTTTTTGCTATTGCCTATTTATGCTCTATCAATCGTAAAGGCATAGATTTTGTCTCTATCCTTTTGATGTTTGTTATTCAATTGGTTATTACTTGGTTTATGTTAACCACTAAAATAGGTGGACAATTCATCCAAATCGTTTCAAAGTTTTTCTTATGGCTTATCCATTGCTCTATGTCCGGTATCAATTTCGTCTTTGGTGACCTAGTATCTTTAAATGGTACACCGTCCTTTTTCATGAGCGTATTAATGCCGATTATTTTTATTGTTGCCTTCTTCGATATCTTAACTTATTTCGGCATCCTTCCAGCTTTAATCAACGGCATCGGTTTTGTGCTTTCTAAATTGACGCGTGCTCCCCGCTTTGAAAGTTTTTTTGCTACTCAAGTCATGTTTTTAGGAAACAACGAAGCGTTGGCGGTAACGAGGCAACAACTGAACAAAATGGATGATAAACGGCTGCTGACCGCCTGTATGGTAGGAATGTCTTGTGTCAGCGTTGGAGTTCTCGGCGGATATATGCAGCTCATCGATCCTAAATATGTATTAGTTGCCATTCCATTAAATGCCGTTGGAGCATTAATCATTACATCATTCTTAAATCCATATAAAGTGTCGAAAGAAGAAGACGTCGTTTACAACCCTGCAAAATCCGGAGAGAAAAGAAACTTCTTCGATATGTTGGCAGACAGTATGCTGACTGGAGGAAAACTAGCTTTAATCATCGCCACCATGCTGATCGGATTTACAGCATTAATTACTGCCAGCGACAGCGTTTTAGGATTGATTCATAAAAACCTTTCACTGGAAAATATCTTTGCCGTACTTTTTTCGCCTTTTGCCTATTTAATGGGAGTTACACATTCCCAAGTATTTACCGTTTCTCAATTTATGGGTGAAAAATTAGCGACGAATGAATTTGTAGCAATGGGGAAACTACACCCTATACTTAATAAGCTGAATCCGCACACAGAGGCTGTCATTTCCACGTTTCTTGTTTCTTTTTGTAACTTTTCTACTGTAGGAATTATTTTGGGAAGCGTGAAATCATTATTCAATGAGGAGAAAACAAAACTAATCGCCAAAAATATTTGGCGTCTGCTCGTTTCAGGTATTTTGGTCTCCTTTTTAACTGCGATGGTGGTAGGGTTGTTTGTAAGATAAGGACTTTCCAGAGAAATTCAACTGTTTTTCTGTTCATTGGAAAAGAATATACTTCTCTTTCAGTCGAGGATGACTCAGAAGGTCATGAAAAATGATCTTTTTCAAGTCATCCTCTTTTTCTATTACGAAATTTATTTGGCAACGTTGTTATTAGGGCTATCCAGCTGCAGATTTTCTCTTAAAAAAGAAAAAATTGAAGAAAATACCTTCTACTTTTCTTTCCCTGGTGACAGTTTCACATTTACCTCGCCGAATATTCATCAAAAGGTTTTCAAAAAGTCAGTATAAACAACTCCTTTTTTGAAAAACTACTAATAGCTTAATGGATGGGAGGATTATTATGAAAAGCGCGGAAAATAAAACTACTGACAGCTTGAATCAAGAGGAATCTGATAAAACGACGCAAGGTTTAAATCAACTCATTGAAATCATTAATGCAAAAGGGGATATCGGTGAATTAAATCATATATTGGAACAATCAGAAACGGGCGCTGATCTCGATGAACAAAAAACGGAATAATCTTCTTTCAACTAATCTTTAGGCAAGGATTTGCATTCAAGCAATCAAATAACCCCAATATCTCGATCATGTGCTTCAAAGCTTATACACAATGAATCCGCTTTTAAGTTTTTATAAAAAAGGCTCGTCACAATGGTCAAACGCCCCAATGTTCCGAGCCTCTTTTTCGCATGAAAAAAGAAAATGGAAAACTAGCATTCAATGATCATTCAGAAAGAGCGATTTTTTAAAGGTAAATATGGAATACCCTTCTTTAGCTTTGGCCTTTAGACAAACCGCTTTTAAATACCCAAAGTCGGCTGCCCATAAAAGTAATGGCCATCCCACACAATGTTGCAAAAATCTTACTTACAGCCAGTGGCCATTCAAACTTTTGCTTAAATAAAGAAAGTAAAAGAAGAGTAGTCGCATAGGCAGCCAAATTAATGGTTAGAAATCGAAGCAGCTCTTGAATGTTCGCTTTTTCTTCTGCTTTAAAAGTCCAATTCCTGTTCCATACGTAGCTATTAATCATACCGGCAAGATAAGAACACCCTTGCGCCCATAAGTAATGGACATGTAAACCGGTGAGGACAAAAAAGACGATAAAATCAATAAGTGTATTTCCAACTCCTACCGTACAAAACTTCAGAAGCATTCCCATTTTTTCTTTTAGATGATCCCACATAAAGATACCTCCTTCGTCTTTTGACCGGAAGGCAAAAACCATAGCCCGTCACGTCATTCGAACGCTGTCAGGATTTCACAAAAATTCGAGGAGGCCTGATTGGGAGCTGGACCTCCTCGATGATCAATTCTCGGATGTTTTAGGAGCAGGAGATGATTGTTTCGCTTCTTTTGTATACAAGTCCGTTTCGATCGCGTATCGAGGACGTTTTTTTACTTCTTTAAAGATTTTTCCAATGTATTCTCCAATCAGTCCAATCCCCAATAATTGCAAGCCCCCAATCAACCAAATGGAGAGCATGAGAGAAGTCCATCCTGATACGGTATGGTGCCGCCATTCTTGAATAAGAGCATATCCACCAATCAAAATACTTAAAAGAATAGAAAGAAACCCTAATAACGTCACAAATCGAATGGGAGCTACACTAAACGATGTAATTCCATCAAAAGCAAATGCCAGCATTTTTTTCAAAGGATATTTAGATTCCCCGGCGAAACGTTCCTTTCGATCATACATCACTTTAGTAGATGGGAAGCCGATTAACGGCACAATCCCTCTAAGGAAAAGGTTCACTTCTTTATATTTTAGTAATTCTTCCAAAGCTCTTTTACTCATAAGGCGAAAATCTGCATGATTAAAAATAAGGTTAATGCCCATTTTGTTCATAAGCCGATAAAACGCGACAGCGGTTGTCCGTTTAAAAAACGTATCGGTATCTCGTTTATTTCGTACTCCATATACAATGTCGTAACCTTCCCAATATTTTTCTACAAACGTACGGATGGCACGAATATCATCTTGCAAATCCGCATCAATGGAAATCACGCAGTCGGCTTGTTTGCTGGCGGTTGCTAATCCCGCCAACAAGGCATTTTGGTGCCCGACATTTCGAGCAAGCTTTAAACCTTTTACATAAATATTTTGATTCGTTTCTGCTTCAATCAAATCCCAAGTACGGTCTCGACTGCCATCATCCACAAATAAAATATTGCTTTCTTTTGAAATTAAATGTTCATCGATTAATTCTTTGATCACCTGTGTTAATTGTTTAGACGTTTCTTGAAAAACCTCTTCTTCGTTATAGCAAGGAACGACGATGGTTAAAACTGGGTAATTCAAAGAAATTCCTCCTCAGAATTCTTTATTTTGCTTTGTATAAGTAAATTCTCCACGCTGAATCCGGATCGTCGAAAGCCTTTAAAAAGTGAAGGCCGTCCTCCTCCGCATTCATAATGGGCACGGATGAAAATATATACTGTCCGCCCATTTTCTTAAATTGATCAATGTTCAATTGAAGATGATGAATTTTTTTCTTGCTATTTTTTCGGAAGTCATAATGCTTTCCTAATTCACTTACAAAAATATAGCATCTGCCGCCCCATTGATCAAAGTATGTCTCCAACTCCTTATTTTTCTCCAGTTCTTTCGCAATGATTTTCCTAAATTGGTGCTTGTACGACAAAGGATAAAAATTATTATAGGTATCCAATGTGTAAAAACCGTTATACTGGGCAATGGCAGGGTGAAGCCCTATGCTCGCCACCCGATAAGAAGATTTTGGTTTTCCGATATATTTCGCTATTTCTTCAAACTGATGAGTGGCATAAAACTGTTTAAAAGACGGCGAGTGATTGGCACGATAATAAATCTCTGGATTGGCTGCAAAAAGTATAAGAAGCTGCAGCACTAAACATACCTTCACAAATCTTTTCCATTGAACCCCTTTTTTCCAGAGAATATAAGCACCTACCGCGAACATCACGTAAATGATCATTGGCCGTAAAAAATGGAAACGAGCAAAATTAAACGTATTTAGCAATTGGTACCTTTCTTTTAATGGCTCCCATCCTTTGTAAAACCAGAAGGCATACCAGACCGATAATACGAAGTTAAGGATAAACAAACGAATATAGTTTCTTTCTTGATTCCATTGTTTCTTCTGAATAATGATCGCCATGACGATAAAAGAAAGCGGAACAATCACAAAAGTGTGCAGGGTCATTACGTGCGTATGCCCTAAGAAATAGTTCTTAAACACAAGACGAACAGAATGCCAAAATCCTAATTTAGAACTGACAAATTCATTCCGGCTCGTCGGTTCTGTCGGAAACACCAGCGAATAAACCAGCCGATATTCAATTGCTAAAAAAAGGAAAGTCATATACACGATGCTGCCAAAAAACTTGAGATTCCAATCACGTTTGACAATCACATCGCGCAGCCAAAGGAGCCCCATGGCTACCAGAAAAAAGAAAAACCCTAAAACGAAGCTTGAATAGAAAGGAAGCAAAGTAATCGTCAACCATTCTTTCCAAGTCGCTTTTCGTTCTCTTATATTCAAAAATGCCCATAAAGCAAGCGGCTGTCCAAGCGTGCTTAACATGCCGGAAGGCCAAAAAGGAGTCAGCGCAAAAGCAAGCGACACTCCCACTCGAATTAGATAAGCATCGTCCGCTTTAACAAAATGTCTTTTTAAAAGCAAATACATGCCTATAAAAGCGAATATCCGTGTGATCGTTTGGCTTAATGCGTAAGCTAACATTGGAGGAAACAAATGATGCAGCCATTCGATCCCACTAAACTCCGTACCGTATGCATTACGCGGCAACCCATTGATTACTTGTGGAATGGTAGCATTAATAGGTCCGAATAATTCCCCGCTTCGCTTTAACACCCTATACCAAGCAATGTTCGAGTCCATATTATCATGAACCCGAATATGTGAATTTTCCCCTAATACATACATAGGAAGGAGATATACTCCAATTAATGCAAAAGCAATAATAATCCATTTTTGTTCTTTCGTCCAATTCGAAGCTAATTTTGCCATCATTCCGTTTACACGCACCCCATCTATTTGTTTTAAACCATTCTCTCTTCTTTTTTTATCAGTTGTTTCAATTTTTCTAGTATAGGCTCTCTTAATTCTTCATTTTTTAAAGCAAACTCAATAGTCGTCAAAATAAAGCCCAATTTTTCTCCGACATCATATCGTTTCCCTTCAAAGCAGTAGCCAAACACTTTTTGAGTCTTGCTCAATTTTTGAATGGCGTCGGTAAGCTGAATTTCTCCCCCTGCCCCTCTTTCTTGTTTTTCTAGGTAAGAAAAGATTTCTGGCGTCAGAATATAACGACCCATGATCGCTAAATTAGAAGGGGCTTGTCCTCTTTTCGGTTTTTCCACTAAATTTTTGATTTCATACAGTCGGCCATTCTGAGCCATCGGGTCAATCATTCCATAACGATGACTTTCTTCCAAAGGAACAGGCTGAACTCCAATGACGGATGCTCCCGTTTTTTCATATACATTCATTAGCTGCTTGATGCAAGGAGTTTCCGATTCCACAATATCATCCCCTAATAACACGGCAAAAGGCTCGTCTCCAATAAATTTACGAGCACACCAAACCGCATGGCCCAAACCCAACGGTTCTTTTTGACGAATGTAATGGATGTCAACCATGTTCGATGATTGCTGAACCTTTTCCAACAAATCCAGCTTTCCTGTGTCATAAAGGTTTTTTTCTAATTCAAATGCATGATCAAAATGGTCTTCTATCGCACGTTTTCCTTTGCCGGTCACAATGATAATATCCTCAATCCCAGAATGAATGGCTTCTTCCACAATATATTGAATGGTAGGCTTATCAACAATGGGAAGCATTTCTTTTGGCATCGCTTTTGTCGCAGGCAAAAAACGTGTTCCCAACCCGGCAGCCGGGATGATCGCTTTTTTTACTGATTTCATGACGTTGCACTCTCCCTTGGATGAAAAATTGGTCTTTTTATCATTTTCACCATTCGTTCAACGGTAGAAAAACTCATATCTTCTAAAAATCCTATCTCGCAAGAAAAAAGATTTTAGCCCTTGTTGATTTTCGGGAAGAATCCAATATGAGTTCGGAAGTTAGGCGATCATGGATACAGTCCATTCACTCGTCCTCTCCATCGACCGTACGATCAAAATGAAATGTCATCATGATGATGACATTCTAAAAGACCTATCTATACCATTAAAAGTTCTGCCGGAATTTTTTATTTTCTATCCATTATTACAATATAGATAATATCTCAAACCCATTCTTTGAAAATAATAGAATAGATCGCACGACTTCTCCAAGCTCCCGAAAGATCGGCATTGTAACCATTTCCCCCTTCATCCATTCCACGTTTTATTATAATCCCGGTTTCAAGACGAAAAAGCAGTAATCCCGGCAAAGGCTGAAAAGGAGATTAAAAAAGAGTCCTTATACAGGTTAATGAAAAAGCAGACTTTTAACAATAGAGAACGCCAGTGGAAGAATGAACCTAGAACAAGCTCACTATTACATCTTATTCATAAAAAAACCTTTACGAATCCTCATTTTATGCTGAAATTCGTAAAGGTTTTACTCATTTATGATTATATGGCAGTGCATCTGATGGATGGACACAATTCTATTTTTTAAATCTATCCAACAAGGGTATGAAAAAGGATAAAAAGATTTAGTAAAATGACTAGCGTTGCGACCATCCAGCTAATGACGGTTGTCAGGCGATGATTCACAAGAATCCCCATAATTTTTCGCTTGCTTGTAAAAATAATGAGCGGAATTAAAGCGAAAGCAATGCCAAAAGATAAAACAACTTGGCTGACGACCAACGCTTTTGTAGGATTAATGCCGCTTATAATAATGGCCAACGGCGGCACCATCGTAATGATTCGCCGGACATAAATAGGTATTCTTTTGTTAATAAATCCTTGCATCACCACATCACCGGCCATCGTCCCGACGGAAGAGCTCGACAAGCCAGCAATCAACAAACCAAAACCAAAAAAAGCGGCAGCTGCAGTACCGGATAAATGATGGAAAAGGTAAAAGGCTTTGTCCAAATCTTCTACAACATAACCATTTTTATGGAATAAGGCCGCGGCTACAATCAACATGGCCATATTGATGGCACCCGATATTAACATCGCAAAAAGGATGTCCAAAAACTCAAATTGAAATATTTTCTTTTTCTCTAACTCGCCTTTTCCCACTATACGATTTTGAGTCAAAGAAGAATGAAGGTAAATAGCATGAGGCATGACCGTCGCCCCGAGAATGCCGGAAGCGAGCAGAATACTGTCTGCTCCTATAAACTTCGGCGTAAACAAGCCTTCGGCAACGGCTCCCACATCAGGTTTTGCCAAAACCGTTTGGACCGCAAACGATAAAACCACCATGGAAATCATGACGACAATCACGGTTTCCAATGAACGAAAACCACGGCGCTGACATTCCAAAATCACAAAAGATGCAAAAGCGGTGATAAGAGCGGCAGAAACCATAGGCACCCCGAAAAGCAAGTGAAGCCCTAATGATGAACCAATAAACTCAGCCAAATCCGTTGCGATGATCACTAATTCGCTTTGAATCCATAAAAAGACGGAAACAGGTTTTGGAAAATATCCCCTTGCTACCTCAGGCAAGTTACGGCCTGTTGCAATTCCTAATTTAGCGGATAAAGATTGAATCAGCACCGCCATTAAATTGGATGCCGCAATCACCCATAACAACGCATAGCCATATTTAGATCCCGCTGTGATATTGGTTGCAAAGTTGCCCGGATCCATATAGGCGACAGAAGCAATAAACGCCGGACCCAAGAAAGGAAAAATGCCTTTCCATCCTTTGATTTTGCCCTCTAAAACCGCCTGGGCTGTATAAATAATTTGTTTATTCTTATCATGATTGTTCATTACGAATGATCCTCTCATTTTTGCATAAACACCCAAAATTAATACTTCTACAAAAAAGTTTACTTAAGGAAAAAATAATTGTTTTCATCTTAAATCATTCATGCAAAAATGTAAATTATTTTGCACTAATTCTTACTCGCATAGCCTGGTGAGATACATCCATACATCTTAATCCATTCACCATTATGGCAAAGCATCCATATTCAGTCCATATTTTGTGCTAGAAAGTATTATTCTATCAACAATGCTCCGTTCAGGACTTATCTATTATGACAAAATATAAAATGTTTTCATTTCTCCTTTCTAAAATCATTTCACGTATAGAATGAAAGAGACATGCATAGGCCCGTTATAAAAAAACAGCACTCTTTCACCCGATTTAAGGAAGAGTGCTGCAAGAACGTTTATTGGTTTCAAAAATCAACTTCTCAAAAAGCATTGGAGTTCCGCTGAAAATCTTGGAAAATGATTCAAACTTACACCAAAAGCTGAATCTGATTGTCTGAAGGATCTTTTGTCACGAATACACCGTTTTCTTCTGTTACGGAAGCATCGATTTTCCGCAGTCGGTCGATGATTTGATTTCGAGCTTCATCGCTCGGGAGGACAAGAGAAAACTTTTTCAATCCGACGCTATTTTCTGAAGGCGCAGGTATTCCCACCCCGTTCCAAGTATTTAATCCAATATGATGATGATAGCCGCCTGTCGAGATAAATAACGCCTGTCGACCATATCGGCTTACGATATCAAATCCAAGCCCTTCATGATAAAATTGCTCCGTTTTTTGCAATTCGGAAACGTGCAAATGAATATGTCCAATAACTGTATCTGAAGGAAGTCCTTTCCATGATCCATCTCTTCCTTCTGCAAGCAAATTTTCTACATCCAGCGGCTCGGTTGACATGACCACTTCCCCATTGTTCCAATTCCATGTAGATGATGGACGATC
Organism: Bacillus sp. FSL W8-0102; assembly: GCF_038007225.1. Taxonomy (NCBI): domain Bacteria; kingdom Bacillati; phylum Bacillota; class Bacilli; order Caryophanales; family Bacillaceae; genus Bacillus; species Bacillus sp. FSL W8-0102. Next base: position 2,576,989 of record NZ_JBBOWT010000001.1, read on the forward strand.
TGCATAAATCTCAATTCCGTTTCCGTCAGGATCCGCTAAATAGAGCGCTTCACTTACAAGATGATCCGATCCCCCTTGCAATGGATAGCGAATTTGAATAAAATGCAGCAATACTTTCGCCAAGTCCGAACGTGTAGGCAGTAGAATGGCAAAATGGTACAAACCGGTTCTATGCGGCTGTTTCGGTATCACATTTTCCGGCTGCTCAATGGTTACCAGAGGCGTTTTTCCATCCGCTGTAAGGACCGCCTTCTTTTTTGACTGTTCCAGTATTTGAAAACCTATCACGTTTTGGTAAAACGCAAGAGAACGTTCTAAATTGGCCACTTTTAAGTCCACTTGTCCCACAAACGTATGGGGCGGGCGATGAAATTCCATATTAATTCCCTCTCTTCGAATAAATAATGAAATTCATTTACTTACCTTCAGTTGTAAAAAAGTAGTTTTCAAAATTTATATAGTTACTTTACGTAAGTAATTTTATTATTGTAATTAAAAACTGTAAGTAACAATCTTGATCATGAAAAATATATTGGAAAATATATGAATGAGGTGGTCATTCGTGCCTTGCCGTTATAATAGTATGTTTTTATTCTTTTAAAGCCAAACAGACAACGTTCAAAAATGATTCCATTCAACCTGCTTCCATTTTCCGATTGTTAATGTTGCTGCTATGTTTTCCTCATTGTTCAATTCAGCCAAACATTTCTCATTTGCTTATTGTCCACAAAGCTGCTCCATTTCGCATCATCATCTTTTTCAAAATTCGCACAAAATATCAGAATATATGGTTTTTAGATATCAAAACATTTCTTGATACCATTTAGCAGCGGCTTTAATTTCACCCAATGTTAATTGATGGCCTTTATTCTCCCAGTGAATGTCAACCTTCGCATGTGCTTGTGCTAATAAAAGTTGAAGTTCCGATGATTCCTGCGGAGAACAGATGGGATCATTTGTGCCCGCTGCGATGAATACCTTTGTCTCTGACAGATCCGGCAAATTAATCCCTCTTCTTGGAACCATCGGATGAAAGAGAATGGCTCCTTTCAACGCATCTTGATAATGAAACAGTAAGCTTGCGGCGATATTAGCTCCGTTGGAATATCCAATAGCCACTATATTATTTCGATCGAATGAATACTTCTTTGACGCTTCGTCTAGAAACTCATATAATTCTTTCGTACGGAACATAAGATCTTTTTCATCGAATACGCCTTCCGCCAATCTTCTAAAGAAACGAGGCATTCCGTTCTCCAGCACATTTCCGCGTACGCTTAAAACGGAAGCATCTGGGGCGATCATACCGGCAAGAGGCAATAGGTCCGATTCATTGCCCCCTGTTCCATGAAGCAAAAGAAAAGTGGGCTTCGCCGGATCGCGGCCTTGTTGAAATAGATGTCTCATGATTTTTCTCCTTTCATACCTCATAACAAGGAAGACGGCTCATTCAATTTCCGATTTTCTTATGGATTGGATCAATGATCGAATCCCAATCATCTAGTCCTGCTTTTAAAAAGAAATTTTTACTTCTGAGTTTTGTCCAATTCTCTTACTTGAATAGGCGGCAAAATTTGTTCCAATTTGCTTCTGTACGGTTCATACCACTCAGGCAGCATTAAATTTTCTCCTAATTTTTCCGGTTCTTCATCAATGGCAAATCCCGGTGGGTCTGTGGCCATTTCAAACAAAATTTTCCCATATTCTCTGAAGTAAATAGAGTGAAAATAATTTCTGTCCTGTACAGGCGTTACTTGATATCCGTGTTTTTCGATGCGTTCTTTCCAATCCAACTGATCCTCGTCATTCTCTGTACGCCAAGCGATATGATGGACCGTTCCGACCCCTACTTGACCGCGGCCGGTTGGAGATGTTTTCAAATCAACCACATTCCCAATGTCGCTTGTCGACCGAAAACGGATATATTCTCCTTCCTCTCCTGCTTGTTCAAGCCCCAGTACGTTTTCGAGCAATTCAGCTGTTTTTTCAGGATCGGCAGAGAAAAGAACGGCTCCTCCAAAACCTTTAATGGCGACATCAGAGGTCACACCGCCAAAACTCCATTGGCTGTTGTCTCCTTCTTCTCTCTCCACCAATTCTATTTCCAACCCATGAGGATCGCTCAAACGTAAATATTGTTCGCCAAATCGTTCTAGTTTGGAAAATGGAACGTGGAATTTCTCGAGCCTTTGTTCCCAAAACAGCATAGCGCCTTTTGGAACAACATATGTTGTCACTCCCACTTGTCCGTCGCCGATTTTCCCTCTGCGCCCATCTGGCCATGGGAAAAAGGTGATAATCGTGCCCGGTTTTCCGGCTTCATTGCCAAAATAAAAGTGGTAAGTGCCCGGATCATCGAAATTAATCGTTTTTTTCACCAATCGCAATCCCAGCACACCAGCGTAAAAGTCGACATTTTCCTGCGGATTCCCCACAATGGCTGTGATGTGATGGATCCCTTTTGTTTTCTTCCCCATCATTCTTCTCTCCTTGAATAGATTGATTCCTTTCCTGATGAAGCAAGTATGGATCATTTTCTAAAAATACAAGTATCTTCCTCGCTTTTGCATGTTAAAAAAGAAGGGGCAAATTTTCTATAATGGATTCTATAATGGCTGATTCACTCTATTACCCCTCCATACTCATTTACTTTAAATTCTCTTTTGATTCCCTCACATTTTGGACAAAATCGTTTTAGAAAAGAACGGCATCCAATGCATATTGGCCAGGACCTGTAAGAGCAATCCCAATGGCAACTGCAATTAATATAAGATTCAATTCATAACCATTTTGTGTCGCCCAAAATCCATTCGGTCCGTGAACTTTTGCAATCGCAACGATCATGGTGGCAGCAATCATGATACCCGCAAGAGGTGTCAGTAATCCTAGAGCGAATAACAGTCCTCCTGCAAATTCTGCTAAACCGGCCAGAAAAGCCATCGTTGCACCTGGTTTAATGCCAATCGATTCCATCCATTGACCGGTGCCCTTTATTCCATAGCCTCCAAACCAGCCGAACAATTTTTGAGCTCCATGGCCGACAAACGACAATCCAATCACTAAACGAATAATTAACAAACCAATACTCATCATCATTTTTCCTCCCTCCTTTAAAATTTATTTTGATCTATATTGAAGGGGCCCATTCTCACCCCGTGCTTAGGATGCTGCTTTCCTTATTCATGCTAAGGAAACGTTCCACTATTCCATCCTGTCTAAAACCAACAGACATCATCATCTTGTTATTTTCCCAACACCCCCTTATATTCATTTTCTTCCACCTCGTTATCTTAAATTCAAATATCTTGAATTCGAGATAATAGTAACGCACATCCAATCATTTGTCAACTCTTATGTTGTAGATTGGAAAATTTTATTGAATGGTATTTTTTGTTCAATCCGCAAAAGGAAAGAACAAAATAAAAATGAGCGTGATGGCAGGCTCAAATAAAGCATTTGTCATAAAGTATATGGTGATAGAAGAATTATGAGATCGATCAAAACCTCCATTAAACATTGGTTTCCTTTGAATTTTATTTTGATAGTTCACATTGTATTCGAATAAAAGCTGGGTACCGTCAAGAATTTTGTGTTATGTAAGATAGATAGGGTATCTCTGAAATGGATTTGGAATGGATAGGGGTTCGATTTCCTCCACACAGGAGACTGAATATTCAGTCTCCTGTGTGGAAAGGGAGAATCCCTTTATTTTGTTCGTTTACAATATTTGGTTAGTTATAACGTTTTTCAAACATTTGTTGAAGGGCTTCATAGGCTTCAGCAAATCCTCGTAATTTCGTCCTGCCCATTTCTCATTAAAATCTTGGATGGTCAAATACACGACTTTTTCAGCGGCTTCTAAACTACTCAAACTGTTCATCGGCTTTAGACGTTTCCGAATCTCTTTGATCGTTCGTTCAATGGCATTGGTCGTGTAAATCACACTTCGAATACTGCTTGGATAATCCATAAATGTAAGGAGGACATCCAACTCATTGGCCCAAGATTGAACTTCTCTTGGATATTTGCTGGACCATTTCGACTCAAACTGTTGAAACATTTGTAACGCCATCTCCTTATTCGGCGCGCGATAAATCAGCTTGAGATCCTCGGCCACTTCGAATTGGTCTTTTTTCCGAACACGATTTAGGGTGTTGCGGACTTTGTGCACGACACAGCGCTGCACATCGGCTTTCGGATACACCGCCTTAAAGGCTTCCTCCAGCCCCGGAAGGCCATCGAAGACGCCAAGAAGCACTTCCTTGACGCCTCTTTGGTAGAGGTGTTGAAGAATTTCCTGCCATACATAGGCGCTTTCTTGTCCTCCCACAAAGAAATCAAGAATTTCGCGATATCCTTCTTCGTTCACCCCTAACACCACATAAACCACTTCTTTCTCCACGGTATCGCGACGAAGTTTTACATACAAGCCGTCTAAATATAAGACAGAATAACGTTTGTGCAGGGGACGTTTGTGCCATTTCTCAATGTCTTCTTTCACGATATCGGTCATACGACTGATCGTTGAAGGAGAATAGGCCTTGCCTAAAATTCGTTCAATAAACTTGCCAATTTCACGCGTACTCATACCACTTTGATACATCTTGATGATGGCTTCCTCGAGCCAGCCCGTATGGCGTTGGTAAGGGGCAAACAGCTGCGTTTGAAATTCCCCGTTTCGGTCTCTTGGAACAGAAAGTCCTTCGATACGACCATACTGCGTGTCTAGGTTTCGATGGTAATAGCCGTTTCTTCTATTCGACGTTCCCTCTTGTTCCATTTCGAGGAAAGTCTGGATTTCTTCCTTCATGATCAGCTCTAATTTTTCCTTTACAAACTCACGAATAACGTTTTCCAGTTGATTCATCCAATCTATATTCGATATACTTTTAGACATAGGTAGGGTACTCCTTTCTCTAAGATTTTTGCCAAATCAGAGAATACCCTACCTTTTTCTTTTGGTCTAACTAAATGCTTGACACAAAATTTTATACATCATCAAAAGCTGTTTCTTCCTGCCGAATCAACACCCAAATAACAGGAATTTTTCTTTTCAATGCTAAAAAAGGTTGTGCCCTATAGTGGACACAACCTTTCGGACCCGGCAAGTTCTTCTCGAAAACAGTTGAACTCTCTTTTTTCCATTAATCCAATTCTGCTAATTTCGCTTTTAAATATTCGATTGACGTTCTTGCATACCAATCAGGTTCTGATTGTCTCGTATGAAATCCTACTTCCATTGACAAATAACCGTCATAATGAATATCTTTTAACGCTTTTAATAAAGATGGAAAATCGCCTCTTCCTTGTCCGGGCGGAAGTCGGTCATGATCAGAAATGTGGACGTGGTGAAGGTATTCTCCCATTCGATAAGCATAATCGCTTGGCACTTCATTTCTGTATAAAGCATGGAAAGTGTCAAACATTACTTTCACATTGGATAAGCCTGTTTGTTCCCTTAAAAGCAAGGCATCATCGGCTGTTTCAATTAAATTGCTGTCCGCAGGAGTAGGTTCTACTACCATCGTCACCCCATGTTTTTTGGCGAAATTGGCTACATCCATTAAACCTTGCAAACTATAATTCCACGCATCTTGTTGAGAAGTGCCATGGACAACCCAGCCGGCAACCCAGATAACGGTTGGACATTCCCATTCAGAAGCTAGCAGTACCTGTTAAAGACTTTGAGAAAAACAGCTGAAATGAAAAAAAATATACTTAGGCAAGGAATACTTTAATCTATCCATGTGAAATAACGTCATCCCTATGAATAGACTCTATGAAAATGAAGTGGTGATTGACGCATAAGCTCTTTTCATTTGCTTCTAAAGAGACAATGTATGTTTCCACAAAAAGATGAAAGTTAAAAGTAATGAAAAGAATACTGGTAAACATCCTTGTAGCAATTTTTATGATGATAGGTGTTCTAGTATATTATACCAACAAATTGTCAATAAAATACTATAGATGAGCAAATTCGCTAACATAAATTTACAACCAAACAAAAAAAGAGACATGAACCCGATTCCTTGATTAGAATAGATGTGTCACCAAAACTATTCACAAGGAGGTTCATGTCTCATGAATAGATTAGCACATCATCAAGGAATCCACAAGTTTTTCACGATGTTGGGGTTGGCACTTTATTTTTCAAAACCTGTCATGAAGCATCTCGTTCATATCGTGGATGCGCTGACCACCAAAGGATTTGCGGGAACATTGACCGATCTTCATCATTGGAGCTTTCATCCGAACCACCGCACGACACTCAGCCATTTTTTCACGAAAAGCCCTTGGGATGAAGAGACGCTGCTTCGCAAACTTCAACAGTGGATGCTTCGTCGTGTCGAACGCATCGCCAAACAGGAGAATCAACCCCTTTTTGTTTCGATCGATGATACGATTTGCCAAAAAACCAAGCCTTCGTCACAGGCAACGCACGCCATTCAAGGGTGTGATTGGCACTATTCTCACACAGAGAAAAAGTCGATCTGGGGACATTCTCTCGTTTGGCTCATGGTTCATACGATGACCCAGGCTTTTCCCTTTGCGTTCCGCCTCTACGACAAGGCGGCTGGGAAAAGCAAGGGGGAACTCGCGATCGAGATGCTTTCTTCTTTGGATGTACACCGTCCTGTTTATGTGCTGATGGACTCTTGGTATCCATCGCAAACGCTCGTGGAAGCTTGTCTGAAAAAGGGATTCCACGTAATCGCAATGCTCAAGGCCAATCGGCTTCTTTATCCAAAAGGCATTGCGGTTCAGGTGAGGGAGTTTGCCCGCTACATCGAACCGAAAGACACTCACCTCGTCACGGTGGGAGAAGAGCGTTATCGGGTTTATCGCTACGAAGGCTCTCTCAAAGGTCTCGATGATGCCGTGGTGCTGCTCGCTTGGAAAGCCGATCAGCCGATGACATCGGAACATCTTCACTGCGTCTTGAGCACCGACCGGGATCTAAGCGATGAAGAGATCTTGCGCTACTATGCCCAGCGTTGGTCGATCGAATGTTTTTTCCGTCAAGCGAAAGACCAGCTGAAACTCGATGGATACCGCGTTCGCGGACGTCGGGCGGTGAAACGCTACTGGATCTTGGTGCAGCTTGCTTACGTGTACAGCATGTTCGAGTCGAACAGCGATTTTTCTGATGGGCTCGATCTTCTGCGCAAGAGAAAAGGACATAGCCTCGTGGAGTTCATTTACCGTGCAGCGAAACAAAATATTCCCATTGATACCGTGAAAAAACAGCTCCACGTGGCATAAGGGGTACCCTGTTTGTCTCTTTTACATGGTAATTATTGTAATTAAAATTGCTCAACTACAGTAAAATAGTAAAAATATCATTCTATTTTATTATTTGAATAGTTTTTATATTCATTTGCTTAAATATATGTCTTTTCGTATAGTATTTTGAACGGAATGTTTTTTCAGCTATTTTTCTTCTCGGCCTAGGATGATCCATTTGAAAAATCTCACAAATCTTCTAAAGAAGATAATCCCATCTTATTCCTGAATCCCAAAGGCTCCTTGTTAAGGGACATTCATTATGAGGGTTTGGAAAAGTCTTTACTCCACAGTAAAGTGATGCGGATCTCTTATAGGTTCTTGCAGCTTAGACCCGCCAAAGGTAGCTTCCTTAGACAGAAGAGTGAATTATGGATCTCACATGTTATATTAGTTAAAATTTTTTGATTTTTATCAATTTTCATTGCGAAAATGCACTTTTTAATACTAATATATAGATGTATTCTAATTTTCATTTTTTTCCACTACAGATTTTTTATCATTCAAGAATTAAAATAAAACTACTTTTCTGTGGTTTGGCAGCTTGGCCTTTTCCTTAGAAGAAAATGAAATTGATCTCCAAAAGAAAGGTAGGATCCTATTGATTAAACTAGTCTTAATGGATTTAGATAATACATTATTGCCCTTTCAATCGTATTGGGAAGAAGCAAATAAGGATGTTTTCCACTCTTCTCATTTAACGAAAAACCTAGATTATCATAAATTTCTCTCTTTATTTAAAAGATATGATAAAGAATTATGGAACCTCCATTCCCAAAATGTCATATCTTTAGATGAATTGCGTCAACAAAGATTAATAAAAACGTTAAACGATTTTCAAATGGATATTACGGTCGAAGAATCTCAGCAGTATTTTCAAGAGTTTTTTCAGAATTTATTAGATAGGATTGCCCCGGACTTTACGCTACATCATCTGTTGACGTCCATAAAAAGCCATTATGAACTTGCGATTTTAACAAACGGGAAAAAATCAGAGCAAAAAGAAAAAATAAAGAGAATGGGACTGGATCAAATCATTAAACCTACCCATATTTTTATTTCAGAGGAGATCGGTTATGAAAAACCCGATCCTAAAGCATTTTATTATGTTTTAGATAAATTACTGTAGTTGAGCAATTTTAATTACAATAATTACCATGTAAAAGAGACAAACAGGGTACCCCTTATGCCACGTGGAGCTGTTTTTTCACGGTATCAATGGGAATATTTTGTTTCGCTGCACGGTAAATGAACTCCACGAGGCTATGTCCTTTTCTCTTGCGCAGAAGATCGAGCCCATCAGAAAAATCGCTGTTCGACTCGAACATGCTGTACACGTAAGCAAGCTGCACCAAGATCCAGTAGCGTTTCACCGCCCGACGTCCGCGAACGCGGTATCCATCGAGTTTCAGCTGGTCTTTCGCTTGACGGAAAAAACATTCGATCGACCAACGCTGGGCATAGTAGCGCAAGATCTCTTCATCGCTTAGATCCCGGTCGGTGCTCAAGACGCAGTGAAGATGTTCCGATGTCATCGGCTGATCGGCTTTCCAAGCGAGCAGCACCACGGCATCATCGAGACCTTTGAGAGAGCCTTCGTAGCGATAAACCCGATAACGCTCTTCTCCCACCGTGACGAGGTGAGTGTCTTTCGGTTCGATGTAGCGGGCAAACTCCCTCACCTGAACCGCAATGCCTTTTGGATAAAGAAGCCGATTGGCCTTGAGCATTGCGATTACGTGGAATCCCTTTTTCAGACAAGCTTCCACGAGCGTTTGCGATGGATACCAAGAGTCCATCAGCACATAAACAGGACGGTGTACATCCAAAGAAGAAAGCATCTCGATCGCGAGTTCCCCCTTGCTTTTCCCAGCCGCCTTGTCGTAGAGGCGGAACGCAAAGGGAAAAGCCTGGGTCATCGTATGAACCATGAGCCAAACGAGAGAATGTCCCCAGATCGACTTTTTCTCTGTGTGAGAATAGTGCCAATCACACCCTTGAATGGCGTGCGTTGCCTGTGACGAAGGCTTGGTTTTTTGGCAAATCGTATCATCGATCGAAACAAAAAGGGGTTGATTCTCCTGTTTGGCGATGCGTTCGACACGACGAAGCATCCACTGTTGAAGTTTGCGAAGCAGCGTCTCTTCATCCCAAGGGCTTTTCGTGAAAAAATGGCTGAGTGTCGTGCGGTGGTTCGGATGAAAGCTCCAATGATGAAGATCGGTCAATGTTCCCGCAAATCCTTTGGTGGTCAGCGCATCCACGATATGAACGAGATGCTTCATGACAGGTTTTGAAAAATAAAGTGCCAACCCCAACATCGTGAAAAACTTGTGGATTCCTTGATGATGTGCTAATCTATTCATGAGACATGAACCTCCTTGTGAATAGTTTTGGTGACACATCTATTCTAATCAAGGAATCGGGTTCATGTCTCTTTTTTTGTTTGGTTGTAAATTTATGTTAGCGAATTTGCTCATCTATAGTAAATTAAATAAGAATCGTGAAGAGGCTATCTACGTTGGAGATTCTTGGTTAAATGATATAGAAGGTTCGGTGAAAGCTGGTCTTAAAGCTGTATGGATCCATCCTTCTTCCACTTTGCCAGACCCTTCTTATCATTCAAAAGTGTATATATGCCCGTCTATTTTAGAACTGGAAGAAGTTTTACAAACGATCCAGATCCCAAACTAAACTCAACAAAGTAACAATGTCTAAAGCTCTTTTACGGGACAATTGGATGAGATGATGTTCTAAATTTAGCAGGACTAAAAAAGAAAACCATATTCTTATCGAAAGAATATGGTTTTCTTTTTCCAAAAAACGCTTCTTTCTCCTTATTAGAAAGTTCGAAAAAATTTTATGTTCTTTTAGTACAATCTTTTCTAAGAAATATATGTATATACAGCAAGTGCAAAAAAGGAGCTCTTACATGATCATTAAACATTATTCTTTTACCATTAAATAAAGAAAGTATGGAACTCCAATGATCGACACAACGATTCCAACCGGTATCTCTGCGGGTGCTACAATATTTCTTGCGATCGTATCGGATATTAACAAAAGGAGCGTCCCCACTAAGGCTGACACGGGCAATAACAACTTATGTTTCGGACCTACTAATTTCCTGGCAATATGCGGAGAAATCAGGCCTAAAAAAGAGATCGTTCCCGCGACAGAAGTAGCGACTCCAGCCAATGCAACCGCAAAAAGAATCAGTATCCGTCGTGCTTTTTCCACTTGAACGCCTAATCCGATGGACAAGTGATCGCCTAAAAGGAAAACATCTAAAAATCTTGCCTTATAAATTGTGAAAAACAGAAAGACTATGATCCATGGTAATATGGTGATGACATATATCCAACTAGTCCCCCATATGCTGCCTGAAATCCAAACCATTACTCTATTAAATTCCTGTGTGGTAAATCGAAGTTGAAAGATAATCATGAGAGCTTGAAAAGCAGAGTTTATTCCGATCCCGATTAAAATCAATCTTGTAGGATTGATCCCTTTTTTCCAGGCAAACAAGTAGATGAGCACGGCCCCCAATATCGATCCAAAGAAAGCTACAACAGGCATCGTCCATATAGTTAAATTACTTACCCCGTCGTAAACATTCCCGTTCATAAAATATATGTACATCACGACAGCTAACGCCGCTCCCGAACTAATTCCCATGATGCCGGGATCCGCTAAATCGTTTTTAGTGATGCTTTGAAGAATGGCGCCAGATACGGCTAAAGCGGTACCTACCAGTATTGCCATCACAATTCTGGGGAGTCTCATACTAAAGAGAACGATTTCTTGTTTTCTAGTACCTTGTCCAAGAAAGGTTTGAACGACTTCCAATGGTTTGATCGAAAAAGAGCCTAATTGTAAACTGATCAGAATCGTGAATAGAATAAGAATTATAAAAACCGTTGTAATCCAAATCACTCTTTTCCGTTTACCAAATGTGATCATGACACTCTAGCACCCTTTCTTACAAGATACAGAAAAAACGGCACTCCTAATAAGGCTGTTATAGAACCCACGGGAGTTTCGTAAGGCTGATTGATCATTCTTGCGATGATATCGCTAAACACTAGCAAAGTAGCCCCCAACACAAATGAACAAGGAATAATCAATCGATAATCCGGCCCAACCAAACTTCTTACTATCTGAGGCACTATAAGCCCTACAAAAGCAATATTTCCCGCCACTGCTACGGAACTACCACTTAACAAAATAACGATGATGATTCCCATTATTCTTACAGTATTTGTCTTTTTCCCTAGACCAATCGCCACTTCTTCCCCTAAGCTTAAGATGGTAATGCTCGGTGAAAGGATGATGGCCGCAATGACTCCCCAAATCCCTGCGAAAAAGAGCAACTGAACCCCTTCCCATTTTGCCGTTGTCAATCCACCTACAATCCAAAAACTCAATTGCTGTGATAAATTGTGGTACATGGCAATGGCCACCGCTACTGATATAAACAAAGTCCCGAGCGCTGTTCCGGCTAAAGCCAGCTTGGCGGGATCCACACCATTTTTCGACCTGGAGCTGAGAAAATATACTAGTAATCCACTCAAACTTGCACCTATAAACGCAATAAACATAAGGCCTGCGCCACCTATTTTCGCTTGCATTGCAAAAGCAATGGATATCGTGAGAGTGGCGCCTTGAGTGATGCCTAAAACGGAGGGTTCTGCAATCGGATTCCTTGTCATTCCTTGCATAACGGCGCCTGATACGGCCAGGAATGCTCCAACCAGAGCCGCTGCGACTGCTCTAGGCAATCTCACATCTCTCACAATTTGAGAGTCTAAAGCATGTTTTCCCGTAAAGATACTGTTCATGACGGTCGAAAAACTGATGTCTTTCGCTCCTAGAGAGATGGAAAGTCCAATACCAAAAACCAACAGTATCAACCCAACTATCAAGAGAGAAATCGTCATGATGACTCGCCGAGACGTCAATTTTTGATGATATACTTGTGATATTTCATCCATTGTGTATTTGCTCCTCCTGAAAAAGCAATACGGGCTGACAAAAGGTAGGACTATTCCTTTCGTCAACCCTGCTTACTATCCTATTTCTTTGTTACTTTTTCTTTAATGTCATCTAGCAGAAGTTCTTTTCCGATTGGTTGATAACATTGAGTAAAGTAAGGGGAGCTATTAAGGAATGTTACATTCCCTTCTTTCACAGCTCTCATCGATTTCCACACAGGATTGCTTTCTAAATTTTTCTTATCTGCATCGGTGGCAATCATAATAATGTGGTCGGCATCAATTTTGGATAATCCTTCAATCGTCACTACAGGCAATGTAATTCCTTTTTGTTTTGGCAGATTAGCTGGTTTTTTCAACTTCATGTCATCATAAAGAATGGAACCCACACCGGCATCAGCTAATACAAAAAATTGGCCGCCGCTCGCTAATACGGATAAATACGTTTGATCCCCATTTTTAGCTGTAATTTCTTTTCCATCTTCTTTCGCCTTTTGGTCATAAGCGCTCAGCCATTTTTTGGCATCTTTTTCTTGACCAAATAACTTGGCAACATCCATCATTCTTGCTCTCCAGTCATTTCCATAATCCTTCATTACAACAACGGGTGCAATCTTTTTCAATTGATCATAAATTTTTTCTTGTCTTTCGCTCATGATAATCAAATCAGGATTCGTATCCAATATCGCTTCTACATCCATCGTATCGTTCATGTTGTAACCTACAATTTTCGCATTCTTCATTTTATCTTTCAGATAGCTTGGGAACTCTTTTATGTTATAGGCATCACTGTTGGCGGTCGCCACCGGCGTATGACCTAGGATGAGCAAGTCTTCGCTGGCACCGGAAATATCCGCAATGCGTTTCGGATTCGCCGGAATTTTCACATCGCCTTTCAGTGTGCTGACCACTCTAGTTTTATTATCCTCTTTGGCTTCTTCTTTTTTATTAGAGCACCCAGAAAATATAGTAAGTGTTAAAAATAATGCGACGATAAGCGCTAAAGACATTTTGTTCTTCATGGTGTTTCCTCCTACATTTCTTAAAATGACTAATTGATGCTGTTATATAAATGGGCTTTTTGAACATTTGCTAGAGTTTTGTATCGACGGAAAGTGAAAGAGAATGAACCCACTCCTGTAACGCTCTTCTCGGTTTTGCTTTCGGTATTTTCTCTTCATCTATGTATCCTAAATGAACAGAACCTATGATTTTTTTAGAAGAAGGGATCCCTAACTCTTTTGCAAATATCGGATCATGAATATAAGGATTAGTCCGCCACACAACCCCTATATTTTTCTCCCAACATAATAATTGAAGGTTTTGAATAAACGCACAAGTAGCTCCTATGGATTCAAAGTCTTTTTGTTCATCTCCAAAGAGATCCGTTGCTACAATTAACGTAATAGGAGTTGATGAAAAATACTGCTCATACGCCTCTCTTATCTTTTTCACACGCTCTTCAGAATAAGCAGCCAACACTCCGGTTCTTTCGTAACTTTTCATCACACAATTCAAAAAATACTTTTTCTCATCCTCAGTAGATACGATGGTGACAGACCAAGGTTCTACTTTGCTGTGAAAGGGTGCATAAGCAGCCATTTCCAACAAGTGTTCCACTTCTTGCATAGGAATGGGAATTTCTTTTGTTACTCGAATCGTTCTTCTTGACACAATGACCGATTCGATGGCAGATTCCGGTTTTAGCATCTCCATAAGCTCCACCTTCTCCTTATATCAGATCCCCGCCGCTTTTCCAATGTCAAGTTGCTCATCTTTCAGCAAATCGTAAGTCAGACACACAGGCCTTTTGGTTCTCGGATCTTGCACAATTTCTGCGTCAATCTGAAAGACCTTCTTTAATATTTCAGTCGTCATCACTTTCTCTGGTTCCCCTTCACATACGATTCGCCCATCGCACATAGCAACCATATAATCGGCAAATCTGGCTGCATGATTCAAATCGTGCAAAACCATGACAACTGTTCGATCTTCTTTTTTATTTAATTCCTTAAGAAGCTCGAGTACTTCCAGTTGATGCGCTAAATCCAAATACGTGGTAGGTTCATCTAGTAAGATGGAGTCCGTTTGTTGGGCAAGTGCCATGGCAATCCAGACACGCTGTCTTTGCCCGCCAGATAAAGCATCGACCGGACGATCTTTAAATGGTAATGTTCCTGTGACAGTTAACGCCCAATGAATGATTTTTTTGTCTTCCGCTGTTATTCTTCCAAAACCGCTTTGATGAGGAAAACGGCCATATGTGACCAGTTCAAAAACCGTCAGCCCTGATGGCGCATCCGGTGCCTGCGGCAAAATAGCCATCTTCTTGGCAATCTCCTTCGTCGATTGTTTATGAATGGCTTTGCCGTCCAAATATACAGTACCTTTCTTTGGTTGCATGATGCGCGCCAACGTTTTTAACGTAGTGGATTTTCCACAGCCATTAGGACCTATAATAATGGTCATTTTCCCTTTAGGGATTTTCAAATTCAGATCCTGAACAATTTTCCTTTCCCCATATGAAATATCAAGATTTTCAGTAGCTAAGTAAGGCATTGCGATCCTCCTTTCTTTTAAAATGACCCGATCTCCGCCTGTATTGTTTGGTTTTATCCGCGAAATCGCTTTTATGTCATGAAAACCGCAATTATTATAATGATAATCATTTTCAATTATAAACGTGGAATCGCTAGTGTCAAGATTATTTCTTAAGAAACACAGCTTAGTCCCTTACGGCATTTGTGTGATCCTACGAAAAAAATCAATAAAGTGAAAGCGGAGAAAATCCCTTTTCAGAAAAAGATAAAATGCAAAGCCGAAACAAGATATAAGGATATCGAAATATCTGATTTTATATTCTTCAAATCAGCGTTAAAAAGAAATTCCACACATATTGTATAAAGAGTAAGAAAGCTTTTGACTAAAAAGGAACTCGCAGCCTACATGCAGGCTGACTCCATAACATATTGAGTCAGCCTGGGCTTTTACAAAAACGTTTGAGTAAAATCAATCGAGTGAAAATTCAGCCATAATACGATATGATGACATCAATCTTTTTATGAAAAACGTGTATGAATCCAAGTTTCAACAACAAAAAAACATTCACAACAACATTCTTCTTAAGATTGCTGATCATTAAGAAAATATTTTTCAATATCATCCAACATTAAATTAGCAGCGATGACACCGCCTGCCGTATTCCAAATAGCATCGTCCACTTTATAAACTTTATGATTCTTCGAAACGGATAAATTTTTGAAAATCGGATCAGAAATCCAATCCTTTTCTAATTCATTTCCTTTATTGTCACCGGTATCATAAGTGAAATAGAAAAGAATGTCGCCATCCATAGCAGACGCACGCTCTTTTGTTACGTGTTGTTCTGCAAAGTCGTTTTTATCTTGTGAGGCAGGGCGAGCAAATCCTAGTTGGTCTAAAATCACTCCAGAAAAGGTGTCTTTATGATAAATCCGAACATCTCCTGGAACAAATCGAACGACAGAAACTTTCATCTTTGTTTTGTCCCCTAGCTTTTGCTTCAATTCCTTTACACGATTATCAAATTTGGCAATGACTTCATTGCCTTCTTTTTCTTTATGTAAAGCTTTCGCATAAAGTTTGAAATTTTCTTTCCAATCTCCGCGTAGTACATCAGAAAAAACAGTAGGCGCAATAGCGCTTAATTGTTTATAAATTTTTTCTTGGCGCATTTTATTCCCAATAATCAAATCCGGTTTCAATGAAGCGATTTCTTCTAAATTTGGTTGGTCTTCTGTACCTACTACTTTGACGCCTTTCATCTGATCTTTAATATGATCATACCAAGGATTCCCTTCCCATGATTGAACAGCTCCAACCGGTTTCACCCCCATCGCAAGCAAAGCTTCTGTCCCTTCATTGGTTAAAATTACAACACGTTTCGGTGTCCCTTTAATCTTTGTAGTACCCATGGCATGTTTGACCGTATAGCTGGTGCTCGGAGAAGCGGTGGTTTTCTTCGAAGATGTATCTCCGCTGCTACTACAAGCTCCCAGAGCAAAGACAGCAACAAGAATAAGTAAAAAAGTAGTTAGTTTGGTAGAAACCATTTGCATATTATTCCCTCCCGAGATAATTGATAGTAATTTTCATTCTCAAATACCATATTATGAGTGATAGAGCCGGTTGTCAATGATTAATTGAAAATGATTATCATAGTCATTGACAGTTTATTATTAATTTTCTAGACTATTAATGAACAAGTATGTTGAAATCGATTAAATAGACAAGGAGAAAGACCTTATGTTAAGCAGCTTTACGACACGATTGGTTGGATTAATCGGGGGATTCATTCTTTTAGCGATTTGTATTGGTTTGAGCATCGTCTTAGGATACACCGATACAAACGTACAAGCAGTGATAGATACTTTTCAACATTTTAACGGCTCAAATACTCAACTTGTGATAAAAAATGTCCGTTTGCCAAGGGCTTTGATTGGCGCGTCGGTAGGTGGTTGTTTAGCTGTAGCGGGAGCTCTTATGCAAGCTCTTACCAAAAATCCTCTTGCCTCTCCTGACATTATGGGAGTAAATGCAGGTGCCGGCCTCTTTATAGTAGTCGCTGTTACCTTTTTTTCTATTAGTTCGCTCCATTCCTTTACATGGATCGCTTTTCTAGGAGCTGCCATTGCCTCTTTTATTGTCTACTGCCTTGGATCACTTGGTAAAGATGGTCTTACACCGATGAAAATGACATTGGCGGGTGCTGCGATTGCGGCTATGTTCGGCTCATTGACCCAAGGGCTGCTTGTTATCAACGAATCTTCTTTAGATCAAGTTTTATTTTGGCTAGCAGGATCTGTTCAAGGACGAAAGCTTGAGATTCTTTTTGCAGTACTTCCCTATATGATTTTTGCTCTTGCTTGTTCCTTTTTATTAGGAAAGCAAATCAATATTTTAGTCATGGGTGAGAAATTGGCGAAGGGATTGGGCCAACGAACAGGGATGGTCAAACTCCTTATGTCTTTAATGGTAGTCCTCTTGGCCGGAGGGGCCGTTGCGGTTGCCGGTCCGATCAGTTTCGTGGGTGTCATGATTCCGCATGTTGCCCGTTGGCTGGTGGGAAATGACCATCGTTGGGTTCTCCCTTATTGTTCTGTTTTAGGTGGAATTTTTTTGATTATCGCGGATATTGGCGCCAGATATATTTTAATGCCCGAAGAAGTACCCGTAGGCGTGTTGACGGCTTTCATAGGGGTTCCCTTTTTCATTTACATAGCGCGCAAGAAAGGAGAAGCGTTATGAAAAATCATCTGTCTTTGCGAACCAAGTACTTTTCTTTTTTAATCAGTAAAAAGTCTTTATTTCTTATTCTGTTTCTTTTTATCCTTTTGCTCGCTTGTTTTACAATCAGCGCAAGCTTGGGAGAAACGTTTATCAACCCATTTCATGTGATCGAGGTATTAGTCGGAAAAGGAAATGCATTTGAACAATTGGTGGTGACCCATTTTCGACTTCCTCGGATTCTCATTGCTATTTTAGTGGGAAGCAGTTTGGCTGTAGCCGGTGCCATTCTACAAGGAATGACGCGCAATCCCCTAGCTTCTCCTGACATTATGGGGATTACAGGAGGAGCCGCTACTGCGGTTGTGCTCTTTTTGACATTCTTTAGTGACAAAGATAATAATTTGACCGTCAGCATTCAATGGTTGCCTTTGAGCGCATTCGTGGGAGCCACCGCCGTTGCACTGCTTTTATATATCTTAGCCAACCATGGCAGGAATCTTTCCCCTATTCGTTTAGTGTTAATTGGAATCGGTTTATCTGCTTTCATGAAGGCCACTACGACCCTCTTTATGATTACCAGTCCTATTTACCGTGCGAGTCAAGCCAATATTTGGATTACGGGAACTGTCTATGGATCTGACTGGCAAGATGTAAACATACTATTGCCGATTACGACTGTATTAATGTTGATCAGTTTCCTCATCATTCGGGACATAAACATTCAAGAATTAGGCGAACCAATTGCCAAAAGTGCTGGAAATCGTGTCCATACATATCGTTTCCTGTTTTTATTGATTTGCACAGGTTTAATCGGCAGCGCAGTAGCTTTTGGGGGAACGATTGGTTTTGTAGGATTGCTGGCCCCTCATATCAGTCGGAGATTAGTCGGATCTTCCTTTGGGTCTTTGCTTCCTTCATCTGCTATCATGGGAGCTCTTTTAGTATTACTGGCTGACCTGGTTGGAAGAACCCTATTTTTACCCATTGAAGTTCCGGCGGGTGTTTTTACGGCGTCTATTGGAGCCCCCTATTTTGTCTATCTTTTATTGAAACAAAGGATTCAGTAATTGCTTAGAAAGGAGAGAATGACACATGGAAGCCATTGAAACAAAATCATTGACTTTATCATATGGAGACAACATCATCATTGAAGAGTTGGACTTACAAATCCCTAAAGGGGAAATTACGGTGTTTATTGGCAGTAATGGATGTGGCAAATCCACATTGTTACAATCTTTAGCTCGATTGCTTAAACCGGCTAACGGGACGATCCTATTAGATGGAAAGCAGATTTTGAAGCTGCCAACAAAAGAAGTGGCAAAACAGCTTGCCATTCTCCCTCAAGGCCCTATTGCACCGGAAGGGATTACCGTATTGCAGTTGGTTAAACAAGGACGCTACCCCCATCAAAGGTGGTTTCAACAATGGTCAGAGGAAGACGAAAATAAAGTTCTAGAAGCATTAAAACTGACAGGAATGGAGACGCTGGCAGACCGTCCTGTGGATTCCCTTTCAGGAGGCCAGAGGCAAAGAGCGTGGATTGCCATGACGCTGGCCCAAGACACTGACACGATTTTATTAGACGAACCTACTACGTATTTAGATATGGCTCATCAAATTGAAATTTTAGATTTGCTATTTGAATTAAATGAAACAAAAAAACGCACGATTGTAATGGTGCTGCACGATTTAAATTTAGCGTGTCGCTATGCTCATCATTTGGTCGCCATTCATGATAAAAAGGTATATGACCAAGGAAAACCTGAAGAAGTGGTAACATGCGAACTTGTCAAAGATGTCTTTCAAATCGATTGCCAAATTGCTGTTGACCCTATTTTCGGCACACCGATGTGTCTTCCCCACGGAAAAGGACGCCGGATTGTACAAAAAGCCGGCCCAACACTACGAGCAGCGGACTACTAATCAAGAAAACGAAATAACAAACAAACATGCTGTTTTTTATAAAACGACCGGCTTATTTGCAATGAAAAATGATCATATGAATCGAATGAATCCTTTCTACTTTATTCTACTCATTTTTTGTACAACTGGTCGGCTATCTGTTTCATTTAGATTCATCATTTTCAGGTGTTCTGCTAATCTTTATAACGGCTAATAAAAAACATGAAATCATCCATTCACAACAGGCAGATCTTATTTGAAGATTGGCAGAGAACTGCTCCTTGTTTATGACTAATTAATACTTCCATGGTTTCTCTTTTACAAGATGTAAAAGAACTTCAATGAATGGTTCATTCATTGAAGTTCGCCCTTTAATATTGAGAATTTATATGATAGGGGGTGGGATCATAAACGTTTTTAACGCAAAAACGATAATTACTTCTTCTTGCTAGTCTGAATGGCTACTTCATACAGTGCATTCGACACTTCTCCATACTCGCTGGCATGCGGACGATCCTCTTCGTCTGCATAACCATAATCGAACATGCGATTTCGATTCAGTGCCAACTTTGTAAACGTTGGACGCAACAAATCAAAGAGCTTGAATCGGTCTTGTAAATGCGAAAATTTTCTTTGATATGATAGGATTTCTTCACGAACAATGCCCCAAAAACGATACTCAGAAAATTGTTCTTTTTCCTGTAAAATGTTGCTTAAATACCGGAAATGGCAAATAAATAATCCGGTTAAAATAAATTGTGTCAATCCTTCAGGCGGCTCGCTGCGCAATACTTTTTTCAACTCGGGAGACAATACCTCAAGTTCCGGAAGAGGCTGGTCGCTAATATTGACATCATCGACAAAATCTTTCATAATGATGCGCTCTGGCTTGTAATCTTTTAACACAAGCACCGTATTTTGGCCATGCGGTGAAAACACGGTACCGTACTGATATAAATAATGAAGCAACGGTGGCAAAATCGCTTTTGCAAGCTTTTTCACCCACTGTTCTACCGTAAGACCGGATCGTTCTACCAATTTGGATACGAAAGGAGTTCCTTCATGATCTACATACAACAATGCTGCAAGTGTAATCGCTCGTTCATCTTCTTTCAGTTCCTTATAGACGCTTTCTCTCCACACCACACCAAGCATTTCAAGATATTGATAAGGAGCGCCTTTTAATTTCGTATAAGTGCGGTGATCGACATTGATGGTCGCCACTTCTCCCAACAGACCAAGGCGGCATTCTTCCTTTAAAAACCAATCGTTTTCCAGAATATTTTTCATATACGTCGTTACTTCGGGAGCGATCACCGTTCTTTCGCTCGGCAATCCTCTGTATACAAGTGTATTAAAAATGCTCATCGGCAGCTTCACATGAAACTTTTCCTTGCTTGTTACATTCACAAAAGTGCGAATAGACTGTTGAGGCAGATATTCATCTTCTCCTTCCCCTAACGGAATCAGCTCTTTTCTTGCTATTTCAGCAGCAAACATAGACACAATCACATTGTTCCATTGCCAGGCATGTATGGGCATGAAATAATAATCCTTCGCTTTGACTCCTGCTTCTTCCAGCTTTTTCAGAAAAAGCTGATAGGTTTTTTCACCAAGTTCTTGTTCGATCACATGCTGATAAGTTAAACCGTCTACCGAATGAAAAGTGCCAATATTTCGATGAACGGCAATCCATGACAGCTGGACCTTTTTCTTTTGCTCCGGTGCGTATTTGACATAGTCATCATACCCGAATCCAATACGGCCTTTATTGTATGTGATCCATGGATGCCCCGTCATTTCACCTTCCAGTTCCGAATAATCTAATGAAATCAGCTCTTGCGACAACGTTGATCTTTCTTTCAAATGAGTATCCGCTACTAATGTATGTAAATACTCTTTTACTAAATGTCCTGCCGTAGAACTTGACATGTTCCCTTCTTCTTTTATGCTTAACAAAAAAGCAAGAGATTGTGGTATATCGCTTTTTTCATTCGTTACCACTTTGATGCTCTCAGGTAAAACATAATAACTGTCAAATAGGCGAGGTTTTGCCTGGAAATAGTAAACATTTCCTTTTTGATCTTTCCATTCGCAATACCGAATGCCTTCTGACTCATCCTCACTGAATACCTTAGGTATTATAATTTCCTCATACATGAACTCTTGAATCATTTTGGCTAAAAGTCGTTGATCAGCTTCTTGAAAAGCTTTTTCTGTTATCATATGGACAGGCGTATCACAAATTTTCACGACGTTCAACTCCCCTTTTCATTGAATTTGAAGATGATGGATCCATATGGATAGAACTCAAGATTATGCTCAGTGTCGAACCCAATAAAAGAAAACCGCACAGGAGAAAAGGTGCTTCCAAGCCGTTATGCTGCACCATCATCAAAGCAGCCATCGGCGATAAAAGCAGGGAAACATTTTGCATCGACGAGACAATACTATAAGACAATGGCGCTTTTTTTCCGATTCCCATTTGGAAAAATAAAAGATCTAATGCCGCCAGACTTACAAAAAAACACATACCATACAAGATTCGAATGAAAACAAACAACCATATGCTTCCGGCAGTCGATTGGATAATAAGCAATCCCCCGGTTATACCCGTTAAGCTAATGAAGATGGCTTTCATATGCGTTTTTAGACAACGCTTCGGCAATAAAAATTGCATTACAATCGCCACAATACTTGGTAATACATATAACAAGCTTGATACTTGTTTTGTTAGGCCAAATCTGTCGCCAAGAAAAACCGTAAAGTAGGGACGTATGGCATTATGTCCAATATAAAAGAGAAAGACAGTGAGCAAATATCCTAAAAATTCCACCGACCACCTTCTACTTTTTCTTTTAACGGAATCTTCTTTCTTTTTTACACACCCCCTTTTTCTCATCGCTTCATTGCGAGAGAAAACAAAGCCACTTGCGATCGCAAAAACGAAATCTATGAATGCAAAAACGTAATAGCTATCGAACGGGAACGGCTGGTTCACCATAAAGCTTCCAGCCATTCCCGATACGACCACACTCCCATGAAAGATCCATAAATAAGTCGTCGTGGCTCTTACTTTTTCTTCCTCATTTTTGCTTGCAGCCACGAGCGTCGGATAAAGCAAATAAATTCCGCTTTGGAAACAGAGTAAAATAAGTGAAACGATTAAAAAATAAAGGAAAGTATGGCCCATAGGGAGGAGGATTTTGCACCCTCCCATAGCCGTCAACAAGATTGGTATACATTTCTGAAAATCTCTTAATTTCCAAATCATCGCCCACAATGGTGTCATCACAATCACAACAAGGCGACAACAAATGATAAAGAAGCTCGTTGCTTGCACCCCATCCACTTGAAAATAGCCGGAAAATAGCTGCGGATAAAAAGGGGATAACAGCATTTCTGATATCAACGTAAACAGTAGACAACTGTAAATAAATCCTTTTTCCCTGTTCGTCATTTCCTTTTTCTACAGCCCGAATTGTTGGAACACATTTTTTTCATAGGTTTGGTAAATTTCTTTTCCTGCCAACTGATTGATAATCGTTGCATTTCGAAAGGCGCCTAGTCCCAAATCAGGTGCACCGACACCGTGAGTATGAAGTTCGCCGTTTTGAACGAATATGTGGTTTTGCCCTTCCTTGTTCAACTTCACTTTATAATTTTCCTGAATGACAAGTTGTCCGTCCTCATCCCAATCCACGATATGCTTGATTCCTTGCAAACAATCCGGGATATAAGGATGATATCCCGTTGCCAGGATCACAACATCCGTATTCAATTGGTGACTCTTTTCTTGTTCATGTTGGTACAGCGTTAAACGATATAGATGATCCCACTCTTCTATAGACACTAATTCAGTTAATGCTTGCAGATGAACATTCAGCACTTTATTTCCCACTGTCCGTTCATACAATAACTCGTAAATGTCGGCAATGGTCTTAAAGCTGATCCCTTTGTAAAGCAGCGCTTGTTTGCTCAAAACTTCTTTTTTCTTTTCTTTCGGCAGCCTATAGAAATATCGTGTATAATCTGGCGAAAAATGCTCGAGACCAAGTTTAGAATATTCCATCGGATAAAATCCTTTGGATCTTGTAAACCAATTCAACTGGTAATCATGTTCCGGCTGCTTTAACAATAAGTCGTGGAAAATTTCCGCTGCACTCTGTCCGGATCCAATCACCGTAATCGAATTCGCGTTCAAAATATTATCTCGCTTGGTCAAATACTGTCCAGAATGAAAAACTCGATCACCAAGAACGTTTTGAAACTTATCGGGAACGTACGGTCTCGTTCCTACGCCTACTACTACATGTTTTGTGTGATACGTTTTTCTTTCCTTTTCTTTCTGGCAATAAACGGTCACTCGATAATATCCTTCTTCTGTTTGCTCAATGTTCTCTACTTCACATCCAAACTGAAGCTGTGGAAGATGGCTGGCCACCCATTGACAATAGTGATTGTATTCTGTACGTGGGATTAGGAATTTTTCAAAAAAGTAAAAACGATACAACCTGTTATGCTCATGTAAATAGTTGAGAAAGCTGAAACGGCTTGTTGGATCGACCATCGTTACGGCATCTGCCATAAAAGGTACCTGCAGAGTCGTTCCCTCCAACAACATTCCCGGATGCCAGTCAAATTGATCTTTTCGATCAAAAAATAAGGAACGACAATCTGTTTTTTCCAGTAAAGCAACTAATCCAAGATTAAAAGGGCCGATTCCGACGCCAATCACATCTAAAATTTGTTCTCTTGCCAATCTGTCCATCTTTTTTCAAATCCTTTCCTCTCACAAATCATAAATAATCCTGTTTTATCAGGGAGATCGACCTCCTTTACGGGCTGAAAACCGCATTTTTGGAATATATGAATCATTTTTTCATTTTTCACATCGGGCTCGGCCACAATGCGAGTCGTTTCTTGTACTTGAAATTTTTTATGCAAAATGGTTAACAATAATGGATAAATGTAGCCTTTTCCCAAAAACTCCTTTGGTCCAATCAATAAATGAATGCCTTGATCATATTCATCAAATTGATAATATTTCCCGATAATATCATCCTTCACCCAGTAGGACTCCCAATAGCTCATTGGAATTCCGTCCATTTCTCCAATGAGAAGTATTTGATGATCGTCATGCAGAAATTTCTGTAAATGTGCTTTATACTCGGTAAAAGGGATATTTAAGTTCCAAAAGGGAATGACATGCGGCTCATGCATCCATGAATGAAGCCGACTCACATCTTCTTCTAAACGAACCGGCCGAAATGTAATCTTTTTTTGAATGACGGGATCATACCTTTCAAATGGATAGCTCTGTTGAGCCATGATATTACACTTCATGCCATTCACCCACCGCAGCAACGATTGGATTAGGTACTCGAACATAAACGGATTGCGATGCAAGAGACCCTACAAGCTCGTCCATATCATGCACTCTTGTCAGTAAGTTCCCCTTGCTCGGCAGCTCTCTTTCCGTTAGCAGAGATTCTATCAAATTCGTACGATCACCCAGTTGAGCTTTTAATTGATTCAACTCTTCTTTAACCATGATCAACAAACGGTTTTCATCTATTAAACGGTTCACTCCGAACGCGTTGATTAAACCAAATAAATGATTAAACAATACGTAGTAGCAAAAACGCTCCTTTGCAATAGCATCGTCGCATGCTGTGTCGCTTTTTTCGTTTAAAGTGCCAACCAGTTCTTTAAGAGCTTCCGCTTTTGATCTCATAAAATAATAGCCTTGGTTATCGC
Organism: Bacillus sp. FSL W8-0102; assembly: GCF_038007225.1. NCBI lineage: Bacteria > Bacillati > Bacillota > Bacilli > Caryophanales > Bacillaceae > Bacillus > Bacillus sp. FSL W8-0102. The sequence continues at coordinate 2,602,197 of NZ_JBBOWT010000001.1, forward strand.
GATAATAGAAAGTGGATGGATAACCTTCTTCGTCCAGTTTGACGATGGAGTTTTGCTGATGGGCTTCTAAGGCAATCCCATACATTTCGTATAACCAGTAAAGAGGCCGCAAACTGATCTCTAAATAACGAGCAAACCACTCCTCGCTCACTTCCGCAACGGAAGTCCCTTCTCGATGTGCAATGTCCAAAATGATGTTGGTTAGATGGGAACGTCCTCCTGTAATATGGTCTTGACATAACGCCGCTAATAAAGTAGTCCGAAGTTCATTTCCTTCTTGAAATGGATTATCACGAATGACGACTTCAAATCCAGTTTCATAAGAATCGGATTTTAACGAAATATAAGCAGGATCTTCAATAATGCGAAATGAAGGGTGCTGTTCTTGTAATTGTTCACGAATCTCTCCGTGAAGCAAACGACTCACTTCCACCCCGCGATGCAGCTCTTTTCGCTTATTAACACGCAACGAATTGGTGATTTTCACCGGAATCGAAAATTTATACATGAACTTTGCCTCTGGGTGGTATACAGTCCGTACGGAAGAAGTTGGATAATATTTTCTTCCATGAGGTCCAAGATAAGCCATTTTCCCTGATTGGATCAGGTCACACACATATTCATTCCCCAAAAGCTTCCTTGCCTGAAGCGGGTGAACTGGTATAAGAGAAAAACCATCTTTCTGACAATATTTTTCTTTAAAAGCTTTTGAAACCAAAGGATCATACAACAGTTCTTCTTTAATAAGAGTGGATGCCTTTTTTGCCAATACAGAATCTTCTTCCACCAGTTCATTCACAATTCGAAAATAATGAAGCTGAAAAGCTCCTTTTCGTTCAGGAGCAAAGATATGCTCTTCATCTTCATCGATTCCTTGTCGGCTTTTCGGCGTCGGATGGAGCTGGTGTCCGACGATCAATGACTGTTCCGATTGGAGGTAGGTTTTTTCTTTTTGATAGCATTCTTCTATATCCTTTCTTTCTGTAAGAATGGTTTTCATATTCTGATAGCTTAAAAGGATACGAAGGATCAGTTCGTCTGAATGAATGGGCTTGTCCGATTCGAGTCTGCATTCTTTTTGAATCAACAAAGCCAATGTGACATAGTCGAGTTCTTCCATTTCCCCATCTCTCAATTGATAATAAATAGGAGATGAATAGAGGTGGCGGCCTGTTGGCGACTTATACTGAACAGGAACATATACTGTAACAGACTGCTGACCAAAAGAAAGTACTAATACATAGGGAATATCTGGTATTTGGACTTGAACAGGAATGTCATCCGGATGCTTCCATTCCCCTCTTCCCGTCTCTTTTACATAACAATTAATTAAGTTTTGCATCGTAATGTGGCTCGTAATGAATGGAATATTCATGCCTTTTCTCTCCTTGCTCTTTCTCTATTTTTTCTCCCAATCTCTTCATCCGTTCTATATGTTGCTTCATATGATCGATCGTATTAAGCGGATTAAGCATCGTGCATTTTAAATATAGTTTTCCATTTTGTTTTGTTTTGGCTATAATCAACTCGCCGTTTTCGTAAAGGGCTTGCTGCATCTTACGGTTCATTTCATCCACATACTTTCGGTCTTCCATACGTTGTGACGGTAAATAGCGGAACAGAATGGCATTCATTTCCGGATGGACCGGTACTTCAAAACAAGGATCTTTTTTCATGAGCGATGCCGTTTCTTTCGCTAAATCAATCGTATAATCAATCATCTGCCCCAAGAGATCGGTCCCTAATAATTTGAAAGTCATCCATAATTTCAAAGCGTCGAAACGCCTCGTTGTCTGAACACTTTTTTCAACAAGGTGGATCATCCCTTTTTCCTGATCTTCCTCAGGATTCAAATAATCCGCATGATAAGCAATACGGTGAAAATCTTGCTTATTTTTCACAAAAAAAGCACCGCAGCTGATGGATTGATAGTATAACTTATGAAAATCGATGGTGATCGAATCAGCCAAATGCAATCCATCTAATAAAGACCGATATTGATGTGAAAAGAGAAGCGCTCCGCCATAGGCGGCATCGACATGAAGCCATAATCCTTCGTCCTTTGCCAATCGTGCCGTCTCACTTATACTATCAATGCTTCCAAAATCTGTTGTCCCTGCTGTCGCTACTATCATAAAAGGAATCAATCCTTCTCGACGAAGCTTTTTCAGTTTGTCCCTCGCATCATCTATGGACAGCTTCTGCTGATCATCTGTCGATACTGTCACTACGGCATTCGCTCCCAATCCAAGCTGTGCGGCCGACTGCTGCACAGTAAAATGAGCATGCTCCGAGCAAAGGATGCGCAGCTTATTTGCTTCATATGGCAAACCCTTTTGATGGGCATTCACCTTGAAGTACGTTTCACATGCTTTATTCCGAGCAAGCAGCAATCCCATATAATTAGATTGAGTGCCCCCGCTTGTAAACACACCATCAGCTTCATGAGAATAGCCAATTTTTTGAGTAAAAAATTTCACAAGCGCCTCTTCCACATAGGTAGCAGAGGGGCTTTGATCCCATGAATCCATCGACTGATTTAACGCTCCAATCATCGTTTCTGCCGCAATCGATGGAAGCAAAGGGGGACAATGCAGGTGTGCCATAGCGGAAGGATGGGAAATCCATAACGAATCTCCCACAATAACGTCTTGAATTTCCGCCATCACTTTCGCTACTTCTTGGCCGGCGATTGGAATGTGGAGCGCCTCCTTCACTTTTTCCTCTATCTCCAAACAGCTTGTCCCGGAAAACGGCTTTTTCGCCTTTTTCGTTTGTTCACATATTAATGTCATGATCTCATCCATGAGTAAGCGATAGGTTTTCTCGCTTTTACCGTCAGGATGAAGAAACCATTTTTGAAAATTGGAATTCATGCCCATCACCTTCTAGCGCAATCCAAAATAAGATTCAGCATTTATTACGGCTTCATAAAACCGCTGCAACACATCACCGATTTGTTCTTTTGAAATAATTAACGGCGGCAACAGTCGAATGACGGAGCTGAAACGACCCCCAACTTCCAAAATCAACCCGCGGTTAAAACATTCTTGCTGAATCTTCTTGGCAAGCTCTGGATTGGCAGGGTAACTTCCGATCGCATTTGGCTGTTTGGTCGGATCAATGATTTCAATCCCGATCATAAGACCCCTGCCTCTTACATCACCGATGGAAGAAACTTGTTTTTGCATTTGTTTTAATTGCCCCATGGCATATTGTCCTAATTCATGAGCATGCTCTGGCAAGTGATGTTCTTTCACAAACTGTATAGTGGCTTTTCCCGTTGCCATTGCCATTTGGTTTCCGCGAAACGTTCCAATATGGGCTCCCGGCTCCCATTGATCAAGACTTCTGTCATAAAGAACGACGGATAAAGGCAAACTTCCTCCGATGGCTTTGGATAAAACAAGAACGTCCGGTTCGATTCCTGCATGTTCAAAAGCAAACATTTTTCCCGTTCGACCGATCCCCGTTTGCACTTCATCAATGATAAGAGGAATATTACGTTCTTTAGTGATTCGTCGAAGTTCTCTGAGCCATTCGATCGGGGCTGGAATCGAACCTCCCTCTCCTTGAACCACTTCCACAATAATTCCTGCCGGAGAAACGATTCCACTCTCTGGATCGTCTAATAAATGTTCAATGTATGTGCTGCTGATACGGTGTCCTTCCGCTCCTATGCCAAACGGGCAGCGATATGCATACGGATACGGAAGAAAATGAGTATCAGGAACAAGCGCGTGAATCTTCTTTTTAGGATTTTTCGTTCCGGAGATACTCAACGTTCCATGAGTCGAACCGTGATACCCTCCTTGGAATGATAATATCGTTCGATTTCCCGTTGCTGTTTTCACAAGTTTCAAAGCAGCTTCGACTGCATCAGCTCCCGTTGGTCCACAAAAATGGATTTTTGACTTTTCAGCAAACGAAGAAGGTAAAGAAGCAAATAGTTCATCAATAAAGGCTTCTTTAATTGGTGTGGTTAGGTCAAGCGTATGTAATGGTACATACGCTTGCAGGACTTTTTCAATGGCTTCTCGAATCACTTCATGATTGTGACCCAATGCCAGCGTACCCGCACCTGCCAAACAATCAATGTACTGCTTGCCGTTCATATCTGTTATATAAATGCCTTCAGCTCTTTTAATCGCAAGAGGGAGTCTTCTTGGATATGACCTGGCATTCGATTCTCTTTTTTCTTGCATCGCCAATAGGTCTTGATTTCCTACATGTGTAAAAACAGGTGCTTTCATCCTTCACCACTCCTTTATTTTTCTCATTCTCCATTCATAACAGAAAGAGGGGGTTTCTATTCATATATTGAGAATGATTTTCATTATCGATTGCAAGTATTATCTTAATTGATAATGATTATCATAGTCAATATCTTTTTGAAAAAATGATAATTTTTTCCTTAATTAGAAAAAAGGGTATATTATTTAAAAAGGTTTTAAATCTTTTAATTTTTCCTAGTTTCTGTTGTTTTCAAGCTTCACTCTTAAAAATCAAATTCAAAACGGAAACCTAACCCCGTCATCCATTAATAGAATTGAATGACAAAGTACCTACTCTTGTCCTCTTCCAATAATGGAATGAGAAAATGAATTCCATATGATTGGGATAAAAGCCATAAAATAAGAAATGAATGATTCAAATTCGAATGTAAATCATCTAAAAACAATAAAGGGTAACCAAATATTGGCTACCCCTTAGCGAATTAAGCTTCCGGTCTAAATGTTTTACAATCTGTTTCTTCAGTACTCGATGCCTGTTTTCCTTTGTGACTGACCACATAAATAGTATCTGCACTGCATTTGTTTCCATTGCTCCAATATTTACAATTATGAACTTCACAAAGAACATCTTGAGCCATATTAGTATCCCTCCCTAATGGTTATGATTCGCCACTTTTCGGTTATCGATACTTATTTTTTGTCCTCATTATTTTGTGATGCATACAAGAAATGTCAAAAAGGCTTCCTTATCATATAAAAGGACTAGTTGAGTTTTTCTCCAATCCATGAGTAGGTGCTTATTTCGAATTTTACTAAAGTACTCCTTGCCCCAGAAACTATAAAGCATAACGGCTGAGAATGAAAATATCCACTTAAATTATCAAAATTTTCTAAAAATATATTGCGTATGGACCATTGTTTTTTTAAAATAAACTCATGGTTCTGATATATGTAAGCGATTTCAGAACTGAATCATTTATAAAGGAGTGACGAATATGGAAAACAAAGAGTTGCAATCATCATCCCCGCTGGAAAGCACAACGATCGACTACGAAAAAATCGCTGCCAGCGAACCATTTCAACATCTTGTTAAATCAAAAAGAAAATTTCTTGTACCACTCACAGTATTCTTTCTCGTTTTTTACTTTGCGCTTCCTTTTCTAACCTCATTTACTAAAATGTTAAACCACTATGCCATCGGCGATATTTCTTGGGCTTGGATTTTCGCCTTTGCCCAATTTATCATGACTTGGACGCTTTGTACGGTATATGTCAAAAAGGCAAACAAATTCGATGATATGGCAGGAAACATTTTGGAAGAATATAAAAACAAGGGGAGTAACGTATGAGTATAACGGCATTTATTTTATTTGTTATTATTGTAGGCATTACCCTTGTGATTACGTACTGGGCAGCGAAGAGAACCAAAACGGCTAGCGAGTTTTATACAGCCGGCGGCGGACTCAACGGCTGGCAAAACGGTTTGGCGATTGCGGGCGACTACTTGTCTGCCGCATCCTTTTTGGGAATTGCCGGAGCGATTGCCTTAAACGGATTTGACGGGTTTTTCTACAGTATTGGCTATCTTGTTGCCTATTTAGTTGTTCTGTACATCGTGGCGGAGCCATTGAGAAACCTTGGAAAATATACTTTGGCAGACATGATTACCGCTAGGTTCAACCAAAAGAAAATCCGCGCGGTTGCCGCCATCAACACTATTGCCATCGTGATCTTTTATATGATCGCCCAACTTGTCGGGGCGGGAGCACTCATCCAATTATTGCTCGGCATTGATTATTGGATCGCCGTTTTAATTGTCGGCATCATGATGACAATTTACGTGCTGTTCGGCGGAATGACCGCCACAAGCTGGGTGCAAATCATTAAAGCCGCCTTGTTAATGCTTGGAACGGTCATTATTTCTTTCTTAGTTTTAATGAAATTTCATTTTAACCTATTCAATATGTTTACTGAAGTAAAAAACGCTACACCTCATGGCGAAAACTTTTTGCATCCGGGAATTAAATATAAAGATCCGATCGATACGATTTCGATTACGCTGGCATTAGTACTTGGAACAGCAGGCCTTCCTCATATTTTAATGCGCTTCTTCACCGTAAAGGACGCAAAAACGGCCCGCAGTTCTGTCGCTGTGGCCACTTGGGTCGTGGGATTGTTTTACATTTTGACCATCTTTCTGGGCTTCGGCGCCGCTGCCTTTGTCGGGTCCGAAAAAATCATTCAAGCGAACGCAGCAGGGAATATGGCCGCTCCGTTACTGGCGCAAGTGTTGGGCGGAGACTTCCTCATGTCTTTCGTATCTGCCGTCGCTTTTGCAACGATTTTAGCGGTTGTAGCCGGGCTCGTTTTATCGGGGGCTTCCGCTTTTGCACATGATATTTACGGGCAGATTATCAAAAAAGGAAACATAACGGAAAAACAACAAGTGTCAGCTGCTCGTTATTCTTGTATTTCCGTCGCTGCATTATCCATCATTTTAGCTTTATTTGCTCAAAAAATGAATGTGGCCTTTCTTGTTTCATTAGCATTTTGCGTGGCAGCCAGCGCCAACTTGCCCGTCATTCTATTTACGATTTACTGGAAAAAGTTTAATACGGCAGGAGCCATTACAGGAATGCTTTCCGGTCTGGCTTCATCCCTTATACTCGTCATCATAAGTCCAAACGTGATCGCTCCGGAACCAGGCGCCGCGATTATAGTCGGAAAACCGCTTATTTCATTAACCAATCCTGCCATCATATCCGTGCCAATCGGATTTTTAGGAGCTTATTTAGGTACCGTTTTGTCGCCAAAACGAGATGACAAAAAATTCGCTGAAGTGACGGTCAAAGCCAATACAGGCTTAAAATAATTTTCTTTCATCTATAGGAAAGTCATCAATCCGTCACCAGAAGCTGTTCCCGTTTTGCGGCATTTCTTCCTTTGCTTTCGGAAAATCTATTTTCAAACGGATCTATATCTCGGTAAAAAGAAAACACGCAACCCTCTTCTTTTCTCTATACTTGAATCGACCTGAAGCAAGCAATAAAGAATGGGGTTGCGTGCAGTACGATTTTTACATGACTCTTCCCTGATTAAAAGATGGTCCAGTCATTTTGATAGAATGAACAAATTTCGGAGGATATACTTTCATTTCTGCGTTTCATACAAATAGTGCTTATGGACTCATCATTCCATGAAAAAAGCGGATTGATTTTACGATGAGGCTAAGTACTGAACAAAATAAGACAAAACAATGAGGAAGAAATTCGCTGCAGAGCACCTGTTGCCCATACCAACTCCTGAATGGTCTTATCATGATGTATAACACGGATTAGAATTTGAACCCAAAACCGCCATAACATGGAAAAATTATTCAATTTGCTTATATGTTTCGTAAACATAAGGATTTTTCGGTCGAGGAACAACGTGAATATCTTCTAACTTTAACTTAGGCAATATATTATTTTGATAATTCACTTTAGATAAAATACCGGTTACTTTGACCCATGTATCTTTTTTATAGTTGGCCAGATTGTCTCCCTCTACCAATAATCCATAGACAGAAGCATCGGCTATGCAGCAAGAAACAACAAACCGGGCAACTACTAATTGATTGGGACGAAATTGTTCTTCGCGATACACAAATCCTGTTATTTCCACTTTTCTCCCTACCATATGATCCAGGTTCTCATCGATCATACTGAGGGTGTCAACATAATGGGCATCATTTACAACGATTGTCCTTTTTCCTGCTGATCCATCGTTTGCAACGTTTAAATTTCCACTCTCGTTCTTTGCAGAATGGGCACTGCTGCTGCCGGAAAGATTTTTTGAATCATCTTTTTGCTTCACTAGGCTATATTGGATGCCTTTATTCTTCACAGCAGAGCTTTCCATAACATGGTTTGAAAAAACAAATCCTATAAGAAGAGGAAAAAACATCATGGAATACAGACCTATATTTTGGGCAAACGAAGAATTTTCTTGATGATCAATACCACACTGGCAATGATAATTTGTCTCCTCATCAGAAGTGCTTCGTACAATTTGAATAATGCCTAAAATCAAAAATAATAAAGTTGAACATGAGATTAAAGGTAACATTCTGGGAGAAATATAATTCAATATTTGATCGGTTAATAACAATTTCAGCCATAACAAAGCAAATCCTATTAAAATCAGCCCTCGAAGATAAGCATGAAATCTTTCGCTAAAAACGTTTTTCAAGCTCCTTCTCTCCCCTATAAATGCGCTGTTTGTAAATAAAGAACGGAAAGATAAACCACTGCAACCATAAACAGAATGAGAGTCAAAACAAACGGTGTTTTAAAGTAAGAAAATAACATAAGAGTATTCTTCAAATCTAACATCGGTCCAAATACTAAAAAGGCCAGAATCGAACTATAAGAAAATGTATTCACAAACGTTTTGGCTACAAAGGCATCAGACTCTGAACAAATAGAGAGAAGATAGGCCATTCCCATCATGATAATAGGAGACGCATGATCATGGTGACTTAACGATAACAGCCAATCTCTTTTCACAAAAGATTGAAAAATGACAACGCATAAAGATCCGATGATTACGTATTTGCTTGTTTCAAAAAACTCATCTATTGCGTGATATAGAAACTGTTTTCCTTTATTAGGATAATCCTCTATCTTTTCCTCTCCTTGTACGACTACCTCTCTCCTATTTCTTATAGGGTTGTAGCGGCGAAAACAGATAAACATCAAAATGCCAAGGACAATGGAAATGAAAAAAGCCAGTCCCATTCGGAGGTATACGATTTCTCGTTGACCTTGAAAAGCATAATAGGTAGAAAAGAAAACAATCGGATTTATAATAGGAACTGCCGTTAAAATCGTGACTCCGATATACGGCGGCATCCCCTTCTGAATGAATCGCCGAATGACCGGGATGATGGCACATTCGCATATTGGAAAAACTAGACCTAATAGTGCAGCCGGTAATAACATGAAAAGTCCTCGTTTATGAAATATCCTTTGGATGACCTTTTCAGGAATAAAAATTTGTATCAAAGCGGAAAAACAGACACCTATAAGAATAAAAGGAAAGGATTCCAACAAAATACTCAGAAAAATAGTCATTTGATTTTTGATAGAATCCGGCAAGGCAATGTCGATTTTGGATGGGTCATGAATAAACAAATAGATCAGACAAATAAATAGCAAAAAACCAATAATATTTCTTACGAAAGTGTACAAATAGGAAACGATCATTGTTTTTCCTCCGCCAATCTTGATCACTTTTTTAATAGTCTATGAAAAATCGGATAAAAAATGACCGAAACTAATAGAAGATTCCCTATCAAATCAAACATAGCTTTTCCCCAAGGAATAGAGCAAAAGCCGCATAACGATCAACCCATTTCAACGGACGGAAAAATCCCTTTAAATTTTATATATTGGTGTATGGAATTGTTTCCCTTGCCACCTCTCAAAAAAGACAAACCCAACTTGAGAAGATGAGTTTGTCGACATTTAGAAGAAAACCTTTTTAGGCAAAAGAAACCTCCAAATAGCTTCTCTCCCTATATGACAAAAAGTTATGGTCATGAAGAGAACTCATGTTCAAACTGTTCTTTTATTTTTTGAATAGCGAAATGTTCTCCAATGAAAATCATACTCGGAATCATATTTTGATTTCTTGTACGAATAGGGTACATTCTCACGTTTTTAGGTGCATATTGTACTTGATAGAAATCTTCTTTCCCCTCTAATCTGACAATTCCTTTGGCGCGATACAACTCATCGGGAAGAGAGTTCAGCCATTTCACCAACGTTTTTTTAGATGCAGCAGACACATTTTCAATTCTCACTGCTTCAATGAATGCATGATGATGAACGTATTCATGAACATCACCTTTTCTGTCATGAGACAAATGATTGATCGTAAAACGCTTCATAAATACTTCATTAATAGGAATTTTTCCAAAAGTAGTAAAGTGAATTGGAACTTCTTCTGACACCAATTGATGAAGCTTTTCTTCGATTTTATGAAGTTTATTTTTAGACACTTGGTCTAATTTATTCATAACAATATAAGTTGCACATTGAACTTGATCTTTCAGAAGCTGAATTAACTCTGAAGACGAGGAGAAAATGCTAAGATGGGATAAAAAGTTTCCTGCATCAATGACGCTAATAATGGAGAAAATGTCAAATACTTTACTATATGTTGGCTGTAACAGAACTTCCATTAATTCAATCGGATTTGCTACTCCTGTTCCTTCAATGAATAAAACATCAAACGTTTCCCGTTCTTTCATTAGCTGATCTAATGTTTCTTTAAAATTGGATTGAATGGTACAACAAATACATCCGTCTAATATTTCAATGACACGCTGATCTTCGAATAAATGGCTTTCGACATTGACCGACCCCAGTTCGTTCAGAATGATAGCCGGTTTTTGATTTCTTTTTTTGCATGCTTCCATTAGATTCAGAAGAACTGTAGTCTTTCCGCTTCCTAAAAATCCACTCATGATATAAACGGGTTTTTTCATTTTGCTGCTCCTTTTCCAATAAAGATTTAAATCGCATTTAGATTAGATGTTGATCGCAATACTTTCTTAAACTGAAAAAGTCTTCACCAAAGCAGTTTTAAATCGGAATGATTACTATTTACCAAACCTATTACTATATATATTCTTTTTTGCGGCTGACAGAACGAAAATAATCAATGAAAAACAATGTAAAGATTGAATGAAGAAAGCCATTTCTATATAAAATATTTTGTTTTTTCAGAAAATATTAAACAAGATTAAGTTAAACCTATCGGGCTTCTTCCATCCTTCTAATCAAACGGAGGCCTTGTTACCTGCATCTTTATAACTAATATCTTTCAAAAGAGATAGCCAGGCAGAATGCGAGCATAAAGTATAAAAGCTTAAGCAAGAGTTCTTGCTTAAGCTCCTTGACACATACAATACTTGATAAATCAAATATTTGAACAGAAAAAGTTGGAAAGAGCGTAATGAATTCATTTTGTTCTAGGAATATCAGGAATCCATATTTTTAGGTTGATGTGTTATGAATCTCTTCATTTGTAATAATAATTTTTGAATCACAAATCCAACCAATAAAATGACAACAAGCAATAATGTAATCGTCGCCCCGGGTGGAGTCCCCAGCTTATAGGATGAAATAAGTCCGGAAAAGATGCTGATTCCTGCTACTGCAATCGCTGTGATGAACACCATTTTAAATCCCTTTGCCATTCTGATAGCAAAAGCAGCGGGCAGAACCAATAGTGCTGAGACTAGAAGCACTCCAACCATGGGGATAATAATTGAAATGCACAATCCTGTCATGACGCTAAAAGACAGCGATAAAAGGTTCGTATTCACCCCACTGGTGAAAGCAGTATCTTCATCGAATGTAAGCAAATATAAAGGCCTTCTTAAAAAAAGAAAATAAAGCAACAAGAGTATTGTGACTCCTATCATTTCATATAACTGCCGATCCGTAATGGTCACAATCGAGCCAAACAAATATTGTTCAATATTTGTGGTCATTCCGCCTTCTGTCAAGCTTAACAGGAACAAAGCGAATGACAAACCTGCTGCCATTAAAATAGCGATGGATACTTCTGAGTAGGTTCGATACGCCCTCCTCATATATTCAATTCCAATGGCTCCTGCGATAACGACTAAAATACTGGACAGTATAATAGGCGAATGGATGAAATATCCAATGGCTACCCCGGCTAGAGAAATATGAGATAATGTATCAGCCATTAAAGCTTGTCTCCTTAAAACAAGGAAAACTCCGAGCATTGGAGCGATAATGGCAATTAATCCGCCAGCCCAAAACGCCCGTTGCATGAATTCCAGGTTAAACATTTCCATCCGCCTTGCTCTCCCCTTTCTAAATGGATGATTTTATCTAAATATGGTTCTACTTCATTCTGCTCATGAGTCACCATAATGACCGTGCGATGATGTTGTTTGACTTGGTGATGCATAAATTTATAAAAACCTTGCCGGCTTTCATAGTCCATTCCTGTTGTAGGTTCATCCAATACGAGTAAATCCGGATCAGATGCCAATACTCGTGCAATACAAATTTTTTGTTTTTGACCACCTGATAAATCCCCGATTTTATGATGGCGAAATTCCCACATTCCCACCATTTTTAACGCATTTTCTACTTTTTTATGATCGGTTTGACTCAATCTCTTTAACCACTTCCCGCGTCGAAACCTTCCCGATTGAACTAACTCTAATACGGTGCTTGGAAATCCAACATTAAATGAGGCGATTTGTTGAGGCACATATCCGATGGTTAATCGTTTTCCTTGAATATTTTGTTTGCTGATGGTAACCGTTCCTTTCCAAGGCTTTAGCAAGCCTAGCATCACACGCAGCATCGTTGATTTAGAAGCTCCATTTGGTCCTGTAATTCCTACAAATTCCCCACTATGAATCTCAAAGGACACTCCGTTTAAAACGGGAGTATGCGAATATCCAAAAACAACATGATCTAAAGATACTAATTTCAACAGCTTCTCCCCCTTTCCTATAGAACAAATAAAAAGTGGGCGCCTATTTTGAAAGACGCACACTTATAAAATTAATGACCTCTGCACAAAATTATGGATTCACTAATGATTTTTTCAAAGAGTCTAGATTTCTTTTCATGATTTTCACATAATTAAGACCTTTATCTTGCTCTTCTTTGGTTAAACCTTCTAAAGGACTTAATACCTCTGTTTTCGCACCTACCTCATTCGCCAAAGTCTGAGCTACTTTAGGTGAAGCAATCTCTTCAAAATAAATGATTTTCACCTGATGCTTCTGGGCAAATTTTTTGAGTTCCGCTAATCGTGCCGGACTAGGCTCTTGTTCAGGAGTAAGTCCCGAAATGGGAACTTGTTTCAGCCCATACTCTTTGGCTAAATAACTAAAAGCAGTATGTTGTGTAATAAATTCCTTTTTTGGTGCTTTTTCAAGTGTCGTGCGGTATAAATGATCAAGTTGTTTCAGTTGCTGAATGTATGCTTGACTGTTTTTTTCGTAATAGGCTTTATGTTCAGGATCTTTTGCCACAATGGCTTTCGTAATGTTTTCCACTTCTTTTTGAGCTAATACCGGATCCAGCCATACGTGAGGATCTAAATGAGATCCTTTATCTCCTTCTTCTTCCTCTTTAGCCCCTTTTATCAAAGAAATCCCTTTACTAGCATTCACAAATTTTACATTATTTATACTTTTTTGGAGATCAGGAGCCCATGTTTCCAGCTCAGGGCTGTTATAAATCAGCAGGTCTGATTTTTGAATTTTTTCGATATCTTTAGGAGATGGGTCCCAATCATGCGGCTCTACATTGGCAGGAATTAAAAGATCTACTTGCGCTTTGTCTTTTGTAATGTTTTTCGTAAATTCATACATAGGGTAGAATGTAGTCGCAATATGTAGCTTAGAATCTTTCGAACTAGATTGGCTTTCATTGTTGCTACATCCTGCAATCGCTAATGAACACATCAGCAATGCCAAGAAAACCTTGAATCGGAAGCGTTTCATCCTCTTTTCTCCTTTTTTATCGATTTATCTTAAATGGAATGGATATTCGCAAATCAAAATGATTACGATTTTGTCGTGTTAGAATAATACTATTAGAACTACAGTGTAGTCAAGTAAAAGTTCTATTCTTTATTCTTTTACTTTCTTGAAAAAGAAAAGAACACGATTATTCATTGCAAAAATGATTTCACTTCTAAATCTTAGTCCATTGAATCAAAGAAAATTACCAGCTTGATTTTTTCACGCCCGGAATCTGTCCTTTATGAGCATACTCACGAAAAGCAATGCGTGACATTTTAAATTTTCTTAAGTATCCACGTGGCCGCCCAGTTATTTCGCATCGATTTCTCAATCGCGTTGGAGATGAATCACGCGGTAACTTTCGCAATGCCTCATAATCTCCTTTTTCCTTTAATTCCTTGCGCAGGCCGGCATATTTCTCAACCATTTCTTGACGTTTTTTTTCTTTCACGATCTTTGATTTTTTAGCCATTTTTTTCATCCTTTTAAAAAATAAGTCTTTTCATCATCCAACATTCATTAATTGATAATTATAATCATTACGATTTACTAGATAGGCTGCTTACTTGCTTATTATGAAAATATACATACATAATGATCGTTTCAGAACCAGTACATTGAATCCCTCCTTTTTGTTATAAATCGTAATGATTACGATTTATAACGTATTATAAACGAACTTTGCTGCCATTACAATATATTCTCAAGAAAGATTTTTACGCATACAAACGCAAAGACAACAGAGAAAATGTCTTCCCTCTTATTATTGAAACGTCTTGGCTATTGAATAGCCTAATGGAAAACAACATCATGATTCTTACAAGGAAACAATGACACGTTTAAGATAAAACTTTTATTCATTGTGAATTAACCAATAATAAAAGGCTTGCAGACTGTCAAGCAATTTTGACTTTGTCGACAAGCCGTCATTTTAAAAACCAGATCGAATTCTGCTTTAAACTGTAAGTATTTTTTTAGTTTGAACCCTTTTCTTCTGAAAAAAATTGCTTCTTTAGAGGGCAATGTATAGCGTCTGACAAAAAAGCCGTTCAATATTCCCCTATAAAATGGTAAGAAATACACACCGATTGAACTCATCGTACCGTTAAATCAGCTCTAAATACTCCAGCCCATATCGAATACCCCCATCATTCACGTGCTTGGTCGTGAAATCAGCAAAAGGCTTTACCTCTTCATGGGCGTTTCCCATCGCAATGCCCGTTCCAACATAAGAAAGCATTTCTTTATCGTTTAAACCGTCTCCGAATGCTACCGCATCATCAGGGGATAGTTTCAAGTGCTGCAGCATAGCCGCAATCCCTTTTGCCTTCGATAAATCGGAAGGAAGCACATCCATCGACAACGGATGCCAACGAATAAAAGAAAGATCGTTAAATTTCTCAAGGTAATGAATCTCTTCATGTTCTTGGCAATAGAGCAATGCTTGATAGATACTAGTATCCTTCCAATAATGCGGTTGGAAACCAGGCGACTCCAGCTTGAGAAATTGAAAACTTTCGACTACATGGGGATGCTGTTTTTTGTTCGCATAGCATTCTTTATGGCTCAAATAAACGATGGGATGGTTGAACCGATGGGAATATTGCTCCAATTGTTCCAAACTGGCGGGATGAATCGGTTTTTCAAAGATGACTTTCCCTTTATATACAACATACGAACCGTTAAAGCTTACAAAAGAATCAATTCTTAATTCTTCAGCAATATGACGAAAATGAAATGGGGCTCTACCAGTCGCAAAAGACACTTCAATGTTTCGCTCTTTCAGCTTTCGAATGGCCTCTTTTGTGTCAAGAGGTATGGTCGAATCTTTATTGACTAATGTGCCGTCAATATCGAAAAAGACGATTTTATAAGACATAGTTTCTCTCCCTACGTATTTTTTGAAAATAGTATTTTTTCACCCAATCACGATTTATCTGACCATTTTCATAGCTTATTTCAATCATCCCGCGAACAGAAGCTCCTTCCATTCATTTTATAACAAGAACGCAGCAAGAATGTCCAAACACGACACAAAATTGCCCGTACAGGACTTGTATGTATGTAACCTTCCATTTTAAGCAGATGCCTATAAAAAGAGTTTAATAAATGCTTTATCATTTTGATGATGAGGAGGATTCAATGTCATTATACGCATGAAAAATGACTTGGGTAAGGTTCCTCTAAGCCTATCCAACATATTCGCCACTGTATTGAAGATCTCCTTCATATTTAAAACTTTTCTTTACCTATAAACCTCCCGCTTTTCCCGGGAGGCTGGAAATGGTTTGCTGAATGCGTTCTAAAACGAAAAAATCCTTTGAAACGTCAACTTTCATCAACACCAATCATCGTTCGGGATATCTATAGCTGTCATTTCAGCTATCATTTTCGGCATAATCCATAAAATTTTTTACACCATCTATTTCATATATAAAATAGTACTCATCGCACAGCGTGAGGGTTTTATGATATTCCGGCAAGTCGTCAGTACTTTATCATTCCCGTTCAGTTGGCCACATTTCCTCGTTGTAAGCCATCTCCCAAAACATGTATTCAAATCGAGTCGTGTTCAAGAAAATTTCTTCCAGTCTCGCAAGTTCTGATTCTTGTTTTCCTGCTGCAAGATCATCGAGAAGATGGATACACCATTGAGCGAGTTCTCCAAATTCCTCCGAGCTGTACATTTGAATCCATTCCCCATAAAGTTCATGATCACTTGCCCCCGGCAAACGGCTTAATTCTTTTCCAATCTCCCAATAGCTCCACATACAAGGAAGTATAGCGGATACAAGTTCCGCAAGCGTACCATTTTGGCCGACATGCAGCATATAATGCGTATATGCCAGCGTAGTGGAAGAAGGTTTGGCTTTTTCAAGCTCCTCTTCGCTAATGTTAAATCGTTTCGCATATTGGCGATGAAGAGACATCTCCTCATTGATGGTGGAGTGCAAAAGCGCTGAAAATTTCCCCATTGTTTCTACATCATCAGCCTTAACAGCACCCAATGCAAATAATTTGGAATATTGAATCAAGTATAGGTAATCTTGAATCATATAAAATCGAAATTTTCTTGGATCAAGAGAGCCATCCCCCATTTCCTGTACAAAGGGATGAGAATGATTCTTTCTCCAAATAGGTTGTATTTTTTCGTATAATCTTTTACTAAATTTCATCATAGCCACTCCTTTTGTCCATCGGATTTCGTATGACACCATTGATAAATAAAGGTCAACATGACTTTCGTATAATCGACCAATTGATCAATCGATAGATGTTCATTCACAGCATGAGCGTTGTGCAAATCACCCGGTCCATAAATCGCTGTAGAAATACCGGCTTCACCTAGCCATCCACCGTCAGTGACTGTTTGGGACACATCTATGATAGGATCGGTTTTACAAACGTCTCGGTGCGAACGGGCTAACAATTGTACTCCGGGATGCGTAGGATCCACTTCCAGCGATGGAAAAATTTCACCGCGATCTTCAATCATGGAAGTGCCTCCCCATTTAAAAGTGGGGGGATTTTCTCTTAACCACACATCTCCTTGAGCTACCATTTTTAGATGCTCCTCGATTTCTTTTGCAACCTCTTCATAAGATTCATTCGGATAATAATGGACCGTGATCCATAATCGGCATTCATCCGCAATAAAAGCGGCATGTCTTCCGCCCTCAATCACTGCCGGGTTAATGGTATTGGATCCCGGAGGGAATCCCGGATAACTTTTCGTTACGGCCCAATGACGTTCCAGCTCCTGTAACCCCTCTATTACTTTCATCATTTTTTCAATCGCGTTTGCACCAAACAATCTCCCACCGGCATGGATCATGTTTCTTCTCATTGCATCGTGAAACGTTTCTTTACTTTTAACAGTGATCCAGCCGGTAATAACACCGCCTTGTCCTTGAATATGTAAGTCGCTTGTATCTACAACAACTGCAAAATCAGCCTTGTACCCGCGTTTACAGCATTGCAGCGTTCCTGCTTCGCCTACTTCCTCCCCAATAACCGATTGAAAGATGAGATCCCCCGGCAATTCAATCTCTGCTTCACGAAGCAATTGAATAGCAAACAGTGCTCCGGCTAGCCCGCCCTTCATATCTGCAGCACCACGCCCCACTACTACTCCGTCTTTCACTACTGGTTTAAAAGGATTCACTTCCCAGTCCTCATTTTCATCCACTTCTGCGACGTCAATATGACCATTTACAATCAGACTCTTATAATTTTGGGAGTTCTTTCCTTTTAAAACTCCCACCACATTAGGATCACCGGGATAAACATCCCACATATCAATCTTAAAACCTAGGTTCTTCAAGAATTCTGCCACAAATGATTGCGCTTCTTTTGTATTTCTGGCCGGCGGGGCAGGAGTTCTAAAAGAAATAAGCTTTTTCAATAGATCAATCAATTCTGGTTTTCGTTGATCGACTTGTTCAACAATCCGATGTAAATTTTGGCTCACCGAATACTCTCCCCCTTATATGCATAAAAAAACCACTTCTTGTTCAAAGAAGTGGCGACGGCATCATCCAATCGAAAAACAAAGCATGTCTTTCGAAAAAGATGACGACAACACCGCTTCCCTACGCTAGTATTACCTAGTTCAGGTGATAAGGGTTAAGGCCATTATGCCTCTCTCAGCTTTTCAAAAGCACCCCTAGTGGTGTATAACGATTCGATTTTATAAAAATTTTCCCGAAAATCGTAATAATGACTATTTTTGTTCATTTTAACATATCAAGACTACTTGTTCAATTGCACAGGAGGATTAGTATGACCTAGCAGCCTCAAGATTTTTCCAATAAGCAAACTCTACTCTGATTTAGAATGAAATCCACACTGAAATGGATTATAGAAACCCTTCATCTTAAGAATTTTACGAGCTCACTTTCCCTTCAAAAACCAATTCTTTTAAAGGTTTTCTCGTATTTGGATTTTCACGCTTCTGCAAGTTTTCATCAAGTATTTCTTTTTCGCCTTGATAACCAATAGCAATCACGGCATGTAGATCAAAATTTTGCGGAATATTTAACAATCTGCGAGCCTCCTCTCGATCAAATCCTCCAATGGCATGTGTTACAAGACCGAGCAAAGTGGCCTGAATTGCTAAATATCCCCAAGCAGCGCCAGTGTCGAACGCATGTGCACCATTAGGATCACCATTCTCTCTTTGTTTGTTTGAAGCAACTAGAACAAGAACGGGAGCCTTTTCTGCCCAAGTTCGATTAAAAGGATGAAGAAATTGGTGGAAAGTTGTTAATTGCTCAGATGTTTTCGCCACAATAAAACGCCAAGGCTGGTCATTATAGGAAGAAGGAGCCCAATGAGCTGCTTCAAGTACACTATACAAATCTTCATCAGAAACTTTCCGATCGGAAAATGCGCGAGGAGACCAGCGATTTAAAAATAAAGGATTAACGGAATGCGCAGCTTTTCGAAATTCTTTCACTTCATTGTATAGCTGTTCGACAGGATTTACAGTTAAACTCATTTAATATACCCCTTTTCAAATTTAAATGATGATTACGAATCTTCGTTTCTGTTTTGTTCTAAAGCAGTTATAAACTGTCTATTCTTTCAGTTGGCCTATCTGCTGCTTAAAAGGCTTAAGGTTCGATAAAAAAATTTTTACCGGAATGATCTTTTAGAGGCTGATTTTTGAATATCAGTGACTCGATTTTTTGTAAGAGGAAATCTCTTTTTCTCCGTAATATCCAATTGGGTAATTTCTCCTTCATGTATCGTAATTAATATGGATCCATAATCTAAATTTTTAATAGCTACAAGAATTTCGTTTAGCTTTGAATCGTTATAAGTAGACATAAGTTTCCTCCTCATTCATTATAAATTCTATTATTCTTATTAATTAACTCGCCTTTAACGTAATAAAAGTGAAAACATTCTCTCTTAAGAATAAACCGTTATCGAATAACCAAAGTCTTGCGGGCGTTCTTTCGCAAATTCAATTGAGATAATAGAATCTTCTAACGATCGTTTGCTATAGGGAGTTTGAAAATGGGTCGTATAGCGGCTTCCACACTTCCGCAGGAAGAAAATAATTGAAATTTCCGTAAACGAAAGACATCTACGTTTTCACTTTTTAAAAAAGAAAACCCCCTATGTTGCCATTCTGATCCTTGCGGCAAATTATAGGAGGTTCTGGTTGTCCAGTCACCTATCAATAGAAAAAATGAAAATAATAAGGATGCTTTTCTGTTTATGACTTGAAATCGGCCAGTGATTTCTTTTTGAATATGCCAGGTGTCTTTATAATTCGTTTGAATTATTTAGTATGATTTACCCGAGTTCGACAGTTTTGAGGCCATTTTAGGCAAATGAAAATGGCCAAAATGCTGTTATATCAAAGATTTCGCGATGCGGATCCTAGAAAAAAACACTGAATTTCATAGGCACACGACTTGTTTATTTTAACTTTTAAAACAGCTGAATATCGGTTATAATATAGGCATGTACATACGGCGAGTAACACGCAAAAACAAAGATGGAACGACCGTGGCGTATCTCCAGCTTGCTCACAACGAATGGGATCCGAAGGCCAAATATGCGAAAGCGAAGGTGATTTATTCGTTTGGGCGCGAAGACGAGGTGGATCGCGCTGTCTTGGAGCGTCTGGCCAAAAGCATTTCGCGATTCCTTTCTCCTGAGCAGGCTTGGGAAATCGAGACGTTGACAGGAGAAGTGTCGGATGACTTTCAGTTTCAATCAAGCAAACGCCTTGGTGGCGCTTGGCTTTTGGATCAGCTCTGGAGACAACTGGGATTGGGAGAGATTCTCCACTCCTTGTTTGCCTCCCGACATCATCAGATTCCGTTGGAACGGCTGATTTTTGCCATGGTGGCGAATCGTGCCCTTCATCCGTCAAGCAAGTTGGCGATGGAGGAGTGGGTGGAGAAAGACGTGCATATCCCTCATCTTCCCCAAGTCGCCGGCCACCAGTTGTACCGGGCGATGGATGAGCTGCTGGCTGTGCAGCCGGAATTGGAACGCCAAGTGTTCCATGCCGTGGCCGATTTATTGAACCTGGAAGTCGATTTGATTTACTTTGATACGACTTCGTCGTACTTCGAAGTGGATCCATCCGAAACACCAGAAGGAGAATCGCTTCGAAAGCAGGGGTTTTCCAAAGATAAGCGTCCCGATTTGGTCCAAATCGTCATTGGACTGGCCGTTACCCGGGAAGGAGTCCCCATTCGCGCTTGGGTATGGCCTGGCAATACGATGGATATGACGGTCATCAAACAGGTGAAACAAGACTTGATTGGCTGGAAGCTTGGGCGTGTGATCAGCGTGATGGACCGCGGATTTTCGTCTGAAGAGAATTTGCGAATCTTGCAACAGGCCGGGGGACACTACATTGTCGGCGAAAAAATGCGGTCCGGCAAGGCCGCCGTCGAAGAGGCCCTAAACCGTCGCGGGCGCTACCAACAAGTTCGCGAGAACTTGCATATTAAAGAAATCATCGTGGGCGACGGAGAAGCGCGTCAGCGCTATGTTCTCGTGTACAATCCCAGCGAAGCCGAACGCCAACGCAAGGAACGGGAAAAGCTGCTCGAATCGCTGAAAGAGGAGTTGGAGGGGCTTCGCCAACTCCCCAATGAAGCTCATCATAAGGCCACCTGCCGGCTGCGTTCCCATCCGTCCTACGGAAAATACTTGCGTCAATTGAAGGATGGAACGCTTCGCATCGACAAGCAAGCGGTTCGTGAAGCGGAAAAGTACGATGGCAAATATCTCATCCGAACCTCCGATGACACCTTGTCTGCCGAGGATGTCGCGCTTGGGTATAAGCAACTGGTGGATATCGAGCAGGCCTTTCGGACGTTGAAATCAACACTCGAGCTGCGCCCCATGTATCATCGCTTGGAAGACCGTATCCGGGCGCATGTGCTGCTCAGTTGGCTGGCTCTCTTGCTGGTTCGGATCGTGGAGATCCGAACTCATGAATCGTGGCCGAAAGTAAGAGACGAATGCGAGCGTCTCATGCTTGGACATTTTTCTTCAAAAAACGGCGACCTTTATCAACGAACCGAACTGACGGCCAAACAAGCGCTATTCCTTGCGGCTCTAGGGCTGGAACCTCCTCCAAAGATTCTAGGCATCCACCCTCGCACCTAGATACACGCCCGAAGTGTGCCCAAATGCCTCCGATCCCTTTTGTATCAAGGGGCGAGAGGCATTTTGTTTGCCTAGTGACTGTCGAACTCGGGATTTAAATAAGTCAGTTGTTCCTCGAGAAGTCAAATTATTTTCTCGTTATTGGGAGAGGCATTAACCATAAAAGTCACCAATTTTCGCATATAAGTTAACGTTAGTATACCATAGCGAATGACAAAGCGGGATAAAAATATGCAAATTTAGAATACACCTTTTGGTGTTGGTTAATTGAATCAGCGTTGCTATATAAAATGAATAAAATATCACGGCTCTGTTGCTTGCTGTACAAAGTAACCCTTATGCAAATGGCGCCCGGGCTTGATGTAAAAAACTTAAGTTCATTTTATATAGTCCATCAATACCTTTCCGCATATCTGTTTTCCAGAAGTTTATATGAATGTTTTTCATGCTTGTGTTGTCCTATCTCATAGATTTTTCAAATCCTTCATGACCGTTTGAATGGTGTGCTTATCTACGTCGTTGAAGATGGAAATCTCTGCGATTGCCGTTTTGATCGTGCAAGCAGGCTTCGAGGACAGCACGGGCGGGGTTATTCCAGGAGTATTTTCATTTTCAGTTTGTAATGTTACGGGGACAATGGTTAGTTTTTGTTTTGGCAAAGAAAAGCACCTCCTTTAATTGATACGTTCATAGTACCAGGAGGTGCAGCCTCAAATTAATTTAGACAATATCCCAATTTATTGTGGCTAATCTCCATCCTATTAGTTAAAAAGTAATTTTGCGTTGATGGTTGAACAATATATTAGCCGAGTTCCTATAGGTTATTAGATTCCTAATTTAATCCATCTTTTTTTAGAAAGACTTAGGATAATAATATTTATAATAACAATAGAGGCTAAATATATCACAATAGACCAGATATCCTTGGTATCAAGTGTCATACTATCCCTTTGAAGCACCTTATCTATTCGTGCGTACATCGTGTTACCTGCTTCAAAGGGAGCGATAAATCCAAAAATTTTCGTACTTATGGCTACTAAAATAACGGACGTTATCCAATAAACAATACTTATGCCAATACTAATCAATATATTTGGGCTTAATATACTAAACGTTCCAATAATGACGATATATTGAAAAACAACAGCTGAAAATAAAAATAGCAACAAAGTAAAATGTGAAAAGTTGTGATATATTATTGATATCAAAAATAAGCCGAGCAATATAAACACAAAACATTCTATGAACAAAACCGCCACTTTTTTATAAAAGAAGGTAAAAATATTTTCCCCTATTAACTTATAAAATAAAATATTTTTATTAGTATACTCCCTGTTGATAAAGAAAGCTATAACGAATGAAAACAACATAAAACCAAACTCTGTAGCAACTGTATAGGAGCTAAAGAAGAATATATGATATGTAACTTTGCTAACCCTGTCTATTCCAATCGGTAGAAAATACCCGAGTAAAAAAACAAACAGAAACATAGATCCCAGTATAATTAAAACCTTGTTATTAATACTTTTTTTAAACTCCAGTTTCATCGTTGCCCTCCCACAATATACTTACTCATTTATATATACTTCGATCAACTTATCTATAGAATCATATTTTTGAATTGATTGATTATTGAATAAGTAATAATCTCCTGTAATGGCTTTCAAATCTGATAAGTTATGTGTAATATTTATAATAATTTTTTCCGGATTTTCGTGAATGTATTCATTCAGAAAACGATGTATTTCCATTACTGTTTTTTTGTCTAAGGCATTTGTTATTTCATCTAAAACGATAATTTTTTTATCTTCTAACAAAAAGCTAAGTAATTTTAGTTTTTGCTTTTGACCATCGCTAAGATTTTTAATTAGAACTTTTCCGTCAATATTTTCAAGGTTCAGTAAGACAGCAATTTTACTTATCAGTTTGGAATCAAATTTATTATTTAAAAAGTTTATTAAAAAGTCCTTGGAAACATCATTAGGTATATTAGATGAACTGGATATTAGAGAAATGTTCTGACTAATATCTTTTCCAATCCGTCCACTATTGTTTAATAGAAAGTCCTTGGCAAGTTGAGATTTTCCAACTCCGTTTTTTCCTAAGATGTGACTGATTCTTCCATTTGAGAAATGTAGGTTCGTGTTCTTAAGTAACGTCTTACCTTTTACTCTTAAAGTGTAGTTTGAAATGTTCATACACGAGCTCCTTTTAAACAAATAACTTTTTAAACAAAATGGGATGATTATTTCTTCTTTTCATTATTAATGATTGCTTTTATAAACACAATAAATTTTTTTGTTTATCTCTTTATCACTAGTTTGCAAAATACAATATCCAATGTACAATGGTGTTTGCTGCAATGCATACCCCAATAATTTGAATAGTAAGTACAAGCCAATGGTTTTTTTTAATACTATTATATTCGTCTAAATCAAGAAAGGCTAGAACAATTTTGTAACCATCAGAATTCAATACGGGGACTAAATTCCACAATAAAGTGCTTGAGAAAAACATATATGCTTTTGTTAAAGGTTCAAAAGAAAAAGTAAGTTGATTCACGGTCTCAACAATATTAACAAAAAGATAATTGATAAACAAACCGCTTGCATGAACAATAATCTTTTCATTCCTAGAAAGCATGTAAGTCTCATTCATTTGAACATAAAATGCAGGGAAAACGTAAAAATTCAGTTTAAATCCAAATTTATCAAACTTTTTCCCAAAGAATTTCAAAGACAAGATATGTCCCAGTTCATGAAAAAATATATTTACTATGAAATAACCGCCTATAACTATCCACATTTTCCAACCATAAATTAGAGGGGATAATTCATGTTGCAATTTCATTAAATGAGTATAATTAAATACAAATAATATAGCTATAACGCATAAAAAGGCGTAAAATAATTTTGTTGGTACTTTTTCTTTATAAGTCTTCAAGCGTGTTAATTGCTTCTCAGTAAGAGAGTCTAGCCTGTTTTTATAATATTCCCCACTTTTTTTGTCTTTTATAAAAACATGTTTTTGCACGAAAATTTCATAGTCTTCATCTTCAAATTTTAGCGGTTTCATGATCTTTATTTCCATAGTTTGCGTAGTAGTAATCTTCCATAAAATTATGAAAATAATTTATTTTGTCTTCGGAATTAAATAATGAAACACACAAACTGCAAATAGAAGAAAACTCATAGGGAATACCAAATTCCTCTATTTTTTTATTCTCTTTTAAAATATTTAAAAACCATTTAAATCCTTCTTTTCTTATAATAAACAGGAGTAGGTTAGACTGCAATTTTTCTACAGTTCTTTCATAAGTTTGACTATATTCCTCTCTTAAAGTTATTTTTGTTTCGAAAATAGCAGGGGAACAGCATGGATATATCTCTCCATCATGGTGATAAACAATTTCGTAGCCAGGGCATTGCAGAGAATCTTCATCATCAAGATTATAAAATTTATGTATATTTTCCTGGCTAATTCTATTTTTAGCAGCACCAACCGGGATCAATGGAAATTTTGTAATCTTAATTCCTAAGATTGAGTCACCCAATTCCTCCAAAATACGATTTGACATCTTATCTTTGGTGACTGCCATATTTAGAGAAACGTCAATATCTGGATATTTCCTACTGTGTTCAAATATTCTCTTGACACTGGATAATTTTACAAAAGGAGCATGGTACTCATCATAACTTATAGTTAATGCTACCACATTTAAAGAGTTCATGTCTTTAAAATATTCCTCAACTTTATTTTGGCTACCTCCCCAAAACCCGTTAGAAATCAATGTTATTTGTTTTTTGTAAGGCTTTATTATTTCCATTAATTCTTTTAAAAATTTATAATCTGAGCATTTTGCACATTTTTCAACCCAAGAGCCATAAGGTTTTCTAAAGCATAAAAAAGGACTTCACCCCTTATTTGTAGAATTTTGAAGTGACCAAACCACAAAAATCCACAAGGAGGAAGTCACTTTGTATATTCTACAAGAAAGTCTATTTTCCTTTGAAGAATTGCAAATTTTAGAGTCAAAAGAGAAATTACCGATCTTTTTTAGTGCTCTAGATTTGCGTCCTTATGCTAAACAATTGAAAAGTTCTTCACCCCAAGGGGCTGAAGGACATTCCAAAGAAGGGATATTAAGGGCTCTTATCGCTGCCCCATTAGAAGGTATTGATACTTTTACTTCTCTTCACAATCGATTGAAAAATGACCTGCGTTTTCGTTACCAATGTGGTTTAGATATTAGCAGGCCTGCACCATCCATCTCTACTCTTAGCCGAGTATTTTCTTCACTAACCAAAACTGGACTTGTGAAAAGAATCTTTCAAGATCTCGTCCAGTTAGCTCAAGAGGAAGGAGTAATTGATGGAAAACATCAGGCTATCGACAGTGCCGCCATTGATGCTTACGAAAAGAAGCAGCCTAAGAAGCGAAGTGAACAAACAGGCAACGCCAATTGGGGGGCAAAGTTTGATTCCTTCGGTAATAAAATTACTTGGTTTGGCTATAAGATGCATCTTTCCGTTGACACCAAAAGTGAATTACCAATGGCGATTGAAGTAACCCCTGCTCATATCAACGATGGGGATGTCGCACCACAATTAATTGAACAAGTAAAGAGTTGTACAAACTCTAAAATTGATTTCCTGATAATGGATGGTGGGTACGACCAGCTTAAAAACTACGAATCCGCCAAGAACATTGGGGCTCAAGCTATTATTCCACTCAATTTGCGTAATGAAAAGGAGCCTCCCGAAGGAATTGCCTCCAATGGAACCCCACGCTGTTCGATGGGGTACGAAATGACTTATTGGGGCGCCAATAAGGATCAGCTCAAATTCAGATGTCCACACGCAACCGGAAAAGTGGATTGCCCATTAGGAATGGCAGCCTGTTCATCCTCCAACTATGGAATGGTAGTAAAAATTAACGTGAATAAGGATCTTCGCCGGTACTCTAATCCACACCGCGATTCCAAACGTTGGAAAGAACTTTACAATGAGCGAACCAGTGTAGAACGGTGCAATTCAAGAATGAAAAGTTATCTTACAGCGAACTCCCTGCATGTGTGGGGAATCGATAAAGTAAAAACTCATATTTACTTGAACGCCATCGTATTACTGGTTTCAGCTCTCGCAATGGCAAAAGAGAGTAAAAAGCAACAAACCGCTTAAAAAATTTTTAAAGCGAAAAATTCTGCAAGTACGCCCAAAAAAGGACAAACAGAATATTTGTAAACCAAAGATACAAAATACCCCAATTTATTTGGGTTTCTTTTAAAACTCTTTTTAATAAAAATCTAATTTTGCAAAATGCTCAATCTAAAAAGATTTCCCCGCCTGTGAATGAAATTACCTCTATTGTTTTGCTTCTTGCAAATTCATTTACTAAATTCCTTATATAGTCTTTTTCCATTTTTACTTCAGAAGTTGGTGAGCTAGAAAAGCAGCAATGATCACAAGATGCATTACATTTTGAATCTAAATTAATTGCTACTGTCTTATTATACATTAAATATTCATCCCCTTTAATAGTCAAAAATTACTGACCATGTTAAGCTTAGAAAAACTAATCATTGTTTTCCTAAATTAGTCTTTGCACGAACAAAAAACAGCCGTTGTAAAAATATCAAATTTGTTGATAAGCCCCCGTGCCATAGACTCCAAATATCGTAAAAAAGCCTCATTCCTATTTAGAAGGAAACAGCTGCATAAAAATATGATTATACAGAATTGTTTTTTAGCTTTATGACGAATCCCATCAATTGAGTTTAATCGTTCTTCAATATGGATTGTTACAAGTGTGTATACTTTTAGTATCGAAAATATAAATAACTGTCTTTGCTTTAACAAAACAAAGATAGTCGGTATATAAAATTCCCGCTATATAATTTGAACTAAACATTACTACTCATGATGTGTAGCCAGAAGCAATGTCATCTGTCCTGACTATAACTGATTTTGACGCGAATAACTTAAGTTCGCTTTATATAGCAGAGTAAAGCTTCAAAATAAGATACTATTCGTCTTACTATGTTACTAGTGCTTTCATGTTTTGAGAATGACTTTTTTGTTATATAATTTGAACTAAATTTTGCCATTGCCTATGTATTGCCAGAAGTCAATATCTATCCGGGTCATGATTAATTTTGGCGCGAAAAACTTATCTAAATTTTATATTGTCATCTCTTCTTTTTGTGACAAAGATTCATAAGATACACTGGAGAATTTAGCTTAAAGCGATCTCGGATCCAATCGGACGATTTCCTCCTTATTCTTTGATTTAGACAGTGAAGTGTAGGAATCAAAATTAAAAACAAGTATGGCTCAGGGCTTTGATTTCTGCAAAGCCCTGGCCCTTTCTAAACTCATGATTTAAGAAAGAAATTTTTTGCTAGTTAAGTATAAGAGACAAAGTCTACTATATGTGACTTTTATCAATGTCCACTTCCAACTATCCAACGGTTCCCCTTTGATTTCACAAAGTACCAAAGATCGTTAACTTTGGCCAACTTTTGAGATTCTTCTACCAAGCTCTTAAATTCCAAATTTTCACATTACTATTTTGTGTATTTTCCTTACTCATTATCTATCACCTCCTTCTCTTATACTATAAATATTATCTCATTATATTCATTATTTCTGTGACTATAGTCACAGAAATAATATATTTTTCTAAACCTTATACTAAAGCAAAAATTTTCACAGAGAACTTTTTTCTCCAATAGAGAAATAGCTGCTTAATTGTTTGGACTTTAACAGATGGTGTTTTCTTTTTTAGCAATGTCTTTTACCACGTCTTCCAATGTCACTTGCTCCAAAACTTTCTCCATTGCAATCTGGGATGCTTCAAATATCGGTTCAATGGTGTTCTGAATATTTCTTCCCACAGGGCATTTCGGGTTCGAGTTACGGTGAATGCTGAATAACGCTTTATCCTGGACGACATTCACGGCCTTATAAACATCAAGGAGTGTAATATCGGACAGCGCTTTTGCCAGCTTTGCCCCTGCTTTTCCCGGATGGACTTCTATTAAGCCGGATTTTTTCAACATCCCCATGATTTTCCGGATGACAACAGGATTTGTATTCACACTCTCCGCTAAAAACTCGGAAGAACTCACGCCATCTTTATTCATTTCAATCAATGCCAATATATGGATTCCAACAGCAAAACGACTGCTGATCGACATTTCCAGTCACCATCCTCATGTAATTCATATAATTACAAGTATAGTATAACTCCTAAAGGAAATAAATATCATTGACATGCCTGCCATCTTGTAATTATAATAATTACATGTAATAAAGTTGATTACATATCACAGGAGGAATGCCATATGAAAATTGGAATTATTGGCGCTAGCGGGGAAGCCGGCAGCCTTATTCTCAAAGAAGCGGTTGACAGGGGCCACGAAGTGACGGCAATTGTACGGAATGCAGCGAAAATTCAAGACAAACGGGTTGATGTGGTGGAAAAAAATATTTTCGATATCAAATCCGGAGATCTTCAAAAATATGATGTGGTCGTCAATGCATTTGGTGCTGCTCCAGGAAAGGAACACCAGCATGTGGAAGCCGGCCGGGTTTTAATTGAAGCTTTAAAAGGGGCGCCCGGCACACGCCTCGTCGTTGTGGGGGGTGCCGGCAGCCTGTTTGCGGATGAATCAAAAACCGTTCGCGTCATGGACACACCCGATTTTCCCGCTGCATTCCTGCCAACTGCGAAAAGCCAGGCACAAAATTTAGAAGACCTGCAGCATTCCACCGGTATCCAATGGACTTTTGTAAGCCCGGCCGCGCTCTTTGATCCAGCAGGCAAACGAACCGGCTCCTACAAAAAAGGCGGGGATGTGCTGACGTTGAACTCAAAAGGGGAAAGCTACATCAGCTATGCAGATTTTGCGATTGCAATCCTGGATGAAATTGAAAATCCACAGCATAAAAACGAACGATTCTCTGTTGTCGGCGAAGCGGAATAACAACACTTGCTGTATAAAAAGACTATCACATTTGCGTGATTCTGACCTTCTACAGCCAATATCTTAGAAGAAAATCAAGTGAAGGCACTGAAAAAAGTGATCGTTTATTTTGATTTGTAAAAAAACGGTGAGACATGATGTCTCACCGTTTTTTGTTTTTGTGAGCTTTTCTGCTTATGAAAATTTTAGTTTTCCTGAGCGGATGTCATCGGCCATCGTTGCATAAGGTGCTTCTGAAATCACTTTTTCGTTGTTTATGCCTTCATTCTTAATGTAAGTGATATCCGCAAATTCCGGAACCACATATTTCGGGTAAGTTTCATATTTTTCACGGGATTCTTCCATTAAATCGATATGGTCATTTTGATAGCAGACCGTGATTTCCGGGTGTTCATGTACCCATTTCGGGAAAAAGATTACACCGTGCATCCGTTTATCATCCGGCATGAAGTTCAGGGAAACGTCTGTGCCTGTCGGTTCTGTCCAGGAAACTTTAAAAACGCCATCCGTGATCTTCACGATATCTGCTTTTTGGTCACGGACCCAGCGGCCGCCAACCATTCCGCTGTGGATACGATAATCAACGGTATCTTGATTTTTTATATAAAATTCATATTCCCAGCCATTTTCATAAGTATAGATCATGTGGGTGCCTAAAAATTCTTCTAATGTTTTCATCATAAACCTCCTGTATTTAACGAATCATTCAATATTAAACATGTCAATGTTTACATGTTTTATTTTATACCTATGCTATAATATTGTCAATAAAACGTGACGGAGGTTAGCCGATGGCAAAAAGAGTCCTTAAACACGCGATCTTGGGTTTGTTGAGAAAACAAGATATGAGCGGTTATGACATTACGTCCGAGTTTACAAAAGAAATTTCCCAATTTTGGAGTGCCAAACACAGCCAGATTTATACCGAATTAAAAAAATTGCTGGATGAAAAACTGATCGAACAGTATATTGAAATATCCGGCGTCAAATTGGAAAAAAAGATGTATACGCTGACAGAAGAAGGAAAGAAGGAACTGGCGCAGTGGCTGATGCATCCGGAACAAATTCCCGAGACGGAAAAAGACACGTTTGCTTTAAAAGTTTATTTTATCCAATACATTCCCGAAGAAAAAATTCTTCCGCTTTTCCAGGACCAATTGGATCAGCGGGAGCAAAAATTATCGGAGCTAAAATCCCGTTACCAGCTTATTTTTGCGCAAAGAGAAGAGGGGATTGGACTTGGATCGGATGAGTTAGGGCATTATCTTGTCCTGACAAAAGCGATCTCCCGGGAAGAAAGTTATGTAGACTGGCTGAAAAAAAGCATCCGGTTTATCAGGCAAAAAAAGTGAACGTTCCTTAGCCATAAGACAAACCGCAGTGAAGGCGGTATCCAAATTCAGCTGGCTATATTTTCAGGATAGGATCATTGAATCGTTGCCCCGGCTTGCGTAAAAAGGCATTTTGGTTTTCAAATAAGGCCCTGATTTCGTGAAAAATCTTTTCCGATTTCAGGGTCTTTTCGTTTGGGCTTGCCGGGTCAGCTCCGGAAAGAGAATATGCCGTTGACAGTACTGGAGGTGAAAAGGTGGAATTTAGCAGTTCTTTGCCCATTTATATACAGATCATGAATTTAATTAAGACAAAGGTGGTTTCCGGTGAAATCGATAGAGGGGAAAAACTGCCATCGGTCAGGGAATTATCAAAGGAATTGAGGGTCAATCCGAATACGATCCAAAGAGTTTATCAGGAACTGGAGCGGGAAGAGCTGGTGAAAACGCAAAGAGGAATGGGAACTTTTGTAACAGAGGACAGCCTTATCATCAGCCAGTTAAAACAAAGCATGGCTGCCGCGGTCATAGATCGTTTTTTCAGAGAAATGGAAAATTTGGGTTTCCAGCCCGATGAAATCAAAAAAATGATATCGGAAAGGTTTATGGAAGGGAATGAATAAAATGAAGAATATTGTAGAAATGAACGGGCTGACAAAGCATTATTTTCGTAAAAAAGCCCTCGATCAGTTGAATTTAACGATAGAGGAAGGAAAAGTCGTTGGAATATTAGGCCCGAATGGGAGCGGAAAAACAACGCTGATTAAAATTTTAACCGGCCTTTTACGGCAAACAGGCGGAGAAGTACGGATTGACGGACACAAAGTGGGCGTGGCAACAAAATCCATTGTTTCTTATTTGCCTGACCGTAATTTTCTGTATAAATGGATGCGGATCAAGGATGCTTTAAAATTATATCAGGATTTTTATGAGGATTTCGATGAAAAGAAGTTCGAAGCATTACTTGATTTTATGAAATTGGAAAAAGACATGAAAATTGATACGTTGTCAAAAGGCATGCATGAAAAACTGAACCTCTCGCTTGTCCTGGAAAGAAATGCAAAATTATATATTCTAGATGAGCCAATCGCCGGCGTCGACCCGGTTGCAAGAGACCAAATATTGGATGCGATTATCGGCAACTTTCGCGAAAACAGTTCGATGATCATTACGACGCATTTAGTCAGGGATATGGAAAGCATGCTGGATGAAGTGGTCTTTTTAAAAAATGGCCGAATTGTTTTGACGGGAAATGCAGAGCAATTACGGGAAGAAAAGGGCAAGCAAATCGACGGAATCTATAAAGAAGTATTCGGGGCATAGGAGGGAAACCGGATGTTGAAATATGTAAAGTATGAAATAAGAGGAACGTACAAGTTTATTTTGGGCATATTGGCTTTGGTGTTCATTCTTTTAACCAGCATGTATGCCTATTCTAATAAGGAAGGCTCGCTGTTTCATTCAGCGCAAATCTTTATGTCAATTGGTGTCATGCTATTATTTGGTGCGGCTCTCATTGCATTCCTCTACATCGTCGGCTCGTTTCGAAAAGAATTGTATGAAGACAGTGGCTACCTTACCTTTACATTGCCGTTGACAGGAAATCAAATTCTTGGATCTAAGAGCCTCTGCCAAAATAAAAATATACCCTTGAGCGAGGCTCTGGAAAATTAATTATCCCGATTTTTTTTGCCTTTTCATCCAGATTTTCAATTTACATCCAGATTTTTAATTCAATAGAAGTAAAACGGTCATTTTTCTTCAAAAAAAGGGCATACGTATCCCGCCTTCACAAAATGGTTTTTTTCACTACCCTTTGTGGAAAGAAAACGTTCATTTGAGTTATTCACATATCCACCTGTGAATAACTTAATTTGCTCTTTGCAGCCGATTGCGTGTCCATCCACAATTGGCCTTTCCTGTCTGATGGTACGCCATATTTGCCATGATATGCATAGATATCATGCATCGATCTACATGAGCTTCAACTGCCTGCTTCCCACGCTTGTGAACACGACGGAGACTGTATCCGTCTTTTAGAATGCCAAAGATTCTTTCGATGATCGTCCTGGCACTATATAACACTTCAAATGTGCGACCATGTTGCGGCAACTCGACATCTACTTGAGGCGTTTGATCAAAGTCTATCCTAAATACTCTTCCTTGTGCTGCCCCATTACAACATTCCGCGTGATTCGCTAGCGGGCAGGTGAGACCTTCTTGCTTGGCATTTGGATGAAATACAGGACAAGTGTAAATATATTGCCCCTTTTCCCGATCAGATCCTCTAAGTTCCATTTTATGTCCACTGATACAGATGGGAGTGCCGTACCGGTTGATTTTTTCAATCCCTCGGGCGGTAGTTGGTTTATCTTTACGGTTCCGTGGATTGATCGGTGCCACCAATTTCGCCTGTAATACATCCTTTGTCACTTTTTGATTTTCCGGCGTTTGGTAGATTCCATCTGCCAGGATAAAGCTCAACTGCTCAGCCATCTCGGGGTGCTCTGCCTTAAACGTTTCCAATGTCGGTTCTAATGTTTTCCCATCGGGTGTATTTCCTTTAAATACTTCCCGCGTCAAAGGCAAACCGGATCTCACCCCGCATACCATTGATAATTTATGCGCAATATAGGAGACTGCATTACTTTTACGCATTACCCCTACATTGTCGTCCGTAAGGACTCTGGGGCAATCGCAATTACCCTCACAAGAACACGTCTTCCTTGTTTTATTCAAGGTTGCTTCTGCCTCTATATGCGATGTATCCACGGCGGCTGCTTCCTCATTCGTTTCAACCACGCCTTCCCCTTTATTATATTCAACAACCAATAGCCGGGCTTTTTCCCAAAGACCATTTGTTGTCATGATTTGATCAAAACGAGCAAAGGAACGGTAGCTCGGAATTTTCTCCGTAAATCCACACATGGTGGCAAATAGCGGGTTTGATTTCACTTGCAAATAGACACTCTCCACCATCACTTCAATATACTGTAAAGAGGCCAGTTCAAAAGCACGAAAAAAGGGCATGAAAGGATGCGGTTTTCTCCCAGTGGAAGGGAGATGAAATAATGAAGACGCAGACTTGTCTTCTTCCTCCGTTATTGAAAATAGTGCCGGTTGTATTTCATTAGAAGGATCATGTGCTCTTTCATTTTTTAGGTGCAAATATAAAAGGGTGTAGTATTCTCGTTCAATCGGCTTAAAAATCTCCCATGGGAAACACATGGCTGGAATGACAAATGGTATATCGGCATAGTCTTGCCAATTGTGGGGAATCAAATTTTGTTGTATTGAAAAGTCTCTGGTTTGTGTTAGAATAGAAATAGTCATGAAATCACTCCCTGGATATTTGGGCGTACTTATATCTTAACAAAGGAGTGGCTTTCATGGCTCTTTTTTTTTCAAAAAAAATCATCCTTTTCCGTTTTACAATATTTACCACAGGAATGAGTAGCCTAATCTATTGAAACTCGCCCAAAGCCTCAAAAAGTGATAAAATTCTGGCACTTATAATAAGCAAATTTATCCTATTAAAATCAAAAACTCACAATTTCTTTTTATATTTGTCATAATGTTCCTACAAACGTCTTTTTTCTTTAGTGGAATAAATCAACGAACTTTAATTGTCTGACTGCTTACAGTTTCAGGGGATATAGCATTTTGGCAAGGGCTCTGAAAAAATTCAATCAATTTTTTTGTAAGTCCCCCATTTCCAAAACGGATAAATTTATGCTGCCCGGATCCATTTTCTGTCTCCCTGACAAATTTAAGAAAAGCTAATATATAGATTCGTCGAGAAATAATCTCTTCCAACCCATGTTCATAAAACCAGTGATCAATGGTGTTATAGACCCCTCTATTGATGCCGTATTGTTGATGGCACCAATGAAAAAAACTCAAATCCGGCATATTTAAATACTTGTTCTCCCTTAGGGAGTTTTTCTTTTCTTTTCGAACGGGTGGCTCCCAATAGATTAGATTATACCCGTGGTGCTAGATAAAACTCAGACAAGCATAAAAATAGCCCTTGCTGGCGGATCTCCAGTAGAATGAAAGTGTCACCCAACATTCGAAAGGAGAGATCCCCCATGCAAGAGCACTTTCATTTTACTACAGATCCAGCCAAACTTCAAAAACAATATGCCGCTATTTTCTGTTTTGTTTCTGCCCAACTGTCGTTGATTCAAATGTATCTTCATCGCCGCAACCGTCACTTGGTCAAGCAAGAAGACGAAGTGGTCATGGCGGTTCACCTTTTGGGGAAGCTGCTGGGCTTTTCTTCCGAACGAGCCTGGCATCGTTTTGTCACGGGAAATTTGTTCACAAACGGCTCGTTTCTTGAACGCTCCCGATACAACCGCCGCTGCCGAGCGCTTGGTTTCGCCATCAAATGGATCCGTCATGAGCTGGCGAAACGTGGCCAACACCATGCTTATGCGGTCGTCGACAGCTTGCCTCTTCCGTTGTGCCATCCCGCAAGAATGCAGCGCGTCAAGCGGTTTCGAGGGATCGCGGATATGGGGTATTGTGCTTCCAAAAAGCAATGGTACTACGGTTTCAAGCTGCATCTTCAAGTGACCAATCAAGGGCTGGCCATGGGCTATGTCGTGACGGAAGCGTCCTGCCACGACGTCAAAGCCGCTGAAACGGTGATGACTCAAATCCCTCATCCCTACAACTTTGGGGACAAAGGGTACATCAGCCACGCTCTTCGAGAAAAGCTGTACGAAGAACACCAAGCCGCGTTCTGGACACCGTCTCGACACAATCAAAAGCACGGCCCATCCAAGGCATGGGAAGAATGGATCAGGAAAAAACGCAAAGTCATCGAGACGGTGTTTTCGATTCTCGTAGACCAATACCGGATCACCGACATTCGAGCGAATTCCATTGCCGGGTTTGAAGTGGCACTCGATGGCATCTTGTTGGCTTATTCCTTGGTCACACTAGGGCTGGTTGAGCGCTGACACTCAACTAGCACCACGGGTTAGATTATTGTTTGGCATATAGATTTCCTCCCTAATGTAGTGATTAATAAGCTAAAGAGATTCAAATACGCCTTGTAAAAAGGAACTCAGATGTTATGCTGGAATACTATAATCAATACTATTCTTATCGGAATTAATTGATTTATTTTTCTAAATATTAGCAACAGACCATTTAAAAGTCAATACCTTAAAGTTTTATTTTCATTTTTTCCATTCTATATTAAAAACCAACTTGATTTATAGGAATAATGTGTTTAAAATAAATCTCAAACTTTATTGGAAAGGAGTAAGGAGATGAGTATTCGGGAATACAAGATTCATTCCAGACAGGATATTATTGACTTTGTCAATTCCAATCCCGTCACCCCAAAAGGAAAGAAAATTATTTTAGTCGCATTAGGAGGGATTTTTGTAGATGCCTATGATTTCACTAGTCTGGGCATTGGAACAGATCAATTAAAAGAGCAATTTCATCTCTCCCCCACGGAACTAGGGAGTCTTACGGCGATTATGGCTTTAGGTGCTTTGTTAGGCGCTACACTCGGAGGATATTATACAGATAAGTTTGGAAGAAATAAGATGTTTCTTATAGACTTGTTTTTTATGGTATTTTCTGCTTTAGGAGCAGCACTTTCCCCTAATTTATTCTGGCTCGCCATCTTCCGTTTTTTGATGGGGATAGGCGTCGGGTTAGATGTGCCAGTTGCTTTAAGCTTTATTGCTGAGTATAGCAATTTGAAGAAGAAAGGACAGTATGTAAACTTGTGGTGCCCGTTATGGTACTTAGCCGCCACCGTTACAGGCTTCGTTGTTTTCCCTTTTTATTTTTTTGAACAACAAGAAGACCTTTGGAGATGGTCGGTTGGTTTTGGAGCAGTAGCCGCTCTTATCGTCTTGATCACAAGATATCTGTTCATGAATGAAAGTCCGATGTGGGCAGCCTATCACTTGCCTCTAAAGGATGCAGCAAATGTTTTGGAGAAAACTTATAAAATAAAAGCTGTGATTGTTCCCAACAAGGACCAGAACCTTGAAATTCCTGCAAAAAAACGATCGTATAAAGCGATTTTCCATGGAAAATATAAAATTACGTACATTATTAGCCTCTGTAATAACTTGCACACAAAGCATGGAATATTTCGCTGTTGGTTTTTATATCCCTACCATTTCTTCTATGATTTTTGGAAAAGATTTGATTTACGCCATTATTGGAACGATATTTTTTAATATATTTGGGGTCATAGGGGGATTTACTCAATCATACCTTACAGAAAAATTAGGAATTCGAAGACTTGCGATTATAGGTTACGTTATCGCTGCGGGCAGTTTATTGACCTTAGGTATAACGGGTAATCAATTCTCTGTCATATTACCTACAATTTTTCTCGCTTTATTTATATTTGGTCACTCTTTTGGTCCAGGTTCACAAGGAATGGCGATGGCGACTCTTTCCTATCCTACGGAATTGCGTGGTTTAGGAACGGGCTGGGGACAAGGTACAACCCGTGTCGGAAGTATATTAGGGTTTTTTATATTTCCTGTCGTCCTGTCTTTGGTAGGTTTTCAAACTACCATCCTTTTCTTGACGATTATCCCCACGATTGGATTGATCGCAACCGTTTTAATAAAATGGGAACCTATCGGAAGAGATATCGAAAAGGAAGCAGTTGAAAACACAATCTTACCACTAAGTGAAGGGAAAGCTTTTTAAAGGAAGTATCAGTTTCCATAATACAAGCTGATTGGTATTATGTCGCTTACAGACAGATAATTAAGAATATTCCGTTTTTTAAGCGATATTATGATGACGCTCACTAGTGTTTGAGGTGCTGAGGCTGTATAACATTTGGGGAATGGAAGATTCACGTTTTAGATTTAGGATGGACATCAAGATATCCATTCCCCTTAGCGTAAAGTTTCTCATTTGCTTTATGACCATATTATTTCAAACAAAAAAATATATATAATCCCATGTTATTGGCTTATCCTTGTTTTTTACAATAAAAAAAGCATGTAGACAAAGCTGTAAGTGCTTCGCTTTGTCTGCATGCTGATCTGTCCGTCATATGGATGCATTTGTAGGACTAAAACTTCTTCTCATTTATTCGTCTTGCAAGAAAGCGTTTTTCTAAATTTGTCCCTATTCTTTTCTAATTGTTCTAATTCTCTTTTCGTTATATTGTTTTTAGATTCTTCCATGAATCTTTCATAAGAAACAAATTTTCTTAACAGCATAACTTCTCCTTTCTATTATTATATGAATATAAGAAAGAGTGAACCGATCATTGCTCATAAAATTCTATAAACTCCTGAATCCGTGATGAATTGAAATCGACTTTGATTTTGTTGTAATTTTGATGGATTGATAATCCATAAAACCCTTTTTATGCTTATGACCTATGTCATCTCTATTTCCGAAAATGGAACAAATCTCTTTTTTAGGTATACGAACCAAAAAAATAGACAAAAAAGCACAGGGAGTGACGTTGGACATTAGTGCCCGAACATTCGTTCGTTATCTTGCCTCTCTCCATTTCTGATAGACGTTCAGTAGGGGCTCGCTATAACCACTCCTTCGCGTCAGTTTCATCCAGATCTGTCGTGATCGACGGACGAGTCGCCCTGCCATCGTGATCACCGTCTGAATAATCGTCTTGATGCGGCGGCGTTTCACTTTGTGGTGCAACGGATGTCTCGGATCGCTTAATAGATCTTGTCCAATCAGACGAAGAAGATTGTAAACGAAGGCTCCCATGACCAACACGAGCGCATTCGTTTTCATCTTCCCAGATGGAAGCCGCTCTAAATCTAAGTCGCTCTTCAGTTCGCTATGAAACTGTTCGCATGTCGCATGGTCATGATACAACGCGAGCACATCGCTCATTCGAACATGCTCGTATCCTTTGAGCCGCACCCAATAGCTTTCCACTTCATAATCAGGAACGAGCATCAGCTGTCCATTGCGTTCCATCGTCCGTTCCGTTACTTGGGTGACTTGAACGTACGTATACGTGTTTCCATCGATCGCTGCCTTCTGTGGAAGGCATAGCTCATAGGTTTGTACTCCTTCGCTTTGTCCATCATCGACACGTTTGCCCTTTTGCGAAGCGATCTGGAACCAAAGCGCTTTCGATTCTCGGCGTAAGTTTCGCTTGATGACAAAGTCCACGTCTTCCTTTAGGCATACGTGCACATTCGCTTCTGCATCGTTTCCTGCATCCATGCGAACAAGCAGACGAGATGAAGTCAGTTGACGAGCTCGACGGATAGCGGTGACTAAAAACGAGGGCATGTTGTCTTGCACATGTTGTTTCCCTGGACGCAACTCGGCATGAACGAGATACCCTTCCTTCCCTGCATACGCAAACAACGGTGTAAAACCGTCAAATCCTTTATACGTTCGACTGACTCCTTCTTTTTTCGTATCGGAGTTGTCAAATGGGGAACCATCTATATCAAGGGGAAGCCATGTCGTCTTTCCTTTGGTCCAACAAGGGGACAAAGTGGCATGTCGTTGAATCAACAGACGTATGGACTCCTCCCAAAGAATCGTTTCGGTCATCGGAAGACAAGCGAGCTGATCGAGTCGTTGTCGCAAGGTTGGAGAGGAAGGCACGTGCTGAATCCCCATCGATGCCGAAAAGATATCGTCCTGACGATACGCTTCGATATGATCGAAATCCGTTTTTCCTGTGGCAAGCAAGCCAATCATCGAGCGAATGACATCGCTATGGGAAATGTGCACTTCTCGACGAACCGTTGGAAGCCGAAGTGCGTTTACCCGTTTATCCAGTTTCGTTCGATGGAGTAAGTAGCCAACGAGAGCAAGCCCAGCACTTGGGGTAATCGCTTCATCTGTCAATACAAACCGAATCGGGAAATCTTTCATCACATCACCTACTTGATGAAGAATCGTCAACGTCGTTTTTCCTTATCGTATCAACGGTTTGCGACCATTGTAAAGATGTTTTGTCACGGATTCAGGTAAACTGTCTATTTGGCAAAAAAACACATTCTTTTTATCGCTGCTGCAAATTCCAATGAAATGGATCTTCTAATGATTTCCAATCACGATCAAACTCATCAGGAGTTAGAAGGCATTTATCTAAATCTTCTATCAATTCAGGTGGATTTAAATCTCTACCTATGAAAACAAGTTTCGTATGTCTATCTCCAAACTGAGTATCCCAATCATCTAATAGTTGAGGCTCTTCTCTAAAAATCTGTTCTTGTTCCCGCTTAGGCAGGGAGGCTACCCAATAAGAAATAGGTTCTATGGATACAGAAGGACCCGCCTGCGACAGCAGCAATGCCAAATCATTTCGAGTTGCACACCAGGCAATCCCTTTCGCTCTCACGATATTTTTGGGCATAGAGTGGATCCAATTGTTAAATCGTTCTGAGTGGAAAGGAAGACGCCTTGCATATACAAAAGAAGAAATGCCATATTCCTCTGTTTCCGGTGTGTGATTTTGATGTCCACTTGTTAATTCTTTTATCCAACCAGCGGAAGAACTTGCTTTTTCAAAGTCAAATAGACCCGTATTTAATATCTCATTTGGTCTGATAACTCCATTGATCGTACGGATGATTTTAGCATCCGGTTGGAGAGTTTTCAGCACATTTTCAAGTATGTCCAAATCCTCTTTCGTCACAAGATCACATTTATTGATGATCAGAACATCACAAAATTCAATTTGATCAATCAGTAAGTCTGCGATTTCTCTCGTATCGTTTTCTCCTACCGCTTCCTTGCGATCCAGTAAACTGTCGCCTGATTGAAAATCGTGCCAAAAACGATAAGCGTCTACTACTGTTACCATAGTATCTAATCGGCAAAATTTAGTTAAATCAATTCCCATTTCTTCATCAATATAAGAGAAAGTTTGGGCAACTGGTACAGGCTCGCTAATCCCGGTAGACTCGATGAGAATATAGTCGATGTTTCCTTCGTTAGCGATTCTCTCAACCTCTATTAATAGATCTTCTCGAAGTGTACAACAAATACAGCCATTAGACATTTCAACAAGCTTCTCATCTGTTCGAGACAACCCTCCACCCTGCTTTACCAGATCTGCATCTACATTAATTTCGCTCATATCATTTACTATTACGGCAACTCTTAAGCCATCCCTATTGTTCAAAATATGATTGAGTATCGTGGTTTTGCCAGAACCTAAATACCCGCTCAATACTGTAACCGGTATTTTCTTTTTATTCATCATCATTCCTCCTGAACATTGAAAATGATTTGAAGCGTTCTTTTCGACCAATAAATTCAAAGAAACGAATACTTTATTTTCCATTTCGTCGCAAGAACTGTTTATTGATAAGGAGATCACCATTGTTGCCGTTTTAATTTATAAATGAAAACGCGGGATTTTTTCTAAACCACGAATCCGTTTATCATTATTTTTGAACGGTAATGGAAGCTATAGCATCATGCAGATGAATAGATTCCTCATTTCTGCATTCGATTGTAAACGATTCTATCCACTCTATTTCGTAAAGATCTGCCGCCACAAGACGTACCATATCTTCTACAAAACGAGGATTTTCATAAGCTTGTTCGGTTACTATCTTTTCATCTGTTCTCTTCAATACAGGATGAATACATGCACTCGCATTAGATTCTGCTACATGTAATAAAACTTTCTTCCAGTCCGTTTCATCTTGATAACGAGGTGAAAGTTGAACCTTCATGGTCACATATCCCCGCTGATTATGAGCTCCATACTCACTTATTTCTTTTGAACAAGGGCATAACGTTGTAATTCCGCAAGTTAATGCCACTTCATTTGTAAAGCCCGATTCCTGATGGTATTGAGTCACCATTTTTGCATGGGCATGGTTAAGACCTGTTAACTCCGAAGAAGGTCCTGTACGTTCATAAAACCACGGGAAATTCACTTCTATTTTCGTATCTTTTTGCTCTAATCGTTGTGACAACTCTCGTGCAAAATCATGTAAAGTAGAAAAATTCAACGTAAATCCTTTATGCCTGTATTGTTCTAACTGTTCCATAAACCGACTCATGTTGGTCCCTTTCTGGTTATGCGGGAGACTGGAAGTTAAAGAAAACGTCGCTATGGTCGTTTGTTGTTTCGGAGGCAGTAGACTATTTACGTTAACAGGCAGTTTTACGTTGCTGATTCCAACTTGATCGATAGAAAATAAGAAATGATTCTTTTGACTTTGTACATCTGCCATCTCGTGTTTTTGAGTTGGTTTTATTTTTGTACCTGGTGAGACAGATCCAAACAATCTATGCCTTTCTTTTTTTGGCGGAAGTTGAATATTCATGTTTTTCACCCTGTCTTGCGATGATTGTAAAGCGATGTCGTCTTTTCATATAATTCCCACATAAAGAAACATCCTAGCGATAAGAGAATCGATACTACGTTCATTTCTTGAAAAACTGAGTTTGACGTTATTTCGTTTCCCGATGCAATGTATATCTTTTTAAACGCGGTGAATACTTTCTTAATTCTAAACGCTCTGGATGTGTACGTTTATTTTTCGTAGTAATATAATTTCGATCTCCAGTTTCTGTGCAAGCTAATGTAATTTTGACTCTCATTTTCTCTCCTCCTTTAGGTTAATAAGATGCTAAAAATGGTGGAATTGGATCCTTAAATAAAGACCAATCTTGTTGACCCTCTTCTTCCGTTAGCAAACACTGACCCAACGATTGTTCAATGGCTGATTGGTTCATATGAATACCAATCATGACCAATTCCGTCATTCGATCACCTTATGTTTCACCCCAACTTATTTGAATACTTTCTCCATAATTGTCCCATCCACTACTTAGAAATACTCTTTTTGATAATCGAAATCATTACGATTTAATGATTGTCACGATATCCCCTGTTTGCTGAAAATACAGTTTTCCCTCCGGCTCTGTCAAATTCCCCTGCTAATCAAAAATTTTAAAAGAAACATCTCTTCGATCCGATAGTTCCTTATCTAAGTAAATGCGGCTTTCTGTTGCCTTTAGCTGTATGAATGAATTTTATCTATTTGAGACTCCCCCCTCTTTTTATCCAGCAACCATTCCCAGAATCACAGTAACGCCAAGTAAATGTTTATGTATTTGGGCACTCATTTTTTCAAAGCGATACTTCTATCTTTGGAATGTTTTCATTGGACTAACCTGTTTATTCCACCAATAGATAATCGATCCTTACTAGCACATTTTAAAACGTAATGATTACGATTTGCAAGATAAAAATGAAAAAATGTGAAAAATTTCATAAAAAGGTGTCATTCATCTATAAGATCGGTTCCACTTACATAAAAGATATGATCATTAAAAAATAAATTTCTTTCAACGAAAAGATAAGACTTCGATTCCGTGAATAAAATACTTTATTAAAGCATATAGTGTTCCATTTGTACTACTCCCAGATTCCTCTCTTTTCGAAGCAGTTGCTCACTTGCCTTATGAACAGAATGAATATAATTTTCCAAATTCACACTTTTAAGGCCTTCCCCTTCTAAATCATATGAAAAAAGGAAAAGATACTGCCAACATGTGAATGATCATTTCAAAAATGAGTGATTACTCACTTTACAAAATCCTCTTTTCCATGAACTATAAAAGTG
The DNA here is from genome assembly GCF_038007225.1 of Bacillus sp. FSL W8-0102. Taxonomy (NCBI): domain Bacteria; kingdom Bacillati; phylum Bacillota; class Bacilli; order Caryophanales; family Bacillaceae; genus Bacillus; species Bacillus sp. FSL W8-0102. The sequence goes on from NZ_JBBOWT010000001.1 coordinate 2,646,065, forward strand.
AGTAATCACTCAAGAAAGGAAGGAGACTCTATGCCCGAAAAACCGTGTATTTCTTTGGAACACGTCTCTAAACGTTTTGGGAAAAAGAAAGTCATTGAAGATGTATCATTAGAAGTTTTCAGAGGGGAAATTTTTGGAATGCTTGGACTTTCTGGGGCTGGAAAAACGACAATTGTCAAAATGATCGCTGGAATCGATGAACCTACCGAGGGAACGATCGATGTGTTGAATACAAAAATGCCAAACCTTCATGTCATGAAACAAATTGGTTTTATGGCTCAGTCTGATGCCTTATACAATGAATTAACAGCCTTGAAAATTTACAGTTTTTCGCTTCTATTTATGGATTAAAAGGGAAAAAGCAAAAGCAGCGTATCAACGAAGTCATGCAGCTGGTGAATTTAACAGATCATTTAAAAAAGAGCGTCAGCCAATTTTCCGGTGGGATGAAGCGGCGTTTGTCACTTGCCGTTTCTTTATTACATGAGCCGGAAGTTTTAATCCTAGACGAGCCAACAGTCGGAATTGACCCATTGCTTCGCCAAGCCATTTGGGATGAACTGGACCGAATTCGACAAAACGGAACAACGATTGTCGTAACTACTCACGTCATGGATGAAGCAGACAAATGTGGACGTCTTGCCATGATTCGCGACGGTTGTCTCATCGCGTTAGGCAGTCCGGAGGAATTAAAGAACCGGACGAATTCTCGAACCATTGAAGAAGCATTTTTATATTTTGGAGGTGCACGACAATGAGAGTCCGCGCGATCGTCATTCGTATCATTCGCCAATTTTTCCGAGACAAACGTACACTTGCGCTCATGATTGTGGCTCCCATGTTTATCCTTTTTTTAATGAATCTTGTGTTTAATGGAAAAGATTATAAACCAACGATTGCGGTTGATCCCAACGTTCCTGAAGTTGTTGTTGAGAAGTTAGCTAAACATGATGCGGATGTTAAAGAAATGACAAAAACGACCGCTCATCACCAATTAAAAACGCAGCAAGTGGATGCGTTTTGTATAAGGGAGCTCCAAAGATGACGTTAGAAGGAAGCGATCCCAATGTGAATAAAGCTGTCCTTTTGACGGTGCAAAAAGCGATGCAAGAATTAGCTCCTCAAACACCATCCATGCATTTAAAAACGTCTTATTTACACGGTTCCGAAGATATGGCGTTATTCGATTATTTCGGACCGGTGTTAATCGGCTTTTTCATATTCTTTTTCGTATTCTTAATCGCAGGTGTTTCTTTCCTTCGCGAGCGCACAGGAGGAACATTAGAACGAATACTAGCCACTCCTTTAAAACGTTGGGAAATCGTAGTAGGGTATGTCATCGGATTTGGGATTTTTACCACTTTTCAGGCGAGCTTAATCTCTTGGTTTGCGATTGATATTCTTGACATGATAATGGAAGGCTCATTCTTATACGTCCTTTTTATTACATTTTTATTGGCCATGACCGCTTTGACTTTGGGAACGTTGCTGTCTGCCTTTGCTAATAATGAACTGCAAATGTTTCAATTTATACCGTTGGTCATTGTCCCGCAAATTTTCTTTTCCGGGTTGTTTAACTTAGAAACCATGCCAGAGTGGCTTCGTTCATTAAGCGTTGTTATGCCTCTCACATACGGAGCGGATGCGCTTCGGGAAATTATGATTCGCGGCAACGGCTGGAATGAAATTGCCCAAGACGCCTATGTATTACTTGGTTTTTCCGTTTTGTTTATGATATTAAATGTGATAGCATTAAAAAAATACCGAAAACTGTAAGGGGTAGTATGAATGAACGAGCAACAGTGGATCAAAGAGCTGTTGAAAGTGAACGGTGAAGACGTCAAACTGAGCGAAAAGCAAATAAAAATTTTAGAAGCGGCCATTGAAATTTTCGCTGAAAAAGGATATGCCTCTACTTCGACGAGTGAAATCGCCAAACGGGCAGGCGTGGCTGAAGGAACGATTTTTCGCCATTATAAGACGAAAAAAGACTTATTATTAGCGATTGTGAATCCAACACTGATTAAATCCGTTGCTCCGTTTTTGGCAAAGGAATTTGTGAAAGAAGTATTTGAAAACGAATATCAACATTTCGAAGATTTTATTCGAGTGCTTCTCAAAAATCGTTATGATTTTGTTAAGAAATATTTGCCTGCAATTCGTGTATTCTGGCAGGAAATTGCATTTCTTCCTGAAATCAAGGAGCAATTGCAGTTTATTTTTACGAAACATGTGTATGAGAAGTTTAAAAAAATTATTGAACATTTCCAAAAAAAGGGAGAGGTTGTCATGATCCCTCCAGAGTCTGCCATTCGGATGATTATTACAACCATAGTTGGATTTTTCATCACTCGGTTTATCGTATTGCCGCATCACAACTGGGATGATGAAACGGAAAAAGCAGAAATTGAACGAACCATTCAATTTTTGATGCATGGGCTTCAGCAAAAATAAAAGGACCGTGAAAGTTTATCACAAATGACAAAAACAAAATCTTTTCACTTATGACGATCCTTCCATTCTTATTTAAAATCAAAAGAAAAACGGATCTTGCATAAAGAAAGGCTGGTTCAACATCGCTAAAAGAATATTGAACCAGCCTGTTTTTTCATATATCGGGTGTGGAAGCAAATGCCTGATGGTTGAAATTAGAATGTATGAGCTAAATCTTTTGCACGAGCAATCGCTTTTTCTTTGATTTCTTGCGCTTTTTCAGGCATAGCATTTTGTCCTTCAATAAATAAACCTTCAAAAGAAGGAACACCAAAGAAATTCATTACCGCTTGCAAATAACGATGACCCATTTCCATATCGGCTGCAGGGCCTTCTGAATAAATACCGCCCCGTGCTTGGATATGTAGTGCTTTTTTGTCTGTTAGCAAACCGATAGAACCTTCTTCGGTGTATTTAAATGTTTTTCCAGCTACTGCAACCGAATCAATGTATGCTTTCATAACGGGCGGGAAAGAAAAATTCCACATTGGAGTGACGAACACATATTTATCAGCGGCTACAAATTGGTCGCATAACTCAGCGAGGCGTCCCACTTTTGCTTGTTCATCTGCAGAAAGTTCTTCAAATTTTTTCCAGAGCGAAGTTTTTCCCATCCGTTTAATACATCCGCATCAATTTGTGGGATATTTTCTTTGTAAAGGTCAATGTGTATAACTTCATCATTTGGATTTACTTCTTTATAAGTGTCGATAAACGCTTTTCCTGCAGCCATGCTGAAAGATTTTGTTTCATCAAATGGATGTGCAGTAATGTATAAAACTTTTGCCATTTTTGTTCCACCTTTCTTCATTTATATTAAATTAAAGATATTTTATTGTTGTCTTAATAACAGCAATTTCATACCAATGAAATTGTCTCTAAATTAAATATCTTTAATTCGAGATTATAATACCGTACTTTTATTTTTTTGTCTACCAATTTTATTTAAAAAATGATCAAACGAATAGAACGATTCATTAAAAACATTTTTATCACAATGAACGCTTCCTGCATCTTTTGGGGGCTTACTTCCTTTAAAGAAATGAACCAACACATGGATCCATTCAAGCGAAATGATCTTTTTTATTCCTGTCTACAGGTTGGTGAAATTTCTATGGCTCAACCTGCCACTTGGACCCCCTCTATAAGAAAGCTCATCACCCCTCTTATAAAAGTTCCACCCTTGTATGTCATTGCTTACAACTTGATGGAATATTCCATTTCCTCTAAACAAATACTAATTTCATCATGGAAACATCCAGAATATGTTGCCACGAACCAACACAAAACAGGTGATAACGATGAAATTATTCCTACCATTAGTTGTCCAGATCCTATCATCTTTTTATTTCATGATTTGGAGTAGACGACATGAAATAAAATAAGATCAGAAACTTTACATTCGGTTAATGATTGGCGGATTTATCTGGTCACAACTTCAAACCGAATACTTGATTTGGCGTATCAATAAAAAGATAGAGCAGGATTGTAATAAATAAAGCTTCGATGGAAGAAATAACTTCTTCCACTTCAATGTCTCAATTGGCTCAAAGACTACAGACCACCGTCCAGCGATTCAAAATTTAATGGTTTAGCACCCTAATGGGGTGTGCCGTTCGAACATGGGGCCTGACCCCCATTGGGTGACATATCGTTGGACGGAGAGAAGTATTCAATACACTTCTCTCTTTTTAAGGACGGGAAGTACAATAGTGCGCAAATTGACAAAACTCTGGCGGCGGCAGGCGCTTAAAAATCATGGATGTGAAACAACTAATTCACAATCTCCCTCAATTGTAAATCTCCCTAACCCTACAGGAATAATAAGATGAGTTCCCTTTTTCAGCTCATATTTCTGATCTTTATGAACAATATTTCCTTCGCCCTTGATTACACTAAGAAGTAAATATTGATCTGGAAATGAAAAAGTAGCTTTTCCCCTAACGTCCCATTTATAAACCGAGAAAAAGTCAGACTGTACGAACGTGGTAATGGCGACATTCTCTTTTTTCTCCACTGTGGGGATAATCGAAGCATCATGATGCGGTACATTGATCACATCAATCGCTTTTTCTAAATGCAGCTCCCGCAAGTTTCCGGCCGCATCCCTGCGGTTATAATCATACACCCTATAGGTTGTGTCAGAGCTTTGCTGCGTCTCTAAAACAAGCGTCCCTTCACATAGGGCATGAATGGTACCGCTTGGCACATAGAAAAAGTCACCAGGTTTGATGCTCACCTTTCGAAGTAACTCATTCCATTTTCCCTCATTTATTTGCTGTCTTAATTCTTCCTTCGTTTTAGCATTGTGGCCGAAAATAATGTGGGCATCCTCTTTGCAGTCAATCACATACCAACACTCTGTCTTTCCCAGTTCTCCATTTTCATTAGCCATCGCATAGGTATCATCCGGGTGAACTTGTACCGATAAATCCTTATTCGCATCTAAAATTTTTGTTAATAAGGGAAATACCTTTTCCGTTGAATTCCCAAAAAGTTCCGGTTGTTCTCTCCATAGCCTGTCCAGAGTCATTCCAGCATAATCTCCATTTTCTATGACAGAGGGACCATTCGGATGAGCTGAAATTGCCCAACATTCCCCTGTTTGATCGGAAGGAATAGCATAGCCAAATTCTTTTTGTAATGTAGTTCCTCCCCAAATTCTCTCTTTAAAAACTGGTTTTAAAAACAATGGTTGCAAAATAACTGCCTCCTAATCATATTAGCCTAATCTAACTTTCTTCTCTTCTTGAAGGGCTTGTTGTGCAAGCAAAAGCGCTCCCGTGATTCCAGCATCATTTCTCAGACCAGGACTGACAATATAATCTGAAAGATCGGGTAATACGACATACTGGTTAACAAGTTCCGGCAAATACTTAAAAATTGAAGAAAATACTGTCTTTTGGTTCATGACTCCTCCACCAAGGATAATCTTCTTTGGAGAAAGAATGATAATACCCGTGGTGCTAGTTGAGTGTCAGCGCTCAACCAGCCCTAGTGTGACCAAGGAATAAGCCAACAAGATGCCATCGAGTGCCACTTCAAACCCGGCAATGGAATTCGCTCGAATGTCGGTGATCCGGTATTGGTCTACGAGAATCGAAAACACCGTCTCGATGACTTTGCGTTTTTTCCTGATCCATTCTTCCCATGCCTTGGATGGGCCGTGCTTTTGATTGTGTCGAGACGGTGTCCAGAACGCGGCTTGGTGTTCTTCGTACAGCTTTTCTCGAAGAGCGTGGCTGATGTACCCTTTGTCCCCAAAGTTGTAGGGATGAGGGATTTGAGTCATCACCGTTTCAGCGGCTTTGACGTCGTGGCAGGACGCTTCCGTCACGACATAGCCCATGGCCAGCCCTTGATTGGTCACTTGAAGATGCAGCTTGAAACCGTAGTACCATTGCTTTTTGGAAGCACAATACCCCATATCCGCGATCCCTCGAAACCGCTTGACGCGCTGCATTCTTGCGGGATGGCACAACGGAAGAGGCAAGCTGTCGACGACCGCATAAGCATGGTGTTGGCCACGTTTCGCCAGCTCATGACGGATCCATTTGATGGCGAAACCAAGCGCTCGGCAGCGGCGGTTGTATCGGGAGCGTTCAAGAAACGAGCCGTTTGTGAACAAATTTCCCGTGACAAAACGATGCCAGGCTCGTTCGGAAGAAAAGCCCAGCAGCTTCCCCAAAAGGTGAACCGCCATGACCACTTCGTCTTCTTGCTTGACCAAGTGACGGTTGCGGCGATGAAGATACATTTGAATCAACGACAGTTGGGCAGAAACAAAACAGAAAATAGCGGCATATTGTTTTTGAAGTTTGGCTGGATCTGTAGTAAAATGAAAGTGCTCTTGCATGGGGGATCTCTCCTTTCGAATGTTGGGTGACACTTTCATTCTACTGGAGATCCGCCAGCAAGGGCTATTTTTATGCTTGTCTGAGTTTTATCTAGCACCACGGGTTGATAATATATTGCATTAAGGCCTGAGCAAGATAGAATCCTTCCATTTCCCACACTTCAACTCTGTCCGCTAAATGAATCCCTTTATCTCCCCAGCGCTCTTCAATCGCCGGACCTGATGCAAGCCCCTCCAAACAATCACGGTGATAGGGGCACTTTCCTTGATATGTATCATTTGGATGGCGTCTTACCAAGATATGCCCCATTTCCGGATGTGTCAATCCTTGAAGGAGTTTGCCCTGTACTACGGCTCCGGCGCCAATTCCCGTACCAACGGTAATATATAAGCAACTGTCCAAGCCTTTGGCAGCGCCACGGGTGACCTCTCCCAACGCTGCAGCGTTGACATCCGTATTAAAACCAATTGGCAAAGAAAAGGCTTCTTTCATAGCCTCAACAAACGGAAAATCACGCCACGCTACTTTTGGTGTAGACTTAATGTACCCATAGGTTGGACTCTCCCTATTGACATCAATTGGGCCGAATGATCCAATCCCAATCGCATCCAGTTGATATTTTTTAAAAAAAGCTATTACCTTTCCGATTGTTTCCTCCGGCACTGTCGTTGGGATCTGAATCCGTTCGGCAATATTTCCCTTTTCATCCCCAACAGCGCAAACAAATTTTGTCCCGCCTGCTTCAATTCCGCCAAATATCATGCATTCCTCCAAAAGATATTTTTTATGTGTCAATGTACCACCTGCGATGGCTACATTTTACAATTTTGTTACGTCTCCTGTATCATCCCTCTAACACTAGATGCGCCTATTGATTCTGCCTAATTCAAGGAGTAAAAGACATCGTCCCCTGCTTTGGTTTTTTCCAAATAAAATATAAAGCTGGAACCATCAAAACGTACACAATCGGAAAAAGACTAAACGAAACTGGCAGAAGCTGATCAATATGAAAGTATTTTCGCATCGCCAAGAATAAAAAAATTCCAAACATTCTTCCCACGCCAAGAGGTATTTCACGAATGATAATATAATCGAGCCGTTTTTCCCTATATTGAGGATCCCTTTCAATCGCTTCATAAATCATAGCATTCATTGAAGTAGTGATTATGTTCATGGCAACCGGTTGGATAACTGCAAAGATTACTAACGTTAGTAATACAGGGAGGATTGATATTAAAACAGAACTCAATAAGATACTAACCGAACCGATCGCAAAAATAGCAACCCGATAATCCGAATTGGAAAACCTGGCAAGTGCAACAAACGCCAGGATGGATACAATTTGCGCCGCACTATTGTAAATGCCTAAATTCAGTTCGCCCCCAGCTATTTTAAATGTCATCATGGTAATGAGGAACGTTGAGTAAGTGCCGGATACAATTCCATCAGCAAGCATAACTTTGTACATTTTTTTCCATTCCCGAGATGGATTCTTGATAACATCCCAAAAATAGCTTTTAGCTGTAACCGGACTTCCTTTGACTTTTAAAGAAGTTAAAAAGGCCAATAAAAAGAATACACAAGTAGTAATAAAAACAATATAATAGCCTGTCATACTCTTAAATTGGGAAATTAAAATGCCAGATAGCAGCGGTGCAATGACGCCTCCGATGGTAAGTAATATCCCCTGTACGTATAAAAATGTATCCCGCTTTTCATTTGAGGTTAAATCCAAAACGGCCATATGCACGCCTACATAGTATAGACTCATGGCCAGGCCATTCGTAGTACCTAATAGAATAATATGTTCTCTTAATGATTCATGGAAAATAAGCATGATTAGGTAGGTAAGGAGGTAACCAATAAACCCCAGTCTCATTGTAAACATCGGGTTTGTCTTCCTGGCCAGCCATGCACAAAGCCCAAAACAGATAATGATCATAACGGACCAATACAAACTATAATAGGCCAATAATGAATAAGTTTTATCCATTTTCCACAGAAAGACATTTTGAAATACACCCGATAACGAAGTACCAAAGGTAAAAAAGGTATTCATCATCAAATAAAATTTCAATTCTGTGGAAAAGGATTTAAAAATAGATGACATGCAATGAAATCTCCTTTTAGACATACTCGCAAAATAGGAAACTGTCCTGCAAAGGCAGCTGAACCCGTACTATTATAAATGAAAGTTACTATAGCTAAGATATACAATGAATCTCCCAAGTTAGCAATGGATTGGCTAATCCAAAGCAACCGGAACGATGAAAGTTGATTCACTTCGCTCCCTCTTTCAATAGAATTTTGTTTAGTACTACTACATAGCTACCGTAGGAAGATTGTCGCCATTCTTAATCCCAAACATCAGTGAAAAGCACTACACTCTACTGTTGTATCAAGAGTCTTTGATGGAATAAGAACCGTTTGACCATCTACCTTCAAGATGAATACATTCGTTTCCCAAATTATAGGATCTATCGCGATTCCTATTTGTTGTTTTCTTCTTATTCAACCAGCTGGAGCCATTCCATTGATCATTCTTATTCGTCAGAAAAACAAACGAATTATCATATGAAAAGGGGTTCTATATGATTTTCCTTTAAAGTAAAATATTTACATACAAAAGAGGGTCTTTTGGAAGAAGTTTTTTCACTTACCGTCTTCAGTTTTAAGATCATTATAATGAAATATTCAAAAAGTTGGTGTTAGAATGACTCTTTTGCATGATTTAAAAATACTAGATTTTTCAAGTCTACTGCCTGGACTCTATGCATCCATGATGTTAGCAGATTTAGGGGCTGATGTGTTGCGAGTCGAGTCTCCAACAAGGCATGATTTGATAAGGCAATTTCCTCCAATGGATGGTGAACAATCAACATCTCACTGTTATTTAAATCGTTCGAAGCGCTCGATCGCACTGGATTTAAAAAAGCAAGAAGCTGTGGAGATAGTAAAGCGCCTAGTGAAAGAATATGACATTATCATTGAACAATTCAGGCCAGGTGTGATGGATCGGTTAGGTGTTGGATATGAAGCTTTAAAGAAAATCAATCCCCGAATCATTTATTGTTCCATTACAGGATTTGGGCAATCAGGCCCTTACAAAGATCGTCCTGGACATGACAACAATTATCTATCTCTATCAGGTGTAGCCGACGGTATGAGAAGAAATGGAGAAAAACCAATTGCTTCAGGTATACAAGTAGCGGATGTTGCGGGCGGGTCGCTGCATGCCGTCATTGCCATTTTAGCAGCCGTTTACTATCGAGAAAAAACCGGGGAAGGTCAATGGCTGGATATAAGTATGACGGCTGCTGCATTCGCCTTAAATGCCATTTATGGTTCAGGAGTTTTGGCAGGAGGTGTGGAAATAAAACCAGAATCAATGCTGTTAAATGGTGGGACTTTTTATGATTATTATGAAACAAAAGATGGCCGCTATTTTTCAGTTGGGAGTCTTGAACCACCGTTTCGGAAAGCATTATGTGAAGGGATTGGGAGACCTGATTTAATCCATCTTGCAATGAGCGAAAATCTAGAAGACATTCATGTTTTCAAAGAAGAGGTTCAAAAGACATTTCAACAAAAAACGTTTAACGAATGGTGTGATATTTTCTACGACTTTCAAGCATGCGTAGAACCAGTCCTTACCTTTTCTGAAGCAAGTGAACATCCCCAATTGAAAGCGCGAGAAATGATCGTAGAAGTTCCTAAAAAGGATGGAACGACTCAAAAGCAAATCGCATGCCCGATCAAATTTTCAGCTGGAAAAGCTCAATATAAACATGTAGGGAGTCTATTAGGAGAACATACAGAGGAAGTATTAGAAGAGTTAGGTTATACGAGAGAAGAAGTGCTTAAGTTAAAAGATAAAGGAATTTTTGGCTAATTTATAAAAAAGTTGAATAGTGTTTTAAATATGCTTACATGTGTTTCAAACTAATTTTTTTGCAAAAAACTTTTTCATGGAAGCAATATGCTTTCTCTCAAGGAGGAGTTAAACTGTGAACCGCACAAGCCAGCTTGTTCAATATTTTTTGGCCCATCGCAGCGTTACAGCGGAACTAGTGAACAAAATCGAAAAGGAACATTATGACTATAAACCAACGCCGACCTCCATGTCAGCAAAAGACCTCGTTACACATATACTTGTGACATTTTATAAACTTGCAAAAGTCGCAAAGAGCGGCAATCCAGCAGTGCTCAAAGAAAAAATCGAGGAAACCGAATCAGACTTGCGCAAAATGGCAGAAATCTATACAGAAAAAACTAAAAGCTTATTAAAATCGCTTACAGGTGAAGAATTAGACCGCATCCTTGACCTTACGGAAAGTTTTGGCATGAAAATCCCTGCCCATCAATTTCTTCAAACAGCGATGGATCATGAAATTCATCATAAAGGGCAGCTTTTCGTGTACGTACGTGAAATGGGACATACCGAACTTCCTCTTTTGTGAAACGAGGTTAAAACAGTTGAAAAAAGGGCTGACTAAACATCTCCTTTTTCGATGTAGAGTCAGCCCCTCATTATTATAGTGACAAGTTATTTGCCACGTGATTCACTCTGCAATAATACGGATTAGCCCAATTTCGGTTCGGATTTCCGTCACCATATCTTTGCCTAGAACCCTGTTGACTTTCGAATCATTTCCAAGCATGCTTTTATCTTCTGCTCCTAATAGCGGGATAGATCCGTTTATTTCATCCAATTCGGGAAAGCAGAGATTCATTTGATTATCATTTTATCTCTTTTGATCATGACTATTTAATAGAAATGATGGTGGGTTATTTTTTTGTTTATGATATTATTTTCTTAAATTGCAATATTAAATGCAACAAGTATTGAAAGACCAGATAACCCATGATTAAGTAGAATCGGGACACTCTGCGCGACTTGACGTGGAGTGGTGGGCATGGTAGCCTGGTTGGCCCAGCCAGTACCGTATACCTGGCTTCATGGCTGGTAGCCATGCCCGCAGAGGCTCTTTGTCAAGTTGCTAAAAACCAACCCTTTGGGTTAGCTGGCTTAAGGTTAAGAAGCTAAGCCAGCTAACTCTATTTGGAAACACTCCTCAGGTGTACGATAATTGAGGATCTTCCTTGGAAGATGGTTACACCAATTTTCAACATAGGTAATGGTTTCGTCTGCCACAGAGGAAATGGGTCTCCCCTTTGGTATGAAGCGCCTAATAAGGCCATTATGACGCTCGTTGGTTCCTCGTTCACAGGATGTGTAAGGGTGTGTAAAATAAACCTCTGTTAGATCTTTTTCAACACTAAGGCCGAGGTCAGCAAATTCAGAACCGTTATCAGCCGTAATGGTTTTAAACACTTTAGAGAACCGATTACCATAAGACACTTTCAACTGAGATATGACTTCTGAAACGGATAGACTATCCTTGGCTGTCACTCTCAAAATTATTTCTTTACGGGTTTTGCGCTCAGTAAGAGTCAATAAGGCCTGATCTTTAGTCTTCTTGCCTATAACCGTATCAATTTCCCAGTGACCAAACTCTTGGCGTTCATTGACTTCAATTGGTCGCTCATCGATACTGCGTCCTAAGATCTTCTTATTCTTCCGGTTACGTTTTTTCTTGGTGTTCAGGGTAATTTTCATAGGTAGGTCAATGTTTTTAACGCCTATAAGTCCTAGATCAATATAGTTATAAAGGGTCTTGGTGCAAACCATTTTGTCTTTGAATTTCCCATCACGTTTGGCTCTCCCACATACCGCATCAGGAGACCATTTCTTATCAAGGATCTGAGTTTCGGCATACTTAATAAACTCGATGGCATCGTCTAGTTTTAGCTTGCGGCCACAGGCTTTCCTGTTTCTCTCATAGAGAAGTTGACCTGTGTCTGGAAAATAGACATGAACAATTTTCCCGTTGCTTTTTCTTTGTGGCACTGTACCTCTTCTTAACTCACGGGAGATGGTGCTTTTGTGACAACCAACATAATCTGCAATCTCCTGTTGAGTCTTACCAGCAGCGTGTAAGGCCGCAATTTTCCCACGGTCATAAGCCGTTAAGTGTTTGAAATGCCGAGCTCCTATGGTAGAATTAGTAATTGCCATAGATAAATCCTCCGTATCGATATTGTTTTAGTCGACTTAATCATACGTGGTTTATCTATGGTTTTTCATTTTTTATGCTTGTTGCATTTGATTATACAACTAGCCATGATATTATTTTTTATATTTTAAAAAATTAAGAAATGGAGGATCCAAAATGGAAAATTTACGATATCCGATCGGACGATTTGAATTGCCGCAACATTTCGATCAAGAAATAAGAAAGCATTTTATTCAAGAATTAAAAGAATTTCCAAACGTCTTGAACCAAACTGTCAAAGATTTAAATCCTGAGCAATTAAATACTCCTTATCGGGACGGCGGTTGGACAGTGCGGCAAGTCATCCATCATCTAGCAGACTCCAATATAAACGCATATACTCGGTTTAAATTCGCTTTAACAGAAGATCAACCAACGATTAAGCCTTTTAACGAAAAAAAGTGGGCAGAACTTCCGTAAGCGTAAAATAATCCCCACCTTTTAATGATAGGGATTAAATACTATTATTGTGATAAGTTATTAAAAACCCGACAATTCAAAGGAATTGTTTTGGACCAAGGAAGTAGTTGATCAAGCTCATCCATATTGCTTATATCCATATTGGGAAGCCTTTCAAATAAGTAGCGAAGATAATAAAATGGATTTAATTTATTCTCTTTTGCTGTCTCCACAATACTGTAAATGATTGAGCTGGCCTTAGCTCCTTTCGGAGTATTGCTAAAAATCCAGTTCTTCCTACCGATCACAAATGGTTTAATGGATCGTTCACTTCGATTATTATCGATTTCTAAACGTCCATCCTCTAAAAATGCCACGAGTTTTTCCCATTGGTTGAGGCAGTATGTAATGGCTTGACCTAATAGACTCTTTGGTAAAACATTGCTTTTCTCTGTTTTTAGCCATGCTGAAAAAGCCTCCAACAATGGTTGGCTGTGTTTAAGTCGTTTTTTATATCGTTCTTCTGGTGTACATTCTTTCAAATCACGCTCGATGGCAAATAGCTGATTACAGAAATTGAGTCCTTCCCGAACTGTGACTGCTGAATGACGTTTGGATTCAGGAAGTACGTTTAAAGCCTCATCGAACTTTCTGCGGGCATGAGCCCAACATCCAACTAATGTTACGCCGGATACCTTATGGTATCCTGCATATCCATCGACATGCAGGTATCCTTTAAACCCTTTTAGGAATTCTTTGGCATGTTCTCCTGCTCTAGTTTCCTGATAGTCATAAAGGACAAGTGGTGGATCCTCTCTTCCAGTCCGATAAAGCCACATGTAAGATTTCGATGTACTTGACCTTCCAGGTTCATGTAAAACCTGAACAGTTGTTTCATCCGCATGTAGAATGTCTTTAGAGAGGAGATGCTCTTTCATTCGTTGATAAATTGGCGCAAGCCATTTTTCGGCACCATAAAGCATCCAATTGGCCATGGTTTGCCTGGATAAGATCACACCTAATCGTTTGAACTGTTGTTCTTGGCGATATAGAGGTAGCCCCTCTACATATTTTTGATTCATAATATATGCCATGCTTGACGGTGAAGCTAAACTTTTTGGATACACAGATTTTGGGGCAGGTGCTGTAACGATTGGTGTCTCTATTTCATTACGCTCACAATGACGGCATCCATAGACATATCGAACGTGTTTTAAAACTTTGACTTGAGCCGGAATAATCACTAATTCTTGTCGTACTTCTGTGCTCATTTCGTGTGTTTTTTCACCGCAACACGAACAGACCTGCTCTTCTTCGGGTAAACGATATTCAATCGTTTCCATAGGCAGGTTTTCAAACGTAGCTTGACGTTGACCACGTTTCTTTTTACGACGATATGTAATTGTTTCAACAGTTGGCTCTTCGGCTTTTACATTAGACTCTACCTCTGCTTCATTGAATAAAGGTAGTTCTAATTGATTAGGATTTGTTTTTTCGCTTGAAGAGCCAAATTTTCGTTTTTGACTAAGACGATACTGTTCTTCATACCATCGTAATTTCGCCGTCAATTCAACGATTTGCTGTTGAAGTTTTTCAATTAATTCAAATGGGTTTTGGGTAGGATTCTTTAAATTTTTCATCATGTAGTAATAATTCGACGGTTTTAGCTATTTTCCTCCAAGGTTTTTGTTAAAAGTAAAAAATTCATATAACTGTTCTAGCCTTTACTTCTGGGTGTGCTTTCTTTTGCTCCATTGCAAGACCATCCAATAACCAGCGTAATTGCCGATAACTAATTTGTATCGTTCCAGTGTCATTTTCATTTGGCCATTGAAATTTTCCTTTTTCCAATCGACGATAATAAAGCCAAAAACCATTATAGTCCCAGTGAAGAATTTTTAATTTATCTCGCTTTCGATTACAGAACACAAAATAGCTTGATGAAAAGGGATCTAAATCAAATCCCTCTTTCACCAAAGCAGCTAATCCATCAATGGATTTTCTCAAATCAGTACTTCCTTTTGCCAAGTAAACTCGTTCAGCTCTTGTACCAACTAACATGTTGATTTCAACGTCCTAACCACTTCTGAAAGAAAGGCCGGATCGAAACCAGGTTTTACTTCAATTGAAATCCCACTAATTTCAATCCGTAATGAATTTTCAACTGTTTGTGAATGATCTTCTAGGGTAACGGATGCCCATTTTGTAGACTTTCCTTGATTTTTTATTGGATTTTCAATTTTTCTTAACCAGTATTTAAACTGGTGAATACTCCATTGATTTTCCTTGCACCAGTTTACTTGAGTTTGACCGCTTTTACGATAGTCAGCGATTCGTTGTTCCCAAACCTTTCGTAATTCAGGATTCTTAGGCATAAAAAAACCTCCTTCAATTTCATCTTGAGGAGATTATCTCATGAAATTAGCACATCAAGAAGGTGTCCAAGATTTGACGCTTACGAACTTCCTGACAGTTTGCAAACAGATCCTACTGTTTCCATCACCTTGCTGAAAGCCGTACATAGCCGCTGGGTTGATTTGCTTCTCTCGATGGATGAAAAAGATTTCTCACGTTGTTTTATACATCCAGAAAATGGAAAAATGGATTTAAACCAAGCCCTTGCATTATATGCTTGGCATTCGAAACATCATCTGGCTCATATAACTTCTTTACTGGATAGAATGGATTGGAAAAAATGAATATTAGTATGCTTTTATCCCTTATTCTTGAAAAAATTATTCATCATACTTTATCTTCCTAGAACCCTGTTGAAAATAGGGTTCTTTTTCTCTTTGGTTGATTTTTTCCTTTATAAAATTAAAGTGATTGGTTCCTATCAACAAGATGGATTGGCCATGTACATAACTTGATAGTGTTTCAGACGCTTTAATTTTCATGGGCAAATACGAATAAAAGAGAAATAAACTATACAGTTTTTCTTCCTCATGACTTACGTGTGTTTGATAAGTTTATGGCAAACGAAAAATGTACAGTTTTGGCCATTACATCCTACATCTCTATAACTATAACTTGATACGGAGTGGTGGTCATGACAGCCGCTTTCCTGCAAAATGATGTAATTTTCTCTTTTTCCACAAAATCATGGCCATAGAAGTCCCTGTCAAGAAGCGTGGTGATATATATATTCAGTCGAACGAATTCTCTTATTTGCCGTTTAGTATATTGTTAAACAGCCAAGTAGATTTGAAATATGATAGAAAGTATGTTTACAATAATAAAGGGGTGATGTTAAAAATAAACAATAACTTTTATTTTGTCTTATTTCATTTTGAATTTTTTAAAGGGGGAAGATCGTGAAGAAAACAACAAACATTTTTTGGATTTCGCTGATCATTGGAGTTTTTTTTGTCCTTTGGGGAGTCGTCACTCCAGACAATTTAATACGTGTGATGACAACAGTACAAAGTTATTTACTTGACCGTTTTGGCTGGTTCTATGAATATACGACTACTTTCTTTTTAATTTTTTCTTTACTCCTAGCTTTTAGTCGTTTTGGAAATATTAAACTTGGAAAACAAGACGAAAAACCTGAATTTAGTACTCCCTCATGGTTTGCTATGTTATTTGGTGCTGGAATGGGAATTGGACTTATATTTTATGGAGTGTCAGAGCCCATCTCACATTATGCAAATCCTCCATTTGGAAAATCTCAAACAACTGAATCTGCAAAAATAGGCTTACAATATACGTATCTGCACTGGGGTTTTCATGCATGGGCCATCTATGCAGTCGTAGCGCTTGCCTTGGCTTATTATAAATTCCGAAAAAATTCTCCCGGTTTAATGAGTGCAACTTTATATCCTCTACTTGGCAATAAAGTCAACGGTCCAATTGGATATATAGTGGATATTGTGTCAGTATTTGCTACTGTATTTGGTGTTGCTGCATCTTTAGGGTTAGGGGCAGCACAAATCAATAGTGGATTGCACTATTTACTTGGATTACCTATTAACTTTAAAGTTCAATTGATTATTATTATGATCACAACTTTCCTTTTTATAACCTCTGCAGCGACAGGAGTTTCAAAGGGAATTAAATATTTAAGCAACATAAATATGATCTTGGCAGTTATCTTGTTTCTATCTATCCTATTCATAGGCCCGTCACAATATTTAATAGAGTTATTCACCACAACTTTCGGTGCATATCTTCAAAATCTGCCAAGCATGGGATTGCGTTTTGCACCATTTAATTCACAACACAATCAATGGGTAAAAGACTGGACAATTTTTTACTGGGCTTGGTGGATTTCATGGACGCCATTCGTTGGAACTTTTATTGCTCGTGTATCCAAAGGACGTACGGTTCGTGAATTTATTATTGGCGTATTAATCGTCCCAAGTTTGGTTTGTTCACTATGGTTTGGAGTAATGGGTGGAACTGGCATTTACTATGATTTTATAAAAGGATTAGATGTTGCAAAACAAAGTTTAGAAACTTCTTTATTTTTTGTATTACAACAAATGCCTTTTGGAGGACTTCTTTCCGTCCTTTCAGTCATTCTAATTATGATCTTTTTTGTTACATCCGCTGATTCCGCTACATTTGTTCTTGGAATGCAAACGACGAATGGAAGTTTAAACCCTCCTTTCCTCGTTACATTTACTTGGGGAATCATTTTAGCTGCAGTTTCTGCAATTTTACTATGGACAGGGGGTCTAGTTGGTATGCAGGCCGCCATTATTGTGAGTGCTTTACCGCTAGCGATTATTCTTCTGTTTATGTGTTATGGACTAGTCAAATCTTTTCGTCAGGAATATTCTACAATAAAAGAAAAAAAACAGTATCAAAATTCGGTTGAAACACCAAAACAAAAAACCTCTTAAATTTTTTCCGATTATCGTTCCTATCTGTTTAAGGAACCCTGGTCAATTCAGATAATAAGGAAGCTGGGTTTCCTACCCCAGTTTCCTTTTTGATTCTTTTATACTATTTTCCGGCCAATGATCATATTAGGTTTCAAAATCCTTTATTTTGGCATTTGGGTGTAAAAATTTTTCTGGTACAAATTCTTTCAACGTTTCACCGTTTTTCACTTTGTTCACCCAATCACTATTTGCAAGGGCATCACGACCAATGGTAACGACATCCGCTTCTCCTTTTTCGATCATTTCATTTGTTTTTTCAGGATCATGAAGATTCCCATTGGCCATTACAGGCAATTGGCCATATTTCTTTGCTAATGCCAGCAAGGGTAGGACCACCATTTTCTTTTCCTTCTCCATCAGAAAATGCAGGGGTCCATGCCACATCTGAAAGGATTGTAGGAGCAATGACATTCCCCTCAACTTTTCCTCGTAAAGCGTATCGTGCCCCTTGTTCAATGCTTTGGTCAATTAAATTTTGGATCACCTCTACTTGTTTATGGTTAATAAGTGGACCTACCACTACATCTTTCTTTCTTGGGTCTCCATATTTAATTTGAGAGGCTTTATCCACAAAAGCTTTTATAAATGCATCATATACCGGGCGTTCGACAATGATCCGATTCAAGGCCATACATATTTGTCCACTGTTTAGAAATTTGCCAAATGCCGCAGAACTAGCAGCTCTTTCAACATCCGCATCTTTCAGTACAATCATGGCGTCATTTCAGCCCAGTTCCAATGCCACACGTTTAAGATGTCTTCCGCAAAGTTCCCCAATATGGCGTCCCACACGTGTGGAACCTGTAAACGAAATAATCTGAGGGATAGGATGTTCGACAAAAGCATCTTTAATTTCTGAAGAACTACAAACAGCGATATTGAGCAACCCTTTCGGAATTCCTGCATCCTCAAAAAATTTGCCTATAAACAATCCGCCAGAAATCATCGTTTGCAAATCCGGCTTTAGCACAACGCCATTCCCTGCTGCCAAGACTGGAGCAAGAGAGCGCATGGTTAAATGAAACGGAAAGTTAAAAGGACTAATAATCCCTACCACTCCTGCAGGGTCGAGATAAATTCGATTTTCTTTTCCCGGAATCACAGAGGGCATGATTTTTCCCTGCATACGAAGAGGAAATATTGCGGCTTCTTTCATAATGCCGATTGCTGCATCAATTTCAATATTCGCTTTTGTATGGGCCGTTTTCTTCCACTAAAATTTTCACCAATTCTTCTCTTCGTTCTTTCACCAATTCTATCGCTTTCTTCATGATGGCTACCTTTTGGTAAGCATTGACCTGTTTCCATTCTTGTTGCGCTTTTTGAGCCGAACGATAAGCTTCATCAATATCCTCAACACTAGCCAATCGAATCTCAACTAGGGTTTCTTCAGTTATATGGATTTTTATCTGCATAAACGGTTTTACCTTTTCCCTCTCTCCATTGACCATTTATAAATTGTTTATTCCATTGTTCATACATGTCCTATCTTCCTTTCGGTGTGTTTCTATGTTGAGTTTGTGCTAGTAGGAATATTGGTTAAAATCACAATATTCCTAACTTAGGTGACACTCATTATACACCAGCTTTTCTTATTATCAAAGGAAGAAGCCTTATACCTCAGAGGCTTTCTTGGAAATGTTTTATTTTTATCTATTGAAACCCTCCCATTGTTATAAGTAAAAGAAATAGAAATGAATATCATTAAACATCAGAAGACACTTCTTATGGAGCCTTAATATGATAGTCATCTACGACATTGGAACTTGTGAAACAACTCGTCCTTCAATTCGATCAAAAATGTCATCCAAATTATGACCTGTAATCGTAAGACCATGATTTTTTAGCCCGATGATAGCTCTAGATGGATCATCTGCCTTCCTTACTAAATCGGCTACCGTTTCAGCTAATTGAATGGTACCACAGGGGTAATTAATTTCGGTTGCCTTTACTCCATCCATCCAAGCATGTATGTGAACATTAATAACCATTATTTTTTGTTCATTTCTTCTAAGGCCTCTTCATAATCAAATTCAACTAATGCCACGATCATTTTTCTTATTTCTTCCACAATATCCTTTATCATTTGCACCATGACTGTTTTGAAAAACTCCTTTCTTATATTTATACATAAAGCGATATATACATCCCATAAGAAAAAAGAATAGGTAAAAAATAATTTACTCAAAAGGTTTTTTTACTATGCAGCTTTTTTTGACAGCTGCCTTTTTCCTTTCAAAACAGAATTAAGAAGTGTATCCAAACGTTGATTGTCCCGTAAACGAATAGTTAGGTTGTCATTTGCCATACTATAACTTGAACTAAACGAAACAGATAACTATAAAAAGGGTTGAGTCACTTTGAAAATAATCATTTTAATACTATCGTTAACAGGATTGATTCTCCTATTATTTTTCTTGTTCTCAAACAACTCCTCTAACTCCAATTTTACAAAAGTTGAAAACCAGGTTACACAGCCTAAAAGACCTGTCATTTTCTTAATGATTGACTCTTTGATGGATGAACCTTTACAGAAAGCGATGAAAGAAAAACAAGTTCCGGCGCTTGAATTTCTTATACAGAATGGACAATATTATCCAAATGTGGTTAGTTCCTATCCCACCATGTCCGTCACGATCGACAGTACATTGCTGACCGGAACGTATCCGGACCATCATAATATCCCCGGGCTCGTCTGGTACGATGAAAAAGAAAAACGGATTGTCAATTATGGCAGCGGAAAAAAAGAAATTGTTGCTCTTGGTACCAAACAGGTTTTAAAAGACATTTTGTATCATTTAAATAATCAACATTTAAGCAAATTGGTTACAACGATTCATGAAGAGTTGGAAAAGAATAAAAAACATTCTGCTTCGATTAACGGTCTTATATACCGCGGCGATTATGAGCAAACTCTTGACGTTCCAAAACCTATTTCCTTCTTTCGTTTATTGCCTAAACAATTAAAGACAAATGGACCGATCTTGTTTTCGTTCGGACGGTTTTCACAATTTGATCCGAACAACCGTTATAACCATTTCTGGCAAAATGTTGGATTTAATGATCACTTTTCCGCACAAGAAGTCAAATACCTGATTCAAAAAAAGAAACTTCCTGCTTTTACAATTGCCTATTTGCCAAGCAATGACCATACTGTTCATAAAATGGACCAATGGCTATAAAGGGAATTGAAAAAGCCGATAAACAGCTTCAAAACATTTTAAATTCTTATGACTCGTGGGACGAAGCGCTCAAAAAAGCAGTGTGGATTGTCATGGGAGACAGCGGTCAATCCCCAATCGGAAAAGACAAAAACCAATCCCTCATTTCATTAAACTCCTTATTACAGAATTACCGAATTTCTAAATTGGGTGAACCCATCAAGGAAAATGATCAAATTGTCCTTGCTGTGAATGAGCGGATGGCTTTTATCTACTCATTGGATCAAAACATCCCTCTTTCTGAGATTGCTTTTAAATTAAAAACGGATTCAAAGGTCGCATTTATCGCATGGAAAGAAAATGATTGGATTCATGTGACGGATGAGAAAACGAAAGAAACATTTAAATATCGCCCGAACGGTAAATTTACGGATCCGTATAACCAGTCTTGGACGTTGGAAGGGGACTCTTCGATCTTGGATCTGGCGATAAAGGAAAATGACATCCAATACGGAAATTATCCTGATGCCCTTGCCCGTCTTTATAGTTCTTTTCATTCCCACAATGGACGATATCTGATCGTTGATGCAAAACCGGGACACGAATTCATTAGCGAAAAATCTCCTACCCATATTGGCGGAGCCGCACACGGTTCGTTACACAAACAAGACTCAATAGTTCCGATGATTGTCGTTGGAACAGATGCAAGACCTCAATCCCTTCGCCAAGTTGATTTAAAAGATTATTTCCTGCAGCTCACCCAATAACCCAAAGGGCTGAAACAAAAGGAAGATACTTTTGAAATTCAGCCCTTTTTTTCTAAACCAGCATCATTTTCTTCCGAACCGACCCCTAATCAGACAACAGCATGAATACTACGTAATGAAAAAAGACAGCCGGCAAGCTGTCTTTTTTAACTGTTTCTTTCTGATTTTAAAGCAGTTTGGTACGCATGATCTCTTTCGGAGGTTCTGATATGCCCTCTCTTCCTCCCTCGGCGCTTTTGTCACACTCCATGCTCTCTTTTCTTCCTTATTGTACTAATCAACTGTTTCCTTCATTATAATGTTAATTATTTCCCGTGCAAAAGTTCCTTACTCGAACGAATAGACCCTTTAGCTAATGAAACAGCCGTTCATTTTCTTCGACCAAGCCTGAAATTTGCATGAGAATGCTTGAAGGATGTTTTTCTGCGATCCGTTCGCGATACTTTTGAACTTTACTTTGATACTCCTGGACTTTGATCTTGTCTTGAAAAAAATCAGATAAACGATCCTCCAGAGATTGATTGTCGGTTTTCCAATTTTTCAAATGAATAATAAGCTTTGATTCCTCTAATTTTTCTAAATTGATTTCTTCTTGCCCCGGCAATGCATGATAAATAAAAATAGGAATTCCCTTCAAAAGGCATTCACTCACCGTTACACCGCCGGGTTTCGTGATAATGGCATCCGCTTTGTCGTACAAATCGTTCATTTGCTCTCTGGATTGAATATACTTTAAGGGGGTAATGTTGTTCTTACGCAGCTTTTGGATTTTTTGAAATAATCGTTTATTTGTACCGCACAATATATAAAAATGAAACTTGTTGTCACCTTTAATCTTGGAAATTAAATCTTCTATTGGTCCGACGCCCAAACTCCCGCCTGTAATGAGAATGGATAAGAGTGACGGTGGTTCAAAGTTTTTTTGTTCTCGTGGTTTTAAAATTTTAGGATGTGTGGGAATGCCTGTGAGAAAATCCGGTTTTCTTTTACTCCTTTTTGCTTCAAAAATTCTTTTGTTTCGTATGTAGGTGCAAAGTGATAGTCAATTTGCCGTATTCCCCAAACATGATGAATAAAATAATCTGTATAAACATTAATAATAGGGATCGATATTTCTCCTTTTTCTTTTAAAGAATTTAACAGATAAGACGGAAGAGCATGGGTGCAGACTATGAGATCAGGCTGTTTTTCCACTAAAAGTCTTCTCATTTGTTTTAAAAATAATCGTTCGTAAAGTCGGAAGCGTTTGTTTTCGGATAGGTTGTTATACACATTGTTGCGGTATATCCTGCCGTAAAGATCAGGGAAGGCTTTAATCCATTTCAGATATGTTCCGGAAACTAGACCTTCTATTTTCCCGTAGCTGTAAGAAAGAATATCG
This sequence comes from Bacillus sp. FSL W8-0102, assembly GCF_038007225.1. Taxonomy (NCBI): domain Bacteria; kingdom Bacillati; phylum Bacillota; class Bacilli; order Caryophanales; family Bacillaceae; genus Bacillus; species Bacillus sp. FSL W8-0102. The sequence continues at coordinate 2,669,128 of NZ_JBBOWT010000001.1, forward strand.
GCTACCTCAAAATGGATAGGAGGCTGTTTTTCTTCCATTCCTTCAATCAATGCTTTAGCAGCTTGATAATGACCTGATGGAATTTGCAAAAATGGCAAAAACAAGATTTTTTTCCGTCGTTCCATATCACACCTCTAATAGTCTCATAATATACCTGCTTTTTTCTTTTCCTGTTTTTTGTTAAAAACCTCCATGTCAATTGTTCCATCAATTACCCATGAGAAATGAAGTTATTTCCCTATATAATGAAAGAGCGGGGGTGACAATTTTGAAATTTATTTTTTTCGGAATAGTTTTTTTTCTCTATTGGTTGATTCAGCGGGCATATAAAAATACGAAAGATGTTGTGTTTAATAAAATTGTGATCGGCGAAAAACATGATTATGGAGATTCACAAGTTTTAAATATCTTGCAGCTTTCAGATCTTCATCTTGAAAATATCTCCATTCCCCCAGATGAACTATATGAAACGTTAAAGGATGAAAAAATCGACCTGATTGCATTAACCGGAGATTTCCTCGACCGCAAGCGAACCATCCCAAAGCTTGGTCCATATTTAGAATCCCTTCGTCAATTAAAGGCAAAATACGGAATGTACGCTGTGTTGGGGAATCACGATTATATTTTGAAGGAAAATGATTTACAGCAGCTTGTCCATACTCTTGAACAATACGACGTCATCGTTCTTCAAAACGATCACAAACCGATCATCGTAAACGGAAAAACGGTCAATATTATTGGGATTGATGATTTCTGTACCGGACGCAGCAATCTGGTCTCTTCTTATACAAACTTGCCTGACGGAATAAACCTGGTGTTAACTCATGACCCCAATATTGTCCTTCATATGAAAAAATTCCATTTTGACTATTTATTGGCTGGCCATTTCCATGGCGGACAAATCTGCTATCCTAAAGCCTATCACCTATTGAAAATGGGGAAATTGGCCAGGATGAACATGATAAAAGGCTTACACCTATATGAAGGAAAACCTTTTTATATCAATGAAGGACTTGGCCAAACAGGAGTAAATCTCCGGATTGGAAGCAGGCCGGAAATCACATTGCATCGATTCTCCCTTTCATCCGTAAAAACCGAGACTTTACCTGCCATATAAGCCGGACTGTTAACATAAGGTTAACAGTCTCAGAGTGAGTTCATGCACCAAGGCCAAATTTGTATGTCACTGAATCGGATTATCGTTCATCGAAAAATCTACGATGATTTTATCGCTGATTTTGCCAAAAAAGTCGAGAAGTTGAAAGTGGGAAATCCGGCTGATAAAGATGTATTTATCGATCCCATCATTAATCAAAAGCAAGTAGACAAAATCCAAAAGCTGATTGACGAATCCATTCAACAAGGCGCACGTGTCGTAAAACGAGGGAGCGTGAAAGGAAACCTTATGGAACCTGTCATTTTGGCTGATGTCAAAAATGATATGGCCATTGCCCAAAACGAAGCATTTGGTCCGGTTGCTGCCATCCTGCCCGTCGAAAGCGAGAAGAAGCCATCCGCATAGCCAACGACAGTGAATACGGTCTCAGCGGATCCGTTTACACCCGCAACCTGGAACACGGCGTGGACGTGGCTTTACAGATTGAAACAGGTATGATCCACGTCAATGACCAAAGTGTAAACGTTGAACCGATCACTCCTTTCGGCGGAGAAAAATCATCAGGATTAGGTCGCTATGGCGGCGAATGGTCATTAGAAGAGTTTACCACCGTACGCTGGGTGTCCGTGCAAAAACATCCACGGGAATTTCCTATTTAAATTTGAGCCAATCTTGTACTTCCCCCTCTTTATGGAAAAATTTCGTTAATAAAGTTCCCCCTTTTGGCTGCATCCATTTGGGGATTTTTATGTTTAAATTTCAATTGCAGAATATGCCTAGGCAATTCATTCTCCTAAATAAATTGGTACTATCCAAGTTTTCTTTAGCTGTGATATGATGAATGGCGTATCGGCAAAAGCCAGACTCAAGTGTGAGTAAAATGTTTGTGGGAGAAATTCTTAGAATTCCCCGATGAGGGGGTTGGGAACGTAGGTTCGCAATCCCCCTCATCGGGGCCACCAAGCGAAGCGCGGTAGGATCCCAAGCAGGAAACATGAAAAAAGGACTCTCTCCCTGGTAAGATGATCATTGCCAAACCATCAAACAGGAGGAGAGAGTCCCATGAATATTCAACAACATCTTACCACAAATTCGTTGTCATGGAAAGAGATCGAACTTGATTTGTTTCGAGCCTTGCAAAACGCCTTCGCCGAACTGTTTACGGCTTTGTTGGAGGACATCGACCGACAATTGGCGGAAACCCGGGACAAGCGCCGGTACCACTTGAAAGACAAACGACGCATCACGATTCAAACCCTGTTTGGCGAAGTTACCTTTGAGCGGAACTACTATTTAGACCGGGAACAAAACCGTTACACGTTTTTGCTTGATTCCTTTTTAGCGTTTGATGGATCGCAGTCAATCAGCCCTTGTCTAGAAGAAACAGCGGTGGGATTGGCGGTGGAGTGCTCTTCTTATCGCAAAGCGGCTCGTACGCTTGCCCAGATGGTCGGGTATCCGGTGATGAGCCATGAGGCGATCCGCCAGTTGGTGCTCGAAGCTGAAGCTCCGCTGCACTGCCCGGTCAACCAGCGATATGGACGGGTGCTGTTTGTGGAGGCCGATGGACTGTTTGTTTCTCGCCAAGGGAAGGGAAAACGGGCCAAGGAAGACAAGATCCTAACCGTTCACGAAGGGTGGAAGCGCAACGGCTCACGGATCGAATTTGTCAATCAGCGCCATTACGTCCATGAGGGCAAGGGGGAGGTGTGGGAAGGCTTCGAGGAATTTTTGATAAATGAATATGCCTATGATCCGTGTCGGGATCTTCTTGTCATCAACGGGGACGGCGCTCCATGGATTACCGCGTGCCGGGAGTATTTCAAGGGACGGGTCTGCTTCCAATTGGATCGATTCCACGTGGCGCGTGAGTTGCGCCAATGCCTCTCGGGCCATCCACGGTGGCAGGCGATTCGGCAAAAGCTGGCGAAGCAGGATGAAGAGAAGCTGCTTGTGGAACTGAACAGCGCCCTCGGCACGCTGGGGGACGAAGCGAAAGAACAACAGCTGGCTGCCTTGATCCACCGGATCGAATCGATGCCGGGATGCATCCGTGATTACCGGGAATGGCTGAAGGAGCAAGGAGTGGACACAACGGGCATGTATCCGATGGGGAGGGCTGAAAGCGTGATGAGCCAGCTGGCGTATCGGGTGAAATACCGCCGCAGTTGGACAGACAAGGGACTCAGGGCGTTTTTCAAGGCAATGATTGCCCGGATGGATGGGATTCGTCTTTTCGGACGTCGTTTAGGAGAAGAATCGTCGCATCCGGCGGAGGAAACGGTGTCGACGGCATCCACCAAACAGACGATCGTGAACAAGGCGAAACAACGCGTCCGCCGTCTTTGGCCGGAGATCACGCGGAATAACGTGCCATATTTACAGCAATCGTCCGGGACACCGATCTATCATGCCCTGTCTGAACTCAAGGGATGGTAAAAAAAGGTATACATATCGGTCTGTCATGGCAAGGGATGAGAGTCCGAAAGCGCTTACGGATGAAATTTAAAAAAATGGTTCGCTAACCTATGACTTACATCTATTTTCAGCGAACCAAAAAAATTCCCACAAAGTCTTGACTGACTCCTGAAAAACGGTCATAGTTCCCCTAAGATTATTGCTGTGATATGATTTTCTGCATTAATGAAGGAGACACGTTCTAGTCATAGTTCCCCTAAGATTATTGCTGTGATATGATTTCTTTCACGTATACAACCCAGCCGAACTGGTCATAGTTCCCCTAAGATTATTGCTGTGATATGATCTGAATATTTGAAACTACCTAAACGAGAACGTCATAGTTCCCCTAAGATTATTGCTGTGATATGATTTCCTTACAGTGCTTATGCAGGCTTTAATCGTCATAGTTCCCCTAAGATTATTGCTGTGATATGATATGGAGGAGTTAGAATGTATCAACCGTCGAGTCATAGTTCCCCTAAGATTATTGCTGTGATATGATAAATACAAAAACGAAGACGGCTCGCTTACGGTCATAGTTCCCCTAAGATTATTGCTGTGATATGATATGTTTTTTCTGAAAAAACTCTATCAGTAGGTCATAGTTCCCCTAAGATTATTGCTGTGATATGATTGAGCATTCATGAAGGTCGCTTGACGATCCGTCATAGTTCCCCTAAGATTATTGCTGTGATATGATGAATGATCTGCTGTATTTGCCGGAATCCATGTCATAGTTCCCCTAAGATTATTGCTGTGATATGATCATGATTGCAAAAGGCTTGGTGGAGAAGTGGTCATAGTTCCCCTAAGATTATTGCTGTGATATGATCAATCCGTACCTGTTACAGCGCCAACAAGCGTCATAGTTCCCCTAAGATTATTGCTGTGATATGATCGAGCTGACGTTTTAAAAGTTGGCCATCATGTCATAGTTCCCCTAAGATTATTGCTGTGATATGATCACTTTTCGGTCTAAATGCAACGATACCATGTCATAGTTCCCCTAAGATTATTGCTGTGATATGATTGAATGTTGGTGAAGCCTTACAGTTCTTAGGTCATAGTTCCCCTAAGATTATTGCTGTGATATGATTCCAAGCGTATAAAGCTGCTCTTGCACATTGTCATAGTTCCCCTAAGATTATTGCTGTGATATGATGCAGCCAATCCACCATTAGACAAAGCCGCAGTCATAGTTCCCCTAAGATTATTGCTGTGATATGATGGAAACGTGATTTGAGCGATGATGGAGTCGGTCATAGTTCCCCTAAGATTATTGCTGTGATATGATGAAATGATAGGGTGGGAAAAAGCCCGTCTTGTCATAGTTCCCCTAAGATTATTGCTGTGATATGATTGAATACGATTTAAGTACTGTTCTCGTTCTGTCATAGTTCCCCTAAGATTATTGCTGTGATATGATGGAGGATGGTGAAAAATGGCCAAAACATATGTCATAGTTCCCCTAAGATTATTGCTGTGATATGATCGCCATTTTCGTCGGTAAAGCCAGCAGTTTGTCATAGTTCCCCTAAGATTATTGCTGTGATATGATTTGCGTATAACAATAACAACATCACACGGGGTCATAGTTCCCCTAAGATTATTGCTGTGATATGATTGTATTGGATTCAAAATCATATGCAGATTGTCATAGTTCCCCTAAGATTATTGCTGTGATATGATTTGCTCCTATTGTGCTAGTGAATGTTCTAGGTCATAGTTCCCCTAAGATTATTGCTGTGATATGATATCATCGATGATTTACGAATATCATCTCGGTCATAGTTCCCCTAAGATTATTGCTGTGATATGATACGTGATCGAAAAAGCCTGTAATCTCAAGGACTACAGGCTTTTTTCATTCGAAAAAAATAAGGAGTAAAGGTCAATAATTGGGTAAATGTATTTCTTTTTTTAAAAAAGTGTAAGCTGTGTTGAAGCCAATACTTTTTCTTTTTGAGTAGGTTCTCCTAATAGTAATTGCATTTTTGCATATTGTTTTTCTGTTACCATCATTGCCCGTATAGATCCTTGAGGTGGAAGGTTTCTTTTCAATCTTGCCAAGTGTTTGTCGGCTGCTTCATGTCCGTTGCAAATGCGGCTGTACACGGAATACTGTAACATGTCGTATCCTTCATTTAATAAAAATGTACGAAAGCGTCTATATTCACGCTTCTCCCTATTCGTAATAACTGGTAAATCAAAAAACACGAGCAATCTCATGTATTTACTCATACACGTGTAATTGAATAGGGAGCAGTTCAGGAAGTTTTAAAAATGAAGGATTTTGACTTTTACTGGCCGTGACAAAGCTTTTGGCCATTTCTTCCACAGCATTGACTACCGTAAGTTTTTCGTTATTTATTAATATATCCGCATTTGCTAAATTATATAAGTCTGCTCTAATTTCCGGAGAAAATTCGTCATCAATATTGATTTTTTGTGCAACATATAGATCGACAAGAGGACGCAGAACTTCCATAAAATCATCTGCAAGGTTAAACTTATTTAAATCATTATCATGGTAAATCCCTAAGCAGGGAAAGAAACCGTAATTGACCAGCGATCTTGCGACGATTCCCCGCATGATCGCATATCCGTAATTTAATGCAGTATTGATCGTATTATCGCTTCTGCGGGTAAATTGATCGCCAAATAAGTACTGAAAATACTTTTTGGCTCCATATGCTTCACGGTTATTCATATCTCCTGAATCGACGGTCTTACTGATGCGGTATAGTTCTTCCGTCCCCTCTTTGTTTAGCAACTCCAGGCATTTCCCTTGGTTGACCAATTTTTGAATAACGATTTGTTGCCATATGCGTTTTTTGAATGGTTTGGAATAAGCGTACTGCATCTGCAGCACGCTTAACTGTCTCGAGTGTTTTTGAAATGGTTGTAATATCCCGTTCGGCAGGCGCTTTTTGTCACATGTAAATAAAGCAATGTCGTATTCGGCCATCTTGCTTAATGCGACAGACGTAATAGTCACAGCAGGTTCTTCAATAATAATTGAGCATATATCCTCTAAAGGTATTGCCACTTTTTCTTCCTGCTCAATCACTAACTGATTGTAACGAATCGACAGTTTTCCCATTTTTCTGATTAGTAGGTGTCGCCAACCCAACCCTCTTTTCTCCTTTCACCTTATGGATGTTTCCAAGTACATCCACTTGATATTTCTCGAATCGTTTGAGGGTTTTTGAACCAACGCCTCTTAAAGAAAATCTTCTATCGTGGCTGATTAAGTCTAGTCCTCCATTTGCAGAATCTATCGTTTTATAGTAAGCGAAAATGTCTTTGATGACTATTTCCTCGCTGGACGAGGTTTTGATTGTTTTTTCTCTCGGAAGATCGATTCTTACTAGATCGTTTGGAAAAAGACTAAACTTAAATGTATACTCTTCGGTCATTTCTTTCCATTCGGAATAAGGCTTATTTGCCTCAATAGCTTTGTTGGGAAGTGTGCCTTTCATTATATCCATTGTATATACTGGGACACAATAATATTTTCCGTCTTTTTCAAATACATCCGTACGTACGATATTGCTATTGTAGGCGACCGTTTTGCTCCCATCTAGATGAACGACTTTGTTTTTCGTGTCAATAATTTTCACAGTTCGAATAACCGGACCAGGCTCCCCATTCTTCTTTGGTTTATACAATGGTTCTTGAAATGCTTTTTTCGGATCGTTGTTGTGTTCAAGAAGCCGCTGACGAATTGCCTCGTAAGTGCGTGGATCGCTTTCCTTTTGATACATAGGGAAATGGCCATCTTTATCTAGCTTTATATCAGATAATTTTGTTTTGACAGCTGTCTGAATCTTGCCGCTCTGTCGATCAACGCCCACAAACCTACGTAATGTTTCCTGGTGAGCTGCCCCAGTTACACTTCGTTTTGGCATACGTGATACAAAAACCGGCCGTAACGATTCGAGTTTCTTTCTATCATAATTTCCAAGTGCCAAAGCTTCTATACTTTCTTGTGGAAATCTTGATAGTCTTGCCTTTAATTCATCAGAAAAATGTGGCCAAGGTTGCGGGAAGAACGGCTCTTTTTTCTTTGCGCTCTCTTTATTTTGCTCTCTAGCTTTATAAAATTCGGTGATTTTTTTTATCATCCCTTGAGTAGCGCAAGCAACGATAACAGCATCAACAGCATGGTGCAAATCCGACTCTTCACGATTTTTGTTAAAGTCCCAGCGGCTGCGCAGGTGCGCTGTAATTTTTCCATTTATTGTATATACTTTTTGTCCACCATCCCCATCAGCAAACTTTAAATGCTCTTTAATAAAGTTGGCAAAAAATTTAGAGATGTATCTTGTATCATTTAAATTTCGCTCTTTGAACTCTTTTTCTTCCGTTTCTTCATATCGAAGGCGAAGCAAATTTTGTTTCTTCTTTTTAGAAAATTGTTTATTGGTAAGTACAAATGTTTCAAATTTCTTCCAACGTTCTGATCCTAACCCCAAATACTCAACAGGGGTGTGATTTCCTTTTTCACGATTCTCTTTTGTTAAAACAAGCACTTTATTAGCGTAGCTGTCATCTAAACTTCTGCTGTACGGTAAAATATGATCAACTTCAACATAGCCTGGTTCCAACAAACGTTCAAGTTCGATGGGTTTAAGTGAATACATACATCTTCCTTGCTGTTCACTCCAAAGTTTAAATTTGACAATATCTAAGCCTGTTGGATTTTTTGTTAATTCGTATTCTATAAGTTGTTTAATTGCTGTTTCGTTTTTCTTTCGATTTTCCGTTTGATCTTTTTGTATCTTTTTTCTCTCATCGAACGAATGAGACAAATCTCTGGCCAGTTCAATATGAATCGATACAGGTGAACCATATTTTTTAATGATCGCATTAACAACTTTACGTGATTGTGTTAAAGCTCTCATTACGACAGGATTTGCAATGTTTGGAATAACAGGTAATAATAAAGCCTTTTCTTTTTTCTTAGGTCCAGTGAAATTGTATCCTGCTAATTCACATGCTTTTGAATAAATTTCCCCTTGTTTCATGTAAGGCAGTATGTTTCGAATTGCTTTCATGGAAAGGTGAGCAAATTTTGAAAAAGATAAATTAAGAAGTTCATCAATTAGCGACTTATCATATACTTTATTAGCAAGATTGCTCACTCTTTTCCCATTTTTTGTTATATATTCGTTTTGTAAGTATGCAACAATATCTTCGTCATCTTTAAAGATTGTGAGCGCATAACCAAATGTATCAATATCGGTTTCGTTAAACATCCGTATGCCATCTTTCCCGTAAACATTCTCAATACATTTACGAATTTTATGATAAGAATCCAGCTCTAAAAAACGAATGTTTTCAATTTGCTTTAAAGAACTCTTCGGATCGTAAAGAAGTCCTTTAAAATGTATATCGTCAGATAGATTCAGCAACTTACGGATATCATAGTAAGTCATTTTATTTTTCGAAAAGGCCTGTTTATACAAAAGGTTGCGCTCTATTTCTGTCAAAGCTCTTGTTTCGTCTGGAGAAACTAAACGCAATTTGTTGATATGTTCCCAAACAATAAAAGATTGGAATGTATACGTTGCTTTTGGAGCACGCTTTTCTTTTGGTTCAAATGTACAAAATCCCACTTTCTTTTCAATATCCTCTTTAGAAGCAAAAGGTCTTTGCGACGACCATATGTTTAAATACTTTTCCTCCAATCTTTCAGTGCAAACAGGATTGTTAAATTCGCGTTGTTTTTCAAAAATGAGTTTGATTTCCCGTTCAAGGTCATCTCTAGCAATCATATTTGAATAACTATCCAACTTGTTGCGTTTATGATAAGCAAATTTGCTGTCTTTTACAATCATTTCACCTACTGAGCGATATTGTGCCAAAATGCTCTGATTTTCTTCTATATTTTTAAGAAATTCACTGCTTTCTTTACTGTTGCGCTCACTTTTTCGATTGGATTTAAATCCTCTTCGTTTCGCTAAGTGCAGGAGCACGCGTGCAAGTTCATCATTATTTAGTTTTCGTTCCAATGCATCGACGCGTAACTGCCATACATCTATTTGCTTTTTTTGTTTAAATAGTAAATTCATCTCTTCTTTTGTTAAAACGTTTTCGCTAACGAGCAGGCGGCGAATGCGCTCGAGCCGATGTTTTCTACGGCGAAGGCGCCGTCTTGCAGAACGGGCAATACGGCGAGGGAGCGCTAATGATTCCCCATTTTGAGGGTGCTCAGCTTTATCGAAAATACGAACTCCTAAATCTTCAATTCTTTTCAGGTCAAGGTTAATCACTGCCCAGCCGACGGATGCGATCCCAATGTCTAGACCCATTTTATAATTCATAGAAATTCCCTCTCCCTTTAAAATGATGAAATAAAAAAGACCTCAGCACTTTCGCTAAGGTCTAGGTTTGCATAGAAATTAAAATGGGGAGTGCCCTTTAAGGGCAATAGGCGATCCCCAACGCCGCGGGACATCTCTACCCCTAAAGTAGAAAGCCCTTATCATAGTAACCCTAAGATCATTGCTGTGATATGATCTTAATTTCATAGTAAATCATTTAATTGGAAAATTCAATAATAAAGTTTAAATTTTTCTATTTTCATGGGTTATTAGTTCTAGTTTCGTTTTCCTAGATATTTTTTTGAATCTGTTCTAATTTACCTGTTTCTCGAAATTTTAATATCATCATTCAAAAAATTTAAGAATTCCGTATTTCTTTTTCTTACCGCCATAACATAACTACTTTCGGCACATTCTCTTTTTCATTCGGGAAGTAGACAGTTCCATTAAAATAAGTATGTTTTAGAGAAATCTGTTTTTTTACTGTATATTCCTGGAATAACATTGACATCTCTACGATGTAAGGCAATAGTCACATCTCAAAGGTTAGAATTATATTCCATTGATAACAATTACATTGAAGTTTTTTTTACATTTTGTCAGCGACACAGGAGAATCCCAACTTAAAAAATTTATTTTTTTGTAAAGAATGTTAAATTTTAAAAATTATGTCTTTTCAAACGAATTTTCAAGTAAAATGTGAAATAAGGCGTGTATTGTAGGGGGAAAAATAATGAAACAGTTTACAAAAGAAGAGAACAGCTGGGTTTTCTATGATTGGGCAAACTCTGCTTATTCTCTTATTATTACGACAGCTGTCTTTCCTTTATATTATAAAGCGGCTGCCCAAAATGCCGGGGTCAGCGCTGCTGATTCTACGGCTTACTTAGGATATACCATCTCCATTTTCACCTTTATTTTAGCCATGTTAGGGCCTATTTTAGGGACCATTGCCGATTATCAAGGATTGAAGAAACGGTTTTTTGCGTTCTTTTTTGCCCTAGGTGTATCCTTTACGGCTTTATTGGCTTTTATCCCAAGTGATCAATGGCTTATCTTGTTAATCATTTATACCATGTCTGCCATCGGATCGAATGGGGCCACTGTGTTTTATGATGCTTTTCTTGTCGACGTAACCACAGATAAACGCATGAATCGTGTATCTGCTCGCGGCTTTAGCTTTGGCTATATCGGCAGCACAATCCCGTTTATCGCAATCATTGCGATCATTATTTTAGCTCAAAGTAAAATAATTCCGCTTTCCACCGCATCTGCAAGCAAAATAGCCTTCCTTATCACCGCCATCTGGTGGGGATTATTCACCATACCGATGTTTCGAAACGTCCGGCAGCGCTTTTATATTCAACGTGAAGCGAATCCCATTGCAGAGAGCTTTAAACGGCTTCTGAAAACACTAAAAGAAATCAAAAAGTACCACACTCTGTTTTTATTCTTACTCGCGTATTTTTTCTATATTGACGGTGTCGGTACCGTCATTACGATGTCCACAGCGTATGGAACGGATTTAGGCATCCGTTCTTCCGATCTGTTAGTGATTTTGTTTGTCACCCAAGTCGTTGCTGCTCCGTTTGCCATTCTGTTCGGGAGATTGGCCGAAAAATTCACAGAGAAAAAGATGCTTTATGCAGGCATTTTCGTCTATATCATCGTTTGCATCTATGCCTACTTCTTAAAAACAACGTTGGACTTCTGGATATTAGCGATGCTTGTTGCGAGCTCTCAAGGAGGCATTCAATCGTTAAGTCGCTCATATTTTGCGAAGCTTGTTCCCAAAAAGAACGCCAATGAATTTTTCGGTTTTTATAACATCTTCGGAAAGTTTGCTTCTATTTTAGGTCCATTATTAGTCAGTTTCACAGCACAGCTCACAGAAAACACCAATGCAGGTGTGTTTAGCCTTGTTATTCTCTTCATCATTGGCATGATCATTCTTGCCCGTGTTCCCGACTCCGACGTTTCCAATTAAAGAAACCAAGAAGCTCTTCATGTAAGTAAAACTATGACTATTAAGATGAGATTATATTCATTCCTTCATACAGCTGAATAAAAGTTTCATTATATATCTTTCGTTTGTGAACTACCCTCCACTTACCACCCTTGCGGGTCGCTTGAAGTGGGGGCTTCTCGGGTAATCCTATCTAACGATAAGAAATTGACCGAGCTTACCCTCTCGTTCCGAAAGTTATTATTCTTTATGCTAATATGCGTAATCCTTCATTTTTGATATTGATTGCTGAATTGTGATCACGATCTAATACAAAACCGCAAGAACATTCATATACACGTTTAGATAATGGCATTTCTTTTTCCTTGCCACAACAAGAACATTTCTTAGTAGAAGGGAACCACTTATCGATTTTTACAAGTTGTTTCCCTTGTTCTTTTAGCTTGTATTCTAAGAAAGTAGTGAACATACCCCAGCCATTATCATGAACACTTTTTCCAAAATTGAGGGCTTGAGACATTCCTTTCATGTCTAAGTCCTCAATGATAACTGCGTCATAGGTTGATGCTAATTCTTTTGATTTATGGTGAAGAAAATTCTTGCGTTGATTGGCAATTTTCTCTTGTAACTTTGCTACTTTCAAACGTTGTTTTTCCCAACGTGCAGAACCTTTTTTTCTGCGAGAAAGAATTCGTTGTGCTTTTGCCAGTTTGTCTAATGCTTGTCGATAGTACCGTGGGTAATTGGCTTTCTCACCCTGTTCACTCTCGACATATAGACCGTCCATAGCAAAATCTAAGCCAACTACTTTTTGAATCTTTACTGACTGAATATCTTTCTCGTATTCTGTCAAAATCGAAATATAATATTTACCTGTCTTTGTTTTAGAAATAGTACAAGATTTGATTTTATAATCAGCAGGTATTTCTCTATGTCGGTTCATTTTCATTGGCTTTTTGATTTTTGGTAGTTTGATATGACCATTTTCTAGCTTAATATTGCCGTTGACCATATTGGTTGTGTAAGATTGTTTATTTTTCTTGCTTTTGAATTTAGGAAACTCCGCACGACCTTCAAAAAAGTTCTTATAAGCATTTTGCAAATTGATCTGTGCGTTTGCTAAAGCTAAAGAATCCACTTCTTTTAGGAATGGAAATTCATCTTTGTATTTCGCTGGTGTCGGGAATGCTTGTTGTTTAAGCGTTTCTTTATCGTTTTTGAATTTCTCATACGTTTCCTTACGTTCTTCCAGCATCTTATTGTAGACAAAGCGAACACAACCAAATGTTTTGGCTAATTGGATTTTCTGTTCTTTATTCGGATACAAACGAAATTTGAAGGCTTTGTTTTGTTTGGCCATATCAAATCACCTCACTTCTGACCTTGATTTTCAATGTATTTTTTTATGACTTCTATTGGTGCACCGCCTGTTGTAAGCAGGCAAAAGCTTCTTGACCAAAACATCTCTTTCCATAGTCTTTTTCGGATATGAGGAAAGTTTTTCTTTATCAGTCGAGAACTTGCACTCTTATAAGTATTGATGAACTTCGATAATTCAGAATTAGGATGTGCTTTGAATAGGATGTGGATATGATCCTTATCATGATTCCACTCTGTCAAAGTAATGTTGTATTTTTTTCCGATCTCAATGAACATATCTTTTGCAAAATCAGATATTTTATCGGTGAACACTTCTCTGCGATACTTTACAACTAATACAAGATGATAATGTAATAGGAACACTGAATGATTATTACTATCCAATTTCATTGATATATCAATCCTTTTTTATATATAAGACTGATTATATCAAAACCTTTGGCTAAAGCCAACCGAAATTCATCTCCCACCTACTCATTGGGCTACGCCCTGCACATTCCTTGAGGATGGGAGACTTCTTTCGGAAATCCGTTAAAATCCCCTCTACTTCTATTTTCCGTTTCAAGTAAATCCTCTTTTTCCTTCCTTTATTGGCTGTCATATGTACTAACTATATTTATAGTAGTTCAACTTGATAGATTTTAGTTGGAACGCAAAAAAGCGCCATAAACGTTATGCAAATGAAACCAACCTCCACCGTGGTAAGCAAAAAGACCAATAGGAGATATGGATCAAAATAAAATTTTTAGGCATTTTGATTGATTGACATTTTTTGCATAATATGTCTGTTGATAGTAATTTTTTAGAATGTTATGGTAAAAAGGAAAAACATTACTAGCAAATATTTCCCGATAAAAACTAAAGGAGAGATGAAATCATGACCACTGCAAAGAAAACCACCTACGAAACAAAACGTTACGCAAATCTGATTCCTATGAAAGAGATTCAATCTATACAAGATCAGTTATTTCCTTTTACTATTTATAACACTTTGCGAAGAACAACACGGTAAGATATGACCCTATTCGAGAATGTTGGGATGTATTTCGATACGAAGATGTTCATTTCATCTTAAAAAATCCAACATTATTTTCATCTAATCGTGGGATCGGCGACAAAAGAAACAGTATATTGATAATGGATCCGCCTAAACACACAAAAATGAGAAATCTTATTAATAAAACGTTTACTCCCAAAGCTGTCAACGAGCTCTCTCAACGAATTCAGGACGTTACAACCTCCCTGTTGGACCAAGCAAAGGAAAAAGAAACATTGGAAATGATTTATGATTTTGCCGCTCCGCTTCCCGTCATTATCATTGCGGAATTATTGGGAGTCCCGGCAAAAGATAGGGAACTTTTTAAAAACTATTCTGATATTCTTGTGTCTGGAGCCAAGGATGGTTCGAACGAGGCCTTCAATATGATGATGAAAAGAAGACGAGAAGGAGCCAAGTTTCTGAATGCCTATTTTAAAGAGATCATACAGGAGCGACAAAGAAGCCCAAAAGATGATTTAATTTCTTTACTATTGGCAGCAGAAGTGGACGGAGAAAGACTAAAAGAAGAAGAGTTGCTCGGATTCTGTATTTTATTATTAGTCGCGGGTAATGAAACAACAACGAATCTCATTGTGAATGCTGTTCGATATATGGTAGAAGATACAAATACTCAAGAAACAGTCCAAAAAAATCTTTCTTTGGTTCCCAACTTAATTGAAGAAACTCTTCGATTCTATCCTCCAATTCAAGCAATTGGACGTACTGAGACGGCAGATGTCGAAATTGGAGGCCATACGATTCGCAAGGGATCTCAAGTGATTAGCTGGGTAGCGGCAGCTAATCGGGATGAGCAAAGGTTTGAACAACCGGATCGTTTTATGCTGGAACGCCACCCAAATCCACATTTAGGTTTTGGATATGGCATCCATTTTTGTTTAGGCGCTCCTTTAGCTCGACTGGAAGCAAAAGTTGCTCTTTCAGTATTATTAACCACTTTCTCTAAACTAGAACTAGCAAAACATACAGAACTTGAGCCCATTCAAAGTCCATTTGTATTCGGCGTGAAAAGCTTCCCAATACAATTTAGTCTCTAATTTTATAGCATTTTTTATCCAGTTGTGTATCAACTTAAAAGGCCCTCTCATAAGCCGGTTTAACCGACTTATGAGAGGGCCCCATTTTCATTCCTCTCTACATTTTTTCTCATTAAGAGGATTACTTTTGAATTAACCCCTCCTCCTTTAAAAATTGTTCAGCCACGTCATCATAATCTTTCTTTTTCAAATCGACTTCTGCATTTAACTGCTGCATTTTTTCATTTGTGATCTTTCCTGCAAGTAAATTAATCACTTTTTCCAATTCCGGATGTTTTTTCAGCACTTCTTCGCGTATAACCGGTGCTGCATTATAAGGAGGAAATTGATGCTTATCGTCTTTTAGCACATATAAATGGAAAGCTGGTATGCGTCCGTCTGTTGTATAGGCATCAATCACATCTACTTTATGATTTTTTAATGCACTATACATAATTCCCGGATCCATCGTCGATGTTTTCTTAAAATGAATTCCGTATTTCTTTTGTAAACCGGGATAGCCATCTTTTCGTTCTAAAAATTCAGGATCGGAAGCAAGAGTTAATTGGGGTGCTTTTTTTGTAAGATCGGAAATGGTTTTCACATTCCATTTTTTCGCATCCTCATTGCGGATTGTAAGAGAATACGTATTATTAAATCCGATTGGTTTTAACCATATTAAATGATATTTTTTCTCATATTGTTGTTTTACATGATGATAGACTTCATTTGGATCTGTTGTATGGATTTTTTCTTTTAGGATGTTCATCAAACCAGTTCCAGTGTATTCAACAGCTAAATCATAATCGCCCTTTCGCATTCCTTCAAATACCGGCACCGTTCCGCTAAGAAAAGATTGGTACTGAACATGTAGTTTCGTACGATCTTCAATTAATTTACCATATATATGGACTAAAATTTCTTGTTCTGTGAAGCTTTTCCCCGTAATGACAATCGTATTTTCTCTCTGTTTTGATTGATAAATTCCATATCCTGAAATGCCTGCTATCGCAAGGATTATAGCGGAAAGTAAAGAAATCCGAACACTTCTGGGCCATTTTTTTCTTCTTGTTCCCGGTTTCGCCCAATTTTCAATTCGCTTCAAAATTTGGTCAAAAACAATCGCAAGAATAGCTGAAGGAATGGCACCTGCCAAAATAAGGGCTGAATTATAGGTTTGCAGTCCTCTAAAGATGAAATCGCCTAATCCACCAGCACCAATTAAACCGGCCATCGTTGCCACTCCGATAACCAATACGGACGCTGTACGGATTCCTCCCATAATGACATTCAGTGCCAACGGCAATTCCACGATCCATAATACTTGTCTATTGGTCATTCCCATACCAATACCAGCTTCAACGGTGCTGCGATCTACACCTAATATTCCTAAATACGTATTGCGAAGAATGGGAAGAAGCCCATATATCGTTAATGCTACAATGGCGGGCAGCTTTCCCGTTCCAATAAAAGGAACTAAAAATACTAACAAAGCTAGACTTGGTATGGTTTGAACGGCTGAAGCTATGCCAATAATGGGATCTGCTAATTTCTTGTGTCTCGTTAAATAAATCCCAAGCGGTACCGCTATGACAATGGCAATCGCAATCGCCACAAACGACAAATAGATATGCTCAAACAACAGTTTTCCAATCTCATTCCATTTATTCGAAAATACATTGACAGTTTCTTTCCATAGATTATAAATGTAAATCACTCTCCTTTATTCATCGCCAATTGACTGACAACATAACTGACAATGCTTGAGCGATTTATGATCCCTTTCACTTTATTTTTTTCATCTAAAACAGGCACAAATCCCGTTTTGGATTCGTTCACCATTTGCAGTGCTTTTTCTGGAGAATCGCTTGTTTTCAAAGTAGGGAAGTCTTTCTGAACGATATCAATAAGATGCAATTGTTCATCTTTATAAGCTTTTCTCATATCCCAAATGTTCACGACGCCGTAATATTGATTGTATCGATCGACTATCACCAAATGGTCTACCCGTTTGTTGCGCATATATTTTAACGCTTCCGCTAATCCTCTTGTCGGATAAGCTGTAATGGGCGGAATCATCAATTCTTCTAAATCAGGTATATTAGAGGCATCTTGCAAACGTTCCTCTCCAATAAATTGGCGGACAAATTCATTGGCAGGGTGGCGTAAAATGACCTCCGGCCGATCTAATTGAACAATTTCTCCATCTTTCATGAGACAGATGCGATCCCCGATTTTGATCGCTTCATCCATGTCGTGAGTCACAAAGACAATCGTTTTTTTTAATTCTTGCTGAAGTCTGGTCAGCTCCTCTTGCAATTGTTCACGACTGATTGGATCGAGGGCGCTGAACGGTTCATCCATTAAAATCACTTCAGGATCGGCAGCCAATGCCCGTATTACACCAATTCTTTGTTGCTGCCCGCCCGATAATTCATCCGGATAACGGTCCCCCACTTCCTTAGGATCTAAACCAACCATTTCAATTAATTCATCCACTTTTTTCATGTAGCGTTTTTCGTCCCATTTTTTTAGCTTTGGAACGAGAGCTACATTTTCGCGAATGGTCATATGCGGCATTAATCCGATTTGCTGAATGACATATCCAATATTTCTCCTCAGCTTCACCGGATTTTTCTTTGCAATGTTTTCGCCATTGATGAAAATCTCACCGCTTGTAGGTTCAATCAAACGATTCATCATTTTCATTGTCGTCGTTTTCCCGCTGCCGCTAGGACCAATCAACACAAACAATTCGTGGTCATGAACGGTCAAGTTAAGGTTTTTAATGGCGACAAAACCGTCCTCATACTTCTTTGTCACATTCTTAAATTCAATCAACAACAACACCTCCCCTTTTTCTATACCCTTCTAACAGGTAGATTAAACGACAAATTTTTTGCTGTTCCCCCATTCACGAAAGCCAGTTGCTATTATTTTTCGACATTCGTATGGTCCGCATGTATGAAATTGTCATGAATCTTTTTCGAAAGAGCGCCTATTTCAAATTTTTGATCAAATCAACATCATCGAGATTGGAATTCGAGTGGTCTGAATGACAAGGGCACTTGCAATGAATAGGGGAGCCTATCATCACAGCGGACTTTCTTGATCGGGATTAAAAAACAAAACAGCAATAGCACCACCAGTCGACCATTTACGGCCATTCTCCCGCTTTCATTCTCTGTCCATTGTCATTTGCTTGTGGTCTGCCCATTCTTCCATTTATTTTTTGCATTTGTATGCTTCTCTTGAGGAATTGGTGCTTGGCTTGATTGATGTGCATCGAGGAGAGAAATGCAAATAGGAGCCTGTCCTTTGTTGAGACAGACTCTTTAATGATGATCGATTGTCTATTTCCAAACTTCAAATTTCAACGCAGACACTGCAAACGTTTACCCTGATTATTCAGATTCCGAAACTACTGTAAATCTTTCATTGATATGTTGCGGATTTTCAATTTCATCTACAAGCGCAATGGCAAAATCAGCATAACTTACATAACTTTTTCCTTTGGAATTGAAAATCAAATGATCTTTTCCTTTTTGATAGCTGCCTGTTCTTTTCCCTTCATAGTCAAATTCAGCAGCCGGGCTGATAAACGTCCATTTAATAGAATCCGTTTGCTGCAAAATTTCCAAACTTTTCGCTGCGTTTTCAGCAGTAGGATAAATAAAGTCCGGGAAATCAGGAGTTTTGTATAATGGAGTTGTTTTTTCTTCATCTACATATAAGCTGCCTGCGCCGCCGATCACTATTAATCTCGTATTCGGAGCGTTTTTCAAAACCTCAATCAAAGCGTTGGTTGCATCAATATAAAGATGTTCTTGTCCAATGGGTGCAGCAAATGCATTGACAACGACATCATATGCTTTCAAATCTTCTGTAGTAAGATCAAAAAGATCTTTTTCAATCACGCTCACATTTTCTTTCACTTTCGATGCATTTCTAACAATGGCTGTCACATCATGGCCTCGATTTAAAGCTTCTTTCAAAATAAGGTTCCCTGCTTTTCCAGCTGCCCCAATAATACCAATTTTCATTATATTTTCTCCTTTCAAGTCGTTTTTTTGTTTTTCTTTATTCCAACGATGAAGGTCAAACTTTAGATGTAAACAATTTGGATACAACTTAATTAAAAAAATTAGCATGAATCAGCGCTAATTTTTTTCCCCAGTTCTTCCGTTAATTCCTTTAAAGTGGTTCGTGCCAGTTCTTTTTCCATGGCTAATTGGGCTTTCCTTACATGGGAACGAAAAACCGATTCCACATGCGCTCCGACTTCACAATTCGGATTAGGATGTTCGTGAAAATGAAACAGTTCATTCTGTTCTACTACCTCAACAGCATGATAAACATCCAGCAACGTAATGTCATCGACATCCTTTAAAAGATAAGTGCCACCCACACCGGGCCGCACATCAATCAATCCCGCTTTTTTTAATTTCGATTGGATTTTTCGAATGAAAGCTGGATTTGTATTGACACTGCCTGCAATTTCTTCAGAAGTAAGCATAGGAAACCGATGCACCAACAACAAGATGTGTACCGCTACCGAAAAACGGCTGCTGATTCTCTTCATGATTGTCCCTCCATCGTCGTTGTAACCATTATAAATACAACATGTCGATTGTGTCAATTAATTGGTTTATTCATTATAAAGATAAATTTTTCATTATGAACAATAAACATTTCCAAAAAAGCCCCTTCACTTTGATTCCGTACTTCACACTAAAAAATACCATCTAGATGAGAAAAGAATGCGGATCACATTTTATAAAAAGCGCTACCTTTTGGACAATATCAACACAAAGGAAAGCGCCAGAATCGTTGGGTCCATAACATTCTGACAGTTCGCCATTCCGTTTGGTCTCAAAACAGCGCCCCCTATCCTGTCAAGGCTGACAATCTACGATCGATAATAGTATTAAAAGTTGCTTTTTCCATTTTTTGAAATTCGTAGTTTCTGTGCAAAAATGAAGATTGCTGACTATTTTCGTCAACAATCTCGTCAATGCTGAAAGATGGAATATACTTTTGTTTTAACATAGATCAAATGTATAATCATTACAATACTGTAACTATTTGTAGGATAGGAGCTTAAAATGAGCAATAAGAAAAAAAATATGGCGATGCCATAATTGCCATTATACTTGTCGCAATCCTTTGTCTAGTCATTTTATCAATACCGGTTTCAATATTTTTCTTTCGTTTTAAATTTTTAAATTCCCTTCCTGAAGTGAACATTGAAAATGGAGGATTCATAGGAAATTTATGGTTCATCCTGAATTTTATCGGTTATGTGACCGCATTTTTTTTCGTTGCAGAACTATTGTCTAAAAATTTAAATGAAATTAAAAATAAGTTCTTATCTACAGTTGTTAAATATGCTTTCACATTCACTTTATGTTGGTTATTTGCCGCTATTTACACACTGTTCTCCGAGAAGTTGTCAGCAAGCAATCTAGGCGTCTTGTACATAGCCATATTCTAATTCGCACTTGGGATAATAGTGGAAATACTATACTTCTTTGTTTACCAGTTACCTAATAAAAAAGAAAAGTAATTAAATCTATTATGAAAAAAGAACTGACCGTAATTTAGGTCAATTCTTTTTGTTCATTAAAAAATCAACACTTATAAACTTAGATTACTTTTAATCCAGATCATAATATTGAATGAATGAAAGGCTCTAATGTCAATCCGTTGGATGCACTATCGAGCGCCCTCTTTTTTGTAGTTGACTGGATGACATAAAGCTTTTCAAGGTGCAGCTTCGGGCTGTCGGGCTGAATAAATCAGCTTTTATTTTTGATAAAGCCGTATTAAATGATCTTGGCTAGTTGTATAATCAAATGCAACAAGCATAAAAAATGAAAAACCATAGATAAACCACGTATGATTAAGTCGACTAAAACAATATCGATACGGAGGATTTATCTATGGCAATTACTAATTCTACCATAGGAGCTCGGCATTTCAAACACTTAACGGCTTATGACCGTGGGAAAATTGCGGCCTTACACGCTGCTGGTAAGACTCAACAGGAGATTGCAGATTATGTTGGTTGTCACAAAAGCACCATCTCCCGTGAGTTAAGAAGAGGTACAGTGCCACAAAGAAAAAGCAACGGGAAAATTGTTCATGTCTATTTTCCAGACACAGGTCAACTTCTCTATGAGAGAAACAGGAAAGCCTGTGGCCGCAAGCTAAAACTAGACGATGCCATCGAGTTTATTAAGTATGCCGAAACTCAGATCCTTGATAAGAAATGGTCTCCTGATGCGGTATGTGGGAGAGCCAAACGTGATGGGAAATTCAAAGACAAAATGGTTTGCACCAAGACCCTTTATAACTATATTGATCTAGGACTTATAGGCGTTAAAAACATTGACCTACCTATGAAAATTACCCTGAACACCAAGAAAAAACGTAACCGGAAGAATAAGAAGATCTTAGGACGCAGTATCGATGAGCGACCAATTGAAGTCAATGAACGCCAAGAGTTTGGTCACTGGGAAATTGATACGGTTATAGGCAAGAAGACTAAAGATCAGGCCTTATTGACTCTTACTGAGCGCAAAACCCGTAAAGAAATAATTTTGAGAGTGACAGCCAAGGATAGTCTATCCGTTTCAGAAGTCATATCTCAGTTGAAAGTGTCTTATGGTAATCGGTTCTCTAAAGTGTTTAAAACCATTACGGCTGATAACGGTTCTGAATTTGCTGACCTCGGCCTTAGTGTTGAAAAAGATCTAACAGAGGTTTATTTTACACACCCTTACACATCCTGTGAACGAGGAACCAACGAGCGTCATAATGGCCTTATTAGGCGCTTCATACCAAAGGGGAGACCCATTTCCTCTGTGGCAGACGAAACCATTACCTATGTTGAAAATTGGTGTAACCATCTTCCAAGGAAGATCCTCAATTATCGTACACCTGAGGAGTGTTTCCAAATAGAGTTAGCTGGCTTAGCTTCTTAACCTTAAGCCAGCTAACCCAAAGGGTTGGTTTTTAGCAACTTGACAAAGAGCCTCTGCGGGCATGGCTACCAGCCATGAAGCCAGGTATACGGTACTGGCTGGGCCAACCAGGCTACCATGCCCACCACTCCACGTCAAGTCGCGCAGAGTGTCCCGATTCTACTTAATCATGGGTTATCTGGTCTTTCAATACTTGTTGCATTTAATATTGCAATTTAAGATTAAATGATCTTGTGGATTTTTACAAACAAAATCACAGCCATCAACGCTTACGGCGAATAATAAAACCATTATCAACCTTATCAAAACCAACTTTTGGATAATAATCCATTGCACTTGGTGCCGATAACAGGATGAGGGCGACCTCTTCACCGATAATTTTCCTTATCCTCTCTATGAGTTCCTTGCCAATCCCTCTTTTTTGATAATCTTTATCGACAGCCAAGTCAGAGAGGTAGCAACAATAACTGAAATCCGTTAATGCGCGGGCTATTCCAACCCATCTATTATGGTCCCAAGCCGTCAGAATAAGATTGGCATGATCCAACATCTTCTGAATCCGCTCTTTTTGGCCAATCGGGCGAGTGATGCCACTATTCCTAAATACTTGTATAACGTCTTCCGCTTTTACCGGTTCATTGTATTTATAAACTATTTCCATTTAAATATACCCCCTTAGACAGCATTATACGGAATATTCAAGCAGTTAGAATCAAGCCGATTTTTCATTATACCTTTCTTTTGTTGTATTATTTTTTTCAAGCTGCGATCAATACTGATTGCAAAATCCTTTTCTTGCCCACTATATAAATTGAAATAAAGGTTTTCTCCCGTTCCACGGCGAATAAATACAAAGAGAAAATAGGGGAACGGAGAGAAAATATGATGCCAAATCACAAAGACGAGATCGAAAAGTTGTCCACTGCCATGAAAGAAGCAAAAAGTAAACGAGCATATGAACGCTACCAAGCGATTTATCTTCATTTGCAGGGATATACCAAAGGAGAAATCGCAACGATTATTGGTCGATCCAAGAAAACTATTTATAACTATATTCATGCCTACGCCCAGCGCGGTCTTGATGGACTGGAGATGAAATACTCACCTGGCGCCCCACGTCGATTGACCCCTGAGCAGGAAAAAGAGCTGGCTTTGATCATTGAACATCAGCTCCCCGTAGATGTGGGATTCGAAGCAAAATATAATTGGACGCTTGCGATAATCGCTGAACTCATTCAACAAAAGTGGGGGCCAACATACACGCTTCGCGGAACAATTGACATTCTGCATCGGTTAGGGCTAAGCTATACGAAACCGACCTATACACTAGCCAATGCCGATGAAGAGAAACAAAAAGAATTCGTCGAAATCACCTTCCCTGAAGTAAAAAAAACTGGTAGATGGGAACATCGCCCATGTCCTCTTTCAAGATGAGTCGATGATTCGTGATTACCAAGCGATTCAAAAAACATGGTTTGTCAAAGGAAAACAACGAATCATTCCGACGTTTGGAAAACATCAAGGGCTGAAGCTGATTGGCACGTTGAACTACGAAACAGGGGAAGTGTTTTGCATCGAAGAAGAACGCTATGACGCGGAAACATTTCTTCGATTTCTTCAACTTGTGTTAGAACGCTATCCCACAGGCAAAATAGTGATGATTTTAGATAACGCTCGAATTCACCATGCCAAACTCATTCAGCCATTTTTAAAAGAACACGAAGATTGGTTAGAGCTCGTCTTTTTGCCACCATACAGTCCGCAATTGAACTTGATTGAAGGGCTATGGAAATGGCTGAAATCAGACGTGATTTACAACGTGTTCTATTCGAGTGTGCAAGAAATTAGAAAGAATGTCCAAGCCTTTATTCAGCGAATCAACCAGAAACCAGAACAAACGATCGATCGTTTGTGTGTTCAGTTGTAAATCTTTAATTCAACTTATATAGTTACATCGTTAAGTTACCTATTAACCCCTTCTTCTGTCATCAATTGACTTCTGTCGACTAAACCAATCAAGGTACTTGAAAAAACGAAAGGAAGCCTCCATTTGCTAAAATGGATGCTTCCTTTCACATACGGGTTTTTCGGTTATGCCGGATTTGCTTGTTTTTTTTCCTCTAATGCAAGCGTCCGCGCTGTATATGCATGAATTTCATGAATAAGTTCTGGGTTTTGCAAAAGTGACACGCCGTAAGAAGGAATCATTTCTTTTATTTTCGGTTCCCACGCATTTAGATGTTGCGGGAAGCATCTTTTGATAACCTCAAGCATGACGTGAACGGCAGTAGAAGCACCCGGAGAAGCACCGAGCAATGCAGCGACCGAACCATCAGCGGCGCTAACAACTTCTGTACCAAATTGAAGCGTTCCTTTGCCGCCGGTCTCCGTATCTTTGATCACTTGTACACGTTGACCCGCTACTACAATATCCCAATCTTCGCTTTTGGCGTTCGGGACAAACTCTCGCAACTCTTGAATACGCTTTTCTTTCGATAACATAAGTTGTTGGACCAGGTATTTTACCAACGACATATTTTTGACGCCTGACGCCAACATCGTTACGAGATTATGCGGTTTTACGGAAGCAAATAAATCCAGATTTGAACCGGTTTTTAAGAATTTTGGCGAAAAGCCGGCAAACGGTCCAAAGAGCAATGATTTTTTGTTGTCGATATATCGTGTATCAAGATGCGGAACAGACATTGGAGGAGCACCAATTGCAGCTTTGCCGTATACTTTTGCATGATGCTGCGCTACAACCTCCGGATTGTTACATACCAGGAATAATCCGCTTACCGGAAATCCTCCAATATGTTTACTTTCAGGAATGCCGGTTTTTTGCAGTAAAGGCAGACTTCCGCCGCCGGCGCCGATAAAGAGGAATTTTGCAGTATGGAGTTCGACAGTACCGCTATCGAGATTTTTTACTTTCAATTCCCATAATCCGTCGCTGGTACGTTTAATATCTTGGACTTTATGTTTGTAGTGGATATCGACGCCTTGATTCTTTAAGTGGTCAAACAACATGCGCGTTAATGCGCCAAAGTTGACGTCAGTTCCGGATTCGATTCTTGTTGCCGCTATCGGTTTATTGATTGTCCGGTCTTTCATCATAAGTGGAATCCATTCCTTCAGTTTTCCCGGATCATCGGAAAATTCCATCCCTTGAAACAGAGGGTTGTCGGACAATGCTTCAAAACGTTTTTTCAAAAACTGTACGTTTTGTTCCCCTTGTACGAAACTGATATGGGGCAATGGCCGGATGAAGTCCTGAGGATTACGTATCAGATTGTTTTTTACAAGATAAGACCAAAATTGTTTTGAAACCTGAAACTGCTCATTAATTCTGATAGCCTTGCTGATATCTATGGATCCATCCGGTTTTTCGACAGTGTAGTTCAACTCGCACAATGCAGAATGTCCTGTTCCCGCATTATTCCATTCGTTAGAGCTTTCCTCACCTGCCTTGTCGAGCTTCTCAAAAACTGTAATTTCCCAATCCGGTGCTAATTCTTTCAGCAGCGTTCCCAACGTCGCACTCATGATGCCGGCACCAATTAAGATAACGTCTGTTGTAGTATGTCTGTTACTCATATTTAAAGTCCCGTCCTTATACCCTAAGATTTACAGAAAAGATGTATGCGCTCACAACAAGCCATAGAGCAACCTTGTCACACATCTTTTCTGGATCAAATATAACCAATTATAGTGTATCACTATTATCAAAAGATTAAAATATTTATTTACAATTATATGATCAGTTATAACCTATTTAAAAGCTGGTAAATTTCAATGGTGACATACTGTTGCAGTTAAGAAGTGATAAGCAAGGCCCCGGGAAACACAAAAACCAAGGCTTTTAACCAACTTTTTTCATAGGCTGAGTTTTGATTCGCTGTTACTTCTTTAGTTCCTTAGTTGCGCTGTACTGGTTTATTTTGCACATGAAAAATGATCTCTTTTCCGGCAGCAGGTTTTTCGATATCAATTTATAAAGCTTTCGAGCAATTGGTAGCTTTTCGAGGATAACAAAGAACAACTCTTTCGCATTACGATGCGATTAAAGCCGTAATTAGAGTGTTTCTTGTATTCTTCCAACGAGATGTTCTTTTTTCGCCCACGTTTTGTACCCGCTTTCATAAATCAGCATTATTGCCGGCAAAGCTACGTGGCAGCCACTTTTAATCGATACGCCGCAAAGGACCCATGCTGCTTGCCGCATATTGAAACCAACGTCTTCTTGGTCCGTCCGATATGTTTTTTGAAGCAGCAATTCCATCAATATAATATTTCTTCTATTTCATATCTTTATAGCTACGCCATCAACATCTTTATAAATTTTGAATCCGTTTTGATTCACCTTTATATGGGTTGAAAGAGTTTTTCGTCTAACAGGTTGATCAGTGCATGAAAAAAAGATCACTTTATTTTCTAAAAACATTTTACCATCAACCTCGTTCATTGGAAACCGGACAAAGCGGTTCAATCATCCATTCATCATTTCCAATTTATTTGCATTCCCATTAGGAGAACCGATCCTTCTCGAGCATCAGGGTCTGAAAAAATAACCGCAATCCGTATTGTCGCGGGGATAATATCCAAAGAATTCCATTGAAGAATCAGCATATATTCATAAAAATCAATGCTCCCTTTTATTGATTCTTTCTCTCTTGTAACCAAATAAACAATTAACATCTAGAAGGACACAAATAATAAACCCCGTTATCTAATTGCATTTCATTCAAAAAAACCACCCTCTTGCTTGTTTAGCATATACCAAATGAATATCGTCAGGATCAGGATGAATATTAGTGAAAAAAAGTACCAACTATTGCTGGCAAAAACAGAGGGAAACAATAAAAATACGACCGGTATTTCTTAAAGTCACTCCATAATTTTTGTTCTGTCTCCCAATCGAAATTTGGTCTATATTCATCTGCTTTTAGACGGATAAATGCTCCCGCTAGAAGCAATTCTACACATTGTGCTATACTCCAAAATGAAATAGATGGTGTAAATAATATGGAAAAAACTAAAATAATTGAAACATATCCAGTCAGCAGCAATCCTATGTAGAAGGCATATTTCTGCCAGAATAATGACCATTTCTTAATAGGCAATGCTAATAATAGTTTTCTATTATGTTTTTCAATCGAATAAAGCAATGCAATTGGTGAACTTGTTAACAATAATGCAACAGCAATGAAAAAAACCGTAGCCGATCCAACCATATTTAATTTCATTAGGTTATAGGAGAAGAAAACAATAAAAGCAACCATTACGGCATAGTTTAAAATCATTGCTTTAGATGAAAGAAATCTGTTCCATTCCCTTTTATAAAAGGAAAATTCGATATGTCGTGATTTTAAATTTTTATCAGACTGGTTGGAAACCTGCAAGAATTTCGGAAAATCTACAACGATCACCCAGCCTATATGAATGATGCATAACAATATATACAATATTGGCAAACGGCACATGGAGCAAAACACAAGCAGCAGAGCTGCAATATGAGAGAACATATACAGTGTTTGTTTTCTATTCAACAAATTTCCCAATGCAATGCCAATCACAATAGAATATATGCTTAAAAACAAAAATTTGCATAACCAAACCAATAGATCGTTTGCAGATAGATGGTGGTCAACAAATAAAACAATAGGGAGTATAATGAAAAACAATGTTCTTCTTAAACACATATCAATATAAAGAAAAAGTATTTGCGAAGTCCAAAAAACACGTGGCCGAATAGGCATGATGCAAATGACATCCATAAATTTTTCTTTCCACTGCGTGTTTACGGATAAAAGTGTGATATATACGTTTATAAAAAGAAGAGCTCCCACAATATAACCCTTTAATAAAATACTTTCGTTTATATGCGCCTGTTTGATTAAACCAATTTCAAATAGAACAAGAATGCCAAGACCAATTATTGTTTGGATGAAATCTTTTCTCTTATATTTTCCATAGTACTGTTTAATGAATAATTGAAAGATGAGCAAGAAATCAGTCATTTCGGATTACCTCAAAAAATTCCTTATGTAAATCTAAATTTTCATTAATTTTTGCTACAGAAAGGATTTTCTTATTATGAGCATTTTGCAAAATTAGATTTTTTGGATAAAAGTATAAAAAATAAAGCACTCGACAAATAGCTACCAGCTTGTTATTTTACAAAATATTACAATAATCTTGTTTTCGGGCATGCCTACAGAATTTTTCACATTGAATTTTTTTTAAGCGGCTTTCTTCCCTTTATTTTCCTTTGCCATCGCTAGCGCTGAAACAAGTAATACAATAGCGTTCAGGTAAATATGGGTCTTTACTTTTTCAATTCCCCATACATGTAGGGAGTTCGCCGTAAGGTAGCTTTTCATTCTTGAATTACAGCGTTCTACACTTGTCCTCTCGTTGTAAAGCTCTTTCCAACGTTTTGTATCACGGTGCGGATTGGAATATCGGCGCACATCCTTTTTGATGTCGACTTTTACCACCATTCCATAGTTGGAAGATGAACAGGCTGCCATTCCTAATGGGCAATCCACTTTGCCGGTTGCGTGAGGACATCTGAACTTGAGCTGGTCCTTATCAGCTCCCCAATAAGTCATTTCATAACCCATGGAACAACGCGGAGTTCCATTGGAAGAAATCCCTTCAGGAGGCTCTTTTTCGTTGCGCAAATTGAGCGGGATAATGGCTTGCGCTCCAATGTTTTTGGCTGATTCATAGTTTTTTAGTTGGTCATATCCGCCATCCATGATCAGAAATTCAATTTTGGATTTGGTACGCTCTGCCACTTGCTCTATTAATTCTGGTGCGACTTCTCCATCGTTCACATGGGCAGGGGTTACTTTTATGGCCATTGGCAGTTCGCTTGCGGTATCGACTGAAAGATGCATCTTATAGCCAAACCAGGTAATTTTATTGCCGAAGGAATCATATTTTGCGCCCCAATTGGCATTACCCGTTTGTTCACTACGCTTTTTGGGCTGTTTCTTTTCATAGGCATCAATGGCGGCACTGTCGATGGCCTGGTGGCTGCCGTCAATTATTCCTTCCTCCTGAGCTAACTGTACCAAGTCAAGGAAGATCTTTTCAGCCAGCTTTTTTTTGGTAAGTGCCGCAAAAACCCGGCTGAGAGTGGAGATAGACGGTGCGGGGCGATCAATCGATAAACCGCATTGATAACGGAAACGAAGGTCTTTATCCAATCGATGATGAAGGGCGGTAAAGGTGTCGATGCCTTCGAGTGGGGCAGCGATGAGAGCCCTTAGAATCCCTTCTCTGGAATGACCGTCAGCCCCTCGGGGTGAAGAACTTCTCAACTGTTTAGCATAAGGGCGTAAATCAAGCGAGCTAAAAAAGATAGGTAATTTCTCTTTTGACTCTAATTTTTGCAGTTCTTCAAAGGAAAATAGGCTTTCTTGTAGAATATACAAAGTGACTTCCTCCTTTTGAATTTTTGTGGTTTCGTCACTTCAAAAATTCTACATTTTAGGGGTGAAGTCCTTTTTTGTGTCTTTGAAATCCTTATGGCTCTTGGGTCAAAAAATATGCAAAATGCTCATTATGCAAAATAATTGCATAGTCACAAAACCTTTTTACGATTTCAAGAAGATGGGATGAAAAGAGAATAGTTCCTCCATTCTTACAATACTTTTTCATTTTTTGATGAAATACTTCTATGGACTCTACATCTAAACCGACAAGTGGTTCATCGAGAATAAAAAGAGGAACTCTCAGCAACAGACCTGTTATTAGAACAACCTTTTGTCGATTTCCAAGCGATAATTCAGAAATACGCCTGCCAACATATTTCGTAAAATGAAACTCTTCAGCTAATTGAAGAAATTCTTCTTCTTTAAATATTTTTTGATAAAGCTTATGAACGAATTTAACATATTCACGAGCAGACATCTCTGTGAACAGCATTGGATAATCAGCGGCAAAATATCGTTTTTTTTTAGATTCATGCCATTGATGTAATTTTGCATCAGGCTCCACTTTTATATCCTCCATTTTAAAAAAGCCACTAAAAGAACGATTTATTCCGGTTAAAGTATTCAACAAAGTTGTTTTTCCAGCGCCATTGACTCCTAGCAATCCGTAAACATACCCCTGCTTCAAAGAAAGATTGATATCCTCCAAAACAAAGTTGTTTTTTTCATACCATACGGATAGATGTTGAATGTCTAAAATAGGATTCATCGTTTCACATCCTTTGTTGCTCGAACGACAAACACAATGGCTATAATGAGAGAGAAAACGGCTAAACCCCAATTACCTTTTACGAAATAAGTAATAGCTGCCGCAAAAAAGATCAATGAAATAATATATAGAAATACCTTCCGTTGACTTCCGCGATTTTGTCGATTTTCTGACATGAAAAGCCCTCCTAAACAAGCTGGATAATATCCTTCAGATTCTCATTTTTTGCCCATCGGAATGAAAAGTTCCTTTTCATGAATAAAAACTTTTGATATACATCTGCGTTCATAGTGGGAAATTCTATATTTTTCCTCTTTCAAAATCATTCACCCAACTATAAGTGACGGGTACAATCTAATGGTAAATTTTTAAAATTACCAATTCAATATAATAATTCGAAAAATCTGTTAACCTTTTTGACCAAAAAAATCCCCTACCAGATAGACTCCTAAAAACAATCTACCTGTAGGGGATAATGCAGAGCTTTAGCGTTCTTTTTTATAAAAAGATATAG
Source organism: Bacillus sp. FSL W8-0102 (assembly GCF_038007225.1). Classification (NCBI taxonomy): domain Bacteria; kingdom Bacillati; phylum Bacillota; class Bacilli; order Caryophanales; family Bacillaceae; genus Bacillus; species Bacillus sp. FSL W8-0102. The sequence continues at coordinate 2,700,167 of NZ_JBBOWT010000001.1, forward strand.
ATTGATTGAATATATCCATACCTTTCTTTTATCTATTAAAAGTCAAAATTATCAGGATCCGGACCAACACGGTGATTCTGATTCAAACTGTCAATAAGTTCCATATCTTCTTTAGATAACTCAAAATCAAATATCGATGCGTTTTCCACAATTCGATGTTCTTTTGTCGATTTAGGAATGGTGACAACGCCGTTTTGCAAGTCCCAGCGTAAAATAACTTGAGCGACAGTTTTATTATACCTTTTCCCGATCTCTTGCAGTACTTCATTATCTAATAATTGACCTTGCATTAATGGAGACCAAGCTTCCAACTGGATTCCTTGTTTCTGACAAAACGCCTGAAGTTCTTTTTGTGTTAAACGAGGATGGTATTCTACTTGGTTCACCATTGGTTTAATGTCGGCACCTTCCATCAAGTCTTCAAGATGGTGAATTTGGAAATTGCTTACTCCAATCGCTTTTACTCGTCCTTCTTTATAAAGATCCTCCAAAGCTCTCCATGCCTCTTTGTACTTGCCTTCTACAGGCCAGTGAATCAGGTACAGATCCAGATACTCTAAGCCGAGTTTATTTAAGCTCGTTTCAAATGCCTTTTTAGTAGATTCATATCCTAAATCGGCATTCCAAACTTTCGATGTCACAAATAGATCTTCTCTGAAAATACCTGCTTCTTTCATCCCTTCACGGATGCCTGTCCCGACTCCCGCTTCATTTTTATAAATAGCTGCTGTGTCTATACTACGATAACCATGTTTAATGGCCGTTTTCACAGCATTCACCAACTCAGGGCCTTCATCTACTGTGAACTACCCTCCACTTATCAACCTTACGGTTTGATTGAAGTGGGGGCTTCTCGGGTAATCCCGTCTAATGACAGAAAATTGACCGAGCTAACCCTCTCGTTCCGAAAGTTATTATTCTTTATGCTAATAAGCGTAATCCCTCATTTTTGATATTGATTGCTGAATTGTGATCGCGATCTAATACAAAGCCGCAAGAACATTTATATACACGTTCAGATAATGGCATTTCTTTTTCCTTGCCGCAACATGAACACTTCTTAGTGGAGGGAAACCACTTATCAATTTTCACAAGTTGTTTCCCCTGTTCTTTTAGCTTATACGCTAAGAAAGTAGTGAACATCCCCCAGCCGTTATCATGAACGCTTTTTCCAAAGTTGAGGGCTTGAGACATGCCTTTCATGTCTAAGTCCTCAATAATCACAGCGTCATAGTTTGTTGCTAATTCTTTTGACTTATGATGAAGAAAGTTTCTGCGCTGATTCGCTGTCTTTTCATGTAGCTTAGCCACTTTCAGGTGTTGTTTTTCCCATCTTGCAGAACCTTTCTTTCTTCGAGAAAGAATTCGTTGTGCTTTTGCTAATTTATCTAAGGCTTGCCGATAGTAACGTGGGTAATTGGCTTTCTTACCCTGTTCACTCTCGACATATAGACCATCCATAGCAAAATCCAAACCAACAACTTTCTGTATTTTAACTGGACGAATATCTTTCTCATATTCTGTCAAAATTGAAATGTAGTATTTGCCTGTCTTTGTTTTAGAAATAGTGCAAGATTTGATTTTATAATCAGCAGGTATCTCTCTATGCTGTTTCATTTTTATTGGCTTTTTGATTTTTGGCAGTTTGATATGACCATTTTCTAGCTTAATATTTCCGTTGACCATATTAGTTGTATAGGATTGTTTTGCTTTACGATTTTTGAACTTTGGAAAATCCGCATTTCCTTCAAAGAAATTCTTATAAGCAGTCTGTAAGTTCATTTGTGCATTTGCCAAAGCTAAAGAATCCACTTCTTTTAGGAATGGAAATTCACTTTTATATTTTGCAGGGGTCGGAAACTTTTGCTTTTTAAGCAATTCTTTATCATCCTTGAACTTTTCATACGTTTCTTTGCGTTCAGCTAACATCTTATTGTAGACAAAGCGAACACAACCAAATGTCTTAGCTAATAATGCGGATTGTTCTTTGTTTGGTAACAAACGAAACTTGAAAGCTTTGTTTTGCTTGGCCATATCAATTCACCTCACTTTGTGCGGAAAAATTTCGTATATATTGATTATACCGTAAAAAATCCGTACAATCAATATGAGGTGATAATCATGAGAGAAGAGAAAGAACGTGTAGAAATTCGTATGCCTAAGACGATATTAGAAAAATTGGAGCAATATCAAAAAGAAAATGGGATTCCAACTAGAACAGCCGCAATCTTAGAATTGTTGAGAAAGGGATTGGAAAAATAACTTTGGCTAAAGCCAACCGAAATTCATCTCCCACCTACTCATTGGTGCTATTCGCACCTTCACATTCCTAGAGGATGGGAGACTTCTTTCGGAAAGACGTTAAATTCTTTTTGCCACTAAGTAATTGAGTAAACTTGACTACCCCAAACATTGCCATTGCAAAAAACAATACAGATACTATGCTTGAAACGATCATTCCAGTACCTCCCTTATTTTATGGAAGTATACAATGTTTTCCTTTAATTGTTGCTCTTACCCACTAAAAAATCCCAGAGTTATCTACTTTTAATTTACTTGATTTTACTCACCGTTTAAGCGACAGAACATCAAAAACCAGATCCTTATCGAAGCGAATTCAATACTGCATCCAACTGACTTTCCGTTTTGACGGACACCTTGCAAAGAATCAAAAACTACTTTGCCGAGGAATAGGCGCCGATAAATTTCAACAGTTGTTCTTGGGCATCAATGCCTTTTTGTCGATCCGCTTGCTTGCTTAAATGAGTGATATCCTTTCCAGCCTCTAATAGTGATTTTTGCATGGTTTTTAAAGCAGTTGTTTTAGGAGTTTGTTTTTCTACTTTTTGCAAATCAGATTGAATGATGTCTCGATTGGCTAAATCGGCTCCTTTGTTCAGAACAATATTGGCACTCTCCGCCGAAAGCAGCTGAAACAAAGAAACGTATTGCTCCACCAAGCCAGTGTCGCTTTTAGCAGCTTGGATCTTTCTTTCCGGTATCGTAAAAGTTTTCGCATAAACATCCACTTTTTTTTCTTTCCAAAGACTGCCTAACTTCTTTGCATCTTCAATCGATCCAGCCGTACCCAATAGAAGAACGTATTGTCCATCCTGCATGAACGTTTCGGCAGGGACCCCTTTATCTTTCACTTTTTTCAGCACCTCTTGCGCTGCTTCTTCTTTGCTGAAAATACCTCCCTGAACAATCGACGCCGAAAGTTCTGGAAGTACAAGCGTTTCCTCCTTATTGCTTTTTGCCGGCACAGTTCCTTGCTGGGAAGAGCGGACCTGCTTAACCGGTGTTCCCGCATCCGCATTCGTGACAACTTTAACAATCACAAAGCCAAGCATGATGCCGACAATCATAGCGCTGACTATGGATAACGCAAGCGATGCAGCCTGTTTTCCTCCCACTGATCTTTTTCCGCTTTTTTTCTTTCCTTTAGAGGTTGAAACATATTCTATTTTATGAAAGCCTTGATCCTCTCCCATTTTTTGAACTTCTTCTTCTGGAAGGACCCACGCAAAAGATTCATTTTCTTCGCCACTGTTTTTTTCAATCGCCGCAGCAGTCTCCTTTTGACTGGTATTCCAACGATGAGTGATTGAGTTCTTCTTTTCCGATTCTTTCCCATCTAGTACAATTTTGATCGTGCGATTTTTTTGCTCGTCCAATTTGCCTGCCCTCCCCGTGCATTCTTATTGCCTTATCCTAGCACACTCAATCAAAAAAAGAACAAGAGTTTTGTCGTCTTTTAAAGGCAGCTTGTCGTCAAATTTTTTCACTGCTTTTCTATTTTCGCAAGGCATGCATGAGAAAACGGTCGTAAATTTTCTAAAATATTCGCTTGCCCACTCGAAATGTCCCTTATTTTCCGCCAAAAATGTTAAGATCACGAATCATTCTCTCAAGATCATTACAAAACTTTATTTCAATAGCAAGCAAAAATTTTTTCTTATGTATAGTTGATGAAGTCTCTAAGTTATGGCATCGCCATTGACTTATAAACGTTATTTTGAAGGGTAGTTGTTGCATCACGGGAAGGCCGCATATGTAGATTCCCTTGCTATCATCAAAATGGATTTATTGACTCGTTATGACGACAAATCTTTAATCAAGAAAATACGTGTCGAATGGTAGAATAATCGTTGGATAAAAAAGCTATCAAAAAATAGTTTCTCCTTCGCCCGGACAGTCGATTTTTATATGAGAATAACAATTTTGATTCAACAACAAGAAAACTATTTCGAGCAAAAAAAGAAGACCCGCTACGAGTCTTCCTGATCGTTTTTCCTGCAAAGGGCAGTAAGACCTCTTCTCAATAAAGCTAACTGTCCCTGATGCCGATTGGTTTCACTAACCATTCGTGTTCCACGAATGGAAGTGTCACCTTATCCCGCATGAAGGGGCAGTAAGATCCTTCCTCTCCAGAACATATAGGACTAATAGAGCTCCAATTGGAGGACAACTGCCCCTAATGCCCGATTGGTTCCACTAACCATTCATGTTCCATGAATGGAAGTGTCACCTTATCCCGCATGAAGGGGCAGTAAGATCCTTCCTCTCCAGAACATATAGGACTAATAGAGCTCCAATTGGAGGACAACTGCCCCTAATGCCCGATTGGTTTCACTAACCATTCGTGTTCCACGAATGGAAGTGTCACCTTATCCCGCATGAAGGGGCAGTAAGATCCTTCCTCTCCAGAACATATAGGACTAATAGAGCTCCAATTGGAGGACAACTGCCCCTAATGCCCGATTGGTTCCACTAACCATTCATGTTCCATGAATGGAAGTGTCACCTTATCCCGCATGAAGGGGCAGTAAGATCCTTCCTCTCCAGAACATATAGGACTAATAGAGCTCCAATTGGAGGACAACTGCCCCTAATGCCCGATTGGTTCCACTAACCATTCATGTTCCATGAATGGAAGTGTCACCTTATCCCGCATGAAGGGGCAGTAAGATCCTTCCTCTCCAGAACATATAAGACTAATAGAGCTCCAATTGGAGGACAACTGCCCCTAATGCCCGATTGGTTCCACTAACCATTCGTGTTCCACGAATGGAAGTGTCACCTTATCCCGCATGAAGGGGCAGTAAGATCCTTCCTCTCCAGAACATATAGGACTAATAGAGCTCCAATTGGAGGACAACTGCCCCTAATGCCCGATTGGTTCCACTAACCATTCATGTTCCATGAATGGAAGTGTCACCTTATTTGTTTTTTTGGAATGCTTTTTTCACTTCTGAAAGAAAATACAGAGAGCCTGTAATCATGAGCATTTCGTTTTCTTGAAGAGAGGCTGTTTTTTCCTTCAAGAAAGACGGCCACCCTTCTCCAATATACGTTCCGTTGCAGCCTGAAAATTCTTCTTGTCCGGCTGCTTTCGGAAAATCAAATGTGGCAAAAACAAGTTCATCCGCGATTTCTTCAAGCGATCGCACCATGTCGTCTATTTTTTTCGTTTTCAGCGCCGCAAAAAGAATCGTGCGTTTATATTCCGAATAACGCTGCTTTATCGTTTCGGTAAGTGCCTTGATCCCATCAGGATTATGAGCGCCGTCCATCATGACTAAAGGCTTCTCGGACAAAACTTCCATTCTTCCTGGCCAAAACGCATTTTTTAATCCGTCGCGAATATGCTCCTCTTCAATTAAGAAAGAAAAGAACGTTTTCAAGTAGGAAGCCGCCATTAATGCAAGAGCAGCATTTTCGACTTGATGGACTCCTTTTAATCCGACAATTAAATCTTCCCAGCTTCCTAAAACGGATGAGAGGTTGATCTTTTCACCCTCCGGAACAGAAGCAACATGTTCGACCGAGAACTCTTTCCCCAATCGATAAAGGCTGGAACGGCCTTTTTTGCTTTTATTTTGAATGACAGCAAGAGCATCCTCTTGATGAACTGCCGTGATCACAGGGATTCCGTTTTTAATGATTCCTGCCTTTTCAAATGCAATTTTTTCAACAGTATCCCCCAAATACTCCATATGGTCCATTCCAATATTCGTAATCACCGTCAATATCGGAATAATCACGTTGGTGGAATCAAATCGTCCTCCCATTCCCACCTCAAAAATGACTAAAGGAACCGGGCGGATTTTGGCAAAATAATAAATAGCCATCGCCGTAATGACTTCAAATTCTGATGGACCACCCCATTCTGTATTTTCCAGTTCTTCCGCCAATGGTTTAATCACATTGGTCAGCTGGACAATCTCTTCATTGCTAATGGGTTTGCCGTTCACGCTGATTCGTTCGTTAAATTGTTCGATATACGGGGAAGTAAAAGTTCCGACATGATAGCCCGCTTCTTGCAAAATGGAGCGGATCATTTCAACCGTTGACCCTTTGCCATTTGTCCCTCCGACATGTACGGCTTTCAAGCGGCGCTCCGGATGATCAAGCTTCTCCATCATCCATTCCATTCTCTTTAAACCCGGTTTGATTCCAAGCTTCAATCTTCCATGAATCCATTCTAACGCTTCTTCGTATGTATGAATCATTTTTCAATCCCCCCTTTATTACAATACTACTTGAGAAAAACGATTTCAAAAAAGAATACAAAAAAAGACTGGAAGCAAGGAGGAATACTTGCTTTGCAGAAGCAAATCCATCCCTCCTCATTTTCCAGTCCTTTTTCTTTTACGGAAAGCACATTCTGCTGGCTATTATAAATTTTGTAATTCGTTAATTCTTTCTTCGACAGCTTTTCGTTTTTCGAGATAGTCTTTTTCTTTTTGATGCTCTTCCTCAACCACTTTTTGAGGCGCCTTTTTCACGAAGTTTTCATTGCTGAGTTTTTTCTGTACTCTTTCCACTTCTTTATTCCATTTTTCCCATTCTTTTTTCAATCGGGCAATCTCTTCTTCTAAGTTGATTAAGCCTTCAAGCGGCAAGAAAATTTCCGCTCCCGTTACAACCGCCGTCATCGCTTTTTCCGGAGCCTCTATGTCCGTTGCAATCGTCAACGTTTCTGGATTGCAGAAGCGTTCAAGATACACACGGTTTCTTTCCAGAACAGACAAAATATGTTCATCTTTTGCTTGTACCACCATTTTAATCGGCTTGCTGAGAGGCGTATTCACTTCCGCGCGGATATTGCGGACAGAACGAATGATTTCCACTAGAAGCTTCATTTCATCAGCGGCTTCTGGATCAGAAAGTTCAGGACGAACGACCGGCCAGCTCGCAACGGTAATCGATTCTCCTTTATGCGGAAGATTTTGCCATATTTCCTCGGTAATAAACGGCATGAACGGATGCAACAACCGCATCGTTTGATCCAATACGTACGCCAAAACGGAACGAGTCGTTTTCTTGGACGCTTCATCATCGCCATAAAGAGGCAATTTGGCCATTTCGATATACCAGTCGCAGAAGTCATCCCAAATAAAATTATATAATACCCGGCCGACTTCCCCGAATTCATAGCGTTCAGCAAGATTTGTCACAAGCTCGATGGTTTCATTCAAGCGGGTTAAAATCCATTTGTCCGCCACTGATTTCTCTCCGGTTAAATCAATTTCTTCATACGTGAGCCCGTTCATATTCATCATGGCAAACCGGGAAGCGTTCCAAATTTTATTGGCAAAATTCCAGACAGACTCAATTTTTTCAATGCTGAAACGCAAATCTTGTCCCGGAGAACTTCCCGTTGCAAGGAAATAGCGGAGTGAATCAGCTCCGTATTGATCGATGACATCCATCGGGTCTACCCCGTTTCCAAGTGATTTGCTCATTTTTCGACCTTCCGCATCACGGACAAGTCCATGAATAAGAACGTCCTTAAACGGCCGTTTTCCAGTGAATTCCAAACCTTGGAAAATCATTCTTGAGACCCAGAAGAAAATGATATCATATCCAGTGACAAGAGCATCAGTCGGATAATAGCGTTTGTAATCCGATGCTTCTGTATCCGGCCAACCCATAGTGGAAAATGGCCAAAGCGCCGAGCTGAACCATGTATCAAGAACGTCCGGATCCTGCTCCCAATTCTCAATATCTTTAGGCGATTCCATATCAACGTAAATTTCACCGGTTTCTTTATGATACCAAGCTGGAATTCGATGACCCCACCATAGCTGACGGGAAATGCACCAATCGCGGATGTTTTCCATCCAATGCAAATACGTTTTTTCAAATCGTTCGGGTACAAAGTGAACTTTGTCTTTTCCTTTTTGCCATTCAATAGCCGCTTTGGCCAACGGTTCCATTTTCACGAACCATTGTGTTGATAAAAATGGTTCAACAACCGCGCCGCTTCGTTCAGAATGCCCAACTGAATGCATGTGTTCTTCAATTTTGAAAAGAACACCTTGTTCCTTTAAGTCTTTAACAATCTGCTTACGGCATTCAAAACGGTCCATTCCTTGATATTGAAGGGCATTCTCATTCATGGTGCCGTCTTCGTTCATGACTAATATCCGTTCCAAATTATGGCGGTTGCCCACTTCAAAGTCATTCGGATCGTGCGCCGGCGTAATTTTTACGGCTCCGGAGCCAAATTCCATATCGACATATTCATCGCCGATAATCGGGATTTCCCGGCCAACGATCGGCAAAATCACCGTTTTGCCAATAAGATGCTTATACCGTTCATCATCCGGATGAACAGCTACCGCCGTATCACCCAGCATCGTTTCCGGACGGGTAGTCGCCACTTCAATATAGCCAGAACCGTCTTTGAGCGGATATTTCATATGGTAGAAAGCGCCTTTTACTTCTTTATAGACGACTTCAATATCAGACAAAGCTGTTTTCGTCACCGGGTCCCAGTTGATGATGTACTCTCCGCGATAAATGAGACCTTTGCGGTAAAGAGAAACGAACACTTTTCTAACCGCTTTTGAAAGTCCTTCATCGAGAGTAAAACGTTCACGGCTATAGTCCAGGCCAAGGCCGAGTTTAGCCCATTGTTTACGAATAAAATCGGCATACTCTTTTTTCCATTTCCAAACTTCCTCTAAAAACTTTTCCCGACCTAGATCGTAGCGGGACTTTCCTTCTTCCCGAAGTTTTTGCTCCACTTTTGCCTGCGTAGCAATTCCTGCATGGTCCATGCCCGGAAGCCAAAGGACATCGTAACCTTGCATGCGTTTCATACGCGTTAAAATGTCTTGCAAAGTGGTATCCCAAGCATGCCCCAAATGAAGCTTTCCGGTCACATTGGGCGGCGGGATCACAATCGTATAAGGTTGTTTTTCTGGATCATCTTTTGCTTCAAAAAATTTACCGTTTACCCACCACTCGTATCTTCCCGCTTCTACAGCGCGCGGGTCATACTTTGGCGGCATCTTCACTTCGTGATTCTCCACAGCGTTTCCTCCTTTTCAATTCAAAATAAAAAACTCCCATCGCCAAAAGGACGAAAGGAGTTGTCTTCGTGGTACCACCTTTTTTCCGGATCGAAATCCGGCACTCTTTCGGATAACGGGTTTTCCCGGCTTCGGCTACTAAATCGTTTCACAGAAGCAGCTCAAGGGCGACCTTCCGATGAATCCGCTCAGGAATCTTTCAGCCATGGATTCCCTCTCTAAAAGAGCGGTGATCACCATACTCCTCCCTTTCCAAGCTATTAATCGATACTATATTATCATTCAGCTTTTATCTTTTTTCGTTGTCGCAAATAACAGCGTTCCTTCTGTTTCAACCATTATATTAGCGAATTTGCTACCAGTTCGTCAATGATTATCGCCATTTTTCCTGTTTTTTAGACAATGCTGTTGTCTTTTTCGATATAAAAATTAAAACGGAAGTTGAGAAGTTTAAACTATTTTTCGAATATTTCGTTTCGATAAAAATTTGCAAAAAATATTATTATATAGTAATGACGAATGTTCAAACCTGTTATATAATAGATTTTGAAAGCGATCACGAAAAGGGGGAACACCAAAGTGAGGATCAACTTCAATAATTTAACCGTAAGGGTTATTATTGGAATTTTATTAGGAATCATTGTCGGTATCCTATTTCCAGAATTTGCATCAAAGCTAAAAATTTTAGCTGATTGGTTCATTAAATTAATTAAAATGTTGATAGCGCCTATTATCTTCTTGACCGTTGTCACAGGAATCGGCGGCATGGGAGATATGAAAAAAGTCGGACGGATCGGCGGAAAGGCCCTTATTTATTTTGAAGTCGTCAGCACTATCGCATTAGCGATCGGCATGATCGTCGTCAATATCGTCCAACCAGGCAAAGGCTTTGATTTATCCGGTGCTAAACACGAAGATATTTCCCAGTATGTATCACAAGCAAAAGAATCAGGGCACGGTTTTATTGATTTTATTTCCAGCATCATTCCGGACAGCGTTGTAGGAGCGTTGGCTAAAGGCGATTTACTTCCTATTTTATTTTTTGCTGTCTTATTTGGACTCGCAGCAGCGTCCTTGGGAGAAAAAGCATCACCTGTCATCAAATTGTTTGAACAATTAACAGATATTTTCTTTAAAATTGTCAATATGATTATGAAATTTTCTCCGATTGCGGCATTTGGAGCCATGGCCTACACCATCGGACAATTCGGAGTCGGATCCCTTGTCAACCTCGGAAAACTGATGGGTTCCATCTACTTAACTATGTTCCTATTTGTTTTCATTATTCTCGGATTGATAGCCAAATTGTTTAAATTTAATATTTTGAAATTTATCGCTTATATTAAAGAAGAACTGCTGCTCGTTTTAGGTACGTCTTCTTCTGAATCCGCTTTACCGACTTTAATGAAAAAATTGGAAAACTTCGGCTGTTCTAAATCCGTTGTGGGTCTTGTCGTTCCAACCGGCTACTCCTTTAATTTGGATGGAACAGCCATCTATCTATCGATGGCAGCGATGTTTATTGCCCAGGCTTACGGGGTTCATTTAACCATCGGACATCAAATTATGCTGCTTGCTCTTTTGATGTTGACCTCAAAAGGAGCAGCTGGGGTGACCGGCTCTGGTTTTATTACGCTCGCAGCGACGCTTTCAGCTTTTCCGATGATACCCGTTGAAGGAATCGCATTGTTAATCGGCGTCGATCGATTTATGTCAGAAGCGCGCGCCATTACAAATATCATTGGAAATGCAGTTGCAACGGTTGTCATATCCAAAACAGAAAAAGAATTTGATCGCTTCTCCACTCATCCTGTAGTAAGTACGGAAAAACATTGGGGGACGAATTCAGAACAGTCTATAACCAAATAAAACAAAAAGCTGGCATAAAAGTTCAATCTTTCTGCAACAGGGAGCATATCGGTTCTAACAAGAATCATAAGTGCTCGTAGAAAGAGTGTTGAACTTTAAGCCGGCTTTTTTTGTTTTCTCACCAATTATCCCGATTGACATAGGATATAGTACACTACTCAGGAAGGTGTCCAGTATGCGAAAAAAGTATAATCCTCTCCTCTTGCCGCCATGGCTCCAAGTCGTAAGAGCAGTTGCTCGGCAATTAATCATTCCCTTTACCATTTTCCAAGCGATTCGGACGATTTTTTTGCCGACCACTTTTGATGTTATTTTACTCTCAATATTTGTCCTTCTTGCCATTGCCTTATATTGGGAATGGATTTAGAGTCTTCATTTCTAAAAGAAGGCTGCTATGCTCATTCCAACGAAAAGCGGGGAGCCGTTGTTAAAGACTTCCATCCTCACATGAAACAAAACGAAAAAAGTTCCTTCCAAACAACCGCAGCAAAGCTCACCGTTTCATGCCACTTTACATTTTTTATGAAGAATTGCCTCCCTGTTTTTCTTTTTTTGCTTGTTCATTCTCCAATATCCGCATGACGATATATTCTACATTTCGAAGCTGCCAATAGTCATGTTGAAGAGTGCGGACAAACTGTTTTTCATCCTTATTCACATCGGTTTCCGAATACTTTTCCAGAGTCGATAAAATTTGTCCGGGATAAGATAAATAACTAAGAAATAACGACATTTCATCTTCTTTCAACGGAAAATAGGCAAAATAAGTCATAATCCATTCCAAACATTCGTCGTGCTTTGTTGGATACGTTTTTAGGGTCCGGGATAAGAACGGAAGAAGATCCCGAATCGGAAGGGCCGTTTGTGAACGTTCAAAGTTGGAGAAATAACCTAGTCCGTCTTCATTATAAAGAAAATGTTCCGGCGACAGTTTTCCGTGTATGATCACCGTACGCACCGTTTTATTTTCTTTTGACGCTTCATACCACTCTTCCAACTTTTCTTTTGAGAATTGAAGAGCTTGCAAAATTTGAATATAGTACAAACTGGATAACAGTTGAAAAGGCGACATATAAATTTCTTGTTCACAGCTTGTGATCCATTGTTCTAAAAATTCTTCCTGTTTCTCCCACTCTGCTTTCATTCTTTCAAAGTGCTGCTTTCTTTCCTCCTGATCCACCGGTATTTCCCGTGTGGACAAAGTGTGGAGTCTTGCGAGCTCACGGAACATTTGCTGATGGCGTTGGCTTCTCCCTTCCTTTTCATTGCCGGTTAGCCAGGGCATTAAATAATAAAGATGATGGCCATGAAGAACCCCGTAGCGTCCATCCAATGTCGGATAAACCGGAACGAGGCGATGATAGCCTTTTTGAAACAGAAGTTGAAGCGAGCGGATAAATTCCATCCCCTCGTTTGCTGGAATTCTTTTGACGGCGAACACTCCTTTATCGGTATGGACCTTCGCCACTTTCCCAAAAAGCTCATAGAAGGTCAGAGATAATCCATAGTTTTGAAGTATCGCTTGCATATCCTCCATACCTTCACCTGCTTTAAAAGAAGCGAGCAGGAATAAACCTGCTCGACGTCTAATGTTTTGCCGTTTTGGATTCCGGAATATACAGAACTTGACCACCGGAGACACTTTGTGTCGTTTCTAACTGATTTTCCTTTATAATTTGTTGAACGCTTACTTCATACCGCTCCGCAATTTGGTCAATCGTTTCACCATTTTGGACAATGCAAACTTTTAATTTTGCAGGCTTCTCTTCATCCTTCCTGGCAAAAAATTCTTTGAGCGATATGGATTCATAATGCTTTTTCTTTTTGAAAATCTTTTGTTTAGGCTTTTCCTCTTCTTGTTCTTTCGAATCCTCTTCTTCCGTCGATTCGTTTTCCTCCGCTTCACTTTGATGAGACGTTTCACCTTTGTATTCGGCTGCATTTTCAATGAATATGTTTTCTTCTTCCGAATCAAAAAATGCTGGTTCTTTCTCGGAATACCCTTCCTTTCGATCAGCTTGCTCTTTACGTGGCGCCTCTCCTGATTGATTTTTCAGTTCTTTCCATTCTTCCTCTTCCGAAAACCTTTCTCCTATAGAAGCTTCTTCTTCCTCCTCTGGAAAGTCTTCTGTTTTTTCCTTTCTTTTTGCTTCAGCATAAAACGTTCCTTCTTCTTCCTCTAGTTCTGCATCTTGTTCCGAAAAAAGCGGGTAAATTCTTTCCTGTTCGTTCTTTTCCTCTTCTAATATATCTTGATGCCGTTCCCGAGGAAACACCTCCACTTCTTCTATTTCTTCTTCCAATGAGAACGTCTCGTTATCTGTCTGTCTTGCGGCTGTACCGTCAATCGTTAAATCCACTGTCAGCTTTAAGCAAGATTTTTCCGGTATTTCATAATCGAACGTTTCAATGCTTACTTCAATATCTTCCAATGAATGCACCCTGCTTTTTGGAATCGATATATCAATGGGGAAGCCGTGGAAAAACTCCATCCCTCCTTCGTCGTCCACCCTCACTTCTTGAACATACTTCCCATTGGTTAACTGATCTTCCTCTTCGATTGCTTCTTCTACGGAAAGATATTCACCCGACAGCCTTAACTGCCCTCGAATGACAACGAAATGTTCTTGTTCTTCAACTACAATCTCTGGATCCAAAGAAATGGATATCAATTCCTCTACTTCCTGTCCCTTTCGAAACCAAAGCGTTTCTTCCAAAGAAAAGCGCAAACTTGATTGATCATTCTGTGCCAAATGGATTCCTCCTTTCCAAGTTCAAACTGTTTTATAAAAGAACTTACTATCAGCAAAAATCCGGTATCCTTTGATTCTGCTCAAGTACGTCATCGAAGTTTTCCATCCAGTAGCCGATTTTTCATCAGCCCTAAAACAAAGACCCGCTGCTCTCAAGATTCGCTTTATTTTCAATCTATGCTCAAGTTTTCTGGAATATGTTTATTTGCGTAATAATTGATTCTTTATCAAAGAAGGAAATAAACTGCCCCAAACCTCCTTTGAAAAGCTCGTAACTTTTTTAGAAATTCATTCTCCATTTTTAAGATTCTATTTTCTTCTTCTACGGACATAGGTTTGGTTCTGGGTCTGCCTTTCAGAGGTGATCGTGATATTCCACGACGTTCTTTAAGACCCTCTACACCAAATTCCCTATAATTTTTTACCCAACGACGTATATAGGAGTGATCGAATAAACCAAGTTCCTTAGCAATAGCTGTGTATGCCATTTCACCTTCCAAATACTTATTTACAGCGAATAGTTTGAACTCAACTGAATAGTTTATGAATTTTTGTCCCTTTTTAGCCAAAATAAATCCCTCCTATGCAAACAGTATAGGTTTTTTTCCAACTGTCTACACAAGAGGGTTAATATCAGAATGATATCATCTCGTCGGGTTTTCTTGTTTTTAAAAGGGGGCTTTTAGGCCACCCCATAATAATTTTTATTTGAAACAATCTTAACTTGCATCCTTTAACGAGCATTTGAACCATATTGCGGTTCATTTAGCAAAGCTTGATTGTCGCTCTCTCTGCTCAAGCGCTTTATCCTCTAATCTTTTTGAACGCTTTTTCAGCAGCAGCAATCGTTTTTTCAATGTCTTCGTCCGTATGGGCAGCCGATAGGAAAATTCCTTCAAATTGAGAAGGAGGCAGAAAGATCCCTTCATTGGCCATTTCCCGATAATAGCTGGCGAACAGCTCTAAATCAGATGTTCTCGCTGTTTCATAGTTGATCACCTTTTCGTTCGTAAAGAACAAACCAATCATCGAACCGGCACGATTGATAGTATGCGGAATTTCGTATTTTTCAGCCGCTGCGTGAATGCCTTCTTCCAGCCGGTCTGCTTTACGGACAAATTCTTTGTAAAGATCAGGAGTAAGCTGACGAAGGGTTTCATATCCTGCTGTCATCGCAAGAGGATTTCCGGAAAGTGTTCCGGCTTGGTAAATTGGGCCGCTCGGTGCTACTTTCTCCATGATGTCCGCTCGTCCACCGAAAGCGCCAACAGGCAGTCCGCCTCCAATGACTTTTCCTAAGCAAGTGAGATCCGGCGTTATTCCGAAATATCCTTGAGCACAATGGTAATCAACACGGAAACCTGTCATCACTTCATCAAAAATCAAAAGCGATCCGTATTCCTTCGTCACTTTCCGCAGCCCTTCCAAAAATCCTGGAACCGGCGGAACAACGCCCATGTTCCCTGCCACCGGCTCCACGATCACGCAAGCGATGTCCTCACCGTATTTTTCAAAAGCTTGCTTAACAGCTTCCAGATCGTTATAAGGGACAGCAATCGTATTTTCAGCTATTCCTTTAGGCACTCCCGGACTGTCAGGAAGCCCGAGAGTAGCCACTCCTGAACCCGCTTTGATCAGCAAAGAATCGCCGTGTCCATGGTACGATCCTTCAAATTTTACAATTTTATTTCGTCCCGTATATCCCCTTGCCAGCCGCAGCGCGCTCATCGTGGCTTCCGTACCGGAAGACACCATCCGAACGATCTCTATAGATGGAACTCGTTCTTGAACGAGTTTTGCCAATTTATTTTCCATAATCGTAGGCGCACCAAAGCTCGTTCCATTTTCGGCCGTTTTCTTAATGGCTTCAATCACTTGATCGTTTGCATGTCCTAAAATAAGCGGACCCCAAGAAAGAACATAATCAATATATTCATTTCCATCAATGTCATAGATTTTGGAGCCTTTTCCCCGCTCCATGAAGATCGGATCCATATTGACCGATCTAAAAGCACGGACCGGACTGTTGACTCCACCGGGCATGAGTTTAACGGCATCTTTATAAGCTTGTTTGGACTTTTCGTAAGAACGCATGTTTATCCCCCATTTTCTTAATTACAAAACAGAATCTTCTTGAAGGTAACGGCAGACATCTTTTGCAAAATAAGTAATGATGAGATCGGCACCTGCACGTTTCATGCTCGTTAATTTTTCCATTACAATGGCTTTTTCATCGATCCATCCGTTTTGAGCGGCCGCTTTGACCATCGAATACTCACCGCTGACATTATAAGCGACAATCGGCACATTAAAGCTGTTACGGACGTCTCTAACAATATCCAAATAAGACATCGCAGGCTTCACAATTAAAAAGTCTGCGCCTTCTTCAATATCTGACTCCGCTTCCCGAAGCGCTTCACGACGATTGGCCGGATCCATTTGATAAGTTTTGCGGTCGCCAAACTGCGGAGTAGAATCGGCAGCATCGCGAAAAGGTCCGTAGAAACTGGAGGAATATTTCACCGCATAAGACATAATCGGCACATATTCAAATCCTGATTCATCCAGACCTTTGCGGATAGCCGCCACAAATCCATCCATCATATTGGAAGGAGCGATAATGTCCGCCCCTGCTTTTGCTTGGCTTATTGCTGTTTTGGCCAATAAATCAAGAGACGGATCATTTAATATTTGACTGCCTTCTACAACGCCGCAATGGCCGTGGCTTGTGTATTCGCATAAACAAGTGTCCGCCACTACGACGATGTCCGGGTAATGGCTTTTAATATAGCGAATCGCTTCCTGAACGATGCCATGGTCATGGTAGGCCCCTGATCCCACTTCGTCTTTTTCTTTCGGTACACCAAAAACGATCACCGATTTAATCCCTAATTCCACAATTTCATCCATTTCTTCTTTTAGACGATCGATGGAATATTGGTAAACACCAGGCATCGATTTCACTTCGTTTTTTATATTGACTCCTTCAACCGCAAAGATTGGATAAATTAAGTCTTCTTTTCGAACGAAATTTTCACGCACTAAAGCACGCATATTCGACGATTGACGAAGACGGCGATGACGTTTAAATTGCAGTTCCATATTATGTCTCCTCCTTTTTGAAAAAAGCGCAAATTTCTGCCAGCAAGGCATCCATCGTATACTCTCCTGGACAAATATGCACAGGAAGATGGTATTGCTTAAGCTCTTTACTGGTGACCGGACCAATGCTGGCAAACAAAATCCGTGTTAAGTGTCGTTTTAATTGATGCTCTTCTACTACTCTCATAAAATGGCGAACGGTCGATGGACTTGTAAAACATGCGACATCCAAAATATCGTGATTCAACAATGAAACGAGCTTCTCTTCCGATTCTTTTGGGAAAATCGTTTCATAGACTATCCATTCTTCCGCAGACGCACCAGTTGACCGCAACGCTCTTGCGATGGATTCTTTGGATAAATTTCCTTTTGGTATGAGAGCGCGTTCCGCACGAAAACGTCCGTTTTGAATGCAGCGGACAAACTCATCTGCCGTATACCGGTCGGGAACAAAATCCGCATGAAAGCCATGTTTATTTAAAGCTTGTTCTGTTTTTGCCCCTACCACGGCAAATTTGGCTAATAGGCTTTTTTGCGGTTTAACGGCTCTTTCCGACAGAATTTGAAAAAAGAAATCCACACCGTTTTTGCTTGTGAAAATCACCCAGTCAAACATCTCGAGCCTTCGCAAAAATTCTTCTTCCCTTTGATCGTGAACAGGTTGAAACGCGATTAACGGTACAACATGGGGAATACCGCCAAGCTGTTCAATTTCGGCAGCAAAACCAGTTGCTTGCTTTTGGCCGCGGGTAATCAAAATTTGCTTTCCGGCTAATGGAAGACTCCCTCCCATAAAGCTCACTCCCCAGCAAGCTGATCAATCAGCTGTTTGGCTCCCATTCGAATCATGCGACGAGCTACTTCTTCCCCCACTTGTTCGGGATTTTTACCTGCCGCCATTTCTTTGTAAACGGTTTTCCCATCTGGTGAGGCAACAAGTGCAGTCAATGCTACTTCTTCTCCTTTTACATGAGCGTAGCCGGCAATCGGCACTTGGCATCCGCCGTCCATTTTTTGAAGAAAAGCTCGTTCAGCAGCGACTGATTGGGCGGTATCTATGCTGTTTAATCCTTGGAGAAGGGACAAAAGCTCTTCATCGTCTTTCCGGCATTCAACGGCTAGCGCCCCTTGTCCAACAGCCGGAAGGCAAATATCCGGATCTAAAAATTGTGTCACGACATCTTTTGTCCAGCCCATGCGCGACAAGCCGGCAGCGGCCAAAACAATCGCATCATAGTCGTCGGTTTCCAGTTTTTTCAGACGTGTGTCAATATTTCCGCGGATCCATTGAATTTTCACATCCGGTCTGTGCGCCAAGATTTGAGCTCCGCGCCGCAAACTGCTTGTCCCAATTTTCGCCCCAGCCGGCAATTGGTCCATCGTGAGCCCGTCTTTAGAAATCAAGACATCACGGTGATCTTCCCGTTCAGGAATACAGCCGATCGTAAGCCCTTCTGGCAAATATGCAGGCATATCTTTCATGCTATGTACTGCCATGTCAATTTCTTTGTTCAGCATGGCCTGCTCGATCTCTTTGACAAACAATCCTTTCCCGCCCACTTTGGATAAGGTAACGTCAAGAATCTTATCGCCTTTTGTCACGATCTCTTTTATTTCGAATTCATAGGAAGGATTTAGCCTTTTTAATTGTTGAATGACCCATTTGGTTTGTGTCAGCGCCAATTTGCTTCTACGCGACCCTACGATAATTTTTCTCATAACGGCCTCCTTCAATCACATATACCAAAAATGAAATGCCGATAAGCGGCTGACTAAAAAGAAGTTGATAAGTACAATGAGAAACGCAGCTGTATTGAATAAAGCGAGCGCTTTTCCTTGCTTGTTTTTCCGAACTTTAAAGTAAAGGAACATGCTGTAAACAATCAATAAAATAAAAGAACTGATAATTTTTGGATCATACCATTCCACATTAGGGAGTTTTGTGAATTTCCATTGCAGCCCTAAAATCAACGACAATAGAAGCATTGGCACGCCAATTGCATTTAATACATAGGACAGCTGCTCAAGCTTCGTCAAATCGCCAATCCGCCACAACCACTGACTCCACTTTTTTTCTTTCAAAAGCCGATACTCCAGCAAATATAACAACGAAAAAATAAAGGACAGTGAAAAAGCCCCGTAAGAAAGCAGCGCCATTATAATATGAATCAGCAAAAGCTCAGAGACTAATCTTTCTGCCATTGCGTCCGATTGCATTTGCATAGGCGCAAATGTATGAATCGCCATAATGGCAAACCCAAGTATATTGGTGAAAAACACCAAAAAATCCATTCGTAAAAACCGATTGATCAATAATGAAAATGTGATCAACACCCATGCATAAAAATAAAGCCCTTCAAAAATGGTCAGGACCGGAAACCTTCCTGTCTTGAACATATAAAGAAACAAAAAAATTGTTTGAAGCACCCAAACAATCGCTAAAGTCCAGAAGGCGAACGAATTCGCCTTCCGATTTCGATGAAGAAAATCGATGAAGTAGAGCAAAATACTGACCGCATACAATAGAATCATGAGTTCATGCAATCTTGTCATACCGTGTACAAAAGCCATAAATGAACCCCTTACACTTGATAAGAAGAAGCCACGATGGCCCCCGTTTTTACGTCTTCTGCTTTCTGCTGATTTTCTGCTATCACTTGTTCCTCAATATTAAAGATTTTTGTGAAAAACTCCAATTTCTCTTTAGCGCCCTTTTGTCCTGCCAATTCTTTCGCTTGCAGGATTGGATCTTTTAACAACTGGTTAATAATGCTTTTTGTATGTTTATTAATAATCTTCCGTTCACGGTCGGTCAAATCGGGTAGCTTTCTATCCAAGCTTTTCATCGTTTCTGCTTGTATGGCAAGCGCCTTTTTCCGAAGCGCCGCAATAACAGGCACCACACCAAGCATATTCAGCCACTCATGAAATTCCGAAATTTCTTCTTCTATCATGATCATGATTTTTTCAGCTGCTTTTTTCCGCTCTGCCATATTCGCTTCTACAATGCCTTCCAAATCATCAATATCATACAAAAAGACATTTTCAAGCTCATGAATTTCCGGATCGATATCCCGCGGAACCGCTATATCGACCATGAAGAGAGGCCGTCCTTTTCTCAAATTAACGACTCCGGACATCATATCCTTCGAAATAACAAAGTCATTTGATCCGGTTGAACTGATGAGGATATCCGCTTCTAAAAGAGCACATTGCAATTCCCGCAGTTCTTTCGCCGTCCCCGAAAATCGCTCCGCTAACGAGGCAGCTTTTTCGAACGTACGGTTGATGACCGTTACTTTCGTCGCTCCGCTTCCTTGCAGATTTTTAAGGGCCAATTCCCCCATCTTTCCCGCACCGAGAATTAATACATGTTTGCCGTTTAAGTTTCCAAATATTTTTTTCGCCAGTTCCACGGCGGCATAACTGACGGAAACGGCATTCGCTCCAATTTCTGTTTTAGAATGAGCTTTTTTAGCCAATGTAACCGCTTGTTTAAATAATTGATTAAAAATCGTTCCAGTCGCTTCAGAACGCTGTGCTTGCAGAAAACTATCGCGTACCTGTCCGAGAATCTGCGTTTCCCCGACAATCATAGAATCTAAACCGCACGTTACTTTAAAAAGATGTTCAACCGCGTCCGCTTCTTCATAAACAAAGAGAAACGGCGCGAATTCATCCATTTCGATATGAAACCATTCGGAAAGGAATTCCTTTATATAATAGCGTCCAGTATGAATTTGATCTACGACCGCATAAATCTCCGTCCGGTTGCAAGTAGAAAGAATGACGCTTTCCAGAATGCTTTTTTTGTTTTTCAGCGTGCGAAGCGCTTCATCCAGATCATTTGCGTCAAAAGTAAGCCGTTCTCTTATTTCGACTGGGGCCGTTTTATAGTGAAGTCCTGCTACTATGATATGCATGGCCGACAGTGACACCCCCAAAAATCAATACTATTTTTATTATACCATGTTCAAAAATTACTGAATCAAAAAATTATGAACATATGGTAACATAGATATTAGTTTTACCCTTAAAATGGCTAAATGGAAAGACATCCATTTTTATAATAATTATCATATTATATTTATTTTTAATTCCAAGTTTACAATACCAAACTATCCCGAAAGAATCAAATCATTGACCTTTTCGAAAGGAATGGATTTACGAATGAAACAACAGCGTTTTTTCCCAGGGATCATTTTAATGGGATTTGGAGCTTATTTTTATCTGCAAAAATCCAATATCCTATTATTCGATGGCTTTTTTACTTGGCCGACCATTCTCTTAATTGTTGGATTGGCTTTTCTTTTTCAAGCTTATGGCGGACAAGACTATCAGTTTATTCTGCCTGGCGTTATTTTGACAGGTTTTGGCATCCATTTTCATCTTGTTCGTCAGTTTCCAAATTGGCCTGATCAGATCGGAATTTTTGTTTTGATCATCGCCATCGGTTTCTTTCTTCAATCTCAAAAAACAAAAGAGGGCTTCCTATACAGTATGTTATTTTTCATTCTTGCCCTATTGTCGCTCTTTTATCAAAATGTCATTGCTTGGCTTGGATTACTGAGGAGCGGGCAAGAAGATTTATGGCATTTTTGGCCAATACTGCTCATTCTAGTAGGAGCTTACTTATTATTTGTAAAACGAAAATAAGGAGGCAATGCATGCCTCCTTATTGACATTTTGAAACCTTTAAACAGAAACACAGCAATGCTAAAATCGCAAGACGCTGCTTATAACGACTCCGAATTAACGCAAATAGGCTTCAAGAAGATTCCAAGTCTTATCTTTTCCTTCTCCGGTCTCCGAAGAAAAAATGATGATTTCATCAGCCGGATCGAATTTCAATGTCTGTTTGACTTGCTTCACATGTTTTTGCCATTTTCCTCTTGGAATTTTGTCCGCCTTTGTGGCAATGACCATGCATGGGATATCATAGTATTTTAAAAAATCGTACATCATGACATCATCATTTGTCGGTGGGTGGCGCAAATCCACTAAAAGCAACACCAATTTCAATTGTTTTCTCGTCGTCAAATAAGTTTCAATCATTTGCCCCCATGCTTCTCTCTCTTTTTTGGAAACCCTTGCATATCCGTAGCCCGGAACATCCACAAAATAAAGCTTGTTTTCGATTCGATAAAAATTAAGCGTTTGTGTTTTTCCCGGATTGGATGACGTTCTGGCTAAACTTTTGCGATTGACCATTTTGTTAATAAAAGAGGATTTCCCCACATTTGAACGACCCGCAAGCGCAAATTCCGGAAGATCCTCTTTCGGATATTGTTCGGGCTTGACAGCACTGATCACTAATTCGGCTTCATGAACGTTCATTGGTTATCACCCGCCAACGCCGTTTTTAGCACTTCATCCATTTGAGAAACAAGCACAAAATGCAAATCTTTCCGAATGCTTGTCGGAATATCATCTAAATCTTTTTCGTTTTCTTGAGGAACGATAATCGTTTTTAATCCCGCTCTATGAGCTCCCAACGATTTTTCTTTCAGTCCGCCAATCGGGAGTACTCTGCCACGAAGCGTTATTTCTCCCGTCATTCCCACTTCTTTATGAACGGGGCGATTCGTCAATGCAGAAACAAGAGCAGTTGCCATCGTAATTCCTGCCGAAGGTCCGTCTTTTGGAACGGCGCCTTCCGGTACGTGTATGTGAATATCATATTTTTCATGGAAATCTTCTTCAATGCCCAGTTCTTTCGCATTGGAGCGGACATAGCTAAAAGCAGCTTGGGCCGACTCTTTCATCACATCTCCTAGTTTTCCTGTTAAAACTAGCTTTCCTTTTCCCGGCGCCAAAGAAACCTCGATTTGCAGTGTATCGCCACCAACAGGGGTGTAAGCAAGTCCGTTGGCTACGCCAATCTGATCCACTTTTTCCGCTGATCCATAACGGAATATCTTTTTCCCTAAAAATTCTTCCAGATTATTTTCTGTCACGATCACACGCCTTTTCTCTCCGGCTACAATCATTTTGGCCGTTTTCCGGCATATGGCCGCCAACTGCCGTTCAAGTCCGCGAACACCCGCTTCTCTTGTATAATAGCGAACAATGTCTTGAATGGCATCGTTTCGAATTTGCAGCTGTCCCTTCTTCAATCCGTTTTCTTTCAATTGTTTAGGAAGAAGATGGTCTTTTGCAATATGAATCTTTTCCAATTCCGTATAACCAGGAATGCTGATAATTTCCATACGGTCTCTCAATGGTCCTGGAATCGTTGATAAATCATTCGCTGTCGCAATAAACATCACGTTCGACAAATCATATGGTTCTTCAATAAAATGATCGCTGAAAGCATGATTTTGTTCCGGATCGAGTACTTCGAGCATGGCCGCGGATGGATCGCCGCGAAAATCGCTCGACATCTTGTCAATTTCATCCAGCAGAAATACCGGATTGATTGTCCCCGCTTTTTGCATCCCTCTTATAATTCGTCCTGGCATGGCCCCCACATAAGTTCGGCGATGCCCGCGAATTTCAGATTCATCCCGTACACCGCCTAAGGAGACGCGGACAAATTTACGATTAAGCGACTCTGCGATGGAACGAGCGAGACTTGTTTTTCCTACACCCGGCGGTCCTACAAGGCATAATATCGGCCCCTTAACGGATCGTGTCAGTTTTCGGACAGCTAAGTATTCTAAAACCCGTTCTTTTACTTTTTCTAAGCCGTAATGTTCCCTGTTTAATATACGTTCGGCCTTTTTTATGTTTAAGTCATCTTTGGTTGCTTTGGACCAAGGAATCGTAATAAGCCATTCTAGATAATTTCTGATCACTGCGCTTTCCGCCGAACTGGTCGGAATGCTTTCATAGCGGCCGAGTTCTTTCATGGCTGTTTCTTTTACATGTTCAGGCATTCCGGCTTCTTCAATTCGTTTCGTAAGCTCTTCGACTTCTCCGGTTTTCCCTTCTTTGTCGCCCAACTCTTTTTGAATAGCTTTCATTTGTTCCCGCAAATAATATTCTTTTTGCGTGCGTTCCATAGATTGCTTTACGCGCTGTCCAATTTTTTTCTCAAGATTTAATATTTCTTTTTCGTTATGGAGAATGTCGATTAATTTTTGCAGCCGTTCCTTGATCGCCACTGTTTCCAATATTTCTTGTTTTTGATGGATTTTAATCGGCAAATGGGAAGCGATTATATCAGCAAGCCTTCCCGGTTCTCCAATGTCTGAAACGGTCGTGAACGTTTCAGCCGTAATTTTTTTTGACATCTTTATGTACTGTTCAAAAGAATCCAGCAACGTTCGCATCAAAGCTTGTGTTTCGATATCTTTCATTTTTTCTTCTTCAAAGGTTTCAACGACGACGTGAAAATACTTTTCTTCATGATAAAACTCTTTAATTCTGCCCCGTCGAAGACCTTCCACAAGCACGCGGATCGTTCCGTTCGGAAGCTTTAACATTTGCTTGACTTTTGTCAACGTTCCTATCCTATATAAGTCCTCTTCAGAGGGATTATCTATATTCATATCTTTTTGGGTCGTTAAAAAAATCAAATGATTATCCATCAAGGCACGCTCCAGCGCTTCAATCGAACGCTCGCGGCCAACATCCAAATGCAAAACCATTGTAGGATAAACCAATAATCCTCTTAACGGAAGGAGGGGGATGGAATAGACCGTTTGTTCACTCATATTGGCACCTCCGTAATCTCTATGTTACTTTCGTATGATCTTTGTACAATTCTAACTTATTTATAAACACCTGTCCATTTGGAATTCTTTCTGATCAAATGCAGCTGAATCAGAAAAATCCAATAGAACCCTTTGGAGGTCTTGAAACTGAATGATCGCTTGCCGAAAACGGATGTTTCTTTCTTCATGCAAGCAGACTTCCCCGCTCCATTTATAGAAATTTTCTTTCCGCCATGCAAAAAGAACAAGATTTCCGAAAAGAGTGCCATTCCGCCTCCTCGTTCGGGATAGCCCATACAATGACACAGATCCTGCCATTATATCTTCACATAAGTACGGATATTCGATTGTATTCCAAAAGCTAAGCCGTTTTCAGAAGGCCATACGAACGACCTAAACAAATTCAGAGCATTTCCTGATTATTTTGCCAATGCCTAATAGTTCCTTCTGCATCCGCTTTCTTTTCAATCGCCTGTTCAATGACTTCGCTAATATGTTCCACAGGAATAATCGTAATACCATCGAATTCTTTGATGATTTCCTGCATGTTCGCTTTCGGAATAAGCACTTTCTCGACACCCGCCAGTTTGGCAGCCCTTATTTTCGGCATAACGCCTCCAATTGGCTTTACTGTCCCGTGAACGCTGATCTCTCCAGTCATAGCAATCTTATGAGAAACGGGCATCTTGTAAATGGCAGAATAAATAGCGGTGGCTATGGCAATTCCTGCGGACGGTCCATCCACCGGAATTCCGCCCGGAAAATTCACATGAATGTCATATTGATGGCAAGGCACACCTATTGATCGTAAAACCGTGAGTACAGTTTCAATTGAGCCTCTTGCCATGCTTTTTCGTCGTATGGATTTTCCTTGACCGCCGATACTCTCTTCTTCGACAATGCCAGTAATCGTCAGTGTCCCTTTTTTGGCTGCCGGGATGACAGCCACTTCAATTTCCAACAAAGCCCCGCTGTTCGATCCCGTGACGGCCAAACCATTCACAATGCCGACTGCAGAATGATCTTTAATTTTTTGCTCATAACGGGGCGTCATTTGGCTAGACTGAACGATCCATTGGATATCCTTGTCCTTAATGGTCCTCCTGCCTTCCGTTATCGCCAAGCCGGCCGCAATTTGAACAATGTTAACGGCTTCGCGGCCGTTTCGTGCATAAGAGCTCAAAATTTTCAATCCACTGTCGCTCATGCTCATTTTGACTTTTGCTGCAGCTTTTTTGGCCACTTGGATGATCTCATCTTGTTCTAATCCTCGAAAAAACACTTCCATACAACGAGAACGAATCGCCGGCGGTATTTCCTCAGGCGATCTGGTCGTCGCTCCAATTAATCGAAAGTCAGCAGGCAAGCCATTTTTAAAAATATCATGGATATGGGCAGGAATTTGTGTATTTTCTTCATTATAATAGGCGCTTTCCAAAAAAACTTTCCTGTCCTCCAACACTTTTAACAATTTATTCATTTGAATAGGATGCAACTCACCGATTTCATCTATAAAAAGGACGCCGCCGTGAGCGTTGGTTACAGCTCCTTGTTTCGGTTGGGGAATGCCTGCTTGTCCCATGGCTCCGGCTCCTTGATAAATGGGATCATGGACAGACCCTATAAGTGGATCAGCTATTCCCCGTTCATCAAACCGGGCAGTAGTCGCATCCATCTCCACAAATACGGCCGATGGAGAAAATGGCGTTTTCGGGTTTTTTTTCGCTTCTTCCAACACCAAACGGGCTGCCGCTGTTTTTCCGACCCCGGGAGGACCATAAATAATGACATGTTGAGGATTGGGGCCGCATATGGCTGCCTTTAAAGCTTTTATACCATCTTCTTGTCCGATGATATCAGAAAAAGAAGTAGGCCTGACTCTTTCCGACAAAGGCTCCGTTAAGGAAATCGACCGCATTTTCCGAAGCTGTTCCATTTCCTTTCTTGATTCACGGTCAATGGATATTTTTTGGGTGCGTTGATTTTTCAACAAATTCCAAAAATACAGCCCTATGACAACACCAAAAAACATTTGAATCATTAAAGCAATACCTGTCCAATTCATATTACATCCCCCTCCTGATTAACCATCGATATACGGCTAGTATCTCCTGGACACGAGGGGAATAAACATAAATAAAAAGCGCCTAGCGCCGACCATTTTCACCGTTTTCACGGTTCAATCGTCGAACAGTTAACAGGTTTGATCAAGTGAAGCGGGGAAGTTTATCTTTTTCACATAAATAGGGGAAAAAGGAGCCGAACATATCGGCTCCTTCGTTATGCAGACGTTTTTCGTTCTTCTGTTTCTTGAATAATTCTTCCGTCCGTCCCGATTAACTTTGGCATGCTGTTATTTAAAACAGTATCTTTTGTAATGATACACTTTGAAATATCTTCTCTTGAAGGCAAATCGAACATTACATCCAGCATAATGCTTTCGATGATGGAACGCAATCCACGTGCACCCGTTTTTCTTTCGATTGCTTTTTTTGCGATTTCAACAAGTGCTTCTTGTTCAAATTCTAATTCAACATGATCAAGTTCCATCATTTTTTGATATTGTTTGACGAGCGCATTTTTCGGCTTCGTCAAAATTTGAATTAACGCTTCTTCGTCAAGAGGTTCCAGACTTGCGATAACCGGTAAACGGCCGATGAATTCCGGAATTAATCCGAACTTCAGCAAATCTTCCGGAACCACTTTGGAAAGCAGATCTTTTTCTTCGATTTCTCCTTTCGTTGGATCCGATCCGAAACCGATCACTTTTTGACCGAGACGGCGTTTGATAATTTGTTCAATGCCGTCAAAGGCCCCGCCGCAAATAAACAAAATATTGGTCGTATCAATTTGGATAAATTCTTGATGAGGATGTTTTCTTCCTCCTTGAGGCGGAACACTTGCCACTGTTCCTTCCAAAATCTTTAATAAAGCCTGTTGAACTCCTTCACCGGAAACATCCCTGGTGATGGACGGATTTTCCGATTTTCTGGCGACTTTATCGATCTCATCAATATAAATAATTCCTTTTTCCGCTTTTTCTACATCATAGTCGGCGGCTTGAATCAGTTTCAAAAGAATATTTTCTACATCTTCTCCGACATACCCTGCTTCCGTAAGAGAAGTCGCATCGGCAATCGCAAAAGGAACATTTAAGATGCGCGCTAATGTTTGCGCTAACAAAGTCTTGCCGCTCCCAGTAGGACCGATTAAACAAATATTACTCTTTGCCAGTTCTACATCGTCGACTTTACTGTTGGAGTTGATCCGCTTATAGTGGTTATAGACAGCAACAGCCAAAGATTTCTTCGCTTGGTCTTGCCCAATGACGTATTCATCGAGAATTTCACGGATTTCACGCGGCTTCGGCACATCCTTAAACTCTACTTCTTCCTCGGTTCCCAATTCTTCTTCCACAATTTCCGTACACAATTCGATGCATTCATCACATATATAAACACCCGGTCCGGCGACCAGCTTACGGACCTGGTCTTGTGTTTTGCCACAGAAAGAACATTTCAGTTGTCCTTTCTCATCACTGAATTTAAACAATTTACTTCACCCCTCAATTCTTCTTAAACCAATTATTGCCGAGTCTTCGCTTTGCCACGTTCCGTTGTTTCAAAGCCCTCAAAGAGTTATGTACAGCATTTTAACACATTTTACACAAGACACGAAATAAAAAGCTTAGTGTTATATATAATGTGCAATATGCCGAGCTCATTACCAAAATATTTTAAAAATATTTTATGTATTGGTGTATAAAACAAGGCACGTATAACCCGCGCCTTGTTTTATACCGTTTTACTACTATTATGCAACAACTTTTGCATTTTCTACAAGAAATTCAACTGCTTTATTGATTCTTAAATCTGCTTTTAAGTTTTCCAGATCGCCGAGTACTTTCTTAATGTCTTCTACTGATAGGTTAAATTGATCGGCCATTCTTTGCAATTCTTTTTCTACATCTTCTTCGCTAGCTTCGATATTTTCTGCTTTCGCAATGGCTTCAAGCGTCAAGCTTGTCCGAACACGAGTTTCAGCATTTTCTTTCATTTGATTGCGAAGATCTTCTTCCGTTTGACCGGAGAATTGATAATACAATTCAAGGTTCATTCCTTGAGCGGAAAGGTTTTGAGAAAACTCTTGCATCATCCGGTCAATTTCATTTTCGATCATGACTTCAGGAATATCGATTTCTGCATTGGCTGTTGCTTTTTCAACCACTGCATCTTGCAATGCATGTTCCGCTTCATGTTCTTTTTGATGTTTCAAACGATCTTTTATTTTTGCTTTCAAATCTTCCAACGTTTCTGCTTCTTCATCCACATCTTTTGCAAATTCATCATCAAGCTCAGGTAATACTTTCGCTTTTACTTCATGAACTTTCACTTTAAACACGGCAGGTTTTCCAGCAAGCTCTTCAGCATGGTATTCTTCAGGGAATGTGACTTCCACATCTTTTTCATCCCCTGCTTTCGTTCCGATTAATTGATCTTCAAAGCCAGGAATGAAAGAGCCGGAACCTAGTTCAAGCGAATAATTTTCCGCTTTACCGCCTTCAAACGGCTCGCCGTCAACAAACCCTTCGAAATCAATAACAACCGTATCTCCTTCTTCTGCTTTGCCGTCTTCTTTTACGACAAGTTCAGCATAGCGTTCTTGCAATGCTTTTAATTCATTTTCAACATCTTCGTCTGTTACTTCTGTATCTACTTTTTCCACTTCTAAGTTTTTATACTCGCCCAGTTTTACTTCCGGTTTAACTGTGACAGTTGCTTTAAAAATTAACTCTTTTCCTTTTTCCAGTTGTTCGATGTCGATTTCCGGACGATCAACCGGTTCAATTCCGGATTCTTCAACCGCTTTTGCATAAGCTTCCGGCAAGATATAATCGAGCGCGTCTTGGTAAAGCGATTCTACTCCGAATCGTTTTTCAAACAGAGGACGCGGTATTTTTCCTTTGCGGAAACCAGGGACATTGATCGTTTTGACGACTTTTTTGAAAGCATAGTCCAATCCCTCATTCACTTTGTCGGCATCCACCGTTACAGTAAGGACACCTTGGTTTCCTTCTAGTTTTTCCCATTTCACTGACATACAATTCCCTCCACAACAAATCTATAAGTTGATAGTTGAAAAATGAATCATTTATCAATTTCGTACTTTTAGTGTACAAAAAGAAAGCCAAGCAGAAAAGTACATATTATAACCATTACATTATAACATACGAACTAAGTCTTTCAATAAAAAGCTAAGAGACGGGAGCAGAAAATTCATCTAACTCTTTCAAATAAGCCATGCATTTTTCTCGACCAGCATCGTCATGAGAGAAGAGCTGCGGACACAAAATTTCAGCTTCTTCCGCTTTCCCGTAATATTCACAGGCCAATTGGAGCGTACAGGCAGCCCAAGTGTCCACGCTGAACTCAGGTTCGAATGGATAAAGAAGAAAAAAGTGGCAATTCACCAATTCTGTTAATTGGGAAAACAATACGGGATTAGATTGAGAAACGGCTTCCCCTAATTTGGTTAAAACTTGTTTGTAATAGGACATTTGAAAAACTTCTTCCAACTGATTTGGAATCAATCGTTTTGAAAAATGAAGCTTTCGAACGGAAATTTCTTTATCCACTCCCTTCTCCCTCAATATATTGAGGAGAAGAGTTTTCAAAAATGGATGGGAATGTGCATCCCCGATGATATCAATCAACTCGTCTAGATACGGAGCAATATTTCGTTGAACTAGTTCCGCCGCTTTTAACGTTTGCTGCTCAATTGATTCATCTTCGTAAAACAATTTAGGTGCACGGTCAGAATCAGACTGATAGTCGTTTTCCTCTGACGTAGAAGCCATTTTCCGGCTTATTTGCAGAAGTTTCTCAAAATGATCTTTTTTATCGGAAGGAATTTGGTTTTCCTCACAGAGAGCAGATAGCGTAATGTAAGCTCGCTGATATTCCTTCATTTGAAAGAGAATTGATATGTATAAATCCATTACATCGTAATAATCGCCGTTTCCCAATTGAAGCATTTCTTCGCACAATTCTTTCGCCTCATCATATTGACCACATTCATAAAGGGCAAGCAACAAGGCCATTTGAATCTCATCGTCACCGGGATCCTCAGAAAAATGCAAAGCCTTTATAAGAAAATCAGAAGCTTCTTCATAATTTTTTTCCTGCAAAGCTTGGATTCCCTTTTCAACCAATCTTTCCCGTGTACCAGGCAATACAACAACATTATCAAATCTTTGGAGATTTTTCTTTCTTCTGCCCATTCTTATATGAACCGCCTTTTTCAAATGGAGTTGCCATAAGTTTAGCACGGAAACGCAGAAAAAACAAAAGAAATCGTTTTCGCAATCGCTTTGGCAAGTTTTCCCCAGCACATTCGACTAAAGCTGACTTTATCAACAAAAGCTTAATGACTTCCATGATCATCCATCCAGTATCTCGCTCTCATATTTATCATACTTTTCTTGTGAATCGGCCACTTTCTTTCGCGTTGTTCATGCCGATAATGATTTTACTTTGAATATGCCCGACCTTGTTTTTCTTAATGCCTGCCAGCTGCACTTTTCTTTCGGATATGATTTTATATAAATTCATATATTTTATCAAAACGAAAAATGGCGTGAAGTCAACAGTGTTTGTCCAACGCCAATCAAAAGTCTAATTTTACCTATGACATTAATGACCCTCTATGTTTGTCCTATATCATTTCATCTTTTCATCATAGGATAAGACTAGCCTTTAAAACGATATGTGTTCATATGCCTATACTTACGGAGATATGACATTTCGAAAAGAGAGGGATCATAATTTGGATTGGTTCACACTTTTTATAATTATCAATCTCATTGGAATCAGTTCTAATTTGGATAACACGACTGTAGGAATAGCGTATGGTCTAAAAAAAATTCGATTTCCTTTTTGGATTAACTTCATTGTCAATTTGATTGGATTTGTCACTGCATTAGTTGGTGTATATTTAGGATCATTTATTTCTAGATATATTTCTTCGGAGGAGGCTGCGTGGGTTTCATTCAGTGTCTTATGCAGCATTGGTCTATTTATTGTTTATAGTGAATACGGTCATCAATTGATTTTCGGTAAAAAACAACATATAAAGATTCAAAATCTTGGAATCCGTCAAGGCATCTTTCTCGGATTCATTCTTTCCTTTTCAAATATTATCACTGGTTTCGGGGCGGCCATTTCCAATCATTTATTTATCTGGCCCACAGTAATCAGCATCACCATATGGGGAATTATCACGATTTGGCTTGGTAATAAAATCGGAAAGGGAACGATCTCCAAACTATTAGGTAAATACTCATCTCTTGTTTCCGGGCTTCTTTTTATCTTGGTGGCATTTTATCAAATTTTGTAATCATGCCGCATCACTTCACTTCCGATTTTGCTCTAATCAATCATTCAAACACTCCAGCCGAAGTTAAATCTTTGTTTCCTTTTATTTTGGTCGCTTCTTTATTATCCGCCGTTTTCCCGGCATACAAAAAACGCCTTGCCATTGTGTGTAGCCTCCTTTAACGGCTACCGTCGAACGATACGTTACATATCGTCCAACGTTCACTAGGCAAGACGTTCATCGTCTCGGCAGCATTTAGCGTTATTTTAACGCTTATGTAAACGTCACAATACCGCATGAATACTGCGTTTATACAATTTTAGCGTCCCAGGAGAGATTCGAACTCCCGACCGACGGCTTAGAAGGCCGCTGCTCTATCCAGCTGAGCTACTGGGACATTTTTTCAATTTCATCAAGGACATTTTTAATTATATTAACATCCAAAATAAATGTCAATCATTTTTTTGTACAAACCGAAAAAATTTTTTCCCGTTTTTATAAAAAGTTGAAAAAGAACATTCGATTATTTTTTCAGATAAAGAAGAACAAAAGGCAAAACCATTGCCAGTTTGTTCTTCTCTATGTATTAAATGCCGCTTGTCAATCCGTTAACAGCTGATGTTGTTCGTTATAAAAATAAACAACCGAATCGTCTCCATCCAATTCCACGATTGCATAGGTTCTTTCTTTTCTACCTCGCGGCAAGAGAATGCTCCCTGGGTTCAAAAACAACGTTTCGCCTATTTTTTCCGCTACCGCTTGATGAGAATGACCGAAAAACACAAAATCAGCTTTGTTTGCTTTTGCTTTCTGTTTCAGTTTCGAGAAAGACGCTTTGACATCGTAGCGGTGCCCATGTGTCATGAATATTCTCTTACCCTTTATCTCTTCCACGATATCATAAGGATAGCGATCATCCATATCGCAATTTCCTCTAACCACAATATAGCCTTTCATTACTTCACTGTCTGCCGGAAGTTCAGAATCACCACAATGAAACATGGCATCCATCTCTTGCTCGTAGCGTGCTTTTAAATCTTTTAAAATTTCCGTGTCCCCATGACTGTCACTTACAACTAGAAGCTTCATAGTACTCTTTCCCTTTCCAATTGTTCCAATATCGTTCTCATTTTTGCCAACGCTTTAGCGCGGTGGCTGATTTTATTTTTTTCATTTGGAAGCAATTCCGCCATCGTACGCTCATAACCTTGGACAAAGAAAATAGGGTCATATCCGAACCCATTTGTCCCTTTTTTCTCAAAGGTGATGAATCCTTCACATGTCCCGTTCACTGTTATGGTTTCTCGTCCCGGAATTGCAAGAGCCAGAGCACAATAAAAACGAGCTGTCCGTTTCGAAAGAGGAACTCCTTCCAATTCCCTTAACACCTTTTGTTTATTGGCTTCATCATCTTTTTCAGGACCTGCGTATCTGGCCGAATACACGCCCGGCCGGCCGTCTAACGCGTCAATCACCAAACCTGAATCATCTGCCATAACCATGGCTTTTGTCTCTTTCATGACCGATTCCGCTTTGATGATCGCATTTTCTTCAAATGTCGCACCCGTTTCCTCGATTTCCGGGAATTCAGGAAAATCAAGAAGCGTTTTTACCTGAATCTGAAACGGTTGAAACATTTGCTCAAATTCAAGCGCTTTCCCCTTATTTTTCGTGGCGATCACAATTTCTCGCATCATCGATTTGCTTCTCCAACTTTTGACATATTTCTTTCTATCTTCACTGCTATTTCGCTTAGCGCTTGCTTTTGAATGTCGATCAATTCTTGCAACCCTTTTTCTGCCAATGTCAATAATTCTTGAAGCTGCGAATGGGAAAATGTGGACTCTTCTCCTGTTCCTTGAATTTCTACAAAATCTCCGGATCCAGTCATGACCACATTCATATCCACCATTGCTTCACTATCTTCTTTATAATTTAAATCTAATACAGCTCCCTCTCCTTGTAAAATGCCTACGCTAGTAGCAGCCAGAAAATTGGTTACCGGAAAAGTCGACATTTCTTTTTGAATAGATAATTGATGCAACGCCATTGCCATCGCTACAAAGGCGCCGGTAATCGAAGCGGTGCGTGTTCCGCCATCTGCTTGTATGACATCGCAATCGATCCATACCGTTCTTTCGCCAATGGATTCCAAATCGACAACCGCCCGAAGAGCTCTCCCAATTAATCGTTGAATTTCCATTGTTCTTCCTGATACTTTTCCCTTGGAAGATTCTCTTATATTTCTTTGCTCAGTTGCCCGTGGCAGCATGGAATATTCCGCTGTAATCCATCCTTTACCGGACCCTCTCATAAAAGGGGGAACACGGTCTTCGATACTAGCGGTGCAAATGACCCGTGTATCTCCAACGGTGATAAGCACGGAGCCTTCCGGATGTTTTAAAAAATCCGTATCGATCTTAACCGCTCTTAATTCATTTTTTTGTCTTCCATCTACTCGCACCATAGATCCTCCTTTTAAGCTGCAGCTCCTGTCCCACGGCAAAATCCCCGCAAGGCCGAAACTTCCACCATTACCGTGAGAACGATTTTTTATTGACTCTTCAGTCGCTTCGCTTTTTCGATATGTCCAATAAAAATGAGGTGGCATTTGCCAACCTCTGTTTTGATCTATTATATAATATACCAAAAAAATTTTTTTAGAAACTACCGGTGTTTACATGCTCGGGCCTTGAAACGGTTTCGCTGATGGGTTTTCCTTTGTCGTCTACTAAGTTCGTCTTGCCATCCACTTCAACGGTTACACTTTTAATCCCTTTCTGTTCTGTCAAAGAAAGCACAAGAGGATTTAATGTATTTTTGGAGATCATTTTTTCCTCGAAACTGCCTAAAATCGATTTATTAAAATTTAATGTGACTTTTCCATCCTTCACCACCGGAGCACTAATCAGTTTCACATCCGGCATAAATTCGCTTACCAGTTCAGACGAAGGGCTTGGTCCTTTGATGAGCTCATTGACGACCGCCGTAACATTATCTTTATTATTGTTGCTCACTCTTTTTGTGACGGGGACGTAATAATAATTCTCTCCGTCTTGAGCTAAATAATAAACGGTGATCGGTCTTGTATTCGTGATGTCGACCACGTTTTCAACATCCCAATTAATTCCGATGTTTCTGGATAATCCATTTGGATCAATCGCTGTCCCATCCACTGGCATTTCTTTTAATGGCTGGCCGTTCACTCTCAGTTCGACTTTTTTCACCGCGTCAAACTGCGTCAACGTCCAAGTAATAGCCTGCAAAATTTTCTTTTCGTCTTCCGCTTTGTACTCTTTAAATTCAGGAGAAAAGTCCGCGATGGCCTTTCCATCTTTAATTTGAACGCTTCGTACTTCCGTGCCGGCCGGCAGCACCGCCCTGAACCCGTTCGGAAGCATATTTGACACCGGCCCGTCGTCTACCAGATATTCAAGCGCTTCTTTGGCGATGCTTTTCGTTTTGGGAAGCGGCAGCGTCTGCGATACTACATAACCGTTTTTATCTATCAGATACAAATCTGTCATCATTACGTCTTCTTTTTTCATGTCCTGAGCAGATTGATGTTGCAATTCTTTTAAGGACCCGTCCTCTTTTAAATAAGTTACTTTTTGCGGTGGATCAATGTTCTCTTTCTTTTCATTGCTGCCGAGCAATCCGCATCCTGTCAAATAAATAGACGATAAAATGACAGCCGCCGCGACGAGAGTTTTCTTTTTGACCATCATGAAACCTCCTCACACAGTTTGTACTACATGTATACGAGCTGGTGAGGAAAATTAGACCGTTTTCCAAAAGAAATTCGCCGCAGTTTAAAAAACGAGTTCATTTTCATCTAAACGAATCGTAGAAACATCTATCGTTGGATCTTGGAGCCAATCGGAAGCGATCTTATAAAACAGCTCTTTAGATCCAGTTGTAAAGAATCGATTAGGGAGACAAGATTTCTCCATGTTTAAAAGTTCTTTATAATGCAATATGGCGCTCACTTCTCTTGCTGTTTCTTCTCCTGAACTAATCACCGCAACATTTTCGCCCATGAATGACGAAATAATGGGTTCAAGAAGCGGATAATGAGTGCAGCCTAATATCAACGTATCCAATTGTTTATCTTTGAGCGGCAGCAATGTTTCCGCTACAATTTTTTTGGCCATGGCACTATGATATTCCCCGCTTTCTACCAAAGGAACAAACTTAGGACATGCAAGCGGAAAGATCTTTACATTCTTATTGATAGAATGAAGAGCTTTTTCATACGCACGGCTTTTAATGGTGCCGATCGTACCTAGAACCCCAATACGAAAATGTTTTGACATTTTAATAGCCGCTCTCGCTCCGGGATGAATGACTCCAATAACCGGAATGTCGAGTGCTTCTCTAATCTCGTCGAGAACAGCAGCCGTTGCTGTATTGCAAGCGATCACGAGCATCTTGATATCATAACGAAGCAAATAGCGGGTCATTTCCCAAGTAAATTGTTTGACCTCTTCCACGGGTCTAGGTCCATAAGGACATCTGGCTGTGTCACCAATATAATATATCGTTTCATGAGGGAGCTGCCTCATGATCTCAATAGCAACTGTAAGACCCCCAACTCCGGAATCTATTACACCTATTGGCCTGTTTATCAATGTATCTCGCCTCATTCTTTTGTATTTTCTGGTTGCATCTTTCTGATCATGTCATCCGTTTTAGATGATCACTCTCTAAATATGCGATAAAAACCATTGCTGCTGAAACACTTTTTTCATTTTTTCTGCCTTAAACGGCACGAACGGATCTTCCGCAATATTTTCTTATTGGCAAATGGCAGCGCCGTTTTACAAACGTTTCGTTCGTTTTTTCAATTTCTGAAAAGAAATGCTTCAAAACTCAAAGACTAAATCCTTTATCTCCATGAGCCATTGAGAATGCCTCTTTGTTCTATTTCTTTATGTATATATGAAAATTTTCATTCCTAAACCGACATTCTTTTCGCTCTAAAAGTTTCCTAGTTTCTTCATTTCTTAACGAACTCTATGAGAAAAGAAGCTTCAGCAGTCTATCAAACATTTTCTCGTTTTTTACTTTGTTTTTCAAGAGTGAAGATTCGCCTATTTTTTCACGGAACAATGCGGGAATATCCTTATTTTTCAAAAAACAACAGACAAGAAACTCACTCTTATGGTTAAAAGCCATCCCGGTTTCTTCCAGATGTGTACAACTTTCTTCCATTTTTAATCACTCATCCGTTCCTCAATCGTTGAGGGACTTCCTTTTGTTAAAAGCGTCTTTACATGACCTTTTTGCTTATTAGAAAAACAGCTGTCAAGATATATCCACATGCTTAAACACAACTTTATGGATTATCCAAAGCAAAAGGCCGATCAGCAAACTAGCCCATGCAGGTATTGGAATGACAGGCAGAATATCTTTTAAGAAAAAATAGATGACGAGCGGTAAAAAATAGGCGATCGTAATAGGAAAAACATATCCTAATAATACGCGGACGCTAAATTTCTTAAACGTGGATTCCCTCAGAAACAAAAAAATAATGTCGGTGACAAGACACATAAAAATAGGTGTAAAGAAATAATCAACAGAAAACCCTTTTACCGGAGGCAGATCGGTAAATTGGTTTAACAAAGGATAAATGATCAATCGGGAAATGCCGTCTATGAAAAAAACAATATACAAGCCGATCCCAAAGATGAAGGCAAAACGACTGAACCTGAAATACGATTGTTTGCCCATTGTTTGCACGACTTCTTTGCAATAGGATTCCGGATTTTTGCCAAATACGTCTTCCGCCGACCGCCCTTCTTCTTGGGCGATCAGCAAATGGTCCAGCATTTCCAGCAGCAGTTCCTCCGTCTTTTTTTCCGGAATGGAACTGAGCCGCAAATAAACAAGCATGTTTTCATAATACTTCCTGTTTTCCTCGTTCAATTGCTTCCGTCGTTCATTGTTTACTTGGATCATCTCTTCTGCTGTCATAGTTCTCACTCCTTTGATTCAAAATATGATCGACTGCAACCTTCAGGTCCATCCAATTTTCTTTAAATTCTTCCAACTGTTGTCGCCCTGAATCGGTCAACCGGTAATATTTTCGTTTTGGACCGTTCGGAGAATCTTTCAGAGTTCCAGAAATAAGATTCTCTTTTTGCATGCGCAGAAGCACCGGATAAATGCTTCCTTCACTCACAAACGTCAATCCATACTCGACCAGCTTCATGCTTAATTCATACCCATAAATTTCTTCACGGGCAATCACCGCCAAAATACATCCTTCTAAAACTCCTTTCAGCAATTGACTTTTTAATGACAAAGATCATTCACCACACATTCCTCTATCTTGCCAAAACTTAGGAAGATCAGAACCATGATCAAACACGGTATCTTGTTAAACAAGTTACCTAACCAAAAAAAGATACTGACTTGCAAAACAAGGTAGTAACTTGAGTATACCAACACAAACGTAAGAAATCAAGATTCATTTTTATTAAATCGGAAAAATTTGTAATCACATGGTTGGATAGTCGGTACCGTCAAGAATTTTGTGTTATGTAAGATAGATAGGGTATCTCTGAAATGGATTTGGAATGGATAGGGGTTCGATTTCCTCCACACAGGAGACTGAATATTCAGTCTCCTGTGTGGAAAGGGAGAATCCCTTTATTTTGTTCGTTTACAATATTTGGTTAGTTATAACGTTTTTCAAACATTTGTTGAAGGGTTTCATAGGCTTCAGCAAAAGTACAGAGTCTTATGCTTACATATCTACTAATTTTTAACAGAAATGATTTTTTGTTAGCGATTACATGCTTATTATTATCAAATAGTTTATATATTTTGAATGCTTCTTAAAAGATGGAGAATGGATAAAATTTCTATCTAATTACCTATGCTTTTATTACTTATTCAGCCAGAAAAATGGAAAAAAATACTGTTAAAATATTGTTAAATATTTGTGTATTTTGTTGAAAATTGGTTATTCAAATGAACAACAGGTCTCAAATTTAACCAAAAAGCCTTACTTTGCAGGGGTTTCTGTCATAAGAGTTATAAATACCCATTTTCACTTTCTATAGGAATATAATGATTTCGATTTCTTATGATGAGCATTTTGCATATTTTTTGACCCAAGAGCCATAAGGATTTCAAAGACATAAAAAAGGACTTCACCCCTAAAATGTAGAATTTTTGAAGTGACGAAACAACAAAAAATTCAAAAGGAGGAAGTCACTTTGTATATTCTACAAGAAAGCCTATTTTCCTTTGAAGAACTGCAAAAATTAGAGTCAAAAGAGAAATTACCTATCTTTTTTAGCTCGCTTGATTTACGCCCTTATGCTAAACAGTTGAGAAGTTCTTCACCCCGAGGGGCTGACGGTCATTCCAGAGAAGGGATTCTAAGGGCTCTCATCGCTGCCCCACTCGAAGGCATCGACACCTTTACCGCCCTTCATCATCGATTGGATAAAGACCTTCGTTTCCGTTATCAATGCGGTTTATCGATTGATCGCCCCGCACCGTCTATCTCCACTCTCAGCCGGGTTTTTGCGGCACTTACCAAAAAAAAGCTGGCTGAAAAGATCTTCCTTGACTTGGTACAGTTAGCTCAGGAGGAAGGAATAATTGACGGCAGCCACCAGGCCATCGACAGTGCCGCCATTGATGCCTATGAAAAGAAACAGCCCAAAAAGCGTAGTGAACAAACGGGTAATGCCAATTGGGGCGCAAAATATGATTCCTTCGGCAATAAAATTACCTGGTTTGGCTATAAGATGCATCTTTCAGTCGATACCGCAAGCGAACTGCCAATGGCCATAAAAGTAACCCCTGCCCATGTGAACGATGGAGAAGTCGCACCAGAATTAATAGAGCAAGTGGCAGAGCGTACCAAATCCAAAATTGAATTTCTGATCATGGATGGCGGATATGACCAACTAAAAAACTATGAATCAGCCAAAAACATTGGAGCGCAAGCCATTATCCCGCTCAATTTGCGCAACGAAAAAGAGCCTCCTGAAGGGATTTCTTCCAATGGAACTCCGCGTTGTTCCATGGGTTATGAAATGACTTATTGGGGAGCTGATAAGGACCAGCTCAAGTTCAGATGTCCTCACGCAACCGGCAAAGTGGATTGCCCATTAGGAATGGCAGCCTGTTCATCTTCCAACTATGGAATGGTGGTAAAAGTCGACATCAAAAAGGATGTGCGCCGATATTCCAATCCGCACCGTGATACAAAACGTTGGAAAGAGCTTTACAACGAGAGGACAAGTGTAGAACGCTGTAATTCAAGAATGAAAAGCTACCTTACGGCGAACTCCCTACATGTATGGGGAATTGAGAAAGTAAAGAGCCATATTTACCTGAACGCTATTGTATTACTTGTTTCAGCGCTAGCGATGGCAAAGGAAAATAAAGGGAAGAAAGCCGCTTAAAAAAATTCAATGTGAAAAATTCTGCAGGTATGCCCAAAAACAGGATTATTGTAATATTTTGTAAAATAACATGCTGGTAGCTATTTGTCGAGTGCTTTATTTTTTATACTTTTATCCAAAAAATCTAATTTTGCAAAATGCTCATGATATTTCTCGTAATTTTTCTCTTGTTTACAAAAAAGCTTTTGAATAAAAATGAATTAACATTTTACGTTTTAATCCGATAAACACAGATCAAATTGGATCGAGAAAGAAGTTTTCTGAATACCAAAGACGATCCTGTTATTTCTGCTTTTACTAATTTGTTTCCATTCATCACAACATCGGGGATTTTAAAACATAGCCAAATCTTATTGAAATTATATAAGTAAGTAACCGCGCAAAAACAAGAGATTGCCCCAAAAGGAAATCCCACCATTTCGAAGCAATCTCTTCATTCTATTTAGGAGACTATATATTCTTTTTAAACAAATCGAGCTGAATGGTTAGACTGATAGCCGCTTACAATTTTGCCATCCACCATCTCAAGCCACAGATCGATTGAAAACGTGATTTGAACATGTGTTTTCCGATCTACGTCACAAATTTCTCCTTCAGTTGTCCCCTTCGCTCTATCCTTTTTCAACCATTCCTCCGTTGTAAGATGGGCTTTTCCTTCAAAAAAATGCACACCTAAACAAAAAGATAGGACTGGAAGTGTTAAAAAATTCCACATAGGCCAGTCCATTGTTCCTCTTCGAAAAAACAGCTGCCATCAGATGCACGGCAAATGAATTCTAAAAGGCTACAGCATCTGAAAGAACTGATTTACTTGAATGCTCCATTCTGTTCACCGGCTCTCAACATCTTTCTAACAAATGTTGATAAAAGGTTCATTTATATTATCCTTATCAACGAAAAGCAGCTGTCCCTCATTTAAATGCAAGTCCTTTGGTGCTTGGA
Source organism: Bacillus sp. FSL W8-0102 (assembly GCF_038007225.1). Lineage (NCBI taxonomy): Bacteria > Bacillati > Bacillota > Bacilli > Caryophanales > Bacillaceae > Bacillus > Bacillus sp. FSL W8-0102. The sequence goes on from NZ_JBBOWT010000001.1 coordinate 2,741,620, forward strand.
TTAAAGCATTGATGTCTAATAAAGATCCAAGATTCATAAAAAGGTATTTGCTAATATTTGGCCTTGTTTGAAATCATTCATCCATGATAAACTCAAAAATTTATGGAATAAACAGCTTCAAAAACTGCGCATTCAATAATCGTTGGTTGTACAGTGTTAAAATCGTTGGGATCATACAGATAGATGAAAGCACAATAATGAACTTATCTGTTAATGATCCGAAAAATCACCTATAGTCGTCCATTGACGCATTTAAGTATGGACAGACAGACAACCGGCATGCCCATTGACACGCCGGTCGCCGCTATAGTTTTAATTCACCCATACGTAGGAGTTCGACTACTGCTTGAGAACGACCTCTGACACCTAATTTTTGCATGGCATTCGAAATATGGTTCCGGACAGTTTTCTCGCTGATGAATAGTTCTTTGGCGATTTCTTTTGTTGTTTTATCTTGAACCAATAGCTCGAAAACTTCTTTTTCTCTTTTGGTCAGCAATGGTTTATGTGAAAATTCGCGATCCTTCAACTATAATTACCCTCCTTGCCTTCGCCAGCTTTAAAACAAAAGGGATGGGTCTAGCGTCGTCATGATATCATATGAAAAATCCAACATATCAGTGACTTCACAAAGGCAAGGGTTGCGAAATAGGCGAAAAATAGTTTTTTCTCCTAAGACATTCGCTTCAGTCTGCCATCATCGTTCTTTTTTAAGAACAGCATGATCGATCACTGTCCGACAAAAATAATACAATCCCCCACCTGACCATTTTTCTTTCATTGTATTCTTATATGCTCATACTGCGTTTTTATGATTCACTTCTAAAATGTGGATTCCATGTAAGGTATTGTTTTAGCTCAAGTGATTAAATATGGTATAAAATCCTTTCCGAAAAATTCTCATCATCAAAAGAAAAGGGCATTCTCATCTCACCATATAAAATTCACATATGAATCTGACTAACTGTCGCTCATTAAGGCAATATGATCTATTCTGGACTTTAGGTCTGTAAAAAAAGCCTCCAACACTTGGTTGAAGGCTTTTGGAAGGATATTACACCATATAATCGCTTCCGAAGAATTTTTTAAAGGAATGGATGGTCGTTTCTCTATTTAGCGCCGCAATGGAAGTTGTAAGCGGGATGCCTTTCGGGCATGCTTGTACACAGTTTTGCGCATTTCCGCAGTTTGCAAGACCGCCATCCCCCATGATAGCATCAAGACGTTCGTCTTTGTGCATAGCACCTGTTGGATGCGCGTTGAATAACCGCACTTGAGATAGCGGGGCAGGTCCCATAAAGTTTGAATGGCTGTTTACATTTGGGCACGCCTCCAAGCATACACCGCAAGTCATACATTTGGATAGTTCATAAGCCCATTGACGTTTTTTCTCCGGCATCCGCGGACCAGGTCCTAGATCCCAAGTTCCATCAATCGGAATCCACGCTTTTACTTTTTTCAACGAATCAAACATACGGCTGCGATCGATTTGCAAATCGCGAATAACCGGAAATGTTTTCATCGGCGCAAGACGAACGGGTTGTTCCAATTTGTCGATCAAAGCAGCACATGCTTGACGCGGTTTTCCATTGATCACCATCGAACAAGCTCCGCATACTTCTTCCAGACAGTTCATATCCCAAGCAACCGGAGTTGTTTTTTCCCCTTTAGCATTGACCGGATTGCGGCGAATTTCCATCAAGCAGGAAATTACATTCAAATTGGGACGGTAAGGGATTTCAAACTCTTCTTCATAAGGGGCTGAGTCCGGATTGTCTTGACGAGTTACAATTAAGCGGATCGTTTTCTTTTCACTCATCACTATGTCGCCTCTTTCTCAATAGATTAGTGTTTTTTCGTGTAGTCGCGAACACGCGGTTTAATCAAAGAAATGTCTACATCTTCATAGTGGAAAGCTGGAGCACTGTCTTCTCCTGTAAATTTCGCCATTGTTGTTTTCAGCCATTCCTCGTCGTTACGATCAGGGAATTCTGGTTTATAATGAGCACCGCGGCTTTCATTGCGGTTATATGCTCCAATCGTAATCACTCGTGCAAGATGAAGCATGTTCTTCAATTGGCGCGTAAAGCTGGCCCCTTGGTTGCTCCACTTAGCTGTATCGTTAATGTTAATGTTTTTCCAACGTTCCATCAGTTCGACAATTTTTTCATCCGTTTTGAGCAATTTATCGTTGTAACGAACAACTGTAACGTTTGCCGTCATCCATTCACCGAGTTCTTTATGGAGAACGTAAGCATTTTCCGTTCCGTCCATCTTCATAATTTGATTCCATTTTTCTTCTTCTCGTTTTCTGTAACGATCAAATACAGTAGAAGAAATAGCATCAGAGCTTTTTTCCAATCCGTTGATGTATTTTACGGCATTTGGTCCGGCCACCATTCCACCGTAAATGGCGGATAGTAAAGAATTGGCTCCTAAGCGGTTCGCTCCGTGTTGTGAGTAATCGCATTCTCCTGCTGCAAATACCCCCGGAATATTCGTTTGTTGTTCATAGTCCACCCATAGTCCACCCATTGAATAGTGAACGGCCGGGAATACTTTCATTGGAACTTTATGTGGATCTTCTCCCATGAATTTTTCGTAGATTTCGATAATACCGCCCAGTTTTACATCCAGTTCATGCGGGTCTTTGTGGGAAAGATCGAGGTATACCATGTTTTCCCCATTGATTCCTAGTTTCAAATCAACACAGACGTGGAAAATTTCACGTGTCGCTATATCACGCGGAACGAGGTTTCCATAAGCCGGATATTTTTCTTCAAGGAAATACCACGGTTTTCCATCTTTATATGTCCATACACGTCCGCCTTCACCACGGGCCGATTCGCTCATTAGACGAAGTTTATCATCGCCCGGTATGGCGGTCGGGTGGATTTGTATAAATTCACCGTTCGCATAATATGCGCCTTGTTGATAAACGATTGATGCAGCAGAACCAGTGTTGATCATGGAGTTCGTCGATTTCCCGAAAATGATTCCCGGTCCCCCGGAAGCCATAATAACGGCATCAGCAGGGAATGATTGAATTTCCATCGTCGTCAAGTTTTGTGCAACGATGCCTCGGCAAATTCCTTCATCATCCAAGACAAGACCAAGAAATTCCCATCCTTCATATTTCGTTACCAATCCCGCCACTTCATGTCGACGAACTTGTTCATCAAGAGCGTATAATAGTTGTTGTCCCGTTGTAGCACCGGCATAAGCTGTGCGGTGATGTTGAGTTCCTCCGAAACGGCGGAAATCAAGCAATCCTTCCGGTGTCCGGTTAAACATAACGCCCATGCGGTCAAACAGCGAGATAATTCCAGGCGCCGCTTCACACATTGCTTTTACAGGAGGCTGATTGGCTAAAAAGTCTCCTCCGTAAATCGTGTCATCAAAATGAATCCATGGCGAATCTCCTTCACCTTTTGTATTGACAGCTCCGTTAATGCCACCTTGAGCACAAACAGAGTGAGAACGCTTTACCGGAACTAATGAAAATATATCCACCGGAGTTCCTAACTCCGCTATTTTCACTGTTGCCATTAAGCCGGCTAAGCCGCCTCCAACTACGATGATCTTTCCTTTACTCATGGACACTCACTCCTTTTTTACCTAATGATGTACATCATCCATCTGCCTATCTCATACAAAAGCGAACAAAGCAGAAAGGCCGACATACGAAAGCAATACGAATACCAACAGTGAAACATACGTGAAAACGCGTTGAGAACGAGGCGTCACAATGATTCCCCAACTTACGCAGAAAGACCATAAGCCGTTCGAAAAATGGAAAATGGCCGATACAACCCCTACTATGTAAAAAGCTAGCATATATGGATTTGATAGAATATTAGCTACCATATCATAGTTAACTTCTTCCCCCATGGCTGCTTGAACGCGTGTTTCCCAAACGTGCCATACAACAAAGATGAGCGTGAAAATTCCTGTTAAACGCTGCAAGAAAAACATCCAATTTCGGAAATAACCGAAATTTCCCAAATTATTTTTCGCCGTAAACGCAATATATAAGCCGTAAATTGCGTGATATAAGAGCGGCAAAAAGATTAACACGATCTCCAATAAATAAAGCAACGGCAAGCTTTCCATAAACTTCGCCGCACGGTTAAAAGATTCCGCTCCCCTAGTGGCAAAATGGTTCACAATCAAGTGTTCAGTCAGGAATAATCCTATCGGAATTACACCTAGTAAAGAATGAAGCCTTCGATTAAAAAATTCACGATTTCCTGCCATACGGTACCCCCCTTGGTTATGAGCCGCCAATCAACATTTCTACAAAAAGAAATGTTTTCTGGCAACTGCCATCATTTTGTAACAATTATTTGACAAGTTCATTGTAACCCCATCACTGGAAAGCGTCAAGAAAACGTCTACATATTTTTCTATATTAATAAAATGACCAATTATAAAAAAAGTCGATCAATTCAACAGAATGTATTTTAGCAGAATATAAATATTTTTCAGCTTAGAGACAAATATTCCACACCTATAAAAAATCGATCGTGGAATGAAAAAAAGTTTTTTCATCTCCATCAGTCTTGTATATAATGGATACAGAAAGTAGGGATTTCAAATGGAGAATCATAAAGACATTATTCCACAAGAGCCGCAATCTGTTTCGATGTTCGCCTATGAGCTGTACCGGGATATTTTGTTACCGGAAATATTCGGCAAAGACACGGCGGACATTTTCTATTGGGCAGGAAAACAGCTTGCAAGAAAATTTCCTCTTCTATCTATAGATGAAATCTGCTCTTTTTTTGAAGAAGCTTGCTGGGGAACGCTCCAGGTGATAAAAGAAGAAAAAAAAGAGTTGCTGTTTGAATTATCAGGTCCTATTGTATTACGAAAATTTGACATATATTCTGAACCATTTTTTTCGTTGGAAGCAGGTTTTTTAGCGGAACAAATTCAAACGCAGAAAAACGTGACTGCCGAAGCGATAGAAGAGGTACATAAACGTTCCAAAAAAGTCCGTCTTCTCGTGAAATGGGAATAACGGCATCTTTTCTCGTCTATTTGCATTAAAATAGTTGTCTTAGAAACTATGGTTTCGAGAATCTGCTTTCCCCAGCTTCTTTCTTTTTTCTACATAAGCCAAAAAGACGGATGGGCAATAAAACATCCGTCTTTTAATCATTTGACAACGATCAGATCGTCGCTTTTGTTTTTTGTTGAGCCAGCCCAAAACCGTCATGAAGGACTTGAGCGGCTTTTTCCATATCTTTTTGATCTATGACTGTAGACACTTTAATCTCCGAAGTGCTGACCATTTTGACAGAGATATGGTTTTCAGCCAAAATGGCAAACATTTCAGCGGCAACTCCTGGGTTGGAAATCATTCCGGATCCCACAATCGATACTTTTGCCAGTCCTTCCTCATATGTAATCGAATCAAATCCAAGCTTTTCTTTATTTCGTTCCAATACATGGATGGTGTCATGCAAATCATCCGTTTTGATAGAGAACGACACACTGCCAGTTTGATCATGGATGCGGCTTTGAATAATAATATCGACGTTAATGCCATGATCCGCCAGAACTCCGAAAATGGAGGATAAGCTGTTGATTTCATCCTTTAAGCCTTCTACGGTAATTCTCGTAATGTCATCTTCAAATGCTACGCCTCTTACCACCAAATTCTGTTCCATCGATATTTCCTCCTCAATGATCGTTCCATTTTCCCTTTCCATGCTCGATCTTACAACAAGCGGGATGCTGTAATTTTTTGCAAATTCGACCGCGCGCGGATGCAAAACACCTGCTCCTAAATTGGCTAACTCCAACATTTCATCATAAGAAATGGAAGAAAGTTTTCTCGCCCCTTTGATATATCTTGGATCTGAGGTGAACACGCCAGTCACATCGGTATAAATGTCGCAGCGTTCCGCTTTCAACGCCGCCGCCAGCGCCACCGCCGTTGTATCCGATCCTCCTCGCCCGAGAGTCGTAATTTCACCGTCTTCTGTGACGCCTTGAAAACCGGCTACGACCACTATCTTTCCTTCCTCAAGCAAACTAGTCAGCTTTTTTGTTTCAATCTTGAGTATACGCGCATTCCCGTGAAGTTTTTCCGTCTGAATGCCGGCTTGCCATCCAGTGAATGAAATGGCCTCAAACCCTTTTTTGATCAAAGCAGTTGTCAAGAGCGAAATCGTCACCTGTTCTCCAGTCGACAGCAACATATCCATTTCCCTTTTGGGAGGATGATCATCGATGGCCTTAGCGAGTTGGACAAGCTGGTCGGTCGTTTTCCCCATTGCGGAAACGACTACCACCACATCATTTCCTCTCTTTTTTTCTTCGATTACACGATTGGCCACATTGAAAATTCTGTCTATATCACCGACAGATGTTCCTCCAAATTTTTGAACAATGAGTCCCAACAAAGATCCCCTGCCTTTTCATTGATTCACTTCTAAAACGCAAACAGGCAATGAGAACCAAATCTCATTGCCTGTGAAGATGTAATAAGAAAATACATCAAGCGTGAGATAGCTCTCCAAGACGATTCCATCTTGACAGTTCTGCATTTCTTAAACACAGAACCAGCAGAAAAAGGAATGAGCCTTTCACTGCTTCGGCGGCCGTCCCCTTTCCAAACTTTTCATGGAAGCTCATTCTTCTCCAAGCTTGTACTCTTGAACTCCGCGCCTCTATCATCACTTTTACGTATGAAAGTGATTTTATTTAATTTTAGGATATTATAGCATAATGGGATTTTTATGACAACGCGCTATTTCAACTTTTCCTTAATGTTGCGGGCGATCTTTTCGGGAATACCGATTTTCGTAAACTCTTCTAATTCTGCTTCTTTCATTCTTTTTAATGATCCGAAATGTTTTAGCAGAAGTTTTTTCCTTTTCGGTCCGACTCCCTCAATATCATCAAGTGCGGATCGAAAAGCTGTTTTTCCCCTCAGCTGCCGATGAAAGGTAATGGCAAAACGATGCACTTCATCCTGAATTCTTTGCAGCAAATAAAACTCTTGACTGTTCCGCTTTAATGGGACAATCTGCAGAGGATCGCCAAATAATAACTCTGATGTGCGGTGTTTTTCATCTTTGGCAAGCCCTGCAACCGGAATCGACAAATTGAGTTCATTTTCCAATACATCTTTTGCGGCTTCGACTTGCCCTTTTCCACCATCGATCAAAATTAAATCGGGAAGCGGCAATTGTTCCTTTAATACCCTTGTATATCGTCTTCGAACCACTTCTCTCATCGATTCATAATCGTCCGGACCTTGAACGGATTTAATCTTATATTTGCGATACTCCTTCTTTTCAGGTTTTCCATCGATAAAAACAACCATGGCGGAAACAGGATCCGTGCCTTGAATATTCGAATTATCAAATGCTTCAATTCGCAATGGGGTGGATATTCCCATCGCTGCCCCTAGTTTTTCAACCGCTTTGATCGTTCTTTCTTCGTCTCTTTCGATAAGCGAGAATTTTTCTTGAAGAGCGATCGCCGCATTTTTTACCGCCATCTTAACTAATTCTTTTTTTTGCCCTTTTTTCGGCTGAATCATTTTGACTTGGATCAGTTGTTCCGCCAACTCGATGTCCACGTTTTCAGGCAGCAAAATTTCTTTCGGCTTAATATGATGGGCTTTGGAATAAAATTGTCCGAGAAAGGTTAAAAATTCTTCCTCATCTTCATTGTAAATGGGGAACATCGAAACATCTCTTTCGATCAGCTTCCCCTGTCTGACAAAAAAGACTTGAACACACATCCAACCTTTGTCAACGGCATAACCGAATACATCACGGTCCGTAAAGTCGTTCGTTGTTATTTTTTGTTTTTCCATCGTCGCCTCGATATGGGCAATTTGATCCCGATATTCTTTTGCTCGTTCAAATTCGAGATTTTCCGCCGCTTCAGACATCTTTTTCATCAATTCATCTTTAATCTCTTGATAGCCGCCATTTAAGAAACGGGTAATTTCCTCCGTCATTTTTTTGTACGTTTCTTCCGGGACATGATTGACACAAGGAGCTAAACATTGGCCTAAATGATAATATAAGCAGACTCGATCGGGAAGAGTGGAACATTTTCGCAAAGGGTATAGCCTATCGAGCAGCTTTTTCGTATCATTCGCCGCTCCCACATTCGGATAGGGTCCGAAATATTTGCCTTTATCTTTTTTTACCTTTCTTGTTGTAATCAGGCGAGGATGCCGTTCCGCTGTCAATTTTATATAAGGATAGCTTTTGTCATCCTTGAGCATGACATTATATTTCGGATCATGCTTCTTTATTAAATTCATTTCCAATATTAACGCTTCAATGTTAGAAGAGGTTACAATATATTCAAAGTCTTCAATCTCGTTGACCAGCCGCTGGGTTTTCCCGTCATGAGACCCGGTGAAATAAGAACGAACCCGATTTTTCAACACTTTTGCTTTTCCGACGTAAATGATCGTTCCATGACGGTCTTTCATTAAATAGCAGCCAGGCTGGTCGGGAAGAAGAGCTAATTTATGCTTGATTATATCGTTCATGATCGCCACCTCCTGGACCACCTGGTGAACCAATTTCACTTTCATCTGTTTGTAGTGAGAGCTTCTTTAAAGACTCGTATATTTTAGCTGAACGATTGCCTATATACAAGAACCATTTTATGTTTTCCCATGTTCAAAAACGTTCATGTTCATACATTGGATCGCCAACACCATTTTCGTTTCTTCTGTATTGATTCGTTTCACCGTGAAAATGGGAGACTTCTCGCAAACGAATGGAGAAAACAATCACGCACCCGCTTTTTTCTTGCTTTGGCTGTTTTGGCATGCATACTCGGCGATTCACCCGCCATTCTTCTCATTTTAAGAAGGCTACCCTTTCCAAATGAAACGGGTCACCCTATTCCATTTGGAAAAAGCAAAACAGCCATTTTCAAGAAAACGGTTGTCATCGTCCTGTTGAGACACTCGTTAATATTCCTTTCATTGAAAAAAGTTAAGTCTTTTCCATTTCATGAAAAACCAAAATCATGCTGATCCAAAATAAAAAGGCAAGCCCTCAACTCAATAACATTGAGATGCTTACCTTCGATTTTACCGCATTCCTCGAAATGACGGAGAATTATGAGTGCGGCAACATTCATTAAGCGTGTTTATTAATGAGTTCAGTTAACGCTTCTTTCGGTTGATATCCGATGACTTTATCCACTATTTCTCCATCTTTAAACAAGAATAAAGTCGGGATACTCATAACACCGAATTTTCTGGCCGTTTCTTGGTTTTCATCCACGTCCAGTTTCACGATCTTTAATTTATCATTCATTTCTGCATCAATTTCTTCCAAAACTGGAGCAATCATTTTACAAGGTCCGCACCACGGAGCCCAAAAATCGGCTAAAACAAGACCGCTGCTTGTTTCAGAATCAAATGTTTGATCAGTAGCTTTAACAATAGCCATTATTACCAATCCTCCTTATTTCCTTTCAGGTACTAGGGACAGTATACCATCCTTTAAATTGGAATGCTAATTTTTTGTTTGCAATTTGCATTTTCCCCGATCTACTTGAATTCTATTCTTTATCTCTATTACAAAAGCAGCGGACGAACGTTTTTAATCAAACATCCAATCAAAAAACGGCCTCGACAAATCCATGGCCGTTTTTTGATTGGCTTACGAAGAAGCTATCTTTAATTTTTTGAATTCTTCTGTCAATATCGGCACTACTTGGAATAAGTCTCCAACGATTCCGTAGTCGGCTACGCTAAAAATATTTGCTTCCGGATCTTTATTAATGGCTACAATCACTTTTGAATTGGACATCCCGGCCAAATGCTGAATGGCTCCCGATATGCCGCAAGCAATATAAAGATCAGGCGTAACCACTTTTCCCGTTTGTCCAATTTGCATAGAGTAGTCGCAATATCCCGCATCACACGCTCCTCGAGAAGCTCCCACCGCACCGCCAAGGACATCCGCCAGTTCTTTCAGCACTTTAAAGCCCTCTGCGCTTTTTACGCCGCGTCCCCCGGAAACAATCACTTTAGCTTCCGTTAAATCTACTCCTTCGCTCGCTTTCCGCACCACTTCTTTTACCACGGTGCGTATGTCTTTAATATCGGCTTGAACAGATGTGACTTCGCCGGTCCGGGATTCATCTTTTTCAAGAGGTATAATATTATTCGGGCGGACTGTAGCAAAAACGATTCCATCCGTGACTATTTTCTTTTCAAACGCTTTTCCCGAATATATCGGGCGAGTAAAGACGATGTTTCCCCCTGCAATTTCGACCGCCGTCGCGTCGGAAATCAGCCCTGTATTCAGTTTGCTGGCGATCTTGGGGGACAAATCTTTCCCCAGTGCCGTATGACCAAAGACAATGCCATCTGGCTTTTCGGATTCGACCACTGCCAAAAAAGCTTGAGCATATCCATCTGGTGTATATTGTTTTAATTGTTCATTCTCAACCACAACCACTCGATCCGCTCCGTAATGGATGAGCTGTTTCCCTAAGCTGTTTACTGAATCACCTATGATGACGCCAACTACTTCTCCGCCTTCCGCTATTGTTTTACCCGCAGACAAAGCTTCAAACGAAATGTTTCTGAGTGCTCCTTCACGAACTTCTCCTAATACCAACACTTTTCGTGCCATATTCGACCCTCCTGTTTCTTGTTCCCTTTCCATTACACTACTTTTGCTTCCGTATGCAGCAATTGAACCAGCTCTTTTACTTGATCACTTAAATCGCCTTCCAATATTTTTCCTGTTTCTTTTTTTGGAGGCAGAAACACTTCAATCGTTTTCGTTTTTGGTTCAACATCCTCTTCTTCAAGATCCAAATCATCCAGTTCTAATTCATCAAGCGGCTTTTTCTTCGCTTTCATGATTCCGGGAAGCGACGGATAACGAGGTTCGTTTAATCCTTGCTGTGCCGTTACGAGCAACGGCAGGAAAGTTTCAATGACTTCCGAATCCCCTTCCACATCACGGATCAATTTTGCTTGCGTCCCCTTTATTTCAATCTCTGTGATCGTTGTCACATATGGAATACCTAATAGTTCTGCTACACGCGGCCCCACTTGCCCGCTGCCGCCGTCTATCGCCACATTCCCCGCTAAAATCACATCCGCCTCTTTATCTTTTAAAAATTCAGCCAAAATTTTCGCCGTTGTAAATTGGTCCCCGTCTTCTAAATCGTCTTCAACATTGATTAAAACCGCTTTGTCAGCTCCCATTGCAAGAGCAGTGCGCAGTTGTTTTTCACTTTCTTCACCTCCGACGGTTACAACAGTCACTTCTCCGCCGTGAGCATCACGGATTTGAATAGCTTCTTCAACGGCGTATTCATCATATGGATTGATGATGAATTCCGCACCCTCTTCATCAATGGATCCATTGGTAATCGTGATTTTTTCTTCCGTGTCAAACGTTCTTTTTAACAACACAAAGATGTTCATTCGTCTCCCTCCTGTATCATAATATTCATCCTTTTAATAATGTTCAGATAATTAAACGGACAAAATGTCTACTCTCCTTTAAAAACAGGAGCTCGTTTTTCGATAAAAGCTTTTATCCCCTCTTGCCCATCTTTCGATTCAAAAACTTTGCCGAACCATTCAGCTTCTTTCTCCATCCCTTTTTGAAAATCGCCTTGCTTGGAATAATTTAATAGTTCAATAGCCGCTTTCAGTGAAAGCGGACTCTTCTTTGCAATTTTTGCTGCTAATTCCCGTGCCCGCGGTAGAAGTTCTTCCTCCTTGCAAACATCGTTGGCAAGCCCCCATTGAACCGCTTCACTTCCCGAAATCGGTTCACTTGTAAAGAGCATCTCGGCTGCCTTTCCGGTACCGACATAACGAGGCAGCCGCTGGGAGCCGGCAAAACCAGGGACTAACCCAAGGCTAAGCTCCGGTAAACCTAATTTGCTATTTTCCGTCACAAGGCGAATGTGGCAGCTCATGGCTAATTCCAAACCTCCGCCCAATGCCGCTCCATGAATAGCGGCAATTACAGGTTTGGAGAAATGTTCAATGCGATTAAACACTTGCTGCCCATGAGAAGCGAGAGAAGAAAATTTTTTGCCATCTTTGACAGTTGCAAATTCCTTAATATCCGCTCCCGCGGAAAAAAATCTCCCTTTTCCGTAAATAAGTACCACTCGGACATTCTGCTCGTTCTCCAATTCATCCAAGAGCAAATCCAATTCTGAAATGACCTCATTCGCTAAAGCGTTTGCAGGCGGGCGATCCAAGATCACTTCCGCCACATTTCCTTGTCGTTGCCATGAAAGATATTCCATTTCTTTACCATCCCCTTATACAACGGAAAATCATTTTTCTCCTAAAAACCCCTTTAATAACAGTTTGGCTACAGTTGGTGCGAGAGCCACAAGGTCATATTTTTGTTTGTTCATGACCCATGTTGTAGCGATTTCATCGATCGTCCCAAACAGCATTTGACGAGCTATGCGAGTATCAAGATCAGGAGAAAATTCCCCGCTTTCCACTCCTTCGCGAAGAATTTGCTCTATAAAATCTAAATATTCTTTCAACACATTATTGATGCGTCGGCGTAATTCTTGATTGGACTGCCTTAGTTCCAGCTGCGTTACTACTGCCAATTTCGGGTTCTGAGAAAGAATTCGAAAATGATTTTCTATCATCATGAATATTTTCTCTGCAGCCGTTTGTTTCCCTGCTATGACTTCTTTAATTTTTTCGATGAAATTCGCCATTTTTTCTTGAAACAATGAAATTAAAATGTCTTCTTTATTTTTAAAATACAAGTAAATGGTGCCGTCGGCTATTCCCGCCTGCTTGGCGATCTTTGAAACTTGTGTTTGATGATAGCCGTTTTCGGCAATCGTAATCACGGCCGCGTCAATGATTTGATGGTATTTCGGTTTGTTTCTTCTCAAGACAATCCCCTTTCAAACTACACATCATCATTTATGAATGATCATTCATTCATAAATGAATCTTATCTTTTTTCTCCCATACTGTCAATAGAAAGGTTCATCATTATTTTTTCTTATTCAGCTTTCTTTTTCGTTTTTGCCTAAATTTTCTTTTTCTTCTTCTGTAAGAGCACGCCGCAATATTTTTCCCATTGCGGTTTTCGGCAATTCTTCCCGAAACTCGTAAATTCGTGGTACTTTGTAGGCTGCCAAACGTTTTCGGACAAAAGCATCCAACTCTTTTTCCGTTGCAACCGCGCCTTTTTTCAGTACAACATAGGCCTTGACAGTTTCCCCACGGTAAGAATCCGGAACCCCGGCTACGACAACTTCCTGAACCGCTTCATGTTCGTACAGAACTTCTTCCACCTCGCGAGGATAAATATTATAGCCTCCTGCAATAATGATATCTTTCTTGCGGTCGACGATGTAAAAAAATCCTTCTTCGTCCATGTAACCGATATCCCCTGTCAAAAGCCAGCCGTTTCGCAAAACAGCCGCTGTCTCGTCGGGACGATTCCAGTACCCTTTCATCACTTGCGGCCCCTTTACAGCCAACTCGCCGATTTCATGAGGGGGAAGCGGATCTCCTGTTTCCAGCGATAAAATAGCTGCGTCTGTATCCGGCCAAGGGAGCCCTATGCTTCCTTCCACCTTTCTGCCCCACAGTAAATTGGCATGGGTAACAGGAGAAGATTCGCTTAATCCGTAACCTTCCACTAATTTTCCGCCTGTCGCTTCTTCAAATTTTTTCTGGACTTCTAACGGCAATGGAGCCGATCCGCTAATGCAGCATTTAATGGAGGAAAGATCATATTTGCTGATATCAGGATGGTTGAGCAAACCAATGTACATCGTTGGCGCACCGGGAAACAAAGTGGGACGTTCTTTTTCAATCGTCTTTAGTGTTGTTTTGACATTAAATTTCGGCAATATAATCATTTTATAAGCTTGCATAACGGATAAAATCATGACAGCCGTCATTCCATAAACATGGAAAAATGGAAGCAGCGCCAATACCGATTCTTCCCCTTTGCGGCACTTGTACAGCCAAGCGTCACACATGGAAGCGTTTGCAACAAGGTTTTTATGAGTCAGCATGACCCCTTTTGGAAATCCCGTCGTTCCCCCCGTGTACTGCAAAAGAGCAAGATCTTCTTCAAAATCGAAATCTTCATCGATTTCGTTCGCTGTTTCGTTTTTTAAAATCACATCAAATAAATGAATGTTCCCTCTATGATGCACTTTTACCAATAGTCCTGTTTGTTTTTTTTGCATTTGAGAATAGATAGTATTTTTAGGAAAGGGTAAATAATCTTTGATAGCTGTGACAATGACATGTTCAATGTCCGTCTTGTCCATGATCTTCGCCACTCGAGGGTAAAGAACATCCAGCGTAAAAATCACTTTTGCACCGGAATCCTCCATTTGGTATGCCAGTTCTCTTTCCATATAGAGCGGATTTGTCTGTACGACGACGCCACCAGCGTATAGTACACCGAAGTATCCGATCACGCTTTGGGGACAATTAGGAAGCATGATCGCCACTCTATCTCCTTTTTGCACACCAATTTTGCGCAAATATCCCGCTAACTTCAAAGCAGATTCATACACTTCTAGAAAGGTCATTTTCTTTCCCATAAACTGAATGGCCGTGTTCCCGGCATATTCTTCGGCTGCTCGAGTTAAATAGGATTGAATCGGAATAGGCTCATATGAAAGTGTAGCAGGAATTTCCTCCGGATAATGTTTAAGCCATGGTTTATCCGTCATCGAACTCCCCCTTCGATATTTTTTGGAAAATTTAAAATATTATATACGAATTATACAATATATTTATCCTATTTACAATCAAAGAAAAAAGATCGAACCTCCCTCCAAAATCGAAAGAGGTTCGACCTTTTTAAGCAAAAAAGACTAAATATATGATTCCAAGAATAAAAAATGCTCCGCAGCAAACAAGCAGCACTTTGGCCAATTTTTCCATTGTTTCATCTCCCCAATACGTTGTGGAGCTTGTTTAAAGAGAAGGAAAAAGGCGAAGACTTGCCAATATGGATTTTACTTCAGTTCAACCACTGTGACGCCGCTGCCGCCTTCCCCCGCTTCTCCGAGACGGATGCTTTTCACTGATCGATGACGCTTCAACAGCTCTTGTACTCCTTTTCTTAAAGCCCCTGTTCCTTTCCCGTGAATAATGGAAACACGCGGATATCCGGCCAATACGGCATCGTCAATGTATTTTTCCACTTTTATCAAAGCATCTTCATAGCGTTCCCCGCGCAAATCCAGTTCTAAGCCCACATGATAATCTTTTCCCTTTACGGTAGCCAACGGTTTCGGATCGACCTTTTTTTGCGAAGGAATGTATTCAAGATCCGATTCATTGACATTCATTTTTAAAATGCCGACTTGAACGAGCCATTCGTTCCCGTCGACTTTTTCGAGTATCGTTCCTTTTTGACCGAAGGACAACACTTTTACTTCGTCTCCCGGCATGAAGGAACGAGTCTTTTTCGCTTTTGGTTGCGGTGTTTTTTTCTCTATCTCCGGCACGGCATCAGATAACCGCTTTCTCGCTTCGATCAATTCATGCTCTTTTACTTCTGCATTCTTTTCCAGGCGCAGTTTTCTTAAATGGCGAATGATTTCTTCCGCTTCTTCTTTCGCCTTTTCGACAATCCTTGAAGCTTCTCTTTCAGCGCGGCTGTACATTTCTTCTTTTTTCTCATAAAACTCTTGCATCTGGTTTTGCAAATCTTTTAAAAGTTTTTCAGCCGATTTTAAATAATCTCTTGCCTCTTGTTCTTCTTTTTCGGCCAATTTTCTGCTTCTCTCTAAAGAAGCAATCATATTTTCTACTTCGTTAGTATCGGCACCCGTATATTGTCTTGCCCGTTCAATGATCTTGTGATTTAATCCTAAACGCTCGGAAATTTCAAAAGCGTTGCTGCGTCCGGGAACGCCGATGAGCAAACGATAAGTTGGGCTTAATGTTTCCACATTAAACTCAACACTGGCATTGATTACTCCATCTCGGTTGTATCCATAGGCTTTCAATTCAGGATAGTGGGTGGTTGCCACTACTCTGGCCCCTACTTCAAGCACTTCATCCAGGATCGAAATGGCCAGAGCCGCTCCTTCCTGCGGATCAGTTCCTGCCCCGAGTTCATCAAACAGAACCAAGCTCTCCCCCGTCACTTCCTTTAAAATATCTACAATATTCACCATATGGGAAGAAAACGTACTTAAGCTCTGTTCAATGGATTGTTCATCCCCGATATCGGCAAATACGGAATGAAAAACGGCCATTTCCGAACCTTCCTGAGCCGGTATTTGCAGACCAGATTGTGCCATTAACGTTAAAAGACCGATGGTTTTCAGCGTAACGGTTTTTCCTCCGGTATTCGGTCCGGTAATGACGATCGCTGTATAATCTTTCCCCAGTTCAATATCGTTGGGTACAGCTTCCTCTATCGGCAGCAAGGGATGACGCGCTTGATGAATCCTTATATATCCTTCTCGATTCATCAACGGTTTAGAGGCTTTCATGCTCTTGGCCAATTTCGCTTTGGCAAAAATAAAATCCAAATCACCCATCACTTGAACAATGACCAGCAGTTCATCGGCATTTTCCTGTACTTTCGCCGACAACTCTCTTAAAATTTTTTCGATTTCTTCCTGTTCTTTCAGCTTCAATTGCTTTAATTGGTTATTTAATTGAACAATCGATTCCGGTTCAATAAAGAGAGTTTGTCCTGAAGATGACTGATCATGGACAATCCCGCCATAGTGGTGGCGATATTCTTGTTTCACCGGGATGACGTAGCGATCATTCCGAATCGTAACGATGGCATCCGAAAGCATTTTCTGCGCATTTTTGGATCGAATCATGCTTTCCAGACGTTCGCGAATTCTTCCTTCATGAATCCTGATTTGACTACGGACCTCTCTTAATGTCGAACTGGCAGAATCCAAGATCTCTCCGTTTTCATCGACAGCGCGTTTAATGTCATGCTCCAGCTCCGTCAACACAGGGATCTGTTCTGTTTGTTCTGATAAAATCGGTAACTTTTCCCCGTTTTCAACCAGTTCGGCGATAAACTTTTTCATCATCCGTCCTGAGTATATCGTTCCAGCAATTTGAATCAATTCTTCGCCATTGAGCAATCCCCCGATTTTGGCTCTTTTCACGTGTGGACGGATATTATGCAGCCCATCTAAAGGAGCATGTCCTGCTACTCGTAAAACGGTTGCCGCTTCATCCGTTTCCTCCTGCCAATGAACCACTTCAGAAAAATCAGCAGAAGGAAAGAGAGCGTCGATTTTTTCAATTCCCAATGAAGAAGAGGCGTGCTGTTCCAATTGTTGCTTAATTTTATCAAATTCTAACGTTGCCAATACTTTCTTATTCAATGAGCAATCTCTCCCATCAAGCATCATTCGATTTGTATAAAGCTATGCTGAAAAAGGTTGATGGATCTCATACCATAAGTATTCTCCAAAATGAACCATCCAAATGACCATATTAAGGGATCTGTAAAAAACGTTTCATCTGTTTTGCATCCAATGTATTCAATATATTTTTCCGTTTGATCCAGCCCTTTCTTGCCGCTTTCACTCCGATTTCCATAAACCTCAATTGATCAACGGCATGGGCATCCGTGTTGATAAAAAATTTTACACCTGCTTCTTGAGCTTTTCGCAAATGATCCACAGATAAATCCAAACGGTGCGGATTGGCATTCAATTCTAAGGCCGTATTCGTTTCTTTCGCCCATTCAATCAATAAATCGATGTCAACATCATAGCCTTGTCTTCTGCCAATCAGCCGGCCAGTCGGATGAGCAATTAATCGGACATACGGATTTTCCAAAGCCGTCCGCAGCCTTTTCATAATAGTAGAACGGGATTGGGAAAAATGCGAATGAATGGATGCAATGACGAAATCCAGCTGCGATAATAATTCATCGTCGAAATCTAGCGTTCCATCGGGTAAAATATCCATTTCAATACCGGAAAAAATTTCAATATCCGAATATTTTTCGTTTAATTTTTTGATTTCTTCTATTTGTCTCTTGAGCCGATCAGGCGTTAAACCGTTTGCCACTTTTAAATATTGGGAATGGTCGGTAATGGCCATATATTGATACCCTTTTTTTCTGCACGCTTCCACCATTTCCTCCAAGGAATAAGCCCCGTCCGACCACGTAGTGTGCATATGCATATCGCCTTTTAAATCTTCCATTCTCACTAGATCCAAGCTTTCACGATAATGGTCGACTTCGGTTCCGTCCTCTCGAATTTCAGGAGGAATCCAAGGCAAGCCAAAATGGCGGTAGAAGTCCTCTTCTGTAGAAAAGGTCACAATTTCTCCTGTTTCCTTGTTTTCGATGCCATATTCGCTAATTCGTTCTCCTCGTTGTTTGGCAAGCTGTCTCATCCGAACGTTGTGATCTTTTGAACCTGTAAAGTGATGAAGCGCCGTGGCAAATTGTTCCGGTTCCACAATTCGGAAATCAACCGAAACACCATATGAATCCTCAAGCACAACCGACACTTTCGTTTTTCCGGCTGCTGTTACTTCTTTGATTCCCGGAAGATGGATCAGCGCATCCGCAACCTTTTGTGGATCAGCCGCAGCGATGATAAAATCCAAATCTTTCACCATTTCCCGTAACCTGCGAATGCTTCCGGCACGGGCAAACTGTAGGATTCCATCGATGTTTGCAAGGTTCTTCTCGATATGTTCGCACAGTTCAAGCATATGCCAGATGGGTAGTCGTTCCGGTCGATCGCCAACTTGCTTTATGGCTGCTAAAATTTTTTCTTCCGTTTTTTTCCCGAATCCAGGAAGATTTTGCACCTCTCCTTTTTCACAAGCGGCCTTTAGTTCTTCTGCATTCGTAATCCCAAGTTCTTGATAAAGTTTGGAAATTTTTTTGCCTCCAAGACCCGGAATCTGCAAAAGAGGAATTAAACCTTTCGGCACTTCCTGCTGCAATTGTTCCAAAACAGAGGAGGTTCCCGTTTCTATAAATTCCTCGATGACACTGGAAGTAGCCTTTCCAATGCCGGGGATTGATGTAAAGTCTTTTATCTCATTTAAACTACGTTCATCTTTTTCAAGGGCGGCCGCGGCCTTTCGAAAAGCGGACACTTTAAAGGAATTTTCCCCTTTCAGCTCCATATAGATCGCAATATTTTCCAGAAGCCGAACAACGCTTTTTTTATTGTTGATCATCCATTCTCACCCGCAATTTTGAAAAAATCGATAAAGATTTCATCTGTCGCCTGTACATATCATGCCATTATGTCTATTGAAAACTTGGTATTCTTCCTATATACTATCAGAAACACAGGAAATGAAAAACTTCTCCTATTCAGAGAAGTTTTTACAACGTTGTTGGGTTGAATGCAATCAGCTGTTTCACATAGTCCGACACAATCGGCGTATGGTTGATCATCGCTCCGGCAATGACAGATTGCTGCAGCTGAGCTTGAATACTGTCAACCGGGAGGAATGTGCCTAGAACGATGAGCACAAGCAAAACAACATATATTTCTAAAAAACCGAGGATTCCCCCGCCGATCATGTTGAACTGACGAATAACGGGCAGATTGGCCACAATGCTGAGCATGGAAGCTAAAAAGGAAAGAGCGATTTTGACAGCAACAAAAATAATCACAAAGGCAATGGCTCCATAAAATAATTTATCCACGTTGACAGCATGGGCAAAAAAGAGAAGGCCGCTGCTGCCGTTTCCATCCAATGAAGGAGCAGGAAATAATCCGGAAAGCCTTGCTGCGACAGCATCATGCGCAGCATAAGCCGCGATTAGAGCGAGAATCGAACTGGTCATATGGAAAAGCTGGCTAATCAAACCTCGTTTTAAGCCGATCACAATACCGCTGATGAGAAAAAGCGCCAGAAGCAAATCAAGCATTGTCATCACCCTTTAACTTATTGAATTTTTCTTCCAAACGGAGATATTCTTCTTGGAGTTTTACATAATCATGTATGGCATTAACGGCTGTTAAAACCGCTAATTTACTAGTGTCAAGGGAAGGATTCTTAGAGTTGATTTCACGCATTTTTTCATCGACCAGCTCTGCGACATGCCGAATATGACTGGCTGATTCCTCGCCAACAATGACGTACTGCTGTCCATATATGTCAACGGTAATTCGGTTTTTTTTCCTTTCAGACAATGTAGAATGCCTCCATTCTAAAAGAATCCTAACCTTTATATTAACATCAACATTCATCATTTGAAAAGAAAAAGGAGAATTATGTTGTCGAATATAGTACTGAAAGTATCTCATTCTGTTCTTTCGTCCATGAAAACACACTATGCGGACGATTTAACTGCGAAACTGCCGACGGGTGCTGTTTTTTGCGCTAAACGAAATGGGTGCACAATCACCGCTTACAAAAGCGGAAAAGTCCTTTTTCAAGGAAACAGCGCCGAGCAAGAATCCAAAAAGTGGGAACAAGACTCCCTTCCATCTGAAAAAAAATCATCCATGAGCAAAGGTTCTGTCTTACCTTCCGGTTTTTCATCGCTTTCCGTTATCGGCAGTGATGAAGTCGGTACAGGGGACTATTTTGGCCCGATCACTGTTGTTGCGGCCTTTGTCCGAAAAGATAAGATCCTTGATCTAAAACATTTAGGTGTGCAAGATTCGAAACAGCTCAGCGATCAGCGTATTATCGATATCGCAAAACAATTGGTCCACACCATTCCATACAGTTTATTGGTGCTGCATAACGAAAAATATAATGAGCTTCAGAAAAACGGAATGTCCCAAGGCAAAATGAAAGCTCTTCTTCACAATCGCGCCCTTTTAAATGTATTGCACAAAATTTCTCCTGAAAAACCGGACGCCATACTGGTCGATCAATTTGCGGAAGAGCCTCTTTACTTCCGATATTTAGAAAAAGAAAAAGAGATTTGCAAGGAAAACGTCTATTTTCAAACGAAAGGTGAAAGCGTCCATATTGCTGTGGCTGCCGCTTCCATTCTCGCCCGCTTTGCATTTTTAAGAGAAATGGAAAAATTATCTAAGAAAGCTGGCTTCACCCTTCCAAAAGGCGCCGGTTCCATCGTCGATGAAGCAGCCGCTCGACTCATCGCCGAAAAAGGCGAAGAAAGCTTGAATTTTTTTGCCAAAAGGCATTTTGCGAATACGGAAAAGGCTTTGCGGTTGATAAAATAAGCGAAACTTCTGTCACCGATAAGAGAATATCCGCTAATAGAAGTTCGCTTTTTTATTTTTCAGGCTGTTGTTTTTCTCGGCGGTGAAATCTTAACCCCTCCGCTTTCAATGCATGATTTTACGCTAACAAGAGAAAATCCTTCCTTAATAAAAGCAGACTCAACATCCAAAGAAACGGTGATGTTGAGTCTGTTTTCATGTAATGATCCTTTTAACTTCTTAATTCTGCTCCTGTTTTTTCTTTTACGGCAGCAAGCACCTTTTCATGGACATTCATGACTTCTTCATCTGTTAACGTTTTATCCGGATCATAGTATTTAAGAGAAAAAGCGATCGACTTCTTGCCTGGTTGTAAATGTTCCCCTTCATATAAGTCAAAAATGCGGACTTCCTTCAGCAGTTTTCCACCTGCTTGCCAAATGATTTGTTGCAATTTTCCAGCTTCCGTGTCTTTGTCCACCACTAAGGCAATATCGCGTGTAATCGAAGGGAAGCGAGGGATCGGATCGTATTGCAGTTCCAGCGCTTGTTCATTTAACAAGATGCTCGCTTTTAATTCAAAAACATAGGTTTCTTTTAAGTCTAATTGTTTTTGCTTTTGAGGATGCACTTGACCAATAAAACCTAGTCTTTTGCCATTTAAAAAGATTTCAGCAGTCCGTCCCGGATGCATATCAGGGAGTTCTGCTTTTTTCCATTCAACGGCATCGCCAAGACCAAGTTTTGCGAACAGCCCTTCTAATATTCCTTTTAAAACAAAAAAGTCTGCCAGTTTTTGTTCTCCTTGCCACTCGTTCGCTTCCCACACACCGGTAATGGCTCCGGCAATATGTTCATCTTCCTGCGGCAGTTCTTGGCCGATTTGTTTCAGAAAAACCGACCCGATCTCATATAACCCGATTGAATCATTTTGGCGAGCGACATTATAGGATACTGCTTCCAACAAATGAGGAACCAAGCTTTGGCGAAGAAGACTTCTTTCCTCGCTCATAGGCATGGCGATTTCGACCGGTTCCGTTTTATCCAGTACAAATTGATGAACCATATCCCGACTGGTCAAAGAATAAGTGATGGCCTGATACAGCCCCGCTCCTTCCAGAAACTTGCGCACGACGCGACGCTTCTGTTGATAAGGGGTTAAACCTCCCGGAGAGGCAGCTCCTACCGGCAACGTTTTTGGCAATTCGTCATATCCATATAAACGAGCTACTTCTTCGATCAAATCTTCTTCAATCGTAATGTCCCCTCTTCGAGTCGGAACGGTGACAGTGAACAAGTCGTCGCTAGTTTCGACAGTGAAACGGAGTCTCCGGAAAATATCGACAACATCTTGACTCGAAAGATTGGTGCCCAAAACGCGGTTGATTTTGGAAAGCGATATCGTTATTTTTTTCGGTTCTGCCTCTAAATCTCCGGCGACAACCGTTTCTCGCAGCACTTCCGCACCAGCATATTTTTCCAGAAGTTCAACAGCTCTTTCCGCCGCAGCTTTGACCCTGTTTGGATCGACACCTTTTTCGTAGCGGGCGCTCGCTTCACTGCGCAAGCTGTGATCCTTAGATGCCTTTCGAATAGTTGTTCCGTTGAAGTAAGCAGATTCGATTAAGACGGTTGTCGTATCCTGCTGAACTTCGGAATTGGCTCCCCCCATCACTCCAGCCAATGCTACGGGTTTGGAACCGTTCGTGATCACGAGATGTTCCGGCGTCAAAGTACGTTTTACATCATCTAATGTCACGATTTCTTCTCCATCATAAGCGCGTCTTACCAGAATTTCTTTAGAACCAAGGCGATCGTAGTCAAACGCATGGAGAGGCTGTCCGTATTCCAGCATGATATAGTTCGTAATATCTACCACATTGTTGTGTGGACGAATACCAGCTGCCATAAGCCGTGCCTGCATCCATAACGGAGAAGGGCCTATTTTTACGTTTTTAACCACTTTGGCGACATAGAACGGATTATCTTCTTTTGCTTCCACTGTCACTTTTATGTAATCACTGGCTTTTTCTGTACTTTCATGGTAAACGGGATGAGGCAGTTTCACATCACGATCCAAAATGGCCGCCACTTCGTAAGCGACACCGAGCATGCTTAAGCAGTCGGAGCGGTTCGGCGTTAATCCTAGTTCGATGATACAATCGTCCAAGTTCAACGCTGCGATCGCATCCGCCCCCACTTCAGCATCATCCGGAAACACAAAGATCCCTTCGGCAAATTCTTTTGGCACCAATTTTCCTTCAATACCGAGTTCTTGTAGAGAACAAATCATGCCGTTCGATTCTTCGCTGCGCAGTTTGGCCTTTTTAATTTTTATGCCTCCCGGAAGGCGAGCACCTGGTTTGGCTACTGCCACTTTTTGGCCTGCAGCTACATTCGGTGCACCGCAAATAATTTGAACCGGTTCTCCTTCACCGATATCTACCAAACATTTGTTCAATTTGTCGGCAGCCGGGTGTTTTTCGCATTTTAATACATGGCCGATCACTACATTTTTAATATGTTCTCCCGGTATTTCCACGCTTTCTACCTCAATGCCGGATCGGGTTATTTTTTCCGCCAGATCCTTCGCGGAAATTCCCGAAAGATCCACGTAATCTTGAAGCCATTTCAGTGAAACCAACATATTCAGAAAACCTCCTTTTCTCAATGAACCATGTTGCCTTTTTACAGGCAATCGTTATCCGTTTATGTACAAGTGCTTTTAAAGCAACAGCACCTTTCGTTAAGATTCATGAATGGAAAATTGTTTTAAAAAGCGAATATCGTTCGTATAGAAATGACGAATATCATCTATTCCGTATTTAAGCATAGCAATTCTTTCCGGACCCATTCCGAAAGCAAAGCCCGTATATTTTTTCGAATCGAAACCGGCCATTTCCAACACATTTGGGTGAACCATACCGGCTCCTAATATTTCAATCCATCCAGTGCCTTTACATACGCTGCATCCTTTGCCATGGCAAATTTTACAGGAAATATCCATTTCCACAGAAGGTTCGGTAAACGGGAAAAAGCTCGGACGCAAACGAATTTCCCGATCCTCGCCGAAAAACCGTTTAGCAAACACTTCAAGCGTTCCTTTTAAATCACTCATGCGTATGTTTTCATCGACCACAAGACCTTCAATTTGAGTAAATTGATGAGAATGCGTCGCATCGTCGTTATCGCGGCGGTATACTTTTCCTGGACAAATAATTTTAACCGGACCTTTTCCTTTGTGTTTTTCCATTGTCCGTGCTTGAATAGGGGAAGTATGCGTGCGAAGCAAAATTTCCTCCGTTATATAAAACGAATCCTGCATATCGCGGGCTGGGTGATCCTTCGGCAAATTAAGCGCTTCAAAGTTATAGTAGTCTGTTTCCACTTCTTGTCCTTCCGCTACTTGATACCCCATGCTGATAAACAAATCTTCTATTTCTTCTATTATTTTAGTCAATGGATGGGCATTGCCGTTTTTGACAGGACGTCCCGGCAATGTAACATCGATCGCTTCTTCTTTTAATTGCTTTTCTATGGCCGCTTCTTCCAGCTGTTTTTGCTTTTTCTCGATTTGCTCGGCAATTTCAGCCCTCACTTGGTTGGCCAAAGCCCCGATTTTTGGACGTTCTTCTGCAGACAGCTTCCCCATTCCACGCAAAACCTCTGTAATGGGGCCTTTTTTACCTAAATAGCTGACACGAATGTCATTTAATTCTTTTAAGTCTTGAGCACTTGCCACTTTTGACAACGCTTCTTGAGCCAATTCTTTTAACTTCTGCTCCACTGTCATGCTCCTCCTTTTACATTATTTTTCCAAACGAAAACCTCGCCCCAAAGGAAAGGGACGAGGTTGGATCGCGGTACCACCCTTTTTAGCATGCCGAACCGTTCGCGGCATACTCTCTTCATACAAATAACGGCTATTGAACCGGGGCGTCTTTACATTTCCTCGGAAATGGTCCAAACGCCGACTCGAGAGGTGAACTTCGTTTGCTCTTCACATAAAAATGCTTTCAGTCACGGCATTTTCTCCCTGAATGGAAGGAAGCAAACTACTTTTCTCTGTCATTGTCTTTAACCCTATTTAAATTTGATTGGTTTCTTTAGAATGAAGTCCTTTAAAAGGATTCGTCTCTCAAAAAAGCGTTATTTTCTCTCCGCCCATTTAAGCTAAGTTCGTATTATAGGTATCATTATAGCAATTTCATTGGCAATTTCAAACCCCTTTTGTCGAATCGAGTCAGTCAAGACTTTGTGGGAATTTTTTTGGTTCGCTGAAAATAGATGTAAGTCATAGGTTAGCGAACCATTTTTTTGAATTTCATCCGTAAGCGCTTTCGGACTCTCATCCCTTGCCATGACAGACGAATATGTATACCTTTTTTTACCATCCCTTGAATTCAGACAGGGCATGATAGATCGGAGTCCCGGACGATTGCTGTAAATATGGCACGTTATTCCGCGTGATCTCCGGCCAAAGACGGCGGACGCGTTGTTTCGCCTTGTTCACGATCGTCTGTTTGGTGGATGCCGTCGACACCGTTTCCTCCGCCGGATGCGACGATTCTTCTCCTAAACGATGTCCGAAAAGACGAATCCCATCCATCCGGGCAATCATTGCCTTGAAAAACGCCCTGAGTCCCTTGTCTGTCCAACTGCGGCGGTATTTCACCCGATACGCCAGCTGGCTCATCACGCTTTCAGCCCTCCCCATCGGATACATGCCCGTTGTGTCCACTCCTTGCTCCTTCAGCCATTCCCGGTAATCACGGATGCATCCCGGCATCGATTCGATCCGGTGGATCAAGGCAGCCAGCTGTTGTTCTTTCGCTTCGTCCCCCAGCGTGCCGAGGGCGCTGTTCAGTTCCACAAGCAGCTTCTCTTCATCCTGCTTCGCCAGCTTTTGCCGAATCGCCTGCCACCGTGGATGGCCCGAGAGGCATTGGCGCAACTCACGCGCCACGTGGAATCGATCCAATTGGAAGCAGACCCGTCCTTTGAAATACTCCCGGCACGCGGTAATCCATGGAGCGCCGTCCCCGTTGATGACAAGAAGATCCCGACACGGATCATAGGCATATTCGTTCATCAAAAATTCCTCGAAGCCTTCCCACACCTCCCCCTTGCCCTCATGGACGTAATGGCGCTGATTCACGAATTCGATCCGTGAGCCGTTGCGCTTCCATCCTTCGTGAACGGTCAGGATTTTGTCTTCCTTGGCCCGTTTTCCCTTCCCTTGGCGAGAGACAAACAGTCCATCGGCCTCCACAAACAGCACCCGTCCATATCGCTGGTCAACCGGGCAGTGCAGCGGAACTTCAGCCTCGAGCACCAACTGGCGGATCGTCTCATGGCTCATCACCGGATACCCGACCATCTGGGCAAGCGTATGAGCCGCTTTGCGATAGGAAGAGCACTCCACAGCCAATCCCATCGCCGTTTCTTCTAGACAAGGGCTGATTGACTGCGATCCATCAAACGCTAAAAAGGAATCAAGCAAAAACGTGTAACGGTTTTGTTCTCGGTCTAAATAGTAGTTTCGCTCAAAGGTAACTTCGCCAAACAAGGTTTGAATCGTGGTGCGTCGTTTGTCTTTCAAGTGGTACCGGCGCTTGTCCCGGGTTTCCGCCAATTGTCGGTCGATGTCCTCCAACAGAGCCGTAAACAGCTCGGTGAAGGCGTTTTGCAAGGCTCGAAACAAATCAAGTTCGATCTCTTTCCATGTCAACGAATTTGTGGTAAGATGTTGTTGAATATTCATAGGACTCTCTCCTCCTGTTTGATGGTGTGAACAATGATCATCTTACCAGGGAGAGAGTCCTTTTTTCATGTTTCCTGCTTGGGATCCTACCGCGCTTTGCTTGGTGGCCCCGATGAGGGGGATTGCGAACCTACGTTCCCAACCCCCTCATCGGGGAATTCTAAGAATTTCTCCCACAAACATTTTACTCACACTGTCGAATCCAAAAAGTGATACAGCAAAATGCCGGCTGCAACTGCTACGTTTAGCGATTCGCTTTTCCCGTAAATCGGTACATATACATTGTGATCGGTTAATGATAATAACTCTTGCGAAACGCCGCTGCCTTCGTTGCCGACCAATACAGCAAATCCTTTAGAAGGCTGGATATCCCGATAATTTTCTGCATTTTGCAAAGCCGTCCCATAAACAGGTACACCCTTTTTTTGAATCAAGCTGATCGCTTCTTCTAAAGGTGACTGTACGATGTCGACATGAAAATGGCTTCCTTGGGCAGCTCTTAATACCTTCGGATTATAGGGATCGGCGCTTCCTTTTCCTAGTACGACCGCATCGATTCCCGCCGCATCCGCTGTCCGTATCATCGTCCCGATATTTCCGGGATCTTGAACACGGTCAATCAGCAAAAAGGTCGTACCTTGTTCAAGAGCGTTTTTCGAATCCCGTTTTTTGCAAACGGCAAAAATCCCTTGCGTCGTTTCCGTCTCAGCCAGAGATTTCGCCACTTCTGCTGTCACAATCGTGATCGGAATACCGTCCATATTCCATTTTGCAGGCAAAACAATGTTTTCCTCCATAATGATTTCTTCTATCTCATTTTTATAGGAAAGTGCCTCTTCAACTAAATGGAATCCTTCCATCATATATCGCCCGGTTTTATCTCGTTCTTTTCTCGTCGCCAGCTTCCTCCACTGCTTGACTTGTGGATTTTTAACGGATTGGATCACTTTCACTTTTTTCTCACCTTTCGACCATAGAATTCAATTACATCATTATAGCATAATGTCCGCGACGCCGCGCATGATCCACGATCAGCTAGATATGATTTTTGCCAATCAACCGCTTTGAAAAGAGAGGACTCCCTTCTTTTCCTATAATCAAATGAAAAGGAACTTACCTTTCAAATGGGCTTTTGGCAGAATGATTTATTTTTCTTACATAGCCTAAGCAATGAAGGGGAAAATAGACATGAAAGTATGTGAAAGGAGAGGAAATGCATGAATTTGGATTTGCGAAAGGCCATCCTTCATAATGTTTCCGGCAATACGCCTGATCAGTTGGAAGATACCATCGTGGATGCCATTCAAAGCGGAGAGGAAAAAATGCTCCCCGGACTCGGTGTACTATTTGAAGTCATTTGGAAAAACGCCAGTGAAAAAGAAAAGCAGATGATGCTCGATACTTTATCCGCGGGACTGAAATAAAACAAAGCTTGAATAAAAAAACTTTACGGGATTTTCCTTACGGCTCATGATCGCCAATCATTCCCAGGGATCCATCTCACTATATTATTCGCTCATTTTCATTGGAACTTAAACATTCTTCTTTTGTGTTCATACTTGGCTTCCAATTGAATCTGAATCGTCTTATCCTTTCATCGCTTATTTCATGATGAAAGCAGCCACCTTTCTAGCAGAAAGGTGGCTGTTTTGCCACTTATACGATCATTTTCTGTCAAATTGATAAAAAGATTAATCAAATGTGATTTTATTGACAGCCTCGCGGTCGAGACGAAGAATCACTTCTCCAATCAACTTCACAGCATTTTCATAATCATCGCGATGCAGAAGCGCGGCATGGGAATGAATATAACGGGTCGCGATCGTAACCGATAACGTCGGTACTCCTTGTCCGGTCAGATGAATCGATCCGGAATCAGTGCCGCCGCCGGCAATGGCATCAAATTGATAAGGGATATTTAATTCATCTGCTACATTGGTGACAAAATCGCGCAATCCTTTATGGGAGACCATGGAAGCATCGTATAAAATGATTTGCGGTCCTTTTCCCATTTTGCTTTGTGCTTCTTTTTCCGAAACGCCCGGAGTGTCTCCGGCAATGCCGACATCAACACCGAAAGCAATATCGGGCTGGATTTTTTGAGCGGCTGTTTTCGCGCCGCGCAAACCTACTTCTTCTTGTACCGTACCTACTCCATACACGATATTTTCATGTTTTTTATCTTTTAAATATTTTAGCACTCCTATGGCAATGGCAAGGCCGATGCGATTATCCCAAGCTTTGGCAAGAAGCATTTTTTCATTGTTCATCACGGTGAATTCAAAATAAGGAACCACCATATCTCCGGGGCGAACCCCCCACTCCATTGCTTCTTCGCGGCTTGAGGCGCCAATATCAATAAACATGTCTTTGATTTCGACCGGTTTTTTCCTCGCTTCCGGCGATAAAATATGCGGCGGTTTGGACCCGATAATGCCGGTAATGTCGCCTTTGTTTGTCACTACCGTCACCCGTTGGGCAAGCATGACTTGGGACCACCAGCCACCGACTGTTTGAAAGCGCAAAAAACCTTTCTCGTCAATTTGCGTCACCATAAAACCGACTTCATCTAAGTGGCCCGCAACCATAATTTTAGGGCCTTTCTCGTTTCCCACTTTTTTCGCAATTAAGCTTCCAAGATGATCAGTGGTAATTTCATCCGATAATGGCTCTATGTATTTTCTCATGACTTCGCGTACTTCCCGTTCATTTCCCGGGATCCCTTTCGCGTCAGTCAACTCTTTTAGCATAATTAACGTTTCATCCAATTTCGGCATGGGACGCCCTCCTTTTTCATAAGCTTTATTCTTTAAATTATATAGAAAAATGGAAAACAATACAAAACTTTTACCTAATATCCTTCGCGCTGCCTTTTATAATTTACTTCATTTTTCTCAATGTATGCACGTTCTATATCTTCTGTTGAAAAGCCTAACATGTTTGCCAACAGAACGTATTCCTCCCACGCTTTTTCATAAGAAGACAATGTTTTTTCCTTTTTCAGATGATGGAAAGCTTCGTAAACTGCCAGAAATTGGTCCGTTAAATCATTGGAAGTAGAAGTGGGATCCTTGATTTGTGTAAAAGAATCAAACTTGAGCTCCAAGCCGATCGATAGCAGAAAATGAATCCCGTCTACATATTCTTCTAAAATGATCTCTTTTTCACTCGGCCCTTTTTTGCTCCAAAATTTAAAACATCTCGTCTCATTTGCAAGCTCTCCCAATTCGACTAAAAGGGCAAGCAGTTTGTGGCTGAGCAAGTTTTCATTCGCGACATGATTTTCTTGTTCAATGTATTCGTCCAGAGCTCTTTGCATGTCATATAATTTTGACAGGTTCATCGTCTGACCCCTTTCTTTTTGTCTTCTTCGCCATTATATCAAAGAAGTGAGTATGACAGCATTTTCGTTTCCAAGCGGAAAGATTGTCTTCTATCCATAGAACAAACGAAAAAGGCTTCATGAAGGGCAACATTCGACATTTTGTCGGTAAAAACAATAACAATAAACAAAACACCCATTCTTTTTTCAGAATGGGTGTTGAATGTTTTTTTCTTATTTTTGAAGTTGTGCTTTAGCAGTATCCGCTAATTGAGCAAATGCTTTTTCATCGTTTACTGCAAGGTCAGCTAGCATTTTGCGGTTTACTTCAATGCCGGCAAGTTTTAAGCCATGCATTAAACGGCTGTAAGAAAGTCCGTTCAATCTTGCAGCAGCGTTGATACGCGTAATCCATAGCTTACGGAAGTCGCGTTTTCTTTGACGACGATCCCGGTAAGCATACATATAGGATTTCATTACTTGTTGATTAGCAACTTTATATAAAGTGTGCTTTGCACCATAATAACCTTTTGCCAGTTTTAGAATTTTTTTGCGACGTTTGCGAGTTACTGTACCGCCTTTTACGCGTGCCATATTATTTCCCTCCTAAAAATTCTTGTCAATCTTATTTAAGGTTGTCAAGCATATGACGAATCCGTTTAAAATCTCCGCTTGATACAATAGCAGATTTGCGAAGTTTCCGTTTTTGTTTCGTAGATTTATTTGCA
The DNA here is from genome assembly GCF_038007225.1 of Bacillus sp. FSL W8-0102. NCBI lineage: Bacteria > Bacillati > Bacillota > Bacilli > Caryophanales > Bacillaceae > Bacillus > Bacillus sp. FSL W8-0102. The sequence goes on from NZ_JBBOWT010000001.1 coordinate 2,772,578, forward strand.
AATAAGTGGCTAGTGTAAGCATGAGAACGTTTTAATTTCCCAGAACCAGTCTTTTTGAAACGCTTTGCAGCGCCGCGGTGAGTTTTCATTTTTGGCATTGTGAATTCCTCCTATCAAGTTGTTACTTTTCAGATTTTGGCGCCAGAACAATAAACATGCTTCTGCCGTCCATTTTCGGCTTAGTTTCGACTGTCGCCACATCATCGCAGGCTTCAGCAAAACGATCAAGCACCTTTTGTCCCAGCTCTTTATGCGTGATGGCGCGCCCTTTAAAACGAATGGACGCTTTCACTTTATCGCCCTTTTCTAAAAACTTGCGGGCATTACGAAGCTTCGTATTAAAATCATGTTCTTCAATCGTCGGGCTTAGGCGCACTTCCTTGACGTTGATAACCTTTTGTTTCTTACGGGCTTCTTTCTCTTTTTTCTGCTGCTCAAATTTGTACTTGCCGTAATCCATAATTCGGGCAACAGGCGGTTTGGCATTAGGGGCAACCAAGACTAAGTCGAGATTGGCGCGGGCCGCAATTTCCAAAGCTTCATTTTTTGATTTAATGCCCAATTGCTCGCCGTTTTGGTCGATGAGACGGACTTCACGAGAACGAATGCCCTCGTTTACGATCATGTCTTTGCTAATAATGAGCCACCTCCAAAAATTTTTCAGGGAATACACCTTGTAAAAACAAGCTACAGAAAGGGCTTAGGAGTCGGGAAAGCATAAAAAAATGCGGGTATACAGAAAACCCGCATAAAAATGGATCAAGCCATATGATTTCGATTGACTCCGTTTAACCTGCCAACAGCTTATAGGCGTCAGTTCAGGTGAGAAGCGGGCTTGCTTCTGCTTGTTCTTCACGTGTATTCTATTCCATTGTCGCTTCAAAATATATCATATCTTTAAATATTGGTCAAATTATTTACAAATCAATCACGAACTCCATAATAACAAAGACCTTTCACAAAAGCAAGCTTTTTTCAAACAAACAAGAAAAAACGCTCAACTAGAGCTTATGTCGAAGCGGAGGATGCTCCGCTTCGTTTGATGCCATTATTTAGCTGAACGTCGGCTAACTTCTTCTTTAATCATTTGAACAAATTGCTCAAACGGGATGGTTTCAGATTGTTTTTCACCGTACTTGCGGACGTTAACGGTTTTGTTTTCGATTTCTTGATCGCCGACTACGAGCATATACGGAATTTTATGGACTTGCGCTTCCCGAATTTTATAGCCTACTTTTTCATCACGGTCGTCTATTTCCGCACGAATTCCTTCTGCCCGAAGTTTTTCTTGAATGGTTTTAGCATATTCAAAATGCGCATCAGCCGCAACCGGAATCACTTTTACTTGGACAGGTGCGAGCCAAGTTGGGAATGCCCCTTTGTATTCTTCTATTAAAAAGGCGACAAAGCGCTCCATCGTTGAAACGACGCCGCGGTGGATGACAACAGGTCGATGCGGCTTGCCGTCTTCCCCGACATATGTTAAATCAAAGCGTTCCGGCAGCAAGAAATCGAGCTGAACAGTAGAAAGAGTTTCATCTTTGCCTAGTGCAGTTCGAACTTGGACATCCAATTTCGGACCATAGAAAGCAGCTTCTCCTTCTGCTTCATAATAATCCAGACCAAGCTCATCCATTGCTTCCTTCAGCATGCCTTGGGCTTTTTCCCACATTTCGTCATCATCATAATATTTTTCTGTATCCTCAGGGTCGCGGTACGACAGCCGGAAAGAATACTCATTCAGGCCGAAATCTTTATAAACTTCAAGAATGAGGCGAACGACACGTTTAAATTCATCTTTAATTTGATCAGGACGGACGAAAATATGAGCGTCATTCAATGTCATTCCGCGCACGCGCTGTAAACCGCTCAGCGCACCTGAAAGTTCATAGCGATGCATCGTTCCAAGTTCCGCAATCCGGATCGGCAACTCTCGATAACTGTGAATGCCGTTTTTGAAAATCATCATATGATGAGGACAGTTCATCGGACGAAGGACTAACTCTTCATTGTCCATTTTCATGACAGGAAACATATTTTCTTGATAATGATCCCAGTGGCCGCTTGTTTTATAAAGATCCACACTGCCTAACACAGGAGTGTATACATGCTGGTAGCCCAGACTTTCTTCCTTGTCTACAATATAGCGCTCTATTACGCGTCGGATCGTCGCACCGTTAGGAAGCCACAACGGTAAGCCTTGTCCCACTTTTTGGGAATTCATAAACAGATCCAATTCTTTACCTAGCTTGCGGTGATCGCGTTCTTTCGCTTCTTCCAACATTTGAAGATGATGTTCCAAATCTTCTTTTTTGAAAAAGGCGATTCCATAAATCCGCTGCAGCATTTTATTGTTGCTGTCACCGCGCCAGTACGCTCCGGCAATGCTTAAAAGCTTAAATTCTTTGATCTTTCCGGTGGAAGGAACATGGACACCGCGACAGAGATCAAAAAATTCCCCTTGTTCATAAATGGTAACCGTTTCCCCTTCCGGAATGGCATCAATTAACTCTAGTTTATACTCATCGCCAATTTCTTCGTAAATTCGTTTCGCTTCTTCCCGTGTGACTTCTTTGCGGACAATCTCCAAGTTTTCTTTCACAATTTTCTTCATTTCTTTTTCAATTTTTGGCAAGTCTTCAGGAGTCAGCGGCTCTTCCAAATCGACATCGTAATAGAATCCGTCTTCGATAACAGGGCCAACGCCTAATTTCACATTTTTATATAGTCGTTTAATCGCTTGCGCCATTAAGTGTGCTGTGCTATGGCGAAGAATATCCAGCGCTTCCTTCTGATCAGGAGTAATGATTTCAATAGCACCGCTCGTTTTGATCGGTGTACGCAAATCCAAATGCTTCCCGTTCAGCTTGCCGGCGATGGCTTTCTTTTTGAGTCCAGGGCTGATGGAAGCGGCGATCTCTTCCGTTGTAATTCCTTCTGGAAACTCCTTTACAGCCCCATCAGGAAATGTAATTTTCAACATGTTTGACATTTGTCCATTCACTCCTTATTCCCATGATATTTTTTACTAGGATGATTCCATATACCGTATTCATTCTCGTTCATACGGGACGAATGAACGGAGAACATCGGCTTGCTCCTACATTCATTATCCGCGATTTGACTTTTATCCATACCAAGCCGGTGAAAAACGTTCGTCATCAGGCTCAAGCGCCAAAAGATTTTTTTGGCCAACAAAAAACCCCGTCCCTCTCATGAGGGGCGAGGTTGTTCATCGCGGTTCCACCCTGCTTTCCCGAATTTTTGCCGTTATGACTGCAAAAATTCGGCTCCAGATCAGATAACGGCTGCGGCCGTCAAGCCAATACTGAGCAATCTTATTGCCGTTCCTGGCTGCGGTTTAAAGGCGGTAAGCATTCCATTCGTGTTGGAAAAGTTTCAGCCTCGCTTTTCCTCTCTGATAAACCGTAATAGAACGCTCATGTCCTTATCATTACCTTGTGCAGTATGTTCTTGTATGTACAATATTATAGGGGTTTTTCCCGACAAAATCAAGATCTGGATGGTAAATTATTAATTGGCGGCATCTTTTGATCCAATCTTCCATTGCTCTTCCCAAAATTGACGAGCAGGAAGCAAGGTCACTCTCTCTTCAAAAATATTTTGAATCGTTCTGGAAAGCCCTGATTCCCCTTCATCCGTATACAGTCGGATGTGGCCGGGGGCAAGCGATAATAACGGCACCAATGTAAAGCAATCTACCGTCAGCGGACGGTTCACTAATAACCGTTTATCCAAAACTCTTAATAAATCATCTTGATGGAGCCTTTGAAAGCTTTCATCGTAAAAGATCGGTTCGTTTTCGTGTAAATACACTCTTAACATGGGGATTTGTTGTTCTTTCTTCCACAAAAATTCTCGTTGCATATGAATGAATACTTGATATTCCTGCTCCATTTTAAATTCATCAATAGCCAGTTCCACGTATTTGCCCACTCGATCCCAAAACGGTTTAAGCCGAAATTTAGCGAATCCATCAAAATGAACATGGGACTCATTCTCCGGCAAAGAAAGAAAAGAATCCCGCAAGAACGGTACTTCAGGAAACTCTTCCAGCAGTTGGATCAGTTCCTTTCTTTCACCGGAAAACATCTCGCAAATAATCTCCAGAATTCGTTGGCTTTCTTCTTTATCCTTGTACCAATAAGACGTTTCTAATAATTGTTTTGCCCATTGGATTCGTTTCCATTCCAACATAAATTCTATAAACACCGTGCAAATCGAACTCGAATTCCATGTCTTTTGCGGATGGCGAACGAAATACGGAGCGGTTGAAAATCGCTTTTGTTGCAGCTCAACTTTCACATGATTCTTTTTCGAGAACTCGCTCCATTTGAAAGCATCAAGCTGGTTGGAAAATAAAATTTCAATCAAGATGGCCCCCCCTTGTCCGTAAATTTTATATTTCATATATATGGGGGACCCAATGGTTTTAGAATAGACTTTCTTGCTTTGATGTTAGTACCAAATAGACAGAGCTTTGTTTTGGACATTCATTCCTTTCATAAGCATATCTAGCGAGGGGTATTGTTCATTTAGAAAAAAAGAAACCACAAGAAGGAAAGCTCCTTTGCAGCTTGTGGCTTTAAGAAGATGATTATTTGAGAGAGGAAACAAAGCTTGCATCGTTTCTTTTAAAGAGAGATGCCTACGCTTGTCAAAAAATCGTTCCTACCTTTCTCTTCTATTAGGACCATCCAATTTTACAGCGATGGTCAAAAATTTGATTCGTTCCATAATTCTGGCGGCCTTCAACTTCTCTTCTTCTCCTCTTTGCGAATGAGAAAAATGAAACTCCAGTTCATCATAATCAAAATTGGAGCTGAAAAAAGTAGGCAGTCTTTCCAAGCTGCGGTATTGAAGAATGGGGCCCAGAATATCATCTCGCATCCAGCTGGACACGGATTCTGCCCCGACATCGTCCAGCATAAGAACCGGTGTTTTTTTAATCATATCGAGTTTTTCATTGATGGAATGGTCGTTTAATGACTGCTTCATTTCTCTTACAAACTCAGGGAAATAAACAATATACGAGGGAACACCGACATTTGCCAACTCGTTGGCGATTGCTCCTAATAAATAAGATTTTCCAACGCCAAAATGCCCGTACAAATATAAACCCCTCTGTTGCTTTTGAGTATGATAGCCCGCAACAAATTCTTCGGCATATTTTAACGCTTTAATTCTCCCAGGAGTATTGAAATCGAACGTCTCAAATGAAGCCTTCAACACTTCTTTCGGAACATAGATGCTTTGAATCAATTTTTCTGTTTTCCGCTGCTCATCAAAGATGATTTTTCTTTGGCAGCGTCTGTATTCGATATCAATACTGCCCTTTCGCATGACCAGCACAGGTTCATACCCCTGCATCATATTTCTGCAATGGCTTAAATCGGGGCAGCCTTGACAACCTTTACTTTGGGTTATATATTCATACAATTTTCCTAAACTTTTATCCAAAACTTCCGAGTCCACTTCGTCTCGATGCTTTTCCAAAAAGTCGGAAACATCCGGATTTCCCAAGATATCCTTGCGCACCGCCTGGTATCTTTTGTGAAAATCGGGCGAACTGAGCCGTTTTAGCGAATCTTGGATACGTTTCATTTATGTTCACCTCCCGCCGTTTTTCTTTTCTTTAATTTTTCTTCCAGCTTCCGTTTTTCCGCCTCAAAGTCAAAATCTTCGTCCTCTTCCTTCGAGGCCGATTTTTTCGATTCGTATTCTTGAAACCAATCAGGCAGCTTTTCGATACGGACGGGCTTTTTTTTCATTTGGTTCGTTTGGTTCGTTGTCTTTTTCTGATTCGCCCACTCCAAATATTGGCGATGTTCTTTTTTGGCCAATTCCAACGCTTCTTTTACCGTCTTTATCTTCTTTCGCGCCCAATGTGCGGCCACTTTCTCCAAATAAGCCTTTGACAATTTCATATCTGTTTTTAACAATACGTACTGGATCAAAACATTAACGACACCTGGCGAGAGCTTTTGCTGGAACATAATCTCTTCAATCGCCTGCAAATCAGCTTTAGAAGGCATACTTCCCGATATGTCAATCAACAGCTGTCGTGGAGAAGTCGTTTCCAAGTATGCAATCAGCTCATCTTCAGGGCCGTCTCCTTTTGTTTCGGTCCGCAATACGGGAGGCTGCACTAAATCCACTAGTTCCGGAAGTTCAGGATTTACCCTCAACTGGTACCAATCTCTGGCTGATTTTCGTAATTGATCAATATCCACCTCATCGTTCTCATCCAATGCGCTTAAAAGAATATTCTTCATTTCCAATTCATTTATGCCATATAGATGGGATAACTTCAAAATCGTCTCTTTCACTTGCGGAGTAAGCGTTTGTTTCGGCACCATGACACTTTTCAATCCGCTTTCCAAAAGCTGAAAATCGAATTGTTCGTCATTCAGTGTAAGTCCGGGATTTTCCGGTCTTTTTAAAAATTCTTCCCCCGTTTCAGATTGGCTATCGGAAAGTGCTTCCGAATCCATAACGGCAGACGGCGAAGAAGAAAACACTTCCGGCCATGATCTTGTCACTTCTTTATAAGATTCATGTTCAATCGTTTCATTTGAAAAAAATTTCTTCAATCGCAAAAATTGAGAACGGCCAATTTTGCGATATAAAAAGACGTTCAGCATCCCATCTTGAAAAAACTGTTCAGGCGTCAGCGGCGGCAATAACTCATAAATATAGCTTCGGGAGTCTCCCATTTCTTTTACATATGTTTTTAACAATCCGATTCCTTCTAATTTTAATCGTTCATGATAAATCGTTTTTAAATTCATATTTAAAAAATTCATCAAGCCATAATGATTGGAAGTTTTGGACCAAAGCCGATTTTCCTCTGCTTGGGCCCAAAGCGTCATATATAAACTAAAACAAGCAGAGCCGATTAACGGTTGATACAGAAAGGTAAGAATTTTTCGATCGGTGTCATGAAGGATTCCGCTTAATTTGACCGAATACTCATCCACTGGTTGCAATTCATTCCAAAACGGTTTCATTTTAATCGAACCTTTCTAAACTCATTCATGTTTACGTACAGGAATTATGCGTATCTGGGGTCTCTTTTAGCTGCAGGTCGAAACGGAATGTATGCACGAGGCTAGAAGAAAAAAAGCCAGAGATTTGTTCAAACTCCAGCTTTTTATTTTTCTTTTTTGATCAGTTCTTTCAATTCTTCTAAAAATACATTTATATCCTTGAATTGGCGATAAACGGAAGCAAAGCGGACATATGAGACTTCATCCACTTTCGCCAAACGATCCATCACCATTTCACCGATTTTCTCTGAATGAACTTCTGATACACCTTCATTTCGGATTTCTTTTTCGATATCGAGCGTGATCTGTTCCAGCTGCTCAAGAGAGACCGGACGCTTCTCGCAAGCTTTAATGAGACCGCGTAATATTTTTTCTCGGCTGAATTCTTCCCGAGTATTTTCTTTTTTGATCACGATCAGCGGCAGCTCTTCCACACGTTCAAACGTGGTAAATCGATAGGAACAGCTTTCGCATTCGCGCCTTCTGCGTATCGCTCTTCCTTCATCGACCGGCCTTGAATCCACCACGCGGGTGCCGTTGTGCTGACATGCTGGACATCTCATAAAATCACTCCGTCTCATCTCAATATTCCCGCATTCTACCTAGAATGATTATATAATAATGGAGTTTTTGAACGCAATTTTTCTTTCAAAAGAAGCGACATTGCCAGAGATAAGTAAAAGGGTGCATGATTGCCATGCACCCTTGAATTTTACAATGCTTTTATATTTTGAGACTTCACTTGTACCGGGCCCATCCCTCTCGGCAATTCAATGGTTTCACGAGTCTGGGCACCTAATGCTTCAGCTATATAATCAGCAGCAATATTCGGATTCAAATCGCCGCATGTATAAACGTCAATGCTTGCATATCCGTGCTCTGGGAAGCTATGAATCGTTAAATGTGATTCTGATATAATCACTACCCCGCTTACGCCTTGAGGAGCAAATTTGTGAAATGCTACCTCTCTGATTTCTGCACCAGATTTCAATGCGGCTTCCACGAAGATTTTTTCAATTTGTTCCACATCGTTCAGTTTTTCAAATTCACAGCCCCAAAGTTCAGAAATGACATGACGACCCATTGTTTCCATTGATCGTTTCCCCCTTTTACAAAATTTTTTTCGATCAAAAGAATATTTTTAAAAGTTTTATAACTACCACGGGGGAAAGTTAGTCCGAAGAGGTCCTAACCCTTTAAGTAGTTATGATTCCATTATAAGAAGTTCACGAATCATAGTATACTTGGTTTAATATCTTTTTGCAATAATGTTTTTGTCGAATGCAGGCAAAAATCGTTTGTACCGTTAAGAAGGACCAACCCGGTTAAATAAAAAAGCTCCATATGGCATGATTTTCGGTCTCAATGGGATAGAACCTTTAGCTGGATTAAGCAAAAAACGGACTCATCCATATCATAATAAAGCTAAACGTATCCCATAAAAAAAGAGGCTGACTTTATAGGTCGCCGCCCCCTCTCCAAAGCACAAAGAGGGAGCCTGGCCCAGTCAACCCCTGTAAAACAACAGTTTCTAGCTGGAAAACATAACGAAGCTATGGTGCATCTTGTTAAACACGAAAACTAGCTTTTTTCAGTTTTTACGTTTCAACCAATTTTCATTTCAGCTTTTTTTTCCATTTCTTGCGCGACAAAAGTGGCCAACTCCACTACACGGCAGGAATAACCCCATTCATTGTCATACCAAGCCAACACTTTTGCCTTTTTTCCGCCGATGACGATCGTGGATAATCCATCGATTATGGCAGAACGTGAATCGGTATTAAAATCGATGGAAACAAGCGGTTCGGTAGTGAATCCAAGTTTTCCTTTTAAAGGACCTTGGCTGGCGGCAATAAACGCTTGATTAATTTCATCGGCCGTAACTTCCCGGCGCAAATCCACCACTAAATCCACTAAAGACACGTTCGGAGTCGGCACGCGCAGCGCCATCCCATGCAGTTTTCCTTTCAATTGCGGCAGCACAAGCGCCAGCGCTTTAGCCGCCCCTGTAGTGGTCGGTATGATGGACTGGCCGCAGCTGCGGGCTCTTCGCAAATCTTTGTGAGGATTATCAATATTTTTCTGATCATTTGTATAAGCATGAACGGTTGTCATCAACCCATTTTCGATGCCGAATTCTTCATCCAGCACTTTCGCTACCGGCGCCAGACAGTTGGTGGTACAAGAAGCATTGGAAATAATATGATGCTTTTCTATGTTTAAATCGCTTTCATTCACGCCCATGACAATCGTAACATCCTCATTTTTGCCGGGCGCCGTCAAAATGACTTTTTTCGCTCCGGCCTCAAGGTGAAGAGACGCTTTTTCACGGGAATTAAATTTGCCAGTTGCTTCAATCACGATATCTATTTGAAGATCTCCCCAAGGAAGCTCTGCTGGATTTCGGTTGTTTAATAATTGGATTTTTTTGTTGTTGACAATAATGGCGTTGTCTTCTGCTTCGACCTCTCCTTCAAACTTTCCATGATTGGAGTCATATTTAATGAGATGAGCTAAAGTAGCAGCAGGGTAGCTTGCATTAATGGCTACAATATCTAATTTTTCTTCTAAAATGGCTCTTCGTAAAAACATCCTTCCTATGCGGCCAAAGCCATTGATTGCTATTCTCGCCTTCATCATTCCGGCTCCTCCTATATGTTATACTTTTGAGGGAATTAACTAAAATTAGTATAACATATTTCATCTTTAATGGAATGATTATTTTGCATATTTTTTTGACCATCCCTTTTTATACCATCACAAAAGTTCACCATGCTATCCATAAAACAAAAAGGCAGTTCATCTTAAGACAGCCTTTTGTTTACGGGCGGAGGGCCCATATTTCGATGATATGTTCTAACTGTTTTTTTGTTTCGGTAATGGTCCCATTGTTATTGATCACTGCATCCGCTTTGCTGGCTTTTTCTTCAAGAGGCATTTGTGCCAAGATTCGAATCTCGGCAGCCTCTTTATCTAAACCGTTTCGTTTCATCAGTCGTTGAAGCTGTATGTTTTCATCTACATAAACCACGATGGTTTTATCCACCATCCATGTCAGTCCGCTTTCAAAAAGAAGCGGAATATCTAAAAAAATCGTTTGCTTACCATTCCGAATGGCCTGCTCTTTTTCCAAAAGCATCTGTTTTCGAACAGCCGGATGTACAATAGAGTTCAGTTGAAGTCTTTTCTGCTCGTCGCGAAATACGAGGTCGCCAAGCTTAGGTCGGTTAATTTCCCCATTCTCCAACAGAATGTCTTTTCCGAATGTCTCCACTATTTTTTTATAAGCCTCTTCTCCAGGTTGAACGACAATCCTTGCGGCTACGTCGGCATCAATCACTGTAAAGCCCTTTTCTTTCAAAAGACTTGATACCGTGCTTTTTCCACTGGCGATGCCGCCGGTTAAACCGATGATGGCAGCCATTTGCGTCCCCCCTTTTCCATTCTTGTCATCGTATAAAAGATATTAGGTCTCTTTTAACCAATTTTCCAAAATCCAATTAACATTAACAGCAATCCGGGGAGATACGTTAATCTTTGCACCCATTGTCTTTTGGAAAATACGGACCCCATCTTCAGCCCGGCAGAAACAAATATTAGACTCATAATGGCAACGGATGCGGATAATAAAACGGGAGAATAGCCAAGCATGGCCGCTCCCAATCCGACTCCGAAAGCATCAAGGGATAAAGCAATTCCAAGCATGACCGCTTCCAGGCCCGTAATCGTTCCCGATCGATCAAAATCCGCTTTTGTCGGCGTCTTTAAAATACTAATCACTAAACCGACGGACTTTAATTCCAACTTAAAAATCGTCTTTTCATGCGGAAGCTCTTCTTCATCTTTTTGATGGCTGCGAAAAAGCGGAAAAAGCGCCCATGCTCCCAAACCGATCAAAATAATGCCGCCAATCAGCGATGCCAAATGCGGGGACAATATCTGGCCGAATAAGCGGCCGATCATCATTGCCAGCAGCAAAGCCACACCTGAACAGCAAGAAAGAATCACGACAGACTTCAAAGGGAGTTTCATTTGTTTGATGCCGTAGGCAAGTCCCGTACTGAAATTATCAAGACTAACCGCAAACGCAAGTAAGAGTAAAGAAAAGAATGATCCCATTTGTGCAATCTCCTTCCTATCTGCCTGAAAATAATATATGGAAGGAGCTCGCCCATTGTTCATTCGTTTTCAAACGGTCGGCAATGTCAATGCTGACAGTTTGAGCAAAAATGTGTGCCGCGGCCAGCGACTTTTATTTTTTCGATAGGACGCCCACAGATCCGGCAAGGCTCCCCGTTTCTCGCATACACGAACAGTTGCAGCTGGTACGTCCCTTTCTTCCCTTGTGAATTCACATACGAGCGGACCGTGCTTCCGCCTTTATCGATGGCCTCTTTCAACGTAGTGATGATCTCCGCTCTTAGCTTTTCTATTTCCTTATCATTCAAATCCTGTGCTTTCCGCTCCGGATGAATCCCGGAACGAAATAACACTTCATCGACATAAATATTGCCGAGTCCAACCACTACTTTTTGATCCAGCAGAACAGCTTTAATCAATCTGCTGGTTTTTTTCAGTTGTTCTTTTAAAAAGGCGAATGTGAATGCATCAGAAAAAGGCTCCGGACCTAAGTGAGATAAAGGAGGAGCAAAAAATTCTTCTCCCTTTGGAAACAAATGAAACGTTCCAAATTTCCGTACATCTCTGTACAACAGATGCGTACCGTCAGTAAAGTGGAACACTAAATGGGTATGAGGATCCGGCTCTATCTTTTCTTCCACACGATAGCGACCTTCCATCCGCAAATGCGATACAACAGAATAGTCATCAAAATGGAAAATCAAGAATTTTCCTCGTCTGGATATATCATGGATCGTCTGTCCGTTCAACGTTTTTCGAAAAGTGTCTGCGTCTGTATTTTGAATCATTTTCGGCCAACGGATCGTCACGTCTTTTATCGTTTTCCTCGTGGTTAAAGGAAGCAATGTTCGCCGAACGATTTCTACTTCCGGCATTTCAGGCAAAACCTATCACCTCCAAACCGCCTATTTAGCATCATACCAAGTGGGACCATAGGCATAATCCACTTTTAGCGGAACTTTCAATTCAACCGCATGTTCCATTACATCTGGTACGATTTTTTTCATCGTTTCTATCTCATCGGGAGGAACTTCAAAAATCAATTCATCATGCACTTGAAGAAGCATTCTCGATTTAAGCTGTTCTTTCTTCAATCGTTCTGCCATATCAATCATTGCTTTTTTAATAATATCAGCAGCGCTTCCTTGTATTGGCGTATTCATGGCCGTCCGCTCTGCAAAGCTGCGTACATTGAAATTTCGGCTTGTAATTTCCGGCAAATATCGTCTTCTATGAAGCAATGTGGTTACATAACCTTTTCGTTTCGCTTCTCTAACAATCTCATCCATATATTCTTTTACATCCGGATAAGAAGCAAAATAACGTTCAATAAACTGACCGGCTTCCTTTCTCGTAATCCCTAAATTTTGTGAGAGTCCATAATCGCTGATTCCATAGACAATCCCAAAATTAACGGCTTTCGCCTGTCTCCTCATATTGGATGTCACTTCTTCTTTTTGTACATGAAAAACATCCATGGCCGTTTTGGTGTGGATATCCATATCCTCTCGGAAGGCTTCAATAAGCTTTTGATCACCGGATATATGAGCGAGGACCCGCAATTCGATTTGTGAATAATCCGCTGAAAAGATGACCCAATCTTTTTCAGACGGGACAAAAGCTTGGCGGATTTTCCTTCCTTCTTCGAGTCTGATCGGGATGTTTTGCAAATTAGGATCTGCGGAACTCAGTCTGCCTGTCTGTGTAAGAGCTTGATTAAAGCGAGTATGCACTTTATGAGTGTCTTGGTGAACTACTTTCAACAGCCCATCTATATAAGTGGATTGCAATTTTCCTAGCTGGCGGTACTCCAAAATGTAGCGAACGATTTCATGACTGCTTTCCAATTTTTCCAATACATCAGCGGATGTGGAATAACCTGTTTTCGTTTTCTTTATCACCGGCAGCCCCATTTTTTCAAATAAAATATGCCCTAATTGTTTAGGAGAGTTAATGTTAAACTCTTGTCCGGCCAATTCATAGATTTCCTTTTCGATTTCCTGCAGCCTGTTGTGAAGTTCGTCACCCATTTCTGTCAACCGATCCACGTCCACCTTTACGCCTGTCCATTCCATATCGGCCAAAATCAAAGCAAGCGGCATTTCTAAATCGTAAAAAAGAGAGAGCTGATCATTTTCTTTCAGAACATCTCGACATGTTTCCACCAATTTAGTAAGCCCCACCGCTTTTCTTGCAATATGCTCCTCATAAATTTCTCTGTCCGGGAGCTTTAATTTCGCCCCTTTTCCGTAGACCGCTTCGTCGGATTGCACTTCATTAAAACCATGAAGCTTAGCTACATCGGCAAAATCGGAAGGGGATTCAGACGGGTTAATCAAATAAGAAGCTAGCAGTAAATCAAATTCAATCCCTTTCAGCTCAATTCCATGCCTCCGCAAGGCAATGACCGTACGCTTAGCATCAAACACCGTTTTCTTTTTCGTTTCGTCTTCAGCCCATTTTTTAAAAACAGGAGATTTTAAAGTTGATTCTGTCGGCAAATAAAAAATTCCTTTTTCATTTTGAACAGCCATACCGACAATGTCGCTAATGAAATAATTTTCACCAATCATCTCTAAATAAAAAGAATTTTCCTGTTCGAATAAATCCTCCGTGATTTCTTCGACAGTTTGATACTCCAATTTTTCTAATGGCTGCACTTCTGTTTCCTGAGTTTGATCTATTTTCTCCAGCAGAGACTGGAATCCAAGTTCCTTATAAATACTCTGAACTTTTTCCCAGTCCGGTCCTTGATACTCAAGTTCGTCAACCGTAATCCCTAAAGGAGCATCTCTTTTAATGGTTGCTAGTTCTTTGCTCATTAAAGCTTGTTGTTTATGTTCTTGAAGCCGTTCTTTTAGCTTTTTTCCGCTGATTTCATCAATAGAATCGACTACCTTTTCAACGGTTTCAAATTCTTTTAACAGTTTAATCGCCGTTTTTTCGCCGATTCCAGGGACTCCAGGAATATTATCCGAAGAGTCTCCCATCAAACCTTTCATGTCGATAATTTGTTGAGGGGTAAGACCGTATTTTTCTTTTACATGTTCCGGAGTGTATTCTTCAATATCGGTAATTCCCTTTCGACAGAGACAAACCGTTGTTTTCTCCGAAGCCAATTGGGTCAAATCTTTGTCTCCGCTGTAAATTTTGATTTCAAAATCTTTTTTCTCCGCTTCTAATGAAAGGGTACCAATGATATCATCCGCTTCATAATTTTCCAGTTCAAATTGCGGAATGTGAAAAGACTTTAATAAATCGCGGATAAACGGAAATTGCTCCGATAGTTCCGGAGGCGTTTTTTGCCTGCCGCCTTTATATTCCTTGAATGTTTCATGTCGAAAAGTCGTTTTGCCGGCATCAAATGCCACCAACATATGGGTTGGCTTTTCTTCCTCTAATATTTTGTTCAGCATCATCGTAAAGCCGTAAATCGCATTGGTGTGAATACCTTTTTCATTATTTAATAACGGAAGGGCGAAAAAAGCACGGTATGCAATGTTGTTTCCATCTATCAAAATCAGTTTCTTCTTCACTAGGCAACCTCCCTTTGTCTTCTCCTACTTGTTATTCTACCATGCAAAGAACCGAAAAGAAAAAAGCGGTTTTCCATCCGCTTTTTCTTTATGGAGGCCCCTTCGATCATGAAAATGCGCCATTTCTCACTAACCGGGCACCAAGGACGTTCCACCATTAACAAAATTATTTTATATGACAAAAGCTTGTTTTCCAATTGGATTCAATGAGCTGATTTCAAGCGGAGAGATCTATCAGAGGGCGATAAGCGGCCGTCCATCCTTTTTACGATCTTTATGACTTTTATAATGAAATCCGGATAGCAGCTTTTGTTAAACCAATTGTTTATTTTGGCTCTTCAAATTTATAGCCGATTCCTCTGATGGTCTTAATATATTGGGGTTTTTTCGTATTATTTTCGATTTTTTCACGCAAATGGCTAATATGAACATCTACAATTCGCGTATCGCCGGCAAAATCATAATTCCAAACCGCATTTAGAAGCTGGTCTCTTGATAAAACTCGGCCTTTGTTTTTAATTAAATATAGGAGCAGCTCAAATTCTTTTGGCGTCAATTCCAAAAGTTGATCTTTATAATAAGCCTCGTACAGATGTTGATAAATGGTCACATCGCCGACTTGCAGAAAATCAGGCTCTTGCGACTGTTCACTTTGTGGTTCCGTAAGAAACTGCTGTCTTCTTAAGATCGCTTTCACCCTGGCCATCAATTCACGAGGGCTGAATGGCTTCGTCATATAATCATCAGCACCAAGTTCCAATCCAAGAACTTTATCCACTTCTTCATCTTTGGCGGTCAACATCAAAATGGGGGTCATGATTTTTTGCTGTCGAAGCTGTTTGCAAACCTCCATGCCATCCAATTTTGGAAGCATCCAATCCAATATAATCAAATCCGGTTTCTCATTGAATACTTTTTGCAGAGCCTCTTCACCGTCATACGCAGAACTTGTTTGGAACCCCGCTTGCTCTAAATTATATTGGATCAATGTAACGATAGATGATTCATCATCGACAATCAAAATGTTTTTTTTCATGGATATGAATCCCGCCCTCTTTTCATTTTTGCTTCTTCTCTTCCATTATATTAGTAATCGTTCGCTGTCAAAAGCTCTTTTCACGATTATTTGCAAGAGATAAAGGGATTGATTGAAAAAAGGCAAAAAGAAAAGCTCTATGAGAACGATTCGGTAAACGATCGCGCTTCATAGAGCTTTTCCTAACGAATGAAAGTTTATACTAAAGAAGCCATGACGTTGCGTACGGAATCTGCCGATTTAGCTAGTGCAGCTTTTTCTTCTTCCGTCAGCTCCAATTCGATCACTTTTTCAATTCCGTTTGCGCCAAGAATGGTCGGAACTCCAAGATAGATTCCTTCAAATCCGTATTCACCCTCTAAATAGGCAATGGCCGGAAGAATGCGGCGTTGGTCTTTCACGATGGCTTCCACCATTTCTACCAAAGAGGCTGCAGGTGCGTAATAAGCAGACCCATTGCCAAGGAGATTGACAATTTCACCGCCGCCTTTGCGAGTGCGTTCCACAATGGCATCTAAGCGATCTTTCGGAATTAACGTTTCAAGCGGAATTCCCCCGGCATAAGAGTAGCGCACAAGCGGAACCATATCGTCGCCATGCCCGCCCAGAACAAAACCAGTGACATCTTTTACGGAAACATTCAATTCCTGCGCGACAAAAGTACGGAAACGAGCAGTATCGAGCACCCCTGATTGACCAATGACACGGTTTTTAGGGAATCCGGATTCTTTAAAAACCGTATATGTCATGGCATCGACAGGATTTGTCAGCACAATGATGTAGCAGTTTGGAGAATATTTCACCACTTCTTTCGTAACGGCTTTCATTATCTTTTGGTTTGTTTGTACAAGATCATCGCGGCTCATACCAGGCTTACGGGCAATTCCAGCTGTGATGACCACAACGTCTGAATCTTTTGTTTCTTCGTAATTGGAAGTACCCGTAATATTGGCATCGAACCCTTGGACAGGACTAGCTTCCAGCATATCTAAAGCTTTCCCTTTTGTAGGATTTTCCATGTTAGGAATATCGACCAAAACGACATCTCCAAGTTCTTTTTGAGCAAGTAAAAACGCTGTAGTTGCTCCCGTAAAACCGCCACCGATTACAGAGATTTTTTTACGCTTCAACGCCAAGAGAAGTTCCTCCTTATTATGGATTTATATAAAGAAGCAGGCTCTCAACGATTTAAGAGCCCGACTTCTATCCAACAAATGGACATTATTCCATATTCGCAATTAATTGTGACCCAAATTCGGATGTTTTGACTTCTTTAGCCCCTTCCATCAAGCGCGCAAAATCATATGTGACCACTTTGGAAGCAATGGTCTTTTCCATCGATTTGACAATTAAGTTGGCCGCTTCATTCCAACCTAAATGTTCAAGCATTAATACGCCGGACAAAATAACGGATGATGGATTCACCTTGTCCAAATTAGCATATTTTGGAGCCGTACCATGTGTTGCTTCAAAAATAGCATGTCCAGTTTCATAGTTAATATTAGCCCCTGGAGCAATACCGATTCCGCCTACTTGAGCAGCAAGAGCATCAGAAATGTAGTCTCCATTTAAATTCATAGTGGCCACTACATCAAATTCACGCGGACGTGTTAAAATTTGTTGCAAGAAAATATCCGCAATCGCATCTTTTACAATAATTTTTCCGGCTGCTTCTGCCTCTTGTTGAGCTTTATTGGCAGCTTCTGTTCCTTGTTCTTCTTTGATGCGGTCATATTGAGCCCACGTGAATACTTTATCGCCGAATTCTTCTTCCGCCAATTCGTATCCCCAATTTTTGAAGGCACCTTCTGTAAACTTCATAATATTTCCTTTATGTACTAATGTAACAGATTTTCTGCCTTCTTTAATTGCATAGTTAATAGCCGCTCTTATAAGACGCTTAGATCCTTCTTCCGAAACCGGTTTAATGCCGATTCCAGAAGTTTCTGGGAAGCGGATTTTTTTGACGCCCATTTCATTTTGAAGAAAATCAATGACTTTTTTCACTTCAGGAGTGCCTTTTTGATATTCAATTCCAGCGTAAATATCTTCCGTATTTTCACGGAAAATGACCATATCGGTATCTTGCGGGCGTTTTACCGGTGAAGGTACTCCTTCAAAATAACGTACTGGACGCAGGCACACAAAAAGATCGAGTTCTTGTCGTAAAGCAACATTTAAAGAACGAATTCCACCGCCTACCGGAGTTGTTAAAGGCCCTTTAATCGCAATGAGATATTCTCGGATGACATCCAATGTTTCTTGCGGAAGCCATTCACCTGTTTTTTTGAAAGCTTTTTCGCCGGCATATACTTCTTTCCAAACGATTTTTCTTTCGCCTTTATAAGCTTTTTCCACCGCCGCATCTAAAACGCGTGAAGCTGCTCTCCAAATATCAGGGCCTGTTCCATCCCCTTCAATAAATGGAATAATCGGATTATTAGGTACTTTTAAAACTCCGTTCTGTACTGTGATTTTTTCCCCTTGTGACATGCTCTTATACCTCCAATTTCAGAATCAAAGGTTAGAAGCCATCTGCATCTAACCTTTGTGCAACTATTCTTATTACACCAATAATTCACGCATTTGTAAACAATAGATTCACGAACTTGCTTTTCCAAGCAAGCGCTACCAATCGTTCAACGAACGACATTAAACCACTTATAGCCTGTTATCAACGATCTTCCAGCGGAACATACACTTGTTTGGAAGGACCGATGTATTCAGCCCGCGGACGAATTAAACGGTTGTTGTCATACTGTTCTAAAATATGGGCAATCCATCCTGAAACACGGCTGACGGCAAAGATTGGCGTGAAAAGATCATGATCAATTCCCAAGCTGTGGTAAACAGATGCAGAATAGAAATCGACATTCGGCGGCAAACCTTTTTCAGACGTCACAATTTCTTCAATTCGAGTAGAGATTTCAAACCACTTTGGTTCTCCTCTGAGAGCTGTTAATTTTCGGGACATTTCTTTCAAATGTTTTGCACGAGGGTCGCCTTTGCGGTATACTCTGTGACCAAATCCCATTATCTTTTCTTTGTTGGCCAGTTTTTTCCGAATATATGGTTCCACGTTTTCAACGGAATCGATTTCCGTCAACATTTTCATTACTTGCTCGTTTGCACCGCCATGAAGAGGTCCTTTTAAAGCACCGATCGCTGAGGTAATACCAGAATAAATATCTGACAAGGTGGCTACACATACACGCGCAGTAAAAGTAGAAGCATTCAATTCATGGTCGGCATGTAAAATCAATGCTTTATTAAATGCTTCTTCTTCAATACTTTCCGGTTCTTTTCCGTTCAGCATATAAAGAAAATTCGCTGCAAAGCTTAAATTTTTGTTTGGCGCAATTGGTTCAAGCCCTTTACGAATGCGGGCAAATGTTGTGACCAATGCAGGCATTTTTGCTTGCAGACGGATTGCTTTTCGATAATTCGCTTCCTCGCTCATATCGTCAGCTTCTTCGTCATACAATCCTAAGAAAGATACTGCAGTGCGAAGCGCAGCCATGGGATGAACTTTATCAATTGGATACATTTTAAAATGGTCAATAATTTTTTGAGGAATTTCGTAGTTATCAGAAAGCTGATTTTTTAATTCGTCTAATTCCGTTTTTGTCGGCAAACGGCGATGCCACAGCAGATATATCACTTCTTCAAACGAAGCATTTTCCGCTAAGTCATCAATGTTATAACCCACATATGTAAGGGTATCATCAATAATAGAACTTACAGAAGTAGAAGCGGCAACTACTCCTTCCAGACCACGAGTTGCAGTCATACCCATCTCTCCTTTGTCTTAAATTTCCCCATTACCCATTTTTTCGCAAATAATGAATAAATAGTAAAAAAATTTCTTATTCGCTCGCTCAACTAGCGGACAAATTCCTTTATATTCAATCCATACTAAAGGATGCGCTTACACGTCTTATTATAACTAATTATCTGACTTTTGTGAACCAAAAGCGTTTAAAATTAAAAAAATTATTTTTTTAGAAAAATGACTTTCTTTATTAAGCTTTCTTTATTAAAAATGACTTTCTTTATTAAGCTTTCTTTATTAAAAATAGTCGGATATTTTTTTCTAATGAAAAAAACTAAAGATTCTCATTGCCGTATAAGCTATTCCCGCCCCAATAAGAGGACCGACAGCCACTCCTTTAAAGAGAGCAATCGCCAAAACCGTCCCCAACACAAGTGACGTCGTGATATGAGGAGATTCGGACAGTAAAGATACCCCATGCTTTCCTAAAATGGCAACGATAATACCGGAAATTAACGCAATCCATGCATAAGGAGATTTTAAGGATTCCGTTAAATCTTTGAAACCGATCTCGCCTGTTGCAATAGGCACCAGGACAGCCACTGTAATGATGGTCACTCCCCAATTGATCCCTTTTGAGTGGATCAATGAAAAAATTTTATCATCCGTACCGATGACTTTTAAAACTAATAATACAGCTATCGCCACCATTAAAGATTGGTTTTTGGAAATAAAACCGATCGCTAATAGCAGCAGTAAAAATAAAAAAGGTTGTTGTGACATCATGATGCATTCCTTTCTTTAAGATTTAATTCAGGATAAGAATATCATTTTCCATGCCCATATGGAATGAATGGTATTCTGCCATCCTCTCTTTGATTAAAAAATCGACTGTTATTCATCCGAATCATGCAAAGGGGCCTTTATGGATTCTAACACGCTATAAAAAAAGATAACACTTTTATTCTCACGGGGTAACTGCTACAATACAAATAGATTGCAAGATCTTATTTGGTATAAGGAGAGAAAAGTCGATTGAATCCTGAAAAGCTATATCGTGTTTTGCGCTTTTTTATTGTGGTTGGAGCTGTTTTGCTGTTGTTGTACGCGCTCTTTGTCGTGTCAAAAGTAACTTATCCGTTCATTATTGCGCTGGCGATCGCTTTTTTGATTAACCCACTCGTGAATGTCCTCGAAAAGCGCCTGAAGTTTCCGAGACCCGTTGCGGTAATTGCCTCAATCCTTATTATTTTTGCTATTTTTATCGGCATCATTTCCTTGCTGATAACAGAAATTGTAGCGGGCGCGAATTATTTGGCAAACGTAGTCCCGGGACATGTGGAAACGATTGTCAAGTACACGGAAAATTTTATTGCCGGCCAAATCATCCCATTATATGATCAAGCTTCAAAACTGTTCAAAAATTTGGGCGCCAACCAACAAGAAACCATTTTGAACAATATTCAAAATGTCGGCCAAAAAATTGCTACAAGTGCCGGAGAGTTTTTAAAAAATTTCTTCTTAAAGCTTCCTGATCTAATTTCTTGGATTCCTAATGCAGCTACTGTTCTAATCTTTTCATTACTAGCCACTTTTTTTATCAGCAAAGATTTGGACAGACTAAAAGATCGATTTGAAAAATATATGCCCAAAAAGGCACGTTCAAGCAGCGAGCAGGTATTTGTGGACCTCAAAAAAGCACTTTTTGGTTTTGTCCGTGCTCAACTCACACTCATTTCGATGACGGCCGTGATCGTGTTAATTGGATTGCTTATTTTGAGGGTTAAATACGCCATCACGATTGCATTAGTCACAGGACTCGTGGATCTTATGCCATACCTTGGAACGGGAGTCGTTTTTGTCCCGTGGATTATTTATGAATTTATTTCCGGGGAAGTTTCGCTCGGAATCGGTCTTTCGGTTCTTTATATAATCGTCATTGCGCAGCGACAATTCATGGAACCAAAAGTTCTTTCTTCCAGCATTGGCTTGGATCCTTTAGCCACATTGATCGCCTTATTTGTCGGCTTCAAAGTCGTCGGATTTCTTGGCCTCATATTAGGGCCGGTCGTTCTTGTCATCATCAAGACCCTCCACCAAGCCAATGTATTTCAAGATTTATGGAACTATATCATCAAAGGAAGCTCCTCAGATAAAAATGTCAGCTGATAAAGCTGACATTTTTTTATGATAGGACGGATCGTTCCATCTTTCTTCTATTCACAAAAGACGATTCTTAACATTTTCCCGCTAAAAACGAAATGAAAACTTGAACGTAATTCACCAAGAGCGAAGCGTCACCAGAGAAACGAAAAATTCATTGGTTTTTTAAGGACTCCAATCCAAAAACCTTTCTGCATCACGTTCATCTGTGACTTTATCCCATGATCATATAAGAAGAGAAGAAGCTGGGAACCCAGCTTCTTCTTATTCGTTAAAGCACGCTGGCACGTCCGTTATAAACCACACCGCAGGCGGCATCGACGGTGACTTCCTGTCCTTCTTTTAAATTTTTCATGGCATCTTCTACTCCCACTATAACAGGAATCCCTAAATTCAATCCTACAACAGCCCCGTGGCTGGTTATTCCGCCTTCTTCCGTTATAAGAGCCGCACATTTTTCAATAGCTGGAACCATGTCTTTATCCGTTCCTATTGTGACTAAAATGGAATTCTCTTGCACTTTTTCTAATGCTTCTTTTGCATTTTTGGCGATGACTACTTTCCCTACAGATGATTTTCTTCCTATTCCTTGCCCTTTTACAAGGATATCTCCCACAACGTGAATTTTCATTAAATTGGTCGTACCGGATTCACCTACAGGAACCCCAGCCGTAATCACAACCAAGTCTCCTTGTTTGATCATGCCGGAATCTAATCCTGCAAGAACGGCCAACTCCAACATTTCATCAGTGGATTCAGCTGCTTTACTTTTTTGCGGATAAACTCCCCACACAAGGGCAAGACTGCGGCAAACTTGCTCACTAGAAGTAACCGCAATAATCGGCGCTTTCGTTCTGTAGCGTGAAATCATTTTGGCTGTATGGCCGCTTACGGTTGGTGCGATAATCGCATGAACATCTAAATTAAGAGCCGTATAGGCAACGGACTGTCCAATGGCATTGGTCATATTATGTCCTGTGTTCTTGCTTCTTTCGGTCAAGATCGCAGGATAGTTCAGAGCTTTTTCCGCTCGTGAAGCAATCCGGTGCATCGTTTGTACAGCCTCAAGCGGATACGCTCCCGCTGCGGTTTCTCCTGACAACATGATCGCATCGGTACCATCAAAGATGGCATTGGCCACGTCACTCGCTTCCGCACGGGTAGGACGCGGATTTCTTTGCATGGAATCCAGCATCTGTGTCGCAGTAATAACCGGTTTCCCCATCTCGTTGCATTTTTTGATCAGTTCTTTTTGGACAAGCGGAACTTCTTCAGCTGGAATTTCCACTCCCAAATCGCCTCGTGCCACCATTAACCCATCGGATACTTCCAAGATTTCATCGATGTTTTCAACGCCCTCTTGGTTTTCGATTTTAGGAATGATTTGAATATGTGTCGCATTATGTTCCTCAAGAATTTGTCGGATTTCCAAGACATCGGACGCTCTTCTTACAAAGGAAGCAGCAATGAAATCAATCCCTTGCTGGATTCCAAAAATGATATCTTTTGCATCCTTTTCGGTAATACCAGGCAAATTAACCGAAACGCCAGGAACATTTACTCCTTTTTTATTCTTAAGAATACCGCTGTTTAATACTTTCGTATGAATTTCTCCGTTTTCTTTGTCGATTGAAACAACTTCCAATCCTATCAAACCGTCATCCAGCAAGATTCTCGATCCTATTTCTACATCATCGATTAAGTTTGGGTAAGTAACAGAAAATTTTTCTGCCGTTCCTGTTACTTCTTTCATTGAAACAATGACGTTTGTGCCTTTTTTCAGTTCGACAGCACCGTTCTCCATATTATGTGTGCGAATTTCCGGTCCTTTTGTATCCAGCAAAATGCCTACCGTTTTGCCGGTTTGTTTAGCAGCCTCACGAATATTTCGAATCCGAACAGCATGTTCTTCATGATCTCCATGAGAGAAATTTAATCGTGCGACGTTCATTCCTGCTTCCATTAATTTTGCCAACATTTCTACGCTTTCGCTTGCTGGCCCAATCGTACATACAATTTTCGTTTTTCTCACGGTTTGCCACCCCATATCCACAAATTAAATAGAAAGTTCTTTTGAAAGCTTGTACATGTTTAGATCCAATTGATGCTTTCTGCCAAGTGCTTCTATAATGTCATAATCGACAAGTTGATTTTTTTCAATACCGACAGCTCGTCCGCCTTTTCCTTCGATCAACAATTCCACTGCTCTGGCTCCTAGGCGGCTTGCCAACACACGGTCTGTAGCTGTCGGCGATCCTCCACGCTGAATGTGCCCAAGCACAGAAACCCTAACTTCTATATCACATTCTTTTTGGATCAATTTCGCAAACTCTGTCCCGCTCATAACACCTTCCGCTACTACGATAATACTATGCTTTTTGTCGCGTTTTTGACCATTCTTTAACCGTTCGATGATTTCATCCATATTGAAAGGTTCTTCCGGAATCACAATCGTTTCAGCTCCGCCGGCCAATCCAGCCCACAACGCTAAATCACCGGCATCTCTTCCCATTACTTCAATAATAAAGGTTCTTTCATGGGAACTTGCCGTATCTCTGATTTTGTCAATAGCATCAATCACTGTATTGAGAGCCGTGTCAAAACCGATCGTAAATTCCGTTCCCGGGATATCATTGTCAATCGTTCCCGGAACTCCGATGCATGGAAAACCAAGTTCCGTTAAAGCTTTTGCCCCGCGATAAGAACCGTCTCCGCCAATCACGACCAAACCGTCGATCCCATGTTTTCTTAACTGTTCCACCCCTTTTTGCTGACCTTCCGGGGTTTTAAATTCCGGGCAGCGTGCTGATCGTAAAATCGTTCCTCCGCGATGAACAATATCACCAACAGAACCTAATTCAAGTTTTTCAATATGTCCGTTAATTAAACCAGTATAGCCTTGATAAATCCCAAAAACTTCTAAATTATGAAAAATTCCCTTCCTTACGACCGCCCGAATCGCGGCATTCATTCCCGGAGCATCGCCCCCGCTTGTTAAAACGCCGATTCTTTTCATCATCATCACCTCTACAAAGTAATTTGCACTGCCACTCATTTTATTCTGTTTTCTAAAGTCCAAGTGTAGAAATCCTGTTTCCTCATGCGGGCAATCCTCTATTTTTGATCGAGGTCTACAGCATTTCTACAGTTCTGCTAGCAATATCCCTCTTTAAAATACCACGAAGGAAAGGTGTTCACAATATACCTAACAATCCTTTCAAAAAGACAAAATTGTCGGTGAACTGGAAGCGTTTTTTATTCTCTTCGACAAACAAAATCATTTCAATTTATTTCCTAATAAAGGACTTAAGATACATAATGTGAAAAAATTACCATACCATCGAATGTTTATTCTTTCCAATTTCAGAAACAATTCCAAACGCTGATCTGATCATACCTGCAAAAATCGAGCGGCCAATCATAGAAAGGTTCATGCTCAGGAGGATGACGCCAAAAGGAAAATCCGAGGATGGATGTATATGAAAAAACGCGCTCCGTTAAGAGAAGCGCGTTATTTATGAGTTCCTATATATTCGTTTAAAACGGTATATTCACCAATAGCTCTATATTTTTCGTAGCGCTGATTCACCAATTCTTCCTCGCTCAACGAAATGAGCTGTTTTAAAGAACGTTTCAGCGTTTCGTCAATAAATTCGGCTTGTTTTTTAGGATCGCGATGCGCGCCGCCGCGCACTTCTTTAATCACATCATCAATAACTCCCAATTCTTTCAAATCAGGAGCCGTAATTTTCATCGTTTCGGCCGCCAATTTTGCTTTTGAAGCATCCTTCCATAAAAGAGCTGCTGCTCCTTCAGGCGAGATGACAGAATACGTAGAGTTCTCAAGCATAAATAAATGATTGCCGATCCCTAAAGCTAGAGCCCCCCCGCTTCCGCCTTCACCGATCACGATGCAGACAATCGGCACTCTTAATCCGGCCATTTCAAACAAATTTCTGGCTATCGCTTCGCTTTGTCCGCGTTCCTCTGCCGCTTTACCCGGATAAGCACCTTTTGTATCAATAAAACAAATAATGGGACGGTGAAATTTTTCCGCTTGCTTCATAAGACGAAGGGCCTTTCGGTATCCTTCCGGATGAGGCATGCCAAAATTCCGACGGATGTTTTCTTTCGTATCTTTTCCGCGTTGGTGTCCAATTACCGTAACCGGCAAACCGTAATATTTGGCCACTCCGCCGACAATGGCTTCATCCTCCCCAAAAAGGCGGTCTCCATGAAGCTCGATAAAATCTGTAAATAAATGTTCAATATAATCAAGGGTAGTTGGCCGTTGCGGGTGTCTGGCCATTTGCACACGATCCCAAGGTTTTAAATTGTCATAAATATGCTTTTCCAATTTTTCCAGCCGATTCTCCAACGTTTCAATTTCATCTGATAAATCCACATCCGATTTGGCCGTGAATTCTTTCAATTCCGCGATTTTCTCCCGTAGTTCAATAATCGGCTTTTCAAATTCAAGACTGTTTACCACGCCAGCTCACCCCTTGGCTGATGAATATCTAAAAGGACAGTTAATTTATCCTTCAGTTCATTTCTTGGAATGACGTCATCCAGTTGTCCATGTTTCAACAAAAACTCCGCTGTTTGAAAATCTTCCGGAAGCTCTTCCCGAATGGTTTGCTCGATGATTCGGCGTCCGGCAAATCCAATCAGCGCACCAGGTTCCGCAAAATTATAATCTCCTAAGGAAGCGAAACTAGCAGAAACCCCTCCTGTCGTTGGATGGGTCATCACGGAAATGAAAAGCCCACCGTTGTCACTGAATCGCTTCAAGGCAGCACTCGTCTTCGCCATTTGCATAAGAGATACTATACCTTCTTGCATTCGTGCACCGCCAGAAGCAGTGAAGATGATAAACGGAATCCCTAAACGATCGGCTTCCTCTACCGTTCTGACGATTTTTTCCCCGACAACGGATCCCATGCTTCCCATGCGAAATTTAGCATCCATTACCGCAATGGCAGTCTTATATCCGTTTATTTCTCCAATACCCGTCACAACAGCCTCATTTAATTTTGATTTTTGGCGGTCTTTTTCAATTTTTTCCAGGTAATGAGGAAAGTTCAAAGGATTTTCTGTCATAAGTTCGGCATTGATTTCTGTAAAAGTTCCCTCATCTATCAACGACTCAATCCGTTCATAAGCAGACATTTGATGATGATATCCGCAATGAAGGCATATATGGAGATTTTTTTTCAACTCTTTCGTATACATAATTTTCTTGCACTGGGGGCATTTTGTCATAATTCCTTCCGGTACGTCATGCTTCGGTGCATCAGAAGGAACGGTGACATATTTTCGCTTCTTTGGCTTATTAAAGAAATCTTTAATCAAGGTGAATCCTCCCTTGTTAGGCTTCGCTTCTAAAGATTGTCTCCACTTTACACAAATTTTTTTAAAAAATACGCAAAAGTTTGTCACCTTCCATTCGACAACTTTTGAATTTCTTGATAAACACGATAGCAAGCAAAGAAATCTTGTTTTTCCATTGCTTCTAAAAGCTTTAAATAATAGGGTTTGTATTTTTCAATTGTCCAATGTTGATTTTGAATGGAAGTTGCATAGTCTGAGACAATCAGCCAAATCTTTTTTAATAAATGATTTTCTCCTAAATCCAAAATAAAAGAAAAAAAGTCATATTCCGACCATTCTTCCTTTTCAAGACTTTCCCGAGCCTTTTTTATCTTTTCATGGAGAGATCGATGTTGAAGAGCCAATGACAGCCCTCCGACTTCCATGATTTCTTTTGCTTTCACGACATCGTCTTGTATCTTTGGATCTTGCAAAATAAACATGCCAAGAAGTTCAACAAGACGATGGTCATGGAAATGACGCAAAAAAGTTCCCTCTCCTCTTCTTGTTTCAATCAATCCCAGAAGTTCGAGGGCTCTCAGCGCTTCCCGGACGGAGGAACGCCCAACGTCCAGGTGTTCCGACAATTCCCGTTCAGATGGAATTTTGTCTCCGGGAAGCAGACCATCTTTTTCAATCATCTTTCTAATTTCTTGTACGATTTCCACAAACTTGGATTTTGGAAGAGCGTCTTTCACAGCTCGTTTCACTCACCTTTTCCAATAGCCGCCAATCTCATGGTCCGTTCATATACTTCTTCAGGATCTACCTTTCTTCTTGCCACTCCTGTTTCCATCGCCGCTTTGGCGACCGCCGCCGCTACCCGCGGTGCAACTCTCGGATCAAAAGGGCCGGGGATACAATAGCTTGTATCAAGTTCTTCATCTGAAATGAGACTCGCAATGGCTTCCACCGCTGCTTGTTTCATCTTTTCATTAATATGAGTTGCTCGCACATCCAACGCTCCCCGAAAAATACCCGGGAAAGCCAACACATTATTCACTTGGTTTGGAAAATCGGATCGGCCTGTCCCGACAACCATCGCTCCGGCCTCTTTCGCTTCATCCGGCATAATTTCCGGAACAGGATTCGCCATCGCAAAAATAATCGGTTGATCGTTCATGGAACGAACCATTTCTTTTGTCAGTGCACCGGCAACGGAAACTCCTATAAATACATCAGCGCCTTTTATCACATCTGCCAAACTTCCCTTTTTGTGCTCGCGGTTGGTGTACTTGGCTACCTCTTCTTTTACCTTATTCATGCCTTCCGGACGGCCTTCATAGATGGCTCCTTTGGAATCGCACATGATAATGTCCCTTACACCATAATGATACAAAAGTTTAATAATAGCAATTCCAGCAGCTCCCGCACCGTTTGCCACTACTTTAATCTCTGTCATTTTTTTATTGACAATTTTAAGGGCATTCAGCAAGCCGGCAACGGTCACGATCGCCGTTCCATGTTGATCATCATGAAATACCGGAATATTGGTCTCTTTTTTCAGTCGTTCTTCAATGATAAAACAATTCGGGGCCGCAATATCTTCTAAATTAACGCCCCCAAATGTTGGCTCCAATAGCTTCACTGTCTCGACAATTTTTTCCACATCATTCGTATGTGAACTACCCTCCACTTATCAACCTTACGGTTTGATTGAAGTGGGGGCTTCTCGGGTAATCCCGTCTAATGACAGAAAATTGACCGAGCTAACCCTCTCGTTCCGAAAGTTATTATTCTTTATGCTAATAAGCGTAATCCCTCATTTTTGATATTGATTGCTGAATTGTGATCGCGATCTAATACAAAGCCGCAAGAACATTTATATACACGTTCAGATAATGGCATTTCTTTTTCCTTGCCGCAACATGAACACTTCTTAGTGGAGGGAAACCACTTATCAATTTTCACAAGTTGTTTCCCCTGTTCTTTTAGCTTATACGCTAAGAAAGTAGTGAACATCCCCCAGCCGTTATCATGAACGCTTTTTCCAAAGTTGAGGGCTTGAGACATGCCTTTCATGTCTAAGTCCTCAATAATCACAGCGTCATAGTTTGTTGCTAATTCTTTTGACTTATGATGAAGAAAGTTTCTGCGCTGATTCGCTGTCTTTTCATGTAGCTTAGCCACTTTCAGGTGTTGTTTTTCCCATCTTGCAGAACCTTTCTTTCTTCGAGAAAGAATTCGTTGTGCTTTTGCTAATTTATCTAAGGCTTGCCGATAGTAACGTGGGTAATTGGCTTTCTTACCCTGTTCACTCTCGACATATAGACCATCCATAGCAAAATCCAAACCAACAACTTTCTGTATTTTAACTGGACGAATATCTTTCTCATATTCTGTCAAAATTGAAATGTAGTATTTGCCTGTCTTTGTTTTAGAAATAGTGCAAGATTTGATTTTATAATCAGCAGGTATCTCTCTATGCTGTTTCATTTTTATTGGCTTTTTGATTTTTGGCAGTTTGATATGACCATTTTCTAGCTTAATATTTCCGTTGACCATATTAGTTGTATAGGATTGTTTTGCTTTACGATTTTTGAACTTTGGAAAATCCGCATTTCCTTCAAAGAAATTCTTATAAGCAGTCTGTAAGTTCATTTGTGCATTTGCCAAAGCTAAAGAATCCACTTCTTTTAGGAATGGAAATTCACTTTTATATTTTGCAGGGGTCGGAAACTTTTGCTTTTTAAGCAATTCTTTATCATCCTTGAACTTTTCATACGTTTCTTTGCGTTCAGCTAACATCTTATTGTAGACAAAGCGAACACAACCAAATGTCTTAGCTAATAATGCGGATTGTTCTTTGTTTGGTAACAAACGAAACTTGAAAGCTTTGTTTTGCTTGGCCATATCAATTCACCTCACTTTGTGCGGAAAAATTTCGTATATATTGATTATACCGTAAAAAATCCGTACAATCAATATGAGGTGATAATCATGAGAGAAGAGAAAGAACGTGTAGAAATTCGTATGCCTAAGACGATATTAGAAAAATTGGAGCAATATCAAAAAGAAAATGGGATTCCAACTAGAACAGCCGCAATCTTAGAATTGTTGAGAAAGGGATTGGAAAAATAACTTTGGCTAAAGCCAACCGAAATTCATCTCCCACCTACTCATTGGTGCTATTCACACCTTCACATTCCTAGAGGATGGGAGACTTCTTTCGGAAAGACGTTAAACAAATTGGAAAAGCATCAACGCCGGCAAAACTTTTAAACAGCACTGCTTTTCCTTCCATTACGGGAAGAGCCGCCTCCGGACCAATATTTCCTAATCCAAGAACCGCCGTTCCATCGGAAACGACGGCTACTGTGTTCCCTTTCATTGTGTAATCATAAACCGTTTCCGGCTTTTCGTAGATCTCTTTACACGGCTCAGCCACTCCAGGAGAATAGGCAAGACTTAAGTCTTTTTGATTCATGACCTGAACTTTTGCCACGGTTTCCAATTTTCCTTGATTCAACTTATGCATGTGCAAAGCTTCTTCTCTTAATGACAAAATATTCACTCCTTCATCCGTACTACGCCGGCATTCCATCGATTGGAGAAAAAGGGTTCGTCATTTGTATTCTCTCGGCTGTTGAACCTTCGTTGAACCGTCTCCTTCTTTTCCGCCTGGCCGTGACTTCTTTTCCGAAGCGCCATCTCCATTCTGGCAAGGCCAGCTATAAACGATGGCGCTATCGTCTGTATTGTCTAACCTTTTGTTCCATGATCTGTCCTAAACAACGAACTAGCTCTTATTCTTTAAACCAATGTTGTGATTC
Organism: Bacillus sp. FSL W8-0102; assembly: GCF_038007225.1. Lineage (NCBI taxonomy): Bacteria > Bacillati > Bacillota > Bacilli > Caryophanales > Bacillaceae > Bacillus > Bacillus sp. FSL W8-0102. The sequence continues at coordinate 2,803,441 of NZ_JBBOWT010000001.1, forward strand.
TCAAATGCATGATTTTTTGTGGTCAGACCAATTTTCAATGTCTATTTACCACTATACCATAAGTCAGTTGGTTGGAAAACTATATTCTTTTTAATACAACGTTTTCGCTTCCCAATACCGTTTTAAGCTCCGCTATGCAAGCTTCTGTCGGATTGACCCAGCGGTCCTTTAGAAGCTGAATCGTCCGATGCTCATCCTCATAATGAACCCATACCGCCGTTTCCCCTTTGTATTTTTTTAAAATGCGATACACAGCTTGAAGCGTTTCTTTCTCTTTTTTTTCTTTCGTAATTTTTAAGTAAAGGCGCTGATTCATTCTAGCGGCCAGTTCTTCTGCTTCTTCTATTCCGTATGCGTTTGAGACAATAAATTGTTCATTTCCGTTTCTTTCTTCATTTGTCCCTTCCATTAAGACAACGGTCCCTTTTTCGCATATTCCGAAAAATTTACGGTAGATTTCAGGAAACAAAACGGCTTCCATTTCTCCGCTTTCATCCGAAATGCTCAAAAAGGCCATTTTTTCTCCTTTTTTCGTTCGAATCACTCGAAATTCATGAATATAGACACCGATGATCATTTTTTTCCTTTGGCTTTTCAAATAAGCGATATCAACGACTCCAAGCTTTTGAAACAATGACTTATGCACAGAGACCGGATGGCTGGATAAATACAGGCCAAGCACTTCTTTTTCATATTTCAGGCGCATATCATCTGGCATTGGTTCCACTTCTGTATATTTAGGTTTTGGAAAAAAACTCTCATCTGCAAACAATTCGAAATGGCCGTTTTCATTTGGATCAGGTCTCATAAATTCCGCATGGTCTATCGCTGCATCCACACTTGCAAGCAATGTCGCACGGTCTTTTCCAAAATCATCAAATGCCCCGGCTAAAATAAGAGATTCTATCGTCCTGCGATTCACAGCCTGCGGTGAAACACGCAGACAAAAATCAAACAAATCTTCAAACATCTTTTCCTTGCGGGCTCTTAAAATTTCCTTAACGGCGGCCGCACCCACTCCTTTAATCGCAGCAAGACCGAAGCGAATTCCTTCTTTTTCGGCTTTGAAAAAAAATTGACTGCTCTGAATCGAAGGCCTCAAAATCTGAATTCCCATTTCTTTTGCTTCTCTCACATATTGGGCTATTTTTTTTTCGCTTCCAATCACCGATGTCAAAAGGGCGGCCATAAAGTATAACGGATAATGCGCTTTTAAATAAGCGAGCTGATAAGCAATTTTGCTGTAGGCGACCGCATGGCTGCGATTAAAACCATAATTGGCAAATCGCACAATTAAATCGTAAATTTGATCGGCCGTTTCCTTGCTGTAGCCGTTTCGAACAGCGCCCTCAATAAAATGTTTTCTTTCTTCCGCCAACACTTCTTTTTTCTTTTTCCCGACAGCTCGACGCAGCAAATCGGCTTCTCCTAAAGAAAATCCCGCCATTTTGGAAGCGATTTGCATAATTTGCTCTTGATAAATGAGAACGCCATATGTTTGTTTTAAAATTCCTTCCAAGTCGGGGTGGGGATACGCGATTTTTTTCAACCCGTGCTTCCGTTCAATATAAAGAGGGATATTTTCCATTGGTCCCGGACGATACAAAGCATTAACGGCCACAATATCTTCAAAATCGCTCGGCTTCAGCCGCATGAGCACTTTGCGCATCCCCTCCGATTCCAATTGAAAAACACCCGTTGTTTGTCCTTTGCCAAGCAGTTCAAACGTTTTGCGATCATTGAGCGGAATCTCGCTGAGATCCATTTTTTCTCCTGACGAGTATTGAATCGAATCTAAAATTCTTTCTAAAATCGTTAAATTACGGAGTCCGAGAAAATCAATTTTCAAAAGGCCTAATTCTTCTAAAATATCCATTGTAAATTGTGTCATATACATTTCATCATGACCTTGTTGAATGGGTATCAATTCCACAAGCGGCTGTTCCGTGATCACCACGCCGGCTGCATGGGTGGACGCATGCCGCGGCAGCCCTTCAAGTTTTAATGCCGTTTCAAATATTTGTTTATGCACCGGATCACTTTCTACCCATGTTCTTAACATCGAAGAATCCTTGTAAGCATCCAATAAAGTCAGGCCGAGGCGAGATGGTAGCATTTTGGAAATTTGATCCAATTCTTTCGTTTGAAATCCGAACACTCTTGCAATATCCCTTATAACCGCTTTCGCCGACAATGTTCCGAATGTGATGATTTGAGCGACATGAATGTTTCCATATTTCTTGGCGACATACCGTATGACCTCATCCCTTCGATGATCCGGAAAATCAAGATCAATATCCGGCATTGTCACCCTTTCCGGATTTAAAAACCTTTCAAATAATAACCCGTATTTTAACGGATCAATATCCGTTATTTCCAACAAATAAGCCACCAGCGAGCCAGCTGCTGACCCCCGTCCAGGCCCCGTCAAAATAGCTTGCGATCTTGCAAACTTCATAAAATCCCAGACAATCAAAAAATAATCGTTAAATCCCATTTTATCGATAACCGCTAATTCATAGGAGAGCCGTTCCAAATAATGAGGATCTTCTTTCTTGCCTATTTTTTCAAGACCTTGCATACACAGCCGGTAAAGAACCTCTTTGGCATTTTCATTGTCCGGAAGCGGATATTTAGGAAGCAGCTGCTGGTGAAAATGAATTTCAACCGTACATTGCTCCACAATCTTCAGCGTATTTTCCAGTGCATCAGGATAAGCGGAAAAACGCTTATACATTTCAGCAGGCGACTTTAAATCATATTCATCATTGGCAAGCGTCTTCCGATTTTCATCTGCCAGTTTGGCTCCGTCTCGTATCGCCAACAAACATTCATGAGAAAAAGAATCGCCTTTATCCAAATATTGGACATCGTGAGTGACGATACAGGAGATCTCCATTTCTTTGCTTAAAGCCGTCAAACCGGCGCGAATTTCTTCTTCCTGGGAGAGCAAATGGTCTTGAAGCGAAAAATAAAAGCTTTCCTGTTCGAAAATGTTCTTGAAAACGTGGGCGACTTGGCCCGCTTTTTCAAGTTCTCCGTTCAGAATGAGCTGTTCAATTTCCCCTTCCATCCCCGGAGTAAAAGCGAAAAGTCCTTTTGAATAAGCTTTTAGCCACTTGATAGGAAGTCCTTGCGGTGACTTTGTTTGGATCAAGCTGGAAATCTTCAGCAAATTTTGATAGCCGGTATTATGTTTTGCGAGAAGGACAAGCGGAAACGATCGTCCTTGTCCAATAGGAGATTGGATGTCAGCCGTCAACCCGATAATCGGTTTAATTCCGTTTGCTTTGCATGCTTTATAAAATGGAACGGCTGCGTACATGACGTTATGGTCCGTCAACGCCAGCGCTTTTAGTCCTAGTTTTTTACCGTACTCCGCTAATTTGTCAGGCATAATGGTGCTTGATAACAAACTGTAACCCGTTTTAATTTGCAAATGGGCAAACAACAGCTTGTCCCCTCCTTTCTGACCTGTTTCCCGCTTCTTTTTCCATCCTCAACGCGTACCTCTAAGAATGGATATTACCTTACAGCTTATTATATAGGGAAAATTCCATACGAACAATTGTACGGATGAAAAGGAAACCATCGATGTTTTACATACATGAATCGGTATGTCCATATACATAATGTAGCAAACTTTTAATAGCGGGAGAGGATAAACGTGAATGAAGCATTTTTCCCGGAATTTTTCAAATGTTTTTTTATTGCTCTTGGTGTTCTATTAGGGGGATCCTTGATTGGCGGTTTTGCGTCCTTTATAACTGGTAAACCACCCATGACGGAAATCTATAATATTTCCAACAATGTCCGTATATGGGCGATCATCGCTGCGATCGGCGGAACATTTGACACTTTGTACAGCTTTGAAAGAGGCTTTTTGCAAGGTGAAACAAAAGAACTCATCCGTCAATTTCTTTTGATTTTGTCGGCAATGGGCGGGGCTCAGACCGGCGCTGCCATTATCCAATGGTTGACCCAGGAGCATATTTAAACGATGAGAATTCCGCCTCTTTATCACAAAAAGAATTGGCAAATATTTATAGCAGGAACCGCCATCGGAGCATGCGTCGGCTGGCTTGTTTTTTTGTACATGTTCGGCTCTCTTCAAGAAAAACAAACGAATACGATTGAAAGGCAAAAAGAAGAGATCAGCGATTTGAACGATCACCTTTCCATTTGGCAGGAAGAGTTTAAGAAGCTGAACAAGAAAAATCAAGAAATGCTAACCGTACAAAACATTGATGTAGAAATCATAAATTTCGAAAAATATGGAATCAAAGATTCACATAGTCAATTTGAAGCGGAAGAGCTAATCAAAAAAGATTTGGACGCCTTATTAGCCAAAAACTTAGAAACCGTTTTCGCCAATAAGCAAATCATTAAGGAGCTTATCGAAAACAAGATGTTAAAAATTCAAAATAAAAGATTTCATCTAAAAGTAAAAGAAGTGTATTTTTACACGACCGTTGAAATCTACTTGGAATTGGAACTGGCCAAATAAGAATCGGCGCCTTTTAAGCGCCGATTTATGCTTATTTTCTGCACAGTTCATCCAAATCGTGAATCACTTGTTCCACATCGTCCCATGAATAAACGGAAGCTCCCGCAGCCAGCGGATGGCCGCCACCTTTGTACTTTTTCGCCAATCCATTGATAATGGGGCCCTTCGAACGCAATCGCACTCTGATTTGATCTCCCTCTTCAATAAAGAAAGCCCACGCTTTGATTCCCTTTACGTCTCCCAAAACGCTCACCAGTTGTGAAGCTTCGGAAACGCTGACTTGGAACTGCTCCAAGAGATCTTTTTTAATGATGACACTGCCGGCGCCGCTTGGACGGAGTTCAAAGTTTTGCAAGATAAATCCTTTTAATTTTAATAAGTTGAAATCCATTTCATACAACTGTGTATAAAGCAAGCTGCGGTTAAATCCATATTGAATCAACTCGGCAGCGTATCGAAACGTTTTTTCCGTCGTGCTTGGATAAAGGAATCTACCCGTATCTCCGACAATGCCGGCATAAATAAGTCGAGCGGCATCGTTGGTCATCTTTAATCCTTCGTCTTTGCATTCCAAGTAAAATTCGTAGATCATTTCACTGACCGAACTGGCCGACGTGTCCACCCAAAGCAAATCGCCATAAGGATCTTCATTAGGATGATGGTCGATTTTAATGATAAAATCTCCGAGTTGATAACGTTCATCACTGATTCTTTCACGATTGGCCGTGTCGCAAACGATGACAAGCGCCCCGTTATAAACTTGATCTTCAATTTGATCCATGCGGTTTAAAAAGTGCAAAGAAGGATCTTCTTGTCCGACCGTATAGATATGTTTATCCGTAAAGGAAGCGCGCAAAATTTCCGCTAATCCTCCTTGAGATCCGTATGCATCGGGATCGGGGCGAATATGCCGGTGGATAATAATGGTTTCGTACTGTTTGATTTTTTCTAGTATCTCTTTTTTCATCATAAATTCCCTTCTTTATTCACGATATTTCCTTTTTTTTCCGTTCGTAATTCGATACAATGGAATGAGAATGTACTAGTGGAGGAATGCAAATGCCCGTTTTTGTTTTTTTCATTGTTTTATCGCTGGCTTTTTATCTTTTCTATAAAATTCAGTACGTAAGAAGCAACCGTCCAATGGAAAGAAAATGGCTCTCCGCAAAATCAAGCATGATGCTGGGTCTTTTTGTAGGTTTGTTCGGCATCAACACGTTTTTCGTTCAGCAATCGACAGTGGCCTACGCGATAGCGACGATCTTTATAGTTCTTGGATTTTCCAGCGTATGGGCCGGCTTCAAAGCTTACCGTCATTTTACCCCGTATGTCAAACAAGAAGCAGCAGAATGGGACAAATCCTCTTGAAATTTCTTTCGACAGCTGCTCGTTTTGGCGGACAGCTGTCATCTATCGATCATTTGAACCATCAACAGAGCTTTTCCGACCAGTTTGTTCTCATTGAATACTTCAATATCAATTTTCCCAAATTTTCTTCCAGCCTCTAATACTTTCGGATGGATTTCGATCATGCTTTCTAATTGGACAGGCTTAAAGTAGTAAATCGTCATATTTTCCACAACGTGATCGCCTTTTTTTTGCGCTTTTAATGCCCGATTGGCTGCTTCCGTCACTAATGTTGTAAAAACTCCATAGGAGATAGTACCCAGCTGGTTTGTCATTTGGGGGGTGACCTCAAATTTATACACGTTCGACTGTTCTTGATTGGAAGTGGAAATATCGAATTGCTTCGTAATCAGATCATCAATCGTTTCCCCTACTTGAGGTTGGCGCGAATTCATCTGCAGGGCCTTCAATACATCTTGTCTGCTGATAATCCCTTGCAGCTTATTCTGATCATCGACGACCGGCAATACTTCGATTCCCTCCCAAATCATCATATGGGCAGCCGAAGCGACACTCGTCCGTTGGCTTACGGTCAAAGGCTTTTTCGTCATGACTTTTTCAATCGATACATCCGATTCATATCCCATAATATCTTTCGTTGTGACAATGCCTACCACTTTCAATTGTTGATCCACAACAGGAAACCGTCCGTGGCCTGTTTTCTTATTCTTTTCATGATAGTCGCCAACGGTGTCGGATAACGTTAAGTACGCTGTTTTTTCAACGGGAGTCAAAGTATCTCCGACTAAAATAATTTCCTTTTTGATCAGCTGGTCGTAAATAGCACGGTTGATCATGGTAGCCACTGTAAATGTATCGTAACTGGTCGATATAATCGGCAGTTCTAATTCATCAGCTAATTTTTTCACATGGTCTTCTGTGTCAAATCCTCCGGTAATCAGCACACCTGCCCCCGCCCGCAGCGCCAATTCATGAGCTTGGGTGCGATTGCCGACAATCAACAGATTGCCCGCTCCCGTATACCGCATCATGGCATCCAGCTTCATCGCTCCGATTACAAATTTGTTCAACGTTTTATACAACCCGGCACGACCGCCCAGCACTTGACCGTCAATAATATTGACTACTTCCGCATAGGTAAGTTTCTCGATATTTTCTTTCTTCTTTTTCTCGATGCGAATGGTTCCTACCCTTTCAATGGCGCTGACGAATCCTTTCGTTTCCGCATCTTTAATAGCCCGATAAGCCGTTCCTTCGCTTACATTTAACGCTTTGGCAATTTGTCTTACAGAAATCTTTTCACCTATAGGAAGTCCTTCTATATACTCTAAAATCTGCTCATGTTTGGTCGCCAAGTTTTTCACCTTTCCCTTTCATCATCTATTCCCATTATAAAGTGAAAAACAGAGCGATTCAATTAGCATGGAGACCGTTAAGAAAACCATCTAAAAAGAGCTGAACCGAAACAAGGTAGGCATTTCCCTTGATCAGCCAGCTCCTTACTGTCATTTGATTACAGCTCGATGCTGTCACCCGGCTCCAGAATTTTGCCGTTTTGATCTTCCAGCAATTCAATAAAGCGGGCGGGATCTTGTTTAATAACCGGGAACGTGTTGTAATGAATCGGTACGACTGTCTTAGCTCCCAAAAATTTAGCTGCAATCGCCGCATCTTCCGGTCCCATCGTAAAGTTATCTCCAATGGGCAAAAACGCAATATCGATCGGATGTCTTTCGCCGATCAGTTTCAAATCAGAAAATAACCCGGTGTCTCCCGCATGGAAAATCGTTTTTCCTTCAGCCATGACCAGTACGCCTGCCGGCATCCCCATATAAAGGATCTGTCCATCTTTTGTTTCAAACCCGGTTCCGTGAAACGCTTGTGTGAATTTGACTTTTCCAAAATCAAATTCATAAGCTCCCCCAATGCTCATGCCATGGGTGTTCAGTCCTTGCTTTCCTAAATAAACAGCCAGTTCATTAATGGCAATCACTTGTGAATGATTTCTTTTGGCAATCTCAACCGTATCTCCTACATGATCCGAATGACCATGCGTTAAAATAATCGCATCCGCTTTTACCTCGTCAGCCTTCAAGTCCGTTAATTCGTTTCCGGTGATAAATGGATCAATCAGAATCGTCTTTCCATTTGTTTCAATTTTAACGATAGAGTGGCCGTGGTAAGAAATTTTCATATTTCAATCTCCTTTCTTACACTATTCATATTTCTCATTTTTGCATATTTCGTTGGCAACGTCCAAAAATCCTGCCTTATAAGATTTCTTTTTGAGATTCCATCATTTACTGTATTGTCAAAATTTCCTAAATTTTATCAAAAAACACTCTGCCTACATCTTTGTTTACTTTCCTATATTTTGCTGTTACGCTTATATTTAAGGAATCAATGAGGGGGATATAACCATGAACAGCCGATTGAGAAATTTGATAGATTGGATGAAAGAAACAGAGATTGACTTTTCTTTCATCACATTGCCTGATAATGTTTTTTATTTTACGAATTATAGAAGCGATCCTCACGAACGTGTTTTAGCCGTTGGCGTTTTTCAACGGGAGGAACCTTTTTTGATTTGTCCGCAGATGGAAGCGAAAGAAGCGAAAAAGGCCGGCTGGGAGCATGAAATCATCGGCTACAGCGACATTGTGAATCCGTGGGAAGAAATCGAAAAAGCCGTCAAGTCACGGCTCAATTCCGTACGAAAAATCGCGCTGGAAAAGGAACATTTAAATATTAGCCGATATGAACAACTGGCTTCCCGATTCTCTGATGCGTCCTTTACTGGATTGGATGATACATTAAAACAACTGCGAATGATCAAAAATGAGGAAGAAATACAGCTGATGAGAAAAGCGGCAGAATATGCTGATTACGCTGTTCAAGTGGGAGTTTCAGAATTAAAAGAGGGAAAAACCGAGCTTGAGATCATCGCCGTGATTGAATATGAACTCAAGAAAAAAGGAATTTCGGAAATGTCATTCGCCACGATGGTCTTAACAGGAAAAAATGCTTCATCCCCGCATGGCACTCTTGGGGTCTCTAAGGTGAAAAGAGGCGATTTAGTATTATTTGACTTAGGAGTTGTTTATAAAGGATATTGCTCAGACATTACAAGAACCGTCGCCTACGGGGATATAACAGATGAACAAGAAACCATTTACCAAACGGTTTTAACAGCCCAGCAAGCGGCAGTCCGCGCAGTCAAACCGGGCGTTCCATTGAAAGAACTGGATTTGACAGCGAGAAACATCATTGCACAAGCTGGATACGGAGAATATTTTTCCCATCGCCTCGGTCACGGATTAGGAATCAGCGTCCACGAGTATCCATATGTGACGGAGACAAACGATTTAGCCTTAAAAAAAGGCATGGTCTTTACGATTGAACCTGGCATTTATGTCCAAGAAAAAGCCGGTGTCCGAATCGAAGATGATGTTGTCGTGACTGACAAAGGTGTGGAAGTGCTGACGAAATATCCGAAAGAATTGCAAATTATTAAGTAAATAGGGAAAGCGGAATAAAAGCAATACATTCGGGGATTAGAGTGACAAAAGCCTTCCTCTTAACAGACTGGCTGCAGTCGCACGAGAGCCGGCTTTGCGCTTCCCCTGAGATTCCGCGATGTCGCCTCCATCCTGTAAATAAAAGAACTTGTCCGTTTTATAGACAAGTTCTTTTTCACTAAGAAAAAAGACTGATAAAAAGGATTTTTCAATGATAACTCTTCTGTAGCGGCCTGCTCTTCCCTTTATGAGAAATACGTTATAGGATCACTTTCGACCTTGCCAAAAAAGATTTTCAAATGTACATTTTCTCCTTTTTCACACATATGATAATGATATTGCAACATTTTTCGAAAAATTTCCACACATTTATACTCCTATTTGTTTTACAATGAAGAAAAAGGAGGTATAAGAAATGGATACCCAATATAAACATATTCTGGTAGCAGTCGACGGTTCTCAAGAGGCGGAATGGGCCTTTAAAAAATCCATCGAAATCGCCAAGCGCAATGAAGCCACCATCTACTTGGTTCATGTCATCGACACCCGAGTATTTGCAGGCGTTGAAGCCTATGACTACACTATCACCGCACAAGCTGAAAAATACGGACAGGAGCTTCTGGAAGACTACAAAAAGAAAGCCGAAAAAGCGGGTGTAAAAAATATCGTTACGTTTTTAGAACACGGTTCTCCTAAAGCGGTCATTCCCAGAGATGTCGCTAAAAAAGTCGAAGCGGACTTGATTATTTGTGGAGCCACAGGTATGAATGCTGTTGAACGATTCTTGATCGGAAGCGTTTCCGAACATATCGCACGATCATCCCGATGCGACGTTTTAATTGTCCGCACAAACAAATCATAATCGGTAAAATTTTCCAAAGATTTTCTTGACCGAATATCTGAGGCTGACCCAAAAGGTCGATAAAATCGACTTTTTAGGGCTCAGCCTTTTTCTTTAGAATGATTTATTGGATATTATTGGTTGTAATTCGTGCACAGAAGATCATTCCCCTGTTTTATTCCCTCACTTTTTGTTGTTTTTCAGTGTATGTTGCCCACTTTTTCAAATTGTGGGCAACACAAATAAGACCCCATTCCACCGTTGTTTTGGAAAGGCCTCTTAATGTAAATCGTTGGAAGTGGCTGTTGTGCTTAATTTGAGCAAATACTGGCTCCACTTCTATTTTTCGTTGTCTATACTTCTTTTTCGCTTCCTCCGAGGTTAATCTTTCACGGACTTCTTGGCGCTGCTTCTGATTCTTCATGGAAACACTGATGCTTTTTGTGTTCTTTCCTTTTGCACAAGAAGATTGAAAAGGGCATCCATAGCAGTCTGTGCACATGTAAGTTCGTTTCACCGATTCATACCCATTTTCTGATTTCCGTTTTCTTTCGTAACTAAAGGTAAGTCGTTTATTATTTGCACAGATCCATTCGTCTAATTCCTCGTCATAAGTCATGTTCTCCAATTTACCGATTTGATTTTTCCAAGCTTTTGTTTGTTCCTTATCGAATGTGTTGTATTTAACCAGTGCTTCCATTTCTTCCTTTTCACAATAATCATAGTTTTCTTCGCTACCATAACCAGAATCGGCAATGAGTGTCTTTGGTTTTGGCCGATTATACTTTTTCATTAATTCAAAGTGAGGAATTAGGCAGCCGGGATCTCCGGCACGTTGATGTAGACTGAACCCTGTGATAAATTGTCCTTCCGTTCCGATTTGTACATTGTAACCAGCCTTTAATTGACCGTTCTTCATGTGGTCTTCTTTCATGCGCATGAAAGTGGCATCTTTATCCGTTTTTGAATAGCTGTTTCGGTCGCCAAATGTTGCTTTTTGTTCTTCATATTTTTGCTTTCTGGGCAAAAGATCCTTTTCCAATTGTCGTTTTGCTTTTTTCAGGGTTCGATTTGTAGGTTCCTGTTCTAATTTTTTCTCTACCTTTTTGATGGTCTCTTGGATTTTCTCGGAGGTAACAGGAGCTGCCTCCAATTTTTCTTGAAAATCCATTTCTTTTTCAGCTTGCTCATCTTCTTTCATTACTTCCTCAATCGATAAGACGATCTGTTTGTATTTCTCATCCAGCTTTGTATCGAACTTTTCTGTCGCCTTCCTCCAAACAAAAGTATATCGATTAGCGTTAGCTTCAATTTTCGTTCCATCAAAATAATAATCTTCAAGCTTTACTAACCCCTCCTGGCATAAAAGATCCACAATTCCGAAGAAGGTTTCATAAATGACATCCTTCATACGATTGGAGCGAAATCGATTGATTGTACGAAAATCAGGTTTTTGGTTTCCCGAAAGCCACATAAAATAAATGTTTTCTCCCAGTTGTTTAGCAATTTGCCGGGAAGAATAAATTCGATTGACGTAGGCATAAAGGATAATTTTTAACATCATTTTGGGATGGTAAGGCGGGCGGCCGCCACCAGGATGAAGAGAAAGAAGGATGTTTGGATTCATCTTTTCTACTGCCAAATCCACAATTCGGCAAAGATGATGTTCGGGGATTAGAACTTCTATATCCATTGGTAGAACTAATTGTCCTGTCGTGGTATAATTTATGTACATAAGAAAATCGTTCCTTTCCGGTAGATTGGTTGTAGTGACTAAATTATACCAAAAAAGAACGATTTTCTTTATTTTTTTGTACAGAGTTTCAAGATTAATTTTTCACTCTGTTGATTGGAGTGGAAGGCGCGAAGACTCCTGCGGGAGTACGGGACAGGGGAGACCCCGCAGGAGCGTAAGCGACGAGGAGGCTCCCCGGCACGCCCGCGGAAAGCGAAGCGCCTGGAACGGAAATCAACAGACCAGGTTCAAAGAACCATTCACAAAAAATGGGTGTCCCTAAAAGCTATACTTTTGGGACACCCTCAGGCACCGTATTCAGCCTTTATTAGGAATGAAGCCTTTACACCGGGAGATCCATTTGTCTTTTATCTTTAGATAACGGTTGTGAAAGAAGCTCTTTCGCATATTGTATTTGCTGCTTCACTTGTTCAAACCCGGTCCCGCCTAAAGAATTTCTTCTTTTGACTGCTTGGTAGGGTGAGAGAATTTGATAAATATCCTCCTCAATGACCGGAGAGGCTTCCTTCAAATCTTCCAATGACAAATCGGCCAAATAACATTTCTTTTGGATACAATGGAGAACTAGTTTTCCGACAATTTCATGCGCCTCTCGAAAAGGAATTCCTTTTGCCGCCAAATAATCGGCGAGTTCCGTCGCATTCGAAAAATCATGATGGACAGATTCCGTCAGCTTCGATTCATTCACCTTCATCGTCCGTACCATTCCGTTAAAGATTTTCAATGAACCCATAACCGTATGGACAACGTCAAACATTCCTTCCTTATCTTCCTGCATATCTTTGTTATAAGCTAACGGCAATCCTTTTAATACCGTCAACAAAGAAATTAAATGCCCGTAGACTCTGCCCGTTTTACCACGAATCAATTCAGCCATATCCGGATTTTTCTTTTGAGGCATGATGCTGCTGCCGGTTGAAAACGCATCATCCAATTCAATGAATTGAAACTCTTGGCTTGACCATAAAATAAGCTCTTCTGCAAATCGCGAAAGATGCATCATTAAAATAGAGGAATCATTTAAAAATTCGATGATAAAATCGCGATCGCTTACTGCATCCAAGCTATTTTGATAAATGCTTGAAAATCCCAATAAGGCGGCCGAATATTCCCGATCAATAGGAAAGGTGGTCCCGGCAAGCGCCCCGGCCCCCAACGGAGAAACGTCAATACGTTTAAACGATTCTTGATATCGTTTTTTGTCCCGCTCAAGCATCCAAAAATAAGCCATCAAATGGTGAGCAAAAGAAATCGGCTGCGCCCTCTGTAAATGTGTGTACCCGGGCGCCACTGTTTCCACATGCCTCTCCGCTTTTTCAATAATCGTTTCTTGGAAAGAAGTAATCAATTGGATAATCGACTGAACTTGTTTTTTTAAATAAAGATGCATATCGGTGGCCACTTGGTCATTTCGGCTCCGCCCGGTATGAAGTTTTCCACCAACAGGTCCGATTTCTTCGATCAGCATTTTTTCTAAATTTAAATGGATATCTTCTTCGGAAATCGAAAAGGTGAGTTCGTCTCTTTCCGCTTTTTCTTTTAAGCGGAGCAACCCTTTTTTGATCTTATCCGTCTCTTCTTGGGAAAGGATGCCGCACTTTCCGAGCATGGTGACATGTGCAAGGCTTCCTTCTATGTCTTCAAGAACGAGCTCTTGGTCGAACGAAATGGATGCGCCAAATTCGTCTACCCATTCTTCTGCTGATTTTTGGAAGCGCCCGCCCCATAATTTTTTCATGCTTGAACCTTCTCCTTTTCTTGATGAACCATCGCATTCACTTTCGTCGGCAAGCCGAACAATTTAATGAAGCCGACTGCTGCTTGATGATCAAATTCGTCTTCAACCGTATACGTTGCCAGTTTTTCGTTGTAAAGAGAATAATTTGATTTTCTTCCTTCTACAATGGCATGGCCTTTAAACAGTTTGACACGGACAGTGCCGGTGACAAATTTTTGCGTTTCTTGCAAAAACGCCTTTAATGCGTCTTTAATGGGGGAAAACCATAAGCCTTCATAAATGACTTCCGTTAGTTTCTTTTCAATAACAGGTTTAAAATGAGCCAATTCTTTTACAAGCGTTAAATCTTCCAATTCTTTATGGGCTAAAATTAATGTCATCGCGCCTGGGCATTCATACACTTCTCTTGATTTGATTCCGACAAGTCGGTTTTCAACGTGATCAATACGACCCACTCCATGCTTTCCTGCGATTTTGTTTAATTCCAAAATCAGTTCCGAAAGCGGGTAACGCTTGCCGTTTAAAGCTACAGGCACTCCCTTTTCAAAATCGATTTCTATGATTTCCGGAGTATCCGGCGTAAACTCAATACTTGTGGTCAATTCATATGCTTCTTCCGGCGGAGCAGCCCAAGGATCTTCCAATATCCCGCATTCATTGCTTCTTCCCCATAAGTTCTTGTCAATGGAAAAAGGACTGTCTAAATCAACCGGAATAGGAATTCCTTTTTGTTTGGCATATTCAATTTCTTCTTCACGCGACCAGCTCCATTCACGGACAGGAGCCAACACTTCAAGATCCGGATTTAAAGCGTTGATCGAAAGTTCAAAGCGAACTTGGTCATTCCCTTTGCCCGTGCAGCCATGCGCCACCGCCACGGCACCTTCTTTTCCAGCTATTTCCACCAATTTTTTGGAAATGAGCGGTCTTGACAGAGCTGAAACCAGCGGATATTTTCCTTCATAAAGAGCATGAGCTTGTAAAGCCAACAGAGCGTATTCATTAGCAAACTCTTCTTTTACATCGAGGACATAGCTTTCCACCGCTCCGACTTTCAACGCTTTTTCTTGAATAAATTTCAAATCTTTTCCTTCCCCTACATCAAGGCAGCAGGCAACAACATCATACCCTTGATCTTTCAGCCATTGGATGGCCACCGATGTATCTAAACCGCCCGAATAAGCGAGCACAACTTTTTTACCCATCATGGATCCCCCTTTTAGTCGTATAAATATTCATCAATAGTTATTTTTATTCCTTTTTTATATGTCTATAAGAATATCATTTTCCGTTTCTTCTTTCAAGGGCCATTGAATAAAAATTTTCTAATTTTATTTTTTATTCAATACTTTTTCAAACAATGCTTTGTTTTAGCGAACACTGGCTGTATACAATAAATATCTTATTGAAAAGAAGGAAGAACGTTCGG
Source organism: Bacillus sp. FSL W8-0102 (assembly GCF_038007225.1). NCBI lineage: Bacteria > Bacillati > Bacillota > Bacilli > Caryophanales > Bacillaceae > Bacillus > Bacillus sp. FSL W8-0102. Next base: position 2,818,598 of record NZ_JBBOWT010000001.1, read on the forward strand.
GATTGAAAAAATATTTTCGCGACCAAATGGAGGTGTATAAGAATACGAGCATATTGAAAACAAAAAAGGGATTGTTTCAAAATGACATAGGTGCTTTCCGCGGGCGATCCGCAAACCTCCTCGCTCGTCTCTCGCACCGCTGGAGTCTCGCTGGTTTCAAGATCATCACCTAAAATTTCACGTAGTCCGGTGCAAAAAATCGTCCTTTCATTATCATGTAATCGCCAAGCTGACATTGAATGAAGTGATTTTTTCAAGTCACTTTTCAGCTGCTTTGATTAAATACAACCTGGGATCGGCTAAGGCAACGATCGAATTCGGGTCAATTGCCATCGCCCATAACTTTTGAAACAAAGAAACCTCGACAAGATAAATTGTTTTATCTCGTCGAGGTTTCTTGTTTAAAAGGAGCTTTTAGGACAGCCCCTACTTGCGAATTTCATTTACAATATGGCGAATTTCAGGTAAGATCAATTTTTCCATCGCCAGCTTCACTGCCCCGGTCGATCCAGGCATGGAGAAAATAGCGACACCGCCGGATACACCTGCTGCTGCTCTCGATAAAATAGCCGCAGAACCGATGTCCTCTGTGTAGCTGAGCATTCGAAACAATTCTCCAAAACCTGCCAATTCCTTTTCAAATAGCGGCTTAACGGTTTCAATTGTTACGTCTCTCTTTGAAATACCGGTGCCTCCATTTAAAAGAATACAATCCGCTATTTTTTTGCGAATAATTTCCGTTACAAGACGGCGAATGGATAGACTGTCATCTTTGACAATTTCATATTGAACCACTTCATGATGATGTTCCAACAATAGTTTTTGAATAAGCGCTCCGCTTTTGTCGTTTTCTTGAGTCCGAGTATCGCTAACGGTAATGACCGCAGCCTTCACATGTTGAGGCCCTCCCTTTTTGTGGTCTGACGCACTCATTTCATATCTCCTTTCTTATCCAGCAACAAGCGGTATTGGTAGTACTTCTCTGCATACTCCGTTACTTTTTTTGTGAATTGATAATTGAAATTGGCACCGATAGCCATCCGGATGAGAGGAAATTTGTCATTTTGCTTCTTTTTAAACAGGTTGATGGCCATCAGCTTCATCAGCTGTTTCACGATTTCATTCAACCACAGGGGGTCCGCAAGTTGTTCAGAATCATCGTAAAAATAAACATCTTGTTTGTTTTCCAGATCTTCCAATAATTTTTTCCATCCGTAAATTTGAACCTGTTTCGGCAACACTGCTGCATGGAAGACTTTTAAGGAGATCATCGTTTCATAAGGAGATTGAACATCGAATCCGTAAGTCATAGCCGTTAGTTGAATAGCCCGAACATTAATGGCAATAAGAATGGGAAAATCGGAAACGGCCGACAAAAAGCCGCCTTTTCCGGTCATTCCGCCTTGAATAAACGAATACAAACGGTGCCGAGCCGAATGTTGTCTGTTTAAATAATGGAGCTGATCAATCGTCAATTTCCGCAAATCCGGAATATCTACGACGGAATCATCAAAAGCGCGAGCTGAAACGAGGATTCTTTCCCGAGCTTCTTCTTGAATTTGCGATCCTTGAAGCAGCCATTGAACTTGAAACATCCATTGATCCAGTTTGGTTAAAAATGCTTCCTGCCACTCCTCAGGAAAAGAGGCAAAGGTACGTTCAAGCCATTTTATGTACGTTGTTTGGAGATCATTTCCTCCATATTCCAATAATGTTTGTTCCCATTTCAGAATTTCTTCCCAAACGGCTTCGTCTCGCTCGGTCCAATTCATCATTATTCGCACAGGGGACTCCAACTTTATGCATCCAGGAAGATGATGAAAGAAAAACATGTCCAAACCGAAATGATTTTCATTCATCATCTTTTTGTCTTTAGACACATGGACAATGAAAACCACCGTACACCGTCCGTCGATGGTATACCCCATTGTCCCAACACTCGCTGGCCTTTGAACCCCTATGCTCCCTCCTTTCGAATTTGTATAGGAGCGCTAAATGCTGATGTTGGCCTTAAACAGGCAAATGTCAGTCTTGAAACAAAACATGGTAAAAGTTTGATCTCAACATGATTCTATTGCAGCCAATAAGGGGGGATTTGAACGGCATCGCTTCTGCAAGCCCTCTCCATCTGAACGAAGTCAGCTTATTATTGACCGCGTTTTTTCTCTAAAAACCAGCTTTCAATTTTCGCGATCATTCCTTCCATCGCTTTTTTATTGGTCAAAGATGGCAAGTCTGCTAATAACACTTGTTCAGGTGCTTTTACATCTTCGCTTTTCTTCTGCAAAATCAAAATGCTTTTGGCCGCATTTTTATTTTTAAAAACGGAAAGAGGGAGCTGTATCACTGCCTGTATATATACTTCATCTTTCAAAAAGCCTCTCAATTGATCAGCCTGAGGCGATTCAAAAAGAAAATTTGGAATCAAAAAAAATAAAAATCCGGCGGGTTTTGTATAGCGGATGCTTTGCTCGATAAAAAGATGGTGAGCATAGGAATGGCCTTCCTTCGCTTTTAACCGATAATTTTGGGCTTGATCGTCATTTGGATAATAGCCGACAGGCAAATCGCACACCACTGCATCTGCCAAATCAACAAAGAGCGGTTCCAAAGCGTCCTGATTATAAAATTGAATCGGATGCTTTAACAGATTGGCCCCTGCATAGGCAAGCTTTATTAATAAATCATCTACATCAATTCCGGTTGCATGGATGTTTTGATCAGATTGCTGATTCAAGATGGTCGTCAGCAAATTTCCGGTTCCGACCGCAGGATCCAAAAGACTGTATTGATCGTAGTCTGCCATAAATTTTTGCATGAGATAACTGACAAACAAACCAATGGAGTCCGGCGTCATTTGGTGATTTGGCTGAACGTTTTTCTTCATTCCTTTTAGGATGGCCAGTTGATAAGCTTTTCGAATATGTTCTTTTGACATCGAATCTAATGAAATACGATCGTATTGCGTTTGAAGCTCCTTTTTTGTCTTTTCGCTGATTTCTTCTTGCAACACCATACCTTGAAACAAGTTGTCGGCACTTTCCGCAAGAGCTTCCAGATAGGTGCAAGAAAGAGCCTTTTGCAGCATGTCCGTTGTTTGATCTAAAACATAGAATAACGATTCCATGGAAGATGTTGTATTGGTACTCACCGACATACCTCCTTTATCTCTCAGTGAACTACCCACCACCTACGCTTCGCTTAGAGGCGGGGGCTTCAAGCGACTTGTGCGTGTTCGCTGAACGGTAAGCCACACACAAGAACCCTTTACGCTTCCCTTCGTTCCGAAGGTGTCCGTTCTAGCTATATTCTATCCTATTAGTTGGCTAACGCCAACCGAAATTCATCTCCCACTTATCGTTGGGCTATCGCCCTTCACACGCTTGAATTGGGAGACTTCTTTCGGAAATAATGTTAAAATACAGAGCCCATTCAATAAAAAACCGAACAGAGATCGCATCCCTATTCGGCATGTTTTTTCCGTTTCTTCCTGATTAGCGTCCGTAAAAGCTGCATTCCGTTTCGGACGATCGGCAAAATTTCAACTGTTTGCTCACAAAAGCATGATACCTTTTCACAGGCCGTCATGTCGTTTTGTTTTTTATGCAATAAACATTGTATGATGAACGTCCTATTGCGGAGATACTCTTTCGCTAAAGACGTTAGCCATTATTTTGCTTCCTTAGCAGCCTGAATGGCAGCTTCGTAATCAGGATGATTGGTTCCTTCGCTCACATATTCAACATAGGTAATTTTATCATTACTGTCAACCACAAAGACAGCCCGTGCTAAGAGACGAAGTTCTTTCATCACGACTCCATAGGCATTGCCGAAGGAAAGGTCGCGGTGGTCAGAAAGCGTAATCACATCTTCCAATCCACTTGAAGCACACCAACGTTTTTGGGCAAATGGCAGATCCGCTGATATCGTTAAAACTTTCACTCCATCCAATTTGGCTGCTTCTTCATTAAAACGGCGGGTTTGAGCATCGCATACTCCCGTATCCAAAGATGGAACAGAGCTTAAAATCCGCACGCTTCCTTTATAGTCGGATAATTTGACTTCTGACAAATCATTGGCAAGTACGGTAAAGTCCGGCGCTTGATCTCCTACTTTTACTTCATTTCCTAAAAGAGTAACGGGATTTCCCTTAAATGTAATTTTCGCCATATCTTTTCCTCCTATTTAAGGTCTACAACTTCATCATAAAGAAATTCGGCAAAGAAATGCAAATTTCCTGTTTTTTATCCCCTATTTTTCGAACAGGGCTGCCTTATATAGGAAGATGGATTTCATTCATTTTATAAGATGAGGCAGGCCTCATCACAAAAAAGGCAGCTTCCACGTAGAAAGCTCCCCTTTGTTCCTTAAATATTAAAGTCCAAATTTTGTGATTGCTGTCCATTATTTTGACCGTTGTTTTGACTATTCGTTTGGCTGTTGTTTTGGTTTGCGCTTCCCCCATCTTTGTTTTTAAACATCCCTTGGATTTTCTCCATTGCATTGGGCGCTACATCCAAAATCCGCTCCATTAAATGGGTGTTTTCATCTACATGAAGCATCTTGTAGCCTTGGGAGTTGACGATTAAAAAAGCGATGGGTGTGATGGAAACACCGCCGCCGCTTCCCCCTCCAAAAGGAAGGCTCTCTTCTTGGCTGTTTTGCTCATTTTGATCCAGTTTGAATTCACTTCCTCCTGCCGCAAAACCAAATCCAACTTTTGAAACTGTCAATATGACACTGCCGTCCGGTGTTTCAACAGGATCTCCGATAATGGTATTCACGTCAATCATTTCTTTTAAATTTTCCATAGCTGTTGTCATTAAACCTTTAATCGGATGTTCCGACATGGGAATCCAACCTCCTGTTAGATAGAATGATGTTTATTGTTTGCGAAAGAAGACTCACGTTCTGATAGTTTTCCCTTCCAAAAACGGACTATTTTCAATCCGGCAATAATAGCATATCCTATTCGAAAATGAAGCATACACTCAAGTCGTGTCTTTGTGTAAGGAGATTGAAAAGTAGGAACAACATTTAATCTCGGTATCGTCTTTAATCGTATCCACTTACTCAATAAACCGATGAATTCACCTTTGACTGCCCATAGTGTTCCCGTTAATATGCCGGTCCATGCAGCGTTTTTTACACCAACAGCCGATTCCCACACCAATGAATCAACTGATATATGACGGCAAAAGTGTTTCACAATCTCCTGGAGATCCTTTACTTTTTTTAAAAATTCTCTTCCCTTATGTATCATTTGTACCAGTTCTTCAGGAGTCAAGTTGTTTCGGGAGTGGTGCTTCGTCCTTTTTTGATTTTTAGAAGAGACGTTGGTTTCATATTGTAAATTCCATTCATTATTTTCGGGGTTTTTTACCAACTTTAAAAACGGCACTTTAATCGTATATCTTATAAGGCCAAACCAAATCTTGAATTGGATCTGAACGTAGTCATTTTCTTTCTCATGGCAAAAAACGATGTTGATATGAAGCACCGCTGCCGAAATAACGATGATCAATACGACGATCGAGATCAGTATTGTCATGACAATTGCCATACTGCAGCCCCCTTGCCTTTCCACCATTATCGACAAAACCCCAAAAAAATAAAGAGGGTGTCCCAAAAGGTCGATAAAATCGACTTTTTAGGGCTCAGCCTTTTTCTTTAGAATGATTTATTGGATATTATTGGTTGTAATTCGTGCACAGAAGATCATTCCCCTGTTTTATTCCCTCACTTTTTGTTGTTTTTCAGTGTATGTTGCCCACTTTTTCAAATTGTGGGCAACACAAATAAGACCCCATTCCACCGTTGTTTTGGAAAGGCCTCTTAATGTAAATCGTTGGAAGTGGCTGTTGTGCTTAATTTGAGCAAATACTGGCTCCACTTCTATTTTTCGTTGTCTATACTTCTTTTTCGCTTCCTCCGAGGTTAATCTTTCACGGACTTCTTGGCGCTGCTTCTGATTCTTCATGGAAACACTGATGCTTTTTGTGTTCTTTCCTTTTGCACAAGAAGATTGAAAAGGGCATCCATAGCAGTCTGTGCACATGTAAGTTCGTTTCACCGATTCATACCCATTTTCTGATTTCCGTTTTCTTTCGTAACTAAAGGTAAGTCGTTTATTATTTGCACAGATCCATTCGTCTAATTCCTCGTCATAAGTCATGTTCTCCAATTTACCGATTTGATTTTTCCAAGCTTTTGTTTGTTCCTTATCGAATGTGTTGTATTTAACCAGTGCTTCCATTTCTTCCTTTTCACAATAATCATAGTTTTCTTCGCTACCATAACCAGAATCGGCAATGAGTGTCTTTGGTTTTGGCCGATTATACTTTTTCATTAATTCAAAGTGAGGAATTAGGCAGCCGGGATCTCCGGCACGTTGATGTAGACTGAACCCTGTGATAAATTGTCCTTCCGTTCCGATTTGTACATTGTAACCAGCCTTTAATTGACCGTTCTTCATGTGGTCTTCTTTCATGCGCATGAAAGTGGCATCTTTATCCGTTTTTGAATAGCTGTTTCGGTCGCCAAATGTTGCTTTTTGTTCTTCATATTTTTGCTTTCTGGGCAAAAGATCCTTTTCCAATTGTCGTTTTGCTTTTTTCAGGGTTCGATTTGTAGGTTCCTGTTCTAATTTTTTCTCTACCTTTTTGATGGTCTCTTGGATTTTCTCGGAGGTAACAGGAGCTGCCTCCAATTTTTCTTGAAAATCCATTTCTTTTTCAGCTTGCTCATCTTCTTTCATTACTTCCTCAATCGATAAGACGATCTGTTTGTATTTCTCATCCAGCTTTGTATCGAACTTTTCTGTCGCCTTCCTCCAAACAAAAGTATATCGATTAGCGTTAGCTTCAATTTTCGTTCCATCAAAATAATAATCTTCAAGCTTTACTAACCCCTCCTGGCATAAAAGATCCACAATTCCGAAGAAGGTTTCATAAATGACATCCTTCATACGATTGGAGCGAAATCGATTGATTGTACGAAAATCAGGTTTTTGGTTTCCCGAAAGCCACATAAAATAAATGTTTTCTCCCAGTTGTTTAGCAATTTGCCGGGAAGAATAAATTCGATTGACGTAGGCATAAAGGATAATTTTTAACATCATTTTGGGATGGTAAGGCGGGCGGCCGCCACCAGGATGAAGAGAAAGAAGGATGTTTGGATTCATCTTTTCTACTGCCAAATCCACAATTCGGCAAAGATGATGTTCGGGGATTAGAACTTCTATATCCATTGGTAGAACTAATTGTCCTGTCGTGGTATAATTTATGTACATAAGAAAATCGTTCCTTTCCGGTAGATTGGTTGTAGTGACTAAATTATACCAAAAAAGAACGATTTTCTTTATTTTTTTGTACAGAGTTTCAAGATTAATTTTTCACTCTGTTGATTGGAGTGGAAGGCGCGAAGACTCCTGCGGGAGTACGGGACAGGGGAGACCCCGCAGGAGCGTAAGCGACGAGGAGGCTCCCCGGCACGCCCGCGGAAAGCGAAGCGCCTGGAACGGAAATCAACAGACCAGGTTCAAAGAACCATTCACAAAAAATGGGTGTCCCTAAAAGCTATACTTTTGGGACACCCTCTTTTAAAGCTTCCACCGTTTTCTCATGAATAACGGCTGTATCAGCGAAATAATCGTGCAATCCTTGTTTTTTCGGCATAAAAGCGACCATTAAATACAGAATGACAATAGTGGTTACAATAAAGCGCCCGATCAATTCCCGAAACAAAACAACAGTCCAAGTTAAACGTTCTTCTGTCAGCGGGACGACTTTTAAGCCAAATACCATTTTTCCAACCGTTTGTCCGGTGAATTTCGTGAATAGAAGAAAATAGCCGTAAAAGAGAACGGCACTCGCCACATGGATGGGGGCAAACAGTTCATGGGCAAAAACGGGTAGATCAAGCCAGCGGAAAACCGGCAAAATCAATATCCGTTTAAGACTTCCAATCACGATTAAGTCAAGTAAATACGCCCAAAAACGCATCCAAAAGCCAGCATAGTGAGGGCCGTACAAAAAAGACTTTGCGCCCTCATGATATCCGTCATCCGCCTCTTTTTTCGTTTCAGCGGCTATTGGCTTTTCTAATTCAGGATCGTGCCTTGATTCATTCATAACGATCCCTCCTCAGAATATAAATACATGAGCCGCGGAGACTGTGAGTGAGTCAAAAGATTCATCAGCACGTTCCATTCGCCGTCTTTTTGAAACATTTTTTGCGCGCTGGCTGCAAAAAAGGAAGAAAGCCCGCTGTTTGTTTCATAACGAAATACTTCGGCACCGCTCAAATGTTTATCTTTTTTCAATTGTTTGATTGTATCATCCAAATAACCGAATTCATCAATTAAGTGAAGCTGCTTCGCCTGCCTGCCATCGTACACACGACCGTCAGCGATTTTTCTGACTTGTTCTTCCGGAATATGCCGCCCCTCTGAAATCACTTTTACAAATTGTTGATAAGAGTTGTTAATCATCGTTTGCAAAATTTGTTTCTCTTTCTCTGTCATCGGGCGGGTAGAACTGCCGATATCCTTGAAAGGACCGCTTTTAACAGTCACAAAATCCACACCGAACTTTTGCGCCAATTTGGAGTAATTCACAGTGTTCATAATCACTCCTAAAGAGCCCGTTAAAGTTTCAGGACTGGCAAAAATTTTATCTCCGGCAGTTGAAATATAATAGCCACCTGAAGCCGCCGTCGGGCCCATAGAAACATAAATCGGTTTTTTTGCCTTTTGCTTAATCTCCATTAATTTATCATGGATTTCTGCACTTTCGGCCACCCCGCCGCCCGGGGAATTGACTCTCAATATAATCGCTTTGATGCTCTTATCATGCTCCACTTTATCAAGCATTTTCATAAAATTTTCGTGGTTGTATCCCGTCTCAAAAAATGAGGCAGTCGAACCCGTATCTTGAATCACACCATTTACTTCCAAAACCGCAATTTTCTTCAATGTGTTTCCTTTCTCGATGACATCTTCATTGAAATTTCCATCTTGGTTTGTCAGTCCTTCAAAAAGGTTTTCAACGTCTGCAGTCAGCGTGATGCTGGCTAAATTGACAATGACAGAAACTGCGAACAATATAGCCGCAATAGCCAAAGCTATTATTCTTTTCCTATTCATCCATCCTGTCCTCCAATTCTAAAATAAAGAAATTCCATTCCTGTCAATTATTGTAGCAAACCACTTGAACCTACCAAAAGCCTTTTTTGCTTTTTCGCCCCATACAGCCTTTAGTCCATTTCACTGAATTTGCCAACACATAAATCTGAGTTTACGGATTTTATGAAGCTTTTATGCATCGTTTCATTTAAAATAGTACACATCAGGGAATAATTAGAATAGAAAGAAGGAATCACAATGGATCATCAGTCCTCAAAATTGTGGACAAAACAATTTATCGTCATCTTATTAATGGCATTTCTCTTTTTTATTTGCCTCCAAATGCTGACAGCAGGCTATCCCGCCTTCATTTCGGATATTAAACATAACCCTGCACAAGGAGGCTTGATGACCACTGCCTTTATGGCAGCGGCGATTGTAACACGCCCGTTTATCGGAATACTGATGCATAAACTGAATGTGAAGCGGATGGCGATTTTTTCGCTCATCTTCGTCCTGTTGGCAATCGCATTAAGCTATAAATTGGAATCCGTTCCGATCCTTCTCCTTTTGAGAGTTTTCCATGGCATCGGTTTTGGAATCATCACAACTCTGTTGTCCACCATGGCAACCAATATTATTCCGAATCATCGTCTTGGAGAAGGGATTGGCTACTACGGGCTTTCCACCAGCCTAGGAACAAGTTTGGGGCCTATGCTGGCATTGTCATTGATGGCAGCCTTCTCATTTCATGTTCTTATCCTTTTATCTGTGTTGTTTACAGCCATTATTCTCATTCTCAGCTTTTCAATCAAAAGCTCTTCAAAGACGGACGGCAAACCGACAAATAGCCAAGCACAGTCACTTATTCAATATGCTTTCGACAAACAAGCCTTTTTGCCTTGTTTATTAATTGTTTGTTACTTTATTTCTCTTGGCGGTGTCGGGAGTTTCATGAATGAATTAGGAAAAGAAGCGAATCTGGGTGGAACGGTTTCTCTTTTCTTTCTGACCAATGCCATCGTTATGACTGTGATACGTCCCATTTCGGGCCGCCTGTATGATCATTTTGGACATAAAGTACTTATTTATCCTGCCGCCATGGCAGGCATTATCGGTCTAATGTTATTATATTTCACTTATAATACGGCGACCTTATTAATGGCAGGTTTCTTTTACGGCCTTGGATATGGAGTTATTCAACCTTCCCTCCAAGCACTGGCTGTGAGCAGAGTGGCGCAAGACAAAAAAGGGACTGCCAACGCCATGTTCTTCTCTTCCATGGATCTTGGTATAGCGATTGGCTCCTCCGGATTAGGGGTTGTGGCCAACTCAACCGGATACCACACCATGTATGCATATAGTGTTCTTCCTATACTTTTGTTAATCATGATATATACATTTACTTTTGTCATAAATAAACATAGGGATAAAACCATCAAAAAAGCTTCCTAAACGATACAGCCAATTTCACAACGTCCGTTAATGAAAAGGATTGGCCCAAAATCGCCAATCCTTTTTGCGTGATCACTTTTCCAAGAAGAAAAAATTGAATAGAACAAGAGGTGGAATCTTTTCGGTCCACCCTCCTGACTGATCATACCTTCTCATGATGTTCCTTTGTTCCGTTCTTTTTAAAAAAGTTCTTTCGACATAATCGGAAAGAACTTTTGGATTTTATACGAAAATGTAGACTTCTCTATTTAATACTTAGATGAATGTCAAAAAAGAAGCGCCAAGGCTCTCCTTCATTGATTTTCTAGTTTTCAACAGGAATCTCACTTTTTCTTTTTGGATTCTTTCCATTTCTATGAAAGAAGCGAATTTGTGATAATGAAAAAACAAAAAGCGCCGCCCATATGAATGTAAAGGAAATGAATTTGATCGTCGAAAATGGTTCATGATAAATAAAAATCCCTATCAACAGAGACATTGTGGGCGTAACGTATTGCAAAAATCCAATCATATATAAAGGAATCCGCTGAGCACCTTTGGCAAAATACAAAAGAGGAACTGCCGTGACAATTCCACCGCCAATAAGCAAAAGATCGGTCGCCACACTTTGGTGGAATAGCATCAATTCACCATTGCTATTTAAATACAGTAAAAATAGCAGCGAAAATGGAGTAATCAACAGCGTTTCAAGCGTTAACCCCGTTGCGGATTCGACTTTGACTACTTTTTTGGCCAAACCATACAATCCAAAGGTGACAGCCAACCCAAGGGCCACCCATGGAAATTTTCCATACGAAATCGTAAGGATTAAAACGCCAGTAAGCGCCAAAAGAAAAGATACTACTTGAGCTTTTGACAGTTTTTCTTTTAATATCAAAACGCCTAACAGTACGCTCACAAGCGGGTTAATGTAGTACCCTAAACTTGTTTCAATGATATGATTTTGATTGACGGCCCAAATGTATAAAAACCAATTGGCACTGATCAGCACGGATGCGAAAAATAATGTCAGCCCCATTTTTGGCTGTTGAATAAGCTGCCGGAACGTTTGACGAAACAACGACCATTTCTTTGTGACCAATAGAAAACCAAGCATAAATAGAAAAGACCAAAAAATCCGGTTCGCTAAAATTTCATAAGCGGGAACTTGCTTCAGCAATTTCCAATAAAGAGGGAACAATCCCCATAGTAAGTACGAAAGCCCTGCGTATACAATACCCAATTTCTCGTCTTTTTTCATCCCTGTCTCCCCCTTCTGTCCAATGATAATATCGATGTTTATTTTCCCAACTGATAAATTTCCTAACAAGACTTGGGCGAATCAGTTGATTTTCACTAAAAAGCCGTTCACTCGTTTGAATATAGGTCTAGTAAGCAGTATAAACGATCTCATCGTCTATCACCGTCATTACTGCTTTCGTTTTTGAAATCTCCTCTTGAGAAATATGGAATACATCACGATCCACAATGGTAAAATCAGCTTTGTATCCTCTTTGTATCTTGCCTCGATCGTGTTCGTGATGACAAGCAAAAGCACTTCCTTTTGTGTAAAGCGAGATGGCTTCATAGACAGTTAGATTCTCATCCGTACGGCCATCAGCTCTTTCTACGACAGCGCCAATGTGCTTAAAAGGATTCACGTCTTCAATAGGAGCATCCGAGCCGCCGGCACAATGTATCCCTTCTGTTAAGATCGTTTTCCACGGAGATACGTACTGCTGCAGACATTCCGGCAAACGTCCTGTATAGGAAACATCGGAACGAATAAAACCAGGCTGAATATCGAGTATAAGATGGTTTTGTTGTTTTAGTCTTGCGATTAAATCATGTCGCAAAATATTTGCATGAATAATCCTGTCTCTTTTTCCTTTCGCCGATGGATATTGTTCCACTACATCCAATACCCGCTCCACAGCTAAGTCGCCAATGGCATGAACAGCAACCGGCAGCCCCATTTCTCGCGCTTTTTTTACCAATTCGACCAACTGGCCATTTGGAAGGATTTCCAAACCGTTCGTTTCCGGATCGTCTTGATATGGCGAACTTAATAAAGCGGTTCGGCTGCCCAGAGAGCCATCAGCAAAAATTTTCATAGCACCGAATTCCAAAAATGGAGTGCCAAATAAAAAGTCAAATCCCGCTTTCTTCCATTCATCTATAACTTCATGATGCACTAATAAATGGATCCGGAATTTCCGGTTGCTTCGATGAATCACGTGCTCAAAAGCGCGATACGTCCGCCAAAAATCTCCATAATAATTCAAGTCTTCCGTGTGGGCTCCTGTCAATCCATTCTCCCAACAATGTTGAATCCCTGTTTCCAAAATTTTCTTCAAGTCGTCATTTGTATACTCGGGAAGCGTCTGAAACATTCTGTCAATGGCGCGATCTTTTAAGATTCTTGTTAATCGTCCGTCCTCATCCCGTTCGATTTTCCCACCTTCAGGATCAACAGATGTTTCATCAATCCCCGCTTTCTTTAAAGCTGGGGTATTCGCTACAACCGTGTGTCGGCACACCCTTTTTAAAAGAATTGGAATCGTGTCTGAAATTTGATCAAGATCGTCTTTTGTCAATATTTCGCCCGTCGACCAGCGACTTTCATCCCATCCTTCACCGATCAGCCATTCGCCTTCTTTTAGAGAAGAAATTTTTTCTTTGACAGCAGCTAAAACGTCCCTCTTGGATTTCATCTCGGTGAAATCAAGTCGATCGAGTTTTTCTCCCAGACCCAGCAAATGCATATGGCTATCGACAAATCCCGGAAACATTACGGCACCATCCAGTGAAATGGTGCGGTCAAAAGGGGCATAACACAACTCCGCTTCCTTCTTTGAACCGGCAAATAAGATCGTGCCATTTTCTGTCACAACTGCTTCACATGTTTCGTTTTCTTTATTCATCGTATAAATCTTTCCATTATGCCAAAGGGTTTTCATATCGGATTCCTTCCTTTTGAACAAAATGGAAAACAGGCAGCTTGTGCCGCCTGTTTTTCTTCAAGCTTAGCTCAATGCTTGTAGCTCTTTGTTTCTTAACTCCACCCGTCTGATCTTGCCTGAAGCCGTTTTAGGCAGTTCATCCACAAATTCAATTTTTCTCGGATATTTGTATGGAGCCGTCACTTTTTTCACGTGTTCTTGCAACCGGGGAATTAAGTTAGGATCGTTTTTGTCCACTCCTTCTTTTAAGATGACAAAAGCTTTTACTACATTCCCTCTTACCTCGTCAGGACTCGCCACAACAGCGCATTCTTTGACATACGGATGCTTAACGAGAGCATCTTCCACTTCAAACGGGCCAATGGTATAGCCGGAACTGATAATAATGTCATCGCCGCGACCCTCGAACCAAAAATATCCATCCTCGTCTTTTTTGGCTCTGTCCCCGGTAATATAGTACTCGCCTCGAAAATGCTTAGCCGTTCTTTCCGGATCTTTATAATATTGTTTAAACAAAGCCGGAGTTGACACATGGACGGCAATATCGCCTACTACGCCAGGTGGACAAGGATTCCCGTCGTCATCAATAATTTCCACGTGGTTTCCAGGCGTTGGTTTTCCCATGGATCCCGGACGAATCTCCATGTCCTTCGTCACACCGACGAGAAGAGTGCTCTCCGTTTGTCCATAACCATCGCGGACATAAATTCCAAATTGTTTTTTAAAGATATCAATGACTTTTCTGTTCAAAGGCTCTCCTGCAGAAACAGCACTGTGTAGATGATCAAGACGATAATCGCCCAAATTGTCGACTTTCGCCATTAATCGATACTCAGTCGGTGTACAACATAGCACATTGACTTTATATTTTTCCAAAAGGTGTAAAAATTTCTTCGGATTGAATCGGCCATTATAGACAAGTCCTGTTGCTCCTGACCCAAGAACGGACAAAAATGGGCTCCAAATCCACTTTTGCCAGCCCGGTCCGGCTGTAGCCCATACTATATCGTCTTTTCCAATGCACATCCAATTAGGAGCTGCCGTTTTTAAATGCGCATAGCCCCATCCATGAGTATGAACAACCCCTTTAGGATTTCCGGTCGTTCCCGAAGTATAAGGCAAAAAGGCCATATCATCACTTCGTGTATCGGCCATTTCCAATGAATCAGACTGTTTTTCCGCTTCTTCTTCTAAAGACAGCCATCCTTCGCGTTTTCCGCCAAATACAAACGGCAGTAACTTTCCGTCTATAAACTTCTCTGTTTTTTCAAATTCCCCGACAAGGGAATGATAAGAAACAACGGCTTTTACATCTCCATGTTCAATACGATAGTTCAAATCTTTCGTTCTTAGCATTTCCGAACAAGGAACCACGACTAATCCCGTCTTTAGAGCAGCTGTATAAATTTCATAAGCTTCAATTAAGCGCGGGGTCATGACTAAAATAATGTCCCCTTTTTTCAAGCCTCGACTCAAAAAGGCATTTCCAATTCGATTGGCGTTTTGAATCAATTGTCTATATGTAATTTCTCTTGTATCTCCATTTTCATTTTCCCATTTGATCGCCACTTTTTTTGGATCGGAAGCATATTTTTCGAATTCCATTACGATATTGTATTTTTCTGGCGCCAACAAATCCTCTCTTTTCATCCAGAGATCCCTCCTTAATCTTGCTAGCTACTCCCGGCTTTCGCCTTTTTAGGAGCGGGGCATAATCATGAGGCCTTTCGCCAGAAGTATTTGGCAGGCTCGCATTCGCCTCGCTTTTTCATGAAGAGCTCCTTTCACGATAAACACTTACGTATAAAAAAAGACCCTTCTAAAGTACCTATCACTGCTTGTCTTTTCACATAGATCCATTATATCAAAATGATCCACACAATTTGAATCAAATTTTCGATCGGGTATTGTAAACTGACTGCAAAGTTTCGAACAGAAAGAAGCAAGGGTTTCCCCTTGCTTCTAAAGTTTGACGCTTCCATTTATTTATGGTTCTTATTGAAAAAATCATTTTATCGAAGGAAATTGTATCTTTATCTTGATAAACCGTTTAACTGCTGTTCTGCCATTTGGATTAATCGTTTTGTCATTTCTCCACCGACAGAACCGTTGGCGCGTGCTGTTGCATCCGGCCCAAGCTGCACACCAAATTCTTGCGCTATTTCTGCCTTCATTTGTTCAAGAGCATTTTCTACACCGGGAACTAAAAGCTGGTTAGACCGATTATTTCTAGCCATCCATTTTCACCTCCCTGTATTCATTAAAATGTGCATAATCGGTCCGCTTTATTCCCGATGCAGTTCACAATACGTCAAAATAGGTCTTGAAACTCTTTCGATTCAAACTCTTCACTGATCAAGAGCGTTTCTGTTTTTTCAACCGCTTCTCTTACATAAGGTTCAAAATCAAAAAAGCTTTCGTAGTGTTCCACCCTTTCCAATTTTGGTTTTGTCTTTGGAGAAGGCGGTGTAAAAATAGTGCAACAATCTTCATAAGGAAGAATGGATATATCATGCGTTCCAATTTTTCGAGAGATTTCAATAATTTCCAGTTTATCCATGGCAATGAGCGGTCTTAGAACGGGTGTACTGGTCACATCATTGATGGCCAGCATACTTTCCATTGTTTGACTGGCTACTTGTCCCAAGCTTTCCCCAGTGACAAGTGCAAGTCCGCCGTTTTTCTTCCGGATTTCATCCGCAATGGTTAACATAAATCTTCTTGTCGAAGTCATCGTGTAATTAGCCGGAACCGTTTCATGGATTTTTTGCTGGATTTCTGTAAACGGAACAATATGAAGTTTAATGGTTCCACCAAAGGATGTTAATTTTTTCGCCAAATCAATGACTTTTTGCTTAGCTCGTTCGCTTGTGTAAGGAGGACTAAAAAAGTGAACAGCCTCTATCTCTACTCCCCGTTTCATCATCATGTAACCTGCAACAGGGCTGTCAATTCCCCCCGACAACAGCAACATTGCTTTTCCGCTTACACCGGCCGGAAGTCCTCCAGCTCCTTTGACCCACTCGCAGGATAAAAATACGCCCTCTTTTCGAACCTCTACTAAAAGTTCAATATCAGGATGCTTCACGTCGACCTTAATTCCGTCTATATTTTTTAAAATGTGAGCCCCCAAAACAGAGTTCATTTCCTGGGAATCGATTTCAAACGTCTTATCCGAACGTCTTGCATTAATTTTAAACGTATTCCCAGGCGAAAAATTGGCTTGAACGAGCGTAAGCGCTGCTTCTTTGACTTTTTCGATGTTCTTCTCCGTCCGTACTACCGGGCTAAACGATTGAATTCCGAAAACATTTGATAGTTTTTCTTTGATTCTTTCATAGGAAGCCCCATTTAGAAGAAGATACATGCGGTCTCTTCCTGCCTGAATTTGGATATTCCCTTCATTTTTCATGATATCTTTTATATTTTTTTTCAGTTTCGTCACAAAAACATTTCGGTTTCTGCCTTTTGTCGACAGCTCCCCGTATCGAATTAACACGCGATCGTAAATCATGGTCATCTCCTCTTTGTTTTCGTAATCGTAGGCAATAATTCTTTTAACGTCGTGATAAATTCTTTTGCCTCTTCCATTGTGTTTTCATACGATAAACTGATGCGAACGCTGAAATCTGCCTCTTTTTCCGGTACTCCCATAGCCAGTAATGTACGGCTCGGCTGATTTTGCCGCGAAGAACAAGCACTTGTAGTCGACAGAAAGAACCCTTTTGATTCCAGCGCATGAACGAGTACTTCGCCTCGAACACCGGATATGGCAAAATTAATGATATGAGGCGCCCCGGAATCCGGAGAATAAATCGTGACGTCTTCTATAGAGCGCAAACTCTTGAATAAATAACGGCGAATATTTTCCATTTCTTTCAAACCCGTCTTTTGTTTTTCCATGGTCATTCGCAAAGCTTTTGCCATGGCAACAATCCCACCGGTGTTTTCAGTTCCGCTTCGCACATTTTTTTCTTGGCTTCCTCCTGAAAATAGCGGCGAAATTCGAATGCCTTCTTTTATATAAAGAATGCCGGTTCCTTTTAAACCGTGGAATTTGTGTGCCGAAATAGAACAGAAATCAATGATTCCGTCAGACAGCGGCAAAGGAATTTTCCCCGCTCCTTGAACATGGTCAACATGGAAAAAAATTTTAGGGAAATTTTTCAATAGTTTTCCAATTTCTTCGACCGGTTGTATAGACCCAATTTCATTGTTGACATGCATAACGGAAACGAGAATGGTTTCCGGCCGAATTGCTTTTTCCACATCTTCCACTCGAACCATTCCATTTTTATCCACAGGCAAATAAGTGACTTCAAAGCCAAGATCCTCCAACTGCTTGCATGCATTGTGCACGGAAGGATGCTCAATCGAAGTCGTGATAATATGGTTTCCTCGATGGCGGTATTGCAACGCAGTCCCCTTAATCGCCAAATTATTCGATTCTGTTCCGCCGGAAGTGAAAAACACTTCACTTGGTTTGCAACGAAGCAAAGAAGCAATCTGCTTTCTCGCTTCAGTCAATAATTTTTCCGCTTGTCCTCCAAAAGAATGGAGGGAAGACGGATTCGCATAAAAATTCTCATTTATTTTTAAAAATGACTCCATTACTTCCTTATATGGTTTTGTGGTGGCACTGTTATCGAAGTAAATCATAATTCACACCTTCTCTGTGAATGATTTCTCACACTCAAATACTAATAATAACATAGCCTGAAGTAGGGAACAATCAGAAAGAAAGCACCTTATCATTCTAAAAAACCGAAAAAAAAGAAAGCAGACGATTCAAAGTAAGATTCGAACTCTTCCCCACAATCTAAGCCTGTTCTTAAATGGGGAGGCCAAATCCATTTGAATCAGCCGCTTTCTTTAGTCTTTACCATCCATATTCAATAGATCCGATAGTTTTTTCAAAAATTGAGGATCCACTTTTTCCACTGCAGCTGCAGCTTGCTCAAGCGCCTCGCTGAATTCATAATTTCTAAAAGCTTTTTCCGCTTCAATCAGTTTTTCTCGAACGTTCGGATATTGGCTCCGATAACGATTACCATACTGGATGACTTTTTCCGCCAAAAACACCTGTTCAATCAATTCATCTGTTTTTTGATTGAGAACTTCCACCGCTTCCACAGCCAGTTCCAGCTTGTCTTGAACTTGGTTCATGTTCAACGGCTTCATTTGAAGGCACTGAATGACCTCATTGATTCGTTCTGATGCATCCTCCATCAATGATTTATAGGAATCCGGCAAGCCGGGCACATTGCTTTTCGCCACTTTACGATGGGATTCGTGTATCATTTTTCTCAATTCTTCCAATTTATCTCTAGCGGCTAATTCATCTTTTCGCAAGTTCCCTAAAAACTCCGCAAATCTCTCCTGCTCCTCTTGAAGCGATTCAATGCTTTTTCGAATCTCCATTAAATCATCGTTTAACAGCGAATAAGCAGACTGTTTGGCAAATATTTTACTGGACACGATTTCATACCGTTTCTCCAACAGAGACAATTCTTTATCTAATTTCTTTGGCACATCAATTTGTTCGTCTACTAAATGATAACTTTCTTGAACAATTTGGGTTTCTTCTTTCAGTTTTCTGTTGTTTTTTTTCAGTTTTTGCAGCAGCTCAAATGTTTGGTTGTTGTTTTGGATTATGTCATGCTTTGCTTTCACTTCTTTTTCCAACAATTCGTACAGAAGATCAATATTTTCCCTCGTCTCGTTCAACGAATCTTCTACTTCTTGAATTTCGGTTTTCGCGATTAAATCTTTATAAAGATCCAGCTCTTTCCGGATTCTCGCAATTTCTTTATCAAGCTGCAAATGATTAAGAATATACCCTTGCTTTTCCATTTCTTTATATCCTTCCTCAAGCTCATCCAGCTGGGAAGGAAGCAAGCTTGTGCATTCCGGTATCAGCACCGGTATGCGCTCCATCTTATGCAGCAAATCCGCCATTTCTTCTTTCAGATTCAATACAAGCTCTCTTGCTTCCAAATAGTTCCCCTCAGCGGTCAGTTCTTCAAATTGATCGAATTGAGAGGACAGACTATCAAGCTTTATTTCCAATATAGGTGCGGTTTTTCCATATGTATGACGATGAGCAAGCAGTCTTTTTCGAGCGGAACGATATTTTTCTTTTATCTCTTCCATATCTCTGCGGTTCTTTTCTTCACTGCCTACTAGTTCATTCAGCTCTTGCAATAAATTATCAATTTTCTCCTCTGCACTGTCCAAATTTTCTTCAATTTGTCTCATGATTTCTTGTGCTTTTCGAAAACGGTATTTGTCAATGCAACTCTCGGCATCTATCAGCTTTTCATCGATTGCCGGCAACTCCGTCGTAATGATTTCATCCCATGTTTGACGCCACCGTTCAAATAATTCTTCCGTTTGTCCAGTCATATTTAATTTTTTTACTTTTTTCAATTCATCCGCTACAGGTCGATTCATAATTTCGATTTTGCGTTTGTCCAATTGATCTACAACTTGATACTTTTTTCTTTTCATTAAGAAACCTATTGTGACCATTATGATGATCAATAAGAATGTGCCGATGACGAACTCCATCGTAAGCCCCCTGTTCCACATATGCCGTACTTTCTCTAAATAAACCCCGCTTTATTGTCCATAATTTCCCGCCTGTAAAAGAGGGGGACGGACTAATCCAGTTGTGGCTCCCAGGTGCTCGAGGTCAACCCCCATCTTGTTGTGGTGGTTGAAACACCGCCACCTCGCAAGCTGTCTTGTGCTTGTCGCACCTTCAGTCGCCTCACTTTTTTATTAATCCTGCTGCGGCTTAAGCCTCTGTTACAAAATCCCTTCCGGCTCTCTGCCTTCCGCCAAATCCCGCCGTGAGATATTTTGATTCAAAGGCAAACGCTGCTCTTATATGATATATAACTTATCCTTGTCCCTTCACCCAACAAGGATCCGTTACGGACAGTTCATCGTTTTATCGTAAAAATATCTTAATGTAAATATGATACCATGTGAATGATCTTTTTTGACAAATAAATTCTAATTTTTTACCAGGAAACTCAAAAATTTGATACACTTTTATTCATACGAAAGAAATATCTTTTCATCGAGGATCCGACTTTCGATTCTCTCATTAAAATTGACTTTGCCGATCAATTATAATAAAGGTTTCGTTTCTAATCTTTATTTTAGCTTATTTCCATCATAAATTCGAGCATCGAAAGGAGAAATACTATTTATGAGGGTCGATGGTCATATTCACACTCCTTATTGCCCGCACGGAACCAATGATTCTTTCGAGTCGTACATAGAAACAGCCATTTCTCTTGGCTTTGAAAAAATAACCTTTACCGAACACGCCCCGCTTCCGGACGGATTTATTGATACGACTCCGACGAAAGACAGCGGTATGGATCCCGGCCAAATCGATGATTACATAGAAGAAGTTTCCGAATGGAAAAAGAAATATAAAGGGATTATTGATATCCAAATTGGACTGGAAGTGGATTACATCGAGGGGTACGAGCAAAAAACAAAAGAATTTTTGAATCGATACGGGCCGCTTTTGGATGATGCCATTTTATCCGTCCACTTCCTAAAAAAAGGGAATGAGTGGTACTGCCTTGACTACAGCGCTGAGCTCTTTGGAAAGATCGTTGATGTTTTCGGCTCCGTTGAAAAGACATATGAATGCTATTACGAGACGGTATTAAAATCCATAGCGGCAGATCTTGGCCAATATCGCCCGGCAAGAATCGGCCATGTCACGCTTGTTCGCAAATTTCAAAACAAATTTCCTTGCCGAAAATCTTTTGACCATATGATTGAATCGATTTTATCGGCTGTAAAGAAAAATAGCTTTTCCTTAGATTACAACGGTGCAGGCGTCCACAAACCGGATTGTCTGGAACCATACCCGTCGAATGACATCGCTTTGAAAGCAGCTGAAATGGGCATCCCTCTTATTTATGGATCAGACGCCCATCAAGCAAAGGATCTTGGCCAAGGCAGAAAAAAGATGATCCTTTCTCTTCTTGAGGACGGCTCCGGCAAGACAGTCAAATAATTTTTCTGTCAAAATGACGCGTTTCTTGCAAGGAGCATAACGTTGAGTCGATCCAACGCTCGATCATGATCATGTATTTTTCAACAAAATATTTTTCTTGAGGGAATGTGTGCCAAACCTCCCGCAAATATTGACTTTGTAAAAACGGCATCGTCAGCAGCGATTTTAATTGAATGATCACTAAACTTTCCGGCAGATTGGCGAAAATTCCCTCTTTGATTCCTTGTTCCAGGATCAAATGAAAAAGATATTTTTCCTTCACTAAATAGGATGCAATAATTTCACGTGAGATTTGGGAGTCAATAGACACTTCCCTCCAGACAAAACGAGTCAATAAATGATTTTCTCTTTGAAACGAAAGTATGCTTTTCAAGCCTTGTTTTAAACATTCATCCGGGGGCGCCATTTCAAGTAAAAATACTTTTTCTTCCAGACAAGACAAATAGCCTTCAAAAAATTGGGTTAAACACGCTTCCAATAATCCTTGTTTTCCTTTAAAATAATAGGAGATATTCGCTGGGTTCACTTTGGCTTTTTTGGCTATGTCCCTTACCCCGGTTCCGTCATAGCCTTTTGTATTAAAAAGAACAATGGCTGCGTCTATAATTAATTCTTTCGTTTCCTTTAATGTTGCGTTCATTTTCTTCCCTCTTCTCTCCTTAATTGATCGCGATGTTTAGGACAAAACAAAAACTGGGATTTTTGATTCATTGATCGATCAGAATTTTCTGTTTTTCGACTGTTTGCCTTTCCTATTTGAGAAATTGGGGGTTCTCTTTGTTGCAGAGATGCGAATGAAACGGTGACGTGCCCATTGATTATGTCTGTAACCAATCAAAGCTGTAAAACTTATTCTTTATCAAATTTCGGATTCATACGTAAAAATCCTTTATAATTTTATCGACATTTTCTTTCAGAATCGACGTGAATTTTCAGAGAGAAGGGTGATCATGATGTTTCAAACAGAAACGTACAAAGGCTCTAAAAAAGAGCAGTATCAACTCGTCATCAAACAATTGAAAGCCTTGATGGAGTCCGAAACGAACAGAATCGCCAATTTAAGCAATGCTTCCGCTTTATTAAATCAATTTCTTAAAGAAATAAATTGGGTCGGCTTTTATTTATATGAACAAGAAAAAAATGAACTTGTCCTCGGACCGTTTCAAGGACTGCCGGCCTGCGTCCGCATCCCGCTCGGAAAAGGGGTTTGCGGAACAGCGGCAGCAGAACGCAAAACCATCCGTGTAGAAGATGTTCATCAGTTTCCCGGCCATATCGCCTGCGATGCCGCTTCCCAATCGGAAATAGTCGTTCCGATGATTAAAGCGGGACAGTTAATCGGTGTTCTCGATATCGACAGTCCTATTATCAATCGTTTTGATGAGATCGATCAAAGCATGTTGGAACAATTTGTTCATGCTTTAGTGGAATTTTTATAAGAAAGGCTTGTTTGCTTTCGAAAAAAGAGGCAGATTCCAAATTTTATTTGGAATCCGCCTCATCTCGTCTTGTTATGAAAAAGGCATTTTGCTGTCGTTTTCACTATGATAACTAATGGTCATTTTGTTTTTGCCGGTTGCTTTCGAAACGTACAGTGCTTGGTCGGCTTTTTTAAACAACGATTCTACGTCTTCTCCACTTCCTTTGTACCATTGCGACATTCCGCAAGAAACCGTCACTTTCGGATTCGTCTTTTCTTCCACTTCTACTACTATCCTTTGTGAAAGTTTCTCTGCTTCATTCACAGTCAAATGAGGAAAATAGATAGACAGCTCCTCTCCGCCCCATCTTGCAGCTATTCCTTTTTGACCGGAGACAGATTGAATAATTTTGGCCACTTGAACGATGACCTCATCCCCTACTTGATGTCCGTACGTGTCATTGATTTTTTTAAAATCATCAATATCGATCAGAAGAAAGCTCCCTTGTTCGTCGTTCTGCAGCGACTCGCTCATCTTTGACTCCAAATAGTTTCGGGAATATAAATTCGTTAAATGATCGGTAATCACAAGACGTTCAAGTTCCTCTCTTAAAAGAGAATTGGTCAAAGCCAATGTGGAATGATAAATCAAGGACTGCAGCAATTTATACATATCAAACGTAAATCCATAGGCGCTGTCTTTCAATACAATGCAAAATCCTTTTAGCATGTCGCTTTCAAACATGGGAACAGCCATTAATGAACGATATGGAAATTTTCTAACCGTTATTTTTCTGGCTATGTCCCCAATAAATATCGAATCTTTTTCTTCTTCCATTCTCTTTCCTACATACGATATGTACATTTTTCCCGATTCATCAAAAAAAATCGGGGAGCTTCCTTCCAATACTTTATAGCCATCTTTTTCTATAAAAATGAATCCGCAAGCAGAAGCTCCAAAGGAGGAAAGGATTTTGGACTGCAAAAACAATATAGTATCGGAAAAGCGCAAATTGGAATTCAGCTGCCGCGATGTTTCGTTGATAAGCTGCAAATCGGCAATAAATCGTCTCGATTGCTGATAAAGCTTGGCATTTTCCAAAGCACTTCCACCTGTTTCCACAAGCAGCCGAATAAACTCAATTCTTTCGTCGCTCAATTGAAAAAGCGGACAATCGACTTTTAAAAGTCCGTACACCCCTTGCTTTCCTTTTATAGGGACATATAAAACACTTTTGTTTGCTTGCGTTAAGTGCTCCACTTTTACTTCGCCGCTTACATAGGCTTCCATCGCCATAGAACGAGTATTTTCCATTTCAAATAAACGGAAAGGCATTTCTATGTCATTTTTATCAATCGTAAGATTTAACGAATAAAAATAATGAGGAAAAACACGTTTGAGGGTGTCCACCATTTCGTTTAATACACATTCAATATTCATTGAAGAATGAAATCTTTTTGTTGCTTGAAACAATTCTTTATAAAATTTTTCCCCATTCGAGATGGAAGAAACAAAGGCATAACGTTGAAAAAAACGATGGCTTTCTTCCGTAAATTCTTTTAAAAACCTTTCGGTGATTTTTTCTTCCAAAGGAGTTTTTACAAATAAACAGCCATAGACTTCATGTTCACAAAGAAACTGGACGCCAAACGAATATTCGGAATAGCAGCGACTGACATCCAGGATATCCCGTTGTACCCATCGTTTATTTTCAAACAGATGCTCGATCTCTTTCCGCTGTTCATTTGAAACGGTTTGCATCGAACTTTTGTCCAAAAAATGGAATTTTTCTGACTTTAAAATGTCAGAAACAGATTTCAGCCATTTTTGTTGAACATTTTGTTCATCCGGGTCCACGATAAGCTCATATAGTTTCGCTTTGTACAAAGTCATCATATTTTTCAAAAAGATTTCGTCCATCCTTTAATCACCTGTGTTTCCCATCCAATTGATTTTGCAGCGGCTGCAAAGCTCCACACAGCTCTGCACGCTTAAAAGGAAGGATTCCCGGTTTCCATTTCAATCATGTTGCGTCAACTGACGTAAAGGTTTTGAAACTCGTACCTTCCAACTATAAAATTTTCCTCATTTAGATCCATGTCAATCATACAAAACGATTTTTAATTAAATACTCAACTTTCGCACACAGAAATATGGAGACAGTCCTTGATATAACGAGGTAAAGAAGTAATCCAATTGGACAGTTGACACTGAAAAATGTCCATACTCAAATAAACCTTAGCTTCAGCCAAAGTTTGGAAAAGAGAAATCAATTGTAGTAAAGCCGTTTTAAAGTCCATCTCCTTTACTTCGTCACATAGAAACAAGAATAAGTTGCCCATGGTCTTCGGATCCTCTTCTTTCCGAAGTTGCCAAGCAATCAAGATATACCGAGTGAAGACAATGGTAGTATGGCTAATCATCATGTCATAGGAACGACCTTGAAACTCTTTGGCTAAATGTAAAAACGATTTACTGAATTTAAAAAAGGTTTCAATGTCCCAACGCATCCCATAGATTCGAACGATTTCTTCATTAGACAGCGTGGTATCTGTACTCAAAATGGCCAGCCATTCACTTTGGTTGTTTCGATTCCGCACAAACACGATTTTCACTGGTAAACCCGTATGAAGGGTTGCGTGAATCGAGCCGAGTGTTTCTTTTTTGCCAATGTCTCGTTTCGCTTTTCGATACAGTTGTTCCAAGGTTAAACGTTCTCCGTTGAAAAGATACCGTTGTTTCAGCTGTTTGACCATACCAATGACAAAAAGGCCTTTGGAGTGAATCTTCTCCACCAACGGGGCATGAGTAAACCATGTATCCATGAGCACATAATCAGCGAAAATTCCTTTATCCAATGCATGTTCTACTAATTTCAACACCATGTTTGGTTTTGCTTCCAATGCCTCGAGCCGTCGTTTGTAGCCTGTGGTTCGTTTATCAATGGACGAATGGATTTCGTTCAAGCGATTCTTTTGGTTCGCTGAACTCAAAAGAGCGAAATCGATAGGTACAAATGTAAAGCCATCGGACCATCCGAGCGTTAATAGTTGAAAACCATTGACAAACTGACGAGTGGAATGATCGAATACTTTAGCTAGAAGCTCAACCGATTTACTACGGTTACGAGAATAAATCGAATCGTCTACAATAAACACGGTAACACGGCGCTTCGAAATCGTTTGTTTCACACGACGAATCACTTCGGAGCTCAGAGATAGTAAAAAGGTTCTCCAGTTATACGTAGACGAGTTCAAAAAACGATAAATGGTATCTTTTCCTGGTAAATCGGCAGCCTTTTTGCTTTGTAAGGCGTGGTACCAGTTTCTGTATTGAAAAACAAGAAGAAATAATAGTTGAAAAATCGATAAACAAGAATAACCACAAGCCTTGATAATTCCTGCTTTTCTTAAATGATTACCAATTTGTAATTCAGAAAATCCGTCTTTTATTTCTTTTGGTAATTGCGCAAAATACTCTTTTTTCGTTATCATAATGGTGACACCTTTCTTTCTTTGGTTTTTGGTTTGGTCACCAATAGTTTACCAAAAGAAAGAGGTGTCTTTTTGTTTTTTAGACGAATTTTTTCAGTGTCAAGTGAATATGAGATACCCAAAGAAACCTATCAAATCAAGGATTATTCATAAATTTTTCACTGCGAAAGTTGAGTTAAATATTTTTTCGGAATGTTACATAAATTTAATCACCTTGCATTATTTTCAAATCAATCCTTTATAGTATAGCATAGAAAAAAAGATTATTATATATATTATTCAAACTTTTTCCATTGTCCTGATTTATTATTTTTTTACTACCTTAATTCCATAAATATGAAAAAAGAAATGACTATTTCACTAATAAATAAGTTTTATCTTCCTCTCGAATTTT
The DNA here is from genome assembly GCF_038007225.1 of Bacillus sp. FSL W8-0102. Classification (NCBI taxonomy): domain Bacteria; kingdom Bacillati; phylum Bacillota; class Bacilli; order Caryophanales; family Bacillaceae; genus Bacillus; species Bacillus sp. FSL W8-0102. The sequence goes on from NZ_JBBOWT010000001.1 coordinate 2,845,475, forward strand.
AATTAAGACAATAAAAATAGTTAGTCGGGGATGCAAAAACAGAAAAGAGAAACAGGAGGAATAAAAAATTCATTGATCAGATTCAAGCAAGCAGTTTGGCAGTCTTTCTCATTTTCATATTAGAAACACTCATTTCAGCACACCTGTTTATGAAATCATTGTTTCGATTTCAAGGATACTCCAAGTTCATTTCGCAGGCTGATCCTATCCTTTTGAAGCAAACTTTTGATGATTCCGTTTCAATGCCTTATTCTGAAATCAGTGCTCCCACTTTCTTTTCGCTATCCAATCAACTTTCACCTTTTTCTTAAAACGCCCTTGACTCACACAACAAGACGACATATAATGAGTTTTGTGTAAAATAAAGTAAGCAGCCTTTGTGAACACATTTTTGCGTTCATTTTGTTCCTCACATCCAATGAGAATAAATCTTGGATGAGGTGCATCGCGTAACCCTTAGCTGCTGGGGCGATGGTGCATGAAAACAAAATGGCCAAAATTGCTGTCTCACGCCTGTTTTTTATTTTACAACAAAATAAAATAAAGGAGGAGTTTTTCCATGGCTCGTTACACTGGTCCTACATGGAAAATTTCCCGTCGCCTTGGCATTTCCTTAAGCGGAACGGGGAAAGAATTAGAAAAACGCCCATATGCTCCTGGACAACATGGTCCAAACCAACGTAGAAAACTTTCCGAATATGGTCTTCAATTGCAAGAAAAACAAAAATTACGCCATATGTACGGAGTAAATGAACGTCAATTCCGTAATCTGTTCGTAAAAGCTGGCAAAATGAAAGGGGTTCACGGTGAAAACTTCATGATTTTGCTTGAATCCCGTCTTGACAATCTTGTTTATCGTCTCGGTTTAGCGCGTACTCGCCGCCAAGCTCGTCAGCTTGTTAACCACGGTCATATTCTTGTAGATGGAAGCCGCGTAGATATTCCATCTTACCAAGTTCGCCCGGGTCAAACCATCGGTGTTCGCGAAAAATCTCGCAACCTTGACATCATTAAAGAATCCGTGGAAGCTAACAACTACGTTCCTGAATATTTAACTTTTGATGCTGATAAATTAGAAGGAACTTATACTCGTCTTCCAGAACGTTCTGAGCTTCCTGCTGAAATTAACGAATCTCTTATCGTTGAGTTCTACTCTCGTTAATCAATTTAAAAAGAGCCTGTTTAGGCTCTTTTTTCATTTCTTCGCTCGTCGGTTCCCCATTTTTTTCGATTCCTCAATGAAAGAATCTCTTCTCTTTTGAGGAAAAAAGCTTTTAACATCCGTATTCATATAACAGAAACAGCGTCCCATGACTTTTTAGGACGCTGTTTTTATTCTTAGTATCTCAACTTTCGCACACAGAAATATTTAAGCATTGCTTGATATAATTAGGTATAGTGGCCAACCATTTATTCATTTGATTTTTAAAGATGTCCATGTTCAAAGAAACCTCGGCTTCCGCCAAAGTTTGGAAAAGGTCAATAAGTGATTGAAGGGCAGTAATAAAATCTATGTCTTTTACATCTTCGCAAAGGATGTAAAAAAGGTTGCCAATCGTCTTAGGATCCTCCTCTTTTCGCATTTGCCAAGCAATGAGAATATATCGTGTAAAAACAATGGTTGTATGGCTAATTAACATGTCGTAGGAACGTCCTTGGAATTCTTTCTCTAAATTTAAAAGGGATTTATTGCATTTGAAGAAGACTTCAATGTCCCAACGCATGCCGTAAATACGAATGATCTCTTCATTTTCTAATGTTGTATCTGTGCTGAGAATGGCAAGCCATTCGCTCCGTTTATTACGGTTTCGTACAAATAGAATTTTTACTGGAATTCCATTGTCTAAAGTAGCATAAACGGATCCGCGAATGTCTTTTTTACCCATGTGAGGTTTTGCCAATTTGTAAAGTTGATTCAGTGTGAAACGTTCACCATTGTAAACGTATCGCTGCTTTAATTGCTTCACCAAGCCAATGACAAATAACCCTTTGTTCGTAATCTTCTCAATTAAAGGCGCTTGTGTAAACCAGGAATCCATGAGAACATAGTCAGCTATAATCCCTTTTTCAAGCGCATGATCAAGTAAAGCTGAAGCCACGTCCGGTTTTGATTTCAGAGCTTCCTGGCGACGCTTATAGCCAGATGTTCGTTTATCAATATTGGTATTGATTTCTTGCAGGCGATTTTCCTTTTTCGGTGAACTTAGAAGAGCAAAATCAACGGGAATAAAAGTAAAACTATCGGTCCAGCCAAGGGTAAGCATTTGAAACCCTTTCAAGTACTGATGGGTAGAGTGATCAAAAACCTTAGCCAACAGTTCAACCGACTTACTACGGTTTCTTGAAAAGACAGAATCATCAATCACAAAAGCTGTGACACGATCTTTTGAAGTTAATGGTTGAAGCAGACGGATCATTTCACTGCTTAATGAAAGCAGAAACTTTCTCCAATGATAGGTTGGTGTATTTAAAAAGCGATAGACTGTATCCTTTCCGGGCAGATCCTGAGATCGTTTACTCATAAAAGCACGAAACCAGTTCTTATATTGGAAGACTAAAAGAAAAATCCGTTTGAAAACAGTAAGACAAGAATACCCGGAAAGTTTCGTAATATTCGCTTTTCTTAAATGATATCCAATATTTAATTCGGAGAATCCTTGTTTAATTTCTTTTGGTAATTGCGCAAAGTAGTCTTTATTCGTTATCATAGTGGTGACACCTTTCTTTTGGATTTGGTTTCGTCACCAATATTTTACCAAAAGAATAGGTGTCTTTCTTTATGTTTTAAAAAATGTCAAATGATAATTTTGTACTTCCCAAAACCATTTACATCAAGCATTTAAACAAGATTTTGGACTGCGAAAGCTGAGTTAGTATTTAATTAAAAAGTATTTCTTTTTCCCTCTGCGGACAATCGTAAACTGGCCCTCAATACGGTCATTTTCCGTTAATTGATAGCTTGTATCCGTGACTCTTTCTCCGTTGATATAGATGGCTCCATTTTGAATATCTTCGCGAGCCTGGCGTTTCGATGGAGAAATTTTTGCTTGGACTAATAAATCAACCAAACCCAGTTCTTGAGTTTCCTTCACTTCATAGGAAGGGACATCTTTAAATCCTTGTTTAATCTCTTCTGCTGATAATTGTTTAATATCTCCGCTGAATAACGATTCTGAAATGCGAATCGCTTGATTGAGCGCCTCTTGGCCATGAATAAGGCGGGTCATTTCTTCCGCAAGCGCTTTTTGAGCTTTGCGCAAATGCGGCTCTTTTTTCAATGATTGTTCCAAATCCTCAATTTCTTCTTTTGTCAGGAACGTAAAGTATTTTAAGTATTTCACTACATCTTCATCCGCTGTGTTAATCCAAAATTGATAGAATTCATAAGGAGAGGTCTTTTCCGGATCCAGCCAAACAGCACCGTTTTCTGTTTTCCCGAATTTTGTGCCATCTGCTTTCGTCACAAGCGGGATCGTTAAACCATACGCTTTTGCTCCGTCATGAATCTTTCGAATTAATTCCAATCCGGTTGTAATGTTGCCCCATTGGTCGCTTCCGCCGATTTGTAATTTACATTGATACTCATCGAACAAATGCAAAAAGTCGATCCCTTGCAAAATCGTGTAGCTGAACTCTGTAAACGAAATACCGGTTTCTAGGCGGGAAGCGATCGTATCTTTTGCCAGCATGTAATTGATGCCGATGTATTTTCCATAATCACGCAAGAACGTAATGACGTTCATCGTACTTGTCCAGTCATAATTATTGACGAGCACCGCTCCGTTGGATCCATCAAAATCAAAAATTTTCTCTAATTGTTTTTTCAACCCTTTTACATTTTCTTGAACCGTTTCAATCGTTTGAAGTTTGCGTTCTTCTTTTTTCCCGCTTGGATCGCCAATCATCCCCGTTGCTCCACCGATCAGCACAATCGGTCGGTGCCCGTGCTGTTGAAAACGACGAAGTGTCAAAAACGGAAGCAAATGTCCAATATGCAGACTGTCAGCCGTTGGATCCACTCCGCAATATAGCGAAATCTTTTCGTTTTCAAGAAGCTCCTTAATATCCTGTTCATCTGTTTGTTGGTAAATGATCCCTCTCCACTGTAATTCTTCCAGTAAATTCACGGTTGTTCCTCCTTTGATCAAGAAATTTTTTCCAAACGCAAAAAAGTCCCTGCTAAAAAAGCAGGGACGCTGTTCGCGCGGTACCACCCAAATTGAGAATTGCTTCTCCACTCATTGATTGCTAACGGTTTAGACCGTTCGCCGCTACTCTCCTTTTCACGGCAAAAGCTCCGGGAGGTAATTCGTTCAACTGCATGTATCGGTTTGCACCATCCACCGACTCTCTGAAAGCAAAGACAGCGAACTACTGATTCCCTTCACGGCTTTTCCACGATGCATTTGTCATTCTACATTCGTTCATATATGAATTTTTATCACAGTTATATAGGATTGTCAATGCGACGTAAAAATTTAGGCAAAGTCATTTGTCATTCAAGCCGCTTGTTGGATCACTTGGATCGAAGAAATCTCGGCATTAGCTATGACAACGATCTTAATGTCAATCATTCTCTTATGAGCAAAAGCAAAAAACAGGGCTGACTAAGCAAACAGTCAGCCCTTTTCACAAAAGGAAGGAAAAGACCTCTTCACTTCGTTTTGTACATGCAGACAATGAAACAACGATTTCGAACTAGTCTTCCATTGTGGATAAGTCGCCAGTCGGCAAGTCTAGTTCCCAAGCTTTTAAGACGCGGCGCATAATTTTTCCGCTTCGTGTTTTCGGTAGTTTGTCGCGGAATTCAATTTCCCTCGGAGCGGCATGAGCCGCCAAGCCTTTCTTAATAAATTGGCGAATGTCTTCCTTCAGTTCATCAGAAGGTTCATATCCTTCCCTTAACGCAACAAACGCTTTAATAATTTCCCCGCGTACAGGGTCCGGCTTCCCGATGACCCCCGCTTCGGCAACTGCGGGATGCTCTACCAATTTACTTTCTACCTCAAAAGGTCCCACTCGTTCACCCGATGTCATAATCACATCATCCACACGTCCCTGGAACCAAAAATATCCATCTTCATCCTTATATGCGGAATCCCCCGATACGTACCAATCTCCGGCTAAAAAGTAAGATTCATATTTCTCTTTATTTTTCCAAATCGTATACATCATGGAAGGCCAACCTTTTTTGATGGCCAAATTCCCCATCCGATTAGGAGGGAGTTCGTTTCCTCTGTCATCCACAATGGCGGCTTTCACGCCGGGAAGCGGTTTGCCCATGGATCCTGGTTTAATCTCCATGCATGGATAATTGCAAATCATAATGGCTCCTGTTTCCGTCATCCACCACGTATCATGGATGCGAACATCAAAAACTTTCTTTCCCCATCGCACCACTTCAGGATTCAATGGTTCACCAACACTCAAAATATGGCGGAGCGAACTTAAATCGAACTGTTTCACGAGCTCATCTCCTGCTCCCATAAGCATTCGAAAAGCGGTTGGAGCACTGTACCAAACGGTAATCTCGAACTCCTCAATCGTCTTATACCAATGTTCAGGATTAAAACGTCCGCCTACAATCACGTTGGATGCTCCCATTAGCCAAGGTCCGAATATGCCATAAGACGTCCCCGTTACCCAGCCCGGATCCGCTGTGCACCAATAAACATCGTCTTCTTTCAAATCGAGCACCCACTTGGCTGTTTGATAATGCTGGATCATCGCATTATGAACATGAAGGACACCTTTTGGCTTTCCCGTAGACCCTGAAGTATAATGAAGGATCAAACCATCGTTTCGATCGACCCACTCGATATCAAACCGTTTGCTGGCGTTTTTCAGTTTGGCCAAAAAGTCGATATGTGTCTCATCTTCTTGAATATCTTTCCCAACCAGAAAAATCTTTTTCAAAGCGGGAAGATCTTGTTTGGGCACCCTGTGCAGAAGTTCCGTTGTAGTGATCAGCACCTTTGCCTCACTATCTTGAAGCCGGTCTCTTACCGCCCCTTCCATAAAGGCCTCGAATAATGGACCGACGATGGCACCGGTCTTGATTGTCCCTAAAAGAGCAAAATACAGTTCAGGCGAACGGGGCATGAAAATAAACACCCTGTCTCCTTTTTGAACATCTCCATACTCCTTCAGAACATTTGCTGCCCGATTTGTCCATTCTTTCATTTCTTTAAACGTATATTTTTCATTTCTTTCAGCGTCTTTATAATAGAGAGCCACTTTATTTTTGCGAAAAGTCTCGACATGGCGGTCAATGGCTTCATAAGCCAAATTGACTTTTCCCGTTTCGTACCAAGAAAAATATTTTTCAGCTTCTTTCCAATCAAACGACTGATAAGTTTCCTCGTAATTTTTTAAATTGAAATCCCCTTTGACGACTGGTAACGCTTCCAACCTCATTTGACCGATTCCCCCTTTCAATATGACAATTTTATTATACTATATTTATTATTTTTTCTCAATTTTTTAAAAATTTCATATGTTACATGATTCTGCCATCCCATCATTTCTCTCTTTACATCATGATCTTTCCATCTTAACTTGATTATACCATTTTTGTCAAAAGAACAAAAACAATCTGAAAAGTTTGTAAAAATAGTTTACCGGTATAGTGCTTATATAAGATAATGAAAGTAAGATTTCAAGGTGGTGACCAGATGGAACATAAAAAAACATATCATTCTCTTAAAATGGAAACTCCGAAAGGAGAACTTATCATTGAAGGTCCAATTTCCTCAAACACGCTGGCAAACTTAGAGTTTCATCAAGATTTAGTTGCTTTTCGCCAGCCTTCAAAGCAGCATAAAGCGCTGATCGAAATTGCCGATCTCCCCGAAGGAAGAATTATCATCGCTCGGGAACATCAAACCATTGTCGGTTATGTAACCTTTCTATATCCTGATCCTCTTGAACGATGGTCAGAAGGAAACATGGAAGATCTTATTGAATTAGGAGCCATTGAAGTGATTCCCGAATATCGGGGATTCGGAGTAGGAAAGAATCTTTTGCGGGTCTCCATGATGGATGATGCCATGGAAGACTATATTATTATAACGACGGAATATTATTGGCATTGGGACTTAAAAGGCACCGGTTTAAATGTTTGGGAATATCGAAAAGTGATGGAAAAAATGATGAATGCCGGCGGTCTTGTTTGGTATGCAACCGATGATCCGGAAATCAGTTCTCACCCTGCCAACTGTTTGATGGCAAGGATAGGAAAAAGGGTCAGCCCCCAATCCATTGAGAAATTCGATCAGCTTCGTTTCATGAACCGATTTATGTATTAAAGTTTGTGTCAAAGGATAAGGAGGCAAATGATGATGATCGTAGAAGAAATTATGAATAAGGAAGTCTATACCCTTCCCCCTGATGCTTCAATTCGAGATGCACTTCAATTGTTAAAATCTAAAAAAATCCGCCATATTCCGGTTGTGGATGAAAAACAACATTTAGTCGGTCTTGTAACAGAGCGGGATTTAAAAAATATCACATCTTCCATTTTTCAAAAAGAAATAAGGGAAGAAATTCTGAAAAAACCCCTTCATTCCTTTATGATAAAAAAAGTTGTAACAGGTCATCCACTAGACTTTGTAGAAGAAGTTGCTTATCTTTTCTACGACAATCAAATTGGCTGTTTGCCCATTGTCCAAGACGGCAAACTTGTGGGAATCCTTTCTGAAACAGAAGTCCTCCATACATTCGTGGAATTGACGGGAGCCAATCAGCCGGGGTCCCAAATTGAAGTAAAAGTCCCTGATAAAACAGGCATTCTGTACGAAGTGGTGACCGTGATTCATAAACAGAAGGCCAATGTTTTGAGCGTTCTTGTATATCCCGACAAAAAGGATGAACGATATAAAATTCTTGTTTTTCGCGTTCAAACGATGAATCCTCTCGAACTCATTCATGCATTAAAGAAGGAAGGGCATACGGTTTTATGGCCAAATATGCCCGGGATTTCCATATGAAAAAAAAGGCCGTATTTATTTATTCAGACGATCTATTAACTTATAAATTCCATAATCAGCATCCGTTCAATCAATTTAGAATCACTTTGACAATAGATTTATTGAAAAGCATTGACGCCTTAAAAGAAGAACATATCATTCCGCCGCGGATCGCCACCGAAAAAGAGCTTACCCTCATCCACGATCCCTCTTATATTCAAGCGGTAAAAAAAGCCGGAGAAGGACAACTATCCCCGGATATCGCCGAAGGATATGGGCTCGGCACGGAGGATACGCCCATTTTTAAAGGCATGCATGAAGCAAGCGCTCTGTTGGTAGGAGGAACATTAACAGCCGTTGATTGGGTCATGACCGACAAAGCCGAACATGCCGTTCACTTAGGCGGAGGGCTGCATCATGGATTTCGCGGAAAAGCTTCCGGTTTTTGCATCTACAATGATAGTTCTGTCGCTATCCAGTATTTGCTGGAAAAATATCATGCCAGGGTTTTGTATGTAGACACCGATGCTCATCATGGCGATGGTGTGCAATGGTCTTTTTATGATGATCCAAATGTTTGTACGTTGTCCATCCACGAAACGGGAAGGTATTTATTCCCGGGCACCGGAAATATCAACGAGAGGGGAAACGGAAAAGGCTACGGCTATTCCTTCAACATCCCTTTGGATGCTTTCACTGAAGATGAATCTTGGCTCCATGCGTATGAAACAGCCATTTGGGAAGTCGCGGCCTATTTTAAACCGGATGTGATTTTGACACAAAATGGTGCGGATGCCCACTATTATGACCCTTTGACCCACTTATCGACTACCATGAAAATTTATGAACGCATTCCTAAAATGGCCCACGCCATTGCCCATCAATATTGCGACGGCCGCTGGATTGCCGTAGGGGGTGGGGGATATGATATTTGGAGAGTCGTTCCCCGGGCATGGTCCCGAATTTGGCTGGAGATGACCGACAATAATCATTTTAACGGTCCTTTACCAGAAAAATGGATATCGAAGTGGTCGAAAAAATCGCCTGTTCCATTGCCTGCTGCTTGGGAAGACCCTGAAGGAATCTACAAACCCATTCCCCGCAAACAGGAAATTACGGAAAAAAACCGCCTAACCGTAGAAAAAGCACTTTACCCGCTGCGGCATGAACATTAAACGAAACCGTCAGTTGATAAAAAATATTATTCGAATTTTCATTTTTTAAACAAGAACCAATCAAAAACACCTATCCGACTGGCTGAACAGGTGCTATGTTTCTTCTTATGAGCATTAGATCACTATTTTTGGATTTGAATATGGTCCCTGCTTTCCTCTTGATTGAAAGAAGCAAGAGGAAATTATATTCCTAAATGCAATAGGTCCAACAATAACCAGCGACGGAGATCGTGGCTGGTTATTGTTGGACCTTATTTTGTAGAATTCCGTTTTTCAATTCGGTGTGGCAGTATAACAATATGGTCTTTCACTTCCTCTTTGTTCATATATTTTGTCAGCAGACGCATAGCAACAGCTCCTATGTCATAAAGCGGCTGTACGACAGCTGTTAATTTCGGTCGAACCATTACCGAGAGCTTTGTACTTTCGAAACTAACGATTTCCAGATCATCCGGAATATGAACACCGTCATCTTGCGCTCCATGAATAACGCCTAATGCCATTTCATCGTTGCTGACAAAAATAGCGGTCGGCTTTTCTGCATTTTCCCGAAATTTTCCCCAAGCTTCCATTCCGGAGTCATATGTGTAGTCCCCTTCAAATAGCCATTCTTCTTTCCAAGAAATACCGGCATCTTTCAAGGCCTCTTTATAACCTTCGAATATAAATTCCTTGCTGATGGTGTTGTTGAAAGGTGCAGCCACAAAACCGATACGTTTATGCCCTTTTTTCGTCAGCATTTCAACGGCTTCATAAGCGGCCCGTTTATAGTCGATATTAACAGAAGGGATTTGATTGGATTGTTCAACGGATCCCGCCAGAACGATCGGTACAGACGAACGTTCAAATTCCTTTACATGTTCTTCTGTGATGGTCCCGCTCATAAACACGATCCCATCCACTTGTTTGCCAAGCATCGTGTTTAAAAGACGAATCTCTTTCTCTTTATTTTGATCGGAATTGCTCAAAATAATGTTGTAATTATACATAGTAGCAATATCTTCAATTCCTCGGGCCAGTTCCGCATAAAAAATATGGGAAATGTCGGGAATGATCACACCGACTGTTGTCGTTTTTTTGCTGGCCAGCCCTCTAGCTACCGCATTCGGACGATAGCCCAATCTTTCGATCACTTCCAACACTTTTTTTCTTGTCGTTGGTTTCACGTTGGGATTTCCGTTCACCACCCTTGAAACCGTCGCCATGGAAACATTCGCTTCTCTTGCTACATCATATATCGTAACAGTCACTGCATTTCCCACTCCTTCATACTTTTCCTCTTATTTCTATTATATTAAAACCTAGGAAATAAAAAGCTTTTCTTGTAAAAAACTTTGTGAAATTGTTTACGAACTGGTCTCGTTCTCCTATAATACCTTAAATTCCTCTCATTATGCAATGAAAAGTAAAGCGATTTTTCCGCAAAGTCCATTCAAGAAACTCTTATCGCTATAGTTGAATGCATGATCCCGACAATCATCCAGCCTTTCCTCTCTATTGTTTTGTAATATCTCCATTTCATCTTCATTATAGCCTTTTCTTTTCTCCCTTTCTTATTATTTTTCCAAAACGACATATTCTAATAAAAAAGTCTGATTCAACATGGTATGTCCTACCAGTTGAATCAGACTGCTGTACGCTTATTCTAGTCTAAGTGCCATCGTTTTCCTCTGCGAATAAGAAAGGTCTACTTTCTATGCTTTGACAGGAACGGCTTTTAAAATTTCATTGTAAAATTCGTCGAATTGTTTTAAATCCATTTGTTGAGCGGAATCAGACAACGCCACTGCCGGATCTGGATGAACTTCCGCCATCACACCGTCTGCTCCAATGGCTAAAGCTGCTTTTGCAGCCGGAAGCAAGAGGTCGCGCCGGCCCGTAGAATGAGTTACGTCTACAAAGACTGGCAAGTGCGTTTCTTGTTTTAATATTGGCACTGCCGTAATATCTAACGTATTGCGAGTCGCTCTTTCATAAGTGCGAATTCCGCGTTCACAGAGTATAATTTGTTCGTTTCCTCTTGACATTATATATTCTGCTGCATACATGAACTCTTGCAAAGTAGCGGAAAGCCCGCGTTTTAGCAGAACCGGTTTTTTCACAGAGCCTGCCGCTTTCAAAAGTTCAAAGTTTTGCATATTGCGGGCTCCGATTTGAATAACGTCCACGTAATCTAGCGCCATTTCAATATGAGCCGGATTGACGATTTCTGTGACGACCGCCAGTTGAAATTCGTCCGCGATTTGCTTTAATATTTTTAATCCATCTAACCCAAGTCCTTGGAAATCATATGGAGAAGTGCGTGGTTTAAACGCCCCTCCACGAATAAGCTTTAATCCTTTGTTCTTAATGGATTGAGCCACTTCCGCTACTTGCTCATACGATTCAACGGCACATGGACCGAATACAAACGTTGGCTGCCCTGCGCCTACTAATTCACCGTTAATTTCAATAACCGTATCTTCCGGTTTTTTCTTGCGTGAAACAAGCAAAGCTTTCCGATGATCATCTTCCTGCAGTTCCAAGCTCGCTTTAAAAATTTCTTTAAAAATATGCTCGATAGTAGAGTTTTCAAACGGTCCGTCATTTCGCTCAATAATCGTGTTCAACATTTTTCTTTCGCGAACCGGATCGTATTTGTTCACCCCTTGCGGCAATTTCGCACGTCCAATTTCTTGAACAATTTTGGCACGTTCATTAATCAATTCGAGCAATTTTAAATTAATTTCATCCACTCTTTGTCTTAATTGTTCGAGCTCTTGATTTCCCACGACCTTCAATCCCTTCTCAATTTGCTGAATATTTTTCAGTTTATGATGACACCTAGCAAAAGTGAATTCCCAGCCCTTCACTGGTATAAGTTTTATCACCGGCGATAATTTAGTGATAATTATAAATCATATATTTTAAATTGTCACGAAAAATTTGCTTCAACAATTAAACGCTTTTAAGCGATAAAGTATTCTGTATAAAAACTGGATAATACGCCTTTTTTGATAAAAATATTTAACCGTTAGAGATAAACTACGATTAGCGGCAGCTTCAAAATCTCTTACGGTTCAAAACGAAGCTGGACACCCCGCCGCTAACGGCAGAAATGCCGGTTTTATTTATGAATATTATGAAAATAACGGCCAGCATGCTACTGACCGCAGCAAAAACAGACTGGAAATTCCACTGAATCTAAATTTTTGCCAATGTGTCAGCCGTGATTTGGTAGTGAGAATCATACCATGCCGGACGCTGATTAATGAAAAGGAAGGCTTGTGGCGACTCGTGTTGGATTCCAAATTTTCGAGCGATGTAATTGGATAGCTCCCGGGATTCTTGGACAGCTAAAAAATACCCCTTTTCTCTTGGATGTTCGCGCAAAAATTGGTCCATTTCTCGATAAGCATGAGCACTTATGGGACACGTCAGACTATGCTTTAAAAAGAACACGCGTGGTTCCCTTGTCAGCAATTGTTCAAACTGTTCAATGGTTACTATTTTATTCATAATCATCACCTTTGCAATCGTTATTGGAGGGCAGCCAGCCTTTTTATACAAAGAAAGCCGATCACATGAATTTTAAATACCGTCATCACTTGATAGACTCATATAACAAAAAACTAGTTTGACAAAAAAAGAGGGTGAAAACATCATACCATTTCACCGCTCCCACATCAAATTAATCGTTTTTATTAACCGATTTTTCAGTTTTTTCAAACGCCTGTTTCGTTTCTTCCAGTTTTTTGCTTACTTCGTCTAAAGTTTGGCCATTCTGTGATTGAAATCGTTGGCTCACTTTATCTGCCATCTGAATCGTTTTTTCTTTCGCATTGGATGTGATCGTTTGAATTTTGCCTGCCATTTCACCGGATTTTGATTGCACCGTTTTGGATAAATGTTCCGCCTTATCTTTTGTAGCTGAAGCTAATTCACTACTTTTTTCTTTTGCTGAACATGTCCATTGAATTCCTTTTTCTTTGGCTAATTCTACCCAACTAGACGCTTTTTCTTTAAAAACATCTGCTTGTCCGGTTAAATTCCTTCTTAATTCTCTTCCGGATTTGGGGGCGAGAATCAAGGCGGCTGCAGCTCCAATGACTCCTCCGACAAATGCACCGGCTAAAAATCCGCATGAGTTTCTTTTTTCTTTATTTTCCACATTCCTCACTCCTTTTCATATTGCAGGATGGAAAAAGCGGGCATTAATTTCTAGCCCTCTCTATCGAACCGCGGCTTTCAGATACGGTGTTATTCTGTGTTTGGGCAGCCGGCGACTCTTCTTTACGCTTCCATTTATCCAATACTTGTTTGACGACTTGACTCCATTGGACCGCCTGTGAAATTTTATTCTGATTCTTTTCTAATTGCGACCCTACCGTCGTTGTGATTTTTTTCAAAGATTGATTGAACGTCTCAATCGAACTGCCAATGCCTTTCACTGCGTAAACGACCGAATTCAGTTCTTTCGTTTTTTCCCCAATATTCTCAGCCAACTCATTTGTTTTATGTAAAAGTTCAGCCGTTTCTTGGGTGACTCCTTTCAACTGGCTTTCCAAGCCGTCCAACATTTTTGATACACTGTTTAAAGTACTGTCAACCGACCTTAATGTTCTGGAAACACTAAGAGCTAAAATAAGAAATGCAACAGCGATCACCGCCACACTTACGTACAAAATGACAATCACTTTAAACACCTCCTCAACTTATTCTTCATTGAATTTCGGCGAAAAAAATGAAACTTCTAAAATATTCTTCTTTTTCGCGAACCCTCCATAAATTTTACTATTTCTTTTAGGGAGGCGTCAATTTCATCATCAAGATTCGCTATAATCTGATGACCATTCTATTTTATGGATTTTATGAGACTATAAAGTAGAGTCGAGCCTTATCCAATGAATAAATCGAGGAGTTTTTCCAATGTTGCATCCACCTATATCAAGCTGCAGCGTAAGTGTGGCCGGAACTTTTAACAGATTATTACGAAACCGATGTTTTTAAACAAACGGACTCATCGTTTTTTAGAAGAATGAAGAAAAATATACAGATGGCAACAAAAGGGATATGCACTGGAGAAACATACAAGTCCATATCATACTGCATTTCGAAGAGGATATTTGCCACATCATTCAATGAAACATGATAAAAAAAGGAAAATAGAAGTTTTCAAAACGGAAAACGATTTCTTTTTATGTTTGAACAGGCTTCAATTCCAGGACTGACAAGAATAAAAACGTATCTTTTTGAGAGAAATAAATGTTCAAAATACCTTTTTAAAAGGCGCCGGCTTCCTTCGGCACCTATACTACAAACAATTCTCCTATCAGCGGTCGAAAAACGGTGTGATAGAATTTCAATTTACATGGTCTATAATAGAGTACCGGCCAACCCCTGCGCGGGAAAGTCCCTTGCTTTTTCTTGTCAAAATTCTTACGAAAGTCTTCTTGCTTTTCTAAAAACATTCAAGCTAATTTGACTCGTCAAATAAAAACACCGGCTGCTTCAACCACTGGCCCCCGTCTAAAGATATGCATTCTCCATTTAAATAAGAAGCTTTGTCTGAAACCATAAAAGCAGCCAAAGCAGCGATTTCTTCCGGCGTTCCTAATCGTTTCAACGGCACGCTGTCGATAACCTTTCTTTCCGTCTCCTCAGAATCCAACAGCTTGTCTGCTCCTCCTGTTCGTTCAATAGGACCGGGAGCTATGGCATTTACCCGAATGCCGTATTTGGTGCCCCACTCTACCGCAAGCGTTCTAGTGAGCGAGAGAACCCCGGCCTTCGCCGCAGCGGAATGAACCACCCCTGGACCTGCCTGCCAAGCGTAATTCGCAACCATATTCAGAACATTACCTTTGCTGTTCGTTTCGATCCAATATTTCCCTACCGCTCTTGTACAATAAAAGGTTCCATTTAAGACAATATCCACCACCGCTTTCCAGCCATTGACGGATAATTTTTCTGCCGGACAAATGAAATTTCCTGCGGCATTGTTCACTAAAACATCAATTCTTCCAAACTTTTGATCCGTTTCTCGGACCATTTTATCTACATCATCCGGATTTCTGACATCCATGGCAATCGTCAATATCTCACTATTTCCCTGTGATTCTATCTCTTTTTTTGCCTGCTCCAGCCTTTCAACATTTCTTCCTGTAATAACGACTTTCGCTCCTTCTTGAAAAAAATGTTTCGCCATATATTTTCCCATCCCATTTGATCCGCCTGTTATGATCACAACACGATCTTTCAACTCTATCCCCCCTTGTTTAAATAGAAAGAATAATCAGATAATTTTTATTTTACCATACTTTAAAATGAACTGAAAGGCCGATCATCTAAAAAAAGAGCAGACTTAAAGCCTGCCGCCTCCTAACGCCATCCCAGCGTGGAGAAAAGGCCGGGCTCTAAGTCAGCTCTAAAACATTCAGACTTCCTAATCGATGACTATCATGACATCATTGTCTATTTTTTCAAAGTGTTGCTTAGCAGCTTTTCATAGGCAAGCTGGAATTTTTGAATATCTCCCGCTCCCATAAAGATGAGAACCGCATTTTCATGCTTTAAGAGCGGAGACGTGTCTTCTTCTTCAATAATTTGCGCTCCTGAAATCCGCTCTTGAAGATCTTTTACAGACAGTTTGCCATGGTTTTCACGCGCTGAACCGAAAATTTCGCATAAATAAACAGAATCAGCTTCATTAAGGCTTTGAGCAAAATCATTTAAGAAGGCCTGAGTTCTTGAAAACGTATGAGGCTGAAAAATGGCCACAATTTCCCGATCAGGATATTTTTGACGTGCAGCATGAATCGTTGCCTTGATTTCCGTTGGATGGTGTGCATAGTCATCAATAATGATTTGCGTTCCCATTTTTTTCTCGGTGAATCTTCTTTTGACCCCTTCAAAAGTAAGAAGCCGTTCTTTGACGATTTCCGTATCAATATTTTCATATTGGCAAACAGCTATTACTCCTAGAGCATTTAAAACGTTATGGTCGCCAAACAAGGGAATTTCAAAAGAGCCATAAAACGTATTTCTAACAAATACATCAAATGTCGTACCATTATTTGTATGCTTAATATTTCGAGCTTGGAAGTCGTTCTCTTCGCCAAAGCCATAATACACAACGGGAACTTTCGCTTGAATTTTTTGTAACAGTTCATCATCACCGTAAGCAAAAATGGCTTTATTCACTTGCATCGCCATTTGCTGGAAGGCAGAAAAAACATCATCGATATTCGCAAAATAATCAGGATGGTCAAAATCGATATTGGTCATAATGGCGTAGTCGGGATAATAGGATAAGAAATGGCGCCGATACTCACAAGCTTCAAAAACAAAATATTCGGCGTCCTTAACGCCTTTCCCAGTACCATCACCGATTAAATAAGAAGTAGGTTTTGCCCCGCCAATGACATGCGCCATTAACCCTGTCGTCGATGTTTTCCCGTGAGCGCCTGCCACAGCAATGCTTGTAAACTTGCGGGCAAATTCCCCTAAAAATTTATGGTAACGGATTACCGGCAATCCAAGTTTTAACGCTTCTTGAATTTCTTCATGTGTGTCAGGAAATGCATTTCCTGCTATAACCGTTAAACCAGGTTTAATGTTGTCTTTACTGAAGGGATAAATCGGAATTCCGGCATCTTCCAGAGCTTTTTGAGTAAAAAAGTATTTTTCAATGTCAGAACCCTGCACCTTATAGCCCTTATCGAACAAAATTTGGGCGAGGGCGCTCATCCCCGATCCTTTAATTCCTACAAAGTGATATGTTGTCATAACAGACCCTCCAACAATCGTCTATCAATAAGCATTATATGTAATTTTGGTTCCCTTTGCTCAAAATGGATAATGAGCTTTTCATATTGAAACATTATAGCACTTTTTCAGGCTCGTGACTATTAATAGGATTTTTCCTTTTTTCTTGTCTTTGTTTCAATCCATTTTCACGACCTTAATTTTCAAAAAGAATGTTTCATGGCTCATTCAAGATTTAAAATCATCGCAAATGAGCCGCTTTTTTATTTTGAAAGCAC
Organism: Bacillus sp. FSL W8-0102; assembly: GCF_038007225.1. NCBI lineage: Bacteria > Bacillati > Bacillota > Bacilli > Caryophanales > Bacillaceae > Bacillus > Bacillus sp. FSL W8-0102. The sequence goes on from NZ_JBBOWT010000001.1 coordinate 2,862,641, forward strand.
GCATTAGAATTGGCTGGATTCCTTTAAATCCTCAAAATCTTCTTCCGTGATTAAAACGTCTCTGGGCTTGCCGGGTTTTTGTTCCGAAATGATTCCTTGTTCTTCCATCATTTCAATCAACCGAGCCGCGCGATTATAACCGATCCGAAAATGTCTTTGCAATAAAGAAGCGGAAGCACCGCCATGGCGAACGACAAACTCACAGGCCGGCTTAAACAAGTCATCTTCATCTTGCAGAAAGTTGGCTTTTTGAACAAGTTCTTCTTGAACAAACAAGTAATCGGATTCCCACTGTTCTTTCACGAAGGAAACCACTCTTTCGATTTCCCCATCAGAAACAAAGCTGCCTTGAAGCCGCACCGTCTTTGATGTTCCGTTGTCCAAAAATAACATATCGCCTTTTCCTAACAATTTTTCAGCTCCCCCGGTATCCAAAATCGTTCGTGAATCCGCTTGAGAGGAAACGGAAAAGGCAATTCTAGTAGGAATATTGGCTTTAATTAACCCGGTGATCACATCGACGGACGGCCGCTGAGTGGCTACCAATAAGTGGATGCCACATGCCCGCGCTTTTTGGGCAATTCGGCAAATCGCTTCCTCGACATCAGCGGGAGACATCATCATTAAATCAGCCAGTTCATCAATCACAATGACGATATAAGGCATACGCTTTTCTTTTGCTTCCAACGCTTTTTGATTGAACCGTTCAATATTTCGAACACCAGCATGAGCAAATAATTCATACCGCCTTTCCATTTCATCCACCGCCCATTTTAACGCCTGGGTAGCTGCTTTTACATCCGTAATAACCGGGCTGACCAAATGTCCAATGCCGTTGTACGGCGCGAGTTCAACCATTTTCGGATCAATCAATAGCAGTTTCAATTCTTCAGGAGTCGTTTTATACAAAAGGCTGATCAATATGGAATTGATGCAGACGCTTTTTCCAGAGCCGGTTGCGCCGGCGATCAATCCATGGGGCATTTTCTTTAAATCAGCCACAACCGCTTGGCCGGAAATATCCAGTCCCATCGCAATCGTGAGAGGAGATTGGCTGTTTTGGAATGAAGTGCTCATAATAATTTCGCTTAAGTATACGGGTCGGCTTTCTTTATTCGGAACCTCAATTCCGATTGTATGTTTTCCCGGGATAGGCGCCTCTATCCGAATATCTTTGGCCGCCAAGCTCAACTTAATATCATCCGACAAGTTCGTAATTTTATTCACTTTCACCCCTGGTTCAGGCTGTACTTCAAATCTGGTGACAGACGGTCCTTCCGTGACATTCACCACCTTAGCGCGTACACGGAAGTTTTTCAGCGTATCGTTTAATAATTGAATTTGCTGTTGTATCCATGCTTCATTCGTTTTTTTTTCAGCCGGCGGAGTCAAAAAACGGATATCGGGCAGCTGATGGTCAGTTTCTTTTTCGATGTTCTCCTCCGCTTGTCCCTTTTCCACTTTATGGATATGAGGAGCCATGTCCGGCTGTTTCCGATTGTTCGCGATATTTTTCTTCTCTAAATTCCGTTTGTCCTGCTTAAGCATTAGCACATTAAAGGGGAGATGCGGGCGTGATTTATTCGATTTGTCTGCGTCTGCCCTTTCAGAAACAGTTTCCGATCGCTGTTCTTGATTCGAATCCTCACTAATGTCCAATTCCCGAACAACAGATTTCTGTTCCTCGACTGGTTCCATTTTTCTTACATTTTCATATTCTTCTGTTACCGCTTCTTCTACCGTAGGAAAATCGTTTTCTTGTGATGATTGTTTTGTTGATAATGGGGAGTCTTCCAAATGAGAAAATTCATTGGAAGCCGCTTCGTCTTTCAGATGATTCTCTTCAAGGATTACCTGTTCTTTTTCTGCCGCCACCTGTTCTTTTCCAGAAGGTTCGGCCTGTTTTTCTTCGTTTTTAAACGAAACAGCCAAAGTCTGATTTCGTTCTTTCTGCTCTTCAAAATTCTCATTCTTTCTTTTTAGCGTCTCTGTGTGACCTGACACTTCTCCTTCCACAAAAGAATTTTTCAACTCGTACTCTACAACTTCGCTTTGGCTTGCTTCTGACGGACGTTTATACCCGTAAATGGGAGACGGAATATTCGTTGGTCGAAAAGGACGGTTGCCTTTCCGTTCGCTCGACACATGATAAGAAGCACTCTTTAAGTTTTCCGTTGTTGGTTTTGGTTCCAGTTTGATCGGCTCATTCCTCCGATGCCGATTATGTCGTTCAAGCGTTTTTCTTTCTGTTTTTTCCGACGCAGCAGGCAAAGATAGGGGTTTTTGCGGATAATGGTAAGCAATTCTCGTTTTCAATTCCCGCACCGGCTTTGTTGGATTTTTTTTCAGATTGTCTGTTCGTTCCTTTGGTACCTGCCGCGGTACATGCGGAGAATCGCTCTCTTCAATTTCTACTACTTCTTCATCTATAAAAAGTTTCATAAATCGTTTCAGCCAGCTCAAAGTTTACCACTCTTTCTTTATTTAAGAATCATTTCTATTTTAACAGTTAAATAGAAAAATTCGAGAGGAAAATAGGCTGAAAATGCAAGAACAACAAATATTCTTAAGCCTCTTTTCATCGATGAAGGCTTTGGGCTTTTCTCCCTAAGGGAATGGCAAACCAGCCAGAACAGACTCCACCTAGATCTTTCTATACTGAAAATCTCGGAAAATCATTTTTGCAGAAATACCATCCAATCTTTACTCGCTGCTCACTTTTCAACCGATCCTTTCAATATCCACAACAAGAAATCCATTGAAACGAATAAAGGGTCCGATCCTTCTACAACCATTAATAGGATACAATCATCTTCCTATAAAGGTTGAAAGAACCAAACCCTTGTTCACATCTTTATTCACTGGCCATTATCCATTAAAAGGAAAACGGCTGGCCGACTTCATATTCATCTGATAAAACTAAAATTCCTTTTTCTTTAGGAGCATTCGGCAGCTCAAGCTCGCGAGCCGAACAGATCATGCCTTTCGAAGGAACTCCTCGCAGCTCCGCATCTTTTATAACCATTCCGCTTGGCATGACAGCGCCGATCTTGGCGACAACCACTTTTTGGCCCGCCTCCACATTAGGTGCTCCGCATACAATCTGCAATGTTTCATTTCCTACGTCGACTTGGCAGATGCTCAATTTATCTGCATTAGGATGCTTTTCCTTTTCTTTCACATATCCTACCACAAATTTAGGAGAAAAATCTCCTTCTAACGTTTCATCAAAACCGCACTCCTGCAAAATCCGGTTGATTTTGCCGAGAAGGTCTTCGTTCATGTCGACGGGGCCATTACCTTCAATTTCCAGGAATTTGGATATATGAAAAATATTATAACCAGCCGTTTCATTGGTTGGTTCATGATAAATTCTGGCCGCCTCTTTTCGCACGTCTACGGCAATTTCCTCTTGCGGAAAATCTTTGATCGATATTAGTAGAGTATCCCCTACACCTTTTCGATTATAAAATACGTTCACTTACAATCTTCCATCCCTTCATTTTCTTTTGTTTTTGGCTAAAATAAAAATCGGTTCCAACTTGCCATTTTCATACAAAAATGACAAAGCCGTAATCGGTATCCGTCCGTTGGCAAAAAAGCTCATCGTCATATTGGCCAATATGTCATATCCGGTTTCATTGCGGATATCCCCGATGATCAGCACATCTGCATGAGGCACGGAGACAGTCATCACACCTTCGACTTTCTCCTCCATCTCAGAAAGCCATTTTTCGTTTAAAATTCGGCTTGAATCATACCCGTCATTTGTATTTAAAAAATAAAAAACATTATCCTCTACCTCATCTTTTTTAACGGAAGTAGAAAGGGAGCGGGCGTTGAATTTCGCCGTCTCTCTCACTCTTCTGGCATCCCAGTTTTCCTTTTCCAACAGTTCCTTATCAATCAACCGATAAGTAGTCCCCATATCAAGGGCATAATATATTCTTGTTTCGGCCGTATGATCATCATACAAAAAAGGTACGCCTTCTTTCGCTTCCTTTGGAAAAGATGTGGAGCGAATAACCGGATAAATGTACTTTTCTCTTTCCGATAAGCTTGGTTCTTTTCCCATGACAGCCAGCGCTTCATTGACATAGTAAACAACCTCATCGATTGCTTTCTCTTTCATTGTTTCCCATCTGCCTAGAATGGGAGGGAGTGAAACATTGACCCCTTTTCTCGTTTCCTTGTCCTCGATTCGTAAAACATCTTTTTCCCGATCAAATGTAAAAAGGCGGTTTTCTGATTTTAATCGTTTTTCCAATTCCTTTCGCAGCGCTTTACTGTCCAATGAATTTTCCTCCTGTCCAAAGGAACTTATTTTTGGAGGCTGTCAATAAACTGATCCACTTCTTCTTTTGTTTTACGGTCTCTGCTGACAAACCTTCCAAGCTCTTTTCCGTCTTCATAAGCAATAAAACTAGGAATTCCAAAAACGTCTAATTGTTGGCAAAGGTCGATATATTCATCCCGGTCAATATGGACAAACGTATAATCCGGGTGCTCTGCTTCAATTTGAGGAAGAAAAGGTTCCAAAAAGCGGCAATCTCCGCACCATTCTGCTGAAAAAAGAAAAATGTGTTTCCCGTTATTTTTAAGTTCTTCAAATTGTTCTATTGATTTTAATTCTTGCATCGTTTATTCCTCCTGACCATTCTCATTTAATAAATATTGGAAATCGAATCCTTTAAAAACACACAGAGAAAGATACATCCTAATCTATCATAAGATTATCATAAACTGGCCAATAAAATGAAGAATAGCGCTCACCATGCCGCAAAAAACTTCATTCGTTTTTTTTAAGCCACCGAGCGCTTTGTTCTGATCGACAAGCAAAGATCCCTTTTGCTTGAATTTGGAAACCTGTCAAGAGTTAACCTAAAAAACAAAAATTTATTTCAACAAACAAGCCGGGGGCTTCAATGGCTATATCCTTATAAGAATAAGATCTTACCTTTCATTCTTTCGGTACAGCCATTGTCCGAGGAGCAGCTTCATCACATGGAAAAACATGTTTTTTCTTGTGACAAGCCCGTTAGTAAAAATGCCTACAGCTCCTTCTTTTTCACGGATTTGTTTTCTGCGGCAAAATTCATCCATCACCGGTCCCAACTCTTCCCCCGCTCTTAATCTTTCGGCAATCTCTTTTGGCAAGAGAATTCGGGCTCCTCCGGCAACAATAGGCTCTTTTCCTTTTTCCGACAGAGCTCCCCAGTTACAAAGCAAAAGACCTTGCGGCGTTTCCGTTACACCGCCTTCCAAACCGATTCCGACATCAGCATTTTCCGCCGACAATGCTCTTTCCGCTCGTTTGACGGCCCCTCTTATTGTTTCCTCATCCGAAAAAGGCTGATTGCTTACCCCCGATTCGACGTCAACCGAAAGTACTTCGGCACTCAATTGAACAAATTGGATTCCTTCTTTCACGGCAGCGATTTTTGCTGCATTTTTTGACCCCACCGCTATTTTCACGGATTGCCACTCCCTCTGTCTCAACCAAACCACTTTCTCTATAAATGAAAAACCTTTCCGTTCCGGCAGTCACATCTTTTAGAAAAATCCATTAACGGATGGAATGTCTTCCAATATTCCATTACCCGTTATTCCGAATGGCCTCAACCGTTGATTGATCACATGAACGAACTAGCTTAATCAATAATTCTTTAGCAGCTTGGTAATCATCTACATGAATCATCGAGGCATGCGTATGAATATAGCGGGAACAAATCCCGATCACCGCACTAGGGACGCCTTCATTGGACAAATGCACTCTTCCGGCATCCGTCCCTCCTTGTGAAACAAAAAACTGATAAGGAATTTGATTCGATTCTGCCGTATCGAGAACAAATTCTCTCATTCCTCTATGAGTTACCATCGTCCGGTCATAAATACGAATCAAAGCCCCTTGCCCCAATTGACCGAATTGATTTTTATCTCCGGACATATCATTGGCGGGACTTGCATCCAACGCAAAGAAAATATCCGGCTTAATCATATTGGCAGCTGTCTGCGCACCTCGAAGGCCGACTTCTTCTTGAACAGTCGCTCCAGAATAAAGCGTATTAGGAAGCGTTTCATCTTTTACTTCCTTCAACAATTCGATGGCAAGCCCACATCCATAGCGATTATCCCAAGCTTTGGCTAAAATTTTCTTTTGATTAGCCAATGGAGTAAACGGACAAATCGGCACGGCAAACTGCCCCGGTTTAATGCCAATCCGTTCCGCATCTTCGCGGTCGTCCGCTCCAATATCAATGAGCATATTTTTTATTTCCATCGGTTTTTTCCGCTGTTCTTCACTTAACAAATGGGGAGGAATGGATCCAATCACACCGATTACCGGTCCGTTCTCCGTTATAATTTGTACACGCTGCGCTAACAGAACTTGATTCCACCAGCCTCCCAGCGGCTGAAATCGGAGCATTCCGTTATCCGTAATCGAAGTAATCATAAATCCTACTTCATCCATATGACCAGCTACCATCACGACAGGTCCGTTTCCTTTTTTGACCCCAAAAATACTCCCTAGCCGATCTTGCACTACTTCATCAGCGTATTGAGAAAGCTGTTCCTTCATAAATGCACGTACAGCATGTTCATTTCCGGAAGCTCCCGGAAGTTCAGTTAATTGTCGAAACAATTCCAACGTTTCTTGATTCATGAGATCATGCTCCTTTTCGTTGTTGCAAAACTATGTACATTGTTATTTTACAAAACTTTGAAACCCTTTTCCAATTGAGCTCCCCTGCTTATGGCGAATTTTTCAAATTCATGTATACTGAAAATAGTAACTTTTTTGGGGGTGTGCTCATGAGAATTGGGTGGAAGTCTTTTACATTAGGTGCAGTCGCCGGTGCAGCAGGCGCGTTGTTTGCCCAAAAAGCGGTAACGTCCTCGCCTACCGTTGCAGCTGAAAAAGTCCTTGCCCGCGTCAAGGAAGCTTTTAACAAAGAAGGAATCATTGAAGGGTCATGGATTCAAATGAAACCGGAGCAATATCAAAAACTTGGAATTGACACAACTGTTTATAAAGGCGGAATTTCCAGAAGACGGGATGGCGAATTGGAGCAATATGAATTTATCGCCGATGCCAGCACCGGAACCATTATGGACGTCTATCGCCTTTCCTAATCGCTCGCCAACGGGTTCGGTCCGATCGTTCCCGTTGGCACTGACAAAACGCTTTCCCACTTCGAAAACGGACAGTTGATTTGTGGAAAAATCATCTCTTTTTTTTCGGTTTTGTTAAGGCCCCTTTTTAAAGCAAAACTTCATTCTCCTCTGCCTTTTTTGCCGGAAACTGCACTTCACAGCGATAAATTCTATTTCCTTTTTGCGAAAATTTTTCTTCATATTCGGTCATGACATTTTCTTGATAATCGCTGTTGTGAAGATCAAGACTCACATCCTTTAAAATAAGACCGTACTGCGAGAAGCTGACAAGCGAGTATTCAAACAATCCTTGATTATCCGTTTTCATATGGATCTCGCCGCCCTCCGCCAAAATTTCCTCATAGGCTTTCAAAAAATTTTTGTAAGTCAATCGCCGTTTTTCATGTCGTTTCTTTGGCCAAGGATCTGAGAAGTTCAAGTAAATTCTTTCGATTTCTCCATTGGCAAAAAAATCGGTTAAATGACCAGCGTTCACATTCAACAGCTTTACATTCGGCAATTCTGCCTCTATGACTTTGTCAAGCGCAGATACAATCACGCTTTCTTGCAGTTCAATTCCAATAAAATTGACATCAGGATGTAATCGAGCCATCCCCACAATAAACTGTCCTTTTCCTGTGCCAATTTCCAAATGGATCGCCTGATCATTTCCGAACATTTCCCGCCATTTTCCTTTTTGCTTTTCAGGTTCAGGAATCACATATTGTGGATATTGCCGAATTTTTTCTTTAGCCCAAGGTTTGTTTCGTAAACGCATTAAAAATCCCCCACTGTCTATTCGTTCATAATCTTCATGCATAAAAAAAAAAGAATTCCCGACACTAAAATAAGAGAATTCCTTATATGATGCGAAAGAAAGGATGAGTGCCATGCCTTTAACATGGAAGGATCAAGCACAATTATTAAGAGATATTTTAAGCGACCATCAACTGGATTGTTGCGGAACCGTCTCCGAATGCGAACAGCTCGAAAGACTGGCAAAATCGTTGATGGCCAATGCAAACGTTGATCAAGGTGTCAAATCAACATTACAGGAAATTTATCAATACAGCCAAGATGGTCAATATACACAACATTTGGATGAGCACATCCAAGCCCATCAAAACCACTTATCTCAATGGGTCAGCGATATAGACCAATTGTCTTAACACGATCATAAGATGTTATGGAGAAAGGTAAGCCAGCGGTTCATTTCATGAAAACGGCTTTTATCTTTATGCCATTGAATAGATAATATGGTTTGCATCACCACATACCATTTCATCCGCAATTGAAGGTGAGTAGTCAGTTCCATTCCGTACAACCTAAGCCACTCTTCCCAATCATTTCCGGGGATATAACAATATAGAAGCATGCCCAAATCAATGGCCGGATCGCCTATAAGAGGGCGGTCCCAGTCAATCAAATACAAACGATTGCCTTCGGAAAGCAGCCAGTTGTTATGGTTGACATCTCCGTGGCAAACGGCATAATCGTCATAGCGAATGAACTTGACCTTTTTTTGCAGAAACTCAATGGCTTTTTGAATGGTAGGATGCTGCAGCAAATTCAAGTCAATTCCATCTTGGACTTCCAGCAACAGCTTTTCCGGCTGAACCGGGCGCTTTTCAAGTCGCTCCAGCATTGTCAAAAGCGGTTTAGATGTATGAATTTTTTTTAGTAATTTCGTCACCCTTCTGTCCACCATCTCATCAGGAGACAGTTCTCTGCCGTTCAGCCAATGCTGGGCGGTAATCACATCCCCGCTTTCTAACCTTTTCGTCCACACAAGTTTGGGAACGATTCCCTCAGCTGACAAAGCAGCAAGAAAAGGCGAAGAATTTCGCTTTAAAAAAAGCCTCTGTTCTTCATGCTTGGCAAAAAAAGCTTCGCCAGTAAGTCCTCCGGCGGGGATAATCTCCCATTCTTGATCAAACAAATGTTCCAATTTATTTAATTTTATTTTGGCAGCTTTGTCCATACGCTCTTTTCCCGATTGATTATCCATCTTATTGCGCAATCCGATTCTCCTATATTTTTAAGCTTTCCGTCCGATCGATCCAAACGGGCAAGCTACCACTGAATGAAATCATTCCAAGTAAAACGATCATACTCTATTCCATTCAGCTTTCCTTCAATTCAACATCCGCTTTTCAATTGAAACTACTTTTTAAATTTTATCTTCTTTCGAGTGTTTTCGTCAAGATGCCGTCCAAAACGACTTCAGCGCAATACGAAGGCAATGGTCCGACCAATGACCAATGGACTTCGCTTGAAAAAGCAGAGGGTCCCTTTTTCTCATCACAAGCAAAATAGGGGTTCGATTTTAAAGGACAATTGCCTCAAAATGACCGTTGTATCCAACTAATCATCAGCAGTCCCCACTTGACGGAAGTTTCGCTTTCCTCGTGTTGAAAGGATCTAAACTCATTATTTAAAAAAATAGAAACAAGTTCGCGAAAAAAAAGACTTGCCGCTTTCTAAATTATTATTCTGCCCCGTTCGTCCAACAAACAAAATCCATGGTATGAACAGAGACGATAAAAAAGATTCCTACTATTGAACACATACATAGCAGCTAATAGGAGAAAGGACAAGCGTCTTTTCCACTTCTCGGATTGGTTGAATGCCTGCACGGTTCTCATCCGCAATCACTTTCCAAGCAAACTCGCCGGGAAGAGCCATTTCTCCAGACAATTCATTCGGATAAAACACGACGAGAATCTTATTCCAAGGTCCCTTGCCGCCCACGTCGTCCATTAAAACTGATACGATTCCCTCCCTTACTGTCCATTTTTTCAAATGCTTTCGGATCTCCTCAGCAGTTTGCAAGCGGAAAGCTCCATGATTTTTCCGAATTTCAATCAAACCTTTTATATAATCAACGGCGTCTTTATAATTCTCCTTCCTGCTCCAATCCAGCCAGTTGATTTCATCTTCGCTGTTATAGCTGTTTCCAACCCCTTTTTTTGTCCGAAAAAACTCTTGGCCGCTGTGAAGAAAAGGAATCCCCTGGGAAAGCAAAACCATAGCAGTAGCTAAAAGGTGGCGGCGACGGTTTTCCTCCTCTTGGTTTGGAAAACAAGCCATTAACTTATCCCACAAAGTATGATTATCATGGCATTCCACAAAATTTACAGATTGCAGCGGCTCTGTAAATATTCCCGTTCTGCCTTCTAAAGGGATGCTTGCGCACACCGCATGGAAAGCTTTTTCATACATATCCAGCTTTCCAAGAGCAAAGCCTTTGTCCGAAAGATGAAATACGCTCCCCTTTACGGAGTCGCGGAAAAAATCATTAAACTGGCCAATTTCGGGAAGTATATGCTGATTATGAAGCGCAGCTTTTTGCTGGCGGGCGAGCGGCGTCGGCAAATCCCATCCTTCCCCGATGATAAGACAGTCCGGCTTGTAAGAGCGAGCCACTTTTACTGCTTCTTTCATCGTTTCTACATCGAGAATACCCATTAAATCAAAACGAAACCCGTCAACATTATATTCTTTCAACCAAAACTCAATGGAATCCAGAATGAATTTTCGGGCCATCAGCCGTTCAGAAGCAAAGTCATTTCCAACTCCGGTGCCATTGGACGGCCGCCCGTTTTCATCAAAACGAAAATAATACCCCGGAACAAGTTGTTCGAAAGCGGAGCTCTCCCGTTCATACAAATGGTTGTAAACAACATCCATTATGACTCGCATTCCTTCAGAGTGAACGGCTTCAATCATTTCCTTTAACTCTAGAATCCGATTGTAAGGGTTTTGAGGCTCACTTGCATAAGATCCTTCAGGTACGTTATAAAATAGAGGGTTATACCCCCAATTGTATGATTCTTCCGGTTTATCGTCAGGAATGCCGTAAAAATCGTGAAAAGGAAGAAATTCGATATGGGTGATTCCTAAATTTTTGATATAAGATAAACCCGTTATTCCTCCCGTCTTTCCTCTCGTATTTTTTTCCGCAACTCCTAAATATTTTCCCTTGTTCTTTACTCCGCTGTCAGGATGAATGGTGAGATCTCTAATCGACGTTTCGTATATGATTGCATTGACGGGCGATCCAAAAGACGGAGGAGAAACTCTTTTAACATTGGTTTTGCCGAGATCGACGACGCAACTGTACTCGCTGTTCAGACTGACTGCTTTTGCATATGGATCAGCCGCTTTTCTCCATTCTCCATTTATAAAAACTTCGTAATAATAGCAAGATTGTTCCCAATCGCCTTTCACGACAGCAGAAAAAACTCCTCGTTCTTCCCGAATGAGCGAAAACGTTTCCCAATTGATTGCCCCTCTTCTTTTTACATGGACTTTCGCCTCTATCGCTGCCGGCGACCATATTTTAAAAACGGTCCTTTCCTTTGTATAATGAGCTCCCAAATCTTTTCCCTCATAAAAAAACATTTGGTCGAACTCTTGCGTACGAATAACTTTGCCGACAAGTAATAACGTTTCTTGCCCTCTTTCATCCAAAATATAATGACTTTTCCCGAAAACCGGAACCACCGGAGATTCGCAACGATATGTTCTGCCGTATTCTGAATCCAGTTTCTCCAGTATGTTCAAGTCAATTATGGCATCTTCCGTTTTTAGTCGAAAAGAAGACGATTCTCCTTGAAAGTAATCGTATGAAAGAAAAATAGTGAAGACATCCAACTCATCTTGGTAGGCATGAAACGATTGATTTTTAGGAAGCATACATCCTTCTTTCCTTTCCACTGTTTCAGTCCTTGCTCCCGCTTAACAGATCATTAGCCAAGGAGACGATGCCGCCCATTCATTTATAAAAATTCTTTTTGTCATCTGAGCACTCTGAAAGTGGAAATTTTTTTATCATCATTTTCTTGTCAACAGAAACCTATACAACTCTGAAAAATTACAGCCGGATGATGAAATTGATCCGATTATACAGCTAAAAGAATCCAGCTTTTGCCCCCTCTGATCGAATTTTATCAAACGGTCAGGCAGTTGGTGATAAATGAAAAGCACAACTTTTGTGCTTTTCAAAGTGTTCTATCTTCTGCTTCATCTCCGATTCCAATTTCATGATCTGGCCATTCCGCCTCATCGTCCCACTCCGGCCTATTGATGCTGTTGGTTTCCGCAAATTCCAAAACGGTTTTGGCCGCTTTTAATTGCTTCATTTTTAACGGGGAACGGAACTCTCTCATCGATTCAAACCATTTCGGATAGCTTTTTTTATCGAAAATGTGGAGATCAAAAGGAGGAGATGGATAATCAATGTAGCCGTTTCGCGATATGACCGCTTTTTTCACCGGAAAATCCACATTGTACGTACGAAATAACTTAGACACGATGACCCCCATTCTTTGCAAAGAAAGAACCGGACTTAACACTTTTTTCTCTTTTTTTCCTATTTTTTTGATCCAGAATCGATCTGAGGATCCAAAATAAACAGCCCGGTTTTCCTCCTCCAAAAAAGTAAGACACCATAGTTCAGTGGGCGTCAACAAGAGAACATCCAATTCGACCGGCGCCTTTTTCAAAGCCAATATCGGTTTATACATAACGAGAAACGTATCTGGAAATCTTTGCAGAAAATATTTTAAGCGTTCATCATAAAAATATTTGTAATCAATATATGATGTTTCTGTTAAAGTGGAACTTGCCCACTTGATTTGAAATTCAAACAGCTGATCGAGAAAAAATTGTTTTAACTCCAATTCGTTCATATTCGAAAGATCCATTTGAAAAAAGGGAGACTCTTTCTTTTCATTTTCCCCTTCATCCATCGAAAAATTCCTTTTTCGAAACATATTTTTCAATTTATGGAACATATTTGTTTTTTCCTTGTTCTCATCTTCATAAAAAAGGGATTCCTCTTGCGCCCACCCCTCATGCTCTTGTTTTTGCATTTCGCTCCAATTCACAAACTTGTCCCACTGTTGTTTTTTTAATCGGATAAATTGGGATGGGTAACGGTACACATCTTGTTGATATCGAGACACATAATCTTGGAGCTTAATTAACTGAGCCATTTCTTTTCTATTCCTTTCCTTCCTTATTTTCGAAACAAAACCGGACAATTTCTTCATACATGGGCGAACGGTCTAAATGGGTCTGATACAACACCACTGAGTCTGCTTGAAAAATATGGGAAGGTGGTTTGGCGTACAAAAAACCGGTTGCATCTGTAAACGAAATATCCCCATTCCATTTTTTCGCCAGCGTAATATGAGGGCGGAATGGTTTAGAATCCAACTGAAAACCTGCCTCTTTCGCAGCTTGGAATACTTGTTTTTGAATATCGAAGAGGCGGTTGTTCCGTTTTGTTCCTGCCCAAAAAATTCGGGGAGATTCTTTACGGCCGAATGTTCCGATAGAGTCAATCTGCACGGAAAAAGGCGGCGTTTTTTCGACGATCCGTTTTACTGTATCCACCGCTTCTTGTAACGGCTTTGGATCTGCGTCGCCTAAAAAAGCGAACGTAATATGATAATCGTTCGGGTGCACCCAACGTTTGAACGGCAATGAAAATTGGCGCCGCCAAGAATACAAATATTCTTTTGTTTCATCAGGCAGCCTTAAAGCAAAAAAATAATGAGTTTTCACTTCCACCACTCCTATGATTGGCCCTCCAGCACATGATGTCTAAAAATCGAGCCACTATCCCAAAATAATAATTACATTGTATCAAAAAATGGGAAAAAGTATAAAATCTGCAAAAGTTGATTAGACCTCTAAGAATAGGTATGATGAATAATGAAGATTAGAAAGGAAGGCGTAAACAATGAAGATCGTTCAAAACATAGCTGATCTAATCGGCAATACACCTTTGGTAAAACTAAACCGTCTTAATCCCAAAAACGGGGCCGATATTTACTTAAAGCTGGAATATTTCAATCCGAGCAAAAGTGTAAAAGACCGCGCCGCGTATAATATGATTGTGGAAGCAGAAAAAGCGGGACTGTTGAAAAAAGGATCCACCATTATTGAACCAACGAGCGGCAATACCGGCATTGGTCTAGCGATGAATGCAGCGGCTAGAGGATATCGCGCCATTATCGTGATGCCGGATACCATGACAAAAGAGCGCATTAACTTATTAAAAGCATACGGCGCCGAAGTCGTTCTGACTCCAGGAAACGAAAAAATGCCCGGAGCCATCAAAAAGGCGAAAGAATTGGCTGCGGAAATACCAAATAGCTTTATCCCCATGCAATTTGAAAATCCCGCCAACCCGGATGCCCATCGCCGCACTACCGCTATCGAAATCGTTGAGGCCATGAAAGAACTCGGAAAAGAGTTGACGGCTTTTGTAGCGACATCCGGTACTGGAGGAACGATTACCGGAACCGGTGAAGTACTGAAGGAACACTATCCCAATCTCAAAATCCATGTTGCCGAACCTTATGGATCGCCGGTATTATCGGGCGGAAAACCAGGAAAACATAAACTTGTAGGGACAAGTCCGGGATTTATTCCTGCCACCTTGAATACGGAAGTATATGATCAAATCCATTTAGTAAAAGATGAAGAAGCATATGAAATGACCCGCAAGTTGGCCAAAGAAGAAGGTATTCTTGTCGGTCCTTCATCCGGTGCTGCTTGCTTTACTGCCATCAAAGTAGCAAGCGAGCTTTCAAAAGATGACGTCGTTGTTTGTATGACAGCTGATACAGGCGAACGTTATTTATCAAGCGATCTTTTCCGATATTAATCATTCGTGTCTGTCCACCAGCAGTATTCCTTACTCCCCAAGGAATATGCTGGACCCATCAAAAATAACGGAAAAACCACGTTTTTGCCGAACCTTTTGGTGGGGTATTTTTCTATCTATATTTTTGCCCGGAATCCGCAAGGGGTCACATTCATAAAAAAAGCCAAAGCCTTCTATCCCTTCTGAAAAGCTTTGGCTAAACCACTATTCTTTCTTTTTCTGTTCTATCTCTATCCTTCAGTAATTTTACTTAAAGCTTCGATTTCTTTTTCTAACAACTCCTGTATTTTTAACGTAACCGCACCTGGTTTTCCATCAGCCACCGGCTTCTCGTTTACTTCCACAACAGGAAGAACTTCGGACGTAGTGGAAGTAAGAAATACTTCATCTGCTTGCAGCAGTTCTTGTTTCGTAAACGGCTTTTCGTCCACTTGAATGCTGTTTGCTTGGCATAACGAAATGACTACCTGCCTAGTAATTCCGTTTAAAATCAAGTTGTTTGCCGGATGTGTTTGCACAACTCCGTTTTTCACAATAAAAATATTGGAAGAGGCGCCTTCCGTTACAGTTTCTCCACGATGAAGCACCGCTTCATAGCACCCCTCGGAAGCCGCTTTTTGCTTTGCCAGCAAATTCGCCAGCAAATTTAAACTTTTAATATCGCATCGCAGCCAGCGAATATCTTCCACAAACAGCGCTTTCACGCCATATTTTCTTTCCTTGTCAGGCCTTTCGAATGATTTAGTATATGCCACCACGACAGGTAAAACGCTTGAATCAGGAAAGGCGTGAGCTCTAGGAGACGCACCGCGTGTCAATTGTAAATAGACGCTTCCTCCATCCAACTCATTTTTGTCAATTAATTCTTCAAGCAAGGCTTTCCATTCATCATTTGTATAAGGATTTTGAAGGGAAATTTTTTCCGCACTTGATTGAAAGCGAGACAGATGCTGATCGACAGCAAACATTTTACCATGATAAACCCTGATGACTTCATAGATTCCATCGCCAAATTGATAGCCGCGGTCTTCAATATCCACTTTGGCTTCTTTTCTCGGGAAAAACTCCCCATTTAACAGTACCCATTCCATCGGTATCTCCCCCATTCCCTCTTCATTGAAAACTCAATCAAATCAATCCAATTGCCGTCAGCTTTTTCTATTATCTTGTTAATTCATATATGGCTTGAGCATAAATCGCGGTTGCTTTCCATAAATCTTCTAAAAACATATACTCATCTTTTTGATGGGCGACGTCCGGTCTTCCTGGAAAAAGAGCTCCAAAAGCAACCCCCGTATCAAGCGACCGTGCGTACGTTCCTCCGCCAATGGCCAAAAGTTCCGCTTTTTCACCGGTTTGCTGTTCATATACATTCGCCAACGTTTGAATAAACGGATGGTCTTTGTCTACATGATGAGGTTTGCTGTCAGAGAAATTTTCAATGGCCAATCTCTTTTCACGAAGAATGTTTTTTAGCTGATCTATACGATCTTTAAGAGGAAAGGTGACAGGATAACGCATACTGATCCCTATTTTTCCTCCACGATCCCGATCAAAAGAAAGAATGCCAGCATTCAACGATAATTTGCCTGTTATATCATCTTCATAAGCGAGGCCTAATGAATCTCCTGTGAAATCTTGATGGAAATAATGAGAAACAAATTGGAAAAAATCTTTTTCGTATTCTGGCAGATCTAAACGAGATAAGAAATCACATAAATACAAACCCGCATTTTTTCCTTTTTCAGGCTCCGAGCCATGCACGGATATTCCTTCCATTTCCAGGACCAGATCGCCTCTGTCCATGAAATACTTGCCCTGCAAACCGTTTTCGCTCAAATAATTGGAAAACTGCTGCAAAATTTTTGTTTCCCCATGATGAACCATCAAAACCGCTTTTGCGTGATCAGGGACCATATTATACCGTCTTCCCGATTGAAAGGAGAGCACTTCTACCTCGCTTTCGGCCGCATCCTTCTCTTTTGCCGTTTGCACGATATCAAAATCAGCAATTCCTTTTTCTGCATAAATAATAGGAAAATCCGCGTCGGGAGCAAATCCAAAAGTCGGCATTTCCTCGACCTGAAAATAATGGTCGACACAGCGCCAATCGCTCTCTTCATCCGTTCCGATAATCATTCGAACCCGTTTGTTAATCGGCACTCCAAGATCCTTAACAATTTTCATCGCATAATAAGCCGCCATCGTCGGACCTTTGTCATCGATGGAGCCACGCCCAAATATTTTTCCGTCTTTGATTTCCCCGCCGAACGGCTCCACAGACCAGCCGTCTCCTTCTGGAACAACATCCACGTGACAAAGGATTCCTAAAAGCTCATCCCCTTGGCCAAATTCAATATGACCTGCCACATTTCCGACATTGCGGCTGCTGAATCCATCTCTTTCTCCCAATTTCAGCATAAATTCAAGCGCTTCTTTTACTCCTTTTCCTAACGGAGCGTCACTCGTCGCATGGCTTTCATCCAAAACGCTTTTTATTTGAATCAATGATTGCAAATCGCGAATCAATTCCTCTTTTCTTTTTTCGACTTCTTCGTTCCAATGAATTTCAGCCATATTTTGTTCTCCTTTAACTCTTTACTTTCTTCTTTTATTTTACTCTTCCCGGCCTGCAAAAAAAACATTTCGCCATTGAAAAAACCTTTAATCAAAAACTGCTATTTTACGACAATGGGATAAATTATCCACATTTGGGGCAAAATTTCAGTAAATTCAAGTTTTTTTAATAGTAAAATATCATCTAAAGGGGTATAATGTAATTATCAGACATCTTAAATTTCTTTGCAAAGGAGTTGTCTGAAACGAAAATCGTTACATAAAAGTATACCACATAAGTCGTCCGTTGTTATTGCCTCTGGAAAAAAGAAGAGGGAGTGGTTTTTTGAAACCTTCAACCAATCGGATGTTGACTAGGATTAAGTCCGTTTACATGTTCATTAAAGAAAATGGAACTGTCACTACGCAACAGATTGTCGATGAGTTTGGCATCACTCCTCGCACTATCCAACGCGACTTAAATGTGTTAGTTTACAATGATTTAGTTCAAAGCCCTAGCAGGGGCAAATGGACAACAACGTCTAAGAAAGTGAAAATATCCTAATGCGAAAAAAAGCGATTCCCGCTTAATCGGACGGGAAATCGCTTTTCTTTTTTATCTTTCGCTGTTTTTTCGCATCAGGACGTACTGCTGCAAGGAAGCGATCTCCTCTTGCCGCAATTCCCGATACTCTCCTAGTTTCAGTTCTTCATCCAATGTGAGTGGCCCCATTTTAAGACGCTTCAAATAGATGACTCGTTTTCCGACGGCTTCAAACATTCTTTTGACTTGATGAAATTTCCCTTCAGTAATCGTTAACTCAATATGAGAACGAATCCCGCTTTGAAGAATGTTCAATTGAGCCGGCTTCGTTACATATCCGTCATCCAGTTCGATGCCTTTTGAAAAAACGTTTCGGTCATTTTCCGTCACTTCTCCTGCAATTACGGCAAAATAGGTTTTCGGAACATGCTTTTTAGGGGACAAAAGCAGGTGAGCCAACTGACCATCATTGGTCAACAGCAATAGGCCCTCTGTATCTTTATCAAGCCTTCCAACCGGAAACGGCTGAAACACCTGATCTTTTGGATCCAGCAAATCTACAACTGTTTCCTCATATAAATCTTCTGTGGCGGAAATAACACCGGCTGGTTTATTCATCATAAAATAGACAAATTCTTTGTAATGAACGATTTCCCCCAAAACTTCTACCTTGTCCGTTTGTGGTTGAACATGCGTTTTCCCATCTTTGACCGGTGCCCCATTCACGAGCACCGCCCCTTTTTTCAACAGACTTTTCACTTCTTTTCTGCTTCCATAGCCGAGATTGGCCAGCATGCGATCAATTCTCATCATGAACCTCCTTGAAGATGGGAACCACAAGCAGCTAAAAGCAAAAGGATCATCATAATCCCCTAGATATTCTCAATTTTTTCCCGAGAAGCGTCGCTTTCTTGCCGAACATTTTCCCTATTAATTTAGTGCGGTAACTTAAATAAAAATAGACGGAAGCCCCCACCAAAGCACATATTCCGATTATGATCAATGCTTGAAGCTTGCTTGCCGGGTTCAAGAAATGCGCAAGAAGATGATAGGCGACGATCACGCAAATCGACATGATCAAATTAAACAGAAGGATTAATACCGTCCGACGAAAAACCACTCGATAAGAATAGGACGTAAATGCTTTAATCACCACAAGATTGATGATAATGGAAACCATGTAACCGATCGCCGTCGCATAGATAGCTCCTTCTGTTTGAAACATTTTAATCAAAGGAATGTTCAAACTAAGTTTTAAAAGAATTCCCACAAGTAAGCTGAAGACGGTAAAGCGTTGTTCGTTAATTCCTTGTAAAATCCCTGCCGTTACTTGGAAAAGCGCAAACAAAATCGCCACAGGGGCATATGTCTGCAAAATTTCCGTGCCAAGAGTGCTATGTTCATAAAAGACTGTGTAAAACGGCTCTGCCAGCAGAGATATGCCGAGAGAAGCCGGGACCGTCAAGTATAACAGCACTTGGAACGTCTGATTTAATTGATCGTTTACCCGTTTCATATTTCCTGAAACAAAGGATTCTGTCACTAACGGTACAAGCGTCATGGCAAAAGAAGTAGCAAGCGAAACCGGAATAATGACCAATTTCTGCGAGCTGAAATTTAAAATACCGAAAGCAGGAACAGCCGCTTTGGCTTGTCCAATAGCGGTCATCGCTCGGTTAAACGTCACCATATCCACCAGCTGATACAGTGAAGTGGCGATGCCGACAAAAACAAATGGAATCGCGGAAACAAAAATTTCTTTATACATATCAAAGAGAGAAACACTCACTTCTCCCCTGTCCTGCTTCAGCAGTTCGTTCAAATGCCGTTTTCGTTTCCAATAATACCAAAACAGCACCAGGAGGCCGGCAACCGCCCCAATAAAGGCCGCAAAAGTAGCGACGCTGATCGCAGAAACAATCGTGCCATGCAGAACATGCAAAACGACATAAGCCCCGATCAATAAAAATAAAATACGTGCTATCTGTTCTACGACTTGCGAAACAGCGGACGGTCCCATGGATTGGTGGCCTTGGAAAAAGCCGCGCATGATACTCATAAACGGGACGATAATCAAAGCGAAACTAACCGCCCGAATAACGGTAGCCACGTCTTCCACCGAATAGGTTTGATCTTTATTAGTAATGACAAGTTTTGCAAAAAATGGCGCAAATTCATACATGGCGAGAAAAGACAAGAAACCCGTGATCGTCATTAATACGAGTCCTGATCTAAAAAGTCTTCGCCCTACAGAATATTCTTCAAGTGCATTATATTTGGAAATAAATTTTGATACCGCCAGCGGTACACCAGCTGTGGCAATGCTGATAAAAATCATGTAAGGAACGTAGCCGTACTGATAAAGCGAAGCGGCATCTTCCCCACCGATAATGGCATAAAAGGGAATCACATAAAAGAGGCCAATAAATTTTGAGATAAACGTACCTAGTGTTAAAATAAAAGTTCCTCTTATTAATTTTGAAGCCATAACATCCCTTCCTGATCATAGAAATGTTGAAATGCACTAAGACATAGTTTACAACTTTACATAGTTTCTGACAAACTTTTTCATGGTCTTTTTAGTGTCGAAAAAGATGGTAAAGCAGGTGGTAACAATATGTATGATGTCATTGTGATTGGAGGCGGTCCTGCCGGTCTAATGGCGGCCATCGCAGCCGGCGAAAAGAAGGCAAATGTTCTTTTGGTAGATAAAGGAAACAAACTCGGCCGCAAACTAGCCATCTCCGGCGGCGGACGCTGTAATGTAACGAATCGGCGGCCGATCGAGGACGTGATCCGGCATATACCAGGAAACGGCCGATTTTTATACAGTGCCTTTTCGATTTTTAATAACGAGGATATTATTACATTCTTTGAACAGTTAGGAGTCCAATTGAAAGAAGAAGATCACGGGCGTATGTTCCCCGTTTCGGATAACGCTCAATCAGTCGTCAACGCCTTATTGCGCCGTTTAAGTGAATTGAAAGTCGAAATTCGAACGAACTCCCCTGTCAAAGATATTCTGTTTGAAACAGACCATAAACACACCATTGTCTTGGCCGACGGATCGACCATTGACGGTCGTGCCATCGTGATCGCAACCGGCGGTAAATCAGTGCCTCATACCGGGTCAACCGGCGACGGCTATCCTTGGGCGAAAAAAGCCGGCCACACCATTACCGAACTATACCCGACGGAAGTTCCTGTTACGAGCGACGAACCCTTTATTCAAGAAAAAAGGTTACAGGGCCTTTCACTAAAAGACATCGCTTTAAGCGTCCTCAATCCAAAAGGAAAAAAAATCATTACTCATCAAATGGACATGATTTTTACTCATTTTGGCATTTCCGGACCCGCCGTCTTGCGCTGCAGTCAGTTTGTCGTCAAATCGATGAAAAAATGGAATTTGGATAAAGTGACAATGCACCTAGATTCTCTTCCTGACTTTCACGAGGAAGAACTGTTTCAAAAAGTGAATCAAGAAGTGAAAAACAATCCGAAAAAATCGGTCAAGAACACTCTAAAAGGCCTGCTGCCCGAAAGATATTTGCTGTTTTTGCTGAAAAAAGCTGAGATTGACGAAAATACGCCTTGCAGCACTCTTCCAATAGATCGAATCAAGAATTTCGTCCATCTGTGCAAACATTTTACTTTTCAGGTAAACGGCACGCTCCCACTCGAAAAAGCGTTTGTCACAGGCGGCGGCGTCTCCGTAAAAGAAATCGAGCCAAAAACGATGGAATCCAAAAAAAGACCGGGCTTGTTTTTCTGCGGTGAAATCATGGACATCCATGGATATACGGGAGGATACAATATCACCTCTGCTCTTGTAACAGGGCGGCTTGCCGGCCTGAACGCCGCAAAATATCGGACAACACAAAATTAATAGAAGTTGCGTTTCAACCTAAAACGCCGTTTGCATAGACGGCGTTTTCTTTCATTCTTTGCTTTTAAAAAGCCGAAAAGTTTCATAGACCCATTCAGCTCATCGTTTTTCTTTCCGGTAAACCACCATCGCGCTGAAACAATAAATTTGCTCTTCTTCCTCTTCCGGCATCGCTGCAATATGGTACTTTATGTCCACAATATTTGGTTCATCCACCGTTTTTAAAAATGCGTTTATTTCTTCTTCCAAGTCTTTTTCATGCTCATAATCAAACACTTTGACTTGAATCATCATTGTTACTCCTTTCATTTCCTTTTTTAATTATCTTTTCCAATTTTTCGAAAATTTAATCGCATTCTAGATTTTTGCAAGGAAAAAGCATACAATTTGGAGGACGGCAGCTCCTTCCCGACCACGGCTCATCAACGGTTTTTTGAAGTGATTGAGGTACGTCCGGAAACGTCCGTCGATCTTTCCTTGGAAAAATCCCCTCACACTCCCGTTCGATGAATGGAGTGCTAAGTGAGAGGTCTTGACATGGGCCTAAAGGGAGCCGGGGAATGTTTATCGTTTTGCTGTTTTAACGGCCGTTTATCTTTGAAAACGGGCAAAGCAGTTTTAAAGTCAAACATAATGAAATTTTGTTTTAAGAGAACATTAGGATCATTTATTTTTCATCCTATAATCATATATTCCATGAAAGAGACGGAAATCAGAATATTTACGACTTGTTGCCTTGGTCTCGGATAAACGTATAAACGAAGAAGAGACAGCAGTAAAAGGAGGAGAAAGGGTATTGAACAACTCTTGGAAGCTCTATTGGCAGTTATCCATAGCGATGATTCGGACCGGAATTCTCGGTTACGGAGGAGGTCCATCCGTTATCCCTCTGATTCGATACGAGGCCGTCACAAGATATCGATGGATGGAAGATGATGAATTCGGAGAAACGTTAGCGATCGCAAACGCTTTGCCGGGACCGATTGCCACGAAAATGGCCGCCTACATTGGCTATAAACTAAAAGGAAACGTCGGAGCGGTTCTCGCCGTCATAACCCATATACTTCCTAGTTGCATTGCCATGATTGCTTTATTGTCTGTCGTCTCCGTGCTAAGCACTTCAAAAGTAGTGGCCGGGATGATCGCAGGAGTAGCGCCTGTGGTCGCTGTCATGCTCGGGGTCATGGCTTATGAATTTGCGAAAAAAACGATCGATGGATTAGGAAAAGTGATGGGCATCGCTATGTTTCTTTTAGCCTTTCTGCTTTTAGAAACGGTCCATATTCATCCAGCCATCGTGATCATTCTCTTTTTAGCCTATGGAAGCATCCATTTTCGGACGGCTGCCAAATGGAAAAAAGAACATAAAAACAAGGAGAGCGAAAAAGCATGACTGTTTGGATTCAACTGATGATCGGATTTTTTTTGGCAAACGCCCTTGGATATGGCGGCGGCCCTTCGTCTATTCCTTTAATGTATGAAGAAATCGTGTCCCATTACCATTGGTTAAATAATCAAGAGTTTTCCAATATGCTTGCCCTTGGAAATGCCCTTCCCGGCCCTATTGCTACCAAAATTGCCGCCTTTGTAGGGTTTGATGCAGGCGGATGGGTAGGCATGCTCGTCGCTTTAGGAGCAACTGTCATACCATCTGCTGCGGCGCTCATCTTTTTGTTAAGAGTACTTGAAAAACACCGGCATTCACTCGTCGTCAAAGGAATGACTCTCTTAGTACAGCCGGTCATTGCCATTATGATGGTAGTCCTTACTTGGCAAATGGGAAAAAGCTCGATCTCTTCCATCGGAATTTGGCATTCTCTCGGCATTGCGGCCGTTTCCTTTTGGGCGATGGAAAAACTCAAACTCCACCCTGCTCTCGTCATCGTAGCTGCCTTCGCTTATGGCGGCATTGTCCTTCAACATAGTATGTAAAAGATGAGAAACAATATCGTTTCCCATCTTCCCGCCGACGTTTTCTTCTAATTTTTGGATTCCCTCAAAAACGCAGTGCCCATTTTCATTTTTTATGGGCTCTGCAAAGTTCTTTTATGATGTCGATCCCCTTAATGATCCTCATGCCTTAAATATTCGAAAGAAAAATGATGAAAGGTTTATTGTTTCTTTGAAAAAACGATCTGTTACGTTGAAGAGAAAGATTGAAAAGCGATTTTACAATGGCATCATACCGCCTTCCTTTCTGTGCCAACGATAATACTACTTGTCATCGGCTTCTTGATAAAAACTTTCACTATGCCCCCCTTTTCAGTCATCCGTTAAACACACTTGACAGTCTGAATTTCGTTGAAAAATCGGAATTTCTTCGGAAATATAATGGTTTTAACCAATCTGGAACAATGAATGACATTTTAAAAAAGATTTGAAAATAACGATTAATCAGAATATAATATTAACATAATATGTTAGATATTCTGACATAATTTTCGGTTAGTCCATTGCGCTTCTTTTACAGCCGTTTTTTGAAGGAGGTAGAAAAATTGGGGTTATTTGAGGGTTTGGGAGTTCGAGAAGGATTTTCACTGTGGTGGTCCTACCAATTAAATCGCAAAAGCACGGGAACCATTGAAGAAATTTTCGAAGACATCGCCAAAACGAGGGTCGAATTATTAACAGAATGGGCCAATGAACAGTGGAGTTTTTTAGAAAACATGACTGCTGAGTTTGAACGCATTTTGCCTTCTGAGATTGATCTGTATTTGAAAAAAATGTTGAAAAAAAGCCGGTATTTTACAGAACTTTTTCTGTTGGATACAGAAAACAGAGTGACTAGTACGACTTTTCCTAACCATAAGAATGATTTCAATCATCACTCTTTCAAAAAAGGGATCGACTATGTCCTTCAAACGAAGGAACGTCTTTTATACGGTCCGTATTTGGATCCCACGACTCTGGAGATTGGGCCAAGGACATCCCAATTTCACGATGAAGTGACGTTATTATTCTTGCAGCCCGTCATCTTGCAAGAGAAACTGCATTCCATCTTGGCAGGACGCGTTCCCAATGATGTAGTCGGAGATCTCATTCAACGTGAGGCTGGTCACGTTTATCCTGATTCCGGTGACAATTATATTTTTTTAGTAAAATCCTATTTTGATCCGTCTCTTCCCCAAGGAATTGCTTTATCACGCAGCCGTTTCGAAGACCGTACCTTTACTTTCGGCGAAAATTTAAAAGACGGGGTCCATACGAAAGACGGAGGATTGGTTAAAATCAAGAACCATACAGAATTTGAAATTCGTTTTACCGATCCAGCCACAAAAGAATTACATCCCGGTGTTCAAAATACGATTCGAAATGGGGAAAATCTTTTTGTTCATTTCCCGGGATATCCTGACTACCGTCATATCCCCGTCATAGGGAAGGGTGTGACGTTTCAGCTGCCGGGATCTCTGGATGTGTGGGGAATGATGTGTGAGGCTGATTTAGAAGAGGTGTACCGTACCCGCTCCATTAGCTGGCGATTAGGCATACGTTTTGCTTTTTACATTTTCATCGGCGTTCTTCTCAACCAATGTATATCATTTTTCGGATTTTCGCCTTCCTGGTATGATTTGCTCCTCAATGGATTATACGGCATTTTAGCCACTTATTTGTTTTATAAAAGAGGGTTGGTGCCTATTGCTTCTCGATTAAAGCAATTAACCAATATGATGCGAAAAATTGCGGAAGGCGGCGGAGACTTAACTACCCGCTTAGATACAAGGCTTCTGATCAATGATGAAATTGGATCATTGGGACGTTGGGTCAACAATATGATAGACAGTCAGGATGAATTGATAGGAAAAGTGAAATACGCCGCATTGGACGTGGAACAAACCAATCAATTTCTGCGGGAAAAAACCATTCTGGTTGAAAACGATTCTTTTTCGGTGATCAAGCAAATGGACGGAATGTTCGCGGCCATTCAACAGCAATTAAATGAGGTTCATGAAGCCAGAGGACAGGTGGAACAAATTCATCAAACTTTACAAGGACTGGAGCGATTATCCCAAGAACAATTGATACAAGCTCAAACCCAAGTGCAAGGCATTGATCAAAAAATGAATGATATCGTGGAAAAAGTACATAATGCCCTGAATTTAACAGATCGCTTTATGGAACTGTCCAATAATATTGGACGTATTGTCGAAACGATCAATCACATTGCCAAGCAGACCAATCTGTTGGCTCTCAACGCAGGGATTGAATCCGTAAGAGCCGGAGAATACGGACGAGGTTTTACCGTAGTGGCCAATGAAATTCGCAAGCTGGCAGACCAAACGACCGTTGCGACAGAAGAAATCAGCAAGACTTTAGAAAAAATTAAAGAAAGTTCTGTTCTCGTTCAAAATGCGATTCAAGACAGCAGCCAAGAAGTCAAAAAAGGAGCAGACTTTATTCACAATGTACAGGAAGTGTTGGAATCCATGTCACAAGCTGCCGCTTCCCATGAAGCCACAGAACAAATGAAGCAGATTATCAATAACATTGCCGTCATTAATGAGCGAAATGCCCATACCGTCGAAAGCGTTGACGAATCGACCAAAAAAATGGTGAACTTAATCCAAGATGCACGATTCGCTTCTGAACAAAGTTCACTAGTCGTGTCTACCCTCAGAAGTTTAGTCGACAAATTCAACTTAACAGCAGAACAAACTGTCAAAAACAACGGAATCGATCATTCTCCTTCATGAACGAAATCGAGTAGGAGGGAGCGATTAACTCCCGTCCTCTCACACCACCGTACGTACGGTTCCGTATACGGCGGTTCAATTAAGATCATTGACGCAAGTCTTTATAACTTCCGTGAATAGCTGTTCTCTTTATGCCAGTGGTCACTCCACCCTCCAAGAGGTCTCCCACGGGATTCACCGCTTCCTCCCTCAAGTGAGGTACTACGTTTTCTGTGTTCATCATGACTCACTGAATACCAAGGGCTATTCTCTCTTAATTGTTCGGTCCTTCTTAGTTGTTCTAGACCAACTAATACTATGACCTCTGCTGACTTCTGACGGTTCAGCTACTTATCACTAAGTAGGTTATGAAGAGTACTTCACATATCCGCCAGACCTCCCCGGGTAAGTACATGCACTTTCACACCATCTATCCGCCTCATTTACTCGATATGACCTTCGACAGAAAGAGCTTTGTTTTGTTATGCAAACTCACTCAATCATACCTAGCCTTATATGAGGTTCGTGTTCCTCGGACCGGTGTTTTGCCTCCAGCTTCCTTCAGATTCCGCGTCACCACGGACACCCTTGCTCTTGGCTAACCTCTACTTCTGTCTTCGGGGTTCGGGACTTACAACCTATAGTTCATGTACATGCCGGGCGCACATAAAAAAGCCTTCCATCGCCAAGTGGAAGGCTTTTTTATGATTGCGAAAATCAGAAAGCAATCGATACAAATTTGGTTTCCAAAAATTCTTCCATACCGTGGTGGCCGCCTTCACGTCCGAGACCGCTTTGCTTAAAGCCGCCAAAAGGAGCTTGGGCAACAGACGGAAGACCGTCATTTAAGCCAACGATGCCATACTCAAGTTGTTCCGTTATTTGAATGGCTTTGCTGATGTTTTCTGTAAAGACGTAAGCTGCTAAGCCGTAAGGAGTGTCATTTGCTCTTTGGATGACTTCCTCAATATTTTGGAACGTGGTGATAGGAGCGAGCGGACCAAATGTTTCTTCATTCATACAAAGCATTTCATCCGTGACATTTGTGATCACTGTCGGTTCAAAGAAGAATCCTTTGTACTGATCCGCTTTTTTGCCGCCGATGACCACTTTCCCGCCTTTTTCCACCGCATCTTCAATATGTCTTTCTACTTTTTTCACAGCGTTTTCATCAATCAGCGGGCCAATTTCGACTCCTTGATCCAATCCATTGCCCATTTTTAATTGTTGAACAGCCTCTGCCATTTTTTGAGTAAAAGATTCCACAATCTTTTCATGAACATAAATTCGGTTGGCGCATACGCACGTTTGTCCGGCATTTCTAAATTTGGAGGCAATAGCTCCCGCAACCGCCTTCTCGATATTCGCGTCGTCCAATACAATAAAAGGAGCTTGACCGCCTAATTCAAGCGATACTTTTTTCACCGTATCAGCCGCACCACGCATCAAAATCTTTCCAACTTCCGTCGAACCCGTGAAAGTGATTTTTCTAACCCGCTCATCCGCCAGCCATGTTTCGCCAATTTCTTGCGGATTTCCTGTAATAATATTCAGAACGCCTTTCGGTATGCCTGCTTTTTCGGCTAATTCTGCTAATTTAAACGCTGTAAGAGGTGTCTGCTCAGCGGGCTTAACGACAACAGTACAGCCTGCCGCCAATGCCGGAGCCACTTTTCTCGTAATCATAGCAGCCGGAAAATTCCAAGGCGTGATGGCTGCCACAACCCCAACCGGCTGTTTTAGCACTAAAATTCGTTTATTTTCGTGAGAAGCTGGAATCGTCTCCCCGTAAATACGTTTTCCTTCTTCCGCATACCAAGAAATGAAACTGTTTGCATAATCCACTTCCCCGATGGCTTCTTTTAACGGCTTCCCTTGTTCTCTAGTCATGATCTCGCCAATTTCTTCTTTATGTTCATCAATTAATCGATGCCATTTATACAACAAAGCGCTTCTTTCGCCTGCTGTTTTTTTGGACCATGACAAAAAAGCATTATATGCGGCGTCCACCGCTTTCTTCGCTTCCTCTTTCCCGCCATTTGGCACGGCCGCAATCACTTCTCCATTTGCCGGGTTGATCACATCAAATGTAAGCAATTCCGTTCCGGTCCATTCACCGTCGATAAACATGGGTGCAACCTTCATCCTTGATTCCTCCTATCCCTATCATTCCGATTTTTGCAAGCGGCTTCAAATTAGTCGCATCGAAATCATGACATCCATCATTTCAGGTAATCCATGTATTCCATATTCATTTCTTTTAGATTTTTTCGAAAATTAAAAGAAAAAAATTTTCATTCATAAACAACCATTGTGTCAAGCAAAACAAAGTTCCTACATTCATCGGTCCCTGTCTTAACAGTCTTGATGAACGTTTACAGAAGATATTCTTGCTGTATCTTAGAGGAGGTATGGTTTCAAAAGAAAATTCACCGTAAACATGTAAAAACAAAAATCTTCATAACTGCCGAATTTCTTTACCACCTCCCTCAATAAAGTTTATTTTTCTCCCGAATACTCGCTTTTTCTCAAAATTTCATAGACACTTAATAGAATACACACCTCATTTAATGGATATATGTTGAATTTTTTTAAATAATTTACATGGTAGGGGGCATCCTATCAACCAAATTGTATTTATTTGGTAAAAATATGGTATAACCGTGCTTCATCATCTCCACATCACTCACGGTCGCTAACCCTCCCACATCTCTCCGGATTGAATTCCATACATTCCTTCGTCCTGCGTATCCATGAGGTGGAGGTTGGATATGCTCCTTTGCTGGGTCACATGCCCGTATGGAATAAATAAGCTCCAACTCTGCACTATTGGTGTTTGTCATTTGAGATAATTACGGTATTCTGAAATGATTTCATGAACTTAATAAAGCCTTAAGCTGCCTGTAATGAATCGATTTGAGGCAAACCTCTCAATAACTTTGAACCATCAAATTCACACTGTTTTTGACCAATGACAAATAAGACACGTAGTAATTTACAACACAAGGCAATCAGTGACTGCTGTTTCTTCAAAGGTCGATCAGGACGCTTTGTGTAGTATTGATGCAGGGCTTTAAACGTTGGATTATGGGCAACGAGTGGACGAATGGCCAAGTATAAAGCTCTTCGCAATCGACTTCGTCCTCGTTTTGTGATCTTGGTTTGCCCCTTAAACTTCCCGGAACTATGTTCACGTAATGACAGCCCTGCCAGATTTACTAATTGCTGGGGATGACTATACTTTGTTATATCCCCGACCTCAGCGAAGAATAGCGCGACTGTTGTAGGACCTAAGCCTTGAATATTGATCATTTCCTTCGCTCCAGGTATCGTTACTACAAGTGCTTCCAGATCCTTATCTAACTGTCCTAATTGCTCTTTGTATAGCTCATATTGATCGAGTAAATAATCCAATTCACGTTTAGCAAACTTGATACCAATTTGGATACCAATGCTCTTTTTCGCTGCTTCTATTAACTTTGTAGCTCGTTTGATTCCTACACCACGGTTTACTTCTTGTTTCCATTTCGCAAGAACTTCTTCTGATGTCATTTCTTTAATCTGAGAGGGGAATGGAAAGTTTCTTAATGTACAAAGAGCTGCCTTTCCTTCCCAGTCTTTAAATACATCGAAAAACTCCGGAAAGTAACGCTGGATGTGATTTTGAATACGACCTTCTGTGATCATAAGCTGCTGGATGAGCTGATCTCTTAATTTGACGCCTTCTCTTAGCTCTGCATAGATGCCATCTAAGAGATTTGGTACGGAGTATCGCCCATCTTTAATCAGCTGTGCAATCACACGTGCATCTTTCGTATCGTTTTTAGTTGGAGAGTTATCATCCAGCTCTTTAGTTTTTTTGACATGCATAGGATTGACCAAGACAAAGTCATAACCTTTAGCAGTCAAGAAATAGGCCAGACTCAGCCAGAAATGACCGGTCGGCTCAACACCAAAAATGACATGTGTTTTTTGGTGTTCCTTTTGATGCCTCGAAACCCAATCAAGCAGTTTTTGATAGCCATGTATGCGATTTTCAAAGATCAGTCTTTTTCCAAATTCGATTCCTCGATCATCCTGAGCTCGAGCGACGTGTTTGTCTTTGGCGATATCAATGCCTACAATTAATGTTGATGGTGTAATTTGCGAGATTTTACGATTTTGCGTATAATTCATCTTGAGTCCTCCTTGGTAATTATTAATTCGGGGTCAATGCATTGACACCCTGTACTATACCAAGAGGGCTCTTTTTGTTTCAAACCTCAAATTTCTTCATTACAGGAATAGCTCCTTTAATCTTCTCTTTTTATCATAACACTGTAAGTTTCCATTTGGTGATTTTTTGTACTGAGAGGCGGTATAAAACAGATTCAATCTGCTGCTTCCTGTGAACGGAAATCCGATTGCTTTCATTATAACGTAGAGGCTGCCGACTTTATCGACAGCCAAAACATCTGAAACATTCATATTGTGATCTTACTATTTTTTTGGTTGAACTTTTCCTGTCCATTCCAACATGCCGCCAATCATATTGCGGACTTTGTATCCTTGCTCTTGCAAGTAATGGCAAACATTTTCGCTGCGACGTCCGGAGCGGCATATAAAAATATATTCCTTTTGTTTGTCCAGCTGATCAAGAGAATTTGGAATTTCTCCCATTGGGATGTGTTTGGCTTCGGGTATCATTCCTTCTTGTACTTCTTCTTCTTCACGAACGTCAATTAAATTGAGTTTTTCGCCCTTTTCCAGCTTTTCTTTCAATTCCTCCGGTGTAATGATTGGAATTTCTTGCATCCTGCCATCTCCTTCTGAATCAATATAATGATCTGTTGCAATGGTTTAGAGAACGGAGTTTCTGCTCAAAATTTTGGACAGTCGACGTTCTTTTTCGCACTATTCATTTGTCCCCGCCATAATGCCGTGAGTTAAGCGGACGGGGACACAACACCGGTTAATTGGCTACGATATTCACCAATTTACCCGGCACCGTAATCACTTTTCGAATCGTTTTTCCGGACAACTGTTCTTGAATCTTTTCATCGGCGAGAACGAGTTTTTCCATTTCCTCTTTGCTCGCATCCTTGGCGATGGTCCGTTTCGCGCGTACCTTGCCATTGATTTGAATGACAATTTCCACTTCGTCATCCACTAGCTTGGATTCATCGTAAGCAGGCCATGGTTCGTACGCAATAGTGTCACTGTGCCCCAATTTTTCCCACAGTTCTTCCGCAATATGAGGGGTGATCGGAGACAACAGTTTTACAAAGCCTTCAGCAAATGGTTTTGGCAAATAATCGGCTTTATACGCTTCGTTGACAAACACCATTAATTGCGAGATCGCCGTATTAAAATGGAGCTGTTCATAATCCTCCGTCACTTTCTTAACCGTTTGATGATACACTTTTTCAAGCGCATTTCCTTCTTCTTTGATCTTGCTGCTCAGCTGACCGTTTTCATCCACAAACAGTCTCCAAACACGGTCAAGGAAACGACGCGCCCCGTCAAGTCCGGTTGTACTCCATGAAATGGAGGCATCTAAAGGTCCCATAAACATTTCATAAAGACGCAACGTATCAGCGCCATGACTTTCAACGATTTCATCCGGATTGACGACATTCCCGCGCGATTTGCTCATTTTTTCATTATTTTCACCAAGAATCATTCCTTGGTTATATAACTTTTGGAACGGTTCTTTCGTCGGCACTACTCCGATGTCGTATAAGAATTTATGCCAGAAACGAGCATAAAGAAGATGGAGAACTGCGTGCTCCGCTCCGCCGATATAAATGTCAACAGGAAGCCATTCCTTTAATTTTTCAGGATCAGCCAATGCTTTTGGATTATGCGGATCTATATATCTTAAAAAGTACCAGCAGCTTCCGGCCCATTGAGGCATTGTGTTCGTTTCTCTGCGTCCTTTTTTGCCGGTTTTCGGATCCACTACATTAACCCATTCTTCGATATTGGCCAATGGCGATTCCCCTGTTCCGCTCGGTTTAACTTCTTTTGTTTTTGGAAGCATAAGCGGCAATTCCTCTTCCGGAACCGGAGTCATCGTTCCGTCTTCCCAATGGATGATCGGAATAGGTTCTCCCCAATAACGTTGGCGGCTGAACAGCCAGTCGCGCAGACGGTACGTAACTTTTTTGGAGCCGACCCCTTTTTCTTCCAGCCATTCGATCATTTTGGCAATGGCTTCTTCTTTATTTAATCCGTTCAAGAAATCGGAATTGACATGCACACCATCGCCGGTATAGGCTTCTTTGTTCACATCTCCGCCGGCGACTACTTCTTTAATAGGCAGTCCAAATTTTTTAGCGAACTCGAAGTCCCTTTCGTCGTGGGCAGGAACGGCCATAATCGCTCCTGTTCCGTAGCTCATCAGTACATAATCGGCAATCCAAATAGGCATCTTTTCATTTGTAACAGGGTTGATCGCATAAGCGCCAGTAAATACACCCGTTTTTTCTTTTGCCAAATCGGTACGTTCCAAATCGCTTTTTGATTGAATTTGTTCTAAATAGCGTTCAACCGCTGCTTTTTGTTCCGCTGTCGTAATTTTTTCCACTAACGGATGCTCAGGGGCCAAAACAGTATAAGTGGCTCCAAACAAAGTATCCGGTCTTGTTGTGAAAACAGTGAATGTTTCATCATGGCCATCGACTTGGAAACGAACTTCTGCCCCTTCTGAGCGGCCGATCCAGTTTCTTTGCATCTCTTTAATGCTTTCAGGCCAATCCAATTCTTCCAAATCTTCCAAAAGTCGATCAGCATAAGCTGTAATTTTTAATACCCATTGTTTCATCGGGCGGCGAATAACCGGATAACCGCCACGTTCACTTTTGCCATCAATGACTTCTTCGTTGGCCAGAACAGTGCCAAGAGCCGGGCACCAGTTGACCGGAACTTCATCTATGTAAGCAAGACCTTTTTCATACAATTTTAAAAAGATCCATTGCGTCCATTTATAATATTCGGGATCGGTAGTATTAATCTCTCTATCCCAATCGTATGAAAATCCTAATGATTTGATTTGACGTTTAAAATTGGCAATGTTTTTTTCCGTGAATTCCGCAGGATCGTTGCCGGTATCAAGGGCATACTGTTCCGCCGGCAATCCAAATGCATCCCACCCCATCGGATGGAGAACATTATACCCTTGCATCCTCTTCATTCGGGCAAGAATATCGGTTGCTGTATATCCTTCCGGGTGACCGACATGAAGTCCGGCGCCGGATGGGTATGGAAACATGTCTAATGCATAAAATTTTGGCTTGTCCGGATCTTCCATCGTTCGGAATGTCTTATGTTCTTCCCAGTATTTTTGCCATTTCGATTCGATTTTTTTATGGTCGAAACTCATGTAGCTGATCTCCTCCTTTGCTTTCAGCGATATTGGTATATCAAAACAGGGAAAATAGAAAAAAACTCCCGTCCCCCAGTTTGGGACGAGAGATGCTTTCGCTCCCGCGGTACCACCCACATTAGTGCACAAGGCACTCAGCTCGATTCCTTAACGTGGAAGGACGGCAAACGCTACTCATCTTTCACGTCTGCAACTCTAAGGCGAGTTCATGGCAGACCCGGTTGACTTGCACCTTCCGTCAACTCTCTAAATCGGGAGTTTATGCCACTACTGCTCCTTATCATCGTTTTTTACCCATCATTTTAGTATAAGATTATTTTAGACAAATTTAAACAAACTTTCAAGTCTGTTTCAAAGAAGGGCATGGAATCAAACAGCTATGTAGCTACATGGTTATTGCTCCAGAACCAATAAAACGAAATGGTTTGATATTTTCCATAAACTAAAGAATTCAGAGAAACTATATCCGGATAAATACAATAATTTCTAACTTATTAACTAGACAGTTACTGGTAAATAACCGGCTATCAGCAGCTACATAACTGTTATACATTTTCGTTTTCTCATGATTTTTATCAATTCGTTCCGTAACAGGAAACGATAACATTCGATGTGTTGACTGCCTTTATCAATACTCGATATTTAGTTGAGGAGCTTTTTGTCTTAGTGGTGATTTTATAAGGTGTATTCCAGTAGGTTAAGTGATAACCATAGCCAGTCGTAAATTTCCAAGATCCGCCATCCAGGTATTGAAGATAAACATATACGTCTCCAGTGGTGTTTTTCACACTCACTTCATGCACGATGTTAGGATAAGAAGTTGTACAAGGACTACTGCCTGCATAAGAACCGGCAGAAAGGGTATTGTTAAAAGTTGTAGTAGCTGCAAATGTTTCAGACACAGAAGCAAATGCTAATATAAGCGCAAAAATTGGAACAAGAATGAAAAATAGCCATCTCTTCATTACTCCTTGAGACAACTCCAAATTCATTTTATATCTTCTCCCTTCATTAATAATGGTTAAAACCAACAGTACACACTCTTAAGTTAGAATGCTTTTATTTTATTCTGAATTTTCATTCTATAAAACAAACCAATTTCCCAATAATGAAGTACGAAAATCTTAAGCCTAACTTTACTGCGACTAATGTCTCAATCATCCAAAAGCCATCATCTCATTTGTCTAATAAACAACAGAAGAAGTCCCAAAAAAGGACTTAAACTCTGTCCTTTTTGAGACTGCTTCCAAAAAGCATTACGATTTTGATTTCACGGGTTGGCTGTTGCGGGCATTCTGTTTTTTTGTTTTTTCGATTGTGCTGTATTCATTCGCTATTTCATAATGCTCCGGATTCGTTCCATTTTTGGTTTTTTGCTCGGGATTTTGTCGTTTGGATCTTTTTTTCACATCAGTTCCCCCTAACGATCGTGGCTAAGCAAAATCATTTTGTTTTGCATATCTTGTATCTGCAGCCTTTTACGGTAAAGCTGTTCCCTTTGTTGCGGATTGGCACTGTTATAAAGCTGCAGCCATTCATTGTAAAGATTCTCCAGTTCTTGCATGGCTTCACGATATTCGACATCATGATAATGCCCCTGCAAAGCCCCTTCCTGATATTGCTCTTGGGCTTTTAAAATTACATTTTCGCAAGTCTGAAGAAAATGATCGATGGAGTCTCTCGTAGCCATGATTTTGCCTCCTTGACAAATTGAAGCGATTTTATCCGCCTCTTAAATAGTTTTTTCCACATTTCATCCTTTATAGTTGGTAAAGTTCGGTTGACATGTTTTTTAAAAAATCGTGATTTTTCAATCTTCTCAGCCAACTGCATTCCCTTTTAAAAATGGAATCTTTATTTACTTTTACGTGACATTCTTGTTCTATTGGAATGTATTCGCTCTTCATGATAAAATTTGTACGTTAGGAGGAATGCAAATGGAAAACCCTTTTCCATACAGCAACAATGACAAACGTTATCACACCTGGAATTATCACTTACGTCAGGTGTTTGGCCATAAAGTATTTAAAGTTGCCTTAGACGGCGGTTTTGATTGTCCAAATCGGGACGGCACCGTCGCATACGGCGGCTGTACATTTTGCAGTGCGGCTGGTTCCGGAGATTTTGCAGGCGACCGCGCCGACGATTTGGAAACACAGTTTCATAAAATAAAGGCAAAAATGCATCAGAAATGGAAAGATGCAAAATACATGGCTTATTTTCAAGCGTTTACCAACACTCACGCACCCGTAGAAGTATTAAGGGAAAAATATGAAACGGTCTTAAAACAAGAAGGAGTAGTAGGATTGTCGATTGCCACACGTCCGGACTGCCTTCCCGACGATGTAGTGGACTATTTGGCAGAGTTGAATGAAAGAACTTACTTATGGGTCGAGCTGGGATTGCAAACCGTCCATGAAAAAACCGCTCAATTGATTAATCGTGCGCATGATTTTGACTGTTATGTAGAAGGAGTAGAAAAGCTTCGCCGACACGGCATCAGAGTTTGTTCCCACATTATTAATGGTTTGCCGTTGGAAACATATGACATGATGATGGAAACCGCTGAAGCTGTCGCCAAATTGGACGTTCAAGGGATTAAAATCCATCTTCTTCATTTGTTAAAAGGTACACCGATGGTCAAACAATATGAAAAGGGAATGTTGAAATTTCTATCCTTTGATGAATACGTTCAACTAGTGTGCGATCAATTAGAAATTCTGCCCCCTGAAATGATCATTCACCGTATTACCGGCGACGGTCCGATCGATTTGATGGTCGGTCCGATGTGGAGCGTCAACAAATGGGAAGTTTTAAACGCCATTGACGATGAACTGAAGCGCCGGAACAGCTGGCAAGGAAAATTTTTTAAAAAAGCTAAAGTCCATTCATGAACAGCAGGTGAATTCAATGATATTAGAAGGAATTTTGCCTTATGCGCGGACGCTTTTGGAAAAAGCAGTAACGCCAGGGGATGCTGTCGTAGATGCCACCATGGGCAACGGGCATGATACGGTATTCCTTGCCAATTTAGTAGGGGAAAAGGGGACAGTATTTGCTTTTGATGTTCAAACAGAAGCGTTGAAAAAAACAAAAGAACGTTTGGAGCAGCATCAACTGACTGATCGAGTCGTCCTCTATCATAGAGGACATGAAGAACTAATCCGAACGATTCCCGAAAAGTTTCACGGAAAAATTACCGCGGCGATTTTCAATCTCGGATATTTACCCGGAAGCGACAAATCGATCGTCACCAAACCGGAAACGACTAAAGAAGCGGTCGAACAATTGCTCGAAATCATGGCTCCTGGAGGCGTCATTGTGTTGGTTGTCTATCACGGCCATGAAGAAGGAAAAAGAGAAAAAGACGAACTTTGTTCTTTTGTCCGCAGCATTGATCAATCCATCGCTCATGTGCTGCTTTACCAATTTATCAATCAAATTAACGATCCGCCGTTTATTATTGCTTTGGAAAAAAGGAAATGACATTATTGGCGAGATTGAAAGAGAAAAAAGGCAACTGGCTGATAAACCAGTTGCCTTTTCTTTTTAACTCAGATTGACTTTTACTTAAGCACTTCTTCCGCGATCAGTTCATAAGAGCGCAAACGGTCTTCAAAGCTGTAAGTGATGGACACCAACACAATTTCTTCTGTTTCATATAATTCACTTAAGCGCAAGAGTTGATCGTGGACCTGTTTCGGATCACCGATAATCATTCGTTTTCGATTCTCCTGAACGATCTTTCGTTCCAATGAATCGTACGAATATTGAGCGGCTTTTTCCGGGCTTAGAGTTCCGTTCAGCGGCGTTCCCCGCTCCAGCATAAGTAAAGTTAAGTCTAAACTTGAAGCAATTCGTTCCGCCTCTTCTTCTGTTTCTCCGCAAATGGCAAAAACCGCTACCATATTTTTAGGCTCGCTTAAATACTTGGACGGTCGGAACTGACGGCGATACTCTTTTGTAAACTCCGGACCTCCCTCCCCATTGATAAACTGGGCAAATGTATAGGGCAGTCCTTTTTGAGCAGCCAGTTCTGCGCTGGAAAGGCTGGAACCAAGCATCCAAACTTCAGGAACAGTCTGTGTAACAGGAGAAGCTTTCAATCCGTAATACGGATGACTTTCGTCCAGCGCATCGTATAGATAGGTGAGCAGTTCATCAATTTGTTCAGAATAACGGTCAACTTTGCGGTACTGGCCGTTGTTTAACGCCAGCGTGGCTCTCGGCATTCCACCGGGGGCACGTCCTATTCCTAAATCGATTCGTTTCGGATTCAGCGCTTCTAAAACACGAAAATTTTCCGCCACTTTAAACGGACTGTAATGAGTGAGCATTACCCCGCCGGAACCTAGCCGGATTTTTTTCGTTTTGGCTGCCAGATAGGATATCAACACTTCCGGTGAAGATCCTGCTAAAGTGGTTGAATCATGGTGTTCAGAAACCCAAAAACGCTCATATCCCAATTTTTCTACATGCTGAGCCAATTTCACTGTATTGGAGAGTGCTTCTTCCGCCGCCATTCCTTCTGAAATGGGCGACTGATCTAAAACACTTAATTTTAAAGCCACTTCTTTACATCCCCTTATTGAAAACTTTGGTTTGATTGTTTCATTATTCACTATGAGTAGCTAATTGTCTAATAAATTGCTCTTCCTTAACGTCACCAATACTTTCGAAAACATTCTTGAACGAACGGATGAAAAACGGCTCTTTTGTATGTTCTGTCCAAACAGAAAAAGGTTATTTGGATACATGCTGACGAAATTTTCGATACATTCTGCCGTTATAATAGAAAAAGTAGCTGGTCGAACCTCCAAAACGGATAATTTTCTTCGCTAAAGACTGAACATCCTTTTGTTGGTTGACTTTATCCTCCGATAAATAAATGCCAAGGAGCCCCCTGTTGATCAATTGATGAAATTTGGCATGAGGCAAATGTTTCGTGCTGCTATCCGCTTTTTGAATAAAATATTGAAAGCGGGACAAAAGCTCTTCTTGACTGTCATAATAAAAGCAAAAATTTAAATCTCCGCCTTTCCGGTCCTCTTCCTGATCAATAAAATAATCCAATAAAATGTGAAGACCTTGGATATACGGAAAATAGGCTTCTCGAATCATGGACGCATATTCCGGCTTGAAATCGTCTCTAAATGCATAAGAAACTAAACAAAAAATGCCCAAAGTGGAACCTGAACAAGCCGAAAACTCAAACCATTCCATCTTCGGAAGCTGATCTTTATAACGAGAAAACCATTTTTTTAATCGTTCTTCTCTTTCTTCCACACAAACATGCTTATGTATTTGGAGATCGCAATAATATCGGCAAAGTTCAAGCAAGTAGGAGGATATAGCCGGATAATGATTGATTTTTTGCAAGACTGACTGGCATGTGCCGACTAATTCCCGTAAATAGCCGCCATCTTCCTGCTCGTTTCGAAATCGGTAATAAGGGCGAAAAGGAGCTCCTACCGTTAACGCATCTATCATCGATTCGTGAAGGGCAGCAAAATCTTTTGGATCAAGAGAAGTGCTCCGGTCGCATAAATTGTCCAAGTAATCGCTGATCGTCTGGTAAGCGACAATAAACTTTACAGCTTCTCCGAAATGTTCGCCGGACAGCAGCGCTAAAATCGAACCGCCTTCACAATGAAACGTTTTATGTTCGATACTGGCAAGTGCTTGTTTTTTCAATTCTTGATCAGGTATCGAGTTCGCCTTTTTTTTCCATTTGTTTAATTCTTTATGAACAGTTGGAAATACTTTACGATAAGCCTGCCCCATTAATGAAAATGGATGGGTGGGGATGGTCAATATTCTCACCTCTTTTAATCAACCACGTAGCCAATGGAACGCAAGCAATTTTCGACAAAACTCTTCGTATATGCGAAAACCTCTTCTCTTTCCGGCTCATTAAAAATTTCATGGTACAGTTTCGGCCACTCTTTGAAATGCATTTCTGAAAGAGACAATTGCTGAAACCACTTTTTCACTTCAGACTTATCTACAATTTTATCATCTCCTGCTTGCATGACCAAAAATGGAATATCAGGCATTTTCGAAACATCTGTGAACGCAAGCTTTACAGCCTGTATCATTTCCCTGTACCAGCGGACTGACACCTTTGTCACGTACAACGTATCGTTTAAATCAATTTCCTGTACTTCTTTATTCCTCGTCGCCATTTCAATGGATAATCCCGTTGCAAATTTAACGGAAGGCACCAGGGAATTTAAACCATAGGAAAGAACATCAAGAATTTTTGGCGGCGTGTGCAGAAGCCCTAAACAAGGCGAAGACAAGATCACCCCGGCCAGTTTGACTCGCTCTTCCTGCAATAGACGGATGGCAACAAGCCCTCCTAAACTATGTCCAAGCAAGAATATAGGCAAATCAAATTGGTAGGCAGCCTGTAACCACTCTTTCACTGCCGATATGTATTCATCAAAACGCTCAATATGGCCGCGCTTAGACCTGGATGTCGTTCCTTGCCCGGGCAAATCGCCCATTACTACATGAAAACCGGAATTTCTCCACATTTCAATGAGCCATCCATATCTGCCATGATGTTCAAAAGCGCCGTGAATCATGACAATGACGCCCTTTCCTTGTCCATCCTCGGGATTCCATTTCCACATGTTGATCAACCTCGCTTTTTTACAGATCTAGAGGTCCCTTTTGCCTCCGTTTCTTGTTCCTTTCATGCTCTCTAAACGGCTTCGTTGATAAATACCGACACTTCGCTTATAGAATCCAAGTTTTTTCAAACAGTGTCGACTCTTATCCATTACGGCCACTTGCTGAGATAGATTTTCTCCAACGTTCACATCATGTAGCAAAAATACAGATTTGGCAAGGAAGATACCCACCACATTATACAAATCTTCTAAAATTCGATAGAATAAGGTAGAAGGAGCAAAGAAAGGAGCCAAGAACGGTCATGATCTATCCTTATCACGAAAAAACGCCGAAAATCGCTGATTCTGCCTTTATCGCTGATTATGTCACCATTACGGGAGATGTTGAAATTGGCGAAGAATCCAGCGTTTGGTTCAACACCGTCATCAGAGGAGACGTTGCACCAACGATCATCGGTAAAAAAGTCAATATTCAAGACAACTCCGTACTTCATCAAAGTCCAAATAATCCGTTAATATTGGAAGATGAAGTGACAATCGGCCATCAAGTGATTTTGCACAGTTGCATCATTCGTAAAAAGGCTCTTATCGGTATGGGTTCTATTATACTCGACCGCGCTGAAATTGGAGAAGGGGCTTTTATCGGAGCCGGCAGCCTTGTACCGCCGGGAAAAGTCATCCCTCCGCACTCAATGGCTTTCGGACGGCCAGCCAAAGTCATCCGTCCCATTAATGAACATGATAAAAGCGAAATGGAACGAATTGTCCGGGAGTACGCCGAAAAAGCTCAGTATTATAAGCAGCTGCAAAATCAAAAGGATTAGTAGTATGTCCAAAAACCATTATCCCATTCCTGCCATCCACTTTCCAAGCAGGATCATGCGCCGGTATTGATTCAAACATCCATTTTGTTTTCCATCCGGTGCTCTCAAAAATGTTTTAGGTGGTGCTGAATGAATTTTACTTTCATGATTTTATTCTTTTTTCTCATTAGTTTAGGAATCCTTCTTCTTTTTATCATAAGATATTTCCGCGACAAATGGAAACCGACCGTTTTAATAGTGTTGCTTTTTTTCTTGTTTCTTTCAGTCTTTTTCCGGGATGAAATCAAATATTCGATTCCGTTCCAAAAATCGCTTATAGCATTTCATCATTGGACTCATTATTCTACAGCCAAAGTAAAAGAGAGTGTTTTGCTTGATTCCCCTCTCATTCCTCAATTGCCGGAACTGCCACGGGGATGCGAAGTGACAAGCTTAGCCATGCTCCTTCAATCAGCAGGCGTCTCCGTCGATAAAATGGAACTGGCCAAAGAAGTGAAAAAGAACCCTGCCACTTATCGAGTGGAGAATGGACTTATTTTTTTCGGCGACCCTGACAACGGATTTGTCGGCGATATGTATACGCTTTCTAAACCCGGCCTGGGAGTTTATCATAAGCCCATTTTGGAACTGGCCAATAAATATTTGCCAGAAGGCAAGAAGGCATTAGATTTGACAGGAGCGGATTTTGAAGAATTAAAAGTCCATCTTTCCGACGGCCGCCCAGTTTGGGTTATCATCAATACCACTTACAATAAGCTGCCGGACAGCGCGTTTCAAACTTGGCATACGGAGAGCGGAAAAATAAAAATTACCTATAAAGAACACTCGGTATTAGTCACCGGCTATGACGATCAGTATGTGTATTTTAACGATCCACTAACCAATGTAAAAAATCAAAAAGCACCCATTGACTCCTTTGAAAAAGCATGGGTGCAAATGGGGAGACAGGCCATTACCTATCTCCCCTAGTTTTTTACCCATTATTACACAAGCTGCATTTCCCGTTGTTTTTGTGTTTGAAATTCATATTTGCCTTCTACATATACAGCATGCCAAATCATAAAAATAAGAACGGTCCAAATTTTACGGCTGTTATCTTTTTTTCCTTGGCAATGTTCTTCCAGTAAATCTAATACATATTGCTTGTTAATAAGATGCCCCGTTTCGCTTTCTTTAATAATGGTTACAGCCCAATCATGCATTTCTGCTTTCAGCCAATGGCGAATTGGCACCGGGAATCCCAGTTTCTTTCTATTTAATACATGATCAGGGACAATTCCTTCCGCAGCTTTTCGAAGGATGTATTTGGTCGTGCCATGAGCGGTTTTATAGCGCGTTGGAATTTTGGACGCCACTTCAAATACTTCTTTATCAAGGAATGGAACGCGCAATTCCAAAGAATGGGCCATTGTCATTTTATCTGCCTTTA
This sequence comes from Bacillus sp. FSL W8-0102, assembly GCF_038007225.1. NCBI lineage: Bacteria > Bacillati > Bacillota > Bacilli > Caryophanales > Bacillaceae > Bacillus > Bacillus sp. FSL W8-0102. The sequence continues at coordinate 2,905,390 of NZ_JBBOWT010000001.1, forward strand.
ACAAAATGTCACCGCGCAGCCATGTATGAATATCAATATACTGCATGCGATCGACATCGTCATAACCGACTGTTTCTGCATAAAATGGCTTTGTAATGTTGGTATATTCAAGGCCGTCGCGATATTGTCGCAATAGTTTCCGTTTTTCCTCTTCTCCAAACATCTTCGCATTACCGATGTACCGTTCTTCCATCGGCGTAACGCCGCGTTCAATAAAGCTTTTTCCTTTCACACCATCAGGCAAAATGGAAGCCAACAATCGAAGCAATTTTTTCCCAACTTCCGGTATGTTTTGAAAAACAGCCAACGATTGCGGTTCACGATAAATATTATAGCCGCCGAAAAGTTCATCTGCTCCTTCTCCTGATAATACGACTGTTACATGTTTTCTTGCTTCGCGAGCTACGAAGTACAACGGAACACAAGCCGGATCGGCCAGCGGATCATCCATATGCCAAATAATCTTCGGCAATTCTTTCATATATTCTTCCGGTGTGATCACGTAGCTAATATTTTCCACACCCAATTTTTCCGCTGTTTCTTTAGCCACATCAATTTCACTATATCCATCGCGTTCAAATCCGACAGAGAATGTTTTAATCTTTGGATGGTATTGCTTGGCAATCGCAGCAACAAAAGAAGAATCAATTCCCCCTGAAAGGAAGGATCCGACAGGCACATCGCTTCTCATGTGTACTTTTACAGAATCAAGAAGCGCCTCACGCACCATTTTCACATATTCGTCTTCTTCGCGGTAAATCGGTTGGAAAGCGGCTTTCCAATAACGGCGAATCGTCATGTTTTCGCCGACTTTTTTAATAAAATAGTGGCCAGGTTCCAATTTTTGAATTTCCGCATGCAATGTATCAGGTTCCGGAACGTATTGATACGTAAAATAATGTTGAGCGGCATTCGCATTTAAGCTGCTTTCTTCACTGGCAAGCAAAATGCTCTTCTTTTCGGAAGCAAAAAAAGTACGTCCTCCTTCTTCTTTATAAAAAAATGGTTTAATGCCGAACGGATCTCTTGCACCGAACAACACTTGTTCTTCTTTATCCCAGATCACAAAAGCGAACATACCGCGAAGCTTTTCTACAGCTTTTTCTTTTAGGCGGCTGTACAAAGCGACGATGGTTTCTGTGTCAGACGAAGTAGCAAATTCAACGCCTTCTTTTAAAAGTTCTTCTCGTAATTCCACATAATTGTAGATCTCGCCATTAAAAATAATCCAATATCGTTCATTTTCAAATGACAGCGGTTGGTTTCCATTTTCAAGGTCAATAATACTTAAACGTCGAAATCCTAATTGAACGTGTTCATCTTGATAAAATCCATCATGATCAGGACCACGGTGATAAATGATATCGTTCATTAATTTAAATTGTTCTTCCGTTAATTTCGGATAATCTTTATGATCATAAACGCAACCGATAAAGCCGCACATGACTATCACCTTTCTGTAATTTAAGTTCACATTACTAGTTTAACGAAATTGTGAATCTTGGCAAGGAATTTATTTCATGAAAAATTTCCATTTCATTCCGGAAGTTCCAAAATCAAATCACTTCCAATACCTCAACAGGAAAAGCGTCCAAGTTCAAAAGTCGAATTTTTTATCAGTCCTTTTCTAGTTGTAGGAGAGTTTGCCTATTGGAATGTTGTATAAGTATCCCCTTTTTCACGATGATTCATCAATTGTACCATTTATTTTCCGCTATAGATGGCCACAATACTTGGATTCATTAAAAAATCTTCACGTTCAAATGAAAAAGGAGCTACAGCTAAAAGTGTAACTCCTGTACATTTGTCTATTGATTTAATGCTTGTTCGCGAAGCGTTTGGGCTTTATCTGTTTTTTCCCAAGGAAGGTCCAAATCGGTGCGTCCGAAATGGCCGTATGCAGCTGTTTGTTTATAAATTGGGCGACGCAGATCAAGCATTTTGATAATTCCAGCTGGACGCAGGTCGAAGTTCTTTCTCACGACGTCTACCAATACATCTTCCGATACAGCTCCAGTTCCGAATGTATCGATGGAAATCGATACCGGCTGAGCTACCCCAATCGCATAAGCAAGCTGTACTTCACACTTTTCTGCCAGTCCAGCTGCCACAATATTTTTAGCTACATAGCGGGCAGCATAGGCTGCAGATCGGTCTACTTTCGTCGGATCTTTCCCAGAAAAAGCTCCTCCACCATGTCTTGCGTAGCCGCCGTAAGTGTCTACGATAATTTTCCGTCCCGTTAATCCGGCGTCACCTTGAGGTCCTCCAATAACAAAACGGCCGGTCGGATTGATGAAATATTTCGTTTCATTATCGATCAATTCTTTTGGAACAATTGGGTCAATAACATGTTCTTTAATGTCGCGCTGAATTTGCTCTAACGTGATTTCCGGATGATGTTGGGCCGAAATGACAATCGTATCGATGCGCACAGGCTTGTCGTTTTCATCATATTCAACCGTTACTTGAGTTTTTCCGTCCGGACGCAAGTAAGGAATAATCTCTTCTTTGCGCACTTTTGTCAACCGGCGGGATAAAGAATGGGCTAAAGAAATAGGAAGCGGCATTAATTCTTCCGTTTCATTGCAGGCAAATCCGAACATCAAACCTTGGTCGCCCGCGCCAATCGCTTCAATTTCTTCATCCGTCATCGATCCTTCTCTTGCTTCCAAGGCGCGGTCCACCCCTTGAGCAATGTCGGGAGATTGTTCATCGATAGACGTCAAGACACCGCAAGTATCTGCGTCAAATCCGTATTTCGCCCGGGTATAGCCAATATCCCGCACCGTTTGGCGTACAATTTTGGGAATATCCACATAAGAAGACGTCGTAATTTCTCCAGAAACCAGCACAAGCCCAGTTGTTACTGAAGTTTCAGCAGCTACCCTTGCATTCGGGTCTTTTTCGAGAATAGCATCGAGAATGGCATCAGAAATTTGGTCGCAAATTTTATCCGGATGCCCTTCGGTGACAGACTCTGAAGTGAAAAGACGGCGTTTTTTTGACATCAAAGTTCCTCCTATCGCAGTTTCGATCAATTCCATTTCCTTCTTTTAACCCGCCAGTTAAGGTCTTGACAACAGAGAAAGTAAGCCTTATCTTTTTGGGGTCAAAACATTTGAAAATGGATGTTCGCTTTATTTTTAAACGGTACTCGTTTCCTTTCGTAGTATGGTATGATTGCCCGTTTCCAAAGGACCGGCAATCTCAATGGTCCAGCGCCAAACTCAATCAAAAAGAAAAACCTTTCCCAAAAGAATGCAGAGGAAAGGTTTTTGGTTACATGCGCCTTTCACTCTTATCGTTCAAGGTATTTACACCTTGCATCAGGTTAGCACCTTTCTCACAAGCCCCTCGCGTCGCCGGTACGACATAAGAAGCATGTCCTTTTACCTGACGGCTTCAAAATCATCGCTTGTCGTTGAGAAGGTTGCCGGGTTTCATCGGGCCTGTCCCTCCGCCAACTCAGGATAAGAGTATCCGTTCAATGTTAAACTATAACGTAGAAACCAAACGGGTGTCAACAAATTTTTGTCTTTCCGTTGACGCAATGTTTTCTTCCTGAAATAGAAATAAATTCTATTTTAAATCCGTCGCAACAGACGGTTTAAACGGACTCATTAAAACCTGAACCAAAAAACTCTGAATCATATCCTGTTTCTCCCTTTTTTCTTCCTTTTATATATATAAGTTGAATTAAAGATTTACAACTGAACATACAAACGATCGATCGTTTGTTCTGGTTTCTGGTTGATTCGCTGAATAAAGGCTTGGACATTCTTTCTAATTTCTTGCACACTCGAATAGAACACGTTGTAAATCACGTCTGATTTCAGCCATTTCCATAGCCCTTCAATCAAGTTCAATTGCGGACTGTATGGTGGCAAAAAGACGAGCTCTAACCGATCTTCGTGTTCTTTTAAAAATGGCTGAATGAGTTTGGCATGGTGAATTCGAGCGTTATCTAAAATCATCACTATTTTGCCTGTGGGATAGCGTTCTAACACAAGTTGAAGAAATCGAAGAAATGTTTCCGCGTCATAGCGTTCTTCTTCGATGCAAAACACTTCCCCTGTTTCGTAGTTCAACGTGCCAATCAGCTTCAGCCCTTGATGTTTTCCAAACGTCGGAATGATTCGTTGTTTTCCTTTGACAAACCATGTTTTTTGAATCGCTTGGTAATCACGAATCATCGACTCATCTTGAAAGAGGACATGGGCGATGTTCCCATCTACCAGTTTTTTTTACTTCAGGGAAGGTGATTTCGACGAATTCTTTTTGTTTCTCTTCATCGGCATTGGCTAGTGTATAGGTCGGTTTCGTATAGCTTAGCCCTAACCGATGCAGAATGTCAATTGTTCCGCGAAGCGTGTATGTTGGCCCCCACTTTTGTTGAATGAGTTCAGCGATTATCGCAAGCGTCCAATTATATTTTGCTTCGAATCCCACATCTACGGGGAGCTGATGTTCAATGATCAAAGCCAGCTCTTTTTCCTGCTCAGGGGTCAATCGACGTGGGGCGCCAGGTGAGTATTTCATCTCCAGTCCATCAAGACCGCGCTGGGCGTAGGCATGAATATAGTTATAAATAGTTTTCTTGGATCGACCAATAATCGTTGCGATTTCTCCTTTGGTATATCCCTGCAAATGAAGATAAATCGCTTGGTAGCGTTCATATGCTCGTTTACTTTTTGCTTCTTTCATGGCAGTGGACAACTTTTCGATCTCGTCTTTGTGATTTGGCATCATATTTTCTCTCCGTTCCCCTATTTTCTCTTTGTATTTATTCGCCGTGGAACGGGAGAAAACCTTTATTTCAATTTATATAGTATAGAATAGGCATGCCAATTAAGGAAAAGATGAAAAAAAATAGACAAAAATTTACGATAAATAGTATAGACTAATCGAATAAAAGTGTTATACTATTTCTTAAGTGAACTCGAAAATAACATCTAAAAATAAAAACAAAAGGATGGTTATTATTTATGAATTCTGTCATTTCGAATGAAATTTTGGAATTAGTTAAGGGATCCAATGTCCATGTTCAATTATCTGTCCCACAACTGGTTGAAAAAGTCCTTTCCAGAAAAGAAGGCGTATTAACTGCTTCCGGCGCCGTTCGCGCTCAAACCGGAAAATATACCGGGAGATCACCAAAAGACAAATACATTGTAAAAGAGCCATCAACCAAAGACAAAATAGACTGGGGACCGGTGAACCAGCCGATTTCTCCAGAAGTTTTTGATAAATTATACCATAAAGTCATTCGTTACTTAAAAGAACAAGAAGAAATTTTCGTATTTAAAGGATTCGCCGGCGCCGATCCATCTCATCGCCTTCCGATTCAAGTAATCAATGAATACGCATGGCATAATCTTTTTGCCCATCAGCTTTTTATCCGTCCGACGGAAGAAGAATTAGCGGGTCATCAGGCGGAATTTACCATTCTTTCGGCCCCTAATTTTAAAGCTGATCCTGAAGTTGACGGAACGAGATCAGAAACTTTTATCATTATCTCTTTTGAACGCAAAGTCATATTGATTGGCGGGACTGAATACGCCGGAGAAATGAAGAAATCCATTTTTTCGATCATGAATTACCTCTTGCCGGAATCCGGCGTCTTATCGATGCACTGCTCGGCCAATGTCGGTTTTGAAGGAGACGTTGCTCTGTTCTTCGGGCTTTCCGGAACGGGAAAAACCACTTTATCCACAGACCCGAACCGCCGTTTAATAGGAGATGACGAGCACGGATGGTCATCTACAGGAGTCTTTAATATCGAGGGCGGCTGCTATGCAAAATGCATTGGGCTTTCCGAAGAAAAGGAACCGCAAATTTATCATGCGATCCGCTTTGGGTCCGTTCTTGAAAATGTAGTATTGGATGAAAATACTCGGATTCCGGATTATAACGACTCTTCCTTGACAGAAAATACTCGTGCCGCCTATCCAATTGACGCGATCGATAATATTGTCGTTCCTAGTATTGCAGGTCATCCAAACACGATTATCTTTTTGACCGCAGACGCTTTCGGTGTTCTGCCCCCTATCAGCAAATTGACAAAAGAACAGGCCATGTACCATTTTCTAAGCGGATACACATCCAAATTATCCGGTACGGAAAGGGGCGTTACCTCGCCTGAAGCAACATTCTCCACATGCTTTGGAGCGCCATTCTTGCCTCTTCCGGCTACACGATACGCTGAAATGCTCGGTGAAAAAATCGATGAACATAATGTGCAAGTCTATTTGGTCAATACCGGATGGACAGGCGGAGAATACGGCGTCGGATCCCGAATGAAACTATCCTATACACGTGCAATGGTTCAAGCCGCTTTAGAAGGCGAATTAGCTAATACCGAAACTCAGAAAGACGAAATTTTCGGTCTGGAGATCCCTCTTCATGTTCCGGGAGTGCCGGACGAAGTATTGCTGCCGAAAAAAACATGGCAGGATGAAAAAGCATATGAAGAAAAAGCACTGGAATTGGCGGCCCGCTTCCGTGAAAACTTTAAGAAATTTACCGATGTACCCGCAGAAATTGAAAAATTGGGTGGACCTATTCAATAAAGTTCTGCCGTTTGAAAGATATCCAATAATACCGAGATCCAACGTCAAACATCCCCTTCCCCCGCAAGAATTTTCTTGCGGAAGAAGGGGATAGTTGCTTTTATGATCATTTTGGTCCATTTTTCCTTTCAAAATGCCCCATCACCAACACGGTCCATGCACTTCGTAGATCAGTTGGAAGATGTGTGAACTACCCTCCACTTATCAACCTTACGGTTTGATTGAAGTGGGGGCTTCTCGGGTAATCCCGTCTAATGACAGAAAATTGACCGAGCTAACCCTCTCGTTCCGAAAGTTATTATTCTTTATGCTAATAAGCGTAATCCCTCATTTTTGATATTGATTGCTGAATTGTGATCGCGATCTAATACAAAGCCGCAAGAACATTTATATACACGTTCAGATAATGGCATTTCTTTTTCCTTGCCGCAACATGAACACTTCTTAGTGGAGGGAAACCACTTATCAATTTTCACAAGTTGTTTCCCCTGTTCTTTTAGCTTATACGCTAAGAAAGTAGTGAACATCCCCCAGCCGTTATCATGAACGCTTTTTCCAAAGTTGAGGGCTTGAGACATGCCTTTCATGTCTAAGTCCTCAATAATCACAGCGTCATAGTTTGTTGCTAATTCTTTTGACTTATGATGAAGAAAGTTTCTGCGCTGATTCGCTGTCTTTTCATGTAGCTTAGCCACTTTCAGGTGTTGTTTTTCCCATCTTGCAGAACCTTTCTTTCTTCGAGAAAGAATTCGTTGTGCTTTTGCTAATTTATCTAAGGCTTGCCGATAGTAACGTGGGTAATTGGCTTTCTTACCCTGTTCACTCTCGACATATAGACCATCCATAGCAAAATCCAAACCAACAACTTTCTGTATTTTAACTGGACGAATATCTTTCTCATATTCTGTCAAAATTGAAATGTAGTATTTGCCTGTCTTTGTTTTAGAAATAGTGCAAGATTTGATTTTATAATCAGCAGGTATCTCTCTATGCTGTTTCATTTTTATTGGCTTTTTGATTTTTGGCAGTTTGATATGACCATTTTCTAGCTTAATATTTCCGTTGACCATATTAGTTGTATAGGATTGTTTTGCTTTACGATTTTTGAACTTTGGAAAATCCGCATTTCCTTCAAAGAAATTCTTATAAGCAGTCTGTAAGTTCATTTGTGCATTTGCCAAAGCTAAAGAATCCACTTCTTTTAGGAATGGAAATTCACTTTTATATTTTGCAGGGGTCGGAAACTTTTGCTTTTTAAGCAATTCTTTATCATCCTTGAACTTTTCATACGTTTCTTTGCGTTCAGCTAACATCTTATTGTAGACAAAGCGAACACAACCAAATGTCTTAGCTAATAATGCGGATTGTTCTTTGTTTGGTAACAAACGAAACTTGAAAGCTTTGTTTTGCTTGGCCATATCAATTCACCTCACTTTGTGCGGAAAAATTTCGTATATATTGATTATACCGTAAAAAATCCGTACAATCAATATGAGGTGATAATCATGAGAGAAGAGAAAGAACGTGTAGAAATTCGTATGCCTAAGACGATATTAGAAAAATTGGAGCAATATCAAAAAGAAAATGGGATTCCAACTAGAACAGCCGCAATCTTAGAATTGTTGAGAAAGGGATTGGAAAAATAACTTTGGCTAAAGCCAACCGAAATTCATCTCCCACCTACTCATTGGTGCTATTCACACCTTCACATTCCTAAAGGATGGAAGACTTCTTTCGGAAAGACGTTAAAAAATGATTAGAAATCGAGTAGGAGGGAGCGATTAACTCCCGTCCTCTCACACCACCGTACGTATGGTTCCGTATACGGCCGTTCAATTAAGATCATTGACGCAAGTCTTTATAACTTCCGTGAATAGCTGTTCTCTTTATGCCAGTGGTCACTCCACCCTCCAAGAGGTCTCCCACGGGATTCACCCCTTCCTCCCTCAAGTGAGGTACTACGTTTTCTGTGTTCATCATGACTCACTGAATACCAAGGGCTATTCTCTCTTAATTGTTCGGTCCTTCTTAGTTGTTCTAGACCAACTAATACTATGACCTCTGCTGACTTCTGACGGTTCAGCTACTTATCACTAAGTAGGTTATGAAGAGTACTTCACATATCCGCCAGACCTCCCCGGGTAAGTACATGCACTTTCACACCATCTATCCGCCTCATTTACTCGATATGACCTTCGACAGAAAGAGCTTTGTTTTGTTATGCAAACTCACTCCATCATACCTAGCCTTATATGAGGTTCGTGTTCCTCGGTCCGGTGTTTTGCCTCCAGCTTCCTTCAGATTCCGCGTCACCACGGACACCCTTGCTCTTGGCTAACCTCTACTTCTGTCTTCGGGGTTCGGGACTTACACCCTATAGTTCATGTACATGCCGGGCGCACATAAAAAATAAGGGTGCTGTTGCGCAACCCCTTATTTTCTGCCTTTGAAAAGGTGAACAGTCTATTGATTTTTTCAGTTTGTGGAGTTTAAAGCAATAAGCCTGTATGTGATGAGAGTTTCCTGATTTTCCCATACTACTTTTTCAATCACAGCGGTACCTGAAATATCGCCATCCAACGTTTTTTTGACAGGAACAGGTACATGCAGCGGATAAAGACGATACCCTTTTTTTCTTAACTGAAATAGATTTCCTCCCACTCTTTCCTCATTTCCTTTTGTCACAATCATTGTATTCAGTTCCAGCGGCATTCCCATCGTTTATGCCCTCCCAATGAAAATATCGTTCTCTCCCTTATCCTATCACGACAGGACCTGATTTTTCATCCATTGACAAGAGGATGTCACCATTTTGCGGTTCATTGCGGGCGGAAAATAATGAGTGAAGTTCGGAAAATACCAAGTAGTCACACGTTTTCCCAATTCTTTCAGTCTTTTTTCCAAGCGGTAAGCGTGTTCAATTGATACATTTTGATCTTTTCCCCCGTGTATGATCAACACCGGACAACAAAGATTTTCTAAATGATAGATAGGTGTTCTCCACTTATATTCTTCTGGCACTTTTTTCGGACTTCCGCCGATCACCCTTTTCATCATCCTTCTTAAGTCCTTCCGCTCTTCATAAGTTAATTCCATATCTGTTACCCCGCCCCATGAAACGACCGAAGCAGCATCCCGTTTTTCAATCGCTGTCAGCAGTGCCATAACACCGCCGCGGGAAAAGCCGAAAATATGAATTCGGTCAGGATCCACCTTCGGATTTCTTTTTAACAATTCAAAACCGGAAAAAGCATCTTCACGATCTTTTCCCGCGAAATCTTCATTTCCTTCTCCTCCTTGATTCCCCCTGTAAAAAGGTGCAAATACAACAAATCCTTCCGAAGCAAATTGCGCGATTCGGGCCGGTCGAACCATACCGACGCTTTTGATCCCGCCCCGCAAGTATAATAATCCATCATACAGACCTTCTTTTTTCGGCACCGCAAGCAACCCTTTCACCCTTAAACCGCTTGACCAATAGGTAATCATAAAAAGATTCACATTTGGACTAGGAGAAGGAAAAACATATCGTTCGATGATCTGACCATCTTGCACGTTACCACCACCTTTCCCGTTCTCTTGCTTGCAGCCGTTTTTTGTTCAACTCCAAGAATTTGTTTCCACGATCCTATGTACTTTGTACTAAAACTGATAAATTACTGTTTTTTAGAAATTGAAGCAAAAAACGGCACATCCTATTCGTTCATTTTACAGCTTTTCCTGTAACGCGTTTCAAAATGGGCGTTCACACATTTTTTGCCGTCATCATAAAATAGAATGAATCAAGTGCACTATAAGATGACTAAAGGAGGCATCGTCCATGTCGAGTACGTTTAAAATGTCGTTTTCCATTCTCTTTGCTGCCGTGTTAATCATTGGGTTAAGTGCTTGCCAATCGAATGAAACAACTCAAAAAACAGAAAAAATAAGAGTTGCAGAAGTGACACGATCGGTTTTCTATGCCCCCCAATATGTTGCGCTCGCCAAAGGCTTTTTTAAAAAAGAAGGATTGGACGTACAGTTAAAAACCACTTGGGGCGGCGACAAAACGATGACCGCTCTGTTGTCGGGCGGTACAGATATCGGGCTTGTAGGCTCGGAAACATCGATTTATGTCTACACTCGCGGCTCTAAAAATCCAGTTATTAATTTTGCTCAATTGACCCAAACAGACGGAACGTTCCTCATTTCCAGGAAGAAGATAGATCACTTTACATGGAGCCAATTAAAAGACTCCCGTTTTCTCGGGCAACGTAAAGGCGGTATGCCGCAAATGGTCGGAGAATACGTGTTAAAGAAAAACGGAATTGACCCGCATAAAGATCTCCATCTGATACAAAATATCGACTATGCCAACATCCCGAACGCATTCGCTTCCGGCACCGGAGACTTCGTACAATTATTTGAACCTCAAGCCTCCATTTTTGAAAAAGAAGGAAAAGGATACATCGTCGCTTCGTTCGGAAAAGAATCAGGCCATGTTCCGTATACTTCTTACATGGCGACAAAAAGCTATATGGAATCTCACCAATCTGCTGTTTCTAAATTTACCCGTGCCATCTACCAAGCTCAGCAATGGGTCGCTGACCATAACTCGAAAGAAATTGCGCAAGTCATCCACCCCTATTTTAAAGATACGGATACCGATATGCTCGCGAAAGCGATTGATCGGTATAAAAATCAAGGAACTTATGCAACTGATCCAATACTCGATCCAAAAGAATGGAATCATTTGCAATCGATCATGAAGGAAGCCGGTGAACTTCCTAAGCAAGTAGATTACAAAACTCTTGTAAACACTTCATTTGCCGAGAAAGCCATAAAAGATTAAGGAGGGGCTAGTCTTGAGTTTCGTCGAAATCGATCATGTCTCTTATACTTACTTTACCCCCGAAGCAGCTTTCGAAGCTGTTCATAATATTCAAATGACCGTGGAGGAAGGCGAATTTATTTCTTTATTAGGGCCGAGCGGTTGCGGGAAAACGACCCTCCTATCGCTCATCGCAGGACTGATGACCCCGACGTATGGAACGATTTATGTGGACGGACAACATCCAAAAAATTTAAAAAATACCATCGGTTATATGCTTCAGCAAGATTACTTATTTCCTTGGAAAACCATTGAACAAAACGTTCTGCTCGGCTTAAAAGTAATGAAACAATTAAACGAAACGAGTAAAGCAAACGCCCTATCCCTTTTGGAGCAAATGGGATTAAAAAACGTTCGCAATCAAACACCCCGGCAGCTGTCGGGGGGAATGCGACAAAGAGTGGCACTAGTCCGAACATTGGCAGTCAATCCGAAACTGCTGTTATTAGATGAACCTTTTTCTGCCTTAGATTATCAAACAAAACTGAAGCTTGAGGATTTAGTTTTCCAAACGCTAAAGTCTTTTCAAAAAACGGCTATTTTAGTGACACACGATATTGGCGAAGCGATTTGTATGAGCGACAGGATCTATCTATTTTCCAAAGGTCCCGGACGAATCCATAAAGTCTTTGAAGTGCCGGATGAACTGAGATCCCTTTCTCCGCTCGAAGCAAGAAACCATTTATCCTTTACACCGTTTTTCCAAGAAATATGGAAGGAGTTGGAAAGTCTTGAAAATGGATGATCGCATTTCCTCACTGCATCAGAACTATAAATTAAAAATCAAAAAGGAAAAACGGTTCATCACCATATGCCAGATCCTATTATTTCTCGCCTTTTTCACGATCTGGGAAGTCGCCAGCCGCCGGGAATGGGTGGATCCGCTGATCTTCAGCTCTCCCTCTAAAATTTGGCATTTGCTTCTCAATAAAATCAGCGATGCTTCCTTGTTTCACCATATGGTCGTTACTTTAACAGAAACAGCGGCGGGATTTATCATCGGGACTTTAGCCGGCACGATACTTGCCACTATTTTGTGGTGGTCTCCTCTTCTTTCCAAGATTTTGGATCCTTACCTCGTTGTGTTAAACGCTCTGCCTAAAGTAGCTCTTGGCCCGATTCTCATCGTCGCGTTAGGCCCTGGTTTTACTTCCATCATCACGATGGGAGCAGTGGTTTCCGTCATCATCACCACCATCGTCGTATATACGTCCTTTCGGGAAGTGGATCCAAACTACTTGAAAGTATTGCAGACGTTCGGAGCCACCCGGAAACAAATCTTTCAAGAAGCTGTTTTTCCATCCAGCCTCCCCGCGATCATCTCTACTTTGAAAGTAAATGTCGGTCTATCATGGGTAGGCGTGATTGTCGGAGAATATCTTGTTTCCAACGAAGGACTCGGTTATTTAATCATTTACGGGTTCCAAGTATTTGACTTTACGCTTGTACTCATGTCGTTATTGATCATTGCCGTATTGGCAGCCATTATGTATCAAGCAGTAGCCGTGTTGGAAAAATTAACGGCCAAGAATCGAAACTAAAAAGAAATGCCCTGCGATTGTTTCAAATAACACAGCGTTTGCTGCACCACATCGTCTTTCATCAAAAAGCTGAATTTACTTGAGTTCAAATACCGATTCAAGTCCCCTTTTATTAAGACCGGGCCGTCTGTTTCTAAATAATCCTTTTTAGGAACCAACGAATCAATCATGCCGTAGCATATCGCTTTTACAAAAGGCTTTATAGGATCTTTGACCAAATATTCACCCAAATAGAGCAAATGGTTGTTCAACAGGCCGCCTGTTTCTTCCCAAACTTCCCTTTTGGCGGCCTCTTGCACCGTTTCTCCTTCTTCGATTTTTCCACCCGGAAATTCCAATCCCCTTTTCGGATGATTGGTCAAAAGCCAGCTATCGTCGTATCGGCATATAACAAGAACATGCTTTGGAGGGATGGTAAAAGCATTTTGAGAAAAACAAAGCTGCACTTCATATCCGTTTTGATCGTAAAACTTCTTCATTTTTTGGTCACACTCGATTTTCTTGGTTTTACCGATATTATACCGTGGAATGAATCGTTTCGCATTCCTTCTATTCGTTACAAATCCCCTTTTTCTTCCCAATAGCTGCCATCCAAAATCCCTATTTGTTCGATATGATTTTTGGCCTCATCATCGCCCAATTGATAAATCATTTCATAGATTTTGCGAAGATTTCGGTCATAGGCATCATTTTCCCGATCGTAATGGTATTGAACATACGGGGCGTGGCTGCGGAAAAAATTTTGCCATTCTACCGAATAATTCGATTCAAATATTTCGCGCAAACGAGTTATTTCTTCGTCCGTGGCAAAAATCCGATAATTCCATGGGGAATCCTGAGATGTTTTGAGAATCTCTCCATTCCCAACATGTACATAGTAAGTTTTTTTCTCACCGGCCAAATGATATCCTCCTCTTTTCTTTTTTGTTATTTTTACTTTTTTCAACTTTCTTTAAAAATATACAAGCACTTCATGTTGTCGTGCTCATAAGGTCTTGTTGTAAAAAAAGAAATGACTAGAATAAACGGAGATCTTTTATGAGCGAGTCCCCACCTCAACTGTACGGTTGATTCAACAAGCGGGGAACATTCTTTTATTCTTCAATGAAAGAAATAAGGGGGTTAAGGAGGAGCAATGAACAAATATTAGAAGGTTAAGAAATTTTTTTCAAGGCTTTTCTAGCCGTCTAATCCAAAGTAAATCAAAAAAGTCATGCAACGAAAAAGCAATTTTTATACAGATGCACTTTTGGCTATAGCTTTTACAATGAGTGATTGAGAAAGCCATCATTTTTACTCTTTCATCTTATATAGGTAACGGATTTAAACGAAGTCAAGATACCAGCCATTGCAGCTACACTAGCTACCGTTATTAAGGAGTATAGAAGTATTTTGTCTCCTAGTATCCATAAACCGAAAAGAATAATCAATGAATCAATTAGAATGAGAAGATAACCAACATTAATCGAAGTGGATTTTGAAATTAAAAAAACAAGAAGATCAATTCCACCCGGAGAGGCATTATATCTGAGCATGATCCCTACTCCCATCCCAATTGTTAGCCCTCCCAGTAGAGCACTTGCTATAACAGGAAAATGAACTATTCCATTTAATAATAGATCGATCATTATGGAGGTGATCATCAATCCATATAGACTATGTAAAAAATAAGAAAGGTCATACTTTAATGCCATCAAATAAATGGGAACATTTAAACATACCATCGTCATCCCCATCTTAAATCCCCATAAATATTTCACTAATAAACTAATGCCAAAGATTCCACCATTTATGATGTGGGATGGAATAATAAATGTATTAATTCCTATCCCGATCATCGTACTTCCCAACCCAATCATCAGCAATTTTTTGCTCACACTCTTCACCCATGCTCTCAACTTTTTATTACTACCTATATGAGAAACTTGTCTATTCTATGCACTGTTTAAAGTGGCTCTTGACACATAGAAGACTTCTCTTTGAAAAAGATTAAATCGAATGTCAAACGGAAAAAATGGAGAATAATATTTACATGAAAAGTTTTGGAATCTGAAGTAAAGGAGGCTTTCCATATGAAATTAGTCGATGAATTATATGAACTGTATCGAGGGCGCTTGCAAGGAACGGAAGAAGATTTGGATATGATTACGTTATCCGTTTTAGAACATTTGTCTCGAAAAGAACTGCTGGATATCATCCACGATTTGCCCGATCCAGAACTGGAATATTTTTTTCGATTATATTTATTTGAAGAATTAAAGGAAAAATTTGCTCAGGAAGATGAACAGCTGTTAAAAGGAAAGCACAATTTCCACTAATTGGTTACATAAGCCATGACTTTACGGGCCGTAAAAAAAGCACATGATGACGCCCGGTAAAAAATCGCAAGACGTCATCATGTGTTTTCAATGGTGACCGATTGCAAATTCCCTATTATGGGAGGACAACCAGCCTGTTGACTTCACCATTGCTTAAGCGGTCAAATCCTTCATTGATTTGCTCCAAAGGAATAGTGCCGCTAAGAAGTTTATCAATCGGCAGTTTCCCTTGTTTATACATATCAATAAATCTCGGAATATCTCTGAAAGGAACGCAGCTTCCGACATAAGAACCTTTCATCGTTCTTTCCTCTGCCGTTAAAGTCACTTGCGTGAATGAAAACTTGTGCGAAGGGTGAGGAAGACCGGTTGTAATCGTCATTCCACCTCTTCTGGTAATTTTATAAGCCGTATCCATGGCCGGCACCGCTCCTGCCGTTTCAAACGCATAATCAACCCCTCCGTCAGTAGCGGCCTTCACGTTTTCTACTACATGCTCATCTCCTGCATTGAAAACATCCGTCGCACCAAGCTGTTTGGCGAATTCCAGCTTTTCTTGATTCAGATCAATGGCGACGATCTTTCTCGCACCAGATGCCACCGCGCCTAAAAGGGCGCTCAAACCGACTCCGCCCAACCCGACAATCGCCACGGTGCTTCCCATCTGAACTTTTGCAGTATTCACTACCGCCCCGACTCCGGTCATCACCGCACATCCGAATAATGCCAATCGTTCAAACGGTACATCCTTATCCACTTTTACAACCGAATTTCTGGCAACCACTACATATTCAGAAAAAGCCGAAACGCCGAGATGGTGATGAATATCTGAACCGTTTTCATGCAGTCTTCTTTCACCGCTCAATAGAGTACCTTGATTATTTGTTTCGGCTCCTTTTTCGCATAAAGCCGGCCGACCTTCCTGACAGGGCAGACAATGTCCGCAACTAGGAACAAAGACACAAACTACATGATCACCTTCTTGCAAATCGTCTACCCCTTCCCCGACTTTTTCTACAATTCCTGCTGCTTCATGTCCCAGTGCCATTGGTGTAGGCCGCGGTCTGTCGCCGTTAATCACAGATAAGTCTGAGTGGCATAATCCAGCCGCTTTGATTCTGACCAGGATTTCTCCCCTTTTCGGCGGATCCAGCTCCAATTCTCTTATTTTCAAAGGCTGGCTTTCTGCATACGGACGTGATAATCCCAACTCATACAATACGGCTGATTTTGTCTTCATTTTGCTAGTACATCTCCCTATTCATAATATCCTTCAGTAGACTTAATAAATGATTGAAATTGTTGGCTGTCATGGCCAAACCATACTTGAGAATTGGTTTCTTTCGCCAATCGTTTGATTTTTTCCACTGCTTTTACATAACCTAAAGAATCATAAATAATTCCCGGAACTTTGATGGGAGGGCCATAATTTTCAGCTGAATAGACAGCATCGGAAGCTAAAATAATTCCTCCCGTACCCGGCAGTTGAACATGCAGACCTAACATCCCCCAAGCATGGCCGCTGCCAAAGTTCAAAAGCGTCACATCTTCCGCCAATTTAAGCTGGTCCTCATTTCTGCCGATGGTCTTCCACTGCAGATGGTTTTTGATCCAAGCATCAATATCAGCCCAAATATAGGCGCCGCCTTTTTGATGCTCAGCATAACATCTTAAAGCACCGTTCAATTCATCTTCATGAACGATAATCGTCGCATTTGTAAACATTTCCAAGCAGCCGGCATGGTCCAAATGCAAATGAGAAGCTACAACGTATCGGATATCTTCAGGACGCACTTTCAACTGTTCCAGCCGGTTATGTAAATAGCATTCTTCGCTCGCTTCCCAAGGAAAGGTCTTTTGGGTCATTTCTTCCCAGCGCCCTTTCACTCCCATTGAGTTCGGATTGCAAGCGGTATCAAACAAAATTTTTCCTTCCGGATGATCGATCAGTACGGTATAAATCGGAAACTCAATAAATTCCGTAGGCTGGTTGGGATGATCTACAGTAGCCGGATTATGCATGGCAACCATAAAGTTTTTATCCATTTTCATTCGGCCATTATCCAGCACATATAGCTTAGAATGCGCTTTCACAATATTCGTCATCACAGCACCTCTATCTTTCCGTATTTACCGACGGCTCTTTCATTTTCCCAACGAATCCAATACATTCAATAATCCTCTAAATTTCAGCTATCCTTTCCCTTATCCTTTTATCACCCCCGATTAGGATCACTAAAACCGTCCGTCATTTTTTCCTCCACCAGATGCAAATCAAATCACTCTTTTGTTCAATTCGGTCTATTCTTTTAATTCATTATTACATAAATTATCTAATAATTAAATATAAAGTGAAACTTCCGTTTTATTAAGGCGTACAGTTTAATACCTGCTCCATAACGACGTCTTCTTTTTCTCTTGGAAATAAAAAAGTAGTATGTTAAAATCTAAACGCTTTATAATATTATATATTTTCTGAATAATATATAATAAAGAAAAAAGTTAGATACCATCCCCCCCTTTGACCATGGTGTTTCTTTTTACAGGAGGAGAATTTCTTATGACAGATGGGAGGTCTGCTTTTCTTGTTTTTCTAGCTGCAATATTATGGGGGACAACGGGAACAGCCCAAACTTTTGCACCTGATAGCGCCACCCCTGTTGTTATCGGAGCTGTCCGGTTAGCCATCGGCGGTCCCGCGTTGCTCATCTCCGCTTTTTTGAAAAGGAAATTAAATCATCAAGGGTGGTCGGTTATCCCCGTTATCATGGCTGCATTATGTATCGCTGCCTATCAACCGCTTTTTTTCTCCGCAGTGAAATTAACAGGAGTCGCAATAGGAACCGTTACGGCAATCGGAAGCGCCCCGATTTTAGCAGGCATCCTTGAATGGATTGTGAAGAGGAAAACTCCTGAACGAAATTGGTGGCTTGCGACGTTTTTAGCAATGATGGGCTGTCTATTGCTTATTCTGAATGATCATGAAATGAATGCCGCGCCGTTAGGCATCATTATGGCAATTGGTGCGGGATTATCATTTGCGGCATATACGTTGATCACGAAACATTTGCTCGAAAAGCACATACCCGAGGCAGTAGTTGGGGTTGTGTTTACTTTAAGTTCGATTTTCTTAACCCCCTTTTTATTTGTATACAATCTCAAATGGCTATTAGATCTTCATGGGATAGCTGTTGCTTTATATCTCGGACTTTTTGCCACTGCGCTTTCTTATATGTTTTTTGCAAAAGGACTGATGGGGATCCTCGCCTCAACGGCGGTTAGCCTTTCTTTGGCTGAGCCGCTCACTGCTGCATTACTTGGTGTTTTCATAGTTGGTGAGACGCTGGTTCCCATTGCATGGATGGGGGTTCTTTTGTTATTCATCGGGTTAGGATTATTGTCCTTTAAACCCGGAATGCAAAAAAGAAGATAGTTTGACCCATTCACTCGATCATACCCGTTATTTCATAACATGATCGCTTTCAATAAGATCGGAAAGAGTGTATTAAAGGAAGTTATCATCATTCAAATGTTAATAATTATCTTTCCGAATTTCCAAGCTGAAGAATTACCTGTATTCCCCGACGTTTTACCGGATGTAAAACTAATTTATTATCAAAACGTATGATAGTAAAAGTCCATTTTTAAGAAATAGGGGGCAACACAATGGAAACCAATAATCGAAACTGTTTAAGATGCCAAGAAGAGATGACTAGGGTGTCTGTAATCCCCGGCGGTGGCGGGAATTGAAAAGATGAAATCAGGATTCTTTAAAGGAAAAAACGTCAAGCGTTAACGCATTTGTATGCACTCAATGTGGGTATGTAGAACTTGTTGCTGAAAATCCAGCAATTTTCAAAGAAAAATAAGTTTTATGGATTTCTAATCGAGTAGGAGGGAGCGATTAACTCCCGTCCTCTCACACCACCGTACGTACGGTTCCGTATACGGCGGTTCAATTAAGATCATTGACGCAAGTCTTTATAACTTCCGTGAATAGCTGTTCTCTTTATGCCAGTGGTCACTCCACCCTCCAAGAGGTCTCCCACGGGATTCACCGCTTCCTCCCTCAAGTGAGGTACTACGTTTTCTGTGTTCATCATGACTCACTGAATACCAAGGGCTATTCTCTCTTAATTGTTCGGTCCTTCTTAGTTGTTCTAGACCAACTAATACTATGACCTCTGCTGACTTCTGACGGTTCAGCTACTTATCACTAAGTAGGTTATGAAGAGTACTTCACATATCCGCCAGACCTCCCCGGGTAAGTACATGCACTTTCACACCATCTATCCGCCTCATTTACTCGATATGACCTTCGACAGAAAGAGCTTTGTTTTGTTATGCAAACTCACTCAATCATACCTAGCCTTATATGAGGTTCGTGTTCCTCGGACCGGTGTTTTGCCTCCAGCTTCCTTCAGATTCCGCGTCACCACGGACACCCTTGCTCTTGGCTAACCTCTACTTCTGTCTTCGGGGTTCGGGACTTACACCCTATAGTTCATGTACATGCCGGGCGCACATAGATAAATGGACCTCATCCATCTAAGGTCCATTATTTTGCAAAAACAGCAAACATTTAACAGAGCCATTTAAAAAAAGAAATGAGAGTGTTACACGAATAAAAAATAGTAAACACTCGGAAAGGTTGCTTTTTCATTTAAACACTAACATGCTCTGAATGATGTTTGAGCCTTCATTCGGATATTTCCGGAAGTTCATTTTTGGATATGTGAATCTCCCTGTTCATTGGCTCAATGTATTGTACTCTTTATACACTCCATGGTGTTTTTATGATGATTGCATGATATCACAGAAAAAGTTTTCACTTTTTCATAAAAAAGGGTGTCCCTCATTCAAATTTAGGACACCCTCACACTACTTATTTGCCAAGAAAAGAATTCAACATCCAAACATGCTTGTCTAGTTTTTGGTGAATGGAAAGCAGCATATCTCCTGTCGTGTCATCGCCCACTTCTGCGGCCAAGTCCATTCCTTCTTTTAATTCTTTTATTAAGATCGAGAAATCGTTTACGGTCGCCTGTACCATTTCTTCAGCGGTTTCCGTTCCTTCGGCTTCCTTCACACTAGCTACTTCCAAGCTTTCTTTCAACGTAGCGATCGGCTGACCGCCTAATGCCAGCAGTCGTTCTGCCAATTCATCAATATTTTCGCTTGCTTCATTATAAAATTCTTCAAATTTTTCATGAAGGACAAAAAATTGTGAACCTTTTACATACCAATGGAAGTTATGTAATTTTGTGTAAAGCACTGTCCAATTGGCTACTTGCTTATTGACGATTTCCAATAATTTTTCCGACATTTTTATCACCCTCCACATTTATGTTGTTCCCATTTCCATTTTAAACTAAACATCAAACGTTGTCATTTTTTGTATCTCGATCTGGAATCATGATAAAATAAACCTACTGTTAGGGAGAGGTGTATCATGGGAAAAAAGTTTGCCATATTCTTTATCCGAGTTTACCAAAAAGCGATATCTCCATTAATGCCTCCTTCTTGCCGATTTTATCCAACCTGCTCTCAGTACGGTTTAGAAGCGATAGAGCGTTTTGGCGTCCTGAAAGGCGGAATGTTAACATTAAGACGAATCAGCAAATGCCATCCTTTTCATCCCGGCGGCTATGATCCCGTACCCGAAAAATGGCCGCAAAAAAAGAATGATGATTAAAAAAGAAATTCGTTCGTTAAGAAAGCGCCCATCTAAATTCCGAATCGTTACAAATCGCTTCCGACTTTATATGTAAGTAAGAGACATTGACATTTACCTTAAAGGAAAACGTCAATCCATAAAAAAGAGGCTGCCGCTTTGGCAAGCCTTTTTTATTCGGCCGAGCTATGGGCATTTTTTTTCACCATTTCCCGGTACAGCTGTTTTAATTCTCTTCTTAACAATTTGTTGGACGCATTTCTTGGCAATGCCGGCACGGTAAAAAAGCGCCTTGGAATTTTATATTTTGCCAAATGCATTCGGCAATAATCCAATAATTCCTTTTCTGGAACGTGTTTTTTCACGACGAGAAACGCAACCGGCACTTGGCCCCAGTTTGCATCGTTTACGCCGATGACTCCGGCTTCGACAACATCCGGATGTCCCGTTAGAACCGATTCGATTTCTGCCGGATATATGTTCTCTCCACCGGAAATAATCAAATCTGAACGCCGATCCAACACATACAGAAAACCCTCTTCATCCAAATAGCCGATATCCCCCGTGAACAGCCAACCATCTTGGAATCGTTCGCGATTCGCATCTTCCCTTTTCAAATAACCTTTCGTCACATTTGGTCCTTTCACGACAATTTCACCGGCTTTCAGAGGAGGCAGCACTTTCCCATCTTCCATAATGCGAATTTGTGCTGGAAAAAGCGGCTTTCCGGCTGATCCAAGCTTGCTCAAACTATATTCAGGCGGAAGCGTTACGATTTGCGAGGAAGTTTCGGTCATTCCGTATGTTTGAAAAACGGGAATTCCTTTTTCAGCACATTGTTCCAAAATTGATTTTGGCGCCGGGCCTCCGCCGAGAAGCATGCAGCGAAAACGTGATGAATAAGATTTATTTCCAAGATTATTCAACAAACGTTGCAACATCACCGTCACAACGGAAATAATCGTTCCTTCACCGTTGATCAGCTTATTGTTGATGTC
The DNA here is from genome assembly GCF_038007225.1 of Bacillus sp. FSL W8-0102. Lineage (NCBI taxonomy): Bacteria > Bacillati > Bacillota > Bacilli > Caryophanales > Bacillaceae > Bacillus > Bacillus sp. FSL W8-0102. Next base: position 2,927,363 of record NZ_JBBOWT010000001.1, read on the forward strand.
TTCTTCATCAAATCGTTCATATAGCCGAACAGTCATTCCGTATATGATGCTGCGCATTAATATGGAATAGCCGCTGATGTGGAAAAGAGGGACAGCACAAATCCATAGATCATCTTCTTTTAACCCTAAATTCAACGCAGAACCGGCTGCACTCCAAAAATGATTATCGTATGATTGCAAAACTCCTTTTGGATTGCCGGTCGTACCTGAAGTGTACATAATGGAACATATATGATCCATCTTCCACTCTTCAGCAATAAATGTAAGACGCGGCTCTCTTTCCTTCAGTTCATCTATGCTTGCTTTTTCCAAATTCCCGTTTTGATTTTGGACGCGATCCGCTGTATCTTTAAATTCATCATCGTAAATCAGGAGCTTGGCCTCTGAATCCGTAATCTGCCATGAGATTTCTGATTCTGTTAATCTTGTATTGATCATGACCGCCACTGCGCCTAACTGCTGTAAAGCATAAATAATAAAAATCGATTCCGGTTTGTTTTTGACTAACAAGGCTACCGCATCCCCCGAACTGATGGAGTAGGATGCAATTTTTTCCGCGAATTTCAGCGCTTTTTCGAAAACGTCTTGAAACGTATAAGACTGATCATGAAAAAGAACGGCAGGACGGTCAGGAGTTAATGATGCCCGCTGTTTTAAAAAATTGGGTAATACTGCGGCCACACGAAAACCTCCTTTCTATGATTCAAAAAAGCTTGATGGAATTCCATCAAGCTTTCTTCGTGATTCTTGTATGATATCAAGGGAAACGCGGGAATTGTCCAAAATTTGGTTTACGTTTTTCTTTAAAGGCATCGCGTCCTTCTTTTGCTTCATCGGTTGTATAATAAAGCAACGTTGCGTCGCCGGCCAATTGCTGAATTCCGGCTAAGCCATCGGTATCAGCATTGAACGCCGCTTTTAAGAAACGAATGGCCGTCGGACTTTTTTCTAAAATTTCTTCCGCCCATTTCACCGTTTCTTCTTCTAATTTCTCAAGTGGAACAACTGTATTGACAAGCCCCATTTCCAATGCTTCCTGAGCGTTGTATTGACGGCAGAGATACCAGATTTCTCTCGCTTTTTTATGACCGACAAGACGAGCCAAATAGCCAGCTCCGTATCCACCGTCAAAGCTTCCCACTTTCGGTCCGGTTTGTCCGAAGATCGCATTGTCAGCCGCAATCGTTAAATCGCAAACGACATGAAGGACATGACCGCCGCCAATGGCATATCCGGCTACCATCGCAATAACCGGTTTCGGAATCACGCGAATCAAACGCTGCAAATCCAATACATTTAAGCGCGGAATATTATCTTCTCCTACATAGCCGCCATGGCCGCGGACTTTTTGGTCACCGCCGGAACAAAACGCTTTGTCTCCTGCACCTGTTAAAATGATGACTCCAATATTAGAATCATCGCGGGCATACGAAAAAGCATCGATCATTTCCATGACCGTTTTCGGCCGAAAAGCATTTCTAACTTCCGGGCGGTTAATCGTAATTTTGGCAATGTGGTTATAAGTTTCATAAATAATATCTTCGTATTCGCGTTCCTTTACCCAAGGAAAACCCATTTTCATTCTCCTCCTTATGTAGAACTAATAAACTCATTCACTATTGTACCAAACTTTTGACTATCTTCGACATGAATTGCGTGCCCAGCGCCTTCGACTTCTTCCCAACGTCCATTCGGCAGCATTTTTTTCATTTCTTGGGCAATTTTTTTAAATTTCACATCCAGTGAACCGGTGATCAACAGCACCGGCATGTCCAGACGATCTAATTGGCTCCACCAAGACGGCTGTGCGCCAGTACCCATCCCTATAAGAGAATTGGCCAGTCCTAAAGGATGTTGGCGAAGTCTTTGTTCGCGGATTTTTTTTCTGATCTCGATCGGCAATTGAGACTGAGAAGCAAACAAAGGGATCTTTTCCCACTCATCTACAAATGCCTGAATACCAGCTTGCAAAATTTTTTCTGCCAATGCATGATCTCGTTTTCTGCGCGCAGACCTTTCCGTCTCGGTTTTCAAACCGGGAGAAGAACTCTCCAAAATCAACCGTTTTACTCTTTTCGGATATAATACCGCCATCGTCAAGGCTAGCCGTCCTCCCATGGAATAGCCGATCACATTGATTTTCTGGATACTCAGACGGCTCAATAGTTCGATCACGTCACCAGCAATCTTTTTGATCGCATATTCTTCGCTGTTTTCCGGATGTGCGCTGTTGCCATGGCCGAGAATATCGATGGAAATGCATTGATAATCTTTTTGCAGCTTTGCCACTATTTTATCCCATGTTGTATGGTCGCCGGTAAATCCATGAAGAAATAAAAGCGGCTCCCCTTTTCCAGTGATTGTGAAATAATACGTTCGGCCATTGACCGTCATATTCATTTTCTCTCACCTAGCAGCATAGAAGTTATTTCCCGGGAAACATTCTTCCACAATTGTCGATGGACCATGACATTTTTTTCCCGATTGGTCGGTACTTCAATAATGGATAATCCTTCATGGGAAACCGCTTTTTGGACAGACTCTTGAAATTCATCCCAGCTTGATATTTTTTGATAGTCGCCTCCGTACATTTCAGCAGCAAGCGAATAATCCAGATCGATGGGAGTGCCAAAAAGTTCTTCAAAATGTTTTGGATGCTCTGCCTGGGGCAAATAAGAAAAAATGCCGCCGCCGTTGTTGTTGACGATGATGATATTCACATTCAATCGATGCAGTTTAGCTGCGAGCATCCCGTTCATATCGTGAAAGAGCGAAAGATCGCCGATGACTAAAAACAATGGCTGCCTAAATACGCTCGCCCCCATGGCAGTGGAAACGACCCCGTCAATGCCATTGGCTCCCCGGTTCGCCATAATTTCAATCTGTTTAGAATTCTTAAAGAAGAAGGAATCTACATCTCTAATCGGCATGCTGTTGCCTACGAACAGAGTGGCTCCTTCAGGCAATGCATGTTGAAGCTGATAAAACAGTTTCCCTTCATCTAAAAACTCGACATCATTTACGGTGCGCATCCATTCTTTTGTTTTCTCGTTGACGGCTATCCATTTTTCAATCCACCGGGAATGATGGTTTCTTCGTACCTTTTCTGATAACTTTTGACAAAAAGATGTTTCCTCACAGGCAATCATTCGTGTGGCAGAATAAGAAGGGTCACGCCAAAGACCTCCGCCATCGACCACCCATTGCTCAGCATCGCGGTTTTCTTGCAAAAAGAAAGTCAACGCTTTGGAGACCGGCATGGCACCAAAACGAATGATCACATCTGCAGCAAGCAGACGGCGGACGGTTTGATCCCGCAAAAAAGAATCATAACTATCTATAATTTCTTTTGACAAAAAAGGGCCGCTTCTCAACTGTGAGAGCGGGTCCGCCAAAACGGGAAAACCTAACGCTTTCGAAAGCTTCACGACTTGTTCGGAAAAACCGGTGGAATCAAGCGCTCCACAAACGATAATCCCGCGCTCATATTGAACCAGTTCATGCGCAAGGCCTTCCAGTTCCTCCTCCGGAAGTTCACGCGCAACATTTTGAAGCTGAACAGTCTGTCCAGCTTGTGTGATGGATTCGTAAGCATGCTCATAATCAGGGATAAGCGGTTCACGAAACGGAAAATTCAAATGAACCGGGCCCATCGGTGCTTGAGAAGCTATATAAACGCTTCGAGCCGCATTCGAACGCGCGTAGCGAAGCATCGTATCCCCCGTCTCCGGAAGCGCCATATCGACAAACCATTTCACATGGCGACCGTAAAGATGATTTTGATCGATCGCTTGCGGTGCCCCTACTTCTCTTAGTTCATGTGGTCGATCAGCTGTAAGAACAATCAAGGGGACGCGTGCATAATTTGCCTCGATCACAGCCGGATAATAGTTGGCTGCAGCGGTTCCGGATGTACAGAGCAACGCGATCGGTTTTCGCAAAGCTTTTGCCATTCCCAAAGCAAAAAAACCGGCTGACCGCTCATCGATGTGAAGATACAAATGCAGGTCAGGATGTTCTGCCATCAACATGGCCATCGGAGTTGATCGCGAACCCGGACTGACGACAACATGGCGAACTCCTGCTTTCGTCAATTCATCAATGAAATGGGATAAATACAATGTCAATGATTCATTATTCATGGATGTCTCCTCCTATAGCCCGGAGCATTGGCCGAAACTTAATGCTTGTTTCTATATATTCGCTCTCCGCTTCTGAATCAGCTACAATTCCGCATCCTGCGTATAGATAAGCTTGAGCGTCATGAAAAAGACCAGAACGGATGGCCACTGCAAATTCTCCGTTTCCGTCGCCATCTATCCAGCCGATAGGTCCGCCATAAAGACCTCTGTCTATTTCTTCCAATTGACGAATCTTTTCCAGCCCTTCTTGCTGAGGCAGACCGCCTAACGCAGGAGTAGGATGCAATCTTTCAACAAACTGCAGCACCGACATGTTTCGACGGGCTTTTCCGACAACAGGCGTAAAAAGATGCTGTATATCACTCAATTTCAGCAGCTCCGGCTGTTCTGGAATTTGAACGTTTTCACACAAACTGTTGATGACGCTGCCAATCATATCGACAACCAACTGATGTTCTTTTCGATTTTTGCGATCTCCCATTAATTCTTGTCCAAGCTTTTGGTCCTCTTTTAAATCTTTGCCGCGCCGGATCGAACCAGCCAAGCATGTGGAAAGCACATTTTCATGCCACTTTTGGACCAATCTTTCAGGAGACGCGCCTAAAAAACAACGATTCATCGTTTCCAGCGCAAAGAGGAAGCTTTCATGCTGCTCCTCCCATAAACGTTTTAATACAGCTTCCAGAAAAGGTCTTTCTTGAAACTGTACGGTTAACATTCTGGCTAATACCACTTTTTTTAGTGTTTCATTACAGTGAATTTGTTCAACCGCTTTATGGACTGCTTGCTTCCATTCGTTGCTGCCGTGCTCAGCCACATTTACGATGGCCGTCATTCTTTTCGGGACTTCTTTCGCGTTTCTAATGACCTTTTCTTTTTGGCTGATCCATTTTTCAAGAAAATCGTCTTCTTCATGGGCCGTATGAATCACGTTGGAAGTCAAATATGTACGGTCTTTTTTTATCGTTACCATAAACGACGGAAGAACAAAATAGGCAGAAGAAAACGGAGCCCATTTTTCCTCTTTTATCGTGCCGGGGTCAAAAGAAAAACCACCGAATAAAAGGGGACCGGTGCCCATAACCTCTTTATAGGCGTTTTCGATAACCGCTTCTTTCAATAAATGATTCCATTTTTCCTCTATTTCTTTATATCTTTCCTTAATTCCCTTTTCGCTCCTTAAAACAGCTGCATTCCCCACACCAACTATAATCGTGTCGCTTTCGGAGTCTTTCCAAAAAAAGCGTTCACCTGAATAAACGGAATCATTGCCATAATAAAAAGCGAGGGGATCTATAAAATCCATTTCTTCTGTTATACTGAAAAGCATAGCTTGATTCTTCCCTTTTCTGTTTTCCAATTTGCTCATCAATTGAACAGGAAGATGATGACTTTTAATAGACAATGAAACAGCCTCCACTTCAACTATACTTTATTCGACTCTCTCGTTTAAACTTCTTTAAAGATACACCTCTGTCGTTTTTAAAGTCAACGTAACACTTTTTTCACAATTCCATTTCTATTATATCTTAACCTTGCCAAAGATTAATCAAATACGCTTGCCCACAATAAAATAAGCTAAAGAAAAAGTTGGCATTCGCATTACGACGAAAGTCAGAAGGATGCAGCAGAGATTTTCAATCAGCTGTTTCTTTTCCTGCGCATTCCTTAGGCTGTCATTATCATCCCTCCCGTTCATCAATCGGTAAAAAAAGATTGACACCTTTTGTTTCATTTTCTATAGTGATGGTGGGAGAATAGGATGTTTTATAGGCTATTTTTACTAGAAATATAAGGAGAGATCCATCAATGGAAATGCATACAACTCCTGTTATACAGCCGGAGAAAAGATGGCGTGTTTGGTGGCGTCTTACTCGTCCACACACCCTGACAGCCGGCTTTGTTCCTGTTTTAATAGGGACCGCGCTCGCATATCAATATACATCGATACATTTTGGTTTATTTTTTGCCATGCTGTTGGCTAGTTTGCTGATCCAAACGGCTACCAATATGTTTAATGAATATTTCGATTATGTGCGCGGCTTGGACACAGAGCATTCAGTCGGAATCGGTGGAGCCATCGTACGAAACGGCATTAAACCGAAGACTGTTTTATCTCTAGCTTTTGCCCTGTGCGGAATATCTGTACTGCTCGGCGTCTATATTTGCATGCAATCAAGCTGGTGGATTGCGGCTGTCGGAACGCTTGGAATGATTGCCGGATACCTCTATACGGGCGGACCGAAACCGATTGCTTATACCCCGTTTGGCGAACTGACATCAGGCTTGTTCATGGGACTTATCATTATTTTAATATCCTTTTACATTCAAACGGGATTCATCACCACTACAAGTGTTCTGATCTCGATTCCCATTTCTATTTTGATCGGCTCCATCTTATTGGCGAATAATATTCGAGATTTGGATGGCGACAAAGAAAACGGCAGAAAAACATTAGCCATATTGCTCGGTCGAGAAAATGCGATCCGTTTCCTGCAAGGGATGTTTATCGTTTCGTATGCTTGGGTAACAGCCCTCGTCCTATTTCAAATCGCCTCTCCATGGCTATTGATCGTCTTTTTAAGTGTACCAAAAGCCGTCAAAGCCGTTAAAGGATTTATTGGAAAAACAAAACCAATCCAAATGATGCCTGCCATGAAAGCCACCGCACAAACGAATACGATCTTTGGATTTTTGTTATCAATCGGGCTTTTTATCAGTTACTTCTTATAACCTGTCCCTATAATGAGGACAGGTTTTTTCTTTGTACAAAAATAGATGTCCTGATGATGAGTATTAGTCGCCCGCAAGGATGTGGAAAGGGGTTTTTAAAATCAACGAGGGGATGGATCCAAGAAGTGAATGGATGAATGCCAGTTGGCGGGAGCCGGGGAAAACAATATAACAGTCCCATAAAGCTGCTTTTATTCTTGCTGAAAAGGCGCCCGCCGAACATTTGATTTATTCAAAACAAAGGTTCCATTGACGAAAAGTCTGATTCGTCTCGATTTTCATATTTTCCAATCTTCCATATCTCTTTGGCATATTCTTGAACGGTCCTGTCACTAGAAAAATATCCCGACTGCGCGATATTTTGAACCATCATTCGCAACCAACGCTCTTGTTCTTTTTCATAGAGATATCCTGCTTTTTCTTGAATCGCCACATAAGGAGAAAAATCTTTTAACACAAAATACTGATCATTTCCTTCAAGCAAAGAATCATAAATCACTTCGAACTGTTCGGAATCAGGCAATAGACCATCAACCAGCCGATCTACCGCCCGCCTGATACGTTTGTCATGATGGTAATATTCACGGGAATAATAGCCGCCTTCTTTTTCAAACTTCATCACTTCTTCCGATGTCAAACCAAAAATCAAAATGGATTCCGAACCGACCCGCTCCAACATTTCAATATTAGCCCCATCCAGCGTCCCGACCGTAATGGCCCCATTCATCATAAATTTCATATTTCCAGTGCCGGAAGCTTCTTTGCTGGCTGTAGAAATTTGCTCGCTTATATCGGCTGCAGGAATAATTTCTTCTGCAAGCGAAACGCGGTAATTTTCGAGAAATATCACTTTGATGAATCGATTGACAATAGGATCGTTATTCACGATTTCAGCTAAAGAATGGATCAGCTTAATAACTCGTTTCGCATAATAGTAACCCGGAGATGCTTTCGCGCCAAAAATAAAAGTTCGCGGATAAATAGAAAAAGTGGAATCTTCTCGGATGCGGTTATACAAATAAAGAATATGAAGAATATTCAGCAGCTGTCTTTTATAGGCATGAAGACGTTTCACTTGGACATCAAAAATAGAATGGGTGTCGACTTTGATCCCATTTTGTTTCCAAATTCTTTCAGCCAATATTTCTTTTCGGGCCGCTTTTACTTTCTTCAATTGTTCTAAAAACAGCCAATCGTCCTCATATTGTTTCAATAAGCTCAATTTTTCCGGTTCTCTGATCCAGCTGTTTCCAATCGATTCCGTTATTAAGTGGGATAACTCCGGATTCGCTTTTAACAGCCATGTCCGATGAGTCACTCCATTCGTTTTATTGTTAAACTTTTCCGGCTGAAATTCATAAAACCGTTTCATTTCCCTTTTTTTCAAAATTTCTGTGTGAAGTTTGGCCACTCCATTTACACTATAGCTTCCGGAAATCGCCAAATGAGCCATTCGGACTTCTCCGTATGAAATAATGGCCATCTTCTCAATCCGTTCCCAATCTCCCGGATATTTTTCCCAAAGCTGTTGGCAAAAACGTTCATTTATTTCTTGAACAATCATATAAATTCGCGGCAGCAGCGGCTGAAAAAGACGGACAGGCCAACGTTCAAGAGCTTCTGACAACGTAGTATGATTCGTATAGCAAAAAGTATGGGAAGTAATATGCCATGCTTCATCCCATCCTAATCCTAGTTTGTCCATTAAAATCCTCATCAGTTCAGGAATCGCCAAAGCAGGATGGGTATCGTTAATATGTATGGCCGTATAGCGATGAAAATCCCGAATCTGTTTATGCTGGGAAAGATAATTTTTTACAATCGATTGAATGCTCGCCGAAACGAGAAAGTATTGCTGCTTCAAACGCAATATTTTTCCTTCATCATGAGCATCATCGGGATAAAGAAATTCTGAAATCGCCTCTGTATCTTTCTTATACTTCATCACATCTTTATTAGGCATATATCGAGACGGTTCAGCGCTCCACAGCCTTAAAGTATTTACGGTTTTTCGTTTATAGCCAATAACGGGAATATCGTATGGTACAGCTGATACATATTCAGCATCCAATTGATGGAATGTCAACCTTCCATTATCATTCTCCGTTTCTACTCTTCCCCAAAAGGGAACTTCCATCGTTAAATCGGCTTTTCTCACTTCCCAGACATGCCCATGCTTCAACCATTGCTCCGGCAGTTCAACTTGATAGCCATTGACCATTTTTTGTTCAAAAAGGCCGTATTTATAGCGAATGCCAAGCCCATGTCCAGGTAAATCAAGCGTTGCAAGCGAATCAAGAAAGCAGGCGGCCAGCCTCCCAAGACCGCCGTTCCCCAGAGCTGCATCCATTTCTATTTCTTCCAACTCGGAAAGTTGAATCCCCAGCTCTGAAAGTCCCTCTTTTACGAGGTCATAAATCCCGGCATTTAATAAATTTTGTCCAAGAAGCTTTCCAAGAAGAAATTCAATGGACAAATAGTACACCTGTTTTTGACGATGAGAACGATAATGTTCATTCGTTCGAATCCAATTAAGGCTAATATACTCCCGCACCATGTTTCCCAATGTTTGAAATTGATCCGAAGGTGTTGTTTCCGCAAAACTTTTTCCAGACGTTCTTTCAACTCGGTTTAAAAATGCTTCCTTAAACTCTGCTTTAGTAGAAAACATGGCTTTCCCTCCCAGCTAGCAAATCGGCATACATTTCATTATATTGATAAGCAGAATGAGACCAGCTGTTATCAGCAGCTAACGCCTGTCTAACCATTTCATACCGAATGTCAGGCTGACGATAAAAAGACAGTGCTCTCCGAATGGTATACAGCATATCATGTGCATTGAAATTTCGAAACGAAAACCCGTTCCCTTCTTTCGTGAACTCATTATAAGATTGAACCGTATCGTTAAGTCCGCCTGTTTCCCGTACTATAGGAAGGGTCCCGTATTTCATCGCGATCATTTGCCCTAATCCGCACGGTTCAAATTTCGACGGCATTAAAAATAGGTCCGCCCCCGCATAAATCCGATGGGCCATTTCCTCGTTAAATTCCAAAATGGCTTTAACTTTTTTTGGATAAAGGTTTTCCATTTCGGCAAAAAATCGTTCGAATTCTGCTTCTCCCGTACCCAGTACAATCAATTGGACATTCTCTTGCATGATCTCATGAAAAACACATTTGACCAGATCCAGCCCTTTCTGTTTTGTCAACCTCGAAATAATCGCTATAACAGGAATATGTTCCTCCACGTTTAAATGAAGCTGTTCTTGAAGGCGCTTCTTATTTTCTTTTTTTCCACTTAGATCTTCTTCCGAATAAGGTTCGATATACGGGTCATGACGAGGATCATAAATCGATTCATCTATTCCGTTCAGTATGCCCGTTATCTGTTCTTTTCGACTATTTAATACTCCGTGAAGCTTCTCGCCGAAATAAGGGGTTAGAATTTCCTCGCGATAAGTCGGACTAACCGTTGTGATCCAATCAGCAGATACAAGCCCCGCTTTCAGGAAATTAATATTGCCGAAAAATTCGGTTAATGAAGGGTGATAATGCTCCTCTTTCAACCCGAGCAAATCAGTGAGCACGGTTTTAGGGAAAATTCCTTGGAATTGAAGATTATGAATGGTCATGACGGTTCGGATCAATTCATATCCGTGTCGATGTTGATGCTCCATCCGTAACATAAACGGAATCATTCCGGCATGCCAATCATGACAATGAAGAATTTCTGGATAAAAATTCAAAGCGGCCAAACTGTCCAAAACCGCTCTTGTAAAAAAAGAAAATCGTTCCCCGTCATCGAAATAGCCATACAGGCCCTCTCTTTTAAAATAATATTCATTATCGATAAAATAATAAATGACTCCATCGTATTCTAACCGTTCCACTCCGCAATATTGATTTCTCCATCCGACCGAAACCGTCAATTCCGCCTCTTTTGTCATTTGCGATTTCCAACGACCCTCTATATTGCCGTATTTGGGAAGAATGACGCGAACATCATTGCCGAACCTTTTCAATTCTTTTGGCAATGATCCCGCCACATCTGCCAATCCTCCTGACTTGATAAAAGGCACACATTCCGATACAACGAATAATATTTTCAAGACTTCATCAACTCTCCTTGTTTTGCGCCTTTTGGCAAGACAATCGGGAACCCATTCCGAGCTTCCAAAGATACACCGTTCTTAATTTGGCCATTTTTATCGACAATGACTCCATTCAAATGACAATCCTTGCCGATTTGGGATTTTTGCATAATAATGCTGTTCTTTATGACCGAACCTTTTTCTATTTTGACGCCGCGAAAAATCACACTATTCTCGACCGTTCCCTCAATGACACAGCCATTAGCAATAATCGAATTTTTGACAATAGCCGATTTCGTATATTTTGTCGGCGGCTCATCTTTCACTTTTGTAAAGATCGGCTGGCCGTCCTTAAACAATGCTGACCAATTGTCTCGTTCCAACACATCCATGCTCGCTTGATAGTATGAAGCAATCGAAGTAATTTTTTTCACAAATCCTTCATATTCGTACAGGCATATTGTCAAACGACTATTTTGATCTTCCACCACATCCTGCATGCATCGATATCCTGTTATTTTCCTTGTTTGTATCAATTGAACTAGCAAAGACTTCTTCACAAGGTACATATCCATAGATTGTCCATGGTGGGAAATCATCATGATATCACAATTTTCATTTATAAATCGATTTAAGATCGGTTCAAAGTTCATGTTAAAAACCGTAAAGCAATTGCTGATTAATGCATATTGTTGCTGGCTTCGGTCAAAATAATCCATGTGATGGGCAAAATGACTAAACGATCCAATCCCCTCTTCCATAACTTCTAAACCTGGTGATGGAAAGAAAAAGAGCCCATCTCTTTTACGGTTTAAATCCCATTCCTTTCCCGATCCTAAATGATCCATTAAGGAACGGAACTGAAATCGCGGAAAAATGGCCACACTCTCGATTCCCGAATTCACCATATTGGAAAGAATAAAATCGATCAAGCGATAGCGCCCCGCGAACGGAACGGCTGCTAAACAACGATGGGTTAGCAGTTCCTCCATAGAATCAAAATAAGTGGTTGCATCAATGACACCAAGCAAAGAAGCTTTCAATCGATCCCCTCCCTATTTATTATTCTCTATTTTCATTTTTAAATTTAAGCAATCCATTGCTGTAGATTATCTTGTGTAATCAATGGAATTTCCATGAAATCATAACCGCGGATTTCCGTATGTTCCGGCAAATCACAAGTAACAATGGCCCGTTCAATCGTGCAATATTTTCCTATCTTCGTGTTGGGCAAAATGACAGAATCTTTTATATAGGACTCTTCGTCGACGACTACTCCTTGGAATAAAACCGAATGATGAATATATCCATCCACGACGCACCCTTCATTTACTAATGAGTCCTGTATAACGGCATGTTCGCCAATCGATTGCGGAGGCTGGTTTGGATTTACAGAGTAAATTCTCCATGATTGATCAAAAATGTTTAATCCACATTCTTCTTCCAGCAAATCCATGTTCGCTTCCCATAAACTTTGAACCGTACCAACATCTTTCCAATACCCCGAAAATGGATAGGCGTAAAGACGTCTCCGCTTGCGTAAAAGAGTCGGAATAATATCTTTTCCAAAATCATGGCTTGATAAAGGATCTTGATTATCTTTTTCTAAACAATCTTGCAACAAATCCCAATTAAAAACTATAGATGAGCAAATTCGCTAACATAAATTTACAACCAAACAAAAAAAGAGACATGAACCCGATTCCTTGATTAGAATAGATGTGTCACCAAAACTATTCACAAGGAGGTTCATGTCTCATGAATAGATTAGCACATCATCAAGGAATCCACAAGTTTTTCACGATGTTGGGGTTGGCACTTTATTTTTCAAAACCTGTCATGAAGCATCTCGTTCATATCGTGGATGCGCTGACCACCAAAGGATTTGCGGGAACATTGACCGATCTTCATCATTGGAGCTTTCATCCGAACCACCGCACGACACTCAGCCATTTTTTCACGAAAAGCCCTTGGGATGAAGAGACGCTGCTTCGCAAACTTCAACAGTGGATGCTTCGTCGTGTCGAACGCATCGCCAAACAGGAGAATCAACCCCTTTTTGTTTCGATCGATGATACGATTTGCCAAAAAACCAAGCCTTCGTCACAGGCAACGCACGCCATTCAAGGGTGTGATTGGCACTATTCTCACACAGAGAAAAAGTCGATCTGGGGACATTCTCTCGTTTGGCTCATGGTTCATACGATGACCCAGGCTTTTCCCTTTGCGTTCCGCCTCTACGACAAGGCGGCTGGGAAAAGCAAGGGGGAACTCGCGATCGAGATGCTTTCTTCTTTGGATGTACACCGTCCTGTTTATGTGCTGATGGACTCTTGGTATCCATCGCAAACGCTCGTGGAAGCTTGTCTGAAAAAGGGATTCCACGTAATCGCAATGCTCAAGGCCAATCGGCTTCTTTATCCAAAAGGCATTGCGGTTCAGGTGAGGGAGTTTGCCCGCTACATCGAACCGAAAGACACTCACCTCGTCACGGTGGGAGAAGAGCGTTATCGGGTTTATCGCTACGAAGGCTCTCTCAAAGGTCTCGATGATGCCGTGGTGCTGCTCGCTTGGAAAGCCGATCAGCCGATGACATCGGAACATCTTCACTGCGTCTTGAGCACCGACCGGGATCTAAGCGATGAAGAGATCTTGCGCTACTATGCCCAGCGTTGGTCGATCGAATGTTTTTTCCGTCAAGCGAAAGACCAGCTGAAACTCGATGGATACCGCGTTCGCGGACGTCGGGCGGTGAAACGCTACTGGATCTTGGTGCAGCTTGCTTACGTGTACAGCATGTTCGAGTCGAACAGCGATTTTTCTGATGGGCTCGATCTTCTGCGCAAGAGAAAAGGACATAGCCTCGTGGAGTTCATTTACCGTGCAGCGAAACAAAATATTCCCATTGATACCGTGAAAAAACAGCTCCACGTGGCATAAGGGGTACCCTGTTTGTCTCTTTTACATGGTAATTATTGTAATTAAAATTGCTCAACTACAGTTAAAAATATAAATTCCCATAGATGCCAAATTGCTTTTTGGAATCTTAGGTTTTTCTTCGAATTCGGTTATTTCCATTTTTTCATTTGTGTTCATAATTCCAAACCGGCTTGCTTCTTTCAATGGCACTTCGATTACGGAAATCGTCGCCTCTGCACCCTTTTCAATATGAAACTCGAGCATTTTGCAGTAATCCATTTTATAAATATGGTCTCCTGACAAAATCAATACATATTCCGGATCATATTGCCGCAAATAATTAAGATTTTGATAAACGGCACTAGCTGTTCCCGAATACCATTTCATCGTCGATGATTCGCTGTACGGGGGCAAAACCGTCACTCCTCCGTTTTTGCGGTCAAGATCCCAGGCGCTTCCGATGCCGATATAAGAGTTTAAGACTAACGGCTGATATTGGGTAAGCACCCCCACCGTATTAATTCCCGAGTTCGAGCAATTGCTCAAAGTAAAATCAATGATCCGATACTTTCCGCCGAACGGAACGGCCGGTTTTGCCAGTTGTTTGGTCAATGCGGACAGTCTGGTCCCCTGGCCTCCCGCTAGCACTAGAGCAACACATTTTTCTTTTGCCATCGATTGATTCCTTCCTTTCAAGCGTTTCCGGTTTTAAATAAAGAACTGCAAAAGGTGGTATGATTAATTCTATGTACGCGGATTTGCCATGATACATCCCTTTTTTCGCCGATAATGGCCTATGATTCACCCTTCCTGAGCCGCCAAACTCGTCACTATCGCTGTTCAAAATCTCTTTATAGGTTCCCAAAAAGGGCACTCCTACCTTATATTTCTCGTACGCAAACTCTCTGAAATTGCAAATCACGATAAGTGGATTCCCATCTTTGTCTTTCCGTATAAATGAAAAGATGCTTTGGCTGTAATTATGAACATCAATCCATTCAAATCCTTCAGAGGAATGATCTAGTTGAAAAAGAGGAGTCTCTTTTTTATATAAGGAGAGCAGTGTTTTCGAGAAATGTTGGAATTTCGCATGAAGCTCATATTGACTCAAATGCCAATCTAACTGTTCCCGATCTTTCCATTCGGAAAATGGGGCCAGCTCAGTGCCCATAAACAACAGTTTTTTCCCGGGATGAGCCGCCATATACCCTATTAACAGGCGAAGCTGGGCAAACTTTTGCCAATAGTCTCCGGGCATTTTATCCAACAACGATTTCTTGCCGTGCACAACTTCATCATGAGAGAAAGGCAAAATGAAATTTTCAGAAAAAGCGTAAATCAAAGAAAAACTAATAAGAGAGTGATAATGAGAGCGTTCCTCAAATCCTAGTTCCATGTAGGTAAGAACATCATTCATCCAACCCATATTCCATTTATAATTAAATCCAAGACCCCCGCAATAAACAGGAGAAGTAACAAGAGGAAAGTCCGTAGAATCTTCTGCGATCATCAGCGTATTTTCATCATAATGAAAGACCGCTTCATTCAGCTTTTTCAAAAATTCAACACCAAAAGAATTCAACTGATTTTCATGGCGGTTTGGCCAATAGAGAAGGTTTGCAACGGCATCGATCCTAAAACCATCTATATGATAAACATCTAGCCAAAATAACGCATTGGAAATTAAAAAACTGTGAACTTCCTTTTTAGCTAAGTCGAAATTAGCTGTTCCCCATACATAATTTTCCCTATCCTATTCATGTTCGTATTCATATAAAAAACTCCCGTCAAATTTTGACAGACCATGAGCGTCCTTGCAAAAATGACCTGGGACCCAATCTAAAATAACCCCTAATCCGTGTTGATGGCAGCAATCTACAAAATACATAAAATCATGCGGGGTTCCGTATCGGCTTGTCACGGCGTAGTAGCCCGTTGTTTGATATCCCCAAGATAGATCAAATGGATGCTCGGTTATCGGCATTATTTCAATATGAGTAAATCCTTGTTCTTTTACATACGGAATTAAAGTTTCCGCTAATTCCTTGTAAGAATAAAAATCACCGTTTTCTTTCTTTCGCCACGTTCCAAGGTGAACCTCATATATGAACATGGGCTCGTCATATAATCTCTTTTTTTCTTTTTCCAACAGCCATGATTCATCATGCCACTTATAGTCGTTCAACGAATAAATAATCCCTGCGGTTCTCGGACGCTTTTCCGTATAAAAAGCATATGGATCGGTTTTCAAAAAACGTTCTCCGTCCCGGGTCGTTATTTCATATTTATATAGCTCTCCTTCCAAATTTCCGTTCACTGACAGGAACCATATACCATCCGGACCGGTACGCTCCAAACGGTATCCCTCACCATTCCATCCATTAAAAGTACCCATCAGCCTTACTTCCACTGCATTTGGGGCCCAAATACAAAATTCTGTCGTTTCCTTACCATGGCGTTTTCGGATGTGTGCACCAAAAAGACCGTAACAATGAAAATGTTTTCCTTCATGAAATAAATAATGATCCATATCCGTAGGGGCAGATGCAGACATAAAAGTATCCCCTCCTCCAATTAGTGTCATGATTAAATTCTGCTGTTAGAGAGAGAACTCCTTTTATAACTTTTCACTGTTTTCTGACAAAATCCAAACCATTTCACCACGGGAAAATGTTGTCCAGCATGTCCGGGGTTCAAATGATACAGGCGTCAAAGAGGGAAAGACTTCATTTTAACAGTAATCTTATAGTCTTTATATCTTCCATATGGGAGTATATGCTTAACAGATATATGGAGGTTCAAACTCATATGAACATAAAAAAACCGCAGTGGCTTTAACACTGCGGCTAAAAACGAACAGGAGATAAGACAAAAAAATCGGCAGCATGCTGCCGATTTTTCAGAGTGACCCGTACGGGATTCGAACCCGTGTTACCGCCGTGAAAGGGCGGTGTCTTAACCACTTGACCAACGGGCCATATTCATATAAATGGTGGAGAAGGCGGGATTCGAACCCGCGCGCCGCATATTTGCGACCTAACGGTTTAGCAAACCGTCCTCTTCAGCCACTTGAGTACTTCTCCTTATACAAAAATGGCTCCGCAGGTAGGATTCGAACCTACGACCGATCGGTTAACAGCCGATTGCTCTACCACTGAGCTACTGCGGAACAAAATGGGCCTGAATGGACTTGAACCATCGACCTCACGCTTATCAGGCGTGCGCTCTAACCAGCTGAGCTACAGGCCCATGCTGAATGAATTGGAGCGGGTGATGGGAATCGAACCCACGACATCAGCTTGGAAGGCTGAGGTTTTACCACTAAACTACACCCGCAAACACTGTATGGGGCGACTAGTGGGAATCGAACCCACGAATGTCGGAGCCACAATCCGATGCGTTAACCACTTCGCCATAGCCGCCATAGACATTACATGAGAATCAATGGACAAAAATGGTGGCTCGGGACGGAATCGAACCGCCGACACAAGGATTTTCAGTCCTTTGCTCTACCGACTGAGCTACCGAGCCAAAATATTTAAATTCTAAGAAGGAAAAGCAATTGCGGGGGCAGGATTTGAACCTGCGACCTTCGGGTTATGAGCCCGACGAGCTACCGGACTGCTCCACCCCGCGACGATAATCATCATTCAGAATGGCGGAGGAGGAGGGATTCGAACCCCCGCGCGGTGTAACCCGCCTGTCGGTTTTCAAGACCGATCCCTTCAGCCAGACTTGGGTACTCCTCCACGAATGAATGGTGGACCTTGTAGGACTCGAACCTACGACCGGACGGTTATGAGCCGTCTGCTCTAACCAGCTGAGCTAAAGGTCCTTTAAATGGCGGTGGAGGGGATCGAACCCCCGACCTCACGGGTATGAACCGTACGCTCTAGCCAGCTGAGCTACACCGCCATATGTCATATAAACTTGTAATTGGTGGAGCCTAGCGGGATCGAACCGCTGACCTCCTGCGTGCAAAGCAGGCGCTCTCCCAGCTGAGCTAAGGCCCCATTTCTTTTATTTCAATCGGGAAGACAGGATTCGAACCTGCGACCCCATGGTCCCAAACCATGTGCTCTACCAAGCTGAGCTACTTCCCGTATGGCGCGCCCAAGAGGAGTCGAACCCCTAACCTTCTGATCCGTAGTCAGACGCTCTATCCAATTGAGCTATGGGCGCAAACGAGTGCCGAGGGCCGGACTCGAACCGGCACGGTGGTCACCCACCGCAGGATTTTAAGTCCTGTGCGTCTGCCAATTCCGCCACCCCGGCATGATAATGGAGCGGAAGACGGGACTCGAACCCGCGACCCCCACCTTGGCAAGGTGGTGTTCTACCACTGAACTACTTCCGCATTTACATGTGCGGGTGAAGGGACTCGAACCCCCACGCCTTGCGGCGCCAGACCCTGATTCTGGTGCGTCTGCCAATTCCGCCACACCCGCATAAAGTGAGCCATGGAGGATTCGAACCTCCGACCCTCTGATTAAAAGTCAGATGCTCTACCGACTGAGCTAATGGCTCATAACAAAATCAAATTGCTTACTACTGTATTTAGGATCTGGATCATCTGATGGGAGTGGTAAACCCGACACGTTTCTCAAAGATAATATGTTTATTATTCCTCGATTAATCTAGCGATCCAAATGAAAATGGTGCCGGCTGTAGGACTTGAACCCACAACCTACTGATTACAAGTCAGTTGCTCTACCAATTGAGCTAAGCCGGCTTATTATGTATGGTGGAGGTTGACGGGATCGAACCGCCGACCCCTTGCTTGTAAGGCAAGTGCTCTCCCAGCTGAGCTAAACCTCCATCATCGCCTGGCAGCGTCCTACTCTCGCAAGGGGAATCCCCTCACTACCATCGGCGCTGAAGAGCTTAACTTCCGTGTTCGGTATGGGAACGGGTGTGACCTCTTCGCTATCGCCACCAGACTAGTTATTCTAGTTTGTCGTAAGACAAATATTATTATAACAAATTATTTTTAATTTTCAAGAATAAATTTTTCTTCTTTAACGATTCTTTATAAAACCTTTGTATGTACTCCTTTACAACTAGATAGAAGAAGCAGTTTCACCGATTTCGCGCTTTCTTTTGGTTAAGTCCTCGATCGATTAGTATCCGTCAGCTCCACGTGTCACCACGCTTCCACCTCGGACCTATCTACCTGATCATCTTTCAGGGATCTTACTTTCCGAAGAAATGGGAAATCTCATCTTGAGGGGGGCTTCATGCTTAGATGCTTTCAGCACTTATCCCTTCCGCACATAGCTACCCAGCGATGCCTCTGGCGAGACAACTGGTACACCAGCGGTGCGTCCATCCCGGTCCTCTCGTACTAAGGACAGCTCCTCTCAAATTTCCTGCGCCCGCGACGGATAGGGACCGAACTGTCTCACGACGTTCTGAACCCAGCTCGCGTACCGCTTTAATGGGCGAACAGCCCAACCCTTGGGACCGACTACAGCCCCAGGATGCGATGAGCCGACATCGAGGTGCCAAACCTCCCCGTCGATGTGGACTCTTGGGGGAGATAAGCCTGTTATCCCCGGGGTAGCTTTTATCCGTTGAGCGATGGCCCTTCCATACGGAACCACCGGATCACTAAGCCCGACTTTCGTCCCTGCTCGACTTGTAGGTCTCGCAGTCAAGCTCCCTTCTGCCTTTGCACTCTGCGAATGATTTCCAACCATTCTGAGGGAACCTTTGGGCGCCTCCGTTACCTTTTAGGAGGCGACCGCCCCAGTCAAACTGCCCACCTGACACTGTCTCCCACCCCGATCAGGGGTGCGGGTTAGAATTTCAGTACAGCCAGGGTAGTATCCCACCGGCGCCTCCACACAAGCTGGCGCTCATGTCTCTCAGGCTCCTACCTATCCTGTACAAGCTGTACCAAAATTCAATATCAGGCTGCAGTAAAGCTCCACGGGGTCTTTCCGTCCTGTCGCGGGTAACCTGCATCTTCACAGGTACTATAATTTCACCGAGTCTCTCGTTGAGACAGTGCCCAGATCGTTACGCCTTTCGTGCGGGTCAGAACTTACCTGACAAGGAATTTCGCTACCTTAGGACCGTTATAGTTACGGCCGCCGTTTACTGGGGCTTCGGTTCGCACCTTCAAGCAAAGCTTTAAGCGCTCCCCTTAACCTTCCAGCACCGGGCAGGCGTCAGCCCCTATACTTCGCCTTACGGCTTCGCAGAGACCTGTGTTTTTGCTAAACAGTCGCCTGGGCCTATTCACTGCGGCTTCTCGGGGCTATGCACCCCAAAAAGCACCCCTTCTCCCGAAGTTACGGGGTCATTTTGCCGAGTTCCTTAACGAGAGTTCTCTCGCACACCTTAGGATTCTCTCCTCGCCTACCTGTGTCGGTTTGCGGTACGGGCACCTTTTTCCTCGCTAGAGGCTTTTCTTGGCAGTGTGGAATCAGGAACTTCGGTACTATAATTCCCTCGCCGTCACAGCTTGAGGTTAGTGGCAACGGGATTTGCCTCGCTGCCCCTCTCACTGCTTGGACGCACATCCAACAGTGCGCTTACCCTATCCTCCTGCGTCCCCCCATCGCTCAAACGGAAAAGAGGTGGTACAGGAATATCAACCTGTTGTCCATCGCCTACGCCTGTCGGCCTCGGCTTAGGTCCCGACTAACCCTGAGAGGACGAGCCTTCCTCAGGAAACCTTAGGCATTCGGTGGAAGGGATTCTCACCCTTCTTTCGCTACTCATACCGGCATTCTCACTTCTAAGCGCTCCACCGGTCCTTCCGGTCCGGCTTCTCTGCCCTTAGAACGCTCTCCTACCGCGGACACCCGAAGGTGTCCACCCGCAGCTTCGGTGATACGTTTAGCCCCGGTACATTTTCGGCGCAGAATCACTCGACCAGTGAGCTATTACGCACTCTTTGAATGGTGGCTGCTTCTAAGCCAACATCCTGGTTGTCTAAGCAATTCCACATCCTTTTCCACTTAACGTATACTTTGGGACCTTAGCTGGCGGTCTGGGCTGTTTCCCTTTTGACCACGGATCTTATCACTCGCAGTCTGACTCCCAAGGATAAGTCACTGGCATTCGGAGTTTGTCTGAATTCGGTAACCCGATGAGGGCCCCTAGTCCAAACAGTGCTCTACCTCCAAGACTCTTCCCTTGAGGCTAGCCCTAAAGCTATTTCGGAGAGAACCAGCTATCTCCAAGTTCGATTGGAATTTCACCCCTACCCACACCTCATCCCCGCACTTTTCAACGTGCGTGGGTTCGGGCCTCCAGTAAGTGTTACCTCACCTTCACCCTGGACATGGGTAGATCACCTGGTTTCGGGTCTGCGACCCCATACTCATGCGCCCTGTTCAGACTCGCTTTCGCTGCGGCTCCGTCTTTCCGACTTAACCTCGCATGAGATCGCAACTCGCCGGTTCATTCTACAAAAGGCACGCCATCACCCATAAACGGGCTCTGACTACTTGTAGGCACACGGTTTCAGGTTCTCTTTCACTCCCCTCCCGGGGTGCTTTTCACCTTTCCCTCACGGTACTGGTTCACTATCGGTCACTAGGGAGTATTTAGCCTTGGGAGATGGTCCTCCCAGCTTCCGACGGGATTCCTCGTGTCCCGCCGTACTCAGGATCCACCAGGGAGGGAACGAAGTTTCGACTACAGGGTTGTTACCTTCTCTGACGGGCCTTTCCAGACCTCTTCGTCTACCTCGTTCCTTTGTAACTCCACAATTGGTGTCCTACAACCCCAGAAGGCAAGCCTTCTGGTTTGGGCTGTTCCCGTTTCGCTCGCCGCTACTCAGGGAATCGCTGTTGCTTTCTCTTCCTCCGGGTACTTAGATGTTTCAGTTCCCCGGGTTGCCTTCCTTACCCTATGGATTCAGGCAAGGATGCTGCCCCATTACGGGCAGCGGGTTTCCCCATTCGGAAATCTCCGGATCAACGCTTACGTACAGCTCCCCGGAGCTTTTCGGAGTTAGTCCCGTCCTTCATCGGCTCCTAGTGCCAAGGCATCCACCGTGCGCCCTTTCTAACTTAACCATGTTGGTTTTATCCTAGATGGCGATACTCGGTTTATGCTGCTTCTTTCTTCTATCTAGTTTTCAAGGAACAACTTGGAAGGATGAAATCCTTCAAAACTGAACAAAACAAAAGCGTACAATTGATATCCTTAGAAAGGAGGTGATCCAGCCGCACCTTCCGATACGGCTACCTTGTTACGACTTCACCCCAATCATCTGCCCCACCTTCGGCGGCTGGCTCCCGTAAGGGTTACCTCACCGACTTCGGGTGTTGCAAACTCTCGTGGTGTGACGGGCGGTGTGTACAAGGCCCGGGAACGTATTCACCGCGGCATGCTGATCCGCGATTACTAGCGATTCCGGCTTCATGCAGGCGAGTTGCAGCCTGCAATCCGAACTGAGAATGGTTTTTTGGGATTAGCTCCACCTCGCGGTTTCGCGACCCTTTGTACCATCCATTGTAGCACGTGTGTAGCCCAGGTCATAAGGGGCATGATGATTTGACGTCATCCCCACCTTCCTCCGGTTTGTCACCGGCAGTCACCTTAGAGTGCCCAACTGAATGCTGGCAACTAAGGTCAAGGGTTGCGCTCGTTGCGGGACTTAACCCAACATCTCACGACACGAGCTGACGACAACCATGCACCACCTGTCACTCCGTCCCCCGAAGGGGAACCCTCTATCTCTAGAGGTAGCGAAGGATGTCAAGACCTGGTAAGGTTCTTCGCGTTGCTTCGAATTAAACCACATGCTCCACCGCTTGTGCGGGCCCCCGTCAATTCCTTTGAGTTTCAGCCTTGCGGCCGTACTCCCCAGGCGGAGTGCTTAATGCGTTAGCTGCAGCACTAAAGGGTGGAAGCCCTCTAACACTTAGCACTCATCGTTTACGGCGTGGACTACCAGGGTATCTAATCCTGTTCGCTCCCCACGCTTTCGCGCCTCAGCGTCAGTTACAGACCAGAGAGCCGCCTTCGCCACTGGTGTTCCTCCACATCTCTACGCATTTCACCGCTACACGTGGAATTCCGCTCTCCTCTTCTGCACTCAAGTCTCCCAGTTTCCAATGACCCTCCACGGTTGAGCCGTGGGCTTTCACATCAGACTTAAGAGACCGCCTGCGCGCGCTTTACGCCCAATAATTCCGGACAACGCTTGCCACCTACGTATTACCGCGGCTGCTGGCACGTAGTTAGCCGTGGCTTTCTGGTCAGGTACCGTCAAGGTACCGCCCTGTTCGAACGGTACTTGTTCTTCCCTGACAACAGAGCTTTACGATCCGAAGACCTTCTTCGCTCACGCGGCGTTGCTCCGTCAGACTTTCGTCCATTGCGGAAGATTCCCTACTGCTGCCTCCCGTAGGAGTCTGGGCCGTGTCTCAGTCCCAGTGTGGCCGATCACCCTCTCAGGTCGGCTACGCATCGTCGCCTTGGTGAGCCGTTACCTCACCAACTAGCTAATGCGCCGCGGGCCCATCTGCAAGCGGCAGCTTGCGCCGCCTTTCAACCTTCCTTCATGCGAAGGAAGATATTATCCGGTATTAGCCCCGGTTTCCCGGAGTTATCCCCGTCTTGCAGGCAGGTTGCCCACGTGTTACTCACCCGTCCGCCGCTGACTTTCAAAAAGCAAGCTTCTTGAAAGTCCGCTCGACTTGCATGTATTAGGCACGCCGCCAGCGTTCGTCCTGAGCCAGGATCAAACTCTCCAAAAAGAAATTTGATTAGGCTTGTTTCTATTGAAACATTGGTTTACGCTTCGTTTTGTTCAGTTTTCAAGGATCCATCAAAAGCGATTTTTCTATTATATCACAAACTTGAATCAACATCAAGTTTTCTCATCCGTATCTAACGGACGATTAATAATATATCACGAAAAAAGTCCCTTGGCAACCACTTTTTTAAAAAAATTTTTCTTCATTGTTCTAAAGTCAAAAAAGAACATTCCCCTACAATATTGCATTACTTTTTGGCGTCAAATAATAGGTTAGGCGAATAAATGATGCATTTTAACTTTTAAAATATCCCATATTGCTTTAAAAACAGATAGGTCTTTTTCATTTTATCGTAAAAATGTTTTTATTCACTCAGTCCATTTGGTACATAATCTCCTTTTAACTAGACAAAAAATTATCTACATAGGAACAACCATCGTAAAATAGCCGTTCAAAACGAAATGTGTACTCATAATATGATGAATCTCCAAATACGAAAGAACATCTATCAACTGTCTCTACTTTAGGAGGACTGGAAGGCTGTATTGAATAGGAATTTGTGATTTGTAAAATTCCATGTCATAAACGTCAGATTGTAAACATAACTTATCAGAATAATAGTGTTCAAATTAGCCTTTTCCCCTTCTAGGTTATGACGGAAACGGAAAATGAAGCTTTTGAGCAAAAACAGGAAACAATCCTTCCTTCATTTCTAAATCAAAATGCTTGACGCCGATAAGAGGTTCATTTTATTTTATAAAGATACTTACTTAATTTCATAATAAATTAAAATTGCTTAAAGAATCCAAAAAAGAATTGAAAATACCAATGATCCAAATTTTCGATAAGGAGGGATGAGGAGAATGGATTGGATGGACTTTCATATATTAGCGAAACTTGTCATTTCAGCAGTATTAGGACTAATCATTGGTTTGGAACGGGAATTAAAAAGAAAACCGGTCGGATTGAAAACTAGTTTGGTTATATCGATCGTCAGCTGCTTGTTGACGATCGTTTCAAGTGAGTCTGCTTATGTATTTCCCGCAAATCATGATGTGAATATCACGATGGATCCTCTCCGTCTTGCAGCCCAAATTGTTTCAGGGATTGGTTTTTTAGGAGCGGGTGTCATTTTGCGCAGAGGCAATGACAGTATATCAGGTTTGACAACTGCTGCGATTATCTGGGGTGCCGCCGGGATTGGAATTGCAGTCGGAGCCGGATTTTACGTTGAAGCGATTGCTGGCGTTGTTTTACTGATCATCAGCGTAGAAATAATTCCCCTTATTTTTCTTGTGATTGGGCCTAAAAAATTGCGTGAAAAAGAAGTATTGCTCAAAATGACCATTAAAAATAAAGAACAGATTCAAGAAGTGATTGATATTATTCAAAAAGATAAAATAACAATCGACAATATTCATATTAAAGACCTGAAAGACGGAAATACTCATCTCCTAGAACTAAATGTGTCCGTAGATTTCCGGAGAAGGACTACTCATCTGTACTACTCTGTTTCTGAAATTCCCGGAGTGGAAAACGTGGAAATCGAAAGTCTTTAGTTTTTTTAGACGCTTATATTGTTGTGTAGCAAAGACCTCTTCGCCATCAATGCAGCAATGGAAAGAATAAAAAAATATCTTAAATTGCAATATTAAATGCAACAAGTATTGAAAGACCAGATAACCCATGATTAAGTAGAATCGGGACACTCTGCGCGACTTGACGTGGAGTGGTGGGCATGGTAGCCTGGTTGGCCCAGCCAGTACCGTATACCTGGCTTCATGGCTGGTAGCCATGCCCGCAGAGGCTCTTTGTCAAGTTGCTAAAAACCAACCCTTTGGGTTAGCTGGCTTAAGGTTAAGAAGCTAAGCCAGCTAACTCTATTTGGAAACACTCCTCAGGTGTACGATAATTGAGGATCTTCCTTGGAAGATGGTTACACCAATTTTCAACATAGGTAATGGTTTCGTCTGCCACAGAGGAAATGGGTCTCCCCTTTGGTATGAAGCGCCTAATAAGGCCATTATGACGCTCGTTGGTTCCTCGTTCACAGGATGTGTAAGGGTGTGTAAAATAAACCTCTGTTAGATCTTTTTCAACACTAAGGCCGAGGTCAGCAAATTCAGAACCGTTATCAGCCGTAATGGTTTTAAACACTTTAGAGAACCGATTACCATAAGACACTTTCAACTGAGATATGACTTCTGAAACGGATAGACTATCCTTGGCTGTCACTCTCAAAATTATTTCTTTACGGGTTTTGCGCTCAGTAAGAGTCAATAAGGCCTGATCTTTAGTCTTCTTGCCTATAACCGTATCAATTTCCCAGTGACCAAACTCTTGGCGTTCATTGACTTCAATTGGTCGCTCATCGATACTGCGTCCTAAGATCTTCTTATTCTTCCGGTTACGTTTTTTCTTGGTGTTCAGGGTAATTTTCATAGGTAGGTCAATGTTTTTAACGCCTATAAGTCCTAGATCAATATAGTTATAAAGGGTCTTGGTGCAAACCATTTTGTCTTTGAATTTCCCATCACGTTTGGCTCTCCCACATACCGCATCAGGAGACCATTTCTTATCAAGGATCTGAGTTTCGGCATACTTAATAAACTCGATGGCATCGTCTAGTTTTAGCTTGCGGCCACAGGCTTTCCTGTTTCTCTCATAGAGAAGTTGACCTGTGTCTGGAAAATAGACATGAACAATTTTCCCGTTGCTTTTTCTTTGTGGCACTGTACCTCTTCTTAACTCACGGGAGATGGTGCTTTTGTGACAACCAACATAATCTGCAATCTCCTGTTGAGTCTTACCAGCAGCGTGTAAGGCCGCAATTTTCCCACGGTCATAAGCCGTTAAGTGTTTGAAATGCCGAGCTCCTATGGTAGAATTAGTAATTGCCATAGATAAATCCTCCGTATCGATATTGTTTTAGTCGACTTAATCATACGTGGTTTATCTATGGTTTTTCATTTTTTATGCTTGTTGCATTTGATTATACAACTAGCCAATAAAAAAATATAAAAAACCTCTTGTCTTTTTAAAACAAAATAATTATAATGTAATTGTTCGTTTAAGAGTCACAAAAAAACGGGGCATTAGCTCAGCTGGGAGAGCGTCGTGCTGGCAGCGCGAAGGTCAGGGGTTCGAGCCCCCTATGCTCCATCATAAAAACGTGAATTCAGTGCGGTTAGACCATATGGCAACCGCACTGTTTTTTTATTCATTTTGTTATTTGCTTATTGGAGTTTTATACGATTGTTCAACCAACACTCTTTGAATGCTGTTCGTATAAAGACAACGAAGACCTAAAAAAATTCAATTTACCTCAATATCGATTCTACTTAAGGTCCCTTGTTCTCCATATATACTGGATAAATGAATGAAAAAAGGCCTTTCCTAAAAAAGGAAGGTTTTTTATTTAAATCAAATAACGAGTTGTCCTCTATCATCATAAAAGTTTCCACACTATGATGGGACTGAGTCGTTATTGTTCGTGTAAGGATCATTTTCAAACAATAAATGTGTTGAAAAAGGCACGCTGCCTCAACGCTGCGCAAAGGAAATCTCCATTCACTATTTCTTTTATGACTATGATCTTTTTGTTTGTCGTTCCGCCCATTTATTTCGTTCACCGTCATCAGACAGTGCTTCTGCAAACGGGTGGCTGTCTCGTTCTTGAGAAGGCATTTTCGAAGATCGAAGCTCTGCCGAATTCAAATTATTGTTTGGAGCCGCTTCTTCATTCCATTTTCCCATCTACCGCCCCTCCTTTCTCATCTTTTTGGTTTAGATGAAAAACTCTCATAAGACAATAAATCAAGAATTTGTGTTCAATAAAAAGCAATCTTATCCATATGGAGAAGTTTCGTTTATAGTTTTAGTTTATCGAAGTTCCAAAAAAACATGCTCCGACTTGAGAGTCTTTGTTCTCTAGTTATGCAATGCCGACAAAACGGACATACTGATAGACAGAAAATAAAGGAGCTGGATGCGGAATGGCTTTTTACCGGATTTTTCTGCGCTGGCCGCTTGTCGGCCGTGTATTAGCCATCTCTGTAGCCATTATTGTAGCAGCCGGAGTCATTATTCACTTCTTGGAACCGGTCACTTTTCCTACTATATTTGAAGGAATCTGGTGGGCTGTGATCACCGCCTCCACGGTTGGCTACGGAGATTACGTTCCCGCAACATTAGAAGGGCGGCTAATCGGATTGATTCTAATTTTTGCCGGCGCCGGATTTTTAACGACTTATTTCGCCTCATTAGCAGCAACCGCGGTCACTCGTCAAAATGCCTATATAGATGGCAAAGAAACATTTAAGGAAGACCGCCATATCGTCATTATCGGCTGGAATGAACGATCGCGTGCGTTTATTCATCATTGGTCTCTCTTAAAAAATTCCAAGTCCATCTTGTTGATCGATGAGTCTTTGCACCAAAATCCATTTTCAGATGGCAGAGTGCACTTTATTAAAGGAGTTCCTTATCAAGACGACACCTTGCAAAAAGGAAATGTAAAGCAAGCCGATCTCGTTTTGATTACAGCAGATCAGGATAAAAACGAACGTCAAGCGGATATGGCCACCATCTTAACGATTATCGCTGTAAAAGGAATGAATCCAAACGTCTATTGTTTAGCAGAAATTTTAACGGCAGAACAAGTAGAAAATGCTAAAAGAGCCGGTGCAGATGAATTGATTCATACGAATCAGCTTGCAAGTTTCGCTATGTTGAACAGCTTGCTTTGCCACGGAATGTCTGACGCCGTAATGGATCTATTTGATCATGTGAATGGCAGTCATTTCAAAACGATCGTAATGGAAGACGAGTGGGATGGGTTGACCTTTCGACAGTTAAGCAATGTGCTCATCCAAAAACGAATGCTTCTGCTCGGAGTGAAGCGGGAAGAAGACGTAATCATCAACCCCCCACCTGAATTAACAATGAAAAAAAGTTTTCAGCTGATCATTATATCCGATTAGTCTATCAACAAAGACTCGATGTCACGCACAAGCTGTCTTCCAAACTGGATATACTCTTCCGGAAATTCAGCATCTTTCTCTTGCGGTTCCGAAAATTGATTAAAAGAGGCGGCCAAATTTCCGGAGGAAGCATAATCGTCCAAGCCGCGCTGATATACATGATTCATTAAAAATGGCCTCCCTAGTTTCACAGTTACACCTGCTGAATCCAATTGGCCGTCTACAGCCGTAAATGGGATGCGTAAAAATTGATAACCTTCATCATCGCTGATTTTATAATCGAATGATCCATGATCATAATCCCAATTCCCGCCAATTTGAAACCCTTTTGGTTTTAATGATTGTTCCAGATTATATAAAGAATAATGCCGCCCCTCTATTTTCGAAGGTATTTGAATCATTGCAATTCCCTCCCTTTCTTTTTAGTATTTACAGCTTATCTTAAAGAATCCGTCATTTTGTTTTTAACGCTATGCTTCTCCCTTATGTATGGCTTTGTTTGTTTTTAAGCTTGCAGTGTTTCATGTTTTTGGAATAAAATAAGCGGCTTTATGATCTTTATTCTTACACAGTCTTGGAGTTTTGATCTCGATGGAAAGTTTGTGAGTGGTCCATTTTCGCACAACATGCCACTTATAACTTGAAGCATCTTTAGTTTTCAATTTAGGAGATCAAGAAAGAGGAGAATCAATCATAGCTGCAGGGAAAACCAAGCAGCATGAAGAACGAGATATCATTCATCACTTGGATTGCCCTGAAGCTGGTCAAAGTAAAAGAAGGTCTAAGTTCAGACTTTTGAACTTGGGGAAGAGACAAGGTTTTCAGCTGCTGTAAAAGTATTACCCATAATCGACAAATCAGCAGTTCCATGACTTTGGAAGAAGCTGATGATGAATATGCTTTTTGGAGACTGCACAAACAAAAAACGAATGTTTGCGACATCTCCATCTTTTGGTATGAAACTAGCTGTTTTTCATTTTGGTAACAGGAACTTCCAGACTTTTGTTTCGCAATATCAATACCATGTTTACCAACAGAAACGCCATAGTGACATAAAATATAATCTTTATGTTATAAGCCGCAGCAATCGAACTTCCTAACAAAGGCCCCAGCAAATTTCCAAGAAACCGTGCGGAAGAATTGATTCCAAACGCCGTTCCTTGGAGATTGGCGGGGGCTAATTTCTTGACCAAAACGTTTAACGAAGGGATCATTCCTCCGGTAAACAGTCCTAGAAAAAAGCGTCCAATAAGCAAAAGAGTGATATTTTTGGCTAACACTTGGGGCAAGAAAGCCAAGGCAGACATCGTGAGGGATATGATTAAAATTTTTCGCTGCCCAATTTTATCTCCTATTCTCCCTAAAATAGGGGAGCCAATCAGATTGGCGATGCCAGTAACTGCACTGACGAGTCCGACTATAAAGGCCAAATGTCTTCCGTGATATAGTGTTTTTGTGTATAGTGTGATGATGGGCTGAATGCTCATCATGGCCAATTGTGTA
This sequence comes from Bacillus sp. FSL W8-0102, assembly GCF_038007225.1. Taxonomy (NCBI): domain Bacteria; kingdom Bacillati; phylum Bacillota; class Bacilli; order Caryophanales; family Bacillaceae; genus Bacillus; species Bacillus sp. FSL W8-0102. Next base: position 2,957,455 of record NZ_JBBOWT010000001.1, read on the forward strand.
ATTGTGGCCGCAATAAAGACAGGGAGAAGCGGTTTTAACGATTTCCAATTCTTTTTTTGTTTTGATGTCTTTTCTTTCTTGACCGTTGCTGTCTCTTTTATAAAGATCATGACCACCAGCCCGGCTAATAAAATAAGGCTTCCTGTGAGAAAAAATACTCCTTCAAATCCAACCAGCTCAGACAATATTCCGCCAATCAACGGGCCGATCAGCGTACCGACAATTTGACCCGTTTGCAACGTTCCGAGCGCCTTTCCCGAGTCTTTGTCCGGCGTCACAGAAGCCTGCAATGAAATGGACATCGAAATAAAACCGGAAAATAAACCATTGATTAGTCGCAGACCAAGCAATTGCCAAGGACTTGTCACAATCCCCATTAAAATGGTCACAATCCCCATCCCGACGGAAGAACGTAGCAGCATCACTTTCCGTCCATATTTATCGGCCAAAGAACCCCATAATGGTTGAAATAAAAAAGAAGTGATAAATTGAGCTGAGAAAATCCATCCTGTCCAATGTTCCACATTTTGAATATGATGAACTCCCAGTTTCTCAATATATAACGGTAAAAACGGTATGATAAGACTCATTCCGGCGGCTTGTAAAAAATTAGCCGGCCATAAAACCCATAAAGTACGTTTCCAGTACATGAATATCACCTACCCGTTCAGAATAATAAACTACTTGTTTTTAAGAATCCACTAAACAGGTAGTCTCCTATTTACTTTATCTAAAAAAGTATAGATTTTTAGTAGATGAGTTTCCTTCTATCATGCTATGCAAAGACAAAATAAAACATTTCATTGCAAGGGTTTGCTATTCGTTATTCATTTCATACCCAATATAAAGTATTTTGAAACTCGGCAGCCTGGAATGTTGTAATTGTTTTGCATGACAAGCTATTATCCATTTTTTCCTTATGATAAAGTTAGGGGAGAGACTCACTCCCTCCTCTTTTATCCTTTATACACGTAAAGTTTCATATTTTGATCTCGGCGAAAATGTTGATTGTTGTCAGAGTTCTTTGCCGATTCCCACTCACTGCTTGGAACTTCTTTGCAATTCTTTTCAATCCACTCGTTGATTTTCTGATCGCGTCCCATTCCCATGCCGGAAGAAATCAGGAAGTATTTCACTTCACCCGCTTTTGCCATCTTTTCAAGTTTCTGAGGCGTCAAAACTGGATCACTTCCTGAAAATCCCCCCATCGCCATCACAGCATAATTGGTTTTCAACATGAATGGAGCGGCGGTTGTCGCCCTATCAACAGCTAACATAAATTTTTCCCCATGATAGTGTTTTTCTAAATAATTCAGGAGTTTTGTATTCACTTCTTCTTCCATCATTCCGCCTCTTTGTCTAAAATCTGTTTGGCCACTCGGCCTTCCGACACTTTGTCCGCTATGGAACATCCCGGCTGGTGCTCCACCCGGTTGTGCAGAGTTCCTTTTTTCATCCATCATCGGACCAAATGATTGACTCGTAGGTCCTGCAACTGGAATTGTGCTGTTTCCCCCATGTAAAACGGTCGTAAGTCCCCAATAAAACGGAAGGATCAGCACGGCAAGCATTCCCGCAACAGACAGGAAGTAAGCAGCTTTTTCTCGATTTTGCATGATCGTCAAGAACACGAATAAAATAACTCCAACTATCGCAGTAAAAGCCATCCATGTTTCCGATACAGCTTCTCTATTTTGGAATAAGATCAATGTTTCAAAGAAAGCGGTAGCTAGAATAGCCGCAGGCAAAAGCCAACTTGGCCATCCTTGCTTCTCCTTGTAGAAATCCCATAAGTTTATCCAGCCCATTCCGACTAACCCCGCAATGGCAGGACCCATCATACTTAAATAATACTGATGGAAAAATCCCGCGATGCTGAAAAAGATCATCATCGGTATAAGCCATGCCAGCCAAAATATCGCAAATTTATGCTGCATCGTAAATTCTCTCATTTTCCGATACGATACAATTAATCCAATAACCGAAAAGAGAACGAATGGCAACAGCCAACTAATTTGACCGGCTAATTCTTTCGAGAAGAGTCGGGTTACGCCGGGATTTCCGGTTCCAAACATTCCCCTTCCCATTCCTCCATTCCCCATCAAGTGTTTACCGCCATCTTGGCCAAAGGAGGAAGGAAATTCCCCATTTCCCAGTGTTCTATTCCCATAGGGCATTCCTTGCGAAGAACTCCCGTTTCCGTTTTCAAACTGCTTTTGATTTTGCTCCATGTTCGGCATTCCTTTGAAAGCTCTGCCATTTCCATGGTCCATTCCTGTTAAACGTGAGATCCCATTATAGCCTAAAGCCAGTTCAAGTACAGAGTTTGTCTGGCTGCTTCCGATGTAAGGGCGCTTATCTTTCGGCACCATGTCCACAATCGTCGCCCATGAAAGGGATACGACAAGGAGCACAACGGTTGCCGCAATCAACTGTACCATTCGTTTCGTCCATTTTGATTTCGCCGCGATAAAATAAAAAAGATAAAACGCCGGTAATACCATATAAGCTTGCAGCATTTTAATGTTAAATCCAATTCCGACGAGAAAAAAACTCAATAATAACCAGCGAATTTTTTGTTTTTCCACTGCTTTCATTAAAGACCATGTGGCCACTAAGAGCGTCATAATGAGAATACTGTCTACATTATTTGTACGTACAACGGCTACAAAGATGGGTGTGCAGGCCAATACTAAGCTGGACAGTAAAGCTGCTTTTCGTCCAAATTGAGGTTTGATAATGACATACATGAGCCATACGGATATTACCCCTGCAAGTGCTTCCGGCAACAGAACACTAAAGTCGCTTAATCCAAAGAGATACGCACTAAGCGCTTGGATCCACAACGCAACGGGAGGCTTATCCACGGTAATAAATCCCGCAGGATCGAAGGATGCATAGAAAAACGTATGGAAGCTTGTCAACATACTTTTAACAGCCACCGTATAATATGTATCGGATCCGGCATCCTTTAACCGATAAAAATTAAGAAAAATCGAGAGAAGGAGAATTCCTAACAATAAAAAATCGATTCTTCCTTTTAATTTCATTCTCATAATTATTATTCGCTCCTTTTTTAAAGTAGAGAATCCCGCTCTCAAATAATAAAATTCTTACAATGAATACATTTTCGGAGAATCTTTATAAAGCCCGCTTATGCCCCAGTTCGACCCTTATTTGAAACCGTGTTGATCATATAAAATTTTCCTTAATTTTTTCTTAACGAATGTTTGATGAAACGAAGGAGGAGAAAATAAAAAAAGCTTTTATTGTTTGTGAAGAAACAAGAAATTGGAGGAAAAATCAAAAAAGCAATAAGCGGAATTTTCATTTTCGAATTTCTTGACAAAAGTTTGATAAGGTATATCCCGATAGAAAGCGACAATAAAAAAGCTCCTTGACTTAGGTTTATCCTAAGAAGGAGCTACATTAGCAAACTGACACTGAAATGTGACCACCGTTTTTTATGATAGAAAGCACTTCGTTTTAGATATAAAAGAAAATGATTGCGTCAGAAAGACATATACTTTTCCAATCAAAAGGCCAACTAAAATTCCTGCCCCTACAAGCGTCAATACTTTTAAATCCAATTTTGCTGCTAAGATTCTCTTCTACCACTCCCGCGATTAATCCCGCTGTATAGTCAGCAGAAGGAAAACCAGGTTGTTAAAGGTCCGGTCCAGCCACCGAAGAAAAAACCGACAATATCGCCAATGGCAGACATGAAACTCTCTCTCCATTTCAAAGAAAATAAAAAAGCCCTATTTTCGACTTCTCCATGCGTTCGTGTCAATTCCTTAAACTCTCCCGCGTTCGTTCCTCACTCAGTCCGATTTACAGTTGACACTTCTCTATATAAAAGACCCTTATTTTATATCTCATTTAAGCTTAGAAATTGATTGTTCATTCTCCGGTATTGCTGATTAATACTTTTTCTGGTTGAATAAAAGTAATAATCTACCGAATGAATTTTAAGATACCCTAAAATATTCCATCTTCTTAATATTAAAATTTTTTAAAAAATAAAGGGGAGAGAAAAAAATAATATGAAGACTAAAAAGCAAAATATATTGGATCTAGTTATGTATTCTGTATTTTTAATTTTCTTTATTTATTGGTTTATAAAGGATGATCTGCCATCCACTTATTTATGGATATTAATTATTGTGTATGCTTCAATAATTGCTTATAAACTAAAAACAATTTTCACCTCAAAAAAATAAACTAAAGATGTGTAGCTCACAAAGCAGATTCCTTACCTTCTTTTACAAATTGTTCAATGCGCTTTTTTAACAGATATTCCGAAAGAAGTCTCCCACTTCAAGCGTGAGAAGGGCGTAGCCCAACGATAAGTGGGGGATGAATTTTGGTTGGCGATAGCCAACTAATAGGATAGAATATAGCTAGAACGGACACCTTCGGAACGAAGGGAAGCGTAAAGGGTTCTTGTGTGTGGCTTACCGTTCAGCGAACACGCACAAGTCGCTTGAAGCCCCCGCCTCTAAGCGAAGCGTAGGTGGTGGGTAGTTCACTGGCCCATTTGCGATCATTCTTGTTTCAACTTATTCACCAACTTGAACAACAAACAAATCCGGCACGATTTGGGGCACGAAAGCACCCCCATCACGGCGGATACGTAAAACACGAAAAATAAAAAAAGAATCGAAAAAAAGATTTTCGGAGTACATGTCAAACTATTTTTGTACTCCGAAAATCTGCTCTTTTCTCGATTCTTCGAAAAACGTCGTTATTTCAATCGTTTTTCAAGTTCCGCTTTCTTCTCTTCATAGCCTGGTTTGCCGAGAAGGGCAAACATGTTGACTTTATAAGCTTCCACACCCGGTTGGTCAAACGGATTGACTCCGAGCAAGTAGCCGCTCATGGCACAGGCTTTTTCAAAGAAGTACACTAAATATCCGAACGTATACTCATCCATTTTTGGAATGCGAACGATTAAATTCGGAACACCGCCGTCTGTGTGAGCGAGCATCGTGCCTTCAAACGCTTTATTGTTCACAAAATCAACCGTTTTGCCGGCAAGATAGTTCAAGCCGTCAAGATCGTTTTCTTCCGCTTCGATGGTCACTTCATGGCGCGGATTTTCGACTTTAATGACCGTTTCAAAAAGATCACGGCGTCCTTCTTGAATATATTGCCCTAATGAATGAAGATCAGTGGAAAAGTTTGCAGAAGAAGGATAAATGCCTTTTTGGTCTTTTCCTTCGCTTTCTCCGAATAATTGTTTCCACCATTCCGCAAAGTATTGCAGTCCCGGTTCATAATTGATGAGCAATTCGGTCGTTTTTCCTTTATTGTATAAAATATTTCTCACTGCTGCATATTGGTAAGCCAAATTGTTTTCCAACTCGGAATGGCCGAAATCTTCACGAGCTTGAGCAGCACCTTTCATCATCGCTTCAATATCCGCTCCGCTTACCGCAATCGGCAAAAGTCCTACTGCCGTCAATACAGAATAGCGGCCGCCGACATCGTCCGGAATCACAAAGGTCTCGTACCCTTCTTCATCGGCCACTGTTTTCAACGCGCCTTTTGCTTTATCGGTAGTAGCATAAATTCTTTTGCGCGCTTCTTCTTTTCCGTATTTTTCCTCCAACAACTTACGGAAAATTCGGAAGGCAATGGCAGGCTCAGTCGTCGTTCCCGATTTAGAAATCACATTAATGGAGAAATCCTTGCCTTCGAGAAAATCCATGACATCCTTCATATAAGTGGAGCTAATATTGTTGCCGGTAAAAATAATTTGCGGCGTTTTTCTTTTTTCGCTTGGAAGAGCGTTATAAAAACTGTGATTGAGCATTTCAATGGCAGCTCTTGCGCCTAAATAAGAACCGCCGATTCCAATCACAAGCAGCACATCGGAATCTTGTTGTATCTTTGCCGCCGCTTTTTGGATGCGAGCAAATTCTTCTTTGTCATAGTCAACAGGCAGGTCGATCCATCCAGTAAAATCACTGCCTTGTCCCGTTTTCTCATGAAGAGCATGGTGAAATACTTTTACAGCGTCTTGCAAATAGCGAATTTCATGTTCTCCAAAAAAAGTTAAGGCTTTTGAGTAATCGAATTGAATATGTGTCATATTGCAGCCTCCGTAGGAAATATTTTCAACTTAACTTTATCGAATGAAAAAAAAATAATCAAGCTGTAGCCTTAAGAAGGAAACGATTACAAATTTGACATTATTTCAAACTCCTATAATCAGTTATTATATGGTTCAAAATCCATTTTTTTAATGAAATCAGCAGGGGCCGTTCTATACAGCCCCTGCCAAAAAAGATTTTAAATGCCCTTTATAAAGAAGCTTTTAAAATCGAAAGCACATCGTCGCGATTGAGAGCATGGAAATTGCCAAATTCCCCACGGAACATGGCCTTATCTGCAATCTCTTCCAAGCGTGAATCGTCAATGTCGTAATCAGCCAAACGAGATGGAGCGCCAAGCGAACTCCAAAATTCCCGCAGTTTTTGGATTCCTTCTAATCCTGCTTCTTCCGGCGTTTTTCCTGTTGGATCCACGTCGAAGACACGGACCGCTAATTGTTGAAAACGTTCCGGACGAACATGCAAGTTATGTTTCATCCAGTTAGGGAACAGAATCGCCAGCCCACCGGCATGTGGAATATCATATACGGCGGAAACTGCATGTTCAATATTATGAGTAGCCCAATCGCCGCGGTAGCCCATTTGCAGCATGCCGTTTAAAGCGATCGTTCCGGCAAACATAATCGTTTCGCGCAGCTGGTAATTTTCCAAATCTTCGATAAGCTTAGGAGCTGTTTCTATTATGGTTTTTAAAGCCCCTTCACACATCCGGTCTTGAAGAGGAGTGTCTTTAGCATCGTGAAAATATTGTTCAAAAATATGAGTCATCATATCGACAATTCCATAAACGGTTTGATCTTTCGGTACGGTAAACGTATGGGTCGGGTCGCAAATAGAGAATTTCGGAAATACGAGCGGGCTTTTCCAGCTCACTTTTTCTTTCGTTTCCCAATTGGTGATGACGGATCCTGCGTTCATTTCTGATCCAGTCGCTGCATGAGTCAACACCGTTCCAAAAGGCAATGCCGACTCGACTTCCACTTTTTTCATGACAATATCCCATGGATCTCCATCAAACTTTGCTGCTGCCGCAATGGCTTTCGTGCAGTCAATAACGCTTCCGCCGCCAACTGCTAATATAAAATCAATTCCTTCTCTTTTGCATATATCTGCTCCTTTTCTAACGGTTGAAATCCGCGGATTCGGCTCCACACCGGAAAGCTCATGCACTTGGACATCGATTTCTTTCAACAAAGAAAGCACGCGGTCATAAAGGCCGTTTCTTTTAATGCTTCCTCCCCCGTAAACAAGAAGCACATTTTTTCCGTATTTCGGAACTTCCGTTTTCAGCTCCTCCAGTTGTCCCTTCCCGAAAATCCACTTCGTCGGATTATAAAAAGTAAAATTATCCATACCGCACTCTCCTTTCTATCCTAACTATGTTATTATGTAACATTTTCTATATATTTTTCAAAACATCCACCTTTTTAAAGTAGTGGAAGTTTTGAAATGAAAAATTTACCGGGTGGCGAAAAGAATAGGACGTCTTCTTCTGCTGCAAACTACAAAAAAGAATCGTAAAAAAGGAGGTTTGTCTTATGAGTGCTCTTCAAAGAGTGGCGCTTATCTTTACTATATTAGGAGCCATCAATTGGGGATTAATTGGCTTTTTTCAGTATGATCTAGTAGCCGCCATTTTCGGTGGACAAGATTCGGCTCTTTCACGAATCATTTACGGCATTATAGGCATCGCCGGATTAATCAATCTCGGTCTGTTGTTTAAGCCGAACGAATCACTTGAACACGATCCTGAACCCAACACGGCTGATTAAACATTTTTGGTCTTGAAGACGAAAGAAATTTTCGACAAAAGCGAAAGGCATCGCTTGGACAGACATAAAAAGAAAAAGGCGGCTGAATCATACGACAGCATCATCATTTGCAGTGGACAGCCGCTAACGTCTCCTGCCAAGGTTATTTCGCTGCTCCCTTCTCAAACCGAATTCCTATTCTCCGCATCGAGTAGGAGGGGGTGATTAACCCCCGTCCTCTCACACCACCGTACGTACGGTTCCGTATACGGCGGTTCAATCAAGATAAATGACGCAAGAATTCATAACGTTTCTGTAGACTTTTAAGCCCTTGGTTACTCCAATAGGAGTTTCCAAGGGTTCTGTGTAATATGGGACTTTTTGAGATTCGCCAATAACCTTTGCGACTGTTCCCCCATTCATAAGCTTTCCATTCAGGAACTCCTAGTTTTATGAGGTTGCGTATCCTGGTCTTTGAGGTCTTCCAGTTTTTCCATAAACACATCCGGAGTCTTCGTCGAATCCAGCCATCCAAATCTTCAAAGATACTCTTTGTGTCTGCTAATGCAAAATATCCACACCATCCAAGTAGATATTGGTTAAGTTTCTTAATCCGATATTCCATTGGGTATGGTATTTTTCTTGACGTGATTTCTCGCACCTTTTTCTTCATTCGTTTTAGACTTTGCTTGGCAATCCGAACTTTTGGCTCTTTTGAAGGTGTAAAACTAAATCCTAGAAACTTTCGTTTCCATGGTCGGTCAACCGCAGATTTCTTCTCGTTGACTTTTAGACGAAGTTTTCCCTCAATAAATCGTTTGACACTAGCCATGGTTCTTTCACCAGCCCGTTTTGACTTCACGTAAATATTACAGTCATCGGCATAACGAACAAATTTATGCCCTCTTTTCTCTAATTCTTTGTCTAGTTCATCTAGTACAATATTCGAAAGTAAAGGGCTTAGGGGGCCACCTTGCGGCGTCCCTTCTTCTGTCCTAGATACCACACCATTAATCATGACACCAGCTTGTAGATATTTGCGGATTAGCTTCAATAATAGTCTTGGCTAATGTACTCATCAGCCTGTCATGATTCACTCGATCGAAGAACTTTTCTAAATCCATGTCTACTACCCATCTATAACCATCTCTGATATAGCCTTTTGCTTTCCTAACTGCGTCATGAGCACTTCGATTTGAACGAAACCCATAACTATGTTCGGAGAACATAGGGTCATATATCCTCGATAATACTTGGGCAATTGCTTGTTGAATCAAACGGTCTGTTACGGTTGGAATACCTAGTAACCGAACACCGCCATCAGGTTTCGGGATTTCGACTCTTCGAACAGGCATTGGTTCATAGGTACCCTTGAGAATTGCTTCTTTAATGGATATCCAGTTTTCGACTATGTGCTGACGTAGGTTTTGTACGGGCATCATATCTACTCCATGGCTACCTTTGTTCTTTTCTACTCTTTGTAAAGCTAAAAGCATATTCTCCCGTGACAGGATTTGATTCAAAAGCATTGTTATTCTTCCTTCCGTGAATAGCTTATCTTCTTATGCCAGTGGTCACTCCACCCTCCAAGAGGTCCCCCACGGAATTCACCGTTTCCTTCCTCAAGTGAGGTACTACGTTTTCTGTGTTCAACATGACACACTGAATGCAAAGGGCTATTCTCTCTTAATTGTTCAGTCCTTCCGAATTGTTCTAGACCAATTCGTACTATGACCTCTGCTGACTTCTGATGGCTCAGCTACTTATCACTAAGTAGGTTATGAAGGGTACTTCACGTATCCATCAGACCTCCCCGGGTAAGAGTGTAATCTTTCCTTCCATCCATCTGCTTCATTTACTCTGTATCACCTTCGGCAGAAAGGGCTTTGTTTTGTTGTGCAAACTCACCCAGTGATACCTAGCCTCATATGAAGTTCGTGTTCCTCAGATCGGAAGTTTGCCGCCCGCTTCCTTCAGATTCCGCGTCACCACGGACACCCTTGCGTTAAGCTAACTGCTACTTCTGCCTTCGCAGCTCGGGACTTTCACCCTATAGATTACACCCATGCCGGGCGCACACAAAAAAGAAGAAGGCGCTCGTCCTTCTTCTTTTTATATTTCTTCCTTTTACATCGGTTTAAAAAACCTGACTCATCTATTTACTTATACCCAGCCTCTAAATTTAGCCGCTTCCGCTGTACGGCGGACTCCAATCATATAAGCAGCCAAGCGCATATCAATATTTCTGGATTGGGCGGTATCGTATACCGTGTTAAAAGCTTTCACTAATTTCTCTTTTAATCGCTCATTTACTTCTTCTTCTGTCCAATAATATCCTTGGTTATTTTGCGTCCATTCAAAATAAGAAACCGTTACGCCGCCGGCGCTGGCCAGCACGTCCGGAACAAGAAGGACGCCGCGATTCGTTAAAATTTTTGTCGCCTCCATCGTCGTAGGTCCGTTAGCCGCTTCTACCACAATGGACGCCTTAATATTATGTGCATTTTCTGAGGTAATTTGATTTTCTACTGCTGCCGGCACTAAAATGTCACATTCCAATTCCAGAAGCTCTTTATTCGTGATTGTATTTTCAAATAATGTTGTGACGGTGCCAAAACTGTCACGGCGATCCAGCAAGTAATCGATATCAAGGCCATCCGGATCATACAGAGCCCCGTAAGCGTCTGAAATTCCGACAATTTTAGCTCCTTCATCATACAAGAATTTGGCCAAGAAGCTTCCCGCATTGCCAAAACCTTGGATAATGACTTTCGCTCCTTTTATATCAATGCCTCGCTTCTTCGCCGCTTCTTTAATGCAAATGGTCACACCTTGAGCGGTGGCTTTTTCCCGTCCTTGCGATCCCCCTAATACAAGAGGTTTGCCTGTAATAAAACCAGGGGAATCAAATTCGCGCAGTCGGCTGTATTCATCCATCATCCAGGCCATAATTTGAGAATTTGTGTACACATCAGGCGCCGGAATGTCTTTTGTCGGTCCTACCAATTGGCTGATCGCTCGGACATAGCCGCGGCTTAATCGTTCGATTTCTCCCATCGACATCTGTCTCGGATCGCAGACAATCCCGCCTTTTCCGCCGCCATATGGAAGATTCACGATGCCTGATTTGATCGTCATCCACATAGACAGCGCTTTCACTTCATCTTCAGTGACATCCGGATGAAAGCGAACTCCTCCTTTTGTCGGGCCGGTTGCATCGTTATGCTGTGCTCGGTAGCCGGTAAATACTTTTGTGGTTCCATCATCCATGCGGACCGGTATCCGAACCGTCAGCATACGCATTGGTTCTTTCAACAGTTCATACATTTCTTCATTATATCCCAATCGGACAAGAGCCTCTTTGATTACACTTTGAGTAGAAGTAAATAGATTTAAATTTTCCGTCATAAAATTCGCCTCTTTACACCTTTTTCATCTTTACTATTATAATAACATTTTGATGATTCGTTCAACCGCCCTTTGAAAAGTTCTTTTCATTACGGATCAGAAACATCAAGACGAATAACGGTTTTATCATGTTTTTTCAAAAAAAATTTCTCATCCTTTCCAGTCTTTCCATTACTTTCAGAGATTTCGTTCGACGTCTTTTATCTCTCATTTATTATTGTAATCATTGCGAAATTCAAAATTCTCTATAAAAAAGTATGATTAACGAATTCTCCCGCTGATGGCGACAAAACTATTTTTTCACTCAAAACGCTTCCGACACTGTTTTGGCTTGCATATGAAGAAGCAAATAATCCGGCCCTCCCGCTTTTGAATCAGTACCTGACAAATTAAATCCCCCAAAAGGCTGGTATCCTACGGTCGCGCCTGTACACCCTCTGTTGAAATATAAGTTCCCTACATGAAAATCTTCGTGCGCTTTTTCCAAGTTTCGTCGATCATTGGAAATAACGGCCCCGGTTAATCCATATTCCGTATTATTCGCAATTTCCAGCGCATGTTCAAAATTTTTCGCCTTCGCAAACGCAACAACCGGACCAAAAATTTCTTCCTGCATAATCCGAGCATCCGGTTCCACGTCCGCTATAATGGTCGGCTCTATATAATATCCTGTTGAATCGTCTCCTGTGCCCCCAATAATGATGTTTCCTTCTGTTTTGCCGATTTCGATATATCTCATAATTTTTTGAAAAGAAGAGGGATCAATAACCGGCCCCATTTTGGTTTCAAAACAAGCGGGGTCGCCGATTTTCCATGTTTTCGCCAAATTGGCTGCCCGATGAAGAACTTCGTCATATACCTCTTCCAATACAACAGCCCGTGAACAGGCAGAACATTTTTGCCCGGAAAAACCAAAAGCGGAAGCGACGATGGATTGAGCAGCCAACTCCAAATCGGCTTCCTTATCCACCACGATCGTATCCTTTCCACCCATTTCTGCTATGACTCGTTTTAGCCAAATTTGGTCGGTTTGTTTCTTTGCCGCTCTTTCATAAATTCGAAGTCCAACATCACGAGAACCGGTAAATGAAATAAACCTCGTTTTCGGATGATCGACTAAAAAATCGCCTATTTCCGAACCGCTTCCCGGAACAAATTGAAGAACACCGTCAGGCAAACCGGCTTCTTTCAACACTTCCACCAATTTTGCCGCCACCACAGGCGTTGTGGAGGCCGGTTTCAACAATACTGTATTTCCTGTTACAAGTGCAGCAACCGTCGTTCCCGCGGTTATGGCCAACGGAAAGTTCCACGGAGAGATCACCACTCCCACTCCGAGCGGTATATAATGATATCGATTGCGTTCTCCTTCTCTGCTTAGGACAGGAGCGCCATCTTTTATTTTCAGCATTTGTCGTCCATAATACTCCATAAAGTCAATGGCTTCCGCCGTATCAGCATCGGCTTCTATCCACGATTTCCCGGCTTCTTTCACCATGAGAGCCGAGAATTCATGCTTTCGGCTGCGGATGATGGCCGCTGCTTTAAACAAAATGTCCGCACGCATTTCAGGTTTCGTTTTACGCCAAGATTCAAACGCTTCTGCAGCTGCTTGAATCGCTTTTTCCGCCAATTCTTGATTGGCTTTGGAAACGAAGCCGATCACTTCTGTTTTGTTCGCAGGATTCCGGGAAATGATTTTCTCTTTCGTTGTGATGAGTTTGCCATCGATCACAAGCGGATATTCTTGCCCCAAATGTTGATTTGTCCTCTTTAAAGCTTCTTGAAACGCTTCCCGGTTGTTCTCATTCGTAAAATCTGTCAACGGTTCATGTTGATAAGCTATCATCTTTTTCCCTCCTGAACATGAAATTGGAATCAGCGGAACACGATAAAACAGGCAATCATCCATGAAGTTCAGATAAAAATCATCTTTTTGTTTGGAAATCAGCTTATTACATGATATCGAAAAAGGCTTTTTTTCATGCAAAAATAAAACCGAACGGCTTTGCCGTTCGATTCAGAGTGTAGACAAAAGGCATCCGAATGTGTGTATTCGGATGCCTTTTGACATTTTTATACTTTAAAGGTTGGGATTAGACCCCTCTAAGGGGTCTATTTTATGCCATTATTGGACTTTTCCATGCCCAGCAGGCCATCTTTTTCAAATTCATTGCAGCAAAAGTTAGCATCGCCTGCATGGACAATTTTTTTAGACCTCTTAAGGTTGTCCAACGCATACCATGCTTTTCCTTTGCATCAGCAAAAACACGTTCAATGGTTTCTTTCCGTCTTGCATAAATGCTCTTATTCTCTTGTGTATGCCGAAGATGATCAGCTTCCTCTAAATAAAATTCCCATACATGTCGCTGAATCAGTTTTTTATGCTCCTTACTTTGGGTGCACTTCGAGAGGAATGGACAATCTTTACACTGGACTGGATCAGAAAAATATTGACGATAGCCTTCCTTCGTCGTAGTTGCATATTTTAACACTTGTCCTTGCGGACAAAGATAACAATCGTAGTATTCATCGTAAACATACTCATGTTTTTTGAAATAACCATCCTTTGTACGAGGGCGAGTATAAGGTAAAGCAGGGGTCATATCATTTTCAAATATGTATTGGGCAACGGCGGGAGTTTTATATCCAGCGTCAGCAGCAACTACAACCGGTTTTCCATGTTTTTCGATGACTTTTTCAAGAAGTGGCTCCAATACGGAACTGTCATGAATATTCCCTGGCGTTACAATAGCCCCCAAAACAAAGCCATTTCGATCCGCAGCAGCATGGAATGAGTAAGCAAACTGTTTTGTTCGCTCGTCTTTTACGTAGTAACCACTTTCCGGATCAGTGGTACTTTCTTTTATTTCTTTATATTCTTCTTTCCCAAATTTATCTGGAGGAAATGGCTTTTTTCCATGTGCTTCTCGATCAGCATTTATCTCATCTTGTAGACGTGCTTGATAGGCTTTCGTTTCTTTTCGAACCACTTTCTTCACAAATTTATGCTTATTCGCACTCGCTTTGACATGAGTAGAATCAATAAAGACATGCTCACTGCTTATCAGCTTCTTATCTGCAGCTTCTTTCAAAATGCGATAGAATATCTGTTCAAATAAGTCTGTATCCTTAAAGCGTCGCTCGTAGTTTTTCCCAAACGTTGAAAAGTGAGGTACCTTATCATAAAAACCAAATCCAAGAAACCAACGGTAAGCCAGATTCGTTTCGATTTCCTCTATAGTTTTTCGCATGGAACGAATACCGAAGGTATATTGGATGAAAGCCATTTTAATCAATACAACTGGATCAATACTTGGTCGACCTCTTTCCGATGAATACATGTCTTGAACAAGCGAATAGATAAATGAAAAATCAATAGCAGCGTCGATTTTACGAACCAAATGATCTGCAGGTACAAGTTGGTCTAAAGCTATCATTTCTATTTGATCACGATTCATCTGTGTATTTTTTGTTAGCACTTCATCCACCTCAATTCATTACGGTATCTTAATTATACAAAAAAAGACTGTCGGCAAATCCGGTTTTTTCGGATTTGTCGACAGTCTGAACCGAACGGCTTTGCCGTTCGATTTTATTTTTTTTGATACGTATTGCTTTTTTCGGATTGAGCAATCCATTCTTTCAGTTTCTCTTTTAAAGTATTAAATCCGGTGGAAGAATCGTCCAATTTAATATTTCCGTATCGTCGAGGCATTTTCCGATCCGTTTTGGAGGATTCCATTTCACGCATGGAAAGGCTGATTTTTCCATCTTCTTCATCAATCGCAACAATTTTAGCTTGAACCTCGTCCCCAACTTTTAAATAGTCTTCAATGTTTCTGACATATCCATGTGTAATTTCCGAAATATGGATGAGTCCTTGCGTTTCCTCATCTAAGGCGACAAACGCCCCATATGGTTGAATCCCGGTGACTTTTCCGGTTACTATGGCACCAACTTCATATTTTGCAGACATGCAAACACTCCTATAAAATTTTTTCTCCTATTTACGCATTGATCAATTATAGCATAATCATACTTCCACCGCAAAAACGATTGTAAACTTCATCCATATTCAACTGAATAAATTTCGATCGTCTATAAGCATTCCATGTTTATGGCGGTCAAAACATTACTTGCCTAATCATCATCAAGAGACGTCTTATTTATCCATCATCCAAAATTTTTAGGAAAAATAAGAATAAATTTTCACATCATTGGACATCCTTAAAATGCAGCAAAGCTTTCTAATAGTATTCCCCCTACCCTTATTATCAGGACGAGTGGATCGTCCTCTTTTTTTTGCCAAAAATGAAAGGCTGATTTCCCGGTAAAGGAATTCAGCCTTTGGAGCGTATCTAAAGGGAAGCCAGAAAACGTTTCATTCTTTTAATCGCTTCTTGAAGCTGTTCGATCGATGAAGCATAAGAACAACGAATATATCCTTCTCCGCCTTTGCCGAATACATGTCCGGGAACAACGGCCACTTTTTCCGAAAGCAAAAGCTGTTCAGCGAATTGCTCCGATGAAAGCCCCGTTCCCTTAATAGACGGAAAAGCATAAAAAGCACCGCCCGGCATATGGCAATCCAATCCTAGTTCATTTAAAGATTCGACAAAGAAGTTTCGTCTTCTTCTATAATCGTTTTTCATTTCTTCCACATACTCCATTCCGTTTTGCAAAGCCTCAATCGCAGCATATTGCGCAGGAGTGGAAGCACACATCATGGTATATTGATGCACTTTCAACATCGCTTTGGAAATTTCTTTTGGAGCGCATGTAAATCCAAGTCTCCAGCCCGTCATGGCAAATCCCTTCGAAAATCCGTTTATTAATATCGTCCGCTCCTTCATCCCTTCCAAGCTTGCAAAAGAGGTATGCGGAATATCGTAAGCCAGCTCAGCATAGATTTCATCCGCAATCACCAATAAGTCATATTTTTTTACGATATCACAAATGGCGATCAAGTCTTCCCGTGCCAGCTGTGTTCCGGTCGGGTTATTCGGAGAACAGATCAACAACGCTTTCGTTTTAGGTGTAATGGCCCGTTCCAATTCTTCCGGCTGAAGTTTAAAATCATTTTGCGCCAATGTGCCTATGGAAACGACATTGCCGCCGGCCAGCTGAACGAGGGGTCCGTAAGAAACGAAGCATGGCTCTACTACCGCGATTTCGTCTCCAGGGTCAATAATCGTTCGAAGGGCAATATCCAGCGCTTCGCTTCCCCCCGATGTCACGATAATTTCTTGTTCCGGATCATATTCTGCTTGAAACCGTTCTCGCATATAATCGGCAATCGCCCTTCTTAGTTCGATTAAACCTGCATTGGCCGTATAGGAAGTATATCCTCTTTCCAGCGAGGAGATGGCCGCTTCCCTAACGGACCAAGAGGTAACAAAGTCCGGCTCTCCCACTCCTAGTGAAACGACGCCTTCCATATTGGCCGCCAGATCAAAAAACTTTCGAATCCCAGACGGAGGAATTTTATCCACTGATTTGGCTATATAGCTTTTCATTGTATTCATGGTGACACCACAATTCTTCTATCATCATTGTTTTGGTCATAAATAATTCCGTCATGCTTATATTTTTTCAGTTGGAAATGTGTAGTAGTCGAAACGACCGAATCCAACGTGGACAGTTTTTCCGAAACAAAGCGGGAAATTTCATTCATCGAACGGCCTTCCACCGTCACGGACAAATCGTAAGCGCCGCTCATTAAATAAACGGATTTCACTTCTTTAAACCGATAAATGCGCTCAGCCACGGCATCGAAACCTACTCCCCGTTTTGGCGTGACTTTCACATCTATCATGGCGGTGACTCCATGATAGCTATCTACTTTCGACCAATTTACTAAAGTTGTATAATGGACGATAATATTTTCTTTTTCTAATTTTTGAATCACGTCTTGAACTTCCTCGACAGATAATTGTGTCATTTTTGCTATGTTCTCGAGACTCGTTCTGGCATCCTTTTCCATGATCGCCAATATCTCCAGTTCTTTCTCGTTGAGCTCCATGATTCTCCCCCATTTTTGAAATATTAAGACTACTTTATTATAACAAATTTAGGAGAAAATAAAGAAGAGAGTTCCATTTAATCAAGAAAAGTTTCTCACGGATTTCCATCAACTAGGGGGAACCAACATTGTTCAATCAAAAAGAAAGAGTTTCAATCAAAATAGACGATTCTTGCTTATATTACCGCTATATTCCAAATAGTGCAGCCAAATACACGCTCGTCTTTTTGCACGGCTTTCTTTCTTCCTCTTTTAGTTTTCGCAAACTGATTCCTTTATTAAAAACAGATTATGCACTTCTTTTGATTGACTGGCCGCCGTTTGGAAAAAGCAAAAAATCAAAGGCATTTCTTTACTCGTACGAAAATATTGCCGTCTCCATTCTCCGGCTGCTTCGTTCTTTCCAATTCGAATCCGTCGTGCTCGTGGGTCATTCCATGGGAGGACAGTTGATTTTGAATATGCTGAAACAAAAGCCGGATGCGGCGGAAAAAATCATACTCATCAATGGCTCTGCTTATATTCCGAGGTTCAAACAATCTCTGATTTTGGCCAGTTATCTGCCATTTGCCCATCGATTGGTAAAACGCTTGCTGGAAAAAACGGGGGTGGAGGGAAATTTGCGGTCAGCTGTCTATGAACATGAAAAAATTAATCAAGAAATGGTGGCAGGCTATATGGAACCATTTCTTTCTGAGGATATTTTCCACGGACTGATCCGATTTCTGCGCCATAGGGAAGGCGATCTTTCTTCCATAGAAATTCAAAACATACAAACCCCTTCTCTTTTAATTCACGGGGAATTTGACAAGATCGTTCCTTTCCATATCGGCAAACGGTTAGCTCAAGATTTGCCGAACAGTCGTCTCGTTATGATCGAAAAAGCCGGACATCTTTTACCGGAAGAAAATCCGGAAGAGATCTGCCGGCACTTGAACGAATTTGTCAGCGTTGAAAAGGGAGATCGCACGAAGAATTTTCTTTGACGGCTAACAAAGCGCTTGCTATTGGTTCAATTTCTTCACGCGGAAGAAGTTCTTCAAATGAAAGTTCAAAGATGGCACGAATTTTTCGCACAAGAGATTCAAGGTTATCCGTTTCATGAACCGCTTGGATAATATCCGCCATTTCCGTATCATATTGACCTGCTCCAATGCAGAATGGATCCCAGCCCATTAAAATATCTGCCAGCTGCAGATTCGTTTTAGCGATTGGATTCAAGTTGCATCACCTTTTGTTTTACCATTTTTGCTTCTTATTTTACCATGGAGTAGAGAAATCAAACACTAGGAGGAAATATGGAATGGTGCAATTTGACGAAATCATCAGCCGAAAAGGAACTTCCTCGGTAAAATGGGACCAAATCAAAACGATATTCGGAACCGAAGAAGCGTTGCCTATGTGGGTAGCAGACATGGACTTCCGCGCCCCGCAAGAAGTGATCGAGGCTCTGAAGAAAAAAATCGAACATGGCGTTTTTGGTTATACGACCATGCCGGACTCTGCCATCGAAGCTGTTTGCCAATGGATGGAGAAGCGTCATCATTTTCCCGTTCAAAGAGAATGGCTGCTTTTCAGCCCGGGCGTAGTTCCTTCCATCAGTTTAGCCATTCAAGCGTTGACGGAGGAAGGTGACGAAGTGCTAGTGCAGCCGCCCATTTACCCGCCGTTTTTCAACATGGTAAAAGCAAATAACCGCAAAGTGGCCTATTGCCCGCTTGTCTTAAAGGGCAATCAATACGAGATCGACTTTGATGAGTTTGAACAGTTATTAAAAACTAGAAATATTAAATTATTTTTACTGTGCAGTCCTCACAACCCCGGCGGAAGGGTATGGACAAAAGAAGAATTAACCAAAATAGCGGATCTCTGTCAAACTTACCAAGTATGGATCGTCTCTGACGAAATCCATAGTGATTTGACGGCACTCCCAAACAAACATATCCCCATCGCTTCCATAAAAGAAGAATACCGCGAATTTGTCATTACTTGCATCGCACCAAGCAAGACTTTCAATTTAGCAGGACTTCAAGCTTCCTGTATCATTGTGCCAAACCCAAAAATTCGGAATCAATTATCCCGCGTTCAAAAACGTCAAGGCTTTTTCCAGCTGAATATGATGGGAATGGCAGCGATGGAAGCTGCTTATCGTTACGGGGAAAAGTGGTTGGATGAAGCGATTTCGTATATTCGTGGAAACGTGGAGCTTGTGAAGCAGTTTATTGAAAAAGAAATCCCATCATTAAGAGTAATGGAACCGCAAGGCGGATACCTTATTTGGATTGATTGCCGAGAAACCGGCTTAACGGATCAAGAAATAAAAGAGCGGCTATTATTCAAAGGAAAACTTGCTTTAGAGTCCGGCCCTAAATACGGACCAGGCGGAGAAGGGTTTGTCCGTATGAATGTCGGCTGCCCGCGCTCCTTAGTCGAGGAAGGTTTGAAGCGAATGAAAGCTGCGTTTTCGGAAAACTAATTCCCTTCATGCAGCACATTGCCGTAAATGGACGAAAGCGCCGGTCATCTGAACCGGCGCCCAATGGTTTGGATACATAAATTCGCCAATTTAAAATAATGAGCTTATTTCCTTAAATGGCGTCTCTGTTTATTAATTTGCTCTTCTAATTCCCTTGTTTTTTCCTCTTCTTTTTTGGAGATTTTTTTAATCAACAGGAAGGCGATCACTGCCAAAATAAAAAAAATGGTCATAGATATAGCCGCCGGAATATACTCCGATTTATCTTCCGGAAAATACAAAAACAAACCTAATATGAAAGCGATCAAAACAAAACAGCCCCCTTAATAGTAATGAGCTCCCTATTTCTCTTCACCATTCCAACTTCTATCCCCTTCGTCCATTCTCGATTCAAATACGAGAAAACAGCAGTCACATCAAACATTTTGTTCCTAAAATTCTGATTTCTTACACTCTACCTTTAAATCATCATGTTCGAAATCCATCGTTCCTCCGCCGGATTGAAGCATCCAGCGGAGGACTTTCATTTATTCGGCCACCAATATCGTTTCAATAATCACATCTTCCAAAGGACGATCTTGTTGATCTGTTTCCACGTTGGCGATTTCATCTACAACGTCCATTCCTTCCAACACTTGTCCAAAGACAGTGTGGCGGAAGTCAAGCCAAGGCGTTCCACCTTTCTCCATATAAACGTCAATAATTTCTTTCGGATACCCGGCTTTTTCCATTTGTTCCCGAAAACCAGGATCGATGTTTTGATTTTGGACAATAAAAAACTGGCTTCCATTTGTGTTTGGCCCCGCATTGGCCATCGAGAGCGCTCCTCGAATGTTAAACAAATTCGGCGAGAATTCATCTTCAAATGGCTTTCCGTAAATGCTCTCTCCACCTGTTCCATTTCCTTTCGGATCGCCGCCTTGAATCATAAAATCGCGAATCACACGATGAAAAATTAATCCGTTGTAATAGCCGTTTTTGCTGTGAGTAATAAAATTTTCCACAGTTTTCGGCGCGTATTCCGGAAACAGCTTGATTTTAATGCTGCCTTTATTGGTCTTCATTTCAACAACGATCTCATTTTCTGCTACTTGATTGGTTAATTGCGGAAATGTCATAAATTTTCTCCTTCCGTTTTATTATCTCTCTTACTTTACCTTATTGCGGATGAAATTTCCACATCGCAACTTCGGCTGGAGCTTCCCGACTAAAAAGTTCTTTTCCCGTTCCATTCTTTTTGTGTTATGTTTATGAAAAAGACTTTTCAGGAGGAACGAATCATGGATATAGGAGATGTGGTAACCGCCATTTACAAAACAGGAAAATATATCGGAAAAATTACGGACGAACGACCGGAACATTATACCGTGCAAATATTAGCGGTAGAAAAGCACCCGCTGCAAGGAGACCTTCACCATCCGAAACAAGGAAATGTAGGCTTTTTCCACGAACGCAAAGCGCTGGCTTTCAAAGAACAAGCCAATATTCCTAAAAAAATGGTGAAACCTTTTACCGGAAAAGTGCCGAATTACACGGAATCATTGGTGAAATCCTTTATCGTTTATAAACAGGAACTGGAACAAAACCCGGAAAATGAATATGCCCAAAAAAGCCTCCAATGTTTATCATCCATACAAAAAGAATACGAATTCATGTACTCGATTTCCTTCCCAAATTAATCATCCAGTACAAAAATTCGTATTTTCTCTACACATCAAACCTTCGCTTCTCCATGTTTACCATCATGGAGACTGATGGATCTTTTCATTTGATTGATTAGGAGAGTTTTCACTCGTCGAAGGTTGATCGGCATTTGTTGTTTGGCTTTGATTGTTTTCTGATGTTTGCGTATGATCAGCAGTACCATTGTTGTTCTGATTGTTTTCCGTCGATTGATTGGTCGGCGCCACCGGTACTAATGGATTGCTTTTCCCTGAAGGATCCGGAGTCGAGATACTTGGCGGCGTTAGTTTTAACTTTTTGGCAATCGTTGAATCATAATAAACGGAAATCGTCATATTAACCGTTAAGGCATTCGCTTCATTCTCTGTGGAAACAGGTTCGTTGTTTCCTACAAATTGGATCGATTCCACTCGATTGACACGATCCATTTGCTCCAATTTTTTTAAAAACTGATAAATCTCAGGATACGTTGACGCTTGTACGACTAAATTGACTTTTTCTTGTTTTACCCCCGACGGCAATGAAGTTTTGGCCGTTTTGGATGATTTCGTATCGTTATTTTGTGCAGTTGTACTCGTCGTTTCACCCGTATTGAAACTAGTCGCATTGGAATTTGAGTTTGTTCCAGTCATTTGATCCATTTGATCCGCTTGATTCGTACCATCATCAGCATCAGTTGATGAGTCAGAGTCTTCCGCAAGAGCGTATTGAATAATGGTACAGCCTGATGATGCTTCAGCCTTTTGCAAATCCAAAATAAATTGGTCGACAGAATCGTTCCAAGGAAGCGCTGTCTGCCATTGATAGACCTTTTTCAAATCGTCTGCTGATAATTGTTTTTCAGATTGAACCTTTTCCGATGAATTATTGACATGAGCCATTTGCGAAGAAAGGGCAGCAATCTGTTTTTTGGCAGGGACGATTGCTTTCCAATAATAAAAAATGTCTAAAAAACAGAAAAGGAACACAAGAATTAACGGGATCAACATTTTCACTCGTTTGCTCATGCCTACTCATCCTTTTCTGTATCGATCTTTAATTTACTCGTTTCAAGCTGTAAAACATACTCCGCTTGATAGCGCGGCAACGTTGTTGGATCAATAGCGGTGTTGTCTGTTGCATTATCGGTTGTATAACCGTTCACGCTGCCGGTTGTATCATTTGTTTGAGGCGGAACGCCAAAACTCTTTAACGTCGCTTTCTTGATCCATGATATTTCATTGAGTCGTTTCAAATAATAAGCAATCTCGCTTTTTGTATCAAATTGAACGATCATATCCGCTTCTTGATCATCTGTCAGTGAAAATAGCAACAAATATCCTCTTTCCGGCAGCTTTTCCGTGAGTTCTTTCAATATTTTCGTCGTTTCAATGGGTTGATTTTGTGCCCATTTCACAGCCGTTTCGTATTGATGGAAGGACTCGACTTCAGGATTTTGATGGTTCGCTTTCATTTTCGCAGCTTGCAGCTTTGTGGCAAAATCCACTTTCTCTTGCAGCTCGGCTTCTTGTTTTTGCAATGAATGGCCATAGATGAGAAGAAAAACAAGCAAAAAAATAAAAAGAACGAGCAAGATAAAAAGGCCAATCAAGAGATAAGAAGGTTTTTTCTTTTTTTCAATGAAATTGATTTCTACTAACATATACTCACCTTCTGATGCTCATTCTGCAGGGTGGAGGGCTAGTCCAATACAGTCAGAAAAAGCAGGCGGAATATTGATATTTTCTTTATTTTGAAATAACGGCACAGTCAATGCATCATCGATCTCCATTTCAATTTGCTCTTGCAAAACTTCGGAAATGGTTTGTAAATAAGGATGGTCCCCCGCTACGACGATTTTATTCAATCGCTTTTCCCCTTGCATGATGGTGAATTCGTAAAAGTTTTGCAATCGGCTTATTTCCTGAACGATCGTGCGAATATATTCACCGAGTAAATCTTCAATTCCTTCCGGCATATAATATTCATAATCCATATGTGAGCGGTTGATATACGCTTCTCTATTTGCAGGCAAGTTTACATAGTGAACATAAATCGGCTGATGTTGTTCAAAAATCGATACTTGAATATACGAATAATGGATTTGCAACAATAAAATACGGTCATCCGGACGAACCCGATTCAAATGGTAATACAGACGATACAACGATAAAAGCGATAAATCCATAACTCTCGGCTTTAATTTTAGTTTTTCCAATAAACCGACATACTGGTTCACAATCGCCTCCCGCGCTGCAATCATCAATGCTTCTCGGCCATTTTCACTCTCATCTTGCCATTCTACCGTTTCAATAATCGGATCTTCAAAAGGAAGCGGAATGGAATCATTGGCCGCCATATAAAGATATCCTTTGATTTCATCACTCGGAACATCTTCAGGAATGGCAACTTTTCGCAAAAAAGTGTGGCCATCCGGAATACAAAGAAATGTAGGCAGCTTTTTGGCGCCATATTCACTTAATTGTTCCTCAATCATTAAAAGCAAGCTATCTTCATCCTCAATCATTCCACCCGATATCAATCCGTCCGGCAATGCTTTTTGATTGAATGAGAGAATGGTATTTTTTTTTGTCACCAGTAAACGCAAATAATCATCCGTTATGATCATTTGTAATTTCTTTCGTTTGCCATATGTATAGGACTTCATTTCCTGATCTCCTTAACTCCACATGGTTCTTATGTAGAAATCTATCATATCTTGTCCATAAAAAAAGGCAAGAATGGCACCGGCAGCTATAAACGGGCCAAAAGGAACCGGTTTTCCTTTCTTAAATTTTCCTTTGAACAGGAGAATCAATCCGAATAACGATCCAAACAAGCAAGCCAGAAAAAATGACAATAGAGTCTTTTCTAATCCTAAAATCAACCCGATGACAAAGTACAGCTTAATATCTCCTCCGCCCATTGCCCCGTTTGTCACAACCGCGATGAGAAAAAGAAGTCCAAATCCAATCACGGCACCCGCCCATGAACTCCACCACGGTACGGTTGGCGAAAGGAGTCGAATGACGATAAAAAGAATCATAAACGGCAGCAAAATCTTATCAGGAATCACCATATAAGCTAAATCCGAAACGGTAATGATGACGAGCAAGGATGTAAACAAACAAGCCATCACCAGATTCATACTCCAGCCAAATTGATAAAAAGAAAAAGCAAAGAGCACACCCGTGACAGCTTCAAAAATAGGATAGATCCATGAAATTTTTCTTTTGCACGACCGGCATTTGCCTTTGAGAAAGAAAAAAGAAAACAAAGGAATATTTTCAAACCAACGCAGTTTATGATGGCAATAAGGACAATGTGAGCTTGGAAAAACGATCGATTCATGGTTTGGCACGCGAAGCCCCACAACATTAAAAAACGAACCGAACACAAGACCTATTACGGCAAAATAAACAGTCCAAAACGTATTCATTCTCGATCCTCTCATTCCTTGTGATAGCAAATACTCACTTAAGCGAAAAACGCCATGATCATTGCTAAAACTATCATCACTTAAGAGAGAGACTTTCTTTACATCGTGTCATAGAATGAAAATTACCAACAGCGTAAAGGCAATGGAATAAGGAACGGTCTGGAATATCATCCAGACCTAAAACTTGTCATTGCGCATTAAATTTACCAGAGTTAATATCTTTTTCATATCCTGCAAAAGTACCTTTACTTGTGATTAATTTAACGTAGTAGCCCGTACTATCTTTTTTCACGATGCTGTTTCTAGAATACGTTTTCGATTTATCATATGGATCTTTTGGAATCGCATCTAAATATCCACCATTAACCAAGGTTTGAAGATTGGCGCCGTCTGCACTTTTTATTTTCGATGATACTGTACTGTTTTCATCATCGGCAATCGCCAGTTTAGCTGCATTAATAATTAACAAGGCATTGGATCGATTCGAATCGGCTCTGCTGTTATCGATAATTTTTCCGACGCTTGGTACAGCCACCGCTGCGATAATGGCAAGAATGACAACAACAGCCAATAATTCAATCAGCGTCATACCTTTTTGATTCTTCACGACAGTTTGCAATTTTTTCATTACACTCCCTCTTTCTTTCCTAATAATTCTTCTAACGATCAATGAACACTAGAAAATTGAGCCATCATTTCATGTTTAAACGATTGCCCCCAACTCCTCTCAAATACTATTTTTATTAGGAAAACAGAAAATGGGAGGTTGCACTACTCGCTCCAAGTCATTCAAGTGCCCAGATACAAATGACTCTTCATCACTCCAAATTCCGAAAGTTTACAACTCTATTATACGATTTTTAGGTAGAAAGTCACTAAATTTTTCCGTGAAAAAAGTATGAATTTTCTATTAATAGTCTCTCTATCACTTACTCTTTTAAAAACCTTGATAAATGCGAAAAATCGGGACGTAAATGGATAAAATGATGATGCCAACCGCGACCGCCAAAAACACAATGAGCATCGGCTCGATTAATGTTTTCACTTGTTCAGTTGCTTGTTCAACTTCCGATTCATAAAAATCCGCCACTTTTTCCAACATAAAATCTAACGTCCCGGAGCTTTCCCCTAAAATAATCATTCTTGTAACAAAAGGCGGAAAAGCCCAATGTCCAATCATCGGCTCAGCCATTGATTTTCCTTCTTCCAATGATTCTTTCGATTTGTTGAGCACATTGATGATGACTTGATTGTCCACTATACGTTCAACAATGGTTAATGAATCAAGAATCGGGACTGAAGCGGAAAACAATGAACTTAATGTTCTCGCCATCCGAGCAAGCGCCGATTTTTGAATGATTTTACCGAACACAGGAATTTTAAGTTTCATATAATCAAGCAAATAATTGCCTCTCGGTGAACGCATCCATAGCCAGAATAAAAGCGAGCACGCCATCACAATCAATACAATAAGCCAACCGTAAGACGTTAAAACGTGACTGATCATAAGCATCAATCTAGTTATCAACGGCAGATTGGCACCAAGAGAAGCAAACATGTCTTCAAACATGGGCACAACATAAATAAACATAAAAAAGACTACCATAATAGCAATGAAGAGAATCACCAACGGATAAGCCATGGCCGATTTCACTTTTTGCCTTGTTTCGTATTGTTTTTCGAAATAAGTCGCCAGCCGGTCTAAAATTTCATCCAACTGCCCACTGACTTCTCCTGCTTTCACCATATTTATAAAAATGGGCGGAAAAATATTTGGAAATTTTTGGGTAGCCTCAGAATAAGCGATACCCGAACGAATCTCTTCTTCAACCTCGACAAGAGCCTCTTTCAACAGACGATTATCTGTTTGTTCTGATAAAATTTTCGTTGCTTCCACAACACTGATCCCTGCTTTTATAAGCGTCGCAAATTGACGAATATAAATCACTAAATCTTTGTATTTGACCTTTTTGGAGAGAATATGGATTTCACGGTAAAGCAGACCGGTCATCTCTTCCAGCGCGGCAACAGCAATTCCTTTTTCTTTCAACTTTTGCACCGCTTTGCTGCGAGTATCTGCTTTCACCGTTCCTTTCACTTTTTCCCCTTTGCGATTACGGCCGCTATACTGAAAAACCGCCATCAATAACCACCATCTATCATATAAGGTTTGGCATCTTCCAATGAAATAAGATTTTGATTCAGCAACGATTGAACAGACATTTGCATCGTCTGCATGCCAATATGTTTGCTTGTCTGCATAACACTTCTAATTTGATGAATTTTCTCATTGCGGATTAAATTTCGTACAGCCGGATTATTAATTAAAATTTCAAAAGCGGCGATTCGCCCATTGCTTTTTTGATTACGAAATAAACGCTGAGAAATAATGGCTTTCAGCTCTGACGCCAGCTGGATTCTAACTTGTCCTTGCTGGCCCGGAGGAAAAACATCAATGATTCGATCAATCGTCGTCGGTGCATCGGTTGTATGCAGCGTCGCCAAGACTAAATGGCCTGTTTCAGCTGCTGTGATCGCAGTCGAAATCGTTTCAAGATCGCGCATTTCTCCTACTAATATCACATCGGGATCTTGTCGGAGACAGGCTCGCAACGCGCTTGCAAAAGATCCAGTATCAAAACCGACCTCTCTTTGATTAATAATGCATGTCCCGTGTTTATGCAAATATTCGATCGGATCTTCCAATGTAATAATATGTTTTTTGACCGTACGATTCATCTCATCAATCATAGCCGCCAAAGTGGTCGATTTACCGCTTCCGGTTGGACCCGTCACCAATACAAGTCCTTGAGGCAATAAGGCAAAATCCCGAAACACAGCTGGAAGTCTCAGCTCTTCAAATGTTGGAATGTCTCTCGGAATGACACGAATGGCTAAACCGACACAGGAACGTTGATGATAAGCATTGACACGAAAACGAGATACCCCTGGAATTCCATAGGAAAAATCCAACTCTCCTTGTTTTTTGAACCTTTCCCACATCGAATCAGGAATAATCGCTTTGGCCATGTTTTCCGTATCCTCTGGTTTCAGTGTCGTCTCCCCTTGTTTTTTGAGTTCGCCATTGATTCTCATTACAGGCGGAACCCCAACGGTTAAATGAATATCCGAAGCACCCAGCTCAAAAGCAGATCTTAACAAATTTTCTAGTTGTTGTTTCAAGTCCCTTTCCCTTTCCTTTCATACCATATTGCTTTTCATTAGTTCATGGTTGCTTGCAAAACTTCACGAACAGTCGTCAACCCTGACTTTGCTTTTAAAAGACCGTCATCCAGCAAGAAGAGCATCCCTTTTTTCAAGCAAGCTTTCTCCACTTCTTGCATGCTCTTTTGGTTATAAAGCAATTGTCTAATCTCGTCATCTAAGATGAACAATTCATGAATGGCCAGACGCCCCTTATAGCCTGTTTGATGACAATGGATGCAGCCTTTGCCATGAAAAAGTTTTTCAATTTGAAGCCCTCGTTTTTGAAAGAGCTCTTTTTCCATTTCACTTGGTTCATAGGCTTCTCGGCAATCTGGACAAATTTTGCGGACAAGTCTTTGGGATAAAACTCCTTGTAAAGCAGAGACGACTAAATAGGATTCCACACCCATATCATTCAGACGCGGGATGGTGGCGATGGAACTGTTCGTGTGCATCGTGCTGAAAACAAGATGTCCCGTTAACGCTGAACGAATAGCAATTTCAACCGTCTCTTTATCTCGCATTTCCCCCACCATGATAATATTCGGATCCTGCCTTAAAATTGCGCGCAATCCTGTAGAAAAATCAAGACCGATCGATGGATTGACTTGCACTTGATTAATGCCTTCTAGTTCGTACTCAACTGGGTCTTCAATCGTGACAATGTTCACCTCTTCCGTGTTTAAATGGTTTAAAGCAGCATATAACGTCGATGTTTTGCCTGAACCGGTTGGGCCCGTAATAATCACAAGTCCGGAAGGTTTTTCAATCAACTTTTGAAATTGTTGTAAGTTGATTTTATTAAATCCGACCTCTGTGATATCTTTTCGAATATTCTGTAGATCCAGTAGACGAATCACCACTTTTTCTCCATAAATGGTTGGCAAAATGGAAATGCGCATATCGATCATTTTATACTTTGGAAGTTTCATTCTTCCGTCTTGCGGCAGTCGGTTCTCCGTAATATCCATATTTCCTAATATTTTCATTCTTGCGATTAATGCAGAATGTATAGACTTTGATAAAATCCTTTCCGTCCTTAATAGGCCATCAATACGGAAACGAACGATCAATTTCGATTCTTGAACATCGATATGAATATCGCTCGCTTTTAATTGAATGCCCGCTTCCAGAATGTCATTGACTAAAGCAACGACGGACTCCTCCGCTGCCTCTGATACATTGGTGCTCGCCGCAGCGGTTTCATTCAACTGATCCGTTCCATTGTAATATTTATAAATCGATGAAATAATATCTTCTCTCGTGGCAATCACGGGTCGAATTTGCAGTCCAGTGGACAGCGTTAAATCATCAATCGTGTAAAAGTCTAATGGATCATACATCGCCACTGTTAGCTCGCGATCTTTTTTCTCAATTGGAAAGACTAAATTTTTCAAAGCAAATTCTTTCGGAATGAATTTTAATAGAGTGGTATCAATCGGTATAGATTGTAATTTTACGTGCGGAATCCCAAGCTGGAACTCCAATACTTCGATTAATTGCTGTTCATTCAAATAACCTAAGCTGACTAGTACATCGCCCAATTTTTGTCTACTTTTCTTCTTTTTGAGTGCTTCTTGTAATTGTTCTTCTGTAATAACTCCCGCTTCCAATAATAAATCGCCCAGTCGTTTTCGTTCCATTTCAAAACCCTACTTTCAAACAATTATAGTAGTTTTTTCCCATTCATTATAAAATAGAATGAGAACTTTTAATACCATATTGCGAAAAGGAATGTGGCAAATGTTTCAATGTCGACAAAACGATGAACAAGGATTTACTTTAATTGAGGTGCTGGCGGCAACGACATTATTATTAATTATTTTTACTTGCCTGTTTGGCGTTTACGTTCAATCTACTGCCTATAATACGTCAAATCGTGAAAAATTACAGGCCATTCATCTAGCCAAAAAAGCTGTTTCTACATTGCGTTCCAATCAAGCAACAGTTCCAAAAAATGCGAAAGAAGGGGATGAAGTGGATATCAGCGCCTACAATCTCAATCAATCTCCCTTTGAAGTCAAGGCAACACTGTTGAAAAGCACACCAGAGGCCAATCAAGCGCAATTACTTCCCGTTCAAATCTCTGTGATAGAGGCAAACAGTAAGAAAATCCTTGCGAAAACATTTGTATATTTAGAAGAGGCATCGTCATGAAAAGAAAACAATGGAATGATCAAAAAGGGGTCACATTAATTGAATTGTTGGCAGCCATTACGCTGAGCAGCATCGTGATTGCGATTGCTTTCGCAGCATTGTTTTCAGCCATAAACATTTATAAAAACAATATGGCGCAATCGAGGCTTCAACAAGAGGCCAATATCATTTTATCCAACTTAAATCAACTGAGCGAAAAACAAGATGAAATGACGATTAGTCTTAGCAGCGATAGCCAAAAATTAACCATTGCAGCGAACGATCACACATACACATACGATCAAAATCATTATGAAATCACCATAAATTCTAATGAACTTCAGCCAGGAGGTTCCATCACTTTGCAAACAGCAGCACCGATTCCTATTCTTTTGCATGTCCAAGATCGAAATCATTCCAATCAACAAGTGAAAGTGGAAACAACGCTTGAACGTATTCATTAGGAGGGCCCACCTTTGATTAAGAAAAACGATGGTCAAGTGCTCATCATTGTCTTGCTCGTTCTTACATTAACGATGATCTTTGTGATCACTCTTTTTCCGTTTATCATTCAATCAGCGAAACAAGCCACTCTATCTGAAGAAAATATGCAAACAAAACATGCAGCTGAAATGGGGATGACATTATTTGAAAAGATGTTTGACCAAATCATGGATAAAAAAGAGTTTCATTCAACAGATGAGCTTCAAAATGAAGTACAAAATAGCACACCAACGAATCCAATTTCTCTTAATGACCACGTCGCCTATCAACTCAATGTCCATACAGCCACTGTTAAGAAGAATAACGATAGCGTCATCACGATAACCGTTGATAGCTACGGCCTTTATGACGGTAAACAAAAAAAAATTTGCAAAAGACTTATACTGTCACTTTTCGTTCCAACGACAATTCAGGATCCAAAAAAATTTTTACGAATATAAGCGATTTTGACGTACTGAAAGATCCGAGTTTTTTGAATTTCGGCAACGAGAGCTTTAGAATTAATTATAATATCAACTTACAATCTCATTATATAGGAAATTATAACTTCCCATTTTACAGCTTTTTGTTAAGAAATATTGATGTATCTCATGATGCAATATTTCAAAATGATCTTTATATACCTCTAAATTTGAAGTTGAAAATGGGGAATAGCGCATTATTTAATGACGATGTTTTATTATTTACAGGAAATTTACAGATTGGAAACGCTATGTATGCTCAAAATGAGATAAACGCTTCCCTGAATTCAAGCGTAACCGTTGGGGGAAATGCAAGCGTGAACGAATTATACGCATCCAATTCTAGGTTATTATTTTCCTCAAACTTATATGTAAAATATCTTCAACTATTTTGGTATTCAAAAATGGAAGTAGATGGAAGCATGTATTTGTCAAGTGCAACAATTGGTCCTGGCTCTACTCTGACTGTGAATGGCAACCTATATTCTGATAGGTTTTTAACGGTCTCAGACTGGCCGTTCGGCGGAAAAGTTTGTGTACATGGAAAAGCAGAAAATATCAGGACAAACGCTGACGTCAATTACAATAAAAGTAGTTGCGACAATCAACCAGAAGGGACAATCTATGTTCTAAACCAACCAGTAGACTCTCAAAATGATGGCAGTAGCGATAATAAAATTGTGACGGTTGAAGAAGGAGATGTCATCTATAAATAATGAAAAACCATCCATTAGACTGTTCATCGTCCAAATGGATGGTTTTTTGGCCTCTTCTTTTATTGATTATGATTGGCTGAATTGACATTGCTCTTATTCGTATTTTGTGAAGAAGATGGATTCTGTGTATAGGATCTGTTATTGGGTGAACTGCTATTATTATCGGTTTGAAATTGGTTATTCGATGTATTCCCTGTTGATGTATTTTGTGAAGTATTGTCGGTTCCGTTGTATGACGAATGTCCTGTTGTACCATTCTCTGTGCTAGATGTGCTATCTGTCGTTGTTGTACTTTCCGGTTGTTCCAAGTTTTTCACGACGATTTTTGGGGTCGGCAAATAAAAATCTTTGGATACAAGAGATTCATAGAATACCATATGATCCAATGCCACTTCTTTATAAAGTTCCACCGAATACCCGAATTTGCCATTTCGATTGACCGCTTTTTCTGCTAACGGGCGGTATTGTATGATTTTTCTCGGTGCATACGCTTTTACGTTTTTCTTCACCAATTTGTAAGTAAAAGGATCGGTTGGGCCGATTAAACTGAGCTTCAATACGTGATTCGATATTTTCTCACTTTTGATGACAAACGCTGTATGATTTGGATTATAGATTTTTAAATCAGCATTTGAACCGTCTACTCTTGCCTCAAAACCTAATTCGATTCCATCTGGCAAAGTATCGCTAATATGTCTTTCTACGATTTGTAAATTCGTTGGCAGCGCTAATTGATAGATGGCAGAAGCACAATGGATGAAAAAGGAAACGTCTCTATTGTCCAGATTTTGGATGTAATCATTCAATGAAAAGATTTTCTTTGGTTTAAGCGTCATGGTGGAGTTGGTCGCCATCCAGTCCTCTATGTCAGCTGGATCATTGACGACGATCCTTTTTGAGGCGATGATTTCCGGTTTATTATGGGACGTTTTCAAATACTGAACTAAATCTTCTGTTTGCTGTGAAGAATCTAGACGACTAGCTTTTTCCTTCAATAGCTGCTTCAACTTCTCTAAATCCACTAAATTGACTAATTCAGGGTTTTCCAATCGATTGAATAAAATCGTTTTAAGGGGTTGTTCATCCACTTCTGTATACAATACATTTCTTGCACCATCTAGACTGGCATCAAGAGAGGCATGGATCTTAAAATGTACAACACTCATCGGAATGGGAATCGTTTTATTAAAAAAAGAAAACGTTACTTGCGATTTTTTTTGCCAATCCAACACTTTTTCTGTTATTTTCGATTCTGCTTCTTCTTTATTCAAAGAGGCGATATTCATTGGACCAATATAAGTACCTTCTGAAAAAACAGGCTCTTTTTTTGAAAAGGAAGAAACCGCCAAAGTAGTGATTTTGGAAAGAGCCATTAGAACAACGGTCGAAATTAGTAAAATAGCGAAAAATCGAACCATGTTTGTTCTGTTCATGACGGATCACCTTTTTCATCCGTTTTATTTGTGCGCCGAGCCAGTATGTCTTCAAATGAAGACTCATTTTGTTGCGAGGGATTTGCTTCCTCTTCAAATGCTTCAAACCGTTTTTGATACATTTCTTGCATGCTTTCATCCTCATTTAAAGCCGTAATCGTTGAAACATCATATTCCGTTTCCATTGGGGGAGCCGTTATTTCATCACGTAAAAAATTTGGACGACCTTCTTCAAATCCAGCATTTGGTTGGATAGGTATGTCTATATTTTCTGCCATCGCTGCTTTTTCTCTCAAATCATCGTAGTCAAACTTTGGCTCTAAATTTTCAGCCTGATTCATTCCTGGATTGTCTTCAAACCACTGTTCTCTTGGATATAAAAGAATGGTTAAGCATAAAATAAATAAGAGTGTGATCGCCGCGGCGATTCCATACGGAAAAATCATGAACGCTACCTTGGCAATCAAGAAACAAAAAATACTTGCTATCACCATATAACGTTTATGGCGTTTACTCATGGATAAAGGAATCATATAAAACAAACAAGAAAATACGATGACCGGAATGACTAAAGAAAGAATTGTCTTCATAATGCCTCCAAAAAATCAAATTCAGTTCTTTCCTCCCGCATCTATTATACTAATAAATAACATCGATTCTGTGAAAAAATTTTTATTTTTTTGAATGTCAATGAATGGGATTCTAATAGCTGTTTACGTAAAATAGGCAAATTTCCTTGAAGAAGGTGCCCGTTTTTTTTTATTAGTGGATCTACTCACTTTGTCTATCCTTACAGCGAGTTTATATTCGTGAGACGAAATCTGTGATTGCTTCTTAGCACTTATTAGAAGCAGGGATTATTACTATATTTGGATAAAAAGGAATTTTTCCTTCTCATTCCATTCCTATATTAGAAAAAGGGGCTTTTTCAAAAAGCACTGTTCTCCCTTCTTCCAATTGCCCTGATCGTACAACACTTTCCTGCATTATTTAAGCTATTATATCAGGATGCTCGTCATTCAAAAAACCGTTGTCTTTTTAAAATGGAAGAATAAAAGATTTCAAAAAGGAACCCTGTTAGAAGGCAAAAATTCTTCCTACTACTTTATTCTTAGCTGTCTTTCTATTATCATTGGTGGAGTAAAGAACATTGACATTTTACTCGAAAAAGTACGAATGAAAAGGCGGGTCTGCATTGATGAAAACCATTTTTGGCTACTTCTTCACTGCCGTTCTGATGGCGCTTGCGATTTACTTTTTTTATTTTGCCAATCAGGAAGCGCAGCATGTCGAAAGTTTTGACAAAGTTGTAGAAAAGAAGATTCCGATACATTCGGTGGATCTTTCTCAAGAAAGCAAATTTTTGGACCAGAACGGCCGTACGTTTCTTGAAATTCGCAATCCTTATCGAATTGTCGTGAGCAACAAAGACATTCCCGATTTCATGAAGGAATTATTTTTGCAGTCTGAGGACCGGCAATTTTACGAACATGGCGGCATAGACGCTTTCGCCGTATTGAGGGCGATGATCGTCAATTCCCATTCTCATCAAATCGAGCAAGGCGGAAGCACCATCACCCAGCAGCTGGCCCGAAACTTATACTTGAATTACAACAAAACGTTTAGTCGAAAATTATCCGAAGTGTTTTATGCCTATGAACTGGAAAAAAAATTAACGAAAGATCAAATTCTCAATCTTTATTTAAACACCATTTATTTTCAAAACGGAGTATACGGGGTGGAAGCCGCTTCCCAGTTTTACTTTCAAAAAAGCGTAAAGGATTTAACGAAAGCACAGATGGCTTTTCTGGCGGCGATACCTAATAATCCAAGCTTATATAATCCTCTTACCCACTTTGCGAATACGAAAAAACGACAGGAACGATTGATTGATTTAATGAAGAAAAACGGCTTTCTTACAGCTGAAGAAGCTGAAGCAGCCAAAAAAGAACCCATTACATTAAAATTGAAAAAGCGAATAGATGAATTTCCCAACTATTCCACTTATGTTCAAGAAGAATTGAAAGAACTGATTGCGGAAAAAGAAGGGTATAAAGAAAAACTGGCCAATGAAAATCCTAAGGAAAAAGAACAAATCGAAAAACAGTTGGAAAACCGCTTAAATAAAGTGCTATCATCCGGAATTATGATTTATACCTCTTTAAATCCAATCATACAGCAAAAAGCGGAACACGCTGTTTCTTCCGTTTTGTCTTATACCAATGTGGAAGGTGCTGCTGCGGTCATCGACAATCAACATCGAAACATAATCGCATTAGTGGGAGGAAAAGATTTTCACCATACGGATTTCAACCGGGCATACCTTGCTTACCGGCAGCCAGGATCATCGATTAAACCGCTGCTCGACTACGGGCCGTATATCGATCGTTTCCATGTTTCTTTATCCAGTCTTGTCAATGCCAACAACGTCTGCATCGGCAATTACTGTCCGACAAACTACAGCAAAAAAGAATATGGATACGTCACTCTGAAAAAAGCGTTTGCGAATTCGTATAATACTCCTGCCGTCCGGATTTTCATGCAAACCGGGATCAAAAACTCTTTTTCCTATTTGAACAAATTTGGTTTTGAAAAAGTATCAGAAAGGGACGAGAATCCGTCAGCAGCTATCGGAGGCTTTACTTACGGGATGACTCCGCTGGAAATGACATCCGCCTACACCTCATTTATTGATGGCAGCTATAAAAAGCCTAGAGCCATCCAAAAGGTGACGGATTTAAAAGGACACGTTTTATATCAGTGGAAAGATGAACCTGTCAAGATTTGGTCGCCGGATACCGTATATAAAGTCCGGGAATTAATGGCAGAAGTCGTAAAAAACGGTACTGGTAAAAAAGCGAAAATCGCCCGCCCTTATGTGGGAGGGAAAACCGGAACGACCAACAATTACCATGACTTCTGGTTTGTCGGGCTGACGGATCAATATACAGCAGGTGTCTGGGTAGGAAGGGATACACCGTCAAGCATCGAATCATTGGAACATTACGGACCACAGCTGCTCATTTGGCGGAAGATCATGCAATAATCCAATATTCTTCGTTTTTGAAACAGAAAAATCATTGAAGCAAAAAAGGTCAGCTCCTCCGTCACCCGAATGGGATCGGAAGGAACTGACCTTTTTTCGTCATTTCTCATTTTTGATTTAAATAGGCAATCCGGCCATCGCAGTGTTATAGATTTTCAGAATCATATAGAGCAGAGCGGACGTAATAAAGCCCCAAACGACAATTTGGAAGCAAATAAAACCGACGAGTTTAAACGATGTTGTCAACGAAGGGCTGATTTTATAAACAAAATAAATAAAATAGATTAAAACGGTTAAAAGAAATATGGCGATAATCCCAATGATGGATGCATAACTGCACAACGAAACCAACCCGCCGGCCAAAAAAATAAGTGAACCATTTCGGACATTTTTTAAAATTTCTCCGTCCGTATCCGTGGAAAAAAAGAGCAAAGAAAGTTCATTGATGGTTTCAGCGACTACTTTTAAAGCCGACAGCACCATGAAAAACACTGCGATCAGTCCAATCATGACAGCCAGCTTCAATTCTGTTTCCGAAATGATTCCCAGCATTCCTTGATAAATGCCAATCTGTTTCAAAAAATTGATGATGGTGTCTTCCACATAAATCGCCAGTGACAAGCTGAATAATAAAATGGTCAAAAAAGGAAAATAACCTGTTAAATAAGTATTTTTCATGATCAGTCGCTCCTGTTTTTCTCGAATCAACTTTCATTATGCAAGAGCCTTTCTACATTTACAAGAGCTTTATAGAAAAACATTGATTTTTCGTTTATTTATAGAATGGCAGTCAAAATATCCCTTTTCTCCATTTTCAATCGTCCAAAAATCTTTTCTCCATCTCCCAACCGTCTGCCATTCTTGAGAGTTTCTAAAAAGCCCTGTACAATAAACAGTCTACGTTTACTTTGCTTTCTTATGTATCATCGTTTATTGACAATGGCAACCGTACATCTCGATAAACAAATAAGACGGTCGTTTTCGTCGACGATCCGGATCTCCCAAACACATGTTGACCTTCCAATATGTACTGCTTCTGCACGGGCTGTCACCATTCCCTCTGTTTTAGAACGGATATGATTAGCGTTTATTTCAAGTCCAAAGCAGATTTGTGTTTCCGGATCAATGAGTTGTGCTGTTCCTAAGCTTGCAGCGGTTTCAGCCAATGCAACGGAAGCCCCTCCATGAAGAAATCCCATTGGCTGCCGAGTGCGGTCATCTACAGGCATGGTCATGACCACTTTCCCTTTTTTCATTTCGATTATTTTCATGCCAAGACTGGCTATCAACCCTTGTTCATAATTTCCTTCCATTAACTATCCCCCGTTTTTTATTTTTTAGAAAATACGTTTTTTTT
Organism: Bacillus sp. FSL W8-0102; assembly: GCF_038007225.1. NCBI lineage: Bacteria > Bacillati > Bacillota > Bacilli > Caryophanales > Bacillaceae > Bacillus > Bacillus sp. FSL W8-0102. The sequence continues at coordinate 2,995,195 of NZ_JBBOWT010000001.1, forward strand.
TAAATATTTTCTCTTATTTTATCATAATCACCCCCTGTGCTACATATCTTTTCCACAGAATGACATTTATGAATCAGGAAGGAGAATCTATAAATGCACCAGCCTCCTTTCCCGCCTCATAACGATCCAAATTCTATTCCTTATGGCCCAAATCATCCAACATACATTTCTCCCGACAACCGACAATTTCCAGTCGTCCAGATCAACCAGTTCACTCAATCCGCCAGAAAATCATTGGAACTGCTAAGAGACGCACAACTGTTTTTGAATACGGTCTCCACGAACGGTGCCTTTGCAAGAGAGCTGATGGACGCCGCTCAACGTTCGCAAACAACGAAAGTGATACAAATGATTCAATCGATTGGAATTAGAATTCGGCCGGAAATTTATTTTAATCCGGATGGGCTTTTAGTTCGCTTTACCCGCATGGATGAAGATCAAAAAAAAGAATGCTGCCGATTACTGTTGGAACTTCGTTGGAAGAAATAATATAGGTTTTTAACTTTTCACTGCATTTTTTTGATAGAAAACCTGCTTAGTATGCAAGAGAATAGCCATCCCTTTCAAAAAGGCTGTTGATAACTAGGAAGCCGATCCATGTTTCATAGAGCGGCTTCCTTTGCTCCATTCATCAGCCTCTTTCCTTGTTTAAAAATACGGATATGGATAAAACGGACGCGGACCGTAAAAAGGATATGGCGGTCTAAACAATGATGCTGCTATCGCCGTTCCTAGCAAGCCGCCCAGCAGTCCACCGATAAACGGTTCCCCCGGAAAAAAGCGATGCGGATAATACATATAGGGTAACCTCCTTTTCCTATGCTACCCTATCCTTATGCAAAGACGGAAATCTTTGTATAGGCCCGCCAAAAATTTAGCTTTAAAAAGCAGCGGTACGAAAATCAAACGCCGTATCCTTACTCTTTATCAAATCGATCGACAAATAAAGCAAGCGTTCTCGTCATGACGCCCGTTGCACCTGCAGGCCCCAAGTCGTAGTCCTTATCGGTATCAGCCGTTCCGGCAATATCCAAATGCACCCAAGGAGCTCCTTCCACGAATTCTCCAATAAAAGCAGCTCCCATGATCGCATGGCCTTCTCTGCCGGGAGAATTATTTAAATCGGCTATTCGGCTATTTCGAACCCGTTTTTTATCTTCTTCCGTATAAGGCAGCCGCCAAATATATTCTCCAGCTTCAAAAGAAGCCTCTAAAATTTGTTCAAAAAGCCACTCATCATTGGTGACCGCTCCTGTTTTATCTGTCCCGAGCGCAACGATTACTCCGCCTGTCAATGTGGCCACATCGACTAAATATTCGGCGCCATGATGTTTCGCATAAGTGACGGCATCCGCCAATACTAAACGCCCTTCAGCATCCGTATTCAATACTTCGATCGTTTTTCCGTTCATGGATGTTATCACATCATCAGGCCGAAATGCCGACGCGCTCACGACATTGTCTGTAGCCGGAATGACTGCCACCACATTTTGTTTAGGTTTCCATTCGGCGATCGCCTCCATTGCCCCAAGTACAGCTGCAGCCCCCGCCATATCGGTTTTCATGCCGACAAGTCCGTTTTTCGTTTTGAGCGAGTAGCCGCCCGAATCATATGTAATGCCTTTTCCGATGAGCCCGATGACATCTTCCCACTTTTCTTTTCCTTGATATTTTAGCGTAATCATTTTTGGTTCTTCTTTGGAACCTTGATTGACGGCCAAAAAAGCGCCCATTCCCAGTTTTTCGATTTCGCTTTTCCCAAGAATCTCTACTTCCAATCCATATTTTTCTGCCAATTGGCTGGCGTACGAAGCAAGATAGGACGGAGTCAGCAAGTTGCTTGGCATATTGACGAGCGTACGGGCGGAATTCGTCGCTTTTCCAAGTATGTATCCTGCTTTGGCTGCTTGTTCGATTTCTCCGATCTTATGGCTGCTGTAAACAGTCATTTCCTCAATCCGCGGTTCCGGCAGATTGGGTTTTTGCTTATAATCACGGAATTCATATGTAGAAAGCGGAACCGCTTCGCCTAATGCCGCTGCTGCTTGAACGGCATCCCATTTATCCGTTATAAACGTATCAAGCGCAATAGCGGCCTTTTGAACCGGCGTATTTTTTATATATTTGGCGGCTTTTCCAAAAGCCATTTTTAATTTCTGAATCGTGAGTTCTTTTTCTTTTCCCAAACCGACAAATAAGATTCTTTTGGCAGGCACAAAACCAAATGTATGGATCAGTTGCACGCTTTTATATTTGGTGGAAAGATCCCCGGTCTTTACAAGTTCCGTCAACTGACCTTGAAACGCCTCATCCAATTCTTTGAGAACTCCTTCAAACTTAAGGGGTTTATCCAACAAACCGACGATCAAGCAAGGCAATTCTATTTGAAACGGATTTTCATGACTAAATTGAAACATCTTTTAACACCTCCAACACCATTATAACCCTGGCAGAAAATAAACCACCAGTAATGATCATGGATATTTGGAGTTGTTCACTTCCAACTGTTATTTACTGGAAAGAAAAGAACAAGACAAAAGGCCCCCCTTCCATACTGCTCTTTCTGTACAGGCTCAATATGGAAAGGGGATCCTATTTGACTCTCGAAATTTTTATTCATTGCGGGTTTTTATATATTGCTGCCGGTATACTTGCAAAGCTTTATTTTGGTTTAAAGAAACCAGCGTTTCTTCTGTCAAAGTTCCTTTTCCCATTTTGACAATATAAACGGCCAGTTTTTTCTTCCCCCACTCTTTATAAACATCATCAACTGTCTCGTAATATAGGTCAATCCGATTTCCTTTGATTGCGCTCCCGGTATCCGCTACCACTCCATAGCCATATCCGGGAATGAACAAAATCGTTCCAATCGGAAAGATCGTTGTATCAGCGGCAATAGTCGAATAAAGATCTCTTTTTACCTTGACGCCTGAATATGTAATACCATAACTGGGATGGCTGGGAGACTTCCCCGTTGATTCTTTTCCGGCTGTATAACCTGTCGCAATCACCGTTTTTTGGGGGTATTTCGACCAATCAACATCTTGTTCCAATATACGGGGCTGCTTCTCCCTCTCCGGTTGGGTATTCGCTTGCACAGGTTTCATAAGCAGCTGATCGATCCTTTTTCCGGATAATCCTTCAAGCTTTCGCTCACTCGTTTCCATCTTTGATAAAATCGTATGTTTAAGAGCCCAATTTCCAATCATAGCCGCATCTACTCCGGAAATCGTTTTAAAAGTGGCCATAAGTGCGATCAAAAATAAGATGGTCATAAAAACTCTTTTGGACGTCCGTTTTATTAGTCCCATCCTTTCACTCCCCTCACCCTATTGGTCTCCAAATGATGGCCACATTATTCAAAAATGGAAAAAAACTTGGTAAAGGTTGGAGTGAACAAAAAAGGATTCGTGAAGAAAATCTAGGATAAGACTTAGAAGAACACCGTTTTATGCAAATCACCCATGAGGAAATGATCTAAAGAGAAAAAAGTCGGCTCTTCTTCGATTAGTCCATCAGTCGCCTTATTAGAAACTTTTGCGAAGGCATTCCCTCATTTTTTTGTTTCAAATTGTGCTACAATAATGCCAAAAATGATCTGGAGGCATGTATATGGCGGAACATCACTTTCATTTAAAAGCAAACTGGCCCGGCCTGCGAAATGATGTTGGGGAAATAAAAGCTGGGAATTTACGGACAAAGGTTTCGATTCCGGCGGAAATGGACGGCCCAGGCATCGGGACAAATCCGGATGAAATGCTTTTAGGGGCGGCAGCCACTTGTTATATCATTACATTGGCCGCCATGTTGGAACGAAGCAAGCTGGAGAAGAAACAGTTAACGCTGGAATCAGAAGGGATCGTTGAAGTAACCAATGGCGTATTGACTTATAAAAAAATCATCCATCGTCCGAAAATAGTCCTTCATCGTGATGCAACCGCCAAAGAGATCAGCCGAGCACAACGTCTTGCTGAAAGAGCAGAATCGTCTTGCATGATTTCACGAGCCGTCAAAGGAAATGTGGAGATAGAACTGGAAATAGACATTCAAGTTGCTTCCGAATAACCGTGAACATAAAACTTTTAACGATTTTGGAGCAAAAAAGAGACTGAATCCAAAAGAGTGATTTCCTTTTGGATTCAGCCCTTCAAAACATTCGATATCCTTTTTTTCTTAATTCCTTTATGACAATTCCCGATAAAACGGCCCCGGCTAAGCCGCTTAACAAAATCAACATATCGGCCGATTTCAGTCCTACCAATCTTTCTCCTAACGTAGTGAAAGCTTCTCTAGTATGCGTTATATAAGAAAGCGTACTAATCCCATCTACAATGATCAACACAACGAGAGGATATAAAATCGACATGATCCATGTCATTCGAAGCAGCATATTTAAAATAAATCCGATTCCGAAAAAAAGCACAAAAAACAGCAACATCGATATAAATAAAACGGCAATATGCACTAGGAAACACCCCACAGGACTAAAAAGTATACTGAATATTCTTATATACGCCAATCTTCCCGATTATTCCTCCATTCCAATCTCATTATTCTCTCATTTTTTAGCCCTTTTGATTTCTGGAAGTGTTCCCCACTTTTAAAAGGGGAAATGTGAACGGGTAGTCTTTGCTGTTGATTCTTGTTTCAACGATCACATAAAAAAACAGAACGGCTTATTACACCGTTCTGTCGTTGTAATACCTTTTTATTTGTTGTACAATCAGCCGTTTTGTTATCTGTAAAAGGCTTAGTTGACTGTCTTAGAAAAATTTGAACTTTCCTTTTTTCAGTACCAAGGACAAACCGCCAATCATAAACAAAGCACGGTTGTCAATCACTTTTTTCATAAAGGAAGCTTTTATACCTTTCAGCTTTCTGCCGAACACAATTCCGATTGCGTCGTCATCGCCAAGAGAACATACCGTTCCTTTATTATCAAATACAAATTTTTGAGTTTCTTGTCCCTTTAATAAAGCCACGATATTTTTCGCACACACTACGCCTTGCTGCATGGCAATTTGGGCAGTCGGCGGATATGGACGATTCGTTTCTTCATTAATGACAAGCGAACAGTCTCCTACAATAAACACATTATTGTAGCCAGGAGCTCGCAAATCTTCTTCTACTTTTACACGGGCACGATTGTTTTCAAAACCGGCTTTTTCAATGACAGAGTTTCCTCTAACTCCCGCAGCCCAAACGACAGTTCCTGCCTTAATTTCCTCGGTTTCATTTTCGCCTTTAGCCACGATAATACCGTCAGGAGTCGCTTCTTTAATGGCCGTGCCGACTCGGAATTCAACGCCTTTCTTTTGCAGCTGTTCCATTGCATATTGAACAAGCTCTGGATCAAATCCAGGAAGAACAGTTGGTGCTGCTTCTACGCAGATGATACGCACTTTTTGGAAATCAACGTCGTATTCGCGGCAAAGTTCAGGAACACGATTGGTCAATTCCCCTAAAAATTCGATGCCAGTAAATCCGGCACCGCCGACAACGATCGTTAAACGTTCTTCTTTTTTATCTTTTTCAGTGTTGTAAGTAGCAAATTGAGTTTCGATATGCTCGCGGATACGGCGGGCAGCATTCACGCTCGTGATCGCAAAAGCATACTCTTTCAAGCCTTTAATTCCGAATGTTTCCGATTCAGGTCCTAAAGCGACAACGAGATAATCGTAGTCCAATTCCCCGTTATTAAGAACTACTTTATTTTCGTTTGGTTTAATGTTTTCAACAGTAGCTTGAACAAATTTGACTTTGCTGCGGTTAATTACATTGCTGATCGCATAGCGCACCCTGTCGTGATGAAGGGTTCCAGCAGAGGCTTCGTGAAGCCAAGTCGTTTCATAGTGATAGTCATGTTTGTTCACTAAAACAATTTCCGCTTCGTTTTGGCTTAACATCTTTTGGAGGCGCGTTACAGTCATCAATCCACCATAACCCGCGCCAAGTACAACGATTTTTGGCTTAGTCACTGTTATCACTTCCACCTTTTTCTTTTAGTATGAGTGAATTCGAAAAAGTTTATTTCCTTTTTGCAATTAAAAATATCACATGTGATATTTTTCACGAATGAGGGCATACAACAACTTTTTCGAAATTTGTCATAAAATCTTAACATTATTCCCTTATAAATAATATTCCTTTTACATATACTTTTCAACCCATTTCCTACAATTAAAAGGAAGTTTTCAAAATTATATCCCTTATAAAGAAAATGATGAATTTTGGTATTTTTTGAAATGTTTTTCTCTTGTTGTATTGAAAAATGGAAACACTGAATTGGAGTATGATAAAATGGTGTTTAATAAAACTTCCATTGGTCAATAAAGCGATGAATGCAAAGCTATCTGCTAGTATATCGAAATGGGGGAGATTGTTTTGAAAGAAGACTCGAACATATACGATATGACGATTATCGGCGGTGGACCTACCGGCTTGTTTGCAGCTTTTTACGGAGGGTTAAGACAAGCGTCCGTAAAATTAATTGAGAGCTTGCCCCAACTTGGCGGCCAGCTGGCTACTCTTTATCCGGAAAAATACATTTACGATGTTGCCGGATTTCCCAAAATTAAAGCACGCGATTTAGTTGAACAACTCAAAGAACAATTATCGCTGTTTAAGCCCACCATTTGCTTGGAACAAACGGTCACTGATCTTCAAAAATTGGATGACGGAACATTTCGATTAACGACAGATAAAGAAATACACTATACAAAATCTGTTATTATCACTGCCGGGATTGGAGCATTCCAACCTCGAAAACTGGAGCTTGAAGAAGCGGAGCAGTATGAAGGAAATCACCTTCATTACTTCGTAAATGATCTGGATACATTTAAAGGAAAAAATGTAGCGATATGCGGCGGAGGAGATTCAGCGGTCGATTGGGCATTGATGCTGGAACCGATCGCTAAAAAAGTAACGATCATTCACCGCCGAGATAAGTTCCGCGCCCACGAACACAGCGTCGAACAACTGAAAGCTTCTACCGTGGAGATCAAAACACCGTTCGTTCCGTCGAAAATACTCGGTGACGGACGTACAATCCATGGACTTGTTCTTAATGAAGTACGCGGAGAACGGGAAGAAACGATTGAAGTGGATGAATTGATCGTCAACTATGGATTTGTTTCTTCACTTGGTCCTATCAAAGATTGGGGAATCGAAATCGCTAAAAACTCCATTGTTGTCAATTCCAAAATGGAAACCAATATTCCCGGAGTTTATGCGGCCGGAGACGTTTGTACATATGAAGGAAAAGTAAATTTGATCGCAAGCGGATTCGGCGAAGCCCCTACGGCCGTCAGCAATGCAAAAGCTTTTATTGATCCAAAATCCCGCGTTCAGCCAATGCACAGTACGTCTTTATTTGAACAATAAAAAGCTTTCAAGGATGTTCAACCGGAACGGTTCCATATTGGACCGGCTCGTCAAAACAAGAACGAACGACTTCTTCATCGTGCAGATAGCTCATAAACATACAATCCGCCGATATATCCTTTGCCCAAAATCGCTGAAAGACGGTTCGTTTTTGATTTTAAAACCATGGAACAGGCGCCGGGGAATCAGTACTCTAAAATAGCAGGAAATAGTTTCGTCCAAAACCAAAAGGCATGCCGTGAATGATGCATGCCTTTTGGTTTTGCCGCAATTTCAGTCATGGAATAAAAATCCGGCTTATTGGATGGCTGTAAAAAAGTTATTTTATGCATATAAATTTTTGCCTACAAAAGCTTTCCAAACGATGAGATTATATGGATTACTCCAATCGATTTCGTCTTGATTTCGTTCAAACATCTGATGAAGACGGTTGCTGGTGAACTACCCACCACCTACGCTTCGCTTAGAGGCGGGGGCTTCAAGCGACTTGTGCGTGTTCGCTGAACGGTAAGCCACACACAAGAACCCTTTACGCTTCCCTTCGTTCCGAAGGTGTCCGTTCTAGCTATATTCTATCCTATTAGTTGGCTATCGCCAACCGAAATTCATCTCCCCACTTATCGTTGGGCTATCGCCCTTCACACGCTTGAAGTGGGAGACTTCTTTCGGAAATAATGTTAAAAATAATGGACCCCTTTTGATCAAATGCCACCCCGTCTACCCACAGCATCCGATCATCAGAGACGAAGCGATGGAACCGATTGTTCTTAGGAGAATAGACCCCGATTCCTTTCCCCTCCAGCATCGTATAAAAAACATTTCCTCTGTTGTCTGCGTGCATCCCGTCGGTGGTCGTCCCTTTGCTTCCAATCGCTTTAACCGCTCGACTGATTTCATCTAAGGGTGTTTGAAAGTTTCTCAAAAGCGCTGTATCGATCGCATATAAATTTCGACCTGTAACCGGGCAATAATACAAAGTGGAACGATCTGCGGACAACGCAATACCATCGCTCCCTATTTTAATCGGTCTGTCTTTAAAGACCGGTTTCGAGTCAATCTCAAAAACAAATCCCGGAAAATCTTGTGTGCTGTAATGACGGTCAAGCACACGTCTGAAAGTTTTCTTCCTCATATTGTATACGATGATTCCACCGACAACGGGGTGGTCGGGCCAACCATTTCCGGAATCGGTGATGTAGATAAAACCATGTTTATTGTCTACAACCAAATCATTTAAATCCCATATAACCAATTTTTGTGAACCTTCCCGCGAAGGCGCATAGGCGATTTTCCCTTGATCTAACAGCCACATCCGGTTGTTTTCATCAATTTCATATCCCAGGACAGATTGCAGCACTCCAGGGTTTTCCGCCTTATTCCATTCCCAGCTTGGAAAAGCTTCTAACAGCGGTTTGCCATTTTTCATGACAATGCGATTCATAGTAGAAGGGATGCCTTCTGCCCAGCGGGGAACAGATACATAATAGTTGCCTTGCTGATCAACCTTAATACCGGCAGGCATGGCATGTCTCCAATATTGATTTGCCTCAAATTCCTGCTTCATCCTTAAATTTGGAAAATGCCAATCCAAATGCTTCCAATGGAAGAGTATTTGGTAGCGACCGATTTTCCCTTTCTCGGCTTGAAAAAAATACCGCAGCCAATAAGGATCTCGTTGGTACGGATGTGGATGTTGATAAGCATGTTGAAGATAAGGATACATTGGATAAGGGGAGAGCTGCGAAGAATAATACTGTCGCTCATCATTTCTTGGACAGTCACCGGTCCCATTGTATTTGGAATCCTGCATGTCATCCAACCTCCTCTTAAGGTTTCTCGTGGTCATTCCCTTTGATCAATATATGTCTGCTGTTAATAAAGGCATGGGCTCAAGCCGGGCGTCATCATCAGAATCGTATGGCGGTGGCATAGTTGCATCCAAGACAAGAGGGAAAAAGAAATAGCCGATTCCAAAGATAAAAGATATCTGTGTTTTAACATCAAAAAAACGACCTCCTTCAACGATTTAACATAAACCGTTAAAAGAGGTCGTAATTAACAACCCTAAATCGCAAATTTTGGGGTTGTTTTTATTCAAAAATACAAGCACGGACTGCGGATTTTTTACTGGAATTAACAACCCTTACCGATTATGTTGCCGTTTCAAAACGTGCCGGAAGACTTAGCACTCTTCCGGCGTTCCAACGTTTTGCGCCGTACGGAATGATGAACCGCAACCGCATGTGGCAATAGCGTTTGGATTATCGATTGTGAATCCGCCGCCCATTAACGATTGTTTATAATCAATTTTGGTTCCTTGCAAGATCGGTGCGCTTGCTTTATCCACTAATACTTGAATGCCATGTTGTTCAAATTGGATATCGTCTTCACTCGCTTCATGGTCGAATCCCATTCCGTAAGATAATCCGCTGCAGCCGCCGCCTCTGACAGCCACGCGCAAAAAAGCGCCTTCTTCTTCATTTTCTTTCATCATATCTTTTATTTGAAAAGCTGCAGCTTCCGTAAGGCTAATGACTCCCTCCATCTTAAAAACCTCCTTTTGTATTGGATTTCCATTCTTTTCGGAGTACAAACCGTCCCGATTAAAAACAGCGGATTCCGATGTTATTTGTAGTATAATCCGTTTTTCTTTTTTCCTCAATAGATCCGTTTGAAAACACACGAATAAGTCCCTGAATGATTTGACAATAAAATCCGTTTATGGGGTCATCTTTTCATTTTCCATTCAGATAATACATTCTCATAATAAAAAAGGCCTATTTAAATTTTTTTACAACGAATAAAGACCTATTTTAAAAATTTTTGTATAATGAAAAAGACCTATCAAATAAAATAATAAAACATCTCAGGAAGTGAACAAATTTGGCGGAAATCACACCATTTTACGAAAAAACTGAAGAATGCCCTCTTTGCAAAAAAATATTCACCACCACTAAAATACGTTCCCGCTTTATAAAAGTGGCTTCTTGTGATACAGATTTTTCCCCTATCTATCAAGATTCTGAAATCAACCCGATCGTTTACTTTGTAAACGTGTGCCCCCATTGCGGCTATTCTTACACAGAGGAATTTTCCCGATATTTCCCCCCGGCCGTTTTAAATGAAATCAAAGAGAAAGTTTGCTCGCGCTGGGTGTACCAGGACTACGGCAAACACCGCAGCATAAAAGATGGGATTAACAGCTACAAACTAGCTTATTATTGCGCCACCTTAAAGCATGAAAAAAATATCACAACGGGCGGGCTGGCATTGCGTACGGCTTGGTTATACCGTCTCTTGAAAATTCAAGAAGAAGAAAATCGTTTTTTAGAAATGGCCGTCAAACAATACGAAGATTCCTATTCAAAAGGAGACTTTTCACGAACAAAAATGTCTGAAATAAAACTTTTATATTTGATCGGGGAATTAAAAAGACGGCTGGGACACTACAAAGAAGCGACCTTTTATTTTTCCAAAGTAATCGAACGGCAAAAATTCGCTACAGAACCAAAGATTTTGGAAATGGCAAAAAATCAGTGGCAAATGATCAGACAAACAATGGAATAGAAAGGCGGCAAAGCTCGGTTCTTCTGTCAAAATTTGTTTTCTAAACAGCCTCTATATTCTATTTGTACGATGATTTTTGCCGTTTTCTCTCGCCCCTTTTCACACCAAGCCTCCCATCTTTAGCTCTCTCTTTTAAAACATCTGGTTTTCTTCGATATGTTTATATATATTCTTCACCAACTCTTCCGGAGAGTCCCCTCTTACAGGATCGCCATTGACAAGGGCGAAAAGAGATTCTCCACAAAGAGTGCAATAATTAAGACAGCCATATTCGACAATGTCCAGATTAGGATCTTCTTCCAATATTTCAAGCGCTTTTTGCGCACCGCTTGCTAAATTGCTGACGCAGAATTCAATAATTGGATTCATAGCATCACCCCAGGATTGATTGTACTATTGTTCCGCCGGTCAGAAAAGAAATGTATCTTGCCAATAGACATATGCTGGAAATGCCTTAATAAGCTGTTGTGAAAAACATGAACTTTCGTTATACTCTTGTATGGGGTATTTTTATAGATAATTTTTCTTACGTATTTTTTCATATTGAAAGGGTTTTAAAACTGACTTAGCAGAACAAAAGGGGAAATTTTTTATGAGAAACTTGGTTTTACTTGGCGGAGGATATGGGAATATGCGAATATTGCTCCGGCTGTTGCCAAATCTTCCGGAGGATGTCGCCGTTACACTTGTGGACAAGGTTCCCTACCATTGTTTAAAGACTGAATATTATGCCTTGGCAGCCGGAACAACTTCCGACCAGCATGTACGGGTTCCCTTTCCTACTCATCCACAGCTTTCGCATGTTTTTGCAGAAATTACTGAAATTGATCTGGAAAATAAAACTGTTCATCTAAAAGAACAAGATCCGATCACATACGATGAGCTGGTAATAGGTTTGGGATGCGAAGACAAATATCATGGAGTTCCGGGGGCGGCTGAGTACACACATAGTATTCAGTCGATTGAAAAAGCGAGAAATACATATCAGTGCTTAAACAATATGCCCGCTGGTTCAACCGTCGGCATCGTGGGAGCAGGTCTAAGCGGAATTGAACTGGCAAGCGAACTTCGAGAAAGCCGTCCTGATTTAAAAGTGAAATTATTTGATCGAGGACCAAGAATTTTATCCACTTTTCCTGAACGATTGAGCAACTATGTACAAAATTGGTTTACGGAACACGGAGTAGAAGTGATCAATGGCGCCAATGTGACGAAAGTGGAGCCAAATACATTATACAACCATGATGAAAAAATTGCTTGTGATGCGATTGTCTGGACTGCCGGCATTCAAGCAAACAGACTGGTCAGGCAATTGGATGTGGAAAAAGATGCTTCCGGCCGTGTGAAGTTAACCCAATACCACAATATTCCGAACAATGAACATGTTTATGTAGTAGGCGATTGTGCAAGCCTTCCTTATGCACCGAGCGCCCAATTGGCGGAAGAACAAGCAGAGCAAATTGTTCAAGTCTTATTGAAACGCTGGAAAAATGAACCTCTTCCGGAAAAAATGCCTGAAATTAAGCTGAAAGGAATTTTGGGATCTTTAGGAAAAAAAGAAGGATTTGGTTTCTTGGCAGAACGTGCCATTACCGGCCGCGTCGCCCGTTTCTTAAAGTCCGGAGTCTTATGGCTGTACAAATATCACAACGGTTAATCGAAACAATCCCGGCTAACAGACGAACAGCCGGGAAAACTAGACTTTTCAAAATCAAAAGTTTGTCTTGTAAAGGCCGTCCCTCCGTAACTGCAGCAATGAAAATATTCGGGCATTCTTTTAATACAAAGGAGGTTCCCGGCCCCTTAAGTGAATCGGCTTTCTTTCAGCTCATTCATTGATTTATGGAGCTTTGTATCCGTATTTTTCCATTTCTTCGCAAATGACTTTTAATCGCGGATTTCCTTCCCCGACCATTTTTCCTTCAACTAACACCACAGGATAAAAAAGTTCTTCCTCAATCACTCGGGATGCGAAGCTTTTTTTCTCCTTGTCTTCAGGTGGATCATAAATATCCACATACGTCATCTTGAAAGGCTGATGTGGAAACTTTCTTTCCAAAGCTGCCGTCAACCACTCAAACGTATCTTTCGATGAAGGCAAATGAACACAGCTTGCACAAATCTGTTCTGCACCATATACGACAATTTCAATCGGCTTCTGCACCGCTCTCCCCCCACCCAAACCTTTGTCCGTTTCTCATCTTCATTTTATCCAAAATCTTTCAAAAACGAAACAAAGACGATAGATTTTTTTCATGATAGTCATTATAATAAACGTAGGAAAGGAGTCGATACAAATGTCCGATCAGGCAATGAAAGAACAAGTGCAAGAAGTGTTGGATAAATTGCGTCCGTTTTTACTTCGCGACGGCGGCGACTGTCAATTGATGGACGTTGAAGATGGAATTGTAAAGCTTCGACTATTGGGCGCCTGCGGCAGTTGTCCAAGCTCGACTATTACATTAAAAGCAGGTATCGAACGTGCTTTGTTGGAAGAAGTCCCTGGAATCGTGGAAGTCGAACAAGTATTTTAAAAACGATGGAATTTGAAGCTGATCAGGAGAAAGATGATCCCTTGACTAAGCAGAACAAGACATAAAAAACGCTTGTCCTTATCCATATGTCCGAAGGGAGAAACTCTTTTCCTTGAATCAGCTTTTTTTTGAATTGAAGTCTTGATTGATTTCATCACCATTGTTTTCACAAAAGCAAAAATAATACGCAGAGTAAAAAGACCAACTTTCACATTCCGGAAGTTGGTCTTTTTTAAGCATAGTGTTTTTTTCGTTACCGTAGGAGCCATGGCACCACCGGAATTTGAATTCTTTTTATAGGCACTTCCGCCAGCTGATAAAACGAAGCCAAAAAATGTTCGTATTCTTTGGTATCTCGGATATAGCGTGTTAATTGTTCTTCCAGTTCCTTTTTTCTCTGGGGAGAAGGCGTCATAAAATAATCTTCTACACATTCAAAAAAGTGAAGCGGAAACATGAGCCTTGCAAAAATCAATCTCCAGGAAAACACCGTCAGCGGCTGAATCGATTGATACCCCTTTATAAATTGTTTAATCTCCGCCTTATATCTCGTTTGTTGATGCCAAAATTGATATCGAATCCACTCGGAAATATCCCTTGCCGCATGATCAAAAACCCAATCAAAAGGATTTTTGATGATATCCGTTTTTCCCCAAGTATCAGGTCGAAAACGTTCATGGCATATGGTCCCCGCGTCAGATTCCATTGGATCTTCATCTAACTCTGTATCGGCTACATACTGAATGGCATTTTCCGCCATTCCCATATAATACGGGAAAATATCCACGAATAAAATGTCAAACGGGTCGCTTGGAGATTGTTGAAGCAATCGGTGATAAAAGCCTTCAAGCTGCTCCAGCCTCTTTTCCCATAAAAACCGCCAAGTACCCATTCGATTCGTTTGAACCATCTTTTCTTGGATAAAACGGCCTCTGTAATGAAATTTGGCTAGCTTTCTGCCCATGTTGCTGTAGCTTCTCCCTTTTTTAACGGGATTACGCAAAACAATGAAGTCCTGCCCTTCCACCGTTTCTAAAAATTTTCCGTTTTTGGACAAGCAAAAAGAAGATACTCCTCTTTCACCGAACTTTTGAAGATGCAGAGACATTTGGCGAAATTCGATGAGCATTTCTTGTGTCAATTTCGTAGCATTTATAATAGTATATAGATAACCCTTTGCTTTATATCGGATGGGTTGGTTAGAATAGAGGGCTTCTGTCTGGATGCCGTAATATTGCTCTAACAATTGAGAGTAATCCATTTCCTTCCTCCTTTAGCCACTGGCCCCGTTTCGTTCCTTTCCGTGCCAAAAGCTTTCATGTTTCACCTGTGTAAATAAACCACAAAAAATTTTGAAAGCATGCAGTTTGAACATACTAGTAATATATATGTATCTGGCTCCCATAATTGCGTCTATTGATTGGATTTATGATCCCGCTTTTCATCTGGCAAATCAATGAAAACGGGCTTTCCAGACGGATTTCTGTCTTTTTCTTACAAAAAGCGAATGAACCATTGAATTCTTTATATTCCATCTTTTTTAATGGAGTATATTATAATAGAAACAGCAACCTCGTAAGACAAAGAATATCCTTTCCAAATATTACAGAAAAAAGGTGATGGTATGACAATGAAAAAAAGAGATGCATTAAACATGACAGAAAAAATGGCGCGCGAATGGCTGACAAAACGAGGAGTAACGATTGAGGATATCGCAAAACTGGTATTGTTTTTACAAAAAAAATACCATCCCAATTTGCAGCTGGAAGAATGCATTCAAAATGTAGAGGCAGTTCTCGGAAAGCGTGAAGTTCAAAACGCCATATTAACAGGCATACAATTAGATGTTCTGGCAGAGCAAGGCAAGCTCGAAGAACCATTACAATCGATTATTCAAACAGATGAAGGACTATATGGAGTCGATGAAATATTAGCTTTTTCCATCGTAAACGTATACGGTTCGATAGGATTTACCAACTATGGCTATATCGACAAAATCAAACCGGGTATTTTAGAATATTTAAACGATAAGTCTTCCGGAAAAGTGAACACATTTTTAGACGACATTGTCGGCGCCATTGCTGCGGCGGCTTCAAGCCGACTTGCCCACCGAGCCGGCAATGGCGATGAAACAATTGATTCATGAAAGGTAGTGTAAAAAGCGGACAGCCGGGCTTCCCTTCCCATTGTACGTCCGAAGGAGAACCCGGCTGTTTGTTTTCATACTTCCCACTCGCTAAGAGAATCAACAGTATAGGTCGGTTTTACTTCATAACGCTCCAAATGCTCTTTTAAAGTAACTCCAGTATGGACGAGGAGCGTATCCAAACCGGCATTAATACCTGCACGAATATCTGTATCATAATTGTCTCCCACCATTATGGTCTCTTCTTTGGAAGTTCCTAATGCTTCAAGAGCTTGTTCCATAATGATCGGTGACGGCTTCCCGATAAAAATAGGTTCCGTTTGAGTCGACACAGAAATAACGGATGTCAGTGCTCCGTTGCCCGGAAGAAACCCCCTCTCCGTTACAAGGGCAATATCGCTGTTAGTGGAAATAAACGTTGCCCCGTTGCGGACGCCAAGGCAGGCAAGAGTCAATTTTTCGTAGTTGATCGATCTATCTATTCCGATCACGACGAAATCAGGATTCTCGTCTACAAACCGAAATCCTTTTTCCTTCAATGCCTCTTGGAGTCCTTCTTCCCCAATCACATAAACAGAAGCACCTGGTTTTTTCTCATACATAAAATTGGCAGTCGCCATCGCTGTCGTATAGACTTGCTCCTTGGTGGCCGGAATATCAAAATCCCTCAATTTTGCTGCCACCTGTTCCGGTGTTCTAGACGAATTATTGGTTACAAACAAATAAGGAATATTTTTTTTCTTCAATCGATGAACGAATTCACCAGCGGCTTCGATTTTTTCCGTTCCTTTATACACCGTTCCATCCAAGTCTATTAAATAACCCTTATATGCTTTCATATGAACTCCTTCCAAATCGTCATATTCATAAAAAAACGCTCCCATAAAGAAAGCGCTGATCATTGATTTTTAAAAGCAGAAACCGGACCTAATTCATTGTTCAGATACGAACGAACTTTGATTGGAAATTGTTTTAATAATTCAAGATTTTTTTTGAATACTTGGTCCACTTTCTGATGATCAATGGTGGTATATTCCTGAACAAGCATTTTTCGGAGGCTGATGATCTCTTTTAAAGAGGCAGCCAATTCTTCTGTTATCACTTTTTCATCCAATAATATATCCACAATATCGTCATAACTTCCCGGATCTCTCATAATAAATCCATCAATAATATCATTTCCGGTATCAATGACCGCTTCAATGATCGAATGCGCCACACGCTCTAAAGCGGCCTTTTCTATACCTGTCTTCCAGTCAGTCTGTGTTTCCAATAAGCTTAAACGAACTTCCAAATACGTCAGCCTGTCTTCGACTTTGTTTCGATCCACAAAGTACACGGTACAACACCTGCCCTTATCTCTTCTCAGCCACTTTCATTGTACCATACTTCACTGTCTCATGGTAAAATCAAAATACTGAGTTGAAGGGGAGGAATCTGGTTAATGGAACGCTTTTTTTTATATGACGAAACGGAAAAAACAAACATACGCTATATCAGTTTTATGGGAGAAAATCAGCGATTTGATCTGGCGATTATTCAAACAGATAAATACTACGGAAAAAAACTGGTGCTGGATTTGCTCGGAAACCGCTTTGCCATTATCGGTACGGATGATTTGGAAGAGCCCGGATATTTAGAAGAAGTGTACCGTCTTAGTGAAGCAGATGCTCAAGAACTCCGTGAACTTTTATATGAAATGATTTAAGCGAATGATCCCCCCTATTTCGTCCATACTAACGGTATAGACAAATACGGAGGTGCCGCCATGTCTCGTCGAGTTGGAAAAGTGGACAAAGAAGATCAAGCCTATTCAGATTTTTCTGTTGTCGAAACCATGAAAAATTTCCTAATACCTGAAGAAGTGCCGGAAGGACCTTATGGATCTCCAAGAGGGCAAGATACCCCTGTTGAAAATAAATCGACCCCTTGGGAAGAAGGCCAACGGCATCACAGTGCGTTCAATTATGAATTTAAATCGCTTCACGAAGGGCTTCCAAGGCAATATCCCGACGCCCACCTTCCTCATGATGACCCTGATCGCACTGAAGAACCGCCATACACTACAAACCGCAACGCCGACCCTTTAGATCCTGAGGAATAAGGTTTCACTAACCATCTAAGGTCACTGGGGGTTAGTGGAACCAATCGGGCATTCAGAGGCAGTTGAACCCTTCTTGGACTTTTTTTGAAGAAGGAGACTTACTGCCCTTTCATGAGGGACAAAATAAAACTTCCATCCGTGGTACACGGATGGATCGTTGCACTAATCGGACAGTTCCCGACACACTAGGATGTCTCGTCCTTCTGTTTCTTGAAGTAGGGGTTACTGCCCCTTAATGTAGGGTAAAAAAATTTTCCTGAAAAGGGAAGTCTTTTTCACAGAATCACTTTCCCTCTAAAAAAGGCATCTGAAAAGTACAGCCGATTAGCAAAAAAGGACGGCAGCAACCGTTTTATTTTTTTACTTTTTTCAAGACAAAATAAGCGCATCCAAAATTGCAGTATTCATATAAATATTCTTTCAAAGTGCTAATTTTCGTATCAAAAGTTGCCTTTTGGCTTTGATCATCAAAGAAGCCTTTCAGCCGCAGCTGGCCATATCCCCAATCACCGACAATATAATCATACTTGCCTAATATCTCACTATAGCGATGGCGAAAAGCCTCTTCTTGAAAGCCGTTTTTGTAATCCTCTATTACTTCATAGCAATGATTATTGACGCAAATCATGCTTTTCACCTCATTCTGAAACCTTTCCTCACTGTCAAAAAATTTATTTGTTCCATTATAACATAACGAATCCCCCACAAATTACTAAAGGGGATTTAAAAAAATATGGTTATCCTATGCCCAGGGGGGATAAAAAGATGAAAAAAAACATCTTTGCAGGATGCTTATTAAGTTTGGCGGTTTTGTCCGGCTGCAATAATGAAGCCGCTGACCGCGATCGTTCGGGAATTTACGACCGGAACGGAAATACACTCAATGTCAATAACGATCAAGATCTTTTTGATAAAAATCGAAAAGCATACAATATCATGACAGATGACCGTGATGAGTCATTTGGCTATGTACGTCATCAAAAAAGCCCGATTCAAGGAAAAACCATTTCTTATCGGGACATGTACACTATGGACAGAGAGCAGGTGGCTGATACGATCAGCCGACTGAGCGTCGGACTTCCGGACGTAAAAGACTGCGCCACGCTTGTAACAGATGAGGAAGTGCTCGTAGCCTATGACCGTCGGCAAAACGCCCATACTTCCCGTTCTGAGACGGCAGATCAAGTGAAAAGAACGGCCATGAGCGTAGTCCCTCGCTGGTACCATGTTTATGTCACGGACGATCCAAATTTGAGAAGAGACGTTGAAAACCTTGCCTCCATGGATGCCAATACGAGAAATTCTGAAACAAACATCAATCGGACCATCAACCTCATGTTGGATCGTTCACCGCAAGGACGCTCCATAGTGGACGGCGAAAATCCGAATGGCGAACGCATTCACGACCCACTCGAAGATGATAATCATGCACAAAAAAGAAAACATCAATGATCATGAAAATCCGGTTTTGTGGCTCCATTCTCTTTGCAACAGGACATTCGCACGGATCCTGTCTAGCGGGAATCATCCGATTCTCCAAAAAATGGAAGAATACGTTGAAAGCGGATGAAAGGAAAAACTTCCATACAGCTATTTTTGTTTTTCTCACTCGCTCTGGTTTGGACGGCTATATGCCCCCTGACACCTTATTTCAACATGTTTTATTTAGCGGAAAAAGTGAGTTCAGCAAACAATGCTGAACTCACTTTTTCTATTTCGTCATCATTTCAAACTTTAGGCGTTTTGCGCTTCAATCCGATCCATAATTTCTTTTGCTTTAGAAGCTAAGTTGACTTGTTCATCCGCATGATAGGAAGAGCGAACAAGCGGTCCCGCTTCACAGTGGCTGAAACCTTTGCTTAAAGCAATTTCTTTTAATTCCGCAAATTCATCCGGATGATAGTACTTTTGAACAGGCAAATGCTTTTTCGTCGGCTGCAAGTATTGGCCGATCGTCATAATATCCACATGATTGGCCCTGAGATCATCCATCGTTTCGATAATTTCTTCTTTTGTTTCTCCAAGTCCGATCATAATGCTCGACTTTGTCGGAATATCAGGCTGCATTTCTTTGGCACGGCGCAAAAACTCCAATGACCGTTCATAAGTGGCCCGCGCCCGCACTCTTGGTGTCAGTCGTTTCACCGTTTCCACATTATGATTTAAAATATCCGGACGGGAATCCATTAAAATTTTCAAATTTTCTTCCACTCCGCCCAAATCAGAAGGCAGAACTTCTACAGTTGTAAACGGATTTTTTCTGCGAATGGCGCGTACTGTTTCCGCCATTACGGCAGCTCCTCCATCTTTTAAATCATCTCTTGCCACCATCGTCACAACCACATGTTTTAAGTTCATTTGTTGAACGGAATCAGCTACCCGTTCCGGTTCTTTCCAGTCAAGTTCCGATGGCAAACCAGTCTTGACTGCACAGAACCGGCAAGCCCGCGTACATACTTCCCCTAAAATCATGAATGTTGCCGTTCTTCTCACTCCCCAACATTCATGGATATTGGGACAGCGCGCTTCTTCACAGACCGTATGAAGGCTTTTCTCTCTCATCATTTTCTTTAAGCCTTTGTAATTTTCGTTTGTATTTAGTTTTATTTTTAACCAATCGGGTTTTCTTAAATATTCCTTCGTTTTGCTCATTTTTAACATCTCCATTTCTTTAGTAGCTTCCAAAGAGCCGAAAACAATGGCAATGTAATAAACTTCTCTCTTTGTTGCCACTTTACCATAGTTTTCAGTGTAAACACAAGCATTCAGAATTCATGATTGCCAATATTTTAAATCATAAAGAATCCTTTTTCTTCAAATAGTATAGTTATCGATTATTTTATTTGAAAGGGAGGCTTTCATTTGAAAAAAATGGTTTTCCTGCTATTATTGCTGATCCTCTTCCCTTCTTATTCCTTGGCGGCAGAGAATCAGACAATGAAGGAAAAGCAGATTTTCAAACAACGGATAGAGTTATATAAAAAAATGCAAGCTGCAACGAACATTCCTTGGTATTACTATGCAGGGCTGGACCAATATGAACGAAACTTACGCCTCTTCCGAAAAGACTTGCCTAAGCCTAAAGGAGCTATTTCGATTTGGATCCCCCCCGAAAAATGGTCTGGTTTGGTAAACCCGAATCGCGAAGACACCAATCCGAAAACGATCGCCTTTTTTAACGGCTACGGGGTGGATGGAAATGGTGATGGAAAGGCGGACAGAAATAACGATGAAGATTTGTTGGCAGCCATCGGCCAGCATTTTCTGAAGTACGGAACCGATGAAGATAATATCCGCATCGCATTATGGGCTTATTATAAAAGAGATAAAGCGGTAAGCATCATTATGGAACAGGCTAAAATCTACAAAGTTTTCAATCGTCTTGATCTTTATGACAGAGCGTTCCCGATTCCATTAAATTACAATTATTCATATAAAAGTACTTGGGGAGACAGAAGAGGATGGGGCGGCCGCCGTATACATGAAGGAACCGATATTTTCGCTGATTACGGTGTTCCTGTCCGTTCTACCTGCTACGGCATTGTCGAGATGAAAGGATGGAATCGATACGGCGGATGGAGAATCGGCATTCGCGATGTCAATAATACGTACCATTATTTTGCCCATTTAAGCGGTTTTTCCAAAAATCTAAAAGTTGGGAAAGTCGTAAAACCCGGCACGGTCATTGGCGGAGTCGGCAGCACTGGATACGGTCCGCCGGGAACGGCAGGAAAATTCCCACCTCATCTTCATTACGGTATGTATAAAGATACGGGCACGACCGATTATTCTTTTGATCCGTATCCTCACTTAAAACAATGGGAACGAATGGAACGATTAGAACGTAAAAAGAATAACTCTTAACAGTTGCCCCTTCTTCAAAAATCCCGTTCAAAAAAGCTTCCTTAAAATATGCGCACCATAAAAAGAAATCAGGGCGTTCCCGATTCCTTAATACAAACGGGAGCGCCCAGGTTTTTTATTTCGCCGGAATTTCAACAGAAGAATGGCCATTTCCGCCAAAAAATTGAGGCACGTCTCCTTGAATAATTCCCATTGCCACCGGAATATCCTGTTCCACTTTGGTTGTTTTGGTCGAAAAAGGAATAATGATTTGCACATTAACTTGAACATGGATGGCCACTTCTACATAAGCATTGTTTATGCCATAAGGTCTTACCGTCGATTTTACATCAGAACGAACATCGCCGACCGCATGAAAACGGACAGGGACATTCGGGCCCAAATTGCCGAGAATGGCGTTATTCGTTGCCTGGCCTAACGGAACGGAAAATACGATCCCTTCCAGTTTTTTTGATTGCTGAGGATCTAATTTGACATCCGCATAGTCCAACGGTTCGAGTTTCCCTTTTTCCGCTTCCCGCAAATTGTTTTGAACTTGATTCGTTACCTCTCCCAAAATCCGATTAATAATTTCCGTATTCAGCCTAGTCGTAGAAGACTTGCTTTGATCGCGATTCGGAACGGTTTCGATAATGTCGTTAATATCCATGACGTTGGCCACTTTTTGGTTAATAGCATTATTAATGACCATGGAAGCAATTTTTTTCGTTTCTGATTCCGCATAGCTCATTAAAGTAGGCTTAATCCCTGCATTAATCAGCCATAAGCTTAATGCAGTAAAGCAGGCAAAAAGAATGAACGTGATGACAAAAACATACCGTAAAGGCAAAGGTCCTCTCCGGGGTTTGTACTTTCGCAATGCAGGCAAAAAAATCCCCCCTTACAAGCTATATGTATGCTCGTAAAGGGGGAATTCATTAATCATTTTTATTTTGCACCTTCACATGTAAATGTACTTTCTTGCCCCGAATGCATTTAAGAGCCAAGCGTCGTGAAGCCTATTCTTGCTCACTTTCACACGGCTAAAACACTGGATATCCTTAATGAATCGCTTTCCTATTTGAAATCGGTCTATTGGGCATAAGAGGTGAGAGCCAATCAAATGGGCAATGCCAGCAACCGCACTGTCCGTCTATCAATTCCAAATATCTTCGATAATATTGTACTTACCCAAATACACGCACTAATTTCCATTCCATCAGATCACGCAAAAATTCCGGCATATAATATTGCTTTTCTTGAGCACGAACTAATTCCGGGAAAAAAGCGCCGTATGTAAACAGATCCGGTACGGCTAGACGATATTGTTTGTCCAAGTTCAGCTCTTGTCCATTTATTTTAACGGAACCGTTGTCTCTGTCGATATCGATCCGATCATATACAAATTCACCCCATATTTTCCCCCTGAATCCAAATCCTTTTACCTCCATATGAGGCCATTTTTCATCCAAAGTTTGATCGATGATCTTTTTCAGTACTCCTCCGTTGAGAGTAATGGCACAAGGATTAATCGGATGAGGCAATAGTTGATGAAGATCAAATTTTGTAATCGTTCCTTTTCGAAGCGAGCGAAGAAGAAGACCGGCATTTATAATGGCGCAATCAGCATCGCACCATTCTCTTAAGCCTTCGCACAGCCATTCCGCTAACGGTGATGCCTTAAACCAATCAATCGAGAGCTCGCGATCTAATTTTACGACAGGCTTGCTTAACAAACGCTTTCCCTCGCTTTGATAACGGGCCGTTTCTTCTTCCTCGCCAATAGCAGGCTTCAATTCATGGACATCATAAAGCACCGCTTTTTTCTCTATCCCTTTCTTCGATTCGGGTTCGATCTCCACAACAATATGTCCGACGTAATTCCCGAATTTTCCGGCCGCTGCTAATAGTGTGTCGTTGACCCATTTCCCTTGATGGTAAATATGATGGGTATGAGCTCCCATCACTATATCTACCTCTTCCATTTCCTGTGCAATTTTGTCATCTTCATGCATGCCTAAATGGGAAAGAACGACTACTAAATCTGTTTCTTGCGCCAAATATTCCACCTGCGCTTTTAATTCATCAAGAGGCAGCGTTATTTTCCATCCGAGAAGATGATAAGATTCAGGTAAATAGGCAGTGACGCCCGTAACGCCTACTTTCCAGCCGTTTTTCAGCTCATAAATATGATAAGGACGACACCAAGAAGGTCTCTTTCCATTTTCATCATATAAATTGGCGCAAATGACGGGGAATGCGGCCTCCTCATATAAATGATTCAATCCTTCTTTAGGCAACGTCATCCCTTCATTATTCCCGATCGTTGCCCCATCATATCCCGCTTTATTTAACAGCTTGACATTGCCTTTTCCTAGAGTAGCCTCTGTATAAGGATGGGAACGATCAATATGGTCCCCGATATCAAAAATCAGCACGCTTTCCCCCGCTTCTTCATGCCATTTTTTTCTTTCCTGCAGAAAACGGCGGATTCGCGGCCAATTTTCAAAATGGCTGTGAAAATCATTTGTGTGGTAAATATGAATCGTTTCGCTCACCGTCTTACCTGATGACTAAAAACTGAAAATGCCAACCGCAAGGATACGAAACATAACATCGCCGACCTTTTCGGCATATTCACCGGCCGTCAGGCGGCATGTGAGTCCAGAAACAGGAAAACTTTGTTTCCTTTCCGTTCATGATGCGATCATGACATTATACATTGGCAGCCACCAGGTTTCCACCTCCTTTCCTGAAACGGTCGCCTGTCGGATATGTGGAATGAGTAAGAAAATTCTATCATTATTCACTTTTTCTTAAGGTGATTTTTTTCAACACTTCCATCTTACACATTTCTGACAGCTTGGTCCAAAAATCTAATTCTGGTGTTAAAATAAATTTAATTGCCTAGGTGCTAGGCCTTCATATTCTAACCCTAATAAATCCATCATTTGTTTGGCATTATCAGCTGCATCCCCGCCGGAATTGTTATTAAAAACGACATAGATTTCTTTGCTTTGCTTCTCTAAATCGAGTAATTTTTCTTTCCATGAAAGCAATTCTTCTTTATTGTAACGATATAAATATCGAACCTCTCGCCAATTGCCTTGATTGGGCTTTCGCCAGCCATGGATATTCCGACCGTGAAAGCGGACAAGCGTCTTTTGAGGGTCCGTTGCTTCAATAACAGCCGGTATGGAACCACTGCCCGCTTGTGGTTCGTCGCAAACGCTATGAATCCATCCTTCTCGTCGCATAAAATCTAACGTCTTATCTTTCCATGCTTTCGAAAACCATGATTGGTGGCGAAATTCAAGAGCCGTTGGAACATCCTTCATCCACTCTTTGCAATATCTTAAATAATCGACATTCTTCTTTTGGCAATCAAACCACGGTGGAAATTGAAAAAGAACCATGGCTAATTTTCCAGCTTGTTGATAAGGCTGTATAGAATCCAAAAAAGCTGCAAACATTTCCTTTTTAGACGAAAAAGGCAGCTTTCCACGTTCATGTCCGGTCATTCCTTGAAACGCTTTTACGATAAACTGAAACTTTTCAGGCGTGTCTTGCACCCATTTTTCCGCATTTTTTAAAGGTTGAATGGCATAAAACGAAGCGTCGACTTCGACAATCGGAAAATGCGCCGCATATTCTTTTAGCTTATCACGTGGGGAAATTCCTTCAGGATAAAGAGAATGATGATCTCCCCAGCCTGTTACCCCGATCCAAATCACATTTTATACCTCGCTATCTTCAAGTATAGTGTGTTTTTTCTGTATAACCCTTTTGAAACGAAATAAAACCAGACAAAAAGAAAAGGCCGAACTTCCTCAGACATAATAATGGAAGAAAATTTTTCCATTGATTATGCTCATAAGGAATCTGGCCCGGATGACGAACCTGATGAACAGGTCTTAACCGATGGATCCTTTCGTTTTGATTATAGCAGAACGATACCAAAACTTAAAAGTGAGTAAAATCATTGTGAGACTTCACAAAATGGAATTTTGACACAATACATTCAGTTTAAATATTCTTCTTTGTCTATTCCCTTTGATCACTTGGTTTTTAAATCTCAGCTGCTGCGCAAGTATAAAAACAACCGCTGACACATATCTGCACATTGAAGATGATGCGCTCGAATTGTATCAGCGGTGTAACAAAGGGTTATAAAATGGTGGATGGATTGTGGAAGCTCCTACTATAAATTGATAAATCGTTGATCATATCAACGTTATCCGATGCTTCCTTCCATTTCAAATTTGATTAATCGGTTCATTTCTACCGCGTATTCCATTGGAAGTTCCTTCGTAAACGGTTCGATAAAGCCCATTACGATCATTTCTGTAGCTTCTTCTTCGGAAATTCCGCGGCTCATCAAATAAAATAATTGTTCTTCCGACACTTTAGATACTTTTGCCTCATGTTCAAGCGAAATATTGTCATTTAAAATTTCGTTTGCCGGGATTGTATCCGATGTCGATTGATTATCCATAATCAGCGTATCGCATTCAATATTGGAGCGAGCTCCGTCCGCTTTCCGTCCAAAATGAACAAGACCGCGATAGTTTACTTTACCGCCATGTTTAGAAATGGATTTAGACACGATAGTGGAAGAAGTGTTTGGAGCAAGGTGAATCATTTTCGCTCCGGCATCTTGTACTTGCCCTTTTCCTGCGATTGCGATGGAAAGGGTCATTCCTCGAGCCCCTTCTCCTTTCAGGATAACAGCCGGATATTTCATCGTTAATTTGGACCCGATGTTGCCGTCAATCCATTCCATCGTGGCATTTTCTTCACACACGGCGCGTTTTGTAACCAAATTATAAACGTTGTTTGCCCAGTTTTGAATGGTCGTATAGCGGCAATAAGCACCTTTTTTCACGAAAATTTCTACCACTGCACTATGAAGCGAATTCGTTGTATAGACCGGTGCTGTACAGCCTTCTACATAATGAACGCTTGCTCCTTCATCCACAATGATGAGCGTCCGTTCAAATTGTCCCATATTTTCAGAATTGATGCGGAAGTAAGCTTGAAGGGGAGTATCCACTTTTACACCCGGCGGAACATAAATGAATGATCCCCCCGACCATACTGCAGAGTTTAACGCAGCAAACTTATTGTCTGAAGGCGGGACAACTTTTGCAAAATGCTCACGGAATATATCTTCGTTTTCTTTTAAAGCAGAATCGGTATCTTTAAAGATAATCCCAAGTTTTTCTAAATCTTGTTTCATATTATGGTAAACAACTTCTGATTCGTATTGAGCAGAAACTCCGGCAAGATATTTTTGCTCTGCTTCCGGAATTCCCAATTTATCAAACGTTTTCTTGATTTCCTCCGGCACTTCATCCCAAGAACGACCTTGATGCTCCGTTGGTTTTACGTAATACGTAATTTCATCAAAGTCTAGTGCAGAAAGATCGCCTCCCCATTGCGGCATAGGCTTCGCATAAAATTGTTCCAAGGATTTCAGCCGAAATTCCAGCATCCATTGTGGTTCTTCTTTCATTCGAGAGATTTCTTCCACAACTTCCCGAGTCAATCCGCGTTGTGTACGGAAAATCGAGATGTCTTTATCCCTAAAGCCGTATTTATAATCACCGATTTCCGGCATTTTTTTTGCCATATTCATTTCCCTCCTTTGGAGATTATGCCCCATCAAAAACTTTCCTTTTCAACCTCCCCTTCTTACAGGAAGAGGTTGAACCCAAACACTAAATGATGATTGCATTTTCAAAAGGTTTAATGAGCTACTTGATCTTTTAAACCTTTTTCCATGGCCTTCCAAGCTAATGTAGCGCATTTAATGCGGGCCGGAAATTTAGAAACGCCTTGAAGTGCTTCCACGTCGCCAAGATCTAGATCATCAGGATAATCTTTTCCCTGCATCATGTCAGAAAAAATCTTAGACAGCTTTAAAGCAGTCTCGATATTTTTCCCCTTAATCGTTTCGGTCATCATGGAAGCGGAAGCCATTGAAATGGAACAGCCTTCTCCTTCGAATTTAGCATCTGTCACTTTACCGTCTTCTACATTCATGGTCAAATGAATGCGATCCCCGCAAGTCGGATTATTCATATCGATCGTCAAGTTCCCGTTTTCTAAACTGCCTTTGTTTCTTGGATTCTTATAATGATCCATGATCACGTTTCGATACAACTGGTCTAAATTATTAAAAGACATTGTTGAAATACTCCTTTGTTTTCAAGATACCCGAAACAAAGCGGTCAATATCCTCTTCCGTATTGTATAAATAGAAGCTGGCTCTTGCTGTTGCCGAAACATCGAGCCATTTCATCAACGGCTGCGCGCAATGATGCCCGGCGCGAATGGCAATTCCTTCCGCATCCAGCACTGTCGCTACATCGTGCGGATGGACGCCTTTTATATTAAAAGTCACTAATCCTGCTCGTTTCATCGGATCTTTCGGACCGTAAACTTCGATTCCTTCCACTTCACTCAATTTGTCCAATGCATAAGCAGCGAGATGATGCTCATGTTTTAAAATCTCATCCAAGCCAACTTCTTCAAGAAACTCAATAGCCTTACCCAAACCGATAGCTCCGGCGATAATCGGAGTTCCTCCTTCGAATTTCCAAGGAAGCTCTTTCCATGTCGAATCATACAAACCGACAAAATCGATCATCTCACCGCCAAACTCTACCGGTTCCATCTTTTCCAGAAGCTCTTTCTTACCATAAAGAACACCGATTCCGGTAGGACCACACATTTTATGTCCGGAAAAAGAGAGAAAATCGCAATCGAGATCTTGAACGTCTACTTTCATATGAGGAACGCCTTGCGCACCGTCCACCGCCAAGACAGCTCCATTTTCATGAGCAATGTTCGCTATTTCTTTGATCGGATTGATCGTTCCAAGTACATTGGAAACAAGGGTGACAGCCACAATTTTCGTCTTCGGGGTAACGGTTTCCCTTACTTTTTCAAGCGTAATAGTGCCGTCTTCCTCCAACGGAATGTATTTCAATTCCGCTTTCTTTCTTTTGGCAAGCTGCTGCCATGGAATTAAATTGCTGTGATGTTCCATATAGGTAATGACGATTTCATCGCCTTCTTTCACATTTTCCTCGCCATAGCTTGCCGCAAGCAAATTAATGGAAGCTGTCGTTCCTCTTGTAAACACTACTTCTTCCACTGATTTGGCGCGGATAAACTTGCGAACTTTTTCCCTTGTCCCTTCATAAGCGTCGGTTGCCTTCGTGCCGAGCGTATGAACACCTCTGTGAACATTCGAATTATAGCCTTTGTAATATTGTTCGATTGCTTCAATGACGGATAACGGCTTTTGCGAAGTAGCTGCGTTGTCTAAATAAACTAAAGGATGGCCATTGACTTCTTGATTCAATATCGGAAAATAGTTTCGAATATCATTCACATTCATTTTACCGAACTTTCCTTTCAATGACTTGAATAAGCTGTTCTTTTACCCCTTCAATCGGCAATTGGTTGACAACCGGAGCCAGGAAGCCATGTATGATCAATCGTTCAGCTTCTTTTCGCGGAATTCCGCGACTCATTAAATAATAAAGCTGAATGGGATCCATACGACCGACCGAAGCAGCGTGACCGGCCATTACATCGTCTTCATCAATCAACAAAATAGGATTGGCATCCCCGCGGGCATTTTTGCTTAACATCAGCACTCTGGATTCTTGTTCAGCATCCGATTTGGAAGCGCCATGCTCGATTTTACCGACGCCGTTAAAGATCGAAGTCGCTTCATCTTTCACAACACCGTGCTTTAAAATAAATCCTTGCGTATTCTTTCCAAAGTGTACAACCTTTGTCGTAAAGTTTTGCACTTGCTTGCCTCGGCCTACGGTTACGGTCTTTGTATCTCCATAAGAACCGTCGCCTTCCAGATAGGTTGTATTTTCAGAAACCGTATTGCCGTTATTCATAAGCCCGAGAGCCCATTCAATCCGTGCATCTCTTCCGGCTGTGCCTCGGCGATTGACATACGACGTCACGCCGCTGGCAAGGGTGTCTACAGCCCCGTAAGTTACTTTTGCACCTGCTTCAGCAACGACTTCTGTCACGATATTCGCAATTCCTTCCGGTACTTCTACAGTGGAAATATAATTTTCCACATAGGTGACGGAACTGTTTTCATCTGCAACAATTAACACATGGTTAAACAAAGGAACTTGGTTGTCGTCTTGAAGGAAAACGGCTTGAATAGGATCCTTCAACTCCACGTTTTTGGGGATATAAAGGAATACTCCGCCGTTTAACAAAGCTGCATGCAGAGACGTTAATTTATTTTCGTCTGCTTTCACATGTTTCATAAAATATTTTTGCACTAAATCCCCATGTTCTCTTAACGCTGTCAAAATGTCGGTAAAAATGACGCCTTTTTCTTTCAGTTCATCCGTTAACTGCAGATAAGCCGGAGTCTGGTTTCGTTGAATATACAGATTTTTCTCGGTTTCCAAACGAATCAATGCTTTTGCGTCTTCAGGCAACTGTTCAAGAGATTCAAATGTATCGCTTTTTACATAGTGCGTTTGAAATGACGTAAAGTTCCATTTATCTATTTTCGTTTTGTCCGCCTTTGGCAACGGAAGGGTTTCAGCCTTCTCTAATGATTCGATTCGAAGAGCTGCAAACCATTCCGGCTCGCCGTTTTCTTTTGAAAACGACTGGATATACTCCCGATTGACTGGTAATTTTGTTTCCACCGTCATGTTCATCCTCCTAACTGTTACGCTTCTTGACCGACTGTTTCGTCTTCAATGCCCAGTTCTTTTTTGATCCAATCATAGCCGTTTTCTTCAAGCTGTTTAGCCAATTCAGGTCCGCCGGATTTTACGATCCGTCCTTGCATCATGACATGAACATAATCAGGAGTAATATAATTCAACAAGCGTTGATAGTGCGTAATCATAATGCATCCAAAATCGCTGCTGCGCATGGAGTTAATTCCTTTGGCAACGACTTTCAAAGCATCGATATCAAGTCCTGAGTCGATTTCATCCAAAATGGCGAATTTCGGTTGAATCATCATTAATTGAAGTATTTCATTGCGTTTTTTCTCACCGCCGGAAAAACCTTCGTTTAAATAGCGTTGCGCCATATTTGGATCCATTTCCAAAAACTCCATTTTTTCATCCATTTGGCGAATGAATTTCATCAACGAAATTTCATTGCCTTCACCACGGCGAGCGTTAATGGCGGAACGCAAAAAGTCCGCATTCGTTACCCCGCTGATTTCACTTGGATATTGCATCGCCAAGAACAATCCGGCACGAGCCCGTTCATCGACTTCCATTTCAAGAACATCTTGTCCGTCAAGCGTAATGCTGCCTTTTGTTACTTCGTATTTTGGATGTCCCATAATCGCGGATGATAAAGTTGATTTACCTGTTCCGTTCGGTCCCATGATTGCGTGGAACTCTCCAGTTTTTACTTCAAGATTGACTCCTTTTAAAATCTCTTTTCCCTCTATCTCAACGTGTAAATCTTTAATTGTTAGAGTTGAACCTGCCATCTTTTCTACCTCCGTCAATATCGATATATGCTGAATACCCATTTCATTCTCAATTTATTATCATTACAATCTTATAACAAATGAAAACTAATATCAACTTTTCCAATAGTTCTTTTCCGTATTTTTTTTGAATAATTTCGACTTTAGTTATAAAATTCACAATTGTTTTCTATGCAGAACGGTGGTGGTAGTCGATATTCACTATTTTAACGCAATTTATTATTGAAAAGAACAAACCAGCGTGGGGCTCACACTGGTTTTCCCAAATGATAAAGCTTTTGACAGTACAGCTTTCCGTTCATTTCAACGACAATTTGTTTGGATTGGCAATGATCCTTTTCTCTTCGCTTTTCCACTTTCATCCTCACTTCATGATTGCTCCCGTAAACTTTATACCCTACACCATGAGCACAGTACATGGCCTTTTCCATGCTCTCCGTATATTGAAGTGTTAAAGAACAAATAACGAACCAGTCCTCTCTAAGTTTAAAGTTCTTCTCAACCAACGACAGAATCAAATAATAAACCTATATGAAAGAGTCATGTTCGTTATGAATGTTCTTATCGGCCGTCTATAGTTATTTAACCTCTCTTCACCATTTTAAACCTTCATTGAAACATCCAGACTTATTCTTTCCTTGAGCGATTGGGACTATGCGAATAATACAAGTAAGACAAGAGGACGCTGTGAAATAAAAAGCTCCTCCACAATAAAGGAGGAGCGATACATCTTTCTTTTCTTATTTGTTGACAGGCACTACAGCGCCGCCCCATTTTTTCAAGATAAAGTCTTGAATTTCTTTAGAATGAAGGACGTCGACAAGTGCTTTGATTTTCGCTTTCTTTTCATCGCCTTTGCGGACAGCTATGATATTAACATACGGAGAATCTTTGTCTTCCAAAGCAATCGCATCTTTTAACGGATTTAATCCCGCGTCAAGAGCATAGTTGGAATTGATTAACACAGCATCGCCTTCGCCGTTTTTATATACTTGTGGAAGCATGGACGCTTCAACATCGTATTTAAATTTGAAATGCTTTGGATTTTCAGCAATATCTTGAACCGTTGCTTCTTCTTTATTCACGCCTTTTTTCAGCTTAATCAAGCCTTTTTTCTCAAGCATCGTTAAAATCCGGCCGTGGTCAGCTACAGAGCTGGACATAATGATTTCAGCACCTTTCGGCAGCTGATCTAAGCTTTTATATTTTTTCGAATATAAGCCGATTGGTTCAATATGGATGCCGCCGGCGTTGGCAAACTTATAGCCGTTTTCTTTGATTTGTTGTTTGAAATAAGGAATGTGCTGGAAGTAGTTCGCATCCAATTTTCCTTCAGCCAATGCTTTGTTAGGCATAATATAATCTTGGAATTTGACAATTTTTAAATTATAGCCTTTCTTTTTCAAGATAGGTTTTGCTTTTTCCAAAATGACAGCATGTGGAACATTAGATGCTCCCACAATAATGGTTTTGTCATTGGATCCTGTTGTTTCTTTTGGTTCGCTGGAAGATTTTCCGCATGCAGCAAGACTCAATACAAATACAGATGCAATAATGGCTATAAAGAACTTTTTCACCAAATTTTCCCCCTTTATCTTTTATCTATTTTTGAAGTGATAAAATCACCAATAAACTGAATAACAAACACAATAATCAACACAATGATCGTAGCCACTAAGGTCACGTCGTTATGGTTGCGTTGGAACCCATCCAAATAAGCAAGATTTCCAAGACCACCCGCACCGATTACTCCGGCCATTGCCGTGTAACTGACAAGCGAGATCGCTGTCACTGTGATGCCTGAGACCAAAGCGGGAAGCGATTCAGGAATAAGCACTTTCCAAATAATCGTGCTTGTTTTGGCCCCCATCGCTTTAGCCGCTTCAATAACTCCTTTGTCAATTTCCCGAAGCCCGATTTCCACCATCCGTGCATAGAATGGGCCTGCGCCAATAATCAGCGCCGGAAAGGCGGCATTCGCACCGATTATCGTGCCGACAAGCGCTTTTGTAAAAGGAATGAGCAGCACGATGAGAATGATGAAAGGAATCGAACGGAAAATATTCACAACTGCGGCAACGATGGAATATATAAATTTATTTTCCCATAAGTTCCCTTTCGATGTTAAAAAAAGCAAAAGTCCAAGGATTAAACCAAGAATAAAGGTGGCAACTACCGATACTCCCGTCATGTATAGGGTTTCCTCTGTTGCCTGCCACATCATTGCCCAATCCACATTTGGAAACCATTTTTCAAGCATGGGTAATGACCTCCGACTCTACTTGTTGTGTTTGTAAATAAGCGATCACTTTTTGTACGTCTTGTTCCGATCCTTGAATCTGGATAAACAGTGTGCCATATGCACCATTTTGAGTTTGGGACACTTTCCCCTGAACAATATTTACCTCAACCGGAAAATCTCTGATTAAGTTGGCTATGATCGGCTGTTCAGCGGAATCGCCAATAAAGGTAAGTTTGACAATTTTACCGTCCTTATAGCGTTTGAGAAGATGAGCAATCGTTTCCTTCGATTCTTCCGGTTCGGTAACTTGTTGAACAAAACGCTTCGTTACCGGCTGTTTTGGATTTTTAAACACTTCCAGCACCGGACCGATTTCAACGATTTGCCCATTTTCCATAACTGCCACGCGATGGCAAATTTTTCTGATTACATGCATTTCATGTGTAATTAACACGATCGTCAAACCGAGCCGTTTATTAATATCGACAAGTAGATCAAGGATCGAATCGGTCGTCTGTGGATCCAATGCAGAAGTGGCTTCGTCGCAAAGCAATACTTTCGGTTCGTTGGCGAGAGCTCTGGCAATGCCCACTCTTTGTTTTTGGCCGCCGCTTAATTGAGAAGGATAGCTGTCTTCTCTTCCTTCGAGTCCTACTAATTGAATCAGTTCATCTACACGTTTCATTCGTTTTTCTTTCGGCACTCCGGCGATTTCCAGCGGGAAAGCAATATTTTCCCGTACTGTGCGCGACCATAACAGATTAAAATGTTGAAAGATCATGCCGATTTCTTGGCGTGCTTTTCGTAAAGAAGCGCCTTGAATTTTCGAAATTTCTTGCCCCGCAACCGTCACTTGGCCTTCTGTCGGAATTTCCAAACCGTTCAGCATGCGGATCAGAGTGCTTTTTCCGGCTCCACTGTAGCCAATAATACCGAAAATTTCTCCCTCTTGAATCTGCAAATCTATATTATTAACGGCTGTCACATTTCCGTTTTTTGTACGAAAAACTTTCTTCACCCGCGATAAAGAGATCAGTTCGCTCATTGATTCATTCACCTGCTTTCTTTTTTGAAATGAAAAAAACCTTTCCGCCAATGAGCAGAAAGGTTACGTATTCTTCGTCCTTTCTCTCATCTCTCAAAGCAAACTGCTTTGTGTGAATTGGCACCATGTCAACTGAACGATTGACGGTTGCCGGGTTTCATTGGGCACATCCCTCCACCTCTCTTGATAAGAGCAAGTGTTTATGAAATTGTTCGGAAATTGGTTTCTCGAAAATTATACATTTTCATGCGAATAATGTCAAATAAAATTGATAGAAATATGTTACTTTCATCCTAATCTACCTAATACGACGGTTTCTTCCCGTTCCTTGCATAACCACAAAATAGCTTCCAGCTGCAGCTGCAAACGAAAGGATCCAAATATGCTCACGTCTTTTCTTTTGACAGCTGTTAACAATCTTTCTTCCCCCAACAAAATATTTCGAAAAATCTCGTCCGTCCCGCAAAGATGTACGTGTGGGCTTGAAATGCTTCCTTTTTTCCAATCCATTTGGCTTTTGGACAAAGAAAACATCCATGTTTCATCGTTTGAATCAAAAAGAACGGTCAGTGGATTAGAAGGAAGAATCGGGAAAAGATGTTTTCGTTCGAAACATTCCCTTTGAATCCTTGCGAATAACTTGTCCATCTTCTCATCCCTTCACCTGAATGTTTACTGTACATAGTTCCATTTTTCAGGTGAATTCCCTTTAAAAAGGATTCGACAGATAAAGAAAAACCCTTTGACAAATTCCACCCATTTCTTCACATTCGACCGCTCTTTTTCAAATAAAAGGACGTTTCTTGAATTATTTCCTAAGAAATATGTCATTTTTGCAAGTTGGCGAAACACGAAAGCCAATCATTGGCTAAAATCATTTTTCACTTGGAAACGCTGCCTGAATGACAAAAATGGACATCCACAAAATAACAGCGGGATAAAGGCCCATAAGGATGCCTTTACCCCGCTTGATATTGAGATAATTTTTCATATAGAAAAGGTACAGAATGAAAGGCATAAATTTTGTCTTTTAATTCTTTTTTATCAAAAATCATCAGGCAAGGAACGCTTTCAATTTCATATTGATGAGCAAAATCCTCATGATAATTGATATCCGCTTTGGCAAAAGTGCAATCAGGAAAAAGCTTTTCAATCACATCCACCATTTTTCCTGCCACTGCACATGTTCCGCATAAAGGAGTATAAAAATATAATACCGTTTTGCCTGTTTCGGAAATTTGTTCATGGAGAGGTTGTTGTGTCCAATCAGATACCACTTTCATCATCCTTTTCAATATACTTCGTATCGATGTCGATACCGGCGCTAAGTAAAATGGCGGCTAGATACCGAAAAGGGGTATTTTCGACCTCCGTAAAAGCTCGATCAACATAAAGATGCCTGGCTTCGGGAAATTCTCGTTTAAACATCTTTCTCAGCTTTTCCCCGGCGGTATCAGCATCCACCAGAATATACACATCGCGGCCATAAAGTCGATCGACAAGATCATCCATTTTGCTGAGGCCGATCGTTCCATTCGTGCAAATAATCTCTACCGGCTCCTTAATAATCGCTTGAATTTTTCTCTTATCCGACGTTCCTTCCACAATAATCACTTTATCCGTCCCATTCATCTTTATCCATCCTTGCCTGATTTCTTTCTTCATTCATTGTCCCATGTTTGCGATCCATTTCAAAGCAAAAAGCCTCTACTTAAACATAGAAAAAACCCCCAGGGAGCACCCAGGGGGCCATACTAGTCTTCGCTAGTCATTTCATCGTATTGTTCAGCCGTCAACAGTTGATCTACTTGGCTGATATCGCTAGGTTCCACCACGATCATCCAAGCTTTTTCATAAGGGGATTCGTTCACATACTCCGGATTGTCGTTCAATTCTTCATTGACTTCCACTATTTTCCCGCTGATAGGAGCATAGAGCTCAGAAACGGTTTTAACGGATTCCACACTGCCAAACGGTTCGTCTGCTTTAATTTCCGTTCCTACTTCAGGCAGTTCAACAAATACAATATCCCCTAATTCCGATTGAGCGAAATCCGTAATCCCGATGCGCACTTTGTCCCCTTCTACTTTTACCCATTCGTGTTCTTCCGAGTACCTCAGTTCTTTCGGCGAACTCATGAAAATCCCTCCACTCTCAATATTTTCATAATTTACATTAACTTATTTCCATTGCTAAAAGCAAGAAAACACCCTTATCTATTCAGCCATATTTCCTCAAATTCATCTTCATGAAACCCAACTGTGACACGCGTACCATCCGTCACGATCGGGCGTTTGATTAACATGCCGTCGGAAGCAAGCAATTCAAGAAGTTCATCTTCCGAAGCCGTTTTTAAACGGTCTTTAACTCCTAGTTCT
The DNA here is from genome assembly GCF_038007225.1 of Bacillus sp. FSL W8-0102. NCBI lineage: Bacteria > Bacillati > Bacillota > Bacilli > Caryophanales > Bacillaceae > Bacillus > Bacillus sp. FSL W8-0102. Next base: position 3,031,954 of record NZ_JBBOWT010000001.1, read on the forward strand.
CTGTACTTTCTCCCACTCGTATTAAAAAATTTTTTTAATTCCAATCCGCTCTTGCGCCAAAGCGTTTCCAGCTCCTCTTTCGATGGAGGGTTATCGACAATATGTATCTCTTGAAAATCAATTTGATGATCTTCAAGCCATTTCTTTGCTTTTCGGCATGTTGCACATTTCGGATACCAATAAAATGTTACGTTCATGTGATCACCTTTTATAAAAGATTCTGCTGCTTTAGCGAGTTTTCCCTTTTTTAGTTCGACAAATACAGTAAAATTCCTCTTTATTTTAAAATAATCTCGAGAGAAAACAAAGAGGCCGACATCGTTGTCCGCCTCATCCATTTCTATTTCTTACACAATATATCGTTCTGACTCGATCAGCTTGGCCGCTGCTTCACGTTTTTTCGCAATGATGTTGACGGGCGTATGACGCGTAAGTTTTCGGAGGGCAGAAAGCGTCACGCGCAGCGCATCGCCTTCTTGTACTGCCGCAACAGTTTCCTTCGCATCTTGTTCGATTTGAGCAAACGCTTCTTGGCAAAAAATTTCTGTGTAAAGCAGCTTTTGCTTGTTCTTTTCAAGGCCGGTTCTGTCCAATGCCTTTTGAGTTCTCAAAATCGATGATTCCATTACATAAATATTGGCGGCTATGTCCGCAATATTCGCCAAGATTTCTTGTTCGTTCGCAAGCTCTTTGCCAAATGTTTGCACAGCAAGCCCGGACACAAGCAACGCAGCTTTTCTCGCATTTCTTAATAAATATCGTTCACGCGCGAGCGGTTCTGATCCCGGATCTTCCGGCGCCAGCACGATCAGCTCTTTTTGCAGGTCTTGCGCTTTTTGAAGCAAAGGCAATTCGCCTTTCAGCGCTTTTCTTAAAAACGTATTCGGCACTAGTAAACGATTGATTTCGTTTGTCCCTTCAAAAATACGGTTAATGCGGGAATCACGGTAAGCTCTAGAAATTTCGTATTCTTCCATAAAACCGTAGCCGCCGTGCAGCTGCAATCCTTCATCTACCACGTAATCGAGCACTTCCGAACCAAAAAATTTTCCAATCGAGCACTCGATGGCATATTCCGAAATCGAAGCAGCAATCGCTTTTCCGTCTTTTGCTTCTTCTTCCGACAGCTCGCCCATCGCTTTGTCAAATAACCCGACAGTGCGGTAAATGGAACTTTCATTCGCATAAATTTTGGAAGCCATGGTAGCAAGCTTTTCTTGTGTTAAACGAAATTGTGAGATCGGTGTATTGAATTGCCGACGTTGGTTCACGTACGGAATGGTGATTTCCAGTACACGCTTGGAAGAACCGACAGTGCCGACGCCCAATTTATACCGGCCGATATTCAATATATTAAAGGCAATTTTGTGGCCTTTGCCCGCTTCCCCAAGCAAATTTTCCACCGGAACTTCCGCGTCTTGAAGGATCAACGTCCTGGTGGATGAACTTTTAATCCCCATCTTGTTTTCTTCCGGTCCTGTCGAAACGCCCGGAAAATCACGCTCCACGATAAAAGCTGAGAAATGTTCTCCATCAATTTTGGCATAAACGACAAAGACATCGGCAAATCCGGAGTTGGTAATCCATTGTTTCTCCCCGTTTAAAATATAATGCGTACCCGCTTCATTTAACTTGGCAGTCGTTTTCGCACCTAATGCATCCGAACCGGAGGAAGGCTCTGTTAGTGCGTAAGCAGCGATTTTCTCACCGGTTGCCAATTCCGGCAAGTACTTTTGTTTTTGTTCTTCATTTCCGAATAATACGATGGGCAAAGATCCAATGCCGACATGAGCTCCGTGAGTAATGGAAAATCCGCCGGCACCTGCCATTTTTTCCGTGATCAAAGCAGAGCTGATTTTGTCCAGCCCTAAACCGCCATATTCTTCCGGAACATCGGCACTTAATAAGCCTAACTCGCCCGCTTTTCTCATTAATTGGACGGAACGGTCAAATTCATGCTTTTCCAAGTAGTCCAGTTGAGGCAGTACTTCATTGGCCACATAGTCTTCCGTTGTTTTGGCAATCATCTTTTGTTCTTCCGTGAAATCTTCCGGTGTAAATACTTGACTTGCATCTATTTCATCCGTTAAAAAGCTTCCGCCTTTTATAATGGCACGATCTGTTTGGTTTGACATCTTTCTTCCTCCTATTCATTTTTCATTTGACGAAGCCGTTTCGATTTTGTTCACTCTCATAACATATCCTGCTAGTCTTTCCATTCTTTTTCGGGATCACTCATCCTATCAATCTATCAATTCAAAAACTCCGGCAGCACCCATGCCCCCGCCGATGCACATCGTAACGACGCCAAATTGGACGTTCCGGCGCTTCATTTCGTGCAGGAGAGTAAGGGTAAGTTTGGCTCCTGTGCAACCGAGCGGATGGCCCAGAGCAATTGCACCTCCATTGACGTTCACTTTTTCTTCATCAAGGTTGAGTTCGCGTATAACTTGAATCGATTGGGAAGCAAAGGCTTCATTCAATTCAAACAGCCCTATATCCGATACTTCCAGTCCTGCCAATTTCAATGCTTTCGGAACCGCAACGACAGGGCCGATCCCCATAATTTCCGGAGGTACACCACCTACTGCGAACGAACGAAACTTCGCCATCGGTTTCAGACCGAGTGATTCCGCTTTTTCGCGATCCATCACCATAACCGCCGCTGCTCCGTCGCTCGTTTGCGAAGCATTTCCGGCCGTTACCGTGCCATTGGCCGAAAAGGCAGGACGCAATTGGGCGAGTACTTCCATGTTGGTATTCGGGCGAACTCCTTCATCTTTCGTTAAAGTGACTGTTTTTTCCACCAGCCGATGGTCCGGTCCGACTGAACGGACTGTCGCTTCTACCGGCACGATTTCATCATCAAATTTCCCTGAAGCAATCGCTTTGGCGGCACGCTGATGGCTTCTAACGGCAAATGCATCCTGATCTTCGCGAGTGACGCCAAATTTTTTCGCTACTTGTTCAGCGGTATGCCCCATGCTCATGTAATATTCCGGCGCCGTTTCGGCTAATTTTGCATTCGGTCTGACCACATGCCCCATCATCGGCACCATGCTCATCGATTCAGTTCCTCCGGCGATGATCGTATCCGCATGACCAACCATAATTTTTTCGGCCGCAAAAGCAATGGCTTGTAAACCGGACGAACAAAAGCGATTGATCGTGATTGCCGGAACGGTGTGCGGAAGGCCGGCAAGAGCTCCAATATTCCTAGCCACATTTTGTCCTTGCTCTGCTTCCGGCATGGCACAGCCGATAATTAAATCATCGATGTTCCCTTCGTAATCGCCTGCTCTTTTTAACGTTTCTTTCACTACCAGCGCGCCCAGATCATCCGGACGTACCGTTGCCAATGTTCCTTTTTTGGCTTTTCCCACTGGCGTACGCGCACCGGCAACGATGACCGCTTCTCGCATAAAACTTCCTCCTTCAACATTGTTTTTTTCACTCTCTTGTTCCAGCGGACTAGCAAAAAGATTCGCCTCCAAAAAAGTCAGTTGCGCAGCGGTTTGCCTTTTACAAGCATGTGCTGCATGCGCTGCTGGGATTTCGGCTCAGCAATCAAGCTCAAGAAAGCCTCTCTTTCTAAATCAAGCAAATACTGTTCATCTACTTCCGTTCCGTACGGCAGTTTTCCTCCGGCAATGACATATGCCAGCTTTTTGGCAATGTGGCGATCATATTGGGAAATATATCCTGATTCAAACATCGATTGAGCCGCCAAGAGCAACATCGCATAACCGGTTTCTCCTACAACGGGCACTTTTTTCCTGGTCGGCGGACGATATCCTTGTTCATAAAGGGAAAGCACCACTTGTTTTGCATCGTACAATTGATGGTCACGATTGACGCTGATCCCGTCCGCATTCGATAAGAAGTTGTTTTCGCGGGCTTCTTCACCGGAAGAAGACACTTTCGCCATCGCAATGGTTTCAAAAACTTTATTGGCGATTTTTTGCAAATCAAAATCGACACCGCTCGGCAAATTGGATAAATGTTTCCAATATAATTCCTTTGTTCCGCCGCCTCCCGGAATTAAGCCGACCCCAACTTCTACAAGCCCCATATACGTTTCAGCGGCAGCTTGAATACGCGCCGCCGGCAAACAAACTTCCGCGCCGCCGCCCAATGTCATTCCAAACGGAGCCGCTACTATTGGCTTACTGCTGTATTTAATTTTTAGTGTCGCTTGCTGGAATTGACGGATGATAAAATCGAGTTCAAACAGATTGTCGTCTTGTGCTTCCATCAGCATCATGGCAAGATTGGCTCCCACGCAGAAGTTTTTCCCTTGATTTCCGATCACAAGTCCTTTATAGTTTTTTTCCACTTCATCAATCGAATAATAGATCATTTCCACAATGTCCGGACCAATCGCATTGTTTGGCGAATGAAATTCAAGCAATGCCACTTCGTCGCCCAAATCAATCAGACTTGCACCATTGTTGGATTTGATGACTTTTCCTTGTTTTTTCAAGCTTTTCAAATCGATCACTTTCGGATGCAATGAAACCTTTTCGTAGCGGCCGTTATGATAGAAATATCGTTCTCCTTGTTCCTCTTTATAAAAAGTTTTATTGCCTGAGGCGATCATGTCTTTTACCCATGAGGGAACGTCCATTCCTTCCGATACCATTTTTTGAACCGACGTTTCCGTTCCGATCGCATCCCACGTTTCAAATGGCCCGTATTCCCAGCCAAATCCCCATTTCATAGCATTGTCGATCGCCACGATCGTATCAGCGATTTCGCCTAGCAGTTTGGCAGAATAGATTAACGTAGAAGCAAGCACGTTCCATAGAAAAGTTCCGGCCTGATCATCCGCATAAATAAGCGCTTTCATTTTTTCTGCTGTTCCTTTTAATTGCTTCGCTTTTTCTACCGTAGGCGTTTTTAAAGACTTTCTCGGTTCATATTCCAGCGTTTCCAGATTGAGTTCGAGTATTTCTTTTCCTTTTTTGACAAAAAAACCTTGCCCGGTTTTAGCGCCAAGTTTTCCTTTTTTCAGCATTTCATTCATAAAATCAGGCACTTCAAATGCGTCTTTTTCTTTTCCTTCGACTTTTTCATACACATTGTTGGCCACATGCACAAATGTATCGAGCCCCACTACATCGAGCGTACGGAAAGTAGCACTTTTGGGGCGGCCGATTAACGGTCCGGTGATCGAGTCGACTTCTCCAACCGATAAACCTGCTTTTTTCATTTCATGAACAGCTACGAGCAGTCCGTAAGTGCCAATGCGGTTCGCAATAAAATTGGGCGTGTCTTTGGCTACTACCACCCCTTTTCCTAATGTTTCTTCTCCGAATTGCTTTATAAATTGCACAATTTCAGGATCGGTATCTTTTGTCGGAATCACTTCCAACAGCTTCAAATAACGAGGGGGGTTAAAGAAATGAGTTCCTAAAAAATGCTTTTTAAAATCGGCGGAACGGCCTTCTGCCATAGCTTCGATGGAAATGCCGGAAGTATTGGAACTGACAATGCTTCCATGTTTACGATATTGATCAATTTTTTCTAATACTTGCTTTTTTACGTCCAGTCTTTCCACCACAACTTCGATAATCCAGTCGCATTCAGAGAGTCTTTCTAAATCATCCTCCAAATTTCCTGCTTCAATGAGATTTAAGCTGTTCTTAGAAGTGAGCGGGGAGGGCTTTTGTTTTAAAAGCTTTTTTAAAGCGTCGCTTGCAAAGCGGTTGCGGACTTTCTTATCTGCAAGGGTCAATCCTTTTACTTTTTCTTCTTCTGTCAGTTCGTGAGGAACAATATCTAATAATAATGTAGGCAGCCCAATATTGGCTAAATGGGCAGCAATTCCCGATCCCATAACTCCGGATCCAAGTACAGCCGCCTTTTTGATTTGTAATACCAAAACTATTTCCCCCTTCACTTTTTGAATGAATGGTCATTCATTTTCCTATCTCCACTATATATGAATATTCTAAATTTTTCAATAAATAATCAGCACAAAATAGATGAATTTTTTACTTGTTTAAGTGGACGATCAAGTGTTTCATTTTATTCGTTTCTTTTCGATTTTACTTTTAAAAAAAGGAATGAAAATAGTCTGCGGAAATAAAATAAATTTTGAATACTGCGAAAGACTCACTCGCTCTGTTCATTAAGGCAAATGATTGCGTGAATAACTCCGGCGGCCGTTATCGAGATTCTGCAAAAAGAACAAAGCCAATCCCGTTTTTCCGTTATTTCTTGACCATTCCTTTAAGAACAAAACCGACATTGGCCGGACGTTCTGCCAGTCGACGCATGAAATATCCGTACCAATCCGATCCGTACGGTACATATACACGCATTTTATATCCCTCTTCAACCAATTCAAGCTGTTTTTCCGGTCTGATGCCGTACAACATTTGAAATTCAAATTGTTCATTTGAAATCTTGTACTCTTTTACAAGCTTTTTCGTGTAGTCAATCATAGCATCATCATGAGTGGCAACAGCTGTATAAAATCCGTTCAACAAAAGCTTCTTCACCAGTTTTTTATAATTTTCATCCACATCCATTTTCTTTGGAAACGCTACAGAAGCCGGTTCTTTGTATGCCCCTTTTACCAGTCGAAGATGAGGGGAGAAAGATGCAAGATCATCAATGTCTTTTTCGGATCGATATAGATACGCTTGGATGACGGTCCCTAATTGTGGATACTCTGTTTTTAACTGTTTATAGACAGAAAGAGTGTTTTCACAGCGTGAAAAGTCTTCCATATCAATGGTCACAAATACAAACCGTTCTTTTGCCGCCTCCAAAATGCGGCGCATATTGCTCAATACCGTTTGTTCAGATATGTCGCTTCCTAACGACGTCAGTTTTAATGAAATCTCGGCATCTAATGATTCTTTCCCTATGGCCTCAATCGTACGAATGGCTTGATTCGCCATTTCTGCTGCTTCTTTTTCATTTTCCACAAACTCACCCAAATAATCGACTGTAACGCTTAAACCTTTTTGATTTAAATCTTGAATTACTTTGACTGCCTGATGGAGTGTTTCCCCGGCGACAAATCGGGATGCACCGAATTTCAAGCCATATTTTTGGGCAATCTTTGTGAATGAGCGATTTCTTGAAAGAAATAAAAAGAAATTTCGCATCATTTTCTCCATCGTATTCCCCCTTTTCTCGTAAATCTTCAGCTACTGAAGGAAAACACGGACGTTTCAAAGTGAGGGCAGTTCCACGATCGCCTTTAGACTTTCGTCTTTTCATTTCCTGTTTTTAAAAATATATTCAAAAAACGCTCCGATTTGCATAATTTTACTGGAGAAAGACAAGCTAAGAGGGAAAAAGGAGGGAACCAAATGCAGCAACCATATTCCAATAATCCGCAATCTTTCATGTCTTCGCCGCCGGTGATGACGACAAAAGATCTCTCTTACGTGAATGATATGCTTTCATGGAATTTATTAGCTATGAAAAAGGCGCATTTCGCCGCTCAAAATTGCCAAGACCCGGAAATCAAATCTGCTTTAGATTCATATGGTCAAATGCATCAGCGTCATTATCAAACTATTTTGTCGCATTTGCAATCACCAAATAACGGGATGCAGCAATGATGGAAAGGGGAAACAAGATGGAAATGCAAAATCAACAGCAAAAAATCCAAAATCCAAAAATACAGGTGCCGGAAACCCCGCAAATGAACGATCGCGATTTTATTCAAGATATGCTGGCAACTGAAAAGTACATGACTACTTCGTATGCTGTTGCATTGAACGAAATTTCGATTGATCCGCTCCGTCGCGATTTGCAAAACATTCTTACAGAAACACAAAATGCTCAAAGAGATATATTTTTAAAAATGTTTCAAAAAGGCTGGTATTCATTAGAGGCCGCCGACCAACAAAAAATCCAGCAATCTTATCAGCAGCATCAAAGCTACTCCAGCCAATTTCCGTACAACAATCCATCTCAATAAAAAGAGGCCTAAAGAAAGAGCCTGATCTCTTCCTCTGAATAAATACCATTTGGAGAGGAGAGGACAGGCTCTAATGCTTTACCGGTCGCTGATGACAATGTACGTAGCCTTCACTGGTCCGTGGACTCCATAAACCGTACTTAACTCGATATCGGCAGAGTTGCTCGGACCGGTAATAAATTGAATGCAAGAAGGAACGGCTTCACCTTTTTTGATTTTTTCACGGATGATTTGAGCGGCCTGTGTCATTCTTGGGACAAGAGTGCTTTGCGGGATCAAAGCAATAAAGTGTTTCGGCAGCAATGTCATGGACCGTCCTTTGTTCTTTCCCGTAAACAATACGACCGTCCCGGATTCCGCCAGCGTGATATCGCTAAAGACGATCGACACATTGGCTTTCTCGCTTAAACGGATGTTTTCTTCCCCTAGATCATCATTCCAAACATGGACCAATGTCTGTTCATGCGGCCATTCTTTTTCTACCAAGTCGGTGAGGCCGTATTCGGCATAGCGCTCATCTTTCCAAACGGATACGGGCCCTCCTCCGTATGATCGAACAGCCGTTTTGACTTGTTCAGCAAGATGATCTGCCGTTGTTTCCATCAATTGAACATGGATATTCGAACATTGACTGGCCAAAACCGAAACAAGCTCATCTCGGGTAGCTGTTTTCAGCACTTCATATTGTGGCGTATGCTTGTAAGACGGACGATGCACCCCCTTCGTTATCGGGTTTCGCCCCAATTTTTCAGCTATATTTTCCAAAAACGAGGTTCGATTTTGAATCATTCCCGTCATGATTGCTTCCCACCTTCCCGATTTTTAAACCAATCTCGGAAACGTTCTTTCTCAGGAGCCGGAAATTCACGTATTTTCGTCCATGCCTTTAACGGTCCGGGCCCCTTGGAAATACGCGCGTTTTTTGTGAACGGTTTCAAAGCGGAATGAGCCGCTCTCGATCCCAAACCATACAACATATCGGAGGAAGCTCCCAGCCCGAAGGCTTTCATCATGATTTTTTCCGAAAAAGGCGCTTTCCCTTCTCTTTCCACAATGACTTGCCGATGTTTCAGAAGCAGCTCATGCAAAGGAATTTTCACGGGGCATGCTTCTGTACAAGCTCCGCACAGCGAGGAAGCATAGGGAAGTTCTTTATATTCCTCATATCCGCCCAATAGCGGGGAAAGAACAGCGCCAATCGGTCCGGGATAGATGGAGCCGTAAGAATGTCCACCGATATGTCGATACACCGGACATACATTGATACAAGCAGCGCAGCGAATGCACTGAAGCACCGGCTGAAATTCCGTTCCTAAAATATCCGATCGACCATTATCCACGATGACAAGATGAAATTCCTCCGGTCCATCCGCTTCACCTTCTTCTCTCGGACCCGTAATGGCCGTCACATAGCTGGTTAGCTTATGTCCAACGGCACTTCGGCAAAGCAGACTTACAAGAACTTCCATTTCCTCGAAAGTTGGAACAATTCGTTCCATTCCCATCACGGCAATATGAGTTTTGGGAATAGACATGACAAGGTCAGCGTTTCCTTCATTCGTCACGAGGGTAATCGAACCCGTTTCGGCAATCGCAAAATTGCATCCGGTAATCCCTACATCGGCTGTTAAAAATTCGTTTCGAAGATGTTTTCTTACAAAAGCGGTGATTTCCTCAGGCTTTTCCGTATTGGAATAATGAAACTTTTCTTTGAATACTTCCCGAATTTGATTTTTATTTTTATGAAGAGCCGGAGCGACGATATGGGATGGGTGATCTTCGTCCACTTGCAAAATGTACTCGCCGAGATCCGTCTCTATCACTTCGCAGCCCGCTTCTTCCAAATATGAATTTAAATTAATTTCTTCCGTGACCATCGACTTGGATTTCACCACTTTTTTAGCCTTTTTCTTCTGAACCACTTCTTTTACGTATTGAGAAGCTTCTTCCGACGTTCGGGCAAAAAAGACATGACCGCCTCTTTTCGCTACATTTTCGCTTAATTCATAAAGATAATAATCTAAATGATTTAATACATGCTGACGAATTTCCTCTCCTAAAGAACGCCATTCTTCCCAATTTCCAAGTTGTTCCGCTTCATCCAGACGTTTTATGCGAAGCCGTTCTTGAGCGCCACGAACCGCGCCGCGCATAAACTCATTATTCAGTTCCTCATGAACACGTTCTTTAAAGTCTCCTACTCCAATTTTGATCGACAAGATTTCTCCCCTCTTTTCTTTTACCCTCTATGGTTTAAGACTTCCGCAATATGCATGACTCGAATCGGTTTTCCTTGACGTTCCATACGTCCCCCGATATTCATCAAACAACCACAATCAGCGCTGATCAAATAATCCGCACCCGTACTTTCCACATTTGAAACTTTTTCATCGACCATTTGCTCGGAGATCGGTCCCATCTTGACTGAAAACGTTCCACCAAATCCGCAGCACAAATGAGCGCCCGGCAACGGTGTAAATTCCAGTCCTTTCACGTTACGCAATAACTTTATCGGCGCTTCCTTCACCCCCAAAAGACGGGTCATATGACAGGAAGTATGATAAGTGGCTTTCCCTTCCATTTTCGCTCCCACATCTTCAACACCAAGAACTTCGACAATAAATTGTGTCAATTCGTATGTTTTATCGGCCAATTCTCTTGCCTTTGGCTCCCATATTGGATCGTCCTTAAAAATATGAGGATATTCCTTAAACATAAAAGCGCATGAACCAGACGGAGCGACAACATACTCTGAATGTTCAAACGTCTTAATCATATGTTTCATGGCATCCTTCGTTTCTTCAACATACCCGCTGTTGTATGAGGGCTGGCCGCAGCAAATCTGACTTTCCGGAAAATCAACTTCACATCCTAAATGTTCCAGCAATTCTACCGTTGCTTTTCCTACATTCGTCTTAAACAGATCGACCAGACAAGTAACAAATAAACTGACTTTCAATGGTTCCACCTTCTTTTTCTAATCGCTTCTCTAAAGAACCGGTCATCTGATGACCTTATGATATATAGTATATCATATCTATAATTATGTCAAAATCAGTACAATATTCAAAAAAATTTTTGTCTCTTCACCATTTTTTGTGACTAGCACAGAATTCTGACAATCAGTTAGCTAGAGTGGGGGACACTCAAACCCTCTCCTTCTTCATCTTACAGACCAGCCAGTTGGTGGAAAAGAAGCGGTCAAGTGCTTTCCTTGACGGCTTCTTTTCCACCAACTATGATTATCAAAGTGATGAAGAAGGAGAGGCTAGGACACCTGTTTTTTATAAGTTTTTCCTGTACACTCCAAAAATACACGTGTTCTAAATCGATCAAGATTTCTATACCCGTAAGCTCGTCGTTTGATGTTCTTAATTTTGCGGTTGGTGCCTTCTGTTCGTCCATTCGTGTAAGGTGTTTTAAAGTATTGAAGAATCTGGTCTTTCCAATTCTCGATCGTTTTTGCCACTTCATGGAAGGAAGGAAAAGGACTACTCCAAGCCAGTTGAAGCCATTCTTTTAAGTACTGGTTTGCTGTCTCATAGTTTGGTGATTGATAAAAGTCTCGAAATAGCTCTTTTAGATAATATCCATAGGCTAGGTTTTCATGTTTTTCTAATAGTTCATTTAGTCGTTCTCGTTTCTCTTCTTTCAGATTTTCATAGCCCTTCAGTAGGATAAATCGTGCTTTTTTTAATCCGGGGATTTTCTTACGGACTTGATCGAACGCCTGAGTCACTTTTTGAACAACATGGTATTTATCCACGATCATCCGGGCATGAGGAAACGCTTTGCGAACGGCTTTATGAAAGGGATCCCACATATCTACGACCACGTTTTTCACCTTTTCAGGATGAAGGACCTTTAAAGATAAAAGTTCCAACGTTGAATCGAAATCACGGTTGTGATGCATCCCCATGACAGCACCGAGGTTCGCATCATATAGTACCGTTTCATAGCTGTGTCCTTTTCGAACAGCGACTTCGTCCATACTCAAAGTCATGTCTTGATCGCTTTGAGTTTCTTGGATGACAGATTCATGTTCCTTCGCTTTATCATGAGCGACGGAATAAAAAATTCGCTCCACCGTGGAATAAGGAATCTGGTATTTTCGACGAATCTCTTGAATGGTGGTGCCGAGAACCTGTTCATAAAGGAAAAGACAAAAACGCTTCGTATAGTGTTGATGAGAACCAATCGATTCAAAGGAAGACGTAAAGACTTCGTTACAGTTTCGGCAACGATAACGTTTTACAAGCACCAGTAAATATAATGGTTTATTTAACACGGATAAATCTCTAACTTTCCTTGTCCTTCTGTCATGAACAAATGATGTGAGAAACCCACAATGAGGACATCGTTCCTCCTCATCTTTTTTCTCAACAAGAACAAGATAATGAGTGGGCAAAATTTCTTGATTAACAACTTCAAATTCTGGCAATTCTAGTGATACGGAAAACACTGACAGAACCTCCTGTTATGTTTAGTGACGCTAACATTATTGCCAGGAATCTGTTGGTGTTTTCTTATTTTTTGTCTAACATCACAAAATGTGATGATGAATCAAATTTTTTAATTCTTTCAAGGACAATCCATAAGATCAAAATTGAGTCGGGTCAAGAAAAATGATAAGAGTTGTCTTATAAAGGGGCTTTTTATGGCTTTCATGGCCAAAGTATATGTATAATGATAACTCCACAAGCACGCCATGGAAGATGACAGGTAGTTCATTTCCCGCTGCTGCTTTCTAATCAAAGCCCGATACTACCTTTTATCTTCCATGTCAATGCCCTATCATCACAAACTTATAACAATATTTTTATATGTAAAAGGCTTGCCCTTTTCACATTTCGTTTTTCTTCTTCTCATCAGCAAAGGCTTCCATCAAAACTTGCTCTACACCTTCTAAATGCTTTAGCATCGCTTTTCGTGCAGCTTCCTTATCACGGTCGACAATAGCCTGATAAATTCTTTCATGTTCCTCGTTTAATTTCTCCATTGTAGCGTCTTCAGAATAAAGGAGTAACCGGCGAGTCTCTTTCATCGCTTCTGCCATTAAGTCGGAAACATGGTGCATTAATCGAACAAGCAAATGATTTTGCGTAGCTTTAGCAATGGCCATATGAAAGTCTAAATCCGCTTTTTCACCCAATTCCTCATTCCCCACCGCTTTTTTCATTTCGGCTAAGGTCTCGCCAATTTGGCGCAAATCGCTGTCTGTCCGCTTAACAGCAGCGGCGGCGACTATTCCGGTTTCCAAAATTTTTCTCATTTCCAGCAATTGCTCAATCTGTTCATCACTCATTAAATACGCTTGCGAAAGAGGGTACATAATGCCATCCGGATTGAATTCTTTCACAAACGTGCCCTCTCCCTGCCTCATTTCTACGACACCCATTGCGCGCAGAGAAGTAAGCGCCTCGCGAATGGCGGAGCGCCCCACTTGAAAGTTTTCGGCTAATGCCTGAACCGATTGTAATTTATCACCCGGTTTTAACTCACCGTTGCGGATCATTTCTAAAAGGACATTCGCCACTTCTTCATATATTTTTTTCGGCTTTATTTTTTTAAACTCCAAAATTGTTTCCTCCCGTTGTATCTTTGCTATTTTCATTATATTATCTTTTTCCAATCAAAGTGGAAAATTTGAGTTACAATAATAGAGAAACCTGGAACAGATTGGTGTTCCAAATGCAAAGGGTGTAAAAGCAATGGAATATATCGAAAAGGGGAGCAAATTATATTCAAAAACGATTCTCTCCCTGTTTTTAGGAAGTTTTGTTACATTCGCCGTGATGTATAGCGTCCAACCGTTGATCTCCACTTTTTCAAAAGAATTTGATGTATGTCCGGCTCGAGCAAGCCTGTCTCTTTCCCTTACAACCGGCTTGTTGGCTGTTTCGATGATTCTCGTTTCCGCCTTATCCGATGCAGTCGGAAGAAAAAAAATCATGGTGGCCTCTTTGCTGTTTTCTTCCATTTGTGCAGCCGTCACAGCTTTCAGTCAAAATTTTTGGTTTTTATTAACGGCAAGAGCGATTATGGGCATTGCCTTAGCGGGATTTCCAAGCATTGCGATGACCTACATCAATGAAGAATTCCACCCTAAAAACCTAGGCACTGCAATGGGGATGTACGTAAGCGGAACATCCATCGGCGGTATGGTTTCCCGTGTGGTTGTAGATGCTCTGACGGATTGGTTTTCTTGGCATATTGCTTTAAGCGCCATCGCCTTCCTGTCTCTTCTTGTCAGTGCTTGGTTTTGGAAGTCCCTTCCGGATTCCCGTCATTTTCATGCTCAAAAAGCCAGTTTAAGAAAGCTGTTTTCCTCTCTTGGCCAAAGTTTAAGAGACCCCGGACTGCTTTGTCTTTACAGTCTAGGCTTCCTGTTAATGGGAAGTTTTGTTACATTATATAACTATATCGACTATCCGTTAATGGGTGAACCTTACCATTTGAGCCAAACGATTGTCGGACTTATTTTTTTCATATACTTGGTAGGAACATTCAGTTCTACATTTATGGGACGAATGGCCGATCGTTTTGGCAAGCCGAAAGCTCTTGTCGCAAGCATTGGCATTATGCTTCTCGGGGGAATTGTGACGATCAACAGTATACTGGTGGTTAAGCTCGTGGGCGTAGCTTTGTTTACATTTGGATTTTTTGGCGGACATTCGATCGCGAGCGGATGGGTTGGCCAAAGAGCTCTAAACTTTAAAGCTCAAGCATCATCTTTATATTTGTTGTTTTATTATACTGGCTCAAGCATCGTCGGTACAACGGGCGGCACATTTTGGAGCCGATTCGGATGGATCGGGGTGATCGGGTTAATTGCTTCACTGCTCGTCCTCTCGCTCATTATTGCGGAAATTCTTCCGTTATTGAAAATAAAAAGAAAACCGGACACGACTCATCACAAAGGATACTAGGACGACGAAAAAAGGCGTTTTCCAAGATTCGAAGACCTTGGAAAACGCCTTTTTTCAAAATCTAATAGGAAGAAAACATAAATCTTCTTTCATGGTAATACACAGAAAAAACCAGACCCATCGCCAGCATATTTCCCATTAACGAACTCCCTCCATAACTAACAAACGGAAGAGGAATTCCTGTTATTGGAAGAAGCCCGACAGTCATTCCAATGTTTTGGAACACATGGAAAGTAATCATGGAAATAATGCCGGCGCACATATAAGAATAAAACGGATTTTTCGTTTGAAGCGCTATTTTCGTCAAATGGTAAACGAGCAGGAAAAACAAGCTGATGACTACACTAGCACCCAGAAATCCGAATTCTTCGCCGACAATACTGAATATAAAATCAGTGTGGCTTTCAGGCAAATAAATATCCCGCTGGCCGAAACCCTTTCCCAATGTTTGTCCTGAGCCGATGGCCAACAGGGATTGGGTTAGATGATATCCGGACGAACTTTGATAACTGTACGGATCCAACCAAGAATAGATCCGCCCAAACTGGTACTGTTTAACTCCCAAATATTTTTCCAATATTTTCGGATGCCACAGCACCATATAGAAAATACCAACGATCAATACAGCAGCTGAACCGAATAAAGGAACTAAGATTTTCCACGTAATTCCTGAGACAAAAATCATTCCAAGCAGGATCGCAATTAACACGAGCGATGTTCCCAAATCGGGCTGCTGCATCACAAGAAAAAGCGGCAGAAAGGTAGCCAACCCCATCTTGATCAAGAGCCAAAAATCCGATTCGATTGTTTTTACGGGATTTTTTTGATGGTGCTCAACCATGATTCTAGACAACACAAGAATCAAAAACACTTTTTCAAATTCGGACGGCTGCAACGAACCCATGGCAGGTACTTTATACCAGCTTTTTGCCCCATTGATGACGGGAGCGATGCTGGAAGGCGCCACGATTAAAAATGCCAACAGCAATATGCCCAAACCGTAAGTAAACCATGAAAGCTTCATCCATTGATCGGCATCGACGCGGATTACTAACGCAATAATGCCAATACCGACACCATACCACATGATTTGTTTGACAACGAAATTTTCTTTATATTGACCAGTTGACTGCGCACTGTAAATCGCAACTAAACTAGTGATCAACAACAACAGCAAAATGAATACAAGACCATAATCAATACGGCTTTGCGATTGATTTTGAGAAGTCATCCATGTCTCCTCTTCCCATAGAAAATTACAATATACCTCTAACATTATACCTTTTCAAGTAAATTTCACAATAGAAAAATGTTTCAAATCCAACAGTTTTGAAGATAAATAACGAAAGTCTCTCTCCATAATGACAACATGAGTAATAAAAAGCATTTTAAAAACAATGTTTCAGCTATTTTTAAACTTATACAAAATCATGATCCGGATGGTGATTGCATCCATTTCTTTTTGATTTCATTTCAAGTTTGTTGCATGTCCGATTTCCCGCTTTTTATGATAGCACATAACGTGAATTTGCTAAACTATGACTAAGTGACTTCTTTTTGAGAAAGAAAAATGATCATGAAATTATGGGATCACGGCCTATAAATCATGCTCTTTTTCCAAAATAAGCCGAAATTTCGAATGTACTTTCATTTGAAATGGATATAAATATTCAAAACAGGGATGACAATCATGGTGAGGATGCCAAATGCTTGAGGTATAAACGCTCTCTAGAGGTGTAAAGCTTTGCCATGACTGTTTCGCCGATTTTCATAGTTTAGAAAAGAGACTGACATGTCCTTTCAAGCGGAATAAAAAGAGATTTCCACCTGTGGGACCTTTGGGCCCACTGATCGTTAGATGAACAAAGAAGACGATTAGGGAGTGCTCCTTCACTTAAGAACAGTTGCTGTCCTGCTTGTCTTGAAGAAGAGAACTGACTGTCCTTCATGGGGAATCGAGTAGGAGGGAGCGATTAACTCCCGTCCTCTCACACCACCGTACGTACGGTTCCGTATACGGCGGTTCAATTAAGATCATTGACGCAAGTCTTTATAACTTCCGTGAATAGCTGTTCTCTTTATGCCAGTGGTCACTCCACCCTCCAAGAGGTCTCCCACGGGATTCACCGCTTCCTCCCTCAAGTGAGGTACTACGTTTTCTGTGTTCATCATGACTCACTGAATACCAAGGGCTATTCTCTCTTAATTGTTCGGTCCTTCTTAGTTGTTCTAGACCAACTAATACTATGACCTCTGCTGACTTCTGACGGTTCAGCTACTTATCACTAAGTAGGTTATGAAGAGTACTTCACATATCCGCCAGACCTCCCCGGGTAAGTACATGCACTTTCACACCATCTATCCGCCTCATTTACTCGATATGACCTTCGACAGAAAGAGCTTTGTTTTGTTATGCAAACTCACTCAATCATACCTAGCCTTATATGAGGTTCGTGTTCCTCGGACCGGTGTTTTGCCTCCAGCTTCCTTCAGATTCCGCGTCACCACGGACACCCTTTCGTTGAGCTAACCTCTACTTCTGTCTTCGGGGTTCGGGACTTACACCCTATAGTTCATGTACATGCCGGGCGCACATAAAAAGTCTTCCCCCGTTATTCTGTCGGGGGGAAGACTTTTATAAGAAGCGAACGATATCTTCAACAGGAATTCTTGTTGTTTTGTAAGCAGGCGCAGCCGCTTTTCCTAAGGCAATTAACACCGTTGGAACGAAGCGATCGGAAATGTTAAATCTTTCAACGAATTGTTTTTTATTAAAACCGCCCATCGGAACCGTGTCATAGCCACGAGCCTTCGCAATCAGCATGATTTGCATGGAAACAAGGCCGGCGTCAAATGAAGCTATATTTTTCCGGTCTTCCGCAGACAGAGATGGATAAAGTTTGTTAATGTTTTCGATCATGAGTCTCATTCTCTCTTCATCCATATAACCTGCTTCATAGTTGCTTCGATACACTTTTTCGGCGTTTTTATACATTTCCGTATCGCCTAAAACCGCAATGACGGCTGAGCATGTTTCTACTTGTTCTTGGTTATTGGCGATGGCGCGGAGCTCTTTTTTCGTTTTTTGATCTTGAATAACAAGAAAGCGCCATGGTTGAAGATTACTGGACGAAGGGGCCAAAGTGGCTTCCTTTAAAATTTCTTCAATTTCTTCCTTCGCAATTTTATAATTAGGATCTGTAGTTGAGCAATTTTAATTACAATAATTACCATGTAAAAGAGACAAACAGGGTACCCCTTATGCCACGTGGAGCTGTTTTTTCACGGTATCAATGGGAATATTTTGTTTCGCTGCACGGTAAATGAACTCCACGAGGCTATGTCCTTTTCTCTTGCGCAGAAGATCGAGCCCATCAGAAAAATCGCTGTTCGACTCGAACATGCTGTACACGTAAGCAAGCTGCACCAAGATCCAGTAGCGTTTCACCGCCCGACGTCCGCGAACGCGGTATCCATCGAGTTTCAGCTGGTCTTTCGCTTGACGGAAAAAACATTCGATCGACCAACGCTGGGCATAGTAGCGCAAGATCTCTTCATCGCTTAGATCCCGGTCGGTGCTCAAGACGCAGTGAAGATGTTCCGATGTCATCGGCTGATCGGCTTTCCAAGCGAGCAGCACCACGGCATCATCGAGACCTTTGAGAGAGCCTTCGTAGCGATAAACCCGATAACGCTCTTCTCCCACCGTGACGAGGTGAGTGTCTTTCGGTTCGATGTAGCGGGCAAACTCCCTCACCTGAACCGCAATGCCTTTTGGATAAAGAAGCCGATTGGCCTTGAGCATTGCGATTACGTGGAATCCCTTTTTCAGACAAGCTTCCACGAGCGTTTGCGATGGATACCAAGAGTCCATCAGCACATAAACAGGACGGTGTACATCCAAAGAAGAAAGCATCTCGATCGCGAGTTCCCCCTTGCTTTTCCCAGCCGCCTTGTCGTAGAGGCGGAACGCAAAGGGAAAAGCCTGGGTCATCGTATGAACCATGAGCCAAACGAGAGAATGTCCCCAGATCGACTTTTTCTCTGTGTGAGAATAGTGCCAATCACACCCTTGAATGGCGTGCGTTGCCTGTGACGAAGGCTTGGTTTTTTGGCAAATCGTATCATCGATCGAAACAAAAAGGGGTTGATTCTCCTGTTTGGCGATGCGTTCGACACGACGAAGCATCCACTGTTGAAGTTTGCGAAGCAGCGTCTCTTCATCCCAAGGGCTTTTCGTGAAAAAATGGCTGAGTGTCGTGCGGTGGTTCGGATGAAAGCTCCAATGATGAAGATCGGTCAATGTTCCCGCAAATCCTTTGGTGGTCAGCGCATCCACGATATGAACGAGATGCTTCATGACAGGTTTTGAAAAATAAAGTGCCAACCCCAACATCGTGAAAAACTTGTGGATTCCTTGATGATGTGCTAATCTATTCATGAGACATGAACCTCCTTGTGAATAGTTTTGGTGACACATCTATTCTAATCAAGGAATCGGGTTCATGTCTCTTTTTTTGTTTGGTTGTAAATTTATGTTAGCGAATTTGCTCATCTATAGTTAGGATCATATTTTCTGACGGAATGGCGTTCTTTTATAACGGTAGATAAATCTGTAGAATGACTTGCCATATTTCTTCCCTCCATGATCAAATTACTTACTTTAAGTAAGCACTGTTAAAAGTTTAACTTTCATCATAGATTACGTCAAGAAGGAGATTTTATGATCCCAGAAAAAAAGGAAAAAGGAGCCAACTAAATAGTCAGCCCCTGGTTATTTCAATTCATAGCGTCTCCGAACAGGAAAGACCTTTCGATGCCATGAAAAATGATCATGGTGAAAGCTTGTTTCCGAAGAAATTATTTTATAACGGTTGCTCGGCTGCGGCTCATTCGTCGTGAAGATTGTTTTTGGGCCT
Source organism: Bacillus sp. FSL W8-0102 (assembly GCF_038007225.1). NCBI lineage: Bacteria > Bacillati > Bacillota > Bacilli > Caryophanales > Bacillaceae > Bacillus > Bacillus sp. FSL W8-0102. The sequence goes on from NZ_JBBOWT010000001.1 coordinate 3,051,747, forward strand.
GTTTCTTCGGGTTGCGGTACGTTCCCAACAGCAAATCCATCAGCGGATTCGTTATGCCAAACCAATATTTTTTGTTAATGGTATGATGCTGCAAGTGATAGACTTTCAGCCGCTTGCCGATAGGGGTGAAAGGCTCAATGGGACGATGAGCGGAAAAATGCCTCCATTGATGATAAAGCAGCGTTCCCGAAACGCCCGTGACAAAAGCGATGGAAAATGTGATATCCCGCATGATCAATTGAACGGCGAGAACCAGAAGCAAAAGCATTGGAAGAGTCAGCCAAGCAGGCAGCAAAATGCCTTTTAGCTCGCTCGGATGTTGATGATGATCATGCCAGTCTTTTACAGGTTGTAAAAATTTTATTTTTTCCGGCAAAGACCCATGAAAAAGAAAACGATGAATAACATATTCCATAATACCGAAAAATATGATTCCAATTAAAAAAATAAATAAAAGAGGCCAGCGAATATAAAAGACCGATAAACTCAATCCGAGAAATAAGAATAAGCCTAAACCAATCATTTCCGTTGTATTCCAAAATTCACGGACATACTTGAACATATTTGGTCGTCCCCCCTCCTTTATTTTTTTGTCAATAACTTGCTTTTTTCTATATATAATATTCAATGAATTGATGAGTGATGTCTATTATAGACTCTTTTCTTCCATCGATTCAGAGTCCAAAAAATGAATCGCTCCATTTGGTGTTTCAACGCGGCCACGATTCTGTTTCATTTTCTTAAATCCAGACGTATTTTTTCCGAAGAAAAACATTCATCACTTGTTTGATTTTGAATCAGTTCCCCCAGTATTTTATGATTTTGCTTCTTTTGGAATCGGTTTAAAGCGGAAATACCATAGCCCATTTTTTTGACTTATGTTCACTGGTTGAGTGAAAACAGGGACGGGCAGTGGAATATGCTGCTCATTGGGAATAACTCTTCGCTTTTTTACAAAGTAGACAGGGTCTTTCTTCTTTTTCCATAAGGCGGTTTTTGTCTTTATCAGTAAATTTTGATGGTCCATCCACATTTGAAACTCATGTTGATCCAGACCGGGGAGTTCCAGTTCCAGAACAAGGAAATCGTTCCATTGATAAAGATTATAGTTCATTTTCTCTTCTTTATCTGAATATCCATCTTCTCGACCATGTTTTCTGGAATGAAACACGGATTTCCAAAAAGAATCATCCTGGACCTTGTGAGCGAAATTCAGCCGTTTTTTCCATTTTTCCATCTCCGTTCTCATCTCCCCTTAAAAACATAATGCCTTTTAGTCGTTTTCTGCATGATCGCTTTCCGTCTTTCCTCGTCACAAAATCATGAAGAATGCACTACTGATTTTCAAACTATGACCATAAACAGCCGTCTGCCTTTCCCAAATCCTTTTTGCTCGTTGATCTATCTTATTCAAAAAAGCGCCCAATGTTCATGTTCATAAAACATATGCTCAAATTGCTTTTCCAACTGTATGGAGGCCTTTCCCTCGTACAAAAAGTTCAGAAGAGCAATGGACGTTATCAAAAACTGTACGCACAAAAATAGCAGGGCCAGGTTAGTCCCCGCTTGTCAGTTTTGAAAATACGTTTTATCTAATAATATTTCGTCTGTGTACGGCTTTTTTTATCATCTGTCTTCGTCCTTTTGGATCAGACAGGGTAAACCGGGTGCTTCCGATCGGAAAAAACTAGATACTTAGACATATAGACATCCAGACGTCGGGATAATTCTTCACGGAGTCGATTCGGCTCCACAATATCGTCCACGACTAACTCAGACGCCAACCGGTATATATCAATATCTTTTCGATATTCTTCACGCTTTGCTTCCACAAATGCCGCTCTTTCTTCCGGTTCCATCGCTTCTATTTTATTGGCGTACACCGCGTTGACAGCGGCTTCCGGCCCCATCACCGCAATTTGGGCAGTCGGCAAAGCTAAACAACAGTCCGGTTCAAAAGCGGGACCCGCCATGGCATACAGGCCGGCTCCGTATGCTTTGCGGACAATCACGGTCATTTTTGGAACCGTTGCTTCGCTCATTGCCGCGATCATTTTGGCGCCGTGGCGAATAATCCCCGCTTTTTCTACATTCGTTCCAATCATGAAACCGGGAACGTCCGCCAAGAATAAAAGCGGAATATGGAAGGCGTCGCACAAATGAATGAACTTAGCGGCTTTGTCGGCAGAATCATGAAACAACACGCCGCCTTTTACACGCGGTTGATTAGCAATAATACCAATCGGCTGCCCTTCTAAACGAGCAAGACCCGTAATAAGTTCAGCCGCAAATCTTTTTTTGATTTCACAAAAAGAATCTTCATCCACAATGCGGTCAATAAGCTGATACATATCAAAAGGAGCGTTCTGGTTTTTTGGAATGATGTCTTCGATTGACTGATCAAAAGATTTGGGAGATTTTTTTTCGGCTCGTTTCGGCTTTTGCGTGTAATTGTCCGGAAAGTATGTTAAATATCGGCGGGAAAACTCGATGGCTTCCTCTTCGGTTTTTACGAGCACATCACCGCAGCCCGAAACACTGCAATGCATTTTGGCTCCGCCCATTTGTTCAAGCGTCACTTTTTCGCCGATCACCATTTCCGCCATCCGCGGCGATCCTAAATACATGGAGGCATTTCCATCCACCATCACGACAATATCGCAAAAAGCGGGAATATAAGCGCCGCCAGCAGCCGAAGGGCCAAATAACAGACAGATTTGCGGAATTTTCCCTGAAAGTTTTACTTGATTGTAGAAGATTCTTCCCGCTCCTCTCCTTCCGGGAAACATCTCTATTTGGTCGGTAATTCGGGCTCCTGCGGAATCAACCAAATAAATGAGCGGACAGCGAAGCTTTTCTGCCGTTTCCTGAATTCGAATGATTTTTTCCACTGTTCTTTTTCCCCATGAACCAGCTTTCACAGTGGAATCATTGGCCATTACGCAAACAGTGCGTCCATGAATTTTTCCAATCGCCGTCACGACTCCGTCCGCCGGAAGGTCACCGGCAAGACAATTGGCAAATAGCCCGTCCTCCGCTATTATATCTTCGTCGAACAGAAGCTTGAGGCGGTCACGGACAAATAATTTCCCTTTCGCTTTATTTTTCTGATGGTATGTTTCATTCCCACCTTTTAGCACACCCTCTTTTATCTCATGATAGTTGGTAAGAGCTGCTTTTATTTCCGACATTGGGGGACCCTCCTTTATCTTCCCGTGTATCGGGGTTGTCTTTTTTCCTGAAACGCTTTGAGCCCTTCTATTCGGTCAGAACTATTTAAAAGAGTGTTATAAGCCAATTCTTCTATTTTTAAGCCTGTCATGATGTCCGTTTCCATCCCTTTGTTAACGGCTATTTTGGCTTGCCGCAAAGAAAGCGGAGCGTTTTCCACAAATTCTTTTGCCAGTTCAAAAGCCTTCTCCAGCACTCGTTCCGCTTCTACCGCGTATTCCACCAGTCCAAGTGTTTCGGCTTCTGCCCCTGAAATTTTACGAGCCGCAAAGATTAATTCTTTTGCTCTTCCTTTCCCGATTAATCTTGGAAGACGCTGAGTGCCTCCCGCACCGGGGATAATACCGAGAGAAGTCTCGGTCAATCCTAGTTTGGCATCTTGAGCAGCAATTCGAATATCGCATGCCAGCGCCAATTCCAAACCTCCTCCCATCGCAGCACCATTGATGGCGGCAATCGTCGGCTGAGGAACATTTTCCAATTCGTTGATGATGGAACGTATCTGTTGTACCGCCTGTTTCACTTCTTCTTCATCCATCCCTTTTCTTTCTTTCAAATCAGCGCCGGCACAGAAAAACGGACCGCTTCCCGTAATAATGACCGTTTGAATATCGTTCTGTCCTTTTACTGTTTGCAGCAGCTGTTTTAATTCACTGAGCAGCTGTTTTGACAAAGCATTAGCTGCTTCCGGGCGGTTTAAAATAATGATCGCTATCTTCTCCCTATGTTCCCATCGAACCATTTCTCCCATCGCTTTTTCACTCCTTCCTCGTCCGTCTTGCCAACTCCATTTGTTTGCTTGACAACGGCTTTTCCAATTTTTCTTCTATAAAATGCGCCGCTTGAAGCAGACGATTCCGATCAATTCCCGTCTCAATCCCCATCCCCGTAAGCATGTAAAGCAGGTCTTCCGTTGCGACATTTCCGGTAGCTCCTTCGGCATACGGACATCCCCCCAGCCCTCCGAGTGAACTGTCAAAAGTGGTTATCCCCATTTGCAAAGAAATGAGAACATTGGTTAACGCAGTCCCACGAGTATCATGAAAATGCATCGCAAACTGATCCGCTTTATAAGATTTCAAAAGTTCTGAAAGCAAAGCTTCTACTTGCGACGGTACGCCAACGCCAATCGTATCGCCGAGAGAGATTTCATCCACCCCCATTTCAAGAAGCCGATCTACCACCCTTTTGACTTGAGAAACCGGAATCTCCCCTTCATACGGACAAGCAATCACTGTGGATACATATCCGCGCACCGTTTTTCCGGCAGATTTGGCTTCTGCCACGACTTCTTCTAAAACCGGAAAAGTTTCAGATATGGATTTGTTTATATTTTTTTGATTATGCGTTTCACTGGCTGACATAAACAAACAGACTTCGTCCACGTCCACTTTCAACGCTCTTTCCAATCCTCTCAAGTTCGGAACAAGCGCTGCATACTTGACTCCTTCTTTTCTATGAATCTTGGAAAATACCTCTTCGGCATCGGCGAGCTGCGGAATCCATTTCGGGTTGACGAAAGAACTCACTTCAATCGAAACAAGCCCCGCCTCAGACAGCCGATTGATCCATTCCGCTTTGACATCAGAAGAAAGAATTTTATCTTCATTTTGGAGACCATCCCGGGGGCCAACTTCTTTAATGTGTACTTTCTTGGGCCATTTCAAAAACATCCCCTCCCTACTCCATTTCGATCAAATCGTCCCCTTCGTTGACAAAATCCCCCTCTTGAACATGAATGGCTTTTACGATTCCCTCTTCATCTGAAGAAATGGGAATTTCCATTTTCATTGATTCGAGAATGATCACATCTTGACCTGATGTTATTTTCTCCCCCTCTGAAACCAGTATTTTCCATACACTTCCGGCCATGCTCGCTTGAATGGTACTCATATTTTCATCCCCCTGACATCCTATTACTCGTATTCCGCCAACAAATTATTGCCTCCTTTTCCACTGCTTCTCGTCGATCAATTTTCTATACTAAACAAGGAAAGGCGGCCTTTATTTTTATAGAAAATTCAGACTTAAATTGCAATATTAAATGCAACAAGTATTGAAAGACCAGATAACCCATGATTAAGTAGAATCGGGACACTCTGCGCGACTTGACGTGGAGTGGTGGGCATGGTAGCCTGGTTGGCCCAGCCAGTACCGTATACCTGGCTTCATGGCTGGTAGCCATGCCCGCAGAGGCTCTTTGTCAAGTTGCTAAAAACCAACCCTTTGGGTTAGCTGGCTTAAGGTTAAGAAGCTAAGCCAGCTAACTCTATTTGGAAACACTCCTCAGGTGTACGATAATTGAGGATCTTCCTTGGAAGATGGTTACACCAATTTTCAACATAGGTAATGGTTTCGTCTGCCACAGAGGAAATGGGTCTCCCCTTTGGTATGAAGCGCCTAATAAGGCCATTATGACGCTCGTTGGTTCCTCGTTCACAGGATGTGTAAGGGTGTGTAAAATAAACCTCTGTTAGATCTTTTTCAACACTAAGGCCGAGGTCAGCAAATTCAGAACCGTTATCAGCCGTAATGGTTTTAAACACTTTAGAGAACCGATTACCATAAGACACTTTCAACTGAGATATGACTTCTGAAACGGATAGACTATCCTTGGCTGTCACTCTCAAAATTATTTCTTTACGGGTTTTGCGCTCAGTAAGAGTCAATAAGGCCTGATCTTTAGTCTTCTTGCCTATAACCGTATCAATTTCCCAGTGACCAAACTCTTGGCGTTCATTGACTTCAATTGGTCGCTCATCGATACTGCGTCCTAAGATCTTCTTATTCTTCCGGTTACGTTTTTTCTTGGTGTTCAGGGTAATTTTCATAGGTAGGTCAATGTTTTTAACGCCTATAAGTCCTAGATCAATATAGTTATAAAGGGTCTTGGTGCAAACCATTTTGTCTTTGAATTTCCCATCACGTTTGGCTCTCCCACATACCGCATCAGGAGACCATTTCTTATCAAGGATCTGAGTTTCGGCATACTTAATAAACTCGATGGCATCGTCTAGTTTTAGCTTGCGGCCACAGGCTTTCCTGTTTCTCTCATAGAGAAGTTGACCTGTGTCTGGAAAATAGACATGAACAATTTTCCCGTTGCTTTTTCTTTGTGGCACTGTACCTCTTCTTAACTCACGGGAGATGGTGCTTTTGTGACAACCAACATAATCTGCAATCTCCTGTTGAGTCTTACCAGCAGCGTGTAAGGCCGCAATTTTCCCACGGTCATAAGCCGTTAAGTGTTTGAAATGCCGAGCTCCTATGGTAGAATTAGTAATTGCCATAGATAAATCCTCCGTATCGATATTGTTTTAGTCGACTTAATCATACGTGGTTTATCTATGGTTTTTCATTTTTTATGCTTGTTGCATTTGATTATACAACTAGCCTAGAAAATTCAGATATTTTTTCGTATACATCTTACTGATGGTCATAATGAAAAACTATGAAGGCAAGGAAGGTATGATTCTCCTTTTTCAATCGGCTTCCTCTTATGACGTTTTCGGCTGCTTGGTGCTTTCTTGCAAATAATGACGATTCACAAACTGCGTTGTCGTGTCTCCGGCTAAAAACCGCTCATGGGACACCGTTTTTAAAAGCATTGGGATATTGGTTTTAATCCCTTCAATTTGATAGTGTTTCAGAGCCTCGATCAACCGATTGCACGCTTCTTGACGGTCTTTTCCCCAGACAATCAATTTGCCGATCATCGGATCGTAAAATGGAGTGATCACCGTCCCTTTTTCGATGGCCGTTTCATGCCGAATGCCCTCCCCTTCCGGCAATCGCAGAAAAGTGATTTTGCCTGGCGATGGATAAAATGTATTCGGATCTTCCGCATAAATTCTTACTTCAATCGCATGGCCGTCTCTTTTGATATCTTCTTGGGAAAATTCCAGCCTTTCTCCGGCTGCTATTTTGATTTGGTGCTCAACAAGATCCAATCCGGTGATTTCTTCTGTGACAGGATGTTCCACTTGAAGTCTTGTGTTCATTTCCAAAAAGTAAAAATTTTGATTTTTATCGACTAAACATTCCATCGTACCCGCATTGGTATAGCCGATTTTCCGAACCGCTTGCAGCGCCGACGCCAACATTTTTTTCCGAGTAGATTCGCTAATAAATGGAGATGGGGCTTCTTCCACCACTTTTTGATTTCGTCTTTGAATGGAACATTCCCGTTCCCAAAGCGCTACAGCATTTCCAAATGAATCGGCTAACACTTGCACCTCGATATGATGCGAGTCTTCAATATACTTTTCTACATACATCGTCCCGTCCCCAAAAAATGATTCCGCTCGTTTTTTATTGCCGGCAAATGCTTTTCGCAGCTCTTCTTCAGAACGAATCACTTGCATGCCAATCCCTCCACCGCCTGCAGAAGCCTTTAACATAAGGGGATAGCCGATTTCTTTTGCAGCCAATACAGCTTCCTCTTCATTCCGGAGGGGAATATCGATTCCTTCTATAATTGGCATTCCGGCTTGTTTCATTGTTTTTCGCGCTTCAATTTTGCTTCCCATCGCTTTAATGATATCGGAACCGGGACCAATAAAAACAAGTCCTTCATCGTGGCACGCCCTCGAAAATTCGCTATTTTCAGATAACAATCCGTATCCCGGATGAATCGCTTCCGCTCCGGACTCCTTGGCAACACGGATGATAGCATCCATATTTAAATAGCTTTGATTGACAGGAGGCTTTCCAATGCAGAACGCTTCATCGGCCTCATGAACATGCAGTGAATCCTTGTCCGCTTCCGAATAGACGGCGACTGTTTCAATCCCCATCTTTTTGCAAGTGCGAATGATTCGTCTGGCAATTTCCCCCCGATTGGCGATTAAAATTTTGGAAAACATCTTATCTCCCCTTTATATCCTCTAAATACCTTTCCCGAAGTTTAAATTTTTGAATTTTTCCCGAAGCAGTCATCGGATATTCATCTGTAAAGAAAACGTATTTTGGAACTTTGTGCCGTGATATCTTTCCTTTGCAGAACGCTCGTATTTCCTCGGCATCGGCTGTTTCTCCTTCTTTCAAAATAATCCATGCGCCTACTTCTTCCCCGAATTTCTCATCCGGCACTCCCACTACTTGCACATCTAAAATTTTCGGGTGTTGATAAAGAAATTCCTCGATTTCTCTTGGATAAATATTTTCCCCGCCGCGGATAATCATATCTTTTAGGCGACCGGTAATCCGTACATAGCCATTTTCATCCATTACCGCCAAATCGCCTGTATGGAGCCAGTGATCTTCATCTATTACTTCTTTTGTTGCCTCCGGATTTTTATAATAGCCTTTCATCACATGATAGCCTCTTGTACAGAGTTCCCCTTGTGTGTTCGCCGGCAGCACGCGGTTGCTGCCTGGTTCCACAATTTTTACTTCGACATGAGGCAATGCTTTTCCTACTGTTTCCACCCGCAACGAAACCGGGTCGTCCGTGCGGCTTTGAGTGATGACAGGCGAAGATTCCGTCTGTCCGTAGCATATGGTAATATCCTTCATCCCCATTTTTTCCATGACTGCCTTCATCACTTCCATCGGGCAATTAGAACCCGCCATCACCCCCGTCCTTAAAGTCGTTAAATTGTATTTTGAGAAGTTCGGGTGATTCAATTCTGAAATAAACATCGTCGGAACGCCATGAAGGGCTGTGCATTTTTCTTTTTCTACCGTTTGCAGGACAGCCTCAGGGTCAAATTCCTGAACCGGAACCATCGTCGCTCCGACACTTACAGAGGCAAGTGTACCGATCACGCAGCCGAAGCAATGGAAAAAAGGAACAGGAATGCATAAACGGTCATCTTTCGTAAGCTTCATGCATTCAGCGATATTGCGGGCGTTGTTGACGAGATTATAATGAGTCAACATAACCCCTTTCGGAAATCCGGTCGTTCCCGAAGTGTATTGCATATTAATGACGTCATCAGGATGAAGAGATCGAGACCGTGCTTTCAGTTCTTGAACACTGATTCTTTTCCCCTTTTCTATCAATTGAGACCAATTGTACATTCCACTATATGGTTTTTCGCTTAAAACAATCACATTTTTTAAGAGCGGCAGTCTTTTCGATTGCAGTTCTCCAGGCTGGGAATGGCGAAGCTCAGGGCATATTTCATAAATCGTATCCACATAAGAAATTCCCCTGTATCCTTCTATTAAGATTAAAGTCTTGGCATCGGATTGCCTCAGCAAGTATTCCAGTTCCATGGTTCGATAATTCGTATTAACCGTAACTAAAACGCCGCCCATTTTCCCGGTGGCGAACTGGAGCGCAACCCATTCTGGGGTATTGGTGGTCCAGACAGCCAAATGATCTCCCTTTTCCACCCCTAGCGCCATTAAGCCTTTCGCGACCAAATTGCACTCTTCGTTCAATTCACTGTAGGTCCATCTAAGATTGCGGTCGGCATATACTAATGCCTCGTGATCCGGAAAATCATGCACCTTTTCCTCCAACAACTGCCCAACCGTTTTACGTAGTAATTCGGCCATTTTCTCCTCCTAAAAATGGTTTTAGCAACCAAGTTGACGCGCGATGACGAGCCTTTGGATTTCGGATGTTCCTTCGCCGATTTCCATTAATTTTATATCGCGCAAGTGTCTCTCTACATCATATTCACGCATATACCCATATCCTCCATGAATTTGAATCGCTTGATTGCAAACGCGAAAACCGGTTTCGGAGGCAAACAATTTGGCGATTGCCGCTTCTTTTGAGAACGGTTTTCCTTGATCCTTCAGCCATGCCGCTTTATAAACTTGGTTGCGAGCGAGTTCAATCTCCATTGCCATATCCGCTAATTTAAATTGAATAGCCTGGAATTTTGAAATGGGTTGACCAAACTGATATCGTTCTTTAGCATAACGAAGAGCTTTTTCAAACGCTGCTTGTGCAATGCCGACAGAAAGAGCCGCAATGGATATTCGACCTCCGTCCAGTGTATAAAGAAATTGGCTGAATCCTTTTTCTGGATCGCCGAGCAAATTCTCTTTCGGCACACGCACGTTGTCGAGTACAATTTGACAAGTATTAGACGCTCTTACTCCCATTTTTTCATAGTCACAAGAGATTTGAACACCTGGCTTATTCGTAGGCACAATGATGGCTGAAACAATCGGCCGGCCGTTATCCCGTCTGCCAGTGACAGCGGTTACAATAACTTGTCTAGCAAATCCCGCATTCGTAATCCAGCACTTTTCTCCATTAATAACATATTCATTTCCGTCTAAAATCGCTGTGGTTCTCGTGCCCCCAGCATCGGACCCGGCATTAGGTTCTGTCAGACCGAAAGAGCCCAGTGTTTCCCCTTTTGCCATTGGAACGAGCCATTGTTTCTTCTGTTCCTCCGTACCAAAATAATAGATGGGACTAGCACCAAGGCTGATAGCGGCGGCATAACTGAGACCTGTCCCCCCACACGCTTTGCCGATTTCCTCTACAGCAATACAGTAGGAAATCGTATCCCCTCCCGATCCCCCATATTTTTCCGGAAACGGAATACCAAGCAGGCCAAGTTCGCCCATTTTTTTAAACGTTTCATATGGAAATTCCGCTTTTTGATCAAGTTCTCTAGCATAAGGTTTGATTTCCTTTTCAGCAAAATCACTGACCATTTCACGGATCATTTGCTGTTCTTTTGTCAACTCAAAATTCATGAAAATTCCCCCTTTTTAATAACCGACTAGTCGGTCTATATTCGTGTGAACCAACTGATCGAGGTCGCCCTTTTTATTTGCCATTTTAGTACCATTCATTCACCGCTTTACCGGCTGATTTCGAAGCAGATGCTCTTGTGCTGCCGGATCTTTCATGCCTTTTTCCGTTAAAAGGGCATGAAAGATTAAATCAACGTAGATTTTTCCAATGTCTTCAATGGAAAGCGGCCCTTCTTCATGAAACCATTTATACAACCAGTTCACCATTCCGATGACCGCCATGACGGTGATTTCAGCAGGGACTTCTGAACGAAAATCACCGGATTCTTGCCCTTCCCGAACAATTTGCAAAATGATATTTTTATATTGTTTGCGCTTCCGATTGATGTTGATCTCAAATTCTCCTTTAAGATAGGTGCTTTCTTGGTAAAAAACAGTGATGTGGGGTTTATACATTCCAAATACTTTCGTAAACGATTGAATGATGGCACACATTCTGGAAACGGGCGTCGTATATCGATCATATGCTTCTTGCGCTTTTTCAATGACATAAGAAATAAAAATATCATGAATGTGAAAAAGCAATTCATCTTTCGATTTAAAGTTGTGATAAAAACCGCCTTTGGATGTGCCGCATTGTTCTACAATCCGATCAACTGTCACCCCGTGGTAGCCTTCTTTTTCAAAAAGAATCAGCGCTGTATCGATAATCTTTTCTTTCAATGATTTTTTTCCCATAAAACTGATTACCATCCTTTATTTGACATACTACCGTACGATGCGCTCTCTGTAAACAGAATAATCAGAATATTCAGTTTTTGTTACAAAAAAAGACCGTTGGCTTCTTTATGAAGCTGTCCGGTCTTTGTCTTTTATGAAAGTCATCTGCAGAACCATTACGATTGATCCCTTGTTTCAGAACCCTGTGAACTACCCTCCACTTACCACCCTTGCGGGTCGCTTGAAGTGGGGGCTTCTCGGGTAATCCTATCTAACGATAAGAAATTGACCGAGCTTACCCTCTCGTTCCGAAAGTTATTATTCTTTATGCTAATATGCGTAATCCTTCATTTTTGATATTGATTGCTGAATTGTGATCACGATCTAATACAAAACCGCAAGAACATTCATATACACGTTTAGATAATGGCATTTCTTTTTCCTTGCCACAACAAGAACATTTCTTAGTAGAAGGGAACCACTTATCGATTTTTACAAGTTGTTTCCCTTGTTCTTTTAGCTTGTATTCTAAGAAAGTAGTGAACATACCCCAGCCATTATCATGAACACTTTTTCCAAAATTGAGGGCTTGAGACATTCCTTTCATGTCTAAGTCCTCAATGATAACTGCGTCATAGGTTGATGCTAATTCTTTTGATTTATGGTGAAGAAAATTCTTGCGTTGATTGGCAATTTTCTCTTGTAACTTTGCTACTTTCAAACGTTGTTTTTCCCAACGTGCAGAACCTTTTTTTCTGCGAGAAAGAATTCGTTGTGCTTTTGCCAGTTTGTCTAATGCTTGTCGATAGTACCGTGGGTAATTGGCTTTCTCACCCTGTTCACTCTCGACATATAGACCGTCCATAGCAAAATCTAAGCCAACTACTTTTTGAATCTTTACTGACTGAATATCTTTCTCGTATTCTGTCAAAATCGAAATATAATATTTACCTGTCTTTGTTTTAGAAATAGTACAAGATTTGATTTTATAATCAGCAGGTATTTCTCTATGTCGGTTCATTTTCATTGGCTTTTTGATTTTTGGTAGTTTGATATGACCATTTTCTAGCTTAATATTGCCGTTGACCATATTGGTTGTGTAAGATTGTTTATTTTTCTTGCTTTTGAATTTAGGAAACTCCGCACGACCTTCAAAAAAGTTCTTATAAGCATTTTGCAAATTGATCTGTGCGTTTGCTAAAGCTAAAGAATCCACTTCTTTTAGGAATGGAAATTCATCTTTGTATTTCGCTGGTGTCGGGAATGCTTGTTGTTTAAGCGTTTCTTTATCGTTTTTGAATTTCTCATACGTTTCCTTACGTTCTTCCAGCATCTTATTGTAGACAAAGCGAACACAACCAAATGTTTTGGCTAATTGGATTTTCTGTTCTTTATTCGGATACAAACGAAATTTGAAGGCTTTGTTTTGTTTGGCCATATCAAATCACCTCACTTCTGACCTTGATTTTCAATGTATTTTTTTATGACTTCTATTGGTGCACCGCCTGTTGTAAGCAGGCAAAAGCTTCTTGACCAAAACATCTCTTTCCATAGTCTTTTTCGGATATGAGGAAAGTTTTTCTTTATCAGTCGAGAACTTGCACTCTTATAAGTATTGATGAACTTCGATAATTCAGAATTAGGATGTGCTTTGAATAGGATGTGGATATGATCCTTATCATGATTCCACTCTGTCAAAGTAATGTTGTATTTTTTTCCGATCTCAATGAACATATCTTTTGCAAAATCAGATATTTTATCGGTGAACACTTCTCTGCGATACTTTACAACTAATACAAGATGATAATGTAATAGGAACACTGAATGATTATTACTATCCAATTTCATTGATATATCAATCCTTTTTTATATATAAGACTGATTATATCAAAACCTTTGGCTAAAGCCAACCGAAATTCATCTCCCACCTACTCATTGGGCTACGCCCTGCACATTCCTTGAGGATGGGAGACTTCTTTCGGAAATCCGTTAAATGTTTCAAAGCGAACAGTTTACTATGATATGAAAAAGATCAACTATTGGTTGGAAAAACAAAAACTTCCTTCCGTTCAGTACGTTCGCTCTCAAGGTTTCTACTTGGAAGAAAAATCAAAACGAGAGATTCCGAAGAAAATACCCTTTGTCTATCGGCATTATGAATATTCGCCGAAAGAACGAAAAGCCAAAATGATGGTTTCGCTTCTGATGAAGGAGCGCCCCGTCTTTCTAGCAGATTTATTGAAGATGGTGGATGTCAGTCGGAATACGGTGATAGAAGATATCAAAGGGTTGAAAGAAGAATGCAAAAAGTTTCATGTACAAATCGTTTCCACTAAAAAGAAAGGGTATATCCTCTTTGGGAAAGAACTGGATTTAAGGAATGCCCTTGTTTACTTCTTGTCCCAGCATAGTGGCAATAAAGAATGGATGAATGGATTCTTTCCCGTTTTACATGAAATTACAACTGAACATTTAAACTTGATTTACAAGATGATTTCCGAAAGCGAAAGTATGTTAAATCTTCACTTTACGGATGAAGATGTTCAAACGTTAAGTTTGCGTGTTTATCTTTTTTCGAAAAGAATCAAGCAAGGGTATTTTGTGGAAATGGATCCGGTTGAAAAAGACATTCTCCGTTCTACAAAAGAATATTTGGCCGCTCAACATATCGGCAAGCAGTTGGAGCGTTGTTTCAAGCTGGAGATACCGGAAGACGAGATCTATTTTTTGACAACTCACTTACTCAGTTCTAAAGTTATCCATTCTCAAAATCTGGATGCGAGGAATTCTGACGTTGCTGCTCTGCAAGAAGTATGTCAAAAAATGGTGGGCGATTTTCAAAAATACTCTTGTGTGTTCTTTCGAGATCGAAAAGCGGTGGAGAATCATCTGCTATTACATTTGAAACCCGCTTTTTATCGGCTGAAATACGGGATCAAAGTGAACAATCCTCTCTTTGACTCCATTAAAACCAATTATGCGGACGTATTTGCCTTAACCAAAAAGGTGATTAATCATTTTCAAAAGCTGGTGGGAAAGCCTATTCCTGACGACGAAACAGCTTTGCTGGCCGTCCACTTCGGGGGATGGCTCAATCGTGAAGAGGCAGAAGGGCATCAACGTAAAAAAGCGGTGATCGTATGTGCGAATGGAGTAGGAACGTCTTTGATTATGCATAGACAGCTTAAAGAGCTGTTGCCAAACGTCGAGATTGTAGATAGCTTGACGAAAAGACAATATGATTCTGCAAACCTTGATGTCGATTTTGTGGTATCTACTGTACCGCTTCAAGATCGCGGCATTCCTGTATTTTTGACAAATCCGATTATGAATGAAGCAGAAAAAAACAAGTTGCTGAAATGGACGAACCACTTTACAAATGACAGAGAAAATCTTTCCGTCCAAGCATTCATGAATATGATTGAAAAGTATGCAGATATCCACGACTATGAAGGTCTTGCACGAAAGGTAAAGGAATTTTTGTCCGTTCCTTCCCCGACGATGAAGGAGGTATACAAACCGATGCTAAATGAATTGATTGATGAAGACCACATTGTGTTAAAAGAGGAGGAGAATAGCTGGGAAGATGCCATAAAAACGGCGGCGGAGCCACTGCTGAAAACGGGTGCGGTCACGGAAGGATATGTCGATGCCATGATTGAAAGCGTCCATGAGTTGGGACCGTATATCGTCATTGCACCAAAAGTAGCGATTCCTCATGCAAGGCCTGAAAAAGGAGTCAATCGGCTGGGAATGACATTGCTGCGCTTAAAAAAAGGAGTACCCTTTGCAGAGGATGGTTCACGCAATGTTCATTTGGTTATTGTCTTGGCAGCCGTGGACAATGAAACGCACTTAAAAGCGTTGTCTCAATTATCTAATTTGCTGTCAGATTCTCAAAATATCGAGCAATTAATTAAGGCGGACACAAAAAAAGAGATTCTCGATTTAATCAATCAATATTCAAAAGAATAAGGAGAGATGGAATATGAAAAAGATTTTAGTCGTTTGCGGAAACGGATTAGGAAGCAGTTTAATTGTGGAAATGAATGTAAAAAAAATCTTGAAAGAAATGGGCGTAGAAGCGGAGGTCAGTCATACGGATCTGGCAACAAGCAAATCGGAACAAGCGGATATTTATCTTGGCTCTAAAGAGATTGTAGAAAACTTGGAGGATGGAAAAAGAACGGTTGTCGCATTGAAAAACATTCTCGATCAAAATGAAATCAGAAGAGAGCTTGAAAAATACTTTTAGGAGGAAAAAGCCATGCTGGACTTTTTAATGAAGGACATCTTAGGGACTCCCGCCATTTTAGTCGGCATATTTGCGCTTGTCGGTTTGCTGCTGCAAAAGAAAAATGCGGCAGAAACGGTGTCTGGAACGTTAAAGACGATTATGGGATTTGTGATTTTAAGCGGCGGAGCGAATATTCTCGTAGGCGCCCTTGATATTTTTAGTAAAATGTTTCAACATGCCTTTCGCATTCAAGGCGTTATTCCCAACAATGAAGCGATAGTGGCCATCGCCCAAAAAACATTTGGTAGTGAAACGGCATTAATAATGGTATTTGGTATGATCGTGAATATTATTTTGGCTAGGATTACCCCTTTTAAATACATTTTTTTAACCGGACATCATACTTTATTCATGGCATGTTTAATTTCTGCCGTTCTGGCAACGGGCGGAATAACCGGAGTACCCCTTGTTATTATTGGATCGATCATTCTCGGATTATTAATGATAATTTCTCCTGCGATTCTGCAGCCGGTACCGTCAAGAATTTTGTGTAATGTAAATGGGGTAGGGTTTCTCTGAAATGGATTTGAATTGATAGGGGACTGATTTTCTCCACACAAGAGACTGAATATTCAGTCTCTTGCGTGGAAAGGGAGAATCCCCTTATTTTGTTTATTTACAATATTTGGTTAACAATAACGTTCTTCAAACATTCGTTGAAGAGCTTCATGCGCTTCGGCAAATCCTCGTAACTTTCTTCCTGCCCATTTCTCGTTAAAATCTTGAATCGTCAAATACACGATTTTTTCAGCGGCTTCTAAACTACTCAAACTGTTCATCGGCTTTAGACGTTTCCGAATCTCTTTGATCGTTCGTTCAATGGCATTGGTCGTGTAAATCACACTTCGAATACTGCTTGGATAATCCATAAATGTAAGGAGGACATCCAACTCATTGGCCCAAGATTGAACTTCTCTCGGATACTTGTTCGACCATTTCGACTCAAACTGTTGAAACATCTGTAACGCCATCTCCTTATTCGGTGCGCGATAAATCAGTTTGAGATCCTCTGCCACTTCAAATTGATCTTTTTTCCGAACACGATTTAGGGTGTTGCGGACTTTGTGCACGACACAGCGCTGCACATCGGCTTTCGGATACACCGCCTTAAAGGCTTCCTCCAGCCCCGGAAGGCCATCGAAGACGCCAAGAAGCACTTCCTTGACGCCTCTTTGGTAGAGGTGTTGAAGAATTTCCTGCCATACATAGGCGCTTTCTTGTCCTCCCACAAAGAAATCAAGAATTTCGCGATATCCTTCTTCGTTCACCCCTAACACCACATAAACCACTTCTTTCTCCACGGTATCGCGACGAAGTTTTACATACAAGCCGTCTAAATATAAGACAGAATAACGTTTGTGCAGGGGACGTTTGTGCCATTTCTCAATGTCTTCTTTCACGATATCGGTCATACGACTGATCGTTGAAGGAGAATAGGCCTTGCCTAAAATTCGTTCAATAAACTTGCCAATTTCACGCGTACTCATACCACTTTGATACATCTTGATGATGGCTTCCTCGAGCCAGCCCGTATGGCGTTGGTAAGGAGCGAACAATTGGGTTTGAAATTCTCCGTTTCGGTCTCTAGGGACCAAAAGACCTTCAATCCGGCCATATTGCGTATCTAGATTTCGTTGATAGTAGCCGTTTCTCATATTCGATGTTCCGGCCTGCTCTATTTCGAGGAAATTCTTGATTTCTTCCCGCATGATCAGTTCTAATTTTTCCTTTACAAACTGACGAATGACACTTTCCAGTTGATTTGCCCAGTCGACATTCGGTATACTTCTTTTAGACATAGGTAGGGTACTCCTTTCTCTAAGATTTTTGGTCCAATCAGAGAATACCCTACCTTTTTTCTTTTGATCTAGTAAAATGCTTTACACAAAATTTTATACATCATCCTGCAGCCGTTCGTACGCCAAATTACGGGTTCGGATGATATCGCCGTAGGACACTTTGGTTCCTTTGGCTACTTTGTGGCCGGATTTTTGGGCAAAGTATTCGGAAACAAGGAACGTACAACGGAAGAAATAAAAGTCCCGAAATCACTGGGATTTTTGCGGGATACTTCAGTAGCCGTATCGTTGACAATGTGCATCTTGTTCTTCATCGTTGCCGGTTTCGCCGGTCCTGCATTTATCGAAAAGGAGCTAAGCGGCGGAACGAATTTCTTAGTCTTTTCTTTTATGCAATCGATTACCTTTGCCGCCGGAGTGTATATCATTTTATCGGGCGTTCGTTTGATCATCGCAGAAATTGTTCCTGCGTTTAAAGGGATAGCCGATAAGTTTGTAAAAGATGCGAAACCTGCGCTGGATTGCCCAACTGTTTTTCCTTTTGCGCCAAATGCCGTTATTATCGGATTTTTAACTAGTTTTGTGGCCGGGCTGGTTTCGATGTTTTTGCTTCCTTTGTTCCACTTAAAAGTCATTGTGCCCGGTCTTGTTCCTCACTTTTTCACAGGAGCAGCGGCGGGTGTATTCGGAAATGCAACCGGTGGCCGAAGAGGCGCCGTGATCGGCTCATTCGCAAACGGACTGCTGATTTCGTTCTTGCCGGCTATTCTCCTTCCGGTCCTCGGATCGCTTGGTTTCGAAGGAACAACGTTCGGTGACGCTGACTTTGGCATTGTCGGTATTCTTCTTGGCTATTTGATGAAATTGTTTTCTTAATGAAAAGCCAATCTCTTCTAAAGTGAATCCCTTTTGTACAGACAGTTTTGAAAAAGCTCATCCTGTCTCACAGGAGGGATTTTTCATGGTTTTCGACTGTCTGGTGATAGGGTGTCCGCTCTGGGGAACGAGTGATCAATCTAAATGACAAAATGACCTAGAGAGATGACCATTGCATTTATCTTCTTTCTTGCTGCCATCCTATTCTGACAAACCTATTTTTCTAGTTTATAATAAAACGAGGAAGATGAAATTTTTGGGGTGTGAGCAATGGGAAGAGCGGCGGCTTTGTTTTTGCTGGCGGGATTGGCGGAAATCGGCGGCGGTTATTTGATTTGGCTGTGGATTCGTGAACAATATTCATTCTGGTACGGGGTTATTGGAGCGATTGTACTTGTCCTGTATGGTATCATTCCAACGTTACAAAGCTATCCGGCATTCGGGCGAGTTTATGCCGCTTATGGCGGTGTCTTTATTTTTCTTTCTGTCCTGTGGGGATGGGGAGTCGATAGAAAAACGCCCGATTTATATGATTGGCTCGGTGCTTTGATTTGTTTAGTGGGAGTTGGCGTGATTCTTTGGGCGCCGAGGCATTAGGTTTTGTGATAGTAAAATAATAGATTTGTCACGCTGTTCGAATGAGCTTCTTGAGAACGGTCCTTGTTTGCAGAAAAATACAACATCGATAGATAGGAGGAAAAGGCATGTTTCCAGCAAGATTGGAACCGGGGGATGAAATCCGTGTCATCGCTCCTTCGACCAGTATGGCGCTTGTCAAAGGAGAGCAGCTGCAATTAGCCAAAGAACGATTAGAGAAATTGGGCTTTCATGTTACATTTGGCCAACATGTCGAGGAGCATGATGAGTTTTTTTCTACTTCGGTTGAACACCGTCTAGAAGATTTGCACGAAGCTTTTCAAGATAAACGAGTAAAAGCGATATTAACGGCGGTCGGAGGCTATAACAGCAACCAGCTTGTGAACTACCCTCCACTTACCACCCTTTCGGGTTGCTTGAAGTGGGGGCTTCTCGGGTAATCCTGTCTCATGACAGGAAATTGACCGAGCTAACCCTCCTGTTCCGGGAGTTTGTATTTTCATGCTAATTCTAACAAGCGCAATCCTTCATTTTTGATATTGATTGCTGAATTGTGATCACGATCTAATACAATGCCGCAAGTACATTTATATACACGTTCAGATAATGGCATTTCTTTTTCGTTCCCACAACGGGAACATTTTGATTATACCAAAATCTTTGGCTAACGCCAACCGAAATTCATCTCCCCACTTATCGTTGGGCTATCGCCCTTCACACGCTTGAAGTGGGAGACTTCTTTCGGAAATAATGTTAAAAGAAATGGATTACGACTTGATCAAAGAACACCCTAAAATTTTGTGCGGATGCGGCGATATTACCGCTCTTCAACTGGCGATTTACCGGAAAACCGGCCTTATTACGTACTACGGACCTCATTTTTCAACATTGGGCATGAAAGTGCCATCCGATTATACGATGCAATGTTTTTTGGAGGCGCTCACAAATGATGCTCCTTTCGACATTGAACCTTCTAAGCAGTGGAGCGATGACAAATGGCATGTGGAGAAAGAGGACCGAATCTATTATCCGCAATCCGATTACGACATCCTTCAAGAAGGTGAAGGAGAAGGCACTCTTGTCGGCGGACATTTATCGACTGTAAATTTGCTGCAAGGGACGGAATTTATGCCTTCATTAAAGGACGCTGTGCTTTTTCTTGAGGACGATGAAGAATGCCATCCATTCGCGTTTGACCGACAGCTTCAATCTTTGCTGCATCTTCCGGACGCTGAAGGGATCAAAGCCATCATCATCGGCCGTTTTCAAAAAAATTCAAACATGACACTCGAAGCATTAAAGAAAATGATTCTTAGCAAGAAAGAATTAAAAGGAGTGCCGGTTATTGCGAATGTCAACTTTGGGCATACCGATCCAATCGCCACCATTCCGATTGGCGGACAAGCTTCCATTCATGCTGAAAATGGCGAAGTCTCCATTTCGGTGTATCCGAACAGCTAAAAAAGAAAGCCATCTTTTCATATCCCCTTTCTTGAACGCGATTTGGAAGGGGATACAAGCTGATCTGTTGTATGAATGGACAGGAATTCCGCCTTTTTTGTTGAAAACATTCTCATATACAGTTTTGTACATTCCGAAGTACAGTACTCTTTAATTAGAAATTTTCAGCATATAATTGAAAAAGTAGAAAGGAGGAGGCGGCGTGATTGAGAAAGTGTTCAGCGAGCTGGATGCGATTTTTCCGGAAACGGTCTCATTAAGAAGATTTTTTCATCAATATCCAGAACTTTCTTTTCAAGAGGAAAAAACACCGGCTAAAATTTCGGAATATTTAAATGATTTAGGGATTAAAACGAGAACGATGGTAGGCGGAAGAGGTGTAGTCGGCATCATTCAAGGAGAACAGCCAGGAAAAACAGTGGCGATTCGGGCTGATTTTGATGCACTGCCTATACAAGATGAAAAACAAGTTCCTTACCGTTCGAAAGTACCTGGCGTCATGCATGCCTGCGGACATGATGCCCATACGGCCCTGCTTTTGTCGGTCGCAAAAGCGTTTCAAACCTATCGTGGTCATATAAAAGGAAACATTGTCCTCATTCATCAGTTTGCTGAGGAAGTGCCTCCCGGCGGTGCTCTTCCGATGATTGAGGATGGCTGTCTGGACGGAGTGGATGCCATATTTGGCACCCATCTTTGGACACCGATTCCCGTTGGAAAAATAGCCATTCGAAAAGGACCGATCATGGCGGCAGCTGACAATTTTACAGCGGTGATCAAAGGAAAAGGAGGACATGGCGGCCAGCCGCATGAAACGATCGATCCCATCTTAATAGCAGCTAATTATCTTCAACTGCTTCAACAAATCCCTTCACGAACGATTAATCCAGTGGAGTCCGCTGTTATTTCCGTTGGTTCTTTTCATGCGGGAGAAACATTTAATGTGATTCCGGATCAAGCGGTGATCAAAGGGACGGTTCGAACGTTCAAGCCGGAAATTCAGAATTTGATCATAGAACAGATGGAAACACTTTTGCGAACTCTTTGCCTGGCGAAAAAAGCGGATTATGAATTCCATTATGAAAAAGGCTATCCACCGGTGGTAAATCATTCAAAAGAAACCGAATTAGCAGCTGCATGTGCGAAAAAAGTGGTGGGAATCGAAAATGTTTTCGAAACAGACCCTTTAATGGTAGGCGAAGATTTCTCCTATTATTTACAAAAAGTACCGGGGACGTTTTTCTTAACCGGAGCCGGAAACCATGAAAAGCTCGCTTCTTTCCCTCATCATCATGCAAAATTCGACATTGATGAACGTGCCATGCTTTATGCAGCCAAGGTGCTGGCAGCAGCGGCCATCCAATATTTGCAAAATTGAATGAAATAGTAGGGCCTCGAAATCGTTGGAGGCCCAATTTTTTTTGAAGAAAAAGGAACGCTGGACAATCGCCCTTGAATACACATAAAAAGAATGGATTGATTGGGATAACAGAAAATAGGAAATGGATTCCATTTGGCGAACCTCTAATAGTCATCTTTAAATGTAGAATAGTATGGGAATAAAGGTCGGGACGGTGGCAGAAA
This sequence comes from Bacillus sp. FSL W8-0102, assembly GCF_038007225.1. NCBI lineage: Bacteria > Bacillati > Bacillota > Bacilli > Caryophanales > Bacillaceae > Bacillus > Bacillus sp. FSL W8-0102. The sequence goes on from NZ_JBBOWT010000001.1 coordinate 3,073,983, forward strand.
ACAGAAGATGTCGTATCCATGATGCCAACATTTTTTCACCTTCAATAGAATAGGAGGTTGATAACATGAAAGCTTTAGTGTTAGGAGCAGGTCTTATGGGGAAAGAGGCGGCCCGGGATTTAGTGAATAGCGATGGGGTGGAGTTCGTAACGTTGGCTGATGTAGATACCGAAAAAGCTAAGCTGGCATGCGCCGATCTGCACTCGCCAAAGATTCATCCCGTTTTTGTAGATGCGGGCGACGAAACCCAACTGGTGCAATTGATGCGAAAGCATGATATTGTATTAAATGCATTGTTCTATTCTTTTAATTATGCGGTTGCGAAGGCGGCGATTGCTGCCGGCGTCCATTCGGTCGATCTTGGCGGGCATATCGGCCATGTGACCGATCGTGTTTTGGAACTGAACAAAGCGGCGGAGGGTGCCGGCGTTACTTTAATTCCTGATTTGGGGGTAGCGCCAGGTATGATTAATATTTTGTCCGGATATGGGGCGAGTCAATTAGACGAAGTAAAAGAAATCAAAATTTATGTTGGCGGCATCCCCGTTAAGCCTGATCCTCCCCTTGAATACAATCATGTATTTTCAATGGAAGGTGTGTTTGACCATTATACGGATCCTTCGCTGATCATCCGCAACGGACGAAAAGTGGAAGTTCCCTCATTGTCAGAAATAGAGCCAATTTATTTCGAAAAGTTTGGCCCCCTTGAAGCCTTTCATACGGCAGGAGGAACCTCTACTCTTTCCCGCACTTTTCCCCATCTCGATGTTTTAGAGTATAAAACCATCCGCTATCCGGGCCATGCGCAAAAATTCCAATTGCTCGTCGATTTGAATTTAACGAGGAAAGATTATGAAGTTGAAGTGAATGGACAAAAAATCAAGCCTCGGGATGTTTTTTTGAAAGTGATCGACCCGATTGTCGATTTAAAAGGCAAAGATGATGTCGTATTGTTGCGGGTTATCACTGTAGGAAGAAAGTATGGGAGAAGATCGGTTCATACATTTGAAATGACGACTTATAACGATCGAATTCATAAAGTGACTGCCATGGCGAGATCGACGGCTTACACTCTTTCCGTTGTTGCTCAAATGATCGGAACGGGTACGATTCAAAAGCGTGGGGTGCACCCGCCGGAGACAATCGTTCCCGGCAAGGAATACATCAAGGAAATGGCCAAAAGAGGGGTATTAATTAAGGAAAAAGTGCATTAAAGAGGAATTGGAGTTTAATAGGATACGGATAATAAGTATGAAAACTGCGAAACATGGCTAACGGATGAAAATAGTGGGAATGATGGATATAGATGGAGCATTTTTAGACATAACTCATGGAAAGCCGGTCCTCTGTAATTAGTTGCCGAGGACCGGCTTTTTTACATTCTTTTTCTTGGTTGAAAGTTGCGGCTTTGAATGGCCCAGTTTTGAGGAAACGGGTTGCCAAGAACCCAATAACTGATTCCGCGCAATCCGTATTGTTTAATGATATCCATTTTTGCCTGCATGCTGCGGGCATCTTCAAACCATACTTCATGCCGCTGGCCGGTTTCATCAGTGTAATGAAAGAACGGGGCCTGGTATGCCTCGCTATATTCGATGCTTGTTCGATAGCGAACGGCCAACTGAATGGCTTCCTGCGGACTGATGGTGCGTGCAATGGTCCCTTCCATCCATGGAATTCTCCAATCGCGGCCGTATAACGGTGCACCCATCATAATTTTTCTTCTAGGAATGGCGGTAACGGCGTAATCTAAAACTTGTTTGATTTTATTGATCGGTGCGATGGCCCATGGTCTTCCCCCGGCCCATCCCCACTCGTACGTCATTAAGATGACAAAATCGACGATTTCACCGTGAGCCCGGTAATCATGTGCTTCATATAATAAACCGGGCTGGTTTTCTCTTTCTTTAGGGGCGAGAGCCGTGGATACCGATATCCCTAATGGCCTGAGCCGGCTTACGACCCTCCGCAAAAATGCATTATAATTTTCTCTATCTTGAGGATAGATATATTCAAAATCAAAATTGACCCCTCTGTATCCTTTGGAACGTACTGCCGATAAAATATTGGTGATCAATGTTTCTTGCAGAGAGGGATTTCGCAAAATGGCAGCGGCTCTGTCCGAGTTGAAACTGCCGTTCACAAAATTGGTCAACACCAGCAAAGTCTCTGTTCGATTGGCTGTTGCTGCCTGAAGGAGTCTATCGTCGTTTAATGGTGAAAGGGTTCCATCTTCGCGTATGGAATGGCTGAAGGGGCTTAAATACGTAAAATATTTTCCAAGCCTCAACACCTCTTGCCGGCTGCTTTCGTCTGTACTAGCGGAATAGGCGTTCACTTCAATGACGGGCCTTCTCGCGGCTGGAACGATGAGTCGTTGACCTGGTGAAAGCACATTCGGATTTGAAAGGGAGTTGGCTGAAAGAAGCTGTTGTACAGTGACTCCAAAGCGTGCAGCGATTCTACTAAGATTATCTCCTGGACGAACGGTGTAGATCGAGTAGGGAAAAAACAGAATTTGCCCGGCAAAAATAAGCGCCGGATTGGCAATTTGATTGTAATCTGCAAGCGCCTGTTCAGAAATGCCGAACCTGTCAGCGATTTGCCGGAGCTGATCTCCCTGTTTTACTACATATTCCCGTCCGGGGCTGTGAATAACTAGCGCTTGCCCGATCACAAGCTGATTTGGATTCGCCAATTGATTGGCAAGTGAAATATCTTCTACGGAAACTCCGTATCGACGTGCGAGGGTGAATAAGTTTTCACCGCGCTGAATGACATGAATGTGCAATATGCTCAGCTCCTATACTTGGATAAATTCCGTTTTTACCTGAGACGGAAAACACTTTCTTTGCTTTATTCTGAAAAGCAGATTTGATAAGGACTGTCCGGTAAAATATACGTTTGATACCCATTATATTCAGGAAGGGGCTGGTCATATGTATGACCTTTCGGGTGAAAATCAGAAGAATGATTTGAATTTATAGAGGCGTTTTTTTTGTGAGCAGCTGAATTCCTTTGCGGTCCAGTTCTTTTTTTGGTACCCTTAAGCAAGGTCTATTGGAAAACATCATTATAGCGAGGATTTTTCGGCTCATTGAAAAAAATAGAAAAATAAGATCTTCTAGGAAAGGAAATGATGGAATGGCTGCTCTGCAAGCAGGAACGGTGGTAACGTTAAAACCGGATAAAGAGATGCCATACGGCTGGTTTTTAACGAATGGGAAAGATAGAGTGCTTTTACATAAAAGCGGCATAACGGACGGTTTTCGTCCTGATGAACAAGTTGACGTATTTATCTTTCAAGATCGACAAGGAAGATTAGCGGCCACTATGATCATCCCGGAGATTCAAATCGGTCGCTACGGCTGGGCTGAAGTGGCGGATGTCCATCGTGAACTGGGCGTATTTATTTCTATTGGCATTCATAAAGATACCCGTGGTGCTAGTTGAGTGTCAGCGCTCAACCAGCCCTAGTGTGACCAAGGAATAAGCCAACAAGATGCCATCGAGTGCCACTTCAAACCCGGCAATGGAATTCGCTCGAATGTCGGTGATCCGGTATTGGTCTACGAGAATCGAAAACACCGTCTCGATGACTTTGCGTTTTTTCCTGATCCATTCTTCCCATGCCTTGGATGGGCCGTGCTTTTGATTGTGTCGAGACGGTGTCCAGAACGCGGCTTGGTGTTCTTCGTACAGCTTTTCTCGAAGAGCGTGGCTGATGTACCCTTTGTCCCCAAAGTTGTAGGGATGAGGGATTTGAGTCATCACCGTTTCAGCGGCTTTGACGTCGTGGCAGGACGCTTCCGTCACGACATAGCCCATGGCCAGCCCTTGATTGGTCACTTGAAGATGCAGCTTGAAACCGTAGTACCATTGCTTTTTGGAAGCACAATACCCCATATCCGCGATCCCTCGAAACCGCTTGACGCGCTGCATTCTTGCGGGATGGCACAACGGAAGAGGCAAGCTGTCGACGACCGCATAAGCATGGTGTTGGCCACGTTTCGCCAGCTCATGACGGATCCATTTGATGGCGAAACCAAGCGCTCGGCAGCGGCGGTTGTATCGGGAGCGTTCAAGAAACGAGCCGTTTGTGAACAAATTTCCCGTGACAAAACGATGCCAGGCTCGTTCGGAAGAAAAGCCCAGCAGCTTCCCCAAAAGGTGAACCGCCATGACCACTTCGTCTTCTTGCTTGACCAAGTGACGGTTGCGGCGATGAAGATACATTTGAATCAACGACAGTTGGGCAGAAACAAAACAGAAAATAGCGGCATATTGTTTTTGAAGTTTGGCTGGATCTGTAGTAAAATGAAAGTGCTCTTGCATGGGGGATCTCTCCTTTCGAATGTTGGGTGACACTTTCATTCTACTGGAGATCCGCCAGCAAGGGCTATTTTTATGCTTGTCTGAGTTTTATCTAGCACCACGGGTTCATAAAGATATTTTGATCGCGAAAGGAGACCTTCCACCGCTCATGAACGTGTGGCCGAAAAAAGGAGGACGTCTCTATTGCACCTTGAAAACGGACCGGAACGGGCTTCTTTATGCCAAACTGGCAACGGAAGAAGTGATGAAAAATTTATTTGTAGAAGCATCGGCGAAGGATTTCAATAAAGATGTAACCGGCGTCGTATATCGTACGTTAAAGTCAGGAACCTTTGTTTTAACAGAGGAAGGGTACCGCGGATTTATTCACGAATCGCAGAGGATGGAAGAACCCGGCCTCGGCGAAACGGTCCACGCCAGAATTATCGATGTGAAACCAGACGGATCGGTCAATCTCTCCCTTCTGAAAAGAACTCATGAAGCGATTGAAGAAGACGCCGCTGCCATATTGGCTTATTTGCAAACGCGTGGCGGCTCGATGCCTTATAGCGACAAAAGCCACCCCGAAGATATCCAAGCTCGCTTCCGTATGAGCAAAGGGGCTTTTAAACGAGCAATGGGCCGACTGATGAAAGAGGGAAAAATTTATCAAGAAGAAGGATGGACCTATTTAACGGATTTCCGAAAGAAGTCTCCCATCCTCAAGGAATGTGCAGGGCGTAGCCCAATGAGTAGGTGGGAGATGAATTTCGGTTGGCTTTAGCCAAAGGTTTTGATATAATCAGTCTTATATATAAAAAAGGATTGATATATCAATGAAATTGGATAGTAATAATCATTCAGTGTTCCTATTACATTATCATCTTGTATTAGTTGTAAAGTATCGCAGAGAAGTGTTCACCGATAAAATATCTGATTTTGCAAAAGATATGTTCATTGAGATCGGAAAAAAATACAACATTACTTTGACAGAGTGGAATCATGATAAGGATCATATCCACATCCTATTCAAAGCACATCCTAATTCTGAATTATCGAAGTTCATCAATACTTATAAGAGTGCAAGTTCTCGACTGATAAAGAAAAACTTTCCTCATATCCGAAAAAGACTATGGAAAGAGATGTTTTGGTCAAGAAGCTTTTGCCTGCTTACAACAGGCGGTGCACCAATAGAAGTCATAAAAAAATACATTGAAAATCAAGGTCAGAAGTGAGGTGATTTGATATGGCCAAACAAAACAAAGCCTTCAAATTTCGTTTGTATCCGAATAAAGAACAGAAAATCCAATTAGCCAAAACATTTGGTTGTGTTCGCTTTGTCTACAATAAGATGCTGGAAGAACGTAAGGAAACGTATGAGAAATTCAAAAACGATAAAGAAACGCTTAAACAACAAGCATTCCCGACACCAGCGAAATACAAAGATGAATTTCCATTCCTAAAAGAAGTGGATTCTTTAGCTTTAGCAAACGCACAGATCAATTTGCAAAATGCTTATAAGAACTTTTTTGAAGGTCGTGCGGAGTTTCCTAAATTCAAAAGCAAGAAAAATAAACAATCTTACACAACCAATATGGTCAACGGCAATATTAAGCTAGAAAATGGTCATATCAAACTACCAAAAATCAAAAAGCCAATGAAAATGAACCGACATAGAGAAATACCTGCTGATTATAAAATCAAATCTTGTACTATTTCTAAAACAAAGACAGGTAAATATTATATTTCGATTTTGACAGAATACGAGAAAGATATTCAGTCAGTAAAGATTCAAAAAGTAGTTGGCTTAGATTTTGCTATGGACGGTCTATATGTCGAGAGTGAACAGGGTGAGAAAGCCAATTACCCACGGTACTATCGACAAGCATTAGACAAACTGGCAAAAGCACAACGAATTCTTTCTCGCAGAAAAAAAGGTTCTGCACGTTGGGAAAAACAACGTTTGAAAGTAGCAAAGTTACAAGAGAAAATTGCCAATCAACGCAAGAATTTTCTTCACCATAAATCAAAAGAATTAGCATCAACCTATGACGCAGTTATCATTGAGGACTTAGACATGAAAGGAATGTCTCAAGCCCTCAATTTTGGAAAAAGTGTTCATGATAATGGCTGGGGTATGTTCACTACTTTCTTAGAATACAAGCTAAAAGAACAAGGGAAACAACTTGTAAAAATCGATAAGTGGTTCCCTTCTACTAAGAAATGTTCTTGTTGTGGCAAGGAAAAAGAAATGCCATTATCTAAACGTGTATATGAATGTTCTTGCGGTTTTGTATTAGATCGTGATCACAATTCAGCAATCAATATCAAAAATGAAGGATTACGCATATTAGCATAAAGAATAATAACTTTCGGAACGAGAGGGTAAGCTCGGTCAATTTCTTATCGTTAGATAGGATTACCCGAGAAGCCCCCACTTCAAGCGACCCGCAAGGGTGGTAAGTGGAGGGTAGTTCACACTTTCCGTTAATTCTTGAACGGTGACAAAAGAAGGAGATCGAACCAATTTCGTTAACACGGCCATGGAGCGGTAGTCAAGCGTCATGATTCCTCCCTCCTGATTTTTGTAATCGCTTTCTAACATGCGTAAAACAGGCTGTTTTTTCTATCTGTTTTCACTATATTACAGAAAAATAGGAAAAAACAGTCCAAATATAGTATCGTTTTTTGTGCAAAATTGGACGAATCAAAGGGCTCTCTAAATTATAAGAAAATCCAAAAAAACTGGACCATTTTTAGTCCAGCTCTAAAATGCATTATTGTTGTTTAATCCATTTTTTCTTGATTCGATCATACTCTCCGCTTTCCTTCAGTTCTTTTAGGAAAGAATTGATGTATTTCGTGAATTTCTCATCGCCTTTTCGAACGGCAATGCCGTATGGCTCATTCGTAAATGTTCCGCCAACCACTTCATAGTTAGGATCTTGTGCCGCCATACCATAAAGGATCGAATTATCCGTTGTCAAGGCATCCCCTTTTCCCGATTTTAATGCGGTAAACGCTTCGGCGTAATTTTCAAATTCCAACACTTGCGTATCTGGAGCTTTAGCTCTCACATTATCTCCAGACGTTGCACCTTTTACGGCCAATACTTTCGTTCCCTTTTTCAAATCTTTTACACTTTTAATCGGACTGCCCTTTTTCACAAGCAGAGATTGTCCCGCATCAAAATACACATCGGAAAAATTTACTTGTTTCTTGCGTTCATCCGTAATCGTCATCGTCGCAATAATGGCATCAATTTGGCCGTTTTGCAGCATCGGAATTCGCGTTTTGGACGTTACTTCTACAAGCTTGACTTTCTTCTCATCGCCGAAAATTTTCTTGGCAAGCGCTTTGGCAATATCGACATCAAAGCCTTCTACTTTACCGGTTTTCGGATCCTTATAGCCGAATAAATACGTATCATATTTAACGCCGACCACTAATTCCCCTCGCTTTTTAATCTTATCCAATGTGCTTTTTTCTGTTGTGCCCGTTTCTTTCGATTTGCCGCATCCGGCGAATAAAGCCGCTGCCAGTATAAATACCAGCCCCATCAGCAGCCATTTCTTTTTGTGCTTCACATCTCCCATCTCCTTCCCTACAGGTTCTATAGCTGGTCCATTCTGCTTTTCCATACCAATCTATGAAGAAGGAGGAGAGATTATACCGAACTTGGGAAGCACATATAATAGTCATTCTACAAAAAAATCCTGCATCTTTTTTTGAGATGCAGGCTTTCCATTTTATTCTTTTTCTTTGTTGTCGGATGAATCGGTGACTTCTAAAACATCCAGTAAAAACACAAAAATCGGAATCCCTAAGATCAAACCCCAAACACCGAAAAATTGTTCTGAAAAAATGAGAACCATAAATGTGTAAAAAACAGGCAAATTCGTTTTAGAAGACATGAGTTTCGGGTTCAGCAAATAGGCTTCGACCGCATGAACCACAGCGATCATAATCAATACATACAATACTTTTATATACCCGCCGATGCTGTATGCGATAATGGAAAGCGGAATAAGCGAAATAATCATTCCGGCAACCGGTATAAAGCCGAGAAAAAGAATCATGATCGCCAAGCCAAACAATTGGGGAAACCCCATAATCCAAAGTCCGGCGATCGACAAAATCGTATTGACGATCGCAATAACGACTTGGGCCTCAATCACCTTGCCAAACGTTCTTACAAACTTCCGGCCGAAAAACTCAATTTCGTCATAAAACATGGACAATTTGCTGTGCTTAAATTTACGGGTAAATCGAATAAGCCGCTCTTTTTCCAGCAAAAAAAACAGACTTAAAATAATGGCAAGCAAAACTTGAAGTACGATTTTGCTGATATCCGTAAAATACTTCAGCAAGAAGGTAACGCCTTGCTGCAAATAACTGGATATTTGCTTTTCTTTTAAGAAGTCCACCAAATAATTCAAGATGACATTATGCTGCGGCCGCGTGTAAAACTCAGTGATTTGTTTCACCAACTGGGTAATTTCCGTAACAATCACCGGCAAATACCTGACAATTCCATACAAAAGCAAACCAACCACGATGGTATATAAAAGGATGACGGTGATTTTTCGATTGATTCGAATGAATCCGGATACCATTTTTTCCAATCGATCCATCAAAAAGGTAAAAATAAATGTAAGCAAAATAACATTCATCATGCTTCTTACTATATAGAGAAAAAAGACAATAATGGCCAGAATCACAATTCTTCGCCATGTTTTCGAATTGGCAAATCGTTTCACGTAGTCTTCCATCGACTCATTCTTTTCCCCCTTTTTAGGTCTCTTGAGTTGCTATTAAATCGTAAAGGGAAAATGGGGCAAGCCGCTTGTCCACTGTTCAATAAACAACGCCACGCCGATGGATTCCTAAACAGCGTCCCGTTTTCCTTTCAGCTTTTTTAACATGATATGGGCTTTCGATTGTCCATTTTCCTTATTTTTCTAAAAGAATTCAATCAAATAGCCAAAATGTTTCACAATCTATTGCTCAAAGGAGCCATTACGATTATTTTAACATACCTTCTGGCCCTTTATGATGAGAAAAATTTTGATTTTTCCTTTTTGGAAAAAAATAAAACAGGCCAGCTCTCCCTATTAGAACTAGCCATTCAATATCTGTCAGTAGTCGTCCTTACTCGATATAAGATCATGCGTACATAAAGATTTCATGAGAGGAATTGTCCCGAGAAGCCAATCATTTCATTTCCATTTGGAAAGATGAATGTTAAAGTCATGTCCATTTTTTCACACCTGTTAGACTACTTTTTTTCTTGTCTCCCCTTTCATCACAGCAGCAAGCCAACGTCTTGTTTCCGAAAACAGCTCTTTTTGGCCGCTGCATGAGGAAAAAGTATGATTTGCCCCGGCAATAAGACGTTTTTCGCACGTTCCCTTTTCTCTTGTTTGAAATACAGAATCATAACGCAAACAATAGTCGGCAGGAATGTCTTCATCATTCGTTCCGTGGAGAATGATCACATCTCCTTGAAATCGGGAAGCCTCCTCAAGAGGATGGTACAAAGACAATGAATGAAAAAAGCGGGCGGTCAACTGATAACCCATATAATCAATAAACGTCTCCTGCTTCAGTTTTTCCACTTCTTTTTCGCCAACAATGGAGACAATATCTTTATACGGCAGACCTACAGGGGCCCAGAGGATTAATTTTTTCACTCTCGGATCATTCGCGGCAATCCATGATGCGACCGCTCCGCCTAGACTATGTCCGAGAAGAACTAATTGGCCAGGGTCCACTCCGTTCAATTTTAACCCAAAATCAATCACATGATTCGTTTGATCGATGAAATCACCCAAACCTGTCTGCCCATAGTCTCCATCACTTTCACCACATCCGGCATAATCGAACCTAATCACAACATACCGGTCTTCCGCCAGTTCTTGTGCCGCTTTGTAAAATAGCCGATTCACTCCCACCCTGCTTCCAATAAAACCGTGACAAATCACCACTAACGGATAGCGCGCATCTTTTTCCTGATCGGTCCATTCTGCAGGATAGTGAATCGTCGCTGCCAAATGATGGACTTTCCATTGAATTCTTACATGTTTTTGCATCTAGGCACCTCCTATATGTTAATTCTTATAATTCTTATTAAATTAGTATGTTTTATACGTATAGAAAAACCTCTTCTTCAAAAGAAAAGGTGTGGTCTTACCGAAAAAACAGACAATATTCGCCAAATTTGCAGCCCGTTCGATTGGCATTATGGAAAAGTCACCGATTTGCCGTCGTTACAGCTTGCCCTCTTTCATTTTAAATTTTCAAGTTCTCTTATTCTATTTAAGAATAAACGGCTTCTTCTACATTGTCAACGATCATGAGAATTTTCTTTTCCAAAACATTGGCCCGTTCCAGAATTTGATGCACCATTCTCCTTATAACAAAAATTCTTGTTGTTTTCTTCCTATTGCAGCCATAAAAAACGGACGTCAACCGTACATTTGGATAAACAGTCAGCGTGCACACTCTTTGTCAAACAAATATCCATAAAAAGTAAATTCATAGTAAAAAAAGGCTGACTTCGAATTGATCATTTTTTCATGACCTTTTAAGTCAGCCTCTCGATTTATCCTTCGTATAACATTTGTTCAGATTTTGCCGCTATTTTCTGTTTTGCATTAGCTCTCTTCATAAATAACCAATAGTAAATAGTAGGAATGACAATCAGACTGGTTAAAGTAGCTGTGATCAGTCCTCCTACAACGACAAGGCCAAGAGAACGCGAAATGAGCAAATCCGATTGCCGGGAAAGAGACAGCGGCAAAAGCGTCAAAATGGTTGCAGAAGCCGTCATGAGAACGGGTCGCACACGGCTTGCCGTCCCTTCCACTATCACCGTATGCAAATCCACGCCTTTTCTTCTTAGCTTTTCCATTCTGTCCACCAAAACAATCCCGTTGGTAGCTACAATTCCGATCAGCATCACCAATCCCACTAATGCTCCTATGTTCCATGATTGCCTGAATACAAATAAGCAAACGATAGAACCAATCAATGCAAACGGCAATGAGGATAGTACAGCTAGAGGAGCGCGAATTCCTTTAAAAATACTTGTGATAATCAGCAAAACAAGCAAAACGGAGAGAAAACCGGCCAAAACAATAGACGCAATCATTTGTTTCACTTGTTGTGGGATGCCCCCATACTCCACATGAATCTCTTTTGGTACATGACTATTTTTTAACGTTTGTTCAATCTGCTTTGTTACACCGCCAATATCCGGTGTTAAAATATTCCCCGATATGACTGCAATAGGACTTCCATTTCTTTCGCTAATGATGGACTGATTCTTTATCTCCAATTTGGCGATTTCCTGCAAAGATACAGACGTACCATTTTTGGATGCAAACGTAAGACGTCCTAATTTTAATAAAAATTCTTGAGTTGGATCCGTACCTTGTGCATAGGAAATGGATAAATCAGACGGCTTATGCAGCTCAACTGGAACGGTAAATCCATTCCCGTCTATTGAAACCTCTTCTTGTTGATCCATAAAAGAATCAATCCGTTTGAAAATCTCGTTTTGATCAAGGCCTAACTGTCTTACCTTTTCCTCGTTTAACCGAACCGTAAAACGCGCCTGGCCGCTTTGATCTCCCTCTCCGTATATTTGCAGCCCTTTAATCATCTGAAGCTTGCTTTTCAAAAGAGCAGCTGTTTTGACAAGCTCATCTCGTTCAGCACCCGAGAGTACGATGTTCACTCTTGAGTCATCCCCTGCAATTTGCTGGCTGGAAATATTGTATACTGCTTCAGGAGATAACTGCTTCAGATCGCCATTCAGTTTCGCAATAAGCGCATCTACTTTTACTCCTTTTCGAGGGGTGACATAGACATTGGCAATATTCGGTTGTTGAATCCATCCCCCTCCCTGATCAAACACATCATCAAAGACAGGTGTAAAGGATGATCCTGATGTGGAAGCAAAAGATTGAATTTCCTTATGTTGACGCAATAAAGACTCTAATTCTCTTACAACAGAGTTCACTTGAGAAAGTGTGTAGCCCTCGGGACATTCAATTTGAATATTAATATCCTTTGCATGTGACCGGGGTAATACATTTACGGGAATAAAAAAGGCACCTGCTACAGATAAAATCAAAGCAACGCAAAAGCTAGCGAACCAAACTTTCCTTTTCTTTAAGAATGCCTCCAGTATCGATTTAGACCGTTGTTCCATATGAGGGGCACGCATGATAAAACGACGCTTCCATGTAGTGGCCGTATATGGAGGAATCAAGCATATGGAAACAGCAAGCGAGCATAGTAAAGCAATCGTTACAGCCCATGCAAAACCTGCAAAAGCATGCCCTACCATTGTGCCTGTTAACGCTAGAGGCATATATACGGCAATCGTTGTCAATGTAGAAGCCACAACCGCCGGAATCATTTCTTTCACTCCCTCGGCCAACACAGAGAAAGAGAACGCACCGTGACGTTCAAGTTTTCGATACATGTTATCCAAAATGACAATGGAATCATCCACCACTCTTCCCATGGCCACAATTAACCCAGAAATGGTTAATAGATTCAGCGTAAAGCCCATCATATGAAGGACACCTATCGTTGCAAGAAAGCAAATAGGCAATGTAAAAAGAACCGCAATAGTAGATGGTCCTTGACGGAAAAAGATGAAAACACACAAAATAGAAAACAAGCAGCCAAGCAGACCTTCTCTCCATAAACCCTTAATGGATTGAGACACATCTTCTCCATGATTAAAAAGAACGGTTGTTTGAATTGTTTTTTTATGATCTTTTTGTAAATCATGAATTTTTTCCAGTACTTCTTGACTTACTTTTGTTATATCCGCTGAAGGCGTCTTATATAGATTGAGAAGAACACTTGGTCTTCCATTTGTTCGGGAGATCGTCTGTACATGGACAGTCCCTTTTTGAATGGACGCAACATCTTTTAATAAAATAGGATGGCCTTTTTCTTCTCCTACCACTACATTTTCCAATGTTTTTTTGCTAATAGAATCTCCCTCTACATTGAGCAGCAAATTCATATTTTTCGTTTGAACTTTACCGTCCGGCCAAGACACATTACGATTTTGAAGAGCTGCTTTCACATTTTCAAAATCTAGGTCATGAGAATGTAAACTCTGATTATGTAACGTTACGATATAACCTTCTTGTCCATCCCCAGTGGCTTGTATTTTCTCAATACCCGGTAATTGTTCAAGTTCCTTTTGAATGTTTTTCGTTTGTTCTGGTTGCAGTACATCACTTGAATTGGATGTAACCTGAATCCGTGACAAAACATCTTTACAATGGTCGCAAACCGTTGATACGATAAGGAAAAACGACGTTGACGATTCTTCATCAAGTAGGTGATGTGATGAAAGATTTCCCGATTCGGTTTGTATTGACAGATGAAGCGATTACCCCAAGTGCTGGGCTTGCTCTCGTTGGCTACTTACTCCATCGAACGAAACTGGATAAACGGGTAAACGCACTTCGGCTTCCAACGGTTCGTCGAGAAGTGCACATTTCCCATAGCGATGTCATTCGCTCGATGATTGGCTTGCTTGCCACAGGAAAAACGGATTTCGATCATATCGAAGCGTATCGTCAGGACGATATCTTTTCGGCATCGATGGGGATTCAGCACGTGCCTTCCTCTCCAACCTTGCGACAACGACTCGATCAGCTCGCTTGTCTTCCGATGACCGAAACGATTCTTTGGGAGGAGTCCATACGTCTGTTGATTCAACGACATGCCACTTTGTCCCCTTGTTGGACCAAAGGAAAGACGACATGGCTTCCCCTTGATATAGATGGTTCCCCATTTGACAACTCCGATACGAAAAAAGAAGGAGTCAGTCGAACGTATAAAGGATTTGACGGTTTTACACCGTTGTTTGCGTATGCAGGGAAGGAAGGGTATCTCGTTCATGCCGAGTTGCGTCCAGGGAAACAACATGTGCAAGACAACATGCCCTCGTTTTTAGTCACCGCTATCCGTCGAGCTCGTCAACTGACTTCATCTCGTCTGCTTGTTCGCATGGATGCAGGAAACGATGCAGAAGCGAATGTGCACGTATGCCTAAAGGAAGACGTGGACTTTGTCATCAAGCGAAACTTACGCCGAGAATCGAAAGCGCTTTGGTTCCAGATCGCTTCGCAAAAGGGCAAACGTGTCGATGATGGACAAAGCGAAGGAGTACAAACCTATGAGCTATGCCTTCCACAGAAGGCAGCGATCGATGGAAACACGTATACGTACGTTCAAGTCACCCAAGTAACGGAACGGACGATGGAACGCAATGGACAGCTGATGCTCGTTCCTGATTATGAAGTGGAAAGCTATTGGGTGCGGCTCAAAGGATACGAGCATGTTCGAATGAGCGATGTGCTCGCGTTGTATCATGACCATGCGACATGCGAACAGTTTCATAGCGAACTGAAGAGCGACTTAGATTTAGAGCGGCTTCCATCTGGGAAGATGAAAACGAATGCGCTCGTGTTGGTCATGGGAGCCTTCGTTTACAATCTTCTTCGTCTGATTGGACAAGATCTATTAAGCGATCCGAGACATCCGTTGCACCACAAAGTGAAACGCCGCCGCATCAAGACGATTATTCAGACGGTGATCACGATGGCAGGGCGACTCGTCCGTCGATCACGACAGATCTGGATGAAACTGACGCGAAGGAGTGGTTATAGCGAGCCCCTACTGAACGTCTATCAGAAATGGAGAGAGGCAAGATAACGAACGAATGTTCGGTCGCTGATGTCCAACGTCACTCCCTGTGCTTTTTTGTCTCTTTTTTTGGTTCGTATACCTAAAAAAGAGATTGGTTCCATTTTCGGAAATAGAGATGACATAGGTCATAAGCATAAAAAGGGTTTTATGGATTATCAATCCATCAAAATTACAACAAAATCAAAGTCGATTTCAATTCATCACGGATTCAGGTGTAAGACTAATTTCCATAAACGGAAATGAATCAGAACTAATTCTCGTTATTTCGGGACGATCTACTCCATCTGGAAAAGCAATCAATTGCAAGGAAGACTTTACATCTTCTTCTGCTTTCTTCATATCTGCATTTTCAGGAAAAGTCAGACTTAAAAATAATCCTTTCGGGTATACAGTGGATTCGATCGATTGTAAATGTTCAACGCTTTTTATTGCTGAAGTGATTTGATTGGAAAGCTCTACCGCTTGTTTTTGTCCATTCGCATCATCACGAGTTTTTAAGGTGATCATCAGTACAGGGTTATGAATCTGCGGCATATATTCTTTTTTCATTTCCAACGCTGAATAAATGCCCCATGCAAATAGTAAGAGGATCATGACAAAAATAAAAAGCAACCGTTGAGAAAAGGATTGAATCCATTTTTCCATTTGTTCTTCCCCTTTGATTCATATTGGCAGAGCCCCCGCATCCGGAGGCTCTCATTTCATTCCTTTTCTTTGTGAGAGTGATTGTGTTTCTTGCCTTTCATCGTCGCTTCCCATAAAACACGATTCAACTCTTCTTCATCAATATGATCTGCCACTGAAAAATCCATTTTGCTGGAGATGGCTGCTCCTGGTGAACTAGCCCCATTTCGTTTGTCTAAAGGATAACGAGGTTCTTCCGCTTCATAAGGCTGAAAATTGGGTTTGGAAGTAAAAGCACGAAACATTGGAATGCTAGCCGCATCAAATTGTGACATTGGTTTCATGCCAAGAATCAATTCCATCGTACGAATCATCGATGTGGTATCATAAAACGTACTGTCCACTTTCCCTGTTTGTGTATACGGGCTGATCACCAACGATTCGGTGCGGTGAGCGTCTACATGGTCCCAACCGTTTTGAGCATCATCTTCCGTAATGAAAATAGCGGTATCTTTCCAGTATTTCGAGTGGCTGACGGCATCGACAAGTTTTCCGACTGCATAGTCATTTTGTGCAACCATCGCTTGAGGAGTTAACTTTCCTGGCTTCGTTCCAGCTGTATGGTCATTCCCAAAACGAACAATTTCGAGTTGAGGCAAATTTCCGTTTTTCACAAATTCCTGGAACTCTTTCTCCCATTCAGCCTCGCGGGTTAAATCAGAAATATCCAAATTCCAGCCCGGAAACTCTGGATCAAATCGGTTGCCAATGCTAGGATCAGTCGCCACCCATTGTTTTTTCACCGGGTCAAAATTCACAAACTCTCCATAATCTCTAAAGCTGACTCCGGAACGTTGAGCGTTGTTCCATAAAAATCCAGCTTTAGGATAGGAAGCCGGGTTATCCCCTTCAAAATCATAGGCACGATTCCTGCTTGAATAGTTCGCCATCCAGTTCTTTTCTGTATAGTCGTTTGCTTTTGCCGCAGTAGACCAGTTATGTCCTTGGGCGCTGATTTCCGCCGCCGCATAAAAGTTATCAAAAGTGACAAATTGCTTAGCCAATTTATGAAGGTTCGGGGTAATTTCCTCTCCGAACGCCGTTAATTCAGGATCTCCATTTCCTTTGCCTAAGTCGCCAAATACTTGGTCATACGTTCTGTTTTCTTTAATAATATAGATCACATGTTTAATAGGAGAATGGCCTTTTTCATTTTTCGGAATAGGGAACGATGGATCTTTTTCATGATGTTCATTTTCAACCGTGTTATTTTCTTTCACTTGATGTGTGTACCTTTTTAGTTCCCCTTGAGTCGGAACATGCAAGATAGAGAGCGTACCCTCCATCATATTCCCAATATATTGACCTTCCGTATTAGGTCCGGCGCCCAGACCTTTCGCATTGGTAATCATCAGCTCGTTCGTTCGATCATTTACATAAACGCCTGTTGGATACCAAGCAGTAGGAATGAGTCCTTTCACTGCCGCTTTCTTTTTCGTGACATCAACGACGGCAATATCATTATTGCCAGCATTGGCTACATATAGTGTTTTTCCATCTTTGGATACGGTTAAGGCATCTGGCTGGCTGCCTGTTGGAGCATCTTTAAAAGGTTTTAAGGAAATGGTTTGGATCACACGATTTCTTTTCGGATCTATCATCGATATGGTGTCGCTGTCGGAATTGGCAATATAGATCTCGCCGCTTTTTGGATTTTCCGCAATGGCATTCGGATGCAAGTCTGTTTGAATCGTTTTCTTGACTGTCATCGTTTCGGGGTCAAGAACAGATACGCTGCTTTCTCCCCAATTGCTGACATACAGCGAACGGCCGTCTTTCGTTAAATAAGCTGTATATGGATTTTTGCCAACCGGCACTGTTTTGATCAATTTTCTTTCTTTCAAACTAATTTTGGAAACGGAGTGGTCGAGGTTGTTCGCAACATAGAGGTATTCTCCATCGGAAGAGACAGAAAAGCCTGCAGGATAAAAATTGGTATTTTGATTGTCTTTTAATGGAATAGCATCTTGTTCAGAGAGCTTTCCATTCGCAAAATCATAAACTCGTATTTTATTATTTCCCCCTGCCGAAGCATAAACTCGCTTTCCATCAGGACTGAAAGCGACGCCAAGGTATAAAGCTTCAGGTTTTTGGTATGGAATGGTTTGGACGACTTGATTGGTTTTCGTATCTACTACTTGCAATGATTGAGTACCTTGTCCGTCATTCGATACAATAAAATATCGGCCGTCAGGACTTAATGCTCCTCCCATAGGAAAGTCTCCTAACGTGACTTGTTTCCCTGCCGGTGTCAAAGTCCAGTTTTGAGTGGTCACTCCTTTGTTATCGCCTTGTGGTCCAGCCACACGCTGGTAGACGTTCGCAGCATAGACAGAACTAGTTGTAATCGTTAGGGCAGCAACCGTGGCGGCTATGACATGTTTCCGTTTCATATCAACACTCCCTATTTTGTGATCAATTTCATTTCAATAGGAAGTATACGACTGTAATATAAAGGTTTTATTTCAATCATGAAAAGAAACTCAAAAGAAATTCGCGAAAGGAGTCTTATGACTTAATGACCATTTTTTGTTCATTTCGGAATTTTATGAATAAAAATAGTCTATCTATCATATTTATTTTTCTTCTACATTATGATAAAGGAGGGGGATTTTCTATTAAGATTACGTAAATTTTTTTAAGAATGTATAGAAAAAAGGTCTATAAGGGAGTCATTTAAAGCGGAAATTAGAAAATTTTCCGCTATAAGAGAGGCCGTTCAAAAGAGTGAAATTCATAACTGATAAATGCTTTTTTGAAGAAAAAAAATGAGATGATCGGGGGAATGTTTCAAGAAAATGGACAGATTAAGGCGTAAAAATAAAATCCATGTGCGATGAGAATAGACTGTTACCACCAATTTTCGTTCAATATTTGTCAGAAAATGCGATTGAATAAGTTCATCATTGTTCACATTGATTGGTCTTAATGGATGGAAAGCCGGCGGTATAGTGAAACATGGCGGAAAAAACTTTAGCGGCTCTTTAAGCATTTTAAAGATTTCATTGCAAAACGAGTGGAATTTCCGCTGGATAATAGTGCTTCTAACTGCAAGGAGATTCGATTTCCAGACTAATTCATCACGCCGATTTTTTGGATGGGCCAAGCCCGAAAAACAGCAGAACCAATAATATCTTTTTCTTGAATAAATCCGAATCTTCTGCTGTCATTGCTTCTTAGCCGATTATCGCCTAGAACAAATACCGCACCGTCAGGCACCTTTTCTTTTCCTGTGATTTCCTTTAGTGTGAAATCTCCAGTAAAACGGTTTAAAAATGAATATTGTTTTTTCAGCTTGTTTAAATACGGCTCTTTATACGCCACTCCGTTAATATACAGAACATCATTTTTCATTTCGACTGTATCGCCTGGCAGTCCGATCACGCGTTTCACATATACCTCATCGGAATCTGGTGCATGGAACACCACTATGTCAAATCTTTTCACATTCTTCATCTTGTTTACAATCAACTTATTTCCTTCTTCCAAAGTAGGAGACATCGATTCCCCCTTTACTTCATAAGGCGAAAAAAGAAACGTATGAACGATAAATGAAACGATCAATGCAAACAAGATCGATTTTACCCAAGAAAGCCATTCTGATTTCGGATTTGACATTTCATTCTCCCTTATCCATAAAATTTTTCTAACTGTACACTTTCATCATAGAGGACAGATTGCAAAAAGTAAATACAGAATTTTCGTCCAGCACTGTCAAGGACAAGCTTCTGGAATCGACCCCTCCTCTCTCCAGCATAAAAAAAGAAACAGCTGTCTGCTGCTTCTACAATACTTTGCTTAAAAACGATTTTGTCCTTTCATGTTGCGGATGATCGAACAATTCTTGCGGAGTATTTTCTTCCACAATATAGCCTCCATCCATAAACACAACCCTGTCCCCTACTTCACGAGCGAATCCCATTTCGTGGGTAACGACCACCATGGTCATTCCCTCTTGAGCAAGCTGTTTCATCACTTCCAACACTTCCCCGACCATTTCCGGATCCAAAGCTGATGTCGGTTCATCAAACAACATGACTTTCGGTTCCATCGCAAGAGCTCTGGCAATCGCAACACGCTGTTTTTGCCCTCCGGACAACGAATGAGGATATACGTTCGCTTTATCGGAAAGACCTACTTTCTCAAGCAGCTCCATCGCTTTTTTTTCTGCTTTCTCTTTGCTCCATTTTCTTACGATGATAGGAGATAAGGTAATATTCTCCAGAACGGTTTTATGCGGAAACAAATTAAATTGTTGAAACACCATGCCTACTTCGGTGCGAACTTTGTTAATATCCATTTTCTTATCTGCCAAGTCCATGCCATCAATAATCACATGTCCTCCAGAAATGGTTTCCAACATGTTCAAGCATCTCAAAAAGGTGGATTTTCCTGAACCGGAAGGACCAATCACGACTACCACTTCTTTTGGATGGATGTCAATGGAAATATCTTTTAAGACTTCTGTATCGCCATAGGATTTTTTGAGTCCTTTTACCGAGATCATTCTTTTTCCAACCTTCTCTCTATATAATTTAGCAAGTATGTTAACGAAAGAGTGAGAATTAAGTAGATGACTGCCACTGTAATATACGGCTCCCAAACACGGTAATATTGCCCTTGAGCAGCCCGTCCCCAATACATTAATTCCGGTGCGGCTATAATGGCAGCTAAAGAAGAATCCTTCAATAACGTGATAAATTCGTTTCCAAGCGGCGGAATCATTCGTCTAAACGCTTGCGGCAAAATAATGTGCCACATCGCTTGAACATGCGTCATTCCTAATGAACGAGCCGCTTCCATTTGCCCTTTATCGATCGATTGAATACCGGCCCGAAAAATCTCCGCAACGTATGCGGACGAATTTAAAGATAAAGCCACAATCCCTGAGACAATCGGATTGACAGGAGACATAAAGAGCGGCATGACCCCGAAATGAATCAGCAAAATTTGCAAAAACAATGGAGTTCCTCTGTAAAAGTTAATGTGCCAAATAAAAGGAAGCCGCACCCATTTGTTGGACGCCATTTTTCCAAGTCCAATCAACAGCCCGAGAATCAGGCCGATCAGCACGGCAATCAAGGACATTCCGATCGTTAATAATGTACCTTTTGCAAAATACGGCAAATATTCTCGGATGATATCAAACTGAAAATCCATCATTCTTCTCCTTTTCTTCCCGTGTTTTCATAAAGCAAAAATCGGCTGCGCCCAAAATGAGGCGGCAGCCTTGTTCTTTTGCCACATTCGCATGCTGAAAGTTATGATTTCGCTTTTTTTAGAACTTCCATATCCGGCTCTTTTCCAAACCATTTTTTATAAAGTTTTTCATAGGTGCCGTTTTCCATCACTTTGTCAAGCGCTTGATCAAATTTCGGCGTCAACTCGCTGCCTTTAGGAAATGCGATGCCGTAAAATTCGGATTCAAAGTTTTTGCGGTCCGTAATGACCTTTAAATTCTCTTTTGGATGGTTTTTTACATATTCATTGGCAACGACATTATCGATGACCACTGCATCCACTTCTTTATTTTTCAAAGCCATAAAGGCTACCGTTACATCCTCGTATTTTTTCACATTCTGACTGTTTTTCCCTAATATTTTTTCAGCAGCATCTTGTCCAGTCGTTCCATTTTGAACACCCACTTTTTTTCCTTTTAAGTCCAAAGCATTTTTAACATTGCTTCCTTTTTTCACCACAATGACATTGGCTGCTTCAAAATACGGGTGGGAGAAATCATACGTCTTTTTGCGGTCGTCATTAATCGTAATACCCGAAATAGCAAGATCGGATTGTTTGTTTTGCAAATTGGCCAGCATCGAATCCCAGCCTTCATGCTGCACATCAACTTGATATCCTGCTTCTTTCGCTACCGCATGAATCAAATCCACATCAAAACCAGTCACTTTCCCTTTGTCCATATATTCAAATGGAGCAAAAGCAGCATTTGTTCCTACCTTTAGCGTTTTTATCTTTCCATCAGAACTGCTGTTTCCTTGGTTTGATCCGCATGCAGCTAGCAAAAACACGAAGCAAACCGCAAAAAGCAGTGAAAACTTAGCTTTTATTTTATTCATAATTATGCAAACTCCTTTATTTTTATTTATATCAATTTATTAAAATAATAAACCGAAACCCGTATTTTTTCAATGTTTTTTTCTTTATTTTCATTATACAGTATTTTCTAAACGTAATGATTATGTACGAATACCTACATTCCTATGTATACCACTTTTTCACGGAGAAGTTCTCCCTCCCCCGATTCGTTCTATATCGAAAGGAGAGAAACTTCTCCTATTTATCTATGAATCATTTACTCTAATATGGAAAGATATTGATCCTTGACCAATGAAGTTAATCCGACTCGATCCAAATAATGGACAGGTGCCAGAAACGTTACTGTTACCGTTCCCGGATGTCTTCCTATTTCAATCGAACCGGTGATCGTCGCGCGGTTCATTACTTCAGGTACAGAAATGCCGAACAAATCGGCCGCTCTTTTCAAACCATTGTCAGTTGCCTCGTTTAAATTAGCTCCTGTTCCTATGAACGAAATAGGCAGAGATTCTTCCAGCCGGCCGACTCCCCATTGTTCCGCCAAATCATAAGCTGCTTCTTTTTCTTTTCTGGTAAACGGACGGGCCAAAAAGGGAAGATCCTCCGCTGTTGGCAGTAAAATCGGGCCTTCCAGCTTCAAACCTTTAATGACTTTGACTTGGAGATGAGCAATACCGGCAACATCGGCTGTATGTCCCGCAATTTCACCGTTTCCTTGCATCGCATGCATATCACCGAGATAGACGCCGCCGCCAGGCACTTTCACAGGACAAATTAGAACAGCTCCCTCTCGTACACGGTTAATGTCTAAATGCCCATCCGTCCGATCTTCCAGCTGTTCTTTCGTCATTCCATACTCATGAGGTGCATCCACTAATGCTTGCCCAAAATCACCAGCATTGTGGGAATCCGGAAACGGACGAGCAGGCGTTGTTCCTAATTGGCCTAAAAACGGGCGCAGTCTAGCCACGGTTCCTACTAAATCATGAGGAGCAAATGTAACAATCGGATTTTGAACGGAATTTTCAGGCGTCGCCATATACTCACGTCCATTTTTGGCAATTTCTTCAGCCGCTTCTCGATTTACTGTTACCCCTACTTTTCGATTAGAATCAAACACCATCGTATAAGCGTTTGTAAAAACGAAAGGAGTGACATCTGCCCCGCATTGAACACAGCGGATCGCTTCCGGGCCGATGCCCTCCACTTTCGTTTCCGGATACATCGTGCCGCAGTTCGGGCATTTTGCCGCCACAAATGGATCCCCTAAAAAACGCCCTTCCATTGGCTGATCGTTTCCAGAAGAGGTCGCCCGGGAAGTGACGCGGAGCGATTGAATCCGAATGGCAATCGCATCACCAATCTCCGCTCCTTCTACATATACTGGCTTTGTCACTTCATGACCACCGCGAATGCGGGGAGTAATCATCGGCCCCCAACATCCAGGTGCCGTGTTGGCTACTATATGACCCCCATCTTTTACAGGTCCCAACATCGGCTGATTGGGATCCAATATTCCATTTGTGAATTCGTTTACAAAAACGGTTTGCCTAGATGTCAAAATAATCACCCTTTCCGTAATATCATAATTATTATACTATTATCACAATTGACAAAAAAACACCTTGCTTTGTCATATACGTCGAATTTTCTAACTTTTTGTCTATAGCGGCGAGTCCTTTTTTATAGAAGGAGACTTTGTAATAAAGAATCGACATAAAATATGGACCGCTATAAATAAAGCCAAAAGTTTTTTATTTTTGCTAATTTCAAAAGAATACAAATGAAAAAATTGATTTTCTCTTTACCATTTTCCGATTTTTTTCATTTTTCCCTTTTCGAAAAGGAGCCAAATTCCCGTTATGGTGAAAATACCCGGGAATACGCGAAAAGCGCGCTTTTCAGAAAGAGAAGGGAAAATGGAACCATTTGAACAGCTGTCGGAAAAGTATTCACCTATGATCCACTCTATTATGAATCAATTGCATATTTATAAAAACAAACATGAGTTTTATCAAATAGGATTAATTGCCCTCTGGGAAGCGCAAAGAAATTTCCAGCCTGAGAAAGGAGCTTTTGCCAGCTACGCCTATTCATTCATGAAAGGACGAATGCTGACCAAACTTGCCAATGCCAAGAGGTGGGAAGAGGCAACGGCCGCTTTTTTAGAGGAAACAAACGCCGGCTTTTTGGAATCTCCCGCAAACGACGAGCCGCTTGAAAAAGAAATCCTGCTATCGTATTGTAAAACACTCACATCTAAACAGAAGTTTTGGGTCGTCGCTGCTTTTTATGAAGGGTTGACAACAAAAGAAATTGCCGCTAAAGCCAACGTATCCGAAAGCGCGGTAAAAAAATGGAAAAAAGGGGCGTTGGAAAAACTAAAACAGCAGTTGAACCACGAAGCAAAAACGGAAATAAAGGATCGTTGAGGGAAGCGGCTATATATAATAGAGAGGACCGAATCTAGCAGACTCGAAATGGTTTAAGGATGAATGAGTTTTTCTCGAATGTTCTAAAGGTGATTGAAATCCAATAAGCGAGGAAGGGGCTGACTGTCCACGGAAAAAGCCGGCTTTTTTAGGCCGGCCTTTTTCATTTTGATTGTCCTACCAAAAATTCTTTCTCTGGCATATTATGTATCCCTCGTGCCGTCACATGGGATACAACAACATACGTCCCTTTCTCGGCAAAAGCCGTCTGAACCGAATACACTCCATCTTTCTCATGTTTTCCCGTCAACATCTTATGTTTTTCTTGTCCTTTTTTCCAAATTTCAAACTTTACCTCTTCCGCGTCGTCCACCTTTTCTCGGCCTTGTGTCACCACCGCCTCCACTTTTACTTCTTGATTCGGCTGAATCGTTTTCGGCAGCCGAATGGCCACATCAAGTGGAACAGAAACGCCGCTCGCCTCACTCTTCCCCGTTTCCTCCTTGTTATTACCCGAACAAGCCGCGACAACCAGCCCAAACACAACCGCAAACAAAAGCAAAACCCATTTCCTCATCTCGCCCCAATCCCTTCGCTTCCAAAACGGATATTTTTATCGTCTCTAATATAATACTGAAAATTCAGAATAAAAAACAAATAACTAGCCTAGTTCTTAGATTTCATTCTTTCATCCCTGAAACATACCAACAAACATGATTCATTTGATAGATCAATTTTGATGTTCTCCTCATAGATAAGATAACAACGAGCATCATTTCTTAATGATAATTTGACACCAGGTTTTAATCCCTTATAGGTAAGATCTAAACCTTCTCCCTTAAATCCAAAACTGATGGAAGCGTGGAAGTTTCAATCCCTCATAGGTAAGATCTAAACGTTAGAAGATGCTATAGATCAAGTTCAAACATATTGCAAGTTTCAATTCCTCATAGGTAAGATCTAAACCGCGATACTTTTAAATGGCATTACGAGCGTTTTAACTTGTTTCAATTCCTCATAGGTAAGATCTAAACGATTGTGTTGCGGGACGACGGAAAATATGTTGTCCGGTTTCAATTCCTCATAGGTAAGATCTAAACTTAATTCGTGCGGCTTTACCCAACTTGATCACCTAAGTTTCAATTCCTCATAGGTAAGATCTAAACCTCGAAAAAATGTTGGGAACAGTTTGCGTTTAGACAAGTTTCAATTCCTCATAGGTAAGATCTAAACAAGATTCAGCCAACACTTAAAAAACCACAATACTTGTTTCAATTCCTCATAGGTAAGATCTAAACTTAGCCAATCTAAAACATCGAGATTACTGTAGAGGTTTTCAATTCCTCATAGGTAAGATCTAAACAGTCTTATTGCCGATTGTTTAATAAAAGAATCTTATGTTTCAATTCCTCATAGGTAAGATCTAAACAATATCGAAAGTTTATATATTTCTTTTGACAACAATGTTTCAATTCCTCATAGGTAAGATCTAAACACTTTTGAAGAAGATGATGTAAAAGGCTACACTGTGTTTCAATTCCTCATAGGTAAGATCTAAACGGTATCTTTCGATAATCTTCTTGGAAAACAGGCTAATGTTTCAATTCCTCATAGGTAAGATCTAAACGCAAATTTTCGCAACGTCAAGAGTTTGGCAAGGTCTGTTTCAATTCCTCATAGGTAAGATCTAAACGCGCTTTGCTGGATCAATTTGCCAATCCCGAGAATGTTTCAATTCCTCATAGGTAAGATCTAAACCTGGTTTGATCGGGTCCGCTAAAACCGTTGTCACGAGTTTCAATTCCTCATAGGTAAGATCTAAACGGCAAGCCTTGTTCGCGATTGTGGTGGCTTACGTCGAGTTTCAATTCCTCATAGGTAAGATCTAAACGGGTTTAGATTGAACGATGTTAGTACTTGGTTGAGGTTTCAATTCCTCATAGGTAAGATCTAAACCCTTCCGTTTGATTTCGTTCGTTTTGTACCATGCAAGTTTCAATTCCTCATAGGTAAGATCTAAACTCTCCGCCGGATTCTTTTGCATCGAATGCTTTTAGAGGTTTCAATTCCTCATAGGTAAGATCTAAACTTGCTTTTGCTTTAAGCGTATCCCAATTTCGGTACAAGTTTCAATTCCTCATAGGTAAGATCTAAACGGGGCTAGCGTTTTCTTTTGGATTCAGCGCATACGCAGTTTCAATTCCTCATAGGTAAGATCTAAACACGGGCGAGCCACTCGCGAATGTCGAGGGCGTTTTCGAGGTTTCAATTCCTCATAGGTAAGATCTAAACGCTTCCATGATCGAAGGGACCCAATGAAAAATGAGAGTTTCAATTCCTCATAGGTAAGATCTAAACGGGGGAAAAGCTCCCCCAAGCCTCCCCCCAACCCGCGTTTCAATTCCTCATAGGTAAGATCTAAACGGAGGACGACCAACAGAACGCTTTTCCTTGATTTCTGTGTTTCAATTCCTCATAGGTAAGATCTAAACCAAAATCAGGCTGATTTTAAAACTGATTTCGGTAACTTGTTTCAATTCCTCATAGGTAAGATCTAAACTACTTACGCCACCTCTACTCCGCTGATATACACGTGTTTCAATTCCTCATAGGTAAGATCTAAACGCAGGAATATATACAGTGGATCAAGTACCACAATTAAGGTTTCAATTCCTCATAGGTAAGATCTAAACATTTGCTGACTTCCACTTTTATTACAAGGAATGAAGGTTTCAATTCCTCATAGGTAAGATCTAAACAAGCATCCTTTCATCTTGAACGACCAGTATCACATCAGTTTCAATTCCTCATAGGTAAGATCTAAACTCCATCCCATCACTAACCAAATTTTATCTACTTTTGTTTCAATTCCTCATAGGTAAGATCTAAACTTCCAGGCTCTTTACCAGGTTCTTTACCAGGCGCAGGGTTTCAATTCCTCATAGGTAAGATCTAAACTTGTTTTAAGTCCATCCTTACCAACATGAACAGGAGAGTTTCAATTCCTCATAGGTAAGATCTAAACCAAATCCACGCCTGTCTTAGCCACTTCATGTGGAGGTTTCAATTCCTCATAGGTAAGATCTAAACACTTTAATCCAAATACACCGTTTTGGTTTGGACCGGGTTTCAATTCCTCATAGGTAAGATCTAAACATAATGCCCAAAAGGGATTGCCACTTTCCTTCTATGTTTCAATTCCTCATAGGTAAGATCTAAACTCCTTGTAATTTAGGTAACTTAAATATATAATTTAAGGTTTCAATTCCTCATAGGTAAGATCTAAACGAAAAAGAAATTTCAAAAGAAACATGAAAATATGTGTTTCAATTCCTCATAGGTAAGATCTAAACCGGCACGAACCATCTTTTCCATATGGCTTGTTACAGGTTTCAATTCCTCATAGGTAAGATCTAAACCCAAACTCTTGACGTTGCGAAAATTTGCCAAGGCAGGTTTCAATTCCTCATAGGTAAGATCTAAACGCTTGCACTGCGATTGTTTCCCCTACACTCATCACGTTTCAATTCCTCATAGGTAAGATCTAAACGGCTAGCTTTTTCTTTTGCAGTCAGCACTCATGCGCAAGTTTCAATTCCTCATAGGTAAGATCTAAACCAACCATTCCATGGTCAAAGTGGTCCTTGAGTTTGCGTTTCAATTCCTCATAGGTAAGATCTAAACGTTTCAACTTCTGTGATGCGGTTCGCTAAACTTCCAGGTTTCAATTCCTCATAGGTAAGATCTAAACGCTGACAGCGGAACACTTCGAGGTAGCAGGGCTGACTAGGTTTCAATTCCTCATAGGTAAGATCTAAACGCTGACAGCGGAACACTTCGAGGTAGCAGGGCTGACTAGGTTTCAATTCCTCATAGGTAAGATCTAAACGAAAACCAAATTGAGAGTTAGAGAGATAATAGAAACAAGTTTCAATTCCTCATAGGTAAGATCTAAACCGTTTTTCTTGTGTTTATCTGTATTTTTTATTTTGGGTTTCAATTCCTCATAGGTAAGATCTAAACGGGTTGGTCGATAGCTTCTTAGTCACCTGGAAGAATGTTTCAATTCCTCATAGGTAAGATCTAAACCCCCAATAGATCGCTTCGCTATCAATCTCTTGCGGAAGTTTCAATTCCTCATAGGTAAGATCTAAACGTAAATTAACGACCAATCCAAGCGTAGTCACCGGTGTTTCAATTCCTCATAGGTAAGATCTAAACAAGAAAAAGCTAGCCCCAATGAAAGGACTAGCGCTGGTTTCAATTCCTCATAGGTAAGATCTAAACAAAGATAAAGAAAAAATTGCGGTTTATGAGGTAGAGTTTCAATTCCTCATAGGTAAGATCTAAACTTAAGGGGTGGAAAGTATGAATTTTGTCTTTACGGGTTTCAATTCCTCATAGGTAAGATCTAAACTATCACATCACCGGTCTCCTCGTCTATTTCGGTTTCAGTTTCAATTCCTCATAGGTAAGATCTAAACGAAAGAGTTTACGGAATGAGGTTTACGACGGCAGAAGTTTCAATTCCTCATAGGTAAGATCTAAACATTTATAGTTGTTTTTGTAAATTTGGATGTATCAGGTTTCAATTCCTCATAGGTAAGATCTAAACGTTGGCATCAAAATAGCCATAGCCACTCATGCCGAGTTTCAATTCCTCATAGGTAAGATCTAAACATTCCGCGTCGGTTTTTATACAGGCGAAAAATATTATGGTTTCAATTCCTCATAGGTAAGATCTAAACGGTCGTTTTTCATGATAGTTTGCGATTGGTTCCCGGGTTTCAATTCCTCATAGGTAAGATCTAAACGAAACCCTTGCCCCATTGGATATGAAAATCGAATATGTTTCAATTCCTCATAGGTAAGATCTAAACCATAGTCACCGAAAAAGATTTCGAGTTTTATATCGAGTTTCAATTCCTCATAGGTAAGATCTAAACATATGCATCTTGTGACGTATCGTCAATCGGGATTTTGTTTCAATTCCTCATAGGTAAGATCTAAACTGTTTGGCGTTCTTTGCTTCTTCTTCTTTGACATCTGTTTCAATTCCTCATAGGTAAGATCTAAACATTCCTGTTAGTTGTAATGATGACAATGATACGGATTAGTTTCAATTCCTCATAGGTAAGATCTAAACCCAACTCTGTTCAAAGCATCCAAAGGTGCTTTTTTCAGTTTCAATTCCTCATAGGTAAGATCTAAACTGCTAGTCTTTCAGCTGTTTCCAGATTGACTTGTGGGTTTCAATTCCTCATAGGTAAGATCTAAACGTGGTTCCTTCTGCATTATTTATGTTTCGCCAATCTTGTTTCAATTCCTCATAGGTAAGATCTAAACATCCACATAGGTGTCACGAACACGCAGCTGAACATGTTTCAATTCCTCATAGGTAAGATCTAAACAAGTTGGATTTTTAATATCATTTCTAGATTTTGTTGTTTCAATTCCTCATAGGTAAGATCTAAACGAATGCGTTTATATAGTCATCCGACTTCCCGTCGCCTTGTTTCAATTCCTCATAGGTAAGATCTAAACAAAAATAGAAGATAATTCTGTATTATCTCCCGTTTTTTGTTTCAATTCCTCATAGGTAAGATCTAAACGATCCCGAACATCCTCGCAGAATATTTCTGCTCTGAGAGTTTCAATTCCTCATAGGTAAGATCTAAACGGACAGTTGGCCAAAAAAAGATCCCTGACGTCAGTGTTTCAATTCCTCATAGGTAAGATCTAAACGATTCGGAGACATTTCCTTGATTTTTTCGGGAGGGAGTTTCAATTCCTCATAGGTAAGATCTAAACCATTCGGTCATTATGCTTATGGCTGTTTTGTATCTATGTTTCAATTCCTCATAGGTAAGATCTAAACTACATACATGAAGTCTGGACTATATGTACTTCCATGTTTCAATTCCTCATAGGTAAGATCTAAACTCAAGCTGTACCCATGTAAGTAGACGATATTACCAGTTTCAATTCCTCATAGGTAAGATCTAAACGGGTTCTTGTGATTCTGATAGAACCATCAGGATCTGGTTTCAATTCCTCATAGGTAAGATCTAAACTAAACACCCAACCCTAATATCATCTTGGCAATGCTTGTTTCAATTCCTCATAGGTAAGATCTAAACCAAAACATTACACCTCCTTCTTTAGACCTATTTCGAGTTTCAATTCCTCATAGGTAAGATCTAAACGTTATTATGGCCAATTTAAAAATGACATCGGAAATGAGTTTCAATTCCTCATAGGTAAGATCTAAACCGTCACTCACACTCCGAGCCATTTTCCCTCGGATCAGTTTCAATTCCTCATAGGTAAGATCTAAACTGGCAGCCATTTACGAGGCGCCTTGGCAAAAAGAAGTTTCAATTCCTCATAGGTAAGATCTAAACGCAGTCTTTCACGACCGTTTCCAAATTATTCTCGATGTTTCAATTCCTCATAGGTAAGATCTAAACATTCTTCCATTTCATATACATCTTGAATGCTTTCATGTTTCAATTCCTCATAGGTAAGATCTAAACTCGTAATATCATCAATCCCGTTAACCTGGGATGCTGGTTTCAATTCCTCATAGGTAAGATCTAAACAAGAGGATGTTTTCCATGCATTGAAATATTTCTTTTGTTTCAATTCCTCATAGGTAAGATCTAAACATGCCGCCTCAGTTCCCACCATCGCAGAAAGGTTCGCGTTTCAATTCCTCATAGGTAAGATCTAAACTTCCATCCCATTCATCCAGATCAACATATGATTCAGGTTTCAATTCCTCATAGGTAAGATCTAAACCTGTCGGTCCCTCCGATTTTACCAACAATGCAGTCTTTGTTTCAATTCCTCATAGGTAAGATCTAAACGCGATTCCGTATTCTTTGGCCAATTCGGCACGATTAGGTTTCAATTCCTCATAGGTAAGATCTAAACATAAATGTTAATGGCATTTGCAGTACCTGACTGCACGGGTTTCAATTCCTCATAGGTAAGATCTAAACAATCCACCCGTTTATAGCCCAAATTATGCATTTGCTGTTTCAATTCCTCATAGGTAAGATCTAAACCCAGTTGGCTTCGCTTTTAGCCTGGTCATTGCTTTGTTTCAATTCCTCATAGGTAAGATCTAAACATTAAGAAAACGGATTTGATGTATGAATATACGAAGTTTCAATTCCTCATAGGTAAGATCTAAACTCCTCCCTATGTTGTGCATTGGCAAAAAGATTTTTGTTTCAATTCCTCATAGGTAAGATCTAAACAAGGTCGTTTGCTTTTACTTGTTCTGCGTCACTGCTGTTTCAATTCCTCATAGGTAAGATCTAAACCCGGTAAATTCCGTTTGATGACCGGTACGTTTAAGAAGTTTCAATTCCTCATAGGTAAGATCTAAACTGTTGTGGACAAGCCGTGGTTGGCTGCCTACCCTGTGTTTCAATTCCTCATAGGTAAGATCTAAACTAAAAGGGCTCGGAATTCCTGTCTAGTCAAATTCCAGTTTCAATTCCTCATAGGTAAGATCTAAACCCCAAAAAATATTGCAGTTAAGGTAATTTTAACTAATATGCTTTTTTACAAACAACTTTTTTTAGTTAGATGAATAATCAAAATTCTTATGGTTTTCTTTCTTTTTCTTTCATTTTCTCTGTTTTTCTTACAAATATAAAATGTCGTCGATCCCCCGGGGTTTTTACATCTTAAAAGGTCGACGACAAATTTTAAAGGTTCTGTAAAAAAAGAGGAGACGAGTCCTCATTTATAAAATGAATTCGTCTCCTCCTTTTTTTAGTCCCATTTCTTCTCTTTTTGAATATTTTTGAGTTTGAAAAGAGTAAAAAATGACTGAATCTTCGTCCGGATCCATTAAAAGTTCCAATTCTTTTTTCAACTTTATATAGTTAGCCTTTGAAATTTCTCCTTCAAACACTGAGTTTTGAACCCAGTTCAAGTACTTTCTGCAAATTTTTAGCGCTTTTGCCACTCGATTCACTGAAAAATCGTACACTAAAATAACAAACATAGAGACACCTACCAAAGAGAATGATATGGTTCGTATTCCTTTTCTCCTAAAACGTGTTTTTGAATTTTATATAGTTCAAGTCGGATTAGCCTGCGGTAGGATACGGATTTACCAAGATGTCGGTGATTTACAGTCGTTCTCATTCTTTTATCCATTTCTTCGATAAACTTTTTTCGTCCTCTTTCAGACAATGTAATTTCATTTGTATGTTTGTCAAAATCGTTTTTAGTTAGCATCTTTTTATTTAGTAAAGTAAATATCAAACGATCAACCATTATAGGCTTGAAAATTTCAGCGACATCAAGATTTAAGCTGAAACGCCGAAAATTTGTTGAATGCAAATAGCCAATGCGAGGATCTAAATATGTTTTGTATATTTCGCTTAATACAGTTGTATAGCAAATCGAATTGCCAAAACTGATAAGCGCGTTCAACCTATTTTCGGGTGGACGCTTTGTCCTTTTTTCAAATACAAAGTCAGGATTTCCAATTATATAATCAAAAGCATGATAATACCGTTCCCTTGCATGACCCTCCACTGCCATTAATTCCTCTATACTACTTTTCCCAGAGAAAAGTTGTTGCTTGTCTTCTGTTAATTCCTGTATAAGCTCTATTAGATCCTCTTTTCTATCTTTTAAACGAGTTCGGTAATATTTTAAAACCTGTAACATTTGATCAATAGAACCATTAATAAAAATCCTTGCCAATCTCAATCTCTTTTCATAGTCTATATAGTGTTCAACTTGTTTTACGATGACATGACCAGCATTGTAGTGTTCTCTTGGATAAAACGTACCAATATAATATCCGAAATGATTAAAGTAATGGATGCAAATCTCCTTTTTAGCAGCAAATTCAAGAAAACGTTTAGAGACATCTACTTCACCAAAAATATAAATGTCATTAGTGTTTTCAACCGGAATATACTTTCTTCGCTCTTCAGACTCAAAATATAAACTATTGTCTTTTCTTCTCAATTCCCCATTTTGAAAAATATAAAGAGTTTTTTTCATATTGATTATCCCTCTGCCCAACAATATTCACGATAAGCACAGTTTCGACAATATGGTATTTTTTCTGGCTGTGGCGGAACAGGAAGTCTTGCAATTCTTCGTATGTCTTGTATGGCGTTCTCAATATTTTGAATTGCATTCTCGGTCAACTCTAATTCTTCTTTTTTCTTTTCTTCAGGAAAAAGCAGTTCTCCCTTAGCCTCAATTCCCATTTGTTTTAAAGTGTAAAGATAATAAAGCAGCTGGTTCCTTGAGCTCTCTAGAAACTTTGAAGACTTTTTCACTTCCTGTATGATAGTCTGTCCACCGCGTTTTTTTAATTTATCTATTTTAATGGAATCAACTTCAATTTCTTTCTTGTCTCTTTGATAACGATATTCGTGAATAAACCTTCCAATTTCTAAATTTTCATCTTCTTCATCTGGAGCAATTTGATGGATCATCAGCCACGTTTCTCTTTTACATATGAAATAGTACCAAATAAGGGTCCCTGTTACCGGCATTTCATAAATCACTTAGATCCCTCGCTAAATAATATTGTCAAATTCCTCAAACGGAACATGAAAACCAGTCCAGTCATCATATGATTCCGTATCCAACAATATCGGGACTTTTGCTTGAAGATAGTCCTCTTGGCTTGCTACTTTTAAAGCTTTTTCGACTGGTAGATTCAAAACATAATAATGAAATAAAATCATAAATTGTTTTCTTTCTTCAAAACTTAGATTCATCATAAACGATGTGTCTTGATATCTCTCATAGACAGCAAATGGATCATCAACTTGAAAATGTTCCATCAATTGCCGTACAGCCAAAGGAATCAAATCTACAAATTCAGAAGATTCCCACGGGATAAATATAGGTAGCCGTAAATAATCCTGCTGAAATGGGTGAAATACAGATAATTTTTTCCAATTACCTTCATAAGCATCTCTGATTACAGATAGAGCAGCTTCATATGTGTTTTGCTGAAACATTTTTTTGTAATATTCGTTGACAAGCGAGATAAGTTCGGACTCTTTCCATCTGTCTTTCTGTAGCAGTAACGAATCCGTAATTTGCTGAAGTGGTCTCGGATAAATCATTGACCGAGTATCTTTTTCACCTTCTCTGAAAAAAGGAAATACGGTAATTCGACCCAATTGTTCTTTCTCCAAATGCCGGTTTACACGACCAGCAGACTGGACAATAGATGGAAGGATGGGCAATGCTCTCGCTATATGCTGAAAACTGATATCGACACCAGCCTCCAATACTTGCGTAGAAATCACAAATAACGGGTCTGGATTTTCTTTTTTTAGGCTGTTTTGAATCATGTTCAACATGGCTTTTTTATGAACCGGTATCATCAACCCGTGTATGAAATAGGCTTGTGAATACTCTTCAAAATGTCGGTAAACGCGGAATGCATCTTCAATAGTATTCACGATAACAGCCTGGGTTGCATATTCCAAATTTTTGACCAGTTCAGCCACACTATTTTCGTCTTGTTCTTCCCTCTCAACGAACAGTTCGTATCGGTCATAGTCACCACTTCCCTTAATTTGAAGCGATATTGGCCGCTTTTCCATTCCTAAATGAAAAGGCGGCATCGTGGCAGACAAGAAAAAAACTTTTAAGTTTACTAGTTTTGCAAGAGCTTCGAGACTGCAAAGAAATAAATTCCAAACATCTGGGCTGAAAATTTGCGGTTCATCTATGATGACCACACTGCCTTTTATAAAAGAGCGCCTTAGAACATCTTGAGACCGGGCCGGTAGCAAGGCCTTCCAAAACTGCTGAAAGCTTGTACATACAATCGCGTGAGCCCAAGATTCCATGGCAAGTTGGCCATCACTTGCTCTCTGGACATCATTATTTAATACGGAGAGTGAATGATGTTCCAACGGCCTGATACCCATTGCATTTTCAATCACCTGGCTTGTCTGTTCCAAAATGGATAAATAGGGTGCAACATAGATCATTTTTCGGAAGCCTTGTTTTTCAATCAACCAACTTGCCGCTTTTAAAGCCGCCAATGTTTTTCCATATCCTGTCGGCATCTCGATCGTATAAAATGGTTGAGACGGATTTTGTTTGAGCTGCTCCATAATAGACTCTTGAGAGACTTTTCGAATTTTGGCTAATGGATGTTCGAAAAATTGTTGGCTGTATTGATCAATCTTCTTCAAAAAAGAATTCTCGAAACTAGAAAGAAACTGAGCAGAAACTGTTTTCACGTCAAAACGGTCGCTTGAAATCAAGCTTGTTGTGGTTTCCCGCCATTTCTGTAGCTGAATCATCAAAGCTAAGGGCTCCCAATAACTATATCCAATGTCAAGTGACTCTTCTGCCTCAACCAACCAATCTTCAGCCTCATTCAACCAGTCTTCCAGATGCTCCCTATCTATAGAAACGGTCTCAAGCTCTTGATACTGTTCGTGGAAAAATTTCTCAATCCCTTTTAAATCAAAGTGATCCCATTCATAAAGCTTCAACCACCTTTTATCATCAAGGGATTTTAAAGCACTATGATGGTCCGCTATATCCCTTATCAGCCATAGCCATTGGACCTTTAACTTTTCCCATTGATCCATTGAATGTATTAAGTGGAAACCTAAATACGAAAAAAAGAAGGCCCCGCAATCTGAGTGATTGGGGCCTTTCTTGATTTTCACATCCCGAATGTAGCTCTGCCACTCAGAGTGATTTTTGGCAACATCATGACATAAACCAGCCAAGCCGACTAATTTTACAAAATCAGCCTCTTCCCCTTCAAAAAACCGTTCAATGGAACTCCGCACATTCAGCAAATGATCGATTAACAAAGATTCCGGTCTGGCTAAGCTTTCTTGAAACGAAATTACACGAGGCACACCGATTCTCCTCCTACTATAGCTACTTTCATTTTATCAGCTATTTCTTCTTTCAATTGAAAAGCTATGCTTTGTCCATTTTTTTCATAAATATAAGAAAGAGATTTTTCGAAGTTCCGTTCTCCCAAGTAATCTTTCAAAAAACCTCCGGCACGGCTTAAATATCGATCCTCTTGAAAAATCAACTCTCCAATTAAATCAACCGGCACCACTGTTTTCGTCTCTACTTTTTCTCCAGGCGGAATTATGCTGACAGAATTTTCATAGAAAACAAATTTTGGAAAAGATAAAGCATAAGCTGTTCCCAAATAGGTAGGAAAAACGGATTGACCTTTTTCTAATTTATCTGCCAATTCTTCCACATATTCTTTCCCGACATAGTAAATCCGATAAGCAGGTTGAACAAGAAGTTCAATAGTAGTTGGGCGATTGAAAGCATTCCCACCATCTTTGATCATCGATAATTGCTGAGCAGAAGTCCGCACAGGGTTCAATAATTGAATGCCAACCTGATCGTTTGTCACAAAATCAGTAATCCCTAATATTGCTCCAACCATGCCTTTTGCTGCCGTTGGGGTAATAAAAGGATACGTTAAATGTGTCGCAGTTGTATCAGGCCTGCGAAAATGGGCAATAGTTCCTTTTACATCAAATACTACCGCTTTCATAGCAACACTTCCTACCATAAAGGCTGAAGAAAAGGTTGAATTTCTCCGTCCACTTGAAGAGAAGGATGAACCCAAATTCGACAGCGGGCTATTTTATCCTTGTACTTATCCAGTGTTTCCAGTAAATTTTGCACGTGCAATTGAATTTCCTTCACAGAAGAAGGTTGTTTTCCTTGGCTTATCCAAGCCTCTCCATCAGGACTTAAGGAAACTAAATCTTCTAAATAGCCAATTCGGAAGAAAGGATCATGGTATTCAACATGCAATAGAAAGAGTGGTTGCTGCTGTCCTCTGCCTCTTGCTTGACGATGCTGAGTTCCTTGCCATAGAGCCTTCAATAATAATTCTTGATCGTCTTGCGTCATCCCACTGATTTCCGAATTTTTTGCATTGATTACACCGGGCATAGCAAAAACCGCGAAGGGAACAATATAACTGGTCCAAATAGTCCCTTGTGTTTTTCCTTCCTCCCCATCTTTTACATCACTGCTTGGCATTACAACCGTTCCTTGCACATACTGACTATCAACGGGGTGCATGGAATGCGCCCAGCCAAATTGAACGGGACCAGTAAGGTTAAATTTTGGCTTTACTGAATAAACGATACCAAAAGTTCTGACATCAAAACTATGTTCAATTAAAACGGACTTCATGTCGTTTTTTGCTTCTTTTTCTTTTCCTACCGAGGAAGCAATGTATTCAGCAAGACTGCCCCGTCCTAACAACTTACCTTTCTCATTGATTCTTTCTTGAACAAAAATAAAATTCCTTTTGCTTTCTCCGCCTTCTGGCTCAGCATCCAAAACATAGTCACGAACATCCCGCTTAATGCTGACATCACTTAAAGAAATTCTGCCATCCTCTTCCGGAAAAATTCTTCTCACATCGCTGTCTTGCAAAGGATCCCGGTTTGGGATGCCATCTTTCACTGATTTTATAAATAGAAGTTCACCATTTCGAATTTCTCCCATCGGTTATTCCTCCTCTTTCTTTGGTTTTCTGTACATCAAAAATCCAGACCAAAAAGCTGTCATAAATAAATCCGTTTCTTTTTTTAGAAGCTGTTTTTGATCGGCATCAATGAAAGCTAACAAAGTTTTTGGCAGAACAGCAAAGAAATTACCTGCCAAATTCAATTCCCATTGTTCTTTTAATTCCTCGCAGCGCAGGAGTCCGTTTTTCCATACCATTGTCGGGGTCAGCTTGCTACCAAATTTCATTACTCGATGTTTCACAAATTCCCTACCTGTCTTCACTTGATATGAATTAGAAAATTGCTTCAGCAGCAATCCCGAAATGAAGCCAAGGTTCTCAATATTATGTACATCCTTAAGTTCGATCGTTCCCGACTGATATTGTTCGAGCAAATGATTCCAGTCGCTCACTGTTTTCACCTCTTTCTTTTCCTGTCTTATGGTTTCGCAATACCTTTTATAAAACTCAATAAACATATGGTGGAAAATGAGTTCATCCACCATCCCCCAATGGTCTTCTTTATTGGCTAATTCAGTTATTTTTTTGGCAGTCACCTTATACAAACGATCAAGCCTAATCGGCTCCCGATGAAAAACAGCCTGCATGCTACTCCAAATATAGCCCGGTCCATAGGCATTGGACAATAGAGAAGGTAGAGACTGGGTTCGATAAAAAGGTGTGTCCTGTTTTGTCTGGAACATTTTCCTAATCGTGACCAGTTCTTTTCTGTTCATATCATTTATAATTTCTTGGAGTTTTGAAGCCACAGAAGGAATAACATCCTCAATGACCATTCGTACATGCATATTTCCTCTAGAAAGATCGCCTGAATAATAAAGAAGCATAAGACGATGTTCGTTGCTTACTTTCGGAACTATTTTGGGAATGCCTGCTAAAATCTCCAGATGAAGATCGCTGTCTGTCAGACCTTCTTTTTTCAAGATTCGGCGATACTTTTCATAAAGTTGCTCTGAATCCCCATCTACTAGCGGCAAAACAAGAGGTACCCCAAAAATTGGCTCCAAACTTGTGACTCGCATATGCCTTTTCGCTTCTACGTTCATAATTGGGGCAAACATTTCTTTTAGAACGCTGTTTGTAATTGGTACAGTGATTTGCTTTAGAAACTGAGTGCCATACAAATAGGCTTCATAATTTTTCCTATCAATCTTGATTCCCCTAGTCCACTCATCTTTTTCCCAATAAATGGATCTTGGCATTTCCCAAGTGGGAGAAAGCCATAACCAAAAGCGATTATAAATAGACACTACTTCATCTTCTACTTGATTAGTAAAAGTAGAGACCGCATTTTTATCATAGCCGAGAGATTTGGCTTCAAGAAATTTGCTCTCCATAATTCCTTTTAATGCCTCATCTCCGTCCAAATACAACTGTTCTCCTGGAAACAGTTTGCTTTCGTCAATCCATAAGTATCGAGGGGATCTTTTTTGTTCTTTCATGGTAGTAAATGTATTCAATGAATGATCGTAAATATATAAAATGCCAAGCTGTTTTTGGTTGTTTACAAAATCAGCAAAATGTTTTGATAACTCATTAGCAACCAATTGAGAAACTTTTATAATTCTATCATCATCCATATCTTGATAAGGAACAGTTTTTTTCATGCGCGGGATGATGACTTCTTCAGCAAACGATTCAGGAGCATCCATATTTTTAATATGACGGTCATACATTAAATAGCAAGGAACCGGGTAAATCCCTTGCGCTAAAAGTGCATTACCGCCATTCGGATAGAAAATGGGAAAGGCACTATTTTGCCGAAGCCCAACATTTTCATTTCCCGTTAGCTGCAAAAAATGAAATGCCGTTTGTTCATCTTTGACTTCAACTAAAAAAATATGCTGAAAAAAATTTTTGCAATTTTCACTGTCAACATCCGTCAGCCAACGGATGCGCTGCTCATTTGGAAGATTACTTTCCGCAATCGGGCGACCTATCCGGATAATCGATTCAGCAAGCACTCTTCTCCCCCTTTTCTATAAAATTAGTTAATAATACCTAATAAGCCAAATTGCTTTTTAATTCTAAATAACAGAATAGTATAAATTTACCTAATTGTAAACGTTTATATAATAGATTTTTGTGACAAATTGAGCAACTTAACTGACTAGGCTCAATCAAATATTCGAACTTGGACGACATTGTGTAATGAAATTTAGTATTTACTGTTAATATATTAAGATTTCTTCACTGATCTCATTTGCTTAGGGAATTTCCCTTTTTTCCTTTGTTGTAGAACGATTCTATTTCGGGTGCAATTTCTTAAAAATGTGAGTAACGCAAAATAGACTCATTACGTCAACATTGTTTTGGTGAGGCCTCGTTTGTGAAAACGTCAAAAGCCATAAATGTGCTTGTTTTTGACTGTACACATTTTCCACTTTGGTCTTTTGACGTCAATATATTTCATTTTTTACTTCTGAAATAACCATTTTTTACCATTTGGTGATTAAGAGAATCGAATGATGCGTTCATCTTTTCCTTGCGAAAATGACGCCATGTCAGATGAAACAACAAGCCAAACTTCAAGGAGTTACGTTAATAAGAATGAAGGACTTGAAACATTCCAAATCCTTGGCTGTTTTTTGCTCCTAGCCCGACACTATACAAAAAGCGCAGCATGTCTGGGCTGGCCGATAATTCATATTCTCCGCTCCATGCAGTAATCAGTGTCTGCTTAAAACGTGTGACTACTTTATCACTCTCTTTGACACGAATCGGCCGAATGTTCACTTTTTTCTCTGCTTTTCCATCATTAAAAGCCTCGTATTTTTTGACGGAATTTTGGGATACAAGATGAGCAAATAGGAGATCTTCAGGACGAAAATAATGGGTAATCCGCTTTCCATCTTCCTTTTGATAGGTACTGTAAACTGTGATAGGAGAAATCATTTTTATACGAATACACGATTCCTCTATCGAACTCTCTTTTTCATAGTACAAATCTAT
Source organism: Bacillus sp. FSL W8-0102 (assembly GCF_038007225.1). Classification (NCBI taxonomy): domain Bacteria; kingdom Bacillati; phylum Bacillota; class Bacilli; order Caryophanales; family Bacillaceae; genus Bacillus; species Bacillus sp. FSL W8-0102. The sequence continues at coordinate 3,114,726 of NZ_JBBOWT010000001.1, forward strand.
TGTTTCCATTTTTTGACTACCAAACATCACTTCATCGTCAAACAAAAACCTTTGGCCAAGATATTGAATAAATTCGGGCAAAACGGATCCAATATACCAGGTCACCGGTCCGTGAAATTCGATTGTCCTATTATGTAAATGAATATTTTTACGACCAAACAAGCGACTAAACGTAAATAATTTAAACTGCCGCTTTTCATATTCATACCCTTCATCGTGAAGAAATGCTTGAAAATCCTTATCCCTGTTCAAAGAATGGTAAATAAATCCCTGCAAGATGGATTGGTAATGCAGCGGAAGCACTAATGTTCCATTCACAGGCGCCAATACTACTTTTATTCTCATTACTTTCTCTCCAATCCGGCTTTTCAAAAGACGAAATTACAAAATTCAAAAAAGCAACTCACTTATTTACTATAAATAAGCATAACAATATAAGCCTTCGCTATTTTTGCTATTTTAAAATTATTATAACAACATTCAACACTCACTTTAAAAATATTTTTATGACGAAACTATTAGTTAACCTCAATTGATTTTATAAATACTCTATTTGTAGTAGAAGATGTTTTTTACTTTTTGGATCGCCATTAACCCACAATAGACTAAAGCGCACAACAACATCCCGCATAGAATAGTTCCATTCCGATTTTCAATTCCTCGTAGGTAAGATCTAAACGGCAATCGCCAAATATACCTTGTCTCCGTTTGGCGGAATTTCAATTCCTCATAGGTAAGATCTAAACACAGTTAAACCTATACATGAATTGGCATACAGGAAAGGTTTCAATTCCTCATAGGTAAGATCTAAACGTTTCAAGAACAAAGATAACGGCCTTTTCTACCGGGTTTCAATTCCTCATAGGTAAGATCTAAACCAGTGGGTTGAGATTAAAAGAAGTTAATACTTGGTTGTTTCAATTCCTCATAGGTAAGATCTAAACTGAAATATTTGCACGTTTGTTTTGCTTTTGTTCCGGTTTCAATTCCTCATAGGTAAGATCTAAACCACAATGCACAAAAAGGTTTGCCTTTATCTTTTTATGTTTCAATTCCTCATAGGTAAGATCTAAACCTATTTTCACAGCGCCATCTCCTTTCGCAATTGTTTTGTTTCAATTCCTCATAGGTAAGATCTAAACGAAAAGGCGTGGGAAGCACGAAATAACGAAGAGGCGTTTCAATTCCTCATAGGTAAGATCTAAACTTTAGATACCAGCGAACCATTTGTTCACTCACTCTGTTTCAATTCCTCATAGGTAAGATCTAAACTTCTTCCATTGTGTTCAACGTATTATCGATATCAGTGTTTCAATTCCTCATAGGTAAGATCTAAACTTAGCTGCACCAGAACGGGTCATAACGTTATATCCAGTTTCAATTCCTCATAGGTAAGATCTAAACTGATGTATTCAGGCGAATGGGCTGCTACAAAGAGTGCGTTTCAATTCCTCATAGGTAAGATCTAAACACGATAACGTTCGACAAAAATATGACTAATGTACTAGTTTCAATTCCTCATAGGTAAGATCTAAACCTAGTTTTTCCATTTTTATTTCTCTATCAAACGTAAGTTTCAATTCCTCATAGGTAAGATCTAAACTTCAATTTCATCAAAGTGTAGATAATATTTTTCATTGTTTCAATTCCTCATAGGTAAGATCTAAACGTAAACGGTGTGTCGGGGTTTTCCAACGCTGCACTGTTTCAATTCCTCATAGGTAAGATCTAAACGGTATAAACAGTTGTGGAAGTTGTTTCTGCTGTACCTTGTTTCAATTCCTCATAGGTAAGATCTAAACGAAGCGTCCATTCCTTTTGACTTCATATAATCAATGTTTCAATTCCTCATAGGTAAGATCTAAACTAAATCCACCCGTTTATAGCCCAAATTATGCATTTGCTGTTTCAATTCCTCATAGGTAAGATCTAAACTAGGTTTACGAATGGTAAAGGCGCTTGGCAATGGTCGTTTCAATTCCTCATAGGTAAGATCTAAACCCGGTGATGTGATACGTGCTACGATCCGTTTCAGAGTTTCAATTCCTCATAGGTAAGATCTAAACCGCCTTCCGGTGTTTCCGCCCCCACATCTGCAGCAGGTTTCAATTCCTCATAGGTAAGATCTAAACTTCAAGTACGGATTTTAGAAGGCGATTTTTCCTTTGTTTCAATTCCTCATAGGTAAGATCTAAACTTTTTGCCCCTCCCGTTGGCGCGAATACTTTGTACTGTTTCAATTCCTCATAGGTAAGATCTAAACGGAGGCTTTTGACTTGGTTGCCAACCTTCATCTTTGTTTCAATTCCTCATAGGTAAGATCTAAACTTTTACACCCGATTTTTTGATTGTTTGATAAAAAGAGTTTCAATTCCTCATAGGTAAGATCTAAACCATTGGCAACGTTAACCGATGCAGCCGGATCCACAGTTTCAATTCCTCATAGGTAAGATCTAAACGGGGACCGGCGGCGGCCCTTCGTTTTCCACGCGGATGTTTCAATTCCTCATAGGTAAGATCTAAACAGGCCGATCCGATTCATAGAAAAGTTTTGTAAACCATGTTTCAATTCCTCATAGGTAAGATCTAAACTCAAAAGCCTCCAGCTGATTATTTCAACTGGTTTTTGTTTCAATTCCTCATAGGTAAGATCTAAACGGTTGATACCACATGGTATATCCACACACTCCACATTTGTTTCAATTCCTCATAGGTAAGATCTAAACACTATTCCCTCCTCAATCATTTTCGATTTCTGATTCATGTTTCAATTCCTCATAGGTAAGATCTAAACGGCTTGTTCCACTAACACTATCAAACAGTGCTGCAGGTTTCAATTCCTCATAGGTAAGATCTAAACCTTCAATTTCCCCTTTATCAATCAGAAATGCTTCATCAGTTTCAATTCCTCATAGGTAAGATCTAAACATTCTTCCATTTCATATACATCTTGAATGCTTTCATGTTTCAATTCCTCATAGGTAAGATCTAAACAAGCTAGGGAAAGTGTTCTTTTTCCTTGACTTGGAGGTTTCAATTCCTCATAGGTAAGATCTAAACCCCAATAAACATTGTGGTTAAGCCAATTGTAACAAATCGGTTTTGGATTGTAAATGTTCTCCTAAAGGAAAACAAAAAATGAAAAACCAAATACATTCTTAGTTTTTCTCTTTTTTTCTCTTGTTTTCTTTAAAATTCAGTTTGTCGTCGATCCCCCGGGTTTTGAGCAGCACTGAGGGTCGACGACAATGGTGTTTTTATTTTCTCTCTTTTTCTTTTTCCGTATTGATCCCATGTCCGTGCCCAACTTGGTTCATTTTTTAGTTCTACCCGGCTTGGTTCAATGTTGTAACCAAGAGGAAGAAAAAATTACCAAAAAACACACCTCTCTGCTATAATGAAAGCGGAACATTAACCGTCACTGCTCCATTTACGATGACAATAGAGGTATCTTCCGCTTTCTTTCCGTTTACCCAAATCTGTGTTGGTTCATCCGCTCCGTGGATTTTCAAAGTGAAGTTTTTCCAATGCGGCTTGTATCCTCCGTGGACTTCTTTCCAATCCACTTTGACGCTTTTTCCCTCTTTTTGCACACAAATGCTTTCTTCCCAATACTTTCCCTCTTGATACTGAAATGTTTCGCCGTCGTCTTCATAGATCGTTCCCGTAAAAGGCTCGGAATGAAGATAAATGTTTACTGTCAGCGTATCTGTTTTCTCGTAAGCTGATTTTTTTCCTTCTTCTTCCGGAATGATCGATCCCGCTTTCAAAAACAGCGGCAAAGTAGCAAGGTCCGCTTCCACCATTATATAAGTTCCGCCTTCGTATGTTTTGTTTGTCCAGTAGTCGTACCAAATCCCTTTTGGCAAATACACTACTCGGTGATACGTGCTTGGAAGCGTGATCGGAGCAACCAAAAGATGTTCTCCGACTAAAAATTGATCGAATAAATTCAACACATTCGGATCATCCGGATATTCCATCACCAATGGGCGCATCACCGGTACACCGGTCAAGTGAGCGTCGCGGAAAAGTGTGTAAAAGTAGGGAAACAGGCGATAACGAAGCTGAATATATGTTTTCACGATCAATTCGATTTCTTCTCCAAAAGCCCAAGGTTCTTGACGGACGGTATCAATATTGCTGTGGTTGCGGAAAAAAGGCATAAAGGCGCCAAGCTGAGTCCAGCGGGCTAACAGCTCTCCTGTTGCATCATGAGCAAAACCGCCGACATCCGAACCGGTCAAAGCTATCCCGGACATGCCAAGATTTAAGCACATCGGCATCGTCATTTGCAGATGCTCCCAAAAACTTCGGTTATCCCCTGTCCAAACGGCCGCATATCGTTGGATGCCCGAAAAACCGGCACGTGTAAGGACAAATGGGCGTTTGCCGTTTAACTGATTTTTCAATCCATTATACGTAGCTTCTCCCATAAATAAACCGTAGACGTTATGGAGTTCACGATGAGTTTTCGGGTTTCCGTCATTTTCATGGATGACTTTTAAGTCCATCGTCTTTGTTTCGTTGAAAACGGCCGGTTCGTTCATATCGTTCCAAATTCCTTCTATGCCGAGATCTGTGTAGAATGTTTGTTTTCTCCCCCACCACTTTCGCACTTTTTCTTGAGAAAAATCAGGAAATGCACTTTTTCCCGGCCACACATCGCCGAAATAAACATCGCCTTCTATATATTTACAAAATTGATCAAGGCGGATGCCTTCTTGGTATATCGGATATTCCGGATCTTCTTTCACCCCCGGGTCTACGATCGGCACGACTTGGATACCCGCTTTTTTCAAATCTTGAACCAGCTTTCTTGGGTTCGGAAAGCGCCTTTTGTCAAATGTGAATACGCGGTATTCGTCCATATAATGAATATCCAAATAGACAGCGTCAAGCGGAATTTCTTTCTCCCTAAAGGTATTGACGAGTTCACGAACTTCCGCTTCCGTTTTATAGCTGTAACGCGATTGATGGTAGCCAAGCGCCCATTTGGGAGGCAGTTCCATTCGTCCGGTCAAAGTGGTGTACTGGTCGAGCACATCTTTCGGGCTTGGTCCAGCCAGCAAGTAATAATCCAGTTCCCCGCCTTCTGCCCAAAAAGAATACTCGCTGCGGTTTGATTTCATATCAAAGACGGTTTTGAACGTATTATCGAAAAAAAGGCCATGCGCCTTTCCGTTGCGGATGGTCATAAAATAAGGAATCGACTGGTACATCGCATCAATTTCCGGATTGTGGGGAGCAAAAACATCCGTGTTCCACATCGTCATTTTTTCGCCGCGTTTATCCAAAAAACTTGTTTTTTCCCCAAAGCCGTAAAAATGATCGTTTTCTGCCATCTCTTTAAAACAAATGACCTCTCCTTTTACACCAAAGGCCATTCCTCGCCTGCCTTCCTTTACTAAAAAGCGGGAGTCGGAGCCATAAAAATGGATCCGTAAAGGATGGGGATGGACGGTAACAATTAGTTTACTGCTTCTTATAGTCACGATGCCTTCTCTTTCTTCCGCTTCCCATGATACCTTTTCCGGTGATTTCACGACCGCAAAACTTTGTTCCATTGTCGGTTCCTTCAGGGGATTCATCACTACTCGAGCGATATCGTCACGATAAAAACGGATATCGACAAAGCCGTTTTCACAATGAAATCGGACCGTTTCTCCGTCAGAGAACCATTTTTTCATCTTTCCAATATCGACAAATTCCTGCTTTTTGTCGTTTTTTTCATTTTCGGGATGAATCGCAAAGCTGGAATCTTCCATTTCCCATCCTCCTTCGACAACCTTCATGACTGTATAAAGATGATTTCTTTGTACTTTTATGATGAAAAAACCTTTTTATTCCTTTATTTTCCTCTTTTTATTGTTTTTCTTCCGTAATATAGCTGTAACGAAAAATAAACTAATCTGTAAATGGTTACAGCCTATTTTCTTGTTACAATGTCATCAAGAAAGAAAAAACGACAATATTTGACGGGGAGAAATCTATGAGGAAATACGCTATAATTTCAGTGGCACTTGCATTGATGTTGTCTGTTGGAAGTCTGTTTTCGGTAAAAGAAGCGGATGCTGCTTATTCGCCAACTGCCGTAGTGAGCATTGCCAAAAAATACATAGGTGTTCCTTACAAATATGGAGGCACGACACCAAGTGGATTCGATTGTTCGGGATTTATTTATTATACGCATAAGCGGGTCGGAAAAATTCTTCCTCGCACAGTGGCTCAATTGTACAAAAAGGGAAAATTTGTTTCCAAATCAAGTTTACGTCCAGGAGATCTAATCTTTTTCAGTACATATAAAAAAGGTCCTTCTCATGTTGCCCTTTACCTCGGAAAGCAACAATTCATTCATTCTGCCTCCAAAGGTGTGCGGATTGATCGATTAAGCAATCCTTATTGGAAGAAAGCTTATATCGCGGCAAAAAGATATTAATTTATCAAGCGGTCTCACCGCTTTTTTCTTTTGACTTTTTTCGTTGGTGAGATGAGAATTATTTTCCACAAAAACACGCTTTTCCAGAATTTTTCCGAATTTAAGGATGACAGCCAGGCAATCCCATTTAAAACGACTGAATACGTTCGAAATGAACATTTATTAACTTTTGAATGGAATTGAACCACCTCTCCCATACTCCGCATAATGTAGTTTGAATCGGGAATAATTTTGGTAAACCTTCTGAAAAGAGGTGAACCAATTGACGGATAAACGCTATACCGTTGCCGGTACCGATATTGAAGAAGTCAAAAGACTTAACGCTCAATCCGGCCTTACTTATAACGAGGCCAAACAGCTGTTAGCCGAAAAGATGAATCAATTGTCGACAGCCGATCAAAAGAACGAACTCTCTCATGAGAAAAAATAAACCTTCACTATATTTTATCTTCATTAAAAAGCATCTTCCCATTTCATTTTTGCCGGAAAACAGCAAGCAATGAGCTTGTCGGCTTTATGTCTCCTCCACTTCCTTTTCCTCTCTGCAAGCGAGAAAGATCATCGCCTGCTTGACGGACGAATATTCCCTAATGAAAAAAACAAAGATTTTTGGAAAAAGAAATACTTGTAAATTGAAAGTCATTAGCATGCTTTGCTAATGGCTTTTTTGAAGCAAAATTCCTTACCTAAGCAAGAATTCCAATTCAAAGACAATGATGGGCTCAGCTCGCTAAACATATTTCATATGACTAAGTTTTTTTAATTGGCTATCTTGTCCAAACACAGTGACAAGCTATTTCATAAATTATACTAACCAATCTGTTGGGGGGTGAAAGTATGTCTGGCTACGGAGCAAGCGGTTTTGCTTTGATTGTCGTGCTGTTCATCTTGTTGATTATCGTAGGCGCCTCTTTTGTAGGTGGCGGATACGGAGGCTATTAGATCACATTTTTGTAAAGGGAGGATGCTCATCCTCCCCTTTTACATAGCACCGTTTAAACGAATCCCTTCTTCTTTTATATAATTTTTCAATTGATCTAAGTCCTCATAAATCTCCTGAAGCAAACGTCGATTATAAAAAACGGCAGCGGGATGGTACAGCGGAAAAATCTTATATTTTCGATCTGTCCATACCATTTCGTTGCTATCCAACCTTTTTAATTTTTGCACCGGCGTGATCATCATTTTGCCATGAATCTTTTCCAGGTTTCCTTTCATCCCCGTTACTCTTTCCAACGCAATTTTCCCCAACGTAACAATAATTTTTGGCTGAATGGAACAGATGTTATAATCCAATAAAGGAGCATGGGCTAAAATTTCCTTTTGAGTCGGCGTCCTGTTATATTTCTTTACTATTATTTGTCCATCTTTCTCTTTCTTCACGACCTTATAAGGGCGGCTTCTAACAGCGCTGGTAATAAACACATCTTCACGTGAAATCCCCAAGTAATCTAAAAACTCGGATAATTGTTTTCCCGCTCGGCCGCTGAAAGGGATTCCGTTATGGATTTCCGTTTCCCCCGGAGCTTCGCCAACGAGCATAATCTCCGCCTTCTCCGGCCCCTGGCCATAAACAAAACCTTCACAAGGATATTTTTCGATTCTTTTTTGGCACTCTTTCACCAGCGATTCAGGATACATTCCTTGCTCCCCTTTCATGAACCGATGAATCGATTTCTGAATCTATACACAGATGCTTGTATCAGTATTCCTTTTTAAGGCATTGAACTTGTTACTGATTCAATAAGCAGCGAAAGAATTCCCAGAAATATCGTTATTGAAGTTGATATCAAATGAACCTTTTTTAATATTTCGAACGATTTTTCACGAGCATTTAATGATAAATAGAATCGGTGAACGATCAGCCCAAAAATAATGGAGCCACTCCAAACGATTAACCCGTCATATGTTACAAGTTTTCTCCAATCCACTATCCAAAAGTATAAAACAGTCGATTGGATTATTACTAAGAATACCGTGGATAGAAGCAATAAAATTCTTTTCAACATTGATTCTCCTATCGTTTTCCATAATCTCCTCTGAGAAGTGTCCACTAACAAAAGAAGAAGAGTGACACAAAAATTTCAGTGTAAAGAGTAAGTAAGAAAAAATCCGATGATGCTTGGAAGAGCTATAAGGATGATATTTTTAGAAGTGTCTATTCTCCAGTTTCTATCTTCCTTTGTTTCGGTTGCTGCGTTAGCACGAATTCTATCTCCACTTACTCCCAATCCGGATAGTACTACGGCTAATACGATCAAAAGGACAGAAACAATAAAAAAGATTCGGCTTACATTTAAATTGCTTACAGCACCTGTTATCCAAATGATAAGACTTACAATGATTCCTGTAATAAATGACTTAAGCATGTTTTATCTCTCCCATAACTTCTTTTCTTTATGAATCTAAACAACATTTAATGGAAAAGACATCCATCTCTTTTACCATCATCTTACCATGAAATCAGAATAAAAAGAAAAGGAGAACAGCACTTAGGCTATTCTCCTTTTCTTTTGCCTGGCAGCGTCCTACTCTCGCAAGGGGAATCCCCTCACTACCATCGGCGCTGAAGAGCTTAACTTCCGTGTTCGGGATGGGAACGGGTGTGACCTCTTCGCCATCGCCACCAGACGGTATGCAGTTGTCGGAACGATTGTTCCTTCAAAACTAGATAGAAGAAGCAGTTTCACCGATTTCGCGCTTTCTTTTGGTTAAGTCCTCGATCGATTAGTATCCGTCAGCTCCACGTGTCACCACGCTTCCACCTCGGACCTATCTACCTGATCATCTTTCAGGGATCTTACTTTCCGAAGAAATGGGAAATCTCATCTTGAGGGGGGCTTCATGCTTAGATGCTTTCAGCACTTATCCCTTCCGCACATAGCTACCCAGCGATGCCTCTGGCGAGACAACTGGTACACCAGCGGTGCGTCCATCCCGGTCCTCTCGTACTAAGGACAGCTCCTCTCAAATTTCCTGCGCCCGCGACGGATAGGGACCGAACTGTCTCACGACGTTCTGAACCCAGCTCGCGTACCGCTTTAATGGGCGAACAGCCCAACCCTTGGGACCGACTACAGCCCCAGGATGCGATGAGCCGACATCGAGGTGCCAAACCTCCCCGTCGATGTGGACTCTTGGGGGAGATAAGCCTGTTATCCCCGGGGTAGCTTTTATCCGTTGAGCGATGGCCCTTCCATACGGAACCACCGGATCACTAAGCCCGACTTTCGTCCCTGCTCGACTTGTAGGTCTCGCAGTCAAGCTCCCTTCTGCCTTTGCACTCTGCGAATGATTTCCAACCATTCTGAGGGAACCTTTGGGCGCCTCCGTTACCTTTTAGGAGGCGACCGCCCCAGTCAAACTGCCCACCTGACACTGTCTCCCACCCCGATCAGGGGTGCGGGTTAGAATTTCAGTACAGCCAGGGTAGTATCCCACCGGCGCCTCCACCGAAGCTGGCGCTCCGGTTTCCAAGGCTCCTACCTATCCTGTACAAGCTGTACCAAAATTCAATATCAGGCTGCAGTAAAGCTCCACGGGGTCTTTCCGTCCTGTCGCGGGTAACCTGCATCTTCACAGGTACTATAATTTCACCGAGTCTCTCGTTGAGACAGTGCCCAGATCGTTACGCCTTTCGTGCGGGTCAGAACTTACCTGACAAGGAATTTCGCTACCTTAGGACCGTTATAGTTACGGCCGCCGTTTACTGGGGCTTCGGTTCGCACCTTCAAGCAAAGCTTTAAGCGCTCCCCTTAACCTTCCAGCACCGGGCAGGCGTCAGCCCCTATACTTCGCCTTACGGCTTCGCAGAGACCTGTGTTTTTGCTAAACAGTCGCCTGGGCCTATTCACTGCGGCTTCTCGGGGCTATGCACCCCAAAAAGCACCCCTTCTCCCGAAGTTACGGGGTCATTTTGCCGAGTTCCTTAACGAGAGTTCTCTCGCACACCTTAGGATTCTCTCCTCGCCTACCTGTGTCGGTTTGCGGTACGGGCACCTTTTTCCTCGCTAGAGGCTTTTCTTGGCAGTGTGGAATCAGGAACTTCGGTACTATATTTCCCTCGCCGTCACAGCTTGAGGTGAATGGCAACGGGATTTGCCTCGCTGCCCCTCTCACTGCTTGGACGCACATCCAACAGTGCGCTTACCCTATCCTCCTGCGTCCCCCCATCGCTCAAACGGAAAAGAGGTGGTACAGGAATATCAACCTGTTGTCCATCGCCTACGCCTGTCGGCCTCGGCTTAGGTCCCGACTAACCCTGAGAGGACGAGCCTTCCTCAGGAAACCTTAGGCATTCGGTGGAAGGGATTCTCACCCTTCTTTCGCTACTCATACCGGCATTCTCACTTCTAAGCGCTCCACCAGTCCTTCCGGTCTGGCTTCTCTGCCCTTAGAACGCTCTCCTACCGCGGACACCCGAAGGTGTCCACCCGCAGCTTCGGTGATACGTTTAGCCCCGGTACATTTTCGGCGCAGAATCACTCGACCAGTGAGCTATTACGCACTCTTTAAATGGTGGCTGCTTCTAAGCCAACATCCTGGTTGTCTAAGCAATTCCACATCCTTTTCCACTTAACGTATACTTTGGGACCTTAGCTGGCGGTCTGGGCTGTTTCCCTTTTGACCACGGATCTTATCACTCGCAGTCTGACTCCCAAGGATAAGTCACTGGCATTCGGAGTTTGTCTGAATTCGGTAACCCGATGAGGGCCCCTAGTCCAAACAGTGCTCTACCTCCAAGACTCTTCCCTTGAGGCTAGCCCTAAAGCTATTTCGGAGAGAACCAGCTATCTCCAAGTTCGATTGGAATTTCACCCCTACCCACACCTCATCCCCGCACTTTTCAACGTGCGTGGGTTCGGGCCTCCAGTAAGTGTTACCTCACCTTCACCCTGGACATGGGTAGATCACCTGGTTTCGGGTCTGCGACCCCATACTCATGCGCCCTGTTCAGACTCGCTTTCGCTGCGGCTCCGTCTTTCCGACTTAACCTCGCATGAGATCGCAACTCGCCGGTTCATTCTACAAAAGGCACGCCATCACCCGTAAACGGGCTCTGACTACTTGTAGGCACACGGTTTCAGGTTCTCTTTCACTCCCCTCCCGGGGTGCTTTTCACCTTTCCCTCACGGTACTGGTTCACTATCGGTCACTAGGGAGTATTTAGCCTTGGGAGATGGTCCTCCCAGCTTCCGACGGGATTCCTCGTGTCCCGCCGTACTCAGGATCCACCAGGGAGGGAACGAAGTTTCGACTACAGGGTTGTTACCTTCTCTGACGGGCCTTTCCAGACCTCTTCGTCTACCTCGTTCCTTTGTGACTCCACAATTGGTGTCCTACAACCCCAGAAGGCAAGCCTTCTGGTTTGGGCTGTTCCCGTTTCGCTCGCCGCTACTCAGGGAATCGCTGTTGCTTTCTCTTCCTCCGGGTACTTAGATGTTTCAGTTCCCCGGGTTGCCTTCCTTACCCTATGGATTCAGGCAAGGATGCTGCCCCATTACGGGCAGCGGGTTTCCCCATTCGGAAATCTCCGGATCAACGCTTACGTACAGCTCCCCGGAGCTTTTCGGAGTTAGTCCCGTCCTTCATCGGCTCCTAGTGCCAAGGCATCCACCGTGCGCCCTTTCTAACTTAACCATGTTGGTTTTATCCTAGATGGCGATACTCGGTTTATGCTGCTTCTTTCTTCTATCTAGTTTTCAAGGAACAACTTGGAAGGATGAAATCCTTCAAAACTGAACAAAACGAAAGCGCTCCTTCATATATCCTTAGAAAGGAGGTGATCCAGCCGCACCTTCCGATACGGCTACCTTGTTACGACTTCACCCCAATCATCTGCCCCACCTTCGGCGGCTGGCTCCCGTAAGGGTTACCTCACCGACTTCGGGTGTTGCAAACTCTCGTGGTGTGACGGGCGGTGTGTACAAGGCCCGGGAACGTATTCACCGCGGCATGCTGATCCGCGATTACTAGCGATTCCGGCTTCATGCAGGCGAGTTGCAGCCTGCAATCCGAACTGAGAATGGTTTTTTGGGATTAGCTCCACCTCGCGGTTTCGCGACCCTTTGTACCATCCATTGTAGCACGTGTGTAGCCCAGGTCATAAGGGGCATGATGATTTGACGTCATCCCCACCTTCCTCCGGTTTGTCACCGGCAGTCACCTTAGAGTGCCCAACTGAATGCTGGCAACTAAGGTCAAGGGTTGCGCTCGTTGCGGGACTTAACCCAACATCTCACGACACGAGCTGACGACAACCATGCACCACCTGTCACTCCGTCCCCCGAAGGGGAACCCTCTATCTCTAGAGGTAGCGAAGGATGTCAAGACCTGGTAAGGTTCTTCGCGTTGCTTCGAATTAAACCACATGCTCCACCGCTTGTGCGGGCCCCCGTCAATTCCTTTGAGTTTCAGCCTTGCGGCCGTACTCCCCAGGCGGAGTGCTTAATGCGTTAGCTGCAGCACTAAAGGGTGGAAGCCCTCTAACACTTAGCACTCATCGTTTACGGCGTGGACTACCAGGGTATCTAATCCTGTTCGCTCCCCACGCTTTCGCGCCTCAGCGTCAGTTACAGACCAGAGAGCCGCCTTCGCCACTGGTGTTCCTCCACATCTCTACGCATTTCACCGCTACACGTGGAATTCCGCTCTCCTCTTCTGCACTCAAGTCTCCCAGTTTCCAATGACCCTCCACGGTTGAGCCGTGGGCTTTCACATCAGACTTAAGAGACCGCCTGCGCGCGCTTTACGCCCAATAATTCCGGACAACGCTTGCCACCTACGTATTACCGCGGCTGCTGGCACGTAGTTAGCCGTGGCTTTCTGGTCAGGTACCGTCAAGGTACCGCCCTGTTCGAACGGTACTTGTTCTTCCCTGACAACAGAGCTTTACGATCCGAAGACCTTCTTCGCTCACGCGGCGTTGCTCCGTCAGACTTTCGTCCATTGCGGAAGATTCCCTACTGCTGCCTCCCGTAGGAGTCTGGGCCGTGTCTCAGTCCCAGTGTGGCCGATCACCCTCTCAGGTCGGCTACGCATCGTCGCCTTGGTGAGCCGTTACCTCACCAACTAGCTAATGCGCCGCGGGCCCATCTGCAAGCGGCAGCTTGCGCCGCCTTTCAACCTTCCTTCATGCGAAGGAAGATATTATCCGGTATTAGCCCCGGTTTCCCGGAGTTATCCCCGTCTTGCAGGCAGGTTGCCCACGTGTTACTCACCCGTCCGCCGCTAACTTTCAAAAAGCAAGCTTCTTGAAAGTCCGCTCGACTTGCATGTATTAGGCACGCCGCCAGCGTTCGTCCTGAGCCAGGATCAAACTCTCCAAAAAGAAATTTGACTTGGCTTGTTTCTATCGAAACATTGGTTTACGCTTCGTTTTGTTCAGTTTTCAAGGATCATCATAACAAATTATATTTTATTACAATAATACTAATTTGTCAACATCTGTAGAACCATGTTTATTTAAGTCTACCATGGAGCGTCACTCATCAAGCGACGTATTACATAATATCACCCGATTTAAATAAAGTCAATATCTTTCTTTAACTTTTTTTATTGCTTGCTACCGGGAATCATATTGCTGCCACTGCGCAACGATATTTACATTTAACTGTCATTAAAAAGTTTTAAATAAATTAAGTAACCACGACCGCAATTCCATTCGTTTAAAAACGGAAAATGAAACGATTTCCTCATATTCTTATTTTATGAATCTTTGACTATATGGGTGCAAGTCCACCGCACTTCTTTTAAAAACAAATGAAGCATCCATCTCTCCTTTTTTATTCCATGCCATCATGTCATTCGGCGGCTAGTAACGAAAAAGGCTATATCTTTCACAAAAAAATGCCTTTCAATCATTCAACATAATTTTTTTCCGCCGTTTGAGAAATTCTAAAGTCAAACCGTATTCTAAAATTTTTCGTCATAATTTGCATTTTCTACTATAAACGAAGTAAGAAATAGCCATAAAAACCTCCTGATTGTAACAGTTCAGAAAAAGCTTTTTTTATAATTTTCTCCAGTTGTTTTATTCGGAAAATTTTGTCTTATATTTTATCGTTTTGATATAATGAAAATAGTAAAAATAGGTAAAAAGAAATATGAGGAGGGACCGATTTGTTTAAAAGCTTACGATCCTTTTTTGTTTTTTCTGTTTTTTTATTAGTCTTTATGACAATGGGACTGACCATTTTTCTCTTCACAACCTTTTCCGTCACAACGGCTATGATTCTTTGCTTATGTTGGGGACTGCTGATTTCTTATTTTTTTCTTTCCTATACTTCGAAACATGTTCAACAGCCGCTGCGGGAGTTCGATGTAACGATCCGTTCCGTCACAGATAAAGTCGATTTATCTAAAAGATCCGGGTATCGCTCACAAAATGAAATGGGGATCGTTTCACATGGATTGAACAAAATGTTGAAAGGTCTTCGAAATATTTTATTGGATGTAAAAGAGTATGCCGTACGGTTTTCCGATGAGTCGGACGAAATCGCTAAAGCAAGCCATATGTTGGCCGGAAATGCTGACACCCTTTCCTCCGTTATTGAAGAGTTGTCAAACGGAATTACCGATCAAGCCAACCGAGCCGATATCTCAAAAACGACAATGGAAAAAATGGTGAAAGACATAAAAGAGGTTGAACAAGGGTCTAATTATTTAAACGAAGTGGTCAACACGGCCGATCATCGTGTCTACGAAGGAAGAGAAAAAGTCAAGCAAGTCAATGCCACGATCATGGAAAGTGTCAAAATGGCTGAATCTTTGAACGAAGCCACTTCCCAGCTGAAACAAGCTTCCTCCAAGGCAAACAACATTCTGCAATTAATTGGCAACATCGCCAATCAAACTAATTTATTAGCATTAAATGCGGCCATTGAAGCAGCCAGAGCCGGAGATCAAGGAAAGGGATTTGCCGTTGTCGCCGAAAAAATTCGTTCTTTGTCAGAAGAAACTTCCAAATCAGTTGAACAAGTAAACGAAATGCTGAAACAGATACAACATTATGTCCATACTTCCGCTTTAGAATCCAAAGCGATACACGAAGTAACCAATCAACAAGAACAATTATCCAAACAACTTGACAACGCCTTTCAAAATATCTCTGATATCATGCATACTGTATCAGAAGAAACGAAAAAAATGACGGATGCCAGCCACGATACGCTGAAAGGAATCGAAAAAGTTTTTTCAGAGATGGAAGCGGTATCATATGCTGCCGCTTCATTAGCTTCCGGTTCACAACAAGCCGCCGCTTCCATTCAAGAACAATCAGCGACGACAAAAGAAGTTGCAAACAGGATCAAAGAAGTGGCGGATCTCGCTGTAGAGTTAAGACATCTGTCAGAACGATGGAAAGGTTTAAAGTGACTATGTCTCCTGAAATTGATCTTTCCCTGCCGGCATATCGATAGCCATCCATTCACCGAAAATCGAGTTAGAGGAGAGGAAAAAGCCCCCTCCTCTCACGCCGTCATATGTACTGCCCCCGGCTATTATATTAATCGATGGCCTTTTTCACTATCCTGTTCATATGAACTCTTCAACCTTTTTTGCATTTTCAAAATGAATAATCAAGGTTTTTTACATAAAATCAACGATACAAGGTGAAAATTAGCAACCAAATGCTCCTTTCATCCAAAAATCCCTTGACCATGCAACAGTTAAAATTCCATGTATTAGACAGTTGTATACAACATCGAGCCATAATATTCGGAGCCCCCTAGCAGGAAGCTCCAATCAAAATTTGAACGAAATCAACGCGAAACGTGCGAGACTACTCTAGGAAAAACAAGCCAGGTGAGACTTCAGGCATGATACGGGCGAGGAGGATCACGGATCACCCGCTGAAGGCAAATGAATTCCGCTATCCAACAACGCCCGACAGAAATCTTGACATGAAAGGATGCCCCACTTTTAGGACTGATCCTTTTTAGTGTGTTTGGTTATAGCCTGTCGCTTGATTTTGCGGAAGGTTTGTTTGTACCGGCGCAAAGCGATTGACAGTTGTCTCCGTCGTTTGTCTATCAAATTGCGGTACTTGATAATAACCGCGTTTATTTTGATACAGGAAAATTTCATACGCCATTTCCAAATAGTTTGGAACATTGTCAGCCAATATTCGTCTTAGAACCGGATTGACCGTTTCGGATGCCGCTATCGTGTGAAGAAAGGCAGCCGATTTCATCATTTGCAGCATTTGAGTAGAAATTTTTTGGTCATTGATTTCCGTTACGGATTGCACTGCTTTAGCCGGATTGGAAGGCTTTATCCCATAAACGGTGCTATGATCTTGTTTCATCATATATGTCTGCTTTGGATGGGACGGTTTATTCCCCGTTTTCAAAGCTTCTACTGTAATGTTGTAACTATCGGACACAAATTGATACTGACGGTTCATCATGTCCACTAATTCCGGATCTTTTGCCAATTGGCGTAATATCATATATTGGTCGAGAAGGCTGATCGTGTTGGACAGCAATTCATGAATTTCAAACAACTCATGACCACCGTGATACATTTGTCCAGGTATATTTTGCATAGAAGGAGCGTTGTTTTGATGGATTGGCAGTTCCATTAGAATTCCCTCCTTTCAAGATTGGGCGGCATGCCCTTGTTTAGAATGCGATGAAATTTGAAGGATTATCGTTTTGAATTTTCCGCGAGTGCTCGGAAAAACAACGATTAAACGATGAATTCCTGACAATCAAACCGTCATAAGGAATCTTCCGGTTGTGCTTGAAAATATCATTTTAGGCGTACAAAATGTCACAAAGGGGAATGGGATGGCTATACCAAACGATGTGAACTACCCTCCACTTATCAACCTTACGGTTTGATTGAAGTGGGGGCTTCTCGGGTAATCCCGTCTAATGACAGAAAATTGACCGAGCTAACCCTCTCGTTCCGAAAGTTATTATTCTTTATGCTAATAAGCGTAATCCCTCATTTTTGATATTGATTGCTGAATTGTGATCGCGATCTAATACAAAGCCGCAAGAACATTTATATACACGTTCAGATAATGGCATTTCTTTTTCCTTGCCGCAACATGAACACTTCTTAGTGGAGGGAAACCACTTATCAATTTTCACAAGTTGTTTCCCCTGTTCTTTTAGCTTATACGCTAAGAAAGTAGTGAACATCCCCCAGCCGTTATCATGAACGCTTTTTCCAAAGTTGAGGGCTTGAGACATGCCTTTCATGTCTAAGTCCTCAATAATCACAGCGTCATAGTTTGTTGCTAATTCTTTTGACTTATGATGAAGAAAGTTTCTGCGCTGATTCGCTGTCTTTTCATGTAGCTTAGCCACTTTCAGGTGTTGTTTTTCCCATCTTGCAGAACCTTTCTTTCTTCGAGAAAGAATTCGTTGTGCTTTTGCTAATTTATCTAAGGCTTGCCGATAGTAACGTGGGTAATTGGCTTTCTTACCCTGTTCACTCTCGACATATAGACCATCCATAGCAAAATCCAAACCAACAACTTTCTGTATTTTAACTGGACGAATATCTTTCTCATATTCTGTCAAAATTGAAATGTAGTATTTGCCTGTCTTTGTTTTAGAAATAGTGCAAGATTTGATTTTATAATCAGCAGGTATCTCTCTATGCTGTTTCATTTTTATTGGCTTTTTGATTTTTGGCAGTTTGATATGACCATTTTCTAGCTTAATATTTCCGTTGACCATATTAGTTGTATAGGATTGTTTTGCTTTACGATTTTTGAACTTTGGAAAATCCGCATTTCCTTCAAAGAAATTCTTATAAGCAGTCTGTAAGTTCATTTGTGCATTTGCCAAAGCTAAAGAATCCACTTCTTTTAGGAATGGAAATTCACTTTTATATTTTGCAGGGGTCGGAAACTTTTGCTTTTTAAGCAATTCTTTATCATCCTTGAACTTTTCATACGTTTCTTTGCGTTCAGCTAACATCTTATTGTAGACAAAGCGAACACAACCAAATGTCTTAGCTAATAATGCGGATTGTTCTTTGTTTGGTAACAAACGAAACTTGAAAGCTTTGTTTTGCTTGGCCATATCAATTCACCTCACTTTGTGCGGAAAAATTTCGTATATATTGATTATACCGTAAAAAATCCGTACAATCAATATGAGGTGATAATCATGAGAGAAGAGAAAGAACGTGTAGAAATTCGTATGCCTAAGACGATATTAGAAAAATTGGAGCAATATCAAAAAGAAAATGGGATTCCAACTAGAACAGCCGCAATCTTAGAATTGTTGAGAAAGGGATTGGAAAAATAACTTTGGCTAAAGCCAACCGAAATTCATCTCCCACCTACTCATTGGTGCTATTCACACCTTCACATTCCTAGAGGATGGGAGACTTCTTTCGGAAAGACGTTAAAGACTGTGCTCGAGTTTGTGTTGCAATCATGGTACAATAAAATCAAATAAGAAAATAAAAAGTATTTTCACTATTGGAGGGGTAAAGAATGACAGAAAATTATACGCTAACCGTTCTCGATCATCATAAAGCGAACAAGTTGGATATAAAAAGAATGGCCGTGTACCATATGTTTAAGTTGATCGAGGCGTCGGATTCCAAAAAACAGACTTTCTTTCTGATTTACTTTAAAAACCGATTGCTTGCTGCTATAAAACCTTTGCGTTTCAACGATCATTCCCAATTGTACAAAGCCTTTCAAAACGGAATCGTATTTCAGGCCCCTCATCCTTTTATAGACACCCTCATTCACCAAAATCGCCCCTCTGCGATTCAAAGTTTCCAACATCTTCTGAAACAATGGCAACATCAATATTCTTCTCTCGAAATTGCCCACATTCTCCCTTTATTCGACTCCATTCTTGAAAAAGAGACGATTATCAAGCTGATTCGAGACATTTTTTATGAATACCGGCGAAACGGCAAATACTTTCTTGCCTATCGAGTCATACGCCTGTTAAAACAGTATGCTCCGGAAAATCCATGGGTAGAACAAATAGCCAACGATCTTGATTTCCGAAAATACGACGACATTTATCAAAACGATGATGCCTTATGGGAAAAAGATAAGCTTATGGCTGAACAACTCTTTTTTGAGCGTACCGCCTATGATGAAAAAGCCTATGCAAAGCTTCAATCCGAGCTTCTCAAACAAAATCGGTTGATCGATGCAGCGGCTTTATCCATCCATCGCCTGTTGCATTCCAGCACACCGGAGCAAGATTATGAATCATTGCGGACGACACTCTCGACCTTTCTATCCGACCAAGATACAGCCCTCGTTTTGCTCCAGCTTCATCAACAAGGTGCAGCATTTCCAGCCCTTGAGTATGATCTATTTGATCTGCTTCTCAAGCTTCATTGGTATGAACGTGCGGTCAACTTTCTTTTTGATCAGCACTCCCCGATTACGGAATATCAATCTCAACAATTTGCCTCTATCTTGGCTGATCCCGCCATTCAAATGGATGAAATTCAGTTGGAAAAAATTAATACCCTTCCTGTCAACAAACAGAACGCAGGGACAATAGAAAAAACGATCCGATTGATTATTCCTCTTCTGCTGAAAAAACACGATTTGAACTATGTAAAAAAATGGCTTCAGCCTTTTGAAGAAAAGCATATCCCTTTGCCTTCAGCAGCCAAAATCAATCGCATGCTGGCCATACAAGACGATCCTGATCAACAGTTTCTGCTTGGCGAACTGTATTATGAATTTCAACAGCCCAAGAAAGCAATCGACTGCTTCAGCTGGGAAATGGAGCTTCACCCGAACGATCCGAAACCTGTTCAGTGGCTGGCCAAAATATATAGTCATTTAGGAATGACGGAAGAAGCAAAAGCCTATCAATACATGTACTCCACCATGAAAAAATAAACATTGTATAGGTTCTTCCCGTTCCTTTTATCGTTTTCAAAAGCCGTTGGCCAATCATCATCATTCGATGATTTAGACATCTCTTTTCGTTCCAAACAAGTAAAGGGCCACGCACGACGCTCTTCAATCATCGGATGCCGTAGTCATCAGTCTATCCATAAACATTTTTCCATGAATCAAACCAATCGAGTAGGAGGGAGCGATTAACTCCCGTCCTCTCACACCACCGTACGTACGGTTCCGTATACGGCGGTTCAATTAAGATCATTGACGCAAGTCTTTATAACTTCCGTGAATAGCTGTTCTCTTTATGCCAGTGGTCACTCCACCCTCCAAGAGGTCTCCCACGGGATTCACCGCTTCCTCCCTCAAGTGAGGTACTACGTTTTCTGTGTTCATCATGACTCACTGAATACCAAGGGCTATTCTCTCTTAATTGTTCGGTCCTTCTTAGTTGTTCTAGACCAACTAATACTATGACCTCTGCTGACTTCTGACGGTTCAGCTACTTATCACTAAGTAGGTTATGAAGAGTACTTCACATATCCGCCAGACCTCCCCGGGTAAGTACATGCACTTTCACACCATCTATCCGCCTCATTTACTCGATATGACCTTCGACAGAAAGAGCTTTGTTTTGTTATGCAAACTCACTCAATCATACCTAGCCTTATATGAGGTTCGTGTTCCTCGGACCGGTGTTTTGCCTCCAGCTTCCTTCAGATTCCGCGTCACCACGGACACCCTTGCTCTTGGCTAACCTCTACTTCTGTCTTCGGGGTTCGGGACTTACAACCTATAGTTCATGTACATGCCGGGCGCACATAAAGAAGACGGACTGATCGTCCGTCTTCAAATATCAATAAAATAATGCCATTTGAATGGGTTGTTGCATATTTTTTCGGGAATTTTAAAAATGTATCATCTAAAGCATTATACTGTCTTTCATTGAGAAAAAGCAGAACAGCTCCTTCTTATCCCGCTTTCTTCTCTTGATGAATTCTTCTTTCCTTTAATTTTTCAGAGATTAATGCAGCCACCAGCACATAACGTTTCGGTGCGCTGCCAATATAGTGGAATGGATAGCATGTCGTCAGCGTCAATGTCGCCCGCGGCTTCGGAACGATAACGGTGCGATCGTTTTTTGGAACGATGCGAACTTTATAGACTTTATAAGTAAACGTTCCCGCAGATGTTTCAGCAATCAACAAATCATTTTCCCTAACCTTTCCCAATTTTCGAAATACCGTATCCCGATGACCGCTCAACACACAATTATCTTTTTCCCCCGGCAATACACTTTCGGCAAAATGACCGACACCTTTCGCCAGTTCATCCTCATTTGTCCCTTCGTAAATCGGCATACTGGCATGGAGCTTCGGAATAAAGAGTTCGCCAAACTTTTCACCCTGTTTTGGCCGGGCTGCATAGAACGGTTCTTCTTTTAGAGGCTGTACAGCTTGTTTTGCGTCGACCTGAACAGCCTTTTCATTTTCGTATTTTTCAGAAAAGAAAAGAGATTTCAAACTATTCCCGGTTAGGTAAAGGCCACCGATCAGGAAAGCAACAGCGGCGATAAAAATCAGTCCATTTTTTTGTAAAAAAAGATTCATGAATGGTTCACGCGCCATTTGCGCAGTAATACGGCACCAATCAACAATGCGAAAATTCCGGCGAGTAGCTGTTCCATATAATGGCCGGCCGTTTTCGGCATCAGTCCGCCTTTAACAGTATGTTTGATCAGATGTGCTTTCGGCTGCCCTTTTGCGGCGCTGCCATTTATGGCTTTATTCACCGTATTTTCAATCACATCCGAGCCAAACAGATCAGCCGTAAAAATCATATCTGCCAAAAATTCTCCATGATCATTATAAAGTTCAATGAGCAAATTGCTTCCATTCGTTTTTTCCAACGTAATCAATTGCTTCCAGGACAGCGGGGTTTTCCGGCCGTTTTTCTCTAAGTAAAAACGGGCATCCATATGAAAAAGACTCAAGAAGTCGTGAAAAATATCTGCAAGTTCGGTAAGTTGAGCGTCCGTTAGATCAGAGGCGCTATCGAATTCCCCAATCGCTTCCATCCGACGATTCAACTCTTCCAATGATGGCAGCAACTGTTGCTCGTCTAAGTTTAAAGACTTCAAATGATCGATCAGCCGTTGTGTCTCCTCTTTAGTCAATCCAAACGGGGAAAGGGCATCGGCAATCGAATCGACATCCAGCCAATTTTCTTTGTTTTCCGGCATAAGCGCATAAAACGAAACGGTGTCTTCCAACGGGTTCATAAATTTATAAACATCGCGGATATCTTGGCCTTTTTCCAGTTCGCCGTATTCCACAAGCATTTGCTCCAATTCATCTTCAGAAGAAAACCCATACCTTGTCAATAAATCTTGAAAATCATGATCGTTAATCGGATTTCCAAGAACTTGTCTTACCTCTTCCACCGAATCAAATGAATCTAAATCTTCGCCATAAAATTTTTCCAATTGACTATTGACTACTTCTTTCGACATTCCTATTTTTTGAAGATATTGAGTCAGTTCTTTCTCTGGCGGCGCAGCAAGCTCAAGCGAAGGATTTACAGACAAAACAATAGCGGCAGACATGATGACGGCAGCAACTTTTTTCAATAAAATCCCCCCTAAAATATTATGATCCCACTAAATATAAAGGAAAACGACAAGAATAAATAGAATTGTAAATTTTCAGGAAATATGATAAAATACTTTCCATTTTCACCATGATCCGACAAATCCCTTATGGAAAAATCAGCTTTGAAAGCATAGAAAACGTTCTATTCAATTATTTATTTGCCTTCTTTCCTCAAAAAAGTATTTCACGTCGTCATTACCTAAGAATGCTGAAAATGATTTTCGGCAAAAATGAACCTATCTTATTTGAACGGCGTCTTTTGTAAAGAACAGAAACGGACGATCGATTTTTGAGAAAAAAGACGAAACATTCCATATTATAAGGGAAATTTGAGTGATTTCCACCCGATTTTCCCCGATCTTCCGCATCTGAATTCCGGCACCGGCAAATGGATCCTTAAATCTCCTTATAAGAAGGCGTCCCATTATTTTAGCAAGAAATGTCGTTCCGATCTATCAACCATAGAAGGCTGAGTCAGTCAAGATTTTGTGGGAACTTTTTTGGTTCGCTAAAAAACAGGTGTAAGTCATAGGTTAGCGAACCATTTTTTTGAATTTCATCCGTAAGCGCTTTCGGACTCTCATCCCTTGCCATGACAGACCGATATGTATACCTTTTTTTACCATCCCTTGAATTCAGACAGGGCATGATAGATCGGAGTCCCGGACGATTGCTGTAAATATGGCACGTTATTCCGCGTGATCTCCGGCCAAAGACGGCGGACGCGTTGTTTCGCCTTGTTCACGATCGTCTGTTTGGTGGATGCCGTCGACACCGTTTCCTCCGCCGGATGCGACGATTCTTCTCCTAAACGACGTCCGAAAAGACGAATCCCATCCATCCGGGCAATCATTGCCTTGAAAAACGCCCTAAGTCCCTTGTCTGTCCAACTGCGGCGGTATTTCACCCGATACGCCAACTGGCTCATCACGCTTTCAGCCCTCCCCATCGGATACATGCCCGTTGTGTCCACTCCTTGCTCCTTCAGCCATTCCCGGTAATCACGGATGCATCCCGGCATCGATTCGATCCGGTGGATCAAGGCAGCCAGCTGTTGTTCTTTCGCTTCGTCCCCCAGCGTGCCGAGGGCGCTGTTCAGTTCCACAAGCAGCTTCTCTTCATCCTGCTTCGCCAGCTTTTGCCGAATCGCCTGCCACCGTGGATGGCCCGAGAGGCATTGGCGCAACTCACGCGCCACGTGGAATCGATCCAATTGGAAGCAGACCCGTCCCTTGAAATACTCCCGGCACGCGGTAATCCATGGAGCGCCGTCCCCGTTGATGACAAGAAGATCCCGACACGGATCATAGGCATATTCATTTATCAAAAATTCCTCGAAGCCTTCCCACACCTCCCCCTTGCCCTCATGGACGTAATGGCGCTGATTGACAAATTCGATCCGTGAGCCGTTGCGCTTCCACCCTTCGTGAACGGTTAGGATCTTGTCTTCCTTGGCCCGTTTTCCCTTCCCTTGGCGAGAAACAAACAGTCCATCGGCCTCCACAAACAGCACCCGTCCATATCGCTGGTTGACCGGGCAGTGCAGCGGAGCTTCAGCTTCGAGCACCAACTGGCGGATCGCCTCATGGCTCATCACCGGATACCCGACCATCTGGGCAAGCGTATGAGCCGCTTTGCGATAGGAAGAGCACTCCACAGCCAATCCCATCGCCGTTTCTTCTAGACAAGGGCTGATTGACTGCGATCCATCAAACGCTAAAAAGGAATCAAGCAAAAACGTGTAACGGTTTTGTTCTCGGTCTAAATAGTAGTTTCGCTCAAAGGTAACTTCGCCAAACAAGGTTTGAATCGTGGTGCGTCGTTTGTCTTTCAAGTGGTACCGGCGCTTGTCCCGGGTTTCCGCCAATTGTCGGTCGATGTCCTCCAACAGAGCCGTAAACAGCTCGGTGAAGGCGTTTTGCAAGGCTCGAAACAAATCAAGTTCGATCTCTTTCCATGTCAACGAATTTGTGGTAAGATGTTGTTGAATATTCATAGGACTCTCTCCTCCTGTTTGATGGTGTGAACAATGATCATCTTACCAGGGAGAGAGTCCTTTTTTCATGTTTCCTGCTTGGGATCCTACCGCGCTTTGCTTGGTGGCCCCGATGAGGGGGATTGCGAACCTACGTTCCCAACCCCCTCATCGGGGAATTCTAAGAATTTCTCCCACAAACATTTTACTCACACTAGAAGGCTCGAGCTTTTCTTCACAGGGGGTTGAAAAAAGGTGGATCAAGAACTCACCAATTTAATACAAAAGGCCAGGAGCGGGGATTTGGGGGCGTTCTCTACACTGGTTTCCAAATATAAAGGCCAAGTATTCCGCCATGCTTTTTCGATCGTGAATGACCGAATGGAAGCGGAAGATATCGCTCAGGAAGCTTTTGTAAAAGCTTACTCATCGCTATCCAAACTGGATAATGACTTTGCCTTTGTTTCTTGGCTGACAAGAATAGTAACGAATATTTGTTACGACAAATTAAAAAAAAGAAAAAAAATACAAAAATTGCAGCTGCAAAGCAAGGATCGAGCCGAACACATGAGTATGACCTCATCTATCGATCGGACACAATTGAAGCTTGAAATTCAGGAAGCGATGCAAAAATTATCCCCGGACCAGCGCACCATACTTTCGCTGCGCGACATCCAAGGATATTCGTACGATGAAATTTCCAAAATGTTAAGCATTCCCCTTGGTACAGTGAAATCACGCATCCATTCGGCCAGAATCGCGTTGAAAAAAGAAATTTTCGGAGGCGAGCACAATGAATGACCATGTTCATGAACTCCTGTCAGCGTTTATTGATGGAGAATTAAACGAAGAGGAAAGAAAAAAAGTAGCAGACCATGTAGCAGAATGCCGTCAATGCAGCACTGAGCTAAAAGAACTTCAATGGCTGAAAGAAGAACTGTTTGCCGTTTATCATTCCATCGAAATACCGAATGTTCAATTTGAACACTCTGTTGTCCGGAAAATAAAACAAATCTCCTCGCCGTATCGCCCAATGAATCGATATGTTCGTTGGACTATGAGTTTCATCGCCCTACTGATGGCTGCCTTCATTCTCTCGAAAATGGGGAACGTGTTTTATGTAGGAATTACACTGGCCACTTCCTTTGTGCATATCGGATTAAGCGTGACTCATGCACTGGCCTCGGTTCTTTCGTCCATTCCATTGCTCTTTCTCGCTTGTGTTATCATTTCCATGGTTATTTTAGGAACATCGATTTGGGCCATTCAGTTTTTGCTCAGGGTAAAAAGTCTAGAATAGGGAGATGTAGAACATGAAAGGGTTTAACATTTTGAGTGCCTTTCTTTCCATCATGGTTTTGACTTTGCTGATCGTTCACCCTGCTCTGGCAGCAGATAAACTTATAATAGACAAAAAAGATGTCATCGTTCCCGAAAAAGAAAAAGTGGAAAATGTGGTTGTACTTGGAAATGACGCCGAGATCAGCGGACATGTCAAAGTCGGAGTCATCGTCGTGAACGGTGACCTTACGATGAACAAAACAGCCGTTGTAGGCGGTCCTGTCATTGTGATCGGCGGTCATGTTCATCAAGAAAAAGGGGCTCGTATCTCCGAGCATCTCATCACCGTTAATCTAAACGATCCCATGCAAAACAGCTTTATCTTCGGCGGATTTCTTTATTTATTCACTTGGGGCATACGGCTTGCTTTTAGTATTATATTAGTGATTGGCACCGTACTGTTAGGAATCATTCTGAAACGCAGAACATTCAGTCACGAAGAACTTTTAATGAAAAGACCCGGTAAAACGTTGATTATCGGATTTATGGCAAGCTTAGCGCTGACAACGTTATGCACACTTCTGGCTCTCACCATTATTGGCATACCGGTTGCCTTGTTGGTATTTGTCGCAAGCGCTCTTTCCTTTTTTATCGGATTGCTTGTATTCAGCAAAGAATTGGGCAAACAATTGAAATTCATGGATGGCAAACCTGAATGGATGAAATTACTCTTCGGTTCAGCGCTGGCAGTCTCTATGATTAATTTTCCTGTCGTTGGAAGTGTCTGTCTGCTCTTGCTCATATGGTTTTCATTGGGCATTGCGATGACATGGCTTTTTTCAAAACCGCTCTTTGAAAGGAAAAAAAGCAAAACCTCTGATTAATTCATAAAGGGTTTTTGTTTTTTCTTTCTCAGCCCGCTTTTTTCTGACATGAACTTTTTATGGACAGCCTCAGTCTTTTTCTATTGATCACAAAGATTATTGGGGGAAGAAGAATGTCAAAAGTGACGAAAAACAAGATCCTTATTCTTTCAGGTACGTTCGGACAAGGACACCTCCAAGCTGCCAAAGCTCTGGAAGAAGCCGTTCAGCTATGTTTTCCAAATGTCCAACCTGTTGTTTTTGATTTTATTGCATGGGCTCATCCTCATATGTATCCAATTAGCAATTATCTTTACATAAAAGGATTGAAAGTCTTTCCTCAACTATATGGATTTTTTTATCAAAAAACCCATCCAAAAAGCGTATTTTCAACAAGAATACAGTCGTTGTTTTTCGTTGGATTAAGAAAGATGCTGCTATTGTTGGAGAAGGAGAAACCAGCGGTCGTCGTCAGCACCCATCCATTTGTGTCCGGAATACTTTCTAAACTGAAAGAATATGGATTAACGAATATCCCTTTTGTGACCGTGATTACAGATCATACGGATCACAGTTGTTGGATTCACCCTTTTACGGATCTTTACATAGTAGGTTCCAATGAAGGGAAAAAGAGATTGCTCAGACGAAATGTCCCGGAAGAGAAAATTGCCAGTACGGGAATCCCCATTCAGACAAAGTTTCTTTATCCTTATAAACGCGATGAATTTATTGTCAAGCACGGACTGGATGCCGAGCTTCCTACCGTTTTGATTATGGGAGGCGGAGATGGCCTTTTTGGCAAAGGTTTTCTCAATTTGCCGACGCTTGAATCCATCCCGGAAACTCTGCAATTGATTATTTTGTGCGGACGCAATCAGAAATTAAAACAAAAGTTGGAACTGGAACTAAAACAGTCTAAACATCGGATTCATTTATTCAGTTATGTAGAATATGTCCATGAACTGATGGCAGTTTCGGACATCATTATCACAAAACCGGGAGGAGTGACCACGTCAGAAGCTTTGGCCATGGAGCTGCCCATGATTCTCTATCATCCTCTGCCCGGTCAAGAACAAGAAAACGCTCGTTATTTAACAAAATCCGGAGCAGCCATTCTGTCTGAAAATCCCGATGACTTAATCCATCAAATTTCCAATTTGATAAAAAATAAGCCGCTCCTGCTGAAGATGAAAAAGAACTCTGAAAGAATCCAAAAAAAAGCCGCCGCATTCGATGCGGTGTTGGCCATTTATCAACTAATGGCCATGACAAGCCACCCTACTTACATCGTGGCAAATGGACTCCAATTGAAAAAACGGAAATCAGCACGTTTTTTTAAAAAAAGAACGTCTATCCTCCACATCAACGGCTGAACCGTTATAATAGGATAAAGATAGGGAGATTCCTGTGTCATCTATGAATCTTCCTAGGCCTTGTAGAGAAGAAAGGATTTTGATTTATGGAGAAAATCATGATCTGCTTTTTTGTCTTTTTATGTTTTTATATGTTTATTCCTTATCTATTATCCTTTTGGTTCGGTGTTGGAGCATTTCGAAAAGGGAACGGTGAAAGCCAAGTCGCTTTCACTTTCGACGATGGCCCCGATCCCGTGTACACAGCACAACTGCTTGATCTTTTAAAGAAATATGGGGTCAAAGCCACCTTTTTTGTCGTCGGATCGAAAGCGAAAAAATACCCTAAACTCATCTTACGAATGCATAAAGAAGGCCATTTGATCGGAATTCATAATTACGTCCATCGATCCAATTGGCTGATGACTCCTTGGTCCGTTGTCCGCAACTTGCGGGACTCCGCGGCCATTGTTCAAAATATCACCGGCGTTCGGCCGTCTTATTACCGTCCGCCTTGGGGTCTGATGAATCTCTTTGATTTTTTTCTGCACAAAGAATTTCGCATTATTTTATGGTCCGTTATGGCAGGCGATTGGCGCAATAAAGGAACGAGCTTAATTATACAGAATAAGCTTCTGAAAAGGATTAAGCCCGGGGACGTCGTTTTGCTGCATGATTGCGGAGACACGCCGGGCGCCCATATTGACGCTCCCTACTATATGTTAAAAGCATTAAAAGAAGTTTTGAAAGAGTTGAGGCAGCGTAACATTCAATTTGTCCGTTTAGATGAAATGATCGATAAACGTCCTATGAAAGTCCTCCCAAAACGCTCCCAACATCATCGAAAAAGATAAAAATTTTCTGGAAAACGGGCGGGAAGTTTCTTCTTCGCCCGTTTATTCTGCTTTCTCCATATGACTTCGTTTGGAAGCTTTGATCATATTTAAGAGCCTGGAAATTTCGATCATTAAAATGATCAAGCTTACCCAAACTCCTCCAAACGTATAGCCAGCCACTAAATCACTTGGATTTTCCGACCCTAAATAAATGCTGCTGACTGAGATCAGTGCAAATATCAGCATTTCTAATACAACAATCAAAACACTTCCCATTTTTCTTTGACTATGCCGAAGCACGATGTACAGAAAAAAGATGTAAAGCACAACCCATAAAAAACTTAATTCGCTCGGAAAAGATTGGCTGAACATGTTTGCAGCCGCAATATAGCTGAATAAAATATGGAGGCCTTTGCTTAAAATAAGAGCTCCCAGTATGCAAATGACATAATATTGGAATTCCAACCATTTGTTTTTTCCTTTGAAGAAAATCCATATAATCGTTAAAAAACCCACAAACAAAAGAGAGTTTCGCGACAATAGGGAATACATAGAATCGATCGTCTGTTTCCAACGAGGATCCACTATATACGAGACGACAGCCTTCGTGATGGTATTAAATTGCCCAAATTCATTTTCGATAAAATCTTGAATCATCCCTACCATCAGACTGAACATAGCGATAAACACAATGGCCATCCCGAAAATCAGCAGCTTCATGCCAAGGAAGCTGTGAAATCGTTTAAACATGGCTTCAAATAACAAAATCAAGTTTTCTCGAATCTTGCGGATGTTTACTTTAATGTATAAGTATATAGCGTACACAAGACCAATCACGATGCAGCCAATGATCATATATAATTTGGCCTCTTGATGAAATTGCTCCCATTTTGGGCCGAAAATTTTTCCCAAAAAAATGAACGTCCCTACCCACAGAAACACGCCGATATACGCAAAAACAACAAAAGATCGAAAAGGCAAGCGGGTGATTCCCGAAAATAAACTAGTCACATGACGAACGCCGGGAATAAAAAAAGAAAATAACAATAATCTTCTTCCGTATTTCTGATTCCATCTTGAAATTCTTTCTATTTTCTCCGGTCCTAAATGAAACTTGCTTCCATATTTATAGAAAAAAGGGGCTCCCAATTTAAATCCAATCCAATAGGAAATCGTGACTCCCACAATTCCCCCCAAGCCCCCAAAAAGGATAGCGAGAGCAAAATGGACTTTTCCTTGATAAGCAAGAAAACCGACATAGCTCATAAGAATTTCGTTCGGGACAGGAACAATGATCAGCTCCAGCATTAACGAAAAGAAAAGGACGATGTATCCATATTGATCGATTAAATGGATCAATAAGTGCAACTTTGAACTCCTCCTGATTTTGAAGCATTCTATCGTAAAAGACTTTCCATGATTTCCAAAAGTTCAGCTTCATTTAAAATCAAATGATCGGATAGATACTATCTATAGATCGCCCCTCTCCATCACATCGATTTTTTTCTTACCATCATCCCTGCGTCAAACACTTCTTCTGTCATCGTTTTTGGTGGAATTTTGATCTATTTCGAAACAAATCGGTTTCCACTTACCCAGAATCGCCATGGGTAGTCTTTTGCTTCTCCCGTATTTTCGATGCCGATTCTCTTTCCTTGTGAAATTGCCTCAGGTACAAATCCTTTTGCTATAAACAAGGGAGGTTTTTGAAGAGGACGGCCATAGTCTGCCATTGTAATCCCTAAAGCCTTCGTCAATTTGCCGGGGCCGTTTGTCAGCTGGCGCACGTCCTTAATCTTGCTCCTTCTTTGAAACATCAAATCGATGCCGTCATAAGGTTCAAGAGCACGAACCAGCACCGCTTCCGGCTGTTCTTTGCCGCCGCTTACTACATTAAACAAACAATGGGTATGCATCACGTATGTATAAGCCACCCCGGCTTCATGAAACATAATCTCCGTCCGTTTTGTCCTCCTGTTGCCATAGCTGTGGGCTGCGCGGTCGGTCGGACCCATATATGCTTCCGTCTCTACAATAAAGCCAGAGGCTATTCCCTCTTCCGTCTCTTTTACAAGCAGACAGCCAAGCAAGGCTTTTGCCAATTCAAGGGTCGGCTTCTGGAAAAATTCTATCGGCAATGGTTGATACTTCATATGCCCGTTACAGAAAACTTATAAAAAGTTATAATTTCCTACAACTTTTATGTTTCATTACTTCTTCATCGTGTCTGCTTTCACGTCTATCTATTAAACAGATCGCTACTTGCATTTGGTGTAACACTCCAAAGTCGTAAATTCCCGACTAACGAATCGGTACATGTCTGCATTAACTTGCATTGTTAAGATGCAGATTCTAAAACATTTTCACCATATTTTTTAAGATTTATAGACGCTTGATAATCTCGATCAACAATATTTCCACATTCGCATTCAAAAGTTCTATCGGATAACTTCAAGTCTTTTTTAACTTTTCCGCAACAAGAACACAACTTAGAACTTGGAAACCATCTATCCGCCAAAATGAAGCGAATATTATTCCAATTTGACTTGTATTCAATTTGTCTTCTAAATTCATGGAAACACTGTTGTTGAACAGATTCAGCTAAATGTTTATTTTTCATCATACCTTTTACATTCAAATCTTCTAAAACAATAAACATTGGTTTTCTGTTTACGATTTCAGAAGTGATTTGATGTATGTAGTTATGACGAATATTCGTTAGTCTTCGTGAAACTTTTAAAAGTTGCTTTTCACTTTTTATAATGTTGTTGGTTTTCCTGTAACGGTTTCCCTCCCTTCCTTTTTCATATTTTCTTGAAATTTTACGTTGCAACCTGCGCTTTTTCTTTTCTAATTGCCTAATTCTTTTTGTTTTATTAATATTTCCATAAACTTTACCATCAGAACAAACAGCTAAATCTTTTATTCCTAAGTCAATACCTATTCCTTCTGTTTTTGAAGGAGAATAACCACTATCTGTTTCTATCCCAACAGATACCCACCAATTCAAACCATCAAATGTAAATCGAGGATTCATATACTTAACATTTTCACCAAATGGAATACGTCCTTTTTCTGCTAATCGAATCCAATTTATCTTTTGTTTATTCGACTTCTTACTTGAAGCAAATCCTTCTACTTTTACATGTGTTTTTGTGAATTTAATTTTCACATTGTCTTGATAAAAACTGGGTGTAGATTTCTTTTTACTCTTAAATTTTGGATATTTTGATAGTCCTTTAAAAAATCGTTTGTAAGCATCACAAGCATCTTTAATAGCTTGTTTCGTTACATTATTACTTACATTATTCAGCCAATTAAATTCATCAAGATTTTTCATTTGAGTAAACTGTTTTCTCAAAGTTGAATCATTGATGAATTTACCACCATTTTGATAATTTTCTTGTTGCTTTGCAATTGTCCAATTATAAGCAAATCTAGCTGTATTCGCATATAGAAATAATTTAGTTTTTTGCTTATTATTTGGTTTCAACATCACTTTTATTGACTTTATCATTTAGCAACTCCTCATTTTCCTCAATTAATTCATCTACTAACTTTCTAGTTTTATTAGCACGTTTTCCTTGTAATCTACAACTAAATACTGTAACAATCTGTATTAAATCTTCTACAAGTTCTTGTTCATCTGTTTTTTCAGTGCTATCTAAAACTTCAATCTCACACCCATTAAGGTTTGCCATATACTCAACCAATTCAAAACCAAATCTAAGAAGCCTATCTTTATGGAATACTACTATTTTATCTACTTCTTTGTTATTTATCATTTTGATTAGTTGACGCAAACCTTTTTTCTTGTAATTAATCCCACTACCAATGTCTTGAATGATTTCATATTCAACATTTAACGATTCTAAATATTTTTTCATATTTTCAACTTGTCTTTGCAAATCATCTTTTTGTTTATTAGAAGAAACTCTGCAATAACCAACCACTTTTTGACTAGTTTCTTTAATACCAAGTACCTCTTTAAGTTGATCGTGAGAATAATATCTATAGCCGTTTGAGCCAGTATGATGTGGTTTTAATTTTCCACTTTTGTCCCAATTTCTTAAAGTTTGTGGCGTTCGATTGATTAATTTGGAAAATTCATGAATGCTATAATATCTCATGCTATATTCCTCCTTAAATTAAATATAGCATAAAAAAATTATAAAGTAAATAAAAATTTTATAACTTTTTATAAGTTATTTAAAACTGTTTATGCCCTTCCATTTCTTTTTCCTCCACTTTGCTGTTATTCCTAGCTTTCATGATAATATTATCGAAATCCCTTTCTCTTTTCATTACAAAGAAAAAACCTAAAAATAGCAAGGCGCCTGCCTTTAAAACGCCTTGCTTCAGAATGTAGACAAAAAGGCATCCGATTGGGCATAACCGGACGCCTTTTTGTCTACACTCTCTGAGGCCGCATCAAACTTAATCAGTCTTCAATACAGCCGAGGATAATTTTTTAAACAAAAAGTATTTACAATGTTATAACAATGTAATAACATATAACTAGAGAATAGAGTCTGCCCGCCCCCTATTCTCATGAATTCGTACAGGTTTCTACTTTCTTGTTATGTCAAAATATTTTTCCACAACGTCTATCACTCGTGATTCAAAATCACTATTGATAGGCGTGATTTTTTTGTTTCTTAGTACGATCTCACCTTTGTCTTTTCGCAACTCGACTTCAACGGTGTCGCCCTCATTTAATTGTATTTCTTTCAGCATATCAGCAGGCAAATTGACACCTAATGAGTTGCCGATCCTTCTGATTTTTCTTTCCATTCAATCACCACCAGCCTTTATTATAGCAATTTCGCCCGCTTAATATGCCAGAGACCATAATCATGCACAATTCCTCTGAAATTATTAAAGGGACTATCATCAGCCCCTTCCAAAATAGCAGCTATGACATTAAGGGAATTTGATATTGAATCCTCTTTTTTATGCCATCACAAACGCCTGAAATAGTGTAAAATGAATGATGTAAAGGGCCTCGCTTCCCCTTAATGTCAAAAAAACAACAAGAAATACTCATCATAAAAATATCATCATGATGGATGCGTTATATTCTGATTAGGGAAAACGGAAATCAAAAAACTGGAAAGTAAGCAGAAAATGATTGCAACGATCCATTTCAATGTTACCAAATCGGATCTTTAAGAAAGAGAGCATATACTAGAATGGTTAAAAAATGACTATTCTTATTGGGAAAAAGTTGTTTTTGATAAAAATTTTCCTTGTATTTTGAAACTGCTGCTGAGAAAAAAGGGATTTTTAAGGGGTCTGATAGGGACATGAAACATTAGGGATAATTAAAAATTGCAATAGGATGGCGAATAGAATGAATAAAAACACTTTAAGCCAAATTTCATTTGTTTTGTCGGGCATTTCGGTCCTTATATTCGGAATTATCAAAAGACAAGGGCTGACAGCATGGGGGCTTTTTGCTTTTTTCTTTGTTTTAGCGATTTTGCTTCGAAACTATGACAAAAAACGATGAGCAATAAAAAATGACCAGAAATCAAAGCATTATCCTTCCAGAGCGTAGACAAAAGGCATCCGAATAAACACATTCGGATGTCTTTTGTCATTTTCATGCTTTTAAAGATTGCGGTCAGACCACGCCAAAAAGCTTATTTTATGCTATTACCGGACTTTTCGATGGCCGGCAAGCCACCTTCTTCACATTCATCGCAGCAAAAGTATCTTTGCCAGCATTTCATCCATCTCTATTTTTTAATGACACACAAAAAAGCTATCGGCAAATCCCGGTTTCGGATTTGCCGACAAACGAAAAAGCAAGGCGCCTTTAAAACGCCTTGCTTTTTTGGACTTTATAATGGGGCATGCAGGGTTCGAACCTGCGACCTGCTGATTAAGAGTCAGCTGCTCTCCCAACTAAGCTAATGCCCCGTCTTCTTAAGAACATCTATTATGTTACCATAATTTACTTTATAAATCAAGCCTTTACGGATGAAAGTTTTACCTCAAAAAATCCGGGGAGCGCGAATGTTCCGATATGGATCGAATCGACATCAAGAGAAGGCGACCGGTGATTCATACGGAACGCTCCCCTTATTAGGTTAAGCCGCCTTCTCACTTTTACGGTTTGATTTCTCTACCCAGTAAGCCGCTCCTGCAATGAGGACAACCAGTACAATCTGCGGAAGGATCGTTTCCATTGTCGGATAAAAACCGATCCATTCAATATTAGGCAAAGATGCCAAAGTATGCGCCGGAAGCAACTTGGCAACTTGCAAGGCATGGACGCTTACTCCGAGAATTTTAAACGATAAGAAGTAAATCAGCACAGTAGCAACCAAGAAAAACGGCCGGACCGGGATTTTGACGCTAAAATGAATAATCAAAAACCCAACGATGAACAAGATGACCAACGCTATTCCGATTCCTGCCAGCAATCGGCCGACACTCATCGAAGGAGCCATCCCAACATAAAAAATAATGGTTTCTGCTCCTTCTCTGAAAATAGCAAGAAAACTGATCAACGACATCGTCCAAAGACGGCCGCCTTCAAGCGCTTGATTCATTTGCTGCTGGATATACCGATTCCATTGACGAACGTTGGACTTATTATGAAGCCATGCCCCTACCGTTAACATCATGACAACAGCAACGATTCCGGCAAACCCTTCAATATACTCACGGCTGGAAGCACCTGTCATTTTGGAAAAGGCCAAACTTAACACGATCGCAAACAATGCACTGGCGAGAATACCAGCGCCGGCCCCTCCCCATATCCATTTTTGTTTTTCCGCCTGATTCGTTTTTTTCAAAAAGGCGACAAGAGCCGCAATCACAAGCAATGCTTCCATGCCTTCACGCAGCAAAATCAAAGCAGCGTCCCAAATGCTGTAGCTTGTTTGTTTCATTAGAGACTCGAGGCGGGAATGTAAGTCATTGATGATGGCTTCTGCCTTATGGATATCACCGCTGTTGGAGCTTAAAATACTGACTGCCGTCGGTACTTTCGTCTCCATATCATTGTACAATGCAGCGTCCCGAGTTTGAACTTCCCCTTCTACCATCGGCCAAATCGTTAAAACCTCATTTAAGGAGGAAACGGCCTTTGATTTATCATCCTTTTGGATCGCTTGGACACTATCCTTTAATAGTCGGTTTAAATCAGAAAGAGTATACTCTTTTGAGTTCGTTTTGGCGGACGCCTTTCCGGATAAAAAGTCATCAACCGATTGTTTCAATGACTGAAGGCTGTCTGTTGCCTTTTTTTGATCCACTGGCTCTTGGGTAAGAGCAATTCGCAAAAAGGACATATTTTTTTCGATTTCTCCATAAGAGGCAACACTTTGTTGTCGAACAGCCATTTCCGCCTCTCGATTCCATACGGTCTCAAATTGGCGATATTGATTATAGGCTTGTTCCCATTTTTTACTTTCAATCAAAGTTTTCATTTGTTCCATCATCGGCTGCAGTTGACGGACTTTATCTTTTTCTTCCTCTTTATTGCCTTTTGATTGCTGTTCTTCCAAAAGAATCAGCTGGCTTGATAAAGCGGAGAGAGCATGACGGAGATCCCCTGCATTTTTTTCGTGTAAAGCTTTTTTCGTCTTTTCCAGTTCTTGGTTGATCTGCTTTTCCTGTTTGCCGCTTGGTTTTTGAAGCGTATTCCATTCTTGCTCAAATTGCTGGATATCCTTTTGAATGACATCCCAGTCAGCTGATGATTGCGTATGCGTTAATGCATCACCGATAGGAACATACAATTCATCATACCCTTTCTCGGCATAAGCAGGAGAAATCTTTAGAAAACAAACCAATATGCCGATCATGACGATGATGATGTGAGATCGTTTCAAAATATCATCTCCTCATTTCCAAACGAGACTCTATTCAAACAGAGACTCTCCGATATAGCCACCTTTTTTTACACCGGGGAAGCAGGCAAAAATGGCGCTTCCGCGATGGGTAATATATTCGTTTAATTTGTCGTTTTGAGAAAGCCTGGATTGAATGGGAATAAATTGCCGGCTAGGCTTGCGTTGGTAGCACATAAAGAGCAAGCCTGCGTCCAAACTTCCGGTTTTTGGATCCATCCCGTCGGCATAAGAATATGAACGACGCAAAATTTTTTCCGTTCCGTCATGATGCGCCAGCCGAACATGTGAATCGACCGGAATGTAATATTGACCATCTGGCCGTTTTTTCTTTAAATCAAGAGGATCGAATTCATCTTTTTGACCAAGCGGAGCCCCGCTTGCTTTATGACGGCCAAAAGTCTCTTCTTGGTCGCGCAAACTGGACCTGTCCCATACTTCAATATGCATTTGAATTCTTCTGACGACTAAATAAGATCCGTTGATTAGCCAATTAGGCCCGTCTCCCGGCTGAACCCATACATACTGGTTCATTTCTTTTGCATTGCGCACATCAGGATTGACCGTTCCATCTTTAAATCCAAATAAATTCCGCGGCGTATCTTTTTTGGAGGAAGCCGCTTGCTTGGAACGCTGAAACCCGGCTTGCGCCCAGCGGATCGTCGCTTTGCCGCGGGCGATTCTGACCAAATTTCGGACCGCATGGAAGGCCACCTGGGCATCATCGGCGCATGCTTGAATGCATAAATCTCCTCCGCACCATTTCTCATCCAACGCATCGAGAGGAAACTTCGGCAGTTCTTTTAATTCTCCGGGTTGCTTACGCTTTAAGCCAAAGCGATCCTTTCCATCTTTTACAAAAAGCGTGGGCCCCACACCAAAGGTAATCGTTAAATTAGAAGGCGAAAGCTCCGCTGCTTCTCCTGTATCTTTAGGGGGCAAAAAGTCGTTGCCGGAATTCTCTCCGACCGGCTTTCCGGCCGTCATCAAAGCGGCGGCTTTCGTCCAATCTTGAAAGAGTTGGATTAATTCTGATCGGCTCTCAGCAGTTACATCCATTGCAGCAAAGTACACATGATTTTGCATCGGTGTCGCAATTCCTGCTTGATGGGTACCATAAAAAGGAACGGTTTCGTCCTCTTTATCTTTTTCGGCCGCTTCCGGGAATAAGTTCGTCATCGTCAGCAAACTGCCGGCGCCGCTAGCCCCAAGCGCAAGGCCAATTCCTCCGGCTCCCGCTATTTTCAGCATATCTCTGCGGGAAATCTGCTTAGACAAAAAAGTTGGTTCTTCCGGTTGTTTCTTCGATTGTTCCGTCATTATGATCCCTCCACAACAATGCCCATTTTGGAAAGAGGCTCTGCCAGTGCATCAATCGCTTGGCTTAATTCTTTTACTTCTGCGGACGTTAACTCAGTGTATGGAACATATCCGTCGCCTTTTTTATGCTGATTGAGCAATTGGTTGACTTGATCAAAATGACTTCCGATTTCATCCGAAAGCTTCTTGTCTTTTTTCTCTAAAGCAGGCTTCAGCAACTCATAAATTTTTTCAGCTCCTTGGACATTTGCGGCAAAATCGTATAAATCAGTATGGGAATAGCGATCTTCTTCCCCCGTTACTTTCGATGTCGACACTTCATTCAATAAATCAACCGCACCGGTAATTAATATGTCCGGCGTCACTTTGACCGTTTCTACTTTGGCACGCAGCAATTTTACATCTTTCAACAATTGGTCTGCATATTGCTCATAGCCAACTGTCGTGTTCTCTTTCCACAAACCTTTTTCAATTCGATGGAATCCCCGCCATTCCGATGCCGGAACATCTCCTTCACGGGCGTCAATTTCAGGATCGAGGTCTCCAAATACTTCTGCAATCGGTTCTGACCGCTCATAATGCATCCGAGCCAGCGGATAAATTTGTTTTGCCTTTTCTATGTGACCGCTTTTGACAGCGTTTGTAAATTGTTCCGTGTCTTTTACAAGTTCATCTATTTCTCCAATAGTATAATCTCGATACTCTTTTGTTACTTGAGACAATTCATTTGACTGCTGTGTTGAAGCACTTTTGTCCGTCTTCTTAGGCTCAGAGTCTGTTTTAGAAGATTGAGAACAGCCGAATAACAGGCTGGATGATAACAATGTCACGAATGCAGCTTTCCAAATTTTCACTTTTCTTTTTCCTCCTCTATAGATGAATATGTATTCTATCAATCGAATAAAATATCAAACCGTTACAAATGTATTATATATAATAATGAGAATCATTTTCAATACTATTTTCATTCATTTTTCACAAAAATCCAACAAAAAGAGAAAAAACGTGTGAGTAAAATGTTTGTGGGAGAAATTCTTAGAATTCCCCGATGAGGGGGTTGGGAACGTAGGTTCGCAATCCCCCTCATCGGGGCCACCAAGCAAAGCGCGGTAGGATCCCAAGCAGGAAACATGAAAAAAGGACTCTCTCCCTGGTAAGATGATCATTGTTCACACCATCAAACAGGAGGAGAGAGTCCTATGAATATTCAACAACATCTTACCACAAATTCGTTGACATGGAAAGAGATCGAACTTGATTTGTTTCGAGCCTTGCAAAACGCCTTCACCGAGCTGTTTACGGCTCTGTTGGAGGACATCGACCGACAATTGGCGGAAACCCGGGACAAGCGCCGGTACCACTTGAAAGACAAACGACGCACCACGATTCAAACCTTGTTTGGCGAAGTTACCTTTGAGCGAAACTACTATTTAGACCGAGAACAAAACCGTTACACGTTTTTGCTTGATTCCTTTTTAGCGTTTGATGGATCGCAGTCAATCAGCCCTTGTCTAGAAGAAACGGCGATGGGATTGGCTGTGGAGTGCTCTTCCTATCGCAAAGCGGCTCATACGCTTGCCCAGATGGTCGGGTATCCGGTGATGAGCCATGAGACGATCCGCCAGTTGGTGCTCGAGGCTGAAGTTCCGCTGCACTGCCCGGTTGACCAGCGATATGGACGGGTGCTGTTTGTGGAGGCCGATGGACTGTTTGTCTCTCTCCAAGGGAAGGGAAAACGGGCCAAGGAAGACAAAATCCTGACCGTTCACGAAGGATGGAAGCGCAACGGCTCACGGATCGAATTCGTGAATCAGCGCCATTACGTCCATGAAGGCAAGGGGGAGGTGTGGGAAGGCTTCGAGGAATTTTTGATGAACGAATATGCCTATGATCCGTGTCGGGATCTTCTTGTCATCAACGGGGACGGCGCTCCATGGATTACCGCGTGCCGGGAGTATTTCAAGGGACGGGTCTGCTTCCAATTGGATCGATTCCACGTGGCGCGTGAGTTGCGCCAATGCCTCTCGGGCCATCCACGGTGGCAGGCGATTCGGCAAAAGCTGGCGAAGCAGGATGAAGAGAAGCTGCTTGTGGAACTGAACAGCGCCCTCGGCACGCTGGGGGACGAAGCGAAAGAACAACAGCTGGCTGCCTTGATCCACCGGATCGAATCGATGCCGGGATGCATCCGTGATTACCGGGAATGGCTGAAGGAGCAAGGAGTGGACACAACGGGCATGTATCCGATGGGGAGGGCTGAAAGCGTGATGAGCCAGCTGGCGTATCGGGTGAAATACCGCCGCAGTTGGACAGACAAGGGACTCAGGGCGTTTTTCAAGGCAATGATTGCCCGGATGGATGGGATTCGTCTTTTCGGACATCGTTTAGGAGAAGAATCGTCGCATCCGGCGGAGGAAACGGCATCTACCAAACAGACGATCGTGAACAAGGCGAAACAACGCATCCGCCGTCTTCTTCCAGAGGTAACGCGGAATAACGTGCCATATTTACAGCAATCGTCCGGGACTCCGATCTATCATGCCCTGTCTGAATTCAAGGGATGGTAAAAAAAGGTATACATATTCGTCTGTCATGGCAAGGGATGAGAGTCCGAAAGCGCTTACGGATGAAATTCAAAAAAATGGTTCGCTAACCTATGACTTACACCTGTTTTTTAGCGAACCAAAAAAGTTCCCACAAAGTCTTGACTGACTCAAGTTCCCACAAAATCTTGACTGACTCAGAAAAAACCAATTATTTGTCTGAAAAATAAAACTGTTTTACAATAGAACTAGATTCATATAAACGACATGGTAGGAGGGGTTCCTATGGGGAAAACGGAAGTCGTACGTCAGCCGGAATACGAAATTGATTCTGTATTTTTAGAGCGCTGGTCTCCACGTTCATTTTTAGAAAAAGAGGTGCCGGAAGATATCCTGCTTAGCCTGTTTGAAGCGGCACGATGGGCGCCGTCTGCTTTCAACCTTCAACCATGGCGCTTCATTCTGGCTCGGACTAAAGAAGACCGGGAAAAATTCATGACGTTCATCGGTGAATTTAACCAAACTTGGTGCAAAAAAGCTCCCGCATTCGCTTTGATTATCTCTCAATTGACTAGTGAAAGGGGCAATATCGGTTCTCACGCTTTCGACGCAGGCGCCGCTTGGGGTTATTTATCCTTGGAAGCAACGAGAAAAGGCTTGATTACGCATCCGATGACAGGAATTGATTTTGACAAAGCTCGTGAAGTATTGAATATTCCGGAAGACTATGCGATCGATGCTCTTATCGCCATTGGCTATCAAGGAGAAAAAGAAGCTTTGCCGCCACACTTGCAAGAAAGAGAAGTGCCATCCACTCGCCGGCCTGTGAAAGAATCCATCTTTGAAGGCAGCTTTGGCGA
Organism: Bacillus sp. FSL W8-0102; assembly: GCF_038007225.1. Classification (NCBI taxonomy): domain Bacteria; kingdom Bacillati; phylum Bacillota; class Bacilli; order Caryophanales; family Bacillaceae; genus Bacillus; species Bacillus sp. FSL W8-0102. The sequence goes on from NZ_JBBOWT010000001.1 coordinate 3,156,563, forward strand.
ACCGCTTAAATAAGCAGTGGTGTACCTCTTATCTTTCACACATCGTACATATCTGTTACGTTTCTTTGATCGTTTTCATTGTTTTTTCTGGCGTTTTCGTTTTAATCGAATACGCCAAGAGCTAAGCGGTCGAGTATAGGTTCGATCGTTTTATCGTGTGATTACAAGCTATTTTGAATGAATATTGAACGATTTTTTCTCGTAAAAAAACGGTGCCCCGGAAGTCAGTCAGATAACCCGGGGCACCCTTTTTAATGTAAATCTTTTTATAGTATGATCGCGAATTTCATTCGCTTTCCGCGGGCGAACCGCAGCCTTCTCGCTCGTCCCTCGCTGCTAGGTATCGCCTAGTCTTGCTTTTCCCGCAGGAGTCTCGCCCATTTTGAGATCGTCACATTAAAATGCACCTAATGGTAGCCGTTTTGGCCATTAGCTGAACCGGATGTTTTCCCCTTCGGCTTTTGCTTGCTGTTTTGTTTCGTTCCGCCGTCTTTTTTCTTAGCCAACGAACTCCCTCCTTCGCATATAGGTAACATGCATTCCTTAATATGCGCAAAAAACGGAAGAAAATTTATCCCTTATTTACAAGAAAAGAGCGTTGATTACATCCTGCTGAGAACACTCGCCCTTTATGCCTCGATTGGTCTACTCTCCATCCTTCGAGAAAAAATCCTATTTATTCCCTTTAGTACATTTTTAAAGCATAAAAAAACCCAGCAACCTTTGTTGTTGCTGGATCGTTCTTTTTGGGCAAATACTCGGAAGTTATTCCCCTAAATCCACATTGTGGTACACTTGCTGAACATCTTCTAAATCTTCTAATGCGTCAATCATTTTTTCAAATTTGGCTTGATCTTCTTCTGAAAGGGTGACGTAATTTTGTGGAATCATCGTTAATTCCGCCACTTTAAAATCCGTTATTCCCACATTCTTGAATGCTTCTTGAACGGCATGAAATTGATCAGGGTCAGCATATACGATAACCGTGTCATCTTCTTCAAATACGTCCCGTACGTCCACATCTGCTTCTAATAATAATTCCAGCACTTCATCCGCTGTTTTCCCTTCGACTCCAATAACCGCCGTGGCATCAAACATATAAGCTACGGACCCGCTCACACCTAAATTACCGCCATTCTTTCCAAACGCTGCACGCACTTCTGACGCCGTACGATTCACATTATTCGTCAGTGCGTCCACGATCACCATCGATCCATTTGGTCCGAATCCTTCATAACGAAGTTCATCGTAGTTTTCATCGGAACCGCCCTTCGCTTTTTCAATCGCACGTTCAATAATCGCTTTAGGCACATTATACGTTTTCGCACGTTCCAGTACCACTTTTAACGCACGGTTGGCTTCCGGATCCGGTTCTCCTTGCCGGGCCGCTACATAAATTTCACGTCCAAATTTCGCATAAATACGACTCATATTCGCATCTTTCGCAGCTTTTTTATCTTTTATATTATTCCATTTACGTCCCATGAAGTTCCACTCTCTTTCCGACACAAAATGATTCACAACACTTTTAAAACATCCATTCAAGGTGTGGAGACGGAATTTTTCATAAAACCACTAAATCATACATGAAGATGACGCACTTATCTGCTTTTGAATTATACACCAATTGCATAGGTGGTTTCGAGTGTTGTTTCATACGTTTCAAGAAAAAGATACAATATCTTCTATTCCGCCTGTTTTTTCCTTATTCCTGGATGAAACATGAAGGAATGCCGTTTTTGCTGCTTTTCACGCAAAATTTACTATCATTTTCCGATTCAGAAAAATATGGATAAGTTTTTTTATCCTTTACGGAAACGATCCTTTTGCTATTAAACTTACTGAGACAAGATCCCTGCCAAACACATTGGTGAAACGGCAAAAAAAGGACCATCAGCAGAAAAGCAAGTTTCTGCTGATGGTTTTTATTGGTCATCTTGATCTTTATTCATCAAACGCAAAGCTTCCCGATATTGATCATCTTTTATGGGATCTTCCTCTTTTGGAGGATTTTCCTCATCTGAATGGTCGGCGTCTTTCGAAACTTGCTTCCAAAAGTTTTTCAGCACTTGCCGATACTCGTCATCCGCCATGATCGATTGAAGATCTTCATCCTCGTGATGCCGGACATGATCGTCAGATTGGGAGAGCGGCGGCCGATCAGTTCCGGACTCTTCCTCTTCTTGACGTTGAGTACGTTCTTCCTCCGATCGGCCTGATGGTTCCTTAGTGACGGCACGGGTATTGACGGTCACTAAACCGGTGAGTACCAAAATCGAAAGGATGATACAAATAATCGTTGTCAGCATCCGGTCATCCCCCTATTCTTCCTCTGCCATTTTCTTGGCCACCCGAGCCACCCGCTCACCAAGGGCCCTTCCCAATTCCAACCCATTGTTGTCAATCGGTTCAGGGGAGTCAGGCGGACAGCTGATTCCCACGCCATAATACGAACCGTAAAAAGCATTTTCAGGAATATTCCCCGGCAAGCCGACGACAATCATTCCATGGTGAAGCATGGGGGTGATCAAATTCAGCATGGTGGATTCAATGCCGCCGTGAATCGTAGCAGTCGTGCAAAAAACGGCTCCAACTTTATTCACCAGCTTTCCTTCCGCCCAAAGGTAGCCGAGACGGTCAATCCAAGTTTTCAAGCCTGAACTGACCGTGCCAAAATGTCCCGGTCCTCCCCAAATAATGGCATCCATTTCCGGAAGTTTATAAATATCGGCATCCTTCACATGATCGATGAGGACTTCCGCTCCGGGCACTTTCTTCGCACCCTCCGCAATGGCTTCAGCGAGAGTTTTTGTATGCCCGCCTTCGCTGTCATACACCACATAAATTTTCATAGGGTCTACCCTCCTGTTCTTTGAAACTTAAGCTTACACTTCCTTCGGCCGCTCAGAAGGAGAAGGAAGCATTGGAACATTCCGCTTTCTTTTTGCCGTTTTATCGCGTACTTTGTCTTTTCGGACATCGCGCAAAAACAAGCTTAGGATGAGCCCGACGATACATAACCCGGTTGCCCAATAGAAGGCATCATTGATTCCGTTCACATTGGCTTTCAGCAAGATTTGGCTGTAAAGTGAAAAAACAGAAAGTTGCTGAGCCATTTCCACCGGCAAATGCGTCGCCCCCGCCATCGAATGGACAAAAGCTTGAAACGACTGCATAAACGTTGGATCAGCTGTGCTCATGCCATCCGCCAAGTTCGCATAATGGAAATTGGTTCTGTTGGAATAGATAGTGGTAATTAAACTGGTTCCCAACGCACCGGATATTTGGCGAAGCGTATTCGTCATCGCCGTTCCATGGCTGTTCAAATGTCTAGGCAATTGATTCATTCCGGCTGTCATAATCGGCATCATCAATAGCGACATCCCAAAAGAACGAATCATGTAAAGGCCTAAAATATGTTCATAAGAAGTATGGATGGATAAGCGAGTAAATTCATAGGTTGTCAAGATCGTGACAAGTAAGCCGACTGCCGCAAGCGGCCGCGGTCCTACTTTATCAAACAGCATACCTGAGACGGGCGACATCACCATCATGACAAGTGCACCCGGAAGCATTAACAATCCGGCTTGAAGCGGTGTAAATCCCCGCAAATTTTGCAAATAGATCGGCAGCAAGAAAATCCCCGCAAACATCGCCACTGTAATGATCGCGTTAATCACATTGGATAACGAAAACATATCGTATTTAAAAACGCGAAAATCAAGAATCGGTTTTTTCGATGTTAATTGTTGAACGACAAAGGCTACAATGCCAATCAAACCAATGACAATCGTTGTGACAACGACCGAATCAGTCCATCCGTCTGTTCCCGCTTCACTGACTCCATATAATAGAGAAGCCACGCCTATTAAAGACAATAAAGCTCCCAAATAATCGAGTTTGATCTTTTTCGGCTCCATAATGTTTCGCAATGTAAAGAAGGAAATCAGAATGATTAAAATTCCCAGAGGCACCATGGCGTAAAACATAATGCGCCAAGTGTAGTTTTCAATCACCCATCCTGATAAAGTTGGGCCGATAGCCGGGGCAAACATCATCGCCAAACCAAAAAGCCCCATCCCTCTTCCGCGCATTTCCGGCGGGAAAACAAACATAATGATCGTCATAACGAGAGGCTGCATCACTCCGCCGCCAACCGCTTGAATTAAACGACCGATTAACATGGTGGAAAAATTAGGGGCAATTCCGCATATAAAAGTCCCCAACGTAAAAAATACCATGGCCACTAAAAACAAAATCCGAGTGCCGAAACGTTCGATTAAAAAGGCTGACAACGGAATCAACGCTCCGTTGACTAGCATGAATCCTGTAGACAGCCATTGGATCGTCGTAGCTCCAACCCCAAAATCCGTCATCATATGGGGCATGGCAACGCTTAGAAGCGTCTGATTCAAGATGGCCAAAAACAGCCCCAGCATGAGGACCGCCAATAACGGGATATGCTGCCGGATTCCTCGGTTCGTTGTATCAGCTGATTCAGAAGCCATTTTCGACTGCCTCCTTTCCGATTGAATTCATGACGATTATTTAGAAATTTTCACTTCTGCGTTCATGCCTGGCAGAACTTTATCCGATGGATCTTTGATCGAAATTTTCACCGGAACTTTTTGTGTGACTTTTGTGTAGTTTCCGCTGGAATTTTGTTCAGGCAATAAAGAGAAAACAGAGTTCGTTGCATATCCGATTTTTTCCACTTTGCCATCAAATGTCGTATCCGGATCGCCATCAACCGTTATGGTTACTTTATCTCTTTTTTCAATGTCCTTAAGATCGGTTTCTTTAATATTGGCCACAATGTAGAGGTGACTCAAGTCAGCTGTTTGAGCCAACGTTTGTCCCGCTTGAACAATTTGATTTTTTTGCACTTGATTTTTAATAATGGTCCCTTTTTCAGGAGATGTTACCGGAATCGTCGTTTTGCCGTCAGAAATTTTTCCAAGCAAATCGTCCTTCAAAACTTTATCTCCTTCTTCTCCGGTCCAGTCCACTAATTTTCCGGAAGTTGTCGCCACAACCGGAACCATATCCGCTGATACTTTTGCATCATCGGTTTTCAAGTAGTTCGTGGTTTGATAGTAATAATAAGCTCCTCCTGCCAATAACAAGATCACGACAATGATCCCTACTAAATTCAATAGAACTAAACGTCCTCTTGACATTCTCTTTTTCTCCTTTCATCTCTTTATACTTACTCTATGCATTTAACATAAATAGAAACCGGAAGTTTTTCACAAAAAACCTCCATGAAGCGAACCCAGTATAAATGAGTCATTTCCATCCCTTAGAACAAAAAAATTCCTGTGAAAGGTTATTTTTTTGCTCAAGCCACCTTATCGCCACCCCTTTGAAAAACCATTTTTCAACGGCAGAATCATTACTTAATTTCCGCATTTCTTCCTTGGCGATGCAGGTTTTTCAGAAATCCATCATCGGATCCTTTCGTCCGGATATACCATGAATAAGTAAAAATCCTCCACCCAGGATCCGCCGTTTCAATCAAACCGTTCGAAAACAATTCCAGTCGCAAGCGGCTTAATTTTTCACTAATGCCATTCTTTCAAAAGCAAATTTCCGAAAGAACTAGCAATCTCCCAACTTCCTATTTGTGGATTAGTTCACAATCCTTTTTTAGCCACAAACCATGCTAAAGAACTGAAACGGATGGTTAACCTTTTTTCCATTGTCTGCATATAAAAGGTCGCCGCTTTTGAAATTTCGTCAACCATACGGAATGGAAACGACCGATGGTGAACGGTTCAAGTATTCTTATTGAAGTGAGCACTTGATTTTTTATGGATGGATGACAGCGATCCCATCATGCCTACTTCCCGGCGATGGAATGAATCAGGTCATGTTGATGGCACTCGGCTCACTCCTTTCCTAAATAAAAATTTAAGCGATTTAAATATTATTACAGACAAGTTCACAATGTCAACCATTTTGTCACAATTTTTTTCTTGGATTCTTGCTCTTTTCGAAACGAGAAAAATGCGTCTGATCTCCCAATAAAAGCGCATTTATGAGAATAAAAAAATAAAAGTAGTACCTTCTGGCCAAATCATCCTACTTTTTATTTGTCTTGTGAAAGTTTGACAACACCTTTTAAATTGTTTAATATTTAATTAGGTAAAATATCAGCAGGGATATGAGAGGACGAATGAAGATGCTCCAATACGAAAAAGAGTTTTTAGATAAAATGGAAATGATTATGGTTTCTATTAGTAAAAAACTGCGCCCATTGATAGAAAAAAATATGCAGCCATTCGGGATTACCGGGCCCCAGTATCATATCATGAAAATGTTGAAGCGCGAAGGTCCTGCCCGAGCGACTCAATTAGCGGACATGATGAATGTGAAACCAAGCGCCATTACTGTGATCATTGATCGATTAATTGAACGCGGGCTTGTCGAAAGGTGCCACTCCGACACAGATCGACGAGTAGTCATGATGCAATTGACGAAAGCCGGCGAAGAGCTGGTGGAAACTGTCAGTGTATCTTTCAGTCAACTGATGGGCACCTTTTTTTCTCATTTTTCCAACGCGGAATTGATGACCTTTTACCAATTATATAAAAAGCTCGATCAAGTCATCGACGAGGTTTTGTCCGAAGAAAAATGATCCCTTTTTGAAAGCAGGATAGATCAACGTCGAACAAAAAGTCGGTTCCTGCTCAGGAGCCGGCTTTATCGATCCGCCATTTCGTTTTTGCATCAAAAAAGCAGGATTTCTCCAGTTGAAAACGAAACGCCGCCTGTTCTCCCGCTTTCCATCCTTTATCGGAAGGCACTTTGGCTAAACATGGTTGACCTCCGACGAGAAAAGACAAGATGGTTTCGGCCCCCATAAACTCGACTAATTGAATATTCGCCACCACGGTTGCAGAATCTGTCATCCCCTCAGAAAACGCGATAATGTGCTCCGGGCGAATGCCTAGAAGGACCGTTTGCCGATCATACCCGCGTGCTTTCAGAAACGATGCTTTCTGTTCCGGCAGCTTAAAAAGCATGTCGCCGATCTGAAAGAAACCATTTTCCAACCTTCCAACGAAAAAATTCATCGCGGGGGAACCGATAAATTCGCCGACAAATTGATTAGCCGGATTTTCATACACTTCTTGCGGTGTTCCCACCTGCTGAATTTCCCCCTCTTTCATAACAACCAACCTTGTACCCAACGTCATGGCTTCTACCTGATCATGCGTTACATAAATAGAAGTCGTTTTTAATTGTTGATGAAGCTTTTTGATTTCATTTCGCATTTGAACCCGGAGCATCGCATCTAAGTTGGACAGCGGCTCATCGAATAAAAACGCCTGCGGATGACGAACGATGGCCCTTCCCAGCGCTACTCGCTGCCGCTCGCCTCCCGACAACTCCCTCGGCTTCCGATCCAGTTTTCCTTTTAACCCCAGCACATCTGCCGCCCATCGCACCCGCTTATCGATCTCTGATTTAGGAAGTTTTTGCAGCTTCAAACTGAAAGCCATATTTCCGTAAACGGTCATATGGGGGTACAAAGCGTAATGTTGAAACACCATGGCCAAGTCACGGTCTTTCGGTGGAATGTTGTTGATTAATTTTCCGTCTAAATATAAATTCCCTTTTGTAATCTCTTCAAGCCCCGCAGCCATTCGCAGCACCGTTGATTTTCCGCTTCCAGACGGACCTACTATCACGAGAAACTCTTGATCTGAAATATGTAATGAAAAATCCCTTACCGCCTTTATGCCGCCGTGATACACTTTAGAAACGTGTTCAAACCGGATGTCAGCCATTCATCATTTCCCCTTCCCGAACGCCTTTCTCCCTTCAAGTATAAACTTTCCCATTTATGAAGCAAAAATTTTTTCGAATCGGACACACTATCAACGAAAGGAGGAATGCGATCATGGCAAGAAACAACAGGCCTCTTGTACCCGGTGCCAGAAAAGCGCTCGATCAGCTGAAAGCGAATATCGCCGGCACTTCTCGTCCCCAAGATGCCAAATTTGAAGCGGCAAAAGAAGCGGGCGTTCCGTTAAAAAAAGGGTATAACGGCGATCTGACATCTGAACAAGCCGGAAAAATCGGAGGAAAGATCGGCGGAAATATGGTGAAAAGATTGATTGAACTGGCAGAAGAAAACTTAACGAAAAGAAAATAAGCACGTGGTCTCCGTTACAGAAAACTTATAAAAAGTTATAATTTCCTACAACTTTTATGTTTCATTACTTCTTCATCGTGTCTGCTTTCACGTCTATCTATTAAACAGATCGCTACTTGCATTTGGTGTAACACTCCAAAGTCGTAAATTCCCGACTAACGAATCGGTACATGTCTGCATTAACTTGCATTGTTAAGATGCAGATTCTAAAACATTTTCACCATATTTTTTAAGATTTATAGACGCTTGATAATCTCGATCAACAATATTTCCACATTCGCATTCAAAAGTTCTATCGGATAACTTCAAGTCTTTTTTAACTTTTCCGCAACAAGAACACAACTTAGAACTTGGAAACCATCTATCCGCCAAAATGAAGCGAATATTATTCCAATTTGACTTGTATTCAATTTGTCTTCTAAATTCATGGAAACACTGTTGTTGAACAGATTCAGCTAAATGTTTATTTTTCATCATACCTTTTACATTCAAATCTTCTAAAACAATAAACATTGGTTTTCTGTTTACGATTTCAGAAGTGATTTGATGTATGTAGTTATGACGAATATTCGTTAGTCTTCGTGAAACTTTTAAAAGTTGCTTTTCACTTTTTATAATGTTGTTGGTTTTCCTGTAACGGTTTCCCTCCCTTCCTTTTTCATATTTTCTTGAAATTTTACGTTGCAACCTGCGCTTTTTCTTTTCTAATTGCCTAATTCTTTTTGTTTTATTAATATTTCCATAAACTTTACCATCAGAACAAACAGCTAAATCTTTTATTCCTAAGTCAATACCTATCCCTTCTGTTTTTGAAGGAGAATAATCACTATCTGTTTCTATTCCAACAGATACCCACCAATTCAAACCATCAAATGTAAATCGAGGATTCATATACTTAACATTTTCACCAAATGGAATACGTCCTTTTTCTGCTAATCGAATCCAATTTATCTTTTGTTTATTCGACTTTTTACTTGAAGCAAATCCCTCTACTTTAACATGTGTTTTTGTGAATTTGATTTTCACATTATCCTGATAAAAACTAGGTATAGATTTCTTTTTCCTTTTAAATTTTGGATATTTTGATAGTCCTTTAAAAAATCGTTTGTAAGCATCACAAGCATCTTTAATAGCTTGTTTCGTTACATTATTACTTACATTATTCAGCCAATTAAATTCATCAAGATTTTTCATTTGAGTAAACTGTTTTCTCAAAGTTGAATCATTGATGAATTTACCACCATTTTGATAATTTTCTTGTTGCTTTGCAATTGTCCAATTATAAGCAAATCTAGCTGTATTCGCATATAGAAATAATTTAGTTTTTTGCTTATTATTTGGTTTCAACATCACTTTTATTGACTTTATCATTTAGCAACTCCTCATTTTCCTCAATTAATTCATCTACTAACTTTCTAGTTTTATTAGCACGTTTTCCTTGTAATCTACAACTAAATACTGTAACAATCTGTATTAAATCTTCTACAAGTTCTTGTTCATCTGTTTTTTCAGTGCTATCTAAAACTTCAATCTCACACCCATTAAGGTTTGCCATATACTCAACCAATTCAAAACCAAATCTAAGAAGCCTATCTTTATGGAATACTACTATTTTATCTACTTCTTTGTTATTTGAGCATTTTGCATATTTTTTGACCCAAGAGCCATAAGGATTTCAAAGACACAAAAAAGGACTTCACCCCTAAAATGTAGAATTTTTGAAGTGACGAAAGCACAAAAATTCAAAAGGAGGAAGTCACTTTGTATATTCTACAAGAAAGCCTATTTTCCTTTGAAGAACTGCAAAAATTAGAGTCAAAAGAGAAATTACCTATCTTTTTTAGCTCGCTTGATTTACGCCCTTATGCTAAACAGTTGAGAAGTTCTTCACCCCGAGGGGCTGACGGTCATTCCAGAGAAGGGATTCTAAGGGCTCTCATCGCTGCCCCACTCGAAGGCATCGACACCTTTACCGCCCTTCATCATCGATTGGATAAAGACCTTCGTTTCCGTTATCAATGCGGTTTATCGATTGATCGCCCCGCACCGTCTATCTCCACTCTCAGCCGGGTTTTTGCGGCACTTACCAAAAAAAAGCTGGCTGAAAAGATCTTCCTTGACTTGGTACAGTTAGCTCAGGAGGAAGGAATAATTGACGGCAGCCACCAGGCCATCGACAGTGCCGCCATTGATGCCTATGAAAAGAAACAGCCCAAAAAGCGTAGTGAACAAACGGGTAATGCCAATTGGGGCGCAAAATATGATTCCTTCGGCAATAAAATTACCTGGTTTGGCTATAAGATGCATCTTTCAGTCGATACCGCAAGCGAACTGCCAATGGCCATAAAAGTAACCCCTGCCCATGTGAACGATGGAGAAGTCGCACCAGAATTAATAGAGCAAGTGGCAGAGCGTACCAAATCCAAAATTGAATTTCTGATCATGGATGGCGGATATGACCAACTAAAAAACTATGAATCAGCCAAAAACATTGGAGCGCAAGCCATTATCCCGCTCAATTTGCGCAACGAAAAAGAGCCTCCTGAAGGGATTTCTTCCAATGGAACTCCGCGTTGTTCCATGGGTTATGAAATGACTTATTGGGGAGCTGATAAGGACCAGCTCAAGTTCAGATGTCCTCACGCAACCGGCAAAGTGGATTGCCCATTAGGAATGGCAGCCTGTTCATCTTCCAACTATGGAATGGTGGTAAAAGTCGACATCAAAAAGGATGTGCGCCGATATTCCAATCCGCACCGTGATACAAAACGTTGGAAAGAGCTTTACAACGAGAGGACAAGTGTAGAACGCTGTAATTCAAGAATGAAAAGCTACCTTACGGCGAACTCCCTACATGTATGGGGAATTGAAAAAGTAAAGACCCATATTTACCTGAACGCTATTGTATTACTTGTTTCAGCGCTAGCGATGGCAAAGGAAAATAAAGGGAAGAAAGCCGCTTAAAAAAATTCAATGTGAAAAATTCTGTAGGTATGCCCGAAAACAAGATTATTGTAATATTTTGTAAAATAACATGCTGGTAGCTATTTGTCGAGTGCTTTATTTTTTATACTTTTATCCAAAAAATCTAATTTTGCAAAATGCTCATTTATCATTTTGATTAGTTGACGCAAACCTTTTTTCTTGTAATTAATCCCACTACCAATGTCTTGAATGATTTCATATTCAACATTTAACGATTCTAAATATTTTTTCATATTTTCAACTTGTCTTTGCAAATCATCTTTTTGTTTATTAGAAGAAACTCTGCAATAACCAACCACTTTTTGACTGGTTTCTTTAATACCAAGTACCTCTTTAAGTTGATCGTGAGAATAATATCTATAGCCGTTTGAGCCAGTATGATGTGGTTTTAATTTTCCACTTTTGTCCCAATTTCTTAAAGTTTGTGGCGTTCGATTGATTAATTTGGAAAATTCATGAATGCTATAATATCTCATGCTATATTCCTCCTTAAATTAAATATAGCATGAAAAAATTATAAAGTAAATAAAAATTTTATAACTTTTTATAAGTTATTTAAAACTGTTTAAGCCCTCCAAGCCCCTTATAAAGGAGGAGTGTGAGTAAAATGTTTGTGGGAGAAATTCTTAGAATTCCCCGATGAGGGGGTTGGGAACGTAGGTTCGCAATCCCCCTCATCGGGGCCACCAAGCGAAGCGCGGTAGGATCCCAAGCAGGAAACATGAAAAAAGGACTCTCTCCCTGGTAAGATGATCATTGCCAAACCATCAAACAGGAGGAGAGAGTCCCATGAATATTCAACAACATCTTACCACAAATTCGTTGTCATGGAAAGAGATCGAACTTGATTTGTTTCGAGCCTTGCAAAACGCCTTCGCCGAACTGTTTACGGCTTTGTTGGAGGACATCGACCGACAATTGGCGGAAACCCGGGACAAGCGCCGGTACCACTTGAAAGACAAACGACGCATCACGATTCAAACCCTGTTTGGCGAAGTTACCTTTGAGCGGAACTACTATTTAGACCGGGAACAAAACCGTTACACGTTTTTGCTTGATTCCTTTTTAGCGTTTGATGGATCGCAGTCAATCAGCCCTTGTCTAGAAGAAACAGCGGTGGGATTGGCGGTGGAGTGCTCTTCTTATCGCAAAGCGGCTCGTACGCTTGCCCAGATGGTCGGGTATCCGGTGATGAGCCATGAGGCGATCCGCCAGTTGGTGCTCGAAGCTGAAGCTCCGCTGCACTGCCCGGTCAACCAGCGATATGGACGGGTGCTGTTTGTGGAGGCCGATGGACTGTTTGTTTCTCGCCAAGGGAAGGGAAAACGGGCCAAGGAAGACAAGATCCTAACCGTTCACGAAGGGTGGAAGCGCAACGGCTCACGGATCGAATTTGTCAATCAGCGCCATTACGTCCATGAGGGCAAGGGGGAGGTGTGGGAAGGCTTCGAGGAATTTTTGATAAATGAATATGCCTATGATCCGTGTCGGGATCTTCTTGTCATCAACGGGGACGGCGCTCCATGGATTACCGCGTGCCGGGAGTATTTCAAAGGACGGGTCTGCTTCCAATTGGATCGATTCCACGTGGCGCGTGAGTTGCGCCAATGCCTCTCGGGCCATCCACGGTGGCAGGCGATTCGGCAAAAGCTGGCGAAGCAGGATGAAGAGAAGCTGCTTGTGGAACTGAACAGCGCCCTCGGCACGCTGGGGGACGAAGCGAAAGAACAACAGCTGGCTGCCTTGATCCACCGGATCGAATCGATGCCGGGATGCATCCGTGATTACCGGGAATGGCTGAAGGAGCAAGGAGTGGACACAACGGGCATGTATCCGATGGGGAGGGCTGAAAGCGTGATGAGCCAGTTGGCGTATCGGGTGAAATACCGCCGCAGTTGGACAGACAAGGGACTTAGGGCGTTTTTCAAGGCAATGATTGCCCGGATGGATGGGATTCGTCTTTTCGGACGTCGTTTAGGAGAAGAATCGTCGCATCCGGCGGAGGAAACGGTGTCGACGGCATCCACCAAACAGACGATCGTGAACAAGGCGAAACAACGCGTCCGCCGTCTTTGGCCGGAGATCACGCGGAATAACGTGCCATATTTACAGCAATCGTCCGGGACACCGATCTATCATGTCCTGTCTGAACTCAAGGGATGGTAAAAAAAGGTATACATATCGGTCTGTCATGGCAAGGGATGAGAGTCCGAAAGCGCTTACGGATGAAATTTAAAAAAATGGTTCGCTAACCTATGACTTACACCTGTTTTTTAGCGAACCAAAAAAGTTCCCACAAAATCTTGACTGACTCAAAGGAGGAGTCCTTTTTTCATTCGCTGTGTGTTTTGTGCTATAGTAATAGAATAGAAAACCGAATGTCGCTTCATTCTCAAAACCTATGATTCAACCAAAGGGAGATGAAAACAATGGGTTTAGTGAATAAGGGTATGACGGTTTTACATTTTGATGAAACATACAAACTGCAGTCAAAACTTCAGCTTTTTCCTCACGAAAACATTGACTTCTACGATCTCCAACACGTGAACTTATACTGCGAACAAGATTCTTTAACCAAAATTGAACAACGTCTTGCCGAAAGACGGAAAAAAGGGATGACGCTGATCGGAAGCGGAAACTACCATTATGTCACATCCTCTTTGTTAAAAGAAATCAAAGAGCCCTTTACGCTTGTCTTATTCGATCACCATCCTGACATCGGCCGTTCCGACGAATCAGACACATTGCTTTCTTGCGGATCATGGGTATCCTATGCCCTAAAGAACATTCCCATGCTGAAAAAAGCCGTGATCATTGGACCAACCTCTCTTAAGAATCAGGATTCTTCTTTGCCTAACGCGACCATTTTTCCATACAACAGCCACAGAGTTTCTTCCAAGATGATTCTTTCCAACATACCAACAAACACCGTTTATATCAGCATCGATAAAGATGTGCTCAAGAAAACAGACGCCATCACCAACTGGGATCAAGGACAAATGTCTCTCGCTTCATTGCTCCATTATATAGAGGAACTGCTGCAATATAAAAACGTATACGGAATGGACATTTGCGGAGAAGCAAAATTCTCGCCCGATCAGTATTTCGATCCAAACTTTCAAGAAGCCCTTCGCAAAAACGAATCCGCCAATATCAAAATTTTGCAAACTTTTTTTGAAGGAGCTTCCCATCTAAAAGGAGCATAACGAGATAGTCCTTCCATCCACGCTTGTTACATTTCTAAAAATATATGCCACTTTCAACGGAAGTACTGAAATGGTCGTATGAAGAAGACTTCAAATATTGAAACGGCTCCAGTTAACACCGGCAGAGGGAAGCAAATCCATTCGTTCATGCACTGCTTTCCTTTCTCGGGAAAGCAGTTTTTATTTTGCTTGAACGGCAGTCCTGCCATACAGATTGAAAAGGTCCATAATCATAAATGAAGGAACCCCTTCAAAAATTTTTTGCCAAGAGGAGGAAGAACAAATGAAGATCAATGAGCAGCTCGTATTAGTAACCGGTGGAAGCAGAGGTCTTGGAGCGGCAATAGTCCGTTCTTTTGTCCGAGAAGGAGCACAAGTCATCATCAATTATTACCAAAGCAAAGAAAAAGCTGAAAAATTGGCGGAAGAACTCGGACCTCGTACATTGGCGCTGCAAGGAGACGTCCGCAGCAAAGAAGATATGGAAAACCTGTTTCGAAAAGCAGAAGAGCATTTCGGAAAATCGGTCACGACCATTATTCATAATGCCCTGATTGATTTTCAATTTGATTCCGATAACAAAAAAGACGCCTTTACGATTGAATGGGAAGATGTTCAAAAGCAGCTGGAAGGGAGCGTACGTGGAGCGCTGAACATCATTCAAGCCGGTTTAGAAAAAATGAAAGCCTCCAAATTCGGCCGAATCATCACCATCGGAACCAATCTTTTTCAAAATCCCGTCGTTTCCTATCATGACTATACAACAGCCAAGGCGGCATTGCTTGCTTTGACAAGAAACATGGCACAGGAATTAGGCCCATATAACATCACCGTCAATATGGTGAGCGGCGGATTGGTGATGGACTAACGAAACGGCACTTACATTTGCATATGGGAACACGGAAAACTTGGTTGACCCGAAAACGCCGTTGGAAAGGACATTTTGATTCCGTCCAAATGAGGAACTTGGATGATGCTGACAAGTAGATGATCAGCATCCTTTTTTTATCCGCTTAAATCTTGGATCCCCTATACCAATCAGTTGAAAAAACAAGCCGGCTCATGTTGTTTTCCCTTTCCTCTAACAAGGCCCGCCGTTATTTTGGATTCCCAAGCCAAAATGTATGTACGTCCATTTTCTGTTCCGCCTATATACGTATTTTCCACATTTTGTCCTTTTTTCGCTAAAACGAAGGCTTTTTACCTATTTCTCAAAAACAACCATTTTTTGTCATCCTCCAACTCATCTTTTCGAACAAACAACATAATATGGTAAAGGAAAAAGGAGGTGAACAACATGGGAATCCGATTCATTAAAATCGCGGTTGTTTATTTTGTCATTGGCATTTTATTAGGATTATATATTTCGTTATCCCATTCATACATCCTAAGCGACGTGTACACATCCATTCTTTTGCTCGGCTGGACATCCTTAGGCTTAGCCGGACTTATTTATCATCAATTTCCTCAACTCGGCACCACAGCTCTAGGAAAAACACATTTTTGGCTTTATAACATCGGTTTTCTAGTGTTGATAATTGCTCTCGCTTATTTGCAGTCAGGATATCCGTCGGCCGAAACTGCAGCGTTGGTAGGACTCATTCTCGTGGTCATTGCAGTTATCCTTTTTGCCATCAATGTCTTGTCTAATTTAAAAAACAGCAGCACTTAAATACGGTGCAACTTCCATCAGCGGGGTTTTTCTGTCACCCCACTGATGGTTAGTGGAGCAATCGGTCATTTGAGGAATTTTTCTTTTATCTGAATATCTTTTGAAGCAAAACTTCCAAAGCAAAATCATAGATGTCGTAACGGGTGTTGGTATATTCAACGAAAGCCCAAAAAAGAAGACGTTCATTGTTGACTAAATGGAACGTCCTATTTTTATTTGTTCTTGATTATCATCCGTAGGCTTTATATCCCAAACTTTGATTGATTCGTTGGACGACAGGTGATTTTTGATGACCATTTGGATCTAGTATTCCTAATTCGCCAGCTCTTTTTAACGCTTGAATCAGAAGTTCGCTGTTTCCGTTGCTGCGAAGTCGGCGTTCTTCGTCTGCTGACATATGGATCACATTCTCTGGATGAATGGGTCCTGTTGCATTTTCCATCATATCACGAAAACCTTTGCCATCTAACATCACCCAATTATTTTTTCCTCTATTACATGTCCTTTATATCCATAAAGAGAACGAAGCAACAAAAGCTGACAATTAGAATGAAAATTGGCAATCTGTTCTTGGTTTAATCTGCTAAACATAATTCTCACTTCCTTTTTTATCGATGAGAAAGGTTCATAAAAACAGCCATCTCTTCCAAGAATCTTTTTGAATTACGATATTGAACAGAAACACCACTATGGCCTTTTACTTCAACATGATAAACCATCTATCCCCTTCAACTTCAGCGATTCCTATAACAAAGATTCTTTCATTATGAACGGATTGGATTGGCGGCGTTGTTCCTATCCTTCTTGAATAAGCTCAATCATAAAGTGCCCATTCTACTCATCCTTCATTTTTATCGGCTTTATGAACCAAATTTTTATAATGTTGCTAAAAATGCAAATATCTTTCATCACCTCCGTTTTAATGGACTAAACCGTCCGTCTAAAAAACGATAAACGCGAAAAAGCGAAAAAAAATTCGCCAAAATGTTCATCTATTCCGATGAAAAAGCGGACTTTCCGGCTAGGACAGGCTGGCAAGTTCGCTTTTTTCTCGTTTTACAAATCATTGGTCGTTGACAGAAGCAAAAATATTGTTATAATTAATATCAAATTAATGTTAGAAAATCTAACATGAATCGGGTGCAATGAAATGAAAAAGATCGAAGCCATTATTCGACCGGAAAAAGTAACCGAGACGATTAAAGGATTAAAAAATATAGGGATTACAGGTTTTACGGTTTCTCAAGTAGTCGGCAGGGGGAAACAAAAAGATACTCAAGGGGTGTATCGGGGAAAAAATTATAAAGTGACGCTCCATCCTAAAGTGAAATTAGAAATTGTTCTATCGGATTACATGGTGGAACCGACCGTTCAAACGATTATTCAATGCGCACAGACAGGAGAAGACGGCGATGGGAAGATTTACGTCTACCCGATTTTGGAAGCTTATAATATTCGGACCGGTGCATCCGATTGGAGCATTGATGATTTAGCCAATCAAGGAGGATGAGATCGATGCAACTAACCTATATCAATACCGTTTGGGTTTGTCTCGCAGCGGCGATGGTGATGTTCATGGAAGGCGGATTCAGTTTGCTGGAATCCGGTTTCGTTCGCACGAAAAACGCGGTGAATGTCACGATGAAGATTTTTGTTGATTTAACGGTTGGCGCTCTGGCCTTTTGGATCATCGGCTTCGGCATTATGTTCGGGAAAGATGCTTTCGGGTTGATCGGCACCAGTCTTTTTGGCAGCCCTAAAAACATTCACCTTACTCTCCATTTGCCGAGCGCTGCTTATATTTTGTTTCAAATGGGATTTGCGGTCGCTTGCATTTCCATTATTTCAGGAGCTGTAGCGGAACGGATGAGTTTTAAAGCCTATGTATTAACAGCCGCTCTGATTGCGGGCATCATCTACCCTCTTTCCGGGCACTGGATTTTTAACAGCGAAGGCTGGCTGGCCAAAATGGGAATGAAAGATTTCGCCGGATCAGCGGCCATTCATGCGGTCGGCGGATTTGCTGCGTTGGCGATGGCCAAATGGCTGGGACCGCGTAAAGGCAGATTTAACTCCGACGGCAGCGTCAACGTGTTTGCTCCAAGCAATATTCCGTTAGCTTCGTGCGGTGCATTCATTTTATGGTTTGGCTGGTTCGGCTTTAACGCCGGAAGCACATTAGACGCCTCCAACACTCATCTTGCATCGATTGCGTTAAACACTATGCTGGCTGGGGCAAGCGCCGGTACTTCCGCCCTTCTTTTCAGCATCGGAAAATACGGAAAAGCGGATCCTAGTTTAACCATCAATGGCGTTTTATCAGGATTAGTCGCCATCACAGCCGGCTGTGCGTATGTTTCAGAATGGAGCGCAATCATCATCGGAGCTGTGAGTGGAATCATCGTCATTTATGCGACTCTTTTCATCGATAATTTAAAAATTGACGATCCGGTCGGCGCGGTTGCCGTCCATGGCTTTAACGGCGTATTCGGCACGATCGCCGTCGGCTTGTTCGATTCCACGCAAGGGCTGTTGACCACCGGGCACTTCTCCCTTTTAGGCGTTCAGGTGCTGGGATCCGTCGTGGTCATCGCCTGGGGCCTAATCAGCGGCACAGTCATTGCGAAAGTAGCTGAGAAAACAGTGGGATTCCGCGTCGAAGAACGAGAAGAGGACGAAGGGCTGGACATGGCTTACCATGGAATTCCGGCTTACAACGATTTAGAACGATTTGCAGACATTCCGAGCAATCTTTATAATTTTGAAGAATCCACCGGCATCACCATCGCCCCCGTGGAAAGCAAAAAAATCTCCGGATAATCTTGATTGGCTTTTCATAAGACTATAACCACCTCACAGGTCGGCTTAACAAGCCGGCCTGTTTTGTTTATTGCTTCTTCCAACCAATCTCATCTTCATTTGTACCTATCTCTTCCATTATCTCTGAACTTCTTAAGCTTCAAAAGCACTCTTTTTTCCCCACAAGGATACAATAAAGATATACTCGTTGAACCGTTATCGTCATGGCCAAAAAGAAGAACAGGAAGTATCTAAACTTTTTTCTTTTCGGTCTTTTCGATAAAATGGAAATATCCGTTTTCATGAAGAAACAGATATTTTGGATGACAGAGGCGAAAATCATGTTACAACAGTTCAATGCACAACTGGAAAAAAGAATGCCGATTATCACGCCGGTCAGCGTGATCCTTGGCGTATTATTCGCCCATTCTTTGCATTCCTTTGCTTTTTTAGTTCCGTGGCTTTTTGCGTTTATGACATTTGCCGGCAGCTTAAGTTCGAATTTTCGATCGTTTAAAGAAGCCATTCTGCACCCGCTGCCCATTTTTTTAACTTTGGCCATCCTCCATATTCTAATGCCGCTTGGAGCGTGGGCTTTTGGCCATCTTGCTTTTCACGGAGATCTTTACACCATCACGGGGCTCACTTTGGCTATGGCCATTCCAACCGGCATCACAAGCTTTATATGGGTTTCCATTTATAAAGGAAATATTCCTCTTACTCTTTCGGTGATTTTGATCGACACGTTTCTCTCGCCGTTTATCGTTCCTTATACGGTTTCCTTCTTCATCGGAGCCAAAGTGGAAATGAACACGATGGATATTATGAGTGGATTGATCGGAATGATCGTCATTCCGTCGCTGATCGGCATGCTGGCCAACCAAATTTCAAAAGGAAAAGCCAAGGAAGTGCTCGCCCCTCGCTTGGCCCCGTTTTCGAAAATCTTTTTAGGAATCGTCGTCTTAATCAACAGCTCAGTGATTGCTCCGTATTTGCGCCATATCGATTGGAAACTGGTCGAAATTGCGGCGGCTGTATTTTTGATCGCTTTTAGCGGCTACTACCTGTCCTTTATTATCGGCCGGATATTCAAACAGAAAAAAGACACAGTGGTCGCGATCACATTCCTTGGAGGCATGCGCAACATCAGCGCAGGTGCGGTCGTCGCAGTTTCTTACTTCCCGGCCAAAGCCGCCGTTCCCGTTGTGATCGGCATGCTCTTCCAGCAAATCCTCGCCTCCACATACGGACACATCGTGGACCACTATTATCAGAAACAGGCTAAGGCTTTGGAAAAGAGGGTGTCTTAGTAGTACAAACGCCGTTACGGAACCGTACCACAACTAATCGAGTAGGAGGGAGCGATTAACTCCCGTCCTCTCACACCACCGTACGTACGGTTCCGTATACGGCGGTTCAATTAAGATAATTGACGCAAGTCTTTATAACTTCCGTGAATAGCTGTTCTCTTTATGCCAGTGGTCACTCCACCCTCCAAGAGGTCTCCCACGGGATTCACCGCTTCCTCCCTCAAGTGAGGTACTACGTTTTCTGTGTTCATCATGACTCACTGAATACCAAGGGCTATTCTCTCTTAATTGTTCGGTCCTTCTTAGTTGTTCTAGACCAACTAATACTATGACCTCTGCTGACTTCTGACGGTTCAGC
Source organism: Bacillus sp. FSL W8-0102 (assembly GCF_038007225.1). NCBI lineage: Bacteria > Bacillati > Bacillota > Bacilli > Caryophanales > Bacillaceae > Bacillus > Bacillus sp. FSL W8-0102. The sequence goes on from NZ_JBBOWT010000001.1 coordinate 3,177,057, forward strand.
TACTTATCACTAAGTAGGTTATGAAGAGTACTTCACATATCCGCCAGACCTCCCCGGGTAAGTACATGCACTTTCACACCATCTATCCGCCTCATTTACTCGATATGACCTTCGACAGAAAGAGCTTTGTTTTGTTATGCAAACTCACTCCATCATACCTAGCCTTATATGAGGTTCGTGTTCCTCGGACCGGTGTTTTGCCTCCAGCTTCCTTCAGATTCCGCGTCACCACGGACACCCTTTCGTTGAGCTAACCTCTACTTCTGTCTTCGGGGTTCGGGACTTACAACCTATAGTTCATGTACATGCCGGGCGCACATAGTAAAAGGAGAGCAGATCATCTGCTCTCCTCAGACTGTCGGCAAATCCGGTTTTTTCGGATTTGTCGACAGTCTGAGACCCCTTAGAGGGGTCTAGTCCCAACCTTTAAAGTATAAAAATGTCAAAAGGCATCCGAATACACACATTCGGATGCCTTTTGTCTACACTCTGACTCTAGGATGAATTGTCCTAGAGTTTCTTTTAAAATAGCATTCCATTTAATGCTTTTTTGCTTAACCTTTTATAGATAAATCTCTAGATTAAATCTAACAAATCGTAGAGATTGACCGTAACCAATACTTATTTTTCAAAAAAATATCCTTACTAATTCTTAAATTCATTAAAGTATAAACTAGTAAAACCAGGTAAGGATTGATTATCTAACTTCTCTTCCCCCATCATAATTTCCACTACAGCTTTTGTAAATGGATCAAGACTTTTCATGATATTATTAGTTTTCTCAAATGCTTCTTTTTCATATGATCTTTCACAATAAGGTTTTAGACTTTCTCTCTCAAAAATCTCCTTAGACAATTTTCCAACTTTTAATTGCCAAACATGAATTAACTCATGAACCAAAATACAATGAACCATTATCTTAGATACTTTTTCAAAAATCTCTTCTAATTCTATTATAACTTCAAAAGTAGTTGATAACAACTCAGCTATTTTTCTCGTTGAGAAAAATACAGATTTTATGTCATTGAGACTATATACCTTTCCTAAAGTAGCAAAGGAGGTTAACTTATTACATATACTATACGGTGTTTGAACATTTTGTATATCTAAATCCTTTTTTATCTTAGCTTCAAAAGAATAATATTCTTCGGAACCAATATATTTCTTTAAATCTTTTTCCGTCGACTTTACAAGATATTCTTTAATATTACCTGTACTTACCATATAACACACAAATTATCACCATACCGTTGTAAATTATATCAAAAACAAGAAAGAGACCCCAGCAAAACTAGAGTCCCTTTCATGTAATCTAAAATTAACGAAGAAGTTGCAATACTCCTTGTGGTTGTTGGTTTGCTTGAGCCAACATAGCTTGCGCAGCTTGAGCAAGAATAGAAGCTTTCGTTTGTTCCATCATTTCTTTTGCCATATCTACATCACGGATACGAGATTCAGCTGCAGTTAAGTTTTCAGAAGATGTACTTAAATTATTGATTGTATGTTCTAAACGATTTTGATAAGAACCTAATTTAGATCGTTCAGACGACACTTTCTTAATAGCCTCATCAATAACTTTTACAGCATCTGTAGCTTTTGCAGCACTTGATACGTCTAAAGCATACTCTGTCCCAGCTGTTACATCTTTAGTAATTTGGTTGTCTTCTCCAGAAGTAAATACTGCATTTCCAGCACCTGCATCAGCATCTCCGCCAGGTGATGTACTAGCAATTCCTAAAGCTACCGCGCGCATATCGTTAATTGAAAGCACAATTTGTTGATCATTGTTTGCTCCGACTTGGAATGTCAAGCTCCCGTTTGTACCATTAGAACCTTGAGCTAGCTGTGTTGTAACTGGATTTATACCCCTCTTAAACTTAATCTGTCCATCACCAGCTTGCCCATCGTAAGCTCCACCAACACGAGCTGTGATAGTAATTCCTTCGTTACCATCTGAAATAAAATTAAACTCACTGATTGAAAGGCTTGGATCAATGCCACGCATTTTTTCAAATGCAGCTTTTAGCCGATCGCCTAATTCATTTGGATCAGAACTGTTAGTTGCAATCGTAATAGTTCTCGTAGATGCGTCTACACCATCAGCACTACCGTCGTCATTATTATTCGTTGTATTATCATATACAATAGTATAATCAGTTCCACCGATTGTTAAAACTGTATTGCCTGTAGCTCCAGTAGTGATACCAGATAAATCAAATTTAACACTTTCTTGAACTGCTCCAGATCTACCTGCCCCCCTTGCATCACCATTAATTAATTTCTTAGTGTTAAATTCAGTATTATTTCCAATTCTGTTGATTTCTTCAGTCAACTGGTTAATTTCTTTTTGAATTTCAGAACGATCGTCTGATGTGTTCGTATCGTTTGCAGCTTGAACGGCCAATTCACGCATACGTTGAAGAATAGAATGCGTTTCATTCAACGCACCTTCAGCGGTTTGAATTAAAGAGATACCGTCTTGAGCGTTACGGGACGCTTGGTCTAATCCGCGAATTTGAGCACGCATTTTTTCAGAGATAGCCAGACCAGCTGCGTCGTCTCCAGCACGGTTAATGCGAAGACCGGAAGATAACTTTTCCATGGATTTGCTTTGTGCATTAGAGGCGACATTTAATCGATTTAACGTGTTTAACGCTGCGATATTGTGGTTGATAATCATGTTCTTTTCCTCCTTGAATTTTTGTTTTAGTTCACATCCTTGTGAACGTGAGGATAATAGGTCGGCCGCCCTATTTCCTCGTTCATTTTTTATATCGGTGAGTCCGGAAATTGTTTAATAGTTTTAAAAAAATTTTTTCGTCTTTATGCTAAAATGAGCTAAATTGGCTAAAAGGAGGGTTCTTTATGGATATTGCCGCACTATCGGTTGGATTGCATCAAATCCAGCTGCAGCAAAACATCGAAATTGCGCTAACGAAAAAAGCGATGGATACGGCGCAAATTCAAAGCCAAGAAATGATCAACATGATTCAGCAATCATCGGTTCCCGCTCCCCATCCGACAGCCGGTCATAAGATTGATGTAAGGATTTAACTTAAAAAATCCGACAGCCGAGCTGCCGGATTTTTTAATATCATCTTTTCTGTATCTTCTATGCCCATCAGTTGATATTTCCTTTCCATTTGTGATATTTTTACATAAAATTAAGGACGATTTTTTCATAAAAATGCTTGATTCCGTTTTTCATTCTCAGGTGGAGAGGGTTTTTATATGGAAGAAAACAGACACGGCAGTCCGGCAGCAGGGCAAGCGGCTTCGTCGAAAAGACGCTGGTGGATTTTGGCGACGGTGTCGGTCGGGACGTTTATGGCCACATTGGATGGCAGCATTGCCAATGTGGCGCTGCCATCGATCGCCCGCGACACTCATACGTCCATGGGAGATGTGCAATGGGTGTTAAACGCCTATCTGCTGACGATTTGCGCCCTTTTGCCCGTTGTGGGGAAAATTTCCGACATGGTGGGACGTACGCGGATTTATAATTACGGGTTTTTGATCTTTACGCTGGGGTCGTTATGGTGCGGACTTTCTCATTCGCTATCCGGATTGATACTGGCCCGAATCGTTCAAGCGATAGGTGCGGCCTGTATGATGGCGAACAACCAAGCGATTGTATCGGTGACATTCGCAAGCGGCGGCCGCGGCCGGGCAATGGGGATTACAGGAGCGATGGTGTCGATCGGATCGCTGACAGGCCCGGGGATCGGCGGGATTTTAATCGGCCATTTTGGCTGGCCGGCGATCTTTTTCGTAAACATTCCCATTGGGATCATCGGCTTCATTGCCGGCTGGTTTATTTTGCCTCGTTCGCAAAGAAACAGCCATCAAGAGCCTTTCGATTATACGGGCTCGGTTTTGTTTATGATCGGAATGGTCGCCTTCTTATACACGGCCTCTAAAGGCGAAGAATGGGGCTGGGGGTCCAACAGAACGCTTTCGCTCGGGCTTTTGGCAATCATTTTCTTGATTGCGTTTTTCATTTGGGAACGAAAAACGCGCTTTCCGATGCTGGACTTTTCCTTGTACCGGATTCGCGCGTTCCGTATCGGCAATATCACGGCGTTATTGTCGTTTGTTGCCCTTTTCTGCTCAAACGTGATGATGCCGTTTTACTTGCAAAACATTCTCGGATTCTCTCCGGAAAAAACCGGTTATGCGATGATGGTGTACCCGATGGTGATGGCGGTTGTCGCACCGTTTGCGGGCTGGCTTTCCGATAAAATCGGGTCGTCTTATTTAACTACCGGAGGATTGCTTCTGAATGCGATTGGGTTCGCACTGTTGAATACGTTGTCGATGAAAGAAAGCATGTGGATCGTGGCTTTGCACTTAGCGATTTTCGGACTTGGCCACGGTTTCTTCCAGTCGCCGAACAATTCCAGCGTGATGGGTGCCGTTCCGCGTCCGCAGCTGGGAACGGCGGGAGGGCTGAATGCGCTTGTCCGCAATGTCGGAATGGTTTTAGGCGTTTCGTTCTCCGTCACTTTGCTGACGTTCCGCATGAATCAGCTGAGCGGCCATTCAGGGCAAGTTTCCGCTCACGAAAGCGACCCTGCTTTGATGATGCAAGCACTTCATACCGTCTTCTGGGCGGCGTTTGCGATTTGCTTAGTTGGCGTCATCCTTTCCTCTTTGCGCCTGAAAGCTTCTGATTAAAACCGTCCTACTCCGACATTCACACACGTTTGTCGGAGAAGTTTTTTATAGGCTGGATTTTTGCCGTCGACTGTGAATAAAGAAAGATAGGGGCAACGTCTAAAATGGAAAAATGGCCGACCGGTACATTCTCATTCCCGTTCTAATACCGGAGCGAGACGACCGATTTGCTGACGGTGATATGCTCCAACGGGTACCCCCTGCTCCGCAAATAGTATTCTACGCCGTTTTTGGCAATATCGATATTATTTTTAGGGCCGATGGTGACATGCCTCACCGGCAGCTTTTCTTTCAATTCAATCGAAATATAAGGAATAATGATGCCGTTTGCCGAACGAAATAAAACTTTGCCGTCGCCGGTATTTGCTTTTCTTCTGCGCGTAAAGGCAATGCGGTATTCTTCTTCGTTTTTGAAAGCTTCATGTTTGAAAAAAATCGAACAGGATGTAATGATTTCCGTAAAATAAGCCGGCAGTTTGGCAACCATTTCATCATCGTCGAACTGCCCGCGGTGCTGCAGGAGGAATTCAAACGATCGGATCAATGAATGAAGGAGAGTCTGTTCTTGCTTTTCTTTTTCGTACAGGACATTTCCGTAGACAACGCTGAATTCTTGTCCCATGTTTTCCGAAAGGCGGTTGATTTCCGTCAACAATTTATCGTAAGAAAAGCCGATATTGTAGCCGTCTCCCCCCGAGTAGTTGTACCAAAGGGTTAACGAATCTTGATTGGGGGTCAAAGACAAAACGTACACTTCCAAATGATCCAAATGAATCTCATGCAAAAATTTAGAAAGAGCCCATCTCATTTTTCCCACAAATCGATTCCGGCATTTCAAAAGTTCCACGTCATTTCCGTACTTTTGGTTGATGCGTTGTTCAAATAATTCAAGCACATGGCGGGCAATATGATGAATGTAGACCAACTCGCCCGAATCGTTTAAAAAATTTCCTTTGGACATCCAGATGCTTCTGTTGTCGATCATTCCCATGAAACTATCCAAATTGGTGTAGTGGTAGAGAATATCATGGGGACTTTCCGTTTGCCCTATGGCACTTCCCATGTACTTCCAAAACAGCGATTGCAGCTGCTGCATAAATGAGTCTTGCTCTGCCATCCCATCACTCCCCGATCATATTCACGATGTCCATGCTTCATTTATTTCAACCACTTCTTCTCTTCTTTTTCCCAAAATCCCGAAAGACAAACCTACCCTCGAATGACGCGGTGACTTCAACATATATCCATCCGTTAAAGAGAAAAAGCCGAATTCCCTTTCCGCTTGAAAAAGAATCCGGCCTTACGTTTTTTACTATTCTTATGATGGATTGTCCGTACTTATCCCTTTTTTCTTTCCGTTCATTTTTTAGCCATTACCAAATGATGAAAATCGCCAAAAATCCATTTTTCCAATGGAATATAACGAGTTCCATTAGCCTAAGCGTAACAGAATTTCATGTGGATCTTTCCTCATTCGCCAAAATCCGATACACTTTTCATAAATGCAGTGGACGCAAAGAAAGAAGGAGGAAACAAGTTCATGATTTTCATTTTATATGCAAGCCTTATTCTTTTTATCGGAGTTCTGATCTTTTTGGACCGCGTTGCCGTTAAAACATACCGCTCCGCCCGGCCGAAAGTCGAACATATTCAAGGGACGATCAAACGTATGCAAGAGCAAACCGATCTTATCAAAACGGAAGCCATCAAACTTTCTGAATATCAGCGTCAAATGCTGGAAAAGATCGAAGACACCAGGAATTCATTGGAAACGGCCGCAACAGCGGCGAAGCAAACACCGGAAATGGTGAAAGAATTCTTTAGCGCTCTCTACACTCAAAGAAAAAAGAATTAAGCTGACCAAATTCATCTTATACAATTGATGATCTCTCTGCTTTTCGGATGTCGATCCACGCGGCATCCTTTTTTAAATAAAATAATTTTTTATTAAATTTTTCTTTTTTTATTTTTCAAGCGCTTTCATTAATGCTTCCATCTTGACTTCGACATCGTACGACATTATACTCAAAAAGTAGCAATATTGAGATTTCTGAAAATTCAACTATTTTTTAATAGGAGGACATCATGAGTACACTATTTCGAAAAAAATCGATCGATGAGATGCTTATGCAGAGCCGGAAGAAAGAGTTGAAGCGATCGCTTGGATTGCTGGACTTGATCTTTCTTGGCGTCGGTTGTGTAATTGGGACAGGCATTTTTGTAGTAACGGGAGTTGTGGCAGCTCAAAGCGCAGGTCCCGCTATTATCCTTTCCTTTATCCTTGCCGGAATCGCCTGCGCGTTGGCTGCCTTTTGCTATGCCGAATTTTCATCGGCTGTGCCGATTTCCGGAAGTGTTTATACGTACACATATGCGACACTTGGCGAAATTTTCGCCTTTTTGATCGGCTGGGACTTAATGTTGGAGTACGTGCTGGCCATTTCAGCAGTTGCAACAGGCTGGTCGGCTTATTTTCAATCGCTTATTGAGGGATTTGGTATAAAAATACCCGCCATTCTTTCTTCAGCTCCCGGTTCCGGACATGGCGGAGCAGTAAATTTACCGGCAATTCTGATTATTTTGTTAATTACAGCTTTAGTCAGTAAAGGAGTAAAAGAAAGCACTCGTTTCAACAATATTATGGTGCTTGTGAAGCTTGCCGTGATCCTCGCTTTTATCGTTGCGGGCGCTGGCTATGTAAAGCCGGATAATTGGACACCGTTTATGCCATTCGGTTTTAGCGGAGTCGTCACGAGTGCAGCGACGGTTTTCTTTGCTTATATCGGTTTTGATGTGATTGCCACTGCTTCCGAGGAAGTGAAACGTCCGCAGCGGGATATGCCTATTGGAATTATCGCTTCCTTAGCCATTTGTACGATCTTATATATTGGTGTTTCTCTTGTTCTAACGGGAATGATCCCTTATACAAAACTGAATGTCGCCGACCCGGTCGCCTTTGCTCTTAAATTTGTCGGTCAAGACCGGTTGGCCGGGATTATATCTGTAGGCGCCGTTGCCGGAATCACTACTGTTCTGCTCGCTTTGATTTACGCACAAGTCCGACTTTCTTATGCGATGAGCCGTGACGGTCTGCTTCCAAAAGTGCTTGGCCGTGTTCACCCAACTTACAAAACGCCGTTTGTCAACACTTGGATCACAGGAATTATCGCTGCCTTTATTGCAGGATTCGTGGATTTAACTACTCTTGCCCATCTTGTCAATATGGGAACACTTGCCGCTTTTTCGTTAATTTCGATTTCGATTATCGTATTACGGAAAAAATATCCTGACTTAAAACCTTCATTCAGCGTTCCGTTTGTTCCTGTGCTTCCGGCTATCAGTGCTCTGATCTGTATTTACTTGTCACTTAGCTTGCCAAAAGTCACTTGGATTTCTTTTCTCATTTGGCTGGCGTTCGGAACGCTCGTTTACTTTATCTACGCCAGAAAGCATAGCCATTTATCCAGCCCTCGACAATAATGAAGTTTGTGTTCTGTTGCACAAATGCTTATCCTTGCACGACAGATTCTTCTTATCCAGAAGACTGTGTGGCTCTTTCCTTGTTTCCGTCTTCAAAGCGAGTAAAACTCTCCTTTGAAGACTTGGAACTTTTTCAAAGAAAATAGAAGACATTTTATCGAAACAGCTGAGACTCGCTTCCGGAAAAGAATGGCCCCTTCAAACTTTCATGCAATGTATGGGAAAAACGGTCCGTTTTTTCTATACTGTAAAGTTTGGAGAGGCTATTTTTTTACATTGAACCAGATAGTCCTTAAGAAAAAGCGAATACGAAAGATAACACATATTGTAAGCGCTTTAATAATGATAAATGATTGTTTTTCTTCATTTTTTTCCCTTTACATTCTCACTCTTCCAGGATTAAGATATGAACATTCTAAAAATAATAAAGTTAATCCAAGCATCTTTTATCGCTTAATTCATGATGATGAAGCGGGGGAAACCAATCGCGGCCTTATAGGCTGCATGGGGTGAATCCTAATATTTAGGAGGGGTGACTCTTTCCACCCTAATCCGTCAGCTAACCTCGTAGGCGTTTGAAAAGAGGAGATGTCTCTTTGCCTATGCTCTTTAGTGCCGCAGAGTCATTTTCCCCTCTGCGGTTTTTGTTTGCGCAAAATGAAATCTCCACTTTCACCAATATTTTGAAGCAAGAGGTGCAGAACCATTATGTATACGACATTAAAACGATTGCTGATAGGAAAGCCACTGAAAACCAATGCCCTTAGCGAGCATAAATTAAGCAAAAGGAAAGCGCTGGCCATTTTATCATCCGATGCTTTATCTTCCGTTGCATACGGTCCCGAACAAGTGCTGATCGTCTTAGCTACTGTCGGAGCAGCGGCTTACTGGTACTCCATTCCAATCGCAGTAGGGATTTTGATACTGCTCATAGCGCTCATCCTCTCCTATCGGCAAATTATTTACGCCTACCCTCACGGCGGTGGAGCGTATATCGTATCTCGAAACAACTTGGGCGAAACAACTGGTCTCGTCGCCGGCGGATCGCTCTTGGTCGACTATATTTTAACCGTTGCCGTCAGCATTTCCGCAGGGACGGACGCCATCACTTCGGCATTTCCTTCCCTGCACGCCCACAGCGTTCTGATTTCTATTCTTCTTGTGCTCTTTATTACTATTTTAAATTTGCGTGGGCTGTCTGAGTCGGCAACCGTGTTGTCCTATCCGGTCTATTTGTTCGTATTGGCCTTGCTTGTATTAATTGCGGTCGGAATTCAGAAAGTCGCCACCGGCCAAATCCCGGCTACTGCCCATGAACCGATGGGACATTGGGTGGATGGCGTCAGCATGTTTTTATTGTTAAAAGCTTTTACATCCGGATGTTCTGCGTTGACAGGCGTCGAAGCCGTTTCGAACGCGATTCCGAATTTTAAAGATCCCGCCGAAAAAAATGCGGCCCGCACGCTCATGATGATGGGCGTTTTGCTTGGAATTTTGTTTTCCGGCATTACCTTTTTAGCTTATTGGTACGGAATCAGTCCGAAAGCGGACGAAACCGTCGTCTCTCAAATTGCGGATGAAACATTCGGCCGAACGCCATTATATTATTTCGTACAAGGAACTACCGCCTTAATTCTCGTGTTGGCAGCGAATACCGGTTTTTCTGCTTTTCCTCTTCTCGCGGTCAACTTGGCGACAGATAAATATTTGCCGCGTATGTTTACCATTCGTGGCGACCGACTTGGATATTCAAACGGCATTTTGTTTTTAAGCATTGCTTCCATGATTCTGATTATCGCGTTTAAAGGAAAAACGGAAAACTTAATTCCTTTATATGCGGTTGGCGTTTTCATTCCTTTCACCCTCTCTCAAACCGGGATGATTGTGAAATGGATTCGGGAAAAACCAAAAGGATGGCAATGGAAGCTTGTGACTAACTTTGTCGGAGCGTTTATAACCTTTACGGTCGTTCTGACGTTGTTCATTACAAAATTTACTCATGTTTGGGCTGTTTTCGTCTTTTTGCCTGTAATCATTACCATGTTTTATAAAATTAAGCATCATTATATCAACGTGGGAGAACAATTGCGGATCAACCCTGATGAACAAACTCCGCCTATTGCGGGCAATGTCGTCATCGTTCCGGTCGCCGGAATCACGAAAGTAGTGGAAAACTCATTAAAATATGCCCAATCGATCGGCGATTATGTCATTGCTGTCTATGTGGCGTTCGACCGCGAAAGCGAAGAAGCCATGCAAGAAAAATGGAAAGAATGGCAGCCTGATGTGCGGCTTTTAACCTTTGTGTCTCAATATCGAAGTTTGGTTCATCCGATAGGAAGGCTCGTTGATTTTATCGAAGACAAAGCAGAAGATCACAATTATCAAGTAACCGTTTTGATACCGCAGTTTTTGCCGCGCAAAAGATGGCACCATATTTTGCATAACCAGTCGAGTTTGCTGCTTAGAGCCTATTTGCTTCGTACAAAAAACGTTGTCGTCTCCACTGTTCCTTACCATTTCAAGAAATAGCCAAAAGCCCCTAACCTTCGAAAGGGGCTTTTTCTTTTTGGAATCAAACTACAGCTTCCACCTGACTCCATTCTTCTAGCTATCATTTATGAAGCAAAAAAACCATCTATAGATGGCTACACATTGAAATTGCATGATCATATGATTTTATTTTTCGATTTTTTCAAAAAAAATACTAGATAAAACCAGTTATTTTGATAGAATTAATCTTGATCTGTAGTTTCCAGTAAGCGGCAGTGAGGACTTCCGCTTACACTCTGATCGACTACCAGTAAGAGCAAAGGACGAAGAAAATGTGTGCAGAGTAGCGATTGATGATGAAAGAGATGTGTATATGGCCAGTTCCATCGGAAAAAAAGTGGCGGAAGAATTTGGACTGGACAAAATTCAACAAACCAAGCTGGTCGTTTCGATCATGGAATTGGCACGCAATATTATCTATTACGCGGCAAAAGGGGAAATTTTTATTATTCCCGTTCCCAATTACGGAATTGAAATTTTGGCTATCGACCATGGGCCGGGCATCAAAGAGATCGAAAAAGTTCTGAAAAGTGAGATTCGTTCCAAAAAAGGGCTTGGACTCGGTTTATCAGGAGTTCAGCGGTTAATGGATGAATTTGAGATAACCAGCAAAGAAGACTTTGGAACGAGAATCCGCGCCGTGAAATGGTTAAATGAAAGGCAGGGGAACCATCATTAATAAACAATTGAAACATGGAGAAGTACACTATGGTTTGATTCTGCTTAAGCCGGACGGCCAAATTGAATATATGAACGACAAGGCACAGAAATTAACAGGACATAACAGCCAGTCCGAACCGAAAAATATTTTTCAGTGCTTTTCCCATCCAGAGATCAGCAAAAAGCTGCACGATTGCATAGGCGGGACTTGCGAACAATTTGTCGCTCATGTTCACTCCAGACCTCATCTTTTTTTGTTCCATAAAGGCATTGGTCATCCGCCCTCAAGTCATTATTTGTATATCTTCAGCCTTGATCAGCTGAAGAATGTAGAAAATCACAATAATTGGAATGAGAGCTTATTAACTTCCATCGGTGAGATGTCAGCCGGCATCGCTCATGAAGTAAGAAACCCTTTAACAGCTGTAAAAGGATTTTTGCAATTATTGGATCAATCCTATAAACCAGAGTATATCGAAATTGCTCAAAGCGAGCTGGAACGGGCGATTACCATTTTAAATGAGCTCATGAGCGTTTCCAAACCGGAATTTGATCAAGAAAAACGAACCACGTTTTCCATTGCCGCTGAAATTGAATCGATTTTGCTTCTGTTTCAAAACCAGCTTTATAACATTAAAGTCGTCAAAAAATTGGAACATCCAAGCGCCGTCATTACGGGGAGAAAGGGCCAAATCAAAAAAGCGCTTTTCAACATTGTGAAAAATGCGATCGAAGCGATGCCCAAAGGTGGAATCTTGACGATTGAACAGTATGAAGATCATGAAGGAGTCCATATCAGAATTGCGGATACCGGCGTCGGCATCCCGAAGGATAAATTACGAATGCTCGGCACCCCTTTCTTCAGTTTAAAGGAAGACGGAACGGGAATGGGAATGGCGCAAGTGTTTTCAGCCATGCAAAACAATAATGCATTCGTTCAAGTAGAAAGCGAAGAAGGAAAAGGAACTGCTTTTTGTTTGCACTTTCCAAAAGGCATCCGGCATTTAGATCCATTCTCCAGGAGGGATATTATGGCGAAAACAATTTCTTTAGAAAATGAGTTAACTGAATTTTTAATTCAAAACATCGATCAATATGCGAAACAATGGGTTCAATATTTACAAGAACATAAAAGCTATTATAATCACTTTCACGCAAGCAGCGACGCAGAAGAGGAACAATTCAATCATTGTATGCGTTTTATAAGCCTTGTCGTGAGAAGCATTCCGGAAATTAAAGCGGAAGAAATCATGGACTGGTCGAAAGAGCTTGGTACATCAAGGACCAAAACCGATTTTCCCATTCATCTGGCTTGGGAATTTTTCCAATCTTCCCGGAGCATGATTTGGGAGGCCATTCATTCCTTTTATCAACAAACCGGCACCGGTCTGGTCATCGATGAGTTTTTTTCACTCGAACGGAAAGTCAATAATATTATTGATATGATGATTAACTCCTACACAGCTTATTATGTTCAATATAAAGACGAATTGCTGAAAAGCCAGCGCGAGACCGTTGATGAGTTGTCCGTGCCCGTTATCCCTATCACCGATAAAATATGTATTCTTCCGATTGTAGGCACTGTCGATACATATCGAGCGAAAAAAATTCGCGAGAAGACTCTTTGTGAACTACCCTCCACTTATCAACCTTACGGTTTGATTGAAGTGGGGGCTTCTCGGGTAATCCCGTCTAATGACAGAAAATTGACCGAGCTAACCCTCTCGTTCCGAAAGTTATTATTCTTTATGCTAATAAGCGTAATCCCTCATTTTTGATATTGATTGCTGAATTGTGATCGCGATCTAATACAAAGCCGCAAGAACATTTATATACACGTTCAGATAATGGCATTTCTTTTTCCTTGCCGCAACATGAACACTTCTTAGTGGAGGGAAACCACTTATCAATTTTCACAAGTTGTTTCCCCTGTTCTTTTAGCTTATACGCTAAGAAAGTAGTGAACATCCCCCAGCCGTTATCATGAACGCTTTTTCCAAAGTTGAGGGCTTGAGACATGCCTTTCATGTCTAAGTCCTCAATAATCACAGCGTCATAGTTTGTTGCTAATTCTTTTGACTTATGATGAAGAAAGTTTCTGCGCTGATTCGCTGTCTTTTCATGTAGCTTAGCCACTTTCAGGTGTTGTTTTTCCCATCTTGCAGAACCTTTCTTTCTTCGAGAAAGAATTCGTTGTGCTTTTGCTAATTTATCTAAGGCTTGCCGATAGTAACGTGGGTAATTGGCTTTCTTACCCTGTTCACTCTCGACATATAGACCATCCATAGCAAAATCCAAACCAACAACTTTCTGTATTTTAACTGGACGAATATCTTTCTCATATTCTGTCAAAATTGAAATGTAGTATTTGCCTGTCTTTGTTTTAGAAATAGTGCAAGATTTGATTTTATAATCAGCAGGTATCTCTCTATGCTGTTTCATTTTTATTGGCTTTTTGATTTTTGGCAGTTTGATATGACCATTTTCTAGCTTAATATTTCCGTTGACCATATTAGTTGTATAGGATTGTTTTGCTTTACGATTTTTGAACTTTGGAAAATCCGCATTTCCTTCAAAGAAATTCTTATAAGCAGTCTGTAAGTTCATTTGTGCATTTGCCAAAGCTAAAGAATCCACTTCTTTTAGGAATGGAAATTCACTTTTATATTTTGCAGGGGTCGGAAACTTTTGCTTTTTAAGCAATTCTTTATCATCCTTGAACTTTTCATACGTTTCTTTGCGTTCAGCTAACATCTTATTGTAGACAAAGCGAACACAACCAAATGTCTTAGCTAATAATGCGGATTGTTCTTTGTTTGGTAACAAACGAAACTTGAAAGCTTTGTTTTGCTTGGCCATATCAATTCACCTCACTTTGTGCGGAAAAATTTCGTATATATTGATTATACCGTAAAAAATCCGTACAATCAATATGAGGTGATAATCATGAGAGAAGAGAAAGAACGTGTAGAAATTCGTATGCCTAAGACGATATTAGAAAAATTGGAGCAATATCAAAAAGAAAATGGGATTCCAACTAGAACAGCCGCAATCTTAGAATTGTTGAGAAAGGGATTGGAAAAATAACTTTGGCTAAAGCCAACCGAAATTCATCTCCCACCTACTCATTGGTGCTATTCACACCTTCACATTCCTAGAGGATGGGAGACTTCTTTCGGAAAGACGTTAAAGTGAAAGAGTTTAAAGCGCGCAAATTAATCATTGACGTCTCCGGAGTTCCATTCGTTGACACCGCCGTCGTCAATCATCTTTTTAAAATTGTGAAAGGGATTAAACTGCTGGGATGTTCCACCATCTTAACCGGAATCAGCCCGGAAATCGCCGATACGATGATCGAACTCGGCATCGAAATCGGAGAAGAGCTGGAAACCCGCTCCGACCTTCAGCAGGCACTCCAAGAAATCGGCTTTGACCACGCTTCTAACCATATGAAAACAAAAAGATAAATGAAAATTGGAATCGCACTAAAAAGAATGACCGCCTGTTGACGGTCATTCTTTTCTCCTATACGGCTTTCATGACAATGTTATAACCGGCTTTCTGCTTCTTTGTTGATCGGCTGCGGATTTCTCATAATGAATGGATATAGCAGCAATCCTACCACAAATAGACCGATGCCTAGCAAGAAAGTTCTCATATCAGCCGTTCCCGTTTTAATGACCCAAATGGAGTACACCAATGCGAGAACGGTAATCACGCCGTCTGTCTTCCGTGCTCCTTGCCCTAAGCCATAAGTTTCTCCGGTAATCACCAACTTTAATTGATAGACGGCGGACACAAGATACGGAATCAAATAGGCCAGCGTCGCCACTACAATCACAAAGTTATAGGCTCGGTTCACCGTATGGGATATGGTCGAAAACAAGAAAATCTGCGTCATCAAATTGGTGAGGGTTAAAGAGTTTGTTGGACTTCCCTTTCCATTGGTTTTGGCGAAAAAAGCAGGGAATAGTCCCGTTTTTGCCGCTTGATAAGGCACTTCGGAACTGACGACAATCCAGCCCACAGTCGATCCGAACAAAGAAATTAAGGCTAAAATCGCCATAATATAAGTACCGCCGCTTCCAATCACTTGCCCTAAAGCATCGACAAGCGGTTTTTGCGATTCTCTCAGTTCATCTTGAGAGAGAGCCCCCATCGTTAGCAGTGTAATCGCGATATAAATCAGCATCGAAATCAACAATCCTAAAAGGGTTGCTTTCTTTACATCTCCTTGCGATTTTGCCCGGTTGGAAAGCATTACGGCCGATTCGATGCCGATAAAAGCCCACAATGCGGAAATAGCTGCACCATTGATTTGTCCGCCCAAAGACACTGCCTTTCCGGTCGAATCCACAAAATGTTTGGCATTTCCCAAGTTGCTTTGATCAAAAGCAAAAATAGTCAAAACGACAAATAAGGTAAATCCAAGCACTTTCGCAACAGTCGCCGTTAAATTGATTTTCCCGGCACCGTCAAAGCTGCGAGTCAGAATCCATTGAATTCCCCACAGCATCACCGTACACACTAAAAAGGTGATCAGTTTGCCGACTTCCAATTGAAAAGACCCGGCTGACCATAAAAGCTTTTTGCTTTGCATGATCGGGAAAAAGGTAGTTAAATAACCGGCAAAAGAAATGATGACTGAAGCGGTCGCAGCCCAGTTGGCTGCCCAATAACCCCACGCCATGCTGTAGCCGGCAACCCGTCCGGCATTAGGCGAAGAAAACATCGCTTGCGCGTAGCTTTGCGGCCCCGCTTTCAGCTCCGGTTTTCGAATAGACAAATTTCCAAATACGAGCGCAATCATAAAAACCCCCAGCCCGGTTGCTATCCAGGCGAGAGTGGCCCCCCACGGACTGGACACTTGGGCCAAATTAGTCGGAAGCATAAAAACGCCGCCTCCTACCATATTTCCAACAACAAACATGGTTAAAATCCATAATCCCCATTTTTTATTGTTCATCCTGCTCACCTTTCTGATTCATTATCTCAAAACCAATCCTTCTTCCTTTATTAAGAAAAAACGATCGTTTTCATCGGGATCTTGATTTGACTTTACTATTTTACAACAAGTTCTTTAGTTTAGTAAAGTGGTAGAATGATAAAGAAAGGGGAAATGTATCCCACCGTTCAAAAGTCCTC
Source organism: Bacillus sp. FSL W8-0102 (assembly GCF_038007225.1). Classification (NCBI taxonomy): domain Bacteria; kingdom Bacillati; phylum Bacillota; class Bacilli; order Caryophanales; family Bacillaceae; genus Bacillus; species Bacillus sp. FSL W8-0102. Next base: position 3,193,572 of record NZ_JBBOWT010000001.1, read on the forward strand.
CATATATTCTTGAAAACAGGCATAAAAAAATGGGGCCGACTGAAAAGCCATAGTTATGGCTCTTTACAGTCAGCCCCTGATATTCGAAAACTTAGGTGCATTGAACTCCTAAGCGTAAATGAAACATCCTCTCTTCATTCCGCAAGTTCCTTCATTTTTCGGATAATCGCATCCGTTACTTCTTTCGTCGTGTTCTTTCCGCCTAAATCCGGTGTTTTGATTCCTGCTTCCAGCACCGCCTCAATGGCTTCCAATAGCAAATCAGCCGATTCCTGCTCGCCAAAATGGTCCAGCATCATTTTCGCCGTCCAAATTTGCCCGATTGGATTGGCGATTCCTTTTCCGGCAATATCCGGCGCGGAGCCATGGACAGGTTCAAACATGGACGGGTATTTTCCGTTTAAATGAATATTTCCTGACGGAGCGATGCCAATGCTGCCCATGATGGCCGCTCCAAGATCGGTCAAAATATCTCCGAACAGGTTGCTCGCGACAATGACATCAAACTCCTGCGGTCGAGTCACAAAAAAGGAAGCCAACGCATCAATGTGATAGGACTTCATTTCGACATCAGGATATTTCGCCGCAACTTCTTGAACGACGCGATCCCAAAAAGGCATCGTATGGACAATGCCATTCGATTTCGTTGCGCTGGCCACTCGCTTTCTTCTTGTTCTTGCGAGTTCAAAGGCGTATGTCGCTGCTCGCTCGATTCCTTTTCTCGTAAACACGGCGTTTTGAATCGCCATCTCGTCTTCCCCGCTGTGGATTTTTCCGCCGATTTCGCTGTACTCTCCTTCGCTGTTTTCGCGAACGACGATAAAATCAAAACCGGCCGGATGAGCCAGAGGCGATTTTATCCCTTTCAATTGTTTAGCCGGCCGGACATTGATCACCTGCTCAAACTCTCTCCTGATTTTAATGAGAACCCGTTACAGAAAACTTATAAAAAGTTATAATTTCCTACAACTTTTATGTTTCATTACTTCTTCATCGTGTCTGCTTTCACGTCTATCTATTAAACAGATCGCTACTTGCATTTGGTGTAACACTCCAAAGTCGTAAATTCCCGACTAACGAATCGGTACATGTCTGCATTAACTTGCATTGTTAAGATGCAGATTCTAAAACATTTTCACCATATTTTTTAAGATTTATAGACGCTTGATAATCTCGATCAACAATATTTCCACATTCGCATTCAAAAGTTCTATCGGATAACTTCAAGTCTTTTTTAACTTTTCCGCAACAAGAACACAACTTAGAACTTGGAAACCATCTATCCGCCAAAATGAAGCGAATATTATTCCAATTTGACTTGTATTCAATTTGTCTTCTAAATTCATGGAAACACTGTTGTTGAACAGATTCAGCTAAATGTTTATTTTTCATCATACCTTTTACATTCAAATCTTCTAAAACAATAAACATTGGTTTTCTGTTTACGATTTCAGAAGTGATTTGATGTATGTAGTTATGACGAATATTCGTTAGTCTTCGTGAAACTTTTAAAAGTTGCTTTTCACTTTTTATAATGTTGTTGGTTTTCCTGTAACGGTTTCCCTCCCTTCCTTTTTCATATTTTCTTGAAATTTTACGTTGCAACCTGCGCTTTTTCTTTTCTAATTGCCTAATTCTTTTTGTTTTATTAATATTTCCATAAACTTTACCATCAGAACAAACAGCTAAATCTTTTATTCCTAAGTCAATACCTATTCCTTCTGTTTTTGAAGGAGAATAACCACTATCTGTTTCTATCCCAACAGATACCCACCAATTCAAACCATCAAATGTAAATCGAGGATTCATATACTTAACATTTTCACCAAATGGAATACGTCCTTTTTCTGCTAATCGAATCCAATTTATCTTTTGTTTATTCGACTTCTTACTTGAAGCAAATCCTTCTACTTTTACATGTGTTTTTGTGAATTTAATTTTCACATTGTCTTGATAAAAACTGGGTGTAGATTTCTTTTTACTCTTAAATTTTGGATATTTTGATAGTCCTTTAAAAAATCGTTTGTAAGCATCACAAGCATCTTTAATAGCTTGTTTCGTTACATTATTACTTACATTATTCAGCCAATTAAATTCATCAAGATTTTTCATTTGAGTAAACTGTTTTCTCAAAGTTGAATCATTGATGAATTTACCACCATTTTGATAATTTTCTTGTTGCTTTGCAATTGTCCAATTATAAGCAAATCTAGCTGTATTCGCATATAGAAATAATTTAGTTTTTTGCTTATTATTTGGTTTCAACATCACTTTTATTGACTTTATCATTTAGCAACTCCTCATTTTCCTCAATTAATTCATCTACTAACTTTCTAGTTTTATTAGCACGTTTTCCTTGTAATCTACAACTAAATACTGTAACAATCTGTATTAAATCTTCTACAAGTTCTTGTTCATCTGTTTTTTCAGTGCTATCTAAAACTTCAATCTCACACCCATTAAGGTTTGCCATATACTCAACCAATTCAAAACCAAATCTAAGAAGCCTATCTTTATGGAATACTACTATTTTATCTACTTCTTTGTTATTTATCATTTTGATTAGTTGACGCAAACCTTTTTTCTTGTAATTAATCCCACTACCAATGTCTTGAATGATTTCATATTCAACATTTAACGATTCTAAATATTTTTTCATATTTTCAACTTGTCTTTGCAAATCATCTTTTTGTTTATTAGAAGAAACTCTGCAATAACCAACCACTTTTTGACTAGTTTCTTTAATACCAAGTACCTCTTTAAGTTGATCGTGAGAATAATATCTATAGCCGTTTGAGCCAGTATGATGTGGTTTTAATTTTCCACTTTTGTCCCAATTTCTTAAAGTTTGTGGCGTTCGATTGATTAATTTGGAAAATTCATGAATGCTATAATATCTCATGCTATATTCCTCCTTAAATTAAATATAGCATGAAAAAATTATAAAGTAAATAAAAATTTTATAACTTTTTATAAGTTATTTAAAACTGTTTAAGCCCTCCTACCCTTGTTTCTGGCCCGATAAGACTTAAACGATCAAACTAAATCATGTCACTCGTCTTTTTCACCTGAGAACCGGGCATGCTTTCCCCCTGATTGATTTCATCTAATCGACAAGTCGAATCCTCCTCGGTAAAAATATTCATCTATTCTGAATTTTACGCCTATTTCAAGATGAGGGCAAATGATGGTTGATACAGAAGAAAAACCATGGTCATAAAAAAAGGAACGCCCCGCTCTATGGCAGTGCCTTCCCTGCTGAATCATTGCTATTGAATTCTTCGCTTAGCGATGGCTCTTACATGGCGTATTTGCGGTTCACCCATTTAAAAAACGATGGCAGGATAGCGACGACAATGATGACACGGATCACTTGAACGGCGACCACAAAAGTAGAATCCGCGTTAAGGATCACGGCTGTCGCGGCCATCTCGGCAATCCCTCCCGGAGCAAATGCCAAAACCGAAGTGGCCAATCCGATATCCGTAAACCGAGAAACAATATAGGCGCAGACAGTTGTAGCCATCACCAGTCCAACCGATCCGGCCAATCCCACAAGAAAAATACGCCGTGCACCTTGAAACATTTCCTTGTTTAAAGAAGAGCCAATGCTTGCTCCCATGAGAATTTGCGCAACGATCATCAGCCAACTCGGCCACCATGCATTCAAATCGTGCCCTTTCAGCACTCCGCCTAACGTTTGCGCGATCGCCACAAAGATCATTCCTCCAACAAGCCAAGGAGAGGGGACTCTGATCCATTTTGCGACAAAAACTCCAGCCGCCGCTACAGCCACCAAAACTGTCGTCCAAGCTAGATGAGGATCGGTCGTTTGAAGAACGGCTATCGTTCGCGTCCCTTTACCGACAAAGTGTGAAGAATGCAGTGCCCACATCGAAACAAAAAAAGGAACCGTCCCCGTTACAAGAAGCACCCGAACCATTTGAGTAAGGCTGACAACCGCTACATTCGCCCCCAACTCGCTCGCAATTCCCGGCATGGCAGAAAGCCCTCCGGGAGCCGTTCCCACAAAACTCGTGATGAAATCGGTCGAGCTGAACCGCCATAAAATGAATCCAGACAATAGCGAAAAACTGATCGATAAAAGCAGCATGGCCAGCACAATCAAGCCGTCCTCATGAAAGACACGCCATACAGTGGAATTCATTTGTTGTCCCAATTGAATTCCTAATATAAATTGGCCGATCCACATCCAATGTTTCATCAGCTTGATTTCCACTTGCTGAAAAGAAACAAACGCCGGTTTCCAAAGGGCCAGCCCGCCGGCTAACATCAATGATCCGATCATCCAACCGATGGAAACTCCCGTCCGCGACAATAAAAATCCGCCGATACTGCTAACCAAAATAAACCATAAGTTTTGCAGAATCTTTTTTGTTGATTGCATAACGACCATCCTCTTTCAGTCCCCGTCTTCTTTGCTTTCCAATCGCTTTTCATTTCTCATGATAGCCAACATATGCCTCCTCTATTATAACAGGGAAGTTCCTTTTAATTGGTACTCGAAGATTGGCTATGCCCGTTCGCTTTTGTGTGTCTGACCCACAAAAAAGCAGTCCAAAAGAAACATTCGCCCATCCCTCTTATAAGGGAGTGGGCGAATGTTTGTCCTGAAAAATACAGTATAATTAGTTTTTCCCTATCCTTGATCTACTTCTTTCAATTGTTGTGCCGTTACCACCATCTGTCCGCTTCCTTTTAATGCCTGGTTTGAATATATAAAAGCTGCGGCCTGCCGGTTTTTCCACAGCAGACCGCTGAATTCAGTTTCATCTAGGATGTTGCAGAAAAAGAGGGGGAAATTTCTAAAAACAGGAACGAGAAAGTTTTCTAAACTATCGAAAACTCCATTCAACGAAAATGATTCTCATTTAGTTCCTTCGTTTTTAATGATAATGATTATCATTATCTTTGTCAAGGATTTCAAGAAACTTTTTTGGCGATTAGAGATTCTTTATTCTGAAACGACACGAAAACTGCTATAATGCAATATAGAAACCCCTGATCTGTCGACAGATGGATAAACGATGATTTCGACATCCGAAGATTACGAATAAAGGAATGATGCAAGTGGCTGACTATCGGCAATTTTACGATAAATTAGCAGAAGTGGTCATGAAAGACAATATCAAAGTAGACGAATGTCTAAAAAAACACACCTATACACGGTTAGGTGGTAAAGCGGACCTTTTTGTCACACCTACTACTTTTGAGGAAGTTCAAGCAGTGGTTCAATTTGCGAAAAAAGAACAAATTCCTTTCACTTTGATCGGCAATGGGTCCAATTTAATCGTGAAAGATGGTGGAATACGAGGCATTGTTCTTTGTTTAAAAAACTTGAACAAAATCGTTGTGGAAGGAAATCAGCTCCGCGCACAAAGCGGCGCTGCGATTATCGATGCTTCTAGATACGCCTTGGAAAACCGGTTAACCGGCCTGGAATTTGCGTGCGGAATACCGGGTACGGTTGGAGGAGCCGTTTTTATGAATGCCGGTGCCTACGGCGGAGAAATAAAAGATGTGCTCGATTATGTGATGGTCGTGGATCGCGACGGAAACTTATTAAAACTGCCGGCTTCTGACCTCGATCTTTCTTACCGTACAAGTAATGTGGCCGAAAAAGGCTATATTGTGCTGGAAGCTGCCTTTGCGTTGCAGCCCGGCGACTACGAAGAAATCAAAGCAGTAATGGATGACTTAACAGAGCGCCGCGAGTCCAAACAGCCTTTGGAATATCCGTCCTGCGGCAGCGTGTTTAAACGGCCGCCCGGTTATTACGCCGGAAAACTGATCCAAGACAGCGGACTTCAAGGCACACGGATCGGCGGCGCAGAAGTCTCCACTAAACATGCCGGCTTTATCGTCAATATCGATAATGCTACTGCAGCCGACTATATCGCCTTGATTCGCCATGTACAAAAAACCGTCAAAGAGAAATTCAACGTCAACCTCGAAAGAGAAGTCAAAATCATCGGGGAAGACTTAACAAACCCTTCGAAACAATGCTAACGCAAAAAGCGAAAGGGATCATTTCCCGTCCATTCAAGCGGGGAATGATCCCTTTTTTCAGTATTTGAAGACATCACATGAAGGATTGGACTCATTATGATCTGGCCGGTTTCACATTTTCGTCTATTCAAATATCTGGATCAACAACGGTCATCCAAGTCCTCTGATTTTTTATGGATCAATGATTAACGCGATGATTTTTAACTTCTTTCATACCCATATGTGATGCATCCTTCCTAATCGATATGCTTAGCCATCTTTATCGTCCGTGCGATATGGCGGGATGTTTGTTGAAGGTAAAACTCAGCGTGTTGAACGGCTTTTTCCCACGGGATGACCCCCGGGACTATGCTATAAAGGGTATCGATTCCGTGCTTTAGCACGATGTCGCTGTCTTCGGATAACGAACCGGCGATGCCGATCACCGGAATACCATATTGTTTTGCGACTTTGGCGACACCGATAGGCGTTTTCCCCGAGATCGTTTGACCGTCTATGCGTCCTTCCCCGGTAATCACAAGAGAAGCATCTTTGACGCGCTCTTGAAATTGAACCGCCTCCAGCACAATCTCGACCCCTCGCTTTAATTCCGCATCCAGAAACGCAAGCAAGCCGGCGCCGAGCCCGCCTGCCGCTCCGGCACCGGGAACATGGCGAATCGGTTTTTCCAATGTTTGTTCCACCACATCAGCAAAGCGGCTTAAATTTTCGTCCAGCTGTCGAACCATTTCCGGTGTGGCGCCTTTTTGCGGGCCAAACACAGCTGAAGCTCCGTTCGGGCCCGTTAAAGGATTATCGACGTCACAAGCAACATCGATTTTCACCTTTTTCAGCCTTGAATCGAGCGATGACAGGTCAATCTCCGCCAATTCCGACAAATGCCCTCCCCCCGGGGCAATTTCTTGTCTCTTTTGATCCAAAAGCCGGCCTCCCAGCGCTTGAATCATTCCGGCACCGCCGTCGTTCGTAGCACTTCCGCCGACTCCAATGATCAAATGTTCTACACCCTTATCCAGAGCAGCTCGAATTAATTCTCCCGTTCCTCTGGTCGTTGTGAGCAGAGGGTTTCGTTTTTCGTTCGGGACAAGATGTAATCCGGAAGCAGCCGCCATTTCGATGACCGCTGTTTTTCCGTCACCAAGCAAACCAAAAAACGCATCTACCGGTTCTCCTAATGGTCCTGTCACTCGTTTTTCGATGACGGTCCCTCCGGTCGCGTCCACTAATGACTGAACAGTCCCTTCTCCCCCATCTGCCATTGGAATTAACACGTACTCCGCTTCCGGAAATACGTCCCGAAATCCTTTTTCGATCGCACGAGCGACTTGAAAAGCAGACAAACTTTCTTTGAACGAATCAGGTGCAATCACAATTTTCATCATTTCATCTCCGTTTCTTTATGATCCGAAAAGGTGAAATACTCCATAAATCAAGGTGGATACGACCGCTAATGTCATTCCAACAAGCGATTCATATGGCATCAGTTTGAGACGTTCTTTCATTTTCATATGAACACTGCCCGCTGTAGCATGGAAAAAGCTCCCGTGAGGCAAGTGGTCTAACACGGTAGCCCCCGCATGAACCATGGCCGCACCCGCTAACGCAGAAACACCCAACCCCACAATCGTGCCTCCAAATACGCTGCTGGCGACAGCTGTCCCTGCCGTTGTAGAAGCGGTAGCAGCTGACATAAAGATTCCGGCAATCGGCGCTAATAAATAGGCCGGCAATCCTGAATGAGTTAAGCCGCTGATGATCCCCTCTTTTAACGACGAGTTCGCAATCACTCCAGCTAACGTTCCTGTCCCTAATAACATAATGGCAACGCCGGACATTTTCGACAAACCGGAAATGGCATAAGCATTGATCTTCTTGGATTGTTTCATCGCCATGGCCCCCACTATTCCACCGGCCGGAAGTGCGATCATAGGATCAATATCCATATGAAAAGTCGGGCGCAGCGCCAGCAACGCAATGGTTACTATGGGAGCCGTAATCGCAGCTAAAAAACTGGGCAATTCTTTCTGTTCATGGCCGGCTGATTCCGTTTGTTCCGCAATCATTGTCCCTTTTCGCATCAATTTCTTCGCCAAAAGATAAGTGACCACCATTCCGAAAAAAGCCGGAAGCACCCCGGCAGCCATTAAAGACGTCAACGGAACATGGAAGGAATCTGAGGCAGCGATCGCATTCGGGTTAGGCGACATAATGTTGCCCGCTTTTCCTCCGCCAATCATCGCCAATAAAATGGCGGGTTTGGATAACTGTGCCCGACTGGCAATCGCCAGCGCAATAGGCGCAACCGTTATCACAGCGACATCCACAAACACACCAACCATTGTTAAAATCATGGTCGCAATAGCCAACGCTAATAACGCCCTTGCTTCTCCGAGCTTTCGTACGATCGTTTCCGCAATCGACGCTGCGGCTCCGGACTCAATCAGCACTCCTGCCAACACCCCTGCAGCTAAAATACGCAGGACAGCAGGGACCATCCCTTCTGCTCCTTCCATCATCACATCCACCGTATTGGTCACATCGGCTCCTCCAGCGATTCCGCCAATGAAAGCCCCTGCCATCATTCCGTAAGCAGGTGAAACTCTGCGCAAAATAAGCACGATCGCCATCGCTAAAGCGACGACCGCACCTAAAGCGCTTACTTGAACCCCCATAATCTCCCCCCTTTGATTGTCCTTTTAATCGTCGCCTCAGTTTCGTTTTGAAGCCGTATGAATATTAGCAGCCTTCTTTTTTCCAAGGAAGTGTTGAGCTTATGAAGATAGGATATCTACCGTTCTATATGCTTTTCACAATGAAACCTCAAACCTTGTAAACTTGCTTTTTCTTTCAACTTGCCGGCAACTTCAATAATATGTACGGGGCTGCAAGGGACAATATTCGTATTACCCTATCAGATTCATTTTCTTGGCAGTGTTATTCGCTTGAATTTTCATGAAAATCAGCAAGCAGACCAGCCTATTTTTATCGAAGTTTTATCTACTTTTTATATTAAAGATTCACTATCCATTTGAAAACCATTCTTTGTTAAAAATCGAGGGTTTTTCGCGTTCTTAAACGAAAGAAACAGCAATCCGATACTTATAAAGCCAAAAAAGCAAACCCGCTTTCCGATTGAAATCGGAAACGGGTTTGCCAATCAGCCATCTATTTTCACATTTTATTCCGGACGATTGTCGGCATTTGGGTCTACCTTAAAAGAAGGCTTAAATCCGTTACAGAAAACTTATAAAAAGTTATAATTTTTTTACAACTTTTATGTTTCCTTACTTCTTCATCGTGTCTGCTTTCACGTCTATCTATTAAACGGAACGCTACTTGCATTTGGTGTAACACTCCAAAGTCGTAAATTCCCGACTAACGAATCGGTACATGTCTGCATTAACTTGCATTGTTAAGATGCAGATTCTAAAACATTTTCACCATATTTTTTAAGATTTATAGACGCTTGATAATCTCGATCAACAATATTTCCACATTCGCATTCAAAAGTTCTATCGGATAACTTCAAGTCTTTTTTAACTTTTCCACAGCAAGAACACAACTTAGAACTTGGAAACCATCTATCAGCCAAAATGAAGCGAATATTATTCCAATTCGACTTGTATTCAATTTGTCTTCTAAATTCATGGAAACATTGTTGTTGAACAGATTCAGCTAAATGTTTATTTTTCATCATACCTTTTACATTCAAATCTTCTAAAACAATAAACATTGGTTTTCTGTTTACGATTTCAGAAGTGATTTGATGTATGTAGTTATGACGAATATTCGTTAGTCTTCGTGAAACTTTTAAAAGTTGCTTTTCACTTTTTATAATGTTGTTGGTTTTCCTGTAACGGTTTCCCTCCCTTCCTTTTTCATATTTTCTTGAAATTTTACGTTGCAACCTGCGCTTTTTCTTTTCTAATTGCCTAATTCTTTTTGTTTTATTAATATTTCCATAAACTTTACCATCAGAACAAACAGCTAAATCTTTTATTCCTAAGTCAATACCTATCCCTTCTGTTTTTGAAGGAGAATAATCACTATCTGTTTCTATTCCAACAGATACCCACCAATTCAAACCATCAAATGTAAATCGAGGATTCATATACTTAACATTTTCACCAAATGGAATACGTCCTTTTTCTGCTAATCGAATCCAATTTATCTTTTGTTTATTCGACTTTTTACTTGAAGCAAATCCTTCTACTTTTACATGTGTTTTTGTGAATTTGATTTTCACATTATCCTGATAAAAACTAGGTATAGATTTCTTTTTCCTTTTAAATTTTGGATATTTTGATAGTCCTTTAAAAAATCGTTTGTAAGCATCACAAGCATCTTTAATAGCTTGTTTCGTTACATTATTACTTACATTATTCAGCCAATTAAATTCATCAAGATTTTTCATTTGAGTAAACTGTTTTCTCAAAGTTGAATCATTGATGAATTTACCACCATTTTGATAATTTTCTTGTTGCTTTGCAATTGTCCAATTATAAGCAAATCTAGCTGTATTCGCATATAGAAATAATTTAGTTTTTTGCTTATTATTTGGTTTCAACATCACTTTTATTGACTTTATCATTTAGCAACTCCTCATTTTCCTCAATTAATTCATCTACTAACTTTCTAGTTTTATTAGCACGTTTTCCTTGTAATCTACAACTAAATACTGTAACAATCTGTATTAAATCTTCTACAAGTTCTTGTTCATCTGTTTTTTCAGTGCTATCTAAAACTTCAATCTCACACCCATTAAGGTTTGCCATATACTCAACCAATTCAAAACCAAATCTAAGAAGCCTATCTTTATGGAATACTACTATTTTATCTACTTCTTTGTTATTTATCATTTTGATTAGTTGACGCAAACCTTTTTTCTTGTAATTAATCCCACTACCAATGTCTTGAATGATTTCATATTCAACATTTAACGATTCTAAATATTTTTTCATATTTTCAACTTGTCTTTGCAAATCATCTTTTTGTTTATTAGAAGAAACTCTGCAATAACCAACCACTTTTTGACTAGTTTCTTTAATACCAAGTACCTCTTTAAGTTGATCGTGAGAATAATATCTATAGCCGTTTGAGCCAGTATGATGTGGTTTTAATTTTCCACTTTTGTCCCAATTTCTTAAAGTTTGTGGCGTTCGATTGATTAATTTGGAAAATTCATGAATGCTATAATACCCGTGGTGCTAGATAAACTTGAGCAAGCATAAAAATAGCCCTTGCTGGCGAATCTCCTGTAGAATGAAAGTGCGACCTACCATTCGAAAGGAGAATCCCCATGCAAGAGCACTTTCATTTTACTACAGATCGGGCCAAGATTCAAAAGCAATATGCCGCCATTTTCGTTTTTGTTTCTGCTCAACTTTCATGCATTCAGGTGCATCTTCATCGTCGAAATCGCCATTTGGTCAAGCAAGAGGACGCTGTCATCATCGCCATTCATCTTTTAGGAAAGCTGCTCGGTTTTACTTCTGAACGGGCGTGGCATCGTTTTGTCACGGGAAATTTGTTCACAAACGGCTCGTTTCTTGAACGCTCCCGATACAACCGCCGTTGCCGGGCGCTTGGTTTCGCCATCAAATGGATCCGTCATGAGCTGGCAAAACGCGGTCAACATCATGCCTATGCCGTCGTTGACAGCTTGCCGCTCCCGTTGTGCCATACGGCAAGAATGCATCGCGTCAAACGGTTTCAAGAGATCGCCGACATCGGGTATTGCGCTTCCAAAAAGCAATGGTACTACGGGTTGAAGCTGCACCTTCAAGTGACCGATCAAGGGCTGCCAATGGGGTATGTGGTGACGGAAGCATCTTGCCACGATCGAATCGCAGCCGAAAGCGTGATGACTCAAATTCCTCATCCCTATAACTTTGGGGACAAAGGATTCATTAGCCGTGACTTGCAAAAAAGGCTGTACGAAGAATACCAAATGGCGCTTTGGACTCCGTCTCGAAAAAACCAGAAACATCGTGCGTCTGAGACATGGGAGCAGTGGATCCAACAAAAACGCAAAGTGATCGAGACGGTGTTCTCGGTTCTGGTTGACCACTATCGCATCACGGGGATCCGAGCCAATTCGATTATCGGATTTGAAGTGGCACTAGACGGTATATTGTTAGCTTATTCCCTGGTTACACTTGGGCTAGTTGAGCGCTAAAGCTCAACTAGCACCACGGGTTATAATATCTCATGCTATATTCCTCCTTAAATTAAATATAGCATGAAAAATTATAAAGTAAATAAAAATTTTATAACTTTTTATAATTTATTTAAAACTGTTTAAATCCCTCGATACTTCACGTCTATCATCATACCGGCAGCAGCGTGATGCAATTCATGGCAATGGTACATCCAATCACCGGGATTGTTCGCTTGAAAAGCGATGACATATACTTCTCCCGGTTTGACATTGAGTGTATCTTTTATCAAAGGCGATCCTGTCAGCGGTTTTCCGTTTTTACTTAATACTTGGAAAGAGTGGCCATGTAAATGCATCGGATGATCAACAGTCGAAATATTTCGTAACGTGATTTTGACTAAATCTCCTTTGTTTACATAAATCGGATCCGTCTTCGGATAGTATTTTCCGTTGATGGTATAATGCGTGGTGCCTTTCTTGTCCACTTTTACGCCTAAATCCATGGTATAGTTTACATCATATTTTTGATTCAAAGTAAATCTGGACGGTCCCTTTTCGCCGTATTTTGTTATATCCAACTGCGGCAATGAAGTCTTATAATCCGGCTTATCTGCATGGCGGTTTGACCCTTCATAAACGATTTTGGCCACCATGTTTTTGTCCGCTTTATTGTGATCATGAGAATCGATATACCATGTTCCGGGATGATCGGCTGTAAATTCAATATCATATCGTTCACCCGGCGCGACAGGGATGAGCTTATTCTTCACTAATTGCGGATTATGAATCGGGTTTCCATCGGTGGCAACCACCTTAAACGCATGGCCATGCAAATGAATATTATGAGTGATATATCCGGCGTTGATCAATCGAATACGTACTTTATCGCCTTTGCGAACCTTTAATGGCGGTATGGAATCTCCGGATTTTCCATTGATCGTGTACAAATCATATATTCCCATGTTATCGCCGTTCATATCCGTATGATTCTTGCCGCTCTTCATTTCATCCATCGTTATGCCGGATGAATTCCATTCATCCAACATAAGAGTATAGTCTTTGTCGACTTTTTCTTCGTTTGCTCCCTCCACGATGATGGCTCCATATAAACCTTTATCGATTTGATTCACACTATCTTGGTGGGAATGATACCAATATGTACCCGGTACAGTGGCAGTAAAATGATAAGTAAAAGAATGGCCGGGTTGCACTGAGTTCATGGTCACCCCCGGAACGCCATCTTGGCTGTTAGGAACCGGAAGCCCATGCCAATGAATGGTCACAGGTTGTGGCAATTCATTTTTAAGCGTGATATTCACGGTTTGACCTTGTTTTAATTTTATAATAGGTCCTGGTACAGAACCGTTGAAAGTCCAAACGGGAAACTTATGTTTAGAATCAAATGAATTCACTGCTTCTTTTGCTGTTATGGTAATGTTATTTCCCGCTAGTTCTTTTGTGGCAGTGGTCATAGGCAAATTCGAATAATCTTTTTGACTACCGGACATTTGGGAATGATCACTGTTTTCCGTACTCTTGCTATCCATATTGGACGTATCATGACTGTTCGCTTTATCATTGGCGTTTGAGCAAGCGGCAGCGATGACAACCAAAATAGATAGAATCATGATGAACCCCAATTTTTTCATTTTTATACCTCCCTACCGTATATCATAATATAAAAAATGGCAGATTGAACGGAGAGAGTGTAAACAATTCATGAATTTCCTTTTTTGAATGAAAGATTTTTCGATAAGCGAACACCAGATGTTGGAGCTTTTATCTTTGATCGACAGATCGATAAACATTTTCTTTTTGAAATGAAGGAATGTCTATTGTCACCCGAAAAAAATCGTACTATAATAATCATGTGTCTTTCGGGATGTAGCTCAGCTTGGTAGAGCACTAGCATGGGGTGCTAGGAGTCGCAGGTTCAAATCCTGTCATCCCGATCGTTCCATACAGATTTTCAATAACCTTCCTTCACTCGACATTTTACTTTTAAAGCATCTGCCATTTTGCAGATGCTTTTTTCTATTTTTCTCCTAAGTTTGAGCATTCGAAAAACGGCTAGAGTGGGGGACACTCAAACCCTCTCCTTCTTCATCTTACAGACCAGCCAGTTGGTGGAAAAGAAGCGGTCAAGTGCTTTCCTTGACGGCTTCTTTTCCACCAACTATGATTATCAAAGTGATGAAGAAGGAGAGGCTAGGACACCTGTTTTTTATAAGTTTTTCCTGTACACTCCAAAAATACACGTGTTCTAAATCGATCAAGATTTCTATACCCGTAAGCTCGTCGTTTGATGTTCTTAATTTTGTGGTTGGTGCCTTCTGTTCGTCCATTCGTGTAAGGTGTTTTAAAGTATTGAAGAATCTGGTCTTTCCAATTCTCGATCGTTTTTGCCACTTCATGGAAGGAAGGAAAAGGACTACTCCAAGCCAGTTGAAGCCATTCTTTTAAGTACTGGTTTGCTGTCTCATAGTTTGGTGATCGATAAAAGTCTCGAAATAGCTCTTTTAGATAATATCCATAGGCTAGGTTTTCATGTTTTTCTAATAGTTCATTTAGTCGTTCTCGTTTCTCTTCTTTCAGATTTTCATAGCCCTTCAGTAGGATAAATCGTGCTTTTTTTAATCCGGGGATTTTCTTACGAACTTGATCGAACGCCTGAGTAACTTTTTGAACAACATGGTATTTATCCACGATCATCCGGGCATGAGGAAACGCTTTGCGAACGGCTTTGTGAAAGGGATCCCACATATCTACGACCACGTTTTTCACCTTTTCAGGATGAAGGACCTTTAAAGATAAAAGTTCCAACGTTGAATCGAAATCACGGTTGTGATGCATCCCCATGACAGCACCGAGGTTCGCATCATATAGTACCGTTTCATAGCTGTGTCCTTTTCGAACAGCGACTTCGTCCATACTCAAAGTCATGTCTTGATCGCTTTGAGTTTCTTGGATGACAGATTCATGTTCCTTCGCTTTATCATGAGCGACGGAATAAAAAATTCGCTCCACCGTGGAATAAGGAATCTGGTATTTTCGACGAATCTCTTGAATGGTGGTGCCGAGAACCTGTTCATAAAGGAAAAGACAAAAACGCTTCGTATAGTGTTGATGAGAACCAATCGATTCAAAGGAAGACGTAAAGACTTCGTTACAGTTTCGGCAACGATAACGTTTTACAAGCACCAGTAAATATAATGGTTTATTTAACACGGATAAATCTCTAACTTTCCTTGTCCTTCTGTCATGAACAAATGATGTGAGAAACCCACAATGAGGACATCGTTCCTCCTCATCTTTTTTCTCAACAAGAACAAGATAATGAGTGGGCAAAATTTCTTGATTAACAACTTCAAATTCTGGCAATTCTAGTGATACGGAAAACACTGACAGAACCTCCTGTTATGTTTAGTGACGCTAACATTATTGCCCAGGAATCTGTTGGTGTTTTCTTATTTTTTGTCTAACATCACAAAATGTGATGATGAATCTTCCTTAATAAAGTTATTCTTTTCAATCATTTTTTTGATCCAAGAGTCGGGACCTACCTTTTTTGTGAATTGATAAATTTCATTTGCTTTTATATAAGGATTTATAATATATTCAGAATATTTAAAACCTATCGAATAAAATCTTTTTGGCTATAAAGAGTTTTGTACTTACAGTGATCGACCTAATAAACGATTTCGCTGACAAAGTTTTAACAAGATCGCCATTTTATTTTTTTAAAAACAGCAAGTAAAATGGTAGTGAATTTGGCAGTTCGATATGTTAATATTGAGAAAAGTAAGAAAGGGATGAGTTGAATTGGATCAGGCTGCGAACGTGTTAAACAACGCTCTTATTGCCGAAAATCAACATGTATACGATATGTTGTCTGACTTGGGCAAATCTTTATATTATCCTAAAGGGATCCTTAGCCAGTCTGCTGAAGCCAAAAAAAAGGCTTATCGATATAATGCAACCATTGGCATCGCAACAGAAGGCAATAGACCGATGTATCTACCGGTAATTCAAGATACTCTTTCCGCATATGAACCTGAAGATTTATATACATACGCTCCACCAGCAGGCAAGCCTGAGCTTCGATCTGCGTGGAAAGACAAAATGATCAGCGAAAATCCTTCTTTACAAGGGAAATCAATAGGCGAACCCATCGTTACAAATGCTCTCACGCATGGATTAAGTATTGTAGCGGATTTATTTGTCGATCAAAATGATCCCCTCATTGTACCGGATAAATACTGGGGCAATTACAAATTCGTATTTGGCATCAGAAGAGGAGCCAGAATACAAACTTACCCGTTATTTAATGAAAACCAACGCTTTCATGCAGAAGCCTTGCGAGAAGCCATTCTGAAAGAAAAAGATCACGGCAAAGCGGTTATTTTGTTGAATTTCCCTAATAATCCAACCGGCTATACTCCTACCGAGCAAGAAGCAGAAAGCATTGTGTCAGTGATCGAGGAATGCGCTAATCTAGGAATGAATCTTGTCGTCATGACGGACGATGCGTATTTTCAATTGTTCTATGAAGACTCGATTAAAGAATCTCTCTTCGCTAAACTGGCCGGCTTACATGATCGTGTTTTGGCAATCAAAATTGACGGAGCGACTAAAGAAGAATTCGTATGGGGATTTCGAGTAGGTTTTATCACCTATGCAAGCTCCAGTCCAAAGGTGTTGGAAGTTCTGGAAGAAAAAACAAAAGGAATCATTCGCGGGACGATCTCCAGTGCATCGCATCCTTCGCAAACCTTTATTTTAAAAGCAATCCAATCCCCTCAATTTGTTGAGCAAAAAAATGCCAAGTTTCAAATTATGAAAAAACGGGCCAATAAAGTAAAAGAAATTTTATTGAATAACAAGAAATACAATGAAGTTTGGTCTTTCTATCCTTTTAATTCCGGTTATTTTATGTGCCTGAAACTCAAAAACGTTGATGCCGAAAAACTTCGCATCCACTTGTTGGAAAACTATGGGGTCGGTACGGTTTCGATCAATTCGACCGATTTAAGAATCGCTTTCTCCTGCGTAGAAGAAGATCAGCTGGAAGATTTGTTTGAACTGATCTATCAAGCAGCGAAAGATCTGAGTTAATACAGATGGAATCCAATAACAGCAAAAGAAGATAATTGCTTTGGATTCTGTACCGGGTTGTCATGTATTCTTTTGAAATTTTAACTCTTGTAGGTCTGATTTTAAAAAAGCTATTGGCGTGTAGCCTATAGCTTTTTTATTCTAAATACCTGTATCGTTGGATTTACAAGGTTCAATGAATACAAAAATCAAATTTGTCCATTTGATTGTTGACATTATTAAAAATGGGGAATTTGGTGCGAGAAAAAGAACAGATCCACGAGCCTCTTCTCTTTTTTAAGTCATTTCATTCATTTTTGGGGTTCCGGCGGAAAATGAAAGACAGAGTGAGGATTCGACTAGCTATATCTATGAGACACAAAAAAACGGAGATTCAATTTACTCCGATCATGGAACTCATTTTTTCTAAAAGTCTTTATTTTTAGCAGTATGCTTCAATGGTGGAAAAACAAAAACGATTGGGATGGAATTGAAGTATTTTGGTTGAGGAACCCGTTAAACCATTGCTTTTAACCATACCATCATAGTGATTACAATATGAACCGTTGCGTGAGCCATCATGGCCGCTTCCAAACTCCTCTTCCAGAAAAGCCAGCCAAACACGATTCCGGCTATCCCGTTTAATAACATCATACGACAGAAAATAAACCATGTCAGTGGTGCAAGAACTGTATTTGCCCCTAAATGTGCTACTCCAAACAAAAGGGAACTTATCAAAATGGAAAGCCACATGATCCACGGTTTCGGCCGATTTTTTCCGTGTTGAAAGAAACGCCAACCCATCCATGCAACGAAAGACATGAGTCCCCATCGCATCATTATTTCTTCGCTAATTCCTCCATAAAAAATACCTCCCAAAGTCACGACCAAGCTGCGGGACTGTGTATTTAGATGAAAACTGCTTGGAAGCCACTGTTGAAAGATCAAATCAAATAAGTAGTAGATGACGGTAACCATCATTCCTAACATGATAGCTTGATTTATGTCTGATCGAAGGGAGGGCCATAATTTCGTTTTTCTCGCCATGTTTTCAACGATATGCGATTTTAAACCTAGCCGAGGCGTGAGGAAAATGCCAATGACAATCGCAACGATTAAAAGAATAATCGGATTGATCAAAGATAATCCGGCTAAAACAGCTAAAGGGAGATCAGGTTTATTGGGAATATCTTTTGATACTTGAGAAAGGGTAATTTCAATGGTCGGAATAATCATGAACACCCCTAAAAGACTAAATGTAAATAAAACCCAAAACTGCTTCCAGAATAGTTTAGCAGACATACGTTTTTCTCCTTTTCCCTTTATAGATAACATACTCTTTACTACTACCATGCAATAAGTCCCGTTACTAATAATGCTGTCCCTACAACGGCTACGAATAATTGTGCAACCAACATATTCCTACGAGATTGCCAAACAACCACTAAATTAAATAAACTATGAACACTCAGAAAAATAAAAGTCAGCAAAGAAAAATTTGCTATAAGTAGAGTGACTCTAATATGAAAGGCACTGGCAAAGATCCGTTCCACCACACCCCACATTCCTCGACTGTTCCACGGACTTGTCGTTGATCGACAATTTGAAGAATTCAACCTTAATATAACTTATGAAGGTGTCGATACAGTGTTGCCTGTGGGACATCTGGTAACAACTCGATTAATTGTTGAGCTGTTAGGTGGCTTCCCACGATGAAAGTTTGAACACATTGAAAAAAGAATATAGGTAAAATGCTTTATTTTGTTACTCAACTTTCGCAGTGAAAAATTTATGAATAATCCTTGATTTGATAGGTTTCTTTGGGTATCTCATATTCACTTGACACTGAAAAAATTCGTCTAAAAAACAAAAAGACACCTCTTTCTTTTGGTAAACTATTGGTGACCAAACCAAAAACCAAAGAAAGAAAGGTGTCACCATTATGATAACGAAAAAAGAGTATTTTGCGCAATTACCAAAAGAAATAAAAGACGGATTTTCTGAATTACAAATTGGTAATCATTTAAGAAAAGCAGGAATTATCAAGGCTTGTGGTTATTCTTGTTTATCGATTTTTCAACTATTATTTCTTCTTGTTTTTCAATACAGAAACTGGTA
The DNA here is from genome assembly GCF_038007225.1 of Bacillus sp. FSL W8-0102. NCBI lineage: Bacteria > Bacillati > Bacillota > Bacilli > Caryophanales > Bacillaceae > Bacillus > Bacillus sp. FSL W8-0102. The sequence goes on from NZ_JBBOWT010000001.1 coordinate 3,212,974, forward strand.
CCACGCCTTACAAAGCAAAAAGGCTGCCGATTTACCAGGAAAAGATACCATTTATCGTTTTTTGAACTCGTCTACGTATAACTGGAGAACCTTTTTACTATCTCTGAGCTCCGAAGTGATTCGTCGTGTGAAACAAACGATTTCGAAGCGCCGTGTTACCGTGTTTATTGTAGACGATTCGATTTATTCTCGTAACCGTAGTAAATCGGTTGAGCTTCTAGCTAAAGTATTCGATCATTCCACTCGTCAGTTTGTCAATGGTTTTCAACTATTAACGCTCGGATGGTCCGATGGCTTTACATTTGTACCTATCGATTTCGCTCTTTTGAGTTCAGCGAACCAAAAGAATCGCTTGAACGAAATCCATTCGTCCATTGATAAACGAACCACAGGCTACAAACGACGGCTCGAGGCATTGGAAGCAAAACCAAACATGGTGTTGAAATTAGTAGAACATGCATTGGATAAAGGAATTTTCGCTGATTATGTGCTCATGGATACATGGTTTACTCATGCCCCGTTGGTGGAGAAGATTCACTCCAAAGGCCTTTTTGTCATTGGTATGGTCAAACAGCTGAAACAACGGTATCTTTTCAACGGAGAACGTTTAACCTTGGAACAACTGTATCGAAAAGCGAAACGAGACATTGGCAAAAAAGAAACACTCGGCTCGATTCACGCAACCCTTCATACGGGTTTACCAGTGAAAATCGTGTTTGTGCGGAATCGAAACAACCAAAGTGAATGGCTAGCCATTTTGAGTACAGATACCACGCTGTCTAATGAAGAAATCGTTCGAATCTATGGGATGCGTTGGGACATTGAAACCTTTTTTAAATTCAGTAAATCGTTTTTACATTTAGCCAAAGAGTTTCAAGGTCGTTCCTATGACATGATGATTAGCCATACTACCATTGTCTTCACTCGGTATATCTTGATTGCTTGGCAACTTCGGAAAGAAGAGGATCCGAAGACCATGGGCAACTTATTCTTGTTTCTATGTGACGAAGTAAAGGAGATGGACTTTAAAACGGCTTTACTACAATTGATTTCTCTTTTCCAAACTTTGGCTGAAGCTAAGGTTTATTTGAGTATGGACATTTTTCAGTGTCAACTGTCCAATTGGATTACTTCTTTACCTCGTTATATCAAGGACTGTCTCCATATTTCTGTGTGCGAAAGTTGAGTTTGTTATAAATTAAATTTTTCGGAATTTATAGCCGTATAATCTTCGTTTCTCGCCGTTTTTGGTTGGAGCTGAGGTGTCTAACATCTTTCCACCTCAAGCTCTTTTCCCTCACGTTGACCCCCAATCCAAAATCAAGACATATAAAAAGTTGATCAAGCACTAATAATCGGGCTTGATCAACTTTCCCGAGATTCTATTTCACGTTCATTTCCTCATTTATGTACCTAAAACATCCTTAATAGGGCCTGGCCAGGGGCCCGGTCCCTTTTAAATATGAAATAATGTCGTAATATACGGAGCGATAATGGAGCCTATTAAAGCACTTAAGGTCATGGCGACTGAGCCTGTGGAAACGGCTAGTTCACCGTATTCCGATGCTTTGGAAATGCCAAATACATGGGACGCGCTTCCGAGTGCAATTCCTTTTCCAAGTACACTTTTCACCCGCATCCATTTTAAGATTGCAGGACCTGCTATGGCACCAGTAAGACCGGCCACCATTACACATACAATCGTCATCGAGGAAATTCCGCCGATATTCGATGTAATTTGAATGGCCACCGGCGTCGTGATGGATTTTGGAAGGATTGATAACATAAGAGTACGATCAAAATGAAAAAATTCGGCAAAGAAAAGGCCGCTCAACATTCCGGTCATCGACCCGACACTAACTCCTACAAGAATAGGAACAACATATTTTTTCAAAACAAAACGCTGCTTATACAAAGGATAGGCCAATGCCACGACGCTCGGTCCAAGCAAAAAATTAATCCACTTACCGCCTTCCATATACGTTTTATACGGTATATGCCAACTCACCAGCAAGGCAACGATCACAACGGTCGTGGTCAAAACAGGCAATAACAGCGGCCAAGAAAAGCGGGAATATATCCGGCTCATCACGACATAAATTCCAATCGTCATAAGGATCATGAAAATAGAGACAAGAACTTGTTGCATCATGCTTGTTGCTCATCCTTTCTTTTACGTTTCCCTTTTTCTAATAATTGACTGGCATGGCCCGCCACAATGACGGTGATAACGGTGCTGATAACAATAATGATAAACAATAATATTCCTTGTTTGGAAAGCAAAGTAGGGTAATTCATAATACCAACCATGGACGGAACGAAAAGAAGAGGCAGAAATGCTATTAAGAAGCCAGCCCCTTGTTCAATCCAATCCAGCTTAAATAGTTTTAAAGATAAACAAAGCAGCAATAATAAAAGTCCCAGCACATTTCCGGGAATCAATAAATGCAAAGCACGGTGAATCATTTCACCAATAAACGAAAAAGCATACAGTATAAAAATCTGGGCAACAATTTTGATCCACTTCATCAGCTAAAATCCTTCTTCCGTTCTTTTTAAAATGAGTTGAAATCATGTATGATAGACATAGAGCATCATCAAATACTTGTATAATACAACTACATTATTAGTATTATAAAATGATATTTTTTCCTTGTCAATGAATATGAAATTTGAAAGCGGCGCCAATTTAAGGAGGAATAGAAGATTGGTAAAAAAGAAACGAGCCATTGAACAAATTGAATATGAAATGACAACCTTTGTTCGTCTTGCCACTTATTTAGATCATACCGATAAAAAAGTGGGCGTTTTTGAACGAGCCACTTATTTACTGCTAAGAGAACTCGATAAATTAGGATCCGCACGGCTGAAGACACTGGCCGATGTGCTGAAACTTGATATTTCAACCGTCAGCAGACAAGCGGCCTCACTTGAATCCAAAGGACTAATCGAACGTTTAGCAGATCCGAGCGATGGACGAGCCACTCTTTTTCACCTTACCGAAACGGGAAAAGAGAAACTTGCTATGGACAAAAAAATACGATTATCCAGATACAATCAATGGTTGGAAGACTGGACAGAAGAAGAATGCGAAATATTCGGAAAACTATTAGCGCGGTTGAATAACGCATTTATCCAATAAAAGAAAAATTCTCATCAAAAACCGAACGGTGTTCATCGTTTGAATAAACAGAACTTCTTACTACATTTCTTGTACACTCATCACATCTTATTTATGAAAGGAGCATTTTCCCTATATAAAAAACAATGCTCCTTTTTCCTATTTCAACAAACTTTTTCAAGATGGAAAAATGTTTGTAGAAAGATCTTGAAAAAATGAATTCTGTTTTCTGATTGTCTGCAATTTTGTGAACTACCCGCCACCTACGCTTCGTTTAGAGATGGGGGCTTCTCGGGTCATCGTATCTAACCACACGAAATAGACCGAGCTATCCCTCTCGTTCCAAGAGTTCTTTTTACTATACTAACCCTAATAAGCGTAATCCTTCATGTTTGATATTGATAGAAGCATTCCAATCACGGTTTGCCACAAAACCACAATCACAGCGAAATGTACGCTCAGAAAGAGATAGAGACTCCTTTACTTGACCACAGCAGGAACAAGTTTTGGATGATGGAAACCATTGATCTATTTTGATCAGTTTTTTCCCTTGCTCCTCTAACTTGTACTGAGAAATGTTGTGAACATCCCCCATGCGTTATCCATAACACTTTTACCAAAATGTAGGGCTTGTGACATTCCCTTCATGTTGAGGTCTTCGATAACCACGCAATCATATAGTTTCGCTAATTTGTGCGATTCCTTATGTAGAAAGTCTTTTCGTTGGTTTGCAACCTTTTCACGTAAGTTCGCTACTTTCAGTCGCTGTTTGTGCCAACGGTTAGAACCTTTCTTCCTGCGTGACAAAATACGTTGTTCCTTCGCTAATTTTTTCAATGCTTGTCGATAGAAACGAGGATAATTGGCTCTCTTACCCTCTTCACTATCGACAAACAGACCATCCATAGCAAAATCTAATCCAACCACATGTTGAATGTTTACAGGAGTCATTTCTTTCTCATATTCTGTCAAAATCGAAATATAGTATTTTCCTGACTTTGTTTTGGAAATCGTACAAGATTTTATTTTGTAATCAGTAGGTATTTCTCTATGCTGTTTCATTTTTATTGGCTTTTTGAATTTAGGTAGTTTAATATGACCATTACTTAGCTTAATATTTCCGTTGACCATATTGGTTGTGTAAGATTGCTTGTGTTTACGGCTTTTGAACTTTGGAAATTCGGCACGCCCTTCAAAAAAGTTCTTATAAGCGTTTTGCAGGTTTATTTGTGCATTTGCCAAAGCCAAAGAATCCACTTCTTTCAAGAATGAAAACTCTTTTTTATACTTTGCAGGAGTCGGAAATTTTTGTTTTTTGAGTATTTCTTTATTATCTTTGAACTTTTCATAAGTTTCCTTGCGTTCTGCTAACATCTTGTTGTAGACGAAACGAACACAACCGAATGTTTTTGCAAGAAGTTGCTCTTGTTCTTGTGTTGGGTATAAACGGAACTTATAGGCTTTGTTTGCCATATCGAATCACTTCACTTTCCCCCTTTGATTTTCTTTAGGCTACGCCTAACCGAAATTCATCTCCCACTTTCACTGGTGCAAATGCGCCTTCTCGTTTAGAAGTGGGAGACTTCTTTCGGAGGGGAGTTAAATAACGAATGAATAAGTTTGAAACTTACGGAATTTGTCATTTTTTATTTCACGTAATTATTCGAATAATCAAATATTTTTATTAACCCGTGGTGCTAGATAAAACTCAGACAAGCATAAAAATAGCCCTTGCTGGCGGATCTCCAGTAGAATGAAAGTGTCACCCAACATTCGAAAGGAGAGATCCCCCATGCAAGAGCACTTTCATTTTACTACAGATCCAGCCAAACTTCAAAAACAATATGCCGCTATTTTCTGTTTTGTTTCTGCCCAACTGTCGTTGATTCAAATGTATCTTCATCGCCGCAACCGTCACTTGGTCAAGCAAGAAGACGAAGTGGTCATGGCGGTTCACCTTTTGGGGAAGCTGCTGGGCTTTTCTTCCGAACGAGCCTGGCATCGTTTTGTCACGGGAAATTTGTTCACAAACGGCTCGTTTCTTGAACGCTCCCGATACAACCGCCGCTGCCGAGCGCTTGGTTTCGCCATCAAATGGATCCGTCATGAGCTGGCGAAACGTGGCCAACACCATGCTTATGCGGTCGTCGACAGCTTGCCTCTTCCGTTGTGCCATCCCGCAAGAATGCAGCGCGTCAAGCGGTTTCGAGGGATCGCGGATATGGGGTATTGTGCTTCCAAAAAGCAATGGTACTACGGTTTCAAGCTGCATCTTCAAGTGACCAATCAAGGGCTGGCCATGGGCTATGTCGTGACGGAAGCGTCCTGCCACGACGTCAAAGCCGCTGAAACGGTGATGACTCAAATCCCTCATCCCTACAACTTTGGGGACAAAGGGTACATCAGCCACGCTCTTCGAGAAAAGCTGTACGAAGAACACCAAGCCGCGTTCTGGACACCGTCTCGACACAATCAAAAGCACGGCCCATCCAAGGCATGGGAAGAATGGATCAGGAAAAAACGCAAAGTCATCGAGACGGTGTTTTCGATTCTCGTAGACCAATACCGGATCACCGACATTCGAGCGAATTCCATTGCCGGGTTTGAAGTGGCACTCGATGGCATCTTGTTGGCTTATTCCTTGGTCACACTAGGGCTGGTTGAGCGCTGACACTCAACTAGCACCACGGGTTTTTATTAATATTATATCACATATTAATAGAATATCTCCGCAAATGGAAATGATCGCCAGAACCGCTGGACAGCTGTGTTTTTCCGGAGGCCATAGAAATCCTGCAACCTGGGCGAATGGATTTCTATTTACTGCATGTGCCGGTGCAAAGGGAAAGTTCACAGTGATGATCGAACAGCCGCAGCTCTTGGCCAAAGAACGGAATGTCCCGAATGGCTGCAAGAAACTCCGCCGGTGTTATACCGAGCCGGTGCAAAGTGCGGCAAGCAACGTTCGAAATACTTTGCTGCAGTGTATTCACGTTTCAAGCAGCCATTCGCATGACAGCGCCAAACGAGACTGTTCGACTGTGAGACAGCGTCTTGTATCATTCGGTAACAAAAAAAGGGGGGTAGAATACATGACCAAAGTAGCCATTCAACAGCTTGTCCATGAAGTGAAAGAGGAAGTAATTGCTTGGCGCCGCCATTTACATGCAAACCCAGAGCTCTCTTTTCAGGAGGAAAAAACATCTCAGTTTGTCTATGATACGCTGCAATCATTTGGCCATTTAGAACTTTCACGCCCCACCAAAACAAGTGTTGTAGCGCGGCTGATTGGACATCAGCCAGGGAGAGTGGTGGCCATTCGAGCTGATATGGATGCGCTTCGTATTCAAGAGGAAAACACGTTTGACTTTGTTTCTAAAAACCCAGGTGTGATGCATGCATGCGGGCATGACGGACATACGGCTATGCTGCTGGGAACGGCGAAAATTTTATCCAAACTGCGCGGCCAAATTAATGGAGAAGTTCGTTTTCTTTTCCAACACGCCGAAGAGCTATTCCCGGGCGGAGCAAAGGAAATGGTTCAGGCTGGCGTGCTGGACGGCGTCGATGTCGTGATCGGCACTCATCTTTGGTCACCGCTTGAGTACGGCAAAATCGGGATTGTGTATGGACCGATGATGGCGTCACCAGACCGCTTTTTCATCCGCATTCATGGAAAAGGCGGACACGCGGCAATGCCTCATCAAACGATTGACGCAATCGCGATCGGTGCCCAAGTGGTGACGAACTTGCAGTACATTGTTTCACGCAATGTCGATCCGCTCGAACCACTGGTCGTTTCAGTCACACAATTTATCGCAGGCACGACACATAACGTCCTTCCGGGAAGCGTCGAAATTCAAGGGACGGTGCGCAGTTTTGATAAAACATTGAGGGAAAAAGTTCCAAAAATGATAGAACGGATTATAAAAGGGATTACGGAAGCGCACTGTGCAACCTATGATTTTGAGTTCGAATTTGGCTATAGCCCGGTTATTAACAATGAGGATGTCACTCGCGTCATTGAGGAAACAGTAAAAGAAGTATTAGGCGAAGAAGTGATTGAACACATAATCCCAACTATGGGGGGCGAAGACTTTTCCGCCTTCCAGCAAAAGGCACCAGGAAGCTTCTTCTATGTCGGCGCGGGAAACAAAGAAAAAGGAATTATCTACCCGCACCACCATCCGCGTTTTACGATTGATGAAGATTCTTTAGAAATCGGTGTACGCCTATTTGTCCATGCGGCATTTAAATTATTGGCGGAAGCGTTCTAAAAGCTTCCGCTTCCTATTATTCCATCGGGGAGGAAATAAAGATGAAAGGAATTCGCTGGCTAATGGCGCTCCCTTTTCTTGGCATACTTGGAGGGATTCCATTTGCCAATAAAGTGACTCCATATATCCTAGGCATGCCGTTTATTCTCTTTTGGCTTGTTGGTTGGGTCATCATGACGTCCGTGATCATAGGGATCGTTTATCATTTTGATCCAAAAGTAAAGGAGGAGAAACAAGCATGAATACAGCGTTGGTGATCATTTTTGTTTTCCTGCTGTTATCCCTTTTCTTAGGAGTACGAGCGCGGAAAGGGAAAGAAATGAATTTGGAACAGTGGACAGTCGGCGGCCGCGGGTTTGGCACCATTTTTGTCTTTCTTCTCATGGCGGGCGAAATTTATACGACATTTACCTTTTTAGGAGGCAGCGGCTGGGCATACAGCAAAGGCGGGCCAGCGTTTTACATTATCGCGTACGGCTGCTTGGCGTATGTTCTGTCGTATTGGATGCTCCCAAAAGTATGGAAATATGCGAAAGAACATCAGCTTATGTCCCAGTCTGATTTTTTCGCCAGCAAATACAACAGCCAAGCGTTAGGAGTGCTGGTTTCTCTGGTTGGGGTGCTGGCACTTATTCCGTATTTGGTACTGCAGCTAAAAGGATTGGGTATCATAGTTTCTGAAGCTTCATATGGTACGATTTCAGAAACGGCGGCTATTTGGATCGGCGTTGTTGCCGTTACAGTATATGTAATTATTTCAGGAATCCACGGTTCGGCTTGGACAGCGCTAGTGAAAGACATCACGATTCTTATTGTCATCGCCTTTTTAGGTCTTTATCTGCCGTTTCATTACTATGGCGGAATTCGGCCGATGTTTGAAGCGATCGAAAAAACCAATCCAGGTTTTCTCTCCTTGCCGAATAAGGGGATGAGCGTATCATGGTTCATTTCGACCGTACTGTTGACGGTTCTTGGTTTTTATATGTGGCCTCATACGTTCAGTTCGATATATTCGGCTAAGAGCGCCAATGTTTTCCGGAAAAATGCCATTATTTTGCCCATTTATCAGTTATTGCTTCTATTCGTCTTTTTCGTCGGCTTTGCGGCGATTTTAAAAATACCGCATTTGGAAGGATCGGATACCGACTTGGCGCTATTGCGTTTGTCCATTCAGACATTTGATCCTTGGGTCGTCGGGCTGATCGGCGCCGCCGGGCTGTTGACGGCCATGGTTCCAGGTTCGATGATATTAATGACGGCTTCCACGCTGCTATCGAAAAATGTCTATAAAGTATTTTCTCCTTCTGCCACTGACCAACAAGTTGCAAAGCTGGCGAAATATCTTGTTCCTGTCATTGCCTTGATTTCGTTATACTTTACGTTCCGTGGAGGAAATACGATCGTTGCTTTGCTTCTCATGGGATATAGTCTGGTGACGCAGCTGTTCCCATCGTTTGTACTCAGCTTGATGAAAAACAATTTTGTAACGAAACAAGGAGCGTTTGTTGGTATTATAGCCGGGGTTGCAACGGCGGCTTATATGACATTATCAGGCAGCGGCATTGGTACTTTGTTCCCGTCCTTGCCCCAGACAATGCAAGATTTAAACGTCGGAATGATTGCGTTGATCGTAAATGCTGTGGCGACAGTGGTTGTAAGCTGGATTTCAGGCAACCCTCGGTCAGTAAACGTTGACTCAAAAGAAAATACCATGTAGGGGAACCGATTTTTTCCCGATCGCTAGTCTATTTTATTGAAAAAGCAGCGATAAGACAGCAAAAACATTTCATTGGCATAAGAAAGTATGGAGAGAACGTGAACTTTGACCAGACATAAAATTCACCTTCGGATTCCAACAATGTATTCTTGCCCTTATAGACACCAAACAAAAACACCCCCATCAACCGAATGGAGTGGCCATTCGATTCAGGAGGTGTTTTTTCCTTGCATTATTTTATTGTGTCGCTTCAAGTCATTTGTTCAATCCCATAAAGGTATTTTTTCGATTCCTAGATTCTATTCAGCCAACTAAGCCATTCCTACTTTTAATTTTGAGCCACTTTTTTTATGCTTTCGTTTTCGTATTCTACTGGCTGATTGAGGCTTTCAGCTTCTTTCAATTGATCCGTGAAGTAAGCGGATCGAATCGCCCACGCATAAAACACTAGTGCACTGACCGCAACGACTACCATATCCCAACCGTACGGAATGATATTATATCCGCCAAATTGTTTACTTCCGAGACAGGAAATGAGCATCATATAGAGAAGATAGCAAACGAGCCACAACCCTGCCTTGAAATTTTTCAAAAACGTTTCCTTTCCTCGCTTCGCTTCATAATAAAAGTAAATCGGAAGGCCTATGAGCATGACGAACAAAACTTGTCCGGTTAATGGCCATCTGGACCAATATAAAATCAACGAAGAAACGATAAAAGCAATCGGAGCGATGACAGCTAGACCTTTTGTTTTCAAAGGACGGTGGTAGTCAGGAACCAGCTTGCGCAAAGACATGACTGTAACCGGACCCGCCATATAGCTGACAACAGTCGCTACCGATATGACTTCCACCAGTTCTCCCCATCCGCGGAATAAAAACATAAACAAATAGGACACAGCCAAGTTTAACCACATGGCAGGCCGCGGAACCTTATATAATGGATGGACGGTTCCGAAAATCTTTGGAAAGTAGCCGTTTTTCTCCATCCCGTAAATCATTCTTGCCGTAGTCGCAGTGTAGACGGTTCCTGTACCTGAAGGCGAGATCACAGCATCAGCAAACATCGCAACCGCCAGCCAACCAATTCCAAGAGCCAACGCCAAATCAGCAAACGGCGACTTCATCTCTAGTCCGACCCACCCGTGCGACAGCATGCTGGAAGGAACACTGCCGATGAACACGAATTCAAGAAGGAAATAAAGTACTCCCGCCGTAAGCAGCGATAAAATGACGGCAAGAGGAACGTTGCGTCCCGGATTCTTCACTTCTCCCGCAAGATTGATGGGTGTCTGAAAGCCATTAAAAGCAAACACGATACCCGATGTGGCAATCGCGGTCAATACGCCTGACCAACCGTTCGGCATAAATCCACCGGATACATGCGTAAAATTAGTTGTCTTAAATCCGACGACATAAATCCCGATAACGGTCAATAGCGGGACGACAAATTTGATCACTGTGACAATGGTGTTGGCTTTCGCAAACAATCCGACCGTCCAATAGTTGAGCAAGAAAAAACCGATGACCAAAAAGAACGCTAAGACTAGTCCTGACGTTGTCAAATGGGTTCCATCATACATATTTTGCGCCCACGCCCATGGCCACGAGCTCATATATTGTACGGAAGCTTCTGCTTCGATTGGAATCACTGATACGATCGCTATCCAGTTTGCCCAACCAGCGATAAACCCTACAAACGAGCCGTGGGAATATTGAGGATAGCGCACCATTCCTCCCGACTCCGGAAACATACCTCCTAACTCAGCATAAGAAACGGCAATACAAATGATGATCAGACATCCGATAATCCATGAAAAGATCGAAGCAGGACCAGCTACTTTTGCCGCTTTCCAAGCACCGAACAACCAACCTGAACCAATAATAGAGCCCAATCCCGTCAACGTTAATGCGAAGAGCCCTATTTCCCGTCTCAAATTCTCCACACTTTTCTGCATCCTTTCACCCTCTTCTATTCTTGTCAGAGATAAAGTAAAGGCTATCATTCCCAAGAGTTTTAGAATAAAATATTTGAAAAAAATATTATTTTTCAGAATATTTTTTATAAAACATTTGTACTATTCGGTTGTTTTTCATTGTCTGCTTTTAATCTACCATTCCTATAAAACATTACTCTCTCCAAAAAGTATGAATAAGTGTCAACAGTTTATTCTTTATGCGTAAATAGTTTTTCAGCAAAATCTGCTTTCTGTAATAAAAAGAATGTATTTTTATCAATGAAACGGCATTACGTTGAACTAATTTGAACCCCCAAAACCCACCACCTTATTCAATATTTAAAATATCCTGAATACTTCGTTTAGTACTTCCTTAAACGCTTCGCATATATGCTTTTATAATATAATATATCATATTTCACATAATCGTCAATAATGCAACATTATTGCGTTATATAATATAACATTTCATTATGCGGAGAACAATTTGGTTTTGCCAATACCATATCAAAGCTTTCTGATTTCCGATAGACTAAAAAATCTGGAAAAAGGCCGCGCCACGGCTAAATAGCTATGTCAAGAAATTCATTTAAAATTGGGCGAATGGTCTAAATGCGACAGGAATACATTTCTCATAGTATACTAGGACTGTCAGGCTTCACTATTTATTGATCATAAGAGCAAAATAGTTGAAATGACTTCTTTAAAGATAAAAAAAAGGAGAGTGTAAAACATGTCCATTGCTGTCATTTACGGGGGAACCCGCCCCAATGGCAACACCGAAATTCTGACGAATCGGGCGATTGAAGGGTTGGAAGCAGAACGAATTTATTTAAATGAGTACGACATTCGGCCGATTGTAGATGGCCGTCATGCAGACGAGGGATTTCCAAAAGTAAACGATGATTACAACAAGGTTCTTGATCGCGTTTTACCACATGACATTCTCATTTTTGCTACCCCCGTTTATTGGTATAGCATGTCGGGAACGATGAAAAATTTTATCGATCGTTGGTCACAAACCTTAAGAGACCCTGAATATTCTGACTTTAAAGCGAAAATGGCTGAAAAAGAAGCGTATGTCATTGCGGTCGGGGGAGATCATCCAACTTTGAAGGCACTCCCGCTCGTTCAGCAGTTTCAGCATATCTTTGATTTTATGGGAATCGCTTTTAAAGGATATATTCTTGGTGAAGGAAACAAACCGGGGGATATTCTTCAAGACCCAAAAGCATTATCAGCGGCTGACCAATTGCGAGAAAGTCTCAAAAAAAACTAATTTCAAAAAGTTCGCACCGGTTCTTTGGCGATTTTATTTCCTGAAGAGGGACTCTTCATCCCTCTTCTCATTTACTTGGCAATAGAACAGCATTCAAAGAAATCCACTTTTCGTTAAACATGAAACAGTAGAAGCATAGCGGCAAAAAAGTAAATGGCGTTCGCAAACTCTGAAAGTCCTATTTTCTTTATAGGCAATGACTTTCCATATAAATAAAAGGCTCGAATGACACTTGGTATGTAAGCAAGTACAAATAACGGGTAGTGCGCATAGATTAATCCAATGATTAATAATAAATGATATCCCCAGGAAAGCCATTTATAGACAGGATTATTTTTTTCACGGATCATCGTTTTTACGTAAAAAGTGCTTCCGATAAAAAATAAAAAGCAAAACATAAACAATTCCAACGCATTCATAGTGAATTGGCCGTTCCCCATATAAAAACTGGCAAGACCGCCGATGCAAAAACTTGTAATGGCCGCAACATCATTCACAAAATCGCGTTCTTTTTTCTTTCGCGCATAATAAATATTGATAATAAAGAACGGAACCATGGCAATACCGAAATAAAGAAGTTTTACTTGATAATAGATGGGGATGACAAACATCAGGACGGCAACAACACTATAACGATAAAACCACGGCAAGTATTCCTTGCGTTTTAATTTTATAGCTGTTAATAACGGGTAGGTGCCTAAATACAGAGCCAGCCAACCGATAAATAACGGAATATGTAACCAAGTAAACCCTCCCGCATAAGCTCCAAGAAAAAAGGGGATGGTCAGCATCGCCCACGCTCCATGTTGTTTTGGAATGAGCCATTTTTTAGTAGAAGACATCACTTCTCACTCCTCTTGTTCGATTCCTGCGAAAGTTCATAGACGTGTCGAAGCGAGAAAAACATACCACCAACCAATCAGACACCGTCTTTTATTCCGCTCTCTTGTTTTATCCCGTCCACTTTACAATGACCACGAATGAAATAAAAGTAGTATTTTATATACTTCTATTATAATCGTCTTCCACTAAAAAGGTTTGTCTATTCTTTAACAATCTTCCAATAGAGGTCCCCTCTTCTATTCATTGAAGTTGCGATAGCACCAGTGACAGCGGGAAATGAATTTCTGGTACGCGTTTCCAAAGTCCAAGTTTATCTTTTGCTACTCCCAGAATAGCTTGTATGATTGTTCTTTAAAAATTAAGGTTGTCTATCCAATAAGGAGACGGCCATTCCACTTAAATTCAGGAGGTATTTTTCTCCTGTTTCATTTTATTAGATCCCTTCTATTCCGTATCAATATTGGTTTCCTCATTAGTCTCAGCCAATTTCATTCAACCTGTAAGAATAATAAACAAAATAACAGTGTGAACCCTATCTCATTTTTTCGATCTCAATTTAATACTATAGCATCTCATAGCTTCTAGACTGCCTTCCATCTCGAAAACCCCTTTTTCTATTAGCCTCCTTAACCGATATTCCAAGAACTCATCCCCTACATACTGTTCTAAATGACCAAGAACCTCACCAATTAATCTCGCCGATTTCATAAAGTCATTTGTCTTTTGTTTGCTATGCAGCTTTTTAGCACTGTTTATCATATATTGGTCGTAATAATCTTCTGGGACGCTCAATATTCTTCCTTTCTGCCATATTCTTAATGCTTCATCGTTTTCCGCAAGGCTGAGCCATTCTTGTTCAAATCGCTCTCTTTCAAGTTGTGACAATGGAGCTTTTTGCTTACTTTGCCCATAAATCACTTGAAGTTTCTCAGGAGGTATTTCCCCTGTATGTAGTACAACATACTCGGTGTCAAGTCGGTTAAAATGTTCAGCATACGTCTTTGTAGTGTTAATCACTTTGATTGCATTATTTTTCTCCTTTAATAAATGAAGAACGTATCGTAATCCTGTCTGCTCGTGGGAGTTTTCCGCAACCCATATCGCAATCGATTTGCCTTCTGGAATGGATTTTATTTGATGAATCGTCCTTTGGAATTTTTGTTTATATTCAAAAAATTCATCATATGTATGGTTGAAATGATTTTTTATCCAATCAAATCTTGTTTTTTTCCCACTCTCTTCGTGCAAATGCCTGATTGGACCAATGGAAAATATATCCTCGAAAGAAATGACATTTTCCTCTTTATGTACACCCAAATCCTTTAAAACTACCTTTAAACTACCTGCAGGAGAATCACCAAAAAAAATATGAACCATCTTAAAAGTTCCTTCTTGGTTACTTTCCGACTGTTCATTTGTTAAATCAGAAATAGTTCTATATATCTTACTTACATCATTAACAAACCCTTCTTCTGAATATTCTGTTTCTTTTAAAAGATTGACTCTAAGCAAAATATGAAATAGTAGTGACTTCGCTTCCCCTTCTGACAACCCTTTAATGACCTTTTTCAATTTTTCTATTTCCATGTTATGTTCCCTCCTAAGCGTCCCTCTTTGTTCAAATAATGTAGGACTATGACGTCATGCGATAAATCCTTTTTTGTTAGAAGAAAAATTTTCCAATTGGATCGACATCTTTATTCTAGATTTTTTTCGTTTTAAATAAAAATCGAGGAAAGAAATCCAGGCATCTCGAAGAAAAATCCATCGGCTTTGAAAGGGCCTTCTACTAATGAAAATTATCTCATCTAGGTTAGCAAAGTAATCTATTTTCTCTTTTGGCGAACAGAGAACGATCATGCAAATGAGATATAATTCATCCTTCGATAATTCCGTACATGGTTTCAAAAAAATGAGCATTATGCTGTGTGTATTCAAGCACTTATAATCGAATTTCTTCAGGACTCATCCACTACTATTCTATGCTATATAAAATTGCTCGTAAAGGGAAAAAGCAGTAACCAAGGAGGAAAATACGTGCCAAATACAAATTGGACCAAACTTAGTACTTTACAATTAGGGAGATATGCAGAGTATTTTGCAAAAATGGAGTTTGCATCATATGGATTAGAAGTTTACACAACCGAGGTGGATGACCATGGTGTAGATTTTATTGTTAAAGATAAAAAGGGGCGCTTTTGTGAGATTCAAGTAAAATCTCTTAGAGGAAAAGGATATGTTTTTGTACCCAAAAGCAAATTTGACATCACCAATAAAAATTTATATCTAACTCTATTAATTTTTGAGGAAGGAAAAATGCCCGATATTTTTCTCATACCTGCGAAAACATGGAAAATGCCTAATGAAATATTTGTAGACAGGAATTACGATAAGCCCGGTCAAAAAAGTACTCCTGAATACGGCATTAACATATCTCAAAAGAATTATCCTATCCTTGAAACATTCAACTTTGAGAATACCATAAAAGAGTTTTTATAAATGGAGGATTTTCCAAGATGGCACCCCCTTTATTTATCAGCGATTCTCTTAAATCCATACTCATTCTTATATATCAGCCGTTTCTGTATGCAAGTAAAGCCGTGCTGACAATCTTCAACACGGCTTTGTTTCCATTATGGCTATGATTGAAAAATACGATCAATGCTTTCAATTTCTTCTTTCGTCAGCTGTACATCTAGTGTCTTCAAATTGTTCACGACTTGTTCCGGTTTCTTTGCACCTGGAATGAGTGCATCGATGGATTCTCTTGTTAAATACCAAGCTAGCACGACATAAGCAATTTCCGTATTTTTCGCTTCAGCAATTGGGCGCAGCTGCTCAACCTTTTCCAGATTTCGGACAAATTCTTCTCCTTGGAACAACGGATTTTTGGCGCGCAGATCATCGAATTTCGTCTCTTTCGTATATTTTCCGGCTAAAAGACCTGAAGCCAGAGGAAAATACGGTACAAATGAAATACCTTGCTCCGCGGTATAAGGCAATAAATCTTTCTCCGCTTGCCGCTTAAACAAATTATATTCCGATTGCAGCACGTCCACATAACCGTCTTGATTCGCTTCTTTTAATTGTTCAATCGAAAAATTGGATACGCCGATGGCTCGAATTTTTCCTTCATCTTTCAGTTTCTTTAATTCACCGACCGCTTCGTACTTTGGCGTGGATTCATCGGGATAATGGATGTAAAACAAATCGATGTAATCCGTTTGCAGCCGTCTCAAGCTGTCCTCCACCGCTTGGCGAAGGAAAGCAGGAGAGTTGTCAATCTCAATCTTATCGCCTACAAATTTATGTGCTCCCTTCGTTGCAATCACTGTATCTTCCCGGCGGAACTCTTTCAACACTTCCCCGATTAATTCTTCAGAACGTTCAGGACCGTAGATAAATGCAGTATCCAAAAAGTTGACGCCGTTTTCCAAAGCAGTGCGAACGACTTGTTTCCCTGTTTCTTCGCTCAAATTCGGATAAAGATTGTGGCCACCAACCGCATTCGTTCCTAACCCTATCGGATTGACATATAAATCCGTTTTTCCTAATTGAACCTTTTCCACCATCAGTCCCTCATCTCCTTTTCATTTAGTGAACTACCCTCCACTTACCACCCTTGTGGGTCGCTTGAAGTGGGGGCTTCTCGGGTAATCCTATCTAACGATAAGAAATTGACCGAGCTTACCCTCTCGTTCCGAAAGTTATTATTCTTTATGCTAATATGCGTAATCCTTCATTTTTGATATTGATTGCTGAATTGTGATCACGATCTAATACAAAACCGCAAGAACATTCATATACACGTTTAGATAATGGCATTTCTTTTTCCTTGCCACAACAAGAACATTTCTTAGTAGAAGGGAACCACTTATCGATTTTTACAAGTTGTTTCCCTTGTTCTTTTAGCTTGTATTCTAAGAAAGTAGTGAACATACCCCAGCCATTATCATGAACACTTTTTCCAAAATTGAGGGCTTGAGACATTCCTTTCATGTCTAAGTCCTCAATGATAACTGCGTCATAGGTTGATGCTAATTCTTTTGATTTATGGTGAAGAAAATTCTTGCGTTGATTGGCAATTTTCTCTTGTAACTTTGCTACTTTCAAACGTTGTTTTTCCCAACGTGCAGAACCTTTTTTTCTGCGAGAAAGAATTCGTTGTGCTTTTGCCAGTTTGTCTAATGCTTGTCGATAGTACCGTGGGTAATTGGCTTTCTCACCCTGTTCACTCTCGACATATAGACCGTCCATAGCAAAATCTAAGCCAACTACTTTTTGAATCTTTACTGACTGAATATCTTTCTCGTATTCTGTCAAAATCGAAATATAATATTTACCTGTCTTTGTTTTAGAAATAGTACAAGATTTGATTTTATAATCAGCAGGTATTTCTCTATGTCGGTTCATTTTCATTGGCTTTTTGATTTTTGGTAGTTTGATATGACCATTTTCTAGCTTAATATTGCCGTTGACCATATTGGTTGTGTAAGATTGTTTATTTTTCTTGCTTTTGAATTTAGGAAACTCCGCACGACCTTCAAAAAAGTTCTTATAAGCATTTTGCAAATTGATCTGTGCGTTTGCTAAAGCTAAAGAATCCACTTCTTTTAGGAATGGAAATTCATCTTTGTATTTCGCTGGTGTCGGGAATGCTTGTTGTTTAAGCGTTTCTTTATCGTTTTTGAATTTCTCATACGTTTCCTTACGTTCTTCCAGCATCTTATTGTAGACAAAGCGAACACAACCAAATGTTTTGGCTAATTGGATTTTCTGTTCTTTATTCGGATACAAACGAAATTTGAAGGCTTTGTTTTGTTTGGCCATATCAAATCACCTCACTTCTGACCTTGATTTTCAATGTATTTTTTTATGACTTCTATTGGTGCACCGCCTGTTGTAAGCAGGCAAAAGCTTCTTGACCAAAACATCTCTTTCCATAGTCTTTTTCGGATATGAGGAAAGTTTTTCTTTATCAGTCGAGAACTTGCACTCTTATACGTATTGATGAACTTCGATAATTCAGAATTAGGATGTGCTTTGAATAGGATGTGGATATGATCCTTATCATGATTCCACTCTGTCAAAGTAATGTTGTATTTTTTTCCGATCTCAATGAACATATCTTTTGCAAAATCAGATATTTTATCGGTGAACACTTCTCTGCGATACTTTACAACTAATACAAGATGATAATGTAATAGGAACACTGAATGATTATTACTATCCAATTTCATTGATATATCAATCCTTTTTTATATATAAGACTGATTATATCAAAACCTTTGGCTAAAGCCAACCGAAATTCATCTCCCACCTACTCATTGGGCTACGCCCTGCACATTCCTTGAGGATGGGAGACTTCTTTCGGAAATCCGTTAAAAAATGAAATGAGCGCGGTCTCCAACCATCCGTTCTGAAAACAGTAAAAATCACGGCATTTGAATTGGAACTCCTACTTGTTCGAGGGAGGCTGTGCATGAATGCAGTGGATTACTAAATAGCAACCATCTTTTTAAGAGCGTAAAGAATTTGCTTGATACAACAAGAGTCATTCCTCTAAATATTTTCCTTTCTCTTTCCTTTTCGTTATTTCTGCATTGGTTTGATCGTATGCCAATACGAAAACATTAGCGGGAATCAAACCGCCATTACAAAAATATTCGTAGCGGATGCCTTTTTCATCTTTGTAGTAAACAACCATGTAATAAACCCCTTGTTTGCTGTCGTAAACCATTTTTTTATTTTCAATCTTGTCGGTATATCCTTTTTCCTCTATGTGATCCATGATTGCTTTTTCTGTCAATGCTTTTTGAAAGTAAAATTTGTATGTAAGAAAGCCGCCTCCGATAAGAATCAACATTCCAATAATGAAAACCCATTTTTTGTTCCTCATTTGTTCTCCCTTTTTTAGTCTACATTGTCATATATTCCTGTTTATTTTCTCAATCATCTTATTAATCAGATTACCTGTACAATACAATAAAGTAAATATTTTCTTGATAGGTGGAATACTTATTAGTTAATATGATATGGGGAGTATATTCAATGACAAAGGCGTGGGAGAAATGATAAAAGGGTTATATGAGGCGCATTTGCCTGTAAAAAATTTAGACATTTCAATCGAATTTTATCAAACATTAGGATTGAAATTAGCTTTGCGCTATGATAAGATTGCTTTCTTTTGGATAGAAGAAGGAAAAAGCTGGTTAGGTCTGTGGGAAGGAAAGGAATACAAGACTCCATACCATCCATCACTAAGGCATATTGCTTTCCGAGTATCTTATGAGGATTTAAAAAATTCTTTAAAATGGCTCAAATCACTGCAAATTGAAGCGGTATCTCACGGCGGCCGAACAACTAACGAGCCTTTTATAAGACCCAATCAAGGGAATGCTTCGGTTTACTTTCATGACCCCGATGGCAATAGCTTAGAATTAATGTGTAATGTAGAGGTCCCAGATGATTTAAAACATATGACCGAAACATTGTCATTTGAAGATTGGGAGAATTTGATTGCCAAACATTCAAGATGAGAAAGAACAACAAAAGTAATATTCCGTTATAAAACCTGGATTTTTACTTAATCCAGGTTAAGGATATAGAATAAAAATTTATAAAACTATAAAATCTAGACATTTTTCTTTTAAGATAAGTTCGTATATTCAAAGGAATATTGTAATTTTATGTTAAAAAGTTATTTGAACTAATAAGTATGAAATATATTTACGTACGTCAGAAGCATAGGGGTGGCTTTGTGAACCAAGATGCCCAAGACAGAAAACAAATAGAAGAACATAAGAAAAATCCAATGGGCAATTTCTCAGACTCTGTTAACCGTTCTATGGTTGGTCATTTAGGAGCAATAGCAAAAGGCGGTTGTCTTACAAAAGTTATTACTTTGGTAATAATTATTGGTGGCATTCTTATGCTCTCACAATGTTCTAATTGAAATTTAAATATATTTAAAAACACTTGGAATAAATCCAAGTCAGAAAATAGATCCCATCCAGGAACCCAGAGTTATATATAATTGATTTATTCAGCTACATCGAATGTGATTTGCGCTGCTCGACTTCTTTCGGATCCGAAAACGTATAAAACCATCATTAAAAACGTTTTGCTGTGGTTAACGAAAATCATCATACTGACCATCTGTTTTCTTTTTAAATGAACAGGGAATTCACCACAGCTTTTCCGCAGCTACAAACCAGAGTTGCAAATCTTCACTGTCTCCATTTGGATCGGACTCTGTTTGAACATGGAGACGTTGATCCAAAATTCGATAATGTGGCTGTAATAATGTTTTTATTTCCTGTTCATCAAAAAAATGTAGCGGCTTTCCTTCATGTTTTATAAATGTATTAGGTTCTATTTCATTGCCAATGCCGTAATTATTGGAATCATATATGGAGATACAAGAAAAAGCGAATACTCCCTTGGGTTTTAAAAGAGATGTGATTCTGTCCATAAGAACTTGTCTTTCTGCTTTGAGAAACAGATGTATGACATTAGAAAGATAAATACCGTCAAATTTCTTTTCTTGAAGAAATCTTTGGTCGAAAATATCTCCAACTTCGTAATGAACCCGTGGTGCTAGTTGAGTGTCAGCGCTCAACCAGCCCTAGTGTGACCAAGGAATAAGCCAACAAGATGCCATCGAGTGCCACTTCAAACCCGGCAATGGAATTCGCTCGAATGTCGGTGATCCGGTATTGGTCTACGAGAATCGAAAACACCGTCTCGATGACTTTGCGTTTTTTCCTGATCCATTCTTCCCATGCCTTGGATGGGCCGTGCTTTTGATTGTGTCGAGACGGTGTCCAGAACGCGGCTTGGTGTTCTTCGTACAGCTTTTCTCGAAGAGCGTGGCTGATGTACCCTTTGTCCCCAAAGTTGTAGGGATGAGGGATTTGAGTCATCACCGTTTCAGCGGCTTTGACGTCGTGGCAGGACGCTTCCGTCACGACATAGCCCATGGCCAGCCCTTGATTGGTCACTTGAAGATGCAGCTTGAAACCGTAGTACCATTGCTTTTTGGAAGCACAATACCCCATATCCGCGATCCCTCGAAACCGCTT
Organism: Bacillus sp. FSL W8-0102; assembly: GCF_038007225.1. Lineage (NCBI taxonomy): Bacteria > Bacillati > Bacillota > Bacilli > Caryophanales > Bacillaceae > Bacillus > Bacillus sp. FSL W8-0102. The sequence goes on from NZ_JBBOWT010000001.1 coordinate 3,234,252, forward strand.
GACGCGCTGCATTCTTGCGGGATGGCACAACGGAAGAGGCAAGCTGTCGACGACCGCATAAGCATGGTGTTGGCCACGTTTCGCCAGCTCATGACGGATCCATTTGATGGCGAAACCAAGCGCTCGGCAGCGGCGGTTGTATCGGGAGCGTTCAAGAAACGAGCCGTTTGTGAACAAATTTCCCGTGACAAAACGATGCCAGGCTCGTTCGGAAGAAAAGCCCAGCAGCTTCCCCAAAAGGTGAACCGCCATGACCACTTCGTCTTCTTGCTTGACCAAGTGACGGTTGCGGCGATGAAGATACATTTGAATCAACGACAGTTGGGCAGAAACAAAACAGAAAATAGCGGCATATTGTTTTTGAAGTTTGGCTGGATCTGTAGTAAAATGAAAGTGCTCTTGCATGGGGGATCTCTCCTTTCGAATGTTGGGTGACACTTTCATTCTACTGGAGATCCGCCAGCAAGGGCTATTTTTATGCTTGTCTGAGTTTTATCTAGCACCACGGGTTCGTAATGAATATTTTTTACCGATTGACTATTTGCATATTCAACGGCTTGATTGATGGCCATATCTGAAATATCGAATGCGGTGACATCAAAACCTTGAAGAGCAAAATAAAAACTGTTGCGCCCATAACCGCATCCTGGTACAAGCACATTTCGAACATGATAACGTTTAAAATAATCATTGGCTAACAAAGCCGAAGGACACGGATCATCCCCCCAAATCCGTCCCCTTTGATACCTGCTATTCCAATAATCGGTTCTCGAACTCACAATTAATCTCCTTATTCGTTTTTATAATCGAAATATTACGATTATTTATTACGTTCTTTTCTATCTTTTTCCAAATACCAAATTAAATCTAAGGAGATTGGGAGTATCTCCTCTTTTTCCTATTGATTCTGTCTATTTCGAAGATGGCCTCATGAGTTTCTATTAATCTACCATTATGGAATGAGATTGACAATTATTTTTTAGTTAAAGAACAGATCGATAAAAGATTCTTATTCATGAGTAAATTTTTATTGAAGCTATCAATCTTAAAATAAAAGACGAAACCTCGTGGGCATTTGACGCGCAAATAAATTTAAGAATAATAAAAAAATTATGGTAAAATAAATGGAAATGGAATCCATCTATACACACTGCCAAAAAAGTGCAGCAAGACGTTTAATGACAGGGAGAGTGTTTTTATTGTGAATATTTTCAGCTACATCGTTCTAGGTCTTTCGCTTTCTATACCCGTTGGTCCCATCAGTATAGAAATGATTAAGAGGGGGATTAAAAACGGATTTTGGCATTCTTGGGCAGTTGGTCTAGGCGGAATGTCAGCAGACATCGTATTAATGTTTCTCATCTATTTTGGTATATCTACTTATTTGACTACCCCGGTGGCCCAGTTGATCATGTGGATTTTCGGATTCATCATACTGGTATACTTGGGATACGAAAGCATAAGAGAGGCTTTTAAAGAAGTCCATATATCCGATGAAATACAAAAAGAAAGCATATCGAAGTCTTTTTTATCGGGATTTTTAATCGCTATTTCGAATCCGCTCAATATTATTTTTTGGATAGGCATTTATGGTTCTGTTCTGACAACTACTCTTAATACCGTAAGTCAAGGCCAGTCTTTCCTTTACAGCAGCGCTATTTTTATCGGAATTGCACTTTGGGATATAACCGTTGCCGCATCCGTCCATTTCGGGCGAAAATTTACGAATCAACGTTTCATAAAATGGCTATCGGTCATTGCGGGATTGGTTTTAATAGGCTTTGGCATAAATTTTGGCTACAAAGCAATCAAAAGCTTGCTGCATATTATAAGTTAGCTTTAATATGATCATTTTAATCCGTTTAACAGAGTCTTTACCGTTTCTCACCCTTGCCGGACAACAAAAATTGCTCATGCTCTTACGTAAAAAATGAAAAAATTTTTAACATACACAAAATGAGCCAATGTTTTATTCGATCGCTTTCGGGTTTTCTTTTTTCTCTTAACGGTCTTTTTTGCAGTCTCATACATTTCGGGGGATTCAGACCTCCCCCTTCTGTAAGGGCTGAGGCTTTATTCCGACTAATAAACTATGTATAATATAAATTATAATGAAAGGAGGAATTGCGGTGAGCATTCCGAAACCGCTTGTCCAAATCAATCAGACGTTTATTGTCGTGACGGGTCTTTTAGGGATTTTCTTTCATATGTGGCTGTTGTTGCCATTTTTAATCGGGGTCTATACGCTCGCAACAAAACAAAATCCCATTATTGTATTCAGTAAACGTTTTCTATCGAAGCCTCTCAATCAATATCCTCAGGAAGATAAGGATCAGCAAATTTTTAACCAATGGATTGCAACGATATGCTTAGGTTTATCGCTTTTATTCTATTACTGTAGTTGAGCAATTTTAATTACAATAATTACCATGTAAAAGAGACAAACAGGGTACCCCTTATGCCACGTGGAGCTGTTTTTTCACGGTATCAATGGGAATATTTTGTTTCGCTGCACGGTAAATGAACTCCACGAGGCTATGTCCTTTTCTCTTGCGCAGAAGATCGAGCCCATCAGAAAAATCGCTGTTCGACTCGAACATGCTGTACACGTAAGCAAGCTGCACCAAGATCCAGTAGCGTTTCACCGCCCGACGTCCGCGAACGCGGTATCCATCGAGTTTCAGCTGGTCTTTCGCTTGACGGAAAAAACATTCGATCGACCAACGCTGGGCATAGTAGCGCAAGATCTCTTCATCGCTTAGATCCCGGTCGGTGCTCAAGACGCAGTGAAGATGTTCCGATGTCATCGGCTGATCGGCTTTCCAAGCGAGCAGCACCACGGCATCATCGAGACCTTTGAGAGAGCCTTCGTAGCGATAAACCCGATAACGCTCTTCTCCCACCGTGACGAGGTGAGTGTCTTTCGGTTCGATGTAGCGGGCAAACTCCCTCACCTGAACCGCAATGCCTTTTGGATAAAGAAGCCGATTGGCCTTGAGCATTGCGATTACGTGGAATCCCTTTTTCAGACAAGCTTCCACGAGCGTTTGCGATGGATACCAAGAGTCCATCAGCACATAAACAGGACGGTGTACATCCAAAGAAGAAAGCATCTCGATCGCGAGTTCCCCCTTGCTTTTCCCAGCCGCCTTGTCGTAGAGGCGGAACGCAAAGGGAAAAGCCTGGGTCATCGTATGAACCATGAGCCAAACGAGAGAATGTCCCCAGATCGACTTTTTCTCTGTGTGAGAATAGTGCCAATCACACCCTTGAATGGCGTGCGTTGCCTGTGACGAAGGCTTGGTTTTTTGGCAAATCGTATCATCGATCGAAACAAAAAGGGGTTGATTCTCCTGTTTGGCGATGCGTTCGACACGACGAAGCATCCACTGTTGAAGTTTGCGAAGCAGCGTCTCTTCATCCCAAGGGCTTTTCGTGAAAAAATGGCTGAGTGTCGTGCGGTGGTTCGGATGAAAGCTCCAATGATGAAGATCGGTCAATGTTCCCGCAAATCCTTTGGTGGTCAGCGCATCCACGATATGAACGAGATGCTTCATGACAGGTTTTGAAAAATAAAGTGCCAACCCCAACATCGTGAAAAACTTGTGGATTCCTTGATGATGTGCTAATCTATTCATGAGACATGAACCTCCTTGTGAATAGTTTTGGTGACACATCTATTCTAATCAAGGAATCGGGTTCATGTCTCTTTTTTTGTTTGGTTGTAAATTTATGTTAGCGAATTTGCTCATCTATAGCTATTATTTGCATTGGGATGTTGCCGGTTATGTGTTCAATATCATGGTGGTTTTGGCAGCAGGTATTGCACTAATGGGATTTTGCATCGGCTGCTTTATTCGTTATCAATTACATGATGTGGAAACATCGCCGAACAAGCAGAACATAACTTTCCGAATTAAAAAAAGGTCTAACCGCGCCATCACAGCCATTTTTCATAACATTTCTCTCCAAAAAAAAGGCATGTTTTCGCAATTGGAAAACATGCCTTTTTCTTTTACCTCTTTTTTCATGCACTCTTTTCTGTTGGAACACCGCATCCAGCCAGCTTCTAAACTTAGCGATTTCATAAATCATTTATTTCTGTTTGCCAAACAGTCATCAGCAAACTTTATCCCTTTAAAACACAAAAGGGGTCAGGCCCCTTTTATGCACTGGTGTACGACCGGAGCGCATATCGCCAAAACCGGCGAGACAGCCATAAGAACAGTCCGGCAAGGATAATGGATACAATGGTGGTCATCCCGTTCCATTTTCCCAATAAAGACAATGCCGGCGTACTGGTAATAAAAGCGGCAGGCAAAACGTATGTCAACACGATGCGAAGCCAGCTGCGATACATGCTGATGGGAAACCTTGTTGTTTCAAAAAATGAATTAAAAACAAAAGATAAATCATCGATGCGAATGACCCAAAAAGAGGTGGTCATCAACATCATCCATAGCGCGTAAATCAAGACGAGAGCAGCCCCGATACTAACGATAAACATCGCTGCATCCAACACGGACGGCATATAATGTTTCTCTATCAACGCATAGATCATCAAACCGATGCCGAGCAACACATCGATCAAGCGCCAAAAAACTAAATGACGGAAGCTGACATAAAACATACTGTCCACCGGCTTTGTCAATATATGATCAAACGTGCCCGTGCGAATATGCTGCAGCAGCCGGGACATGTTCGGGCGCAAGGCAAAATCGATCAATCCTTGAAGCACATTGAAGATACCAAGAAGCAGCAACACATCTGCGTATCCCCAACCGCCGAGATGGTCTGTTTGGTAAAAAAACACCTTGATCGTCAAAATGGCCATCCCGATGCCAAACAAACTAGACAGGAAATTTCCCATAAATTCGCTTCGATATTCAAGTTCTTCTACTAAGCAAGTTCGAAAAAATTCTCGAAAAACGCGCCAATACCGTCGCACATTATCCCCCCACCGCTTGGTTTTTCCTGAGTCCGGCCTTCCAAAGCAACATTATTGCGAGCATAAAAATCAGGCTCCACGTAACCGCCCATCCGAATCCAAACACGATATCCAGCCCTCGGATATCTCCATTCAATATTTCGATCGGAAACCCGACCATATATCGAAACGGCAAATACAAGCTGAGCGTTTTTACAGACGGCGGCAGCAGCGACAGCGGGGCAATGCGGCCCGATAAAAAGAGAGACACCGCTTCGAACATTCCATACATGGCTGACACTTTTGTGATCCAAAATCCTAAGAGACCGAATATATAACTGAATAAAAAGCGAATCACCGCTCCCAATAACAGCGCACAAAAAAAGAGCAGCCATTGCGTCCCGTTTATTTGCCCCAGCCGCAGCGCCGGAACAAAGATCGCCAGGATACTCCATACCGGAACTAAAATCACGAAAAATAACGCTTTGTACACAATATTCTCAGCAATTGCCCAATGAATGGGGTGAAACGGACGGACAATTTGATAAAAATAGGTTCCCTCCCGAATTTCCCGCTCCATCTCCCAAACATCCCAAGCACTTGTCATCCGTTCAACGAAAATCAATGCCGCAAAATAAAAAATAAACGCATTCTCATGATGAGGATCGATATTCATCCATACCATCATCGTAATCAGCGGCTGAACCATGGCTCCCGTCATCCAGACAATTGTTGCCAGCCGATAAGCAAACATCTCCACATATTTCATCCGAAGAAGAACGACGTATTTACGAAACATGAGACTCCTCCTGAAACGCTCGCGTTATTACTTCTTCCATCGGCGGTTCTTGTATGTTTAAATCACGGACGTCAAACCGCTGCAAAAATTGCGAAGACACCTCCGGAATGCGCTCCCTCGGCACACGAAGCGTGACTTTTCCCTCTTTGGCATCGACCAATTCGCCGTATGCCTCCCATGAAATATCAGGAATGGAGGCAAGACGAACTTCCAGCAATTTGTACGGCGTCAATTTCTCCGTTAACCTATCCAGTCCGCCGTCATACAACAGCTTCCCGTGATTAATAATAAGCACCCGGTCGCATAGTGCAGTCACATCGCCCATATAATGCGACGTCAGCAATACGGTTGTGCCGTGCTGGCGATTATATTCGCCGATAAAGCGGCGAACCTTTTCCTGCGTATGGACATCCAAGCCGATCGTCGGCTCGTCGAGAAATAAAACTTGCGGCCGATGCAAAAGCGCTGCGGCCAATTCGCATTTCATCCGCTGTCCGAGCGATAAACTTCTAGTCGGCTTCGTTAACAGCGGCTCCAACTCCAACAGCTCGACAAGTTCGTCCAATGTTTGCCGAAACACACGGTCTTCTATTTCATAGATCGCTTTATTGACGAGAAACGTCTCCATCGGCGGAATATCCCATATGAGCTGGCTTTTCTGCCCCATCACTAAACTTATGATCTTCTTAAATTCCGGCTTCTGCTCAAACGGAACATATCCCGCCACTTGAATGTGCCCGGCGCTTGGATAAAGCAGCCCGGCCAGCATTTTAATCGTCGTTGTTTTCCCCGCTCCGTTCGGCCCTAAAAATCCGACAATTTCTCCGGAAGGAATGGTAAAGGAAATATCCCGCACCGCTTCCACCGTACGATATTCCCGCTTAAACAAACTGCGTACCGCATCCATCCAACCCGGCTGCCGAACGTGGACGCGAAACCGCTTGTACAAATGCTCTACTTGAATCGACATATGGCCTCCCTCTGTTCCTTCCCGCACCGTCTTGTATGCTGACCCTTTTTTAAATCGCCTCAACCAACTCCAACCGAAAATCGCCAACCTGATTTTCTTTATACAAATTCGTCACAGAGGTGGAATAATTTTGAATCGTCCCCCTAAAATTCAGATCTTTTTCAGGAACCGAAACATCAAATGTTTTCTGATACAGCAACGTCGTAATATCATGATATTCATCGCTTCTCACCTTAAAAGCAAAACGAATTTTATGTAAAGGAACGCCGTTTTGGCGGATCACTTCCTCTTCAAACTCCTCTGCTTGAATAGCAACACCGTTCAACACTACTTTCGTCACCATGCCATCCATTCCTCCTTGTCTGTCGTTTACCCAAAATCATAGCACGAATGCTCCCCCGTCACAAACATTCAGGCTCGAATGCAGCCAGCCCTTTCCGTTTGCCATACTTTAAATTGCCAAAATTTAACGCTTTAAAGCATCATTGGGGTCAGGCCCCTTTATGGAATGAAAGGGGCATTTTGATAAAGAGGTGTCATCGTCGTGCAAGAAATATTGTTTCCATTCATAATTGTCTTCATATCCATATTGGTTTAGGTTTGGATGTGCCGGAATGGAGTCATAGTTTTCCAGTCTTTTACGAATCTTGGACCTTATTTTATTAGCCAATGTTGGGGAAGCATTGAATTCTTTCAGCACCCATCTTGGTGTGACGGCTAACATAAAATAAGGAAAATACCGGCTTTTTCTTCTAGTATGTGATGGGGTGGCACAGTACATAAAATACGGTTCATTGTGAAAACAGAATTCCCATAACGAATCATGAGGATCTTTTGGGATATGGCTAGGCCAATCAAACGGGTCCATATCACTTAAACCGTTCAACAAGTTCCAAAATAGCTGTTCAAATTGTTCCACACTATAAGAACGAATCCATTCCATAGGCGTTTCGAAAAATATAATAAGAGAGGTATATTTTCCAAGCTCTTTAGAAGCTTGGTTGAATTCTGTTAGTAATGAGGCAAGTTCTTGAATAGAAGAAATTTTTCTAGGGTCTCCCACAAACCCGTAGCGCAAATGATTGAGGGAATATCCTTGCGTCGCAGGGATACACGGGAATGGCTTTTATCTTTGCTTCAAATTTCTCCAATGCATCCCTTTTCCATGGCTGCAAAAGAATCCTATTTGTTTTTTCGTCTTTGAATAATCCCATTATATCTCCACCTCCGCATTCCACCACATTGTATTCAGAGTGAAAATATAGGTGAATGTCCTATCTTAAATCAGGACAAAGCAATAAGATATAGATGCTGAATTTAAAAGCGGAGAGAGAGTTGACTTGGGTTCAATGGTTTTCACAATAAAAACAAATTTCCTCTAAAATGCAGCTCCTTTCCAAAAGATTTCTTGTCCATATTAGAATAGCCGCAAGAAGAAAGGAGCAACAGAATTTAAAGAATGACTCACGCATTGACATCCACAGTTTCGCAAAATAAGAAAAGCTCCGTTTTTCGTTTGGTGAAATAAGTTCAGGCAGAAAAGCAGCGTATTTGAGCGCTTTTCATTGTTCTTCCAAAAGTTGAGAATTGAAGGAGTGAAAATTGAGAGGTTCGCTTTCTGACGACGACAGCATAGCGAATTGACGCTCACCATAAAACCATCATGTTGCTCTTCCCGTTATTTTTTACCTAAAAAATAAGAAACCCCTATAATCCGAGCATATTTCTTTTAATTTTTTCCGTCTTTCAGTATTATAAAATCTGAGTCTAACAGGTAAGGAGGCAAGATCATGAGCAAAAAACTATTGATTGTAACAGGAGATGCGGTAGAAGCTCTTGAGGTATATTATCCATACTATCGCTTATTAGAAGAAGGATATGATGTCACGATTGCCGCGCCGAAGAAAAAGAAATTACATACGGTTGCGCATGATTTTACCGGCTGGGATACATTTGAAGAAAAACAAGCCTACCTTCTTGAAGCGCATGCAGCATTTGCTGACATCGATCCAACGCAATACGACGGAATCGTCATTCCAGGAGGACGCGCACCTGAGTATATCCGTCTTGATGCAGACCTTCAACGCATCGTTAGACATTTCTTTGAAGCAAATAAACCAATCGCTGCAATCTGCCATGCGTCTCTCATTTTTGAAACAATGCCAGATTTATTAAAAGGACGCAGCTTGACTGCTTACATCGCTTGCAGACCAGGTGTAGAAGCATTAGGAGCAACGTATGTATCCGACAGCAACGTACATGTCGACCAAAACCTTGTTTCTGCACATGCTTGGCCAGACCTCCCTGGTTTCATGCGCGAATTCATTCGCTTGCTTCAAAAATAAGAAGCCAATCCCCTCAAGTTGACTTGAGGGGATCTTTTATGTGCGCCCGGCATGTACATGAACTATAGGGTGTAAGTCCCGAACCCGAAGTAGAGGTTAGCCAAGAGCAAGGGTGTCCGTGGTGACGCGGAATCTGAAGGAAGCTGGAGGCAAAACACCGGTCCGAGGAACACGAACCTCATATAAGGCTAGGTATGATTGAGTGAGTTTGCATAACAAAACAAAGCTCTTTCTGTCGAAGGTCATATCGAGTAAATGAGGCGGATAGATGGTGTGAAAGTGCATGTACTTACCCGGGGAGGTCTGGCGGATATGTGAAGTACTCTTCATAACCTACTTAGTGATAAGTAGCTGAACCGTCAGAAGTCAGCAGAGGTCATAGTATTAGTTGGTCTAGAACAACTAAGAAGGACCGAACAATTAAGAGAGAATAGCCCTTGGTATTCAGTGAGTCATGATGAACACAGAAAACGTAGTACCTCACTTGAGGGAGGAAGCGGTGAATCCCGTGGGAGACCTCTTGGAGGGTGGAGTGACCACTGGCATAAAGAGAACAGCTATTCACGGAAGTTATAAAGACTTGCGTCAATTATCTTAATTGAACCGCCGTATACGGAACCGTACGTACGGTGGTGTGAGAGGACGGGAGTTAATCGCTCCCTCCTACTCGATTTACTGCTTTTTATTGATTTCTTCATACTTGCCCCATTCGATTGCCGAAATCGCTGTCCATTTGAATTTTGCCTTTTTAACAGAACCCCTTTTATCCCCACATCTTCAAAAAAGTTTCCACCCATTGCTTGCATTCAACGAAACATCACCATCAACCCCCTTACTCTTTCTTTGTTGTGTTGCAGAGCTTACTAATGCCGATTTAAAGGTTGTTGCACCCATTTGGCATATATCAAGGCTTTTGGAATTTCACGAACCACATTTTTTCATATTTTATTAAAAAGTGGTTCTAGGGGGTGTCATTTTGCATAGGGATCCAAGAAGAAAAAGATCACCAGGATTTTGTATTTTCCCGGGATATAGATGGTGCGGGCCGGGATGCAGCGGACCAGGTGCGCCCGTGAACGATGTAGATGCTTGCTGTATGAAGCACGACCTGTGTCTAAGAAGTGGTAAACCTGCTTGCCAGTGCGATTATGAATTTATGGATTGCCTCCGTTCTAAAATGAATCCACATACCCAAAAAGGAAGACATGCCATTCTTATGTATCGATTTATGCAATTAAAAACACTCGGATGCGGCAGAAATGATAGATTCAGAAAGTAGCTTGAACTACTCCCAGTTCGGTATGGGAGTAGTTTTACTATTTGCTGCAAGCATGTCGGTTTTTATCAGGAAGCCCTCATGATTGGATTCATCATACTTGTTGAATGTTTCCTTCAATCTCTGTTCAAAAAATGAATTTGTTCCTTGCATCTTACATAAATGATCAATCCATTAACAAAACTTCTTTCCTCCCTCTCCTATAGTCAAACGACGCTGATCTTCCTCACTTTTTCCGGATACTCATTTATTTTTCTGATACAAAATCTTCACGTTTTTGATCAATCAACAGCTTGCTGATCTTTATATTCAAATAAAAATTCTTTTGCAGAATAACCGGATTCGTCTAAAATATAAGTTGACAAGTTTATTTATATAAAATTAATATAATATGCAAACCTTTTATTGCCAAACACTACATTTCTTAAATGCCTTTAACAATGTGATTCATGACTATATTTTCGAATGTGCCGCTCTTTTTGAACTTTGGGGGCAGAGACCCCGTTCGTAAACAATGATATTTAGGTTTTGTTTTCGTTGTTCACGTAAACTCTTGGCACTCTTTTGCCAATGAGGCAGACTGTTTCATAGTGGATCGTATTCATTTGTTCCGCTACTTCGCCTAATGAAATATAGCCATGATCTGGATCTCCAAAAATAGTGACGATGTCATCTTCATTCACAGCTCCAACACCTGTTACATCAATCATCGACTGGTCCATGCAGATTCTGCCCACAATAGGCGCCCTTTTTCCTTTTACAGTAACATTGCCCTTATTGGATATGGATCTGGATAACCCATCTGCATAGCCGACAGGAATCGTTGCAATCGTTGATACTCTGTTAGTTGTAAATGTACAGCCGTAGCTGATTGATTCACCGGCATTCACCATTTTGACCAGAACCGGCTTTGTTTTAAAACTCATCGCTTGTCTCAAGGAAATTTTGTCTCGCAAATGTTCACTTGGATAAAGCCCATACAGACTGACACCAACCCTGACCATATCCAAATGCTTTTCCGGATATGCGATCGTTGCGGCACTATTGCAGCAATGTTTTATTGGGATATGTACATCATGTTGTTCCAAGTAATCAACAATTGCTTGAAAATGGGAAAATTGTTTTTCTGTAAAGGATGAATCTGGATCATCCGCTTGTGCAAAATGAGTGAATATCCCTTCCACCGTTACAAAAGAAGAAGTATTGGAATGAATCAGTTTCAGAGCTTCTTCTTTATTTTTAATGCCGATCCGGTTCATCCCGCTGTCAATTTTGATATGAATATGGGTGTTTTTTTCAGTTCCTCTGCAGTCTGTATCACTTGATCTAACACATCCTGCGTAAAAACAGTTAGTGTAATATTATGTTGTATTGCAGTTTTTACGGCATTTGGGGAGGTATAACCCAAAATTAAAATTGGAGCCTTAATATTTGCCTCCCTTAGGGAAATTGCTTCATCAAGGATGGCAACCGCTAAATAGTCAGCACCGGCTCCAATTGCAGCTTTTGCCACTTCGATGGCACCGTGTCCATATCCGTCCGCTTTCACGACAGCCATCAGCTTACATTCATTATGAATATGTTCTTTAAAGGACTTTACATTATGCTGGATCGCTCCCAAATCCACTTCAACCCATGTGTCTCGATAACTTCCATGATTCATTGCGTTTTCCCCCTTGGTGAAATGAACAACAATATGCTTTTTAGGATATATACAATTCAAACAGCAAAAAGTTGTTTGCGTAATATCACTGATTATTGGCCAAATCCTAATTATTAACTGTAGTTGAGCAATTTTAATTACAATAATTACCATGTAAAAGAGACAAACAGGGTACCCCTTATGCCACGTGGAGCTGTTTTTTCACGGTATCAATGGGAATATTTTGTTTCGCTGCACGGTAAATGAACTCCACGAGGCTATGTCCTTTTCTCTTGCGCAGAAGATCGAGCCCATCAGAAAAATCGCTGTTCGACTCGAACATGCTGTACACGTAAGCAAGCTGCACCAAGATCCAGTAGCGTTTCACCGCCCGACGTCCGCGAACGCGGTATCCATCGAGTTTCAGCTGGTCTTTCGCTTGACGGAAAAAACATTCGATCGACCAACGCTGGGCATAGTAGCGCAAGATCTCTTCATCGCTTAGATCCCGGTCGGTGCTCAAGACGCAGTGAAGATGTTCCGATGTCATCGGCTGATCGGCTTTCCAAGCGAGCAGCACCACGGCATCATCGAGACCTTTGAGAGAGCCTTCGTAGCGATAAACCCGATAACGCTCTTCTCCCACCGTGACGAGGTGAGTGTCTTTCGGTTCGATGTAGCGGGCAAACTCCCTCACCTGAACCGCAATGCCTTTTGGATAAAGAAGCCGATTGGCCTTGAGCATTGCGATTACGTGGAATCCCTTTTTCAGACAAGCTTCCACGAGCGTTTGCGATGGATACCAAGAGTCCATCAGCACATAAACAGGACGGTGTACATCCAAAGAAGAAAGCATCTCGATCGCGAGTTCCCCCTTGCTTTTCCCAGCCGCCTTGTCGTAGAGGCGGAACGCAAAGGGAAAAGCCTGGGTCATCGTATGAACCATGAGCCAAACGAGAGAATGTCCCCAGATCGACTTTTTCTCTGTGTGAGAATAGTGCCAATCACACCCTTGAATGGCGTGCGTTGCCTGTGACGAAGGCTTGGTTTTTTGGCAAATCGTATCATCGATCGAAACAAAAAGGGGTTGATTCTCCTGTTTGGCGATGCGTTCGACACGACGAAGCATCCACTGTTGAAGTTTGCGAAGCAGCGTCTCTTCATCCCAAGGGCTTTTCGTGAAAAAATGGCTGAGTGTCGTGCGGTGGTTCGGATGAAAGCTCCAATGATGAAGATCGGTCAATGTTCCCGCAAATCCTTTGGTGGTCAGCGCATCCACGATATGAACGAGATGCTTCATGACAGGTTTTGAAAAATAAAGTGCCAACCCCAACATCGTGAAAAACTTGTGGATTCCTTGATGATGTGCTAATCTATTCATGAGACATGAACCTCCTTGTGAATAGTTTTGGTGACACATCTATTCTAATCAAGGAATCGGGTTCATGTCTCTTTTTTTGTTTGGTTGTAAATTTATGTTAGCGAATTTGCTCATCTATAGTTATTAAGTAAAATCTCACATCCAACCCAACGAACCGAACCTAGATTCCGCTTTACACAAAGTTCAGGATTTACTCTTGTATAAAATGCATTTTTATTAACTAATGGATAAACACAAGTTTTTTCCGTCTAAAAAATCATGATAAAATTGCCTTGGTGTCCCAACTATGGAGAAAAGATTACCAGATTACAACAAAATCTTCGATAAGAGTACCTGATAAAATGGTTTTTTCTAAATGAATTCATGCAGGGGACAGCTTGGCAGATTCTCAATTTCTAATCTTGGAACACATAGTTTGAAATATTTTTCAAAAGGCTTTAATCCTTCTAAACTTCATGGAAACAACAATGCAATGTTTCGGCAAAGTCATTTGAGGCATTTTCATTTAAGGATTCTTTAGTTTTTCCATTTAGAAATAGTTTCTGCTATATGAGAGTAAAGATTATTGAACGTATTCACATCAAAAATTTTGCTATGACCACAGTTTCTAATTTCAAGTATTTGTTATAAACCCAGCATTTTTTGAAATGCTGGGTCAAGTGATTCACTTACATAAAAGTTGAGAACCAGTTGCCGAGAATTGTGCCAACATAGTTTCCAATAATATAGCCGAATGTTCCGACTATTAATATCGGTCCAATTAAATTTTTCCAACCTTTCGCAATGGCCAATGCAGCTGCAGTTGTTGGCCCTCCAATATTAGCGTTGCTTGCTAAAAGTATATCTTCAAGATCATATTTAAATATTTTTCCGGCAACTAAAGAAATGATTAAATTAATGATGACAATAATAAAAGCGAACAATAACAACAATGGTGCATTTTGAATAATGAGTGGTATGGACGCCGGGATGCCGATAACAACGAAAAATATATGAACCAAAAATGTTCCAACTTCCTGACTCCCGTTAATATTTTCAAAGTATTTCGGAAATAACGTCAGTGCCATGAACGTCATCGTTGTCAGCATAATATATCCATCACCGAAAAGTCCATTCAGTAAATTCATAAAGAACGAAACATCTTCCCCAGATGGAATCAACTGGTCAAAATATTTGGCGATCTTAAATGATACAATGACAAACAAAAAGGCTGTCCCAACAGAAAGTGCAATATCTTTTAAAGAAATATCCTTTCTTTTCCAAAAGCTTTCCGCCAATGTTTTTCCATCTTCTATTGCACCCTCACGCTCTACTTCCAATATGTGGGGAGTACTGTAACGTCTCTTGAAAAATGAAAGAGTTGGAATAATCATTAGAATAATAAAGAGTATGGCCATCATTAAATTATCGGCAACTACCGCAGAAGAGACTAGTTCACCAGGTGTTTTAAACTTAGCGGCCATTGCGGCAAAATTCACTCCGCCGCCAATATAGCTTGCACTGAACATAGCACCTAGTCTGTCAAGCATTGGAATATAATCTTTTAATAAAAAGAAACTGACAATGGTGCCGGCAATTGTCCCTATCGAGCTTAATAGGAAGATAATAAGCAATCTTCCGGTTTCCTTAAATATTTTTTTAATGTTAACATGGAAAAGCAACAATGGTATCGCTACTGGAACAATAACAGTCCAAACTGCATCATACACTGGAGATGCTGTAGGAATGATTCCAGTATTTGATAAAACGATCGCCCCAATGAGTGCAATGATGGCTCCTGTTATTTTGGATGCCCAAATGTAACGCTGTTCTAGATAAATACTTATCGAAGCCAAAACTACAATAATGCCCCACAAAGTTATATAGTCATCCGCTTGAATAAGTGTCTTCTCCAATTTAATCATCTCCTATCTTTTTCTTTTGAAAATAATTTTTTTATATAATGATCAGCATTGTTGAAGCTGATGGATTCTAACTCTTCAGGTGTGAACCCTCTTTTGCTCATTTTCTCCAAAAGATATGGAATTTTTGTCGCATCCTCCAGATCTCTTGTGTATACATTAAATTCTGTACCTAAATCATAGGATTCTAAGTAATTTACAAAATCAAACCCAAAGGCGACATGCTCCGGACCAACTAGATCAGCTATATAAATCGCATGATCAATGAATTTATCAATCGTTGGATTTTCGTGATCTACAAACAAACCATAAGTATTTAAACCGATGATTCCACCTCTTTCCGCAATCGCTTTTATTTGTTCATCTGTTAAATTTCTCTCATGGGGACAAAGAGCTCTTGCATTGCTATGAGAAGCTATAACTGGAAGTTCGCTGGCATTATACATATCCCAAAAAGATGTTTCATCTAAATGAGAAACATCAAGAATCCAGTTTTTCTTATTTGCCATCTGAACGGCAATTTTCCCATAGTCTGTGAGACCTTTGATCTTAGAATCTTCTGCGCCAGTACCGGTTGCCAAAAAGTTGCGCTCATTCCATGCAAAGATCAAATGAATAAATTTATTTTCATGAAGGAAATTGAATGCATTTTCGATTTTGGCTTCAATTGTTTCCCCTTTCCAATCCTTCATAAAAGTAAGGCCTTCAACCCCAAAAAAGATTTTGATTTTTTCCGAATCAGGGTTATTCCGTTGATCAGACAAAGGATGACCAATCATTGCGTATTTAGAATCCATTAAATCACTCATTACATATTGAAATAATGTTTGAAACCTGTCATATGGATGATTACGGAATTTTGGCTCTACCCAAAACACACAAATGATAGAATCGACTCCGCCTTCTTTCAGTTTAGGATAATGAAATCGATCAAATATATTCTTTTCGCCACGGCTTTTCCGCCATGCAATATCAGTAAACAGGTCAGAATGCAGATCAAAAACTTTCATGATAAACTCCCCCATAACAAACAGATTCAGGTTTTTGTAAGTTGGCGGTATGCATCAGATAATAAATGAATAATTTATTTACTTTCATCATTCTAAAAATAAGATTAAAAATTCAGGAAGTTCAGTCAAAATAGATGATGTATAAAATTTTGTGTCAAGCATTTAGTTAGACCAAAAGAAAAAGGTAGGGTATTCTCTGATTTGGCAAAAATCTTAGAGAAAGGAGTATCCTACCTATGTCTAAAAGTATATCGAATATAGATTGGATGAATCAACTGGAAAACGTTATTCGTGAGTTTGTAAAGGAAAAATTAGAGCTGATCATGAAGGAAGAAATCCAGACTTTCCTCGAAATGGAACAAGAGGGAACGTCGAATAGAAGAAACGGCTATTACCATCGAAACCTAGACACGCAGTATGGTCGTATCGAAGGACTTTCTGTTCCAAGAGACCGAAACGGGGAATTTCAAACGCAGCTGTTTGCCCCTTACCAACGCCATACCGGCTGGCTCGAGGAAGCCGTCATCAAGATGTATCAAAGTGGGATGAGTACGCGTGAAATTGGCAAGTTTATCGAACGAATTTTAGGAAATGCCTACTCACCAACAACGATTAGCCATATCACGGATGTGGTAAGGGAAGACATCGAGAAATGGCATAATCGCCCCCTACCCAAGCGTTATTCGGTCTTATATTTGGATGGGTTGTACGTGAAACTTCGTCGAGATACGGTAGAAAAAGAGGTCATTTATGTCGTGTTAGGTGTAAACGAAGAAGGGTATCGTGAAATTCTCGACTTCTTCGTAGGAGGACAAGAAAGTGCCTATGGGTGGCAAGAGATTCTCCACAATCTCTACAAGAGAGGATTACAGGAAGTACTTCTTGGTGTATTCGATGGCCTTCCGGGACTGGAGGAAGCCTTTAAAGCCGTTTATCCGAAAGCCGATGTGCAGCGCTGTGTCGTTCACAAAGTACGTAATACCTTAAATCGTGTTCGGAAAAAAGATCAATTTGAAGTGGCAGAGGATCTCAAACTGATTTATCGCGCACCGAATAAGGAGATGGCGTTACAGATGTTTCAACAGTTTGAGTCGAAATGGTCGAACAAGTATCCGAGAGAAGTTCAATCTTGGGCCAATGAGTTGGATGTCCTCCTTACATTTATGGATTATCCAAGCAGTATTCGAAGTGTGATTTACACGACCAATGCCATTGAACGAACGATCAAAGAGATTCGGAAACGTCTAAAGCCGATGAACAGTTTGAGTAGTTTAGAAGCCGCTGAAAAAGTCGTGTATTTGACCATCCAAGATTTTAATGAGAAATGGGCAGGGCGAAAGTTGCGAGGATTTGCCGAAGCACATGAAGCCCTTCAACGAATGTTTGAAGAACGTTATAATTAACCAAATAATGTAAATCAATGAGATAAGGGGGATTCTCTCTTTCCATACAGGAGACTGAATATTCAGTCTCCTGTATGGAGGAAACCAGTCTTCCCCTCTATTCTAAATCTATTTCAGAGATACCCTATCTATCTTACATTACACAAAATTCTTGACGGTACCTCAAAATATAATAACGAAGAGATTCTTTCCAAACTTTTAACAAGCTTTTTGGAATTTTTATCTTATTTTGTAGATGAAAGAGTGATTAGATCTCTTTCTTCAAACGAATGTTGAAGTACTTTATCGGCAGCGGAAAATTTGTTTGGAAAGAAAATCTGATAAAAGCTTGCCTTTTCAGTTAATCTGGAAATTTGTTTTAAACAAACTTTTGATTGTCCATTTGATTGATATAAAATTCTGAAAAATAATCGTATTTGCTGGCTCTATTCAAAAAGGTTCTCCTGCGGAGCCAGCGTTTCCTGTTAATCTATTTCGGTTTACGATTTGATATTCAATTGTTCAACTCCCATTTTCATCAAGGCGCTTTCATATTTATTTTTTCCGGTTTTTTCAGAAAGATGAGCAATGAATGCCATTTCTTTATTTAAATCAACCTTTTCCATCTTCAACTTTTTGCGGTTTCGAACTTTTATTAATGTCAATGAAGGTTGTTTAAGGAACCTTTTATTTTAAAACACCCTTCATAGCTAAGCTAGAAGGGTGTTTTTATGATGTTGAATACAATCGTTCGGAGATCACCTCATCAACCGGAACATAGTAATAGCCAAGGTCATCTGCAACTGCTTTAAATGTTACTTTTCCATTCATTACATTCACACCTGTTTTAATCGGTTCACTTTCTTTTATTGCTTTGACAACGCCTTTGGAAGCAATTTGCACAGCATATGGAATCGTGACATTTGTAAGACTTATTGTTGAGGTTCTTGGAACCGCACCGGGAATGTTAGCAACTGCATAATGCAGCACTCCATGCTTTTCGATAATTGGATTGTCATGAGTGGTTGCATGTTCAACCGTTTCAAAATTTCCACCCTGATCAATAGCAACATCGATGATAACCGAACCAGGCTGCATGGATTTTATCATTTCTTCTGTTACAAGTTTAGGCGCTTTTGCGCCAGGGATCAGTACCGAACCGATCACTAAATCGGAGTCTTGGACAGATTCTGCAATATTAAACGGATTCGACATTAATGTCTGCACATTTGAACCAAAAATGTCTTCCAATTGACGCAGGCGCGCAGGATTTAAGTCTATAATCGTTACATCTGCACCAAGACCTTGTGCAATTTTTGCCGCATTGGTTCCAACCACACCACCGCCAATAATCGTTACTTTCCCGCGTTTGACACCAGGAACACCGCTTAGCAGAATCCCTTTCCCTCCTTTAGATTTTTCAAGATATTGCGCACCGAGTTGAACTGCCATTCGACCGGCCACTTCGCTCATTGGTGTCAACAATGGCAATGAATTATTTACGGTAATCGTTTCATATGCAATGGCGGTTACTTCATTTTCCACTAAAGCTTGAGTCAATTCAGGTTCATTTGCCAAATGGAGATAAGTAAATAAAATCAGTCCTTTTCGGAAATAACCATATTCAGACGGGAGTGGTTCTTTTACTTTCAGAATCATTTCTGCTTTTTCCCAAACCTCTGAAGCTCTTTCCAGAATCTCAGCCCCAGCCTGTTTATACTCTTCATCGGTAAAACCACTTCCGATTCCAGCGTTTGCCTCAATAAGAACTTTATGTCCTGCGTTAACTAAATGAATAACCCCTGCAGGTGTGATAGCCACACGATTTTCATTATTTTTAATTTCTTTCGGTACCCCGATGATCATCCTTACCATCTCCTTAAAATAACATCTGCACCATTATCATATATCTTTTATTTGAACCATACTTTATTAAAAAATCAGAAAATATCAAAAGTAATTTGTGTAAATCCACAAATTACTCGACCTTCATGCTCTCAAGTTTTAAATCCAGATATAATATTATCTTCTGGTTTGGATCTTTCAGGTTTACTTCTGTTAATTCTACTACTCTTTTCAAACGGTAATTTAACGTATTCGGATGAATATGTAATAATTGCGATGCTTGATAAACATTGCTGTCACATTCCAAATAAGTTTTAAGGGTAAGCAACAAATCGGTGCGATGCTTGAGGTCATACTCTCTTAATTTTGTAATGGCCTCACTCTGATAGTGATCACGTACTCGGATTTGATAAAGTTCATCTAAAAACTGATAGATGCCGATCTCCTGAAAACTATAAGTTTGCTGTAATTCATCGGGGAATTTTTCTTTAAGTCTTAATACCTTCAATGCTTGTTTATAGCTGTATTGAACATGCTCCGGAGAATTATAAACGGAGCCAAAAGAACCAGTTATTTTCCGAATTTGTAAACGCATACTTATTTTGTGGATAAAATCTTTAATAAAGCTGGAAAGGGCGCTTCTCGACTCTTGTTCTGTTCTGAGCCGGGTGAGCAATATTAATTGATTTTGATCAAATAGCCGGCCGACGACTTGGACATGCTGCAATGTCTCAGCTAAATAATAGGCATGTTTTTCAATAGCTTGCGATATATCATCATCAAATTCAATGATGGCAACAGCAAGCCTTCCATCCAGATTGACTCCGGCCCGTTTAGCCTGGCGTTTAATTTTAGACACATCGTTCAGATGGCCTGTTAATAGCTGCCATAGAAATTCTTGATGACTCTCTTCCTCTTTTCGATTTCTCATTCGCTGAAGAAGGAGATGATTTTTCACAAATTTTGCGGCTTCCTTGAGCAAACGCATTTGATCGTCGCCCATTGTTTTATCATTGATTTGTGCCCATATAAAACCTAAGACCTCATTATGTTTTCGGATCGAGACGGCAACACGGTTGCCAAGTCCAACTTCTTCGATTGCAGGGACAATAACGGGTTCATCGCTTTCAAACAGTTTTGCCATAATACCATTTTTCCAAAGACTATTAATGATTTTATCTGGCACTTTTCTACTTATGATCGTGGCTATTCTTGCTTCATCTACATTTTCTTTATGTCTGCTGTAGGAAATAATCTGGTGAGTGGAATCCTCTATTGTAATTGGACATTCAAGCATTTCACCAATTCGATCTGCCAAAAGATCTAGGGAATTGGAATTGTCTTGGTGTAGTTGCGAAAGTAATTCTGGATAGTCTAGTGAATTCTTCATTAACGCTTCCCCCTTTGCATTCTCCCAAAACTTCCTAAAGCAAGGATCAACCAAAATGAACAAGAATCAGCCATTTCGTTATTTGAATGATCTTCATCTATCTTTAATGAGAAAATTTTCGAACAATTGGAAGAACATAAACAAAATTCGTACTAAAATCTTTTTCAACAGAAGCTTGTATCGCCAAAAATGAACGTAAAGAGTAATATGGCAAATTTTAAATGAATTCCTGAACGGTAAGTCAAAACACCGATTCAAGAAAAAATCAGGCAATATATTATTTGGTGCTGTAAATACAGTCCATTCTCTAAGAATGTTAAGTTAGTAATAGTTTCTTTTTCATTTATGTATTTTGCTAATTCCGTGATCTTAATTTCATAAATAAGGCGTGCCTTTCCTTTTTGGTTGATCAATTCTTTGCCGCTTATTTTTGCAAGATTTTTTTACATAAACCTTTTTAAAATTCCTGTTGCACACCGCACGCTTATGTTTATGCCAATGCTGATGTCTCCAGCAATTACTATTTTTGCATCATAGAAAACCAAGCATAAAATTTATGGAGAGTTAAAGAGCTTTGATTGCCTCCAAACCATTTTTTATTTCATTTCTTTTAAAAAAAGATCATTATGTCTTTAAACAGATTACTTTCTAAAATGCAGCATTCTCAATATTATTGTAAGGAAATCTAACAAATTTTAATAAGAAAACGTTTTAGAAATGTCTATTCGGTGAGCAATGAATAAGTCCTTTGCAAAATACGAAGACACGTTTTCCTATAATTCCCATTCTGCATTAGTCAGCATAAACTTTTGTGTAACAGGTATATGTTGAGATGGTATTCTGTGGCAACAGGACTTATATGTTATTTTAAATCATTTCAATGTGTATGAAGCTAAAAGTATCATCGTAACCACAAATTTACAATTCGAACAATGAACCATATATTGGTGATCTAATATTAACAAAAGCAGTAATTAATAGACTGATACATCACTCCCATTTAATCATTTTTAAAGGCGATAGTCATCGCTATAAAGATTCAATCTCACTCAACCAATAACGGAATTTGGCAAGTTTCATTTTTAATTGCCATTTCATGCATTTTTTACTTGCCAAAAACACCTTTCCCAACAAAAACAGCCAATAATTTTCAAAGACGTATTAGACGAAGTAAAAATATTGTGTAAGCAATTTTTTTGTTAGATAAAAAGAAAAAGGCAGGGTATTTTCAAATTTGCAACAAAACAAAACTGAATGGAAATACCCTACCTCATGAATAACAGTGCACTCAATTCAGATTTCTTTTTAACAGAAAAGGGCAAAAAATTGTTAAAGAGCAAAATTTTAAAGATGCCCTTAATAAAGTTTAAGACAACTCCCGCTTTTTAGTATTTACCATTAATCTTCCAACCACCTACGATGTGCAGGATTTTCTAAGTCTACTTCAACTACACCTTCTGAATTAGCATATACTACTGAAATATTTTCCATGGAGAGTAATTTATCAATATCTATACTCTTACTGCGCTTTTCATTTTCCTTTTGTAATCGACGATAATAAGATATTTTTCGTTTAGTATATTGGTCTCTAAAACCGTAATCAAATCTCCTTTTTGATTTGAATTTGTTTTTATTTTTCATTTTTTCACTTCCTTGTAAAAGCGCCCTACAGTTTAATTTTCATATTTAGTTAAATTCTGAATGAAGGTAGTAAGTTGTTCAAATGAAGCATTTTTAGGATATTCATGTAAGTCAATGAAATTAGCATTGAAAAACATTTCATAATAAGCCTCAATAGATCTTCGAGGAACTTTACAAAGATGCGAGTCCAAGAATGATTTATGTGTTTCATAATGGTGGGAAAAGATAAACTCACTCCACGTATTTGCTAATTCCTCATCATCTTTAATATCAATAATCTCAATCTGCTCCATACTTCTATCTTCAATTTTTCCCCATGCTTTTTTCATTAAATTAACAGCCTCGATATCTGATTTCGGTGCACCATATCCAAAAATAGTTAACGCATATGCTTGATCAATTGCTTGCCCCAAAATATTCCATTGATCTTTGATAAAAGGGTTACTATTATAGTTTTTTTCACTTATGGGATATAGTAATTTAGTTGGAACTAATTGTTCACCACAATAAGAACAATTATTACCTATCTTTCCAATCAATTTACACCTTTCACAAGTAGCAACTCTTACATTTCCATGTAAAAATAATAGATGAGGTAAGTTTGTAGTAATTTTATGACATCTTTCCCAAGCATCACATAATAGAGGATCCCAATTGAATGTTGCAATAACATCCTTCCTCCTCAGCGAGAGAACAAGATAATCATAAATTGTAGGTTCGTCAGGCAATTCCAAGGAGCTAAAATAATCGTACACACTTTTCTCAATGGTCTCTAATACCTCTGTATAATCTCTTTTTGAATACAGTTCACTATATATATCTTCAAAATTATCACTTTTAAAATCTATATCAATTTGGTGTACAAGGTCTTCTATACCTATTACCTTAATAAGATTATTCATTATTGGGAGCCTTTTACCATTTCTATCACCATTTGTTGGTATTGTTGTAGCCAGACTTGCTCCCGCACCCAAAATAACCACATGTCTTTTAATTTCCTTTGGATTTTCAATTAAATTTGCAACCATTTCAACTCTCCTTAGGTAACGTTTTCAAATGTATTAAAGTATTAGGGTTAATTGCTTGCATGAAGAATTCCATCAATTCCATCCGCACCATTAAAAATAAAAATACCATCTTCTTTTTTAAGTTTTGTTTTTCGACCTAATTCTAAAGCCTTATTTACATCTTCTATAAACTTATCTTGTTCTTCCTCAGTCAATTTATAATCTACTATTACAAACCTTTTAAGTGGGATCCCATCTCTTTTTCTGTGTATTTTCAAACGCTCACTAATTGCCTCATTAATATGTTCATCTCTAAAACTGTAACCAATAATGTATAATTCTTCGCAAAGATTTTCTGGGTCCACCATCTTTTCTTTAAACTTCCCATAGTAGAAACTGAATGGTAAACTTTGAATCTTCTTACTCTTAAATCCTCCCGTAATTATGGAAGGGAAGAGCTCGTTTGCATCTAACTTTTTATACAAATCAGATAATCTTATATCCTCAGTTCTTAGTTTAAAAATTCTCCCATCAGAAAGCCGTTTAAATGATGAAAGAGAACCATGTAAATGGTGAAGCCGTATTCTTCTATAACCAAAATCATTTAAAGTCTGCTGTGGATCAAAGTTAAACTTATCATGGCCATCTGGAGTTTTACCACGTTTAACATGAAAATCTGTAAATTCATCAGTTCCAACAATTCTTAGTAAAATAGTTTCTAATAATAAGTCAAAATTCAAAGTAAATAAATCAATTTCATCATTACCTTGAAGCTCTGCTTGTAACCAATTGATGAATCCTGATAGTCTATCACCTATTTGTTCCCAGTGTACATTTCCATCTATAATTTCAACTATTGAAGAAGTATAAGAAATGATTATTTCCTACCCGTGGTGCTAGATAAACTTGAGCAAGCATAAAAATAGCCCTTGCTGGCGAATCTCCTGTAGAATGAAAGTGCGACCTACCATTCGAAAGGAGAATCCCCATGCAAGAGCACTTTCATTTTACTACAGATCGGGCCAAGATTCAAAAGCAATATGCCGCCATTTTCGTTTTTGTTTCTGCTCAACTTTCATGCATTCAGGTGCATCTTCATCGTCGAAATCGCCATTTGGTCAAGCAAGAGGACGCTGTCATCATCGCCATTCATCTTTTAGGAAAGCTGCTCGGTTTTACTTCTGAACGGGCGTGGCATCGTTTTGTCACGGGAAATTTGTTCACAAACGGCTCGTTTCTTGAACGCTCCCGATACAACCGCCGTTGCCGGGCGCTTGGTTTCGCCATCAAATGGATCCGTCATGAGCTGGCAAAACGCGGTCAACATCATGCCTATGCCGTCGTTGACAGCTTGCCGCTCCCGTTGTGCCATACGGCAAGAATGCATCGCGTCAAACGGTTTCAAGAGATCGCCGACATCGGGTATTGCGCTTCCAAAAAGCAATGGTACTACGGGTTGAAGCTGCACCTTCAAGTGACCGATCAAGGGCTGCCAATGGGGTATGTGGTGACGGAAGCATCTTGCCACGATCGAATCGCAGCCGAAAGCGTGATGACTCAAATTCCTCATCCCTATAACTTTGGGGACAAAGGATTCATTAGCCGTGACTTGCAAAAAAGGCTGTACGAAGAATACCAAATGGCGCTTTGGACTCCGTCTCGAAAAAACCAGAAACATCGTGCGTCTGAGACATGGGAGCAGTGGATCCAACAAAAACGCAAAGTGATCGAGACGGTGTTCTCGGTTCTGGTTGACCACTATCGCATCACGGGGATCCGAGCCAATTCGATTATCGGATTTGAAGTGGCACTAGACGGTATATTGTTAGCTTATTCCCTGGTTACACTTGGGCTAGTTGAGCGCTAAAGCTCAACTAGCACCACGGGTTATTTCCTTTATTTTAGTTAGATGACTCTGTAATTCTTCAACGCCAAGGCCTTCCGATTCTAGATATTTTTTACCTTCTTCCTCATTTATTAAAAAATTCACATAGCTATCTATATAAATTGAAATAAAGGTTTTCTCCCGTTCCACGGCGAATAAATACAAAGAGAAAATAAGGGAACGGAGAGAAAATATGATGCCAAATCACAAAGACGAGATCGAAAAGTTGTCCACTGCCATGAAAGAAGCAAAAAGTAAACGAGCATATGAACGCTACCAAGCGATTTATCTTCATTTGCAGGGATATACCAAAGGAGAAATCGCAACGATTATTGGTCGATCCAAGAAAACTATTTATAACTATATTCATGCCTACGCCCAGCGCGGTCTTGATGGACTGGAGATGAAATACTCACCTGGCGCCCCACGTCGATTGACCCCTGAGCAGGAAAAAGAGCTGGCTTTGATCATTGAACATCAGCTCCCCGTAGATGTGGGATTCGAAGCAAAATATAATTGGACGCTTGCGATAATCGCTGAACTCATTCAACAAAAGTGGGGGCCAACATACACGCTTCGCGGAACAATTGACATTCTGCATCGGTTAGGGCTAAGCTATACGAAACCGACCTATACACTAGCCAATGCCGATGAAGAGAAACAAAAAGAATTCGTCGAAATCACCTTCCCTGAAGTAAAAAAAACTGGTAGATGGGAACATCGCCCATGTCCTCTTTCAAGATGAGTCGATGATTCGTGATTACCAAGCGATTCAAAAAACATGGTTTGTCAAAGGAAAACAACGAATCATTCCGACGTTTGGAAAACATCAAGGGCTGAAGCTGATTGGCACGTTGAACTACGAAACAGGGGAAGTGTTTTGCATCGAAGAAGAACGCTATGACGCGGAAACATTTCTTCGATTTCTTCAACTTGTGTTAGAACGCTATCCCACAGGCAAAATAGTGATGATTTTAGATAACGCTCGAATTCACCATGCCAAACTCATTCAGCCATTTTTAAAAGAACACGAAGATCGGTTAGAGCTCGTCTTTTTGCCACCATACAGTCCGCAATTGAACTTGATTGAAGGGCTATGGAAATGGCTGAAATCAGACGTGATTTACAACGTGTTCTATTCGAGTGTGCAAGAAATTAGAAAGAATGTCCAAGCCTTTATTCAGCGAATCAACCAGAAACCAGAACAAACGATCGATCGTTTGTGTGTTCAGTTGTAAATCTTTAATTCAACTTATATAGTGCATCATGAACTTGCTCTATACTTGCAATAGCCTCTTCAAAATCAACTTGAATATACTCATCCTTTTGAATTCTTTCCATGTGATGCTGAATAAACTTTTGATGTTCTGGGGTTAATTTATTGTAAAAAGTCTGAGTAATATTTTGTAATGCAAATGCTCTATTTAAACCAACAGATAAGCCATTACCAGTTAAAACAACTTTTTTCAATTAGAACACTCTCCTCATAATGTAATCTAAAAATTCATGATTAAATGACGGAAAAAGGCAGCTCCATAATTAGTTAATATACGTCGGAACTGCCTTCTGTTGTTATATCTAGTTGTTATTAAACCGAGTAGTTCACTTCTATAAATCTTTCACTATTTCTTCATCCAATATTGCCTTTCTCTTTTCCCAATCGGGCATTAGAGAATACAGCATTTTATAAAAGTTGTCGCTATGGTCGTTGTATTTAAAATGAATCAACTCATGCAGTACAACATAATCGATACAGTATTTTGGAGCTTTTATCAACTCGGTGTTTAATAAAATAATGTTTTTTTCTGTCAAAGCTGAGCCCCATCGTGCTTTCATTGAACGCAAATCAATATTTGGCTTTTCGACTCCATATTTTTGAACCAATGGAAACATTTTATCAAGGGATTCATGGAATATTTTTTGAGCTTTTTCACGATACCATTCATCAATTAGTTTGGCTTTACGATTGACATTTTCTGTGTCTTTAACGTAAAGATAGATAAACCCCCGAAAATATTTCACCTTCTCTTCCTCTTCTTGCATGACCCGTAAGCGATATTGCTTTCCTAAATACTTAAAGGTTTCGCCGCTAACATATTCTCTTTCACTTTGCCTATATGGCTGAACATCTTTAAATGTCTTGACATTCTTTAATATCCATGCGCCCTTTGTTTTAACAAAATCACAAATAAAGTCTAGCGGCACTCTGTCATTTGCAGTGACTTCAATCGTCATATCCGGTTTGATATTAAGATTAACATTTTTCACTTTTTTCCGCTTCACGACGAAGTCAATGATTTTATTGGCGTACTCGATTTGATGCTTTTCCATGCTGTTCCCGCCCTTAGTAACGTCTTAAAGCAACCGTTTTAATTTGTTCAATGATTTTGTCAATCGTATCAAAGTCGATATCCAAATTATGCTTTTCTTTAAAATCAAAGAGTAGATCATCCAACTCTTGGGCAATTCGATTATGAATCTCTACATTATCATGCCAATCGACTTTTTGGTGTTCTTGAATGATTTCATCTATTTTTAAGGCTAAATCTCCGAGAGTATTCGTGTCATAACTTGCAGCAGTTTCTGTTGTTTCACTCAAAATATCTTTCGTTACGCCGTAAAAGGCCTGTGCATTCCGGTTTTCTTTTATTATTTCAGGATATCTTTCTGATGATTCACCCCGACGATAATCATTCATGATGTCCTTCATTCGGTTTAAATACTCTGCTTCCGAAATGCGTTTATCTTTGTATTCTTGAATAGCCTCTTGTATCCGTTCCGAAAACTTTTTATAGTAGGATGGATTTTCATCCCACTTTGCATGAACGCTCTTCGTTAAACGAGTACGAATCGCATCCGCTTTGGCTCTCTTTGACTGTAAACGCTCCAACTCCTCTTCAAAAGCTTTTGCGTTTAAAATATCTACAGGATTCGTAATGCGGATAACTTCCTCGGCAGCGATATAGTTATCCATTAATTTCTGCATTTTCGCTTCATACTCTTTATGGTCAATGGTATCCGAATAACGCAGCTTCACACTTTTCCGCAAATCTTGGAAAAACTTGAAATCCTTTTTGTACTTTTGAAGTTCTTCAGGTGGTAAAGTATTATAGATTTTCTCCGATTCTAACGCAATCCCAAGATTTCTGCCAAAATTGCTTAAAACGCCATAAAACTCTTCTCTACGCTCCTCGTCCTCCAACCATACTTCATACTCTTCTCTATCGTTCTTGTTCTTGATTGGTGCAAAAATTTGCCATAAATCGGAATAATATTGCCGTAATGATCCAATTACGCTTATGACATCGTAAATAGCACCTTTTAAATCTTCCGGATCAAAGTTTTCCAAACCTGCGCCGGAATACATCTGCATGGCTTCATCCAGTTTATCCAATAAACCGCGGTAATCGATGATTAAACCATAATCTTTTCCTTCATAAAGACGATTGACCCGGGCTATGGCTTGTAACAGTGTATGTTCTTTCATTGGCTTATCGACATATAGCACCGTTGCTCTTGGCGCATCGAAACCTGTCAGCAATTTGTCCACGACAATCAGCAAATCCAGTTCGTCGCCGTTTACAAATTCATCTTTGATCGCATCCTCATATTTTTCAGGCGTTCCGTAGCGATCCATCATTCGTTTCCAAAACTGCTGGACTTTATCTTTCGATTCCTGATCTACTACTTCATGTCCTTCCCGTTGATCAGGCGGGGATATGACAACGGCACAGTTCAAATCACCCAGTTCCTCAAAAGCCTCAAGATAGCGTATCGCTTCAATTTTACTATTGGTGGCCAACATCGCTTTGAATTGGCTTCCTTGTGTTTTATAGTTTTCTACAAAATGTTTGTTAATATCTTCCGCAATTAAATAAATTCTCTGTTCCGAAGAAGCAAGTTTTTCATATTTACTCCATCTTTGCTTTACTTCCTCTTTTTGCTTGTCATTCAGATTGCGTGTAATCATTTCTAAACGATGATCGATCGCCTTTTGATTCACCGATTGTTCGACCATTTTTCCTTCATATAAAAGGGGAACAATCGCTTTATCCCGAACACCATCCGCAATTGTGTACTTATGTATAAGTTTGCCAAATTTAATCAATGTGTTTTTTTCTTTTTTCATTAATGGTGTCCCCGTAAAGCCGAGATAACAAGCATTTGGGAATACTTTCTTCATTTTTAGATGAAGCTCGCCATACTGTGTACGATGTGATTCGTCGACTAAAACAAAGATATCCCTTGATTCAATTGGCTTTTGTTTGGAAGACGCCGTATCAAACTTATGAACTAAAGTCGTGACAATATCAGAATGGTTATCATTTATTAAATCTACCAAATGGCTTCCTGAAGTTGCACGACTTGCTTTTAATCTTGTATGGCTGAATGTTTTATGTATTTGTTTATCCAATTCAACCCGATCTGTTACAACAATGACTTTAGGATTGAAACCGCGCAGCTCAGATAAAATATACTTGGCTAACATCACCATAGTTAGTGATTTACCTGAACCTTGTGTATGCCAAATCACGCCGCTTTGACGATTGCCGTTTTCATCTCGTTCTTCAATCGTTTTCATAATTTCTTTAATGGCATAGTATTGTTGATAACGAGCGACTTTTTTCACGTCTTTATCAAATAGAGTAAAGAACTGGGTTAACTCTAGCAAACGCTCAGGATGAAACAGTGAAATGATGTTCTTATCCTGCATGGTTGGCAGTCTGCCTTCCACTGTTTTATCCAGCCAGTTCTGCAGCCATTCCTCTTTTTCTTCCTTCCAAACGGACCAAAACTTCTTCGGAGTATTACATGTTGCATATTTGGTTTCATTTTTATTCGTGGACATCACAATTTGAATAAACTTAAATAAATGCGGAGCGTAATCTTTCCCCTGATTGCGAATCATTTGACTGATTCCTTGATTCATAGAAATCGACGCTTTTTTACATTCAATGACCGCAAAAGGGATCCCGTTCACAAACAGTACAATATCCGGTCGTACAGTTCCACGCCCATCCATTCGTTCCACTTCAAACTCTTCCACTACATGAAAGACATTATTTTCGATGTTGTTCCAGTCGATATATTGAATGGTAAACGATTTTTTCGATCCATCCGGCAAAAACTCCGTATAGCTTCTCCCGTTCATGATGGTCTCATAAATCACTTCATTTGTTTTCACCAATCCATTGGTCAGCGGCTCATCTAAATCACGAATGGCTTGGCGAATATTGGATTCGCTAAATTGATAAATTTGACTTTGATACTCATAAGAATTCAATTCTTTTAGCTTTTCCTCTAAAACGGTTGTCAACAATACATGATGCAGGTTTCCCCTCATTCTTTCTGCTTCTTCCTTTGATAGGTATTGATATCCTAACTTCTGTAATACCTCAATTGCCGGACCCTGGCTTATATAGCGTTCATCATAACTCTTCTCCCTTGCCATCCTCACACCTCCTGTTGAAAAAATAAGGGAAGAGCAAAGGGGTTTATACCTTTACTCGGACTTTCCCTGTAAGAAGTAATTGCATAAGGCCTTTTTTCTGTAATTTCATTTCTACAACTGTAGATGAGCATTTTTCATTACAATAATTTCCATGGTTAGAGAGACAAACAGGGTACCCCTTACGCGATACGGAGCTGTTTTTTGATCACATCAATGGGAATATCTTGCTTTGCAGCGTCATAAATGAACTCGACGACGCTGTGGTCTTTCCGCGACCGAAGAAGCTCCAGCCCGGTGGAGAGGTTTTGTCGGGATTCGGCGATGCTGTACACGCAGGCCAACAGCACCACCGCCCAATACCGTTTCACCGCCCGAATGTGGCGAACGCGGTATCCATCCAGCTTCAGTTGATCTTTCGCCTGCCGGAAAAAGCACTCGATCGTCCAGCGCTGGGCGTAGTAACGCAAGATGTCTTCGTCCCCGAGTTCCCGGTCGGTGCTCAAGATGCAATGAAGATGTTCCGGCGCCATCGGCTGATCCGCCTTCCAAGCCAGTAGCACCACCGCGTCATCGAGGCCATGGATGGCCCCCTCATAGCGATACACGCGATAACGCTCCTGCCCCACCGTGACGAGGCGGGTGTCTTTGGACTCGATATAGCGGGCGAACTGCTTGGCTTGGATGGCGATGCCTTTCGGGTAGAGAATCCGGTTCGTCTTGAGCATCGCGATGACATGGAATCCCTGTTTCAAGCAGGCTTCAATGAGCTTTTTGGACGGATACCACGAATCCATGAGCACATACACCGGCTGAGCCCGCTTCACCTTGAGCGAGGAAAGCATCTCGATCGCCAGGTCGATCTTGCTTTTTCCCGCTTTCTTGTCATACAGGCGGAACGCAAATGGGAACGCCTGCGTGAAGGTGTGCACCATCAGCCAAACGAGCGAATGCCCCCAGACCGATTGATGATCTTTATGCGAGTAGTGCCAGTCGCACCCTTGAATGGCGTGCGCAGCCCGTGACGAAGGCTTCGTTTTTTGGCAAATCGTATCATCAATCGAAACAAAAAGGGGTTGATTCTTCCGTTTGGCCAGTCGTTTGACCTGGGAAAGGATCCACTCTTGAAGCTTCCCAAGCAGCCTTTCCTCGTTCCAAGGGCTTTTCGTGAAAAAGTGACTGAGCGTCGTTCGATGATTCGGATGAAAGCTCCAGTAATGAATATCAGTCAATGTTCCCGAGAATCCCTTGGTGGTCAAGGCATCGACGATATGAATGAGATGCTTGATGACCGGTTTGGAAAGCTGCAGCGTCAACCCCAGCGTGAAGAAAAACTTGTGGATTCCTTGGTGATGTGCTAATCTATTCATGAGACATGAACCTCCTTGTGTGAATGGGTTTTGAGCACATCTATTTTACCCAAGGAGTCCGGTTCATGTCTCCTTTTTTGTTTAGTTGTCAATTTATGTCAGTGAATTTGCTCATCTACAGTCTACAACTTCTTTTTCAAGCAATTTCAACTCTTTATCAAATAAATCAAATAAATCGCAAATATATTTTTGATACTCATAATTATTAAATATTTTTATAGGAATAATAGCCATGATATTGTTCATTAATTTTGGATTTCCATTTCTAACAACGTATTTATCAGTACTTGCTTGTAGTATATACGAAAGATAACGAGCATCAATATTTTCCTTTTTAAGTTTCAATACTCCACACACATTGGTACAATTAAACTTTCCATTACGGTAAAATACTGTCCCTGCATTTACACCATCAGTAGTCCATGTTATATATTCGCCATCAAAATCATATTTATTTATACTACCTATTTTCCCTTCATCTGATGTTTGAGAAGAATATACAGGATAAATTCCTGGATTCTCAGCAATCTCTTTTTTACTAATTACTCTTCCTCTGCCTAATGCACAAATATCTTCTACCTTGTATTCCTCCCACTCCCCTTCAAACCCAGGCAATCTCACTTCACCCGTCAGCAACTTCTGCATTAACCCTTTTTTCTGCTCTTTTTTCTGCTCAATCAGCTTTTCTTTAAGCTCTATTGCCTTGTCCCAAGTAAAAAGAATATCAGCAATCTTATTTAATTCATTCTCATCACCATCAATAATAAAAGAATTAAAAAAGTCTGCTATTGATATGTTTAGTAAACCATGGTTTCTAGCTCCTTCTTGTGCAATAGCATGTATTTCATGATTTAACATTCCAGCTTCAAAATATTGTTCATAAAAATCAGATGACTTATTATTTTTAGAAGGTCTAAAACAAATATAAAGCGAAGAAACTACTCCTTCATCATAATTTTTTAATTTCTTTATTGCACCATATGGATACCCGTTTGAATAGCTCTTATTATAAGCAAAATCGCCCTTTTCTAAGAGAATATAATTAGATAAGTCTTTACTAGCTACACTTTTGTTGAAGAACTCTTCCTGGTTAATTAACCCTTGTTGTGCAGAGATAGTTAAGACATTTGTTACCCCTTTTTTATTTTTTGTAGTAATTCTATCAAATTTGTCTTTTAATCGAACAACAGACCAATCATCAGGAATAATCCCTAAAACTGATTCTTTATATCCTTTTGGTATATCATTAACTACAGTTTTCACCACATTCACCTACAATCCCAGCTCTTTCAAATATTTTTCCATCTGTGCTTCTACTTCTTTAAGCTCTTTCTTAATATTGGCAATATTTTCTTTCACCGCTTCCATATCGACCGGTTCTTCTTCTTCGAAGGTATCGACGTAACGAGGGATGTTTAAGTTATAGTCGTTTTCCCGAATTTCATCAATTGTGGCAAGGTAGGAGTATTTATCAATTGTTTCCCGTTTTTCATAGGTTTCTACAATTTTTTCGATATCTTGTTCTCTTAATTTGTTTTGGTTTTTGCCTTTTTCATAATGTTCTTCACCAGAAGCATCAATAAATAGCACGTCTTTTCGTGTACGGTCTTTTCGAAATACCATAATACAAGCTGGAATTCCGGTACCGTAAAATAAACCTTCCGGAAGCCCGATGACAGCATCCAACAGATTCAACTCAATAATTTGCTTACGAATTTTCGCTTCACTCGCTCCTCTGAAAAGAACACCGTGAGGCAGGATCGTCGCCATTCTTCCGTTTTCCGCTAATGAATACAGCATATGTTGAACGAACGCATAGTCCCCTTTTGAACTTGGCGGAACGCCCCATTCAAATCTTCTATATGGGTCAAGGCTTGCTTCCATTTTAAATTTTTTATCTGTGTTTCCTTCACCGGCAAATCCCATGGCCCATTTGTCTAAAGAAAATGGGGGATTCGCTACAATGACTTGAAACTTCATTAATTTGCCGTCTTCCAAATGTAATGGATTCGCTAATGTATCTCCCCACTCAATTTTTGCATCATCAATGCCATGCAAATACATATTCATTAATGCTAACGAGTGAGTAGCCCCATTCCGTTCCTGGCCGTAAATCGCCACTTTTTTGCTTGGCACTTGTTTGGCCACCTTAATCAGTAATGAACCTGAACCACATGTCGGGTCATAAATACGATCATTTTCTTGCGGTTTTACCAGTCGCGCCAAAAGTTCTGATACTTCGGCAGGTGTGTAAAACTCTCCACCTTTTTTTCCTGCATCTGATGCAAACAGACCAATCATATATTGATAAGCATTCCCTACAATATCTTCATTTCCTAATTGCGATGGTCTTAGTGATAATTGATTAAAATCCTCTAATAATGAACGTAGCATGGCATTCCGCTCTTTTGCTTTCCCGAGAATCGCCTCTGAATTAAAATCAATATTGCGGAAGACGCCACGAAGTTTCCCTGAGTTTTCATTTTCAATTCTTTCCAATGCTTTGTTGATAATCTCTCCAATTTCCGGATCATTTCTTTTGCTATATAAATAATCGAATGTTGATGTTTCGTCCAATACAAAACGTTCTCTCGATAGTGCACGTTGAATGCGTTGTTCATCTCCATTGTAGCGCTTTGTATATTCTTCTAATTTCTCTTTATACGTATCACTCAGATACTTAATAAACAACATGGTTAAAATGTAATCTTTATAAGTTGATGAATCGATTTTTCCTCTAAACGTATCAGCAGCTTGCCATAAAACGCTGTTAATTTTCTCTTGTGTTGTCTGTTCAACCATTCTTTTTCCTCCTAATTTTTATCATTTAAAATTTGTTGAGTAATTCCTTGAAATAGCAGCTCTTTTTCTTCAATCAGCTTCTTATACAATCGTTTTTCTTTTTGATGAAGCTGATATAGTTCTATTAGTGCTTTTTGTTTGGAAAGAGATGCAGCTATAA
Organism: Bacillus sp. FSL W8-0102; assembly: GCF_038007225.1. Lineage (NCBI taxonomy): Bacteria > Bacillati > Bacillota > Bacilli > Caryophanales > Bacillaceae > Bacillus > Bacillus sp. FSL W8-0102. The sequence goes on from NZ_JBBOWT010000001.1 coordinate 3,269,434, forward strand.
TAGGAATGGTTTTTAAAACATGCTGATTCGTACTCGGTATCCGACTGCCCGCTTGAGAACGCTCCAATTCTTTTTTCACATTCCACGTGTTAAGATACCATGCTATGTATCGGGGCATAACTTTTGACTGATCCACCTTGATAATGGCAAAGTAAGATGGAATCAATAAGCCGCTGTACTCTTTATCGATACAGACTGCTGTATACGGCTGACTTAACCGCATTAATACATCGCCTTCTTTGGTAAAGTAATGATCTTCTAACTCATCATTACTAACAAACTCTTCAAACGAATCATTTTCGATGAATCCATCTTCGCTTATATTTTTAAGGGACAGCAGTTTATACGTAGCCTTTGCCGTATATTCCATTTCTGCTTTTTTCCTACTTAAAACAAGACCCGTCTTTATTTTGGCAATATCACCGAGCTGCATATTGCACCTCCTTTTAAATGTCAAATTCAATATTTAACAACAGTGTTAAATAAAGTATATGACTTTTTGACTAGCGCGTCAATCGTTTTCTTTTATATGTGCAGCAACAACCAAAAATTTTTTCTGTGTACATGAACTATATAAAGGAATAGTACGCATTGAATAAATAAACGTTCTTCACAATGACACTATCAAAATGTCGGTTTTGCCCACGGAGAAAATCTATTTTTCTTGGACCACCGGGCGTTGGAAAAACACATTTAGCCATTTCCTTTTCGATTGAAGCCATTACTCAAGAATACACCGCTTTAGACGATTTAGTGGCAGAACGCCGAAAGGCAAACGAAAAAGGGACTCTCGAACGTTTAGTCAATCATTGGAGTCGCCCAGACATACTTTATAGATGAGGTAGGATATCCCCTTTTGATGAACTAACGGAGAATGTGTTTTTTTAAATCATAATCGAAATGATATGAACAAGGAACGATGATTCTTACATCGAATAAATCCTATCTCAAATGGGGAAAAGTATTCGGCGACGATCATTAGCAACAGCCATTTTAGATCGTCTATTACATCACCCCATTACCTTTAACATCAAAGGCGATTCTTACCGCCTCCGAGAAAAGAAAAAAGCAGGCCTTTTTCCTTCCTAGTTATCGAATTAAACGTTCAAAATGGGGAATTTCATTTTGTTGAAATTGGGGAATTTTCAATCGTTGTTGTCCCCCGCCCCAACCCCGCATTCTTAAGTTCGAGTTAAAATACAGTTTGGCTATAGAAACCTAATTTCGGACAATTTTTGATGCAAAAATGACCGTTTTTTCGCCTCTTTTTTCGCATTAAAAAATAGTTTTGCTTATATTTGGAGAGAAGAGAAAATTGAGAAAAGAATGATGGGACAAGGGATTGGCATGAAAAAAACCGAAATCGCAAATGATTTTTTTAACGAAATCAGAGTCGGAATAGCAAGAGTTTATTTTAACTAGCAATTGTTTATTTTGGGGTTACATAGGAGAAAAAAAAGAGACTAGGAGGTAAGAAGACTAATCTTGCATTTTGCTTACTATACACCTTCTAAATAATTCATTTTGGCTTGTTTTATTTGTTGTTCTACAAGCTCCCATCGTTTATCAAATATATCAATATCATCAAAACTTGCATCCCAAAAATATTTCTTTCTTGCACTTTCCCTTGCATCATTTAGAACTTTTTCTAAGTTTTCACTTTCATACTTAACAATTGTTATTATCCACTCACGTTCAAATCCTTCGTTTTCTATCTTAAAGTATATTTCATCACGTTTCTCCATAAGTTTATCTCTTTTTTCTATCCATTTTCCCCTACTATCCAAACTTGAACTTTCTTTTATAATTACGTCAAGCCTTTTTAATGTTGCCGAAATATCAGTCAATTCCCTGAATTTCCGCTGAAGTAACTTATCTCCCTTCAACTTCTCTAATGTTTCGTTCAATTTTTGTTCTGTTATCTTAATAACTTGTTCTTCAAATACTCTAACCATGTTCAATTAACTTCACCTCTTTGCTTTCCGAATTATTCCAAATAATTTTCATTTATATTACTTATCTTGCTACATACTCTTCATTTTCCATAAAAATAATTTGCTTCCTCGCTAAATTGTATTGGTTTAAAAATTTATTGAACTGTCCATCAATTGAAGTTTTTATATTTGCAACCTACATGTATAAATACGGTGGAAACGATGCTGTTTTTATATCTATGCTTATCTTACCCGTTTCTTTGCCTTCCTCTTTTGCTTTCTTAATAGCTTTAGTTTTTTCACTCTCACTTTTCAGAAAATTCTTATACCATTCATAAGTTTCATGTATTGAATTTAATACTTCAGATATTTGTAGATCAGGACGTCTTTTTAGATAATGTATAATAGTTCCAATTAAAGAATTAATATATTTATTTAAACGGATTGTAAATATATCGATATTATTAAATAAGATGTTGTTATTAGAATGAACTAATTTGTTACGTACTCTATATATGCGCGTTAAATCATGTTCAATCAGTTCATGTAAATTCTCGATATTTCTCAAAAGTTTACTTAAATCTGTTAAAACCTCTCTTATAAAAGCAATCTCTCTATGCATTACTACATCCTTTTCTAAACTTTCAAATAAACTTTTAATATTATCTTCTTCTCCTAAAAAATCTACTAACTTATTTTTATCGTATTTTCCTTCTTCTTTAGAACATTTAAAAAATAATTCTTTTACTATATTTATTTCATGAAATCTCTTATTTGCTAAAAGTCTCTCCCAAAATATATTAAGCCGCTCTTTTACAAGATATAAACTAATCACTTTAGGCACTATATCTATTATTTTACTAATTATACTTTTCCCCTCATAGGAATTTAAAAGATATTCAAGGCTGGACCAATTATTGAGTAATCGATTTTCTGGTGATGTTTCAATAGACTTCTTTAGCATTTCAAGTGAATTATTCAATTGCTTAATACTAGTTGTAATACGGCCATTTTCTTTTCTCACTTTATCTCTTAAAAGTAAAAAATCTTTAATGTCTTCATTTTCTCTGGCACTTATACTATTATTAAAAATTTGTGCGTCAGTATTATCAGTTCTCATTTGTACCCATTCATTATAACCATTCGATAAAAGACATTGTACATTGACCGCAACTTTATCAAAATTATAATAATGTTTATACATTCCAAGATAACTTTCTAAGTTTTTAACTACTTTTTCTATAGCCTTATATTTATCATAAGCAACAACTTCGACTTTTAAATTATGATATTTATCAGATTGTCGAAAATGGAGTTTATCTTTTCTTTCACGAATGATATACTCTTCACTTTCATTCAGTCTACAATACCTATATTTTAAATTAATACATCCTTCCGTTTCCAACTCATTTTTTAATTCATCCGGTAACCAACTATTTATAATTATAGAATACTTAGTAGGTTCTTTAATCAAATCTTTAAACGCTAATAGAGCCTTACTCAATTCTTCTCTATCCAAATCTTTTATGTATTGATATAATTCTTTGTAACTTTGTTTCCATTCACTCAGATATTTAAACGAATATCCTAAATTTAATAACTCACTAATAAAATACTGGACTATTAAATCGATCTCTTTGTAGGATAATGGAACCTCTAAAATTAAATCAATATATTCTTCAATTAAACTTTCAGAATCATATCTTTTTACTAAACTAGAAATTGAAATACGTATAGTATTTAATTTCTCTTGATCTACTTTTTCTTTTTCTCCTTCATTTAAAAATTCCTGAATTCTCTTAACTAGAAAACTTATATCCCTGGCTAACTCTCCCTTTATTAATAAAGGATTCTGTTTACAATGAAATAAAATACTTTTCATTGAACTGATTAAACTATGTTTTAATTTAGTTTTATCACTAGTTCCTTCCCTAATATCTTGCTCAATTTCCAAAAATTCGCTAAACATTAATGTTATGCTATCATATCTCTTTTCCTGTAAGGCTTTTGTAAACATTTGAGATTGTTGGGATTTAGAATAATTAAAATACTCCATGATCTTACTAATAAAATAACGTTGACCACCTAACAACTTTTCTTCTGACACTTCTTTCCCCTCAATCTAATTGATTTTTTTAAAGTATACCATAAATTTCTACAAAAAATTACATTGACAAATACAGATAAAAAATATAGTATTAAAATGAAGAATAAATTTATAAGATGTTGAATAAGATAATATTGCAAATATCGGACATGGCATAATGAAATGGGTCAAAGTTTTGATTCCCTTATTATGCTATGTCCTTTAGTATTATATATTATTTTTATTCACTGAAACCAAATATTAATATATCCTCCTCAACGCCTCCAACTGTTCTTCCTATAATGAGTCAACATATATCACTGTTATTTGAATCTTTCATGTCGTGCAAATTTCCGAATAGTTTCAATCGGCGTTCCGGCATTGGCCAAGTTCTTACAGAAGCTATGTCGAAAGCGGTGTGGAGTATTGTTCTCCATATTGGCAAGACGTGCGTATTTAGTCAGCATTTTTTGAATTCCTAGCTCGGATAAAAATGGGAAACGCTCGGATACAAATAACCGTGTGGATTCTTTATGTATGTACATTTCTAAATTTTTTCGATACTTCAGCCATTTACGTAAATTTCTGGCGTGCTTTTGAACCAGTAATATAGTGGCAAACTTATTCCCCTTGCTTTCCCGAGTGATCACACTTGAACACCTTTATCTTTAGATATGATGTCGTTTATTTCTAATGGAGCAACCTCATTTACCCGAAGTCCTGCATCCAGCATTAAGTCGATCATGGCATTTGCACAGCCGTTTGAATTCGTTTGGCTCCAATTGTACATAACCAATGAATCGGTCTAGTTCTTCTTTTGTAAGCCATTTTATTTGATTAGCCCCATTAGCATATTCCAATTTTTCGATTTTGATACGTGCCATCGGATTGTCTTTAATGATCCCTCTAGAAAGCAAAAATGCAAAGAATACCTTTAATGCGGCAATATATTTATAAATGTTGGAAGGTTTTCGTTTGCATTGAAGTTTTAAATAACCGGTATATTCTATTAGATTTTCCGGTAAAATCGGACATTTTTTGAAATATGCTCATCTCCCTCTCAATATGGATTCATGTACTATACTCTCTGATTCTTTTGTTAAATCCTTTTGAGTAAAGTAGTGGTCAATTTGGTTGATGACTTGAAATACCCGTCCACATTACGAATCCTGTCTTCAAGGTGATCCAATACCAGAGGAAGACCAACATCATTACAATGCGACTTACAGCCCTCGAAAAATCGGGATATATAGCTTAGAGGAAGATCGTGTAGTGAAATGACAATGCCCTTATTGTAAAGGCGAATGTGTCAAACCTAGTCCTGAGATCTGTGCCTGTCACGCCTCAAAATTTGTCGAAGATGGATAGAGATAGAGAAATGCCTTAGCCTTCTGTCTTTTTTGAGAGTTGAAGAAAAACTTCGAAGAGTTCTTATCCTTTAAAGTGCTATCGCTCGCGGTTCATCGACCGAATCGAAATAAAAGCAGATGGAACACCGAAAATCTTTTACTGATTTTCGGCTCCTTCTACTTAATTTCCCCTCAACACTATCTCCGCCTCGGCCTCCACATGCAACGAGCGGGGTGGATTGATGTCTTTTACATTGTCGGTAGTCGGAAACACGTCAAAGGCTCTTTTTGCAATATCGGTAGGCGGGAACATATCCACTCTTATTCAAAACTCCAACTCTCAATTATTTTTGCACCTTTTGTCATTAACTCTGAATGTGATTCATTCGATAACATTTCTTCATGTAGTTTATTAGACATTTCATCACTAATGTTAATGGTATCACTCGAAAATTTATCTTTAATTACTGTATACAAATCATGAATGTTTTTTATTTTTCCATTCGACTGCCCTATGATGAAAAGCATATAAAACATAAAGATAGATTTTTTATTTGTTCCTTTGGGATTTAATCTGATTCCTTGTTCAAAATGTTTCCAGTGTTCTTTTACAAACCGCTTCAATCCTCTTATAGTAATAGCAGATTCTTGCAGTAAACTTTGAATATTATTTAGTATAAGAGTTATTACTTCTTGCGTTGGCTCATCAATAAGATTTAGTTTCTCAAAAAATAATTCATAATTCGTGACATACATCAGTTTATATTTAAGTGTCTTATCTGTCATATCCTTAGGTATCATGGCTGTTAAACCATCACCAATATTTGTAGGTTCAAAACTATTGATAAAGTGTTCCTGTAAATTTTCTATATCCGTATCTGAAAAACAGATATGCTTTGCATCGAGTGTCAATTCTTGGAACAGTACATTATATTTACAGCCATCTAAGGGTTTATCACAAACCCGTACATTATATATAGCAATACCAAATAGATTTATAATTACATTAACTGAGTTATCTTTTGACACATATGACAATAAGGCATGACTTCCATAATTGACCATATTATTGAACAGTGCATATATTTCTGGGTTGCTAACAATCGATACTACTTTTCCCCCGTTACTTCTTGTTATAAAATCGATGATAGGTGTAAAATCATCTATTTTTGACATGACTTTATTCTTTGCACAGTACCATTCAAATCCAATCTTAGCTACCATTCTATACATAGCCATGCTAAAAAATACTGATAAATCTAGTGGTACTCTTTTTTCAATCTCTATCTGATTGACATCAATTTCACTAACGTTTGTATCGTTCGCAGCCTTAATTTTCTTAATTTCATCGATTGGCCCCAACAAATATTTCCCATCAACACTACGCATCTTCTTTTTTCCTCCGAACAATTCAGTTTCAGAGGTTATTTTTGCATTGTAGTCAGTATCACCAACAGTAATTATTGATTCATAAGATGCATAATTTTTTCCTTTACTTGATTTGATATCAAGTTCATTTGTTATCAACGCCAGCTTTTGGATAACCTCAGCTTCAAACATATCACTAAAATCATTATTATGCTTAATTCTACATACATTAGGATTTATCATCTTGGCATTAGTAAGGGCATCTGGGATTATATCAGACTTTGATAAATCCTCCGTAACACCACAATATATACATCCATTTTTCATCAGAATCACCACATTTCTATAATTGCACCTGTTTGATTGTTTCTACTAACAACACAATGCAATTATCCATTTATATTTTACTAACGATCTCATTTCAAATGCCTAAATGCTATCGCTCTTCAATTTTCCAATGAGAGTTGTTTAAAATCTCATATAATATTTGAATTATTCTAGGAGCGTAGCTTTCAAATACTATTGTCCAAGTTCCCGGTTCTGCAAAGGGAAGAGCTTTACCATCAGTACCCTCTAAACAATATTGGTATGCATTTCTATGTGTCATGATATTTCTTATGCCTCTGGTACCAGATTCTTTGCTAGCTAGAAAATGATAATCTTCTTCGGATAGAATATTATTATTTTTTAAATCGGACAAATCCTGTAAAAAGTTTTGATTATAATTTTCTCTTACAGATTTACAGATTAACTCCATCGCATTAAACAAAACTAATATAGCAGCATAGTCTTCTTCATTTTCATGTAAACGCAAAGAAGTAAATAACATATCACCATAATAGTGTGAATATTGCCAAATCTCGCCAATCAATTTATTCACAAAATATCCCCCCTCTTCAATTAAATACTTCAAATCACTATTACGTAATATTTACGACCGTCACTTAAGTCCTGCCAGATAAAATCATATCTGCTTGTTAATGCAATGCTATCTTTGTTTTTTCCTACACCTGTTGGCTTAAAAATACAACCGTAAACAGAATATTCTTCTCTAAAAAACTTATATATACCTTCATTGTTGCACCCTTCATAAAAAGGTCTATCTGAAACAAGAGCAACAGCAGCTGTTTTAGTAAATCCTCGGTTCTTAAGCTCCTCCATAAATTTAATATCCTTCACGAACGAATACATCTGTTCTGGATACTGACCATTTAATGGGCACTTAAGTTCAATTGCATACTTCTCTGATTTATCTTCATTAAAAATAGTAATATCTATTTCTTTTTTTATAGTTTTATTGTCTGGTGTGAAGTATGATACATTTCTTTCAAATTGAATACGATAGTCTGGAAGCTTTTCACGTAGGAATATCCCCAGCTCATGCTGGAGGCTAAACTCATTATAAATTTCAATACTCTTAGACTGAACAAACAAGAAAAAGTCATCTACTAATTGCCTTAAATTAAGCAAAGCATCCACCCCATACACCCTAATATAATTTATAGTTATTTATTGCCCTTCATAATAGTTTTGCTATATCCTCAAACCTTCTGATACCTCTGCTGGTTAGATGACGTCTTTTCAATAGCCTTTATATTACCTTCCATTTTATTTACGTAGTTTAAAAATAAAGTCCCAAGCAGAAGTCGATCCTTTCTGGGTATTCTATTCCATACATAACCCTTGAACAGATCTTTGACAAGAAAGACTTCACCTTCATTCAAGTTTTCAGTTTCCTTAATAGCTTGTTCTAGTAACTCATTAACATCACCCATGTTGTCATCTCCTTATCAATAACAATATTAACAACATTGTTAATAAGATTATATGCCTTTTACCAATTCTAGTCAATAAGAAGAAAAACACCAATCAAGAGAATATATCTCCTGAATGGTGGTCATTCATGAAGGTTATGTTTATACATATACTTCTACACCAGATTTAAATTCAATAGTTAGTTTATCATCATAGACCGTTATTTTCTCTATAAGTCTCCTTACTAGCTGCTCATCATATTCCTCAAGGAGGCTGGATTGTTCATTTAGGAACTTTTCCATATCTTCTAGTCTTTGCTTGGAACCTTTTTTGCCTGCTTCTTCTGCTAAAGCCTTATGCCTTTCTTCTCTGAGCCTATAAATCTCATCAGCAATGTCGTTATAATCCTCTTTGGAATTGGCCAGTCTCAAAAGATCTTTTTGTAATTCCTCTAGCTTTTTATCTATCTCGGCAACAATATTATTGTCCGTTTCACTTATCACTGTTTCTATATTTTCCTTTAAGATAGTTAAAAAGCCATTCTTTTGCCCTATTAGTTTATTAATTGCCTCCACCGTAGCAAGGCCTATCATATCCTCCAGCACGGTTCGGGAATGACAAGTTAACCCTGTATTCTCAAGTCTACTGATGCATCTCCAAACAATCGATTTTTTACCTCGGTTATTCCAATGAACTCTACGGTATATTTCGCCACACTCTCCACAGAAGATAATTTGTGAAAATACATGATTTGAACTAAAGTTTCTTTTCTTTCCACTAGTACTTATATGTCCTCTACTTCTACGAACTAACTCTTCTTGTACCTGCATAAAGATTTCACGCGGAATAATGGCTTCATGGTTATTCTCTACATAATACTGAGGTACGATTCCGTTATTTACAACCCTCTTTTTTGTAAGAAAATCTACCGTATAAGTTTTTTGGAGCAGTGCATCACCAATGTATTTTTCATTGCTTAATATTTTCCTTATAGTACTGGTATGCCACCTTTTTTTCCCGCTCCCGTAAGTATGCCATCAGCTTCAAGTCCTTTTTTGATTTTATCCATACTTGAGCCTCCAAGATACTCTCGGTAAATCCTTTTAACTATTTCAGCTTCCTCCGGCACAATTACTAATCGCTTATTTTCATCTTTGGTATATCCTAAAAACCTAGAACAATTGACCATTACCTCTCCCTGTTGGTATCGGTATTGATAGCCAAGCTTTACATTCTGGCTTAATGACTGGCTCTCTTGTTGCGCTAAGGATGCCATAATGGTAAGCATAATTTCACCTTTGGCATCCAGTGTATTGATATTTTCTTTCTCAAAATATACCGCAACGTTTTTATCTTTAAGTTTTCTGATGTATTGTAGACAGTCCAAGGTATTTCTAGCAAATCGGCTTATTGATTTGGTAATAACCATATCAATTTTCCCAGCCATACACTCATCAATCATTCGATTAAATTCGTCGCGATTTTTTGTATTTGTGCCGCTGATACCATCATCAGCAAAAATCCCTGCAAATTCCCACTCTGAATTCTTCTTGATAAACTCTGTATAGTGTTCAATCTGCACTTCGTAACTACTAGCCTGCTCATCACTATCTGTAGAAACTCGGCAATAAGCAGCGACCCGAAGTTTTGGTGTTTCATCTTCTTTTCGGCTGTTGCCTACACGTTTAATTGCAGGTATAATCATTACATTTTTATTAACTGCCATCTTGCTGCACCTCACTTTCTATTAAGCTGTATACATATTCAGCTTTTGTAAAAGGATTTGTATACTTTTGAATTACTTGTCCTATGGTATCTTTTTAATTATCTATCCTGCCTTCTCAACCCCAATAAAAAATCTAACCTATCAACTCGATCCCTATCACTTTCATGGTAGTTGACATGTTTCCTCAAAGAATAAAAATAAGGGTTTCCCGACATTAACGTCCTCGACAAAGATGTCATGAGAAAAATTCATTGTCAGGAAACCCTTTATCTATAAGTGCTTAAAGTATCTTTATTTCTCAACCCTTGACATCAATACCACGCACTCCACATGCCTTGTTTGCGGAAACTTGTCGACGGGTTGGAGTTTGAGGGGTTTGTATCCGCCGTCTTCGAGGATTCGGAGGTCGCGGGCGAGTGTGGCGGGGTTGCAGGAGACGTAGACGACTTTTTTTGGTTTTATTTGAAGGATGGTTTCTAATAGAACTGGGTCGCATCCTTTTCTAGGGGGATCGACAACTAGAACGTCGGCTTTGATTCCTCTTTTGTACCATTCTGGAATGACTTCTTCTGCTTTTCCTGCCTCAAATTCGGCATTGGTGATGCCGTTTTCAGCGTTTTTCTTTGCGTCTTCGATCGCTTCGGGGACGACTTCAACGCCGTACGCTTTTTTCGCGTTTTTCGCTAAAAACAACGAAATGGTGCCGATGCCGCAATAAGCGTCGATGACCGCTTCATCGCCTTTTAATTCGGCATATTCCAAAGCTTTGTCATACAATACTTTCGTTTGTTCAGGGTTGACTTGGTAAAAGGACCTTGCTGAAATAGCAAATTGGACGTCACCTATAAAGTCGTAAATGACATCCCGTCCCCATAAAACGATCGTTTCGTCGCCGAGAGTGTAGACAATTCATATTGTTACCGATAGAAGTTAATCATAACTTCAGAATGGAAAAACTTTAGCTGAAGGACGGATTTTTTTGGTTTTCATCTTTATCTTATAAAAGTATTCAAAACATGCACTATTTCGTCTAAGATAATGTACTTTTTTACGTTTATTGCGTATAATAATATATAGAAGTATACAAAATGAATACCAAAAGACTTGGAGGTGTGATGATGAGCGAGGCCAAAAAAATAATTGGAGAAAATATAAGGAAATATTTAGATGCGAAAGGTATTAAACATAACTGGGTTATAGATCGATTAGGAATAAGCAAAGGTGCTTTTTACAGATTTCTTAAAGGTGAAGGAAATGTGGATCAATTTGAGGAGAAAATGTTAAAGCTGTTTAGAATTAAAGATCCCTTTTATTTTCATCGTAAAGAAATGGATTTGCCTAAAGGTGTCAATGAAAAAATGGAAGAACAAAATTTTATGGATTTTGCTGCACTTTCTTTAAATGGAGAAGTGAATGAAGCATTTAAAGAAGGGATGAAAGTTTTTAGAGAATTCGTCGAATTGATTGATGTTCTCAAACCTTTGTCTCATCCACCAGTTATGTTTGGAGGAGAACATCGTGATCAATAAAGAGAATATAGAAAAAGTAGTCAATTTTAATCGAGATTATTTGCCTGAAGTGAAATCAAAAATTGAGATGTTAAAGTCTTCCGGTGATCCTCTTATTGCCTCTAAGCCTTTAGAATTCATTAAAACTTATTTATATGAAAATGCACGCGTATTAGAATTTCCCATTAAAAATTCAGATTATGGTGGTTTAGTTTTTTATTACAATCAGGATTTTTATATACAAATCAACACAGCACAGCCTAAAATTTATGAGAACTTTATGTGGGCGCATGAGTTCTATCACTTTTATTTTGATAAAGATAAGGTGAAGAAAAAAGAAGAAAATTTTGTTCAGATAGACAGTATTTTTGATGAAAAGGAGAGACTGCCAAATCTTTTTGCAGGTGAACTTCTGATTAATGATCATATTTTAAATCGGAAATATCTATCTTTAAAAAAGGATAGCAGTCTTAGTTTAACCGACATTGCAGTTCATTTAATTCCTGTTTTTGAAGTTCCTTATAAGGCAATCGTAATAAAACTGGCTCAAAATCAATTCATTACCATTGATGAAGCTAAAGATATTATTGATTATGATTATAAAAATAACCTGCCTGATGAAATAGACCGAACCTTATTTGCAGCTAGCAATAAAATTAAAATTGACGATTATAAAAATTTGATATCAAAAGCGGAAAATAACCTAAATGAAGAAGATTATCAATCCATCATCAATAAATATAAAAAATTATATCATTTAGTGCTAGATTGGCGAAAAGAGTTAGCGGGCGAAAGTGAAAATGAAGGTTATCGAAAATCCTAAGATCCGTCCCATAAAACCTTTTATCCAATTTCATTCGGAAAGCCTAAAAAAATCTTTATACGCTAATCAAGCACTGTATATTATGGATAATATGATGCTGTCAAAGCTAAGGAAGGACGCTGTGTGTAATCCTTTTATTATACAAAAGGGATTTCAACTATCTAAAGTCATTCTCATTCCAGACATCATTCTTGAAGAAGCCTCAAAAAACTTACCCGATGAAAAGGCATTTGAAAAATACTATTATGAATTATTTCGAATTCTATCTACAGAGCATGAAATATACGTAGCAGATTTACAAATCATATTTGAATTATTAAGGGATATGATTGGCACAAAAGAAGCCGCATTCAATATATTGAAAAACATATCTTTAGAAGCTGTAAGAACAAATCAAACAATACGTGATTCCAGTGAACTACCCTCCACTTATCAACCTTACGGTTTGATTGAAGTGGGGGCTTCTCGGGTAATCCCGTCTAATGACAGAAAATTGACCGAGCTAACCCTCTCGTTCCGAAAGTTATTATTCTTTATGCTAATAAGCGTAATCCCTCATTTTTGATATTGATTGCTGAATTGTGATCGCGATCTAATACAAAGCCGCAAGAACATTTATATACACGTTCAGATAATGGCATTTCTTTTTCCTTGCCGCAACATGAACACTTCTTAGTGGAGGGAAACCACTTATCAATTTTCACAAGTTGTTTCCCCTGTTCTTTTAGCTTATACGCTAAGAAAGTAGTGAACATCCCCCAGCCGTTATCATGAACGCTTTTTCCAAAGTTGAGGGCTTGAGACATGCCTTTCATGTCTAAGTCCTCAATAATCACAGCGTCATAGTTTGTTGCTAATTCTTTTGACTTATGATGAAGAAAGTTTCTGCGCTGATTCGCTGTCTTTTCATGTAGCTTAGCCACTTTCAGGTGTTGTTTTTCCCATCTTGCAGAACCTTTCTTTCTTCGAGAAAGAATTCGTTGTGCTTTTGCTAATTTATCTAAGGCTTGCCGATAGTAACGTGGGTAATTGGCTTTCTTACCCTGTTCACTCTCGACATATAGACCATCCATAGCAAAATCCAAACCAACAACTTTCTGTATTTTAACTGGACGAATATCTTTCTCATATTCTGTCAAAATTGAAATGTAGTATTTGCCTGTCTTTGTTTTAGAAATAGTGCAAGATTTGATTTTATAATCAGCAGGTATCTCTCTATGCTGTTTCATTTTTATTGGCTTTTTGATTTTTGGCAGTTTGATATGACCATTTTCTAGCTTAATATTTCCGTTGACCATATTAGTTGTATAGGATTGTTTTGCTTTACGATTTTTGAACTTTGGAAAATCCGCATTTCCTTCAAAGAAATTCTTATAAGCAGTCTGTAAGTTCATTTGTGCATTTGCCAAAGCTAAAGAATCCACTTCTTTTAGGAATGGAAATTCACTTTTATATTTTGCAGGGGTCGGAAACTTTTGCTTTTTAAGCAATTCTTTATCATCCTTGAACTTTTCATACGTTTCTTTGCGTTCAGCTAACATCTTATTGTAGACAAAGCGAACACAACCAAATGTCTTAGCTAATAATGCGGATTGTTCTTTGTTTGGTAACAAACGAAACTTGAAAGCTTTGTTTTGCTTGGCCATATCAATTCACCTCACTTTGTGCGGAAAAATTTCGTATATATTGATTATACCGTAAAAAATCCGTACAATCAATATGAGGTGATAATCATGAGAGAAGAGAAAGAACGTGTAGAAATTCGTATGCCTAAGACGATATTAGAAAAATTGGAGCAATATCAAAAAGAAAATGGGATTCCAACTAGAACAGCCGCAATCTTAGAATTGTTGAGAAAGGGATTGGAAAAATAACTTTGGCTAAAGCCAACCGAAATTCATCTCCCACCTACTCATTGGTGCTATTCACACCTTCACATTCCTAGAGGATGGGAGACTTCTTTCGGAAAGACGTTAAAGAAATCGATTCTCATTCTGAAGCTGCTTTAGAAACATTAATTGGTTGTATTTTGGCCAATGGAAAAAATGCCGGCGAACGTTTTATCACTATTTTTTCCCTTGTATTATTGAGCTTGTATCTCGGTCCTGTTTATATCGTCAGTGAAGATGAAAAGGGAATTTATGGACCCTTTAGGACATTTTTAAACAATGAGAGGTTAATGGAATTAATTAATGTCGAAAATACTTTTGACTTTATTCAATTGTATCAATTCATGTCCTATGAATCCTTAATTCTTTCTCTTTTTCATCAAGCTGATTTAAGTAAAGAAGAGTTGATCGATTTGATTGAAAAAAGTAATCGTAATCAATCAAGAAATATCCTATATAGTTTGAACGGAACCTCTTTCCATACACCAATCTCTAACCAAAATTCGGTTGAATGGATTAGCCAACAAATAATCAAAATACAATTTTAAAAGTTCCTGTCCTTTAAAGAGCTAACGCCAGGTTCATTGACCGAATCGAAATAAAAGCAAATGGGAGTCCGAGAATCTTTTACCGATTCTCGAACCCATCTGCTTATTCTCTAATCCTCTCTATCAACGCACAGCACTCACATGGGATGAGTACTGAGGATAGGAAAATTTAATTAAAATGAGATGTACGTGGGACACTTATCTTTAATCTAAATTTAAATTCAATTAACAAAACAATTTGTCCAGACATTAACATCGGTTTAATTGGATATTTACGAGCATAGATACAGTTCAAGTACATACTCAAGGAGAACAGTCTATTATCGGATCACAATATACGGTCTCATCATCTCATAATCCTCGTGCTCCAAGATATGACAGTGCCATACATACAACCCTGTATAAGGACCAAACTTCATGATTATTCGAGTGACCTGGTTAGGATTAGCTCTTACTGTATCTTTCCATCCTCGTTCTTGTGGTTCGGGAGGCAACGCAGGACCAGTATAATGGATCATTCTCTCCTTTTTAAACTTTTCTACATTGA
This sequence comes from Bacillus sp. FSL W8-0102, assembly GCF_038007225.1. Taxonomy (NCBI): domain Bacteria; kingdom Bacillati; phylum Bacillota; class Bacilli; order Caryophanales; family Bacillaceae; genus Bacillus; species Bacillus sp. FSL W8-0102. The sequence goes on from NZ_JBBOWT010000001.1 coordinate 3,284,967, forward strand.
ACTCCCTCCGGTCTAATATTTGAAAATTAATTAAGTGAAGATGAATAGGATGTGTATCCTCCGTTAAGTTAATAAGATACCATATTTCGGTTGATCCCAATTTAGGATTCTCTGTTATAGGGGCATCCCAGTGTTTATTATCCAATAGCATGATTTTACGACCGTACTTATCCGTATTCTCATTTAATGTTAGGGATCGTTTCTTTGAAGCGGACTGTTCTTTTATTTTGGGAAGAGGCATCATATAAGCCGGAATAACACTCGTATCAACACTTGACAGTGGAAGAGTCACTCTAAACTGCATCACAGTACCTGTATTTTCATTTGGTGGATCTCCGGTTGGAAATGGCGCGGGGGCATCATTTGTCATGATCATATTCTTGCCCTCAAGATTGGTAAAATCAATGATCACATCTGCTCGTTCTGCAGGTGCCAACGTGATTTCTTTGACGCCTATCGGGTGTTGCATGAATCCTCCATCCGTCCCGATTTGATAAAAAAGTTGTCCCGAATCAAGCTTTAGCCTATAGAAACGGGTGTTAGATGCATTTAACAGCTTGAATCGATATTTACGGGGTTCCACTTTTAGATACGGCCATACTTTTCCGTTCACCAAGATGGTATCTCCAAAAAATTCAGGAACGATCGACGTTTCTAATTCCGGGACTGGTTTTTCTGGCTGCTTCGGGTAATAAAGAGAACCATCTTTATGAAAAGTCTTGTCTTGTATCATAAGAGGGACCTCATATTTCCCACTTGGTAAATTCAATAAACGTTCCCGATGATCTCTGATAAGATAGAATCCTGCCAATCCAGCATACACATTGAGTCTCGTGATACCAAGCGCATGGTCATGATACCAGAGGGTGCAAGCTTGATCGTCATTATCATATTGATATATTTGCTTTCTAAAATAGGGACCGACTTGTTTGAATCCTTGTGTAAACCAAGCCTCCGGGTAGCCATCGCTTTCCCATTCAACACTAGCGCCATGTACGTGTACCACCGTTCGTACTTCCGGTACATCCACATGGGCACCATGCACCGTATGGTCTACCAGCAAAAGATGCTTATCTGGAAGATTGTTCATCCATTTAATAAACACTTTTTCTCCGCTCTCTACTTCAATTGTAGGTCCTGGATAACTTCCTTCATAGCCCCATACAGTTGTATCATTTAATTCGCTATGGAGCGACTGTTTAAATTCCGTCATATTCACTTCATAATAAGTATGAAACGGATCTTTCGTAAGCGTCAAATCTTGGACACCTTCTTGATGTGCTAATTTCATGAGATAATCTCCTCAAGATGAAATTGAAGGAGGTTTTTTTATGCCTAAGAATCCTGAATTACGAAAGGTTTGGGAACAACGAATCGCTGACTATCGTAAAAGCGGTCAAACTCAAGTAAACTGGTGCAAGGAAAATCAATGGAGTATTCACCAGTTTAAATACTGGTTAAGAAAAATTGAAAATCCAATAAAAAATCAAGGAAAGTCTACAAAATGGGCATCCGTTACCCTAGAAGATCATTCACAAACAGTTGAAAATTCATTACGGATTGAAATTAGTGGGATTTCAATTGAAGTAAAACCTGGTTTCGATCCGGCCTTTCTTTCAGAAGTGGTTAGGACGTTGAAATCAACATGTTAGTTGGTACAAGAGCTGAACGAGTTTACTTGGCAAAAGGAAGTACTGATTTGAGAAAATCCATTGATGGATTAGCTGCTTTGGTGAAAGAGGGATTTGATTTAGATCCCTTTTCATCAAGCTATTTTGTGTTCTGTAATCGAAAGCGAGATAAATTAAAAATTCTTCACTGGGACTATAATGGTTTTTGGCTTTATTATCGTCGATTGGAAAAAGGAAAATTTCAATGGCCAAATGAAAATGACACTGGAACGATACAAATTAGTTATCGGCAATTACGCTGGTTATTGGATGGTCTTGCAATGGAGCAAAAGAAAGCACACCCAGAAGTAAAGGCTAGAACAGTTATATGAATTTTTTACTTTTAACAAAAACCTTGGAGGAAAATAGCTAAAACCGTCGAATTATTACTACATGATGAAAAATTTAAAGAATCCTACCCAAAACCCATTTGAATTAATTGAAAAACTTCAACAGCAAATCGTTGAATTGACGGCGAAATTACGATGGTATGAAGAACAGTATCGTCTTAGTCAAAAACGAAAATTTGGCTCTTCAAGCGAAAAAACAAATCCTAATCAATTAGAACTACCTTTATTCAATGAAGCAGAGGTAGAGTCTAATGTAAAAGCCGAAGAGCCAACTGTTGAAACAATTACATATCGTCGTAAAAAGAAACGTGGTCAACGTCAAGCTACGTTTGAAAACCTGCCTATGGAAACGATTGAATATCGTTTACCCGAAGAAGAGCAGGTCTGTTCGTGTTGCGGTGAAAAAACACACGAAATGAGCACAGAAGTACGACAAGAATTAGTGATTATTCCGGCTCAAGTCAAAGTTTTAAAACACGTTCGATATGTCTATGGATGCCGTCATTGTGAGCGTAATGAAATAGAGACACCAATCGTTACAGCACCTGCCCCAAAATCTGTGTATCCAAAAAGTTTAGCTTCACCGTCAAGCATGGCATATATTATGAATCAAAAATATGTAGAGGGGCTACCTCTATATCGCCAAGAACAACAGTTCAAACGATTAGGTGTGATCTTATCCAGGCAAACCATGGCCAATTGGATGCTTTATGGTGCCGAAAAATGGCTTGCGCCAATTTATCAACGAATGAAAGAGCATCTCCTCTCTAAAGACATTCTACATGCGGATGAAACAACTGTTCAGGTTTTACATGAACCTGGAAGGTCAAGTACATCGAAATCTTACATGTGGCTTTATCGGACTGGAAGAGAGGATCCACCACTTGTCCTTTATGACTATCAGGAAACTAGAGCAGGAGAACATGCCAAAGAATTCCTAAAAGGGTTTAAAGGATACCTGCATGTCGATGGATATGCAGGATACCATAAGGTATCCGGCGTAACATTAGTTGGATGTTGGGCTCATGCCCGCAGAAAGTTCGATGAGGCTTTAAACGTACTTCCTGAATCCAAACGTCATTCAGCAGTCACAGTTCGGGAAGGACTCAATTTCTGTAATCAGCTATTTGCCATCGAGCGTGATTTGAAAGAATGTACACCAGAAGAACGATATAAAAAACGACTTAAACACAGCCAACCATTGTTGGAGGCTTTTTCAGCATGGCTAAAAACAGAGAAAAGCAATGTTTTACCAAAGAGTCTATTAGGTCAAGCCATTACATACTGCCTCAACCAATGGGAAAAACTCGTGGCATTTTTAGAGGATGGACGTTTAGAAATCGATAATAATCGAAGTGAACGATCCATTAAACCATTTGTGATCGGTAGGAAGAACTGGATTTTTAGCAATACTCCGAAAGGAGCTAAGGCCAGCTCAATCATTTACAGTATTGTGGAGACAGCAAAAGAGAATAAATTAAATCCATTTTATTATCTTCGCTACTTATTTGAAAGGCTTCCCAATATGGATATAAGCAATATGGATGAGCTTGATCAACTACTTCCTTGGTCCAAAACAATTCCTTTGAATTGTCGGGTTTTTAATAACTTATCACAATAATAGTATTTAATCCCTATCATTAAAAGGTGGGGATTATTTTACGCTTACGATCTTTCCACCGAGGTTTTAAAATAGGGAGAATGGGGAGCTCATCTATAAATTTAGAGAGAATCATATTTCCACTCCTTTATAACCTGCTGATTATAATCCACCTTCTTTCTAAAGGTTATAAATATTTCAAGCCCTGTATGACAAATTCAAATGGTTATTGCGGTTGACAAATAATGCGATTGCACGAGAAAATCAAAGAAAACAAAAGAGAAGTTCGTCGTTTTACACATAGTACGTACTATTTTGAATCATTGGAATAGGCGCTTGTACAACTAACGGGGGCACTGCTTCAATAAGTGATGCCGCCTTTTTTATTGTGCTAACAGGGGTTTAATTGAACAAGACATACAAAAAAGACCGATTTATTTCGGTCTTTCAGACTGTCGACAAATCCGAAAAAACCGGATTTGCCGACAGTCTTTTTTTGTATAATTAAGATACCGTAATGAATTGAGGTGGATGAAGTGCTAACAAAAAATACACAGATGAATCGTGATCAAATAGAAATGATAGCTTTAGACCAACTTGTACCTGCAGATCATTTGGTTCGTAAAATCGACGCTGCTATTGATTTTTCATTTATCTATTCGCTTGTTCAAGACATGTATTCATCGGAAAGAGGTCGACCAAGTATTGATCCAGTTGTATTGATTAAAATGGCTTTCATCCAATATACCTTCGGTATTCGTTCCATGCGAAAAACTATAGAGGAAATCGAAACGAATCTGGCTTACCGTTGGTTTCTTGGATTTGGTTTTTATGATAAGGTACCTCACTTTTCAACGTTTGGGAAAAACTACGAGCGACGCTTTAAGGATACAGACTTATTTGAACAGATATTCTATCGCATTTTGAAAGAAGCTGCAGATAAGAAGCTGATAAGCAGTGAGCATGTCTTTATTGATTCTACTCATGTCAAAGCGAGTGCGAATAAGCATAAATTTGAGAAGAAAGTGGTTCGAAAAGAAACGAAAGCCTATCAAGCACGTCTACAAGATGAGATAAATGCTGATCGAGAAGCACATGGAAAAAAGCCATTTCCTCCAGATAAATTTGGGAAAGAAGAATATAAAGAAATAAAAGAAAGTACCACTGATCCGGAAAGTGGTTACTACGTAAAAGACGAGCGAACAAAACAGTTTGCTTACTCATTCCATGCTGCTGCGGATCGAAATGGCTTTGTTTTGGGGGCTATTGTAACGCCAGGGAATATTCATGACAGTTCCGTATTGGAGCCACTTCTTGAAAAAGTCATCGAAAAACATGGAAAACCGGTTGTAGTTGCTGCTGACGCTGGATATAAAACTCCCGCCGTTGCCCAATACATATTTGAAAATGATATGACCCCTGCTTTACCTTATACTCGCCCTCGTACAAAGGATGGTTATTTCAAAAAACATGAGTATGTTTACGATGAATACTACGATTGTTATCTTTGTCCGCAAGGACAAGTGTTAAAATATGCAACTACGACGAAGGAAGGCTATCGTCAATATTTTTCTGATCCAGTCCAGTGTAAAGATTGTCCATTCCTTTCGAAGTGCACCCAAAGTAAGGAGCATAAAAAACTGATTCAGCGACATGTATGGGAATTTTATTTAGAGGAAGCTGATCATCTTCGGCATACACAAGAGAATAAGAGCATTTATGCAAGACGGAAAGAAACCATTGAACGTGTTTTTGCTGATGCAAAGGAAAAGCATGGTATGCGTTGGACAACTTTAAGAGGTTTAAAAAAATTGTCCATGCAGGCGATGCTAACTTTTGCTGCAATGAATTTGAAAAAGATGGCCTGCTGGGCATGGAAAAGTCCAATAATGGCATAAAATAGACCCCTTAGAGGGGTCTAATCCCAACCTTTAAAGTATAAAAATGTCAAAAGGCATCCGAAAGCGCACATTCGGATGCCTTTTGTCTACACTCTGAAAGACCGATTTATTTCGGTCTTTTTCTATCGTCTAAAAATCAACATAAAAATTTAAAAGATCCTTTCTTTTATATCCCACCTAGTGCCGAACAAATCACTTTCCTATTTCATATGGGCAGCATCCCCTTCAAACAACACATGATGAACTTGCCATTGAGGAATTAAAACAGTTACTGGAAGCCTTTATGGATTTCAAAGAATTGGCTCCTGAAATCCTACATCGATGATATTGAGCGAATTGAAAAAAAGCAGATGGAACACCGAAAATCTTTTTCAGATTTCCGGCTTCCTCTGCTTATTTCTCCTTCAACACCATCTGCGCCACTGCTTCCACATGCGTAGAGTGCTGAATGTAGACAACCTGTAACAAGAGTAGTGGAATTCACCTAAACCTTCAAATTTAATCCATTACACTCTTTTGTTTTCCCCGTATATGTTTTATGTACATTCTCGCAAGTTTTATGGGTATATACCCTATCATTCCGCCAATGGTATTTAAAATCAAATCATCGACATCAAAACTTCCAAATCTAAAAATAAGTTGAAGCAGTTCGAATGTCATACTTAAACAAAACGTTGCAATCGCAACCTTTTTAAAACTATGAAACTTGCTTGACAATAAAGGAAGAATAAATCCAAATGGAACAAACCCAATAATATTTCCAGTTAGATTTTCAACCCGTATATTGAAATTTATATCATTCGCCAAAAACAAATAATACGTAATCGTCTTAAACGGAATAAAATTGTGGCTATTCCAGTACGGTCCCTCGTAACTGAATGTAAAGTGACCGATGATGTCTGGAATCGTAAGGTATTTGAACAGAATTAACTTTGAAAGGATTAACAGATAAAAGCATAATGCAATTGTTAATCCTAATTTCATTACAATTTTCATAAACGCTAACTCCCCGTTTTTTAATCTATCTATAAATCCTCTCCAAATGGACTTTTAAAAGAATCAATTTGTAATCCTTCGGAAGAAACTTTCTTTCGGTAAAGTTATGACACTTTTTATTATCTTTAAAAGTAAGAACCCAAGGATACTGCCAATTGTATTCAGAATGACATCATCAATATCAAATTGCCCGATTTTTAAAATGATCTGTAATGTTTCGATTGTAAAGCTGATAACAATTGAAGCAACAACTACCTTCGAAAATCTACTGTATCTTTTAAATAGCAAAGGAAGAAAGATTCCCAATGGCAAGAAAATTAAAATGTTACCTAATGTGTTATTGATGATTATGTCCATATTGAAACGATCAGATCCAGTTAGGTATTCAATCGTATTTTTAAACGGAATGATATTCGAATTGAACTTCAAAAAATCAAAATATCCATTCGAGTCCATTGGAGTAAAAACATATCTGTTAAATGTATCTTCATTTATGTAATAATCAGTGAATCGAATGATGATACGTTGAAATAGTAAATTAAATAGTATAATAAATGAGTATAGACCAAATAAAACCCATGTGCCTATCTTAAATAGATGATGTATAAAATTTTGTGTCAAGCATTTAGTTAGACCAAAAGAAAAAGGTAGGGTATTCTCTGATTTGGCAAAAATCTTAGAGAAAGGAGTACCCTACCTATGTCTAAAAGTATATCGAATATAGATTGGATGAATCAACTGGAAAACGTTATTCGTGAGTTTGTAAAGGAAAAATTAGAGCTGATCATGAAGGAAGAAATCCAGACTTTCCTCGAAATGGAACAAGAGGGAACGTCGAATAGAAGAAACGTCTATTACTCTCGAAAACTAGACAAAGCAGTATGGTCGTATGGAAGATCTTTCTGTCCCAAGAGATCGGAAGGAAAAAAACAAGGTCATACGTTAGAACAAGATGTCGATTGGTCGAAATATCCCAAAAAAGTGGTGATTGCGACCGGTTATACAGCTGGAAAAGAAATAAAGCAGATGAGAGCCGAAAATCTTTTAAAGATTGATTTCCGGCTCCTTCTGCTTAATTCCCCCTCAACACTATCTGCGCCACTGTTTCCACATGCCCTGTCTGTGGGAACATGTCGACGGGTTGGACTTTGGTTGTTTTGTATCCGCCGTCTTCGAGGATGCGGAGGTCGCGGGCGAGTGTGGCGGGGTTGCAGGAGACGTAGACGACTTTTTTTGGTTTCATTTGCAGGATGGTGTCCAATAGAGCCGGGTCGCATCCTTTGCGAGGGGGATCGACGACTAGAACGTCGGCTTTGACTCCTCTTTTGTACCATTCCGGTATGACTTCTTCCGCTTTTCCGGCCGCAAATTCGGCATTGGTGATGCCGTTGAGTTCGGCATTTTTCTTCGCATCCTCAATCGCTTCGGGGACGATTTCGACACCGTACACTTTTTTCGCTTTTTTGGCTAGAAACAACGAAATGGTGCCGATGCCGCAATAAGCGTCGATGACCGTTTCATCGCTTTTTAATTCGGCATATTCCAAAGCCTTGTCATACAATACTTTCGTTTGTTCAGGGTTCACTTGGTAAAAGGACTTGGCCGAAATGGCAAATTGAACATCGCCGATCGAGTCATAAATGACATCCCGTCCCCATAAAACGATCGTTTCCTCGCCGAGAATGACATTCGTTCGCTTGCTGTTGACGTTTTGAATAATCGAACGGATCCCGGGCACACGTGCTTTGATTTCTTGTACGATCTTCCTTTTATGCGGCAAGTCTTTTGTCCGTGTAATCAAGACGACCATGATCTCACCGCTCGTCCGGCCATAGCGGACCATAATATGACGGAGTATGCCTTTATGCTGTTTCTCATCGTAAGGACGAATGCGATAGCGGGCGCAAATGTCTTTTACGACTTGAATCGTTTCGTCGGTTTGCTTTTGCTGAATGATGCAAGCGTCCATTTCCATGATCTCGTGGCTGCGTTTTTTGTAAAAACCGGCAATGAGCTTGCCGTTTCTTTGACCGACCGGCACTTGCGCCTTGTTGCGGTAATGCCACGGTGTTTCCATTCCTAATGCCGGAAGGACTTCCGCATCCGTTATTTTTCCGATTCGCACAAGGCAATCTTGCACATGCTTTTCTTTTATTTTCAATTGCCCCTCATAGCTTACATGCTGAAGCTGGCAGCCGCCGCATTCATGGTAAAGCGGGCACGGAGGATTCATGCGTTCCGGGCTTTCTTCATAAATGTCGAGGATTTTGCCAAAACCATAGCTTTTATTGATTTTGGTTACTTGAATCGTTCCCTTTTCTCCTTGCAGAGCTCCGGGAACAAACAACGGATAGCTGTCTACCTTGGCCACTCCTTGCCCTTCATGCGTGACATCATCGAAGACAACCTCGATCTTTTCATTTAATTGAACCGGTGCCTGTACTTTCGCCAAACCTATCACCTTCTTTGGTATCTCCTATAAAATCAGTATCTCAATTTCCCATTCGCAATATCCGATTAGATTTGTGCACATAACAAAAGGGCGGACTTTGCTTCCTAAGCCTGCCCCAATATCTAAAAATGGATTCGCATTTTAAATGAGATTTTTTTCGCCAACCTCAATCCACTCGATCTTGCGGACGAACTTTTTCAATAGGTACAAATACGTCCAAGTGGCGATAAAGATTTTCAAATTCTGCCGGTGCTTCTCCGCCCAGTTCTCCATCTAAGTTAATTAATACTTTTTCAGAGGAACGAACTTTTACTCGGTTGGCCGTTGTATAAATGACGTGATCGTCGGATAAATGTTCTCCCCGCAGCGCCAGCGTGGCAATTCGCAAAAATTCGGCTAAATTCGTTTTCTTTAAAATTAAAAGAGTAAAGAGACCGTCATTGATGGACGCATCGGGAGCCAGTTTTTCGAAGCCGCCGACTGAGTTGGTCAGGGCAATTAAAAACAGCATGGCTTCGCCTTCAAACAATTTTCCATCATATTCAATCGTCAATTCCGTCGCCTTTATCGACGGAAGCATTTCAATTCCTTTGATATAATAAGCAAGCTGGCCCATCATCGTCTTTAGTTTGCTGGGCACTTCATATGTCAGTTCTGTCAGCCGGCCCCCGCCGGCAATATTAATAAAATAGCGGTCATTCATCCGTCCGATATCAACCGGAAGCGTATCGCCTTTCACAATGATATCGACGGCTTTTTCAATATCACGCGGTATTTGAAGAGCTCTGGCAAAGTCATTGGTCGTTCCCATGGGAATAACTCCAAGTTTTGGCCGATATTCCTGCTCTGCTAACCCGTTTACGACTTCATTGAGTGTCCCGTCTCCTCCTGCGGCCACCACAATGTCATAACGTCGTTCCACCGCGATTTTGGCAGCTCTGATCGCATCGCCTTCACCGGTGGTCGCATGAGCGGATGTTTCATAACCGGCATTTTCCAACTTCTGCAAGACTTGCGGCAAATGTTTTTTAAACAATTCGCGTCCTGATGTCGGATTATAAATAATTCTCGCTCTTTTCATAACTCCCCATCCTAATCTGTTAAAGTCGTATGTGTTTGCATTTACCCTCTAACATCATAGCCTATCAAGACGAAGGAATCAATTTTGTAACCCCCTTCATTTTCACCCCCATCCCTTTCAACTGGCAGCTCTAAGTGCAAATGCTTATCCACTTTCTTCAAACATCGAAGGAATATTTAGAAACCTTTCACTTCTCTGGACGACGCAAAAAATTCTTCTCACATAAAATAGATTTTCCTTAACATACGCCTGCGCTCGCTCATCCTACCATCTCTATCTGCGTAAACTGCCTGTATATCTTTTGCAAAACCATATTCAAATAAAGACTGTTGATGATAAAAGCGGCAGCATATCAAATGCGGGCCACTGCGGATAAAAATAAAAGGATAAACGAGTTGAAGCACGAAAAATACAATATCAAAAAAGGCGTTCGTCTATCGTTCAAGAAAAACAGTACATCAGAGCGACAAATAAATCTCTTCCTATTTTCCGGTGGATCAAACAACGATGGATTTGCAATGGATGAAAGGGTTGCATTGGGGACAAAAAAAGGGATGATTTCAAAACAAGATGCCTACGAGTTAGCCCGGCTATCTTACCGTTCACTCTCTTCATATTCCTTCATTGATTGGAGGAAGAATAATAGAACAATAATGTTCAACACGGCACGGATTTCTTTTTATTTACAAAAATGTTACACATTCTGTGGCAATCAATGGTATTATGGTGAAGGGTTCTACTTTCTTTGCTCGCGGGAAACCTTTCCGTTGAAAGGTGTTTCATATATGAAGAAACGAGCCAAGCGGATCGTTTTGCCTATTTACTTGCTGTTGTTTTCGCTTCTCTTATTTGGACATACGCAAAGCGATCGAGCCAGCAACGAAAGTCCGGAAACTACTATGCTTTCTTTAATAGAAAAAAAAGATCAAAATTCCGTTTACGTCGATTTTAATAAAGACTTACATATGCATTTCGACCACGTCTTTCTTTTCCCGCCCTATACGGTTGAAAAGGAACAGAAAAAAGTGCTCGGCCAGGAATGGAAAAAGATCCAAAATATTGGTATAGCAAACCGGGACGATATTAATTTATTAATATTTGTCCAAAACGGAAAGATTTCCAATACCATTCTCTTGCCGCGCGAATACAAAATAAAAATGCCCCGTCCCATGAATAAAGACTACGAAATACCGTCGGCCGTCGTGATCGAAAAAAATGCTGACAAGTGACGGGTGATTCAAAAGCCAAAGAAATCCCTTTCATGTATCGGCATGGTCAAGAAAACAGAACCCTTAGCTCTCTTACCGGCCCTTTTTTTCTGCTTTAAAACAATCGTTCAGCCAACCTTGTTTTCAGGCTGTCAAAAACTTCATACCAATATTCTTCAGTTTCCAAATAGCTGTTTTTTAATTGTTGGTGCATTTCTTCATGCTTTTTCTCAAAGTCCGGATGATCCATTGGCGGAAGCGCCGAACGTTTTTCGATCACAAGCTGCTGAATTTCTGACGCTCTAGGTCCCCAAACAGCTTCCTCTTCTCCATCTTGGTTCAAAAAAATGAAAATGGGGATCGACCTTGTTGTGCCGTTTGTTAAATATTGATCCATCAGTTCAAGATTTTCATCCCGATACAAAAACCGTACGTCCATCTCTGCGGCTTCCGCCAACTTTAACAAGATCGGAACATTCAGCATCGAATCACCGCACCAGTCTTCCGTCAACACAATCACGCGCAGTTTTTTTTCTTTTAAACCATTAATAAAATCCTCTTCCCCTTCCGGAATGGTAAATTGGTTGTATATGAAAAGCAGGTTTTCTTTGTTGACGTCCATCTGTTTGACATATTGCTCTGCTGTAATGCCTTTTTCAAACCATTTCTCTAAATTCATCGACACTCCTCCGTTTCTTCTTTAACCGGAAACATGAATGATGCATATTGACTTTCCCTTTATTTTAGCACAACTTCAAGCTATACTCATAAGTTTCTCTTATAAAGCAGATGAAATAATCTGAATATTTTATCAAAATGATTAATAAATATACAATCATATCCGTAAAACAAGTCATAAGGTGAAATAAGCGTTGGCCGTGCAATCAAGCAAAAAATACGTCTTAAACAGAAAAGATTGGAGTATTAGCTGCTTAAATGAACCGAAATTTTATTTTTGTCATGCGCCTGATTTTTCTCATCCAAGAAAAAAACAGTTGATTTATGCTTCATACAATTCTATAATTATAAAAAATTACTTATAATTATGAGATTTTATAAATAAAAATACAATCCAGGAGGTTTCTGATGAAAGCTGCCGTTGTCGGTGCTTCCGGCTATGGAGGAGCCGAGTTGATACGCTTATTAATCCATCATCCCCATTTGAAATTGAATAAAATGTATTCTTCAAGCAAAGACCACGTTCCGATTTCTGCAGAATATCCGCATTTATCTGATATATGTGATCTAGAGCTTACGAAATTAGATCCTGACCAGATCGCAGAAGAAGCAGACGTTGTCTTTTTAGCTGTTCCTTCGGGAGCATCAGCAAAACTGGTCCCCGAACTATTGAAGAATGATGTAAAAGTAGTCGATTTATCGGGCGATTTGCGCTTGAAAAATCCTGAAGATTATAAAAATTGGTATAAGAAAACACCGGCGGATTCTTTCTATTTGGAACAAGCGGTTTACGGATTGACCGAATGGAACCGAGAAGCCATCAAAAAGGCGAAACTTTTGTCCAATCCGGGCTGTTATCCGACCGCCACGCTGCTGGGGCTTGCTCCCGTCGTAAAAGAACATTGGATTGATGTGCAGCAAATTATTGTTGACGCGAAATCCGGCGTCTCCGGCGCGGGCAGAGGGCTTTCCTTGAACGTTCATTTCGCGGAAATGAATGAAAACTTTCGCATTTATAAAGTCAATGCTCATCAACACATACCGGAAATCGAACAGCAGCTCGAACTTTGGAACAAGGCTAGTGGACCTATCACCTTTTCAACCCATTTGCTGCCGATTACAAGAGGCATTATGGCCACGATATACGCTCCGTTAGCCAAAGAAGCGACATCCGAACAAGTATATGAATTGTACAAAGAAACATACAAGAACGAAAAGTTTGTCCGCGTTCGTCCTCTTGGTACGTTCCCAAGTGTGAAAGAAACAGCTGGTTCCAACTTTTGTGACATCGGGGTCGCCGTGGATGAACGAACGAACCGACTCACCATCGTCTCGGTTATTGACAATTTAATGAAAGGAGCCGCGGGTCAAGCGGTTCAAAATGCAAATTTGATGTTTGGATTTGACGAAACAAGCGGATTGAAAGGCTTTCCTTTATACCCGTGAAAATGAACAGGAGGAGTTTTACATGCAAGCATTGAAAAAACCGTACGATATCCATCAGCTGGAAGACGGATCTATCATCTCCCCGAAAGGGTTCGCCGCTGACGGAGTACATGCCGGGCTGCGTTATGCCAAAAAAGACCTTGGTATTATCTTTAGCGAAGTGCCTGCCCAATCTGCAGCTGTCTACACAACGAACGTGTTTCAAGCTGCTCCGTTAAAGGTTACTCAGGAAAGCCTTGCCCAGGAACATAAACTGCAAGCCGTTCTCGTCAACAGCGCCTGCGCTAACGCATGCACCGGAAACAGAGGGCTGCTGGATGCCTATCAAACGCGCGAATGGGTAGCCAAAAAATTCGGCATTCCCGATCACTATGTAGCCGTAGCGTCCACCGGCGTCATTGGGGAATATTTAGAAATGGAAAAAATGAAAAAAGGAATTCAGATGTTGAAACCGGCTGCCTCTAAAGAGCATTCGAATTCGTTTGAAACCTCTATTTTGACGACGGATCTCGTCACAAAAAGCTGCGGGGTCGAAACGACCATTGACGGAAAAAAAGTCACGATCGGAGGCGCAGCGAAAGGATCGGGCATGATCAAGCCGAACATGGCCACCATGCTCGCTTTTGTCACGACTGATGCCGCCGTTGAAGACGGATATGTGAAGCAGGCGCTGAAAGAAATTACGGATGATACTTTTAACCAAATTACCGTAGACGGCGATACCTCCACCAATGATATGGTCCTTGTCTTAGCCAACGGACTGGCAGGAAATAACCCGCTTTCCCCAAAACATCCGGAATGGCAGAAGTTTTTAGCCGCATTCAAAATGGTGTGCGAAGATTTGGCGAAAAAAATTGCCCGCGATGGCGAGGGAGCAACAAAACTGGTGGAAGTCAACGTCGAAGGAGCAGCCAATGACGAAGAAGCCAGAAAGATCGCCAAAACGGTAGTTGGGTCCAGTTTGGTGAAAACCGCCGTCTATGGCAACGATGCGAACTGGGGAAGAGTGGTTTGCGCCGTCGGCTATAGCGAAGCCACCGTTCTTCCGGATCAGATAGACATTGCAATCGGTCCTTATTGGATACTGAAAAATAGCGAAGTTCAAGCCTACAGCGAAGAAGACATCACGGAGTATTTAAAAAATGAAACGGTTGTGATCCACATCCGTCTGAATGTTGGAAATGGGACAGGAACAGCTTGGGGCTGCGATTTAACTTATGATTACGTGAAGATCAATGCCAGTTATCGAACATAATGAAAGGTATGACAAAGGGGGATCCCAATGAAAACGGCAGTAGTGAAATGCGGCGGAAGTGTGGTGGACCATTTATCAGAAGATTTTTTTCAAAGCATGAAAGAAATGGAAAAAGACGGCTACCGCCTTGTATTCGTGCACGGCGGCGGTCCGGAAATCAGCGCCATGCTCGATCTGTTCAAGATCAAATCTGAATTTAAAAACGGTTTAAGGGTAACCGACGAAAAAGTGCTGGAAACAGCCGAGCTGGTGCTTTCAGGCAAGACCAATCGAAAATTGGTCCACCTGCTGCAGCAGCACGGCTTCCAAGCGATCGGTTTAAATTCGAGCGACGCTTACTTGCTTGAAGCGGATTATATCAATCGTGAAGAATACGGACTAGTTGGAGACGTAACAAACGTCAAGGCCGATTTTCTGTCCAGCCTCACCGAACAAGGACTTTTGCCTGTTTTAACGCCGATTGCTTCCGGTCCGGATGGCCGGATTTTAAATGTCAATGCCGATCATGCGGCTTGTGCGGTGGCTGCGGCTCTCAACGCGGACCATTTTTTAATGGTGACGGACGTCGATGGGGTCTACCAAAACGGCCGATTGATCGACCGTTTGACAGAAGAAAAAGCCCATCAACTTATGGAAAGCGGAGTCATTACAGGAGGAATGATTCCAAAAGTCCAATCGGCATTAAAAGCGGCTTCCCAAAATACGGGCCATGTGCATATTGTATCAGGGAAAAAGCGTTTTTATAAAAGCGGCCATTGGTATGGAACACAATTTGCAAAAGAGAAGGTGACAATATGAGTTACTTATTTCCCACATACGCGCGCTGGGAAGTGCAGCCCGTAAAAGCGAAAGGATCGCGGCTGACCGATCAAAACGGCGATGAGTATCTCGATTTTACAGCCGGTATTGGGGTGACCAATCTCGGACATGTACCATCCACTGTTAAAGAAGAGGTAATCGACCAGCTCAACCTGTTTTGGCACACTTCCAATCTGTTTCAAAGCAAACTTCAAGAAGAAACCGCCAAACTTTTAGCAGAAGCATCCGGTCTTGATCTTGTATTCTTTTGCAATAGCGGAGCGGAAGCAAACGAAGCGGCGATCAAATTAGCCAGAAAGGCAACCGGCCGCTCGAAAATCATCACGTTCTTACATTCGTTTCACGGACGGACTTTTGCCGGAATGGCCGCAACCGGGCAGGAAAAAGTCAAAATCGGCTTTGGTCCGATGCTGGAAACATTTGAATACGTTCCTTTCAACGATATCGAAGCTTTAAAAGCAGCGCTTGATGAAAACACAGCGGCGGTGATGACCGAAATTATCCAAGGAGAAGGTGGCATAAATCCGGCCACGCCGGAATTTTTACAGTCATTGGAAACGTTATGCCATGAAAACGGTTCTCTCCTCATCATCGATGAAATCCAAACCGGCATCGGTAGGACGGGTAAACCGTTTGCCTTCCAACATTATGGCCTGCATCCCGACATTGTCTCGGTCGCAAAAGGAATCGCCAGCGGACTGCCTTTAGGTGCCATCATCGGCAAAAAAGAACTAGGCCAAGCTTTTTCTCCGGGCTCTCACGGTTCCACTTTTGGCGGCAATCCGGTTTCAGTCCGAGCCGCAAAAGCCACATTGGAAATTATCTTCCAAAACGATTTTCTAAATGAAGTAGAGAGAAAAGGAGCTTATTTCCAAAACTTGTTGAAAACAAAATTATCCGATGCAAAAGTAGTTAAATCTATTAGAGGAAAAGGATTAATGATTGGCATAGAGCTTACAGACAATGCAGAGCCTTTCCTCGTTCAAGCAAGAAAAGAAAAACTGCTGATTTTAACGGCCGGATCTCATGTCCTCCGCCTCCTTCCTCCATTGACGGTCTCAGATTCAGAAATCGAAAAAGCCGTCAACATCTTGTCAAAAGTTCTGGGATCGTAAATGAATATTCCACATCATTTTCCCCTTGTCTCTTTGAACAAAGACGAGGGGATTTCTTTTTTTGCACTTCTTCACTCAGGTTCTCTTCTTTCTTTATCACTATCGATAAAGAGCTCTGCCCTCTTGACAATTCTTTGCGCAAAGTTTATCATCACAATATATAGATCGACAACTCCATACAATTTCAATATATTGTTTCGCTGCAAGCGATGGTGTCGTTGGACTTAAAAGGGAATCCGGTGAAATTCCGGAGCTGTCCCCGCAACTGTAAGTGAGACGAACGGGAATACCACTGTATCAGTTTGCTGTTCGGTGCTGATATGGGAAGGTCCCTAGTAGGATGACCACAAGCCAGGAGACCTGCCATCCTTGTCAAGTTTCAATTCTCCGGGGATTTGGGAAGATGAAACGATAGTGAAAAAAGGTTACCTCTGCCTTTTTTGTCTATCGTTTGATCCGCTCATATTTCCGGGCGGATTTTTTTGTTCTTTCAAACGATAAGGAGGACCAAACCATGATCTCAACCAATTCAAAAGAACAAGTTTTTCAGCTTTTATTTGAAAAACTATCTCACCAATATCCACAGCTTGATTTTTCGATATTATCCTTAAAAGCCAAACAGATGGCGGAACAAAAACCTTGGCTTTCTACCAAAGCGTTAACCGAGGAATTGATTTTGGAATGTCTCGGTTTTATCTCTGTAGAAGAACCTGATTGGACGTTTGTAGCCGCCAAGCTGTTCGCCGGCCTATTGTATACAGAAGCAGCAGCCAACAGAGGCTATGATCCGGGCGAGACAGGCTACGGGCCTTTTTATCCGTTGATTCAACATCTGACGGAGATTGGAATTTACGACTCTGTTCTGCTTGAAACCTACACCAAACAAGAAATAGAAGAGTTGGAATCTATTATTGATCCGAAAAAAGACGAGCTATTTACATACATCGGGCTGCGTACATTAAATGACCGGTATTTAGCAAAAGATTACGAAAAAAGAACGATGGAATTGCCGCAAGAACGTTGGATGATCATCGCTATGACGTTGATGCAAAAAGAACCGAAAGAAAAACGTCTAACGCTTGTGAAAGAAGCCTACTGGGCGTTAAGCAATCTCTATATGACGGTAGCCACTCCGACTTTGGCCAACGCCGGCAAAAAATACGGTCAATTATCCAGCTGCTTTATTGATACAGTAGACGACAGCCTTCAAGGTATTTACGACAGCAACACCGATGCGGCCAATTTATCGAAACATGGCGGCGGAATCGGTTTGTATCTTGGAAAAATCCGCAGCCGCGGCAGCGCCATTCGCGGCCATCAAGGCGCTTCATCAGGAGTCATTCCGTGGATGAAACAATTGAACAATACCGCTGTCAGCGTCGATCAGCTCGGACAACGCAAAGGAGCGATTGCCGTCTATCTGGACGTTTGGCATAAAGATATTTTTGCATTTCTAGACGCGAAACTGAATAACGGCGACGAACGGTTCCGTACCCATGATATCTTCACGGGTGTGTGCATACCCGATCTCTTTATGGAAGCCGTCGAAAACCGGGATGATTGGTATTTGTTTGATCCTCATGAGGTCAGAACCGTCATGGGCTTCTCATTGGAAGATTATTATGACGAAGAAAAAGGCCGGGGAAGCTTCCGTGAAAAATATCAAGAATGTGTCAACCATCCACAGCTTTCCAAAGAAAAAGTGCCTGCGATTGAAATTATGAAATCCATTATGAGAAGCCAGCTCGAAACGGGAACGCCGTTTATGTTCTACCGTGATGAGGCCAATCGCATGAATCCGAACAAGCATAAAGGAATGATCTACGCGACGAATTTGTGCACCGAGATTGCCCAAAATATGAGCCCGACCGTCATGACCCAACAATATATCCAAGACGGCCGCATTCACGTGGAGAAAGTTCCGGGAGATTTTGTCGTTTGTAATTTGTCGTCCATCCATTTAGCAAGGGCCGTTCAAGATGGATGCTTGGAACGTCTCATCCGGATTCAAGTCCGAATGCTCGACAATGTGATCGACATCAACCATCTTCCTGTTTTGCAGGCTCAAATCACGAACCAAAAATACCGAGCCGTCGGATTAGGCACGTTCGGCTGGCATCATTTGCTCGCTTTGAAACATATCCGCTGGGAAAGTGATAAAGCCGTTCAATACGCGGATGAATTATATGAAACTATCGCTTACTATGCCATTCAAGCCAGCATGGAATTAGCGAAAGAAAAAGGAGCCTATCCTTACTTTGAAGGCTCCGATTGGGAAAGCGGACGCTATTTTGAAGTACGCGGCTATCTGAAAGATGAAAAATGGAAACAGCTGGCCCGCAGCATTCAAGAACACGGAATTCGAAACGGCTATTTAATGGCGATCGCTCCGAATTCATCCACCTCCTTGATAGCCGGAAGCACACCGAGCATTGATCCGGTTTTCCAAAAATTTTATGCCGAAGAAAAGAAAGATTACAAGATACCGGTGACAGCGCCCGACTTGAACGCCGACACGACATGGTATTATAAATCGGCCTATCTTCTCGACCAACATTGGAGCATCCGTCAAAACGCCGTTCGTCAGCGCCATATTGATCAATCGATTTCCTTTAACATGTACGTACAAAACACGATTAAAGCGAAACAGCTGCTGGATCTTCATTTGCAAGCATGGAAATCCGGACTGAAATCTACGTATTATTTGCGGTCCACTTCGTCGGAAATCATGGAAGAATGCGAATCGTGCTCAAGCTGACATTGGATATTCAAGGAGGATATGAAAATGGAAGGATTAAAAAAGAGAGAACTAATCAATCGTGAAGCTCCCAACCGTTCGACGAAAATTGTCAACGGTGAAAGCTCCAATATTTTAAACTGGGATGATGTCCGCTTTTCTTGGGCTTATCCGAAGTATAAAAGAATGCTGGCTAATTTTTGGACGCCATTTGAAATCAATATGTCCCAAGACATTAAACAATTTCCTGAGCTGCCTCCTGCTGAACAGGACAGCTTTTTGAAAATCATCGGCCTTCTCGCTTTGCTTGACAGCATCCAAACCGATTATGCCGGAAAAGTGGCCGATTATTTGACCGATTCCAGCTTAAACGCGCTGATGATTATATTGGCTCAGCAGGAAGTGATTCATAATCATTCTTATTCTTATATATTATCCAGCCTCGTTCCGAAACAAAAACAAGATGAAGTTTTTGAGTTTTGGCGGACCGAACCTACTTTGCAGCGAAGAAATGAGTTTGTCACCGATGGGTATAAACATTTCGTGGAACAGCCTACCGTGGAGCACTTATTGAAATCCTGCGTGTTTGACGTCATTTTGGAAGGACTGTTCTTTTATTCAGGGTTCGCTTTCTTTTACCATCTTGCTCGCCATCAAAAAATGGTCGCGACAAGCACGATGATTAATTACATTAACCGGGACGAACAAATTCATGTCGATTTGTTTGTGAAAATCTTTAAAGAAGTATTAAAAGAATATCCGGAATATGATAATGAAGAAATGGAACACTTTGTGAAAGAAACTTTTAAACAAGCGGCAGAACTCGAGATTGATTGGGCACGAGAAGTGATCGGCAATAAAATAAATGGCATTTTCATTGAAGATGTAGAAGCCTATGTCAAGTTTTATTCCAACTTCCGCGTCAAACAGCTTGGATACCCGGATTCAAAACCGTTTCCGGGCTATCAAACCAACCCGCTTCCGTGGATTAAAGCGTATGAAGAAGTAGACTTAGGAAAATCGGATTTCTTTGAACAAAAGTCGCGTCAATATACAAAAGTCAATGTGATTGACAACGGATTTGATGAATTATAAACCCCTCAAGCTTAATCGAGTAGGAGGGGGTGATTAACCCCCGTCCTCTCACACCACCGTACGTACGGTTCCGTATACGGCGGTTCAATCAAGATAAATGACGCAAGAATTCATAACGTTTCTGTAGACTTTTAAGGAGGCTGACCCAAAAGGTCGATAAAATCGACTTTTTAGGGCTCAGCCTTTTTCTTTAGAATGATTTATTGGATATTATTGGTTGTAATTCGTGCACAGAAGATCATTCCCCTGTTTTATTCCCTCACTTTTTGTTGTTTTTCAGTGTATGTTGCCCACTTTTTCAAATTGTGGGCAACACAAATAAGACCCCATTCCACCGTTGTTTTGGAAAGGCCTCTTAATGTAAATCGTTGGAAGTGGCTGTTGTGCTTAATTTGAGCAAATACTGGCTCCACTTCTATTTTTCGTTGTCTATACTTCTTTTTCGCTTCCTCCGAGGTTAATCTTTCACGGACTTCTTGGCGCTGCTTCTGATTCTTCATGGAAACACTGATGCTTTTTGTGTTCTTTCCTTTTGCACAAGAAGATTGAAAAGGGCATCCATAGCAGTCTGTGCACATGTAAGTTCGTTTCACCGATTCATACCCATTTTCTGATTTCCGTTTTCTTTCGTAACTAAAGGTAAGTCGTTTATTATTTGCACAGATCCATTCGTCTAATTCCTCGTCATAAGTCATGTTCTCCAATTTACCGATTTGATTTTTCCAAGCTTTTGTTTGTTCCTTATCGAATGTGTTGTATTTAACCAGTGCTTCCATTTCTTCCTTTTCACAATAATCATAGTTTTCTTCGCTACCATAACCAGAATCGGCAATGAGTGTCTTTGGTTTTGGCCGATTATACTTTTTCATTAATTCAAAGTGAGGAATTAGGCAGCCGGGATCTCCGGCACGTTGATGTAGACTGAACCCTGTGATAAATTGTCCTTCCGTTCCGATTTGTACATTGTAACCAGCCTTTAATTGACCGTTCTTCATGTGGTCTTCTTTCATGCGCATGAAAGTGGCATCTTTATCCGTTTTTGAATAGCTGTTTCGGTCGCCAAATGTTGCTTTTTGTTCTTCATATTTTTGCTTTCTGGGCAAAAGATCCTTTTCCAATTGTCGTTTTGCTTTTTTCAGGGTTCGATTTGTAGGTTCCTGTTCTAATTTTTTCTCTACCTTTTTGATGGTCTCTTGGATTTTCTCGGAGGTAACAGGAGCTGCCTCCAATTTTTCTTGAAAATCCATTTCTTTTTCAGCTTGCTCATCTTCTTTCATTACTTCCTCAATCGATAAGACGATCTGTTTGTATTTCTCATCCAGCTTTGTATCGAACTTTTCGGTCGCCTTCCTCCAAACAAAAGTATATCGATTAGCGTTAGCTTCAATTTTCGTTCCATCAAAATAATAATCTTCAAGCTTTACTAACCCCTCCTGGCATAAAAGATCCACAATTCCGAAGAAGGTTTCATAAATGACATCCTTCATACGATTGGAGCGAAATCGATTGATTGTACGAAAATCAGGTTTTTGGTTTCCCGAAAGCCACATAAAATAAATGTTTTCTCCCAGTTGTTTAGCAATTTGCCGGGAAGAATAAATTCGATTGACGTAGGCATAAAGGATAATTTTTAACATCATTTTGGGATGGTAAGGCGGGCGGCCGCCACCAGGATGAAGAGAAAGAAGGATGTTTGGATTCATCTTTTCTACTGCCAAATCCACAATTCGGCAAAGATGATGTTCGGGGATTAGAACTTCTATATCCATTGGTAGAACTAATTGTCCTGTCGTGGTATAATTTATGTACATAAGAAAATCGTTCCTTTCCGGTAGATTGGTTGTAGTGACTAAATTATACCAAAAAAGAACGATTTTCTTTATTTTTTTGTACAGAGTTTCAAGATTAATTTTTCACTCTGTTGATTGGAGTGGAAGGCGCGAAGACTCCTGCGGGAGTACGGGACAGGGGAGACCCCGCAGGAGCGTAAGCGACGAGGAGGCTCCCCGGCACGCCCGCGGAAAGCGAAGCGCCTGGAACGGAAATCAACAGACCAGGTTCAAAGAACCATTCACAAAAAATGGGTGTCCCTAAAAGCTATACTTTTGGGACACCCTCTTCTGTGTAATATGGGACTTTTTGAGATTCGCCAATAACCTTTACGACTGTTCCCCCATTCATAAGCTTTCCATTCAGGAACTCCTAGTTTTATGAGGTTGCGTATCCTGGTCTTTGAGGTCTTCCAGTTTTTCCATAAACACATCCGGAGTCTTCGTCGAATCCAGCCATCCAAATCTTCAAAGATACTCTTTGTGTCTGCTAATGCAAAATATCCACACCATCCAAGTAGATATTGGTTAAGTTTCTTAATCCGATATTCCATTGGGTATGGTATTTTTCTTGACGTGATTTCTCGCACCTTTTTCTTCATTCGTTTTAGACTTTGCTTGGCAATCCGAACTTTTGGCTCTTTTGAAGGTGTAAAACTAAATCCTAGAAACTTTCGTTTCCATGGTCGGTCAACCGCAGATTTCTTCTCGTTGACTTTTAGACGAAGTTTTCCCTCAATAAATCGTTTGACACTAGCCATGGTTCTTTCACCAGCCCGTTTTGACTTCACGTAAATATTACAGTCATCGGCATAACGAACAAATTTATGCCCTCTTTTCTCTAATTCTTTGTCTAGTTCATCTAGTACAATATTCGAAAGTAAAGGGCTTAGGGGGCCACCTTGCGGCGTCCCTTCTTCTGTCCTAGATACCACACCATTAATCATGACACCAGCTTGTAGATATTTGCGGATTAGCTTCAATAGTGGCTTTTCTTTAATAGTCTTGGCTAATGTACTCATCAGCCTGTCATGATTCACTCGATCGAAGAACTTTTCTAAATCCATGTCTACTACCCATCTATAACCATCTCTGATATAGCCTTTTGCTTTCCTAACTGCGTCATGAGCACTTCGATTTGAACGAAACCCATAACTATGTTCGGAGAACATAGGGTCATATATCCTCGATAATACTTGGGCAATTGCTTGTTGAATCAAACGGTCTGTTACGGTTGGAATACCTAGTAACCGAACACCGCCATCAGGTTTCGGGATTTCGACTCTTCGAACAGGCATTGGTTCATAGGTACCCTTTGAGAATTGCTTCTTTAATGGATATCCAGTTTTCGACTATGTGCTGACGTAGGTTTTGTACGGGCATCATATCTACTCCATGGCTACCTTTGTTCTTTTCTACTCTTTGTAAAGCTAAAAGCATATTCTCCCGTGACAGGATTTGATTCAAAAGCATTGTTATTCTTCCTTCCGTGAATAGCTTATCTTCTTATGCCAGTGGTCACTCCACCCTCCAAGAGGTCCCCCACGGAATTCACCGTTTCCTTCCTCAAGTGAGGTACTACGTTTTCTGTGTTCAACATGACACACTGAATGCAAAGGGCTATTCTCTCTTAATTGTTCAGTCCTTCCGAATTGTTCTAGACCAATTCGTACTATGACCTCTGCTGACTTCTGATGGCTCAGCTACTTATCACTAAGTAGGTTATGAAGGGTACTTCACGTATCCATCAGACCTCCCCGGGTAAGAGTGTAATCTTTCCTTCCATCCATCTGCTTCATTTACTCTGTATCACCTTCGGCAGAAAGGGCTTTGTTTTGTTGTGCAAACTCACCCAGTGTGACCTAGCCTCATATGAAGTTCGTGTTCCTCAGATCGGAAGTTTGCCGCCCGCTTCCTTCAGATTCCGCGTCACCACGGACACCCTTGCGTTAAGCTAACTGCTACTTCTGCCTTCGCAGCTCGGGACTTTCACCCTATAGATTACACCCATGCCGGGCGCACACAAAAAAGGAGGCCGGCTCTTAAACGGAGCCGCCTCCTTTTTATTATAAAGCATGTTAACGTTTATTGATTTCTTCAAGCAATAACTTATTCACCATCGGCGGATTAGCTTGTCCTTTAGTCGCTTTCATAATTTGACCGACAAGGAATCCAAGCGCCCGATCTTTTCCGTTTTTAAAGTCTTCAATCGATTGCGGATTGGCGTCGAGCACTTCCAGCACATATTTGCGCAGTTCATTTTCATCAGAAATTTGGACAAGCCCTTTCTCTTTGACGATTTTTTCCGGATCTCCGCCTTTTTCGACCAACTCTTTAAATACTTTCTTGGCAATTTTAGAAGAAATAGTGCCATTTTCAATCAAGCGAATCATGCCTGCCAAACTTTCAGGCGTCAAGGCGATTTCATGCAATTCTTTTCCTTGCGCATTTAAATAAGCAGACACTTCTCCCATCATCCAGTTGGAGGCGAGCTTAGCATCGGCTCCAGCTTTTACGGTTGCTTCAAAGAAATCGGACATTTCTTTTGTAAGGGTCAGAACTTTGGCGTCATAAGCTGGAAGACCCCATTCTTCCACATATCGTTTTTGCCTTTGATCCGGAAGTTCCGGGATTTCAGCGCGCACCCGTTCTTTCCATTCGTCGTCAATATACAGTTCTACTAAGTCCGGTTCCGGGAAGTAGCGGTAATCATCCGATCCTTCTTTCACGCGCATCAAGATCGTTTGTCCGGTCGCTTCATCAAAACGGCGAGTTTCTTGTTCAATGACTCCGCCGGACAACAAGATCTTTTCTTGCCGTTTTTGTTCGAATTCCAGCCCTTTGCGAACAAAGTTGAACGAGTTCAAGTTTTTAAGCTCCGTTTTCGTTCCAAATTCTTTTTGACCGTATGGACGGAGTGAAATATTGGCATCGCAGCGAAGCGATCCTTCTTCCATTTTACAATCCGACACGCCTGTATATTGGATAATCGATTTCAATTTTTCCAGATAGGCATATGCTTCTTCCGGGCTGCGAATATCCGGTTCAGAAACGATTTCAATCAGAGGTGTCCCTTGACGGTTAAAGTCAACCAATGAATAACCGTTTCCGGCATGGGTCAATTTCCCGGCATCTTCCTCTAAATGCAGGCGAGTAATGCCGATTTTTTTCTTTTTGCCGTTCACTTCAATTTCAATCCAGCCATTTTGGCCAATTGGCTGATCGTATTGGGAAATTTGATAGGCTTTCGGATTGTCCGGATAAAAATAGTTTTTGCGGTCAAACTTCGTTTCAGTCGCAATTTGGCAATTTAACGCCATCGCCGCTTTCATCGCAAATTCTACCGCCCGTTTATTCAACACTGGCAGCACACCCGGATATCCAAGGTCGATCACGTTCGTATTGGTGTTCGGTTCAGCTCCGAAATGAGCAGGTGCAGGCGAAAAGATTTTCGACTCCGTTTTGAGTTCTACGTGCACTTCTAATCCGATCACAGTTTCAAAATTCATTCGCTTTTTCACCCCTTACAGTTGCGGTTTTTGTTTATGGAAGTCCGTTGCCTGTTCAAATGCATGCGCCACGCGGTAAACAGTGCTTTCGTCAAAGTGCTTTCCGATAATTTGAAGCCCTAACGGCAATCCGTCCGCAGAAAATCCGCATGGAACAGAGATTCCCGGCACACCTGCAAGATTCACAGGGATCGTTAAAATATCATTTGCATACATCGTCAACGGATCGTCTATATTTTCGCCGATTTTGAATGCCGGTGTCGGAGTCGTTGGCCCGATGATGACATCATAAGTTTCAAAAATATCTTCAAAGTCTTTTTTGATCAGCGTACGCACTTGTTGTGCCTTCTTGTAATAAGCATCATAGTAACCGGAGCTTAACGCAAATGTTCCAAGCATAATGCGGCGCTTTACTTCGTCGCCGAAGCCTTCTGCTCTCGTTTTCTTATAAAGTTCAATCAAGTTTTCGGCATTTTCCGTCCGATAACCGTAGCGGATGCCGTCAAAGCGAGCCAAATTGGACGATGCTTCAGAAGAAGCCAACAGATAATACGTGGCCACTCCGTATTTTGAATGCGGGAGCGATACTTCTTCCCAAGTGGCTCCTAGTTTTTCGAGCACTTTCAAAGCATTCAATACGGATTGTCGAACTTCTTCTTGAACTCCTTCGCCAAGATACTCTTTTGGAACGGCGATCTTTAATCCCTTCACATCTCCGGTTAGTGCAGCCGCATAATTCGGCACTTCCACATTGGCCGATGTAGAGTCATGCGGATCCAATCCGGCGATCACTTGTAGAAGATAAGCGTTATCTTCTACATTGCGTGTAATGGGACCGATTTGATCCAAAGAAGAAGCAAAAGCTACTAATCCAAAACGAGAAACCCGTCCATAGGTCGGCTTTAATCCTACGACTCCGCAAAAGGCTGCAGGCTGGCGAATCGATCCACCCGTGTCAGATCCTAAAGCAAAAGGAACTTGTCCCGCTGCCACTGCCGCAGCCGAGCCTCCTGAAGAACCGCCCGGAACCCGTTCCGTATTCCATGGGTTGCGAGTCAGCTGGAAGCCGGAATTTTCAGTGGAGGATCCCATCGCAAATTCATCCATATTCAATTTTCCGATCGTAATGGCTTCTGCTTCCCGAAGTTTTTCGATTACGGTCGCATCATAAATAGGATCGAAGTTTTCTAATATTTTGCTTGCGCAAGTTGTGCGAAGACCTTTTGTAACGATGTTGTCTTTAATTCCAATCGGCATTCCGAATAAAAGGCCTTTTTCTTCGTCGCTGCCCAGCTTTTCGTCCAGTTTTTGCGCTTTTTTACGAGCGTTTTCTTCATCTAAAGTTAAGAAAGCTTGTATTTTTTCATCCGTTTCACTGATTCTTTTATAAGCTTCATCGACTAAGTCCGAGACGCTTACTTCTTTGTTATGTAAAAGATCGTGCAATTCTGTCAGCTTATGGTCAAACAGTGCCATTCATACCCCTCCTCTACTCAATAATGGCCGGAACACGAATTTGCCCATCTTGGTGGTCAGGCGCATTCTTTAGAACTTCTTCGCGAGGAAGCCCTTTTTCCGGAGTATCTTCTCTCAGCACGTTTTTCATTTCCAGCACGTGCGAAGTTGGTTTTACATTCGTCGTATCTAATTCATTCAGCTGTTCCGCAAACGAAATAATGGCATCCAGCTGTGTAGCGAATTTTTCAGCTTCTTCTTCCGTAATCGCCAATCGCGCTAAATCAGCAACGTGCTTTACTTGTTCAATGGAAATTCGTGACATTTCCTTCACCTCCAGAATATTCTCGTGCCATTGCAATAATATTGATGATATCAAAATAAAAGATGGAAAAGCAACAAATTAGCGTAATTTCTCACTCAATGTTTATTGTACCACGAACATTGTCGACGGAGTAGAGAACAAATCTCCGTCTATTTCTTTTCCAAAATCTTTTTTATATGACTTGTTTTCTTAAAATATCAAATTATATAATATTTTTCTATAAGACCTTTTTCTCAAGGACGAAATGGCCGATCTACAGAAGCTGGCCACCGTATAATCGGCTCTATGGTTCATAAAATAATAGAAAGATTTAAATTTGAAAATTCAAAAAAATATTACAAGAGGAGGATTTTATGGAGAGCGGCGTTTATATTTCAATATCGATTTATTTTTTGGCCATGCTGGCTATCGGATGGTACTCTTACAGGAAAACGTCGAATTTATCGGATTATATGCTTGGCGGCCGATCGCTCGGACCTGCTGTCACCGCTCTTTCCGCTGGCGCCTCGGATATGAGCGGGTGGCTATTGATGGGGCTTCCCGGCGCCTTGTACACAACCGGAATTTCCGGTTCATGGATCGCCATCGGACTGGTCATCGGGGCGTATTCCAATTATTTATTTTTGGCGCCGCGATTGCGAATGTACACATATGTCGCCAATGATTCCATTACGATTCCAAACTACTTAGAAAATCGGTTTATCGACCGTTCTAGGCTGCTGCGCCTTGTTTCTTCGCTGGTCATTATTATTTTCTTTACCTTATATACATCCGCCGGGATCGTTTCCGGAGGAAAACTGTTTGAATCGGCCTTTCACCTCAACTATCATTTAGGGGCCTTTCTCACAGCAGGAGTCGTCATTTTTTATACTTTGTTAGGTGGATTTTTAGCTGTCAGTTTAACCGATTTTGTCCAAGGAACGATTATGTTTTTTGCTCTTATTCTCGTACCGCTTGTCGTTTTTCTGGATTTGGGCGGCCCCGTCTCCGTTTTCAGCGAGATTCATTCGGTGGATCCGAAACTGCTGGACATGTTTAGAGGTACATCGATCATGGGCATTATCTCCTTTCTGGCTTGGGGGCTAGGCTACTTTGGACAGCCGCACATCATTGTCCGCTTTATGGCGATTCATTCTGTCAAGGAAATGAAAACGGCGCGTCGGATCGGAATAGGCTGGATGATCATGACGGTCGGCGGCGCTGTTCTTGTCGGACTTACAGGGATTGCCTATATGTCCGTCAAACATTATCCTCTTCACGATCCGGAAACTGTCTTTATCGTGTTCTCCAGGATCTTATTCCACCCGTTGATCACCGGCTTTTTATTAGCGGCTATATTAGCGGCCATCATGAGCACGATATCGTCACAGCTTTTGGTCACATCCAGCGCTTTGACCGAAGACGTTTATAAAGCGTTTGTGAAGCGGAATGTTTCTGACAAGGAATTGGTGTTGATCGGACGGCTTTCGGTTCTTTTAGTAGCCGTTGTCGCGATTATTTTATCGTATTCGCCGAATGATACGATTTTAGCTTTAGTAGGCAATGCTTGGGCAGGATTTGGCGCCTCTTTCGGTCCGGCGATCTTACTGAGCTTGTATTGGAAACGAATGAATAAATGGGGGGCGCTTGCAGGCATGATAGTCGGAGCTGTAACGGTGATCATCTGGATCAGCATTCCTGCCCTGAAACACTTTATGTACGAAATGATTCCAGGCTTTTTCTTAAGCACATTGGCGATTTTGATAGTTAGCCTCCTTACATCCAAACCAGAAAATGAAATTGAACAAACGTTTGAATTAATGGAAGAAACGTTGGCAAAAGAATTGAAAAAAGGGGTCAGACCCCTTTAGTTGAGTAAAGGGGCTTGGAAGCGGAAGATTAAGTGACGGCTACATGAAGAACAAGAGCTTCGGAATGAGATCCGAAGCTCTTTTCTTTATTATCTTTGAGGTTGAGTTTGGAATTGTTCCACTTCCGTAGAGCCTTTAAGGGCAACGGTAGATGCATTTCCACCTGTAACCACCATGGACACTTCGTCAAAATAGCCGGTGCCGACTTCGCGTTGATGGCGAGTAGCCGTGTATCCATATTTTTCGCTGGCAAACTCTTTTTGCTGCAATTCAGAGTAAGCAGCCATTCCACGGTCTTTATAGCCTCTTGCCAATTCGAACATGCTGTAGTTAAGCGTATGGAATCCGGCAAGTGTAACAAATTGGAATTTATAGCCCATTTTAGCCAATTCTTTTTGGAAGTTGAGAATCGTTTTATCATCCAATTTTGCCTTCCAGTTAAACGATGGCGAGCAGTTGTATGCCAATAGCTTGCCTGGGAATTTCTCATGGATGGCTTCCGCAAATTGGCGAGCTTCTTCCACGTTCGGTTCAGAAGTTTCACACCAGATAAGGTCAGCATAAGGCGCATAAGCAAGTCCGCGAGCAATCGCTTGTTCAATTCCTTTTTTCGTGCGATAAAATCCTTCTTCCGTGCGTTCCCCTGTAATAAATGGAGCATCATATGGGTCAATATCGCTAGTGATCAAATCAGCTGCTTGAGCATCCGTTCTGCCTACCAGAATAGTTGGTACGCCCATTACATCAGCCGCCAAACGAGCAGCGATCAAATTGCGTACAGCTGTTTGAGTCGGCAGCAGCACTTTTCCGCCTAAGTGCCCGCATTTTTTCTCAGAAGAAAGCTGGTCTTCGAAATGGACACCGGCAGCCCCTGCTTCGATCATCGCTTTCATTAATTCGAATACATTCAATTGTCCTCCGAAACCGGCTTCTGCGTCTGCCACAATCGGAGCAAACCAATCAATGGAGTCGTCTCCTTCTAAATGGTGGATTTGGTCGGCGCGTTGCAAAGCTTGATTAATCCGTTTGACCACATGCGGTACGCTGTTGGCCGGGTACAAACTTTGGTCAGGATACATTTGGCCGGCGAGGTTGGCGTCGGCTGCCACTTGCCATCCGCTCAAATAGATGGCTTTCAATCCGGCTTTTACTTGCTGCACGGCTTGGTTTCCGGTCAACGCTCCTAATGCATTGATATAGTCTTCCGTATGAAGCAGTTTCCAAAGCTTTTCAGCACCGCGGCGAGCCAGTGTATATTCAATATCAATCGAACCGCGAAGTTTGATCACTTCTTCCGCTGTATACGGACGAGTAATCCCTTTCCATCTTTCATCATTTTCCCATGATTCTTTTAATTTTTGTACACGTGGATCTGTCATTGTCAATTCCTCCCATTTTCATAGATTCGTATTTATAAAATTTGATAACCAGGAATGGTTAAGAAATCCTCAAATTCATCGTTTAACGTCAGTCTGTCAAACAATTCGACGGCTTCATCGAATCTCCCGGAAGCATAGGCTTCTTCGCCGATTTCTTGCTTGATTTTTTCAAGCTCTTCTTGCTTGAATTGTTCATACATTTCTTTCGTCACCTTTCGCCCGTCGTCCAAAATTCCTTTTGGATGGCGAATCCATTGCCATAATTGAGCGCGGGAAATTTCAGCAGTTGCCGCATCTTCCATTAAATTGTGAATCGGCGCAGCACCCCGACCGCTTAACCAAGAAGCAATATATTGAATCCCGACATTGATATTCATACGGACGCCTTCTTCGGTGATTTTCCCTTCCGGAACTTCGACGAGATCTTGTTCCGTTACATGGACATCCTCCAATTTCTTGCTTTCAATTTGATTCGGTTCTTTCATTTCCCGGTCAAACACTTCCATTGCCACCGGCACAAGACCAGGATGAGCCACCCATGTGCCATCGTGTCCGTCTCTTGCTTCCCGTTCTTTATCTGCCCGCACTTTGGCAAAGGCTTCTTCATTTTTCTTCTCATCATCTTTGACTGGTATTTGCGCAGCCATCCCGCCAATGGCCGGTGCTTTTCGGCGATGGCATGTTTTGATCGTCAAAAGCGAGTAGGAGCGCATAAACGGAACGGTCATGGTGACAGTAGAACGATCCGGCAAAATAACATCTTTATGATTCCTGAACTTTTTAATGTAGCTGAAAATATAATCCCAACGCCCGCAATTCAAACCGGCGGAATGTTCGCGCAATTCGTATAAAATTTCATCCATTTCAAAAGCTGCCGTGATCGTTTCAATAAGAACCGTTGCTTTAATCGTTCCTCTAGGGATGCCGACATATTTTTGCGCATAAACAAAGACATCATTCCAAAGCCTTGCTTCCAAATGGCTTTCTATTTTCGGAAGGTAGAAGTAAGGTCCTGTACCGTTCTCCACTAATCGCACGGCATTATGAAAGAAAAACAGCCCGAAATCAAACAGTGCCCCGGAGATAGGTTGTCCATCCACCAACACATGCTTTTCTTCCAAATGCCAACCACGCGGGCGCACAATTAATACAGCGGTTTTGTCCTTCAATTCGTATGTCTTTCCGTTAGGATTTTTGAAAGTGATCGTGCGGTTTACAGCGTCCCTTAAATTGATCTGTCCCTCGATGATATTCTCCCAAGTGGGCGATGTAGCATCTTCAAAACAGGCCATAAAACATTTGGCGCCCGAGTTTAACGCATTAATGACCATTTTGCGATCAACAGGCCCGGTAATTTCCACTCTGCGATCCTTCAAGTCTTCAGGAAGGGGAGAAATTTCCCAATCACTATTCCGAATAGATTCGGTTTCTTTCAAGAACGTCGGAAATTTTCCTTGATCGAACTCTCGTTGACGTTCTTCTCTCTTTTTCAGAAGTTCCACTCGACGCTGCCCAAATCTTCTTTCTAGCTGTTCAATAAATTGCAAAGCATCCGGAGTCAGAATTTCTTCATATCCAGGCCGCATCGGACCAGTTACTTGAATCCCAGCTATTTGAGTGGCCATCTTCTTTATCACCTCTTTGTTATATTACAGTTATAAACTGTTATTTGTATTATATAACAGATAACCCAGAAAAGGAAGTGGAATTTTCTAATTATTTATAAATTTTTGACTGATATTTTTCGACATAAGAAAAGAGCCTCCCTCCAAGCTTACCAGCTCGAAAACAGACTCTTTTTTTCTCTTGAGCAACACTGAAAAAGCCAACGTGAAAAAAATTGAGTTTCTCCGTTCCTTTCGTTCATTCCCTTTTACCGGACATCAAAAAATCCCCGCCTCTTTATAAAAGGCGGGGATCAAGCAAAGCTGCAGCAACGCTCTCGGAAGGCTTTACTGCCCATAAATATGAACGAACGGTTCTTTGGCTTTTGCTTTCTTCACAATTAATGCTTCCGGTCCTTCTACGGAACTGATATTGACTTCAATCGGGTAATAATCCGGGAAATGGTTGAGAATCAAGCCGGAAACATATTGCGTAAAACCTATCGCCTCGGCTTCGCCATTAAATTGAATACTGATGTCAATTTGCAAATTGTTCAGCTGGCCATCTTTATAAAAAGCACGGCCAACAATACCTGTCGTATTGTCAAAATATTTTTGGACGTCTTCTTTAAAATTCAAAAAGTAGGTATTATCATCGCGATGGTCTGCATCTGCTTGGTCTGACGGGAAGAGATAATACTTTTCATCAAGCCCTTCCCAATGGCTGATCGTCGATTCTCCTTTTCCTAACGTAGTGTAGGCAAAGAAGTGTCCGGGCACGACAGAATCTTTGCTTGCTTGTTCAAAAAGGGCGATGACGACCGGAACATTTTCCAAGCCTTTTATTTTGCGAATTCGTTTGGCTACTTCATCCGCTATTTTCTTTCCTTGCTCTTCCACTTGTTTATGCGGAATTTTCAAGTCATACGTAGCACCGTATTCTTCTTTCTGATAGTAGTGGACCGAGTTAAGAGCGAGACCGATCACGACTCCTCCCAGTTGTACCGTGTTATCATCCATTTGCTTTAAATAATCTTGTTCCGAAATGTGTGCCAAATAAATGGGGCTTTTTTTATTCCGTTCATCGATCGAACCTTTTTCATCATCAATCGGATTTAATCCTAGATTTTCAGATGGTTTAAGTCCATGCTCTTTCAGCTGCTTCTTCGTGTATTTTCGCTCAAGCCAGGCAGCAATCGTTTTTTTACTCAAATATTGCCCTTCTTGGAACAAATATTTTTCCGGCGAAAACTCTTGTTTTGCAATTCGCATTAATCCCGTTTCAAACTCATCGATGTCATAGCGAGTGTTTAAATTTTGAACGACCATTCCTTGTGCTTTTCCCGGTTTAAAAGGCAAAATCGTTTTATAATATTGATCCGAAATTTGGTAATTAGGAATGATCGCTTTTTCTTTTTTATCATTCTTTTTCTGAACGACCTGATTTTGTTTATCAATGGACGACGGTGCACAGCCGCTTATACTTGCCAAAAGGCAGGCCGCTAAGGCAACCGTTAACCACTTTTTCATCGAACGCACCTCTTATTTATTTAGTTCTTCCAACAGTTTCTCTTCATCCCAGATTTCAATATCGAATTCTCGAGCTTTAGCCAATTTCGAGCCAGCATCAGCACCGGCAATGACTAAATCCGTCTTTTTGCTGACACTTCCGGAAACTTTTCCTCCGAGTGCCTCGATCTTTTCTTTCGCTTCATTTCTTGTCAAAGCTTCCAGTTTTCCTGTCAGTACGATCGTTTTTCCGGCAAAATAAGAGCTGGATTGATCTCCGGAAACAGGCTTCGGCCCTTTATACTCCATATTGACTCCCGCTTCTTTCAGCTCCTGAATCAGTTCCAGTACTTCCGGTTGATGAAAATACGTGACAACGGCGTCCGCCATCTTCTCCCCAACTTCCGGAATCGCCGTCAGTTCCTCCACGTCTGCCTTCATTAATCGATCCAGTGTTTCAAAATGAACAGCCAGCGTTTTCGCCGCTTTGGCCCCCACATGACGAATACCGAGGCCGAACAATAATCTTTCCAAAGAGTTTTCTTTCGAATCTTCAATGGCTTTTAATAAGTTCGATACAGATTTTTCGCCCATTCGATCCAGCTGCAGCAGTTGATCTTTCGTCAATTGATAAATATCCGCTACGTCTTTCACTAATTGCTCCCGGAAAAGTTGAGCAATCACTTTTTCACCAAGTCCCTCAATATTCATGGCATTTCGGGAGACAAAATGGATCAGTCCTTCACGAATTTGTGCCGGACATTTTGGATTGATGCAGCGAAGAGCTACTTCCCCATCGAGACGAACCAGTTCGCTGCCGCATTCCGGGCAATGGCCAGGCATGTGAAACTCTTTTTCCTCCCCTTTTCGTCGCTCTTTGATCGGCCGCACGACTTCAGGGATGATATCACCGGCTTTTTTGATGACGACTTCGTCTCCAATTTTGATGTCCTTTTCCCGAATATAATCTTCATTATGAAGGGAAGCTCTTTGCACGGTTGTTCCGGCAACACGGACCGGTTCTAAAACGGCAGTCGGTGTCACAACGCCTGTCCGTCCTACGCTTAATTCAATGTCTAAAAGCTTAGTGACCACCTCTTCTGCAGGAAATTTGTAGGCAATGGCCCAGCGAGGGCTTTTGGCGGTACTCCCCAATTTTTCCTGTTGGGCTAATGAGTCGACTTTGATCACAATCCCGTCGATCTCATAAGGAAGAGTCGATCGTTTTTCCGTATATTCTTTGATATATTGGATGACTTCTTCAATGTCTTTGCATTTTCTCCGCTCTTTGTTCGTTTTAAAGCCGAGCCTGTCCAAATAGTCCAATCCTTCGCTATGGGATTGAATATTGACATTTCCACTGTTGCCGATGCCGTAAAGAAAAATATCTAAATTTCGGGAAGCGGCGATTTTGGGATCCAGTTGCCGAAGCGATCCGGCAGCGGCATTGCGAGGATTGGCAAACAGCGTTTCCCCTCTCTCTTCCCGTTCACGATTCAGCTTTTCAAACGATTTTTTAGGCATGAACGCTTCGCCGCGAACTTCGATTGAAACCGGCTCTTTCAACCTCAGAGGAATCGAATGGATGGTTCGCAAGTTCATCGTAATGTCTTCGCCGATTGCACCATCGCCGCGAGTAGAGCCTTGGATGAACACTCCGTTTTCATAGGAAAGGGAAACAGCCAATCCGTCGATTTTCAACTCGCATACGTACGAATATTCTTCGTTTAAAGATTCCCGAACTCTGCGATCGAAATCCCTCAAATCGCCTTCTCCAAACGCATTCGCCAAGCTTAGCATCGGAATATCATGACGAACTTTTTGAAAAGCTTCCAACGGCTGGCCGCCGACGCGCTGAGTCGGAGAATCAGGCGTTCTCAATTCAGGAAAAGCATTTTCTATTTCGATCAATTCTTGCATGAGCCGATCATATTCCGCATCCGGAACAGTCGGCTGATCCAACACATAATATTCGTAGCTGTATTGATTTAAACGTTCATGGAGTTCTCTTACTCGTTTTTCTGCCGTATGTCGCTCCATTTTGCCAGCCCTTTCTTTGTCTTACTTTTGCTACTTATCCAAAACCAAGCGTTTATCGATTCGCCAAAGGCGAATCGATGATTCATCAACGAAAATGCGCTTTCGCTTGCGAGTCTTTTCTTTTCCTCCAAAAAGAAAAGAGTTCAAAAAAGCTTCATATGTTCATATTCACGATAGATGAGTCTATTCTATTTTTCCCCATTCATACTTTTTGAATGGGGGCGAATTTCGCCAACAGTCTCTTTACTCCTGTCGGGCTTGGAAACGCAATATCGAGTTCCATATTTTCCTTTTCGCCTTTTACACTAACTACGGTTCCGATGCCCCACTTTTTATGTTCGGCTTTATCCCCGACTTTCCATGGAATTTCTTCTCCTCCCGTGGAAACCGCCATTGGCCGAATAGAGGCTTTTTGAGAAGAAGTCGAAGGATTGGATTGAAAACGAGTAAAAGTTTTTTTCTCGATGACCACTTCGTCCAATAGATCTTCGGGTATTTCTTGAATAAATCGGGAAACAGGATTCAAATTGGTTCTACCGTATAACGTTCTCATTTGAGCGTTCGTCAAATACAGCTCCTCTTCCGCTCTTGTAATCCCCACATAAGCGAGCCTCCGCTCTTCTTCCATTTCTTCTTCATCCATAAGCGAGCGGCTGTGAGGAAAAACGCCTTCTTCCATACCGATTAAAAAGACAACCGGAAACTCAAGCCCTTTCGCGGAATGGAGCGTCATTAATACAACCGATTGCTGATTGTTGTCCTCTTCATCTAATCGGTCAATATCCGCCACAAGAGCAAGATCCGTTAAAAAGGCGATCAAGCTTTTATCTTCGCTGTTTTCCTCGAATCCTTTTGTAACAGATAAAAATTCATCGATATTTTCCAAACGGCTTTGGGCGTCAAGCGTTTTTTCCGCTTTCAGCATATCCCTGTATCCGGACTTGTCCAACACTTCTTCCACCAGTTCCGTGACAGACAAGTATTCTTGCATTTGGGTATAGCCCTTAATTAAATCACGGAATTCAAGTACCGCTTTGGTGATTTTCGGGCTTAAACCGATAAAATCCGCTTCTTCCAATGCCTGAAATAGAGAAAGATCATTTTCTTGAGCATAGCGGGCGATTTTGTCCATTGAAGTGGAACCGATTCCCCGCTTTGGTACATTGATGACACGAAGCAAGCTGATATCATCGTCCGGATTGGCGATCAGTCTTAAATAAGCCAATATATCTTTAATTTCTTTTCGGTCATAGAACTTAATGCCCCCGACAATCGTATAGTCGATATTGGATTTCATCAGCACTTCTTCGACTACACGGGATTGTGCGTTCGTTCGATACAAAATGGCAAAGTCGGATAATCGTCTTTTTCCGCTTTCGACCAGCTCTTTAATTTTACCGGCGACAAACTGAGCTTCCGCCTGTTCATTTTCCGCCCGAAAGTACACAATCTTCTTCCCTTCCGGATTTTCCGTCCACAGCTTTTTCGGTTTGCGGTTGTAATTGTTTTTAATCACTTCATTCGCTGCCTGCAAAATTCTTTTAGTGGAGCGATAATTTTGCTCAAGCAGGATGACATGGGCATTCGGATAGTCTTTTTCAAACGATAAAATGTTGGAAATATCCGCCCCGCGCCAACGATAAATCGACTGATCGCTGTCTCCGACCACGCATAAATTTTGAAAACGCGATGCCAAAAGCTTTACGAGCAAGTATTGGGCTTTATTTGTGTCTTGATATTCATCCACATGTATATATTGAAATTTGCGTTGATAATACTCGAGAACGTCCGGCACTCGTTGGAACAGATGAATCGTCGTCATAATGAGGTCATCAAAGTCGAGCGATTGATTTTTCCGCAATCGTTTTTGATATTCTTCATATACTTCGCTGACAATCCGTTCATAATAGCTGCCCGCTTGTTTGCTGTAAGATTCCGGATCGATCAATTCATTCTTTAAAGAACTGATCGTACCGAGAATGGATCTGGGATCAAATTTCTTAGGGTCCAAATTTTTATCTTTTAAAATGCCTTTGATTACGGACTGCTGATCGGTTGTGTCCAAAATCGTAAAATTCCGGTTAAAGCCAATCCGGTCTATATCTCTTCTTAAAATGCGAACACACATGGAGTGGAAGGTTGAGATCCATACTTCTTCCGCCGCGCCGCCCATCAATTGGCTAACACGTTCTTTCATTTCGCGCGCTGCCTTATTGGTGAAAGTAATCGCCAGAATATTATATGGATTGACTGCTTTTTCCACCATTAAATAGGCAATTCGGTGGGTCAGTACTCTCGTTTTTCCGGAACCTGCTCCGGCCATAATAAGAAGCGGCCCTTCCGTTGTTTTCACCGCTTCCTGCTGCTCTTTATTCAATCCGCTTAACAGCTTTTCCGTTAAAAATTGCATGTTTTCACCACCGTTAGAACATTTGTTCTTATTATAACCGATTTTTCTCTACCGGCGCGGAATCTTTTTCACCATTTCAACGGTTTTTAAAGCACTTTCCAAATCGGTATAAAGGACGTTTCCTACTACAATAACATCGGCAACCGCCCCCATCTCGGCTGCTTCTTCAGGAGATTGTATGCCGCCGCCGTAAAAAACAACCGTATCGGTCAATGTTTCTTTTACTTTTTTCACAAGCCGGGGATCCCCATATGTGCCGCTGTATTCCAAATAAAAGATTGGCAAATGCAGCATCTTTTCCGCCAAACGCGCATAAGCAACAGCATCTTCTATATCTAATTCCGTATTTGCCTCGGTTAATTGCGCTGCTTTGGAATCGCCATTTAAAATGCAGTAGCCTTCCGCGAGCACTTCATCCCAATTCATTAATTCGCCGTATTCTTTTAACGCTTGATGATGAAGCCCCAGCACCCAATCGACTTTGGAGCTGTTTAATACCATGGGAATAAAATAAAGATCAAACCCCGGCGTGATCGCTTCAAGCGTAGAAACTTCCAATACACAAGGAACCGTGTAGCGGCGGATTCTCGACATTAAATGAAGCACTTGGTCGAGTGTGACTCCATCCGTGCCGCCGACGATCACCGCATCCGTTCCCGATTCGCAAATTTTCTCTAAACTATCATCATCTATTTCTTTATTTGGGTCCAGTTTGAACACATGGCGCCACTCGCGCACATCATACATCCAAATGCCCTCCATTTCATGATTTCATCTAACCATTATAGCATTTGTTTTGCTCTGCTAAAACCGGAAAAGAAGGAAATGAAGCGTTTCTATTTTTTGTTATAAATCCCTAAAAATATAAAACACCAGTTTTCTTTTTGGTGACAAAAACCACCCACACAGGTCATCGAACGATTCTCCTTTGATTTGTGAACGCCTTTTTCCTATCCGGACAGCGAAAAATATTGAAGATTTATACTCATTTATTGGATAATAAAAGTATTTTTTTCAAAAATATCAGAATATAAAAATTGCGGTGAAATCGCTTTGTACCCAATACGAATTTGTTAGCGTAAAAATCAACGCCTTGACGGGAAAAGCCAAGGAAGGTTATAAGGAGATTAGTGAACTACCCTCCACTTACCACCCTTTCGGGTCGCTTGAAGTGGGGGCTTCTCGGGTAATCCTATCTAACGATAAGAAATTGACCGAGCTTACCCTCTCGTTCCGAAAGTTATTATTCTTTATGCTAATATGCGTAATCCTTCATTTTTGATATTGATTGCTGAATTGTGATCACGATCTAATACAAAACCGCAAGAACATTCATATACACGTTTAGATAATGGCATTTCTTTTTCCTTGCCACAACAAGAACATTTCTTAGTAGAAGGGAACCACTTATCGATTTTTACAAGTTGTTTCCCTTGTTCTTTTAGCTTGTATTCTAAGAAAGTAGTGAACATACCCCAGCCATTATCATGAACACTTTTTCCAAAATTGAGGGCTTGAGACATTCCTTTCATGTCTAAGTCCTCAATGATAACTGCGTCATAGGTTGATGCTAATTCTTTTGATTTATGGTGAAGAAAATTCTTGCGTTGATTGGCAATTTTCTCTTGTAACTTTGCTACTTTCAAACGTTGTTTTTCCCAACGTGCAGAACCTTTTTTTCTGCGAGAAAGAATTCGTTGTGCTTTTGCCAGTTTGTCTAATGCTTGTCGATAGTACCGTGGGTAATTGGCTTTCTCACCCTGTTCACTCTCGACATATAGACCGTCCATAGCAAAATCTAAGCCAACTACTTTTTGAATCTTTACTGACTGAATATCTTTCTCGTATTCTGTCAAAATCGAAATATAATATTTACCTGTCTTTGTTTTAGAAATAGTACAAGATTTGATTTTATAATCAGCAGGTATTTCTCTATGTCGGTTCATTTTCATTGGCTTTTTGATTTTTGGTAGTTTGATATGACCATTTTCTAGCTTAATATTGCCGTTGACCATATTGGTTGTGTAAGATTGTTTATTTTTCTTGCTTTTGAATTTAGGAAACTCCGCACGACCTTCAAAAAAGTTCTTATAAGCATTTTGCAAATTGATCTGTGCGTTTGCTAAAGCTAAAGAATCCACTTCTTTTAGGAATGGAAATTCATCTTTGTATTTCGCTGGTGTCGGGAATGCTTGTTGTTTAAGCGTTTCTTTATCGTTTTTGAATTTCTCATACGTTTCCTTACGTTCTTCCAGCATCTTATTGTAGACAAAGCGAACACAACCAAATGTTTTGGCTAATTGGATTTTCTGTTCTTTATTCGGATACAAACGAAATTTGAAGGCTTTGTTTTGTTTGGCCATATCAAATCACCTCACTTCTGACCTTGATTTTCAATGTATTTTTTTATGACTTCTATTGGTGCACCGCCTGTTGTAAGCAGGCAAAAGCTTCTTGACCAAAACATCTCTTTCCATAGTCTTTTTCGGATATGAGGAAAGTTTTTCTTTATCAGTCGAGAACTTGCACTCTTATACGTATTGATGAACTTCGATAATTCAGAATTAGGATGTGCTTTGAATAGGATGTGGATATGATCCTTATCATGATTCCACTCTGTCAAAGTAATGTTGTATTTTTTTCCGATCTCAATGAACATATCTTTTGCAAAATCAGATATTTTATCGGTGAACACTTCTCTGCGATACTTTACAACTAATACAAGATGATAATGTAATAGGAACACTGAATGATTATTACTATCCAATTTCATTGATATATCAATCCTTTTTTATATATAAGACTGGTTATATCAAAACCTTTGGCTAAAGCCAACCGAAATTCATCTCCCTCCTACTCATTGGGCTACGCCCTGCACATTCCTTGAGGATGGGAGACTTCTTTCGGAAATCCGTTAAAGTTCTTACATGCTTTATAAGTTTTTACATGAATCAGAACGTTCTACATTAGCGGATATGAAAAAACATTTTAAAGCTGTACCGAAAACTAGTTTATATTACTATTATAGATCTCTTGTGATGATAAAATATTTAGAGAACGATTTAGAGACAACCATGAAATACTTAAAAAAAGCAGAAGAAGAATTACGTTATTATGAAAAAAGCGGGTTAGGTTTTTGGAAGCTGGAACGCACATTATTTCAATCTCTCCAAGAAAAAATAGCTTCGCCAAATAAAATGACGGAATTGTCAATATAGCCGATTGTCTTTTTAAGTGGATTGGAGTCAATATTTCGGGTATAAAAGTTAATCTCTTTTCCTGATTTAATCTTCAATTGGATGATGAGTTTGATACTCTAGAACCATGAGAAATAGAAGTCCAAAAGATCAAAGAAGTCAAAAATGTATTGTGGTATAGAGACAAATGTTGCACCGCGATAGAAAGAGTAAACGCATATCTAAAGAAGTAATCCAACTAAACAACGTACGTTACAAGACAAGAAAAAATATAAGTTCACTTTGACATCAAACATACTGATTTGTAATGCTTCAAAATGAGCCATAGACCGCTAAAAGCCAAAAACGGCAATTTATAGGAAGACTTCTGATGATCATACAATGAAAGTCATCTTAAAGATAATGAGGTGGTGAAACTTTTTTTATAAAGAAAATACCGTCCAACTGCTGCGCTGGAGTAATTAATTTTTGCATTGTTCCTGATTCTAATATAAGAGTTTTGTTAAAAATCCATTTGTTCAATTCGTTGGGTGATACATCTGAAAAATCAATGAAAGATATCGATGATTTATTATGGCTCATATAATCTTCAAGACTCTTTTTGGGAGGTTTAACTAAATCATATATTGTTTTATTATTTAAGGCCGCCTTCCCTTCATACATAAACAGTCCGAGATAATAGGATTTACTAACCATCTCTGGACTCATTAATGATCCCATAGGTTTGTATTTGATTAAATTTTCATAATTTTTATAAATATGGGAGTTGTGTGCCCATACTATAATTTTTTCATTCGGGTATAATTTTTCACAAATCCATTCTAGATTGTGTGCCATAATTTGATCTCTAATTTTCTGATAAGTACGATGTCCAGTGGCAAGGTTTGATAATAAAAGGCGTCTATTTTCTATGACTCTTTGAATTAATTGAAAATATATATGCATATCTTTGCTAATAAACTCTTTTTCCAACTCCTCTAATGTCTTATGTAGCGAGGAGAACAATTCTGTTAATTCTTTTTGGGTTTCCAAATACTCTTGCATAATATGTTTTGGTATTTTCTTCCCTTCTCCCTTTAACTTACCAATACGCATATACCAATCCATTGTTGCTTTATCCAAAGCTTTTATACTTAATTTGAATTTTAAGGGTAAATCAATATCCAGTTTGTCCAACAGATCTACAAATAAGTTTTGTTTGGATGAAGGTTGAAAATCAAATCCTATAAGATTCAAATCAGTTTCTTTTATTAATTCAAACAAAGGTAGCGTTTCTTCTGTTTTCCATAAAGAAAATATTGATTTATCCATAAGTTCATTTACAGAAATAGCATCTTTAAAGTAGTTAGCGCTATAGCATTCACTTAGGCCGCTTTCAAATGCTATTACCTTGAATCCCATTTTGTGATAT
This sequence comes from Bacillus sp. FSL W8-0102, assembly GCF_038007225.1. NCBI lineage: Bacteria > Bacillati > Bacillota > Bacilli > Caryophanales > Bacillaceae > Bacillus > Bacillus sp. FSL W8-0102. The sequence continues at coordinate 3,327,888 of NZ_JBBOWT010000001.1, forward strand.
AAGAATTCAATAAGTTTGGATTTTAAAAGATTATGCTCTGCAATTCCATGTCCATTTTCACCCAACCAAACGATTTGCTTATCCTTTAATATATTTTCTAAAAAATCAAAATCATTAATCCCACATTTTTCCAGGGATTCTATACCGTAACTGTGTTCTCTAACCCATTCCACAGCCTTTTTATATTTTCTATTCGTTAATTGAAAGATTGACATAATTGCCACCCGCTTCTTTTTTTATAATTAAGTCTTTCTTTTCAATAACTTCATACTTGGTAGCAAGGCTACTCAAGGGCAATCCTTATCGCTTCAAACTCCAATAAGCCATGCTAGAAGCAAGAAAACGGAGGAAAATCCCCCGTCATCATTCGCCGCTTTGCTCTTTTTCATTTTTGATTCTATCTAATACCATTCGATAAGCATCATTTCCATAATTCAAACAGCGCTTCACGCGGGAAATGGTAGCGGTGCTGGCGCCGGTTTCATTCTCAATTTTGTGGTACGTTTTCCCTTCCTGGAGCATTCTGGCCACTTCAAGGCGCTGCGCAAGAGATTGAATTTCATTAACCGTGCACAAATCATCAAAAAAACGATAGCATTCTTCTAAATCTTTTAACGATAAAACTGCCTGAAAAAGCTGATCCAACTCTTTGCCGCGCAATTTATCAATTTGCATCAACGATTCATACTCCTTTTCCCGATATTTTTGAAAATGGAATTGATATGTCTGTATTTCATTATTTTAACGCATTATAGTGGGAAAGAGTATAGTTTTTTTCATGACATCATAGATGCCGCGCGAAGTAACACGAATATACGGCAAATGGGTAGCTGACAGAAAAAGCAGTGTGTAAAAAGGATCAGAAAAAGAATAGCCGCGGTCGATTAACAATTTTTTCATCCTTTTTTCTTCTTTGATCAACTCTTCCATGCTCTGATCTGACATCATGCCGGAAAGCTTAAGGGAGATTTCATGAATGACTTTGCCGTTTTCCGCAAGAACAATTCCTCCCCCGATCTCTTTCATTCTTTGAAAAGCTCGACGCATTTCTTCTTTGCGTTTTCCGATCAATACAATATCGCCAGTGCTTGAAAAGGATGAAGCAAGACCTTGCACTCGATTGTCAAAACCTTTTAACACTGTGCTCACCCGCCATTGTCCGTTTCGGTCCAATAACAGCAAAAAGCTTTCATCATCCTCCGGAAGTTGATCCAATGAAATATCCCTTGTTAGTGAATATGGCTTCGTAATAACATCGTTGACCATCTGGATGCCAAACGGCATTGAAAACTGCAGATCTTCTTTTTTTAAATCCCAATGGAACGATATTGGTTTCAATCCCCAATTTTCCCATTTGATCGGATGGCCATGATACACCTTCGTTCCGTTCTTTTTGACCCACTGTCCTTTCGACAAAATGGAAACAGGCGTCGGATTGTTTTCGTTTTCCAGAAAATTAATATTGGCTACTCGTCCAGGAGCAATCATACCGTAATAATGATCGATTCGATAATGCTTTGCGACATTATAGCTGGCCATTTGGTAAGCATCCATCGTCGGAACGCCAAATTCCAACGCTTTGGCGATCATACGGTCGATCACCCCGTCTTCATAGAAAGAGGGAAAAGAGCCATCCGTTGTAAACGTCATTTGATCATACTGATCCAAACCCATTTCCCGAATTTCTCTTAAAAGGATTTCTAAATCTGGACGTATGGAAGAATGGCGCAAAGCTACCGTATATCCTTGCATCAGTCGTTTGTACACATCTTTTCCGGTCATCGATTCATGGTCGCCATCTGCTCCTAAAAGCGTCATTTTCGTAAGCGTTTTCTCCGAAGCTCCCGGAAAATGTCCTTCAATTCTTTTTCCAAGCCTCTTTGTTTCCTGTATCCAGTGAAGAATCATATCATCTCCGTCCAACAATTTTGGCCAGCCAGTCAGTTCTCCCCCTTGGATAACAAATCCGCTTTCAATCCATGATTTGACATCTCTATGCGAAAATTTTTCATCCTCTTGATTCAGTTCTGTCATCGGATCATACCGGCACCACCAAAACAAAGAGAACGGAAGCTTATTTAATTCATTCATCAAAGAAAACGCTTTCTTATTTTTCAAAAACAAGAACAACACAAGATTATCGCTGACGAAACTCGTTGTTCCTGATTGAGATGCATATTCGGCAAATGACTGGGGATTATAAAGTTGAAAAGGATGAACATGCGGCTCAATGTAACCAGGCACAAGCGTAAAATTTTCACAGTTTACTACTTCACATCCGTCTAGCTTTTGCGGCAGTTTCTCCCCGACATAAACGATGCGGTCGTTTGCGATCCAAATATTGGCTTCCACCCATCTTCGCATTGTGGAATGCAAAAATCGCGCGTTTTTCAGCAATATATTCGGAGGCTTTTCTCCGTCAATCACTGCCACATGATCTCTGAGCTGTCTGTTTTTCCACCGATAATGCTGTTCTAACATAATTAAGGGCCCTCCTAATTGTATTAAAACTTTCTACTATGGATTCTTCCCGTTCTCCTCTTTAAATATATGGGCTTATGCTGAACGGATGAATCATACACAAAAAGCTCTTTTGCTGAATGAAAAAAAGCTGTCATTGAAAAAACTGTCCTTTGCTGAAAAGATGAAGTGAATAGCTAAACATTCCGCCTGCTTCATTCGGTACTATGTCAAAAACGGAATCATCCTTTTTCCGCTTTTTGCAGTGGCGATGTTTACTGATATTCAAGGAAAAATGGTAATTTTAATAGTACCATATTTTGACGACAAACTCAGGGTAAAAAGAATGTAAAGTTTGAAAATTTAGTGAAAAGAGGCGATCCCTTTGAAAGTAAAACAAAATATCGGTCTTTTGAATGCTTTGATTCGAATAACCTGCGGACTCACAATGCTTGCATGGGGGACAGCTAAGCTTTCCAAAAAGCCTTGGCGGCAATCGTATTTGTTCATCGCTTTCCTAGGGGCCATGCGGGTTGGAGAAGGAATTTTACAATATTGTCCGCTGACCGACCTATGGGAAAACGGTTCTTTCATGAACCAGCAGAATAACCAAAACCGGCAAAATCAGCAAAACCAACAGAATCAACAAAATCAGGCGAACCGTAAGGAAGACATCGACATTCCTTACAATCCGTCATAAATATCTAAATCCTCGAGAAGTTTTTTTCAAAATCAGCTTTCACGAGATTGATGACAGTCTAAATAACATTAAATTGCGTCAGAACGTTTTTTTCAAATAGGAGGGCGCAGTCTACAAACAAGAAGGCACTTAAACAGAAAGCGAATAGCCTGAACAATCTTGAAATGCCGCCTGAATGTTTCAAAAGAAACTATCAGGCGGTTGATGACAAGAGTTAAGCATTAAGCACTATGAAAGGCAATTTCAACTGACCAAAAGGAGTGAACGAAAAATGTACAATCGGACGTTTATGGAATATATCACACACTCGTCATTTGCACTTATTCTTCTCATTGGAAGTATTGCTGCTCTCATCTATATTTTTTTCCGCATGTCTAAGAGGAGAAACGAGCAATAGCCCTTGCACCGATATCTTTTCGGTAAAAAAATCCGGGCTGATCCAATTTTTTCATTTCCCGGTAGACTTGCTGCTGGGCTGCTTCTACCGATGCACCGCTAGCCGCAACCAACAGAACGCGGCCGCCGTCGGAACAAATGGCTCCTTTCTCACTTCGAATCGTTCCCGCATGATAAACCGTCGCCTGCTCAATTTCATCTAATCCCTTGATGGGGACTCCTTTTTGATACGATTCCGGGTAGCCTTCTGAAGCCAATACAACCCCAAGAACCGCTTCCTCTTTCCATTTGAGTTGTGGATCTTTTCCGGCCAGCACATCTAAAAACACCTGCGCCAAATCGGATTCCAATCGCGGCAAAACTACTTGAGTTTCAGGGTCTCCAAAACGGGCATTAAATTCGATCGTTTTAGGACCTTGTATTGTCATCATCAAGCCGGCAAAGATAACCCCTGTGAACGGACATCCTTCTTTCACCATTGCCTTTGCACATGGCTCCAAAATTTCGCGGACGGATTGTTCGACGATGTCAGTCGGCAAATGTGGGACCGGTGAATAAGCCCCCATCCCGCCTGTGTTCGGTCCTTTATCGCCGTCATACGCCCGCTTATGGTCTTGAGCAGCGACCATAGGATATACTTTTTCGCCATGAACAAAGGCCATCAAAGAATATTCTTCCCCTTGCAGATATTCTTCAATCACCAATTTGGACGACGCTTCGCCGAATTTCTGATTCAAAAGCATTTCTTCCAGGGCCGATAACGCTTCTTCCAACGTCATGGCAACGGTAACCCCTTTTCCGGCTGCAAGCCCATCTGCTTTTAGCACGATAGGAGCCCCGTGTTGGACAATATAAGCTTTTGCTTCCTCGAACTCTTCAAATACGGCATAGGATGCTGTAGGGATCTGATACTTCTTCATCAATTCTTTTGCAAATGATTTGCTGCTTTCTAACTGAGCTGCCTTTCGATTTGGTCCGAAAACCGCTAATCCCCGCTGTTGAAAATAATCCACAATTCCGGCAGCCAATGGATTTTCCGGACCGATTACCGTTAATTCGATGCCTTCTCTTTCCGCAAAATCGGCTAAACCGGCAAAATCCATTTCGTCTATATTCACTAACTCCGCATCTTCAGCAATACCGGCATTGCCTGGAGCACAAAATACTTTTTCAACAAGCACGCTTTCATTCAGCTTTTTGCAGATCGCATGCTCCCGTCCGCCTCTGCCGACCACAAGGATCTTCAAACCAGCCACCTCTTTTCTCATATTCTCATTCGCCCTCAAAGATTAGGGGAGGTAAAAAGCCCTGTCAAAACAAGACTGTCGATCGTCGGGCCTTTTCATACTTCCCCAAACCGTTTAATGTTTAAAATGACGAACGTCTGTAAACACCATTGCGATTCCGTATTCATCCGCCTTTTTAATGGAATCCTCATCACGGATCGATCCTCCCGGCTGGATGATAGCGGTGATTCCTGCTTTGGCTGCAGCTTCTACCGTGTCGTCCATCGGGAAAAAGGCATCTGAAGCAAGGCAAGCTCCTTTTGCCAAGTCGCCGGCTTGTTCAAGAGCAATTTTGGCAGCGCCGACGCGATTCATTTGTCCTGCTCCGATTCCTAACGTTCTTTCTTTGTTGGTCACTACGATGGCATTGGACTTCACATGCTTGACTACCTTCCATCCAAGCTTCAAAGCTTCCCATTCTTCTGCAGTAGGCTCTCTCTTCGTCACCGTCTTCAGCTCAGCTTCATCCAGCGAGAACGTATCTGGATCTTGGACTAAGAGGCCGCCTTCAACCGATGTCAATACTTCTTCTTTTTTCTTCTCACCCGTAAAAGGAAGGACTAACAGCCGAATATTTTTCTTCTTGGTTAAAATGTCCAGTGCTTCCTCTGTAAATTCAGGAGCCACCACAATCTCAAGGAAAATTTCATGCAGTTTTTCCGCCAGCTCTTTTCCGACCGGCCGATTAAGCGCCACAATCCCTCCAAAAATAGAAACTGGATCCGCTTCGTAAGCTTTTGCGTAGGCTTCTTCTATTGAATTCCCGATGCCCACTCCACACGGATTCATATGTTTGACCGCAACGGCAGCCGGTTCTTGAAAATCTTTAATGATTTGCAAAGCAGCGTCCGCATCGCGAATGTTATTATAAGAAAGTTCTTTGCCGTGCAGTTGCTTGGCTCTGGCAATGGAAAAATCCGAACCGAGCGGTTTTTGATAAAAAGCCGCCTTTTGGTGCGGGTTTTCACCATAGCGAAGCGTTTGTTTCAATTCATATGTATAAGTGACTCTCTCCGGATTCTCTTCGCCGGCAAGACGGGTCATATATTGCGAAATTAAAGCATCGTAAGCAGCCGTATGCCTAAATACTTTGGCAGCCAGTTTTCTCTTAGTTTCTTTGCTGACCTTCCCGTTTTCTTTCAGCTCGTCCAGCACTTTTCCGTAATCAGCCGCATCGACCAGCACCGTGACATACTCATGGTTTTTCGCTGCGGATCGAAGCATAGTCGGCCCGCCGATATCAATATTTTCAATGGCTTCTTCCGGCGTAACATCCGCTTTTTCAATCGTTTGTTGGAAAGGATACAAATTGACGCAAACGATTTCGATGGGCTCAATTCCTTGTTCGTTCATTTGCCGTTGATGCAGTTCGTGATCCCATTTCGCCAGCAGCCCGCCATGAATAAGAGGATGAAGAGTCTTCACACGGCCTTCCAATATTTCCGGAAATCCAGTTATTTCTTCGACGGCTGTGACCGGGATTCCGTTTTCCGCCAAGATCGTTTTGGTGCCGCCGGTTGAAAGAATCTCAAATCCTAAAGAAACCAGCCCTTTTGCAAACTCCACGATCCCTTCTTTATTGGAAACACTGATTAATGCCCGTCTTTTCATAGTTGATCTCCCTTTCTATTCATCCAATAATTCATTGATGGTTTTCGGATATAACTCATGTTCAACAGCCTGTATTTTTTTCTGAAGCGTTTCTCTTGTATCCTCAGCCAAAATGTTGACGCTTTGTTGAGCGATGATCGGCCCGGTATCCATTCCTTCATCGACAAAATGGATGGTAACCCCCGTCACTTTTACCCCGGCGTCCAAAGCTTGTCCAATGGCATCTTTTCCCGGAAACGCCGGCAAAAGCGAAGGATGAATATTCACGATTCGGTTGCGATAACGATTTAAGAGCGTAGAGCCGATCAAACGCATGTAGCCGGCAAGGATGATCCATTCGACGCCCCTTTTGGCTAACACTAATGCAATTTCGTTCTCAAACGCCTCTTTGGAAGGATACTCTTTTGCTCGAAAGGAAAACACAGGAATCCCCAAATGGCGTGCCCGTTTGACTACGTAAGCTTCCGGCTGATCGCATACAAGCAAGCAGATGTCCGCGTTTAGTTCCTTTCTTAAACTTGCTTCTGCCAGCGCCTGAAAATTGCTGCCGTTTCCAGACGCGAATATCGCCACTTTTTTCATTAGTATCCAACCTCTCCAATCAGGAAATGCGGATTCCCTCTTGAGGAACCACCTGGCCGATTTTGAACGCTTTTTCTCCTATTTTTTCAAGATCATTTAAAACAGACTCCGCATCCGCTGCTGCGACGATCAAGACCAGCCCAATTCCCATGTTAAAAATATTATACATTTCTTTCCGATCCAGTTTTCCATATTCTTTTAGCACTTCGAAAATGGCTGGTATTTCCCATGTGCCTTCTGCAATTTCCGCACCGTATACGGCCGGCAGAGCACGAGGTATATTTTCAATAAAGCCTCCGCCTGTAATATGGGCCATCCCTTTAATTGTACCTTTTTTATGAATACTTTGGATTTGTTTGACATAAATTCGTGTCGGTTCAATCAATACTTCTCCCAGTGTCCCCTTCAAACCGTCCAATTGAGAGTCGATGTGCAATCGATGCTCTTCAAAGAAGATTTTTCTCACCAAAGAATAGCCATTACTATGAATTCCGCTTGATGGAAGACCGATCAAAACATCACCTGGCCTAATTGCACTTCCCGAAATGAGCTCGCTTTTTTCGCACGCCCCTACCGCAAAGCCGGCCAGATCATATTCCCCGGGAGCGTACATGCCCGGCATTTCTGCTGTCTCTCCTCCGATTAAGGCGCACTCTGCTTGTTCGCAGCCGTCAGCAATTCCTTTCACAATTTGTTCTATTTTCTCCGGCTCATTTTTCCCGCAAGCGAGATAATCGAGAAAAAAGATCGGACTGGCTCCTTGAACGAGGATGTCATTGACACACATGGCAACGCAATCGATGCCGATCGTATCGTGCTTATCCATCATAAAAGCAATTTTTAATTTGGTCCCCACACCATCTGTACCTGATACGAGAACAGGTTCTTTAAGCTGGAGGACGGATAAATCAAACAAACCGCCGAAACTTCCAAGTGCTCCCATAACCCCAAGTCTTTTCGTCCGTTCGACATGTTTTTTGATTCGTTCAACTGCTTCATACCCTGCTTCTATATCCACTCCAGCCGACTTATATGATTTTGCCATTCCCGGTCCTCCTCCATTTGCGTCCTTCTAACAATGTATTGGGAAACCATTTCGACTAAGATAAAGTCACCATCTGTTCCTTTCCTGCCGGATATATCTCCGTCGGATATTTTCCGGTAAAACAGGCTAAGCATTGCCCGCAATGATTTCCGTCTTTTGCATGGCCAATGGCCTCGATCATTCCTTCAAGGCTTAAAAAGGTTAAAGAATCCGCGCCAATTAATTGTTTGATTTCTTCTACAGAATGAGAAGAAGCAATTAATTCTTCTTTCGTTGATGTGTCAATCCCATAGAAACACGGATGGGTAATGGGAGGCGAACTGATGGCGACATGAACTTCTTTGGCGCCTGCTTCTCTCAAAAGCTGGACAATTCGTTTGCTGGTCGTACCACGGACAATCGAATCATCCACCATAATCACTCTTTTCCCATTGACGACACCGCGAACGGCAGAAAGCTTCATTTTCACTCCTTGTTCGCGCAGCGACTGGGATGGCTGGATAAACGTGCGTCCGACGTAGCGATTTTTGATGAGGCCCAGTTCATATGGAATACCGGAAGCTTCTGCATAGCCGATGGCAGCGGAAATGCTGGAATCCGGCACTCCCGTGACGACATCCGCTTCGATGCCCGCTTCTTCGGCTAATTTTTTCCCCATGCTCTTTCTGGCGCTATGCACATTAATCCCGTGAAGATTGCTGTCAGGGCGGGAAAAATAAACGTATTCCATTGTACAAATCGCTTGATTGCTTTTTAACGCAAACGGCTCCGAATACATTCCTTCATTGTTGATGATGATCAATTCCCCCGGCTCCACCTCCCGGACGAATTGAGCACCGACAACATCAAATGCACATGTTTCCGAAGCGATGCACACCGCATCCCCGAGCCTTCCAACGGAAAGCGGTCTTAATCCGTTCGGATCGAGGGCAACCATCAACTCCGTTTCCGTCATGATCAGAAATGCGTATGCGCCTTTTAGCATGGTTAACGCGTTTTTGACCTGATCTTTCAAATGGACAAAACCACTTCTTTTAATTAAGTGAGCAAGTACTTCTGTATCCGAACTGGTTTGAAAAATGCTTCCTTGAGCTTCCAGCTGATATTTGAGCATGGTGGCATTGACCAAATTGCCATTGTGAGCGAGGGCCAAACTCCCGGTCTGGGAATGGAAGAGAAGGGGCTGAACGTTTTCATACCCTCCTCCGCCTGCTGTCGCGTAACGGACATGGCCGATTGCACCGTATCCATGCAAATTGTGGATGGCTTCACGGCTGAAAACCTCTGTCACTAACCCTTCCCCTTTTAGCCCCTTTAATTCGCAGCCGTCCGTTACGACAATTCCGGCTCCTTCTTGACCGCGGTGCTGTAAACTATGAAGGCCGTAATACGTGATCTGAGCAGCATTTTCATGTCCCCAAACGCCAAACACTCCGCATTCTTCGTTTAATCCTTTTATTTCAGCAAGCATGGGATAGCTCCTTTCCAGGCTTGTTCAAGCTCACTCACTTGCGCCTGCAAAATCGATTCATTTTCAGCAGATCGAATCGTTAAAAGCGGTTCGTCGACAACGCGGCCTACGCACACCGCGTCCGTCACAATCGTTTCAAAAAGGCTGCGATGTTCCGGTTTCACCGATAGCACATAACGTGATTGCGTTTCGCTAAACAGTTCGCAAACGGCCTCTCCTTCAATTTTTATATCCGCTCCTAAACCAGTGCCAAACAAACACTCTGACAATGCGACAGCCAATCCCCCTTCGGAAATATCATGAGCAGATTGTACGGTTCCCCTTTTAATGGCTTGCAGAATAGCTTGCTGCCTTTTTTGTTCTACCGCTAAATCGATTTCCGGCGCTTTACCGAAAATACGACCTTCCAGCATTTTTTGAAGTTCGCTGCCGCCGAAATCATTGTTCGCTTTCCCCACGACGTAAATATAATCGCCCGCTTGTTCAAACGTTTGTTTAGTAATGTGAGCCACGTCTTCAATCAGTCCAACCATGCCAACGACAGGAGTCGGATATATTGCCGTACCGTTTGTTTCATTGTAAAGCGATACGTTTCCTCCGATGACCGGAGTTTGAAGCGTCTTACAGGCTTCGCTCATTCCATCCACCGCTTTTTCCAGCTGCCAAAAGATTTCCGGCTTTTCCGGGCTGCCAAAATTCAAGCAGTCCGTAATAGCGAGAGGTTTACCGCCTGCACAAACAATATTGCGAGCGGCTTCAGCGACTGCGATTTTTCCTCCTGTTTCCGGGTCAAGATAGAGATAGCGGGAATTGCAGTCTGTTGTCATCGCCAGCGCTTTTTTCGTTCCGCGGATTCGAATGACCGCCGCATCTGAGCCAGGCGCTACGACTGTATTCGTTTGAACTTGATAGTCATACTGCTGGTACACCCATTCTTTGCTCGCAATGGTCGGCTGCGAAAGCAGTTTGATCAGCGTTTCTTTAAAATCTTTCACTTCAGGTGCCGGTGCATCGATTTGCTGAAATTCACGGAAATAGTCCGGTTCTTTAGAAGGTTTATGGTAAACCGGAGCATTTTCCGCCAATGCATCGACCGGAACTTCCGCTACGACTTCGCCGCGATGAGTCAGTCTCAACATGGAATCATCCGTTACTTTTCCGACGACGACTGCTTCCAATCCATACTTTTGAAAAAGAGAAACGACTTCTTCCTCTCTTCCTTTTTTGACAACGATCAGCATTCTCTCCTGCGATTCAGACAGCATCATTTCATAAGGAGTCATGCCCGTTTCCCGTTGAGGCACAAGATCGAGGTTCATTTCGATTCCCGATCCGGCTTTGCTTGCCATTTCGGCCGCTGAACTGGTCAATCCGGCTGCTCCCATATCTTGAATTCCGACAAGTGCATCTGATTTCACCAATTCAAGACAGGCTTCTAGCAGCAGCTTTTCCATAAAGGGATCCCCCACTTGAACAGCCGGGCGCTTTTCTTCAGATAGCTCACTTAATTCCTCCGAAGCAAAAGTGGCCCCGTGAATTCCGTCGCGACCTGTTTTCGCACCGACATACATGACGGAATTGCCTACCCCTACCGCTTGGCCTTTCTGAATATCTTGATGATCGATCAAGCCGACACACATTGCGTTCACCAGCGGATTCCCTTCATAAGAAGGATCAAATTGCACCTCGCCCCCAACCGTTGGAATGCCGATGCAATTTCCATAGCCGGCGATGCCTGCCACTACTTCTTGAAATAAATATCGGACTCTGGAAGACTCCAATTCTCCAAATCTTAAAGAATTCAACAAAGCTACCGGCCTTGCCCCCATGGAAAACACATCGCGGATAATTCCCCCCACACCGGTTGCCGCACCTTGATACGGTTCAATGGCGGAAGGATGGTTATGGCTTTCGATTTTAAAAACGACTGCCTGGCCATCACCGATATCGACAATGCCGGCTCCTTCCCCCGGTCCTTGCAAAACTCCTTCTCCCTCTGTGGGGAATTTTTTTAGCACTACTTTTGAATTTTTATAGCTGCAGTGTTCCGACCACATAACAGAAAAAAGACCGGTTTCCGTGTAGTTGGGAAGCCTTCCCAAAATCGATTCAATTTGCGCAAATTCTTCGTCACTAAGACCCATTTGCCGATACAATTTATTTTCTTTTATCTCATCCGGTTTTGGTTCAGTGCGTAGTAGCATACGATTCCCTCCACTGTTTGACAATCGATTGGAAAAGCTTAAGGCCATCACTGCTGCCCAGCAGTTCGCTCACCGCTCTTTCAGGATGCGGCATCATCCCAAGTACATTCCCTTTTTCATTGATAATCCCGGCAATGTCGGCAACAGAACCGTTCGGATTATTCTGATACGTAAAGACAATTTGCTTGTTAAGCTTTAACGTTTCAAGCGTCTTGTCATCGCAATAGTAGTTGCCTTCGCCATGAGCGATAGGGATTCGGATCGTCTCCCCTAATTCATAACCGTTTGTAAACATCGTTTCATTATTTTCTACAGTCAGTTCTACCGTTTTGCAAATAAACTTTAATTGATCGTTTTTTCTCATGGCGCCAGGTAAAAGCCCTGATTCCAGCAAAATCTGAAATCCATTGCAAACGCCAAGAATCGGTTTCCCTTCTTCTGCCGCTTCGACCACTTTTTCCATCACTTTAGAAAAGCGGGCAATGGCGCCTGACCGCAAATAATCGCCGTATGAAAAGCCTCCCGGGAGCAAAATACCGTCGTATCCGCTCAGATCATCAGCATCGTGCCAAACGAATTCCGCTTCTTCCCCCAATTCATCTTTGACGGCGTGGTACATATCGGCATCGCAATTGGAACCGGGAAAGACAATCACCGCAAATTTCACTGGATGACACCCTCCTCTATCTCATAACGAAATTCCTCTATCACCGGGTTGGCCAATAATTTCTCACACATTTCTCTGACCACGACATCGATGTCTTGATCGCTCTCCTTCACTGTCAGCTCCATATATTTCCCTATACGGACATCCTCCACCTGTCCGAATCCAAGGCTGTGAAGGGAACGCTGTACAGCTCCCCCTTGAGGATCCAATACGCTTTCACGGAGTGTCACAAAAACTTTCACTTTATACATGTGTTTTCCCTCCTAATCTCGTAAGCACTTCGGTATAGGCATCGATTAAATTGCCAAGATTGCGGCGAAACACGTCTTTATCCAGCTTCCGATTCGTTTCTTTTTCCCAAAGCCTGCATGTATCAGGCGAAATTTCATCCGCAAGCAAAATTTGTCCTTGAGGATCTTTGCCAAATTCCAATTTGAAATCGATCAAACGAATATTTAAGGAATCAAATAAGGAAATCAAAAACTGGTTGACTTTCAACGCCATCTTTTTGATTTGTTCCATTTCTTCAGAAGAAGCGATTTTTAAGAAGCGAATATGGTCTTCTATGATCAAAGGATCCCCAAGTTCGTCGTCCTTTAAGTAGAATTCTATGATAGGCTCTTCTAACGGGATCCCTTCTTCTATCCCCAGCCTTTTCGCCATGCTTCCTGCAGAAACGTTTCGAACCACGACTTCAAGCGGGATAATCTTCACTCGTTTGATCAGCTGCTCATGATCTGAAACTTGTTGGATAAAATGAGTCGGAAGATCCAACTCTTCTTTCATTTTCGTAAAAATAAAACTGCTAATTTGGTTGTTGAGGCTTCCTTTTCCGGCAATTTCCGCTTTTTTCTCTCCGTTAAAAGCGGTCGCGGAATCTTTATATTCCACGAATAGAATATCTTCTTGGTCGGTTGCATAAATCTTTTTCGCTTTTCCTTCATACAAAAGCTCGCCTTTTTTCAAGTTGTCCACCTCATTTTGGAATATTGATAATCTTCCGAATACAGCGGTTTTAAGAGAGGCCGACCGCTTTTAAGCCCTCTTGCCTTTTTCGCAAACGCAAGAAACAGCCTAAAAGTCAGCCTCTTTTGCTTAGTCGTTCAAACCGAGACGATCAAAAATCGTATCGACATGTTTTAAATGATAGTGGTAATCGAAGCAATCATCGATTTCTTCTTTTGTCAACTTCGAGGTAATTTTTTCATCGCTTTCTACTAGTTGACGGAATGGCACTTGTTTTTCCCAAGCCTCCATGGCCCGCGGCTGAACGGTGTCATATGCCTCTTCACGTGTAAGGCCTTTTTCAATCAGGGCGAGCAAAACGCGTTGTGAATAAATAAGACCAAGCGTTTTCTCCATATTTCGTTTCATATTTTCCGGATAGACGGTCAAATTTTTCACGATATTGCCGAAGCGATTGAGCATATAATTAAGGGCAATCGTCGCATCGGGCAAAATAATGCGTTCCGCAGAAGAATGAGAAATATCCCGTTCATGCCAAAGCGGTACGTTTTCATATGCAGTTTGCATATACCCTCTTACCACACGGGCCATTCCTGTCATGTTTTCCGATCCGATCGGATTCCGTTTATGAGGCATGGCCGATGATCCTTTTTGGCCTTTCGCGAAAAACTCTTCTACTTCTCTCGTTTCGCTCTTTTGAAGTCCGCGAATTTCCACGGCAAATTTTTCGATCGACGTCGCGATTAAAGCGAGCGTGCTCATGTAGTATGCGTGACGGTCGCGCTGAAGCGTTTGAGTGGAAATAGGCGCCGGTTTGAGGCCTAATTTTTGGCATACATATTGTTCAACAAATGGATCGATATTCGCATAAGTGCCAACGGCTCCGGAGATTTTTCCGTACTGCACTCCTTCAGCCGCTCGTTTGAACCGTTCCAAATTCCGCTTCATTTCTTCGTGCCAAAGCGCCATCTTTAACCCAAAAGTAGTTGGTTCCGCATGGACTCCATGAGTTCTTCCCATCATCACGGTATATTTATGTTCTTTCGCTTTTTGGCGAAGAATTTCAATAAAGTTCTCCAAATCTTTAAGCAAAATCTCATTTGCCTGCTTAAGCAAGTACGATAGGGCTGTATCGACAACGTCAGTAGACGTCAATCCATAATGAACCCATTTTCGCTCTTCGCCAAGCGTCTCCGATACGGCTCTTGTAAAGGCCACTACATCATGGCGAGTTTCTTCTTCAATTTCTTTAATGCGGCGAATATCAAAGCCGGCATTCTCCCGAATTTTTTTTACATCTTCTTTCGGGATGACTCCCAGTTCCGCCCACGCCTCGCAAGCAAGAATTTCCACTTCCAGCCAAGCGTTGAAGCGGTTTTCCTCCGTCCAAATCGCCCCCATCTCCGGGCGGGTGTAACGATCGATCATCTTATACTGCCTCCGATCTTTTCTTCTTTTGCGCTCCAAATCCTGCTATCGTCTATTTCTTGCAATGTTTTCTCAAGATCGTCGGTCAAGACGGTGATATGCCCCATTTTTCTTTTCTCTTTCGCTTCTTTTTTTCCGTATAAATGAAACGACCAGTCCGGGTGGCGATGGAATTCATTCAACGCCCCCTCTAAATGCTTGCCTAGAACATTGACCATAACAGCCGGTTTTAACAACTCCGTTTTCTGGAAAGGCCAATTGCAAATCGCTCGTATATGCTGTTCAAATTGAGACGCCTCGCAAGCTTCGATCGAATAATGGCCGGAATTGTGCGGTCTGGGGGCCAGTTCGTTTATATAAATCTCACCGTTTGAGCACACGAACATCTCCACCGCCAGCGTTCCGATCAGTTCCAAATAGTCGGCGATCTTGAGCGCCAATTTCACCGCTTTTTGTTTGACATCCCCGTCCACTCTTGCCGGAACAATGGTTTGATGCAAAATATTGTCGACATGAATATTTTCGCCAACGGGCAAAAAGCTGACTTCGCGATCCGGATTGCGAAATACAATCACTGAAATTTCCGTCGTAAACGGAATCCATTTTTCCAATACACACGGACCTGATTGCAGCAATTCGGCTGCCTTTTCGATCTCGCTTTCGCGGCGAATCACATACTGGCCTTTTCCGTCATAACCGCCTCTTGAGGTTTTTAAAACAGCAGGATAACCAAGCTTTTTTATCTTATCATATAGTTCGTTTTCTTCGTAAATCACTTCATAAGGGGCCACCGGCACACCCGCTTTTGTGATCGCATCTTTCTCTAAAATCCGATCCTGAGTAATGCGAATCAATTCGGCTCCTTGCGGAAGATAGGCTCTTTTCTCAAGCCACCGCAATGACTCATAATCGATATTTTCAAATTCGTACGTGATCACATCGCTTATTTGAGCAAGCCGCGCCAAAGCGTTTTGGTCATCGTAGGCCGCCGTAATTTCCACATCAGCCACTTGACCGCACGGCGAATCTTCCGCAGGATCCAATACAGCGATTCGAAACCCTTTTTCTTTTGCTGCCAGTGCCATCATTCTGCCCAGCTGGCCGCCGCCAATAATTCCAATCGTTTTTCCTGGCATAATGACTGGATTAGTCAAGTTGATCACTGCTTTCTAGTACTTTTTCTTTCAGCTCAATTCGTCGGTTTTCCAATTTGCGGGCAATGTCGGGATTCTCAATCGATAATATTTGCGCTGCCAGCAAACCGGCGTTCGTGGCGCCGGCACGCCCAATCGCTACTGTAGCCACCGGGATGCCGCCGGGCATTTGTACGATCGATAACAGGGAATCTAAACCATTTAATGCTTTGGATTGAACCGGAACTCCGATCACGGGAAGAGTCGTTTTAGCCGCTACCATCCCTGGCAAATGCGCGGCTCCACCCGCTCCTGCGATAATCACTTTGATCCCTCGATCTCTGGCACTTTCGGCATAATCAAACATCAAATCAGGAGTGCGATGTGCCGAAACGACTTTTTTCTCATATTCAATTTCTAATTCATCCAATACTTCACAGGCGTTTTTCATCGTTTCCCAATCCGATGCGCTTCCCATAATCACTCCTACTTCCGCCGGCATTTCCATCCCTCCACATGATGCAGTCTTATATAACAAAAAAACCCGGCTTCACATACTTTCTTTGAGAGAAAGCAGTGAATCCGGGTAAGAAAAGACCAATTAAAAGCCTTTTATGGCAGGACTCATCGAAGAAAGATTTCTTCTTCCAATGGCGCTGCACATGGAATGAACGGCTTTCAGAACATAGTGCAATCGCCATCCTGAAGATGCCTCTTTCATTCACAGTTTTCCAGATAGCTACTTTCCCTCATAGTCCGATTATTTACGGTAATCGGGTAGAGACTTACGAGCCATATTCTCGTGATTATATGAGGGCTATTGAGTTGACAACTCCATCTTAACAATGAAAACAAGCCATTGTCAACAAAATTTTTCGAACAATAAAAACAGTCTCAATAGAAAACGTTCGGGTTTAACCTTCTTTTTTCCCTTCAAACTTTATAATTCGCCCAACAGGAACATATTCTATCTTTCCGTTTATGTTCTTTTCTTGAAAGATGGGTTCTTCCGTTCTTCTAACGGGTTTATATCCTTCTTCGGACATTCGTGCCAATAGTTGATCAATGGTTTCATTTTCTTTCATCTCAAATATCTTCTTTTTACTCATCAGAGCAGCTTCCTTTTTCCATCATTCGACCATATCGATTGATACCTGTACAATTTATGGATAGAGTATTTTTACTGTTGCGTTTTATTTTAAATCATACAGCCTCTCTGTCAAGATGCTATAACGATTTGTTCTTCTCTGTCCTATAGCAGTAACAGCCGATCCACATAGATTTGTAAAAATTTTATAAACATCTGCTGCACCTGCCTCTCGGCTTTGTGAACCATTTCAAATTCCCAACTCCTGTATCAAATGCTGAAATGTATAAAACGCCGGTTTCGGAGTATAATCATCCCGCATGATGCCAAATTGGTGAAAGAGATCATCTTTGGAACTGTCTGCATCCCTGAGACCAAAAAGCTCATAATGTGTGATATTGAGTTCTTGACGCAGATTATAAACGGTCCGTATGATCGTCTCTAGTACTTCAGATTGATGTTCGTAAGATCTGTCTTTGCCTACAAAAGGGTTTTTGCCCGTAGGCCATCCGTTTTCTGTAATACGAATAGGGATGCAATCAGGTATACCGGCTGTCTTCAGATTCACTTCACGAAAACGCCGCAGCAAGTCCTCAACGGAAGCCGGGACTTTTTCCAATGAGAGCGGCTGTTCAAATACATCTACATAAAAATTATGCGCGACATAATCCAAAGAATCTATGAAAACCTCTCCGCCAATTTCAGCAAGGTTTTCCCAGAAATGCGGAACCACTTTCGGACCGTTATCCGGCACAGATCCAAATCCGATATCCACACGAACGTTCGCTGCTTCTGCTTCTTCTTTTGCTGCAATAACCCCCTGCACCAACAATGGCAGGATGTTAGGGTTTGATCCGTCCATAAAGCTCAAATTAGGTTCATTCGTTATTTGCAGCGAATCAATATAAGAACCATACTCTCTAATGATTTTCCTAATAAGCGCGAGCCAGTGATTCATTTCTATGTTTGGAGCCAAAGAACCTACTACCAAGTCCCCCATTAATCCCAAACGAACATATTTCTCCACGATCGACAAAAGCTTCTCTTCCGAATCAGCAGGTCCTGTATAAACGAGATAAATTCTTGGCGACAGCGATTTAGATTCTCCTCGAAGACGTTTTAAGGCCATTTGAATTTGCTCATAGTTGTCTTGAGGTCCTACAGCTAAACGGCAGGCGTACCGGCTACACTAAGCGGATAGATTCCAAACTGCAACCCGGATGAAAGCATAAAAAACGCTCCTTTTTCTTGTATTGGATAAAGCAAATAGTAAATAAATATTTATTATTTATACGAAACAATAAATATATATTTAATTCCCACACTAAAATATCCATAAAAACAGGTAGAAAAGTAAATTATTTTTACCTATCACTCGTGTTAATAATAAATAATTATTTACTTTATTTTCAACAGGATTTTGGAATACAGTAGAGACGTACAGTACATTTTTACAAAAAAATCCATTTTAGAAGGACCGGGAAAAGTCAGAGAAATCATGCGCCGAGCTAATCCAGATTAATCCGTGAAAACGTCATTCATCTTTTGAGGAGGTTCCCGTACTCAGGTATTTTTGGATCTTATGATGCAATAATCAACAAAATCATTCTCGAAATCCATCAAGCAAAAAATTTCTCTCTCCTTACAAAATCACTACCTTGCAACAAAAAAATCCACCTTCCTTACCTGCTCCAATTTCAACTCCCAGAAAATAGCTTGAATCGATAAGCTCCTTTTCTCCTCTTCATTCCTTGGCTTAATATCAAAAATACGTTGCCAGCTATCCACAATTTTCTGATGATAATAAGGGTCCGGAAGCGGTTTTTGCTGATAATAATCCAACCCTCTTTTCTTTATTTCTTTGTCGAATAATTCCCCGTCTTCTTCATTTTCTTCGAGGTACCAATAATTCAGTACGTAATGCCATTTATCAAAATCGCTCAAAACAACCTGTTCATCAGGTATGTCTATTTCGAGACGTACACCTCTCGTTCCTTTCTCCAGAAAACTCGAAAAACGGAGGTCCGGACGAATATGCACGCCATTCCATTGTTTCCATGCCCACACAGGGTACGATTCTTTTTCCGGTCTTGGCCCCAATCGTTTCTCCATTTCAATGATAAACCAGTCGTATGAATCGAGGAAATCTTCATAAACAAGCTCCTTCGCACCACGATAAAAACCTTGCTGCTGCAACCATTCCCACACTTCAACAGGATGGATAGTCCATAGTTTCATCTTCATACCCCCTTAAAAGGATCATGATGTAAAAAAGCTTTCCTGTACAGCCAAAAGGAAGGAGATCATTCGTCTACTATCATCAGGATGAATATAAAAACCAACCAAAAACCGCATAATAAAAGAGGACCTTCATGCCGAATGACAAAATCGTCTGCCCATGAACAAAGTTTAAAGCGTTATTTCTTCCTCCACTTTACTTATTCTAAATTCTTACCGAATGGCAATTTGTGTTTATAGAATATTTGAGCTCCTTTTGATCCTGACGATTTGAAACAAAAAAGCCGTTCACGCAAAAAGCATGAACGGCCTTCTTTACCCGGATATTTCATCTTTATCAATGAAGCGGACGTTAAGCAATGCAATCATCGCTTTCTGTCCTGATGGGCTATTTTTGAATCGAAATGATGTTTTCTTCTTTCAAATCGACTTTACCTTGCTTTTCAATTACAACTTGTTCCCCTTCTTGAAGGTTTGTAAAGATAATTGGAGTAATCACAGACGGTGCCTTGCTTTTCACTAAGTCAAGATCCACTTTCAACAATGGCTGTCCGGCTTCAACATGGTCGTCTTGGTTTACAAGCGCCTCAAAACCTTCGCCATTCAGTTTCACTGTATCAATACCCACGTGAATCAAAATTTCTCTTCCGCCGTCGGACAAAATACCGATTGCGTGCTTAGTCGGGAACAGGTTCACAATTTTTCCGTTAACCGGCGATACAACAGTTCCTTCTTCCGGCAATATAGCAAAGCCGTCTCCCATCATTTTTTCTGCAAAGACTGGATCAGGAACTTCTGCAAGCGGCTTAATTTCCCCTTTTAATGGAGAAATAATCGCTTCATTTCGGTCAATTTCATTTTGAAGAGGCGTTGGATTCACTTCTTCTACTTGCTGTTTAACTTCCTGATTCATATCAGGAGTTGTTGCTTTGCGCGGCGCTTTGCCTTTCATAATATCTTGCATTTGCGTTTTAATCGTGTCGGAACGTGGTCCGAAAATAGCTTGAATATTGTTTCCAACTTCCAATACTCCGGAAGCGCCCAGTTTTTTCAAACGTTCCTTATCCACTTCTTTAGGATCATTTACTTGAACGCGCAGACGAGTGATACAAGCATCCAGCGAAGCAATATTGCTTTGTCCACCCATTGCTTCCAAAATATTGTAGGCAAGGTCTCCAGATCCGCTATCTGCTGTTTCTTTTCCATCGTTCGATTCTTCATCATCTTCGCGACCAGGCGTTTTTAAATTGAACTTGCGGATGGCAAATCGGAAACCGAAATAATAGATGACGGAAAAGACTAATCCGACCGGTATCACGAGCCACCAATGAGTTTGTGGATTCAAAACACCAAAGAGAATAAAGTCAATTAATCCCCCTGAGAACGTCATCCCGATTTTTACATTTAAAATATGCATAATCATAAATGACAGTCCGGCAAAAACAGCGTGAATCGCAAACAACACAGGTGCTACGAATAAGAAGGAGAATTCAATCGGCTCTGTAATCCCTGTCAAGAAAGAAGTCAAAGCCGCTGAAGCCATTAAACCTCCAACCACTTTTTTCTTTTCAGGTTTAGCTTCGTGGTAAATAGCCAGCGCAGCAGCAGGAAGACCAAACATCATAAACGGATATTTACCCGTCATAAATGTACCAGCCGTCAAATTCTTGACTCCATCTTTAATTTGAGCCATAAAGATCGCTTGGTCTCCGTGAACCACTTCTCCTGCTTTGTTCGTATATTGTCCAAACTCAAACCAGAACGGAGCATAGAAGATATGATGCAATCCAAATGGAATCAGCGAACGTTCAATGACACCGAAAATAAAGGCAGACAACGTCAAGTTTGCATTCAACAAGTTATTGGAGAAAGCGTTTAAACCTGATTGGATAGGCGGCCAAATAACAATCATGATCAATCCAAGAATTAAAGAAGATACAGCCGTCACAATCGGAACAAAACGTTTTCCCGCAAAAAATCCTAAATAAGATGGAAGCTCAATATTAAAGTATTTATTGTAGAGAATTGAAGCTAATATACCAACAATAATCCCGCCGAATACACCGGTTTGCAGCGTAGGAATGCCGAGAACGGTTGCATAGGAAGGATCATGGGCAGCCATTTTAGGAGTGACACCAAGCACAACTCCCATCGTAACATTCATGATCAGGAAGCCGACGATTGCAGCAAGTCCAGCTACCCCTTCTCCTCCGGCCAAACCAATGGCAACCCCGACGGCAAATAGAAGGGCTAGATTCGAAAAGATAATTCCACCGGCTTCTTCCATTACTTTTGCTACCATTTCCACCCAACCGGTATGCAGAAACGGAGCAATATCGACTAGCGTCGGGTTTTGTAAAGCGTTTCCAAGAGCAAGCAAAATTCCGGCAGCCGGTAAAATGGCGACTGGAAGCATCAAAGCTTTACCCACTTTTTGGAGAACGCCAAAGAATTTCTTAAACATATACGTTACCTCCATTCTATTATTGCATAAACAAAAAAGCATGAGTGAAGAAGCAATAAAAACAAGCACTACAAAGGTAGTGTTCCCTTGTGTTCTTGTTTCTATCAACTTCTTTACTCATGCCTGATCGAATCAGTAACACGTAAAGAATTGCTATTCTTTTGTTTCGCACGTAAACGCTGCAAATGCATCGTTAAATAAGTGGCTTCCGCTTCATAAACCGGTTTCTTCAGCGTCTGCTGCATAATTTTGATTAGCTTCCATGAAAGATTGTAGCATAGAGGGTATTCTTTTTTCAATAGTTCTTTTATTTTTTTTGATTCTTCCAATGTTTCCCCTTTTTGCACCCTGTCAATGGTATAGCGAAGATGGCGGATGAGCCGCATATATTCCACACTATTTCTATCGATTTCCATTCCAAGATTTTCTTCCATTGTGCGGACAAGAGTGGACAATAACTGGGAATATTGATTAATCTCCGAAAGTTGTTTATCTGTTAAGGCACTGTGAATATGCAAAGCAATAAAGCCTACTTCCCCTTCCGGCAGCTTGATGTTGGCCGCTTCATGAATATAATCCACTACTTCTTCAGCGATTTCATATTCAAAAGGATACATGGCTTTTGTTTCATTTAGAAAAGGATTTTTAATAACCATTCCTTTCATAAGCCTGTTCATCGCGAAAAGCAGGTGATCCGTGAGCGCAACGTGGATATGCTCATTTAAAGTGCCGCGTGTTCGTTTTTTAATGATTTCTAAAGAGGAAATAATTACATTCAGCGTTTTTTCATCGAGGTAGGGCAATAATTTTTTGTAGTGTTCTTGTTCATTTTCATTTTTGAGGACAAATATTTTTTCGATAATATCTTGATGGATCACATCTCCTTTTTTCCTTTGAAAACCGATTCCTTTCCCAATCAGTACGACTTCGTTGTTCTTGTCATCAGCAGCGATCAAAACATTATTATTAAGGACTTTTTTCACTACATATTTAACCATTTGAAATCTCCTCTTGTGATTCACCGCTGCAATAAGCAACAGCTTCGTCCTCCTTATATTAGTCTACCCATATTGTAATCAAGGATTTGCCTTTATACAATGAAAACCTTTTTACAAAAAAACGTCCCCCATTTGGAGGACGTCCTTCCTACTATTTCAAGAAAATAAAATATAATAAGAAAACAACAAACAAGAAATACATAAGCGGATGAATTTCTTTGGCTCTTCCTTTTACAATCATCGTAATAGGATAGAAAATAAATCCGATCGCGATTCCTGTCGCGATACTGTATGTCAAAGGCATACAAATAACGGTCAAGAAAGCCGGAACAGCAATTTCGAATTTCTTCCAGTCAATTTCCCCCAGAGACGATACCATCAACACACCGACAATAATCAAAGCAGGCGCCGTTACGTGTGAGGTAATAACCGAAAGCAACGGGTAGAAAAAGAGCGACAGCAAAAACAACACACCTGTGACAACAGCAGCAAATCCGGTTCTGGCCCCGGCAGCTACCCCCGCTGTTGATTCCACAAAAGAAGTCGTCGTGGACGTTCCGAGCACCGCACCAATCGCTCCTGCCATAGCATCTGAAAACAGCGCTTTTCCGGCTCGAGGCAATTGATTGTTTTTCATCAATCCGGCTTGATGAGCAACCGCCAAAAGAGTCCCTGCCGTATCAAAAAAGGCTACAAATAAAAAGGTCAAAACCACCATCAACATTTGCATCGTAAAAATTTGATCCGGCATATGGAAAATCGAAGTCACCGCAACGCCAAACACCGGTTTAATGCTTGGAATGCTGCCGATCACATGTTTCGGAAGAGGGATTAAACCGGTCAACATCCCGACAATAGCCGTAATGACCATTCCGATAAACACAGCGCTGTTAATGCCTCTCGTCATGAGAATGACCGTAATGATGATGCCGAAAATGGCCAAAAGCGTATTGCCGTTTGTCAAATCGCCAAGCCCAACTAAAACCGCATCATTATTCACGATGATTCCAGCATTTTGAAAACCAATAAAAGTAATAAAAAGTCCAATTCCTGCTCCTACTGCGTGTTTTAATTGAGCCGGGATAGCATTAATAATTTTTTCCCGAATTCCGGTAAGCGTGAGCAAAATAAATATGAGGCTTGCCAAAAATACTCCTGTCAGCGCAACTTGCCAAGAAATGCCGTAATTCAAAACAACCGTATAGGCAAAAAAGGCGTTCAAACCCAATCCCGGCGCGAGAGCCACCGGATATTTCGCCCATAATCCCATCAACAAGGAACCGAAAGCAGCAGATAAAGCCGTCGCAACAAACACCGCTCCGTGGTCCATTCGCATGGAATCCGGAAGATTCTTCACTGATGCAAGCGAAAGAGTGAGCGGATTCACGACCAAAATATAGGCCATAGCAAGAAAGGTCGTAATACCACCGATAATTTCCCTACGGTAATTCGTCCCCAATTCATCAAAATGAAAATAATTTTTCATAATTCCCCTCCGCCATTATCACAAATACGTCACGAGGCAACCACACCGGCCAACAGGATGCCGCCGGGTGAAATCACCATTCGGGTGATAAAGCTATTCACCAAGCAAAATAAAAATACCCCAAACATTCGTTCGGGGCATGGCTTGAGGATAGAAAGATAAAAGGATGGGAATCCAATCCTGTTTACATTCCATTACCTCGTAGTCAAGCTATTTACGGCAGCTTGGTAGAGACTTCCGGGCCATATCCCCGTAATTATACGACGTAATGCGACAAATTATTTAATTCAACTACATTGTAGTGCTAAATGACGACGATGTCAACAAAATACGAACATTATTTTAAAATTATTTATTATCATTCGTGTTTGTCTCATTCTGCATTAAGGGCAGCAAGGCGAAGAGTTCCTTCGGAGGCCGGCTGCCCTTAAATGCCCGATTCGTTCCGCTGATCATCCTTATCTCACGGATGAATAGCGGGTCTTTATTCCCACTCAATAGTGGCCGGCGGTTTGCTGGTAATATCATAGACTACACGGTTCACATGGCTGACTTCGTTGACGATGCGTGTCGAGATCGTCTCCAGCACATCCCACGGAATTCTTGCCCAATCGGAGGTCATTCCATCGATGGAAGTAACCGCACGAATCCCGATAGTATAATCATATGTTCTCGCGTCTCCCATTACCCCGACGCTGCGGATATTAGGAAGAACAGTGAAATATTGCCAAATGTCGCGATCCAACCCAGCTTTTTTAATTTCTTCTCTTAAAATAGCATCCGATTCCCGAACAATTTCCAATTTTTCTTCCGTTACTTCTCCTAAAACCCGAATGGCTAGTCCCGGTCCCGGGAATGGCTGACGCCAAACAATTTCATCCGGAATTCCTAATTCGGTGCCCAATTTTCGCACTTCATCTTTAAACAACGTGTTCAGCGGCTCAATCAGCTTAAATTCCATATCTTCCGGCAGCCCGCCCACATTGTGATGGGATTTAATCGTTTGGGCTGTGGCCGTTCCGCTTTCAATAATATCCGTATACAGAGTACCTTGCGCTAAAAATTCAATTCCTTCCAGTTTGGCCGCCTCGTCATCAAACACATATATAAACTCATTGCCGATAATTTTCCGTTTTTTCTCAGGGTCGGAAACTCCCTTCAGTTTGTTCAAAAAGCGATCTTTTGCATCCACTTTGATCACGTTCATGTGAAAACCTTCCGCGAACGTTTTCATTACACTTTCGGCTTCCCCTTTGCGCAAAAGGCCGTGATCGACAAAAATACATGTCAATTGATCTCCGATGGCTTTATGTATAAGAACAGCCACAACAGAAGAATCGACTCCGCCGCTCAAGGCACAAAGAACCTTTTTATCGCCAACGGTTTTTCGAATATTTTCTATTTCCATTTCAATAAAATTTTGCATGGACCAATCGCCCCGGCAGCCGCAAATGTTGAACACAAAATTGCGAAGCAGCTCGTTTCCGTAGACAGAGTGGCGAACTTCCGGATGGAATTGAACCCCATATAATTGTTGTTCTTGATGACTCATTGCCGCGATTGGACATGATGAACTTACCGCATCTACAGTAAATCCTTCAGGAGTTTCCATCACTAAATCGCTATGGCTCATCCATACCACTTGTTCTTCCGGTAGTCCATCCCAAAGAGGATTTTGGTTTTGTACCCGGATGGTCGCTTTTCCGTACTCCCGTTTGCTGGCAGGTTCCACTTTTCCACCGAAATGCTTTGTCATCAGCTGCATTCCATAGCAAATTCCTAGCACCGGGATTCCTAGATTAAAAATGTCCTCGTCGCAGTGAAAAGCATCTTCGGCATATACACTGTTAGGTCCCCCAGATAAAATAATCCCTTTTGGATTCATAGCTTTTATTTCTTCCGCCGTCAAAGTATGGGGATGAAGTTCGCTATAGACGCCAAGTTCCCGAATTCTTCTCGTAATCAGTTGGTTATACTGGCTGCCGAAATCAAGTACGACAACCATCTCTTGGTTTTCCCATTCCTTCTTTCTTTCCACAATATCCACCTCTCTATGTATGAAAAATAAGCTCTGTTCCTATGACGCAAGCTTTTCCCATGCAGCACAGTTTCTCCAGCAAATAATCATGTAACAGAGCCAAGAGATCACAAAAAAGTATTCAGGGGGAATTCCTTCCCCCTCTATTAAGTCCTTAATAGACTTTTATAAACCCGCCTTTTCAAGAAGACCAACGGAGGTCTCCTGCGGCCACTATTGCCATCTCATTGCAGCCATCCGGCAGCAATCCAATTTTTCTAAAGAACTGAAGATGAAATACTGATAGACCATAGACGCAACAAATTTGTCATCATTTTATATCTATCTGTAACCACGGTCAACCCGCCTTGCAATTGATTTATTATTCAGATAATAAGTTATAAAGAAGAAAACTCTTCTCCTGCTATCATTAACCAAAAAAGACAGGGAGCTTCACCGAGGCTCTCTGTCCGTCTTTTCTATATAAAGGAAGAATGCACCCATTATTTCCAAAAGTCATCAAAAATCGTGATGGGTAGATGCCGTTTATGCTCTGTCTTTAAAAACCATCCTTCGATCGTTTTTCTCGCTTCTTCAGAAACGGTTTTGCCTTCCAGGTAGTCGTCAATTTCTTCATAGGTAACACCAAGTGCGACTTCATCCGGAAGCTGCGGACGGTTTTCTTCCAAATCGGCTGTCGGCACTTTTTTATATAAACGTTCCGGACACCCAAGTTCTTTTAACAGCATCTTTCCTTGGCGTTTATTTAAACGATAAATCGGAACGAGATCCGCACCGCCGTCGCCGTATTTTGTAAAAAATCCTGTGACTGCTTCTGCTGCATGATCGGTTCCCAGTACGACTGCATTTCTCATTGCTGCGATGCTGTATTGAACTTTCATCCGTTCCCGAGCTTTTTGATTTCCTTTTTCAAAATCGGAAATTTCCACGCCGGCATCCTTTAATGCCTTTTCACTGGCATCTACCGCTTCTTTAATGTTCACTGTAACGACATCATCCGGCTGGATAAAGTTTAAAGCCACTTGGCAATCTTCTTCATCGAATTGTGTACCATATGGCAATCTGACCGCCGTAAACTGATAATCTTGTTTTCCTGTTTCCTCCCGGATTTCGTTAATCGCCATTTGAGCCAGCTTCCCGGTTAACGTGGAGTCTTGCCCACCTGAAATTCCTAGAACGAATCCTTTTATAAACGGATATTTCTTTAAATAAGCTTTTAAAAAGTCTACGCTTTTGCGAATTTCTTCTTTTGGATCAATCACCGGTTTTACTTTTAATTCCTCAATAATCCGTTTTTGTAAATCGGTCATCTTCTCCTTCTCCTTTCGTTTTGGTTGACAAACTAGATACAATTTTGTCCCGCACTTCTTGAATCTTTTTCATTTTATTATTCCAGCATTTTTCGCTTAAGTCCACCGGATATTCTTCCGGATTTAAAATTCGTTTATATTCATCCCATAAATAGTCTAAATTTTTTTGGACAAAAGATTGGATTTCTGCCAGCGATGGCAATTCATATACTAGCTCGCCATTGATGAAAATATCTTTTTGCAATTCCACCGCTTCAAAGTTTGTCACGAATTTGCTGACATAGGTATGAACAGGGTGAAACATTTTAATTCTTTCTTCTGCGGCGGGATTCTCGTCATAAAGAGTGATATAATCGCCTTCCGATTTTTGGTTGCTTTTATTGATGATTCGATATACTTTTTTCTTTCCCGGAGTGGTTACTTTCTCGGCATTGCTGGAAATTTTAACCGTATCGATCATTTCCCCTGCCTCATTCTCTATCGAAGCTAACTTATAGACTGCTCCAAGCGCCGGTTGGTCGTACGCCGTAATCAAATTCGTCCCGACCCCCCAAGCGTCGATTTTGGCTCCTTGAGCTTTCAAATGCGTAATGGTGTATTCATCCAAATCATTCGAAGCAAAAATTTTCGCATCGTGAAATCCGGCTTCATCCAGCATTTCTCTCGCTTTTTTCGATAAATAGGTCAAATCGCCGCTATCTAAACGAATACCAATAAAGTTGATCGAATCCCCCATTTCTTTAGCGACTCGAATCGCTGCCGGTACACCGGAACGAAGCGTGTCATATGTATCCACTAAAAAGACGCAATCCTTATGGGATTCAGCGTATTTGCGAAATGCCGTATATTCGTCTTGATAAGCTTGTACCATGGCATGAGCGTGTGTTCCGGCTGTCGGAATGCCAAACAGCTTTCCGGCTCTGACATTGCTGGTAGCCCCGCATCCACCGATAAAGGCCGCTCTAGTTCCCCAAATGGCCGCATCCATTTCTTGAGCCCTTCTTGTCCCGAATTCCATGACCAAGTCTTCCCCAACGGCATGCTTGATGCGGGCGGCTTTCGTGGCTATCAACGTTTGATAGTTGACTATATTTAATAAAGGCGTTTCAATCAGCTGCGCTTGAATCAAAGGCGCCTCTATTGTAACAATTGGTTCATTTTCAAAAACCACTTCTCCTTCCCTCATCGAACGAACATTTCCTGTAAAAGTTAAATTCGACAAGTATTGAAGAAAATCTTCATCATAGCCTTCTACTTCGCGCAAATAAGCGATATCGCTATCGCTGAACCGAAAATTCTTTAAAAATTCAACAATTCTTTCTAACCCCGCAAAGATTGCGTATCCGCTTCCAAACGGCATTTTCCGGAAATAAAGATCAAACACCGCCTTTCTCTCATGGACACCGTCTTCCCAGTACGTTTTAGCCATATTAATTTGATATAAATCTGTATGCAAAGCAAGACTGTCATCTTGATATTTTCTCATCGTCCAAACCCCGTTTCCGTCATGAAATTACCTTTGCTCCGAGTGCATGTTGAAAGTGCTTCAACGCCCAATCATGTCCTGCTTCGTTAAAACTTGCCGTTCCCTTTTCGTATACAGCCAGTTTAAACCCTTTATTATAAGCGTCTACAGCGGTATGAAGCACACAAATATCGGTACAAACACCGCATAAATGAAGTTCATCTATGCCTCGAGCTCGCAGCTGAATCTCTAAGTCTGTACCTGCAAACGCGCTGTACCGTGTTTTGTCCATATAATATACATTTTCCTTGTTTTTCATCCGCTCATACAGTTCCCCTAATTGACCGTACAGCCTCCTTCCCTCCGAACCGGCAATGTTGTGCGGCGGGTATAATTGGCTTTCGGGATGATACGGATCCTGTTCCTTATGGATATCCACTGCAAATACCACAAAATCGCCATTTTGAATAAACGTGTCCGTCAAAGAAGTAATGAAATTCTCAATCATTTGAGCGGGCTTTCCACACGTGAGAGCACCATGATCCGCCACAAAATCGACAGTGTAATCGATATTGATCAACGCTTTTTTCCCCATTGCCAAAGTCTCCTTTTTCCCCTATTTGCTTCGAGAGGCTCTGTGATATGTTGAACATGAAAGCCGGAAAAGAACTTTATACGTGATCAAACTGCAAAACTCTTGATTCTCATTATATATCCAAGACACCTTTTTCAGCATCGTCAAAGTTTCATAATGTCTATCAAGTGCGCCAAAAACCCAAATATAAGACAAGTCTACCGATTTCGTTCACAGAGCGTTCAAAAATGGCTTTATTTGTATAATATCTATTTTTAGGATCATTATAAAGAAGAAACGAGAAAAAAAACAGCCATAAGGAGGTAAGAATCAAGATGTTGAATAAGAAAAAAGAACAGCAGCCGTCGCTTGCTCCCGGAATAGACGATGAAGAAGAATTGGAACAGCGGGCAACAGAAGAAGAAATAGAAAGAGGAGAATTTACCGAAGTCACGCATCTTTCCTACGATGAAGTGGATGAAAGCTAAAATGGGTTGACCGTTTCTCTCATTCTCAAAACAGAACCTTACAAATAAAAAGGAAAGGAAGAATAGACCTATGTTTACATTTTCCAAAAAAATTATGGCCATCATCTTCGTGTCCGTTGCGATGTTTGCTGCCTCAACCGTGCATGCAGAGACAAATCAAGGAAAAAGCAACGAAAAACCTGTCCAGCTGACCGAACAGCAAAAAGCCAAACTGAACAAACTTCACAAAGAACTATTGGAAAAAAGAAAAGAATTAATTCGCCAATATGTAGAATACGGAATCATTTCTAAAGAAAAAGGAGATGACATCATTTCCCATTTGGAAAAACATTACAAACACTTGCAGCAAAACGGCTTTTCCCCTCATTGGAATCACTCGGAAAAAGGCCACTGGCATCATAAACATCATCATGATGACAGCGATAACGAACAGCGCTGAAGGCACACCCTTTCAGCGTTTTTATCTTTCTTACACCGTTTTTTTAAATTGTAGGATTTACCTCCCTGCAAAGTTTTCTTTAATTAAGATGATCAGATAGTGTTCTCTCAAAGACAAAACGTTTCGTTTTCAATATTTGGTATTTAGAGAGGCTTCCCGAAGCAACGATGATCGCATTGGTCTATTTTTATTTTGCTGCTTTTATCAGTCTCATAAAACCATTCACCTTCATGAAAGACATATTTAGAAAAAATTTTTTAAAGGAAGTCATAGATTTGAACTCAATTGAGCATATTAACTCCTAGATTTCATTCCATTTTTTAAAATAGGAGGACTTCACTTGCTTGATGCTAAAACTATTGAAATCGTACAATCCACTGCACCGGTTCTAAAAAAACACAGTAAAGAAATTGGAAAAAGATTTTACCAAATCCTATTCTCAAAAGCTCCTGACTTGTACAATATTTTTAATCAAACCAATCAAAAAAGAGGAATTCAGCAGGAAGCATTAGGTTACGCTGTCTATGCTGCTGGGGAACACATTACCAATCTAGATGCTATCAAGCCAGTGATCACAAGGGTTACAGAGAAACATCGCGCCATAGGGATTAAACCTGAGCAGTATCCACTTGTAGGCGAAGCGTTGATGCAAGGTGTAAAAGAAGTTCTGGGTGATGCCGTCACGGATGAAGTTCTCGATGCATGGAAAAACGCTTATGACTATATTGCAGATGCATTCATTGACATTGAAAAAAAACTCTACGAAGAAACAGATCATCAGCCTGGTGGATGGAGCGGCTATCGAAGCTTTTTAGTGGATCAAAAGGTAAAAGAAACGGATGCCGTAACTTCTTTTTATTTAAAGCCGAAGGACGGTAAAGCAATCCCTACCTATAAACCTGGGCAATATCTAACTATAAAAGCTGAAATTCCTGGAGAAAAATATACGCATATTCGTCATTACAGTCTTTCTGATTCACCTGGAAAAAACTATTACCGAATCAGTGTAAAACGTGAAGATGCACATGGGGATGCTCCACCAGGAATTGTATCGAATTATTTACATAAACAAGTCCAAGTTGGAGATACTCTTCAATTTTCTGCTCCTGCTGGAGACTTTGTGCTCGATGACAGTGATTTACCTGTAGTTCTGATTAGCGGAGGAATTGGCATTACGCCATTACTTAGCATGTTAAATTCCATTGCAGAAAGTAAGTCACAACGTCAGGTTACATTTGTACACGCAACAGCCAACAGCCAAACACACGCTTTTAAAGACCATGTGAATCAATTAGAAAAAAGTCACCCAAACATCAAATCATATGTATGCTATGATTCACCAACAAAAGAAGATCGGAACTCTAAAAAATTCGATAAAGAAGGGTACATTGATTTAGACTTTCTACAATCTATCGTTCCATCAAAAGAATCCGTTTTTTATTTCTGCGGACCGATTCCTTTTATGAAAAACATTCAATCGGCGTTGCAACAATGGGGAATTCCGAATGAGCACATCCATTTTGAAGCATTCAGTCCGATCGCTATTTTAGGAGAAAAATAAGGCAGGCTGATTAAACTTCGGTATCGGGGTGCAGTGGTCTGCTTTGTAAGACTTATAAGAAGTCCCTCTCCCTCCTGTTTTTCAGAGATGGAAAGGGACTTCTTTCTATGCCCTTTGTTGAAAACAACAAGTTTGGTCATCATGATTAGATTGAGTTCTCCACCAAACTTTGTCTCTCTTTGTAATCTCCTCATCCCACTTGTTCGCTCTTCTCAAATAATGCCGGCAATTCTGCTTCATAGTTTTCGCCAATGATTCCATTTTCGGTAATAATCGCTGTAATCAGTTCGTGGGGGGTGACATCAAAAGCCGGATTGTAGACTTCCACCCCTTCAGGAGCAATGCGTTTGCCTGCGATATGGGTAACTTCTTCCGGATTCCGTTCTTCAATCGGAATATCTCTTCCCGTTTTGGTTTCTAAATCAATCGTGGATAATGGCGCCGCGACGTAAAATGGAATGCCGAACGATTGTGCCAGTAAAGCCAGTCCAAATGTTCCGATTTTATTAGCGGTATCTCCGTTAGCGGCAATTCGGTCCGCACCGACGATGACGGCCGAAATGTTTTTGGCGTAAATCGTCTGCGCCGCCATATTATCCGTGATAAGCGTAACATCCACACCGGCTTGCATGAGCTCCCACGTGGTGAGTCTTGCTCCTTGCAAAACCGGGCGCGTTTCTGAGGCAAATACTTTAAGATGAACTCCTTTTTCTTTGGCTAGATAAAATGGAGCAAGCGCCGTACCGTAGCGAGCAGTTGCAAGAGAGCCGGCATTGCAAATCGTTAAGATGCGGTCGCCGTCTTTAAAAAGCGACAGTGCATGCTCCCCGATGCGGCGGCATACGTCTTCATCCTCCACTTGGATGCAAATCGCTTCATGAACGAGCATCGTTTTCGCTTCGTTGACAGAAATAGCGTCTTCAATGCTTGATGCAAGACGGTTCAGCGCCCAAAACAAGTTAACCGCCGTAGGCCGCGAGCTGGCTAAATAGTCGATATCTTTTTGAAGCTGTTGTTTAAATTCAGCCATCGAACTTGCCTCGTAACGTTGAGCCGCAAGAGCAAGCCCGTAGGCAGCCGTCATGCCGATCGCAGGAGCTCCTCGAACTTTCAAGGTCGAAATGGCATCCCATACATCTTCAATTTCCTTTAATTCTAAATATTCAGTCTCCTCCGGCAGCTTTTGCTGATTTAAAATCGTAATATGCGTATCGTTCCATTCAACCGAACGCGGAATCATAAATCGTTCAGTCATAGCTGTCTTCCTTTCGTTTAGTTAGTCGGTGTCAATGATGCCTGTAGGAAAAGCGGACGAACTTCTTGAATGTCATTGAGCGAATGTCGCTGTAAAATAAGGCTGCGTCCAAGACGAAGGGCACGGCGTTTCGCACGAAGGCGTTCCTCTTTGTCTTCGATACCGTCAAGGTCAGCGACATGTGCTAAACCGATGGTGCGGCGAATCACTTCGCATCCGGCAAATCCAATCGCATCGACAAATGTATGGTGCAAAACGTCCTGCAATAACTTCGATGTCTTGGCGTAAGGCTCGACATTGTGCTGCTCCCAAAGGTCGGAAAATACGCTTGCAAATACTTTCCAAGTGTTTTCGATATGGTCAAATAAAAACTCTTGTTCTTGATGCGAACGGGACAGCGCATTCAGCAGCAAATTAGCGATAAATTGACCGAGATCAAAACCAAAAGGACCGTAAAAGGCGAATTCCGGATCAATCACTTTTGTCTCTTTATCGCTGCAAAAAATACTGCCGGTATGTAAATCGCCGTGAATCAGCGCATCCCCTTCTGTCAAAAACTTTCGCTTTAATTTTGCCACTTCAAGATGAAGCTCATCATCGTTCCAAAGCGCTTTTGCATCTTCGCGCAGCTCCTCTTCAAAATCGTTTGTATCATGATCAAAGAACGGATCGGTAAAGACAAGATCTTCCGTGATTTTGCATAGTTCAGGGTTGATAAAACTTTGAAGCAGCTGTTTTTTCTCTTGTTGATTCATCCCGAAGTCAGACGTATAAAATAACGTTTTGGCTACGTATTCACCGATGTGCTGTGACAAAAGCGGATACGTTTTTCCTTCTATAAGCCCTTTGCGAGCAATTTGTAAATGAGATAAATCCTCCATGACGGTAATGGCAAGAGATTCGTCGGAATGGTACACTTCCGGAACGTATTCCGGAACGAAGCCGGCAAATGTACGCAACGCATTGCTTTCTATGGTCGCACGCTTTAACGTAAGAGGCCAGCTTTCACCGACGACTTTCGCATACGGCAGCGCTTGTTTGAAAATCACTCCTTTGCCTGTTTTTTGGTCAACGATACGGAAAACGAGATTTAAATTTCCATCGCCAATTTCCCGGCATACCAGCTGAGCTTCTTCTGAAAATAAGCGCAATCGAACGGCAAGAGAAATTGCGTCTTTTTCTGTTAATGGTTCGTAAGCGGATGGATTTGAAACGGCCATGTAGGAACGCCTCCTTTGGAAAAAATCGAGTAGGAGGGAGCGATTAACTCCCGTCCTCTCACACCACCGTACGTACGGTTCCGTATACGGCGGTTCAATTAAGATCATTGACGCAAGTCTTTATAACTTCCGTGAATAGCTGTTCTCTTTATGCCAGTGGTCACTCCACCCTCCAAGAGGTCTCCCACGGGATTCACCGCTTCCTCCCTCAAGTGAGGTACTACGTTTTCTGTGTTCATCATGACTCACTGAATACCAAGGGCTATTCTCTCTTAATTGTTCGGTCCTTCTTAGTTGTTCTAGACCAACTAATACTATGACCTCTGCTGACTTCTGACGGTTCAGCTACTTATCACTAAGTAGGTTATGAAGAGTACTTCACATATCCGCCAGACCTCCCCGGGTAAGTACATGCACTTTCACACCATCTATCCGCCTCATTTACTCGATATGACCTTCGACAGAAAGAGCTTTGTTTTGTTATGCAAACTCACTCAATCATACCTAGCCTTATATGAGGTTCGTGTTCCTCGGACCGGTGTTTTGCCTCCAGCTTCCTTCAGATTCCGCGTCACCACGGACACCCTTTCGTTGAGCTAACCTCTACTTCTGTCTTCGGGGTTCGGGACTTACACCCTATAGTTCATGTACATGCCGGGCGCACATAAAAAGCCTCTCTCGTTTATCGAAAGAGGCTTGAAGATTCTTCTTCTCACCTCTTATCTTTCAGAAAGAATGACTCTCTCTGTTGGACTTAGCACCGTGCCTTGCGGAAGATTCCTTCCGGCGCTTTTCTGCGCCCTATCTCACGATAGTATTACGGTCGGTTGCTGGGCTTCATTGGGCCAATTCCCTCAGCCAACTCTTGATAAGAGTATTGATCAGCTATTATTCGAATTTTCGTTATTGCTTTAATTATTGGCGGATTCTCATTTGAGTGAAATCATACATCGAAGTTCGAGTGATTGTCAATCCTTTTTTAAAAAATTTTTTCATTTGTTCTATAATGTTCCGGACGACGGTCGCTAAAAATCGGGATTTGCTCACGTACTTCTTTGACTTTTTGCAAATCGATTTCAGCTATGAGGGAGCAAGGATCTTCTTTTGCTTCCGCAAGAATTTCCCCCCACGGATCGATGATAAGCGAATGTCCGGCGAACGTATTATTCGGGTCGCGGCCGGCGCGATTACAGGCGACAACATAACATTGATTTTCAATGGCACGCGCTTGAAGCAACGTACGCCAATGAGACAGACGCGGCAACGGCCATTCGGCAACGACAAACAACACTTCTGCTCCTTGCAAGGCATGTACGCGAATCCATTCCGGAAAACGAATGTCGTAGCAAATCACACCGGCACATAATGTATTTTCAAGTGTAAATAATCCTGGTGTATCTCCGGATCGCAAATAAAGATGTTCATCCATCAGTTGGAAAAGATGCAGTTTGCTGTATTCGCCTACAATATCGCCGTTTCGATCGGCCACGTACATCGTATTCGTCGTTCCATCATTTGTTTTTTTGGCGATGGAACCGGCGACAATGTGGATGCGATGACGACGCGCAAGCTCACTAATGAATGCTTTTGTGTCTTCGCCTTCCTTATCCGCAATTTCATCCAGACGCGTTAAATCATAGCCCGTTGTCCATAATTCCGGAAGAACGATGATGTCAGGGTGTTGAGCGGCTATTTTTTCTACTTCGTTTTGAACAAGCTGTCGATTTTCCAGCGGAGCGCCAAAAGCAATATCCAGTTGAAGACAAGCAATTTTGAATGTCATAATCATTCACCTCAAAAAATTTTGACTTTACAATTTGATTTTTACGATATATGATGTTTGACTAGAATTTCAAGAAAATTTTGAGTAGGTGTAAACGATGAAACATTTCGCACAATCGGAACTGCTGCAGAAACTCCCAAAACAGTTTTTTGCGTCTCTCGTCTCTAAAGTAGAAAACGTGAAAGCCCAAGGACATGATGTCATTAACCTAGGTCAAGGGAATCCGGATCAGCCGACGCCATCCCATATTGTGGAGGCGATGCAAAAGGCAGTCGCCAATCCCCGTTATCATAAATATTCGCCGTTTCGCGGCTATTCGTTTTTTAAAGAAGCGGTCGCAGCCTTTTATGAACGTGAATATGGGGTGAAACTGGATCCGGAAAAAGAAGTGGCGGTTTTATTTGGAGGAAAAGCAGGACTTGTGGAAATTCCGACCTGTTTGCTGAATCCGGGTGATCTTGTTCTCGTTCCTGATCCGGGATATCCGGATTATTGGTCGGGTGTCGCTTTGGCACAAGCCGAAATGGCGATGATGCCGCTTCGCGCTCAAAACCACTTTTTGCCGGATTACAACGAAGTCTCAAAGGACGTGGCAGAAAAAGCAAAAATAATGTTTTTAAACTATCCAAATAACCCTACCGGAGCGGCGGCATCGAAAGAATTTTTTATGGATACCGTTTCGTTTGCCGCAAAACACGATATTTGCGTCGTGCATGATTTCGCCTACGGGGCAATCGGATTTGACGGCAAAAAACCGGTCAGTTTCCTCCAAGCAGAAGGGGCTAAAGACGTCGGCATAGAAATATATACGTTCTCGAAAACCTTTAATATGGCCGGCTGGCGAGTGGGAGCGGCAGTTGGTAATGAAAGTGTCATCGCAGCGATTAACTTGCTTCAAGACCATTTATACGTCAGCTTGTTTGGTGCGATTCAAGAGGCAGCGGCTTGTGCGCTTCTTTCTTCACAAGAGAGCGTGAAAAAGCTTGTTTCGCTGTACGAGTCGAGACGGAATACGTTTATTCGTGCTCTTTCGCAAATCGGTTGGGATGTAACGCCTCCTTCTGGCTCATTTTTTGCATGGCTGCCTGTACCGAACGGCTGGACATCAGAGCAATTTTCTGACTTTCTACTTGAAAAAGCGCATGTGGCGGTTGCTCCCGGAATCGGATTTGGGAAACACGGAGAAGGGTATGTGCGCGTCGGTTTATTAACGAGGGAAGAACGGCTGGAAGAAGCTGTCCAACGTATTGCGAAGCTTGGTCTTTTCCATGTCGCAAAAAAATGATTGACACCGATAAAAATTCCTGTCATAATACAAATCAAATTTACCGATACTAAGAAAATTTTGAAAAGTCAATACATGATTCAAGCATTCTTATCAAGAGCAGGTGGAGGGACGAGCCCTATGAAGCCCGGCAACCGACTTAACAATCGTTAAGCACGGTGCTAATTCTTGCAGCGATATGCTGAGAGATAAGAAGAGTGTGAACCTCTAGCCTCTTCTTATGAAGAGGTTTTTTTATTGAACTTAGAAAGAGGGATGAACATGAGCCAAGTCATTGCCACCTATCTTATTCACGATGAGAAAGATTTGGAGAAAAAAGCAGAAGGAATTGCTCTTGGCCTCACGGTTGGTTCTTGGACCAATTTGCCGCAGCTGCAAAAAGAACAATTGCAGAAGCATAAAGGAGAAGTCGAGAGCGTCACACCGTTGGAAGAGGACGAGCGAGTCAATAAGTATCTGGGCAAACGTGTGAAGCGAGGACTTGTCCGCATTGCGTATCCAAGCCTCAATTTCAGCGCCGATTTACCAGCGATTTTAACAACCGTATTCGGCAAGCTGTCGCTCGATGGCGAAGTGAAACTGGTCGATCTTGCTTTTTCTGAAGAATTAAAAAAACAGTTTCCCGGTCCGCGCTTCGGAATAGACGGAATTCGCCAAAAAGTCGGCGCCGATCATCGTCCGCTTCTCATGAGTATTTTTAAAGGCGTCATCGGGCGTGATTTAGATTATTTGTCGGAACAGTTAAAACAACAAGCCCTCGGCGGAGTCGATCTCGTGAAAGACGACGAAATTTTGTTTGAAAACGACTTAACTCCGTTTGAAAAGCGAATCATCAACGGGAAAGCCGTGCTGAACGACGTATACGAAAAAACAGGAAAGAAAACGTTGTATGCGGTCAATTTAACGGGCAAAACATTCGAGTTAAAAGAAAAAGCAAAACGCGCGGCGGAAATCGGTGCCGATGTGATTCTTTTTAACGTGTTCGCTTATGGATTAGACGTATTGCAAGGCTTGCGCGAAGATGAAGACATTGCCATTCCGATTATGGCCCATCCAGCTGTCAGCGGTGCACTTACACCATCAGAGTTTTATGGCATCAAAAGCCCGCTCTTGCTTGGAAAATTGCTTCGATTAGCCGGAGCCGATTTTGCTCTTTTCCCATCGCCATATGGAAGCGTCGCCCTTGATCGAAGTGAAGCGCTCGGCATTGCCGACGAGTTGACGAAAGAAGATGAGCATTGGAAACGATCTTTCCCGGTTCCATCTGCGGGTATCCACCCAGGTCTAGTGCCGCTTTTAATTCGCGATTTTGGAATCGATAGCGTCATTAATGCCGGCGGCGGAATACACGGCCATCCGGATGGAGCTGAAGGCGGCGGAAAAGCATTCCGTGCGGCGATTGAGGCCGTGCTGACAGGAAAATCCCTGGAAGAAGCTGCCAAAGACCATGAAGAGTTGAAAAAAGCTATTGATTTATGGGGCGCTCACGAGGTGGCAGTATGACAAAACCAATCGTTTTTTGCGATTTCGACGGAACCATTACCACCCAAGATAATATCGCTGCGATTATGAAACAGTTTGCTCCTCCGGAATGGGAAATGCTAAAAGACGATATATTGGCGGAGCGGCTGACCGTTCAAGAAGGTGTCGGAAACATGTTTTCCCTCCTTTCTTCCGAATTGAAAGAAGAGATTACAGACTACGTTTTACAAACGGCCCGTATTCGCGACGGCTTTCGGGAATTTGTCGATTTTACAAGACAACACGACATTCCGCTCTATGTAGTGAGCGGCGGCATTGATTTTTTCGTCTATCCGATTCTGGAAGGACTTATCGAAAAAGAACGCATTTTTTGCAACGGTTCAGATTTTAGCAATGAAACCATTCAAATTGTTTGGCCTTATTCGTGTGATGAGCATTGCCAAAACGGTTGTGGCTGTTGCAAGCCGTCGCTGCTGCGGAAGCACTCAAAACCGGATGGATTCCATATCGTCATAGGAGATTCCATTACGGATTTAGCTGTGGCAAAATTAGCGGACCATGTCATTGCTCGCGACTTTTTACTGGAAAAGTGCAAGAAACTAGGCATTTCCCATTCACCATTCAACACGTTTTTTGATGTAGTGAAGGTGCTTGAGAAGCTGGAGGTGGGAGCATGAGTGAACTTGAGAAAAAATGGAAGGAACTTGCCGATGTGAAAGCGGAGTTGGCCGAGCGCGATTGGTTTTTTGCAACAAGCGGGAACTTATCGATTAAAGTTTCCGATGATCCTCTCCACTTTCTTGTTACCGCGAGCGGAAAAGATAAACGAAAGCAAACCGATGAAGACTTCCTTCTCGTAGATGCGCTTGGCCATCCGGCTGAAGAAACCCATTTAAAACCTTCAGCGGAAACGCTTTTGCATGTGGAAATTTATAACAGAACTAATGCAGGCTGCGGCCTCCATGTCCATACCATCGATAATAATGTCATTTCTGAATTATACGGTGACATTGGAGAAGTGGAATTTAGCAATCAAGAAATTATAAAAGCGTTCGGACTTTGGGAAGAAGACGCTGTGATTCGCATTCCGATCATCAAAAATCACGCCCATATTCCAACGTTGGCGAAAGAATTCGCCCGGCATGTGCATGACGATGCAGGAGCCGTCCTCATTCGCAATCACGGCATTACCGTATGGGGACGCACCGCATTTGAAGCGAAAAAATATTTGGAAGCATATGAATTTTTATTCAGTTATCATATCAAATTAAGGTGCCTGACCCCACTTGCACTTTAAAGCACAAAAGGGATAAGCAAAAATAAAGGAGGAAGAAAAATGGCAACGATTCGTTTACATGAAACAAATGAAAGATTTACAAAGGAAGAAGAAGTAATCCAATTTTTAGACGAGCAAGGCGTTATTTACGAAAAATGGGATATTACCAAACTCCCGGAACATTTGCGTGAGAAATATTTGCTTACGGAAGAAGAAAAAAATGAAATTTTAGAAACGTTTAAAGAGGAAATTGCGGATATTTCCGAACGTCGCGGCTATAAAGCGCAAGATGTCATTTCTTTATCTGAAAATACACCGAACTTGGATGAATTGCTCACAAATTTCAAGCGTGAACACCATCACACAGATGACGAAGTCCGCTTTATTGTCAGCGGCCACGGAATCTTTGTGATTCAAGGAAAAGACGGAAAGTTTTTTGACGTCGAGTTAGAGCCGAGCGATTTAATTTCCGTTCCCGAAAATACGCGCCACTATTTTACACTGCAAGAAGATCGTCGCGTTGTCGCCATACGCATTTTTGTCACAACTGAAGGCTGGGTGCCGATTTACGAAAAAGAA
This sequence comes from Bacillus sp. FSL W8-0102, assembly GCF_038007225.1. Classification (NCBI taxonomy): domain Bacteria; kingdom Bacillati; phylum Bacillota; class Bacilli; order Caryophanales; family Bacillaceae; genus Bacillus; species Bacillus sp. FSL W8-0102. The sequence goes on from NZ_JBBOWT010000001.1 coordinate 3,368,865, forward strand.
GAAACCAAAGCCTAACATTCCCTCACCCCTCTTCTACTAAATCAGAAGAGGGGTGTTGTTATGATTTAACAGTGACAAAGCCCTCGACATTCCAGAAAAATGCTTTGCTTATATTTCAATCGAAATAGGAAAAAGCGACTAGCCATCTCACTTAGCAAAAGATATTTACTCTCCACTGCTTCCCCTATACTATCTATTTTTTACCAATACAACTTTCTATTGAATTCCTTGCCATCATTGAAAAAAGCGATTCATCACATGCAAAAATCGCGAAATCAAATCATTAATTGGTAAAAAAAGGAACAAATGTTCGTAATAATCTATGAAAAAAAATAAACACGTGATATAATAGAAACACAATAGCTACGGGAAAAGCTCAAGGGTGGTCGGCATTTTACCCCTATAAGAAAGGGGGTGATGCCGATGACGGTATTTCAAGCATTGATGTTTGCATTAACTTTTGCAAGTCTCATTGTTTTGATACTGTCATATCACCAAAGAAAATAATCCACCCTTGAGTTAACGAGACCAGGTGGATTATGGATTCTTTCTGCCTTGTCGATCCCCCTTGAAGGGAACCGTCTACTGTATAGTCGAAGGTGTTGCCGCACCTTCGTTTTTTATTATCATATGGAATTACTCAATACTATTATACATGATGAGCATAAGTGTTGTAAATTATATCTCTTCTGAATGCTGCTCGCTGCAGCACGACTCCTTTTTTCTCATGTTCTTCTGCTTTTGCTGCCTCTACAATCACGTTTTTATTCGATTTCATCCTCTTTTTCATTTCCATCTGCTCTTTGCTATTCTTGACGTAAAAGTAAACATTTTATTATAAAGTACAAAACTTTATCGACAAAATTCGATATGTTATGATACGATTGGGCAAATTTTACGAAAGTAAAAGACGCAAAGCCACGGGCCTAAAACAATCTATAGATTGTCATGGTAGCCGGGCTGCCAAGATTTATTCTTGATAAATCTTGTTCAAAACTGAAATTCCTTTCTTAAAAATTTGCCTAAATTTTAGGAAAGGATTGAATTCAATTGAAAAAAACGTTTACAACTGTCCTTATTGCGGATGACTCTCAGTTTATGAGGAATCATTTAAAACAACTTTTGTCCAATGACAACTTCAAGGTTGTGGCTGAAGCTTCCAACGGTTGTGAAGCCATTACACTCTATCAAAAAGTTCTTCCTGATATTGTACTGCTCGACATCATCATGCCTTATAAAAATGGATTAGACGCTTTAAATGAAATCAAAAAGCATAATCCGAAAGCCAAAGTTGTCATATGCTCCTCCATGGGACAAAAAACTTTGATCATGGAAGCTCTTAAGCTAGGTGCCACTGACTTTATTGTGAAGCCTTTCTTTCAAGAATTAATTCCCATTTTGAAGAAAATTACTAGTTAAATCGAAAAGAAAACTTTCCCTCTATTTGCTTTACTAGCCATTTTATTTTTTCCAAAATAAAAACATGGTAAAATTGGAATTGTATATTGAAAAAATCGTAAAATTAAGATAATAATAATTTGGAATAAATGAGAACTTGCTAGGCGTGCTGCCCTCCATTCCAGCGTAATGAGCAGACATGGTAACTGGGAAAAGACCGGATCCATTAGTATTCGATGAGCTTATCTTGAAGATTTATTTTTTTGCATGTTATCTAGTACTATATTCATAGGTCTATTGGAGATGAATTCATGTACGAGAAAAGGCTATTTCATTCCAATAACGACCGTGCTAATTAAGTACGCTAAGGCTGCAGCAGAAAGAAACCGTGAATTAGTGAATAGCGGCAATCTGTCCCTTGAATTTGACAAGAGCAGCAAAAGAGATAAATACGGACGTCTACTTGCATATGTGTTTGTTGACGGTAAATCTGTACAAGAAGAACTGTTGAAAGAAGGATATGCCCGTGTTGCATACATATACGACCCGCCGTACAAATATCTATCAGCATATGAAAATGATGAAAAAACAGCTCAAAACAAGCACTTAAATATATGGTCAGATCCAAGCTATGTGACGGATAAAGGATTCAATGGTTGTGCGGCCGATCAAACCGCAAGTCATCACACGTCACACTCGACACATTCAACATATAGTACTCATACAAGTGCTGGATCAAACTCTGGTTTTAATTACAACGCCAATACGCAACCAACTGCTCCTTCTGCAACAACACCAAGTACTGGCCAAACAGATTTTGCAAATTGTACAGAGCTTAGAGAAGTGTATCCAGATGGAGTTCCCGCTGGTCATCCAGCTTATCAACCTAAATTCGATAGAGATCACGACAATTATGCGTGTGAAAGAAATTGAGATAGCCCTCTCGGGGGCTTTTCTTTTTTCTCTGTAAGTCCCGCAAAAATAAATAAGTGATAAAGAATCTGTGTATCTACCAAATACTCCTCCTGAACCAATAGCAGGTCAGCGACGCCAATTATCTCTTAAGGATGATCGTAAAAAGAGGTTTGCCAAAAGTTTGGTGAGGGTGAGGCTTACGAGAAACCTCTAAAATTTATAAATCAGCACCAAAAAGGCACCAAAATTGATAGTTTGTTGCAATGGGTATAAGGAGATTCTACAATTTCTGTCCAGCACTGCTGAAAAGCATATCAAGGATCGTCAATCTTTTTGAATGCTAGTCGAGAACTAAAAAAACTTCTGCGATACGAGCAGCATTCACCTGATTAGAATATAACTTCTAACACAACTAATCATTTTCCCTAATATACTCCAATACCAACCACGGTTGTTAATTCTCAGTGATTTTACCATTTTCTCTACTGTTGCAAGTATATAACGCCATCTCTTGGTATCAAGGACAACAAATTTATTAAAGCAAAATTGTTATGTTCTGATTTAATTATTTTTTCTTATTCATTTCAAATATTAGATATATAGAAAGGCCAATTAGCAAAATACCAAAAATTAACGAAAAAGTACCCCCTTTTTCAAAAAAAGCTTTATACATCCCTAAAGGGAAAATGATTAAAAATGTAACTAATAAGCTTAAATCGATTTTAGACATAAACTTTAGTTGACCTCCTTTATTTAAGGATAAACTTAAGTTTATTGTTTATCAAATGCATTTAAAAGATTTTTCAGAAAAATGATTTACAAAATATTAAGAAACATACTACTCCACACATTTTCAGATAAACACATATTTCAGTTTTGGCCGAAGCCGGAGTGGATCTCCCAACAATCATGAAACATGTTGGACATGATAACCGAGAAACAACCATGAAAATTTATATGCACGTTACGGAAAAAATGAAAAAGAATGCTTCAGAAAAAATAAATATTCACTTCAGAAGCGTCCTAAATATTACAAATTCCCAAAAAATGTGAGTGATTTGTGATTATAAAAAAAGAAGGCTGCCGAAACAGCCTTCTTTCCTTGATATATAAGGGTTTTTTGATGTTTATTACATCATTCCGCCCATTCCGCCCATGTCAGGCATTGATCCGCCTTTGTTTTCTTCCGGGATGTCAGCTACAACAGCTTCTGTTGTTAAGAACATAGCGGCAACAGATGCTGCGTTTTGAAGTGCGGAACGAGTTACTTTTGTTGGGTCTACGATACCAGCGTCGATCATGTTTACCCATTCGCCAGTAGCAGCGTTGAAGCCGATTCCGACTTCTTCTTTTTTCAAGCGTTCTACAATGACAGATCCTTCAAGACCAGCGTTTTGTGCAATTTGGCGGATTGGTTCTTCTAATGCGCGAAGAACGATTTTCACACCAGTCGCTACGTCGCCTTCTGCTTCAATAGCAGCGACTTTATTGTAAACGTTCACTAGTGCAGTACCACCGCCGGAAACGATTCCTTCTTCTACAGCTGCACGAGTAGCGTTCAGAGCGTCTTCAATGCGAAGTTTGCGTTCTTTTAATTCTGTTTCAGTGGCAGCACCCACTTTGATCACAGCCACTCCGCCTGCTAATTTAGCAAGACGTTCTTGAAGTTTTTCACGATCGAATTCAGAAGTTGTTTCTTCTAATTGAGCGCGGATTTGATTTACGCGAGCAGCAATTTTGCTGGATTCGCCAGCTCCTTCTACGATCGTTGTATTTTCTTTCGTTACTACAACTTTTCCAGCACGACCTAATTGAGCAATAGTCGCAGATTTAAGATCTAATCCTAAATCTTCTGTAATCACTTCACCGCCAGTTAAAATAGCAATGTCTTCAAGCATTGCTTTACGACGATCACCAAATCCAGGAGCTTTTACAGCAACTGCGTTGAATGTACCGCGTAATTTGTTTACAACAAGTGTTGCAAGAGCTTCCCCTTCAACGTCTTCAGCGATCAAAAGAAGCGGTTTGCCTTGTTGTACAACTTGTTCAAGAACAGGAAGGATTTCTTGGATGTTAGAGATTTTCTTATCAGTGATTAAGATATATGGGTTTTCCAGAACAGCTTCCATTTTGTCAGAATCTGTTACCATGTATGGAGAAGCGTAGCCACGATCAAATTGCATACCTTCTACGACATCTAATTCTGTCGTGAAACCTTTGGATTCTTCAATCGTGATAACACCGTCGTTGCCAACGCGTTCCATTGCTTCTGCGATCAATTCGCCAACTTCTTCATCAGCAGAAGAAATAGCAGCAACTTGAGCAATGGATTCTCTTCCTTTGATTGGTTTTGAAATGGCTTTTAATTCTTCAACAGCCACTTGAACCGCTTTTTCAATTCCTTTGCGGATGCCGACAGGGTTTGCACCGGCTGTTACGTTTTTCAATCCTTCACGGATCATTGCTTGAGCAAGTACAGTTGCAGTCGTAGTACCGTCCCCAGCAATATCATTCGTTTTGCTGGCTACTTCAGCAACTAATTTAGCTCCCATATTTTCGAATGGATCTTCCAATTCGATTTCTTTCGCAATGGTAACCCCATCGTTCGTAATTAAAGGAGATCCGAATTTTTTCTCAAGAACCACGTTGCGTCCTTTTGGTCCAAGAGTCACCTTTACTGCATCCGCTAATTTATCTACACCGCGGAGCATCGCACGGCGAGCATCTTCGCTGAATTTAATATCTTTAGCCATTTTGTAAAACCCCCTTAGTTAAAATATTGTCATATGATAAAAATCGTTATTATTCTCCAATCACTGCTAAAATATCGCTTTCGCGAAGGATCAAGTATTCTGTACCTTGGTATTTCACTTCTGTACCAGCATATTTAGAAAAGATGATGCGGTCGCCAACAGACACTTCTGGTGCAACACGTTCACCGCTGTCAAGAACGCGGCCTGTTCCAACTGCGATCACTTTGCCTTCTTGTGGCTTTTCTTTTGCCGTATCTGGCAATACAATACCGCTTGCAGTTTTTTCTTCCGTTTCAACTAATTCAATTACGACGCGATCACCCAGTGGTTTTAACAAGTGAAACAACCTCCTTGTTTTCATATGTAATTTATATTGTTAGCACTCTATTCACCCGAGTGCTAACACATTAATAATAATAAATAAAACCCCTTTCTTTTGCAAGTATGATGCAAAAAATTTTATTCGAGATTTTTCGCCAGAATTCTCTTATCCGCGCGAGGGGAAAATGCCTGATGTTATCTTCTCCCCGGCCACTAGTTTTATTCCTGTATTCTTGAATTTGAATGGGATGTAAATTGCTAGTAGAATGAAAATAATGAATGAATAAGAGAAGGAGTATAAAAAAGTGAAAAAAGAATACGGTTATATTTTAATTGCTTATATTCTTATGCTGCTATCCAGTTTCATCGGTGTCCCGCTCGTTTATCGAATAGGAATCAGGGCAGGACAAGACCCCGTTTTTATGAGGCAAGCGGCCCCCGGATATTGGATTGTCATCAGTTTTTCCATTACATTAATCATTATTTTGCTGATTTTAAGAAAAGCACGTACTGATGCTTTATTGGTGAGAAAAGCTCCGGCTTCTCCAGGAGAATCGATAGTATGGGCGATCGCCGGAGTATTTCTTGCACTGTTTTCCCAAGGCATCGCTGCCAACATCGAAGCAAACCTTTTCGGTGTGGATCCCGGTTCGAAAAATACGGAAAATATCCTTCAAATTATCAAAACATTTCCGGCCTCCATGCTTGTTTCATCCATTTTCGGACCTATATTAGAAGAAATTGTTTTTCGAAAAATCATTTTTGGCTCTTTATACAAACGTTTTTCTTTTTGGATCGCCGCAACGATCAGTTCCGTCATTTTCGCCATGGCGCATATGGAATTCGAACATATTCTTCTTTATAGCGCGATGGGGTTCACATTCGCTTTTTTATATGTAAGAACAGGCAGAATTCTGGTTCCTATTTTCGCCCACGTAGCCATGAATACTCTTGTGGTCGTCGTACAGCTTTTCTATCGTGACCAACTTCAGCACATTCAAGGGCTAATCGGAGGATTTTTCCAATGAAACAAACATTGCTATCCTCAGGGATCATCTATTTGCTTTTTGGTTCCCTTTTTACTTATATGGCTATTGAAAATGTAAATTCCAATGGATTTGGTTTTTTTACGTACTTGCTCATTATTTTGGCGACGTTGGATGTGGGATCCGGCATTCGAGTCATTTTTTATTATTTCCGTATGAAGAGCCGATACAAAAAATAAGGCACGAATTTCACAAAAAGAAAAAAGGTAAGCATGAACCGATATACCCATCCTATTTGCTTACCTTTCACCTTCATTTTATTGTTCTGCCAATTGAATGCTATCTTTCTTTGACAATCGAATTTTTTCTATTTCTGCATGGGCAAAATGGAGGCTTCCGTGTAATAATGTGATCATTCGTTCGTATCTTCGCTCCTCGCCGAGGCAACCCATATACGGCAAAAAAAGAATGATTCACATTATTTAACAGCCTCGATTTTCTTCAGCCCATTGATGATTTCTCACCCCCTTTATCTTCCCATTTTCACCAAAACATAAAACCAAACATGGCAGCGGCCTTTATCAACAGCTCGGCTAATTTATGAAAGCCAACCTCTTTATTCCTTTTTTACGAAGTGCGTCAAAAGGAAAATCTCCCCCTTTCTTCATCTTATGTAGCGAGAGATTTTCGAAGTCTCGCCTTTCTTCGTTTTCTTAGAAGTATATGAATCGAAATAGCCAGTCCAGTCCCGGTCATGATGATCATTCCGATCGAACTCACTAGACCAATGGGGCCTGTATGAAGTTCACGAACCACTCTTTGTAATGAATGGCCCTCTCCCCCATTATTCGGAAAACCCCCATTCATTTCTCCTGCAGCTGGAGGCCCTGATTGTCCATTTTGTTGAGAGTTCGTTGCCATTGGCTGTGTATTGACTGCATGAAACTGTTCCATTCTACCATCCTTTCCTCGCTCTTCTCCTGTTACATACATAATGAGACCTGTTATTGATTCAATAAACAAAAACAAAGATGCTATTACTCCGATCCAAAAATGAAGGGCACGTACCCTTCTCATATGCGACTCTCCTTTCTTCATTTATTTGAGGATGCCATCATTATGCCAAGCTTTGCTTAACTTTTTCTTAAAAAAGGAAAACACCCTATAAGTTGATATGATCCCCTTATAGTGGACAGAAAAAAGAAAGTTCACGAAGGGATAGAGGACATTGCCACCGGTCTGGCTTTATATATGCCTTCCGTAAGATCACATCCGATCTGCGGCGGCTGCATACAAGGATGTCCCTTTTGCGTCCTTCCGTAATATCACGCCTCCAAAAGACTCAAATCTCACAAAATTCGAATCATTATGATAAGATAGACATTAATCATATAGAACCTATGAAGGAGGAAAGACAGATGTCCCTGGAAAGTGTTAGAGCCCATCTAAAAAAATGGAATCGGGATCAGGATATTATGGTCTTCGATACTTCGAGCGCCACGGTGGAACAGGCCGCCCAGACCATCGGCGTAGAACCGGCCCGCATCGCCAAAACCTTATGCTTCCGGAGCAAAGGAGACAGTGCGCTGTTGGTCGTGACCGCCGGCGACGCCAAAATCGACAACAAAAAATTCCGCCATACTTTCGGTTTTAAAGCGCGGATGTTAAGCGCCGAGGAAGTGCTCGAACAAACGGGCCATGCTGTCGGAGGGGTTTGTCCTTTTGGATTGGCCAATGATTTGGACATCTTTTTAGACCTGTCCTTAAAGCGGTTCAAAACCGTTTTTCCCGTATGCGGAAGCATCAACTCCGCCATTGAAGTGAGTCCGGAAGATCTGTGGAATTATTCCGGTGCCAAGGATTGGATCGACGTATGCAAAGATTGGCAGGAATCGGATACGGAAGGGAAAACCTCGGACAGCGGAGGGGAAACAAGAACGTCAGAAAGCTCAAGATTCTTTCAACGATGATGAAGGTGATCAATCCCCAGCCGGTTCGGATCCCCGGAAAATGATCACGGCTATATCGTATCTGCCCCAGATTGAAGGAAAACGAATGCTGGATACTACATATGCAAGCAGCCAATATCTCTTATCCCACGGACTTGATCCTTTAGAATGAAATCCGTGGGACGCCTCATCGACGTCCTTTTTGAGCCTCTCCGCAGGCCCTCTAAGAAGTCGTACACTTATCGTAAAAAGGGCACACCAAGCCTTTCTGTAACAAAACTCTAACTTGACAGGAAGCGCTTGAAAAATATAAAGAACGTTATGGCCATTCTCCCAGAGGCCGTCCCGGTCGATCATAAGGACCCGAATATCCAGGAAAAGAAACAGTTTGGACAATGCCTGCATGGAGAACTTCTTTAGCTATTTCAAGACAGAGTGCTTTCTTCTGCACTCTTTTTGCAAAGTCAAAGAGGTCAAGGATGCCGTACACAAATACGTCCAACGTTACTAAAAAAATCGAGTAGGAGGGAGCGATTAACTCCCGTCCTCTCACACCACCGTACGTACGGTTCCGTATACGGCGGTTCAATTAAGATCATTGACGCAAGTCTTTATAACTTCCGTGAATAGCTGTTCTCTTTATGCCAGTGGTCACTCCACCCTCCAAGAGGTCTCCCACGGGATTCACCGCTTCCTCCCTCAAGTGAGGTACTACGTTTTCTGTGTTCATCATGACTCACTGAATACCAAGGGCTATTCTCTCTTAATTGTTCGGTCCTTCTTAGTTGTTCTAGACCAACTAATACTATGACCTCTGCTGACTTCTGACGGTTCAGCTACTTATCACTAAGTAGGTTATGAAGAGTACTTCACATATCCGCCAGACCTCCCCGGGTAAGTACATGCACTTTCACACCATCTATCCGCCTCATTTACTCGATATGACCTTCGACAGAAAGAGCTTTGTTTTGTTATGCAAACTCACTCAATCATACCTAGCCTTATATGAGGTTCGTGTTCCTCGGACCGGTGTTTTGCCTCCAGCTTCCTTCAGATTCCGCGTCACCACGGACACCCTTTCGTTGAGCTAACCTCTACTTCTGTCTTCGGGGTTCGGGACTTACACCCTATAGTTCATGTACATGCCGGGCGCACATAAAATAGCCTGAGCCCTTATGAATATAAGGCTCAGGCTGCTTAAGTGTCTTTTTTTATTTCCTGTCTGCTTGACAGGGGTCACTTCAAGAAATGCGGGTGTCCCTTCATCTTTTTGATTGTTTTGGAAAGGTCATTTCAAAGCGAGTTCCCTCTCCTAATTGGCTGTCCACTTTTACTTTTCCATTGTGTTTTTCAATAATCCACTTGGCAATGGAAAGTCCCAATCCTGCCCCATCTGACTTCGTCCGTGCTTTATCGCTTTGATAAAAACGATCAAAAATTTTCGGAATCTCTTCTTTGGCAATCCCGATTCCATTATCTTGCACCTCAAGGGTAATGGAAGAAGAAGTTTGACGGCAAGAGATGGAAATGCGTCCCCCTTCTTTAGTATATTTGATCGCATTATCCAATAGGATGACCAGTAATTGATGGATTCGTTCTTTATCCGCAGTAAATAAAATCGGGGATTCTACGTTTATCGTTATTTCCTTCTGTTGATAGGAAGCAATCTCTGAATAAGTATCGGCAATCTCTCTAATCAACTCATCCAATCGAAATGATTGTTTTTTTAATTCTATTTGATTGGAATCTGAGCGTGCCAAGATAAGCAAGTTAGAGACTAATTTGGAAAGTCGTCTACATTCTTTCGCGATTACGGAAATATCCATTATTTTTTCTTCAATGGTCGAGGAAAGAGAATGGAACAATAAATCCGTTTTTGTCTGTATCACTGCTAATGGCGTCCGCAATTCATGAGAAGCGTCCGAAACAAATTGCTGCTGTTTTTGCCATGCTCTTTGAATCGGCACCAGTGCTCGGCCCGCAAGAAAATATCCGGCTGCTACGGCGCACAGTCCTCCGATCACACATCCCGCCACAATGATCAATAAAAGCTTATCTAAAATCTCTTTTTCGGAATTGACACTTCGAAAAATTTGTACCGTAATCTTTCCGAATTCCGTATCCATTTGGAATGCAATCGTTCGGAAATAAAAGTTTTCAATCTTCATATCATACAGTTTGTTCAATTGTTTAGGTTTCTCGATAGGCGTTTGGGTGAAAATGGTTGCGTCGTGACCTAAGTCGATTATTTCTCCTTTTTTATTCCAAAACACGATAAACACACGGGGATCCCGAAAAAAAGGAACGTCCTTTTCCCACGGTCTATCATTATCTGCTTCTCGTTCCGCTATATGCATAAGCGATGCATCCACGTCTTTATATAAACGAGCATGCATGTATGAATAGAGGGCCGTCCCTAATAAGCTAATTAAAACGAAAAAAACAAGAGAATTTAACAGCGTCAATCGAAGATGAGTGCGTTGAAACATCGTTTTCTCTCCTGCCTACTGGTCTGTTAACCTATATCCGACGCCACGAACCGTTTGAATATCTGTGTGATAGCCAAACGGTTCAAGCTTTTTGCGAAGATGATGAATGAATACTTCGACAATGGCAATCGTTTTATCCGAATCAAATCCCCACACCCGATCATAAATTTGTTCTTTTGTTAGAATGGTTCCCTTATTATGGATAAGATACTCTAATAGCTCATATTGTTTCGCCGTTAATTTAATAGGGTGCCCATCTACCATGACATCCTTATCTTTTCCGTACAGCTCAATCCCTCGATAGCAAATAGTCTGTTTGGTTGTAAAACTGCCACTGCGCCGTAATAACGCTCGAATGCGTGCTTTTAGCTCCGAAGCATAAAACGGTTTGACTAAGTAGTCATCTCCGCCAAAATCCAAGCCCTTTACCCGATCCTCGAGAGAATCTTTTGCCGTTAAAAATAAAACAGGTGTATCAATCTCTTCCTTCCGAATTCGTTGCACAATGTCAAAACCATCCATTCCCGGCAGCATGACGTCCAATATAATGGCATCATAAATATTTTGCAAAGCTAAAAATAACCCTTCCTCGCCATCTGTGGCACTATCGATCTCAAACTCATCCGATAAGATGTCAATCATCGATTTCAACAAATCTACATGATCTTCAACTACTAATAATCTCACGGATCTCCCTTCTTTCTCTTACTTCTAATAATAAGACAAAGCGGTCGCCAAAAACGATCGCTTTTTAGAATTTCTTTTTCATTTTTTTCTGCCGCTCGATTGTCAAATTTCTTACGCCATGGAATCTGCCCTTAAAAAGACCAGTCACTTTTTCAAATAAAAAACATTCGCAGGAGATTTTAAGATATCTATTGTTCTTAAAACTTGCGTTTCCCCAATTCCGTATGCAGCATATGGCGCACTTTTACTTTACTCATATCTTAGAGCTTGAATCGGGTCCAGTTTTGCTGCTTTGTTAGCAGGAAATACGCCAAACACCACTCCAATGAATAGAGAAAATAAAAAGGCAACCATACAAACAGAGACAGAATAAGAAACAGACAGTCCGATCGTAGCTGCAAGCCCCTTTCCAATGACCAATCCAAATCCCACTCCAATCGCACCTCCTAGAGCGCTTAGCACAACAGCTTCAATCAAAAACTGCATTAAAATATCTCTTCTCTTCGCTCCAATCGCTTTTCGAATTCCTATTTCTTTTGTTCGCTCTGAAACAGACACAAGCATAATATTCATAATCCCAATTCCACCAACTAAAAGGGAAATTCCTGCGATTCCGCCCAGCATCATCGTCATCGTATTGTTAACCGAACTCATCGTTTCCATTAAATCTTGTTGGTTAAAGACGCTGTAGCTATCTTGATCATTGGGGAATAGACGTGCTAATGTTCTTTTTAATTGCGCCATAACAAACGGGACTTCACTTGCATCTTTTCCTTGAACATATACTGTCTGAATACTTGTGTTTTTAACCAATCGCTGGGCTGTCGAAAGCGGCATTATGATCACATCATCACCGCTTTGTCCGAACGAACTGCCTTTTGAAGCCAGAACTCCAATTACTTTGAACGATGTGCCCTCCACTTGTATATATTTTCCGACCGGATTATCAAAACCAAATAATGTTTGCGCTGTGTCAGATCCTAAAATCACCACTTTTTGCCGATACTCTACATCGATATCAGATAAAAAGCGACCTTGGCTGACTTGTGCATTGCGTACGGTTTGATACGAAGAGCTCGTTCCCAATAAAGAAACTTGTGTCGAAGTCGTACCATTTTTTACATAGACCCGTCCGGAAACAACGGGAGCAATTTCTTTTACGCCTGTAATATCGCGAAACTTTTCGATATCATCCATTTTCAATTGAACACGATCCGAATCCATCACATTCACTGTTAATAAATTGCTCCCTAACTGGTTCATCTGACTGGCCACTTCTTTACTCGAACCTTGACCTATTGAGATCAAAACAATAACAGAAGAGACGCCGATAATAATGCCAAGCATCGTTAAAAAGGAGCGAAGCTTATTGCCTTGAATGCTGCGGAAAGCCATTTTAATGGATGGAATAATTGCCAACAAAATCACCTCTCTCCTCAAACAGCTGCCCGTCTTGAATGCGAACAATTCTCTTTGCTTCGTTAGCCACTTCCCAATCGTGTGTAATGAGAAGAATCGTATGTCCTTGCTCATTTAATTGTTTCATCAATTGAATGATTTCCTTGCTTGTCTTGCTGTCGAGAGCCCCTGTCGGCTCGTCGGCAAGCAAAATCGGCGGGGTGCCGACAAGAGCCCGTGCAATGGCCACCCGTTGCTGCTGTCCGCCAGAAAGCTGGTTGGGCAAATGACGGGCTCGATCTTTTAATCCCACTTTCTCTAAGTATTCATAAGCGATTTTTTGTCGTTCCTTTGTCTTTACTCCTCGATATAATAAAGGCAGTTCTACATTCTCTAACGCCGTTAATTTTGCCAGTAAATGAAAATTTTGAAAAACGAATCCTATCTTTTCATTTCGAACAGTTGCCAGTTCACTGTCTATCATTTTATCTATTTCTTTTCCATCGAGGATATAACGACCTTCATCAGGACGATCGAGGCAGCCAATGATATTCATCAATGTTGATTTCCCGGAACCGGAAGGACCGACAATCGCAAGAAAATCTCCTTTTCCAATTTGGAGAGAGACCCCCCGCAGGGCATGAACTACTTCTCCCCCAAGCGAATATGATTTCGTTATATTTTCCATTCGAATAATCGGTTCAGTCATCATCGATCATCTCCCTCTGTTAAATCCGCGATTCATGCCGCCAAATCCACCCATATCAGACATTCCGCCCATCATTCTTCTGCCGCTCATTTGTTCATTGCTCGAAGACGATGCAGATACTCTCGGCAGCTGGACAACCTCACCTTCTGTTAAACCATTTGTGATTTCTACATAATCTTCATTGCTTATTCCCGTCTTCACGGTTTGCCGCGCGACAGAGCCATCTCCCTTTTCAACCACTACATATTTTTCGTTATTGATTGAGTGTACAGCTTCAATCGGCACATAGAGAGCATTGTCTTTGCTTTGCACTAAAATACTGACTTCGGTTGTCATTCCCACTTTTACATTCGTTGGTTTATTCATATGAATCGTCACATCAAATGTCGAGACTCCATTGGATACCGTTCCTTCATTGGCAACCGCTGTCACTTTCCCCGTATAGGTTGTATCAGGGAAGGCATTGACCTTTATACTGGCCGTTTGCCCCACTTTTACTTTTGGAATATCTAATTCATCAATTTGCACCGTTGTTTGCAAATCATCATAATTGGTAATGTGAGCAATGACTTGGCCTTTCGATACACGATCTCCATCCGAAACGCCAATCGATGTAACGGTTCCGTCTGCTGGTGCAGTAATATCACTGCCGTCCGTAAATGTAACCAACTCTTGTCCTTCCTTTACTTTCTCTCCTTTAGAAACAAGTACTTCGTCTACTTCTGTGTTGGAAGCAGCTTTGACATCCGTACTCGTAACAGGTTGAACAGTCCCAGAACCACTCACCTTCACTTGCAATTTTCCTTTTTGTACAGAAGCGGTTTGAACCTGTGCCATTGTCGGCTTTTCTTTTCCTTTGGCAAAAAACCATCCACCTATTCCAATAACGACAATCACAATCCCAAAAAGGATCCACCATTTTTTCAAAATCCCTGCTCCTTTCTTATCCATTGGTCATTTGGATAAGCCTAGTATGCGGGTCCTTTCTTAATTTTTTCTTAAAAAAACCTAACCGAAATCGGCTAGGTTTTCGTCACCACTTCTCGTTTAGAAAGCCTTCTTTGTTTCACAAAAAAGAAATCGCTTTCATTTTTTCGTAAACCCCCTCCTCGCGCCAAAACTAAAATCCTCTGCTTGAGCAGAGGATTCGTTTTTATTTTTCTCTTAGTATATTCTTTTAGGATATACTGGATATGTTTTTTGAACAGACTATAAAGCAGATTATTGAACGTTTCACGTAATCAATATGGGATATATCTTCCGCTGAAACTCGAGCAGCCTTTCTCTCGATCGTGATATTAATTTTCATTCACGATTTCTTCGCTTCTTTGCCTTTCTAATCTCTGGATTTTTTTATAGGACATCCGCGAAATCCAAATGCTCACTTCGTATAAAAAACAAAGAGGAATGGTCACAATGAGCTGTGACATCACATCCGGCGGCGTAATAATTCCCGCGATGACAAGCAGGACAAAATAGGCGTAACGACGTATTTTGGCCAAAAACTTGGGCGTAACGATGCCAAGCCGGGTTAAAAACATGACCACGATAGGCAATTCAAACAAAATCCCAAAGGGAATAGTGAGTTGGAACAAAAAGTGAAAATATTCGTTAATTCCAATGACTTGATGAATCCCCAGTTTTTCAGATAAGTTTGTCATAAAACGAAGCACAAACGGAAAAAGAACAAAATAGGAAAAAGCAACGCCGAGAAGAAATAACAATACCGTAGCCGGAATATAACTTAACGTGACTTTTCTCTCTTTTTCATATAACCCGGGACTGATAAAGGCCCAAAGCTGGTAAAGAAGAACTGGGGAAGTTAAGATGCATGCGATCACAAAGGACATTTGAAAATAAACTTTCATAGGATCCGTAATGCGAAATGCATTCATCGTCAACTCTTTCGCCAGATCGGCATGCTGCAGAAATTTAATCATCGGCTCCGCTGTAAATAGACCCACAATTACAGCGATCACAAAGAAAACGATCACAATGATGAGACGTTTTCTTAATTCCATGATATGTTCCAGTACCGTCATGTCTTTTCGATTCATGATCGCTCATCCTATCATTACTTGTCGTCGTTCTTTTTCATTTTTTCATCGTCTGCTAAGCCTTTAGTTGCTTGTTTAAATTCACGCAATGTATCCCCGGCTGCTTTCCCCAACTGAGGGAGTTTCTTCGGTCCAAAGATTAATAAAGCTACGATCGCAGTTAAAATAAGGCTGCCCGGTCCCATTCCCAATGTATTCCACCTCTTTCATTTTATCATAAATGATGTAAATCCTTTTTTCTATCGAGTTTCTCTTTCTCTTCTTCCTCATCAGGATAATTTTTCAGAAAGTATACTAATGATTGCAATTCAACCGCTAAATCGATATGGTGGACTCGAATGGAAGGAGGAACGGATATTCTTGCCGGCGTAAAATTTAAAATTCCACTGATGTTCACTTTTATTAGACGGTCTGTAATACTTTGGGCGGCCGAAGCCGGAACGGTCAAAATGGCTACCGGAACATTCTCGCCCATCAATCGCTCCTCCAATTCAGCTAAATCATATACCACTACATCGCCAACTTTTTTGCCAATTTTATTTTTGTCGATATCAAACGCCCATTCGATTCTCGTATTGTTGTTTTTCATAAAGTTATAATTTAAAAACGCTGTGCCTAAATTCCCCACGCCAATCAGTGCGACGCTTGTCACTTCATCTTGGTCTAGCGTTTTTCGGAAAAACGACAATAAATAGCTGACATTATATCCGTAGCCTTTTTTCCCTAAGGCGCCAAAATAGGAAAAATCACGGCGGATCGTGGCGGAATCCACTTTGACCGCCTCACTTAATTCTGCTGAAGATACTCGTTCTTTCCCCGAGGCGTACAAATTCTGCAAAAATCGGTAATAAAGAGGCAGACGTTTAGCCGTCGCTTGTGGAATTTTCATGGCTTCTTGACTCATACTCATTCCTCCACAACTTCCAAAAACTATGAATGATGATCTCTGTTATAGTCCGGACTGGAGACACCGCCCGTTTTTTCGAGCAAGTAGGTCGGTCCGATGACCATCCCTTTATCTACGGCTTTGCACATGTCATAAACGGTAAGAGCCGCAACAGAAGCGGCTGTCAACGCTTCCATTTCTACACCTGTATTTCCTACGGTCTTTACCTTAGCCAAAATTTTCAAAGTAAATTTCTCGTTGTATGTCTCCCACGAAAAGGAAATATCGATCCCCTTAATGGGAATGGGATGGCACATTGGAATGATATCCCATGTTTTCTTTGCCGCCATAATTCCGGCCACTTGTGCTACGGCCAACACATCCCCTTTTTGAATCCGGTTATTTTGTATGGCTTCATAAATTTCTTCATTTACTTGGATGCTTGAACAGGCGGCGGCTGTACGGACTGTTTCTGGTTTATGGCTGACATCAACCATTTTAGCCCTTCCCTGTTCGTTAAAATGAGTAAATTTCGACACGATGAATGCCTCCCCATTATGATACACTATTTTTTTGCGAATGTCTGTGTATAATGTGGACATCGATCTAAAACGTATGTCCAGCGGATGTAAGATCGTCGTCAATTCATGCTTCGTTGTAGCTTCCTGCCGGCAGCTTGACTTAACAACCGAAGAGATTGCTTCGATTTCCCGTTCTTTCCGTCTCACACTTCCCCCGTTCTGTTTCTTTCCATTGCCCATTTAAGGAGCTATAAGGTACACTTACACTATAGCAATTGAGGTGAATAAAACAATGATTCTACTGCAAGTTCTTCAACTCACAAAATATTATGGTTCTGAACTTATTTTATCGAATATTAAACTGGAAATACAATCACGTGACCGGATTGCTTTAGTAGGGCGAAACGGAGCAGGCAAATCTACGCTTCTGAAAATCATCGCGGACCAATTATCATATGATTCCGGCGAAATCATCAAGCCAAAGGATGTGACGATCGGCTATCTTGCTCAAGATACCGGCTTAGAATCGGATTTGACAATTTGGAATGAAATGCTGTCCGTTTTTGGCCCACTGCGGGAGATGGAAAAGAAACTGAGAGATTTGGAAAATCAAATGGCCGATCCGACCGTTTATAACGATCCGGAAAAATTTAAGAAAATCGTGAAAGAATATGACCAATTGCAAATTCAATTTAAAGAACAAGGCGGCTATCAGTATGAAGCCGATATTCGTTCCGTTTTGCACGGTCTTCATTTTCAAGACTATGATTATGAAACCAAAATTTCCTCATTAAGCGGAGGTCAAAAAACAAGGTTGGCCCTCGGGAAACTTTTGCTCTCCAAACCGGATCTTCTCATATTGGACGAGCCGACCAACCATCTAGATATTGAAACTTTAACATGGTTGGAACAATATTTGCAAAATTATCCGGGAGCCATTCTGATTGTATCCCATGACCGCTATTTTCTTGATAAAGTAGTGACCCAAGTATACGAAATTTCCCGGCATAAGGCTAGAAAATATTATGGAAACTACAGTGATTACTTGATTCAAAAAGCAGAGCAATATGAACGGGAAATGAAACAATACGAAAAGCAGCAAGAGGAGATTGAAAAGCTCCAAGACTTCATCCAAAGAAACATCGCTCGCGCTTCGACGACAAAAAGAGCGCAGAGTCGAAGAAAACGACTGGAAAAAATGGAGCTGATGGAAAAGCCTGCAGGGGATGAAAAATCGGCTCAATTTTCGTTTGAAATTGCAAAGCAAAGCGGCAATGAAGTGATGCGCGTTAAAGACTTAGCCATTGGATACGGCCGCGGTCCTGTGAGTGAAAATATCCATTTGAACATAACCCGCGGGGAAAGCATTGCGCTTGTCGGACCGAACGGGGTTGGAAAAACCACTCTATTAAAAACGATTATTGGGCTTCTGCAGCCGATCAAAGGATCTGTTCAATTCGGCACCAATGTCGAAATCGGCTATTATGATCAGGAACAAGCCAATTTAACTTCAAATAAAACCGTCCTTCATGAACTGTGGGATGATTTTCCTAATTACAATGAAAAAGAAATTCGGACCGTTTTAGGGAATTTTCTCTTTTCAGGCGATCACGTTTTGAAAACCGTCTCCTCTTTAAGCGGCGGGGAAAAGGCACGGCTGGCCCTTGCCAAACTCATGATGAAGAAAGCCAATTTCTTAATTCTCGATGAGCCGACGAACCATCTTGACCTTGACAGCAGAGAAGTACTCGAAAACGCTTTGATCGATTATCCGGGAACATTATTGTTCGTATCCCATGACCGCTATTTTATCAACCGAATTGCCACTAAAGTGATCGAGCTTTCTCCTAACGGGACCACTGAATATTTGGGAGACTACGATTACTATGTAAACAAAAAACAAGAACAGCTGGAATTATCGCTTTTGGAACAACAAGAAAATCGCCGTACCTCTGATGACGACACAACCGCTTCGAAAAACACGTTTGCACTGGATAAAGAAGCGAAAAAAGCGGAGAGAAAAAAAAGAAGACGAATTGAAGAAATTGAACAAACGATTGAACAAAAAGAAACGCTCCTTTCAGAAAAAGAAGCACTGCTCGTTCAGCCTGACATATTTCAAGATTATGAAAAGGCACATGCCATCAATCAGGAAATCGAACAGCTGAAAGCAGAAATTGATCAGCTTATGGAGGAATGGACGGAATTGCAGGAAAGTTTATAGTTCTCATTGTTCGGACATCCTGTATTCTCTATGAAAAAAGAGGCTGTAGCATCATTGCTTACAGCCTCTTTAGATTTTTACACCATAAATGAAAATCCTCTTATACACGATTTTTCCACACCGTTATTTCCGATATTTTATCAACAAAAAAATCGCTGCCAAGACGGATTGATGCCATCCTAATTATCCACAAAATAAATCACATTATTGTCATTGAAACAACCGCAAAAGTCACATTTTTCCACATTATCCACAGACTTATTGACAACATCCCAAATTTATCCTCGAAATTTATCCACATTTAAAAAAAGTTTTTAACATAACGTACTTTGTTTTCCACATATTATCCACATGTTATGAACAATAGTGATTCCTGACGATTCTATTTTCCACAGCTTTTCACCAAAAAGCCCTTCCACGATTCTCACCGGAAGACAAAAAAACCGGCAGCGCCCTTCTGCCGGCCGAAAAACGTCACTATTCATCTCGATTAGAAACAGAACTATTTTCTAAAGATGGATCCCCGGAAAAATCCTTTTTTCACATCTAAGAATGAGATTAAACGTGATCCAGTTCCAATCCGGGATAGGCGTTCATGTTATAGCCGTCTCGTTTTCCTTTTTCGTAAAAAACGGTTCCCGCAGCTGCAATCATGGCCGCATTATCCGTACATAGCGATAAAGGCGGAATGACTAACTCTACATCCTTCAATTCTTCCATTTTCTTTTGCAATTCGCTGCGCAATCCACGATTTGCTGCCACGCCCCCGGCAAGTAAAACTTGTTTTACTTGAAATTGTTTGGCGGCTCTCACTGTTTTTTCAGTCAATACTTCTACCACACTCGCCTGAAAACTTGCAGCCACATCTTCAGGGCGATACTGTTCCCCTCTTTGCTCCGCATTATGCAAAGTATTAATGACTGCTGATTTTAATCCGCTAAAACTAAAATCATAGGATCCGTCTTCCAGCCAAGCCCTCGGAAAATCGATCAATGCTTTTCCTTCATGCGCAAGACGGTCAATGACCGGCCCTCCGGGATAGGTTAGATTCAATGTTCTGGCTACCTTGTCATAAGCCTCTCCGGCCGCGTCATCTCTTGTTTCCCCAATCACTTCGAATGTTCCGTGCTCTCTCATCAGCACTAATTCCGTATGGCCGCCTGAAACTACCAGCGCTATCAACGGAAAGCGCATATCCGTTACGAGCCGATTAGCATAAATATGGCCCGCAATATGATGCACACCGACAAGAGGGATTTGATGAGCAAAGGCAAGCGCTTTTGCCGCATTGACGCCAATGAGCAGCGCCCCGACAAGACCGGGTCCTTTCGTCACCGCAATCGCGTCTAATTGAGAAAAATCTAGACCGGCTTCCTTCATCGCTTCTTCAATGACAATCGTGATTTGTTCCACATGATGGCGTGATGCGATTTCCGGGACAACGCCCCCAAATCGTTTATGACTCTCTATTTGAGACGCCACTTTGTTGGAGAGAATTTCCTTGCCATTTTTGACAACGGAAGCAGCCGTTTCATCACAGCTTGTTTCAATTCCTAAAATGTACATATCCTTTTCCATTATAAGTTCACCCACATTATCAAAGCATCTTCTTGATTATCCGTATAGTACCCTTTACGGATACCTCCTTTTTGAAACCCTAATTTTTTGTAAAGAGACTGAGCTGGCATATTGCTTACCCTAACCTCTAATGTCATCGTTTTCGCCCCAAGCTCCCTTGCCAACTCCATCATTTTACTCAGCAAAGCTTCGCCAAATCCTCTTCCTCGATATTGAGGCAAAACGGCAATGTTCGTGACATGAGCTTCATCCAAAATAATCCAAG
>NZ_JBBOWT010000001.1:3395000-3755543 GCF_038007225.1 Bacillus sp. FSL W8-0102
TCATATCTGTCCAGCTCCGGCTCCTAGGTGCTCGAGGTCACAATCCATCTTGCTGCGGTGGTTGAAATACTACCTCCTCGCAAGCTGTCTTGTGCTTGTCGCACCTGAACAGTCGCCTCTGCTTTTCTTCTTCCTTAGAAAGGAGGTGATCCAGCCGCACCTTCCGATACGGCTACCTTGTTACGACTTCACCCCAATCATCTGCCCCACCTTCGGCGGCTGGCTCCCGTAAGGGTTACCTCACCGACTTCGGGTGTTGCAAACTCTCGTGGTGTGACGGGCGGTGTGTACAAGGCCCGGGAACGTATTCACCGCGGCATGCTGATCCGCGATTACTAGCGATTCCGGCTTCATGCAGGCGAGTTGCAGCCTGCAATCCGAACTGAGAATGGTTTTTTGGGATTGGCTCCACCTCGCGGTTTCGCGACCCTTTGTACCATCCATTGTAGCACGTGTGTAGCCCAGGTCATAAGGGGCATGATGATTTGACGTCATCCCCACCTTCCTCCGGTTTGTCACCGGCAGTCACCTTAGAGTGCCCAACTGAATGCTGGCAACTAAGGTCAAGGGTTGCGCTCGTTGCGGGACTTAACCCAACATCTCACGACACGAGCTGACGACAACCATGCACCACCTGTCACTCCGTCCCCCGAAGGGGAACCCTCTATCTCTAGAGGTAGCGAAGGATGTCAAGACCTGGTAAGGTTCTTCGCGTTGCTTCGAATTAAACCACATGCTCCACCGCTTGTGCGGGCCCCCGTCAATTCCTTTGAGTTTCAGCCTTGCGGCCGTACTCCCCAGGCGGAGTGCTTAATGCGTTAGCTGCAGCACTAAAGGGTGGAAGCCCTCTAACACTTAGCACTCATCGTTTACGGCGTGGACTACCAGGGTATCTAATCCTGTTCGCTCCCCACGCTTTCGCGCCTCAGCGTCAGTTACAGACCAGAGAGCCGCCTTCGCCACTGGTGTTCCTCCACATCTCTACGCATTTCACCGCTACACGTGGAATTCCGCTCTCCTCTTCTGCACTCAAGTCTCCCAGTTTCCAATGACCCTCCACGGTTGAGCCGTGGGCTTTCACATCAGACTTAAGAGACCGCCTGCGCGCGCTTTACGCCCAATAATTCCGGACAACGCTTGCCACCTACGTATTACCGCGGCTGCTGGCACGTAGTTAGCCGTGGCTTTCTGGTCAGGTACCGTCAAGGTACCGCCCTGTTCGAACGGTACTTGTTCTTCCCTGACAACAGAGCTTTACGATCCGAAGACCTTCTTCGCTCACGCGGCGTTGCTCCGTCAGACTTTCGTCCATTGCGGAAGATTCCCTACTGCTGCCTCCCGTAGGAGTCTGGGCCGTGTCTCAGTCCCAGTGTGGCCGATCACCCTCTCAGGTCGGCTACGCATCGTCGCCTTGGTGAGCCGTTACCTCACCAACTAGCTAATGCGCCGCGGGCCCATCTGCAAGCGGCAGCTTGCGCCGCCTTTCAACCTTCCTTCATGCGAAGGAAGATATTATCCGGTATTAGCCCCGGTTTCCCGGAGTTATCCCCGTCTTGCAGGCAGGTTGCCCACGTGTTACTCACCCGTCCGCCGCTAACTTTCAAAAAGCAAGCTTCTTGAAAGTCCGCTCGACTTGCATGTATTAGGCACGCCGCCAGCGTTCGTCCTGAGCCAGGATCAAACTCTCCAAAAAGAAATTTGACTTGGCTTGTTTCAATTGAAACATTGGTTTACGCTTCGTTTTGTTCAGTTTTCAAGGATCCATCTATTGTATTGGAGCGGGTGATGGGAATCGAACCCACGACAACAGCTTGGAAGGCTGTGGTTTTACCACTAAACTACACCCGCATCTCCAAATCGGGAAGACAGGATTCGAACCTGCGACCCCATGGTCCCAAACCATGTGCTCTACCAAGCTGAGCTACTTCCCGATGCGACATTTTTAATTGTACATGGCGCGCCCAAGAGGAGTCGAACCCCTAACCTTCTGATCCGTAGTCAGACGCTCTATCCAATTGAGCTATGGGCGCATTTGCCGATGCGGTCGAGAGGACTCGAACCTCCACGGGGTCGCCCCCACTAGGCCCTCAACCTAGCGCGTCTGCCATTCCGCCACGACCGCATTTTAAAGAACGTTTCTTATTATACTATTTTTTTAGAATAAGTCAATAATTTTTTTGGTGCGGGTGAAGGGAGTCGAACCCCCACGCCCGAAGGCGCCAGATCCTAAGTCTGGTGCGTCTGCCAATTCCGCCACACCCGCAAAATGTGAGCCATGGAGGATTCGAACCTCCGACCCTCTGATTAAAAGTCAGATGCTCTACCGACTGAGCTAATGGCTCATTTATAAGTTGGCTGGGCTAGCTGGATTCGAACCAGCGCATCACGGAGTCAAAGTCCGTTGCCTTACCGCTTGGCTATAGCCCAACAAACAATGGCGGTCCCGACGGGAATCGAACCCGCGATCTCCTGCGTGACAGGCAGGCGTGATAACCGCTACACTACGGGACCATAGATAGCAACAGCCAGTCCAACTGTTGCCGATTATAGATGGAAGTGACCCGTACGGGATTCGAACCCGTGTTACCGCCGTGAAAGGGCGGTGTCTTAACCACTTGACCAACGGGCCACGGTGGCGGAGAAGGCGGGATTCGAACCCGCGCGCCACATATCTGCGACCTAACGGTTTAGCAAACCGTCCTCTTCAGCCACTTGAGTACTTCTCCTTCATAAAGTGGCTCCGCAGGTAGGATTCGAACCTACGACCGATCGGTTAACAGCCGATTGCTCTACCACTGAGCTACTGCGGAACAATTGAAATAACTTATTAGCTTGTCGACTCTTCATATTATAATGACCTATATTTAACAAGTCAAGCATAAAATGAAAAATTTTTTTATTACCATGTTCTTCAAATGGGCATTCTATTTACGATCCCACCATCACTTTGCAACAAATTTTATGTTGGTTCCATTACACCCTGTCACTTACTGTCTCCATTCCCGCCTCAGGTTATTTCAAAATAACAAAAATGATATAAAAAACTTTTGAACAGTCAATGGAAAGTCGTCTTCTGTTTAATGCCTTACAAAATGACTTTCCATTAAAGAGAGTCGCCCTTTACATTTTCCGCAAACAAATTTCTTAGTATCCACCCTTCTCATACGCTTGAAAATTTGTTTGCACGATTGACATTGATAAATATATTGTTTTGTCGAGCGCTTTTTCTGAACAGTGGTCAAGGTGGAACAAAAACGAGGCGCTTTCACGCGATGCATTAATTCTTTAAAATCCCTGTCACGATGACGGTAGCCCTTCCCCTCTAGATGTAAATGATAATGGCAAAGCTCGTGCTTTATAATTCCTATTAATTCTTCTAAGCCATACTCTTCATAATGCTTCTTATTCACCTCTATATTGTGAGAATTCAACAAATACCTTCCGCCGGTAGTTCTAAGCCTCGGGTTAAAAAGCGCTTTATGAGTAAATGCTTTACCAAACCATTGTTGCGAAATAGTCTCTACTAGAGACTGCAATTCTTTGTTATCCAACCTCAACACCCCTCTGGAAACTTGACAAACCTATTCAGCATACTTATTAGTATTCGGATTTTTCTTTTGATTTTAAGCTTGGCATATTCTGTCACAACATCCGGCGCCTTCGTTTGATCGCATCATACAAACTGTATTTCGTGCCACTCGGTAAAAAAACGTGCTCATCCTTCGACCGCAAAAGAATCCTGTGCTTATGGCATCAAGAAAGCCGCAGCACCCGCCTTCAAAGCTAGAGTCCTGCGGCCCGTTTAGACGGTTGATTATCAACACTGGGAGGGTTTGATATGCCTAATTGGCTAAAAAATCAAATGCGAATGGCGTTTTTGCAAAAAGACCGAAGCCAAATCAAGTTATTGAACCAATGCTGGTTTTTTTACACGGAAAGAGAATTGAAGCAAAACGTAAAACCGCTCAAGTCAGTATAGACTGATGACATCCCACACTGCGATAATGCACTCTGGTGCATGTCTACTCATTAGGAGCAATCATCGTTAATGAAACTCTTCCTTTATTTAAGTCAACCTGATCGACCCAGACAGTAACCAAGTCGCCCACTGACACTACATCGAGAGGATGTTTCACAAACTCTTTTTTCATTTTGGAAATATGAACAAGTCCATCTTCCTTCACTCCGATGTCCACAAAAGCTCCAAAGTCTACTACATTGCGAACTGTTCCCTCGAGCTCCATGCCCGGTTTGAGGTCTTCCATTTTCAAAATATCTTTCTTTAAAAGCGGTTTAGGCAGTTCATCACGAGGATCTCTTTCCGGTTGAATAAGAGCATCGACAATGTCTTTCAGAGTCAGTTCACCGATGCCTAACGATTCAGCTGCATCTTTAATGGAAAGCCGTTCCAACGCTTCCCGCAATTCAGACGTGCCAAGATCAGCTGTCGTAAATCCTAGTTTCTCAAGCAATTGGCGGACTTGCGGATAGCTTTCCGGATGAATAGGAGTCCGGTCCAATGGCTCTTCCCCATCTAAAATTCTTAAAAAGCCAATAGACTGTTCAAACGTTTTTGCTCCTAACCTCGGAATGTCTTTTAGCTGCATCCGATTAGTAAACCGGCCATTTTCATTTCTATACTTCACAATATTGTTGGCAACGGATTTAGAAAGTCCAGAAACATATTGAAGCAAAGAGGCTGAAGCCGTGTTGACATTTACCCCCACTGAATTCACAACCGTCTCCACCACAAAATTAAGGGATTCCTGCAATTTTTTCTGTGAAACATCGTGCTGATATTGTCCTACACCAATGGATTGCGGGTCGATTTTGACTAGTTCCGCCAAAGGATCTTGAAGCCTTCTGGCAATCGATACGGCGCTTCTTTCCTCCACTTGAAGATCGGGAAACTCCTCGCGTGCCAAATCAGAAGCAGAGTAAACACTCGCGCCGGCCTCGTTTACAATGAGGTAAAAAATATCTTTTTTCATATTTTTTAAAATGTCCGCCACAAATTGTTCTGTTTCCCGAGAAGCCGTTCCATTGCCAATGGCTACTACTTCAATTGGAAAACGTTCCAAGAGATCAATAAAAAGGCGTTTCGCTTCTTCTTTCTTTGCTTTCGGAGGATGAGGATAAATCACTCCGATATGAAGCACTTTTCCCGTTTCATCGACTACGGCCAGTTTGCATCCCGTACGATAAGCCGGATCCACTCCAAGAACGGTTTTCCCTTTTAAAGGTGGTTGCATTAACAACCTTTTCAGATTTTCTGAAAAAATATGGATCGCCCTGTCTTCCGCTTTTTCCGTCAATTGATTGCGAATTTCCCTCTCAATAGAAGGTTGTATGAGCCGTTTGTAGCTGTCTTCCAGCGCTTCTTGAACAAAACGGGCAGATATGCTTTCCTTATTTTGAATGACCTTTTTCTGTAAAAAGCGTAAAATGTTTTCCGCATCTGTTTGAATTGACACCCGCAAAATCTCTTCTTGTTCTCCGCGGTTCACGGCCAATACACGGTGGGAAGCTGCTTTAATGACCGGTTCTTCATATTCGTAGTACATTTCATAAACCTTTTTTTCATCTTTTTCCGCATCTTTCACCGTACACTTTAACGTTCCATTTCGAAATGTTTCTTTTCGAATCCAGTCTCTTATAGAAGCATCATCCGAGACCATTTCCGCGATAATGTCTTTGGCGCCTTGGATGACTTCTTCTATCGAGAAAAGTTCTTTTTCGTCTGATAAATAGTTCGTTGCTTCTTCTTCAACAGACCCCGTCACCGGGAAACTTAGCAGCCAAAGAGCGAAAGGTTCCAATCCTTTTTCCTTGGCAATGGTCGCTTTTGTCCGTCTTTTTTGTTTATACGGGCGGTAATAGTCTTCTACCTCTTGCAGTTTATCAGCAGCTAAAATCTTTTGCTGCAATTCTTCCGTCAGCTTGCCTTGTCCTTCAATGCTGCGCAAAACTTCTTCTTTTCGTTTCTCCAAGTTCTGAAGGTAGTCCCATCTTTCCATAATCGAACGAATTTGAACTTCGTCGAGCGCTCCGGTTGCTTCTTTTCGGTAACGAGCGATAAACGGGACTGTATTGCCCTCTTCCAACATGGAAATAACCGTTTGTACTTGTTTCCATTTTAGTGATTGTTCTTCAGCTATCTTTTTTAGTAAATTCATTTCTCTGTCAGTCGATTGTTCAATCATATTCGTTCCGTTCAAAACGGAGTTCACTCCTTTTCCTAAACTTCTAGAAAAAGCAAAAAAGTCTTCCAAATGGAGAATCGAGGAAGTCCTTTTCAATCGATACACTATCGATGAGCAGCAAAAGCTTCTTCTTATCCGTTGAGTGATTAAGCTGCCCTCTAGTCGGATGATTCAACAACCCTCAGGTTGAGCTAATACATGCTCTCATAGACATTCGATTGATCATATATGTGTTCTCCCATTTTATCATAATTTCCTCTTTAGCAGATAAGGTGAGACGGAATGAGGAAGAAAGTAGGGGGTTGGTTGGGACTCTGGGAGCTCATTGATTCAATTTTTTCCAAAAAAAATGACTAGAGAACCCTTCTCGCCCGTGATCGCCATCGTCATTCTTTTTTAGAAAAAATCAACCAAACTGCTAATTCCTCTCAAAAAATACTTTCTTATCATTGGTTTCAAACGAAAAATTATGCTTTTTTGGTTTCACCAATCTCTATGTTCAAAAAAACTGTCTATGCCCAATTTTTTAAGAGATTGGGAAGCAGCAAATGACACACCAATTATGGATCGGTTTCATTTTTCCGAATTCATCGTTTCGGATCGAATGGCTTTTTTTAATTTTTGAACGGCGCGACGTTGAAGACGGGACACATGCATTTGGGAAATTCCCAACTTTTCGCCTGCATCTTTCTGGCTCATATTTTCCAAATACGTATACTGAATAATTTTCCATTCTCTCTCGTTCAGTACAGGAAGGACCTTTTCCAAGTCGAGGCGCTGATCCACTTTTTCATATCCTTTTTCCTCATTCCCCACCATATCAAGCAATGTCATGGTGCCGCCTTCAGAATCGGCTTCAATCGTATGATCAACGGATAACGTCTGGTAGCCTTTCACCATTTCCATTGCTTCCAGTACCTCTTCTTCCGTGATATCCAAGTAAGCAGCGATTTCCTTTACTTGAGGTGATCTTTGCATTTCACACGTCAATTTTTCGACTGTTGACTGTATTTTAGGACCTAGTTCTTTAATTCTGCGGGGAACATGAACACTCCATGTCTTATCGCGCAAATATCTTTTGATCTCACCGACAATCGTCGGTATTGCAAATGCTTCAAAGCTTTTGCCAAAAGATCGGTCATAGCGGCGGACGGCCCCTAAAAGCCCGATCATTCCAACTTGTACGATGTCCTCATGGTAAGATTTTCCCTTTGAATACTTTCGTGCAATCGATTCAACCAAATGATGATAATGCGTCACGATTTTTTCCTGCGATTCTTGGCATTTATGACGCTGAAACTCTTCGATCCATTTCATAACCTTTTGTTTAAAAGGACATTCATTAGGTTGAGATGGTTTTCGCATCCCTCTCCACCTGCTCTCTTTTAAGATATTTTGTCATAAAGACGGATACCCCTTCTTGGTGATGGATTTTCACATCATCCATAAGCATTTCAATCAAATATAATCCTAATCCTCCTTCACGAAAAAATTCTCCTTCCCTTTGTTCAAGATGGCACATCTCCTTTTTCAAATCAGATGATTGGAAACTTTGACCTCTATAGGCCACCATTAATTCCAATCGATCATGATATAGAGAAAATCCAATGACCATTTCTCCTTTTCCTTGTTCTTGGTACGCATACGGTATTGCATTGAGAATCGCTTCGCTGACAACAATTTTCAAGTCCTCAATAGCCTCATACATAAAACCCATTCGACTTGCGATCCCAGATAGCGTTAAACGGATTACTCCTATATACTCCGGCTTGGCAGGTATTTTCATCTCGATATAATCAAAAGGCTGCCCCATGACACTCCATCCTCTGCTTTCTTGTTAAATGTTCAAGATATCCACAAAATCTGATGATGTCAAATCATCTATTGAATCGTTCTGTAAGCCTCATTCAATAAAATTTCTTATGAATCTGCCATTTGTAAAAAGAATAACAAATACTTCGAGGCCTGTACTATCCAATTATTTCAAGTCGAACCAATCCACAACTACCTAATTCTCCTTTTCCTCCGCATAAGAATCGTAATTTTCTTAACTCATGGAAAACGCAATCTTTTCTTAATCGCTGCTCTTTTTCCATACCGTTCTTTATTCGGCTATATCTCATAGGTTTAGATATTAAAATGATCGAAGTACAATGAATGGTATAACTGGTTGCCAAGGTAGACGCCTGTCTCAATAAAAAACCAAAAACCGAATTGAAGAATTTCTATCAGTTAGTCCTATAACCTGTGTTAGGCAGCTGCAAAACTGGGTGTTTAAAAGGCTGTATCTATTGCGGCCCAACTTGCGTACTATTTGATGAAATGTAATGATGAGGCACACAGCATACGGGGGTAAAAATAAAAACCTTGATATTAATCCCCTAATTGTTAAGAGATCAAGTTTTTTGCTTTTTTTCCGTCTAAAAACCACATAAACAATCTAAAAAATACTACAAAAAACAAAGATTGTATCATGTTTTCAGTCCAATTGAATGTATTATTTTCAACATAATCAAAAATAACTAAAACAAAATATAATACGATGGATAATATGAAATTCTTATAAAAGACGTTCATATCATTCCTCCTTGAAGTGTTTAAAAACGAAAAACCATTTCTCTCCCACTCTAAAATTCCAACACAAATAGAGAATCCCCCATTCCATTTTACCTAAAATTTTCTATATTTTCAGATAATAATATCCGCTTATAAACATAAAACGAGTCATTTTAGTACTATTGAAAGTTTGCTGATTTCTGTCATGTAAACCACTTTAGTCAATCATAAACTATTCTCAGTCATATTTCTAATTTTCAGAATAACGGTTTTCCTTTTTCAAACAAGGCTGACTGAAATGCGTGCATCGGGTAAATAGATCAAAACAAACGGAAGTAAAAGGCGGGTTCATGTTGAATGCTATCCTTGCAAATCCGCAGAGTATGCTTTGCTTGACGGCAATCACACACCTACACGAAGGTGAAGGTGAAGATTTTTGAAGCAGATAGGCAGTCCAAAGAGAAAATCTTTTTTCTCTAAAGATAAGAGCCAATTTATTAAAGTAGACTTTCCGACAAATAAACGGCTTTTTTTGCATTTACACGCAACCGCAAACGTTTTTAAATGTGAGTAAATAACAACGCCCCTTTAGACAACCAAGGAGCGTTCATTTAAAAGTCTATTAGACCTAAACTGATTTGCAAGGCTTCGTCCACTTTTTCCATCATTTCTTCATCTAAATGGGAAATTTTATCCGTTAAGCGTTGTTTGTCAATTGTGCGTATTTGTTCCAGCAAGATAACGGAATCCCGCTCAAAACCATATCGCTTTGCGTCAATTTCTACGTGTGTAGGCAGTTTGGCTTTTTGGATTTGCGCTGTGATAGCAGCAACAATTACAGTGGGACTAAACCGGTTCCCTATGTCGTTTTGAAGGACTAGTACTGGACGCACTCCGCCTTGCTCCGAGCCGACAACAGGGGAAAGGTCTGCAAAATACACATCACCACGCTTAACAATCAAAGGATTAGCCCCCACTTACTAATCGTTCTACCGTATTCTCTGCCTCATATTCCGCTTGAATAGCCTCGGAGGCAATAGCAAGATTGATTTTTGCCATTTCCATATAGCCTCGTCTCATCGTTTCCCTTATTTGACGCTTTTTGCGTTCTCGAAGATACGCTTTTGTGGCGCGATAAATAAATTCATTGCGATTCACATTTTCCTGCTCAGCAAATCCGTCTAATTCGTTTAAAAATTGCTGCGGCAATCGAATTAAGATTTCTGTCGTTGTGCTGGATTCAGACACGAACTACACCTCCACCGTTCACTGCAATAACCGTCTCTTTACACTACCAAATCCATGATACCATCAATTGAGCCGCCCGAAAAGATAAATTATGAAACCCGTGGTGCTAGATAAAACTCAGACAAGCATAAAAATAGCCCTTGCTGGCGGATCTCCAGTAGAATGAAAGTGTCACCCAACATTCGAAAGGAGAGATCCCCCATGCAAGAGCACTTTCATTTTACTACAGATCCAGCCAAACTTCAAAAACAATATGCCGCTATTTTCTGTTTTGTTTCTGCCCAACTGTCGTTGATTCAAATGTATCTTCATCGCCGCAACCGTCACTTGGTCAAGCAAGAAGACGAAGTGGTCATGGCGGTTCACCTTTTGGGGAAGCTGCTGGGCTTTTCTTCCGAACGAGCCTGGCATCGTTTTGTCACGGGAAATTTGTTCACAAACGGCTCGTTTCTTGAACGCTCCCGATACAACCGCCGCTGCCGAGCGCTTGGTTTCGCCATCAAATGGATCCGTCATGAGCTGGCGAAACGTGGCCAACACCATGCTTATGCGGTCGTCGACAGCTTGCCTCTTCCGTTGTGCCATCCCGCAAGAATGCAGCGCGTCAAGCGGTTTCGAGGGATCGCGGATATGGGGTATTGTGCTTCCAAAAAGCAATGGTACTACGGTTTCAAGCTGCATCTTCAAGTGACCAATCAAGGGCTGGCCATGGGCTATGTCGTGACGGAAGCGTCCTGCCACGACGTCAAAGCCGCTGAAACGGTGATGACTCAAATCCCTCATCCCTACAACTTTGGGGACAAAGGGTACATCAGCCACGCTCTTCGAGAAAAGCTGTACGAAGAACACCAAGCCGCGTTCTGGACACCGTCTCGACACAATCAAAAGCACGGCCCATCCAAGGCATGGGAAGAATGGATCAGGAAAAAACGCAAAGTCATCGAGACGGTGTTTTCGATTCTCGTAGACCAATACCGGATCACCGACATTCGAGCGAATTCCATTGCCGGGTTTGAAGTGGCACTCGATGGCATCTTGTTGGCTTATTCCTTGGTCACACTAGGGCTGGTTGAGCGCTGACACTCAACTAGCACCACGGGTAAATTATGAATTCTTCACCTATTATCGTCATAAAAACACGAAAATTATGCATTTATATTGACAAAGAAAAAAATTCACTGCTTACATTTTCCGGTGAGAAGACAAAAGTGGGTTTGAAACGTCCACAATCTTTCCGGATTCTATATAGACACGGGGAACTCGATGGGAAATCATACAACCAATTTCATAATGAATCGTTTCAAGCTTTGCTGCAATTTCATCCATCGTGATTTCATCCCGGCCTTGCTTACCGATCAAAACGACTTCCGTTCCTACGGGCACTTCCTCATCTAAGCGGATCATGCATTGATCCATGCAAATTCGTCCTACGATAGGAGCTCTTTTCCCGCCAACCAGCACTTCTTGGCCTTGAAGCTTGCGAATCCAGCCGTCTGCATAGCCGATTGGCAAAGTAGCGATCCATTCATCTTCCTTTGCTTCATATACACCCCCGTAGCTGATTCTTTCTCCCTTCTTCACCTTTTTCACATGAACAATTTTTGTATGCAGAGATAATGCCGGTTTTAATTCAAAAGGAAGAAGGGATTGGATGTCGGCAGAAGGCGACAGCCCATACATCGAAATTCCATAGCGAACAAGATTAAAAGCATGAGATGTTTCTTTAAACCTTAAAGTAGCTGCACTATTCGCGCAATGAATATATTTTGGTTTTTGTTCCAGAAGTTGCACCATCACTTGAAATTTTTCAAATTGTTTCCGGAAATAATCTGTATCTACTTCGTCGGCTGTCGCAAAATGAGTAAAAATCCCTTCTAATCGAAAGGCAGGGGAACGCATAATTCGTTTTTCCAATGCTTTCAACTCTTTTTCGGTCCTTACACCGATTCGGCCCATTCCCGTATCTACTTTCATATGCACACTTAACGAGGAGCCATTCAAAAATGGTTCCGCTCTTTCCAACCATTCTTCCTGAAACACCGTCAACGAAATACGATGGTCTGCTGCCAACTTGGCGTCTTCCGGCCTGGAAGCTCCTAATACTAAAATCGGCACTTCGATTCCGCTGTTCCTTAATTTCAAAGCTTCATCTAAAAAGGCCACAGCCAAACCTTTGGCTCCCGCCTTTATAGCGGTGTTGGCAACTTGAACATCACCGTGACCGTATGCATTGGCTTTTACCACAGCAAATAAATCCGTTGTAGACGGCAAAAGTTGCAAAGCTTCTTTTACATTATAAGCAATGTGATCCAAATTAATTTCAACCCATGTATCCCTGTAAAACTGAGATGTATCCACTCATGACCCTTCTTTCCACTAAACTCCCCTTCATTATGACAAATATTGTCGAATTTTTAAATGCAAAAAAAGAACTGACCTAAAAGTAAAATCGCTTTTGGGCCAGCGTTTTCTGAATCATATGAGTTTCCGTTGTTTAAATAGGGTAAAATTACCAATCGAAAAAGAATTCCCTCTTATTTTTCCGGATTTCCTTGCATGGAACTCGCAATTCTGATCATTTCTTGCTTCGTGAGGTTCTTCGATGCCAACGTGTAATCAACCCCATGATACGTCCAAGAGAGCGAGTGATCGGTTATGGACCCGATGGCAAAGCCAAGATCCGCCACTTCACCATCCAAATCAATTGGTTCGGAAGCCTCAACAGCGTGAGCTTTTTCTTGAACAATCGTAAACGATTTTTTCCCGCCATAGGTAAGAACAACCCGTTTCCCATTATCAGATGACAACTCATTTTCTTCCACCAGCTTTGTTCCTTCTAAATCAGCAAGAGGATATTGAACGGAAAAATCTTGATCACCCAAATTTGCAGCAACCGGTACTTCAAGCTGAGCTCCTGTCATATTCTTTTTCATATCAAAGGACGACGAATCAAAATTGGCATGTAGATCCAAATTTTTGAATTTGACGGTGACTAATGGATTGTGGTCGGTGTCCATTACTTTTACGGAGACAGGTGTTAAGTCTTTTTTGTTAAAAACGATTTCTTGGTAAGGAAGGATTTGCTTGTTTTGATAGCGGGTTTTGGTTTCAAATACATAGTGGTTTTTCGTTTCTTTAAAATTCGCCTCTTTATCTTCTAAAATGTCTTTCACTAACGACTCATATAAGTATGCTTGACTGCTGTTCTTAGGCCAATCACTTTGGAATCGAAAGCTTTTATTAAGGGCAGGAGTTAATACGTACACACCGGTATCATTTCGCAAAATCATTTGGCTCTGGTCTCTTTTGGCCGCCTTTAGTTCTACCCGGTAATATTGATGTTCTTTATTCCATACTTCCACATTATACGTTTGTTTTTCTTCTCCCACTTTTAAGGTCATTTGCGCTTCCGCTTTATACCCTTTTAATTTGCCGATTTTTTCATTTAGATCGGAAACAACCTCCTCTTTTGTCTTAGAACCGCAGGCAGCGAGAACAATCATTGTCAATAAGCCAATGAATAAGAGCGCCACATTCTTTTTCATTCTTTTCACTTCCCCTTTGTCTCATTTAAACATGAAAGGGAGAGAGAAGATGTTCATAACCTAAGATGAACAGGCACTTATGCCTCTTTCGTCCAGCGCTGTTGCCTGCAATCTCGGCTTTTCGATCTTGTCTCTCCTGCTGTTATCCAATATATGAGACAACCATAGGGAATATGTACTTTAAAAATCTTTTCCCATTTTTTCGATGATCACTTGAGCAGCAGCAAATTCCCGGCTATGCGTAATAGTTAAATGAACTCCTTCTTTAAAAGGCTTGACGATCATCGGTTTTCCGTTCTCATTATATTGAATTTCGATGTCGTGAAACGTCAACTCTTTTCCGATTCCCGTTCCGTAGGCCTTGGAAAAAGCTTCTTTTGCCGCAAATCGCCCTGCCAAATATTCAGCTTGCCGTTTTGACGATAAAGATTGAAATATATTCATTTCATTTGCAGTCAGTATTCTACATGGAAATTTCGGTTGACGACGAATCAGCGTTTCAATCCTTTCCATTTCTACAATATCTAAACCAATGCCAATAATCATCACAGTTCGTCCCTTCTAAATGATTTCCGGCCGCATATAAATGGAGGTAGCATGTGAGAATCTTGCATCGAAATGCTTTTGGAACGCAGGATCGAAAAGCATTTCGTTGTTGCCCCAACTTCGTCACTCCCTTAACCAGAGGTGAAGTCCATGTTTCAGCACAGTGAACGAATGGCAGATTTTATCCGTTATTATCCTTGCGTTTCCACATTAGCCGGTATTCAGACTCTATTTTATTTGGCGACATGGATTCCTTTTTTCCCTGCTGTCGCTTTCTACCAATCTTTTTCCGGAACCAATATCGCGATTGCGAATGGAGAATGGTGGCGACTCATTTCCTCCATTTTCATTCATAGAGGATTCTCCCATTTTTTCTTCAACACGATCACACTGGTTTTATTCGCTCCTCCTTTAGAGATCATGTTAAAAAAAATCAAGTTTTTATTACTCTACTTATTATCCGGGATTTTCGCAAATGCCGCCACCTTTCTATTTATGCCTTTAACCTACACTCATATCGGTTCAAGCGGAGCCATTTTCGGGTTATTCGGGTCCTTTGCCGCTTTCTTGCTGGTGAAGCCCCCTTTGCTAGCCGATCATCATCAAAAAATCATTTTTCCGGTTGTACTCATCGCTCTATTGATGACGTTTATTCAAACCGAAGTGAATATCGTTTCCCACCTGGCAGGTTTTGCTTACGGATTCTTCATGGGCATCCTGTATCGAAAGAAACTCCTTGTTGAATGATCATCCTATTAAGAACGACAATGGCGGAAAGCAACCAGCCGTTTTCGCATTTCTCGCTCCAGATATTTGCAAACAAAAAAGCATAGGAATTCCTATGCTTTTGGAACGGATTTTCTTCGGCTCACGCGCGATCTTTGATTTTTGCGTTGATTTCCTTGTGTTTTATTAAAAGAACGTCTGCTCTCTTTTTTCATTGGCAGCGGCCCTTCCTCCGTAATATGGACAGGAGTGCGGTTCGGTTCTTTTGTAAGGAGTTTAAGGGCAGCGGCCACCACTTGACTTGGCGGGAACTGTGCCAGCAACTCGTTCGCTAATTCTTGATAGTCCTCTAAATTTTCATTATTTAAGCATGTCTCAATTTCATTCACGGCTGCTTTTTGTTGTCCGATGAGCGCTTCCGTCCATGTCGGCGGCTGCATCGGCGTCATCCGTTTTTTCGTCGTTCGTTCTACTTCTCTTAAATAGCCCATTTCCCTAGGGGATACGAACGTAATGGCAATTCCTTCTTTTCCGGCTCGTCCGGTCCTGCCAATACGGTGAACATAGCTTTCCGGATCTTGCGGAATATCATAGTTATAAACATGAGTAACCCCGGAAATATCCAATCCCCGTGCCGCAACGTCGGTCGCCACAAGAACATCGACTTTTCCTTCTTTAAACTTTTTCAGGACGTTCAAGCGTTTCATTTGGCTTAGGTCCCCGTGAATCCCTTCAGCAGAATACCCGCGCAAAGTAAGCGCCCTTGTCAATTCATCCACTCTACGCTTCGTTCTGCCGAATACAATCGCAAGCTCAGGAGATTGTACGTCCAGAAGCCGGGAAAGAACGTCAAATTTTTCTCTTTCTTGAATCTTGATAAAATATTGTTCAATTTGCGGAACCGTCATTTCTTTTGCTTTCACTTGAACTAATTCCGGATTTTTCATAAATTTTTCGGCAATAGCACGGATCGGTTCCGGCATTGTTGCAGAAAAAAGAAGGGTTTGCCGCTCTTTCGGCATATGGGAAAGGATGGCTTCAATATCTTGAATAAAACCCATATTGAGCATTTCATCCGCTTCGTCAAGAACGAGCGTATGAAGATGGTCTAATTTTAATGTCTGTCTATTGATGTGATCAAGAATTCTTCCCGGAGTTCCCACAATCACATGCGGCTGTTTTTTCAAAGCGCGGATTTGTCTTTGAATATCTTGGCCGCCGTACACTGCAAGAATGCGCACCCGTTTATGATAGCCGATCTTATATAATTCCTCTGATACTTGGATGGCCAATTCCCGTGTAGGGGCTATGATCATTCCTTGAATATGATGATTTTTCGTATCGATTTTTTCCATTAACGGAATACCGAAAGCGGCGGTTTTCCCTGTACCCGTTTGAGCTTGTCCGATCAAATCCTTTCCGTCTAAGCTTTTTGGAATCGTGGCCGCTTGGATCGGAGTCG
Source organism: Bacillus sp. FSL W8-0102 (assembly GCF_038007225.1). Taxonomy (NCBI): domain Bacteria; kingdom Bacillati; phylum Bacillota; class Bacilli; order Caryophanales; family Bacillaceae; genus Bacillus; species Bacillus sp. FSL W8-0102. Next base: position 3,411,287 of record NZ_JBBOWT010000001.1, read on the forward strand.
CCTCCTCGAAACCCAGTTGGTCAATCGATTTCAATAGAGCTGGACTCAAACCTAATTCTACAAATTTTGTCAATTCTCTCTTCTCCTTCTTAAACCTAAATAAATGTTTGTTACACAATATGCAGTTTTTTTCGTCTTACTTTTCAAAAAGGCCTTCATTGTTTCACGATAAATTCCTTTTATTTATATTTTTCCTTTTGATGAAAATGATATGGATGAGAACAGTCAATCAAGAAAAAATATGGAAGTTTCAATCACATGAAACGGTCTTAAAACTAGTTTTTCAAAAAAACATGAATAAAACACCTTAAACAAAAAAATACTCTTCCCACTGAAGAGCGATATTTAGCGTCACTTTTATCCGCTAACTCAGTTTCCTACACACGGATACGAGTAAAGATATCGAAAAGCAATGAGCTTGAACTTTCCATTATAGTCTAGAAGTACACAATCGCTAACCCTCTTAATGGTGGAAATGAAAGGAGGCCTCCGGTTGGTATGCCGACTCCTTTGGCGGATTGATATGAAAGATGAATAACAAAGTGAAACTCCCACTAGCGGCAGCCTTTTTCGCTGAAACAATCGGCCTTTTGCGGGCAACTGACGTGCAACTACATTTTATGCCTGGCCTCATGGGCAGGGGCTGCCCATGAAAGCGTAATAAACAATTTACGGTAATCGTACCATTTCATTGAATAAAATTCAATTCCATCATCCTGATAACTTTATCCTTCTTAGTGGAAAAAAGCAAGGACTTTATTCCGTAAAGCAAATAAAAGCGTTCCGTTTTCATCGAAAAACAGCATTACGCTTGTAAAAGATGGACGACCTCTTCCAATTTCATACCTCGTGATGCCTTCACTAAAATCAGTTCATTTCCCGTTAACAAGGATTTCAGCTTTTCCACGAGTTTCTCTTTTTCCATAAAAGCGAAAACGCGGTGTTCCGGCAATACGGTTTTCGCACCTTTCGCAATATATTGGCCTAATGCACCAATGGTGAACACATAGTCAATAGCATGTGGATTGATTTCTTTTCCAATCTCTTCATGGTATTGCTTTTCTTTCGGACCGAGTTCAAGCATATCGCCCAGAACCAAAATTTTCCGTTCGTAGCCTTGAAGTTCGGAAACCAAATCAATCGCTGCTCTTACCGAGGTAGGACTTGCATTATATGCATCATTGATAATTTTTTCTCCTTTGCTTCCCTCTACAAGTTCCAATCTCATTTTAGTTAATTCGATCTTTTTTAAGCCGTCTTCAATCTCATCGTAAGAGATCCCCAATTCACGAGCAACGAGAATAGCAGCCAATGCATTAAACACATTATGCTTACCGAGCACTGAAAGAAAGAATTCTCGTTCCGGTTCTGTATTAATGGAAAACTGGCTTCCCTCATTGGTCTGACGGATTTTCGTCGGGTATAAATCATTTTTTGCCGATTCCCCAAACGTTTTCGCCGTCAAATGAGGCGTATTTTGGACTAGTCGCTCCAAAAGCGGTTCATCGCCGTGGTAAACAAGCACACCATTTTTGTCTAAGCCGTTAATAATTTCAAATTTTGCTTCTGCGATCGCTTCCCTCGAACCTAAATCTAACAGATGAGCTTCTCCAATATTGGTAATAACGGCTATATCCGGTCGAGCCATCCGCGTCAAAAAATCAATTTCCCCTTTTGAACTCATTCCCATCTCTAAAATCGCTGCTTCTGTATCTTGTTTTAAGGAAAGCAGCGTCAAAGGCAATCCGATATGATTATTGTAGTTTCCTTCCGTTTTTTGAACACGGTATCGACTCGACAAAAGGCTGCTGATGATATCCTTTGTAGTCGTTTTTCCGTTGCTTCCGGTTACACCTACCACTTTGATCGACAGTTCATCACGATATGCTTTGGCAAGACGTTGGAGCGCTTCCAATGTATCGTCCACCATAATGATCGGGAAATGTTCCGGTGGATTGGGAACATCTTTTTGCCAAAGGGAAGCAGCTGCCCCGTTTTGAAACGCTGTTTCGACGTAACGGTGCCCATCCGTATGGTCTCCCTTTAAAGGGACAAACAAATTCCCTTTTTCGATTTTTCGGGAATCAATACTCACTCCTTGAATCACAATGTCTTTATGGGAAAGTTCATATGGTGCTCCCATCATTTCAGCAACTTGTTGAATCGTTTTGACAATCATTTCCCTTCACCTTTTCTTCCTCGGAATAAACAGACGCGGCATTTTGAAAAACCGCGTCCACTCTATGAAACTGTGTATTTGATCTTTTAAACGGTGTATTTGATCTTTTGTTTTTCCTCATGCCTTTTTATGGCCAAATCAATTAATGTTTCAATCAGCTGAGGGTAATCTAAACCGCTATGTTTCCAAAGAAGCGGAAACATGCTGACGGGGGTAAATCCCGGCATCGTATTGACCTCATTAATCAGAACTCGGCCGTCTTCTGTCAAAAAGAAATCGGCACGAACCAGTCCGGAACAATCTAAAGCTTGGAAAGCTTTGATCGCTATTTGCTCCATCTCTGCCTTAACTTTCTCAGAAATTTCTGCCGGTATAATCAATTGCGTACTATTATCTTGATATTTCGCTTTATAATCATAAAATTCCTTTTTAGGAACGATTTCTCCCGGTACGGAACATTTCGGATCATCGTTCCCGAGCACTCCCATTTCTATTTCTCTCGCTTTTACTCCCTGTTCCACAATGATTTTACGGTCATAGTGAAAAGCTTCCTTAAAGGCCTTTTCCAATTCATCTCGATTGGAACATTTGTTAATTCCCACGCTGGAACCGAGGTTGGCCGGTTTCACAAAACAAGGATAGCCGATTTCTTTTTCCGTTAATTCGTATGTTTCTTCTTGATTTTTTTCCCAATGGCTGCGCGTAAACCAAACATAATCGACTTGGTCAAGGCCTGCTTCTGCAAATATATGTTTCATGATCACTTTGTCCATTCCCGCCGCCGAGGCTAAGACTCCATTTCCGACATAAGGAATGTTTAAAAGTTCAAGCATCCCTTGAACTGTGCCGTCTTCACCATTTGGTCCGTGCAAAAGCGGGAAGACCACATCAAACTCTTCACCGCCTTCCAGGAAAGCCGCTAACGGATGAGTGGATTCTTGGTTTTGAGGCGAAAACTGCAAAGCTTCCACGCTTTCTGCCGGCCTTTCCAATTTCGGTCCTTTAATCCATTGCCCTTCTTTATTTATATGAACCGGATACACGTCGAATTTTTCCAAATCCAACGCTTCCGTCACTGCTTTGGCCGTCTGAAGGGAAACTTCATGTTCTGCTGATTTCCCGCCATATAATAAACAAACTTTCGTTTTCATCACGAACCTCCAATAAAGTTGTTGATTTTCATTAAGAAAAATCATTCTATTCCTGTTCATTGAATAACATTTCTATTTTATCATTTCTTTACATACCGGAAAAACGTTTCTTCATATGATTATATGCAATCACACTATGAAATTTTAAGAAAATCTGGATAATACATGGCTTTTCGTTCTTTATTCAAGATTTCCTGTTTACTAAAGAAAGGCAGAAAGGTTCCAATTGGAATGGTCCGCCTCACTTTCCTGAAACGTACATCTTCTGGAAAAAATTTCTTCAAAGCTCTCCATTGCTTTTTCCACAAGAAACCGGAAATCAAGGGTCAATCCGAAAATAGATTAGAAAATGGAGATCGTTTTTATTCTTATATTCGCATTATAAAAACGCCAGCCGTGAACTACCCACCACCTACGCTTCGCTTAGAGGCGGGGGCTTCAAGCGACTTGTGCGTGTTCGCTGAACGGTAAGCCACACACAAGAACCCTTTACGCTTCCCTTCGTTCCGAAGGTGTCCGTTCTAGCTATATTCTATCCTATTAGTTGGCTATCGCCAACCAAAATTCATCCCCCACTTATCGTTGGGCTACGCCCTTCTCACGCTTGAAGTGGGAGACTTCTTTCGGAATATCTGTTAAAAAGAACAGCCCATGAATGCAAAAATAATGGAAACAAATAAGCCTTTTGATTTTTTTATCATTGACAAAATATAACCTTGACGTTAACGTTAAATGTAAATTGATGCCATATTGGATGAATACATGATTTTTTACAAGGAATAAACGGCAAAAAACGATCTTGGGCAACATCATTCCGAGTATCATTCAGGTGCCGGAAAGGACGTGAAAAAAGAAGCTGTTTGTTTTTCGGCAAAAAAGGAGGCTTGTTTTTTCCCGCATGCGTTTCGTTTCAAAAAACGATGGAACAAGCAAGTGCAAACGTCTGGCCACTCTCAATGAAAAACGAGCGAGCGAACGAGTGAGTCGACCTAAAAACGAGCCTGATTTTGTTTGGTCCATCGTTTTAAACCAATACAGAAAGGAAGGATTTTTCATGGAAGAAAGAAACTTTGCACGCGCGCGATTGATTACCGTATTTGCGTCATTTTTAGCGTTTATGGGGATAGGAGTTGTGGACCCGATCCTGCCGGTTATTGCCGAGCAAATCGGGGCTTCTCATTGGCAAGTAGAAATGCTGTTTACCGCCTATATTTTCATCATGTCCGTTATGATGATTCCCGCTGGCATTTTGGCCAGCCGCGCCGGAGATAAAAGGCTTATGGTTGCTGGTCTTATCGTGGTAACGATTTTTTCATTGTTATGCGGACTTTCCCAAAATATCCCGGAATTGTCCATTTTCCGAGGTGGCTGGGGACTTGGCAATTCGATGTTTTTCGCTACCGCTATGACATTATTAATCGCTCTGTCCGACGATGCCCAAAAAGCGGTTGGTTTATATGAGGCCGCCATCGGTTTAGGTATGGCCGGCGGTCCTTTAGTGGGCGGTCTGCTTGGGGATTTTTCCTGGCGGTTTCCTTTCATTGCGACCGGCATTTTGATTTTTACTGCGTTTTTGCTTGTGACGTTCTTTGTATTTGAACCGTCGTCTAAACAAACGCGTAAACCGGCCGGATTGAAAGACCTTAAAAACTTGTTTACGTTCCCGCCTTTTTTGATTGCCTCGCTTTCGGGAATGCTCTATTATTATGGATTTTTCGTTGTTCTGGCTTATACGCCGCTTACTCTTGGACTTTCAGCCATTCAAATCGGCTTGGTGTTTTGTGGATGGGGGCTTTTCCTTGCATACGGATCTGCCGGTTTAGCTCACAAATTAGAAGAAAAATATTCTCCAAAACAAATTTTGCCGTTTAGTTTACTTGTTTTTGCAATGTTAGTCGGGGCCTTATTCTTTGTGCATTCCAGCATCGCATTGATTACCATCGTCATCGTCTCCGGTTTAGCATGCGGGTTAAACAACGCCTTGTTTACAAGCTACGTGGTGGAAGTATCTCCTTATGAACGTGGGGTTACATCCGGTACTTACAATTGCATCCGCTGGATCGGGGCAGCCGTTGCTCCTGTGTTGTCAGGATATCTAGGAGAATCCATTTCTGCCCACACGCCATTTATCATTGCCTGTACCCTTGCGATTATTTCCATCTTGTTAATGATGATTAAGCCAAAGCAAGCAAAAGTTTCTGTCCGCAAAACCATCGCCAAATAATCAAGTTCGCATGCGTTGCTTAGTGTATACGAAAACTCCACCGAAAAAGGATCTGCTATAAAAGAGGGTGTCCCAAAAGTATAGCTTTTAGGGACACCCATTTTTTGTGAATGGTTCTTTGAACCTGGTCTGTTGATTTCCGTTCCAGGCGCTTCGCTTTCCGCGGGCGTGCCGGGGAGCCTCCTCGTCGCTTACGCTCCTGCGGGGTCTCCCCTGTCCCGTACTCCCGCAGGAGTCTTCGCGCCTTCCACTCCAATCAACAGAGTGAAAAATTAATCTTGAAACTCTGTACAAAAAAATAAAGAAAATCGTTCTTTTTTGGTATAATTTAGTCACTACAACCAATCTACCGGAAAGGAACGATTTTCTTATGTACATAAATTATACCACGACAGGACAATTAGTTCTACCAATGGATATAGAAGTTCTAATCCCCGAACATCATCTTTGCCGAATTGTGGATTTGGCAGTAGAAAAGATGAATCCAAACATCCTTCTTTCTCTTCATCCTGGTGGCGGCCGCCCGCCTTACCATCCCAAAATGATGTTAAAAATTATCCTTTATGCCTACGTCAATCGAATTTATTCTTCCCGGCAAATTGCTAAACAACTGGGAGAAAACATTTATTTTATGTGGCTTTCGGGAAACCAAAAACCTGATTTTCGTACAATCAATCGATTTCGCTCCAATCGTATGAAGGATGTCATTTATGAAACCTTCTTCGGAATTGTGGATCTTTTATGCCAGGAGGGGTTAGTAAAGCTTGAAGATTATTATTTTGATGGAACGAAAATTGAAGCTAACGCTAATCGATATACTTTTGTTTGGAGGAAGGCGACCGAAAAGTTCGATACAAAGCTGGATGAGAAATACAAACAGATCGTCTTATCGATTGAGGAAGTAATGAAAGAAGATGAGCAAGCTGAAAAAGAAATGGATTTTCAAGAAAAATTGGAGGCAGCTCCTGTTACCTCCGAGAAAATCCAAGAGACCATCAAAAAGGTAGAGAAAAAATTAGAACAGGAACCTACAAATCGAACCCTGAAAAAAGCAAAACGACAATTGGAAAAGGATCTTTTGCCCAGAAAGCAAAAATATGAAGAACAAAAAGCAACATTTGGCGACCGAAACAGCTATTCAAAAACGGATAAAGATGCCACTTTCATGCGCATGAAAGAAGACCACATGAAGAACGGTCAATTAAAGGCTGGTTACAATGTACAAATCGGAACGGAAGGACAATTTATCACAGGGTTCAGTCTACATCAACGTGCCGGAGATCCCGGCTGCCTAATTCCTCACTTTGAATTAATGAAAAAGTATAATCGGCCAAAACCAAAGACACTCATTGCCGATTCTGGTTATGGTAGCGAAGAAAACTATGATTATTGTGAAAAGGAAGAAATGGAAGCACTGGTTAAATACAACACATTCGATAAGGAACAAACAAAAGCTTGGAAAAATCAAATCGGTAAATTGGAGAACATGACTTATGACGAGGAATTAGACGAATGGATCTGTGCAAATAATAAACGACTTACCTTTAGTTACGAAAGAAAACGGAAATCAGAAAATGGGTATGAATCGGTGAAACGAACTTACATGTGCACAGACTGCTATGGATGCCCTTTTCAATCTTCTTGTGCAAAAGGAAAGAACACAAAAAGCATCAGTGTTTCCATGAAGAATCAGAAGCAGCGCCAAGAAGTCCGTGAAAGATTAACCTCGGAGGAAGCGAAAAAGAAGTATAGACAACGAAAAATAGAAGTGGAGCCAGTATTTGCTCAAATTAAGCACAACAGCCACTTCCAACGATTTACATTAAGAGGCCTTTCCAAAACAACGGTGGAATGGGGTCTTATTTGTGTTGCCCACAATTTGAAAAAGTGGGCAACATACACTGAAAAACAACAAAAAGTGAGGGAATAAAACAGGGGAATGATCTTCTGTGCACGAATTACAACCAATAATATCCAATAAATCATTCTAAAGAAAAAGGCTGAGCCCTAAAAAGTCGATTTTATCGACCTTTTGGGACACCCTCTTTTACACTCATTTAGGAGAACGCATATTTTTCCGTCAGAAAATACTAGCAGTTCAGATCTTTTTTCGTCTTAAGGAGAATTCGGAGCTCTTTCCAGTATTGGCTTTCACCATTCTATTGCTCTACTGTCTTGGCCAAAACATCATTTGGCCATGGTGGTTCACAAAGATCGCAAGCCAAGTGCTGCTTAACCTTCGTCTGGTATACAGAGTTCCTTCGTTTGTTTTGTCGGCTTCTCTATTTAAATAAAGCGCTCCATTCCCGCATTTTTTTATCATAGACCAGCTGCCCGTCCGGAGTCTCTCCCGTTTTATCCAAATAGTCATCCACCATTTCATCCATATTGATATAATCCCCTATGACCCAAACGGGAATTTCAATTTTATGTCGAGTTTGATTCGCTCTAGATATGGAGATGACCATGCCTTCTTTCATCTTGTCTTTGAAGGAAGCGATCACATCCCTCGGAACCGAAGGAAATTCTCTCCCTCTTTTCAGATTAAACAGCCCCTTTTCTCCTCTTATATGGCTCATTTTCAAAGCAATCACATGTCCGAGCATATAATAAAAATCGGTTAAAAATCGATAATAGGTTTTATTGAACCAGCCATCATCATGGGATAAATATACGTAGCGGTTATTCAGTTTGCTGTAAAAAGGACCGCTTAAATGCTGTTTGCTGTGCCCTAAATAAAGGAGCTCGGCGATTTCCTGCCCCTCCAATTCATTCAACCCGTCCGTGTCTTCAAAGTCAAGCCAGCAAAAGTCGCCATATTCATACACATCTTCTTTCAGCAGCCGATCCAAATTGTCTTTTTCCACATAATCTAAAAGAGTGTGCATGTTAAAATCGCTGTAGTCAAAGTTATGCTTCAAAAGTAAAACATTATTCAGTTCCTTGGGGAGACATTTTACAAACTCGCGGAACTCAATTCCATATGACATCGTATATTGATGAACCGCATTTAAATGAATATAAATAAGCTCCTTCATAATCCCATGATTTCTCAATCTTATGACCTCCGAATCTTCCCAATCTCCTTTTTCCATCCGATACACATATTCTCATTACTATTTTAGCAAAACTAGGTGAAAAGACGTATGATAAAATATGATTGAAGCAATAAAAATTCGTTCTGTCATTAGATTTATTCTATTTCTATCGTGATTTGGAATATAGGCCATTCTTCCTCCTCATTTCATCACGCCGGAGAACAGAAAGAGCCGGGAATTCCAAAACATACGACTCCATTTTTTATGTTTCGATTTATAATAATAAGGACTTAGCCCATTAAAGGAGGGAATGACGGTGATTCAAAATTTGACAGAAGATCAAATGACGCTTCTTGTCATTAAAGCCTTAAAAGAAGGGAAAAAAACAGACTTTCAAAAGCTTTTGGAAGAATTGCATCCCTACGATATGGCTACGATCTATAAAAATTTACCGGAAAAACATAAACTGCGTTTTCTTTTACAGCTAAACATTCCCGTCCTAACCGATATGATTCAAGAGCTGGGTCATGAAGAACAGCTTGAAGTTTTGAAAAAGCTCGGGAGAGAAAAATCACGGAAGGTCTTAGACGATATGGACAACGACGACCTTGCGTCCTTGCTCGACGACATGTCTCCCGAAAGAATCAAATCGTTTTTGTCCGGAATGAAAAAAGAAGAGTCCACCATCATTAAAAACATGATGAATTATCCTTCTGAAACGGCCGGCCGTCTCATGACGAACCGTTTCGTATGGATTCGCAATTATTATACGGTGAGAGAAGCCGTAGATAAGTTAAAGACGTTTGCAGAATATGCTGAGACCATCAACTATTTATACGTAATTGACGAAAACCGAAAACTGGTGGGCGTTGTTTCCTACCGCGATCTTCTTCTCGCTGATATAAACGCCAAAATCAAGGATATCATGTATGAGCGTGTCATTTCAGTATCCGTTCTAACCGACCAAGAAGAAATTGCCAGGCTCATTGAACGTTACGACTTTTTGGCGATACCGGTTGTCGACGAAGAAGGAGTTTTGCAAGGAATCGTCACGTTCGACGACATTATCGACGTTGTCATACAAGAAGCGAATGAAGACATTGAAAAACTTTCCGCTTCAGGGAAAGCGATCGATTTTGATACAAAAGCGCCTGTAGCGGCCTTTCGACGGCTTCCATGGCTGATCTTGCTGCTGTTTATCGGCCTCGTTTCCGGAAGCATCATTTCAGGATTCCAAGCAACATTGCAAAAAGTAGTCGCTTTAGCTTTTTTCATGCCTATGATTGCAGGCATGACCGGAAATACAGGAACACAATCATTGGCAGTGGTGGTGAGGGGCCTTGCTTCTAAAGACATTAATATGAAAACAGCTTTAAAATTAGTCGGACGTGAATTCGTTGTCGGCGTCATTATCGGTGCGATTTGTTCTATTCTTTTGTTTGCGATCGCTTTTTTCTGGCAAGGAAGCGCCATTCTCGGATTGGTGGTCAGCCTCTCCATTCTTCTCACGCTCATCATTGGAACTTTGGCCGGAACGGTGATCCCTCTGATCTTGTACTAATTAAAAGTTGACCCGGCAGTAGCATCCGGTCCGCTGATTACGACCATTAACGATATTTTTTCACTTCTCATTTATTTTACGATCGCTTCCTGGTTCCTGGATCGGTTAATTTAATAAACAGGTGTGAAAGTTTGCTATTTGGGAAAGATAAAGAGAACCTTTATATAGAGCTCTCGTTACTCTATATTTTTCCATTAATCGATGGAGTTTACCAATTTGGTGCTCTCACTGCTGATCTAAATCGGAATTATGATACAATAGGACAATAGATATAGACATGAAAATTATTATAGGAGGTGTGGGAGGCTATTTTCAAAAAGAGCCGATCTTCCCTATGTTAATGGCTTCCGTTGGATCGGAACGCTAAGATTCAAGAGGTGGATCGCCCTCAGGAACTAGCCTCACGCTTTGATTACTGTCAAAATCATAGCTATTCTTGCGCTAATCGCTTTCGCAGCGTTTTTCGTAGTAGCAGAATTTTCCATCGTAAAAGTGCGATCCTCTAGAATTGATCAACTCGTATCAGAAGGAAACAACAAAGCAGTGGCCGTAAAACGTATTATTACCCATATGGATTCCTATTTATCCGCCACTCAATTAGGGATTACCATTACCTCTTTAGGACTTGGTTGGCTTGGAGAGCCTACAGTAAAGGCTCTCATCCATCCATTGTTCCGCGCGATGCATTTGCCAAACAACATCGCTCATGTGCTTTCGTTTTTGATTTCTTTTTCCGTTATCACGTTTTTAAGCGTGGTTTTAGGAGAACTTGCTCCTAAATCAGTAGCCATTCAAAAAGCCGAAGCGATTACGCTGGCGATTGCAAAGCCATTGATCGGTTTTTATCGGGTGATGTTCCCTTTTATATGGGTATTAAATCAATCCGCACGGCTTGTTACTCATTTATTTGGTTTAAAGCCTGCGACCGAAACCGACATCGCTCACTCTGAAGAAGAATTGAGGATCATTTTGTCAGAAAGCTATAAAAGCGGTGAAATCAACCAATCGGAATACCGATATGTCAATAAAATTTTTGAATTCGACAACCGCCTGGCAAAAGAAATTATGGTGCCGCGGATGGAAATTGTCAGTTTTGATCAATCCGATACGTTAGAGGATATTTTAGAAACGATTTTAGCGGAAAAGTATACCCGATATCCGATTACGGACGGAGACAAAGATAACATTATCGGCATGATTAACATGAAGGAAGTATTGACAGACTGTGTGTCTAATTTAAACAATAAGAAAAAGCCGCTTATACACTATGTCAAGCCGATCATCCGCGTCATAGAAACGATCCCTGTTCAGAGCCTTTTGGTAAAAATGCAAAAGGAAAGGACGCATATGGCCGTCCTTCTGGATGAATACGGCGGCACTGCCGGAATTGTAACAGTTGAAGATATCCTAGAAGAAATCGTAGGCGAAATTCGGGACGAGTTTGATACAGACGAGGTTCCTCTTATCCGCAAAATTGGAGATAACCATTACCTCTTAGATGCCAAAGTGCTGATCGAAGACGTGAACGATCTTCTCGGAACCGCTTTGGATGAAGAAGATGTTGATACTATCGGAGGATGGCTCCTCACACAAAAATATGATTTAGCCGAAGGAGATATTATTGAATATCTTCCGTACCAATTTAAGATTGCAGAAATGGACGGACACCATATTTTGTATGTAGAAATTTCTAAAGTCAGCACCGCTCCCTCAAGGGTTTAACTTTTCATCAGACTTTAAGCATCCATGCCTCTCCATCCTTTCAAAGGCGAAGATGCTTAAAGTCGCTCATTTCACCATTCTCCTCTCTCCAATGAGTTCATAGGCGATAATCCCCTGTTTTCAAAAAGACTCCAATACTTTTTTAGATAAAAGTGTATAAATCTTGAAAACCATCTTAAGATGACTTAGAATAAAACCATTTTCCCCGCCATAAAATAGGGAAATAAAGCCTCCAATTGACGGGAGTTCAAGTATTTTTTATAATATTGTTAATTTAAACACGAATTTGGGGTGATAAAATGGGACATTGATGCTTTTTTTCTTGACGTCCGTTCACCTGTTTATTTCGACTTAAGAACTATTTGTTATTCACAATAAAGAAAAAATATAACAATAAAGCCATTCAAATACTTTAGGAGGTGACTCCTTACTCGCCATCTTAGCGAGATAAGGAAATTTATTTGGACATATTTAGTCTGGTTCTTGTCGTTATGTTAATTGCAATAACGGCGTTTTTCGTAGCTTCTGAATTTGCCATTGTAAAGATTAGAAGCTCGCGGATCGACCAATTGATTGAGGAAGGCAGCAAACGAGCCGTTGCCGCCAAAACTCTCATTACGCACCTGGATGAATATTTGTCGGCTTGCCAATTGGGAATTACGATTACCGCACTTGGGCTTGGATGGTTAGGCGAACCTGCTGTAGGCCGCATGCTTCACCCGATATTTGAAAGCATGAATTTAGCCGATTCCGTTCAACACATTTTGTCAGTGGGAATTGCTTTTGCTCTGATTACCTTCATCCACGTAGTGGTAGGAGAATTAGCGCCAAAGTCATTCGCCATTCAAAAAGCAGAAGCTATCACTCTATTTGTGGCGCAGCCGCTCATTTGGTTTTATCGGATCATGTTCCCATTTATATGGTTGTTAAACGGTTCATCCCGACTCGTAACGAGAATCTTTGGTTTAAATCCGACATCAGAAAGTGAACTGGCCCATTCGGAAGAAGAACTGCGCATTCTTCTTTCTGAAAGCTATAAAAGCGGCGAAATCAACCAGTCCGAATATAAATATGTCAACAACATTTTTGAATTCGGTGATCGAATTGCAAAAGAGATAATGGTTCCCCGTACCGAAATCATTTCTCTTTCCAAAGATGAAACAATAGAATCCTTTATAAAGACCGTCAAAGAAGAAAAATTTACCCGTTACCCTATTATTGATGGGGATAAAGACCACATTATCGGACTAGTAAACTTAAAAGAAATCCTTACAGATTACGTGCAAAACCAAGAAAACATCCAACAAACGCTCGAATCCTATGTCCGCCCCATTATAAGAGTGATCGATACCATTCCTATTCATGATTTGTTAATCAAAATGCAAAAGGAACAAATCCATATGGCCGTTTTAATGGATGAGTACGGAGGAACGGCGGGTTTGGTTACGGTAGAAGACATTCTTGAGGAAATTGTCGGCGAAATTCGCGACGAATTTGATTTGGATGAAGTTCCCTTGATTCGGAAGATCAACGAGCATCATTTTATATTGGATGCGAAGGTGCTGGTCAGCGAAGTAAATGATCTGCTTGGACTAGAAATTGAAGAAGAAGATGTAGACACGATTGGCGGCTGGGTTTTGACGAAAAACTATGATGCCAGCCAAGGGGATGTTATTTTTTATGAAAACTATGAATTTCGTATTTTAGATATGGAGGATCACCATATCAAATATATTGAAGTTCTAAGAAAGGAATCACCTGAAGAGCAAATAGCACCGGCCAAACAAATTTCGCTCGCGGAAAATGAAGCCATCTCTTAACGAAAAAGGCGCCAGGAATTCATCCCGGTGCCTTTTTCACGATTCTTACGGTGTCTTTACCCTGAATTCTCAGGCAACGAATGACCTTCAACATACCATTCAATCATAAGGTGGATTTTTTATACGCGCATACTAAACTATGTAAACACCTTTACAACTTTACAATTCCTCTGATATCTTTATATCCTTGTAGAGCTCGGAACAAATCCAAGCGAGACTTCGTTTTCGTTACTTTAACGCCCAAACTGGAAAGCTGGTTGATTACTCTTGCGATCCGCTCACTGTCCTTCACCACAACAGACACCTCTTCTTTTGAAGTTTATACTTTTTCTACGAATCAAACGGCAAACAGTTTCATCTTTTTTTTGAAAAAATATTGACCTTTATCTCCTCTTCTTAACAGCCCATCATCCCTCCCCCATCCTTGCATTTAAAGCGGCGGTCCTCTTGCAAACCATGATAGTACAGTTTCCTTAATAAATTCTTATCATTTAATGAAAAATCATCGAATCCTTTCCTAAACAAAAAGAAAAATAAGGTATCGTTATAGCAAACAAAGGAATATACTGATAAAATATGCTAAGTATAAAGTGTCCCCTTCTTTATACAAGATGGCTGCTGCTATTTCCATTTAAAACAGGGATGAAGAATAACCAATTCAATAGCTGGAAGTTGGCGGGGATGAATATGGAAATATTGGCAATTTTATTAATTCTCTTGTTTCTTCTGAATATCCTTTTTGCTGGCGTCATTATTTTCTTGGAAAGGAAGGAACCAAGCGCTACGTGGGGATGGCTGTTAGTATTGTTTTTTATCCCTCTCGTAGGATTTATTCTGTATTTAATCTTTGGACAAAATTTAACAAGACGCCGATTGTTTGATTGGGATGATATTAAAAAAATCGGGATAGAAAAAATGATTGACCAGCAAATCGCTGCTTTAAAAGAAGACCGATTTGATTTTCGCGATCCACATGCCGCAAAAAACCGCGATTTAATTTACATGCATCTTATCAACAATGACGCGGTGCTCACTCAAGACAACGATATAGACATATTTGTTGACGGCCAAGAAAAATTTGAGGCATTACTAAAAGACATCGCCAAAGCAAAAGACCACATTCATCTTCAATATTACATTTTCCGTGCCGATCACATCGGAAAACAGCTGATTCAGCTTTTAACAAAAAAAGCGAAAGAAGGAGTCGAAGTTAGAATTCTTTATGATGCAATGGGGTCTAGGCGGTTGTCGAAAAGATCATTCCGTCATTTAATAGCCGCCGGAGGCCGAGTGGAAGTGTTTTTCCCGTCCCGCATACCTTTAATTAATTTACGATTAAATTACCGCAATCATAGAAAATTGGTCATTATCGATGGGAAAATTGGGTATGTCGGCGGGTTTAACGTGGGGGATGAATACTTAGGATTGAATCCTAAATTTGGCTACTGGCGTGACACACATTTACGAATTACCGGAAAAGCAGTTCATGCGATTCAAACACGCTTCATCCTGGATTGGAATCAAGCGGCGCCGACACGCTACGATATCCAATATTCAGACCGGTATTTTCCGGAATCCCGTCCGGCCGGACAAATCCCCATTCAAATCGTGACAAGCGGTCCTGATTCGGAATGGGAAGCCATTAAAAACGGCTATATCAAAATGATTTCCAATGCCGAAAAATCAATCTACATTCAGACTCCTTATTTTATTCCTGATGCCAGTTTACTCGACGCTCTTAGAATCGCCGCTTTGTCTGGCAAAGACATTCGCATCATGATTCCTAACAAACCTGACCATATTTTTGTTTATTGGGCGACCCTTTCTTATATCGGGGAGCTATTGAAAGTTGGAGCAAAAGTCTACATTTACGAAAATGGCTTTATTCATGCTAAAACGATTATCGTAGACGAAAAGATCAGCTCCGTTGGAACAGCGAACATTGACGTCCGAAGTTTCCGGTTAAATTTCGAAGTCAATGCCTTTATTTATCATGAAGAAACAGCTCAAAACCTATCGGAATTTTTCAAGCAAGATTTAACGAAATGCCAAGAATTAACGATTGATCGTTATCAATTACGTCCTCTCAGAATTCGCTTTAAAGAATCGATTTCGCGGCTGCTCTCACCAATTTTATAAGGCTGTTGTTTTCTGTTGTCGTCCGCTTCCATCTCTGCCGTGTTTGGCCTATTTGATAAAAAAATAAAGATAGCAATCTCATCTCATTTTCTATATAATGGGAATAACGATTGATCGGGAGGGGCGACATTGAAACGGGCCGACATTGAATATGCCATAAAAGAAATCAAGATGGATTATATCCGCATTCAAGGCGATATAGAAAAACTGGAATCCACAGGCCAAAGCGTCTCCAATGCGGAAAAGATGTTAAAACAAATGGAAGACCAGCTTCAACATTTGAACGAACAGTTGTTAAAATGCGAAGAATGACAAAAAGTTGACCCCTAGTGGAGTCAACTTTTTTATTTCGACGATTTTAATACATCGTGGTCGACATAGCGCTCGCCGTTCATCTCGCTCAAGACATTAATCGCCACATTGGCTCCGTCGCCTGCAGTGATAATTGTATGAACGCTTGTCCCTGCCGCAACTCCGGCTGCCCAGACACCTTCCATGCTAGTCCGCCCTTGACCGTCCGTCTCAATGATCTGTTTGACGCGTGGTTCCGTTCCTGCTTTCACCTTTAATCCAAGCGTTTCGGCAATCTTCGTCAGCATTCCGGTAGCAATAATCAATTGTTTCGCTTCGTAGCGGCCTTTCTCTGTCACAATTTCAAAACCATTGTCTGTTTTCTTCACGTCTGTTACTTCCGCTTCCACCCATTCCGCACCAAATTTTTCTGATTGTTTTCGACCGATTTCTACTAAATCCGGTCCCGTTATTTCCGCAACACCGTAATGGTTTTCAATCCACGCTCTTTTGGTTACACTTTTCCCGTTATCAATAACCAACGTCCTTTTTCCGGCTTTGCTGGTAAAAAGAGCAGCACTTCCGCCGGCAGGACCTCCGCCGATAATGGCAATTTCAAACATGTTTTCATCCCCTTTTCCTTTCATTCCTCCATTTTTATTATGACATTGCCGGTGGTATTTTTCAAAATTTCTAAACTTTTCATCCGAACGAAAACGATTCCATTTTTTTTCGGGAAAATGGGTGTGGAAATGTTTTGTTTGCAGTCGAAAATTCCATACTAATGAAATAAACACTTATGGACTTTTTCTATCATCAATCGCTTACTTTTACGGAAATCAACGAGAAGATGATGGAGCCAAGCAGCACAAAATCGTTGGTTATACATGTTTCACCAATGCTTTCTCCAAACATGATCCCTTGCTGTCAGAGCCAATATTTATGACAAAAATCGTTCTACAGCAAGTTGGATGGTCCACACTGAATAATCATTCTATTGTACTTTTTGGAAAAGTTTGTGTATGTTCAAAGTAGACCTTGTATTTCTTACAGAAGAAAGGTGAATACGCATTGGATAGGATATGGACTTCCATGATCATCATTTTATTGCTCATTTTCATGAACGGAATTTTGTCCATGATGGAAACGGCCATTGTCGCTTTACGCAAATCGGAATTGGAAGAAAAAGCGAAATCAGGTGCAAAAAAAGCGAAGAGGGCCTTTCGGATAGCAAAAGAACCAAATCAGCTGTTATCTTCGATTCAAATTTGTCTGACCTTGATTGAGATGACGATTGGCGCCATCAGCAGCATATCTATTGCTAAAGAGCTTTCTCGCTGGCTTTTCGCCGTTTTCCCGTCTATGCCATATATCGATCTCATCAGTTATGCTCTCGTGATCGTTTTGATTGCATTGCTGATCGTTATTTTTGGAGAAATGGTTCCGAAAAGAGTCGCATTGAATCGTCCTGAAAAAACGGCTATTGCTCTTGCCAACGGAATGTATTGGCTAGCACTAATAACCAAACCGATTGTGCGCTGTTTTACTTTTCTGTCTCGTTTCGTTCTAAAGATGTTTCACATTCAATTGATGCCGGCCCGTTCAGTTACGGAAGAGGAAATTCGGCACATGATTGAACAAGGTGTATCAAGCGGAATCGTAGAAGAAGTAGAACATGAAATTGTGGAGCAAGTATTTAATTTAGGCGATTTGCGTTTAAATGATATTTTCACGCCCCGCACTCAGTTGACTTGGATCGACTTGGAAGATCCGTTAGAAATCAATTTGAGAAAAATCATTGAAGGAGGCCATTCCATTTATCCGGCAGGAAACGGAGATTTAGATAACTTTGCCGGAATGATCCACACGAAAGATTTGCTCACTCAAAGCTTGAGCCAAGAACCGATTGATTTACATAGCATATTAAGGCCCGCTCTTTTCCTCCCAGAACCAATGAAAGTGTATCATGCCTTGGAAGCGATGAAAAAAGAAGGCCGCAACGAGGCGATCGTCATTGATGAATACGGAGGAATTGAAGGGCTGATCACTCTCCATGACATTATGGAGGAACTGATTGGGGAGATTCCCGGGGAAGACGACCCCGATGAACCGAAAATTATAGAACGGGATGACCATACTTGGCTTGCTGATGGGCTTGTCAGCATAGAAGATTTTAAACGGTATTTTGATATCGAAGAGCTTCCTGATATTGAATCCAAAATCTCCTATCATACGATCGGCGGTTTTATGATTCTTTATTTAGGAAAAATTCCCGCCGTCAAAGATAAAATCGATATTGAACATTTGACACTGGAAGTCATCGATATGGACGATGTCCGTGTAGATAAAATTTTAATCACGAAAAAAACGGACGAACCGGATCATCAAACGGAAGATTTTTCATAAGTCATATAGAGAAAGGTTCTGCCTTTGGGTCAGGACCTCTTTATGTATACATAGACACGATGAAGTCCTATTTTCCCAAAAATAGAAAAATTCCGCACAAAATGAATTGTATTTTCAAATGCATAGGAGTAGTATTTTTATTATGGAAAGAATTTTGAAGAGTGGTTGAATAGGTGGGATATACGTTGAGCCAAGCAGCTATCATTGCATTGAGCATCTTTATCATTACCTATATTTTTATTATTCTAGAAAAAATTCATCGAACCATTGTTGCTATAATCGGCGGATTGTTGATGATTGTATTTGGCGTATTGACACAGGAGCAGGCCATTGATCATATTGATTTTAATACGATCGGATTGTTGATTGGCATGATGATCATAGTATCGATTGCCTCAGAGACAGGCTTGTTCCATTACATTGCCATTTGGTCGGCCAAAAAAGTGAAGGCAGATCCAATCAAATTGCTTATTATCCTTTCCTTGATTACAGCTTTCGGTTCCGCATTCTTGGACAATGTGACAACGGTGCTTTTAATCGTGCCGATGACTTTCAATATTACGAACCGCTTGAACATCAACCCGGTTCCTTATTTATTAGGAGAAGTGTTCGCTTCCAACATCGGCGGAACCGCCACATTAATCGGCGATCCGCCGAACATGATGATCGGAAGCGCCGTTAAGGAATTAACCTTTCTGTCCTTTATGAATAACTTAGCCCCCGTCTGTTTCCTTGTATTGCTCGTTACGATCGGCATTCTCGCCTTTTTATTTCGAAAACAGCTCACCACTTCGGCTGTTCTCAAAGAAAAGCTGCTCGCTTTGGATGAAAAAAAGGAAATAACCAATGCCGTACTTTTGAAAAAATGTTTGTCCGTCCTGCTTATCACGATTGTCAGCTTTTTTTCCCATCCGCTTCTGCATGTTGAAACAGCCGTGATCGCTCTGTTAGGAGCTTTCATACTGTTGTTATGGACGGGAGGAAAATATTTGGAATCAGCTTTGAAAAAGGTGGAGTGGACAACCCTTTTCTTCTTTATAGGACTGTTTGTCATTGTGGGCGGGCTGGTCGAAACAGGACTTATTTCCGCACTCGGCAAAAAGGCGATAGAAATAACCGGCGGGAATGTGACGATCGCATCGTTTTTGATTTTATGGCTAAGCGCGATTGTTTCGGCGTTTGTCGATAATATTCCTTTCGTTTCCACCATGATCCCGCTTGTCCAAACGATGGGCGATTTGGGAATTAAGAATCTCGAACCGCTGTGGTGGAGTTTATCTCTTGGTGCCTGTCTTGGCGGAAATGGTACGTTGATCGGCGCCAGCGCCAACTTAATCGTAGCCGGTCTTGCCGCCCAACTAGGCGTCAAAATCACCTTCACTTCATTTTTAAAAATCGGATTTCCGCTTATGCTTATTTCGATTCTTATCTCAAGCGTCTATATTTATCTTCGTTATTTATGGTAGACCGAAAGAGAAGCCGGCACATCTTTTCCTATCAAAACAGGAGGGTTCTGTTGTCTCTTTTGATGTCGTTGAAAGACAAGAGCCCCGGCCTCTACCAATAGATTCAAAGGCGCAGGGCTCTGCCATTGGAATGGAATCGGTTTAAGGCTAAGCTTTCATCCGCATCCGTTCGGGGAGGGTTTGAATCGAATGGATAACGTCATCCAGCTTCGTCTCTACACGATACAACAGATAAAATGTCACCACGATCGGAAACCCTACATCTTGGATGAATGAAAGTAATTGTTCCATTTTCCCCCTCCTATTCTTCGTCAATGTTCGGAAAGAATGATCCCGCATGAACCTATCATACGGGATCATTCATCATGGATGGACCGGAAATTACTCAAGTGAATAGTCAGTAGTATTACGTTCTACCAGTCGCGCACCTTGGATTCCAACCAATGAACCGTTTGACGTTTGGAAAATGTTAGCCGCGATGATGCTGGTCATGGCCATTTTCATCTCTGCAGGACTGAGCGTTTCTTTCGGACTGTCCACCGTAATGGACGCTGTTTTCCCAAGTTCCGTTTTAAACTGCAGTTCAAGCGTTTTAGCCATATTTCTCCCCTCCTTCATTCATTACAAAATGTCCAACTGATCACTGCGTTCGACTCTCACAAGCGGCTTATCCGACAACGAACCTAAAGCATTGGCAGCTTGGCTCAACTGATCCGGTGTCGCTTCCAACCGGATGTTGGAAAAAGTCTTCGCTTTATAAACCGGCTTTCCTTTTTCATCCAAACCATAATCGAACACCAACCGCAAACTCGATGCTCTCAAATTAGCTTCTGCCATGTTCTCCCCTCCTTTCACTCCTTATATAGAAAAAAATGACCGGACAAGACACCATGCAAGTAACTCTATCTCTCTAAAACTCTGAAAACTCAAAACGCGGCATATGCACTCTTCTGTTTAAACCCCTTGTCAAGAAAAGATTTTTCAGTCATACTAAAAAATAGAAAATGGAATAACGTAACCACAATCAGCGGAAAGTTGAATCTTGCGCTGATAGGTCCAAGATGAGAATTTGTAGGGGGGCCGGTAGTGCCGGCTGAGAAAGCATCCGCTAGATGCTGACCCTTCGAACCTGATCTGGTTGATGCCAGCGTAGGGAACATATTCTCAAACAGGTGGTTTTTTCTTGTTTGAAAATATGGCGTTCGGGATCAACCCGGACGCTTTTCTTTTGTTCCTATTTGCTTCCATGAAAAGATTGACTTCTACCTGATTGCGGTTCGACATCTTAAAAAATAGATTAGGAGGAACAAAAATGAAAAAATGGCTTCTTGCTCTGTCGGCTGTTTTTCTTCTTGCCGGCTGTGGCCAACAAGGGGGAAAAGATCAAACAGCCAAAAACACGAAAGGTGTAAAAAAAGTGTCTGTTGTACTTGACTGGACGCCCAACACGAACCACACCGGTCTTTACGTGGCGAAAGAAAAAGGATTTTTCCAAAAACACGGTCTTGATGTCACGATTTTGCAGCCTGGAGAAAGCGGACCGAATCAACTGGTAGCTTCCGGAAAAGCTCAATTTGGGATCAGCTCGCAAGAAGAGGTAACACAAGCGCGTGCTCAAGGAATTCCGCTCGTATCCATCGCAGCTGTGATCCAGCATAATACATCCGGATTTGCTTCTCCTGTAGCCAAGCATATCCAATCACCGAAAGACTTTGAAGGAAAAACATACGGCAGTTGGGGATCTCCTGTTGAAAAAGCGGTTATACAATCGATCATGCAGCTGCAAAAAGCTGATGTTAACAAAGTGAAATTTCTCAATATCGGTAATACCGACTTTTTAACCGCTGTAAAACGGGATGTTGACTTTGCCTGGATTTTTTACGGATGGGAAGGAATCGACGCCGAATTAAAAGGGGAAAAACTCAACATGTTGTATCTGAAGGATTTTTCCAAAAAACTAGATTACTACACCCCTGTCATCATCACGAACGAAAAACTGATTCAAACCCAGCCCGATATCGCCAAAAAATTTATGGCTGCTGTTTCTGAAGGCTATACGTATGCCATCGACCATCCAAAAGAAGCGGCCAATTTGTTGTTAAAAGGAGTTCCCGATTTGGATAAAAAGCTCGTCATGAAGAGCCAAGAATGGCTTTCCCCAAGATATCAAGATGATGCCCCGCGCTGGGGAGAGCAAAAGAAAGAAGTTTGGGAAAACTACACTGATTGGATGTACGACCATCACGTATTAGACAAGCGAATTGACGTCCAAAAAGCCTTCACAAATCAATTCTTGCCGAATGCAAAAGGAGGAGAAAAATGAGCAATTCATTAGTCAGTATTCAAATTATTCCCCATACTAAAAATGGAGAAGACGTAATCCCTTATGTGGATAAAGCGATAGAAGTGATAGCCGACTCAGGAGTGAAATATGAAGTCCATCCGCTGGAAACGACAATGGAAGGAAACTTGGAAGATTTACTTCCCATCATTCAAAAAATGAATGAAAAAATGGTGGAAGCAGGATGTCCAAGCGTCATTTCACAGGTGAAGATTTTATTTCGGCCAGATGGGATTACCATGGATGAATTGACGGAGAAATATCGATGAAACGCACTTTTTCAAAAGGAGGTCGCTCCGCTGCGATCCTCCTCCTTTTCTTAGCTGTCTGGGAAACGATAACCCGGCTCGTGAATATTCCCAACTGGCTGCTGCCCGCCCCTTCCGCCATTGTCAAAACTGGAGTGAAAGTTTTTCCGGATTTTCTTCCGCATTTTATCGCTACTGTAAAACTATCGTTAACCGGCTATTTGATCGGCTGCGGGTTTGGCTTTTTAGCTGCCGTTTGTCTTCATTTGCTGCCAAAACTTAAAGAAGCGGTATACCCGTTTCTGATTTTGTCTCAAAATATCCCGATTATTGTATTGGCGCCTCTGCTCGTGATCTGGTTTGGGTTTGGAATTCTTCCGAAAATCATTATAATTACTCTCTTTTGCTTTTTCCCAGTGGCCGTCGCTGCCCTGGACGGTTTCCGGCAAGTGCCGCATGAACTGAGGTATTATATGGAAATGGCAGGAGCTACGAAATCGCAATTATTCTTAAAACTGGAGCTTCCCGGAAGCCTTCCGTCCATATTTTCCGGATTAAAAATTTCCGCTGCCTACAGCGTAATGGGAGCAGTAGTTTCGGAATGGATAGGCGCTCAAGAAGGGATCGGCGTCTTCATGACGATTGCTTCCTCCTCTTTTCAAACGGAAAAAGTGTTTGTCGCGATATTTGTTATTATGGCATTGAGCCTCCTCTTCTTTCTTGCCATCGTCCTGTTGGAAAAGAGGCTGATGAAATGGCAGCCGAAAGGAGACGATAAAAGATGACCCACCTGGAAGTGAAACATGTATATAAAAGCTTTGAAAACAAGCCGGTTATCCAGGATCTCTCCTTTTCCCTCCAAAAAGGGGAATTTGTATCCATATTAGGGCCTTCGGGAAGCGGGAAAACCACTCTCTTTCATTTAATCGGAGGCATTATCGTGCCAGACAGCGGAGAGATTGTGTTGGACGGAAAAAACATCACCGGCCAAAAAGGACACGTAAGCTTTATGCCTCAACATCCTTCTCTCCTTCCATGGAGAAACTTGCTGGATAATGTGCTTCTTGGACAAGAGCTGACAGGAAAAAGAGAGGTAGAAAAAGCTAGAAGCATGCTGGCGGCAGCCGGTCTTGAAGGCCACGAGAAATCCTACCCCCATCAACTATCCGGTGGAATGCAGCAAAGAGCTTCTTTTTTGCGCGCTTTGATCAGTCCGCAATCGCTTATGTGTTTAGACGAACCCTTTTCGGCTTTAGATGAATTTACACGCTTGGAAATGCAAAAGTGGTTGATTTCGATTTGGGAGCAATACCGAAGAACGGTTTTGTTTATCACTCATAATATTGAAGAAGCGCTGTTTTTATCGGACCGAATTCTGATATTTTCCGAACGGCCGGCACGGATGCTGGCAGATATTTCCGTGCCATTTCCAAGACCGCGTCAGTCATCGCTTTTCTTGGAAAGAGAATTTTTTGATTGGAAAAGAAACATTTATGAAATTCTTCGAGGCGAAAAGACGACCGGATTTTGAGATCTCGATGGACGGAGAGTCCTTTCATAAAAGCGCCGAGCATTGCTATCCAACGAGGACAGCCTGTATGGCTGTTCTCGTTTTTTTAACGTCTTTCCGAAAGAAGTCTCCCATCCTCTAGGAATGTGAAGGTGCGAATAGCACCAATGAGTAGGTGGGAGATGAATTTCGGTTGGCTTTAGCCAAAGTTATTTTTCCAATCCCTTTCTCAACAATTCTAAGATTGCGGCTGTTCTAGTTGGAATCCCATTTTCTTTTTGATATTGCTCCAATTTTTCTAATATCGTCTTAGGCATACGAATTTCTACACGTTCTTTCTCTTCTCTCATGATTATCACCTCATATTGATTGTACGGATTTTTTACGGTATAATCAATATATACGAAATTTTTCCGCACAAAGTGAGGTGAATTGATATGGCCAAGCAAAACAAAGCTTTCAAGTTTCGTTTGTTACCAAACAAAGAACAATCCGCATTATTAGCTAAGACATTTGGTTGTGTTCGCTTTGTCTACAATAAGATGTTAGCTGAACGCAAAGAAACGTATGAAAAGTTCAAGGATGATAAAGAATTGCTTAAAAAGCAAAAGTTTCCGACCCCTGCAAAATATAAAAGTGAATTTCCATTCCTAAAAGAAGTGGATTCTTTAGCTTTGGCAAATGCACAAATGAACTTACAGACTGCTTATAAGAATTTCTTTGAAGGAAATGCGGATTTTCCAAAGTTCAAAAATCGTAAAGCAAAACAATCCTATACAACTAATATGGTCAACGGAAATATTAAGCTAGAAAATGGTCATATCAAACTGCCAAAAATCAAAAAGCCAATAAAAATGAAACAGCATAGAGAGATACCTGCTGATTATAAAATCAAATCTTGCACTATTTCTAAAACAAAGACAGGCAAATACTACATTTCAATTTTGACAGAATATGAGAAAGATATTCGTCCAGTTAAAATACAGAAAGTTGTTGGTTTGGATTTTGCTATGGATGGTCTATATGTCGAGAGTGAACAGGGTAAGAAAGCCAATTACCCACGTTACTATCGGCAAGCCTTAGATAAATTAGCAAAAGCACAACGAATTCTTTCTCGAAGAAAGAAAGGTTCTGCAAGATGGGAAAAACAACACCTGAAAGTGGCTAAGCTACATGAAAAGACAGCGAATCAGCGCAGAAACTTTCTTCATCATAAGTCAAAAGAATTAGCAACAAACTATGACGCTGTGATTATTGAGGACTTAGACATGAAAGGCATGTCTCAAGCCCTCAACTTTGGAAAAAGCGTTCATGATAACGGCTGGGGGATGTTCACTACTTTCTTAGCGTATAAGCTAAAAGAACAGGGGAAACAACTTGTGAAAATTGATAAGTGGTTTCCCTCCACTAAGAAGTGTTCATGTTGCGGCAAGGAAAAAGAAATGCCATTATCTGAACGTGTATATAAATGTTCTTGCGGCTTTGTATTAGATCGCGATCACAATTCAGCAATCAATATCAAAAATGAGGGATTACGCTTATTAGCATAAAGAATAATAACTTTCGGAACGAGAGGGTTAGCTCGGTCAATTTTCTGTCATTAGACGGGATTACCCGAGAAGCCCCCACTTCAATCAAACCGTAAGGTTGATAAGTGAAGGGTAGTTCACAACCATGGTGAATGGCCGCTTTTGATGGAAGAGTCAAATCAAATTTTTCCAATTATTTCGATACAGGTCATGGTGAAAACGAATTTCCTCGCCTTTTGATCTATCTATCCAAAGAACTATTTTCCTAATCTTACATAATATGGAACTGTTATAGAACAGAAGCAAAAAAACATGAAAAAATGAAAAATTTATCTGGAAGAAAAGAAACAAAAAAGTTAGAATATATAAGTTGAATTAAAGATTTACAACTGAACACACAAACGATCGATCGTTTGTTCTGGTTTCTGGTTGATTCGCTGAATAAAGGCTTGGACATTCTTTCTAATTTCTTGCACACTCGAATAGAACACGTTGTAAATCACGTCTGATTTCAGCCATTTCCATAGCCCTTCAATCAAGTTCAATTGCGGACTGTATGGTGGCAAAAAGACGAGCTCTAACCGATCTTCGTGTTCTTTTAAAAATGGCTGAATGAGTTTGGCATGGTGAATTCGAGCGTTATCTAAAATCATCACTATTTTGCCTGTGGGATAGCGTTCTAACACAAGTTGAAGAAATCGAAGAAATGTTTCCGCGTCATAGCGTTCTTCTTCGATGCAAAACACTTCCCCTGTTTCGTAGTTCAACGTGCCAATCAGCTTCAGCCCTTGATGTTTTCCAAACGTCGGAATGATTCGTTGTTTTCCTTTGACAAACCATGTTTTTTGAATCGCTTGGTAATCACGAATCATCGACTCATCTTGAAAGAGGACATGGGCGATGTTCCCATCTACCAGTTTTTTTTACTTCAGGGAAGGTGATTTCGACGAATTCTTTTTGTTTCTCTTCATCGGCATTGGCTAGTGTATAGGTCGGTTTCGTATAGCTTAGCCCTAACCGATGCAGAATGTCACTTGTTCCGCGAAGCGTGTATGTTGGCCCCCACTTTTGTTGAATGAGTTCAGCGATTATCGCAAGCGTCCAATTATATTTTGCTTCGAATCCCACATCTACGGGGAGCTGATGTTCAATGATCAAAGCCAGCTCTTTTTCCTGCTCAGGGGTCAATCGACGTGGGGCGCCAGGTGAGTATTTCATCTCCAGTCCATCAAGACCGCGCTGGGCGTAGGCATGAATATAGTTATAAATAGTTTTCTTGGATCGACCAATAATCGTTGCGATTTCTCCTTTGGTATATCCCTGCAAATGAAGATAAATCGCTTGGTAGCGTTCATATGCTCGTTTACTTTTTGCTTCTTTCATGGCAGTGGACAACTTTTCGATCTCGTCTTTGTGATTTGGCATCATATTTTCTCTCCGTTCCCCTATTTTCTCTTTGTATTTATTCGCCGTGGAACGGGAGAAAACCTTTATTTCAATTTATATATATTTAAAATTGAATATTTAAATTATTTTCTTTCTACAGGGAGGTACTTCTATGAAAAACGGAATTATTTCTATTATCATTTGGACGGCTGTTTCCATTTTAGGCGCATCGGCGCTAGCCATTCTCGCGCTAGCCAATAATGAAACCGTTTCCGCCGCTTGGATAGTGGTAGCCGCAGTATCCTGCTACGCCGTAGCTTATCGTTTTTACAGTAAATTTATTGCCAATAAAATCTTTGCGCTGAACGATCAGCGGGCAACTCCTGCTGAAATTCACAACGATGGAAAAGATTTTGTTCCGACCAACAAGTGGGTGCTGTTTGGCCACCATTTTGCAGCCATTGCAGGGGCCGGTCCTCTTGTAGGTCCGATTTTGGCAGCTCAAATGGGATATTTGCCGGGGATGCTTTGGATTATTATCGGTGTCGTGCTCGGTGGAGCTGTCCAAGATGCCGTGATTTTGATGGGGTCCATGCGTCGTGACGGAAAATCGCTTGGACAAATTGCCAAAGAAGAGGTAGGTCCGTTTGGCGGGCTAATTGCTTCTATCGGCGTTATTGCCATTATGATCATCCTCATCGCTGTTCTGGCGTTAGTTGTCGTGAAATCGCTTGTCAATTCGCCTTGGGGAGTTTTCACTATTGCTTCCACGATTCCAATCGCCATTTTGATGGGTCTCTACATGCGCTTCATCTCTTTATCATTCTTGTTTATATCCAGTCACTGTTACTTTATTTTGATGGGTCTCTACATGCGCTTCATCCGTCCGGGACGAGTGCTGGAAGGATCGCTGCTCGGAATCGTTCTGTTAATGTTGGCGCTTTGGGGCGGTCAGTTTGTGGCTGAGTCTCCTGTTTTAGCCAAAATGTTTACGTTTACAGCGCCTCAACTTGCCATCATGATTGGGATTTACGGTTTTATCGCTTCCATTTTGCCTGTATGGCTGCTGTTGGCGCCACGGGACTATTTGAGTTCTTTCCTGAAAATCGGAGTCATCGTACTATTGGCTGTCGGTATCATTGTCGTTCTTCCTGATTTGCAAATGCCTAAGGTGTCCCGTTTTATTGACGGCTCAGGTCCGGTCTTTGCAGGTAATTTGTTCCCGTTCTTATTTATTACCATCGCCTGCGGGGCAGTTTCCGGATTTCACGCTCTCGTTGCTTCGGGAACGACGCCTAAAATGATTGAAAAGGAATCCCATGCACGCACCATCGGATACGGAGCCATGCTGATGGAATCAGGGGTCGCCATTATGGCCTTGATCGCCGCCTGCGCTATCCATCCGGGACTATATTTTGCCATGAACGCTCCGGCTTCGGTGATCGGAACTGACGCTGCTCACGCCGCATCTGTCATCTCTTCATGGGGATTCCAAATCACCCCCGATGAAATTACGAATGCGGCTAAAGAAATTGGAGAAGCGACGATTATGTCTCGTACCGGAGGAGCGCCGACGCTGGCCGTGGGAATGGCCGAAATTTTTACGAATTTCCTTTCAGGGGCTAAAGCATTCTGGTATCACTTTGCCATTCTGTTTGAAGCGGTTTTCATTTTAACGACCATTGACGCAGGAACGAGAATCGGTCGTTTCATGCTGCAAGATTTTATCGGCAACTTTTATAAACCATTCGGGCGAACTGATCATTATTTGTACAATATCATTGCATCCGCACTGATTACGCTCTGTTGGGCTTATATTACGTATCAAGGAGCGATCGACCCATTCGGAGGAATCAACTCGCTTTGGGCGCTGTTTGGAATTTCCAACCAAATGCTTGCTGCGATCGCGCTGGCCGTGGGAACTACGTTAATTATTAAAATGGGCAAAGCCAAATACAGCTGGGTCACAATCGTGCCTTTCGTTTTCCTGTGCGTCACCACATTGGCTGCTGCCTTCATGAAGCTGTTCTCATCTGTACCGGCTATCGGCTTTTTGGCGCACGCAAAAATTTATCAAAAAGCCATTGACGCAGGTCAAGTACTAGCACCTGCCCCCAATATGGATGTCATGAAGCAGATTGTATTTAACGACCGGCTAGATGCTGTCATTACAGCAATCTTTATCGCTATCGTCATTCTATTGATTCTTGATTCCATCCGGGTATGGTACAGCATTATCATCAAAAAGCAAAAGATTGAATTGAGAGAAGCTCCGTTTGTTCAATCCAAATATTCGAACACTTCGATCGGAGGTTAACATTTTGGAAAAAGTAAGGACATGGATCAAAAAAACAAGATGCAACATCAAAACGATTTTTGGACTTCCTAACTACGAATTGTACTTGGAGCATCACCAAAAGGCGCATCCTGACAAACCGATAATGTCTGAAAAAGAATATTATCTGTTTGCCTTGAAAGAACGATATGAAAGCGGCAAAGTGAATCGCTGCTGCTGACTGTTTAGAAAGGACCCCGTTGCCGTTAAAGCGTGAACTGCACCCCAATTGTTGGACACAACGAACAATTGGAGGTGTAGTTCAGCGGACGGGGCCCTCTTTTTTATTCTATTAACTGCAAGAAATCTTCGACGTCTTGAATGCAGAGGCGGATCCCCTTTTCCCAAAATTCTTCTTTTGTCGGATCTTCTCCTAAATGCTTTTTGATTAAATCTTCGACTTTCATAACCGCTGTATCACGAAGCAGAGCGATATATTTTTCTTCATACTCCGCCCCTTCTTCCAAAGCCCTCGCGTAAATGTTTAAGGCCAATAAATAGCCAAATGTATACGGAAAATTGTAAAAAGGTACATCCGTTAAATAAAAATGAAGCTTGGAAGCCCAAAAATGCGGATGGGTCACACCGAGAGCGCCGCCGAACGCTTCCTGCTGCGCCTCCTCCATCAAAGCATTTAATCTTTCCGCGGATACGACTCCTTTTTGGCGTTCTTCATAAAAGCGAGTTTCAAACAGAAAGCGAGCATGTATATTCATGAGCAGAGAAACGCTGCGCTGAACTTTATCTTCCAGCAAAGCGATTTTTTCTTGTTTCGTTTCCGCTTCTTGCAAGGCGGCATCAGAGACAATCATTTCGGCAAGAGTAGAAGCCGTTTCTGCTACATTCATGGCATACTGGCGATTTAAAATATTGAGCGGCCGCAGGACATCGGAGTGAAAAGCATGCCCCAATTCATGAGCAAGGGTCGCTACACTTTCAAGAGTGCCAGAATACGTCATAAAAATGCGCGATTCTTCCGTTTTCGGGAAAGTGGTGCAAAATCCTCCCGGACGTTTTCCGGGCCGATCTTCCGCTTCAATCCAAGAAGACTCCAATGCGTGCTTGGCAAATGCCGAAAGCTTTGGTCCGAATTTCGCAAAATGGCGAATGATAAAAACGGCCCCTTCAGAATAAGATCGTTTCTCTGCTGTAGAAGCAATAGGCGCTTCAAGGTCATACCAAGCGATCTTTTCCTCCCCAAGAAGCTCCGCTTTCCGACGCAAGTAGCGGACAAATGGTTCTTTATGTTTCGCAATGGCCTTCCACATCGCATCGAGTGTTGCTTTCGACATGCGATTCCCCTCTAAAGGCTCTTTCAGGAACGACTCCCATCCTCTTTTTCGATAAACATTTAAACGAAATCCGGCCAAATGATTCAAAATATCAGCGAATAATCCTTCTTTTTCTTCCCATGCTTTTTCCAGCTTTTCAAACGCTTCTTTTCTGAGGCTGCGGTCTGGCTCAGAGAACAGATTATTGGCCTGGCCGATCGAAAGCGTCTTTCCCCCCACTGTCACTTCCATGCCGCCGACCATTGAATCGTACATCTGTCCCCAGCCATGATAGCCGTCAACCGCAAGAGCCTCGATTAAAGCCTCTTCTTTTGTTGAAAGCTTTTCACGGGCTTCGTCGCGCCATTCATTCAGCACAAATTCGATTTCTTTTAAAGATTCGTCTTGAACCAACCGTGCCCAAACATCCTCTTTTGTTTGGCTGAGAATCTGCTGAAACAACACAAAGCTTGTTTGGTACTCGGCAGCAAGGGATGTTAGTTCGTTTCGCAAAGCTCCGGCTTTCGGATCGGATGTATTTTCAGCTTCCAAGCAGCTGATAAAAGACTCCGCTTCCTCCAAATCCACCAATATACTTTTGATAGATTCTATGTATTTTAGAAAGGCAGTTTTCTCGCTTTCATTCACTGATTTCAACGGCTGACCGTTAGAAACCATATCAGAAAATATGTTCACTTTCCCTTTTAAGTCGTCTAAAAATCGACGAAAATCAGGCGATTCACTTCCGCCCGGAAATATAGAGTTCAAATCCCATACATCAGAATAAGATGTATTTGTCATTGCCTATCCTCCTCTTAGTCAATCCACATTCTTTATTATTATTCACCTTTTATGAAAAAAATTCCTCTCTTGTGCTCAAAAATGGATGCACTTTCCAATGGATACATTCAACCGTTCATAAAGCAATTAAACAGCAGATGGCCGTGCATCCGTTTCGTCAGAAGAATCGCTCAAATTCATTCCGGAGACACTTTATCCATCATCAAAAAAAAGGATCTTCCTGCTCTGCGGTTCATGATATCCACAGCGATGGAAGATCGATCAAATCTCAGTATCTTTTCATTTGAGAAAAAAGAGTTCTCATTCATCACTGATCGTTCACGAATTCTCTTGAAAACTGATACGATCATCCTCAAGTTTGGCATAAAAAGTCTTCAACATCCTTTTAAATCCCATTGCGGCTATTCAGTATAGAGAAAATTTCCGGTAAAAAAAGAGGCCTAGCTGCCCAATGGCGCTAGACCTCATTTCGAATCAGCGATTTTATGCGTGGTCGATCTGCTCAGAAGTGACGGACTTTTTACGTTTGAAAAAACGTTTTCTTCTCAATTTGCTCATCCACTCATAGACGATTGGAACAATGAGCAATGTCAGCAACGTCGAACTTGTCAATCCGCCAATGACGGTGACGCCGAGATCTTTAGAGATCAATCCGCTTCCTTCCATACCGATCGCGAGAGGAATTAATGCACCAATCGTAGCGATTGCTGTCATTAAAATCGGACGGATACGAGTGGCGCCCGCCTCCAGCAGCGCTTCCCTGGTGCTGAGACCTTCCCGTTCTTTATGAATCACTCGGTCAATCAAAACAATGGCGTTCGTTACTACAATTCCGATCAGCATCAGCGCACCTATCATTGTTGAAACGCTGATGGTTTGTCCCGCAATGAACAATGCCACTAAAGCGCCAATGATCGCAAATGGCAGCGAGAATAAAATCACAAACGGCGCCCAACCTTGACCAAAAGTGATCACAAGAACAAGATATACAATCGCAATTGCCGCAGCCATTGCCAATCCAAGCTTCGTAAACGAATCTTTTACATCCTCTGTCACCCCGCCCATTGAAATATCAACGCTTGACGGGTGATGAATTTGATCAAGTCTCTTTTGCAGATTCACGGAAGCTTTAGAGATATCGTCCTCTTTCACTTTTCCGCTCACCTGAACAGAATAACGTCCATCTCGACGCGTGATCGTATCGGATGTTTTTCCTTCTTTCACATTGACGAGTTGTTTGATTGGAACGTCCATTCCGAGCGGTGATTGTACTGTTTGATTCGTTAAATCTTGAACAGATTGATAGTTTTTCTTGTTGTTTTCCACATAAACATTGAGCTCTTGACCCTTTTCTTTAACAGTGGTTAAAGCCGGCTGATCGCTCTGTTGATTCAGAGCCATCGCAATTTGGCTGGCTGTCAGCCCTAATTGACTTAATTTCTGTTGGTTTACTGCGAGCACATATTCATCGTACGTTTTAGCCGTACTTGCCTCCACGTCTTTAAAATCCCCTTGCTCTTTCATTTTCTTTTCTATTTGATCGACTACAGGGGTAATCTCTTTCATATCATTTCCGTAAACATACACCGTTACTTCATTATTGCCTGCGCTCGCTGAGAAATCTTGGGTGCTCCATTCCCCTTTTCCACCTAAAGTTTGCAGGTGTTTAATCACTCGATCCGGTTCTTTATCAAAATTTTTTGTGTCTTTGTCGTATTGAACAAAGAAAATGGCACTGTTGCTTTGGCCCGGATTCATCGGATTATCGCTGCCCACTGAAAACTGAACGATTTCCGCTCCTTTTCGACCGCGTAAATAATCCTCTGCCTTAAGCGACACTTTTTTGACGTCTGCAAACGTCTCGCCCGGAGCCGGCGTGTATGTGGCCACCACCATTTTGTCCCCCATATTTGGAAGGAAGCTGACACCGATGGCCGGGATCAAGCATAAACTTCCGATCAACAGTAAAATGGCTGCTGCCGATGAAATAAACTTATGATTTAACACCCAATTTAATACCCGTTTATAGAAGGACGATAATTTATTAGGTTGTCCTGACTTTAGCTGTTCTGGACGATGAATTCCTTTTTTAAACAATATGCTCGCCATCATTGGCACGATGGTAATAGCAACCAGCAAAGAAGCCAGCAGCGAGAACACGATCGCCAATGCAAAAGGCAAAAACAGCTCGCCAATCATTCCTTTAACAAGAGCGAGAGGCAGAAATACCGCAATCGTAACAATGGTGGATGACATGATAGGAATAAACATCTCTTTCGTTGCTTCCCGGATTAGCTCTTTTCCTTTCAATATTTCTTCTTTTAAGGACATTCTCCGGTAAATATTTTCAATGACAACGATCGAATCATCCACTACCCGTCCAATGGCTACCGTCATCGCCCCAAGAGTCATCATGTTGAGTGTGATATTCATTTGTTTCAAAACAAACAAAGAGATGACTAGAGACAACGGGATGGAAATAACGGCAATGAGCGTCGATTTAATATTTCGCAAGAATAAAAGAATTATAAGCACCGCAAAGACGGCCCCGAAAACAGCTTTATTGAGCATTGTATGCACAGACTCTTCTATAGGCTTAGCCTGATCCATTGCCGTAATAACGTGAAGATCTTTGTTTTTCCCTTTGATTTCATTCATTTTATCTTTAACGGCATTCGCCACATCCACCGTATTGGCATCGGCCGCTTTCACAATTTCCAGTCCGATCGACTCTTTCCCGTTTGTGCGGGAAAAAGATTCCGCTTTTCCGACTAGCTTGATATCAGCTATATCCGATAATTTCACGGTCGGAATACCGGCCGACGAAACATTTCCTTGCTGCGGTCCTCGGACGGCGGTTGACTGTTGCCCGGCGCCTTGCAATCCGCTTTGAGATGAACCTGGCTGCACTTGGGAAGATTGTCCGGCTCCCACAGATGCTCCTGCCGATAGTCCAATCGGAATTTCCATGTTTTTTAAATCTTTAATGGTGGAAATATTTCCGTCTACTTTGACCGATTTTTCGCTGTTGCGAAACGTATATAATCCTAGAGGAAGAGAGACATTGGAGCCTTTAATAAAGTTTTGAACGGATTCTTCATCCAAACCGTACTTTTTCAGTTTTTCCTGATTAAAGTCGATTTGGACTTGATCTACTTGTTGTCCGCTTATTTGCACATTCGCGACTCCGTCGATTCTTTCAAGCTTCGGCACAATATCTTCTTGTACTTTTTTCGTTAATTGCGACAACGATTCTTTGTCACTCGATAAGCTTAACGAAAGAATAGGAATTTCATTGATGCTCAGCTTTTTGATGTCAGGTTTTTTAACACCATCAGGAAGCTGCACATCAGAAAGGGCTTGTTCCGCCTCTCTCTTAGCATCATCCATATTTTTCTCATATGTATACTCCACTTGGACAGAAGATGCATTTGCGAAGGAAGAAGAACTGACAACGTTCACCCCGTCTAAATTTTGAAGTGCCTGTTCGATCGGCTTGGTTACTTTTTCAGTCACTTCTTCCGGGGTTGCACCTGGATAAGCGGTCGTTACCGTTAGAATAGGCGTATTAATATTCGGAATTGTTTCTAATTTCATCGTTAGTCCGGCATACAGACCTGCTACCGTCACGATGATGGTCATGAGCCAAACTGCCAATTTGTTCTTCAAAACAAAGTGAATAATTTTGTTCATCGATTCTTCCCCTTTATTAGGATAATATATGATCCATTATTCATATTAACACTATCATAATTGGATTAGTGTCTATTCGTCAACGAATAGAAAGGTAGAATTAGGAATAATTCCTTAAGATTAAAATGAAACCATTTTCATTTTTGTTTCCATATATTTGAAATAAAACTGTATGAATGGCAGCTCTCATTTGATCTCTATTGATCTGTCACTTTTCGATCCTTCCATTCACGATAAAGGATGAATGCAGACAAGAATTGGCGAATATGACTTTAAAGGAATGTTTTGGTTGTTTTATTACTTTTGTTACATTTATATTGCAATTTTGTAAAAAGATAAATATAATAAAAATCGTTAGTACATGATTTCCTAAGGAGGTTGAATATAACGATGGTTCCAGTTCTTTCAAAATCTAAATGGGCGTTTTCTCTTGCAGCCGCTTTGACTCTGGCCGTATCTTTCCTTTTGGCGCCTCTGTCAAGCAAAGCAGAAGCTGCAGCTCCTGTAAAAGGGGATAAAGTTGCCGCTTACGCCAAAACACTGGTTGGAAAACCTTATAAATACGGTGGTACAAGCGAAAAAGGATTTGATGCATCCGGTTTTGTACAATATGTTTACTTAAAATCAGCAAATGTGAAATTACCGCGCACAGTGGCTGATCAATTTAAACAAGGCCAAAAGGTAGACTATAATCACCTCCAGCCTGGCGATCTTGTATTCTTTAAACTGGACGGCAAAAAAGTTTCTTTCGTTGGAATTTATTTAGGTAATAGTCAATTTATCGCCGCAACGAGCAAAGGCGTAAAAATCCAACCCCTCGGAGCAAAATATTGGAAACCGTATTTTGCATCCGGAGCTAGAATACTTTCACAAAAATAAACAAACAGGGACCGGAATCACACATCCGGTCCCTGTTTGTTTATGACAAAACGTTCAAACCAAAAGCAAGATAAACAATCCAACCAACTCAACCAAAACTTCTATACATTAATGCTTTAACGCACCATGGGGGTCTGGCCCCTTTAATTGAGTGCGGCGCAGCCTGTGTCGCCTGTTCGTATTTTGATGGCGTCGGCCAATTCGTAGATGAAAATTTTCCCATCTCCCGGTTTTCCGGTATTTAAGACATTTCGGGCTGTATCGACAACCTGTTGGACAGGTACTTTGCATACGACAATTTCTACTTTAATTCGTTCATGCATGTCATCTTCTTTTTTCTTGCCGCGATACAGCTCGGTAAATCCTTTTTGAAATCCACACCCAAGCGCATTGGTTACGGTAATCCCGCTGATACCAATCTTGGACAATGCCTGTCTCAATTCGTCAAATTTGGTAGGACGGGTAATGATTTCGATTTTCGTCAATACATCACTCATAACAAACATCACACCCCTATAAAAAATTAGTCGTGATACGCCTTTTCACCGTGAATGGTAATATCCAGCCCAACCGTTTCTTCTTCCTCGTTCACTCGAATCGGCAAGACCAATCCGATTGCCTTAATAATGATAAAAGAAACAAGTGCAACAAATACATATGTCGCGCCAATGGCTACAAGCTGCTTCCAAAGCAAGCCGGCACCGCCGTAAAACAATCCGTTGGCCCCCGCAGAGTTGACGGAAACGGTGGAAAACAAACCGGTAGCAATTCCTCCCCAAGTACCGCCGATTCCGTGCAAACCGAATGCGTCGAGAGCATCGTCATAGCCTAACTTTGCTTTTAAGTAAGAAACTCCCCAGAAACAAAGGGCTCCTCCAACAAGTCCTATGATGATGGAAGCGAACGGTGTTACGAATCCGCAAGCGGGCGTGATGGCAACGAGTCCAGCAATGGCGCCAGAAACGGCTCCAAGCATCGTCGGCTTTTTATTCACCAGCCATTCCACTACTACCCATCCAATAATACCGGCAGCTGCCGCTGTATTCGTATTAATAAAGGCGATCATTGCTACATCGTTAAGGGTCAAAGCACTGCCGACATTAAAACCGTACCAGCCAAGCCAAACCAGCGCTCCCCCCATAATGGTAAGCGGCAAATTATGCGGTGTCGTATTCTGCGCATCTTTACGTTTGCCTAATACAATAGCCAGCACAAGGCCTGTGACGCCTGAAGAAATATGAACGACATTCCCGCCGGCGAAATCAAGAACACCTAATTCGCGAAGCCAACCGCCGACGCCCCACACCCAATGAGCGACAGGCGAATAAACGAACAAAGACCATAAAGTAATGAATATAAGATAAGAAGAGAAGCGCATCCTTTCCGCAAAAGCCCCTGTAATAATCGCTACTGTCAAAATGGCAAACGTGAGCTGAAACATCATAAAAAGATTATGTGGAATATCAGAACTATAATCCGGGTTCGGCTTAAAAGAGACTCCTTTCAGACCCGCCCAATCTAAATTTCCGATAAGAGCATTTCCGCCAGTGGAAAAAGCAAGTGAATAACCCGCTATAATCCAAATAATCGAAACAATGGCGATAGAGCTGAAACTTTGCATCGTTGTACTTAGAACATTCTTGCTTTTCACCATTCCGCCGTAAAATAATGCAATTCCAGGTGTCATAATCCAAACAAGAAGCGTAGCAAGAAACATAAATGCAGAAGTGGCGATATCCATTTCCCATCTCCCCTTTTTATTATGTTATATTTTCTATCATATTATGTCTGTATTATTATCATAATACGTTATTCCTATTGAATCAAGACTATAAATTGAAAAAAATCCGAAAAATCTGTATTCAAATCAGTCACATCGTTAGCTTTTCTTACATAAAATAAATCCTATGTGTGTTGCGACCTTCAATACTGCTTCTTTTTACCTAGTGACCATCCCAAAAAACAAGAAAGAACTATATGAACAATCTTCAAAAACCGCCTTTTTATTTTGGACAAAAAAAGAACCCTTCCCAATGAAGGGAAGAGTTCTCTTTTATCGAGCATTATGGCTGTTTCCAGAATTAGGATTAAGCCCTTGAAACTGGCGCATAAGTTTTTGGCGGGATTCTTTATTTCGAAGCAAATAGGCAGCTCCCAGAGCCAACGTTGTCCACGCTAATTTCTTCATCTTATCACTCCCCATTTTCCGTGTTCTATCTTATACTCTTCCCGCTGCAGAAGTTTTTTAATCGATCGTTCGCAAATAAGAAACAACTGCCTCATGGCGCCAGAGTCAGTGATCTTTCTCCGGGATTTTCCGAAAAAAGCATTTTCCGTTCCAGAGACCAGCTTACAAGCGAGCTTTGCCTCAACGCTTACTTTCTTTATTCTGTCTCAACTCAGTTCACCATGTGTCTCTTTTTGGCCAAATAGCCTCCCAAAACGGCAAACAGATAAGAAAAAAGCAAACTGCGAATAAAGACCCCAAACAAATGAAATCCTAAAGAAAAATGAAAGGACTGTTCTAAATTATTATCAGATGAAAAGAAAGTGGTTCCTACAGTCCAATTAGAAATTCCGGCCAAACAAAGCATAAAAAAACTGTAAGTCAAACTAAAAACTGCGATTTCCTTAAAGGATAATCCATTTTTCATCGTCAGCCGATAGCCGGCGAAAAGACACAAGAAAATGGGGATTAAAACCGCAAGTTTTAAATAAATGGGAGGATCCAGTAAATTCATCAAATCCGCATCCGATGGAAGGAATTCCGGATGTGAGCTATTTAAACCGGAAAACAAGGAATATGTAAGTTCCCCCTCGCTGTCTTCCCATTTCCAATGATTAGTGAGCGGTGATAAATGCAATAAGTTCCAAATGAACGCCCCTAGCTGCGTTCCGACTAATGTGGCAAACATAGACGTATTTTCCGTCATTTTATCCATACCAGAGACATCTAAAAGGAGCGCTAAATTTTCCTTCCACTTGTTTACTTGGATCAAAACAACGATAACGGTGACCGCCATCACACTGACGAGTCCGCGAATAAACGTTGAAAACCCTTGGTGAATGGCATGTCCAAATGATACATTCCCGATTAAATGGCTGGTAAAATGGCGGTAATCTCGGGCAAATAACATGCCGATCAAACTAAAGATCGCTGCTATGAAGCCACCCGTAAAAAAGCATTGAATAAATGAATAAGAAGTATGAAAGTCCCAAATGAATTTTATAATATTGACTTGCAAAAGATCGATCAAATGAAAAACCGCTAAAAAGAGAAAACACGCTTAAAAATATACCGTAAATCAATCCAATGGCTGCAGCTTTATAGATTTGCTCATAAAAGCTATCAGTCCGTTGCTTCCGTCCCTTGAAAACCCCGATGCAAAACGAGGAAAAAATCGGAATAAAAATCAATAATAAAAACAAAGTATCAATATGTAATGTTCCCTTCATTGAACCTGTGTCTCCATAACCTGCAGATCCATTGACGCTAAAGTGAAAGGTAGGCTCCACCAAATGAGTAAACATCACGACATCGGTCAATCCTATTGGATGACTTAATGGATATAAATCGGTGTTTACTTCACGAGAAAGATCCTCTACAAAAGTGAACTACCCACCACCTACGCTTCGCTTAGAGGCGGGGGCTTCAAGCGACTTGTGCGTGTTCGCTGAACGGTAAGCCACACACAAGAACCCTTTACGCTTCCCTTCGTTCCGAAGGTGTCCGTTCTAGCTATATTCTATCCTATTAGTTGGCTAACGCCAACCGAAATTCATCTCCCACTTATCGTTGGGCTATCGCCCTTCACACGCTTGAAGTGGGAGACTTCTTTCGGAAATAATGTTAAAATATTGATTGTTTTCGCTTATGTTTTGGATCAGCTCATCAAACTTGTGCTGCTCAAAAAGAAATAACGCAGCATTAAGAATTAACATGAGTATAAAAGCGCTAATAGACGGAATAAAGGCTTTTTTTAAATACGAAAATTGAAAAGCAGGAAATCCCAATGAAACAGCAGGTTTTATTTGCTTTTCCCGTTCAGCACCCTTATAAAGAAATAACTCCTTGCCGCAGGATTGGCAATAATTGTCCGTTTCCGACACTTTTTCACCGCAATTCGAACAATAGACACTCTCATTTTTCGGCGTTAGCAGTTGATACGCTCTTCCATCTCCCGCTAAATACGCACCATCTTGCCAACAGTAATTACTGGAATCACTATTTTCCGCACCACATGATTTACAATACATTGCTCCACCTCCTGTCAATGCATTTTTGTCCCACAACATTTGCAAAATTGGGCGGATACAGGAACTTGTTCACCACACAAAGAGCAAGCCACTGTTTCGGTCTCTTTTACATCTTCTTCCCGAACTACCTTCGCACCACAGGAGCCGCAAAACTTGTCCAAAGGGGTCACTTGAGCCCCGCATTGCCGGCAAACATTATCAGATCCAAACTTTTGATTCAGTCTTTGTAATTCTTGTTTGGCCCTATAAATGGTTTGATCAAGCCCAGCAATCTCAGCTATTCTCTCACTCCACTCTTTATGCTCCCATTCGCCGGATCTCATTTTTCTATAAACCTCTTCCCCTAACTGGAGAATAAAATCTGCCCGCTTGGCTCCGGCTTCTTCGATCACTTTTTTGTGCTGGAGGATTTCCTGGGTCAATAGGACCTTCTGCTTACCTTGCTCAAGACCACCTTTGATCTTAAACAAACCCCCTCCAATTCTAGTTTGCAATTCGCCCATTTCCATACCTCCTTATGGTCAGATATTACAAATTTATCATATAGATCCATTATTGTATATAACTATAGGCTTATGAATCTGGATAAATATAACTTCATTTCCAGAAAACATTGTGAACTTTATCTTGTTCAAGTAATATATTAATAGTCCTATTGTCATGGTTTATTTTAAAAAGGAGGGGGCTTATTTGGAAATTTATTGCAAGCAATGCGGCCAAAAATTAAAGCAAGGGCAAGGATTCTGCACTCATTGTGGCGCCGCAGTAGAAAACTCTGAGCCTGTCGGGCCGGAAACACCAAGCCCGAGCCGTAGATTGAAATCATTTTCAGGAAAAGGAATTTCTAAGAAAAGCAAAATCATTTTGTCCATATCTGTGATTGTATTGGCAGCCGCTTTTTTTGCTTACAAAATAGCGGAATCGAACCATAAACCGTCCAAATTAGTGG
Organism: Bacillus sp. FSL W8-0102; assembly: GCF_038007225.1. NCBI lineage: Bacteria > Bacillati > Bacillota > Bacilli > Caryophanales > Bacillaceae > Bacillus > Bacillus sp. FSL W8-0102. The sequence goes on from NZ_JBBOWT010000001.1 coordinate 3,452,483, forward strand.
AACATTTCAATAAAACAGTCGAACAGGGAAATGCCAAAGAACTTGCCAACCTGTTCAATTCAGGCCAAACAGAAATGAAAGTTGACGAAGAGGGAGCCAAACAGTTCATTCAGTATTTAAAGAAAAATCCGGACGAGTATACGAGCATGATCAAAAAACTGAGGAATGATGCTCGTCTTTTGGAAAACGGGGTTGAAGTTGTAAAACCAGAAGATGAACCATTTGTCAGCATCGAAAAATCAGATAAAAAATGGAGTCTGATTGACCAATACAAAATTGTTCCTCATCCGTTTTTTATTAAAGTAACGGTTAACCGAAATCATTCTCTTTTATACATTGACAACAAAAAAATGGGTTACATCGAAAAAGATAAAGAACGAACTTTCGGCCCCTTCCTGCCTTCGGAACATACGGTCAAAGCTTTTTATGAGGGAAAATACGCCAATGTTTCCGACAAAAAAGAGCTCGATCCGAAAACGGATGCAACCGATCATAATTTATACGCTGATCTGGATCTGACAGGGAATCACGTCACGATATATTCTGACTATGATGATGCTGTTGTTTATGTGAATGGAAAAAGCACCGGCAAGCGAGTGGGAGATATAGATGAGTTCGGCCCCGTGGAAACGGATGGTTCAACGAAAATTTCCGCAAAATTAAAATTGCCTGCCGGAACGTTCAAAAGCAATGAAGTGGCCATTCATGAACCTGATCAAGAAGTAGATCTCCATTTCGACAATCTTCCTCTCGCCGAAGATGGAGACGATATGGATAGCTTTACGGATAGTACAAATACTGCTAATGAGCTGGAAGACGTTTTAACGTCTTTCCGAAAGAAGTCTCCCATCCTCTAGGAATGTGAAGGTGCGAATAGCACCAATGAGTAGGTGGGAGATGAATTTCGGTTGGCTTTAGCCAAAGTTATTTTTCCAATCCCTTTCTCAACAATTCTAAGATTGCGGCTGTTCTAGTTGGAATCCCATTTTCTTTTTGATATTGCTCCAATTTTTCTAATATCGTCTTAGGCATACGAATTTCTACACGTTCTTTCTCTTCTCTCATGATTATCACCTCATATTGATTGTACGGATTTTTTACGGTATAATCAATATATACGAAATTTTTCCGCACAAAGTGAGGTGAATTGATATGGCCAAGCAAAACAAAGCTTTCAAGTTTCGTTTGTTACCAAACAAAGAACAATCCGCATTATTAGCTAAGACATTTGGTTGTGTTCGCTTTGTCTACAATAAGATGTTAGCTGAACGCAAAGAAACGTATGAAAAGTTCAAGGATGATAAAGAATTGCTTAAAAAGCAAAAGTTTCCGACCCCTGCAAAATATAAAAGTGAATTTCCATTCCTAAAAGAAGTGGATTCTTTAGCTTTGGCAAATGCACAAATGAACTTACAGACTGCTTATAAGAATTTCTTTGAAGGAAATGCGGATTTTCCAAAGTTCAAAAATCGTAAAGCAAAACAATCCTATACAACTAATATGGTCAACGGCAATATTAAGCTAGAAAATGGTCATATCAAACTACCAAAAATCAAAAAGCCAATGAAAATGAACCGACATAGAGAAATACCTGCTGATTATAAAATCAAATCTTGTACTATTTCTAAAACAAAGACAGGTAAATATTATATTTCGATTTTGACAGAATACGAGAAAGATATTCAGTCAGTAAAGATTCAAAAAGTAGTTGGCTTAGATTTTGCTATGGACGGTCTATATGTCGAGAGTGAACAGGGTGAGAAAGCCAATTACCCACGGTACTATCGACAAGCATTAGACAAACTGGCAAAAGCACAACGAATTCTTTCTCGCAGAAAAAAAGGTTCTGCACGTTGGGAAAAACAACGTTTGAAAGTAGCAAAGTTACAAGAGAAAATTGCCAATCAACGCAAGAATTTTCTTCACCATAAATCAAAAGAATTAGCATCAACCTATGACGCAGTTATCATTGAGGACTTAGACATGAAAGGAATGTCTCAAGCCCTCAATTTTGGAAAAAGTGTTCATGATAATGGCTGGGGTATGTTCACTACTTTCTTAGAATACAAGCTAAAAGAACAAGGGAAACAACTTGTAAAAATCGATAAGTGGTTCCCTTCTACTAAGAAATGTTCTTGTTGTGGCAAGGAAAAAGAAATGCCATTATCTAAACGTGTATATGAATGTTCTTGCGGTTTTGTATTAGATCGTGATCACAATTCAGCAATCAATATCAAAAATGAAGGATTACGCATATTAGCATAAAGAATAATAACTTTCGGAACGAGAGGGTTAGCTCGGTCAATTTTCTGTCATTAGACGGGATTACCCGAGAAGCCCCCACTTCAATCAAACCGTAAGGTTGATAAGTGGAGGGTAGTTCACTTGCTGCGGGTTTTGGAATTTAAGTTGATCGGCCTGAAAACTCTTAATCAGGTTATCGATCTTGATGTTGCAAGCGGTCCCCACGTTGACAGGGACCGCTTTGTTATTTTCCATATCATCCAATTCTAAAGGGCTTTTAAATACACCGATTCATATTTTTTCGCTGCGGAGATATGGGAGTATTCCGATTCGATTTTTTGACGGGCTTTGGCTGCGAATTCCTCTCCTTTTTCAGGATGTTGGAATAAGTAAACAATAGACTCGACTAGTTCTTTGATGTTTTTCTCCTCCACGAGCAAGCCGTCTTCTTGGTGGTTGACAATTTCTTTTAAACCGCCCACCGCGCTGGCGATAAGAGGAGAGCCGGATCCCATCGCCTCTAAAGCAGAAATGGAAGTAGCCTCTTCTACCCCTGCAGAGTGGACGCTAGGGACTAATACGACATCAGAAAGGGCATAAAACTCCTTAATTTGCTCGTGCGGAATGGCTCCCAAAAAGACAACATGATCGTTGAGACGGTTTTCTTCCACAATCTCTTTCAATTCATCCAACGCTTCTCCGCTGCCGGCATAAATCAGCTTGGTTTGAGGAAATTCTTTCAATACTTCTGGAAGCGCCAGAGCCGGGTAGATCACTCCATTTTTTCTGGTCAACCGGCGAGGCACAAATAAAACACGGTCATCCGCCGACAAACCATATTTCTTTCTATATTCTTGTTTTTTCTCTTTATTCGGCTTAAATTGATGGATATCGATGAAATTCCGCACCGCCGTGGCATCGATCCCGGAAACTTCTTTCACATACTCCTTCAAGCGCTGATCAACCGTGATGACTTTTCTCGCACCTCGATAGGCTTGTACTTCAATATCTTTCATGTATTCTTCTTCCGCGCTGTTTTCCAGCAACGATCCTTTACTGATGGACTCAAACGTCATATAACCGTGAACAGTAGCCACTGTCGGGATTCCGGTCGCCAATGCGGCTAATACAGTGAAAGGATCTTGGGCATTGATGAGGTCATATCCTTTCTGTTTGTTGGCTTCGATCAGCCCATAAAGAAACTTTCTCCTCATCTTGTGAGACCATACAATGCCTTTTCCTTTTTTAAACTTATTTAATATGAAGCTTGGTCCTTGTGCCAGCGCTTTCCGCTTCCATGCAGGCACGTCCGAAAAAGAAAGGATATCCACTTGATGGCCGAGCTCCTCAAGTCCCGCTTTCAATGTCGTCACATGAGTGGACAACCCTCCCGCATGAGGATAATCATAAGCCGTGGCGAGTAAAATTTTCATGATTTGCCTCCTCTTATTTATCAATAAAATGAATCTTTCATTCCATCGTTTCTCAGCTATCGCACGGGTGACCCTTTATGACTGTGCTTTCATGCTTTTTCCTTCTTCTTGCTTGCACAACAAAGAAAGATCATTCATCCGTGTCTACGTGATACATCATTAGGGCAGCACTTTCTTTATCCACGTTTCCCCTATATCACCTTTCTCTCTTGTAGGCGGATATAAACAAACGAGTGCACGTCTGAAAGAAAAACCGAATACGCAAAAAGCGCCGGCCATTCGCTTATCCACCTTACATATAAGAGTTTAGCAGAAAATAGTATCGCAAGCGATACAGAAAAAGAGAAAAGTTGTCCCTCTGCACCGGAAGAAAACGAAAGAACAGATCGAATTCCGCCAAAACCAAGAACGGATATAAACAAAAAAGGAGAGCAGGCCGCCAGCCATATACTCTCCTTTTTTTACAAAAATTGTTGCTGATGCGTTTCTCATCTAAATCTTAAGGGACGCCCAAACGTTTCTGCCGCCATAGAAGCCACTCCTCCAAGGATCATATAGAAATAGGCGGTGAACGTTTTGTCTTCCCAAATATTATAAAGCAGTCCGCAAACATAAACGGCAATTAATATCGAAATAAGCGCATCGGCGTACGGGGAAGCCGTATGTCTGTTTTTCCAGAGAAAAGCCAGCATTCCCAGCAGGAAAACGGCAAAGCCAACAACGCCAAGCACCCCTGTTTCGGCAATTACTTGAATATATTGATTATCCGAATAAATATTCAAGTTGATCCCATAATGTTTATAAATCGGCGATGAATACGATTTTGACGCTGAATCGCCAAATGTCGAAAATCCGGAACCAATAACAGGATGGTCTTTAAATATTTGCAGACCCTTTCTGACAATGAACAAGCGGCCGGTATTTTTACTTTGCTCGATCGTACTGCCTTCAAACGTCTCTTTCAGCCGTTTTTCCGCGTGTGATTCATCTCCTTGCTGATCAGGCGCCGCAATCGGCTTTTCTTTCAACACGTTCATATTCTGGACGAATTCCGTCGCTTTTGTCACCGGAATACTGATCACTATTACACTCAGCACGATGATCAGCAAAGCTTTCACAACGATTTTCCAATTTCTCGACAAAGCCAAATAGGTGATCAAGCCGACGGCAAGGCCAATAGCCGTTCCTCTTGAATACGTCAAAATCCAAACACCCATCATCACAACTGAACCAATAAGGAGAAACAGCTTCGTTCTTTTGGAAACAAGGGTTGATAAATATAGCGTGCAAATAAAGGCGAGCGTTAAGTAAACAGCCAAAACATTTGGATTGTTAATCAACCCGTAAATGCGCTGCCGGTTTGTCGGTGAAATATAACGCTCCACCCATGTTTCCGGCATCAACAAAGTCCGCAATGATACTTTTTCGACAATTCCTTGAACGGAGAGAATCATAGACATAGTAAAAGTAATCCATAAAAAGCGGTGAATATCTTCTTTTTCAATCGACAGCCGCTTCACTGTATAGAAAATCAAGTATGTAATCACAAAAGCCCGAACTTGAAAAATAATAGCCCCTACGGAAACCCCCGTGATAAGCGCGGACACACAACCTATAAGAATGAACAAAAAGAATCCCCATTCAAACAGCGAAAATTGGAACATCTTTTTCCAATCGTTTCGTTGATCCCAAACCGCTCTTAAAAAGGCAGCAATGGCGATTAAATCACCGGCTATTTTCAAAGAGGGATTTATCTCTATTAAAAACGCCCTTGTTGGAAAGTAGATGAGCAAAAACAACAGACCGTCTTTCGGCCGAATAAACGCCAGCGCAGCTACTATGAGCGAAACGGCCAAACCGATCATACTGTTTGGAAAAAAGAGTGCCACTAAAACAAATAAAACCATAACAAGGATGTATTGATACTTCTCTCGAAAACCAGCCATCTATTTGAACCTTCCTTTTACTCTATTTTTTCGACACGCAATGTTTGTCGAAATATTAAGGAAAAACGCAATTTTTCGCAAACACTACTTTTCCGATTATAAATGATTCCTAAGATGGTCGTCAACGGCACAAGCGACTGGAATGAATGATGATTTACGCTCCGTTTAAGGAAACGAGAACCCCTTTTACGATCATTCTTTCCTGCTAAACTTTTGAATCTAAAAGGAGCGCTTCTTCAATTGGAAAGGGCCGGATCCACCATGCTAAAACAGGATAACAACATCATTTATCCCCTGATCGATTCACAAAGCATGGAGGGATCAGACCCTCACACCATATGCCCTATCAGCATGCAACTTTCGACTGTTAAGACAGCAAACGTTCATATGTATTTCGAATCATTTCATACAAATTCGTCAAGGAAAAATGTCGAGAGGCATGTTGGTAAAGGTCATCCCCCATCTTCGCCAACTCCCCTCTTTGCTTGCGGAAAATCGCTTCCTCCATTGCTTGCCTGTAAAGATCGGCATCACCCGTCGGCACAATCCATCCGGTTTTTTCGTTCGTGATTAATTCATTTACTCCTCCCACATCGGTGGTGATGACGGGCAAATGTTGATTGGCCGCTTCCAGCAGTGCCAAAGGAAAACTTTCGCTATAGGACGCCAACAGAGCCACATCCGACGCCGCATAAATTTCTTCAACATCTTTTCGAAAGCCGAGAAAGTGAACTTGACCGGAGAGGCCGCGTCGGTCGACGGCTTGTTCCAACTCGCTTCGAATCGGACCGTCGCCGACAAAGAGCACTTTTACCTGTGAATTCCCCAACTTTTGAAGAGCTTCCAATACGATTTCATGGCCTTTAATCGGATGCAGACGCGCCACCATGACAAACAAGACGTCATCCTTGTCCGCCCCAAGTTCGGCTCTGGGCACCGGAACTGCTTTTTCTTCTGTAAAATGAATGCCATTGTAAATAGTGGTAATGTTATCTCCACGAATGCCGGCGGCCATTAAATTTTTCTTAAACCGCTCAGACACCGCAAAATAGTGATCCATCTTTTTCACGGCATAAAGATGCAGCGCCGTGAAAATTTTTCCTTTCACTCCTGCTTTCATAAAATCGAGGGATGGATCGCTGTGAATCGTCGTCACCCAGCAAATATTGGTTTTTTTCTTTAAATAAAGACCGAATAGATTGGCGCGAGGGCCGTGAGTGTGCAGCAAATCAAACCGTTCTTGCCGAATATATCGGGCCAGTTTTTTTAAAACAGAAAGGTCATAGCGGGAAGTTTGCTGAAACACTTCGACATGAATGCCGTTTTCCCGAGCTTCTTTCGACAAAGCTCCTTCTTGAAAGACGGCCAAGACGACTTCATTCTTTGCAAATTGTTTTAAAAGGGTAATCACATGCTTGCGCGATCCCCCGGTTTCTCCTCCGCTGATAACATGGAGTACTTTCATCCGAACTTCCCCTCCAAGTGGCGCTTTCTGCTTTTTAAAAGGCCAGCCATTTTCCTCTTTAACGACTGGCCAATACTTTCAGGACAAATTTCGGCAACGCCATTTGACGCTTAATTCGCTTTGGTTCTTTTATTAACCGATACAGCCATTCCAAGCCTGCTTTTCGGAAAAAGGCAGGGGCCCGTTTGACCATCCCGGAATAGACATCAAAGCTGCCGCCCACTCCTTGAAACACTTTCACATGCTTCAGCTCATTCATATGTTCTCTTATCCACAATTCCTGTTTCGGGCTTCCTAAAGCGACGAACAAAAGGACAGCTTTGGAATCGTTGATTTTTTGAATAAGAGCTGATTGGTCTTGAACATAGCCGTTTTCATAGCCGGAAATGATCAGACCGGGAATTTGCCGTTCCAAATTTTCTTTTGCTTTTGAGACGACTTCTTCTTTGGCACCGTACAAAAATACACCGTGCCCTTCCTCTGCGGCAAAACGAAGAAGCCGCCCCATCATATCGACACCTGTCACCCGTTCGCGAATTTTTCCGCCTTTTAACTTGGAAGCAATAATCATGCCAACTCCGTCGGGTATTTGGTAAGTGGATTCATTGATTAATTCTTTTACAAGCGGGTCGCGGTTCGCCGCCATCACTTTTTCCGGATTGACAGCAATGACGGTCGATTTTTTTCCCGCGGCAATCCGCTTTTTAATGTCGGCAATGATTTCCTCATAAGTCAATGGTGAAACGGAGACGCCTAAATATTGTTCCTTTTCCATTTTTGACATCCCTTGCTTTATTCCTGAATTGCTTTTAATTTGGTCAAATCGCCGATTCGATGAAGGGTGATTCCCTCAGCGTCTTTTAAATTCGTGCAATTTTTCGTATCAAACACTACCGGCGTTTTCATACGTTGTTTCAATACGGCAGGATCCAGCTGTTTGAATTCATTGTGATCCGCTAAAATCACAACAAGATGAGCATCTTGAATCGCTTCTTCAAACGGAAGCAGCGTAAATGGCACTTGATCCGGTTGAACGTGCGGATCGTGAATCCGGATTTCATAGCGCGGATTTTGCATCAGTTTTTCTACTACTTCAAGAGCCGGACTTTCGCGGATATCGTCAATGTTGCCTTTGTAAGTCAGTCCACAAAGAGCAATCGTCGGTTTCGCCAATTCCGCCGTCAATTTCTCTACTTGCTCTACAACAAAATCAGGCATGGAGTTATTGATATCTCGAGACAACTTGATTAAGTTCGCTTCTTCCGGAGCCTTTTCGACGATAAAATAAGGGTCTACTGCCAAGCAATGGCCGCCTACGCCCGGACCGGGATGATGCAAGTTGACACGCGGATGCTTATTGGCCAGTTCAATTACTTTATGAGCATCCACTCCAAGTCGGTTGGAGATTTTGGCCAACTCATTGGCAAGGGCGATATTGACATCACGGAATGTATTTTCCATCAGTTTCGACATTTCCGCCGTCAATGCTTCGGTTTCAATGACTTCGCCTTTTGTCACGACTTTCCGATATACATCCGCCGCTTTTTTCGCTGCTTCCGGCGTCAGCCCTCCGACAATACGAGTATTTTCCACCAACTCGATTAAAATTCGGCCAGGAAGCACCCGTTCCGGACAGTGGGCAACATACACGTCTTTTCTTGGATCCAATCCTGCCTGTTCGATCAAAGGAGCGACAATATCATCCATCGTTCTAGGCGGAATGGTCGATTCCACAATGACGATATTGCCTTTGCGCAAATAAGGGAGGATCATCTTCGTCGCACTGATCACATAACTTACATCCGCGGTTTCATCTTGATGAATAGGAGTCGGGACGGAAATGATAAACACATCCGCTTCTTCCGGTTGTGTAGATGCGCGCAATTTCCCTTTTTTCACCACTTCTTTGACGACATCTTCCAAACCGTTTTCTTCTATATGGATCCCGCCGCTATTTAACGTTTCCACCACTTTTTCGTTTACGTCTACACCTACGACATCAAAGCCTGCCTGCGCAAAAACTGCAGAAGTAGGAAGTCCGATGTATCCTAATCCCATTACGCATATTTTTTGCATGTGAAAGACCTCTCTTTATGATGATATTGAAAAACAAAAAATTTGTTTTTAATCGCAAAATTAATAAGCATAGTACTCAACTCAAATAGTATAGCAAATTCACTGATACTTTGCACTATTTACATTGAATGTTCATAAGGCCAATGGTAAAATATAAACCATCTTGAGTGGATTCCAAATTATCCATTATTTGACTCTATCATTATAAATCATTTATAGAATTTAAAATTTGTATACCTTGTGAAATTGTTGGGGTTCCATCCACCTTGCAGGAAAATTTTCCTCGTCATAAAGGATGAAGACTGTTCTCCATCATAACCAAAATCAACCGTTCCCCGCCGCGTTGCAAAAACACGAGATCGTGTTTACTGCGAGGCGGCTTTTCTAGGTGGATTGATTGGATCGAAAAGAGGGCAGGACCGACGTTCCATCATTTATTGGACATCGATTGCGCTGTTCCCATTATATGACACATGAACATATGAACTCTTCCAACAGTCGTTACTTATAGAACGGCTGCCGTTTCGGAAGGCTGTTGCATTTTATTTTGAAGAGGTGTCTCGTTATGTCCTTGAAAAAAACAGCCATTTGGCTGACTATTTTAGCTTTCATTGTTAAACTGTCGGGATTCCTGAGAGAAAGCATTATTGCACGGGAATTTGGAGTCAGTCATCTGACGGACGGTTATATTCTTGCTTTCTCTTTTATCAGCCTGGCAATGGACATGATTTCCGGCGGTTTTAACAATGTTTTTTTGCCGCTGTACGTCAGCCATTCCAAAATGAACGCTAAACAAACGGAACGAAATGCGAATGGCGTCATGAATTTTACGGTTCTGCTTTTCCTCGTGATTACAGTGATCGGCTATTTCTTTGTTCCTGACATCGTGCCGTTCATTTATGGCCACATGGCACCACAGACAGAAAAAGTCGCTGTGGCTATCACTCAATTTTTCTTTTTATTTATGAGCTTAGTGGCATTAAGTGGTATTTTAGATTCCTATTTACAGGCGCATCGGGTGTTCGTCCCTTCACAATTCGCCAAGCTTGTCCAGCCGTTGACCAGTGCGCTTTTCGCTCTGGTGTTTTCCAGCTATTGGGGAATTAACAGCTTAGCTTACGGTTTTATCATCGGAACTTTCATCGGCGTGGTCATCCAATTCAGCTATCTGTATCGAACGGGATTCCGTTGGCAGCCTACTCTTCATGTAGATGCGACATTTCGGAAAACGTTTCTGGTGCTTTTGATCCCTTCGCTGTTAAACTCGGTTGTCAGCCAAACCAATCTGTTTGTCGATAAGGCGTTTGCTTCCAGCATTCCGGGGGCGGCTACTTATTTAAATTACGCATCGCTTATGACATCCGTCCCGCATAATATTTACGCCACTTCGATTGCGGCGATTATCTTTACGCTTTTATCCGAACAATTGGATGATCCGGAAAAGTTTCAAGATATTTTTTATACAGGAATGCAAATTTCTCTGGTTACCCTATTGCCCATTACGGCAGGAATTTATTTAGTCGGACAAGAAGCAATCGCTTTTTTATTCCAAAGAGGAAAGTTTACAGCGGTGGACACGCACTACACTTATATGGCGCTTGTTTGCTTTCTGCCCATTATTGTCACGCAAGGCATGCAATATATCGTTTCTAAAGCCATGTACGCCTTGGGGAAAACAAAAATCATTTTCAGAGTGACCGTTACGACGATCCTGCTGAACGCACTGTTGGACTGGATTTTAATCAAACCATTAGGATATAAAGGGCTTGCTTTATCCAGTTCCATCGTTTCCTTCTATTACTTGATCGTCACGGCCATTGTGATTTATAAGGATTTTCATCCGTCCCAAAAAGTGCGGCTATTTCGATTGATCGTAAAAGCTTTACCGCCGACTATTGTGATGTCGGTCGTACTGATCGCCATAAAGGAAACGCTGCCGCTTTATCATCTTTATCCTTTATGGCAGATCCTGATTTTGGTGCCGCTCGGAGTCGTCTTTTACGTCGCAGGGCTGTATCTGTTTTATCGGGAAGGTTTCTACCAAATGCTGAATTTCTTAAAAAGAAAAAAACGTGCCGTTTAAACGGAAACGGGACAAGCATAAGCGGTGTGATCCGTTGCTTTTCAGAACTCTATTAAGATTCATCCAAAAGACAAAAAGACGAAGGAGCTGCTCCCTCGTCTTTTTCTTTAGACATATAAATGGTTATCTTCCGCTATGAACGCTAATCATGGCTACGCCTGCCACAATGAGCAGCACGCCTGCTATTTTCCAACTTGTCAACGTTTCTCCGAAGAAGAAATCATTTGCTTGTCTGCAAGAATAAAGCCAAACTTCCATCCATATAGTGATCGATTAAGTCGATTGAGAAATTTCCCTCATTTTGAGAAAACGAACAATGAAAGTGATTACGAACAGTTTTCTGTCCCAATATTGTGAAAGAAAAAAAGCATGTGTTATAAAAATAAAGAAAGCGCTTTCGATTGTTATAAGATGCATCTTCGAATGGTGGCCATCCTTGTTTTTGCTCTTTTTAGATTATGAAAATAGGAAAAAGGAGTGAATGGGTATGATGCAAAAAATCCAGCGTTTTGGCGGGGCTATGTTTGTTCCGGTGCTGCTTTTTCCATTTGCCGGAATACTTGTAGGGTTGGCGACATTGTTTAAAAATCCCGACATCATGGGATCCATCGCCGATCCGCATAGCATGTGGTCTAAAATCTGGACTGTCGTGGAAGAAGGAGGTTGGACCGTTTTTCGGCAAATGCCGTTATTATTTGTCATAGGAATCCCAATTGGCTTGGCCAAAAAAGCCCATGCAAGAGCATGTATGGAAGCTCTTGTTACCTATTTAACCTTTAACTATTTTATTAGCGCAATCTTAACTATTTGGGGAGATCAGTTTGGGGTGGATTTTCACCAAGAAATCAATGGCTTCAACGGTTTGACAATGATTGCCGGGATTAAAACCCTAGATACAAACATCATTGGGGCTATCGCTATCTCTTCAATCGTGGTTTTCCTGCATAATCGTTTTTTTGATACGAAATTGCCTGACTTTCTCGGGATTTTCCAAGGATCCTCTTTTGTTGTCATTGTTGCCTTTTTTCTCATGCTTCCCGTTTCTTTAATTACTTGCTATGCTTGGCCCATGGTTCAACATGGCGTTGCCTCTTTACAAGGATTTTTATCAAGTTCCGGAGTATTTGGGGTGTGGTTATATACCTTCTTAGAGCGCATTCTGATCCCAACCGGTTTGCATCATTTTATTTATGGTCCTTTTATTTTTGGCCCTGCCGTGACGGAAGGAGGAATCGCCAAACATTGGATCGAGCATCTGCAAGATTACGCAACATCTGCCCACTCGCTGAAAGAGATGTTCCCACAAGGAGGATTCTCTCTACATGGCATGTCTAAAATCTTTGGCATCCCTGGTATCGCAGCCGCTATGTATGTGACTGCAAAACCCGAAAAAAGAAAACAAGTTTTTGGACTTTTACTACCTGCCACTTTAACTGCTGTCGTTGCAGGCGTTACTGAGCCCATCGAGTTTACATTTTTATTTATTGCTCCTTGGTTATTTGCCGTACATGCTGTGCTCGCGGCTACTATGTCCGCCACTATGTATGCATTTGGTGTTGTCGGAAATATGGGGGGAGGACTGCTTGAGATAGCTAGTTCAAACTGGATTCCATTATTTAAATATCATAGTACAACGTATTTAACACAATGGGGAATTGGTTTAGCTTTTACAGCTATTTATTTCTTTGTTTTCCGATATTTAATTCTGAAATTTAATATTCCGACTCCAGGACGCGAAAAAGATAATGTAACAGAAACTAGATTGTATACAAAAGCTGATTACAAGGCGAAAAAGCAAAGCGGTGATCTAGTAGCCAACGAATATGCGGCTCAAGCAGCCCAATATTTAGAAGCACTAGGCGGCCCGGAAAACATTGTGGAGGTCACAAATTGTGCCACACGTCTTCGCGTAAATGTGAAAGACGAATCAAAAATCACAACAGATAGTGTATTCAAATCCGCTGGAGCACATGGTATCGTTCGTAACGGAAAAGCCATTCAAGTCATTGTGGGTTTATCCGTTCCTCAAGTACGAGAACAATTTGAAAAAATATTAGCTGAAGAAAGCAGCAAAACTGGATGATCTTCATTACGAAAACGATCGTTTCTTAAAGGGGCGTAGCCTTTCCAGCTCAACAAAAATTCAAAAATAAAAAATATTAAAAATTATCTGTTTGAGAAAATGTTTACCTCATGTGAAAAAGAACAAAAAGTGTGATAAGGGACAGAATGATCGATTGGTATTGTTTGGCAATTTTTTATTTGATATAAGAAGAATGTAAGCGTTCACTACGAGAAGGAGGAAGAAAAATGAAAAAATTTTCTATTGTTATTGCTGGTGGAGGAAGCACTTTTACAGCCGGGATTGTATTAATGCTATTAGATCATTTAGACCAATTTCCGATCCGTAAATTAAAATTTTACGACAATGATAAAGAACGCCAAGATATCATAGCCGGAGCCTGTGAAGTTATTTTAAGAGAAAAGGCCCCAGATATTCAATTTATTGCTACTACAGATCCAGAAGAAGCATTTACAGATGTCGATTTTGTCATGGCTCATATTCGAGTAGGAAAATATGCCATGAGGGAATTAGATGAAAAAATTCCATTGAAATATGGAGTGGTGGGGCAAGAAACATGCGGACCAGGTGGAATTGCATATGGCATGCGTTCAATCGGCGGAGTGTTAGAGTTAATTGATTATATGGAAAAATACTCTCCCAATGCATGGATGCTCAATTACTCCAACCCGGCAGCCATTGTAGCAGAAGCCACTCGACGTTTACGTCCCAACTCAAAAGTGTTAAATATATGCGATATGCCTGTAGGTATCGAAAATCGAATGGCACAAATTTTGGGGTTATCTTCTCGTAAGGAAATGACCGTTCGATATTATGGTTTAAACCATTTTGGATGGTGGACGGATATTCGCGATAAAGATGGATATGATTTAATGCCTAAGTTAAAAGAACATGTCGCAAAATACGGATATGTTGTAAAAAATGATGATGCGGAGACCAGCTGGAATGATACGTTCTTAAAAGCGCGTGATGTTTTCGCTGTGGATCCGGACACTTTGCCAAACACATACTTAAAATATTATCTATACCCAGATTACGTAGTAGAACATTCTAATCCGAATTATACAAGAGCCAATGAAGTGATGGATGGCCGTGAAAAATTCGTATTTTCAGAGTGCCAAAAAGTCATTGAAAATCAATCAACTGAAGGATGCGCCCTTCATGTGGATGAACATGCCTCCTATATTGTGGATTTAGCCCGTGCCATTGCTTATAACACACATGAAAGAATGTTATTAATTGTTGAAAACAAAGGAGCTATTTCCAATTTCGATCCAACCGCCATGGTTGAAATTCCTTGTATCGTAGGCAGCAACGGTCCTGAACCTTTGTCCATCGGCGAAATACCACAATTTCAAAAAGGATTAATGGAACAACAAGTCTCTGTTGAAAAATTAGTAGTGGAAGCGTGGATCACAAAATCTTATCAAAAATTATGGCAGGCCTTAACTTTATCCAAAACTGTTCCTAGCGCTAAGGTGGCGAAGGAAATATTGGATGAATTAATGGAAGCGAATAAAGAGTATTGGCCTGAACTGCATAAAGAAGAAGTCACGGTGTAACATTAGATCAAATAAACGAAACAAAAAGTACAGACATCCATTTGTACTTTTTGTTTCACCCCTCTTTTTGAAATTTTTGGTAAACTATTTCAAGAGGAGGGATTAAAAAATGAAAATTGAAGAGTTAATCAATAAGCATTATAACCAACTCCATGATAATGACCTTCATATTTTAAAATATATTTTAAACAACAAAAGCTCCTGCTATGAATTAGGAATCAATAGTTTAGCAGAGAAATGTAATGTTTCTCGCTCATCCATTTTACGATTAGCACAAAAACTAGGCTTTAGCGGGTATAGCGAGTTTCGAGTATTTTTGAAATGGCAAGACCAAAAAGATCCGAATATCCATAAAAGTGGAGTGGAAATTTTAAGGAACGATATTCTTGAAACATTAAAATATGTGAAGAATACAGATTTTTCCGAAATATGCCGTTTGATCTATCATACTGAAAAAATATTTGTTTACGGAACAGGAACCGCTCAATTAAATTGTGCTTTCGATTTACAACGAATGTTTCTTCCCGTGCGGAAATATTTCCATGTGATCCAAGCGCAAACTGAGTTTGAAATGATCATCAAAGATTTAACATTGAACGATTTGATCATCATCATTTCGTTTTCTGGTGACACTCCATCCATTTTTCCAGCCGTTCAATCTTTAGTCGCAAAAGGAATCCCGTTTATTTCCGTCACGAATTTAAAAAACAATCGATTGGCAAGAATGACTCCATACAATTTATATGCCTATAGTTCATGCAACGAACTAAAGGATGGAACAAAACTGAATACGTTTTCTTCTTTCTTTATTGTTGGTGAAATGCTTTTTCACCATTATGTAGATTTTATGAAACAAAAAGAAAGTGATCAAAACGATGAACAAGGATCCATTCATTGAAAAGCACTCAAACTCAAAGGCATTCTTCTAAGACTTTTTGGAATACGGTAATCTCTCCTTTTCAAGTTATGTTATTCTATCATACTCAAACTATTCACGAAAGATGGGATGAGACATGTTAAAAAATGTATTTCGTAAAAGAGCCAAAAAAGTGATTGAAGAATTATATTCTCCACTAAGCGGAGAAGTGATACCATTAGAGCACGTCCCTGATCCTGTGTTTGCTCAAAAAATGATGGGTGACGGTTTAGCCATTATCCCAAGTAGCGGAAAAGTGGTTTCTCCAACCAATGGGAAAATCGTGAAAATCTTCCCTACAAAACACGCCATAGGTCTCCTCTCAGATAAAGGATTGGAAATCCTTATACATATTGGCTTAGATACAGTAGAATTAAATGGAGAAGGATTTGAAGTATTCGTTCAAAATGGACAAATCGTAAAAACCGGAGAGCCTTTATTAAAGGTGGATTTGGAGTATTTAGAAAGAAAGAATAAAGAAATAGTAACTCCTGTGATCATTACAAATATACTTGAAAAAGTGGAAAGTTTGGAATACGCCGCTCATCACGTCGTAACAAAAGGAGAAATTTTGCTGACATGTCATGTGAAAATGTGGGAAAAAGAATCTCTTTAATACGATACAATATGGCGACTTACCCATACGGCTATCACAACGAAAACCAAATAAACGCATGGCAGAATGGACCAATGGCGAATATCAAAATGTTTAGTACAACAAAGAAAAGCCCGGCGGAGAAATCTCTGCTGGGCTTCGATATGTTTCTTGACCGGTCTTAATCGTCCCTTCCCCAATACCGAGGATTTGAAGAATATTGATAAATAAGTTAATGAAATCCAAAGACAGTGATAATGTTAATAACGGAACCATTTCTTCCGTAATGTGACGGTGTTTCATTTGGTTGAAATCAAAAAGTATATAAAGAGAGAAAACGATGGACCCGATGACCGACTTGCGAGCATTCCACCGGAAGTTAACGGGCTAAAAATATTAAAAAATGCTAATGAACACAAACGCTAATAAGGCGACAAATAAAATGATGCCCAAAAACTCACTTACTTTTCACCCGAGTTCGACAGTTTTGAGGCCATTTTAGGCAAATGAAAATGGCCAAAATGCTGTTATATCAAAGATTTCGCGATGCGGATCCTAGAAAAAAACACTGAATTTCATAGGCACACGACTTGTTTATTTTAACTTTTAAAACAGCTGAATATCGGTTATAATATAGGCATGTACATACGGCGAGTAACACGCAAAAACAAAGATGGAACGACCGTGGCGTATCTCCAGCTTGCTCACAACGAATGGGATCCGAAGGCCAAATATGCGAAAGCGAAGGTGATTTATTCGTTTGGGCGCGAAGACGAGGTGGATCGCGCTGTCTTGGAGCGTCTGGCCAAAAGCATTTCGCGATTCCTTTCTCCTGAGCAGGCTTGGGAAATCGAGACGTTGACAGGAGAAGTGTCGGATGACTTTCAGTTTCAATCAAGCAAACGCCTTGGTGGCGCTTGGCTTTTGGATCAGCTCTGGAGACAACTGGGATTGGGAGAGATTCTCCACTCCTTGTTTGCCTCCCGACATCATCAGATTCCGTTGGAACGGCTGATTTTTGCCATGGTGGCGAATCGTGCCCTTCATCCGTCAAGCAAGTTGGCGATGGAGGAGTGGGTGGAGAAAGACGTGCATATCCCTCATCTTCCCCAAGTCGCCGGCCACCAGTTGTACCGGGCGATGGATGAGCTGCTGGCTGTGCAGCCGGAATTGGAACGCCAAGTGTTCCATGCCGTGGCCGATTTATTGAACCTGGAAGTCGATTTGATTTACTTTGATACGACTTCGTCGTACTTCGAAGTGGATCCATCCGAAACACCAGAAGGAGAATCGCTTCGAAAGCAGGGGTTTTCCAAAGATAAGCGTCCCGATTTGGTCCAAATCGTCATTGGACTGGCCGTTACCCGGGAAGGAGTCCCCATTCGCGCTTGGGTATGGCCTGGCAATACGATGGATATGACGGTCATCAAACAGGTGAAACAAGACTTGATTGGCTGGAAGCTTGGGCGTGTGATCAGCGTGATGGACCGCGGATTTTCGTCTGAAGAGAATTTGCGAATCTTGCAACAGGCCGGGGGACACTACATTGTCGGCGAAAAAATGCGGTCCGGCAAGGCCGCCGTCGAAGAGGCCCTAAACCGTCGCGGGCGCTACCAACAAGTTCGCGAGAACTTGCATATTAAAGAAATCATCGTGGGCGACGGAGAAGCGCGTCAGCGCTATGTTCTCGTGTACAATCCCAGCGAAGCCGAACGCCAACGCAAGGAACGGGAAAAGCTGCTCGAATCGCTGAAAGAGGAGTTGGAGGGGCTTCGCCAACTCCCCAATGAAGCTCATCATAAGGCCACCTGCCGGCTGCGTTCCCATCCGTCCTACGGAAAATACTTGCGTCAATTGAAGGATGGAACGCTTCGCATCGACAAGCAAGCGGTTCGTGAAGCGGAAAAGTACGATGGCAAATATCTCATCCGAACCTCCGATGACACCTTGTCTGCCGAGGATGTCGCGCTTGGGTATAAGCAACTGGTGGATATCGAGCAGGCCTTTCGGACGTTGAAATCAACACTCGAGCTGCGCCCCATGTATCATCGCTTGGAAGACCGTATCCGGGCGCATGTGCTGCTCAGTTGGCTGGCTCTCTTGCTGGTTCGGATCGTGGAGATCCGAACTCATGAATCGTGGCCGAAAGTAAGAGACGAATGCGAGCGTCTCATGCTTGGACATTTTTCTTGAAAAAACGGCGACCTTTATCAACGAACCGAACTGACGGCCAAACAAGCGCTATTCCTTGCGGCTCTAGGGCTGGAACCTCCTCCAAAGATTCTAGGCATCCACCCTCGCACCTAGATACACGCCCGAAGTGTGCCCAAATGCCTCCGATCCCTTTTGTATCAAGGGGCGAGAGGCATTTTGTTTGCCTAGTGACTGTCGAACTCGGGTTTCAGAACTCTATTAAGATTCATCCAAAAGACAAAAGACGAGGAGCTGCTCCCTCGTCTTTTTCTTTAGACATATAAATGGTTATCTTCCGCTATGAACGCTAATCATGGCTACGCCTGCCACAATGAGCAGCACGCCTGCTATTTTCCAACTCGTCAACGTTTCTCCGAATAAGAAATAGGCCCCAAACAATGCAAACACGTAGGCAAGCGATTGGATCGGGTACGCCACGCTTAACGAAACTTTCGATAAAATAAACAGCCACAACACCGTAGCAGCCCCGTACAAAATCAAACCGGTCAATATATACGGCGATAGCAGCAGCTTCAAAATCCCCAAAAGAGAGGAAAAACTTTGGCCGCTTTTCATCATCCCGTATTTCCATAAAAATTGTCCGCTCACCAATATGAGAGTGTTGACCAATATCAGCACAAAATTAATCGGCGTCATGGCGTTCCTCCTTTTCCGCTCTGAGCGAATGTTTCAGATCTTCCAGTTCTTTTTCTACATAGGCCAGTTCTTGAATGACTTTGGTCAACTTTGCCTGCTGTTTGGATAAAACAATCGTATGATACATCAGCAAAGTCAGCACGACGAAAAAAGCCGCCACAAAAATAAAAGACGGCATATACGAAATGCCAACGGCCCGTGCCAATCGATTTAAAACCGGAAGCAAACATGCAATCAAGATCGCCGCAACAGACAAAACCAGCCAAAGGAACGCCTGCTGATCCTGCAGTTTATTTTTGGAAGTCAGCCACACGACTTGCACGAAAAACAACACGGCCATGACAATCGAAATGATTTGCACAAACCCCATATACATAACGCTCCTTTAAAAAACCGATCGAATTAAAGAAAAAAACGTGACTTTTAACATATAGTAAATGGATCGAAACGGTGTAATGGAAGATTGTCCGCCTTGCCGTTCATTCATTTCCACTTTAATCTCTTTTATTTTGAAATGCTGGTGCGCCAATTTCACCAATACTTCCACTTCCGGATAGTCAACCGGATAGTGGCGGACAAACTCTTTCATTACTTTGCGGTTGACAATGCGGTAGCCCGATGTCGGATCGGTTACTTTAATGTGAGCAATCCATTTTAACATATAATAAAAATAATAAATGCCCAATCTCCTGATCCAACTGCCTTTATACCCGGTTTTTTCCACAAATCGAGACCCGATGACCATATCGTAATCGGAGCCGGTGATGGCCTGCACTAATTTTTCCAAGTCTTTCGGATCATGTTGGCCGTCGGCATCCAATTGGATCGCATAATCGTATCCGTTCCTGTACGCATAAATATAGCCGGTTTGCATCGCTCCGCCGATTCCAAGATTCGCCGCCAGACTGATATGGGGAATTTGATGTTCGTTTAAAATTTCTTCCGTCCGATCGGTGGACCCATCATTCACGACAATAAAATCATAGCTGCAGGAGTTTCGAAGCCGGTTTACAGTATGGTGTATCGTGTCCTCTTCGTTGTAGGCAGGGATGATGATCAAGATTTTTTCCATAAGACAAAATCCTCCGGCTCTGTAAATTCAAAGCAGAATTTTCATGATATAATGCAAATGAAAAATGACAATAGAAAGGATCTCCATATGCCAACGATTCATAAACGAAACATAATCGGTTATGTATTCTTGTTTCTTCTTATGGAAGCAATACTACTTTTTTATTTATATCAAACCGGAAAACAATTCTTTCGCATTACTCCGGATGGTCAGCTTTATTTTAATATAGCCGAAAATTTCGTCAAGGGAAACGGGATGATCAACACCGTCCGCAAAGAGGACATTATTGTGCCCCCGCTGTTTTCCATTTTTTTAGTGCCGTTTGCGTTTTTCCACAGCGCTAAACTGTTTATTCTTTTTCAGTATGTCGTTTACGGATTCAACGGCGTCCTTCTTGCCTTTTTGGGAGAACAATTGTTTCACCGTTTCAAATCAGGCATGGCGGCCGGGCTTCTGTATGCTGTTCATCCTGTCCTGTTGTTGAACGGTCCGCAATATTTGCTGACAGAAACGCTTTTTATTACGTTTATTCTCTTGATCCTATACAGCATCTTGCGCTTTATTCGCGACGAAAAGAAAACAAAATGGCTGATAACGTCCGTAGCGCTTTTGTCGGCTAGCTTATTATTCCGGCCTCATCTTATGTATGTGTTTTTGCTGCTCGGCCTGTTATGGCTCCTATATTGGCGGACAAAAAAATTGCGAGCCGCGACGATTCTTGCCTTTTTGATTCCCGTTGTTTGTTTAGCCGCCAATGGGCTTCACAACTGGTCTCTTCACGGGAAATTTGTGCTTTTGGAAAACTATAGCGGGCAAAATCTATATATCGCCAATAATCCTCATACGAAAGTGGCGTTCTTTGCAACGACCATCGTCGACCAATTTGTAGAGCCTGAGTATTTTTCATACAGCCGATTGAGCTTATCAGAAAAAAGCGAGTTGTTAAAAGAAAAAGCCGTTCATTACATGCTCTCTTACCCCGGCGAAACGATCAAACGGCTTGTGCTGAAAACCGGTCTGTTCTTCCAAGGGATTGACGCCCTCGATTGGATGACTCTCTTCATCAGCATAGCCGGAATCGTCTGGAGTTTATGGAAAGAAAAGAAAATGCGGCTGGAAATTTTATTTCTGATCTTATTTATACTGGGATTTGCCGTTTTGACTTCCCTCGGTCTACTCGTCGGCGGACAACGCTACCGCGTTCCGATTATTCCGGTCTATCTGCTCTTTGGCGGCTACTTTCTCTCTTCTCTTTTGCCAAGACAGTTATTCCGCGGGAAATAATGAGAATGCCGATCAACACCTGGCCCCCACTCCATCCATATAGCGATGAGAGGAACCGGAGCGGCCAGGTATATACGATCCGGTTTCTAAACATCATAATTTTTCGAATAATCTAAATTTGTGAAGTCCATTAGATGCCCGCAATGTGATTGGTTCACGGGCATATCATCGCGATAAATCCTTG
This sequence comes from Bacillus sp. FSL W8-0102, assembly GCF_038007225.1. Lineage (NCBI taxonomy): Bacteria > Bacillati > Bacillota > Bacilli > Caryophanales > Bacillaceae > Bacillus > Bacillus sp. FSL W8-0102. Next base: position 3,474,276 of record NZ_JBBOWT010000001.1, read on the forward strand.
TTGGTTTCTTGAAGTGTGGGCAACATTTTAAGAAAACGAATATATAAAATAGTCACGATAAGATACCCCACTAAATAATAGAAAGAAAACAGATCGATTTGTCGGACGATCATGGTGCGGACCGCAAAGAGAACAAAAGGCAGCACAAACATCCAAGGGATGAATCTCATCGTTTTTTGAAAATGAGAGAGAAGGGTTCTATTCCACGTGAACTTTCCGAATAGGAGATAGATATTCCCTATAATAAATCCGATCACAAAAGGCAAAATGGCAGAAACATTGATGAACCCTAACAAAATGGGCACCGAAAGAGCCCCAAAAGAACCTGTGGCTAACACGGTAGAGTAGCTGAGCTTTATGACATGATGATTCAAATCTTCCCTATCATACTCTTTTAAAAGATCAGCCGCCAATTCATTCGGAGACAAAAATTCCATTAACACACTCTGAGGAATTTCTTCCGGACTAACCCCTTTCTTTTCTTTTTCCAATGCCTTTTCATATAAATCAGAACGAACCTTTTGAATAAAGGGGTGTTTTACATCTGGAGGCAAATCATGCAGCCTTTTGCTAAAATCTTCAAGATACGATTGAACCAGCTGATGGGAGAAAAAACGATCTTTTCTCATTTCCGCACCCTTCCTTATAAGGAATTTCAGGATCTCTTTAATATGACCATACTTCCTTTTGAACCTTGCGTTATATCAGCGAACGCGAATAAAGGAAAAGCCCCACAGAGATTTCTCTGTAGAGCTTTTGACATATTGCAGGCCGCGACAGCCGCCTAATCTTTGCTTTGCCAAATACCGAGGATTTGAAGAATATTGATAAATAAGTTAATGAAATCCAAATACAGAGATAATGTTAATAACGGAACCATTTCTTCCGTAATGTGATGGTGTTTCATTTGGTTGAAATCAAAAAGTATATAAAGAGAAAAAACGATGGACCCGATGACCGAGTATGCGAGCATTCCACTGGAAGTTAACGGGCTAAAAATATTAAAGATGCTAATGAACACTAACGCTAATAAGGCGACAAACAAAATGGTGCTCAAGAACGATAAATCTTTTTTAGTGACGGCCCCGATCAAGCCCATGACGGCAAATATCCCGAATGTCGAACCAAAAGCCATCAAAACCACTTGCGCACCAGCTGCGGAAATATAATGGCTCACGATCGGATAAGTGGTGATTCCGGAAAGGAAGGTAAAAACATAAACAAACGTATAGCCGACACTTTTGCTTCTTCTTAACAAAAACGCTGCGAAAATCATGACAAATTCCGCTATGGCCAACGGAAACATCAATACCGGAGGAACAAATTTCCCTGCATACATACCGACCGTTGCGAATAATAAAGAAATGACAAACGTCACAAGAACTTTTTGAAACATCGATCTTCGGTTTACTTGAACAACATCTATCATCAAACATCCCTCCTTTCTTATATTATACTTTTGTTCCTATATTATTTCCATTCTTTGTATAAAAGATGAATCTCTACTATCTACACTTTATTAGAAGGAAAAGGTCTTTTTATTTCCATTATAATCATCTTTTAAGAATTCATCCCCCATTGGAATAACTCATCTCGTCCAATTAAATAAAATGAATCCTCCTTTTTCCATAAACCTAGACGCTGTAACTTAAAGCGTATTAATTCTTTATTATCAAAAGATACCAACAATATCGAATAATTGAGGCCTGCAGTATTTAACTCATTTGCTAGTAACTGTAAATATTTAATGTCTTTCGTATGGAAGGCTTCCGGGCTGAATTTAACCTCTGCAAACTCTCCCACTTTTCCATCCCAAAATCCAGCATCGACCGTTTGCCGATAAACATCGCTGTCATCTTCTTTTTTATAAGAAAACGACGGAATATATTTTACCGGTTTGCCATCAACCACTACCATTACCCCATATCCAAAAACACCTTTTTTACCACTGTGCCTTAAACTAAAGACTTTTTCAAATAACTTTTCCGGAACTAGCCCGCGCATTTTTTTTCGATCTTCTTCATTTTGGCACACTGAAAAGAATTCATGAGTTAAATTAATCAATTGTAAAGTATCTGGAGCTGCTTTTTTGCGATTAGGAGCTATGGCTTGAGACCATCTTTGGAGTTTTGTTTTATAATTATCAAGCGTCCATGTACTGCTGATCCTCATAAACTCACAAAAAGGCCTAAATTGACTTCTATAAGTAAATAAAAATTCGGCAATCTTTTTTGCCGTTGGTTCAAGATTAGGGTATGGATAATCTGAATGGCAGAATTGTATTCGCATCAAAGCATTCAATTTACTCACCGACCGATTGATTTTCATGATTCAGTTTCATTGATTCCAAGATATCCATCGTTGGTAACACAATTGGTGCGATTAGCATATGAGAAGTTAAAGAAGTTATTAAACTACGAGTATATGGCAATAACTGTGGAACCGTTTGTATATCTGTCCAGTATTCTAATTTTTCTGTTGAAGCAGAAGTATTAGCCTTAAAACGTCCTTTGTATACAATTTCGATTTTTAATACTATATCATCACTACCCTCTTCCCTACTATTCACGACGGTTTTTAAAAAAGTGTTAACTTCTTTTTCACTAATTGGTTCTAAGCGCTTTCCTAAAACAATTTCATTTACATATTTCCCCTTTTTAAACGGTTTCATCTTGTCTATATGTACAGATTCAAGACTTGCTTCTATTAACTGAATTTTTGTTTTAGCCAATGTATACAACTCGTAAGCCTGTTGATTATCCAATAATATCCACTCCTTTTTTTGTATAATTATAACAAAAGCCCTGCTGATTTACAGCAGAGCTTAATATAAATTCCCATTCTATATGATCCGAATCAGATTTCAGCCTATTATTAAAAAAAACGGTTTCTTCAAAAACATCTACTAAATCAGTGGCAGACGATTCCATACAACCCGTTATAAATTCATTTAGTGCTGTAAGTAATTCAGAAATAGACAATAACAGATTAGAATGGATTTCATTTTCAATGTCCATCTCTAAAAGCATCTGTCTATATGTTAAAAAGTTTAATATTTCCTCTGTATCCGGTAACGTCGTTTTTCCAATGTTTTTTACATAGCCTATACCGTACTCATTCATCCAGTCCCAAAAATACGAATTTTCATCGTCAAGATCAATTCCGTATTTTACCATTTGGGGGAACGAAACAAAATTAGCAGGTGACCATTTCATACAATGAAATAAACTGCTGATCATACTATTCATAATGAAAGTCAACAATCGATCAGATTCAGTTTGATCCGTCCTTTGAATTCCCATGAACTCCCAAACATTGACGTTCATAGTCCTTCCTCCTTCCGAACGTGCTGTTTAACTTTATTATATAGAATATACGTCCAAAACGATACTAAAAATATCGTAAAAATTTTTCGACAAATACTCGATAAAGAAATGCTAAATTTGAGATCCTTTTTCGCTCTACCCTACGCATGCATAATAATAACGATGAATAAATAGGATCTTTTTTATCATTGTGACCTCTATACATATCTTCTATACAGGATACTGCCATAAAACCGCTCCTTTTCCATTTGGTTCTTATTCCTATTCTATTTAAAATCAGTGAATAAGTTGTCTTTTCGCCATATACAGAATCTTTTATTTATAAAAACAAAAACCCTGCAGAGACTTCTCTCTGCAGAGTTTTCCGTCAGACTTAAGCACAAATTTTAATTTTTAATAAAAATCGGGTTAAAAAACCCAATTTCTGAATCATCTGTCGGGTTAGGTACTTCTACATATATTCTTAAAACTTTCTTTCCCGTCACATCAATTGAAACATCTTGTGTAAGCATGCCCGCAGACCATGTCATGGTTTTTAAAGGTTGTTGGTCGGCTGAAAAAATAAGAGTCATATCATTTTTTGTATTTTGATACATCTTGGTTAATCCAACTGTCGCCTTAAAGGTTTTGTATTTTCCATTTAAAGGATACTCAACATATGCCCAGCCTTGTCCGGCATCTGCAAAGGAACTTATATGCATAGTTAAATAATTTTTATATTTTTCACCCGTATTGCTTTTTACAGTGTAATATGGATCAGCATAAGCAGAACTATATGAATTTTGCGAAGACCCTGACTGAAAATTCATTATTTTAATCCCATTTTCATTATAGATAACGGTTTTGGACGGACGCGGCGCACTGATTAATGGAGCAGGTTCATTGTTTAAGGTAAAAACAGGATTAAACAAACCTATTTCGGAAGTGTCTTTTGGATCTTCCACTTCCATATAAATTCTTAAAATCTTCTTTCCTTTAACATTTACAGTAACATTTTCCGTCAGCATTCCTGCAGTCCAAGTCATATTCTTTAAAGGCTGTCCATCTGCTGTAAATTTTAAATGAATTTCATTGGTTGTATTTTGGTATTGTTTGGTTAAACCGACGATGGCACTGAAAGTTTCATATCTTCCATTTAACGGAAATTCTACATATTCCCAGCCTTATCCGGCATCTGCAAAGGAACTTATATGCATAGTCAAATAATTTTTGTATTTTTCACCCGTATTGCTTTCTACAGTGTAATATGGATCAGCATAAGCAGAACTATATGAATTTTGCGAAGACCCTGACTGAAAATTCATCACTTCAATCCCATTATCCAAATAGACTGTTCGATTGCCGACACTTCTGAACTTACTGTCCATGATCCGTGATAAAAACACTGAAAATTCGGCTCTTGTTAAAGGTTGATTGGGTCTGAAAGTCTTATCGCTAAAACCAGTTGTAATATGGTTTGCGGCCAATGATTGAATGTATTCATACGACCAATAGTAATCTGGAACATCGATGTATTTTTCGGTGGATGTTCCGCCCAATCCATAAGATTTTGCCAAAATAGCCGCCATCTCTCCTCTCGTCAGCAGCTGACCAGGATAGTAATAACCATCTTTAATAAGATCGTCGATAATATTTTCATCTGCTAGAGCACTTACCGATTGGAAATAAGGGCTACGTGTGCTGACATCCTTTAAATTAGGGTTCGGACGATTTTTGGTACTTAGGCTCAAAGCTTTCGTCAACATGATGGCAGCTTGTCCTCTGGTTATGTATTGACCGGGCTTGAAGGATCCATCATTAAACCCGCTAATAATACCTTTTGAGCTTAAATAGTCAATTTCATCCGCCGCCCAATAATTCGTCGGTACATCTTTAAAAGAATTCTTTGCCTCAGCCTTTCCATAGTTAAAAATCAAATTACTAAATAATAAAAATATTACAACGATAAAGGATATGTATGGATTCTTTTTCACTACTATTTCCTTTCTCATATTATCGAATTATGTAGTGGTATTTCCATACTAGTTAAATTATACCATATTTTATGGGCGCAATGTCCTAAATCACATTTTTTTATTGAACTTATAGAAAATAATTCAAGACTCCGACGCCTAATTCCCATCGAAGGAAATTCAAAAATGAACTTCTTTACTTTTGTCCTTACAAAATAAAGTTTCAAATACAAGAAAAAAAACCTGTAGAAGCTTCTACAGGACTTTTTGTATCGGAAGGGTAACAGACTTAATCATTTTTCATAGCACCATTGTCCGGATCAATAATGACATACCAGTAGCCATAAGCAAAATTTTTGTATCCAACTCGAGCACGATATACATCTCTTTCTTTCTCGTAATAAATCATTTTAACTTCTGTGTCCGGATGAGGAAAGCTTTGAAGAATTAACTGCTTTGCTTCGTTGATTGTAAGTCTGCTTGTAAATCGAAAAAAACTTGTGGCTACATATGCGGTTTTTCCATTGTAGCGGATTTCCGACCAACCGCCATCTTTGACCGCATATACGTAAATCACCGCTCCTTTTTTAAGAGTTCCAATCACTCTGGCATTTGGGCTTGGTTTCTCTCTAACTTTCAAGGATGGGGATGCGGTTATCACTGCTTTTTTGCTAAATACCGTTTTCGCTGTCCCTTGCTGTACGAGATATATTGATGCAACGTACCCATCTTTATTATTGTACTTGATTTTTGACCATCCACCGGGCGCCGTGTTGTATACATAAACAACTGTCCCATTTTTTAGAGAACCGATTACTTTGGCTTTCGGACTTGGCTTTTCTCGAACATTTAATGTCGTGCTTACCTTGACTACATGATAGCCTGTACTCGCTTCTGCCTGCTGTAAGGGGACAATAACAGCGAATAAAAGAATAAACGTAATAAAAACAAAAACTTTTTTCATATCGATTGTACCTATCCTCCTAGTTCTAAAGATTCATTCTTTCAACAATATAACATTTATTTTGAAAGAGTAAATGCTTTTTCGTATAAAAAAGGGGGCTATGTCAAAGGCCTAAACAAAGCTTTTCAACACATTTAAGGACGAACAGACACTTATACTAAGGCGTTTCATATAGAACATATCCTTGCAACGCTTTGACATAAAGATTATTTCCTACTTGGTACATTCCTCCGTTGTCTTTGCTGTAGCTGTACACTCGATAGGTCTCATATGGGTAAAGCATTCGGACGAACTTGAGCTGACCTGCTTCATTCTTGCTTTGGAGCTGTATCGGTTTTAAAATCGTCACTTTCCCTATCTGTCCATTTTTCAACTCTTTCTTCCAATTCGGTTTTGGCAGATAACTGATCGCTTGTCTGCCCATTTGTATCCAGGCCGCTTCGAAGCCTTTCCTGTTGACCGCACGATTTTTCCGATGGTACAGAGGATCATTGATATAGATATAACGATCATCATACCCCGTTATAAGAACGGAATGTTCCCGATAAGTAATGGCAACTTTGCCTTTTCTGGTATTCCAAATACGAAACTCAGAAGAAGGCAGCTTTTTAAATTTCGAATTGACAATGACCCAAACCGGGGCACCGCGATCGATAAATTGATAAATCGTCTTCAGATCTTTATTCGACAAATTGACAGCCCGATCGTGTATATATTTTTGAGCCAATTCATAAATGGGGGGATAATAGACCCCGTAGCCGCTTTGTGTGAACGTGTACATATTTCCGACAAATCCTTCGTACGGATTGCCGTAGAGGCCGTTTTGACGAAAAGGAACTTTTTTCACTTGCTCGGCCAATGTCATTTTGTCCACTTTCACTCCTGCGTGCTGCAAAAGCATCGCCAGAGATGTGACCTCACAGCCGCGGGGCAATTGGGGCATTTGCTGAATATAGGGCGCATTTAAAATGGTTTTCGCATTCGTTTGATCCGCCCACCCAGAAAAAACGAGAAATAAAGCACCGAATAAAATGATTTTTTTCAAAAACAATTCTCTCCTTATCCAACTCTTCCTCTTTATTGTCTGCCATTGTTCAAGAAACTACTCCATTCTTTTCAGCGGTCAGTACCATGAATGGCGAACCGTCGAGCGAGAGTCAAATGCAATAAAGTTAGCGGAAGCAGCATCCATCAATAGATAGTCTCAAATATTAAGAGCACATACGCAGAAAAATTCCGGCGGGTGATAAGGTCGCATCACAATTGTTCGAATTTCCGCAGCTGATCCTCTCTGCCAAAGACAATCAATAAATCATTGGCCAACAGTTGTTCATCCGGTTTCGGGTTGCTGATGATCGTATTTCCCCGCTTGATGGCCACAATGGTGACCCCGCACACTTGACGGAGTTTCGACTGCTTTAACGTTTGATTGACCAGCTTGGAATCTTCTCTCAGCACGATTTCTTCCACATTATAGGCTCCTTCCGAATCTTGCAAAAGGGTATCCACTAATTCCATGCTGACTGGTTTCAATACGGACATCGCCATTCGTTTTCCGCCGATGCTGGAGGTGTTAATCACTTTATCCGCACCGGCACTGTATAACTTTTTTTCCGCCTCTTCTTTCTCCGCCCTCGTTACAATGAGGATATTCGGATTGATTCCTCGTGCCGTGAGCGTAATAAACACGTTATCGGTATCGCTTGGCAGCGTGATGACAATACAAGAAGCCCGTTCAATGCCGGCCGCGATGAGAACATCATCATCGGTGGCATCTCCGTTCACATAAAGAAGATCTTCTGTTTTTTCTAATATTTGCTCGTTTTTTTCCACCGCTACAATCGGCTGATGTTCCCGTTTTAATTGAGCAACCACTTGTTTGCCGACTCTTCCCAAACCGCATACAATAATATGATGTTCCAGTTGATCAATCTTATGGTTCATTTTTCTTCGTTTCACCTCATCCGCCCATTTCCCGTCAATCACCGCACTGGCAAATCGGGCCAAAATATACGTCACAATCCCAATCGCAATCGGAATAATAATAAGGGTAAAAATCTTCCCTTGAATCGTCGCCGGTGTCATATCCCCGTAGCCGATCGTCAGCACAGAAACGACCGTCAGCCATACCGCATCAAAAAAAGACAGGTGCTCTGTCCACATATAGCCGAATGTACCAATAATAAGTGTAAGTGCAAGACAAGAAACAGGAATAATCAGCTTGCGAATATTCATTTTTCCTCCTATCGCAAAAATCACGTCTTATATTGCTTCAATTCTCAGCTCTTCTTCGTTGTATCGCCTCTTTTTCATTACAAACAGCTTAGCGAGAAAAAGTGTTGCAGCGGACTGATTCTCTTGCGGCTTCGCGCTGTAAGAAATGAATTAATATGCCCTGCTTATGTATCCAACTCCGAAATCACCACCGGTTCAATCCTTGCCGCAAACAGCAAAAGATTTCCATTTATCCACTCTTGCATTTCCTTGAGGATGTCGGATTTTGTAAATTTTTCTTAAAATACGTAATCTTTCATACATATTATAAATCACTTCTATCAAAATGAATGAAGTTTTATCATCTTTCTTGCCGATTAGCCAAGCGGCAGCCGGAACGACGCTTCAAACAAAAAACAAAGAACGATCCATTCCGCTAAGAAACTAAAAAAAGAAAAGCCACGTGAGAGACCTTTCAGTAGAGCTTTTCTTCGACATGTTTTGTTCAATCACGATCGGGTGCAGACGCCCGGCACCCAACCTGCTATTCTTTCAGTTTAAATTGAGACATCGTTGCATTTAAGGATTCGGTCAGTTCTCTTAACGAAGACACTTTTTCTACCATTTTACTAATGGAATTTTTCTGTTCCTGAGTGGAGGCAGAGATTTCTTCGCTTCCTGCCGCTGTTTCTTCCACAACAGCACTGATGCTCTCTACATTTTGCAGAACATATTCGTTGGATTTTTTAGAACGATCAACCCCACTGACCAACTCTTCCAGCACCGAAGTGATTCCTTTTACTTTTTCTTCGATTTGTTCGAAGACTTCCAAGGTGCGGTTCATGTTTCTATTTTGCTGATCCGCGATTTTAACGTCTTTCCGAAAGAAGTCTCCCATCCTCTAGGAATGTGAAGGTGCGAATAGCACCAATGAGTAGGTGGGAGATGAATTTCGGTTGGCTTTAGCCAAAGTTATTTTTCCAATCCCTTTCTCAACAATTCTAAGATTGCGGCTGTTCTAGTTGGAATCCCATTTTCTTTTTGATATTGCTCCAATTTTTCTAATATCGTCTTAGGCATACGAATTTCTACACGTTCTTTCTCTTCTCTCATGATTATCACCTCATATTGATTGTACGGATTTTTTACGGTATAATCAATATATACGAAATTTTTCCGCACAAAGTGAGGTGAATTGATATGGCCAAGCAAAACAAAGCTTTCAAGTTTCGTTTGTTACCAAACAAAGAACAATCCGCATTATTAGCTAAGACATTTGGTTGTGTTCGCTTTGTCTACAATAAGATGTTAGCTGAACGCAAAGAAACGTATGAAAAGTTCAAGGATGATAAAGAATTGCTTAAAAAGCAAAAGTTTCCGACCCCTGCAAAATATAAAAGTGAATTTCCATTCCTAAAAGAAGTGGATTCTTTAGCTTTGGCAAATGCACAAATGAACTTACAGACTGCTTATAAGAATTTCTTTGAAGGAAATGCGGATTTTCCAAAGTTCAAAAATCGTAAAGCAAAACAATCCTATACAACTAATATGGTCAACGGAAATATTAAGCTAGAAAATGGTCATATCAAACTGCCAAAAATCAAAAAGCCAATAAAAATGAAACAGCATAGAGAGATACCTGCTGATTATAAAATCAAATCTTGCACTATTTCTAAAACAAAGACAGGCAAATACTACATTTCAATTTTGACAGAATATGAGAAAGATATTCGTCCAGTTAAAATACAGAAAGTTGTTGGTTTGGATTTTGCTATGGATGGTCTATATGTCGAGAGTGAACAGGGTAAGAAAGCCAATTACCCACGTTACTATCGGCAAGCCTTAGATAAATTAGCAAAAGCACAACGAATTCTTTCTCGAAGAAAGAAAGGTTCTGCAAGATGGGAAAAACAACACCTGAAAGTGGCTAAGCTACATGAAAAGACAGCGAATCAGCGCAGAAACTTTCTTCATCATAAGTCAAAAGAATTAGCAACAAACTATGACGCTGTGATTATTGAGGACTTAGACATGAAAGGCATGTCTCAAGCCCTCAACTTTGGAAAAAGCGTTCATGATAACGGCTGGGGGATGTTCACTACTTTCTTAGCGTATAAGCTAAAAGAACAGGGGAAACAACTTGTGAAAATTGATAAGTGGTTTCCCTCCACTAAGAAGTGTTCATGTTGCGGCAAGGAAAAAGAAATGCCATTATCTGAACGTGTATATAAATGTTCTTGCGGCTTTGTATTAGATCGCGATCACAATTCAGCAATCAATATCAAAAATGAGGGATTACGCTTATTAGCATAAAGAATAATAACTTTCGGAACGAGAGGGTTAGCTCGGTCAATTTTCTGTCATTAGACAGGATTACCCGAGAAGCCCCCACTTCAAGCAACCCGAAAGGGTGGTAAGTGGAGGGTAGTTCACATGTATACTCTAAAAATAGGTGTATTTTTTCCTGATCTTATAATTTAACATACAAATTTGGATTATTATCCAACGTGCCATCGATAATAAAAGGTGTGTTTAGTGCCTTAGATATTTGTAATAAAGTATCCACTTTTGGGCTTGTTAAACCTGCTTCTATTCTCCCAATTGTAGACTTAGGGATTCCAGCTAAATCCGCAAGATCTTGCTGTGACATTTTTAGACTCTTGCGTCTCGTCTTAATTTGAGCAGCAATACGCCCTTCTAGTTGAAGATTTTGCACATAATCTTCTCCACGGATTTCAGAATATTTTTTAAAAAAATCACTCATATGGAACCCTCCTTTTCATTTAGTAAAGACTCGGATCCAAAGCACAATAAGTTTCATAATTTAATTCAGCAGGAATCAAATCATCTCGCTTAATTAGGCCATTATATTGTTTGTCAAAATAATAAAGGAATATCACCTTATGGAAGTTATGAATTGCATAAATAATACGATGATTGCCAGTTCTTCCTCCGTGTATACCCCACCGATAGAAATTTTCATATTCCGTATTCTTATTAATATGCTTTATTGATGGAGGTGTTTCATCAATACTTATATCATCAGGTTCTTCAGGAAATGGATTGTAACGTATGATCGTAAGTTGACGAACATAAATATCTGCTATCTTACACCACAGTCCCGGTCGTCCCTTTCTCACTTCTTGCTCAGATTTATACAACAACTGTTCTTCAAATTCACTTACGTTTCCTTCATATATGATTTCAAATTCTTCTGACTCAATCATTAATTATTCCCTTTTTCTATATTATTACCCTCATGATAGCATTTATGCTATCGTTATTCAATATTTAATAATTTTTTTAAACTCTTTAATCCAATTTTAGTGGTACTGACAAAAAATTTATCGTGTCCATTTTTTAGTTTGATTACGTAGATCATAACTTACACGTTATTTGTTTACTTATACTTATCCTCCACCTTTGTTTGTAGCAATTAAAAAATGCATGATTTGGCAGTATATTTTTTGAATATCGTCTCGATTTACAAGGAGCGTGGCGGCCATGCCGGGCTTACTGCCATGAAAAGCCTGTGGCTGTTGCTTTTTCAAAGTAATATGTCCGCAGAGGCTTCATGTCAAACGAGTGTTTTTGAATATATAGATTTTAAATACGAATAAACTCATTCCAATAATGAGATTTCAATCTCCAATGATGTACAAAAAGATGTACCAGTCTTTTGCTTCCTCTCAAGAGTAAATATTAGAAAAATCTCTATTTTCTTGATATTATACCAATAATACTATAATTTAGTTGTTGAAGGCATAAGGAGGTTTATTAAAATGAAAAGAACAAATAATTATCGAGATAATGAATGGGATGACAAATGGAACAGTGAAGAAGTTCAAAATGATGTACTGACAACTGGAATTTCTCGTGATGAATGGGAACACAACGAAGAAATTGATAAATACGGTCAAGATGATTATGATGATGAGTTTTGAATTTCATATGCATAACTACTATATTTAACGGTTCAATTTGAACCGTTTTTTATACATCATCGTAACATCCCATTTATAGCCTAATCCGTATAATGTTTTAATATAGGAGTTTTCCTTATCCATAGACCGGATTTTCTTCCGAATGTTTTTAATGCTTTCCGTCACCGTTTCTAATTGACTTTCCGAATCCAATCCCCATACCCGTTCAAAAATTCTTTCCTTAGAAAAGACCATATTTTTATTCAACATTAACAATTTAATAATCTCATATTCTTTTTTTGTTAAATGCAATTGAACCCCTTTACAAAAGACTTCATTGGCCAAAAGATCGATGGTAATATTTTTAGAACTTAACAAATGCCTGTCATTCGAACGGATCCGCTCTTCCCGTCTTAAATGGGAATCAATTCTTGCTTTCAACTCTTTTAAACTGAAAGGTTTGGTCATGTAGTCGTCCCCGCCGATGGATAGAGCTTGAACTTTGTCTTCCTCCAGCGTTTTTGCGCTGACAAAAATAATCGGACAATTCACTTTGTCACGGATAATCCCACACAATTCCATTCCATCAAGGCCTTCCATCATAATGTCCAAGATAATCAAATCAAAATCATTGTTAATGATTTGCAATGCCTCGGTGCCGTTATGTACATATTCCACCGTGTAATTATAAAGTTCCAAATATTGCTTGATTGTAAGACAAATATCTTCATTATCATCTACAACTAAAATTTTCTTCAAATGCATGCTTCCAGATCCCACCTTATCGTTCATTGAAATTTGAACATTTTTCAAGTAATTCCGTATTCATGCAGATAGGGTACCCTCTTAAAATATCAGAGAATACCCTGCCTTTTTCTTTTATCCATATTTTAAACTTTGGATAATAAAAACGCGCTGTCCCAAGGCGTTTTTTTACCGTTTTGGATCGCTAACAACGTCAACAAAATTCCTGCCATTGCACCAAACAATTAATAAAGCAGGTATGCCGTGAGAGAGCCCGATGTTAATGAAACCGGACGGCCAATTTTTCGGAATGTACGAACATTCAGAAAATATCGCATCCTAAAGAAAATTATACCAAATTTTTTGCCGTCCAAGCTTAAATCGTACAAGAAACGTATCGGATTGGGGTTGTTCGTGTATTCAGAATATTATTGATCGTAATGAGCAATTGTTTATTGAGCGTTTTGCTTTTCGCATAAAAAAGATCGTTTTCGATGCCGATCAAAATATCATTTAAACTTAACCGTTGCTCTTCTTGTCTGTTGTTGTTGGTGGTAAATAAAGACAGTTAATGCTGGATCTGAAAACTTCTTTTCGATATTTAAGTTAAATAGAAAATCTAATATTTTTCTAATGTTTTTGTTCTTTATTTTTATATTTTTGTATATTTGTATTAAGAAAATATTAATTACTAGTCCCTTGCAAAAAATATGTCATATCGGAAATCGTCTAAAACTGGATTATTTACAGAACTTTTGTCGTTTCTGAAAATAAAAAAGGACATTCTTACCTTGGGAAGGACGTGAAAAAACATGGATGATCGCAAAGAAGATTGTCCTTTTTGCGGAGCCAATCTACAGGGAAACCCAATTCCGAAAGAACTGCAGCACCACTACGGCAATGCCACCCACTTTAGCAGAAAAATCGGCATATCAAATCTGGAAGCAGACCGGGTGATTAAATGGCAATGTCCAGATTGTAAGGAAGAATGGGAGCGGGAATGAGGAAGGAGAAGTACGTAAAGCTTCTCCTTTTTATCTTTTAAAAATAAAAAAGAAAAGCCCCGCTGAGATTTCTCTCCTCACAGAGCTTTTCGACATATTTTGATAATCTTCGGGTGGTGACAGGCACGCATCCCATGGTTGACATTTACAATAAAAGGTATTATGATTAATAAAAAATTAACCGTCAATGTCCCTGACGGATTAGGAGGTTGAGATGAGCCTATTTCAAATGAAAACGAAACCCCACGGAATTGAAAGAGGCGGTGAATTCTTACGGGAAAACTACATCTGTATTGGCTGGCCGGGCATAGGAGACTTAACACACGCTACGAAAGACACTATTCGTGAACGACTGGCAAAAGTGTATAAGTACGAAGGTCAACAACTGTCCACTTATTTGGGATTCGTAAACACTTTTGTTCGAACTATGCAGAAAGGCGATTATGTCCTAATTTCTGAAAACGAATACGTTCATCTGGGAATCATCGGACCTTACAAGTATGTAAAGGAATTTGACAATGACACTGACGGTAAATGCCACCAAAGAGATGTAAATTGGTTGGTGACGGTCCAAAAGAGCGAGTTAAACGCAGAGGTTCAAGAACTGTTGAGAAATCGCGGAACAGTTACTCAGTTCAAACATCCTATTGCTAAAGCAGAACTTGATAAGCTGCTCAACAAAAAGAATAAAATTCAAAGCAGCGTTTCCATTCCAAAAGAAAAACTTTCAAAAGCATTAGACATTGTGTATAAAGCAATGGAATCCGAGAATGAAGAATTACGACTCAAAGCAGCTGCCATATTATTAAACTATATAAAATAAGAAGAAGGGAAGGAATACAAATGGCCAACTATTGGGTTATGAAAACATTTAAGGAATGGGCTGACTCATTTATCGAAAACAGTGAGATTGGTGTAGATGAGAAAGGAGTGGACCAAAATTATAATCAATATCCGCACAACCAGCCACCGCTTGACAATGTACGTATATTACGCAGGTTTAATCAGTTTTGCAAATGGGCGCAACAAGGTGACTATGTGGTTGTGGGAGTAGGTCCAACAACTACATTTAAAATGAAATTAATCGCTCGTATAACCGGTGATTATAATTTTGATCCGAATCATCCCTTATACAGACACATTCGCAAAGTAGAGATCATGAAAGTTTTTGATGAACCCATTGATATAGAAAAATGGTCGCAAACTCAAAGAATAGAACTAATCGATGACAACGACTTTATCGATTCCCTTGTAAGCGTATTATAACAAAAAGGAAGGAGCTTGGCTAATCAATGATTAAATTGCAGCTGAGCTTCTTCCATTTTACGTTTCATGTTTAACAAAATCAAAACCTTGTAAAAAAAGACCTCAGAGTCTTCCTCCTTTGTCAAAACATCTGTTCGACAAATATTGAGAGGACTGAGGCGCCCTGCTCAAAAAGAAGGAGATGAGAGACTATGGCTATTTATAAATTTTATTCTATTATTGAGAAAGTCGACGGAGTCTTTACTGTAACATTTCCTGATATTGAAAATTGTTTTACAGATGGAGAGACTTTGCATCAGGCTGTAGAGATGGCTCAGGATGCTCTAGGCAGTCTGTTATCTGTATTAGAGGATGAAGGATACGATATCCCAGTTCCAAGCAAAGCAGAGGATATAGAGCTGCCTGACGAGGCAAGTTTAGTCCTGGTAGAAGTTGATACAGATGATTTCAGGTAGGCCATCTAAAGACTCTCTTTCAGGCAGACTTTCAACTGTCACGTAATATCAATTCTCTCTAATTACAGATCTGTTTATATCATTACGGACAGGAGAGGAGACGGAAAACGGTACAGAAGGAATACAAGAGAAGTTAATACTATACAAATGTTTCGAACCCGATCATTATGGTCCTGAGAAAGTTTCATTCTGGCAGCAGTGAGTGGCATTTTTGGAATTTTACAGGTCAATAAATACGGACTTCAACGCGAGTGATAATGATTTCAACAAAGCAGTTTGTGATAAGATGAGAATGCATTTACGAAATCTGCCTTTCGATGTAGTCGGCCAACTATCATTTTAAAGGGAGATCTTCGTAAGTGCTTTTATTTTGCCTGAAAAGTCTCTTAACCCCAACATTTAGTATAGAACCAAAAAGAAAAGCCCCGCAGAGATTTCTCTCTACAGAGCTTTTCGACATTTTCGAAGTAATAGCTTTTAAATTATTTATCAGCTTTACCAGTATTATCAGCATTATCAGCTTTACCAGCATTATCAGCTTTACCAGCATTATCAGCTTTACCAGCATTATCAGCTTTACCAGCATTATCAGCTTTATCAGCTTTATCAGCTTTATCAGCAACAACGGTAAACTTAACAGTCGCTGTTTTACCGTCTAACAGGTAAGTTACAGTAAATGTATCTCCAGCCTCTGCATTTTGAATATCAATTGTATTAGATCCATTTCCTCCAACCTTGAATCGATTATTAGGATTTGCATCTACAGTTTTCTCTTTTACATTTGTAACAGTAATAATTGGTTGTGGAGAATTGATATTAACACCATATTGGTCAGTAACTTTAAGAACTGCGTCTAAACCGGAAGCATCATTGTTGCCAGTTAAAGCACTTGCAGAAATAGAAGCTACACCGTTAGAAACTGCATCTGTAAATTCAATTTTATCTGCTTTTGGAGCTTCTTTTGAAATTACAACATCTTTTGTAATAGTGCTCGGTGTATCAAATCCATCTACGATTACTGTAACTTTAGAAGTGATTTCATCTTTTGTTCCAAATTTATCCGCTGTCGCACCTAAACGAGCATTTAATGTGCCTGTATCTTTATCATAAGCGACATTGTCGTCAGTAATTACTGTGTAATCAGAAGATGGAAGTTCAACTTTAGTACCATCAGCCTTCACACCGTAAACTTTAAGATCACGTTTGTGAGTTTTAGCAGTACCATCAGCATACAACGGTGCAATATCCCCAACTTCAAAGGAAGTAAATGCAGATTTATCGACTGTATTAAATGTTACTTTTAATGGGCTTGTTGCTACATCTTCAAAAGAATAATTGTTATCATTATTCTTTACAGATTGCTGAAGTTTAAATGTTACATCTTCCGAACCTTTTTCAAGACCTGTAATTGTAATAGTACCATCGTCAGCCGTGATTTCAGCTGAAGTATCTGTATTGCCAACCTTTACAGCACCATTTTTAGAGTCAGTTGCAACAATTCGGTATTTACCCGCACCTGCTGAATTGGATAACTTACCTTTAAGATCAAAAGTACGACCATATTGGTCTTTTACTACAAGGTTAGAAAGACCAATTTTTACACTACCATTTTTCGATACAGTAGTTGTTACATCTTTAAGAGATTCGATAGTTGCAGGATATGCAGCATCTTTAACATTAATAGTTAATTGAGAAACTTTTCCGCTTCCAGCAACTGTAGCTACTAATACTTGTAAACCTTTAGTATCAGGTGCTTTGTATTCAAGATAAGCATTTCCTGATGCATCTTTCTTCAACTTAGCATTATCAGGGGAGAAAGTAACTTTATTTTCAAGATCATCATATTTTGTAATCGCATTTCCATATTGATCAACAGCTGTAAATGGAATCTTTACAGTTTCTCCAGCAGCCACTACATCAGTAGGTGCACTTAAAGTGAAGGTATCAAGTTTTGGAGCTGCTTTAACATTCACTTCAAATTGAGATACCTTACCACTTGATTTAGAAATTGCTGTGATAATTACTTTACCACCATTAGCATAGTTTGAACCAGCTTTAAATTTCAAACCAACTTGGTTCTTATCTTTTCCTTGTTCATCATATGCTTTATCAACTGTCAAAACGGATGGGTTTGAAGAGATGAATACAACATCATCATTCACTTGATCCGCCTTAACGGTTTTGCCATATTGATCTTTCGCAGTTAACAATAAAGCAAAATCAGAAACGTCTAGATCACCAGAGAATTCTTTACCATCTTTATTATAAACGCCATCGAATTCTACCGTATCCGTAGCGGAAGCATCACTTACTGTTACAACACCAGAAACTACTGTATTTGTAGATGTATTGATGCCAGTTAAAGCAACTTTATCTCCTGTTTTAAAGTCATCAGATTTAGTTAAAGTTAAAAGTCCTTTATCATCATCAGCTGCTGTTACACCACTAGATGCATGCCATTCAATAGAAGTAGCAATTGGAGATTTTGTAATATCTTCACCGTATTGGTTTAAAACACGATAAGCAACTGTTGCCTGTTTTTTGTTTTGTGCATTAATTGGAGCAACTTCACCAAGGAGTTCGATTTTAGCTACTTTCTCATTTTCAACTTTAACAGAACCTGTAAGAGCTTGATCAGCAAGACCAGTTACGTTAACAGTGTACTCGCCTTCAAATAATTTGCTAGCAAGTTCAAGTTCAACAGATTTTTTATCCGCAGAGAAAGTAGTTTTTGCTACGTTTACAGTAACAGAACCTTTTTTCACTTCAAACTTAGCTTTAGTGTCATCAACAGCTTTGTTGAAAGTTACTTTTAAAGTTTTAGCGTTAATCGCACTTACACTTTCAACTTTTGGAGCTACTGCTTTAACTACAACGTTAACAGAAGCTTTCAGATTAGTACCGTCAACTGTTCCTTCAACTTTGTAAGTACCTGGTTTAGAAGTATCCACTTTAGAAGTATCCCATTTTACGGATGCTTCTTTTTCGGATTTGTCAGTGTAAACAACCGTTACTTTTTCTGGAAGTTTAACGTCTTCTAATTTTGTTCCTTCGTCAACGGTAATATCATCGATAGGTTTGATGCTTTCTGCTTTTGCCACTGCTTTAACTACAACGTTAACAGAAGCTTTCAGATCAGTACCGTCAACTGTTCCTTCAACTTTGTAAGTACCTGGTTTAGAAGTATCCACTTTAGAAGTATCCCATTTTACGGATGCTTCTTTTTCAGATTTGTCAGAGTAAACAACCGTTACTTTTTCTGGAAGTTTAACGTCTTCTAATTTTGTTCCTTCGTCAACGGTGATGTCATCGATAGGTTTGATGCTTTCTGCCACCACTGGCTTAACGCCCATTGCTTTATAAAGCAAGTTTGCGAAATCGCCTCGGGTAATGTTTTCGTTTGTTCCGTATGTAGTACCTTTACCACTTGTAACTCCAGCACCGTAAAGAGCTTCTACATAAGGTTTGAAAGTAGAATTTAAATCTGTGAACGGTGTTTTTTTCGCATATTTGCTCAAATCAAAGGCGTTTACCAAAATTTTCGCCATTTGACCGCGAGTAAGTGGAGCATCCGGATTGAATTTATCTTTGGAAACTCCGCTGATGATTCCTTTAGCCACAAGAGCATTTACAGCACCTTTGATGCTGCTGTTCACATCTTTGAAGCCTGCATCCGGAGCATTTTTCGTGTCAAGATTCAATGCTCTGGCAATGATGACAGCTGCATCGCCGCGTTTCAAAGTTTTGTACGTACCGAATTCAGTTTTGCTGACTCCTTTAACGATGCCTTTGCTGTACAATTCGCTGACAGCTTTTTCATAATTTTTGTTTACATCGTTAAATGGAAGATTTTCAGCAGCAAATGCCGGCGTTACAGCCGTTGCTACCAATGTTGCTGTTGCAGCCGTAGCCACAAATTTGCGATAAGACTTTGGTTGGTAAGCCATTCACTATTTCCTCCCCGTTTTGTAATAGTACATATGAAAACGACTGAAAAAAACACAATCGTTTTTACCAAATCCATCTAAACCTTCCATAAGCCAATTGTTCCATAAAAATGAACAATATAGGCAAATTGGCAGATTTAAACTCTTCTTTTATTCTATCAAACCAAGTCTTTTTTTCAAGTGTTTTTTATGAACTTGAGGATTTTTTTGTGATTTTTTACTTATTTGTAAATAGTTTCTTAAACACTATCGTATAGACTATTGGATAGATAAAATTGTCATTACCAAATTATAGTCTTTTTTGGTTGAAAAAGAAAGTTTTTTTTGGTTAATTATGTCACCCGAGGAGATGTATAGCACTATTGGTGTGTTCCCTTACTAAGTATTCTTTATAAACGAACCAATCTCTCTATCTATCTCACTCCCTCATTTTCGTTCCATTTTATACTAGTCCTTATGTATCCATTGAATGTGTTTATGGCAAATGATACAATGAAGGGCAGTGTGGGAAGGGTGGAGAAGGCGGTTTTTCGTCATTCTCTCTTTTATTTTTTTCTACTTATTCCTCTTTAAAGATGATGAATAATAGACAGGACGTCTCATTCTCCACAACAAAAAAGGTTCGAGAAAATCAAGCCTTGCATGAAGGAGGAAATGAGAAGGAGGAAACCAATTGAAAGTAGTTATTTCCGGCTTTTACGGCCTTGGCAATACCGGGGACGAAGCGATATTGGAAGCGATTCTCGATAACTTGCGCAACGAGATTGACGAGGTGGATATCACCGTTTTTTCCTTTTCCCCGGAGAAAACGGCAAAACGCCACAATGTCCGGTCCGTGTACCGCGGGTGGCGCCGTGAAAATAAACAAAAAGTACAAGCTTTAAAGAAGGCGGATTTATTGATTTCCGGAGGCGGCGGTCTCCTTCAGGACACGTATCCGACGAAATTTTTGTTCGGACCGCTTCCTTATTATTTATTGATCGTGTTTTTAGCCAAGTTGTGCGGAGCAAAAGTCATGTTTTTCTCCCAGGGCATTGGTCCCGTCAATACGACATGGGGAAAAATTCTCATGAAAGTCTTTGCCAATATGGCCGATTTCATCACAGTAAGAGATCCATTTTCAAAGGAGCTTCTCCACAAACTCGGTGTTAATAGGCCGGAATCAGTGGTAACGGCAGATATCGTCTTTGCCTTTCACCAAAAGGAGGACAGCGCCTGTTTGGACAGCTTGCCGTTAAAAGGCGGGGAGCGATTGGTCGCGGTCAGTGTCCGCCCTTGGTTCGGAGATACGTCTTATTACGGGCATATCGCCCAAGCGCTGGACAGCCTGATCGAATCTGAAGGCATCACTCCTGTCTTCGTCCCGATGGAAGGGCATTATGACGTCAGGGCCTCTGAAAAAGTCCGGCAGCAGATGAAACATCGTGATCAAAGCCTTCTGCTTGGACCCGACTTTACCCCTAATCAGTATTTGAATTTTATCTCAGCTTGCGAAATGACGATCGGACTGCGTCTGCATTGCTTGATTTTTTCCTGTTTGGCAGGTGTTCCCCATATCGGGATCAGCTATGACAAAAAGGTCGAAAGTTTACTGAAGCGTTCCGGGATGTGGGACTATTCCTTCACCCTTGAAAACTTGGATCCGGAAAAACTGGCGGATAATGCCCGGGAAGTATTGCAACGCCAGGAAGAACTGAAAGAGATGATCCGTGAGAATGCTGCAGAAATGCGCAGCGAAGCAATGAAAAATATCGATTTGCTGAAGGAACGTTTTGGCCAGTAGCAGTCTCTTTTTCAAGACCGTATCGGACAGAAAAAAGTCCTGCGGGATCACCGTTCCTGATGTCCAGTTGGTCCAACAAGCGATCATTGTGGATGAGAAAAATCGCCACTGACTGAAGTTTTAGTTTACCAGTCCACTCCGAAACGTGCAGATGCAAGCTCTTCTGCACGTTTCCTTACTTAAGAGGGCTTAAACAGTTTTAAATAACTTATAAAAAGTTATAAAATTTTTATTGACTTTATAATTTTTTCATGCTATATTTAATTTAAGGAGGAATATAGCATGAGATATTATAGCATTCATGAATTTTCCAAATTAATCAATCGAACGCCACAAACTTTAAGAAATTGGGACAAAAGTGGAAAATTAAAACCACATCATACTGGCTCAAACGGCTATAGATATTATTCTCACGATCAACTTAAAGAGGTACTTGGTATTAAAGAAACCAGTCAAAAAGTGGTTGGTTATTGCAGAGTTTCTTCTAATAAACAAAAAGATGATTTGCAAAGACAAGTTGAAAATATGAAAAAATATTTAGAATCGTTAAATGTTGAATATGAAATCATTCAAGACATTGGTAGTGGGATTAATTACAAGAAAAAAGGTTTGCGTCAACTAATCAAAATGATAAATAACAAAGAAGTAGATAAAATAGTAGTATTCCATAAAGATAGGCTTCTTAGATTTGGTTTTGAATTGGTTGAGTATATGGCAAACCTTAATGGGTGTGAGATTGAAGTTTTAGATAGCACTGAAAAAACAGATGAACAAGAACTTGTAGAAGATTTAATACAGATTGTTACAGTATTTAGTTGTAGATTACAAGGAAAACGTGCTAATAAAACTAGAAAGTTAGTAGATGAATTAATTGAGGAAAATGAGGAGTTGCTAAATGATAAAGTCAATAAAAGTGATGTTGAAACCAAATAATAAGCAAAAAACTAAATTATTTCTATATGCGAATACAGCTAGATTTGCTTATAATTGGACAATTGCAAAGCAACAAGAAAATTATCAAAATGGTGGTAAATTCATCAATGATTCAACTTTGAGAAAACAGTTTACTCAAATGAAAAATCTTGATGAATTTAATTGGCTGAATAATGTAAGTAATAATGTAACGAAACAAGCTATTAAAGATGCTTGTGATGCTTACAAACGATTTTTTAAAGGACTATCAAAATATCCAAAATTTAAAAGGAAAAAGAAATCTATACCTAGTTTTTATCAGGATAATGTGAAAATCAAATTCACAAAAACACATGTTAAAGTAGAGGGATTTGCTTCAAGTAAAAAGTCGAATAAACAAAAGATAAATTGGATTCGATTAGCAGAAAAAGGACGTATTCCATTTGGTGAAAATGTTAAGTATATGAATCCTCGATTTACATTTGATGGTTTGAATTGGTGGGTATCTGTTGGAATAGAAACAGATAGTGATTATTCTCCTTCAAAAACAGAAGGGATAGGTATTGACTTAGGAATAAAAGATTTAGCTGTTTGTTCTGATGGTAAAGTTTATGGAAATATTAATAAAACAAAAAGAATTAGGCAATTAGAAAAGAAAAAGCGCAGGTTGCAACGTAAAATTTCAAGAAAATATGAAAAAGGAAGGGAGGGAAACCGTTACAGGAAAACCAACAACATTATAAAAAGTGAAAAGCAACTTTTAAAAGTTTCACGAAGACTAACGAATATTCGTCATAACTACATACATCAAATCACTTCTGAAATCGTAAACAGAAAACCAATGTTTATTGTTTTAGAAGATTTGAATGTAAAAGGTATGATGAAAAATAAACATTTAGCTGAATCTGTTCAACAACAGTGTTTTCATGAATTTAGAAGACAAATTGAATACAAGTCAAATTGGAATAATATTCGCTTCATTTTGGCTGATAGATGGTTTCCAAGTTCTAAGTTGTGTTCTTGCTGTGGAAAAGTTAAAAAAGACTTGAAGTTATCTGATAGAATTTTTGAGTGCGAATGTGGAAATATTATTGATCGAGATTATCAAGCGTCTATTAATCTTAAAATATATGGTGAAAATGTTTTAGAATCTGCATCTTAACAATGCAAGTTAATACAGATATGTACCGATTCGTTAGTCGGGAATTTACGACTTTGGAGTGTTACACCAAATGTAAGTAGCGATCTGTTTAATAGATAGACGTGAAAGCAGACACGATGAAGAAGTAAGGAAACATAAAAGTTGTAGGAAATTATAACTTTTTATAAGTTTTCTGTAACGGTGTCATTCATGTCATTGAAAAAAACAGCCATTTGGCTGACGATCTTGGCTGTGGTGGTGAAGCTGTCCGGTTTTGTCCGGGAGAGCATCATCGCCCACCAGTTTGGGGTCAGCCAATATACAGACGGGTATTTGCTTGCGTTTTCGTTTATTACGTTGGCGCTCGCCATGATTTCGGGCGGATTCAATAATGTGTTCCTTCCTATGTACGTCCAGCAGCTGAAAGAACAGCCAAAGCAGGCAGAACAAAACGCGAACGGAGTGATGAACTGGACGGTGCTCATTTTCCTTGTGGTCACCGTGACCGGCTATTTCTTCGTTCCCGACTTTGTCCCTTGGATTTACGGGGACATGAAGCCGCAAACGAAAGAAACGGCGATTGCCGTTACCCAATTTTTCTTCCTGTTTATGAGCTTTATTGCGCTGAGCGGAATATTGGATTCCTATTTGCAGGGCCGAAGGGTGTTCGTTCCGTCACAAATCGCCAAACTGCTGCAAACGATCATGGGCGTCGCCTTTGCCTTTTTGTTTTCAGAAAAATGGGGAATTAACAGTCTTGCCTACGGGTTTATTTTCGGAACGATTTTAGGAACGATTATTCAGCTGGCCTATTTGTTTCGGACAGGGCACCGCTGGAGGCCGGTTTGGAAAGTCGAACATGAATTTCGCAAGACTTTTCTCGTGCTGCTCGTTCCTTCCTTGTTGAATTCGGTTGTGGGGCAAATTAACGTGTTCGTCAATAAGGCGTTTGCGTCTGACATTAAGGGAGCCGTCACCTATTTAAACGACGCTTCGCTCATTACCTCCATCCCCCAAACCGTCTATGCGACATCGATTGCGGTGATTATTTTTACGCTGTTATCTGAACAGCTGGATAATCAAAAAAAATTCCAAGACACGTTTTTCTTAGGAATGCAGCTGTCCCTTTTAACTTTAATGCCTATCACCGCATGGCTGATCGTGGCAGGACGGGAAACGATTGCGTTTATTTTTGAACGCGGCAAATTTACGGCTGCGGACACGTATCAAACCTATCTGGCGCTCGTGTACTATTTGCCAACCATCGTGACGCAAGGTCTGCAATATATTGTATCGAAGTCAATGTACGCTCGGGGAAAAACTGCGATCGTATTCCGAATCAGCGTGACGACTATCGCATTAAATGCGATTTTAAACTGGCTGTTTATTAAGCCATTCGGCTATCCGGGCTTAGCATTGACCAATTCGATTGTGTCCGTTTATTACTTGGTTGCTACCGCCGCTTTCATGTACAAAGATTTTGAACCCGGCGAAAAGCGGAGGCTCTTTGTCCTGTTCGGAAACGTATTGCTGCCAACAGTCGTCATGATCGTGCCGCTGTACTTGTTCAAGCTCTATGTACCGATCGATCATCTCTACTCGCTTTGGCAGCTGGCCATCCTTGGCATACTTGGAGCCGTTCTTTACATAGTCGGGTTGTATGTATTCTACCGAGAAGGCTATCACCAGCTCGTAGGCATCGTGAAAAGAAAAATGCGGTCGTAGCTGGCGAAAATCGGCATCGAACTGTTTGTTTAGTAGAACTTCCGCCCTAAGAAAGAAGGCTGTCCCCATCCGTTCATCGGCTTTTGGGGACAGCCTTTTTCTGCTTTTTAAGATTTTATTCTTCAGCACCATAGCTTTCGATCATATTGGCGATATGAGTATAAGCGCCGCCTGCCGCTACAGCAGCCGCAACAAGGATGGCTTCGGAAAGCTGTTCTTTCGTTGCGCCTGCTTTTTCAGCATTTTTGGAATGCACATCGATGCAATAAGGGCACTCCGTAATATGAGCAACCGCTACAGCAATCAATTCTTTCAATTGCGCAGACAGTTTACCAGCTTTTAAAGCGGCGGCGCCAAACTGTTGATACGCTTTAAAGCCTTTGCCTGCCCATTTGCTCAAGTTTCCTACTTTATTTCTGTTTGATCTCTTATACAAAATATCATCTTGTTCTTCTTCTAAAGCGGCTTGCATGTGAGAACTGTGCGCCACGGCTCCGCCGGCTTCCAATGCAGCAGAAACAAAGCCCGCTTCAGCCAATTCTTGAAGCGTAGCCCCTGCTTCTTTTGCTTTTTTCGTATGAATGTCTAAGCAGTAAGGACATTTTGTCGCATATGCTACTCCTACAGCAATAATTTCTTTTTCCTTCTGGGACAGCGCCCCTTCTTCAAAGACTGCGCTGTTAAATTGATCAAATGCTTGCGCCTGTTCCGGCGTCCATTCATTTAATTTGGCAAGATGACGCAATGTTCCTTTTTCATAAAGCGACATCCTTAATCCCCCCTTGTTTTCCATTACTAGCCTTTATTATAGTTTACATATTCTAAAAAGAATATGAATATGCCTGTAGATCTCATTTCTCTCCGCTGCCCGAAGCGTAAATTTATTGCAGAGCCGCTGACTCCAAGCTTTCCGTCCGCACTCACTAAAAGCGCACAAAAAAGCTGACCCTTCAATGTCGGGTCAGCTTCAAGATGAGGCATTATTTACCGGCAATCGGTAGAATATCGACGTAATCGCCGGAAACATAGACGCCGTCTTTATATTGATCGGCAAATTTTAATACATCGGAATAGATTTTATACCAAGAGCCGGATGTTCCGATAATTGTTACCGGTATTCCTAGTTTATTGTATTCAAACAACAGCGTGTCGGAAGAAACTTTCGGTTGGGATCGGACATTTAATCCATCATTCGGATCATATCCATTCGTCAAACCGATTGAATATTTCCCGAAGTCCTTGCCGCCGAGCATTTTATCGATGCTATACATATGGCGGGCCAGTTTCTCGCCCCAGAACATATCGGAAGCATATTTGACATTAAAGCCCGTTCCCTTGTTGCCCGGAACAGCACCGTTTGCTCGAAAATCTCCGAAAGAAAGATAGCTGTCATTGAATTTTTTCGCCAATGCATCCACACTGGCTGCCGGCGATGGAAAAGGATTGGCCTGATTCGGATTGCTGTCGACGGCACCATAGCCGAATAAATTATTTTTTTGTTGGGCTATGTCGCTTAATCCATACTGACTTTCATTAAATGCCAATCCTAGAATTAACAACGCATTAATATGTTTCTCGGATTCTACTTTTTTCAAATGGCTGCCGAGGCCGATCAGCTTGCTTCTTTTCGTTGCATCTTTATAGATGGCATTTTGAGGGGTTGGATTTTGTTGATACAGTTTTTCCAGTTCCGCCAATTTGGTCATAATCGCTTGATCCAGCTGTGCAGCGGTATAGCTTGTCGGAGTTCTCGCCGATAAAAATTGGAAGTATTGGCAGGCTGTTCCGACTTTTTGATGATTGGCATTATAAAACGTATAGCCGTCCCAGCTGTAATAAGGCTGTCCTTCCTTTAAAAAGCTAGGCGCTTTTCCGACTGTATAAGATGTGTAGTAGCCGCCTGTGGCCGTGTCAACGTACAAATAATGAATCAGCTCTCCGTTTTGTGCTTGATAGTAGTTTTGCCCCGGCGCCACGCCGTCCGGCTCCAAAAGAACGTCTTGCGGGGAGGCGTATAACTGCTTGCCGCCCACTTCTACTTTTACATAATTCTCTGTAGATGTTATATATTTCATTTCAGAAGAATAGGTAGCGGCTGTTGATACATAAGTATAGCCCGTTTTTAAATTGGAATCTGAATATAAGTTGATGGTGCTCTTCAGTGTCGCCCGGTCAGGTACGACAATCCCGCTTTTCATATACACGACTCGGCCGTTATAAGTGACAGCGTCCGATTGACCGGCATCCACGGTGTTTTTCGCATCGTTAAACGTTTTGTAAGAATTTCCGGTCGGCTTGACTTCATGATTGGAGACGACAGCCGTTTCATAAGGATTTTTGACAGGAGCCGGTTTGTTATTATACTGTTCTACAAAGGCCAGCACCCGACTGATAAAAGCTGCCGCTTCCGCTCTTGTGGCTTCATTATTAGGTTGAAATTTCAATTGTCCATTTATTTGATAGCCGTGGATAATATTGGCTTGAGCTATTTCGGCAATCGCTGTTTTGTATTCATCATTCAAAGTGGAAATGTCCGTGAATTTCGTGCTTCCCGTTTCCAAAGGGACATTCAAATATTGAATGGCTCTTTTAATCATGAGCGCCATATCTTTCCGCGTAATGGTATCGTCCGGATGAAAGGTTCCGTCAGTTCTTCCTTTGATAATGTTCACTTTGGCAGCCGCATTAATGCCCGGCGCCAATGCCGAATTAGTAGATACGTCTTTAAAGACGTTAGACGTATTGGTCATATCGAGATTCAGCGCACTCGCTATAAACTTGGCAAATTCTCCCCTTGTCACCTTTTGGCCCGGCTTGTAGCTGCCGTTTCCATAACCGGAAATGATCCCTCTGGCAATTAAATCTCTCATTTCCTTTTCCAGCGTAATCCCCGAAATGTCATCGCTTGCCGCTCTGGACGGCTGAGGCGGGACCGCAGCCGAAAAAATAAGGAGAAACATCATTATAAGCAGCATGCGTCTTCGCATTTTCATCTAGTTTCCTCCTACACTAGTAATCTTTTTATATGTAAAACTGTGCGAAATCAAATTCTCACAGCCGGTGTCTCTATGTATGACCGCTTTTCCATGATTTCAGATTCGCCCGAAATCTGCCACACAAAGCAAGCGGGTCAAGATCGAAAGCGATCCTGCCCGTACGGTTTCCCGTCTGATGTCTCCTCACCGATAAACAGGTAAAAAGAAATCGAAACCATTCATAGTGGCCTCGATTGTCTATTTCCTTATTTGGCATTGTAAATCGCAGCGGCAAAGTCTGCTCTGGTCGTTTCGTCGCCGGCGCGGTATTTGCTCGTTTGATAGACCGTTGTTTTATCAATATTGTGGATGGTGTTAATTTCGGCAAAAGCCCAATAGCTGGATGGAACATCCTGATAAGCAGGTTTGGATGATGACACGGATGCCACATTCTTTTTAAAGGCTTTTGTCACAATCACAGCCATCTGCGCTCTTGTCATCGGATCATAAGGTCTGAAAGTACCGTCGCTGTAGCCGTTAATAATGCCGGCCTTTTCAATGGCGGCAATATCTTTTGCAAACGGATTAGAAGAAGATACATCTGTGAACTACCCACCACCTACGCTTCGCTTAGAGGCGGGGGCTTCAAGCGACTTGTGCGTGTTCGCTGAACGGTAAGCCACACACAAGAACCCTTTACGCTTCCCTTCGTTCCGAAGGTGTCCGTTCTAGCTATATTCTATCCTATTAGTTGGCTAACGCCAACCGAAATTCATCTCCCACTTATCGTTGGGCTATCGCCCTTCACACGCTTGAAGTGGGAGACTTCTTTCGGAAATAATGTTAAAACTTGCGGATGACGGCGCCGCTAAATGAAGCGCTCGATTGATGATAGCAGCTGCTTGTCCGCGTGTAACTTCATCGTCTGGATGGTAAAGTCCATTGGAATATCCTTTGATAATCCCTTCACTGTTCAATTCTTTAATGGCGACCAACGCCGGATGGGTATCTCCAAGATCCTTTGAAAAGGGTTCCTACCGGCTGAAACAGCATCCGCTTGGCCCCCGCATATTTGCTGCTCCAATAAGAATTGCTGAGAGAGTCTATTTCCACGCCGGATGATGCCGCGTTAATGAACTTGTTATCGCCGACATAGATTCCGACATGGGAAATGCCTGATTGATATGTATTTTTGAAAAACACTAAGTCTCCCGGCAGCAAAGAAGATTTAGATACGCTTTTTCCGGTCGAAAATTGGCCTCCCGATGTACGTGGAAGCGAAATGCCAAAATGTTTATATACATACGATGTATATCCTGAGCAATCGAAGCCGTTAGGAGTCGTTCCCCCGTAGACATATCGTACTCCTAAAAAATTTTTTGCATAATCTACTACTTGATATCCTGTGAAAGAAGCGGCAAATGCTTGCTTAAACGGAAATGCAAGCAATAAAACAAAAGCAAAAAAGACTATTTTGATCAGTTTCCTTCCTGTTTTCATGGTCACTCCTCATTATTCTTATTTTTCCAAATAATAGTCTATCAGAATAATAAGACAGTTTTTTTTCTGCAATATTACATTTATGTAACAAATTTAGTCATTTTCCAGCATGATTTCCGTTAAAATAGCAAAAATCATCAAAGTCTCTCTTTTTTTGCAAACAAAAAGCCCGCCCTCTTCGAAAACGCTCGAAAAGAGGCGGGCTTTCCAGCTTTCTATTTATGAGAAGTAGGATTATCGGAAAAGCGGGTTTTCCGCTTTGGCTAAAAAGACGGAAAACTCGGCTCTGGAAATCGGTTTATACGGTGCAAAAGTATGGTTAGAATAGCCGCTGGTAATGCCGGCATCCGCCAGAGCATTGATCTCTTTGTAACCTGTCATGCCTGTTGTAACATCTTGAAAATGATTGGTTCCGTTATCCGCCAGATGATAAGCATGGCTGATCAAAACCGCCATTTCGGCCCTTGTTACAGGTTCCGTTGGATGAAAAGTGCCGTTGCGGTAGCCTTTAATGATTCCTTGTTCTAAAGCACTTTGAATATATCCTGAAGCATAATAATTTTTCGGAACGTCTTTAAAAGCGGTATTTCTTTTCGTTCCGTCCAATCCAAGCGCCCGGCCGACAAGCGCCACTGCCTCGCCTCTTGAAATGTTCTTCGTCGGCCATAGATATTGGCCGCTGTGATCGCCCTTTAAAATGGAGCGATGATAGAGATAAAGCATTTTTTCACTGAACCAGTCGTAGGCAGAGACATCTTCGATCTGCGGTTTGCTCATCGTCACTTTCACTTGTGTCTGGTACTCGCGGCCTTGGGAGTCCGTCAATGCAAAGAAATAATAATAAGTTCCTGCCGGCACATAATCATCCCAAATGCTGCCGGTTATTTGTTTTGTAATGTCGCCCTCCATTCCTCCTCTTCTTTTCACGTAGACTTTTTGAATGGAATCAGGCTTATCGATCCGGAACTCCACAAGACCGTTGTCGGCCTTCACTGCCTTGACGGCCATATCGTTTGACAGCGTAGGTTGGAACGTTTTAATTTGCACCAATCCGTAGCCGTAAAGCGAATCCTTTCCGGATGTCCCCAAATCTTTGGCGTTTTGATCGAGTATTTTGCGGATTTCCGCTGCCGATTTGTCTTTATACTGCTGTTTCAGCTCTGCCAGCACCCCTGTGACAAATGGGGTAGCCATCGATGTTCCTGACAAGGCCGTATAACCGTCCTTTTTGCCGTCGGTTGTATCCAGATTGATCGGAAAGGTGCTGAACACATACTGTCCGGGAGCGACAATTTCAAGCTCCGGCCCCGTCGCCGAGAAAGGCAAACGCTGCAAGCGGCTATCGACGCTGCCGACTGCAATGACACTGCTGTATTTGGCGGGATAGAGAATGGTATTTTTCGATCCGACCGAATCCCCGTCATTTCCGGCTGCCGCCGTAATCAGAATACCGGCGTTATACGCTTTATCCAAAGCACTCTTTAACACCGGGTCGTCGGATACGGTCGTCACGCTTAAATTGATAATGTCCATATGATGCTGAATGGCCCAATCCACCCCTGCCGTAATCGAACTGGTCGACCCTTCTCCAAATTCGTCGAAAGCTTTGACCGCGTAAAGATCCGCATCCGGTGCGACTCCAACAATACCGACGCCGTTGTCTAAAGCACCGATGATTCCCGCTACATGGGTTCCGTGGCCGTTGTCGTCGTTATATCCTTTGCCGCAATCGGAGCGGATGACGCATGTTCCCCCTTTCACCTTTATATCAGGGTGGTTCACCGCAATGCCGGTATCAATAACGGCAATCTTCACTCCTTTTCCGGTAAATGGAGATCGGTATTGGTCATTCTCGTAAATTTTTTTATAGCCCCATGTTTCTATTTGGCTCTGAACCTTATATGTCTTATTGGCTTGAACTTTGGCGATCTCCGGTTCATTGCGCAATTTGTCGACTTGGCTCTTATCCAGTTCGGCTAAAACAGTGGGGATGGTCTCATATTTTTTCTGTGCATGAATATCGTATTTTTTCAAAATTCCATCATCTATGTGGTGGCGAAAGAGAATCATATATTCATCCGATTCCGCACCATAAGCTTTGAAAGGCAAAATGACCAACAAAAATAAGAAAAAAAATAGCCATTTCGTGTTTTTCATCCAGCAGCCTACCCTTTCTCTTAAACTTTTTCTTTATTATACTGGATTGTTCCCAGTTGTTAAATGAATATTTTTTTCCCCCATTCGCCGATATGTTCTTGTTTCAGCCAAAAATCAACAGCCACGGTTTGCCCTGTCATCGGTTTTGTCCTATGTTCATTAGTCTATCAGTTCATGAAAAAGAAGAACATATGAAAAAAGTATATATGAAAAAATTCCCTTTTCGCTAAAAAATTTCAATAAAATCCTTAAATTTGCTAGTCGAGTTTGGTAATCTGATAGAAAGGGCTCATTCCAAAAGTCGCAAAAAGAAAGGAGAATCCTATTTGTGTACAAAAAAATAGCCCCCGTCGCTATGGCGCTTGCTTGCCTGTTTCCGTCCCATTCTTTCGCTGCTTATACAGATGTGCCTATTACATATTGGGCCTACCATTCGATTGAGCAGTTGAGCGGAAAACAGATCATTTCGGGATATTCCGATGGAAGATTTAAACCAGGAGCCGTTATTACAAGAAAACAGGCTGCCATGATGCTAGTCCGCACCTTTTCTTTATCCTCCGATCAAACGATCGCGATCAAAGATGTGACCGAAAACACCTATGGCTACCAGGAGATAGAGGCCGCGGTATCAGCAGGTTTATTTAGCCTGAAAGACGGTCTGTTTCAACCTGATGAACCCCTGACAAGAGAAGACATGGCTAAAGCTCTCGCCATTGGCTTTCGGTTAAAAGGGGACCAAATGAGCGCATTCACCGATGTTCCTCAAACCAGCCCTTATTATCGCTGCATTGATGCTTTGGCTGCTAATGACATCACGACCGGTTATACTGACCATTCCTTTCAGCCGAAAAGAGCAGTCAATCGTGCCCAATTTGCCGCTTTTATCGCTCGAACGCTGTTCAATCCCCGCAAATATGAAGTGTTGATTGACGGAAAGAAAAGAACAACCTTTCGTTCCAAGCAAGAAGCCATTCTATTTGCAGAGCCTTACGACAATGCCGTCATCCGACCTGTCAGCAACCAATATCAAACCTTTTCCAATGAATTTTTGTCACCGGAGAAATCAGGCGTGAAAAACGGCGTTTTAATGTACAACGGATACGAGATTGAGAAAAATCCTTTATACAATAGCCTTCAAAATAAAGAATTTTTCAAGCCGTATTTGGCCTACAAAGAAAATGGACAATATGTAGATTCCATGTTCGATTCTCTTATTCTGGCAGGAAGAGAATATCCGGGAGGCGAATTCACCGAGTCCAGCCGAAATGAAGCGGGTTATAACGAATGGCTTTGGTATTTGAATAAATTGTTCGGCGAAAACGGAACGATTTCCATCATCGACCAAAGCATGAAAGAGATTCCGGTCGTTGATCATGTGAACATTTTTATCGCCATTCCTTATCCACAGCGGAAAGATCCGATTGTCGATCTAAACGGTCAAACACACCCCAACACATTGGACGAACGATTCCAACTCGTCAAATGGTACATCGATCAAGTGTATGACCAATGGGAGAACACTCAACACAACGGGTTAATCTTAAAAGGCTTTTATTGGTTAAATGAAACGGTCACGAACCCGGAAGATGAACAGCTTCTTCTCATGGTCAGCGATTATATTCACCAACAGAAAGGAAAATTCATCTATTCGCCGCATGCGCAGTCCACTAATTTTGAATACTGGCAATCATACGGATTTGATGGGGCTTATTTGCAAAGCAACGCTCATTTTACGAATTTGAGCGAAGAAGAAACAAAAGCCAAATTACATAACAGTTTGATTGAAGCGCAAACGAGAAACAGCGGTGTGAATTTAGAAATTGAAAATCACGGATACGCGACGGTAGACATTGGATTGGAAAAGTTTCGCCAATATTTGCACTTTGCCGATCTATACGGGGCAAGATCTCAAAGCTTGATCATCTATCAAGGCGCCTCCATGGTGAACCGTTTGGCCACCTATACCGACCCGCGTTATCAAGAAATGTATACAGAGCTCTATCATTTTTTAAAAAATAAATAGCTACATACTAAAACAGGGTTCAGACGAAATGTCTGAACCCTTGTTTTTATAGTATGAGAGGAACGGTGATCCCGTTCCTCTCATTCTGCCAACCTATTGATTCACAAGATTATACAAGCTCGAAACATTGTATCCTTTAGCTTGGTAATAATCAAGCAAGCCTAGATAAATAGCATTGGCTGCCTTTTGACGCCAAGTGGCCGAAGCCAGCTTCGCGTTATCAGACGGGTTATCGATAAACCCTAGCTCTGCCAGCATGGCAGGCATGTTATTTTCTCTTAATACATGCAAATCTCCATAGGGATTATTTTGGGGGTCAACACCACGATCCGGTATACCCATTGCGCTGTGGAGACGGTTTTCTATTTTCGTCGCTAACAATTGGCTGTCAGCCTTATACGGGTTTTTTCCGGAACCTCTCCAATAATAGGTTTCCGAACCCGTTCCGCCTCCGGCATTGGCGTGGATGCTCAAAAATACATTTCCTTTATTCCTGATCGCGAAATTAACGCGGCCTTGCAGACTAATAAAGGTATCCGTGCTTCTCGTCATTTTTACTTGGAACGGACTTTTGGCCAAAATATTTTTCAGCCTTAATCCCGTATCCAAAACAACATCTTTTTCTTTCAATCCATAGCCGATTGCCCCCGAATCCGTTCCGCCGTGTCCCGGATCGATAATAATCACTTGGCTACTCAGACGGCTGTCGTACTGTCCGGTAGAGGACGGCGGTGTGGATTGAAGATAAGCACCATTGACATATCCGATCAAGCTGCCGGATTTTATGTAATACCAGCCGTTCACTTTA
Organism: Bacillus sp. FSL W8-0102; assembly: GCF_038007225.1. Lineage (NCBI taxonomy): Bacteria > Bacillati > Bacillota > Bacilli > Caryophanales > Bacillaceae > Bacillus > Bacillus sp. FSL W8-0102. The sequence goes on from NZ_JBBOWT010000001.1 coordinate 3,509,095, forward strand.
TTTGCCGCATACACTTTCGTACCGCGGGTCAACGTGCCGATGACCGCATAATTTGTCGACGGTCCTTTGCGGACATTCAACTTATCGTTGCTCGCCACATTGACATAGAACGGTTGGGTGAATTGGGCGGTATTTGTATTGGACGGATCTACCCGAAAATCAGGATTCATCGCTCTTGCTAAAAAAACAGCGAAATCCGCACGGATGATAGGGTCATCGAGACCGAACGTGCCGTCTCCTTTTCCTTGGGCTATGCCGAGCTTTATTAATGTTTCGGCTGCTCCTCCCGTCGTCGTTTCGCTGGAGAAATGGAACGCTTTATTGATCATAAGCGCCATTTCGCCGCGCTTCAACGTCTTCTCAGGATGGAACGTGCCATCGCTGTAACCGGACAAATATCCTTTTTCCACAGCCGATTGAATATACCCCGATGCAAATGAGCTTGCCGGTACATCGCGGAACGAAGTCGAACGCTGTGTACCATTTAGTTTTAAAGCCCGTCCGATCATGGCGGCAGCCTCTGCGCGAGTCACTGTCTTTTCAGGCAGAAAACGATGGTCGGCTGTTCCTGTCACAATCCCTTTTTCGGCTAAATAATTAATTTCTTCAGCGGCTCTGTGGGTCGTTCCCACATCTGTAAAATATGTAGCGGCCGCTGCCTGCTTCACGCCAAATAAAGGGATGAAAAGCAAAAAGGCAATTGCCAGTAGAAAATGGGCCTTTTTCACTAATATTCCCTCCTTTCCACAGTTTTCTACATTTTAACATATTCGTTGACAAGTCTAAACCATTCTCACTGACTATTTTTCTGCTAATTTATGATTTTTCAACTAATTAATGGAACATTTCGCGATTATCCGCATATTTTCATTTTTTTTCAAAGCATAATTATGAGGTGATTTGGAATATGACAAACATTTTTCGACACTTATCAGCGTTTTTTGTGCTCTTGCTGCTATTGGCCAATGGAAGTTCGCCGACTAAGGCTTACGATTCTCGCCCAAAAGCCAAAAACGTCATTTTTATGATCATGGACGGCACCAATTCTGATGTCCTCGCCTTGGCGCGTTGGTATAAAGGTTCAGCACTTGCCCTTGATGGAATGATGACCGGGGGAGTACGCACCTATTCGCTGCGGTCTGCCATTACCGATTCGGCCGCCGCCGGAACCGCTCTGGCCACCGGCAGAAAAACGTTGGTGGATCATATAGGAATGATTCCGATTTTTCCTGAAGAAGGAAAGCCTTACACCGCTTATCCCGTTCCTAATATTTTGGAAGCCGCGGAAAAAAAAGGGCTTTCGACCGGAATCGTGTCGACTTCCCCTGTACAACATGCCACACCGGCTGCTTTTTCTGCGCATGTGAACCATCGCAATCAATTCGACGACATTGCGGAACAGCAAGTTTATCAAGGGATGGAGGTTGTATTGGGAGGAGGAAAAGCGTGGCTAAAACGGGATGACAAAATCAAATCCCGTCCTGACGGCGAAAACTTGATTTCCGTCATTCAAAAGAAAGGCTATGAATACGTGACTACAAGAAAAGAACTTCTTCAAAGCAGCGGAGAAAAAATTTGGGGAAGTTTTGCCCGGGAAGATATCGCTTATGAGCTCGACCGAAAAAAGCTGAATCCGAACCAGCCTTCTCTTGCCGAAATGACCGAAAAAGCCATTCAAACTCTGTCCAAAAACGACAAAGGCTTTTTTTTGCTGGTGGAGGGAAGCAAAGTCGATTGGGCCGCCCATAAAAACGATCCGGCAGGAATGATCAGCGAAGTGCTAAGTTTTGACGAAGCTGTTCAAAAGGCGCTCCAATTTGCCAAAAAAGATCGGCAAACATTGGTCATTGCGGTTGCGGACCACGGCAACAGCGGGTTAACAATGGGAAACCGCTCCACCAATCTTTCCTATGCGAGTGAACCGAAAGAACATTTTATTGAACCGCTTAAAAAAGCCCATTTAACGGTAACCGGAGCCGTTTCTCGATTGCGAAAAGACCGCTCCAACTTGAAAGAAGTGCTGAAATCGTATGGATTAGATTCTTTAAGCCATAAAGAATACAATCTCGTCAAAAAATCGAAACATCCGGAAAAAGAAATGGCCGCTTTGCTTTCTAAACGCGCAAAAATCGGTTTTACAACCACCGGTCATACCGGCGAAGATGTCTTTTTATTCTCTTACGGCCCCGGCAAACCAACCGGACTGGTCGAAAATACAGATTTGCCGAAATCTGTTTGCCACACACTCGGTCTGAAACTCCAATCGTCCTATCAAGATGGGATTCAGTTTTATAAAAAGCGGGGATTTAAGACAACCATTTATCGAAAAAAAGAGGGAAATCCGGAATTAGTGGTGCAAAAGGGCGGGCAAACGATCCGCTACCCTGTCAATAAAAATATCCGTTTTGTCGACGGCAAAGAAGAAACGCTTTCCGCCGTCAACCTCTTTAACGGAACACATTTTTATATTGGACTTCCGAATCGTTAACGCTCCTTGGATGGAGCGTTTTTTTTCTCATTAATCCCTGTTATAATTGAAGAATAAGATATTTCCCAGACAACTGATAGGGGAGATGAAAAGATGCCACAAAACGCTTTGGAATGGCGAGACGACATATTGTATTATTCGGAAGAATTATTGCAGCACCCCGCTGATCTAAACTCTTCCGCTATCGAGGAAGGATTGCGGCTATTCCGCCAAGGAAAAGCGGATAGCTTTCATATAGAAAACGAGATCATTCATGCTTTTGTCCATGATAACGGCCGATGGGAGGTTAACCTCGATTTAACCTTTCCCGCACTCAGCACTTGTTCTTGCAACCAAAAAACGTGTCCTCATCAATTAGCCGTTTTTTTTACCTTATACAATCAAACAGGAAATCTGCAAGATTGGATGGAACAATGGCGCAGGCTCACAGGCATTCAGTCAAAGAAACAACCGCCTCTTGACATTCCGGGAGTGTATTATGCCAGCGATCTGCTAAAAAAACGGGCGGCCAATGACGGCCCTGAAGAGTGGGGAAATATGGTCGATCGTTTCTTTTCCCAAATGGATTGGTCTCCGGTAAAAAAGAATCCATACTTATTGGATATGAAAGCCGAAAGTCTTTATCGACAATTGATGACACAAGGTCCGATTGAAAGGGAATGGAAACCGCTCTACCAATTATTTTGCAGTTACTTTCTCTTTCAAAAAGTGGTGGAATTGTGCAGAACATTGGGGGAAGATTTGAATTTGATTGACCGGGCCTGTTCCTCCACTGTCTACTTTTTTGCCAAAGAATGCGAACATGCATCAAGAGAGCTTTCTGTCCATGCTACCCCTTTTGCTTTTGACCGCTATCTTCTATATTTAAAAGACGATCTCTCAAAACTCATCAGCCGCGATGGCCAATTGTTTTCTAATATTTGTATTTTACTTTACATGAGCCTTTGGACGGTTCTATTGAAAAAAGAAGATTGGAGAAAACAAGAATTGGATCGTCTGCAAAGCGAGGGGCTCAATTCTTACGGGCAGGCTGCCGCTTTATTGCATCAACTTCTGTTTTTAGACAAAAAGGAAGAGTTCGCCGCTCTTTTCCAAAAGCTTGACGAATCGATTGTCGATGCTTCATTAGTATGGCTTAACTACTTTTTTTCCGAGCCTCCTTATCGAAAAGCTTGCTTTTTGCTTGAACTTGTGAAGGAAAAGCTGCCCGCCTATTTAGACAGCCTTTTAAGCTCTTATAATAAACGCATATTTGTCCAAGATTTTTTGCGATTGATTGATGCCTCATGGCTGGCGGAGAATAAACCGCACCTGTTTGAGGATGTGCTTTTTCAGCTTTTTCCTTACAGCTATTCCGTACTCAATGAATTTTACTTCATCACTCGGCATTATCAAAAATGGACGGAATTGCAGCTATTGATGGGAGCGGAATTGGAAGAACTCGAACAGATGGGATTGAAGAAACTCGAAAAAGCCGCCCCCGAATGCGCCCTTCCTCTTTATCATTGGGGCATTTCGGAGCTGATTGGCCGAAAAAATCGCGCCAGCTACAAACGAGCCGTTAAATATTTAAAGAAGCTTCGACAACTCTATAAGAAATTGAAGCGAGAACAAGATTGGGAACGATATTGGAACGGTTTGCTAGAAAAAACGAAACGTCTTCGCGCTTTTCGCGAAGAATGCAGAAAGGGTAAACTGATCGATGCTTAAATTAAAATCATTGACGATTCATACGAAGCCATTTGAAGATGACAGTCTCTTTGTTTTTCTTACTTCTGACAGCGGAAAAGCAGTTGACTATTCCTTAGGAAAACAGCTGTTCCTTTGGCATCAAGAAAGCTTTTTCGGCACGGAACTGGAAGTAAAGGAAGCAGATGGTATGAAAGGGTTTATGCTTTCCGCTTGGCAATGGATTAGTCTGTTAAAAAACGGCCGTTTTCATTCGTTTATCCAATGGCATTTTGACCCGCTCACTCAATATGGATTGTCCGTGGCGCCCGTTCTTTATGAAGCGGTGGTGAATGGCGAATTTTCGCCTGTTTTTCATGAAACAGACATTTACTGGGAACCTCCGGCCGCCGTCTGGGAGGAGTTCAATCCTGATTTTTGGGAACAGGACGTATGGAAAGGAATATCAGCCAAAAAAATGACCATCGACCTGTTTCAAAGATGCGTACACGATTTTTTGTCCCATTCTCCTGTTTTTCAAAAGCTTCATGAGATCGCCGATTATCTTCAAAACGGGAAATTGTCAGCCAACGATCTCCAATCTTATTGGGCAGACGGCCACTTTCGCCAATGGGCCGGTTTCGTGGAAGATCCTGTTCCGTTCTCTATAGGCTTGCGTCTGTCAGAACCTGAAAACGATCAAGATTCATGGCTATTAGAAACGGTTCTGCAAAACAAAAAAAATCCAGAAAAAATTTACAGCTTAAATGGCAGAATTCCTCCTACTTGGAAAGAGCATCTTCCTGCTGTGCTTGCAGAACAAACGCGCTGGCTGCGTTTATTGCCTGAACTGCAGGAAAACGGAAAAATGAAAACAGCGTTGACCGAAGAAGAAGCTTGGACTTTTCTGACCGAAACGAGCGAAAAACTGATCGCCCTGGGTATTGCCATTCTTCTTCCTTCATGGTGGGAATCGATACGTCAAGCGTCCTTTTCCCTTTCTGCCCGAGTCCGCTCTCAATCACATTATCAGCGGACATTTGTCGGATTGAATACGATCCTTGATTTCGACTGGCGGATTTCTCTGAATGGAGAAGAACTGTCAGAAGAAGAATTTCAAAAACTGGTGTCGGAAAAACGCCGGCTTGTCAAGGTGAACGGCCAGTGGGTGCCGCTTGATCCGAAAATGATTCAAAAAATCCAACAGTTAATGGAAGAAGCGAAGAAAAAAGGGATCAGAATGCAGGACGTTTTGACGCAAGAGTTCACCGGTGATTCAGAAGAAAATCAAGAAGAACCGTCAAACTTGTACGAACTCGCTTCGGTCCAAATTCAATTAAACCGTTCATTGCAGCAAATGATCGACAAGCTTCAGCATATCGAACAAATTCCTTTGCAGCAGGCTCCGGCTTCCTTGCAAGGAACTCTGCGTCCCTACCAGCAAATAGGAATGAGCTGGCTCTTGTTTTTGCGGTCGTTTCGTTTTGGCGCCATTCTTGCCGACGATATGGGGCTTGGAAAAACGATTCAGCTGATCGCTTATTTATTGTATGTGAAAGAAAAAGAAAAGCCGGACATGCCGGCTTTGATCATTTGTCCGACATCTGTACTTGGAAACTGGCAAAAAGAGCTTGAGCACTTCTCTCCCGACTTGCGGGTTCTTCTTCATTACGGCCAGAACCGGCTACAAGGCGAAGACTTTGCCGAATGTATTCAAAATAAAGATGTCGTACTTACTTCTTACGGTCTGTCCCATTTGGACTTTGAGACCCTTTCAGCCGTTCATTGGAGCACCATCGCGCTCGATGAAGCCCAAAACATTAAAAACGCCCATACAAAGCAGTCTCGGGCCATCCGAAAATTAACGGGAAATCATCATATCGCCTTAACCGGTACACCGATGGAAAACCGCTTATCGGAACTATGGTCGATTTTTGATTTTACGAACCATGGCTACTTAGGAAGCTACCAAAAATTTCAAAAGAATTATATCATCCCGATTGAAAAAGAGCGTTCAGAGAAAAAAATCCGCCTCCTGCAGGCAAGAATTCGCCCGTTTTTGCTGCGTCGGACCAAGAAAGACCCGGAAGTGGAATTGAATTTGCCGGATAAGCTGGAACAGAAGCAATATTGTCCTTTGACAGCGGAACAAGCCGCTTTATATGAAGAATACGTGCAAGAAACGTTAAACCGGATTGAACAATTGTCCGCTTTTGAACGCCGAGGGGTTGTCTTGCAAATGTTAAATAAGCTGAAACAACTTTGCGACCATCCGGCCTTATATTTAAAAGAAAACCGTCCGAGTCGCGCTGCTGAACGTTCGCACAAGTTGGCCAAACTGCTGGAGTTGGTTCAAGAAATTTTGGAACAAAAGGAAGCTTGTTTGATTTTCACCCAATATATCACGATGGGAGAGATGATTCAGCAGGAAATCGAGAGCCGATTTCAAATCAAAGCACCGTTTCTAAACGGGAGCATGCCGAAGCTGCAGCGTGATCGACTTGTCAGCCAGTTTCAGGACGGAGAATTTCCGGTATTTATCTTATCCTTGAAAGCCGGCGGAACCGGATTGAATTTAACGGCCGCCAACCACGTCATCCACTATGACCGCTGGTGGAACCCGGCTGTTGAAAACCAGGCAACCGATCGTGCGTATCGCATTGGCCAACACCGCTTTGTCCATGTTCATAAATTGATTGCCACTGGTACGTTGGAAGAAAAAATTGATAAAATGATTGAAGAAAAACAAGAACTGAACGAGAAAATCATCCAAAGCGACCAATGGATCACGGAACTCTCCTATCAAGAGCTGGAACAACTGCTCAAATTGGAACCGCAAGGATAAACCCTTTTTTCACTATTTCTTGTTTTTTATTTGAACCAAACAAAATCAGAGCCGGTACTCCCGCCGGCTCTTTTTATTTGAGGGAAAGATGGAAGGTTTCAATAACTTTTATCTCTAGAGGAAAGTCAGAAAGGCCATTTTGAGGATAATAAGAGGGCAATGCGGGCATGAAACCCGTTTTTAAAAAAGGAAGAACGGAAAGTAGTTTATTTTTTTAAACTTCTTTCCATTTTGCTTTCATTCTTACGAGACAGAAAAACGATTGGATCGGAAAGCGATTGACTGGTTTCCAGCCGGCGGATGCGCTGTTCGAGAAGGTGTATGGAGGAATGACAATTTCCAAGCAAGTAAACCACTTTTTCCATCAACCGTTCCATTTTTTCCATTTTGGCATAAACGTTTGGATCCAGAAAACATTCACCTCTTTTCATTCAAGCTCCATTAATGGAAACGTTTCTTCTTGGGGCTTTGAACTTAAAAACTGCACCGATTTGGCCATGACTTCCGTGATATACACCTTCTTTCCTTCTTTATTTTCATAATTTCTTGTCTGAATACTGCCCTGCACCCCGATCAAAGATCCTTTGCTGCAATATTTGGCCGTATTTTCCGCCATCTTGTTCCAAAATGTACACAGAACAAAATCTGCTTTTCCCCCTCCTTCTTGGCCGCGATAAGGACGCTGAACCGCCAATATGACAGGAAGAAACATTTTCCCTTCCGTCGTGTAACGCAGCTCCGGATCTTTTGTCAGTCTCCCGACTAACGTCACTTGATTGATCAATGATTTATCAACTCCTTCTTCTTTTTTCGGGAGGCATTTTCATCTTATCGGGAAAAGACGCTTTCGTAAAATCGCTACTTTCCGCTTTTTCGACACGATCTTTTGTTTTCGCTGTTATTGTCAAGGAAAAAAGCGAATATTTTCGACAACTTCGGAGGCAATCAACCTTTTTTGCTTTTCTTTCCATTTTTATCTCCCCACGCTTTCTAGGTGCTGTCAATTCGGCTATGTTATAATGGAAGAAAAGCGAATCAATGGAGGCCGTCTTCTAAATGAAAACCTTTAAATTAGTCAGTCTTCAATTTATCGAGGATCAAGACGCTAAAGACATTGATTTCATTGATGGATTAATTATTAATAAAGAAGATGAAAAGCGGACGTGGCTGATTGAGCTTTTTACGGATCTATCCTATTACGATTATTTCCGTGACGTTCAACAAAGAGATAAAGACTTGGAAATTCAAGTCATCATATCCCGCCCTGAAAACAGCCCGGCTTATTTTTTCGGACATATCCATTGCATCAAAAAAATGGAATCCAACGTAAGCGTCTTGTTGCAAGGACGTTTAACCAACAGACAAAACGAATTTGCCGAACGTCTTCTTACGGATTTGGTCCAAATGGGATTGAGCGGTGAACAGCTTGTTCGAGAATTTTCCGGCAACTTAAAAAAAAGACCCGGCCATCCCGTTGCCAAGATTCGTTAATATCCCCCCATCGCTGTCCGTCTGCAACATTTCAATCCGTAAATAAAAAAACCCGGTCACGACTTCAAATGATCGGGTTTTCGTTTTTATGGCTTTTCGGCTCGCTTTTTCCGTTTTTTGACTTTTGATTTTTCTTGACTGTCAAAAGCGGGAGTGAACCAGCTGAAAACCGGTTCTTTCTCCTGCTTTATTTATAGGCGGCGTTTTCTTTCAACTGTTTCGAAAGAAAATCTATGTAAAACTTTGCCTCCATTTTACAGGAATAATCGTAGTCGGTTCCCAATTGTTTTTGCAGGGCATCCACCGTTTCAATTTGCTCAGGAGTCGGTTCTTCCGAGATGATTTTTTCGATGATTTCATTCATTTTGGACGCTATTTCTTCGTGAAATTCAGGGCTGCTTTTAATTTCATTGCTCACTTTATGATACCAAGACGAATTGGATTGAATATATTCTTTCCATTCTTGCATAAACTCTTCAAAAGAAAAACGATGATCCTCCCATTGAATCTTAGCCATATATTGTTCAAACGCAGTCGCAATTGAGCGAGTGATACTTATTTTTACGCCGTGCGGTAAACTTTGCAACATGGAATAAGTACCTCCTACATAATACATATATCGTATCTACTTTATCATAATTAGGAAGTTGTTGACAAAGTTTTTCTTTTTTTCATTAAAATGCAACAAACCCACCGTTTAGAACGGTGAGTTTGTGAATCCTTGCGGTTGGCAACCTCCATTGGAATGGAGGCTTCCGATTCATTCCTAGCGCCTCTTTTCAGCAGCCGGCACTCCTCCATCTTTTCGTCGGATGCACCAAGCGCCTCCTGTAAAAGAGGGGCTCAACGAAAGAATTCAACCGTTGATGTTCCCTTTTTCGCCATCATTCATCTTTATTGTCTTTATCTCTTACATCACGTTTATCTTCGATTGGCTCTTCTCCCGGAGTATTTCTGTCTTTCGTCATATCCCAATCATTATTGGTGTTCTTATCATTGGTTCTTCGGTTATTGTTGTTTAAAATACCGTTGTTGTTATTGTCATTAGGGTTGAGATCAGGCCCATCATTGTTGTTATTTCTGTTTAAATCATTACGGTCATTATTGTTATTGCGGCGATTGTTGTCATTAAGATCGCGGCGGTTATCGTCTATTACACCGTTGTCGTTGTCGTTGGCAGGCGGCGGAGGATTTTGATTGGTGTTACAGCCGGCTAAAAGCAAAATAGCTAACAGCGAGCCTCCCATTAATTGCAAAAACTTACTCATTTCTATCCTTCTCCTTTCATTATTCCATCCATTGGTAGACCGGATATTACTGGTCGGTTGTTATCATGCGCTAGTTTCATGAATCTATTCCGATTTGAAAAAAAGATTGCAAAAGCCGACTAGCCGACCTGTCGGCAACTGAAAATGTATAAACCAAGCGCGAAAACCATCTTTTTTACAATGCTTCCGCTTATTTTTTCCTTTCGCCCGAAAAAATTTCATAAAAAAGACTCCGTTATTTGAAAATCTTTCATATGGCGACCCATTCAGTCGACTATATGAAAGACTCCCAAAAACGAAGCCTGTTAAACCGTTTCAGCCAAAACTTGATCCAAGCGGCTAAGCATGATCGGGATGGCTTTATTTCGATTGCGAACGATCCCCTAGTGCAAACGTAATTTCCGCTTCACAAACGATTTCCCCGTTCACTGTAGCCGTCGCTTGGCCTTTGCCGATGCTTCCTCTAACCCGCACAAGTTCCACTTCAAGGCGAAGCTGATCTCCAGGTTTTACTTGCTTTTTAAAACGGCATTTGTCGATTCCGGCAAAAAAAGCGAGCTTTCCCCGGTTTTCTTCCTTATTCAAAACCGCCACTGCTCCTACTTGAGCCAGCGCCTCTACAATAAGTACTCCCGGCATGACAGGGTAATCGGGAAAATGGCCGTTAAAAAATTCTTCATTGCCCGTTACGTTTTTAATTCCCACCGCTCTTTTGCCGTCTTCCAATTCTTCGATCCGATCGATCAGCAAAAACGGATAGCGGTGCGGAATAATGTCTTTGATCTGTTGCAAATCCAACATGCACCTTATGCCTCCTTAGACAATAACAAGTCCTTTATCGTCGAAAATAAATTCATCCACATCGATGGCTTTAAAACATCCATCGGCTTCCCATGTCCAATGACGCTATAGCCGATGACCGCCCCGACAAACGCTGTGAATGCAACTAAGAAAAGATTCACTATAAATCGTCCCAGGGGCGTTAATTTCTTTTTCTTTCTAACTTTTCTCTGCTGTTCTGTCATAAGATCACCTTTAGCGAAGACTATTCACAAGCCCCATCATTTGATCGCCAAGAGTAACCGACCGGGATTGAAATTGATAAGAACGCTGGACGTTGATCATATCTGTCATTTCTTTGGAAATATCGACATTGGACTTCTCAAGCGCTCCTTGTTGAACGCTGATTTCACTGCGAAGAGCCCCCGTTAAATCGCGTGCGACTTCCCCAATGGCTACTGTGCTGTCAGCAGGCAGACCAAGCAAGTTATTTCCTTTTTGTTCTAAATATTGAGGCCTCTCAACGGACACGATTCCCAAATTCACTGCTTGTCCTCCTCCGACCGAAAGCCTTCCCGTTTTATCCACTGTTATGTTTTGACCCGCTTGCCGGTTCAATTGAACAGGTCGATTTTGTTCATCTAACACAGGATATCCTTCGGCTGTGACAAGCATGACTTGATTGCCGTTCACAGGGGAAAGATAAAAAGCACCATTTCGCGTAAAACGAATCTCTTCCCGTCCATTTTCCTGAACCAAAACTTTAAAGTATTGATTTTCATTTGTCAATGCCAAGTCCAAGGAACGTCCCGTTGTTTGAATAGGTCCCAATTTCGTATTCATTTTGGTTTGGGCCAATTTGGCTCCCGTTCCCAATCGAATCCCTTCCGGTGTCATTCTTCCCATCTCTCTGTTTGGGTGAAGCTGATTCTGAAACTGTTGGACTAGCAGGTCGGAAAAAGTGGCTTCACGGCTTTTAAAGCCATTCGTGTCAGCGTTCGCTAAATTGTTGCTGATGACGTCCAGCTGTTTTTGCAATTGGCCCAATGTATTAGTAGCATTGATCATTATGCGGTTCACTGCTGCTCCTCCTCTTCAGGCGACTAATTGATTCTCCCCACTTCATTGACGGCTTTGTCCATGCTGCGGTCATAAGCCTGCAGCACCTTCTGATTCGACTCATACGCACGATAAGCGGCTAACATATCGGTCATGGTTTGAGCGGCATCCACGTTGGATCGTTCCGTAAATCCTTGCTGAATTCGAAAGCGGATATTATTCACTTGAAAAGCGTTTGGAAGCGTCCCGTTATCCAAACGATAAAGCCCATCCCCTTCTTTGACTAAAGAGTCGGGATTGGCCGCATAAGACACGCCTAATTGCGCCACATACTCCCCATTATCAAAAATTCGCCCTTGTTCGTCAATTTTCAAATTATCTGTTTGAACCCTGATTGGATTTCCGTTCGTATCGAGAACATTCAAACCGTCAGCCGTTGTCAAATAGCCAAGTCCATTGACAGTAAAATTTCCATTGCGTGTATACCGTATGCCATTTGGCCCCTGGACAGCAAAAAAGACCGTTCCCTTTGAATTAGCCCCTTGATTTCCCGGCACGAATATATCCAACAGCGCCAAATCGGTTTTGTTTCCTGTTTCCTGCAAGTCTCCTTGAACAAAGTTGGGAATGGTTTCTTGCATATAGACACCCGTATTTAAGCTCCCAACCGTTGTATAAGAAGGGATTTTCGCCAGCTTGCCATATTCGTCCAAGCGGCTTAACAGCATTTCCGGAAAAGCCCGAAGCGAGGATTTATCCGTTTTATATCCTGGCGTATTAGCATTAGCCATATTATTCGTCAGCAGCTCTGTTCTTCTTTGTTGAGCGATCATGCCCGAAGCCGCTGTATAAAACCCTCTGAACATATTGATTCACCTCTGCAATGGATTGCTGGTTTTATTATACAGGAAACCATTTGGCAATGCTTTCTCTTTTTTAGAAAAAAATTCATCCCTGCCAACTGTAGTAGAAGTCCATGCCCGCCATATGGCTTGCATCCTTAAATGAATTTCCGATTGGATATTTTATCAATATGATCCAAAATGACTCCCGTACCTACCGCTACACAACTCATCGGATTTTCAGCAATGAGCACCGGCACTTTTAATTCATCCGAAAGCAGCTGGTCAATGCCGTGAAGCAGCGCTCCTCCTCCTGTCAGCATCACTCCGCGGTCAATGATATCAGCAGAAAGCTCCGGCGGCGTTTTTTCTAACACGTTTTTGGCTGCTTGGACAATGGATACAACGGACTCTCTTAAAACCCCTTCAATTTCTTTCGAGTTAATCGTTAAAGTTCGTGGAAGGCCAGTGACCATATCGCGGCCGCGGATATCCATTTCTTCATTATGACCATCCGGATATACCGTTCCGATGGTCATTTTAATTTGTTCTGCCGTACGCTCTCCAATCAGCAGCTTATATTCTTTTTTTATGTAATTTAAAATTTCCATATCAAAGTTGTCGCCCGCTATTTTAATGGACTCGGAAGTAACAATGTCCCCCATCGAAAGCACCGCAATGTCGGTCGTTCCTCCGCCGATATCCACTACCATGTTGCCGCTCGGCTGAAAGATATCCATTCCCGCCCCGATTGCGGCTACTTTCGGTTCTTCTTCTAAATAGACTTTTTTCCCGCCGCTCTTTTCAGCTGCTTCCCGGATCGCTTTCTGTTCCACGCTCGTGATATTCGTCGGGCAGCAGATTAAAATTCGCGGTTTGGATATAAGTCCGCTTACGTTTAACTTATTTAAGAAATGTTTCAACATGGATTCTGTAATGTCAAAATCAGCAATCACTCCGTCTTTTAACGGCCGAATAGCGACAATATTGCCCGGAGTTCTTCCGACCATACGCCTCGCTTCTTCTCCGACTGCCAGCACTTTTCCTGAATTTCGGTCAATCGCAACGACTGATGGTTCATTTAACACAATTCCTTGTCCTTTTACATGAATAAGCACATTGGCCGTCCCCAGGTCAATCCCGATATCCTTTGAAAACATGTTGTATAAGGGCTCCTTTCCTCTTTTCTTCCATTTATGTACAATTTTTTGAAATGAAGTTCTATATCCCCAATTATCTATTTTATCATAAATGTTTTTCAAAAAGGAGAGCGAAAAAGACATGAAACTGAAAAAGAGGTGACCTTTGCAGCAACAGGTCACCTCTTTCCCCTTACCGCTTCAAAGCGGCAGGATTATGCCCGCGGTATTTTTTCTTTGTCGCTTCTCCACCCCGCAGGTGGCGGATCGATTTATGGTAATCTAATATGGCTTTCACTTCATTAGCTAGTTCAGGATTTATTTCAGGCAATCGTTCCGTTAAATCTTTGTGGACAGTACTTTTGGATACGCCAAACTCCTTCGCGATCATGCGAACCGTTTTTCTCGTCTCCACGATATACTTTCCAATCTTGATCGTTCTCTCTTTGATGTAATCGTGCACACCACTCGCCCTCCCTAAATTGGATGTGAGAAGTGTGAAATGAGACTCGCTTTCACTTCATTTAAGTACTGTATTCCCGCATGAAAATAAATTGGTGGTCCTCCCCCGCGCATGCGGCAGAAAGCGAGATCGCTTTCTATCTTTACCACGACTGATCAAGTCTTTTTGCCTTTGGATATTTGCTTTTTTAACGATTCCTCACCTCAAACACTCTCTCTAATTTTTGTGCAGGTTTGTAATCATTTTATTAGCTTGGTTAAAAATATATGCACGAAATCAGTATTAAGGACAAGGCATGAAGGGACTTTTTTACGGGCGGATACAGAATCAGTCGTGAAAATCAGCGTGGCAGCAGCTCAAAAAACGGATGGATTCCTTTGTTCCAAGTTCAAATGAAAATAAAAAAACAGAGAGTTTATTCCTTTCACTCTCTGTGCATCTATAAATTACTGGACGGTTTTGTTGAGATATTGTTCAGGATTTAAAGGAGTGTTGTTTTTGCGAATTTCAAAATGGACATGAACACCCGCTTTTTCGTTAAACACACTGTTTCCTGCTTTTCCGATCACTTGCCCCTGTTTTACATTTTCGCCTTCTTTGACTTGTATGTCTTTCACAGATTGATATTGTGTGACAATTCCTTTTTCATGTTCAATTTCAATGACATTGCCAAGCAAAGCATCTTCTTGAATGTTCGTTACTTTTCCGCTTAACGCCGCCGTTACATCGAAGCTTTTTCCATCTTTCACACCAATATCAATTCCTGTATTGGGATAATACGTATTGTTATAAACTACTAGTGCGGCTTCTTGTTCCTTTTGGGAAGCGTTTTTGTCATAAAATTTTTGCTTAATAACGGCTTTATCCGGATTTTCCAATGGAAGCTTCACGGTTTCCAGCGCCGTATTGACTTCCACCGAAGGCTCACGGCTGCTGTTGTCAGCGGATTGTTGTTGGCCCTGATCTTTCGTCGCATTGTTATCTTCAGTTGTTTGATACCATACAATACCGGCTATTAAAAGGGCAGCAATGACAAGATATAAGCTCGGAAATACCCAACGTTTTTTAAAGAAAGTTTTCATCCTTAGAGAAATTCGTTTCTTTTCTTCCTCTCTCACTTTTCATCACCTCAGCTACCATTTTGAACAGGCCGGGTGAATTCTATACCTTTTTTCAAAAAATTTTTTTACTTTTTATTTTTCGATAATCCATTTAAAATTATTCACGTAATCGCGACACCATATTCTGGGGTATTATATTATAAGGTTAAAAAAGGCAGCATTTCCCGAATAATGGTCCCATCCAGAAAATGCTGCCTGTCTTGTCTTCCAAAGAAGTGAGTCTCATTATGAAAAAGGCGAAGATCCCCCACCTTTTAAGGAATCGCCGTTCCCTTTCCGTTTTCACTTGATTTTTGCGCGGTGATCCGGTTTTTCAAATAATCGTCTGAAGAGGCAATTTGCACATGTTGATAATAATATTGTAAAATCTGTAAGTAATTTTTCCCTTCTTTTGCCATTCCATTAGCACCGTATTGGCTCATACCAACCCCGTGCCCGTATCCTTTTGTCGTAATCGTCATATGATCGCCTTTTATCACCCAGGAAAAATCTGCAGACTTCAGCCCAAGCTTTTCCCTTATCTCCCTTCCCGTAAATTCTTTCCCAGCAATCAAGACTTTCCCGACTCGATTGCCAGCTGTCCGTTGGATGACAGTACCGGCATCTTTTTTATTTTTTAAATGAACTCCTAATTTTTTTTCAAACTCTTTTACGGGGATGATCGTCTTGGAGTAATATTGCGGAGATTTTTTATCCCATGGGCTTTTGACGCTTTTTAAATACGGTATCGGCTGTTTCCAATAATCCTCCGAGTTTTCTGTATAACCGTTGCTTGTCGAAAAAAACGAAGCTAAGATAGGTTCTCCATTATAAGTTAAAATTTTTCCGGCCGTTTGGCCCACCGCTTCTTCTATTTTTTTCATCTTCCACTGATAATCTTTTCCCCATATTTGTTTTAATTCCTCAGGGCTTTTATACACTTGGTCTTTCACCGTATCGGTAACATCCGCTCCGTCCGGCGCATCAGAACCTTTCATTAATTTTTTGACAATAAACGTTCTAGCCGTTAAGGCTTGTGCTTTTAATGCTTCCATTTCAAAATCCGCCGGCATTTCCGAGGCCACCACACCAGCCACATATTTTTCCAACGGCTCTTTTTCCGTTTTATGAAGTTGGGATCTATATACCGCCACTTCTACGCTTGATTGTTTTTCCAACTGAGACTGGCTCTTATTCGCTGAAATCTTTTCAGTCATTTTTCCGCTCGTCCCTTGATCGGAAAACGGAATGACAAGCAAGGCCGGTATAATCATCGCTGATGTAGTCAGAATAGCTAATAAAATAAACAGTGGGTTCCAGTTCTTCATCATGTATTACGTCCTCCAGTAACGTTTTTTGAGACAGAAAGGGCAATAGCTTTTCTCATCTCAAACATATGGCGGAGGACAAGCTTTTATGTCAGAAATTTGTTGAATAGAGTCCGGATGATCGGGGCATAATGGTGGATGGATTCTTTTTCGAACGGGGAAATAAAAGAGGCCGCCCGTTGGTGGAAAACATGAAAAAAGCCCGCTTTCTATCACAAGCGGGCCGACCATCACGCTTTCACATCTGTGATGGCAACTTTTTCCGTCAAGGTTTCTTGGTCTTCTTCGTCAACGCGGATGATATCGGCTCCCAGCGAGGCCAGCTTACCATGGAAATTCACATATCCCCGGTCCAAATGCTTTAATTCCGTTACACGGGTATAGCCGTCAGCGACTAAGCCTGCAAGTATCAACGCAGCTGCTGCACGCAAATCGGTAGCCGTTACTTCAGCTCCCTGAAGCTTACACGGTCCGTTAATAATAACGGAACGTCCTTCAATTTTAATGTTCGCATTCATGCGTCGGAATTCTTCCACATGCATAAACCGGTTTTCAAATACAGTTTCCGTAATCACACTGGTACCTTCTGCTTTCAGCAAAAGAGCCATCATTTGTGATTGCATGTCTGTCGGGAAACCGGGATGCGGCATCGTTTTAATGTCCACAGCTTTTAACTTTTCCGGACCGATGACTCGGATGCCGTTCGCTTCTTCAATGACAGTCACGCCCATTTCTTCCAATTTGGCAATAAGAGAGGTAAGATGCTCAGGAACGGCTCCCTGAACCAGTACATTTCCTCCCGTAATAGCCGCAGCTGTCATAAAAGTGCCGGCTTCGATTCGGTCTGGAATAATGGCATGTTCCGCCCCGGTCAAATAATCAACGCCTTCTACACGAATCGTACCTGTACCTGCTCCTCTAACATTTGCTCCCATTTTATTGAGAAAATTCGCTAGATCGACAATTTCCGGTTCTTTGGCGCAGTTTTCAATGATCGTTGTTCCTTCTGCCAATACAGCAGCCATCAATATATTTTCGGTCGCTCCTACACTAGGAAAATCAAGGTAAATTTTCGCACCTTTTAATCGGCCGGGAACTTCCGCTTCTATAAAACCGTTGCCAACTTTGACAACAGCCCCCATTGCTTCAAAACCTTTTAAATGCTGATCGATCGGTCTGGATCCAATTGCACAGCCACCTGGAAGGGCTACCCGCGCTTTACCGGTACGGGCAAGCAACGAGCCCATGACTAATACAGACGCCCTCATTTTTCGTACATATTCAAACGGGGCCTCTACAAAAACCTCTCTAGATGCGTCTACTATGATTGTATTGTCTTCAAAGTTCACGTCACAGTTTAAATGACGCAGCACTTCGTTAATGGTATACACATCGGAGAGAGCAGGTACATCACGAATGATACTTTTTCCTTTACTTGCTAATATTGTTGCAGCGATAACAGGGAGAACGGCGTTTTTTGCGCCTTCCACTTTCACTGTGCCGTTCAGCCTTTTTCCGCCGCGGACGATGATTTTTTCCAAGAGTATTCCCCTCCGCGTCCTAATTCTCTATATTAATATTCAACTGTAATGATTGGTGTGCCAATGACAAAGGATGTATTGGCGTCCAATTGTTCTTCTCTCAATCCAATTTGCAAATTCATCCGTTTTTCTTTCAGAGGTAAGCTCTGACTGAATTGTTTTGAATAAGCTGAAATGGAATAGAGATCGTCTTCTTTCAGTGCTTCCGTTTCTTTTGCATTTAATGCCGTCATCATAGAGGAAACTTGATTTGACAAAACTTCCTTAAGTTTACCATTGAACTTCCCCTTTATACAAGAGAAAACCAGAGGGTGGTGAATAAAAATTTTCGAGTAATTTTCTTCAAACCCTCCATGAATAAAAGAAAGATTTTCTTTTTTCAGGTCACTTCCTTCAACTGTATAAAGGACATACGATTGTTCGTTTTCATTGGAAACAATTTGAATGGTTTGGCGGATATTTCCTTTGGTTGATACAGCAGAGTATGAACTCTCATTACTATTTGTATTTTTGGACCAAGCCCAGTGTGAAAACTCCGCCTGAAGCTTCCGTACAGTTTGTCCAATTTTTTCACTTTGAATCGGTTCCCTCGTGTGTAAAGACCATGAAGAAATCGTTCCATTCATACTTTCCGCCAGATTAGCAAGTGTTTCGATTTCCGGTTTCGGGTTCACTGCTATCGTGTTTTTCCCCAAAAGTACGATTGAAAAACCCATTATGCCAATAATAATGACGAAAATGATATAATTTCCTTTCATACATCTTCTCCCCTTTGGTAACAGTGTTTCCGGTTACCTGGGAGAAATACGTGGGAATAATCGTCATCTTTCAACAATGAGTCTTGTGTACATTTTCACTTGCTAATCAAGTAAACAAAAAGCAGTTTAAAAAAACTGCATCCAAAGAAAATAATAAATAAAATTTTTAAAAATTCAAGTGTGAAGAACGAACTAAATTCTCAGGACCATCCAAAATTGAAAATCGATTCATTTTCCCTATGATCAAGAGGAAGCGTCATCTTTCCGGCCGCTTTTCCGATCCAAAAAAACAGAAATTATTGAAACATCATTGGCAGCTGCTGCGACCATAGCAAATAATCCAAGAAAAATTGGCTGACCACTGAACCAATAGCAATTGTCAACAAGACGTATAACAGCCTGGCTTGAAAGACTCTATTGGGTTTAATCAGCTTCTCAAACCTTAGCGCTTGCAAAGCCCAAAATGTAATCGCTATAAACACCAAATGGGAAAGAATGCTGAGGAGCGCTTGTTGTCCAAATTGTGCAACCATCCTGACCTCTCCTTCCAGGTTTTCCACCTGCCAGCTATTGTAGCATAAATCTTGCATAGAGAACGACTGTCATTCCACTTTCTAATCGATGATCCATCCTTGCCGATGATTGGCCGAACAACATAGTCTCTTCTTGAGAATGATGGTTTCATTCTTTTGAAAAAAGAGATTTGATTTCCTCATGAATCATTCCTATTCTTTCGATTCAATCAAAAATCAACAGGTCAACCTTCCTCTCACTCTAAAGACCATGTCTTCTCTTTCCTGCTTCCATATTTTTCGTTCCAAACTCCCGCCGATATGACCATTTTTTCCATAAAATCAGCCTTTATTCCGTTTAACGTCTTACCTAAAAATAAACGGAAAAAGTCAGCAACCATTCTTTTTTACGGTGAGCAATAGATAAACGAAAAGCAGAATGATCATTTCATTAGTCCGATAAAAAAGCTGATCCAAACAAGAAAGCGGAAATTTCCTGTTCAGATCAGCCTAGGTTGGTCATTCCAATTATTTATGTTTGTATATATTGATGCGGTTCACAGCCCGCTTTAATGCCAATTCTGCCCTCTTATTATCCATGTTTTCTTGCCGCAGACGGCGCTCTGCTCGTTCTTTTGCTGCTTGAGCACGTTCAATATCAATATCTTCCGCCCTTTCAGCAGCTTGCGCCAAAATCGTCACTCGATCAGGACGAACTTCCAAAAAGCCTCCGCTGACAGCAATCCATTGTGTATTATTGCCATTTTTCAAACGAACAGCACCGATTTCTAAAGGAGCAACCAACGGAATATGTCCGGGTAAGATACCGAGCTCCCCACTGGTCGCTCTGGTACTTACCATTTCCGCTTCTGATTCATGAACCGGGCCATCAGGAGTGACGACAGTGACTTTCATTGTTTTCATATGAATACCTCCTGAACCCTTTTATTATACTTCTACTCCCATTTCTTTCGCTTTTTCGATTACATCTTCGATCGGACCTACAAGACGGAATGCATCTTCCGGAAGATGGTCATATTTTCCTTCCAGAATTTCTTTGAACCCTCTTACCGTTTCTTTTACAGGCACATAGGAACCAGGTTGTCCCGTAAATTGTTCCGCCACGTGGAAGTTTTGAGATAAGAAGAATTGAATGCGGCGAGCGCGATGTACAACAAGTTTATCTTCGTCGCTTAATTCATCCATCCCTAAAATGGCGATGATATCTTGCAATTCTCTGTAGCGTTGCAGCGTTTGCTGAACTTGGCGAGCCACTTTATAATGCTCTTCGCCGACGATTTCAGGTGTCAACGCCCGAGACGTAGAAGCAAGCGGGTCTACTGCCGGATAGATCCCCATTTCAGAAAGTTTCCGTTCAAGGTTGGTGGTTGCATCCAAGTGAGCGAAAGTAGTCGCTGGAGCCGGGTCAGTGTAGTCATCGGCAGGCACATAAATCGCTTGAATTGATGTAACCGAACCAACATTTGTAGATGTAATCCGTTCTTGAAGTTGTCCCATTTCCGTTGCCAACGTAGGTTGATAACCTACCGCAGAAGGCATACGTCCCAACAATGCGGAAACCTCAGAACCTGCTTGCGTAAACCGGAAAATATTGTCAATAAAGAGAAGTACGTCTTGTCCTTGTTCATCACGGAAATATTCAGCCATGGTAAGACCGGTAAGGGCTACACGCATACGGGCACCAGGCGGCTCATTCATTTGCCCGAACACCATCGCCGTTTTGCTGATAACCCCGGAATCTTTCATTTCATGATAAAGGTCATTACCTTCACGAGTCCGTTCTCCTACACCGGAAAATACGGAAATACCGCCGTGTTCTTGTGCGATGTTGTTAATCAATTCTTGAATTAAAACCGTTTTTCCTACTCCTGCACCGCCGAACAAACCGATTTTACCACCTTTAATATAAGGCGCCAACAAGTCGACTACTTTAATTCCGGTTTCCAATATTTCCACTTCGGTAGAAAGTTGTTCAAATTTTGGCGCTGGACGATGAATAGGATCGCGGCGTGCATCTTCAGGAATTGGTTCATCTAAATCGATGGTTTCCCCTAATACGTTAAATACCCGTCCTAATGTTACGTCTCCGACAGGAACGGAGATCGGTTTTCCTGTATCGATTACTTCCATTCCGCGTTGCAGACCGTCTGTGGAAGCCATGGCAATCGTACGAACCGTATCATCGCCTAAGTGAAGCGCTACTTCCAATACGAGATCAATGCTTACTTCTGATTCCGTTTTTGCTTCGTATTGTACTTTTAACGCGTTGTATATATCGGGAAGCTGGCCGCTCTCGAACTTCACGTCAACTACCGGACCCATTACTTGAAGAACGTGTCCTTTGCTCATTATGTTCCCTCCTAACTAGCTTTTAGCAGATCAAAGACTGCCACATTCAAAAATTCTATCGCTTGTTTCCGCAACGAACTAGAGTTACTCCAATGCAGACGCTCCGCTGACAATTTCCGTGATCTCTTGGGTAATAGAAGCTTGGCGTGCACGGTTGTATGACAGCGTTAAAGTGTCGATCAGTTCCAAAGCATTATCTGTTGCATTTTTCATGGCTGTCATCCGTGATGAATGTTCGCTCGCTTTAGAATCTAAAATGGCGCCAAATATCAGGCTTTCTGCGTATTGCGGAAGCAGCACATCCAATATTTCTTCCGCCGAAGGTTCGTATTCATAAGAAGTAAGCTTATTCGCCGGTGCAACATCCGTCAAAGGCAAAAGCTGCTTCTCTGTCACTTCATGTTCGATGGCGCTGACATAATGAGTGTAGTACATATGAAGCTCATCGAACGTTCCGTCTATATATAAGTTCACCGTTTTATTCGCGATGCTCCGAATATCCGTAAAACTCGGATGATCGGGCACTCCCACCATATCATAGACGACATTCATTCCTCTATTTACAAAGAAGTCTCTGCCCACTCGTCCAAGTACAATAATCGCGTACTCATCTTCTGATTTGTGGCGTTCTTTAATGGTGTTGTAAACGAGGCGAAGAACGTTGCTGTTATATGCTCCCGCCAAACCCCGGTCTGCGGTGATCACCAAATACCCGGTCTTTTTAACGGGGCGGGAGACCAGCATCGGATGTTTGATATCTTTGCTTCCGGCCGCAATGCTGGCAACGACGTCCTGCATTTTTTCCATATACGGAACAAATGCTTTGGCATTTAGTTCCGCGCGGCTGAATTTCGAAGCGGAAACCAATTGCATAGCCTTGGTGATTTGGCTTGTTTTCTTTGTAGTATTAATACGAGTTTTTATATCGCGTAACGATGCCATCCGTTCTCACCACCCTTATACTTAATGAATTCCATTTTGTTACTCGGATTTCGCAAAGGTTTTCTTAAAGCCGTTAATGGCTCCTGCCATCTCTTCGTCGCTCGGCAAGTTACCTGTGGAACGGATTTGATCAAGCACCGCTTGTCCGTTTTCATCCAACCAAGCGTAAAATTCTTCTTCAAAGCGGCGGATATCTTCTACCGGGATGTCATCTAAAAATCCGCGAGTCAACGCATAGAGAATCATGACTTGTTTTTCTACTTTGATTGGTTTATTTAAATCTTGCTTTAATACTTCTACGGTACGGGCACCACGAGCCAATTTTGCTTGAGTCGCTTTATCAAGATCAGAACCGAATTGAGCAAATGATTCCAATTCACGATAGGATGCCAAGTCCAAACGCAAAGTACCGGCCACTTTTTTCATGGCTTTAATTTGAGCGGCTCCCCCTACACGAGATACAGACAAACCAGCGTTAATAGCCGGGCGTACACCGGAGAAGAATAAATCCGATTGCAAGAAAATTTGTCCATCTGTGATGGAAATAACGTTTGTTGGGATATAGGCCGAAATATCCCCTGCTTGTGTTTCAACAAACGGCAATGCTGTCAACGAACCAGCGCCTTTCGCATCGCTAAGTTTTGCAGCACGTTCAAGTAAACGAGAGTGAAGATAGAATACATCCCCCGGATATGCTTCACGACCAGGTGGACGACGGAGCAGCAAGGAAAGTTCACGGTACGCAGCAGCTTGTTTGGATAAATCGTCATAAACGACCAACACATGCTTGCCGTTGTACATGAATTCTTCACCCATCGCAACGCCGGCATAAGGTGCCAAATACAATAACGGTGCTGGTTGTGATGCAGAAGCTGTCACCACGATCGTGTAATCTAATGCGCCATTTTTGCGCAGCGTTTCAACCGTTGTCCGAACCGTCGATTCTTTTTGACCGATTGCCACATAAATACAAATCATGTTTTGGTCTTTTTGGTTGATAATCGTGTCAATCGCGATGGATGTTTTACCTGTTTGACGGTCCCCGATAATTAACTCCCGTTGTCCTCTTCCGATCGGTACAAGAGCGTCAATGACTTTAATACCTGTTTGAAGAGGTTCATGAACAGATTTACGATCCATTACCCCTGGAGCAGGACTTTCAATTGGACGAGTTTTTTTCGTATTAATCGGTCCAAGACCATCAACCGGCTGTCCGAGAGGATTTACAACACGACCAATGAGTTCTTCTCCAACCGGAACTTCCATAATACGTCCTGTACGACGAACTTCGTCTCCTTCACGAATATCCGTATATGGTCCTAAAATGACGATCCCTACGTTATTTTCTTCCAAGTTCTGCGCCAATCCCATAACGCCATTTGAAAACTCCAAAAGCTCGCCAGCCATGACATGATCAAGGCCGTGGGCACGAGCAATACCGTCACCGACCTGGATGACAGTGCCTACATCATTTACTTCCATATCCGCCTGATAATTTTCGATTTGCTTTCTTATCAGCGCGCTGATTTCTTCAGCTTTGATGCTCATGCGTTTCACCCCTTCTTAATTTATAGAGCAGAATGAAAGGAAATAGCGTTATAGTTGTCGTCCCGCTATTTCACGCCATTCATTCAACGAATAAGCGAGAGACTCTGCAACGAGTGCTGCTCGCCGTTTAATGATTTATACGTATACGTTGTATAGTCTAGCTAATCAATTGTTTTAACCGGTCAAGCTTTCCGCGAAGGCTGCCGTCAATAATGCGATTCCCGATTCTGACTTTCAAGCCTCCTAAAAGCTTCGGATCCACAACATTTTCAATTTTCAAAGTTTGCTTCCCGACTTTTTCAGCCAATACAGCTGACAGTGAAGATTTTTCTTCTTCATTTAATGGGCGTACACTCGTCACCGTCGCTTCTGCAATTCCACGCTCGTTATTGGCCAAGGCTATGTATTCTTCAGCCATTTCCAACAGGTGATCTTCGCGGTGGTTTTCCATCATAAGAAGCAATGTATTGACAATAAACGGAGAAGCAGTTGAAAACGCCTGTTTAACTAATTCTTTCTTTTTGGACATGTCCACTTTCGGCAGTTTCAAGAAGAACAGCAATTCCGGAGTTTGCTGTAAAACCTCTTTTACTACACTCATCTGTTCCCCAATCAGAGCTACTTGATCGTTCTCTTTTGCAACTTGGAAAAGAGCTGCCGCATAGCGATTGGCTACTATAGAATTACTCATCGCCCTTCTCCTGCCTCTTTAATAAAATCTTGGATTAATTTTTCTTGATCTTGCTCGCTCAATTCTTTTTCAATGACTTTCGAAGCAATCAATACAGATAAAGAGGCCACTTGATCACGCAATTCTGCCACTGCTTGTTCTTTTTGACGATTGATTTCAGCTTTTGCGGACTCTTTCAAGCGTTCTGCCTCTTGTCTAGCTGCGGCAATAATCTCATCTTTTTGCCGTTCACCTTGTTTTTTGGCATTTTCGATTAGAGCTTGGGCATCTTCTCTAGCTTTTTTCAGTTCTTGACGAGTTTCTTCTAAAAATTTATTCGCTTCAACACGGCTCTTTTCCGCCGCTTCAATTTCATTCGCAATATGATCTTCGCGCTGTTTCATGATTCCCACGAGCGGGCCCCATGCATATTTCTTTAACAACGCCAATAAAATAATAAACATCAATAATTGGAAGATGATATCTCCACTGTTGATGTGTGCTTCTCCCAATACAAGCGCGTTTGTCAACACGTATTATTCACTCCCTTCAAGAGTCAGCTCCCTAACCATAACAATCCAGCAGGAATACGGTACATAAAGGAATGGCGAAGGTTCGCATGGAATGATCTTCGCCATTTGCAACTTAATTCCAGTGATTATCGATTCAAAACCATGAATGCGATAACTACGGCAATAATCGGAATCGCTTCAACTAACGCTACCCCAATGAACATAACCGTTTGAAGCATCCCGCGTAGTTCTGGTTGACGAGAAATACCTTGTACCGTACGAGATACGATTAAACCGTTACCGACACCTGCCCCAATTGCTGCCAACCCTATTGCAATTGCTGCTGCTATTACACCTAAACTCATGATTAAGTTCCTCCTTTAAAATATATAAAAAGTTCTTCTTTCAAATAATGATATAATGAATTTATGTTTAATGGTCTTGGCTGATTTTATGAGCCATGTAAACCATTGTTAACATCGTGAAAATAAATGCTTGGATTGAACCGACAAAAATACTGAAAGCTTGCCATGCAATTGTCGGAATAATGGCCGCAATAGTGCCACCGACACTTGACGCCAAACCACCGGCCAACAGCGAAAGCAAGATTTCCCCCGCGTAGATGTTTCCGTAAAGCCGGAGCCCCAGAGTCAATGTATTGGCGAATTCTTCGATTATTTTTAAAGGGAATAAAAGTTTCATTGGTTCAAAGTATCCCCGTACATATCCGCCAAACCCTTTCATCTTTACGCCGTAATAATGAGTTAATACCACAATCATAACTGCAAGCGTAAGTGTAATGGCAGGGTCGGATGTCGGCGACTTCCACCATAACTTGTGATCTACCACAACGGAAAATGGAAGACCTAGCATATTGGATACAAAAATATACATAATCAAAGTAAGGCCGAGAATATGAAAACGCCCGCCCGTTTTCCAATCCATGTTGCTTTGAATGATATTCTTTACAAAATCCATGATCCATTCCATGAAATTTTGCATTCCTGTCGGTTTCAAAGCAAGCTTCCGTGTGGAGATGATCGCAATTAAGAATACAATCACACTTGCCACTGTGATCATTAAAACATTGGACAGGTTAAAAGTAAGACCCATAAATTCCACTATTGGAGCTTCATGTTCCAATTCTTATCACCTCTCTTCCACGTTACTTAAATTAGAATGGATTCATTAAATCTATCATAATGACATTTACTGCCATTATTTCTATATTGAAATATAAGGAGAAGAATTCAACCCGGAAAGCGAAGGGCAGCAATGAGGCTGTTTTGCCTGTTAGGTAAAACGTCAAGGCCTCAGCTTTTTGACAATATCGGACAGGCTCACCGAACCCCCGATAAATTCCAGGCTTGTCCATTGGCAGGCTATGCTTGTATACAAGCTATAGAAAATGCCTTGCGGAGCAAAAAAATGGAGAACTGGCAGAATTCACAGTAATAATGCCATTCATAGCTTTCAAATATTTTAACGCACTAATCCCCTGAATCGAAACGGCGTATTGTACGCAGCATCGCCAGTATTCCGGCCGCTAATCCCGATAAAAGCCCAATCACTAAAAACAGAGGTTCTGTTTGGCATTTGCCATCGATCCATCTACCGAGAAATATCCCGATCAAAACAGATCCTGCCAGCTGAGATAAGATGGTGCTGTAGAGAGCCATTGCCCGAAATGGACTTTTATGTTTTTGAGCCATTCATCACCCTCACATTCAAGCGGGAGCTGACCCGAACTCCAAAAAAATACAAGCGTTTTCACCACGCTCAGTTTATTCAAATAACTTCTATTATTTCCTTTGTAAGCATACAATAGAGACCTTGCAATGTCAATGTGTTTACAGTGAAAAGACAACATACATTTCTTAAATTTTCACAAAGTTTTCACAAATACAGTGAACTTTTTTTGAATTATTTAATTTGAAGAGAACGATTAATCAAACCCCTTCCATTTCAGCATCCAAGAAGTCTGAACTCTCGTCCCCTTTTTGCTCTTCTAGCTCGTGATGAACAGGTGTTCATGAAGAGCCTCCCGCACGTAGAGGCTCTATGAAAAACGATCCGGTTTTTGGCTCGTTCTTTTGAAATAATAGCGCACCGCTTCCGCAATTCGGCGGGATGCTTCTCCATCTCCATAAGGGTTGACAGCTTTTGCCATTTTCTCATATTCATGCGGGTCCGTTAAAAGTTCTTTAGTCAATCGATAAATACGCTCTTCTTCCACCCCGGCAAGTTTCAGTGTACCCGCTTCAATCCCCTCGGGCCGTTCGGTTGTATCCCGAAGAACCAAGACCGGCACACCAAGGGAAGGGGCTTCTTCCTGCACTCCTCCTGAATCCGTTAAGATGAGGTGGGCACGGGCTGCAAAATTATGAAAATCAATCACATCAAGCGGTTCAATTAAATGGATTCTTTCATAATCTCCGAGAATCTCCCCGGCTATTTCCCGTACAGCGGGATTCAAATGAACCGGATAAACCACTTGAACATCCTTCAATTCCTCTACAATTCTCTTAATAGCCCGAAACATATTACGCATAGGTTCGCCCAAATTTTCTCTCCTATGGGCAGTCAATAAGATCAGCCGGTCATTTCCGACCTTCGTTAAAATCTCATGCTGATAGTCGCTTTTGACCGTTGTTTTTAACGCATCAATGGCTGTGTTTCCCGTAACGAAAATAGTGTCTTTCTTTTTGTTCTCCTGAATCAAATTGGCTTCCGCTTTGGCCGTCGGTGCAAAATGAATATCAGCAAGAACACCCGTCAGCTGCCGATTCATTTCTTCAGGAAACGGAGAATACTTATTCCATGTTCTGAGCCCCGCTTCGACATGTCCAACTGCAATTTGGTTGTAAAACGCCGCGAGACTCGCAATAAACGTCGTCGTCGTATCTCCATGCACCAAAACAATGTCAGGCTTGACTTCTTTCATTACTTTATCAAGACCTTCCAAGCCTTTTGTCGTCACATCTGTCAATGTTTGCCGATCTTTCATGATATTGAGATCATAATCAGGTTCAATTCCGAATATATCCAGCACTTGATCCAACATTTGACGATGCTGGGCGGTTACTGTCACAATCGTTTCAAAGTCTTCCGGATACTTTTCTAATTCAAGCACAAGCGGAGCCATCTTAATGGCTTCCGGCCGGGTGCCGAAAATGGTCATCACTTTAATTGGAGCACTCATATTCGCACCTACTCTACCTTATTTTGTACCAAATAATCGGTCTCCCGCGTCTCCGAGACCCGGAACAATATATCCTTTTTCGTTTAGTTTTTCATCTAAAGCAGCGATATAAATGTCAACATCAGGATGGGCTTTTTTTAGTGTTTCAACCCCTTCCGGAGCAGCGATCAGGCACATAAATTTAATACTTTTGGCGCCGCGTTTCTTCAAGGAATTAACCGCTTCAACGGCAGATCCGCCCGTTGCCAGCATCGGGTCCACTAATATAAAATCTCTTTCCTCCACATCGGATGGAAGCTTCACGTAATACTCAACTGGCTTTAACGTTTCGGGATCCCTGTATAATCCGATATGACCTACTTTAGCAGCAGGAATAAGCTTTAAGATGCCGTCAACCATTCCAATACCGGCACGCAATATCGGAACGACCCCTATCTTCTTGCCTGATAAAATCTTTGCATTTGCTTTTCCAACAGGCGTTTCCACTTCAATTTCTTCCAAAGGCATGTCACGGGTAATCTCAAACGCCATTAGAGTGGCCACTTCATCGACCAGTTCCCGAAACTCCTTTGTCCCGGTATTTTTATCCCGTATAAAAGTCAACTTATGCTGGATTAACGGGTGATCAAATACATATACTTTCGCCACGAATCTCGCCCCTTTGATGATTTTCACTATGTAACTTTCATCTAGCCATGACAAAGTTCTACATACTTCTACTTATTTTACAAAAAAACATAGGGATCATCAAGAAAGGATCATAAAAACGTGATCACCGACGGGAGAGAAAACCATTTGTTCAGGGGGAAGCGCACTCTTTTTCTTTCAAAATGAGAAAGCCATTCTATTTAACGGCTGGTTGGACAAGAAAAGGAGGAGACTTAAGCCCCCCTCCTTGTCCATTTATTTCAAAACTCTTTTTAATCGATTTTTCCCGGATTCAAAATTCCTTCTGGATCAAGCGCTTTTTTAATGGTGCGCATCACATCGAGTCCTTCCGGATGCTCTTTCAGCAAATATTTCTTTTTCCCGATCCCAATTCCATGTTCTCCTGTACATGTGCCCCCTTGTTGAAGGGCATAATCCACAAGCGCCTCATTCATCTTTTGGAAACGGCCCACTTCATCTTGGTCATTCGGATCGATCGCAAGCGACGTATGAAAATTGCCATCCCCTACATGACCAAGGATGGCGGCGTCCAAATGATAGGCTTCCGCCAATTGCCTAGCCTTTTCCAATGCACCTGTCAGCTTGGAAATAGGAACGCAAACATCCGTAGAAACGTGAAGCTTCCCGGGGTATTTGCTTGTAATCGCAACAGCCGCTTGATGCCTTGCTTCCCACAATTGAGCTCGTTTGATGGAATCTTCTTCAAATTCGAAGGAAAGGCATCCGTTGTCTTCCATGATCTCTCTCGTCATTTGGATATCATGCTGAACCATTTCCCGGCTTCCGGCAAACTCTAAAAATAATGTCGGATGCACCATTAAATCGGTTCCTTTATAAAGATTAATCGCTTCTATCGTCCGAGAATCCACAAGCTCTATTCTTCCGATCGGTATGCCTCCTTGCAAAACAGCGGTAGCAGCTCCCCCTGCCGCTTTCAAATTTGGAAACACGACTTTGGCAGCCACAATTGCTTCAGGAATACCATAAAGTTTTAGTGTAATTTCGGTAAAAATTCCGAGCGTCCCTTCCAAACCAATCATCAAGTCCGCCAAATGCAGACCTGCTGATGATTTGACCGTTTCTCCTCCCATAGGAATCACTCGGCCGTCAGCAAGGACACAACGCAGTCCAAGCACATTTTGCTTCATTGCTCCGTAGCGGACTGCGTTTGTTCCGCTCGCATTCGTTGCCGTCATCCCGCCGATCGTTGCGTCTGCCCCTGGATCCACTGGAAAAAAAAGGCCGTATTTTTTTAAGTGCTTGTTTAATTGGATTCTCGTGACACCCGGTTCCACTTTGACGATAAAATCTTCCGGGCGCAGCTCCACAATCCGGTTCATCAAGGAAAAATCGATGCTGATTCCGCCCTTCACCGGAATGACGTGCCCTTCCAAACTAGTGCCCACTCCAAACGGTACAATCGGTATGCTGCGTTCTTTAGCAAAATGGACGATTTTGACGACTTCTTCTTCCGTTTTCGGAAATACCACCGCATCCGGCAAAACGGGTGTATGGTAAGAAAACCCTTTGCTATGGTGATCTAAAACGGTTTCATTTGCGCTTACCCGCGCTTCATCAGGAATGATGCCAAGCAACTCATCCTTTAACACCAACCAGCTCTCCTTTCGCAGCCCCTTATGGATCTCGGCGATAGCCGAATAGAGTAAAAATCATCAGTGGGAGTTCATCTTATCCCCCACTGATGGCAAGTTGACCTATCTGGCTTTTAGCCGCCATACCGCTACCGGATGCTGTTCTTCGATTGAGGCGGAGGTCATCGTCCGTTATGGGCATTAGAAAATGCCCAAACTTTTTAGCGTACAGAAGCCCCTTCGTAAAGCGGGAATTTTTCTGTCAACGCAACCACTCTTGCTTTTGCCTCGTTCAATTTCGCTTCGTTATCGCGATTTTTCAGAGCGAAGCCAATAATGGACGCCACTTCATCCATTTCCGCCAAACCAAATCCACGAGTAGTGACCGCAGCCGTTCCAATTCGAATGCCGCTTGTCACAAACGGGCTTTCCGGATCATACGGAATCGTATTTTTATTGACAGTAATGCCGATATCATCTAACACTTTTTCTGCTTCTTTTCCTGTCAGCCCTAATGAACGGACATCAACAAGAAGCAAATGATTATCCGTACCGTCTGAAACTAATTTCAATCCTTCTTTTTGCAGCCCTTCCGCCAGCCGTTTTGCATTATCAATGATATTTTGTGCATACACTTTGAAAGAATCTTGCATGACTTCCCCAAGAGCCACCGCTTTCGCTGCAATCACATGCATGAGCGGACCGCCTTGAATGCCAGGGAAAATGGCTTTATCGATCTTCTTGGCAAACTCTTCTTTGCACAAAATCATTCCACCACGCGGCCCCCGCAACGTTTTATGCGTAGTGGTGGTCACAAAATGAGCATACGGAACCGGATTTGGGTGTAAACCAGCTGCTACAAGACCAGCGATATGAGCCATATCGACCATTAAATATGCGCCAACTTCATCAGCAATTTCCCGGAATTTTGCAAAATCAATGATACGCGGGTAGGCGCTGGCACCGGCCACAATAAGCTTTGGTTTGTGTTTCAACGCTTTGTTGCGAACATCTTCGTAGTCAATTCGATGCGTTTCTTTGTCCACGCCATATTCCACAAATTGATATTGCACCCCGCTAAAGTTTACCGGACTTCCATGTGTTAAATGGCCGCCGTGGGATAAATTCATCCCTAGAACCGTATCGCCATGTTCCAAAACACTGAAATAAACCGCCATATTTGCTTGAGCCCCGGAATGCGGTTGAACATTAACGTGCTCTGCTCCAAAGATTTCCTTTGCTCGTTCGCGTGCGATGTTTTCTACAATATCGACATATTCGCAGCCGCCATAATAACGTTTCCCCGGATAACCTTCTGCATATTTATTCGTTAAGACAGAGCCTTGCGCTTCCATCACCGCTTGGCTGACAAAGTTTTCGGAAGCGATTAATTCAATTTTCGCTCTTTGCCTGTTCAATTCTTTTTGGATAGCTTCATATACAGCTTGATCTTGTTCAGCAAGTTTACCCATTCTTGTTCCTCCTTTAAGTTATAGCAACACAAAGCCTTTTCTCATTTTTCAAATTCTTTTTTATTTTAACATGATTTTTTCGGGTTATTAAAGGCGGTTTTTGATTTTTTGCTTTATCCAAATCCTGGTTTAGTGTTAAGCAAAATGGACTTTTTGATAAAATCGTGCCTGTATCAAAGAAGCGACCCAATCGAAGCATCGTGCTTGAAAATCCAAATTTCCGTTCCGCTTTATCGAATTAGGCGAGAAGACTCCCACTTCAACGAAGCGAAGCGGAGTAAGTGGGAGATGAATCGACTTAACTATATTTTACTGAAAATAGGATAGATTCAGTAAAATATAGTATAATATAGTTAGATGGGAGGTGAAAAAATGTATTTTTGTATCAAACAACAGCTAAATGGTTTGACCAAAGAAGAATACTTGACTCTTCGAGAACTGTGCCATATTGCCAAGAACATATACAACGTTGGGTTGTACAATGTTAGACAATACTATTTTGAACACAAGGAATTTCTTAATTATGAGAAAAACTATCATCTTGCAAAAACGAACGAAAACTATAAGCTGCTAAACAGCAACATGGCACAGCAAATTTTAAAAAAGGTTAATGAAGCTTTTAAATCTTTCTTTGGCTTAGTAAAACTAGCCAAACAGGGAAAATATGACTACAAGGCTATCAGTATCCCAAAATATCTTAAAAAAGATGGCTTTCATTCACTAATCATTGGTCAAATTCGTATAGACGGCAACAAATTCACGATACCGTATTCGAATCTGTATAAAAAGACTCATAAGCCTATCACGATAACGATTCCACCTGTGTTACTGGACAAAAAGATTAAGCAGATTGAAATCATTCCTAAACATCATGCTAGGTTCTTTGAGATTCAGTACAAATATGAAATGCCTGAAGATCAAAGAGAATTAAATGACCAAAAAGCACTGGCGATTGATTTAGGATTAAATAATCTTGCCACTTGTGCCACATCAGACGGCAAATCGTTCATCATTGATGGGAGGAGATTAAAAAGTATTAATCAATGGTTTAACAAAGAGAATGCCAGACTTCAAAGCATTAAAGATAAGCAAAAAATCAAAGGTACAACTCGTAAACAAGCTTTGCTTGCTATGAATCGCAATAATAAAGTGAATGATTATATCAACAAGACTTGCCGTTATATCATTAACTACTGTATTGAAAATCAAATTGGCAAACTTGTCATTGGCTATGCGGGAACATGGCAACGCAATATTAATCTAGGAAAAAAGACAAATCAAAACTTTGTCAATATTCCTCTCGGTAACATAAAAGAAAAACTAGAGTATCTTTGTAAATTTTACGGCATTGAATTCTTCAAACAGGAAGAGTCATATACGTCTAAAGCCAGCTTTTTTGACGGCGATGAGATTCCTGAATATAATGCTGACAATCCAAAAGAATATAAGTTCAGTGGTAAACGTATTAAGCGAGGTTTGTATCGAACAAAGTCTGGAAAACTAATTAATGCTGATGTCAATGGCGCATTAAACATCTTAAAGAAAAGTAAAGCTGTAGACCTGAGTGTCTTATGCTCTAGCGGCGAAGTGGACACGCCTCAAAGAATAAGGATTGCTTGAAGCAGTCAAACTTCTTTGGAAGCTCCCACTTCAAATTTTCGCTAGAAAATTAAGTGGGGGTAGTTCACCAAACTCTAAAGAGAACGAATTCTTTAAAGAAAAGGCTGTTCCAAAAGTCCAACAAGAGCCCTTTGGAACAGCCTTTTCCAATAAAATTTCTTCTTAACAATGGATGGACTGCTATCCATCGTGTATAAAACAAAGTGAAGTGCCCTTCTGAACCGATACGATACGGCACGATACGGCGAAATTTTCAACGGCAGGTGCCGTTTTCGCTTATTTCAACGGTATCATACACGGCCCGCGGACCACCGATCAGCTTCGGACGTGTCTTGGCAAGCGTAACATGTGCTTCGCCCAACGTTTTGACGGATACCCGAACCGGTACAGCCACATGTTTCAAATGCATTCCAATGAACGTATCGCCGATATCTATCCCTGCATCCGCTTTTATAAACTCTACAACCGTAGGGTCTTGTAAATGTCGGTATGCAAAAGCTGCCATAGCACCACCCGCTTGCGGCACGGGAACAACGGATACTTCCTCCAAACGCTCCCGAATGGCCAGCTCTTTTTCGACGACGAGCGCACGATTTAAATGTTCGCAGCACTGAAATGCCAAAAAGATTCCGTTCTGTTTCGCAAAGGATTGAAGCTTGTTAAAAATGGCTTCCGCTATGGAGATTGTACCTGATGTGCCAATTTTCTTTCCCGCCACTTCGGAAGTGGAACAGCCTACTACAAAAATTTGGCCTTTTTTCAACTGCGCTTGTTCTTGAAACTCCCGCAAAATGAGCGAAAGTTGTTTTTCCCATTCAAATCTTTCCTCTTCCGTGGCTTTCCACCGTCCTTCTATTCGTTTTTCCAAAACCTGTTCCCTGCTGTTATGAGCGGTCATTTTTATCTGTCAAATGTTTTTCTTCATATTCTTTAATTTTTCCAATTCGACGTTCATGGCGGCCGCCTTCAAACTCCGTGGTCAGCCACACTTCGGCAATTTCCCTGGCAAGACCCGGTCCGATGACGCGTTCGCCCATGGCGAGAATATTGCTGTCGTTGTGCTTGCGGGTTAATTTTGCCGTATAAACATCATGTACAAGAGCACAGCGGATTCCCTTTACTTTATTGGCCGAAATACTCATCCCAACTCCAGTTCCGCAAATGAGAATGGCGCGGTCAAACTCTCCGTTCGCCACTTTTTCAGCAACAGGCAAAGCATAATCCGGATAATCGACAGAAGTTTCCGTTTCACAATTACAGCCAAAATCCTCGTAATCTATTCCTAGTTCTTCCAGTAATTTTTTTATTTCTGCTCGTATATGAATTCCGCCGTGATCGGACGCAATCGCTACTTTCATGTTTGTTCCTCCTTCTCGGCCAAAGCCGAAACCACTTTCGCAGAAATTTCTTCTTGTAACTTTATTTTGGCACACCCTGCAAAAAATATAAAGTATATTCGCTCTGAGATCTCTTCCGTCCCAGATGCCGGCTGTTTTCAAACGACAGAAAACCGACAGTGGCAGTATATGCACAGATGTGTCCTTTCTTTCCACAAAATCTGCCGAATGTCGCACTTTAGATGGCAGGTGACGCCGTTTGAACAAAATAAAAAGAAGAGAAAAGCAGCCGGCTTTGTTGAAATCAGACCTGCTCCTCTTCAATACGGAATCTTGTAATCGTAGATTGAAGCTGTTTTGCCTGTTCTTTCAACTCCCTGGCAACTTGTTCAACCTTTTCCATATCTGCCGCCTGCTCTTTTGTCGACTCTGTCACTTGCTGAGCTCCTGCCGACGTCTCTTCCGCTATCGCTGCTACTTCCTGAGATTGTTGGGAAGTTTTTTGAATTCCTTCCATTTGTCCATCCACTAATGTTGAAATCGTATGAACAGCATTCGCCACTTCGTTAATGACCAATGTCATTTCTTCTATCGCGGAGTTGGTGAGGCTGCCCTTTTCCGCTTCTTCATTAGCCGATTCCACCTGTCTTGTAATTTGGCCGACCACATGCTCCACTTCTTTTTGAATGTCTTTTATCAATTCAGAAATTCCTTGAACAGCTTTAGCGCTTCCATCCGCGAGCTTCCGAACCTCTTCGGCAACGACCGCAAATCCTTTTCCGTGTTCCCCTGCCCGTGCAGCTTCAATAGAAGCATTGAGAGCCAACAGATTGGTCTGTGCGGCGATGTCCCCGACCAACTGTATGATTTGACCCACTTTTACCGCATTTTCTTCCAAGCGCTTTACCGCTTGCAAAGACTGCCTGTTATCCAATGCAAGCTGTTGAATTCCGTCGATAAGAGATTGCATCGCTTCCTTGCTGTTTTGCAGTTCTTTGACCATTTCCTCTGCTTTTTGTTCCGAAGATTTTGCCTGAGTTTGAACTTCATGGGCAATTTTGGTGACATCCTCCATCGATTCGGCCGTGGCTTGGATCGCTCCGGCGGAACTTTCTGCACCCGCAGAAATTTCGTCAATCGTTTGGGCAATGTCTTCCGCATGTTTGGACGCTCTTTCGACTTCTGTTAAAATTTCAAGCACTTTCGTGTTCGTTAAAGTAAAGGTAGTCTCGATTTGCCGTACCATTTCCCGTAAATTTTGCAGCATACCGTTAAACGCCAAAGCCAGTGAACGGATTTCATCATCACTCTTTGGCACTTTTACATCATGGACAATATTTCCCTCAGCCGCCTCAAGAGCCGCTTGTTCCAACAGCTGCAAAGGCTTCACAATGATCCGAGCGGCAAAAAACGCCAGGATGCCTGACCAAATAATTCCCAACAGAAGCGTGACAATCGTGAAGACCCTGTCGTCGGCACTTGAGAAAAATATGGGCCGTATTATGTAAATGAAAAAGGCGGAGCAGGAATATGTGATAAGTGCTACTAAATAGGTAAACAAAACCAACTTTTTTCTCAGCCCGAATTTAAACCGTTTTTTCATTGTTTTCTCTCCCTACCCTTATAGTTTAGCAGCCAATTGACGAATTAAGCTTTCCAATTCGTTGTACGTCTTCCTATATAATTCAACGGGACCTCCATAAGGATCGATAACATCTTCATGTCGGCCCAATACAAACTCTTTAATAGAAAACGTTTTATCCGCTGCTTTTGGAAACATTTGCATAATATAATTTTTATGGCTGGTTGTCATCGTGAAAATATAGTCAGCCCATTCAATATCCTCTTTTGTCAGCGTCCGGCTTTGGTGGCTGCAAGGAATATTCTTTTCTTTTAAAACCGTTTGGGCATTCACGGACATGCCGGCGCCATCTGCTGCAAAGATACCCGCAGATTTCACCTCAATCTGTTCGTTGATCTTTTTTAAAATGGCCTCGGCCATCGGACTTCTGCAAGTATTACCTGTGCAAACAAAGAGAACTCTCATTTTTCATGCCACCCTCTCTTACTCTTATTATATCGAATCCTACTTTTTTCATACAGATCCAATTCATAAATTTTCCTAATTTTCCTCTATTTTAAAAGAAAAAGGAAGCGGAACCAAACAAAAGTCCTACTCCCTTTATCCTGATCATCTTCTGCCATCTCTCCACGTAAGCTTACCCTATCTGCTCCCTGCCTAAAAAGGGAGAATCAGTTTAAGCCCTATCGCCAATAGTATGCTCCCGCCGATCGCTTCACTGTAAACGCCGATTACACTCTTCGCTTTACTGCCAATCAAAAGACCAAACCAAGTTAATAATGCCGCTGTAACCCCAAAACAAACAAGAGAAACGACCGTTTTTGCGCCTAATATCCCTAGCGTCAAACCGACAGAAAAGCTGTCGAGGCTAACGCTTAAAGCAAATAAAATCAACCCAAAACCAACAGGCGTCACAAACGATTCCTCTTTTTTAAAGCAAGATAGGAACATGGAGATTCCTAATAGAATCAATAGAATCCCTCCGGCATATCCGGCAACCGTTCCGAATGTGTGCGATAAAAAATGGCCCGCTATCATTCCCATCAGCGGCATGCAAACATGGAAGATCCCAACCATCATTCCTATGTAAAAAATTTGTTTAGAGCGGAGCGCAAACATTCCCATTCCCAAACCAACAGAAAACGCATCCATACTGAGCGCAAACGCCATTAATACTAATGTTATGATTTCCCCCATATAGCTTGTCATTCTGCATCCCCCTTCGGACATCCCCTATTCATGATTATGCATGTCCGAAAGGTTTTAGAATGATAAGCCACTGGTAAGAAAAGAGGCTGAAAATAGACCAATCCCCTTATCTCTTATTTAATTGAATGGCCAGGTCGTCATTACGTCCTTCTTTTTTGAGATTCCGAATGTTTGCCCAATCGTTTACCAAAGGAGGATCGTCAAAACGTTGACAACATTCATCCGTCATCGAATCCATTTATGACCCGCCGCTTTTTCCAGACGGTTCATCACCGCTGCACCAATACCCGTGTTTGGAAAAACTTCTGAATAGATAATGTCCACTTCCGTCTCGTTAAATTGGCGCAACACGCCATAAAGTTCATGAGCGACCGTGGACAATTCGGATCTTTTTCCACAGGAGAGAACAATATCGGCATCATAGCTGGAAGAGTTCTCCTCTGTCGTTAAGATTCCGACCTTTTTTCCCGCACTTCTTTGAGCATCCGTCAGCTGCTGAATTTTTTCGATCGGTCCTTCCACTAAATACAAAGGTGCGTTCGGAGCATAATGAGTATATTTCATGCCCGGAGCTTTCGGCTTGCTGTCTTTATTTTTTAGAGCAGGGTCGAATTCTACATGGCCAATGACATCTTCTATTTCTTCCTTCGAAAGGCCGCCGGGACGTAAAATGACGGGCGGCTCTACAGTGCAATCAAGCACAGTGGATTCCACCCCGACCCCCGTTTCTCCACCGTCCACGACACCGGCAATTTTCCCTGCTAAATCGTCCCAAACATGTTTAGCAGAAGTCGGACTCGGCTTTCCGGACCGATTGGCGCTTGGGGCAGCGATGGGGAGGCCGCACGCCGAAATCAATTTAAGCGCAACCGGATGGTCAGGCATACGAATGCCCACCGTATCCATACCAGCTGTAGCCTTCTCGGATAGGCGTCCTGGCATTTTCTTAAAAATAATGGTTAACGGACCAGGCCAAAAAGCTTCCATCAGCCGTTTCGCTTTTTCAGGAATGTCCACAATAAGTGGTTCCAATTGGGATGTATCGGCGATATGAACAATAAGCGGATTATCGCTTGGCCGCCCTTTCGCTTCATAAATTTTGGCAATCGCCTCATCGCTCAAAGCATTGGCCCCTAATCCATAGACCGTTTCGGTCGGAAAGGCCACCACTTCATTTAACCGAAGAGCTTGTGCTGCTTCTTCAATTTGTGGATAACGAGTTTTGTTGTCCACTTCTTTATCCACAATCCAACATTTTGTTTCCATCCTTATTCACCTTACAATTTCACAAAGTTCTTTTTCGTTTTCAACCGCTCTTTATCCTAATTATATTGTGGCGTTCCTTTATTTTATCATAAAAACGCATATTCACAAATTCCCCATTATTATCCACATATGTGGATAATATAATGTTTATTCAGTGGATAACTATGTGGATAAAGTGGATAAATTTCAGAATTTACGCTTTTTTTGCTATTTCATCCTCATCAAAAGTTTAATATTTGTCCTATTCCTATTAAAAAACCGAACCCTTGAGCGGGTCCGGTTCTTTATGACAATATAATTTTGATGTTTGGGCTCCAATTGAATTCAAAGCATGCCACGAGAAAAGTGGATATTCAAACTTTTTCGCCGCTTTTTCAATCCATAGCCGCATTAAAAAGGAATGTTTTTCTTTCTTTCGGACGTTGGTTCTTTTTTTGTCAACAGGAAGGCGGTTTTTATATTTTTCAGAGAAGAAGAAGTCCCGTACATCAGCACTCCCCCTCGATAAATTCGAGCGCCCATGACGGCCAGAATAATGATGGAAACGATCATAATCGCAATGCCGACTAAAACTTCCCAAGTGGGAATCCCCAATAGTCCATACCTCATAAACATAATCATCGGGGTGAAAAACGGAATATAAGATGCAACGGTAACGAAGGCAGCGTCCGGCTGATTCATCCCATACATGGACACCATAAAGCCGATCACTACTAAAAACGTCATTGGAAGCACCATTTGTTGAATATCTTCCACCCGGCTGACAAGCGATCCCAACAAAGCAGCCAATGTAGCATAAAGAAAATATCCAAGAAGGAAAAACACAATCGCGTATCCAATCGTGGAAGCAGCCATGCTGGAAATATGAAAATGTTTAATAAATGACAATACTTCCGAATTTGTTTGCAGTGCCAAAACACCGGCTGCGATTGCGATTATGATTTGCGTCAATCCCAACAGTCCTACACCCAAAATTTTGGCAAACATCTGCTTGATCGGCGACACACTGGAAATCAAGATTTCCATCACTCGAGAAGATTTCTCAACGGCCACTTCTGTGGCAATCATGTTAGCATACATAAGCACAGACATGTAAATCGCTATTAACAGAACGTATACGAGCGCACTCGCCGCTCCCTGCTGTTCTTTTGATTGGGCCTTTCGATCAAGAGGCACCTTTTCAAATGAAACAGGGGAGTTTAAAAGAGCCACTCTATCAGAGGTAAGCTGAAGTTTTCCGGCGACCATTTGCCCCTTCACCGTTTGCAAAGCATTTTTCAACCGATCGGCCGTATTGGAGTCAGAGGATTCCGATCGGTAAACGGCTTTCGGCAATTGTCGCTCATCAAGCGACAAGACCAAATAACCATCTAATTTTCCTTCACTTACTTG
The DNA here is from genome assembly GCF_038007225.1 of Bacillus sp. FSL W8-0102. Taxonomy (NCBI): domain Bacteria; kingdom Bacillati; phylum Bacillota; class Bacilli; order Caryophanales; family Bacillaceae; genus Bacillus; species Bacillus sp. FSL W8-0102. Next base: position 3,549,760 of record NZ_JBBOWT010000001.1, read on the forward strand.
TTTTTTCAAGGCGGTTTCGTCATCGCCGGATTTTTCAAGTTTTATGTCTTTGTCTATGGCTGCCAAGCTCGTTTTTAAAGGCGCAAAGATAACGCCATTGCTTTCATCAAGTACAGCAATGTGTTTGACTTCATGGCCGTCAAAATAAGAAATGATTTTATTAATGTTGGCCATCAAAAAATGGCCGCCACCAAAATGATCGTTGTCACGATAAACGATTTTGTTTTTAATTTAGTTCCATAAGTATGTACGAGCATCATCCAAAACTTATTCATAAGAAAGCCCCACTTTCTCTATAAAAATATCATTCAAAGAAGGCTCGTCTATTGAAAATTTGCGAACAAATCCTTTTCCGATCAGACTTTCCAAAATCGGCTGTCCGACTTCTTCCGTTTCTACTTGAAGAAGAGCTCCTTCACTTGTTTTTTTCCATTTCAATACCCCCGGAAACTCCTTTAAATAATCAAGCGAAAAATCGGCCGCAATGGAAATGTTCTTTTTCCCGAATGAACGCTTGATTTCACGAAGAGACCCTGATAAAACCGGACTGCCTTTTTGCATGATGCATACATGTTCGCATAGTTCTTCCACATGCTCCATACGATGGCTCGAGAACACAATGGTTGTCCCGCTGTTTTTTAAATCCAGAACGGCCTCTTTTAACGGATTTCCGAAAGAAGTCTCCCATCCTCAAGGAATGTGCAGGGCGTAGCCCAATGAGTAGGTGGGAGATGAATTTCGGTTGGCTTTAGCCAAAGGTTTTGATATAATCAGTCTTATATATAAAAAAGGATTGATATATCAATGAAATTGGATAGTAATAATCATTCAGTGTTCCTATTACATTATCATCTTGTATTAGTTGTAAAGTATCGCAGAGAAGTGTTCACCGATAAAATATCTGATTTTGCAAAAGATATGTTCATTGAGATCGGAAAAAAATACAACATTACTTTGACAGAGTGGAATCATGATAAGGATCATATCCACATCCTATTCAAAGCACATCCTAATTCTGAATTATCGAAGTTCATCAATACGTATAAGAGTGCAAGTTCTCGACTGATAAAGAAAAACTTTCCTCATATCCGAAAAAGACTATGGAAAGAGATGTTTTGGTCAAGAAGCTTTTGCCTGCTTACAACAGGCGGTGCACCAATAGAAGTCATAAAAAAATACATTGAAAATCAAGGTCAGAAGTGAGGTGATTTGATATGGCCAAACAAAACAAAGCCTTCAAATTTCGTTTGTATCCGAATAAAGAACAGAAAATCCAATTAGCCAAAACATTTGGTTGTGTTCGCTTTGTCTACAATAAGATGCTGGAAGAACGTAAGGAAACGTATGAGAAATTCAAAAACGATAAAGAAACGCTTAAACAACAAGCATTCCCGACACCAGCGAAATACAAAGATGAATTTCCATTCCTAAAAGAAGTGGATTCTTTAGCTTTAGCAAACGCACAGATCAATTTGCAAAATGCTTATAAGAACTTTTTTGAAGGTCGTGCGGAGTTTCCTAAATTCAAAAGCAAGAAAAATAAACAATCTTACACAACCAATATGGTCAACGGCAATATTAAGCTAGAAAATGGTCATATCAAACTACCAAAAATCAAAAAGCCAATGAAAATGAACCGACATAGAGAAATACCTGCTGATTATAAAATCAAATCTTGTACTATTTCTAAAACAAAGACAGGTAAATATTATATTTCGATTTTGACAGAATACGAGAAAGATATTCAGTCAGTAAAGATTCAAAAAGTAGTTGGCTTAGATTTTGCTATGGACGGTCTATATGTCGAGAGTGAACAGGGTGAGAAAGCCAATTACCCACGGTACTATCGACAAGCATTAGACAAACTGGCAAAAGCACAACGAATTCTTTCTCGCAGAAAAAAAGGTTCTGCACGTTGGGAAAAACAACGTTTGAAAGTAGCAAAGTTACAAGAGAAAATTGCCAATCAACGCAAGAATTTTCTTCACCATAAATCAAAAGAATTAGCATCAACCTATGACGCAGTTATCATTGAGGACTTAGACATGAAAGGAATGTCTCAAGCCCTCAATTTTGGAAAAAGTGTTCATGATAATGGCTGGGGTATGTTCACTACTTTCTTAGAATACAAGCTAAAAGAACAAGGGAAACAACTTGTAAAAATCGATAAGTGGTTCCCTTCTACTAAGAAATGTTCTTGTTGTGGCAAGGAAAAAGAAATGCCATTATCTAAACGTGTATATGAATGTTCTTGCGGTTTTGTATTAGATCGTGATCACAATTCAGCAATCAATATCAAAAATGAAGGATTACGCATATTAGCATAAAGAATAATAACTTTCGGAACGAGAGGGTAAGCTCGGTCAATTTCTTATCGTTAGATAGGATTACCCGAGAAGCCCCCACTTCAAGCGACCCGCAAGGGTGGTAAGTGGAGGGTAGTTCACTAGTTCGACATTGACCGGATCAAGACCGCTGAACGGTTCATCGAGAATTAACAGTTTCGGTTTATGAAGAACGGCTGTGATAAATTGAATTTTTTGCTGATTTCCTTTCGAAAGTTCTTCCACTTTTTTCATTTCATATTGAGGCACTTGAAAGCGGTCCAGCCATTTTTTTAATTCCTTCTCGGCGTTTTGTTTGTCCATGCCTCTTAACCGCGCCAAGTATACCACCTGGTCTTTCACCTTTAATTTCGGATACAGCCCTCTCTCTTCGGGCAAATATCCGATGTAAGGACTGGTTTCGTAGTTGATCGGCCGCCCGTCCCACAGAATGGAGCCATTCGACAAATCCAACAGCCCCAAAATCATTCGAAATGTGGTCGTTTTTCCTGCACCATTCGCTCCGAGAAATCCGAAAATTTCATTGGACGGAATTTCTAACGATAATTGATTCACTGCTGTCAAAGAGCCAAACCGTTTTGTCACATTTTCCAGTTTCAAAGACATGAAATCACTCCTTTTGAAAACAAACCGTCTATTTAGATCCTTCCTCCAGCGAAGAAGAGTGAAAATCTCTTAGCTGAGTAATGGCTGGAAGCTGGTTTCAGCACCTCTTTCTTCGGGGAAAGGACCCAGACTCGAAAAAATCTTGCTCCAAATTACATTTACGTTTAAGCTGAAAATAGGTTTCTTGTTTTTTTTATAATTCCCAATTTTTTCTCTATTTCCTGCCGATGCTCCCAAAATGGCACATGAAAAAACACCTCGACAACTCATTCGAGGTGTTTCCGGTTAAAAGAACTTTTTCATGACATCCACGATTAAAAAATGAACCTTTACTTTCTCTTCATCGCCGACATAAACAGGGGGTTTGCTGCTTTTTTTCTTAGAGACGCTGTTATTCTTGATGGGCTCTTCTTCCTTTTTCTTTTTTGTCTCTTTTACGTTTGCCGAATGGTCTCTCGATAACTCGCTTTTATTTTCCGTTTGGCCATCTGCGCCTGCGGCAGATAAAGAAGGCTGTTCGATATCTTCTCCCGTTGAACTTGTTTCTGTTTCATCTTTTTTTCTCGGGGCCTCGATTGGATTCTTTTCAGTCACCGTTGTATCGTCCGTTTTGTCCACTGTCGATGGTGTCGACTCGACCTCTTCTTTCTTATTCGTTTCTCTTTTTTCGGTCTTTTCTTTTTTCTCGTTCACACCCGGATTTGCCTCCGCTTCATTGCGAACGGCCACACTGTTAGAAAAGTCAAGAAAACAAAGCGGAGGATAGAGAACACACCACCAGTTGGCTCCTTTCCCTTCTCCTAATGTAATTAAAACCGCTTCATAGTCTCCCGCCGGATATAAATATTGACCGTATAGTTTGGTTGGAAACTGAATGTGCTTTCCATATTCTACTTTCACCGATTGATGAATTCCTTCCTCGTCCATAACGCGGGAAGCAATACGTTGTATTTCCGGAAGTTTGCTTTTGATCACTTTCCTTGCTTGGCTGATAGAAGTAAGATCTTTCACCCACAACTGAATATGGGCATTCACTTCATCGCGTATTTTTCTTTTCACTGCTTGGTCCTCCGGCTTATCGCTGTTGGCCAAAATCCTTAATCGAATCGCCTGATCCGGGATAACCACTGTTTCCTCCGCGGCTGTTTCCTGCTTCGGTATATATAAACTGAAAATGGTTCCCATTGAAAGAATCAATAAATAGAATACTGCCGTATACTTTTTCATTTCATCCACCTCTCCCCTCTAAAAAGCAGTGTGGACATAATCACCGGCAATTAAACACGGAAAATAAAATTTCATAGAAACCTATTTTCAGTACAAGCCTTATCAGACAAAACGAAAAAGCCACCCGGGTCGTCGATCTTCCTCCCCAAGTGGCTTCCTACAGGCTTATTCACTTAAATGGACTAACAAAAATCAGAAAGCATGGCGCATAAGGGGGTTTCTTTTTTGATGAGAAATTCAAATAGGATCTCTTTATTCTATCAACTTCAGAGCCTCTGTTTGTTTCCATTCAAGGAACCCTTTCGCCAGCTGCAATCATTGATGATTCTTCATCTCCATAAATACCATGCGGTCTTTGCCGTTTATATCAAACACAACCTGTATGTCCCCTTTAGGAAACACTTTTTTCAGCATATCCGCTACAACTTGCCCTTGGCCGGCACCGACTTCGAAACCGACAAGAGCCTGTTCTTTTAATACAAGCGGAAGCTGGGTGCAAAACCGGCGATATAGATCCAATCCGTCTTGCCCTCCAAATAAAGCCAATTCCGGCTCATGATCTTTCACGACATCGGCTAACAAATCCTTTTCGGCCAGCGGAATATAAGGAGGATTCGAAAGAATGACGTCCAATTTTATTCCTTTATCAATGAATGGCGTTAACAAATCTCCTTCCACCCATTGAACCTCAGCTCCTAAACGGTTTCCGTTTTGGATAGCCACATCGAGCGACGGCCGGGAAATATCCACACCATAAACGATACAGTCCGGCCGTTCCAATTTGACGGTAACAGCGATGGCTCCGCTCCCGGTACCGATATCCGCAATCGTCAATCCCTTTTTGCCGTCAAATAAAACAGACATTCTTTTTAAAGCGTAATAAACCAACTCTTCCGTCTCCGGCCTCGGAATCAACACGTTTTCATTCACTGCAAAAGTTCGGCCGAAAAATTCTTCAGAACCTACTAAATATTGGACGGGGACGCCCTCGCTATGACGGTGCACCCAGTCAACAAACTGTTCTTGTTCTTTTCGGCTTAAATCTGTTCGCAAATTAGCCAACAGTTTGGCTCGATCCATTTTCATGACATGCATAAGCAAAATTTCTCCCGCATTTTGATCGCGTTTATGCTCTTTTAAAAAAGAAGAAGCCCAATTAAGGGCTTCGTATAATTTCCATCCCGCCATGTCTAGTCCTCTAAATTTTCCAGTTTTTTCGATTGTTCTTCCAAGATGAGAGCATCAATCACCTCATCCAGTTTTCCTTCCAGCACTTGATCAAGCTTCTGGATCGTCAAACCGATTCGGTGATCGGTAACGCGATTTTGCGGAAAGTTATACGTGCGAATGCGTTCAGAACGATCTCCTGTGCCGACAGCGGATTTGCGTTTTTCATCGTACTCTGCCTGCGCTTCCTGCTGATATTTGTCATAAATGCGGGCGCGCAATACTTTCATGGCTTTTTCTTTATTTTTGATTTGCGACTTTTCATCTTGGCAAGACACAACAATTCCGGTTGGAATATGAGTTAAACGGACTGCCGACATGGTTGTGTTTACACTTTGCCCGCCCGGACCGCTGGAAGCAAACGTATCGACGCGAATATCCTTTTCATTGATTTCCACTTCTACTTCTTCCGCTTCCGGCAGACAAGCAACCGTCGCAGTGGATGTATGAATCCGGCCACCCGATTCTGTTTCCGGAACACGCTGAACCCTGTGAGCGCCGTTTTCATATTTTAACCGAGAAAAAGCTCCTTTACCTTGAATCATAAAAATGATTTCTTTATATCCTCCAAGTCCTGTTGGATTCGCTTCGATTACTTCTGTTTTCCAACCTTTTGACTCAGCATAGCGGCTGTACATACGGTACAGATCTCCCGCAAAAAGGGCTGCCTCTTCTCCCCCTGCCGCTCCGCGGATTTCCATGATAACGTTTTTATCATCATTCGGATCTTTCGGAAGCAGCAGGATTTTTAATTGCTCTTCCAAATCCTCCAGTTGACCCTCGAGATCATGCAGTTCTTCTTTTACCATTTCGCGCATTTCCGGATCAAGCTTTTCCTCCAGCATTTCTTTCGCTTCTTGGTATTGCTGCTTTTTCTTTTTATATTCACGGTACGTTTGCACGGTTTCGGCTATATCCGACTGCTCTTTTGAATAATCCCGAAGCTTTTTCGGGTCGTTCACAATATCAGGATCACTCAGCAGTTCATTTAATTTCTCGTACCTGTCTTCCACTGCCTGCAAACGATCAAACATTCATGTCACCTCTACGTTCAGTCTTAAACGTTCTTATTATAGTATACAGGATGACCAGCCACAACACCAAAAAAATAAGTGAAACTTCCATCAGCGGGGGTTTGGTTAGCTGAACTTAACGAGCATTTAAGGATAGTTGGACCTTTTTCTTATACATACAAAAAAGACTCCCTAACGCAAGGGAGCTTATCGCTGCTTGATATCCACCTCGATCCGATAACGCGGAAGGGCTTGGATGAGCTTTCTATGCAATCTTGCTTCCGCCTTGTCTTCATCGGACAGTTTTCGATGCGTATTAACTTTTACCCACATCGTCCGTCCGTTGATCCAAACGGAATCAATCTCATAACGATTTGTATCATTGCGAATCACTTGCTTTGCTTTCTCAATATCAGTGCCTAAATTAGGCTGATCGGGCGCACGATCAATAAAATTAGGATTTTGGTTTGTGTTCGTCGGGTCGTCACGCTCCCTGCGCTCTTGGCTGCCGAGACGATCTCGATGGCTTACAAATTGCACTCCATGACGGTCTTCCCGTTCTCCATAGGTCGAATCCCTTTCAATCATTCCACAGCCGTTCAACAGCAAAAACACCACAGCGGCCATTAGGAAAAAACGCATAAAAAACACCTCCTTTTCTTAGGATAACCAATAAAAAGGAGGGTACTATTGCTTTATATTTCCTGAGAGGAAGCTAAGCTTTTCTTTTGTTGTTCTTTCTCTGATCCAGGAACGACGTGATGATGGCGGCACCTCGGCTCGTAACTTTCAGACGCTCCCACCAAGATGATCGGATCATCATAACTGGCGGGCGAACCGTTTATAAGCCGTTGCGTCCGGCTTGCAGGCGATCCGCAAACCGTGCACACTGCTTGTAGTTTTGTGACCATTTCTGCCGTCGCCATTAAAGCAGGCATGGGTCCAAAAGGCTCTCCGCGAAAATCGAGATCTAATCCCGCCACGATTACACGGTGTCCTCGATCCGCTAAATGTTTTACGGCTTCAACAATGCCTTCATCAAAAAACTGGGTCTCGTCGATCGCTACAACATCAATGTCTTCCGTGACCAATTCCACAATCTCTTGAGAAGATTCTACCGGGATTGCCTCAAAAGAAATTCCGTTATGAGAGACAACCGCTTCTTCGCTGTAACGATTGTCCAATTTTGGTTTAAATACAAGGATGTTTTGTTTTGCAAATTCTGCTCTGCGAACACGACGAATCAACTCTTCCGATTTTCCGGAAAACATGCTGCCGCATATGACTTCCACCCAACCGGAATGTTCCATGACATACATAGAAAGAGCCCCACTTTCCAAGAAATTCCGTTCAAGAATTTAAGAAACCAATGAGCAGCCGGGGCCTGATCCCGCACTGCCCTCTCAAGATTTCCATAAGCTTTTACGGATCATTTCCCGTAAAAAACGATTTTGTGTTTTAGATACGAAGTCCGATCTATATAAGTAAAAAACGATTGCAAACGGCAATGATCCTTTTATACCCGTACTGCCGTCATGCATGTCCAGGATGCAGCCCCATCCATTTTCCCGGCCCCGGAAAGCAGATCCTTCTCCGGGCAAAGCAGCTGCAAAAAAATAGAGGCAATATCGTTCATTGCCCCTATACCATTGTTTCCACGAACAAGAGACTATTATAGCTGCTTCCGCCGGGAACAAAAAACAGGCAAGCAGTTGATAAAACTCGCCTGTCACTCTTTCGATTCTTATTTAAGACCGTATTTTTTATTAAATTTATCAACACGTCCGGCTGCAGAAGCGAATTTTTGACGTCCTGTGTAGAAAGGATGGCATTCAGAACAAATTTCAACGCGAAGCTCATCCTTCACGGAACCACTTTCGAATTCATTTCCGCAAGCGCATTTTACTTTTACTTTTTTGTATTCAGGATGAATACCTGGTTTCATTCTTTTCATCTCCTTTTATGCCCTGAGTCATCTGAAACAGAGTTCTATGAAAGTGCGGAAACAACCGCATACTTCTTTTTTCAAAAAACACTAGTAGGATTATAGCAGAAAATGTATTTCATTGCAACAAAAGTGTTTGCCTCTTCTGGTGAAAAAAGCCACCAAATCTTTCCCCAGATCACGTGTTCATTTTCAATGCTTTTACATCAAAATCCGTTTAGACATCCCATTCGTTTTCATTTCCTCAGCAATTTGCTCAAAAAATTCACTATTGGTTTTGGTTTGTTTAAGCTTGCGCAAAAATTTCTCTGCCAAATCCGGAGAATCTGACATCGTTTTTCGAATCGCCCATAAAACATTCAGCCGTTCTTTATCAATCAACAATTCTTCTTTACGCGTTCCGGAGCGACGAATATCAATCGCCGGAAAAATTCTTCTCTCAGCAAGATTCCGATCGAGATGAAGTTCCATGTTGCCGGTTCCTTTGAATTCTTCATAAATCACGTCGTCCATGCGTGAACCCGTATCCACAAGAGCAGTTGCCAAAATCGTCAAGCTCCCGCCTTCTTCAATATTGCGGGCAGCTCCAAAAAATCTCTTCGGACGATGGAAAGCAGCCGGATCAATTCCTCCGGACAACGTTCTTCCGCTTGGCGGAATGACTAAGTTATAAGCTCTGGCAAGCCGGGTGATGCTGTCCATTAAAATCACAACGTCTCTTTTATGCTCTACAAGACGCATGGCTCTTTCCAAAACAAGTTCAGCTACTTTTATGTGATTTTCCGGAACTTCATCAAATGTAGAACTGACGACTTCTGCTTGAACGGACCGTTCAATATCAGTCACTTCTTCAGGTCTTTCATCTATCAACAGAACGATTAATTCTGCCTCAGGGTGGTTGGTTGTGATAGCGTTGGCAATTTCTTTTAGAAGCATGGTTTTACCTGCCTTTGGCGGAGCCACAATGAGTCCGCGTTGGCCAAATCCCACTGGAGTGATGATGTCCATGATTCTGGTGGATAGATTGGATGGTGAAGTTTCAAGTTCTATTTGTCGGTCAGGATAGAGCGGTGTTAAAGCCGGAAAGTGCACCCTTTCTTTTGCTGATTCAGGATCATCCCCGTTGACGGCCTCTACATGAAGCAAGCCGTAATAACGTTCATTTTCCTTTGGAGGACGAACCTTTCCGGAAACTTTATCACCATTTCGGAGATCAAATCGTCGAATTTGGGATGCCGATATATAAATATCTTCAGAGCTTGGCGAATAATTAATGGGACGGAGAAAACCAAACCCTTCTGACTGGATGATTTCAAGAACGCCTTCCATGAAGAAAAAGCCCTCTTGTTCTGCCCTTGCTTTCAGTATGGCAAAAATTAATTCTTTTTTGGTTAATTTGCTGTAGTAGGAAATTTTATACGTTTTGGCTAACTCATATAATTCTTTCAGTTTCATGTTTTCTAAGCATGAGATTGTTAGTTCTTCCATTTTGACACCACACTTTTTATTATTCAGTTTTTCATAACATTTTATTCTTCATCAAATGGCAATAGTTTTAATCAAATATATGAGGAAGAGATAGAACGGAAAATTCGCGAAAGCCATATCTATTTTAACTGGTTCATAAGGATGTATCAATAAGAGAACAAAAAAGGAAGGAATAAATCGTACAAGCCGGGAGCCTGTACGATCAAAAGGAAGAACTGTTCAATTCTCTGGGCGGTTCCTTAAGGTTTTATGACGAGGTTCGGCTTTTTGTTTAAACTATGGCGTCCTTCAATAAAACGAACCGTGCCTGATTTTGCTCTCATGACCACAGAGTGTGTTGAACCATAAGTGCCTTTAAATTGAACTCCTCGTAATAATTCTCCATCCGTGACGCCGGTAGCAGCAAAGATGGCGTCATCGCCCCGCACCAAATCTTCCATGCGGAGAACTTGATTGACATCGACTCCCATGCTTTTGCACCGATTCAATTCTTGATCATTTTGCGGCATAAGTTTTCCTTGAATTTCTCCGCCTAAACACTTTAAGGCTACGGCTGCAATTACTCCCTCAGGCGCCCCTCCAATTCCGAAAAGAATATCAACGCCTGTATGGTCAAAAGCTGTATTGATGGCAGCTGCTACATCTCCATCGTTGATTAATTTAATGCGAGCTCCTGCTTCACGAAGCTCGGCGATGATATGCTCATGACGCGGGCGGTTCAAAACCGTTGCCACGATATCTTCAATGTCTTTGTTTTTTGCTTTTGCTACTGCTTTTAAATTGTCGATGATCGGAGCGTTGATGTCAATTTGTCCAACAGCTTCCGGACCGACCGCAATTTTATCCATATACATATCGGGAGCGTGCAAAAGGTTGCCATGATCCGCAACGGCAATGACCGCTAAAGCGTTCCAGCCGCCGGATGCGACAATATTCGTTCCTTCCAGCGGATCTACTGCTACATCCACTCGAGGGCCATAGCCCGTCCCTAATTTTTCTCCTATATAAAGCATCGGTGCTTCGTCCATTTCGCCTTCGCCAATAACCACGGTGCCTTTCATTGGAACCGTGTCAAACACATCTCTCATTGCCGTTGTAGCAGCGTCATCCGCTTCGTCCTTTTTTCCTCGTCCCATCCACCGCGCTGAAGCAAGAGCAGCCGCTTCCGTCACGCGGACAAGTTCCATCGATAAGCTTCTCTCCATAATGGGTTCCTCCTGTATTACACATAACTAGAATTTGTATAACATAATTACATATTTATTGTAACACATTTAGGAGGAAAATAGAGTCAATCAGGAACTTTTTATTTGTTCTAATTCTTCTTCTGATAATTTTTCACGCCAAACTGTCGCACCGAGGCCGTTCAATTTTTCCACTATATGGCTGTATCCTCTATCAATATGTTCGACACCTGTCACTTCCGTAATGCCTTCCGCGAGCAAGCCTGCGATCACAAGTGCAGCACCGGCGCGTAAATCGCTCGCTTTTACTTTCGCCCCTTGAAGCTTAACCGGACCGTCAATGATGGCGGAACTGCCCTCGACTTTAATTTTGGCGTTCATTCTTCTCAGTTCATCTATATGTTTGAGGCGTGCGGAATAGATGGTATCTGTCACAATCGATGTGCCCTTAGCTTGAGTAAGAAGAGTGGTAAATGGCTGCTGCAGATCTGTTGGGAATCCTGGATAAACAAGAGTTTTAATATCAACTGCTTTGATTTCGCCGCTTTTCCCGACAAATATTTGGTCATCTCCGATATCAATGGGTACATTCATTTCCCGAAGTTTGGCTGTGACGGACTCTAAATGAGGGGGAATGACATTGTCGATGAAAATTCCTTCTCCAATCGCCGCAGCCAAAATCATGTATGTGCCTGCTTCAATTCGATCAGGAATAATGGTATGCCGACAACCGTGCAAATGTTCCACCCCATCAATTCGAATCACATCTGTCCCGGCTCCTTTGATTTTGGCTCCCATATTATTCAGCAAGGTGGCTACATCAATAATTTCCGGCTCTTTCGCCGCATTTTCGATCACTGTCCGCCCTTTCGCTTTCACTGCTGCCAGCATAATATTGATCGTGGCGCCTACACTGACCACATCCAAATACACCCTCGCCCCCCGCAACTCTTTCGCACGCAAGTAAATGGCTCCTTGCTCGTTTGTTACCTCAGCACCAAGCGCTTCAAAACCTTTAATGTGTTGGTCGATAGGGCGTGGTCCAAGATGACAGCCTCCAGGGAGTCCAACAACGGCTTTTTTAAACCTGCCCAACATCGCACCCATTAAATAGTAGGAAGCGCGCAGCTTTTTCACCCTGCCGTTGGGGAGCGGCATGGAAACCATTTCTGTTGGATCAACTGTCATCTCATTTTTTTCAAAGGTAACCTTACCGCCAATTTCCGTCAATAAATGTTTTAAAATTTGGACATCAGAAATATCAGGCAATCCTTCAATGGTTACCGGAGACTCTGCTAAAATCGTTGCCGGTATAAGAGCCACAGCGCTGTTTTTTGCTCCGTCAATTTTTACCGTTCCCTTTAGTGGATATCCTCCTGCGATTTTTAGCTTTTCCATGGCAGACTCCCTTCCGATTACCTTGTTGAAAAAATTAAACGAAACTCCATCACATTATCGTTCATCATTCATTGATGACAAGTGTGATTGATCGGGATTTTTATTTCATAGGATGGCTCTATCATCTTGCAACACAACTGTTCTGGTGCCACAGTTCGCTGCCTTCCTGCTAAAACAAAAGATAACGATTTCACTACTTTTAAGAACTTATTTTTATCCATCCAAACAGAGGATTTCATGGATTCTTTTTTAGTTTAAACAAAATATCTTTTTTCATGTACCTGAATCCGTGATGAATTGAAATCGACTTTGATTTTGTTGTAATTTTGATGGATTGATAATCCATAAAACCCTTTTTATGCTTATGACCTATGTCATCTCTATTTCCGAAAATGGAACCAATCTCTTTTTTAGGTATACGAACCAAAAAAAGAGACAAAAAAGCACAGGGAGTGACGTTGGACATCAGCGACCGAACATTCGTTCGTTATCTTGCCTCTCTCCATTTCTGATAGACGTTCAGTAGGGGCTCGCTATAACCACTCCTTCGCGTCAGTTTCATCCAGATCTGTCGTGATCGACGGACGAGTCGCCCTGCCATCGTGATCACCGTCTGAATAATCGTCTTGATGCGGCGGCGTTTCACTTTGTGGTGCAACGGATGTCTCGGATCGCTTAATAGATCTTGTCCAATCAGACGAAGAAGATTGTAAACGAAGGCTCCCATGACCAACACGAGCGCATTCGTTTTCATCTTCCCAGATGGAAGCCGCTCTAAATCTAAGTCGCTCTTCAGTTCGCTATGAAACTGTTCGCATGTCGCATGGTCATGATACAACGCGAGCACATCGCTCATTCGAACATGCTCGTATCCTTTGAGCCGCACCCAATAGCTTTCCACTTCATAATCAGGAACGAGCATCAGCTGTCCATTGCGTTCCATCGTCCGTTCCGTCACTTGGGTGACTTGAACGTACGTATACGTGTTTCCATCGATCGCTGCCTTCTGTGGAAGGCATAGCTCATAGGTTTGTACTCCTTCGCTTTGTCCATCATCGACACGTTTGCCCTTTTGCGAAGCGATCTGGAACCAAAGCGCTTTCGATTCTCGGCGTAAGTTTCGCTTGATGACAAAGTCCACGTCTTCCTTTAGGCATACGTGCACATTCGCTTCTGCATCGTTTCCTGCATCCATGCGAACAAGCAGACGAGATGAAGTCAGTTGACGAGCTCGACGGATAGCGGTGACTAAAAACGAGGGCATGTTGTCTTGCACATGTTGTTTCCCTGGACGCAACTCGGCATGAACGAGATACCCTTCCTTCCCTGCATACGCAAACAACGGTGTAAAACCGTCAAATCCTTTATACGTTCGACTGACTCCTTCTTTTTTCGTATCGGAGTTGTCAAATGGGGAACCATCTATATCAAGGGGAAGCCATGTCGTCTTTCCTTTGGTCCAACAAGGGGACAAAGTGGCATGTCGTTGAATCAACAGACGTATGGACTCCTCCCAAAGAATCGTTTCGGTCATCGGAAGACAAGCGAGCTGATCGAGTCGTTGTCGCAAGGTTGGAGAGGAAGGCACGTGCTGAATCCCCATCGATGCCGAAAAGATATCGTCCTGACGATACGCTTCGATATGATCGAAATCCGTTTTTCCTGTGGCAAGCAAGCCAATCATCGAGCGAATGACATCGCTATGGGAAATGTGCACTTCTCGACGAACCGTTGGAAGCCGAAGTGCGTTTACCCGTTTATCCAGTTTCGTTCGATGGAGTAAGTAGCCAACGAGAGCAAGCCCAGCACTTGGGGTAATCGCTTCATCTGTCAATACAAACCGAATCGGGAAATCTTTCATCACATCACCTACTTGATGAAGAATCGTCAACGTCGTTTTTCCTTATCGTATCAACGGTTTGCGACCATTGTAAAGATGTTTTGTCACGGATTCAGGATGTATAAATATTGGAATTTTTTTCAAATCATAGGTTTTTGTCTTCTGATGCGTTCTTTGGGATTACCGTTATTCCGCTAGAAGGTGCTTCGGCTAAGCAAATCAAGGAAAGTCAGACTTTCCAAAAACTTATACATCAGCAGGGGGAAGCGCCCCGCTGATGAAAAATTTATTTTATTTCAGCGATCTTCCGCCCCAATCGGCAAGAAAAGCAGCAATACCTTTGTCAGTAAGCGGATGATGGAACATTTGCTTCAATACTTTAAACGGAACAGTGGCGATATGAGCGCCTTTTAAGGCAGCTTCGGTGACATGCTGAGGATGACGAATAGAAGCAGCAATGATTTCGGTTTCAATATCATGGATCGCAAAAATATTAGCAATTTTTTCGACCAATTCCAAACCATCATGCCCAATATCGTCCAGTCGTCCCAAAAACGGAGAAACATAGGAAGCTCCGGCACGAGCGGCTAAAAGGGCTTGATTGGCGTTAAAAATAAGGGTTACGTTTGTTTTAATGCCTTCTTTTTTAAAAGTGGAAACGGCTTTTAATCCATCGGGAGTCATAGGTACTTTAATCGTAATATTAGGAGAAATTTGAGCCAATTCCCGTCCTTCCCGAATCATTCCTTCCGCATCTGTCGCAATCACTTCTGCACTGACAGATCCATCCACAAGGGATGTAATCTCATGAAGGCGATCTTGAAAAGAAACGTTTTCTTTCGCTACTAAAGAAGGATTGGTTGTCACACCTGATAAAATCCCCCATGAATGGGCTTCTCTAATCTCTTCTATATTAGCTGTATCAATAAAAAATTTCATGACGCCACCACACCTCTTCCATTATTTTCAATTGAGTAATGTACGGAAACCGCCCTATTAAGATAAGGCGGTTTCAAACTGACTATTCATGATTTTAAAATGCTTTTCCTGAAGAACCAAATTCGCGAATTTTGCCGATAACCGTTTCTTTAATGGTTTCGCGAGCCGGTCCCAAGTATTTACGTGGATCGTACAAATCCGGTTTTTCTGCAAGAACTTGGCGAACAGTTTTTGCAGAAGCTATTTGGTTTTCTGTATTTACGTTAATTTTAGCAGTGCCAAGAGAAATGGCTTTTTGAATATCTTTTGTTGGAATTCCTGTACCACCATGAAGCACGAGCGGAACTCCTGTTAAATCTCTTATTTCTTTCATACGGTCAAAACCAAGTTTCGGTTCTCCTTTGTACGGACCATGAACAGATCCCAGTGCAGGAGCAAAGCAGTCTACACCCGTTTCTTTCACAAGACGATCGCATTCAGAAGGAATAGCGTACATTGCTTCTGCCTCTTCAACAACAAGGTCATCTTCTTGTCCACCAATGCGGCCAAGTTCCGCTTCAACGGATACACCAAAAAGATGGGCAAGTTCCACTACTTTTTTCGTCAGCGCAATGTTTTCTTCAAGAGGGTAGTGGGAACCGTCAAACATAACGGAAGTGAAACCAGCATGAATCGCTTTTGCGCATGTTTCAAAGCTGGAACCATGGTCAAGATGGATAGCCACTGGCACCGTAATTTGATATTCTTCCATCAATGCTTTAACCATGTTTACAACCAATTTAAATCCGCCCATGTAGCGAGCTGCGCCTTCAGAAACTCCAAGAATAACAGGAGATTTTTCTTCTTCAGCTGCTTGTAGAATCGCTTGGGTGAATTCTAAGTTGTTAATATTGAATTGACCCACAGCATATCCTTCATCTTTAGCTTTGTTAAGCATTTCAGTCATGGAAACTAAAGGCATAATTTTTCCTCCTTAACTCATTCCCTGGAAGTTTAATCGGCAAAGGACCCTCCCTTACCTAAACCAACGGATGGAATTTACATTGATTATGATACCAAATTCATATCTTTTTTACCAACATGGGTACGTTTTCACAAAAAAAATTCTCCACTTGTTCAAATATACCCCGAAATTAAGAAATATATTGCTTAACGGCATTGCGTATATCATCAATGTCAAACGGCTTTGCGAAATGTGTGAGAACTCCCAATTCTTTTGCCTCTTGAATCATATCCAGTTCTCCATAAGCGGTCATAATAATCACCCTGATATCCGGGTCTTTTTGTTTCATTCTTTTGAGTATTTCAATGCCATCCATTCCGGGAATTTTCATATCCAACAACACTAAATCAGGAGAATACCGGTCGACAATTTCAAGAGCTTGTGCGCCATTGGAGGCTTGGTACGTTTCATACCCTTCTTTTTGCAAGACTTCGTTCAACAAAATTCTAATCCCAAATTGATCGTCGACGATTAATATTTTCTCTGCCATATGGATCCCACCCCTTACAATGGTTTGAATTCGTACCGGTATGTATATTGATGCCCCATCCCAACTAAATAAACAATGAAACATGAACAGCGAAAGAGGTACCTCCTCCTATCCTGAACCACATCTATCTCTCTAAATCAAAACTATACTTCTCTTTTTTACGATTAAATTCCTTCTTTCTGGAGATGTTTAAAACCATAATTTTGCCATATTGTATTATAAAAGTAGATTTTAAACAAAAAAATATCCTCCACAAAATTAAGGCCCTTTTTCACGTTTCATTTTCCATTCATTCCATCCGTTTGTCTGCGACCTTCTGAAAGGATGAATGGCCCATTCACTCAAAAAGGAAACATAATCCATAATCGTGCTGATTGACTGTTTGAAAACGATCCAAAAAAACAAAACTTCTGTGCAGAAGCGGCTAACCAATTTCTGCACAGAAGTTCGATTGACCATCATTCTATTGATCTTTTTAAAAAGCCTTGTCCTCTTTCAACGATTTCATGTCAAATGATAGATGTGTTTTTCCACACATTCATTTGATCTATATCTGAATAAGATACTTTCTTATGCTTGATTTTCTATAGCGGCTTTTACAAAGTCACGGAACAACGGCTGCGGACGAGTAGGTCTTGAAGTAAATTCAGGATGGAATTGGCTGGCGACAAACCAAGGATGATCTTTTAATTCGATGATTTCAACCAAACGTCCATCCGGACTTGTACCGGAAAAAACAAAACCATGTTTTTCCATTTGTTCCCGATATTCGTTATTAAATTCATATCGATGGCGATGACGCTCATAAATGACTTCTTCTTTATACGCTTCATACGCTTTTGTCCCTTCCGAAAGCTTGCAAGGATACAATCCAAGCCGTAAAGTTCCGCCAAGATCCACTACATCCTTTTGTTCCGGAAGCAAATCAATAATCGGATATTTTGTATCAGGACGAATTTCAGAAGAATGAGCTCCTTCCAATCCCAGTACATTTCTAGCAAATTCCACCGACGCCAGCTGCATGCCAAGGCAGATGCCCAAGAATGGAACCCGATTCTCTCGGGCATATTGGATGGCAACGATCTTTCCTTCAATTCCCCGATCGCCAAATCCGCCCGGAACTAAAATTCCATCTGCCTCTTTGAGCAAATCGGATACATTTTCCGAGTTCACATGTTCCGAATTGACCCATTGAATTTCAATTTCTGAATCAAAAGCGTACCCGGCATGTCTTAAGGCCTCAACAACGGAAATATAAGCGTCTTGAAGTTCCACATATTTTCCGACCAAAGCTATCTTTGTTTTCCGCGATAAGTTTCTCACGCGGTCGACAAGTTCTTTCCATTCCGTCATATCCGCTTCATGACATTGCAATTTCAAATGTTGGCAAACAATTTCATCTAGTTTTTGTTCTTGAAGAGCGAGCGGAACGGCATACAATGTATCGGCATCTCTTGACTCAATGACAGCTTTTGGATCTATATCGCAAAACAAAGCAATTTTATCTTTCATTTCTTGGGATATCGGCATTTCTGTACGCACGACAATCACATTTGGCTGAATGCCGAGGCTGCGCAATTCTTTTACGCTATGTTGGGTCGGCTTCGTTTTCATTTCACCGGCTGCCTTTATATAAGGAATCAACGTACAATGGATGTACATCACATTGTCACGCCCAACATCATTTTTAATTTGACGGATTGCCTCTAAAAATGGCAGCGACTCAATATCGCCGACTGTTCCGCCAATTTCTGTGATCACCACATCCGCGTTCGTCGTTTTTCCTGCCCGAAATACCCGATCTTTAATTTCATTCGTTATATGGGGGATCACTTGCACCGTTCCGCCTAAGTATTCACCGCGTCTTTCTTTTCTTAATACAGCCGAATACACTTTCCCGGTTGTAACGTTGCTGTATTTATTTAAATTAATATCAATAAAACGTTCATAATGCCCAAGGTCAAGATCCGTTTCCGCTCCATCATCCGTAACAAACACTTCTCCATGCTGATATGGACTCATTGTACCTGGGTCCACATTGATATACGGATCAAATTTTTGAATCGTCACATTTAATCCTCGGTTTTTTAAAAGCCTGCCTAAAGATGCAGCCGTAATTCCTTTTCCCAAAGAAGAAACCACACCGCCAGTTACAAATATATATTTTGTCAATTTAGTTCCCCCTTCATAATGTTCGCTGATATCTGAAACAACTGTTGTATATAATGTTCCTTAGTTTTTTGGGTAAAATACAAAAACGCCCCTCTTACCTATGAACAGTAAGGGAGCGTTCTTTCTTCTTTATATACAAAAAAGTTTTTATAGAGCCCAGATAACATACTACAATTCTCATTAAAAGAAGTCAAGCGCAGAATTATAATTGAGTCAGTCAAGATTTTGTGGGAACTTTTTTGGTTCGCTAAAAAACAGGTGTAAGTCATAGGTTAGCGAACCATTTTTTTAAATTTCATCCGTAAGCGCTTTCGGACTCTCATCCCTTGCCATGACAGACCGATATGTATACCTTTTTTTACCATCCCTTGAGTTCAGACAGGGCATGATAGATCGGTGTCCCGGACGATTGCTGTAAATATGGCACGTTATTCCGCGTGATCTCCGGCCAAAGACGGCGGACGCGTTGTTTCGCCTTGTTCACGATCGTCTGTTTGGTGGATGCCGTCGACACCGTTTCCTCCGCCGGATGCGACGATTCTTCTCCTAAACGACGTCCGAAAAGACGAATCCCATCCATCCGGGCAATCATTGCCTTGAAAAACGCCCTGAGTCCCTTGTCTGTCCAACTGCGGCGGTATTTCACCCGATACGCCAGCTGGCTCATCACGCTTTCAGCCCTCCCCATCGGATACATGCCCGTTGTGTCCACTCCTTGCTCCTTCAGCCATTCCCGGTAATCACGGATGCATCCCGGCATCGATTCGATCCGGTGGATCAAGGCAGCCAGCTGTTGTTCTTTCGCTTCGTCCCCCAGCGTGCCGAGGGCGCTGTTCAGTTCCACAAGCAGCTTCTCTTCATCCTGCTTCGCCAGCTTTTGCCGAATCGCCTGCCACCGTGGATGGCCCGAGAGGCATTGGCGCAACTCACGCGCCACGTGGAATCGATCCAATTGGAAGCAGACCCGTCCCTTGAAATACTCCCGGCACGCGGTAATCCATGGAGCGCCGTCCCCGTTGATGACAAGAAGATCCCGACACGGATCATAGGCATATTCATTTATCAAAAATTCCTCGAAGCCTTCCCACACCTCCCCCTTGCCCTCATGGACGTAATGGCGCTGATTGACAAATTCGATCCGTGAGCCGTTGCGCTTCCACCCTTCGTGAACGGTTAGGATCTTGTCTTCCTTGGCCCGTTTTCCCTTCCCTTGGCGAGAAACAAACAGTCCATCGGCCTCCACAAACAGCACCCGTCCATATCGCTGGTTGACCGGGCAGTGCAGCGGAGCTTCAGCTTCGAGCACCAACTGGCGGATCGCCTCATGGCTCATCACCGGATACCCGACCATCTGGGCAAGCGTACGAGCCGCTTTGCGATAAGAAGAGCACTCCACCGCCAATCCCACCGCTGTTTCTTCTAGACAAGGGCTGATTGACTGCGATCCATCAAACGCTAAAAAGGAATCAAGCAAAAACGTGTAACGGTTTTGTTCCCGGTCTAAATAGTAGTTCCGCTCAAAGGTAACTTCGCCAAACAGGGTTTGAATCGTGATGCGTCGTTTGTCTTTCAAGTGGTACCGGCGCTTGTCCCGGGTTTCCGCCAATTGTCGGTCGATGTCCTCCAACAAAGCCGTAAACAGTTCGGCGAAGGCGTTTTGCAAGGCTCGAAACAAATCAAGTTCGATCTCTTTCCATGACAACGAATTTGTGGTAAGATGTTGTTGAATATTCATGGGACTCTCTCCTCCTGTTTGATGGTTTGGCAATGATCATCTTACCAGGGAGAGAGTCCTTTTTTCATGTTTCCTGCTTGGGATCCTACCGCGCTTCGCTTGGTGGCCCCGATGAGGGGGATTGCGAACCTACGTTCCCAACCCCCTCATCGGGGAATTCTAAGAATTTCTCCCACAAACATTTTACTCACACATTATAATTCCTTTTCTTTGTCAATAGTGTCTAAATCCTCGTCCAATTCGTCTTCGTCCAAATCATAGTCTTCATCCAGAAGATCGTCATCAAAATCTTCTTCTTCATCCAAATCGTCAAAATCCTCTTCGTCATCCAGATCTTCTACTTCGTCGAGGCTGTCATCAAAATCATCCAGATCTTCGAAATCATCATCCTCCACCGTATCATCGTAATCTTCGAGTTCATCTTCCACCGCTTTTTTCGCCTTTTTCTTTCGTACTTTCACCGTCGGAGCGGTTTCTTCTTCAATTTGATCAATTGGATACCACGCTCTTAACCCCCATTGGTTTTCACCTAAGGCAAGAAAACGACCGTCAATATTTAAATCCGTATAAAACTGAACCATTTTATCCTGAATTTCTTCATCGGACAACTCTAATATTTTTTGAATTTCGTTCAGTAATTGTTGGAATGGAATGGCTTGTTTTTTGTTTTCTAGAATGGCAAAGGCCAGCTCAATAAAAGACATTTCATTTAACTCATCTTTCGACAACTGTTCAAGATTCACTGTTCGCACTTCCTTTCTCTATTTCCACACTCTATAAGGAGCGAAAAAAACAAAATGTTGATCCATTCGGGTGCTTCCTGCTCAAGAGCACATAAAGAACACGGATTAAAACCCGGCCTTTTCTTATGCTGAAATTACGCTCTGTACATTATTGAACACTAGAATACATATTTTCCATTATAAACAATAATGCTTTGTTTATGCCATATATAATCCGCTTATTCACTCATTTTTTCACTCTTATAAGAAGTTCCCCAGATGCTCACATTCATTTTCTTCCGATCTTTTGTTTTCTCTCGATAAGCAGCCGTCAGGAAAAAAATAGATAAAAACAAAAAAGGAACAGCTCCCAATTGTTTTTCATAAAGAAAGGAGGAGACAGCTACAAAGAAACCGATTGCGACCCATCTTCGCAAAATTTTCATCGCTCCACGCCCCAAGTTATCTTTCGCTGTATTATTATAGCGCGAATATTCTTCATATACTACTCCCTACTGCAGCTTCAGCAAAAGAGAGGGACCCCTCTTTTGATCAACACTTGACGTACTTGGTCCCGTCTTTCGAAGAGATGAGCAAAATATTGAAATGTCTTATGAATGATCAGAAACCGACCGGCCTTTCCATCCGTACGACAAAATTGATTTCATCCTTTCCTCTTCTTCTTTTAACACCCTTTCGTTCCAAATGAAAGGGTGGTTTGTAAAAAAGACAGATATTCACAATTTATGTTTATGTCTTGGACAGACGAAATTGATTTGGTTTTTTACAATACGCAGTTTTTTATCGGAAAGAATACACAGAAACCTGCCAAATCTTTTTGCTCTTTCCTTGTTCCAACGTTTGTGAACTACCCGCCACCTTCGCTTCGCTTAGAGGTGAGGGCTTCTAAGGTAATCGCACCTAACGGTACGAAATTTACTTAGCTATCGAGCCTGTTCCATGCTCTATTTATGATGATGCTAATGCCAACAGTCGCAATCCTTCACGCTTGATATTGATAGAAGCATTCCAATCTCTATCTGCTACAAAACCACAATCACAATGGAATATGCGCTCAGAAAGAGATAGAGACTCCTTTACTCGACCGCAACATGAACAAGTTTTGGATGATGGAAACCACTTATCTATTTTGATAAGCTTTTTCCCTTGCTCCTCTAACTTGTATTGGAGAAATTTCGTGAACATGCCCCATGCATGATCAGCAACGCTTTTGCCGAAATTGAGTGCTTGGGACATTCCCTTCATGTTGAGGTCTTCGATAACCACGCAATCATATAGTTTCGCTAATTTGTGCGATTCCTTATGTAGAAAGTCTTTTCGTTGGTTCGCAATTCTTTCATGTAGCTTCGCCACTTTTAGTCGTTGCTTGTGCCAACGATTAGAACCTTTCTTTCTGCGTGATAGAACGTGCTGTTCTTTCGCTAATTTTCCCAAGGCTTGGCGATAGAAACGAGGGTAATTGGCTGTCTTACCTTCTTCACTATCGACAAATAAACCGTTCATGGAAAAATCTAAGCCAACAACAGCTTGTACTTCTTTTTGTACAGGTTGATGTTCGTATTCAGTGAGAATAGAAACATAGTATTTTCCTGTTTTTGTTCGAGAAACCGTACAAGACTTGATGATAGGATGTGACGGAATTTCTCGATGTTGTTTGATTTTTACAAGTTTCAGTTTCGGTAATTTGATATAACCATCCAAAAGCATAATGTTTCCGTTGACCACGTTGGTTGTGTAGGACTGTCTCGCCTTTCGGCTTTTGAACTTCGGAAATTCAGCACGACCAGAGAAGAAGTTTTGGTATGCCTTCTGCAAATTCAGTTGAGCGTTTGCCAACGCAAGGCTGTCTACTTCTTTGAGCCATGGAAATTCCTTTTTGTACTTTGCAGGAGTCGGGAATTTTTTTTGCTTTTTCAAAGCTTCTTTGTCGTCCTTGAATGGTTCATACGTTTCCATTCGTTCAGCCAACATTTTGTTGTAGACGAAACGAACGCAGCCGAAGGTTTTTGTAAGAAGTTGCTCTTGTTCTTGTGTTGGGTACAGACGAAATTTATATGCTTTGTTTGCCGTATCGAATCACCTCACTTCCTCCCTTGATTTTCTATATACTGCTTTATCACTTCAATGGGCGCACCACCTGTTGTAAGTAAGCAAAAGCTTCTTGACCAAAAATACTCTTTCCAAAGTTTTCTTTTCACTTGTGGATAATGCTTTTTGATAAGTCTTAGAACTTGCACTTTTATAGGCATTGATGAACTTTGATAGTTCACTATTCGGATGTGCCTTGAACAAAATATGCACATGGTCAAGATCGTGATTCCATTCGACCAAGGAAATATTGTAATGTTCACCAAGTCGAATAAACATATCTTTTGCACAGTCAGATATGGGGTCATCAATCACTTGTCTGCGATATTTTACGACCAGAACAAGATGATAATACAAAAGGAATACCGAATGATTATTATTATCTAATTCCGTTGATATAACAGTCTTTCATTATATAAATACTGATTATATCGTAATACAAAAAAGAGACAACTTTAGGCTACGCCTAACCGAAATTCATCTCCCACTTTCACTGGTGCTTCCGCACTTTCACGTTTAGAAGTAGGAGACTTCTTTCGGAGGGAAGTTAAATTCACTTGCCATTTCTTTAGTAGTTGTGCGATGAAACTCTTTTGTGAACTACCCTCCACTTACCACCCTTGCGGGTCGCTTGAAGTGGGGGCTTCTCGGGTAATCCTATCTAACGATAAGAAATTGACCGAGCTTACCCTCTCGTTCCGAAAGTTATTATTCTTTATGCTAATATGCGTAATCCTTCATTTTTGATATTGATTGCTGAATTGTGATCACGATCTAATACAAAACCGCAAGAACATTCATATACACGTTTAGATAATGGCATTTCTTTTTCCTTGCCACAACAAGAACATTTCTTAGTAGAAGGGAACCACTTATCGATTTTTACAAGTTGTTTCCCTTGTTCTTTTAGCTTGTATTCTAAGAAAGTAGTGAACATACCCCAGCCATTATCATGAACACTTTTTCCAAAATTGAGGGCTTGAGACATTCCTTTCATGTCTAAGTCCTCAATGATAACTGCGTCATAGGTTGATGCTAATTCTTTTGATTTATGGTGAAGAAAATTCTTGCGTTGATTGGCAATTTTCTCTTGTAACTTTGCTACTTTCAAACGTTGTTTTTCCCAACGTGCAGAACCTTTTTTTCTGCGAGAAAGAATTCGTTGTGCTTTTGCCAGTTTGTCTAATGCTTGTCGATAGTACCGTGGGTAATTGGCTTTCTCACCCTGTTCACTCTCGACATATAGACCGTCCATAGCAAAATCTAAGCCAACTACTTTTTGAATCTTTACTGACTGAATATCTTTCTCGTATTCTGTCAAAATCGAAATATAATATTTACCTGTCTTTGTTTTAGAAATAGTACAAGATTTGATTTTATAATCAGCAGGTATTTCTCTATGTCGGTTCATTTTCATTGGCTTTTTGATTTTTGGTAGTTTGATATGACCATTTTCTAGCTTAATATTGCCGTTGACCATATTGGTTGTGTAAGATTGTTTATTTTTCTTGCTTTTGAATTTAGGAAACTCCGCACGACCTTCAAAAAAGTTCTTATAAGCATTTTGCAAATTGATCTGTGCGTTTGCTAAAGCTAAAGAATCCACTTCTTTTAGGAATGGAAATTCATCTTTGTATTTCGCTGGTGTCGGGAATGCTTGTTGTTTAAGCGTTTCTTTATCGTTTTTGAATTTCTCATACGTTTCCTTACGTTCTTCCAGCATCTTATTGTAGACAAAGCGAACACAACCAAATGTTTTGGCTAATTGGATTTTCTGTTCTTTATTCGGATACAAACGAAATTTGAAGGCTTTGTTTTGTTTGGCCATATCAAATCACCTCACTTCTGACCTTGATTTTCAATGTATTTTTTTATGACTTCTATTGGTGCACCGCCTGTTGTAAGCAGGCAAAAGCTTCTTGACCAAAACATCTCTTTCCATAGTCTTTTTCGGATATGAGGAAAGTTTTTCTTTATCAGTCGAGAACTTGCACTCTTATACGTATTGATGAACTTCGATAATTCAGAATTAGGATGTGCTTTGAATAGGATGTGGATATGATCCTTATCATGATTCCACTCTGTCAAAGTAATGTTGTATTTTTTTCCGATCTCAATGAACATATCTTTTGCAAAATCAGATATTTTATCGGTGAACACTTCTCTGCGATACTTTACAACTAATACAAGATGATAATGTAATAGGAACACTGAATGATTATTACTATCCAATTTCATTGATATATCAATCCTTTTTTATATATAAGACTGATTATATCAAAACCTTTGGCTAAAGCCAACCGAAATTCATCTCCCACCTACTCATTGGGCTACGCCCTGCACATTCCTTGAGGATGGGAGACTTCTTTCGGAAATCCGTTAAAAAAAGGACCGTCCCTCTAATCATCTCATTTCGCCTTTTTTGAATCAGTTGTTCATCTTTTACAGAAGCATGAACTTTTCTTCCTTTCATACGATCGACCGCCTTTTCATCAGGCATAGTTTGTTCTAGTCTTGGCTGCTTTTGACCATTTGCGGTAAAAAAAGTCTGCGCTCCTTTGCGTATTCTGGCGCCCTCTTTGACGGAGACCTTTTGATACTGTGCAAAAAACGCAGAGGAGTCAGACTTCCGACTTCTCGTCCAATTGGGATCATAGTTATTTTATAGGCAAGCTCTTGCCGTTGATATTTTTTTCGATTTTTATTCCTTTGTTAACATTCTAGAGATAACCAGTTTTTGAATTTCTTGTGTTCCTTCATAGATTTGGGTGATTTTAGCATCACGCATAAAGCGTTCCACCGGATAATCTTTTGTAAACCCGTAGCCACCAAAAACTTGAACGGCTTCGATTGTGACTTTCATCGCTGTATCTCCGGCAAAAAGCTTCGACATGGCGGAAGCTTTTCCGTATGGAAGACCTTGCGATTCAAGCCAAGCAGCTTGATAGGTTAATAATCTGGCTGCTTCTACACCGGTTGCCATATCCGCTAATTTAAAAGAAATTCCTTGGTTGGCGATGATCGGCTTGCCAAATTGATGACGCTCTTTCGCATAGGCTATTGCGGCATCCAAAGCGCCTTGAGCAATACCAACCGCCTGAGCGGCAATCCCATTTCTCCCTCCATCCAACGTCATCATGGCAATTTTAAAGCCATCCCCTTCATTTCCAAGAAGATTTTCTTTTGGAACCCGGCAATCTTCAAAAATAATTTCCGTCGTAGGCGAAGAGCGGATTCCCAGCTTTTTTTCTTTTTTGCCAACGGAAAATCCCTCAAATCCGCTTTCCACAATAAACGCACTGATGCCACGGTGCTTCTTTTCCGGTTCCATCATGGCAAAGACGACATATATATCCGCTTCACCGCCGTTCGTGATAAAAATTTTCGACCCATTTAATATGTAGTCATCTCCATCCCGCCGCGCAGTGGTTTTCATTGCACTGGCATCCGATCCAGATCCCGGTTCCGTCAAACCGTATGCTCCGATCTTTCTTCCTTCCGCCATTGGTCTTAAATATTTTTGTTTTTGTTCTTCACTGCCGAATTTATAAATCGGCCAACCGGCAAGAGATGTATGAGCCGAAAGGGTAACGCCAATAGAAGCGTCTACTCTTGACAGCTCTTCTATCGCAATACAGTACGCAAGATAATCACTGCCGATCCCGCCGTATTCTTCCGGCCACGGGATTCCAGCAAGTCCTAATTCTGCCATTTTTTCAAATAAAGTCCGATCAAAACGTTCTTCTTCGTCCCGTTCACTTGCAGTCGGCTCCACTTCCTTTTGGGCGAAATCACGTACTGTTTTTCGAATCATTTCATGCTCTTCCGATAATTGAAAATTCATTTTCAGCACCTCTTCTCACAACCGTTTACTAATGACGATTCTTTGTATTTCATTTGTTCCTTCATAGATTTGGGTGATTTTGGCATCTCGGAAATAGCGCTCAACGGGATGGTCTTTCGAATAGCCCTCCCTCCCGAAGACTTGGATCGCCTCCGTTGTGACTTCCATGGCGATATTGGATGCGAACAGTTTTGCCATGGATGCTTCCTTCTCGCATGGAAGCCCCCGGGAATGCAAAAACGCCGCCCGGTATACTAACAATTTTGCCGCTTCCACATTCGTTGCCATATCCGCCAATCGAAAGTTCACGCCTTGCTCGGAGATGGACGATTCCCCCGTTGACCGCTGCTCTTTGACATAGGAGACCGCTTTTTCCAAGGCAGCTTCCGCAATTCCCAACGCTTGGGCCGCAATGCCGATGCGTCCGGCATTGAGATTGGTGATTGCCACCTTAAATCCCTCGCCTTCCTTTCCAAGTAAGTTTTCCGCTGACACTTTCATGTCTTCGAACGTCAATTGAACGGTTCGAGAGCCGTGAAGCCCCATTTTCCGTTCGTCTTTTCCTATATGAAAACCGGGAGTCTCCCTTTCAACGATAAAAGCGGAAATCCCTTTTCTTCCTGCTTCAGGATTAGTGGAGGCAAACACAATATATGTATTCGCCTCCCCTCCGTTCGTTATAAATATCTTTGAACCGTTTATAATATAGTGATCCCCTCGTTTGACCGCTCTCGTCCTTAAACTAGCCGCATCTGAACCGGAACCTGGCTCGGTCAGGCAAAAAGCTCCCAAATACTCTCCCTTTGCCAACTTCGGAATATACTTATGTTTTTGTTGAGGAGTTCCAAAATGCAAAATGGGATTCGTGCCAACGGACGTATGAACGGATAAAATAACTCCAATGGTTGCGCTGACTTTGGACAGCTCCTGAATTGCCAAAATATAAGAAATAAAATCCAGTCCGCGACCTCCGTATTCTTCCGGAATAGGAATGCCCATTAGCCCCTTTTTTGCCATTTTGTCTACAATAAGCCTCGGAAACACCCCTTGCTCCATTCGGTCCAAATACGGCTCTATTTCTTCCTTGGCAAAATCATGAACCGCTTTTCGAAACATTACCTGTTCTTCCGTGAAGTGAAGCTTCATCGCTGCCCCCCAAGAAAGTAGTGATGACAGCCTAAACAGCTCTTCCTGCTGTCCCTGTTTTAAACCCCTTTGTCCTTATTCAAACAATAT
This sequence comes from Bacillus sp. FSL W8-0102, assembly GCF_038007225.1. Classification (NCBI taxonomy): domain Bacteria; kingdom Bacillati; phylum Bacillota; class Bacilli; order Caryophanales; family Bacillaceae; genus Bacillus; species Bacillus sp. FSL W8-0102. The sequence continues at coordinate 3,578,283 of NZ_JBBOWT010000001.1, forward strand.
TTAAGAATATTCATAAAATCCTTTTCCCGTTTTTTTGCCTAGCCACCCAGCTTTTACATATTTTCTTAAAAGCGGACATGGACGATATTTATCATCGCCGAACCCTTCATGAAGGGTTTCCATAATATACAAGCAAGTATCAAGTCCGATAAAATCGGCCAACGTAAGCGGTCCCATTGGATGATTCATCCCCAATTTCATCACTTCATCGATGGCTTCTTTTGTTGCGACCCCTTCATATAATGCATAAATGGCTTCATTGATCATCGGCATCAGCACTCGGTTCGAAATAAATCCAGGGAAGTCATTTACTTCAATCGGCACTTTTTGAAGAGATTTGGTCATGGACTCAATGGATTGATACACTTCCTCTGATGTTTGCAATCCGCGAATAATCTCCACAAGCCTCATTACCGGCACCGGATTCATAAAATGCATGCCGATTACTTTTTCCGGCCTATTCGTGGCCGCAGCGATTTCCGTGATCGGCAAGGATGAAGTATTGGAGGCCAAAATGGCGTGCTCCGGCGCATATTTGTCTAATTCGGCAAAAATGCTTTTTTTGACTTCCATATTTTCTACTGCCGCTTCAATGACTAAATCCACATCACCAGCATCTCGAATATCAATCGATTTCCTTAATCGGGAAAGCGTTTGATCTCTCTCCTCATTTGTTATCTTTCCCTTTTCCGCTTGCCGGGCTAAATTTCGGGCAATGACTGCGAAACCCTTGTCTAAAAATTCTTCCTTAATGTCGTTTACGATAACTTGATAGTCGGATTGCGCACAAACTTGTGCGATTCCGGACCCCATTTGGCCGGCGCCGACAACCATGACCGTTTTGATATCCATTCATTTCACCTCAACCATTCATTTGGGAACCATTTGATGCAAGACACTGCCAAATCTTCCTTTTCATTAGGAAGACAGCCTCCGTCTCCTTCACGCCAGCCAAAAAGGCGCAAAAAGGAGTAGCTGCCGGAGGCTTCCTTCTCCGGTTGTCAAAACGGTATCCCCATTGAATTCGTGTAATCTTTTCTATAGAATTTGAATCCCTCGCTTTTAAAGTGAAAATGATATCTGAACCGAATCTGTCCTGACGGAAGGTCCATCAACCAAACAGGTAAAACCACGCTTTATTGTTTGGGAACGTCAATCATAACGGCATCACCTTGACCCCCGCCGCTGCAAATGGCCGCCACTCCTATTCCGCCGCCTCTTCTTCTTAACTCATATGCCAACGTGAGAACTATCCGTGCTCCGCTTGCCCCGATCGGGTGGCCGAGAGCGACCGCTCCGCCGTTGACATTGATTCTATCAAGATCGATCCCGGCTATTTGACTGCTTGCCAGCGCCACTACGGCAAAAGCTTCATTAATCTCAAATAAATCGATGTCATCAATTGATTTTCCGGTTTTTTTCAAAAGCTCATTAATGACCAATCCGGGAGTTTTCGGAAAATTTTCCGCCTCTACCGCCACGGCCTCATGAGCAATAATCCGAGCAAGAATGTTTTTGCCTTCTTTTTCGGCGCGTTCTTCGCTCATCAGAACCAGAGCCGCCGCTCCATCATTGACACCCGGAGCATTTCCCGCTGTGATCGCTCCGTCTCGATCAAAAGCCGGCTTTAATTTGGCCAGCTTCTCAATGGACGTATCTTTACGCGGCGCTTCATCATCGGACACCACCACCGGATCGCCCTTTGGCTGCGGGACTTCGACAGGAACAATTTCCTCGGCAAACTTTCCTTCCTCCATTGCCTTAATGGCCAACTGATGGCTGCGATAAGCCCATCGATCTTGTTCTTCGCGGGAAATGCCCAGTTCTTTTCCTGTCTTGTTTCCGAACGTACCCATATGGACTCCTGAAAAGGCGCACGTTAAGCCATCATAGATCATTAAATCCACCAATTTGTCATCGCCCATTCTCAAGCCGGAACGGACGTTTTGCAAAACGTAAGGAGCATTGGACATCGACTCCATTCCGCCTGCTACCACTACTTCTCCGTCTCCCGCACGAATGATTTGGTCTGCCAATGTGATGCTTCTTATTCCTGATGCGCAGACTTTATTGATCGTTTCCGTTTTGACGTTCCAAGGAATTCCCGCTTTTCTCGCGGCCTGTCTGGACGGAAGCTGCCCCTGTCCCCCTTGAAGAACGGTCCCGATGATCACCTCATCGACTTCCGCCGGTTGAACATTGGCTCGAAGCATCGCTTCTTTCATCGCGACCGCTCCAAGTTCGGGAGCCGTTAAGGAACGTAAACTCCCGCCAAGTTTTCCGATCGGCGTCCTCGCTCCCTCAACAATCACTGTTTTCACCATTTTTTCCATCTCCTTTCCCCTCTAAAAGAAACGCTTACACACAAATGAACATTCGCTCAATGTATGGAATAAGGAGAAAGGGACAAGTGCCCCTTATCATCTTTTCTTTATTTTAAATGAAATTCGGATGAAAGGTAAATATATTTTTGAAAATTCAAAATTTAATGCATTATATTGGCTTTTGATCAAGATGAAATTGACATTTCTGCTTCTTTCGGACCAAACACTGCTCTTTCCAGAATTTCAGCAATATCCAGTGTAGCCACTGTCTCTTCCACTTCTTTAGCCTTTGTACCATCAGACAACATCGTCAAACAATAGGGACATCCTGAACTAATCACTGTCGGCCGGACAGCTAACGCTTGTTCAGTGCGAGCCACGTTGATACGTTGACCTGTGTCTTCTTCTGTCCACATCAATCCTCCGCCTGCCCCGCAACACATTCCTGTTTCACGATTGCGCTCCATTTCCACCAATTTTACCCCTTTAATGGACTTCAAAATATCCCGCGGCGGGTCAAAAACATCATTGTAACGGCCCAAATAACAAGAATCATGGAATGTGATCGTTTCATTCACTTCATATTTCGGCCGGAGTTTCCCTTCCTTTACCAGCTTGGCCAGAAGTTCAGTGTGATGATAGACTTCCGCTTTGAATCCAAAATCCGGATACTCATTTTTGAATACATTGTAAGCGTGCGGGTCAATAGTGACGATTTTCCGCACTCCAATCTTTTCAAATTCCGCGATATTTTGTTGAGCCAGCTCTTGGAATAAAAATTCATTTCCAAGGCGGCGTGGTGTATCGCCGGAATTTTTTTCTTTATTTCCGAGAATGGCAAACTTAACGCCCGCTTCATTTAGCAATTTTGCAAAAGACAAAGCAATTTTTTGGCTGCGGTTGTCAAATGAACCCATCGATCCAACCCAGAATAAATACTCGAATTCCTCTCCCGCTTTCTTCATTTCTTTTACAGTCGGAACATGAACATCTTCTTGAGCATCCCGCCAATTTTCTCTATCTTTTCTGTTTAATCCCCACGGATTCCCTTGCCTTTCTATGTTCTGCATAACTCTTTGGGCATCAGGCGCCACTTTCCCTTCTGTTAAAACAAGATAGCGGCGCAAATCAATAATCTTGTCGACATGCTCATTCATCACCGGGCATTGGTCTTCACAATTGCGGCAAGTGGTGCATGCCCAAATTTCTTCTTCCGTGATGACATCGCCTATTAAAGATGGGTTATAGTCTACAGCGGCTGCGGCTTCTATGGACCCTTCGTTTTTCGCGGCCAAAGCAAGCTGATTTCCTTTCGTATTTTGAAAAGCGAACGCCGGCACCCAAGGCTGTTTGGAGGTGACCGAGGCTCCGTAATTCGTTAAATGATCACGAAGTTTGACGATCAAATCCATCGGTGACAACATTTTTCCTGTCCCTGTCGCCGGACACATATTTGTGCATCTTCCGCATTCCACGCAAGCATAAAGATCAACAAGCTGAAGTTGTGTAAAATCTTCAATTTTGCCGACCCCGAACGATTGTTGAGATTCATCTTCAAAATTGATAGGGTGGAGTTTTCCTTTATGGTCCAGCCGATTTAAATACACATTTACGGGACCGGCGATCAAGTGAGCATGTTTAGATTGAGGCACATAAACAAGGAATGTCAGCAGAACGAGCAAGTGAATCCACCAGAAAATATAAAATACGGTGACAGCAGCGGTCTTGCTGATCCCCATTAGAGCCACCGCTATGGCGGAAGCTACCGGCTCGTTCCAAGTCCAGCTAATGGATGGTTCGTGCCAAATGATGTCCATGCCGTTACCCGCCAATACGGATATCATGAGCGATCCAATAAAGAGAAGTACGAGTCCCGCTTTAAAATTTCGTTTTAAACGAACAAGCTTTTCAATATATCGGCGATAAAACGCCCAACCTACCGCAAATAAAATCAGCAAACTGACGATTTCCTGAAAAAAAGTAAAACCTGGATACACCGGACCAAGCGGCAAATGGGACCCCGGGGCAATTCCTTTCCAAATAAAATCGACCGCCCCAAACTGCACAAGAATAAATCCGTAGAAAAAAATCACATGGTATATTCCGCTTTTCTTGTCTTTCAATAATTTTTGCTGGCCGAAAACATAGACCCAAATCTTGTTCAAACGCTCTTTAACACGGTGGTCAAACTCTGTTTTTTTTCCCAGTTTGATGTATTCTATTCGCGTTTTGACCACATAGGCAAACAAATACACAGCGTAAGCAGTGACAAGAATGGCCGCAATCAAATTTACCCATAATAATCCATTCATAACTTCTTCAGCACTCCCTTCCCCTATCTTTGAACAGCTCTTCTTTTCAATTATATTAGAGTAAAAATATATAATTTTCTGAATTTACTTATTTCTATTATATAATGAATGAATGTTCAGTCAATCTTTTTCTCGAACAAACTTTTTCAATCAACCAAAAACGGACAGCGGATCGAGGCTTTCATTCCTGGAATTTTATCTTCAATAACAGGCTAAATGCTTCTTGAAGCAACAAGATCCTTTCATTCTCGCACGTAAAATGGCTAGGAATGGGACAGACTAAAAGATAACGACATTTGGAAAGGGGATGGCTTTATGATATGGATGTGGGCTGTTGGATTGGTTATCGTTCTCATTATTTGGTTGACCATCGATTTTTACTTCGGAAAAAAATGGTTTAGAAAACGCGTCGCGCTGCGAAATTATCCCATACAGACAGGAGATCTTGAATTCATTACGGATGGACAGGATTTTTTCAAACGTTTGTTTAAAGATATAAACGATTCGACCAGTTCTATTGATATCCTCTTTTATATCGTAAAAAACGACGCCCTTAGCGAACATTTTTTAAAGCTTTTAGAGCAAAAAGCGAAAGAAGGAATACAAGTCCGTCTTCTATGCGATTGGGTCGGAAGCTTCGGTTTAAAAAGAAAAAGGATCAAACAGTTAAAAGCCAATGGCGTTCAGTTTGCTTTTTCTAACCGCCCGAAACCTCCTTTTTTCTTTTTTACTTTTCAGCAGCGGAACCACCGCAAAATCACCATCATTGATCAAAAAATTGCTTATATCGGCGGCTTTAATATCGGCGGCGAATACATCGGGAGAAAGCTGCGTTTATCCCCCTGGCGCGACTACCATCTTCGCTTGACAGGCCCTGGCGTCTCAGATCTCCTAAAAGAATTTAGGATGGATTGGCAAGCGGCTGGTGAAAAAAATACGGAACCTGCAGACTCGTCTGTTCCAAATGCAGGAAATGGCGGAATCATGCATCAATTTACCTTTTCGGACGGAGTCGGCCTTGATGAACAATTAGAAAATGAGCTGTTGAAAGCAAAAAAGTCTATATTGATCGGCAGCCCTTACTTTATTCCAACGAAACGCCTTTTAGATGCTTTATTAAAAGCTCTCAAACGAGGCGTCCATGTCTCCGTTATCATCCCTTGTAAAAAAGACCATCCGCTTGTTCGGGAAGCCGCCTATCCTTTTCTTCAACAAATATTGAAAGCAGGAGCAAACGTTTACCAATTTCAAGCCGGTTTCTACCACGCAAAAGCGATCATCATCGATCATGAGAAAGCCATTATCGGAACGGCGAACTTTGACCAAAGAAGCGTCAGCCTGAATTTTGAGTGCGACTGCTTTATTTACAACCCTTCTTTTATCCAAAACGTGATCATGAAAGAGATTCAAGAAGATATACGTCAATCGAAAATCATGACGTATAAAGAAGCCAAAAAATTGGATCCGGCAACCTATGCAAAGGCCATATTGGCTAAAACGCTGCTTCCTTTGCTATAAAATGAGGTGTTCAGCTTCTTCTTTCCATGAAAAAAGGGGGATCCCCCCCTATTGCATGAAAGGCTCCCTCTATTCCTCCAGTTTTGGCCCGTTTTTTGGACGAAATCTGTTTCTTCCGAAAAAACGCCTCGAGGAATGGGCAAGCCGAATGAAAAAGCAAAAAATGTTCTTGAATCGGTTTTTTCTTACATTTTTTCCGGTGCAGAAACACCGATCAAGCTTAATGCATTTTTAAGCGTTATTTGAACGGCTTTTACTAAAGAAAGTCGAGCCTTGGATAAAGAAAGATGATCTTGATCCAAAACTTTATTGGCATTGTAAAAGCTGTGGAAAGCAGAAGCCAACTCTTGAATGTAATTAGCTACCCGGTGTGGTGTCCGCTTTTCTGCTGCGTCAGCGATAACTAGTGGAAAATCTCCTAGTTTTTTCAATAAATCAATTTCTTTTTCCGTTCCAAGCAACGATAAATCTACTTGATCATCAATAGAAATTTGCTGTTCTTCCGCTTGCCGCAAAATGCTGCAAATGCGCGCATGAGCGTATTGTGCATAATAAACCGGGTTTTCATTAGACTGAGAAACGGCAAGATCCAAATCAAAATCCATATGAGTGTCCCCGCTTCTCATCGCAAAAAAGTAACGAACCGCATCCAGACCCACTTCTTCAATCAGTTCACGCATCGTGACCGCTTTTCCGGTACGTTTGCTCATTTTCATCTTCTCGCCGTTTTTGTATAAATGAACAAGCTGTATAATTTCTACTTCCAGATTCTCTGCATTAAAGCCAAGCGCCGAGATCGCTGCCTTCATTCTCGGAATATAGCCGTGGTGGTCCGCTCCCCAAATATTGATCACTTTATCAAACCCGCGTTCGAATTTATCGCGGTGATACGCGATATCCGGTGTTAAATATGTGTAAGAACCGTCGCTTTTAATGAGTACACGATCTTTGTCATCGCCAAAAGCGGTAGAGCGAAACCAAAGAGCACCGTCTTTTTCATATGTGTAGCCGCTTTTGCGCAACACTTCCAACGCTTCATCGATTTTTCCATTTTTATAAAGAGATGTTTCCGAATACCAAACATCGAAAGATACACGGAAGTTTTCTAAATCTTTTTTCAGTTTTTCCATTTCATATTTCAAGCCGTATTCTCTGAAAAATTGATAGCGTTCTTGCTCGTCTACATGAAGATATCGATCCCCGAACTCTTCTGCTAAACGTTTCCCGATCTGGACGATATCTTCTCCATAATAGCCGTCTTCCGGCAAATCTTTATCTTTTCCGAGCGCCTGAAAATAACGAGCCTCCACGGAAAGGGCAAGATTATGGATTTGGTTTCCGGCATCATTAATATAATACTCGCGCGTCACTTCATAACCGGCTTTTTCCATTACGTTGCACAATGAATCGCCGACTGCCGCCCCGCGAGCATGTCCAAGATGTAAATCGCCTGTTGGGTTAGCCGATACAAATTCCACTTGAATTTTTTGTCCAGCTCCCGCGTTGGACTCGCCGTAGCGGTCTTTCGCCTCTAAAATGGCCGGAATCAACTTTGTTAAATAATGATGATCCATAAAAAAATTAATAAAACCCGGTCCGGCAATTTCGATTTCTTTTACCGATGCCTGGGAACGATCGAATTGATTCTTAATTTCATCCGCAATTTGGCGAGGCGGCTTTTTCGCGATTCGAGCCAACTGCATCGCAATATTGGTCGAATAGTCGCCGTGCGCTTTATCTTTTGGAGTTTCTAACACAATAGCCGGCAACTCTTCCTCCGCTGCCAGCCCCGCTTTTAACACAGCCGCTTTAATTTCCGATTTCAACTGTTCCTGAATCTTTCCTACGATATTCATACATTCTTTACCTCCTCAAACGTGATGGTCAAGGAATATATTCCGAGGAACTTTCCTTGCATAAATAAATCGTATGTCAAAGCCAAACGGCCGTTCAACGGCTTCTCGCTGTATGTATATCGATCCATGTTCCGGGTGATCGTATTTAATAACAGTGTACCATAAGGGCTGTCGTAAGAACCGCTCATCGGGTGATTTTTATCGAAAACAAGCCTGGATTTTACCGCTCCATTTCTTAAAATGACGGCTTCTTCACCTGACATCTTTACAATCGTTCTAACGGTCCCTTCTTCTTGGACTTCCGTATATTTTAAGTAAACGGATCCGCCTTTTTCAAAGTATTCCCCAAATAAAACCAGTTCAAATTCTTCCTTTTCCTCATCGTTCGTAATCACTGTAGACAGATGAATTTTGACTGTTCTTTTTTGGTCGATCGAATCCGCCAAACCCTCCACATCCCTTTCAAAAAGACTCATTCCATTTATTTGCATCTTTAAATCAATGTCAACGGTCATGTTGAGAGGCACCTTTTAACCCGCTTGGGACAATATTCTGGAAAGTGCAATGACTCGTTTTCACTTTTTCGGTGCCGTGCCCAATGTTTTCATTCCTGTTCAATCAAACTAAAAAAACCGTTCCGTTTTTCGTTCACTATAACTTTATCATTATAAGAGGGATTTCTTCAAAAGGCAATGTAGGGAGGAGTCTTTAAAAAATTTTTCCACATCTTTTCTAACTAAAAGCTTGCTTAACGGAATCAAATTTTATAAAAAAAAGACCTGCCCGAAAACGGCTTAGCCGGAAAGTTGTCCTTCTCCCAGCCGTCTTGAGCAGATCCTTTTATATATAAGCCAAAATGATGATTAAAACCAGCCCAACAGCATTTCGCGAATCAATTTGCTGGCTGTATTAGCCGTTTGCTCAGAATGGTCGTACACTGGCGCCACCTCGACAAGGTCGGCTCCCACCACTTGAACTTCGGAACGGCTGATTTCCAAAATGGATGCGAGCAATTCTTTTGAAGTAATCCCACCGCAATCTACCGTTCCGGTTCCCGGAGCGTGGGCCGGATCCAGCACATCGATATCAATCGTCACATAAACCGGCCGGCCTTTTAATCGTGGCAAAATCTCTTTTAAAGGTTCAAGAACTTCAAATTTGGCAATGTACATACCATTTTCTTTCGCCCATTGAAATTCTTCTTTCATTCCGGAGCGTATGCCAAACGAAAATACATTCTCAGGACCGATCAATTCAGCTACTTTTCGAATCGGAGTCGCATGGGATAAAGGCTCTCCTTCATAATCCGTCCGCAAATCCGTATGGGCATCCATATGAATCACCGCCAAATTTGGATAGCGCTTATAGACGGATTTAATGACCGGCCACGACACGAGATGCTCTCCCCCCATTCCCAGAGGAGATTTCCCGTCTGCCAGCAATTGGTCAATATACTCTTCGATTATTTTTAAGCTTCTTTCTGCATTCCCGAAAGGAAGGGGGATATCGCCGGCGTCAAAATAGCGGATTTCCTTTAGTTCTCTGTCCAAATAAGGGCTGTATTCCTCAAGTCCAATCGACACTTCCCGAATCCGGGCCGGCCCGAACCTGGAACCGGGCCGGTAACTGACCGTCCAATCCATCGGCATACCGTATATGACGACTGAACTTTCCTCGTAATTTGGATGGCTGCCAATAAACACATTTCCCGAGTAAGCTTCGTCAAAGCGCATGTTTCAAGACCTCCCTGTGGCACCTCTTATTTTGTCAAATCTTGCACAAATTTTGGCAAAACAAATGCTGCTTTATGAATTTCTTTCGTATAGTATTTTGTTTCAATATCAAGAAATTGTTCATCAGGCACCGCAAGTGGGTCATATTTTTTCGAACCGATGGTAAATGACCATAAACCACTTGGATACGTCGGGATATTGGCAAGATATAATCTCGTAATCGGGAAAATTTCCTTTACGTCCTTCTGAACTTTGCGGATTAAATCGGCTTTGAACCAAGGATTATCGGTTTGTGCGACAAAAATACCGTCCTCTTTCAGCGCTTTGGAAATTCCGGCGTAAAAGCCTTTTGTAAATAAATTGACTGCCGGTCCAACCGGTTCCGTTGAATCAACCATGATGACATCGTATTCATTTTCACTTTGTGCGATATGCATAAAACCGTCGTCGACTTTTACTTCCACTCGTTCATCTTCCAACCCGGATGCAATCTCCGGCAAGTATTTCTTGGAATACTCAATGACCTTGCCATCGATATCGACTAAAGTCGCTTTTTTCACATTCGGATGCTTGAGTACTTCGCGGATTACACCGCCGTCTCCTCCACCCACGACCAGAACGTTTTCCGGGTTTGGATGAGTAAACAACGGAACATGCGCCACCATTTCATGATACACAAATTCGTCTCGTTGAGTGGTCATCACCATTCCGTCGAGAAGAAGCATGTTTCCCCACTCTTCCGTTTCAACCATTTCCAAGTATTGGAAGTCCGTTTTCTCTGTATGTAAAGTCCGTTTGACCTTCATCGTAATCCCAAAGTTTTCCGTCTGCTTTTCAGTAAACCAAAGTCCAGCCATTAACCTGCTTCCTTTCATTTTAAATTTGTTCTAAACTTTTTCAGCCATTTTTCTCATGAAACGATAGATTTTATCCATCGTTTAGCTTATTAGAATTCCCCATTCTTATCAAATTTACAAGATGGGAGTTTTCTGATTAAAAGAGTGGAAAAACAATAAATCCTAAAAGAAAAAACCAAACATGTCAATCAGTATATTGGAAACTGCCAAAATTTCAAGAGTTTTTTTCTGCCTATGCCGCTCCTTTCACCTGCCGATGTTTAAAAAGCTGACTTTTTTTTCATACTAAAAAATGAGAGAAAACTGCTTTTATATACAAGCGGGGTGAAAATATGGAAATTATCACAAATTCAAGATCCAGTAAAACCGTGAAATACTTTCGAGCTTTCTTCTTTATTTCCCTGCTTTTATTGATATTATTTTCGGCCGGAGTTCTCGCCATATTCTCCTATGCAAAACTTTTAGGACCTCCGCCGCTGTCAGTTCCTCAATCTACTCTTCTGTATGCGGACGACGGAACGTTAATAGGAGAATCCAACCGCGGAGAAAAACGATATTGGGTGAAAATAGAGGACATTTCTCCTTACCTCCTCGATGCCACCGTTTCGATAGAGGATCAAAAGTTTTACGAACATCATGGATTTGATTTAAAAAGAATTGCCGGAGCCGCTTTGGCTGATGTAAAAGCGATGTCCAAAGTTCAGGGAGCCAGCACCATTTCCCAGCAGTATGCCCGCAATTTATTTCTTCATCACGACAAAACGTGGAACCGAAAATTGTTGGAAGCATTTTATACGATCCGCTTGGAAATGAATTACACAAAAAAACAGATTTTAGAAGGATATGTGAACACCATTTATTATGGCCACGGCGCATATGGGATTGAAGCAGCCAGCAAATTTTATTTCAATAAAGATGCGAAAGACCTTTCTCTCGCGGAAGCCAGTATGCTGGCCGGCATTCCTAAAGGCCCCAGCATCTACTCGCCGCTTATTTCTTTTCAAAAAGCGAAAGAACGTCAATTATTAATTTTGCGCAAAATGGAGAAAGACGGCTATATTACTGCCAAACAACGCCAGCAGGCAGAAAAAGAGAAACTAACGATTGTCGGAAAACAAACGGATCCGAAAACCAATATAGCCCCTTATTTTCAAGATGTCGTCAAACAAAAGCTGAAAACGGATTTGGGCTTGGACGATCGAACGATTGAATTCGGCGGGCTTCGAGTCTATACAACCTTAAATTTAAAACAACAAAAACTGGCAGAAAAAGTAATCCAAAATCAAATCTCTCCAAACTCTCAAATACAGGTAGGGCTCGTGGCAATGGAACCGAAAACCGGCTACGTCACCGCGCTTGTCGGAGGGCGCGATTATGAACAAAGCCCTTTCAATCGTGCTGTGCAAGCCATCCGGCAGCCGGGATCCACTATGAAGCCCTTTCTCTACTATGCTGCTTTGGAGCACGGCTTTACGCCTGCCACAACGTTAAGAAGCGAATATACTGTTTTTCATTACAACCATGGTCAAAACACCTACACACCGCATAATTTTAACGACCAGTATGCCAACCGTGAAATTACGATGGCACAAGCTTTAGCTGTATCGGACAATATTTACGCCGTCAAAACCAATATTTTTCTTAAACCGAAAACATTGATCGAAACGGCCAAAAAATTCGGGATTACAACCCCGTTGGAAAATGTTCCTTCTTTGGCACTTGGGACTTCCGGGGTCAAATTAATCGAAATGGTGAACGCCTACTCGATGTTTGCCAACGGAGGGAAACAAATCGAGCCCGTTTTTATCAAAAGAGTAGAAGATGCCCACGGAAATGTGATTTATGATAATCACCCTTTGCAAAAGCAAATATTGGATAAACGTCTCGCTTTTGTGATGACCCATATGATGACGGGCATGTTTGATAAAAAATTAAACGGCTACGCAACGGTCACAGGAGCATCAATGCTGAAAGATCTGACAAGACCTTATGCCGGCAAATCAGGCTCGACTTCCGCCGATCATTGGATGATCGGCTTCTCCCCTCAGCTGACAACAGGGATATGGACGGGATACGATAACGGAAAAGAAATAACATTAACAGAGGACAAGAAACTCGCGAAAAAAATTTGGGCCGCTTTTATGGAAAAATCGTTAAAAGGGCAGCCTAAGAAATCATTCAAACCACCAAAAGGAGTGAAAGCGGTCGCCATCAATCCGCTGAACGGAAAACTGGCAACCAAAGACTGCCCCGTTTCCGTAAAGACTTATTTTGTTGCCGGAACCGAGCCGACCGAATATTGTACGGAACACTTGAAGAAAAAAGATCATTCAAATCCAACCAAAAAGAAAGAAGAAAAAAATTGGTTTCAAAGGTTGTTTGGCTTGTAACCAAACGGCCTGCCAACAGAAAAAGCCCGGAATCTGTCTACCGGGTTTTTTCGTGTCTTCATTATTCTTAGTGGCAAACGGTTCGAACATCCTTGTTTTTTCTAACAACTATCTTAGATTTATATAATAATCGTCGTTCCACACAAAATTATTGCAAGCCATTTTTCAATTGTTCGCTGGATCGCTCCCACATGCCTTTATCATGGCTTTCCAAAAAGTCTTTTAACACTTTTTTGGATTTGGCATCCATATGATCCAATATAAAATGTCCCTTTAACGATTTATCCAATCGGTTCACATGTTCAGGCAAAGATTTGTAGCCTCTTCTTGTTTCTTGATTGACGGTCATTTCGCAAGCGGTCGCCCCGTAATAATAAGGTCCTTCTTCTCCTTGCTGGACGGTCACCCAAACGATCCAGTACGGTTTCCCATCCGGCACTTCTTCCTTATGAGGAGTAAATTTGATTCTCTTCTCTACTTCACTGCGCGCATGCATGGCGCCTAAATCGACAAACGCTTCACCCGCCTCCACGTCAATGATGACCGGTGAAACATTGTCTAGGCTTACCGCTCCTTTTCCGAATCCTCTATGGCCATCCAGTGGATCATTTTTGATAATATGAAACCCGATATTTTTCTTTTTCTCCATGTATCCAACCTCTCCTTGAACAAGATTTTATTCTCAATATATCGCAAACGCTTTCCATATCCAAACAGAGATTTTTTTTCATTTTGAATTTACAGTTGAATCAAGCGGCTGCGCCATCCAAGCTGTGACTTGTCAACCATGCCTTCTCCATCGAATCATCATCTTTCAAGATCATTCATTATTTTTATTTTTTATTTCAGCTTCTAATTCTTCCATTTCTAAATTCCATTTATCCCGTGTACTATACAATATTTCAAGGATGAAACTAGAAAAAGAATCTTGATTTTGATCGATTTCTTTTTTTAGTTTTCTAAGATCTTCTCTCAATGTTTCAACTGCTTCTTTTTTCTCTTCGATGGACAGATATTCATAAATTTTCCTCATTCCATAACCACCCTTTTTCAGTCAACGAACATAATAGCGGCAATCAAGCCATAGCCTTGCAATGGCATCTACAATTAGCAACGACTATGTACTTGTTATTCGCCCATCTTAAAAAAACGGAGAAAACAACGAACTAAACCCTTGCAAAATCGCCGGCACAACCATATTGAAGAGGGGATGAATCGTATAACGGTCAAGCGGAGTAATGACTAAAATTAAAAAGATCAGCGCCCCATATTGCTCATACTGGCTCATTTTGACCCGAAAAGACGGTGTTACAAGATCTTCAATAATGCGATATCCATCCAGTGGCGGAAACGGCAGCAAATTAAAGACAAAAAGAACAAGATTCAGCCACAACATCATATTTAATAAATCCACGAAAAACTGTGGCAATGCGGAACCACTTCCGGAACGGATGAGAAAAAACATGATCACATAAGAGAGAAACGCAATCAAAAAATTGCTCAAAGGCCCGGCAATCGATACGAGAACACCGGCCAGCCTCGGGTTATGAAAGCGGCTGCGGTTGACAGGTACGGGACGCGCCCAGCCGAAACCAGCAATCAAAAGAAACAACGTTCCGATCGGGTCCAAGTGCGATACCGGGTTTAATGTTAATCTTCCTTCATCTTTGGCCGTAGAATCACCGAATTTATAAGCAACAGCAGCATGTGCAAATTCATGCACCGTAAAAGCCACCACTAAAGAGATAATGACAAACGGAAGTTCCTGAAACGAATAAGCAAAAAAACGATCCAAACTATCGACTCCTTTAATTGATGTTGTTTTTAGACAGCCAAACTATTAGGAAAAATGACGGATGCTTCCCCTATTCAACGTGCACCTTTTGTTTTCCTTCCTTTTGAAAAACATTCCTTTATCATCATCTTATACTAAAACTTTGAAAATTTTATCACAGATTGTTCTTTCCTTGCTGTTTCCAAAAGAAAAGCATAAAATCTGAGATAAGAAAGTATAAAGGAGAGTGATACATAATGCCGTATGTAACCGTAAAAATGCTGGAAGGTCGTACAGATGAACAGAAAAAAGCGCTGGTGGAAAAAGTCACGGAAGCAGTTTCAGAAACGACAGGAGCTCCGAAAGAAAAAGTGACTGTTTTTATTGAAGAAATGTCCAAAAACCATTATGCCGTCGCCGGCAAACGCCTGAGCGATGAAAACTGATCCCGGAAAGCCAAGCCTCAATGGGGCTTGGCGATTCCTTTTAATTCTTCAATATACTGGTACGCTTTTTCAATTTCTTCTTCCGTATAGTTTTGCTTCTTTTTTAAGGTAAAAATTTTCTCCTTTACTTCTTCCTCGGACAAATGATCGAAATACAAAACGGTAGATACCAGCTCCAGAAATCGGGCGCTTTGCTCATTCATATGGAGCACGCATTCTTTTAATTTAGGTATCTCCTCTTCATAAAGCTTTAAAAAATCCATTCCTTCTTTTGTAACGGTATAGCGATATTGGTAATAGCCGCCTTTCTTTTCCTTTTCTTCATGAACAAATCCCATATTGCATAGTTCTTCCACTCTCAACGTCAGCTCTTCTGAATAGGGTCCATAAAAATGGAACTGAAACTTTTCTTGAAAAGGAAAGGATATTTTTTTGGCAATGTAAATCATTTTTTGCAATTTTTTTCGTCCGATAATTTCCCCACAGGCGGAAAAGGCACTCATCAATTTGACATGTTCTTTTAACAACGTGGTCATCTCCTACTCCAAAATTCCTTACTTACCATTTAAATGTCCAGTATCTCGCGAATTTTTCGTTTGATCGACGGTTTTGAACGGTCATCTTTGAGGAAGTCGGCAGGATAATAGAGTTTATGATCCGTCCTCCTCTTTCCGGATATCGCGTCCACAATATCCGATTCTCTTGACAGTTCTCTTAATTCCCCGTTCCTCATCAGCAAATGAATGGGCAAACGTTCCTCTTCTTCACCTGGGCGATAAAAATCGTAAGGAAGATCTGATGACGAATCCAACACCAAGTAATAATCCGGATTGATTCCGGCCTTTCGAAACAACGACTCTAATTCACTGTATTTCTTATATTCTTTAGCCGGATCAAACTCGATATATTTGAAAAGATTCCTGTTGACAAAGCGATTGGCGAGATCCTTTAAAATTGGATCTTCCTCTTCCTGCCATATTTGGAAATAATAAAGGATAATGGATTCATCCAGCTTCAAATAATCTTCAAGGGTAATATTGCCTTGAAACAAAGAATAGAAGTGAACGGGATCCTGTTTAAAAGAATAACCATTTCGATACAGTTCTTTTGCGCGGTGAAGAATTTTCGTCAACACTACTTCCGCACTTCGAGTCACAGGATGAAAATAAATTTGCCAATACATTTGATACCGGCTCATTATGTAATCTTCTACCGCATGCATGCCGCTGTATTTAAAAACCACTTGATCTTCCCGAGGCCGCATAACCCGCAATATCCGCTCCATGTCAAAATGACCGTAGCTGACGCCGGTAAAATACGCATCTCTTTGCAAATAATCCATACGATCAGCATCAATCTGACTGGAAATCAAACTGATAACCAACTTATTATGGTATGTTTTGGCTATCACTTCCGCCACTTTTTCAGGAAAATCACTTCCCCCTCTTGAGAGGACTTGATGGATTTCCGTATCGCCGAGAATGATTTCTCTCGTAAATTGTTCATGATCCAAATCAAAGACTTTTTCAAACGAATGAGAAAAAGGTCCATGTCCGACATCATGGAGCAAGGCGGCGCAAAGCGAAAGTAGACGTTCTTCTTTATTCCACTCAGGTCGACCATCAAACACATCATCGACAATTCTGCGGACGATTTCATAAACACCAAGTGAATGGCTGAAACGGCTGTGTTCTCCGCCGTGAAATGTCAAAAACGTTGTACCAAGCTGGCGAACCCTCCGCAGTCTTTGAAATTCTTTCGTTCCGATCAAATCCCAAATCATTTGGTCTCTTACGTGAATATACCGATGAACCGGGTCTTTAAACACTTTTTCTTCATCTAACTTTTTTTTGGAATAGTCCATCTCACTACGCACAGAAGACCCCCACTGTTCCATAATAGCCAGGATAAAGCTCCGTAAAAGCAGGGGGAGGAATGAGTGTTGTGCAATGGCAAAACACTCCTGTACTTCCTCCTTTCAAATAAAATATGGTGAAATAAAAGCGGATTGAACAATGACGTATGATCCGTTCATTGGATAAACGGGAGCAGCACTAGTTGTCCTGCAACCAAAAATGGAAACATCCTTTATAATCCTGAGCATTTTGCAAAATTAGATTTTTTGGATAAAAGTATAAAAAATAAAGCACTCGACAAATAGCTACCAGCATGTTATTTTACAAAATATTACAATAATCCTGTTTTTGGGCATACCTGCAGAATTTTTCACATTGAATTTTTTTAAGCGGCTTTCTTCCCTTTATTTTCCTTTGCCATCGCTAGCGCTGAAACAAGTAATACAATAGCGTTCAGGTAAATATGGCTCTTTACTTTCTCAATTCCCCATACATGTAGGGAGTTCGCCGTAAGGTAGCTTTTCATTCTTGAATTACAGCGTTCTACACTTGTCCTCTCGTTGTAAAGCTCTTTCCAACGTTTTGTATCACGGTGCGGATTGGAATATCGGCGCACATCCTTTTTGATGTCGACTTTTACCACCATTCCATAGTTGGAAGATGAACAGGCTGCCATTCCTAATGGGCAATCCACTTTGCCGGTTGCGTGAGGACATCTGAACTTGAGCTGGTCCTTATCAGCTCCCCAATAAGTCATTTCATAACCCATGGAACAACGCGGAGTTCCATTGGAAGAAATCCCTTCAGGAGGCTCTTTTTCGTTGCGCAAATTGAGCGGGATAATGGCTTGCGCTCCAATGTTTTTGGCTGATTCATAGTTTTTTAGTTGGTCATATCCGCCATCCATGATCAGAAATTCAATTTTGGATTTGGTACGCTCTGCCACTTGCTCTATTAATTCTGGTGCGACTTCTCCATCGTTCACATGGGCAGGGGTTACTTTTATGGCCATTGGCAGTTCGCTTGCGGTATCGACTGAAAGATGCATCTTATAGCCAAACCAGGTAATTTTATTGCCGAAGGAATCATATTTTGCGCCCCAATTGGCATTACCCGTTTGTTCACTACGCTTTTTGGGCTGTTTCTTTTCATAGGCATCAATGGCGGCACTGTCGATGGCCTGGTGGCTGCCGTCAATTATTCCTTCCTCCTGAGCTAACTGTACCAAGTCAAGGAAGATCTTTTCAGCCAGCTTTTTTTTGGTAAGTGCCGCAAAAACCCGGCTGAGAGTGGAGATAGACGGTGCGGGGCGATCAATCGATAAACCGCATTGATAACGGAAACGAAGGTCTTTATCCAATCGATGATGAAGGGCGGTAAAGGTGTCGATGCCTTCGAGTGGGGCAGCGATGAGAGCCCTTAGAATCCCTTCTCTGGAATGACCGTCAGCCCCTCGGGGTGAAGAACTTCTCAACTGTTTAGCATAAGGGCGTAAATCAAGCGAGCTAAAAAAGATAGGTAATTTCTCTTTTGACTCTAATTTTTGCAGTTCTTCAAAGGAAAATAGGCTTTCTTGTAGAATATACAAAGTGACTTCCTCCTTTTGAATTTTTTGTTGTTTCGTCACTTCAAAAATTCTACATTTTAGGGGTGAAGTCCTTTTTTATGTCTTTGAAATCCTTATGGCTCTTGGGTCAAAAAATATGCAAAATGCTCAATCCTAAAAAAAACGAAAAGACTTTGCAAAGATCCTTTTATATACAAAATGTCCTATCGCGGGACATCAGGATGTTTGCATCAAAAGCTTTTCTTATGCCAACACCCACATCATTTGAACGAAACGCAAGGAATTCTCTTCCATCTTCCAACCTATTTCTATTGTATCAGCAAACAGACTTTTGCGAATCCCCCGTCTTCCATCCCAGATAATGAAAAATCACCTTTTCCGTTTGGAATGAGGTGACACGTTTCATCTATTTTAGTCTTTTCTTTACTTTTTCTATCAATTCATCTTCCGTTAATGCTGCAACCGGGCGGTTATTCACAAAGGTGAACGTTTTTTTGCGGCCTGGACCGCAGTAGGATTGGCAGCCGATTTTAATCTCTGCATCGGGATCCAAGGCTTTTAGCTTAGGCAGCAACGTTTTCAAATTGACAGCCTGACAGTCATCGCAAACACGAAATTCGTTTGCCATTCCATACAATCCCTTCTGTTTTGTCTCTTAAAGCTATCGGTATTTTACCCCTTAATTTAGCAGTTTGCAAGTTCAACGGGCAGCCTGTCTCGTTGGAAAAATCGTGATTTCTTATCATGTTCTGCGAATGGGAGACGGGATGATAGACATATGAAAAGGACTTTGATTCCCTCTCGAAAAACATACCGGGCTCCTTTGTCTGAAATGAACGTGCTTTCTCTTTTTCATCCATAAAAAATCGTATTTGCTTTAAGAATTCGTTTTATCGTCCTGTTCCCCGGCTGTCGGCATCGTCAACAATAAAAAAATCCCCATTTATATGGGGACCTGAAAAGCAAATATTTATTTCATTTTTGATACGTTCTCTTTTGTAACGAGCTTTAACGGTACAGCAATTTTCTTTTCTACTTTCTTTCCTTGTAAAACATCAATGGCTGCCTGTACGGACTTTTGACCAATCAGTTCCGGCTGTTGAGCCACGGTAGCAGATAATTTCCCTTTTTTGATGGCTTTGATTGCATCGTCATTTCCATCAAATCCAATGACTACAATATCACGGCCTGAACTTTTGATCGCCTCGATAGCGCCTAATGCCATTTCATCATTATGCGCAAATACCGCCTGAATATTTTTTTGAGATTGTAAAATATTTTCCATTACATTTAAGCCTTTGGATCGGTCGAAATCGGCAGCTTGCCGCGCGACAATATCCAGTTTTTTATCTGCAATACTATGGAATCCTGCACCGCGTTCACGTGTAGCAGAAGCACCTGGCTGACCTTCAAGTTCAACCACTTTTGCCTTTTCCCCTACTTGATCGATGATATAGTTTGCTGCCATTTTTCCGCCTTTTATATTATCAGAAGCTAC
This sequence comes from Bacillus sp. FSL W8-0102, assembly GCF_038007225.1. Classification (NCBI taxonomy): domain Bacteria; kingdom Bacillati; phylum Bacillota; class Bacilli; order Caryophanales; family Bacillaceae; genus Bacillus; species Bacillus sp. FSL W8-0102. Next base: position 3,598,414 of record NZ_JBBOWT010000001.1, read on the forward strand.
AAATGTTGCGACATTTCCCTCGTCAGCTGAACGGTCGATCGTAATAACGGGTATCCCCATTTTATTAGCCGATTTCACAGCAGTCGAAATGGCTGCTGAGTCCGTTGGGTTAATGAGTAAAACGTCAACGCCTTGTTGAATTAAATCTTCGATATTATTGACTTGTTTGGTGGAATCATTTTGGGCATCTACGACTATGACATCCATTCCTTTTTTCTTGGCTTCTTTTAAAATGCCATTTTTTAACGTGACAAAGAATGGGTTATTTAAAGTGGAAATACTGACGCCAATTTTCATGTCTTTTAAATGGTCTTTTTTGGCTGGTTTGGCCCAATTAGGAGGCTCAAGTGAACATGCGCTTAACAAGAGAACGATACACATCATCATTATGCCTGCTAATTTTTTCATTTTGATTTTCTCCTTCAATTACGATGTTATTTTCAAAACTTGATAGGTTTTCAAAAGATTGTTTCCTTATGCTTTTCTCCGATCAATTAAAACCGCTATTAATATGACGACACCTTTTACAACTTGTTGGTAAAAGGAGGAAACACCCAATAAGTTTAACCCGTTGTTTAATGTTCCAATTATGAGTGCTCCAATTAAAGTTCCAAAAATTCTACCTCTTCCCCCGGATAAACTGGTTCCACCTAAAACAACAGCGGCGATCGCATCCATTTCATAAGCCGTTCCCGCTGTCGGCTCTGCTGAATTTAATCGAGACGTTAAAATCGCACCGGCCAAAGCAGACATCATACCTGCTAATCCATAAATCATCCATTTTACACGATTGACTTGAATACCAGAAATAAGGGCCGCTTTTTCATTACCGCCAATGGCATATGTTTTGCGACCGAATGACGTCTTATGAAGAACAAACCATAAAATGGCGAAGGTAATGATCATCGTAATCGCAGGAACAGGGATTCCCAGAAAGTATCCTTGCCCAAATAATTGAAAGGTGTAATGGTTCCCTAATCCTGTGATAGGGTTGCCGTCTGTGTAAACGAGCGTAAATCCTCGGTAAATCGTCATCGTTGCTAAAGTGGCAATAAAGGGCGCCATTTTTCCTTTCGTAATAAGCAATCCATTAAACATCCCCATGAGCGTACCGAGTAAAACACTAACGATGATAGCCAGAATAGGATCCATGCCTGATACAATCATTCCCGCCATTAAAGCACTGGAAAGCGCTAACATCGATCCAACCGATAAGTCAATTCCACCGGTCAAAATCACAAACGTCATTCCAAAAGCAATTAATGCATTAATAGATACTTGTCGCAGTAGATTGAGTATATTTAATGGTGCTAGAAAAGATGGATTTAAAATGGCTACAACTACGAACAATAGAACAAGTGCAATCAACGGACCCAATTTTGAGAACACTTGCGACAATGGGCGTTTAGTTGTTTGTGTGTTCATGTAATTTTCCTCCAGTCGCTAACGTCATAATCGTTTCTTGGTCAGCTTCTTTTCCTTGAAGTTCACCTGCGATTTTCCCTTCATGAATGACTAGAATGCGGTCGCTCATCCCTAATATTTCAGGAAGTTCCGAGGAAATCATAATAATCCCCATTCCACGATCGGTTAATTCATTCATGAGCTGGTAAATTTCACGTTTGGCGCCAACATCAATTCCTCTTGTCGGTTCGTCCAAAATTAAAACTTTCGGGCCAATGCCAATCCATTTCGCAATGACCACTTTTTGTTGATTACCGCCTGATAAATTTCCTGCAGCTTCTTCTATTGAAGATGTTTTAATTTTTAAACGCTTGCTCATCATGTCGACGAACTTTTCCTCTTCTTCACTTTGAACGATTCCTTTAGGTGCCAAGCTAAATAAGTTAGGAAGGGAAATGTTTTCTCTAATCGAAAAGTCTAAAATTAATCCTTCCTCTTTTCGGTTTTCCGTTGCAAAAGCCATATGTTTTCGCACAGCATCATATGGATTTTTAATCGTTACTTTTTGGCCGTCTATGAATATTTCCCCTTCATCCAGCGGATCGATGCCGAATAGGCTGCGCATGATCTCTGTGCGGCCCGCACCCATCAAACCGGAAATACCCAAAATTTCCCCTGAACGAAGCGAAAAATGAATGTTTTCGAAGTAGCCTTTTCTTGTTAAATTTTTGACTTCAAACACGATCTTCCCCGGTTTAGGTCGTCTCTCCGGAAAACGATCTTTTAGTTCACGCCCCACCATTTTTTTCACTACTTCATCAAAGTTCGTTTCTTTTATCGGGGAAGTATGGACGGTTTTCCCGTCGCGCATAATGGTAATGCGGTCGCAAATCGTAAAAATTTCCTCCATACGGTGAGAAATGTACACAATCGATACGCCGTCTTTTTTCAAAGATTCCATCAACTGAAAAAGTCTTTGAATTTCCCTGTCTGTTAAAGCAGAGGTAGGTTCATCCATTATGATCACTTTGGCATCGGTCATCAAGGCTTTGGCAATCTCGATCATCTGTTGTTCTCCAACAGAACAAAGACCCGCTTCTTGTTCCAAGGGAAGAGTCATCCCAAGGCGTTTAAAAATATCTTTTGCTAACGCTTTCATTTTTTTCGTATTTAAAATTCCGAGTTTATTCGTTACTTCTTTCCCAATAAACAAGTTTTCTAGCACGGTCATTTCCGGCCAAATATTTAATTCTTGGTGAATAAACATGATTCCGGCATCTTCTGCCTCTTTTGGACTTTGAAAATCTGTTTCTTTTCCATCGATGACAATCTTGCCGTTATCTTTTTTATGAAGACCTGTCAAGATGTTCATTAATGTTGATTTTCCGGCTCCGTTTTCCCCCATCAGTGCATGTACTTCGCCGGGTTCTAGCGTAAAATAAACACCATCAAGTACTTTATTAGCACCAAATGATTTATGAATATTTTTCATTTCAATCCGCACTTTTTTCACTCCTTTCCTGTTGAAAAAATGACGCCTGCTTGCAATATACAGTTGGAATAAGGAGTTGTTTCTCCTGTTCGGATGACCGCTTTTGCTTGTTTCATGAACTGTTTCAATTGTTCATGGGAGATAAAATCCACCATTCCGCTAAATTCAGATTCTAAAAATTGAAGCTGAGCGGGATTATTCGTTTTGATTTCTTCAGCTGCAATGACTTTTTCGACGACCATATCATCATGTATGACCTTCACAACCTCTTGAAAGGTAGGAGTTCCGATTTTTATAGCTAAATCAATTTTAGGAATATCTTTTGGCACCGGAAGGCCTAAATCACCGATGACGATCCAATCGGTATGGCCGAGATCCGCAAGGACTTTTGCAATAGAACTGTTCACGATTCCATGTCGTTTCATTTTGCAACCACCCTTTCCACTTCTTCCCGCGTCGGCATTCCACCTTGTGCTCCAAACTTGGTAACCGATAGGGAAGCAGCGCAATTCGCAAATCGCAAGCTTTCTGTTATCGATTTTCTTTCTGCCAAAGCGACTGCAAATGCGGCATTAAACGTGTCCCCGGCTCCTGTCGTATCGACCACATCGACTTTGTAAGACGGAATGACGACTTCCTCTGTTCCGTTATGATAACGCACCCCATGCTCTCCTTCCGTAATGATTAATTTATTCGGTAAAGCGGCAAGCATCTCAGATCGTTCTTTCCCGTCAAATAAAACTTGATATTCATGTTCGTTTGGCGTTAAAAACGTTGCTTTTGATATCACTTCTGGATTAATTTTTCTGGCAGGCGCCGGATTTAAGACAAGCTTCACTTCATTCGAAGCACAAACGTCTGCCACATATTCTACTGTTTCTTCCGGAATTTCTTGTTGAATCAACACTACATCCGCTTTCTCGATGGACTCTAAGGCTTTCTCTACATAGTCTGGAGTAATGAAATCATTCGCCCCTTTTACGACAATAATGCTGTTGTTTCCATCCGCCAAAGTAATGTGGGCTGTGCCTGACTCCACACCTGTAACCGGTTTCACAAAATCGGTTGAAACACCATTTTTTTGTAAATTATCGACGATCAAACTTCCATAATGATCATCACCGACACAACCAATCAATGTCACTTCGGCGCCAAGTCTTGCCGCTGCCACGGCCTGGTTTGCTCCTTTACCGCCCGGCACGGTTTTAAAAGAAGTACCAATAATGGTTTCTCCTGCTTCTGGTCTTCTTGGTGAAGTGACCACTAAATCCATGGACGAACTTCCGACTACCACTATTTTAACCATTAAGACTCCACCTTTCTTGTCGTTTCTCTTTCTATTAATTTTACGGGCAGTTTTATCTGAGTATCCATACATTTTTCTTTTCTTAAAATGGCCAACAAAAGCTTGGCTGCTTCTTCGCCCATTTTATAGGCTGGTTGATGAATGGTGGTTAAGGGCGGAAAAACTAGTTCACTAATGGGGACATCATCGTATCCGATTATTTGCAGATCTTCCGGTATTCTTTTGCCGATTCTCAACGCCTCATGAAGGACAGCGGTTGCCACCACATCATTACATGCCAATATTCCGTCTGTTTTAGGATACTTTTGAAAAACTTCCTTTGCACGGGCTTTTGCTCCATTAAAAGTAAAGGACGTATCCATGACGTAGAAGCAAGCACTGGATTGGCTTAAAACGTCAAGAGCGGCTAGAAAACGTTCTTGTGCAGGACGTATATGCTGCGGTCCTCTTAACACCGTAATCTCTCTGCTCCCGCGTTCCAATAATGTTCTAGCTGCCAATCTCCCTCCTTGCTGATGATTGGAGTAAACAGAAGGAAATTGATCTGTCGTTCGATCGAGCAGCACGACAGGAATTTTTAAATTCAAAAAACGATCTGAATGGATCGTGGATGCAATGATGCCCATTACATGATTTTGAAGAAACGTTTCAATATAACGAAACTCCTTTTCCATATCTTCATCGCTGTTGCCAACGATCAAACGATATCCCTCATTTTGAACAGCATCTTCCACACCACGGGCTAATTCGGGAAAAAAAGGATTGGTGATATCTGGAAGCAAAAGACCGATTAGTTTGGATTCCCGCTTGTATAAAGATCTAGCCACTACATTTGGTTTGTAGTTGAGTTTTTGAATGATTTCCAGAACTAATTTTTTTGTATCCTCCTGTACATAACCGCTCTTGTTTAAAACACGGGAAACCGTTGCTACAGAAACACCCGCCTCTCTCGCAACGTCTCTAATCGTCACCAATTTGTTTCACCTCTACGAAAACTGTAACCGTTTACATATATCTTACTCTTTCATGTTAAAAAGTGCAATCCTTAATTTTTTGTAAAAAAATCATGATAAATTAGTTTGTTTTCTTTCTCCAAGTTGAACGAATACATTCTCTCTTAAAACGGCTTTGCTTGCTCAGAATTTTTTAATGAACTCGAAATAGCCTCGTTCTTTTGGAAGGTTGATAAGGTTGATCTTCCCGGTCTCATGAATGCCCGCTTCTTAGCAGGGTGATTTCTTTTTGATCACCAATAAAACAAAGAAAAATTTTGCCATTAATCCTTCATTCCCAAAATCCGCAGAGTGATGATTATCGCCGAAACGGTCATTTACTCTCCTTTTTTTTGCCGTCCAAAATTCCATATCAAACTATTACTCAAAATATTTTCTTGCAAATGTATAAAACTATTCGTTATTGACCAAGATGTAAATAAGAAAAAAAAACATTTTTACAAAAGGGAGTTGAGAACCATGAAAACACGCCAGGATGCCTGGACTGAAGAAAATGATCTGCTTTTAGCAGAAACTGTACTGCGTCATGTAAGAGAAGGAAGTACTCAATTAAACGCTTTTGAGGAAGTTGGGGACAAGTTAAACCGAACGTCTGCTGCTTGCGGCTTTCGCTGGAACGCTGTCGTCCGCCATCAATATGAAAAAGCTCTTCAGCTTGCGAAAAAGCAGCGAAAACAGCGGCAAAGGCTGTTAGGCAAAGACCAAGGAGGCAAAAAGAAACTTCTTTATCAGCCGCCTGTGCCTTCCATAGAGGAAGTGGAAGCGATGTCCCTGCCCGTGGCAAACGATAATCTAAAAACCGGAGAACAAGAAGCGGCATTGCCTGCTGTTATCGCACCAAGCGGTGAAATCACGCTGGAAAAAGTCATTGCATTCTTGCAAAACATGACCCATTCCAACTACCACGCAGATATTTTAAAAAGCGAGAATGCCAGATTGAAGCAGGAAATTGCGACCTTAAAGCAAGAAAAAGAAGAATTGGAAAAGAAAGTGAAAGAACTAGAAAAAAATTCTATGATTATGCAAGAAGACTACGAAACTTTAATAAAGATTATGAACCGCGCCCGCAAACTAGTCTTGTTTGAAGACGAGGAACCCGCTCCGACTACTTTTAAAATGGATCGAAACGGAAATTTAGAAAAAGTGGCTGAATGATTATAGAAAGATCTGTCCTCCGCCGATGCTTTGGCGTTGAGGACGGATCTTTTTTGCATTAGCAGGAGGCAGCCAAGAGCTTTTCGTTGCGTTCCGTTACCCGCTTCAGGTAGTACTGATAAAGCTCTATTTCTTCCCCTTCCAATTGGCTCATATAAAGGGTTTCACTGACCGTTTTTAATGCCGTGAAAAATCGGGTCATCACTTTCGTCATCGATAAAGCTGGGTCGATTAACTCAGCGAGGGAGGCCATCACTTCCGGCCGAATTTCGGGGTACTCCCACTTGGTTACAATGTCTTTTTTCCCAGCTTGGTAAAATTTTCGAATCAGCTCTGCTCGTTTTGCCCCGCTTCCGGTAACGCCTATATAAATTTGGACGGCAACGCCATTTTTTATTCGTCTTTGCGATATCCCGGCAAACTTTTTTCCGCGAATGCTCAAATCATAGCTTCCGGGGCAGTAAGAACCTATGATTTCTCTCGCTTCGATTTCTTCAGGATAATCGTGAAACATTAATTGAACCAGCTTCCACACGGCATCATACCCTCTATCAATATCGATGCCTTTTTCCGTATCCGGAAATATTAAAGAAAGATTTAAAACTCCTTCATCAAGCAATACAGCCAGTCCGCCTGAGTTTCGGACAATATAGCGGTAGCCCGCATTTTCTAAGACTCTTAAACCATCTTGAAGAAAAGGAAGTTTTGTATCTTGGGTGCCAAGAACTACCGTCTGATGGTGAACCCACGCTCTTGCAGTCGCAGGGGAAGCACCTGCCCCAACGGAAGTGCAAAGCGTATCATCAGCCGCAAACGATTGCAAAGCGTCAAACATCGGCCCTAAACTTGATTGGTCGATAATCCTCCACGCTTTCTGTTGTAATAGAGCCAAAGCATTACTCATCAAAAAATTCTCCTTCAGTCATCGTTTCGTGATCCTATTATATCACCGCTATTTCACGGATGGAAAGAATAGAAAGCGATTGTTCGCCTGCCTAAAATAAAGGTCTACTCATTGTAATCCCTCTTTCTAATGAAGCTTCAAGAATTAGCCACAACTGCACAGGTTTCTTTTCAGATGAATAGGGACAAACTATGGTATATTAAAAAAAGAGAAAGTTGAAGCATTTTGAATAGGAGTTGATATCGTTGAGTGAAGCTGCGCAAACACTGGACGGCTGGTACGTCCTTCATGATTTTCGAACCATCGATTGGGCCCTGTGGAAAACTCTTTCCAGCGAAGAACGTCAATTAGCTCTGGCTGAACTTAACCGTTTCTTAGAAAAATTAGAAAAAACACAAGCTGAACAAAAAGGCAGCCATGCGCTCTACTCCATCGTGGGGCAAAAAGCCGATATAATGCTTATGACATTGCGCCCAACAATGGAAGAATTGAACGAGCTGGAAAATGAATTTAATAAACTAACAATCGCGGAGTTTACGATCCCGAGCTACTCATATGTATCCGTCGTGGAGCTAAGCAACTATCTCCCTTCTGATTCCGATGAAGATCCATATGAAAATCCATATGTGCGTTCTCGGCTTTATCCCATTCTGCCAAAATCGAAATACATTTGCTTTTATCCAATGGACAAACGCCGGCAAGGAAACGACAACTGGTATATGCTTCCAATGGAAGAACGCCGTGAATTGATGAGAAGCCACGGATTAATCGGACGTAAATATGCCGGCAAAGTCAAACAAATTATTTCCGGTTCTGTCGGTTTTGACGATTACGAATGGGGAGTTACCTTATTTGCCGACGATGTTCTCCAATTTAAAAAATTGGTCTATGAAATGCGTTTTGATGAAGTAAGCGCCCGCTACGGCGAATTCGGTTCATTCTTCGTCGGTCCGTTGTTGGAAAAAGAAAAACTTCCTCAATTTTTTCATATCAATGAATAAATCGAGATAGGTCCTTAAGAGCCAAACTCTTAAGGACCTTTTTCTTTCTCTCCGTTTATGAAAACCTGTATTCTTTCCCCCCAAAAAACTTTGTCACAAAATTTGTACAATTCTTTAAGAAAGCTGTTCATTTTTTGAAGATGCTTGCATAAGTATGAAAATGGGCTATTTCATTAAAAAACATAAAGACGCTCTTCAAAAAGTGAGGTGAAATACAGAAAAACTGCCTATAGCGAAGATGGTGCTTTTTCTGTCTGTTTTATAGGAAAGGTAAGCATATAATCCATAAAAGATGGATGTTCCAATGCCATTGCTTTCCTGTTTGCAACTGATAAGACCCATTGGCAGCGCCATGATTCCAACCTCCGAAGACATATCAGAAGAGCCAGAAATAAAAAATAGTTGGCAAAAGAACCATTTCACCCGTCAACTAAAAAGTGGTTGTTTCATGAACAGTTTCCTGAATAGAACCAGGCAGGTCTATTCCTTTTACTTTCTATTAAACCTCTTGCCCAAGGTGTATGAATATTAGAATAAGGAGGATCTCGAATGAGGCAACAACCAAGTGGTAACCAACAAGTGTATTATACTTATCCGCAAGGATATCCGGCTCAAGCGGTCCAGCCAAGCCCATATCCTCATGTACCCTTTTACCCTGGAGCGAGCCAGCAACAGCAGCTAGTAGGAGGTGCTGCTCCAAGCCAACAAACTCCAACCAGCGTCGCTCAATATATTCCGGGAATGCTGCCCCTAGAGCAATCGTATATTGAAAATATTTTACGGCTGAATAAAGGGAAACTCGTCACCGTATATATGACATTTGAAAACAATCGAGAATGGAATGCCAAAATCTTCAAAGGAGTTATCGAGGCAGCCGGCCGCGATCATCTTATTATAAGCGACCCGCAAACAGGCACACGCTATTTGCTTCCTATGGTATACGTGGACTACATTACATTTGAAGAACCGATTGAGTATGAATATCCGTTTGCAGGCGGAGGCGGCGGGCCAGGCGGATCGTACCAGCCAAGATAACGTGCCCTTTATTGGGGTGTTTTAAGCGTGATGATCCTGCTCGTTTAACGATTCAAATGCATGATTTCTATCCCTAGCTTCGCGGATATCACAAGCACAAAACAGAAACAATCAAAAAAAGAAGAGGCCCCTACAAAAGCGGATGGGATCGCCTCTTCCTTTTAATATTTGATTGTATTGACAATCCAATCTTTTTACATCCACTTGGTTGCTGCCAAAACAAGCAAAAACCAACCTATTAAAAACGAGATCCCGCCTAAAGGAGTAATGGCCCCCAAAATATGAATTTTCGTCAAACTGAGTACATACAAACTTCCCGAAAAGAGCACAATTCCAATAAACAAAAGCCATCCCGACCAAGAAATAAGTGAACTAGCCGGATATTTTCCCGCTAAAATGGCGACAATCAACAGCCCAAGTGCATGAAACATTTGATATTGGACGCCGGTTTTCCAAATATCCATATACTTTTGTTCCAATTTTCCTTCCAGTCCATGTGCGCCAAACGCCCCCAGCGCCACAGCTAGCAGTGCATTAATAGCCCCTATTATGACAAAAATTTTCATCCTGTTCCCTCTCCCTTCAAGGTTTTGCTGCCACTTATCTATACAGCCATCTGCTTAAAAAGCATTTTAGTGTTTCCATCTCCGGGTCTAGCGGCAAAAAATTCGTTAAAAATCAAAAATGGAATCTCCGTTGGCTCCATCATCCGTTTCCAGCTTGTTTCCTTGCAAAGGCAAAGCCCTTTCTTCAGCAGGACTGACAGGCGTGCTGTTCTCTTCCAAAAATGCCGCAGGGTTCAATTGTGAATCGAGCACCACTTCACACAGAGTTTTTATGGTATAAAGATGCTGATATAATGCATCGCTATTTTCTTCTTGGCGCGCCTTTTTCGTTTCCTCTTCAATTTTCTTTAAAAGTTGATAATGGCTGATCTGCAAAATCTCCACCTCCCTAAGCCCATTTTTAAACCCTTCTCTGTTTCACGGATTAAAAGTCCTCTATTGGCTTTTTCAGTATGCTTTCAAAATGAAAAGGACATGATAATTCCATTATGATCGTTCTGAAATATGTAATTCAAGCGAAAAAATTCTTCTGTAAATCGTCGCCACTTTTTCAAATAATCCGTAAAACAAGGCCCGAAAACCGAGTATTTTCACAGTATGCTTTGTTTTGCTACAATATGGGTCGTATAGATCTATTCTATCAAAACAGGTCTAATTTTTACATTTGTATGGGAATCAAAAAAGAAAGGAGACGATCATGATGAACACTAATCTCGAATGGCTGCAAGAAATAGACGGGAGCCTATGGCTGACAGAAAATGACCGAAATACGCTGAAAATCAGTTATAAACTAAAAGAGATTCTTTTCTCAGAACAATCCCCCTATCAGCATGTCATGATTGTAGATTCGTATGATTTCGGAAGAATGCTGGTTTTAGACGGGGTTGTACAAACGACTTCCTTGGATGGACACATTTATAATGAAATGATTACCCATGTTCCTATTCTGCTTCATCCCCATCCTAAAAAAGTGCTCATTATCGGAGGCGGCGACTGCGGCGCAGCAAGAGAGGCAGCCAAACATCCCGGCATCGAACAAATCGATATGGTGGAAATTGACGAACTGGTAGTGAAAGCTTGTAAACAATATTTACCGGATGTTTCAGGGAACTTATCCGATCCCCGCGTTCAATTTATTTTTGAAGACGGGATTGAATTCGTGAAAAATCGCCAAGACGAATATGATGTGGTCATCATTGACTCCTCCGATCCTGTCGGGCCCGCAGAAGCATTATTTACACATGACTTTTATGCAAGCGTAGAAAAAGTATTAAAAAAAGACGGCATTATAGTATGTCAAAGTCAATCTCCTTTGTTCCATCAGGAGATTCTTAAACAAACGTTTGATCATATTCAAAATTTATTCCCTTATGCCGGTGTCTATAAAGCTGTTGTTCCAACCTACCCAGGAGGAATGTGGAGTTTCACACTAGGATCAAAAGTCTATCCGATTGATACTAACAGCAAACAAGTACCTAACCTTGATACCAAATATTTCAACGCCGAAATTTTCCAAAGCTGTTTTCTTCTCCCTCAGCAAATGAAAAACCTGCTGAAATAAACTTCTTTCTATATCCATGCATGCAAGAAAAGCTGGAAATTCACAATAGATTCGTTTGAATGATAAAAAATCCTTCAAGCATTTTGTCGAAATGTTTCACGTGAAACATTTCGACTTTTGTTGTTATTTGTCAAAAGAATGAAAGATGGTTTATGAAAGATTGGGAATTTGCCAGTCAATTTCTGTCTCACCTATTTCCCGCAAAAAGCGATTTGCTTTTGAAAACGGACGGCTGCCAAAAAATCCTCGGTTTGCGGACAATGGACTAGGATGCGGCGAGCGGATGATAAAATGCTTCGTCTGATCAATCAGCGGCAATTTGCTTTGAGCCGGACGCCCCCACAAAATAAATACCGCCGGTTTTTCTCGATTATTGATGAGCGAAATCACCCGATCGGTAAATTGCTCCCATCCTTTTCCGCGGTGAGAATGGGCTTCTCCTTGACGAACCGTTAAAACTGTATTTAACAGCAAAACGCCTTGGCGCGCCCAAGGGATCAAACAGCCGTTATCAGGAATATAGCAGCCTAGATCATCATGCAATTCTTGAAAAATATTTTTTAAAGAAGGAGGGATTGGAACATTCGGTTTGACTGAAAAACTTAAACCGTGGGCCTGATTAGGTCCATGATAAGGATCTTGCCCTAAAAGCACTACTTTTACGTTCTTGTAGGGAGTAAAATGAAGGGCATTGAAAATATCATACATGTCCGGATAAACAATTCTTGTTTGATATTCTTTTTTTAAAAATTCACGCAAGCGTAGATAATATTCTTTTTCAAATTCTTCCTCCAATAACTGAGCCCAGTCATTGGATAGAATTTTCTTTTTCATTCGTTCCCACCTTTGCCTTTTCCATGAAATGTTTATTCTTGATTCAACTATACCTTATCAATTTTTGTCGAAATGCGCTACTTCCAACGAGCAAAGAAGGATTCCGTTATCTTCGCCATCAAAAAATTTTCGAAGTTGCTGTATACACAACAGAAAGCGCATCATCAGAAAAACAAAGATTTCAAAAAATTTTTCAAACATTCGTTTAAGAAAAAATACAAAAGTAAAAGAGCGGCCGGATGTTGAAACGGGCCGCCGCTTGTTTATGTTCATTAACAGCTATCCTAAAAGAGTTTGATAGATTTTTTTTGCCGTGGCTTCATCTTTCGTGCCGTGAATCAAAGCTCTGCCATCTTGAAATAAAACGATGCGAAGATCCTCTTTTTCAATGGCTAATAAATAAGGATTCCCCTCTACATTCCAGCCTGCTCTTCTCCATTGAAGAGCGAGTGCAGATAGCTCCATGTCTCGTTTTTTCCCCGGCCTTACCTGCACTGTGTCCCTTCCGCAAAGAACGGTTGTTTTTGTGCGTGCTTCCCGCGACAAGAAAGGATAAGCAGGCTGTGCCCCGCAAGATAAGCAGCTTTCATCCTTTAATGCCCCCGCTTTGATTTCCAAATGATCGTTTTTCCAAAGATCAAAGCTTACAAAAGACGGACGTAAATCTTCTTGATGGTCGGTTAAAATCTTTAACGCTTCCGCCGACTGATAAGCAGCCACCATTTGAACAGCCGGCCCGATCACCCCCACCGTGTCGCAAGTCAATCCTTGCATCGGCATTTGCTTTAATAAGCATTGAAGACAGGGAGTTTTTCCGGGAACAATCGTATAAGTCATTCCAAAACTTCCCACACAAGCGCCAAAAATCCAAGGAATTCGATATTTTTGGGAAATGTCATTGATTAAAAAACGAGTTTCAAAGTTATCCGTACCGTCCAATATGAGATCGACTTCCTGCGCCAACTCTTCCAGCAATGCAGCATCTGCCTCGCCGACAATAGAATTTACATCAATGAGACCATTGATCTCTCCAAGCCTTTTTTCTGCCGCGGCCGCTTTTGGCCAGCGCATGCGAGCATCTTCCTCACTATATAAATGCTGCCGTTGCAAGTTGCTTTCTTCCACATAATCGCGATCAATGACGGTCATCCGGCCTACTCCCGCTCTAGCCAATATTTCGGCTGTTGCAGAACCTAAAGCTCCGGTCCCCACGATCAAAACATGCTTTTGGGAAAGCTTCTTCTGTCCTTCTCTCCCAATTGGTTCAAACAGTATTTGCCGGGAATACCGTTCCATTGCTGCACCTTCTTTCCGTTAAAATAGCATCCTGTGGCGCTTGTTATCCCCCGCTAACAGGTGGAATAAAGGCAACGACATCTCCCTCTTTTACTCTGTAGTCTTCCGGAACGAATTCTTCATTGACAGCTGTCATAGCAGAATCGAGCCGGCTGGCGTGAAACTGTTCCACCACTTCTTTTTTTATTTGTTTGATCGTTTTTCCGGCTCCTTCTATTTCTGCTTCGGATTGCCCCGTTTCTTCACGAAGATGAGCAAAAAATAAAATACGAATCATCCTACATCCTCCATTTCTTCCTTCATGCCCGCATTGCTTGCACGTTTACTTCATCCATTTCACCAGGGACATTATGATTCTTGCGGTGGTTTCCCATCGGAATAAGCAATCGTGCCTTGCTGATTTCCAATCCACTCTTCTCCGTCTTCCCAATGCTCTTTTTTCCAAATCGGCACCATTTCTTTTATTCTTTCAATAGCATAGCGGTTTGCCTCATAGGCGTCCTTCCGATGCGGAGTGGAAACAGCAATCGCTACCGCAATATCAGAAATGTCCAGCCGGCCGATTCGATGCACGATCGCCGTTTTAGCCCCCGGCCATCTTTTTTCAATTTCCTCTCCAATTTGTCTCAATTTCTTTTCTGCCATGGATTCATAGGCTTCATATTGCAAATAAAGTGTCTTTTTCCCGTTTGTCAATTCTCTTACCGTACCTAAAAACGTCACTACCGCACCTGCTTCAGGCCGGATCACCTGCTGGACTACCTCTTCCATTTTGATTGGCTGTTTTGTAATCTTAAACATCGTTTCTTTTCATTCCTTTTATTTTCGTTTTCACCACTTTGAACGATTCGGGATCATTCATATTCCAAAAAGCATTCGCATATTCTGCTTTTAAAGCATCAGGAACATCGTGTTCCGCCACGATCTTCATATCCAACAAGCGGAGAAATTCTTTCAAACGATATTGCTTGCGCTTAAGCTGAATTTTGGCCGTTTTTTTCGCTGATGTCTTATAAACAGCGAATAAAGGATGAAGAATCCCATCCGTCATAGGGATAATGGCATCTTGATCGGTCTTTGCCAATTCGTCTATCATCCATTTCCCGATACGTCTGGAAGCGAACGGCATATCACAAGCCACAAACAAGTTCATCTCCGTATCCGAATGAAGAAGACCCGTATAAATTCCTGCAAGCGGCCCGCATCCTCGAAAAGAGGCATCGTCTGGCAGCTGGGGAAGATCCATAGAATAAGAATGACTGCCCGTCAGCAACACCATTTTAGAAGTCAACGGTTGAAACTCATCCTTTAATCGCTCCAGCATGGTTTTCCCATCGACTTCCAAAAGTGCTTTATTCATCCCCATTCTGGTCGATTGACCGCCAGCCAACAAAAACACCGTTGTTTCCACTTGTCTCGTTCCCCTCTATTGCGCTGCTTACATTGAAGATTCACAAAATGAAAATCACAGATTAAAATTTATTCCGATGGTTTTTGCCTCTTTGACAAATAAACATTCTTCCCAATAGTGTAATGTAGCGTTGCATCCGTTAAAAGTTACATGAACATCTTTCAGTTGTTCTTTTTCCTTGATTTTACTATATCGTTAAACAACGAACAAACCTTTTGACAGAAAACGCTTTATTTTTCCGACAGCGTCAAAACGTCCAAAAGTATTTTCTCCCACAGCGGCATATGGAAACGATCAGAACTTGTGTAATCGAAAGCCTTTGCGGTCAGCCGCCGAATTTCGGACTCTGTTCACTCGTCAGCAACGCTTCTATAGTAAGCACCGTTTGAAAAGAAGTTCAAACAATTAGTGTGAAAGAAAAGAAATTTAGAAGGGGACCATCGACCGTTACGAACATTTTGCAGAGAGTCTTTCATTGCCCAACTCTTTTCGCAATTCTATCTGTTTTCTAGTACAATGAATCTATATATTTTTGTATAGAGGTGAAGAAAATGGAGCCGATTCTCGCTGACAAGGTCCAAGAATATATCAATCAATTTGCCGGCAAAGACGTGTATATCCATGTGGAAACGACGAACGGCGCTTATGCTTCTCATTTTAACGAAGGCTTTTTTTCGGCCGGTTGTTTTATCCGGAATGCCAAAGTAAACTATGAACATGGCAAAATCGCAGGAACAGGTCCATATCGGATCGGTTTGAAGTTGGATCTCGGGTGGATTTACGTAGAAGGCCTCACCCATTTTGAACTGGATGACCAAGGAAGACTGCTTCTTTCGGGGCATGGCCATGACGGAAAATTAGCGGCTGCTTTGGAAATCAGCCACACACCGTTCGACTAAGGAAAGGAGCGATTTAAGAACATGAACAAAATCGAAAAAGAGCGTCATGTGCTGGTTATTTATCCACATCCGGATGATGAAGCACTGGGGGTTTCAGGAACACTTGCCATTTATGCGAAAAACAACGTTCCTATCACCTATGCGTGTCTGACATTGGGCGAAATGGGAAGAAATTTAGGCAATCCGCCGTTTGCTACTCGAGAAACATTGCCCAAAGTCCGTAAAAAGGAACTCGAGAAAGCAGCTGAAGTGATCGGCATTCAAGATTTGCGAATGATGGGGCTTCGCGATAAAACGGTGGAATTTGAAGATGATGAAAAAATGGTCAAACTGGTGACTGATTTAATCGAAGAACTGAATCCATCGTTGATCATTACTTTTTATCCCGGCTACTCCGTCCACCCGGACCATGAAGCTACCGGACGTGCGGTTGTAAGAGCGGTGCGCCGAATTCCAGTGGAAAAACGGCCGAAGCTATACTGCACAGCCTTTTCCAAAGACTGCGAAAGAAATCTAGGTGAACCCGATATTGTAAACGATATTCGTGAAGTACAGGATATCAAGATCGCTGCTTTAAAAGCGCATATCTCCCAAACTGCTTGGATGCTGAAGGGATTGGAGGAAAGCATAGCTCAAAACAATCCGATCAGCGAACGGTTAACAATAGAACGTTTATGGAGCTATCAATGGGATCGTGACGAAGTAGATTGATCCTATCTTTGTCATAAACGCTCGTAAAAAAGCAGCACTTTGCCTTTCATCTCTAAGCGATTGTTTTATTTTAAAAAGGCAATGATCGCAAGAAAGAGTTCGATTGCAACCAATACCTATCAAACCGATTCTACACAAAAAGCCAGCCCACTTCTTTCACGTTGGTACTGGCTTTTATTATTTTTCTTATCCACTCATCGCCTGAATCAAAACAGGAAAGAACCGATCCTATGTAAACTCTTTGGAGCGTCTTCTCTTTGACTTTGATCATCATCCCTTAATGAGGCGCCATGAGCTGGATGAAGATAGTGAACTACCCGCCACCTACGCTTCGCTTAGAGGTGAGGGCTTCTAAGGTAATCGCACCTAACCGTACGAAATTTACTTAGCTATCGAGCCTGTTCCATGCTCTATTTATGATGATGCTAATGCCAACAGTCGCAATCCTTCACGCTTGATATTGATAGAAGCATTCCAATCTCTATCTGCTACAAAACCACAATCACAATGGAATATGCGCTCAGAAAGAGATAGAGACTCCTTTACTTGACCGCAACATGAACAAGTTTTGGATGATGGAAACCACTTATCTATTTTGATAAGCTTTTTCCCTTGCTCCTCTAACTTGTATTGGAGAAATTTCGTGAACATGCCCCATGCATGATCAGCAACGCTTTTGCCGAAATTGAGTGCTTGGGACATTCCCTTCATGTTGAGGTCTTCGATAACCACGCAATCATATAGTTTCGCTAATTTGTGCGATTCCTTATGTAGAAAGTCTTTTCGTTGGTTCGCAATTCTTTCATGTAGCTTCGCCACTTTTAGTCGTTGCTTGTGCCAACGATTAGAACCTTTCTTTCTGCGTGATAGAACGTGCTGTTCTTTCGCTAATTTTCCCAAGGCTTGGCGATAGAAACGAGGGTAATTGGCTGTCTTACCTTCTTCACTATCGACAAATAAACCGTTCATGGAAAAATCTAAGCCAACAACAGCTTGTACTTCTTTTTGTACAGGTTGATGTTCGTATTCAGTGAGAATAGAAACATAGTATTTTCCTGTTTTTGTTCGAGAAACCGTACAAGACTTGATGATATGATGTGACGGAATTTCTCGATGTTGTTTGATTTTTACAAATTTCAGTTTCGGTAATTTGATATAACCATCCAAAAGCATAATGTTTCCGTTGACCACGTTGGTTGTGTAGGACTGTCTCGCCTTTCGGCTTTTGAACTTCGGAAATTCAGCACGACCAGAGAAGAAGTTTTGGTATGCCTTCTGCAAATTCAGTTGAGCGTTTGCCAACGCAAGGCTGTCTACTTCTTTGAGCCATGGAAATTCCTTTTTGTACTTTGCAGGAGTCGGGAATTTTTTTTGCTTTTTCAAGGCTTCTTTGTCGTCCTTGAATGGTTCATATGTTTCCATTCGTTCAGCCAACATTTTGTTGTAGATGAAACGAACGCAGCCGAAGGTTTTTGTAAGAAGTTGCTCTTGTTCTTGTGTTGGGTACAGACGAAATTTATATGCTTTGTTTGCCGTATCGAATCACCTCACTTCCTCCCTTGATTTTCTATATACTGCTTTATCACTTCAATGGGCGCACCACCTGTTGTAAGTAAGCAAAAGCTTCTTGACCAAAAATACTCTTTCCAAAGTTTTCTTTTCACTTGTGGATAATGCTTTTTGATAAGTCTTAGAACTTGCACTTTTATAGGCATTGATGAACTTTGATAGTTCACTATTCGGATGTGCCTTGAACAAAATATGCACATGGTCAAGATCGTGATTCCATTCGACCAAGGAAATATTGTAATGTTCACCAAGTCGAATAAACATATCTTTTGCATAGTCAGATATGGGGTCATCAATCACTTGTCTGCGATATTTTACGACCAGAACAAGATGATAATACAAAAGGAATACCGAATGATTATTATTATCTAATTCCGTTGATATAACAGTCTTTCATTATATAAATACTGATTATATCGTAATACAAAAAAGAGACAACTTTAGGCTACGCCTAGCCGACATTCATCTCCCACTTCACTGGTGCTTCAGCGCCTTCACATTTAGAAGTAGGGGACTTCTTTCGGAGGGAAGTTAAATTAAAAAATTAAATAAAAGCGGGTCATTGTTAATTTCCATATACGGGAAGCCTTTGCGATTCATACGCTCAATCAGCGGGTAATAGTCTTCCCGTTTTTTCAATTCAATGCCTACAAGCACCGGTCCTTCATCGCGGCTATTCTTTTTCGTGTATTCGAATCTTGTAATATCATCATGCTCGCCTAGCACATCAGACATAAATTCCCTTAATGCACCAGCTCGCTGCGGGAAATTGACGATAAAATAATGCTTTAATCCTTCATAAATAAGAGACCGCTCTTTGATTTCCTGCATTCGCGAGATATCATTGTTTCCTCCGCTTAAAACGCAGACAACATTTTTTCCTTTTATTTGATCTTTGTAAAAATCCAAAGCGGCGATAGGAAGAGCCCCTGCAGGTTCCGCCACAATCGCATTTTCGTTGTATAAATTCAAAATCGTCGTACAAACTTTTCCTTCCGGCACCACCACGATGTCGTCCACAACTTCTTTGCAGATTTCCATCGTTAAATCTCCTACTTGCTTGACCGCGGCGCCGTCGACAAATGGATCAATATTTTCTAAGTTCATCACTTTTCCGTTTTCCAATGATTTTTTCATACTTGGCGCCCCCTCCGGTTCAACGCCAATAATTTTTGTTTCCGGGCTGATGCTCTTTATATAAGAGCCGACGCCGGAAACTAATCCTCCCCCACCAATCGCAGCGAAGACAAAATCCACCGGTTCAGCACTGTCATTCATAATCTCTACCCCAACCGTTCCTTGTCCCGCAATAATGCGAGAATCATCAAACGGATGCACAAATATCATATCTTCTTTAGCACAACATTCTCTTGCTTTCATATAGGAATCATCAAATGTGTCTCCTGTTAAAATCACTTCTACATAAGAGCCGCCAAATAATTGAACTTGGGAAATCTTTTGCCGTGGAGTCGTCGTCGGCATAAAAATTTTTCCGTAGATTCCCAAATTTTTGCACGAATAAGCCACCCCTTGAGCGTGATTGCCGGCACTGGCGCATACGACTCCTTTTTTCCTTTCTTCTTCTGTCAAGCTCTGGATGAAGTGGTAGGCACCGCGTATTTTGAAAGAACGGACGATTTGCAAATCTTCCCTTTTTATATAAATATTGCATTGATAACGTTCGGATAATCGTTCATTTTTTTGTAGAGGTGTTTTTTCCACTACATCCTTCAGCATTTGATTGGCTACTACGATGTCTTCCACACTGATTTTTGTCAAAGCTTTGCTCATCATAACGCCCCTTCTTAATATTTGAATTTTAAACTGTAGATGAGCAAATTCACTGACATAAATTGACAACTAAACAAAAAAGGAGACATGAACCGGACTCCTTGGGTAAAATAGATGTGCTCAAAACCCATTCACACAAGGAGGTTCATGTCTCATGAATAGATTAGCACATCACCAAGGAATCCACAAGTTTTTCTTCACGCTGGGGTTGACGCTGCAGCTTTCCAAACCGGTCATCAAGCATCTCATTCATATCGTCGATGCCTTGACCACCAAGGGATTCTCGGGAACATTGACTGATATTCATTACTGGAGCTTTCATCCGAATCATCGAACGACGCTCAGTCACTTTTTCACGAAAAGCCCTTGGAACGAGGAAAGGCTGCTTGGGAAGCTTCAAGAGTGGATCCTTTCCCAGGTCAAACGACTGGCCAAACGGAAGAATCAACCCCTTTTTGTTTCGATTGATGATACGATTTGCCAAAAAACGAAGCCTTCGTCACGGGCTGCGCACGCCATTCAAGGGTGCGACTGGCACTACTCGCATAAAGATCATCAATCGGTCTGGGGGCATTCGCTCGTTTGGCTGATGGTGCACACCTTCACGCAGGCGTTCCCATTTGCGTTCCGCCTGTATGACAAGAAAGCGGGAAAAAGCAAGATCGACCTGGCGATCGAGATGCTTTCCTCGCTCAAGGTGAAGCGGGCTCAGCCGGTGTATGTGCTCATGGATTCGTGGTATCCGTCCAAAAAGCTCATTGAAGCCTGCTTGAAACAGGGATTCCATGTCATCGCGATGCTCAAGACGAACCGGATTCTCTACCCGAAAGGCATCGCCATCCAAGCCAAGCAGTTCGCCCGCTATATCGAGTCCAAAGACACCCGCCTCGTCACGGTGGGGCAGGAGCGTTATCGCGTGTATCGCTATGAGGGGGCCATCCATGGCCTCGATGACGCGGTGGTGCTACTGGCTTGGAAGGCGGATCAGCCGATGGCGCCGGAACATCTTCATTGCATCTTGAGCACCGACCGGGAACTCGGGGACGAAGACATCTTGCGTTACTACGCCCAGCGCTGGACGATCGAGTGCTTTTTCCGGCAGGCGAAAGATCAACTGAAGCTGGATGGATACCGCGTTCGCCACATTCGGGCGGTGAAACGGTATTGGGCGGTGGTGCTGTTGGCCTGCGTGTACAGCATCGCCGAATCCCGACAAAACCTCTCCACCGGGCTGGAGCTTCTTCGGTCGCGGAAAGACCACAGCGTCGTCGAGTTCATTTATGACGCTGCAAAGCAAGATATTCCCATTGATGTGATCAAAAAACAGCTCCGTATCGCGTAAGGGGTACCCTGTTTGTCTCTCTAACCATGGAAATTATTGTAATGAAAAATGCTCATCTACAGTTTTAAAAATAATTCTAACACATTTTCGGTCAAATAGATGAACAAATTTTCTTAAAATGATGATTTTTATGATAGCTCACCTTTGACTTTAAGCGCGAAAATAAACATAACGTCAACTTAGCCAATGCCACTGATGATAAAAGAAAACTTACCACCAGCTAAGAATTCACATTCCCTACTGACGGTAAGTTCGATAAGCTGTTTTTGGATAGCTTATTGTCTCTATTGAATTTATTCGTATCATTCGGTCTTGGGAATTTTTAAAGAACTTCCAGTATTGCTTTTCCAACCCCATCTTCGTCATTCACCGCTGTCTCATGGCTGCAAATTTTTTTGATATCCGGATGGCCATTTCCCATCGCAACAGAGCGCCCCACTCTCTCAAACATAGAGAGATCGTTCAAGTTATCGCCGATCGCCATTGTTTCTTGCATAGAGATGCCCATTCTTTCAGTAAACCACGTCAATGCGATTCCTTTTTGGGCTTTATTATGCGTCACTTCCAAATTCTCGCTTCCAGATGAACTTACCGAAATTTCCGGAAGCGCTTCTAATTTCTCTTTGACCCTCATCAATTCACTAGGATTTTTTGAAACAACAAGGAATTTATAAACAAGCTGATCATTGCTTTCGATAACGTGTTCATAGTTTTCTACAATCTGAATATGTCCTTTGGAGTATCGGTTTTTGGCCATTTCATAAATTTGATCCTCCGGCATATCTGGATTTGCCGTTTGAAAGATGTTCATTAACGTCTGAACGCCTTTTTCATAATGATCCGTATATATCCCTTTGTTAGTAAACACTTCGTAATAAGTATCCGAATGATGAAGAATTTCATAAATATCGAGGGATTGTTTGGCCGATAATTCATTTGTATGAATGATTTCGCCTTCTTTTGTTCTCACTTCTGCCCCATTCACACAAATAATTGGGCACTGTAAGCCAGCTTCCGCTAATACTGTTTGGGCTTCATCGTACGAACGCCCTGTGGCAATCACGACTTCTATTCCCTTTTCTTGGGCTTTTTTGATGGCTGTACGGTTACCCTCGCTAATCATCTGCCGGCTATTTAACAGTGTTCCATCCATGTCTGTAGCAATACATTTAATCATGCATTTCACCCTTATCTATTTCCTCATTACACTTTCAGCAATTCATTTCTATCTTACCATTTTTTAAAGACAAGATCAGTTTTCCGCACCCGTTTAAAGGCTGTCGAAACTTCAGTCCATAAAAAAAACGTATGTCCCTATACATACGTTTTTGTGAAATCATTAATGAATAATCTGCCTTAATTTTTCATATTGTTTATCAGTTTTACTTTTAATTTTTCTTCGTTCGATTTCCATTTCCAGCAATTGAATAAAATCTTTAGAGAGATTTTCCGTTTTAGCTCGTTCATATACTTCCATCAACTGTTCATCCCTCAGCAAAACAAGCGATGGATTCACCTTTCCCAACCTCCTTTCCCTTTTTAATTTCTTTTGAATCATGAAAAGTTCCTCAAAACAAAAAAGGGGACCCGATCCTTAAAAATATGGCAACATTCCCGTTTTGATCAAGTATTCATCATTTAAGAAATAATTCAAAATTTCTGGGTGATGATCGTTTTTTCTGGCCTGATCCTCATTAACATCGATATTTTAATATGATTTTTAATAGAAATAAAGGGTTTTTCAAAAAATGAGTCAGTCAAGATTTTGTGGGAACTTTTTTGGTTCGCTAAAAAACAGGTGTAAGTCATAGGTTAGCGAACCATTTTTTTAAATTTCATCCGTAAGCGCTTTCGGACTCTCATCCCTTGCCATGACAGACCGATATGTATACCTTTTTTTACCATCCCTTGAGTTCAGACAGGGCATGATAGATCGGTGTCCCGGACGATTGCTGTAAATATGGCACGTTATTCCGCGTGATCTCCGGCCAAAGACGGCGGACGCGTTGTTTCGCCTTGTTCACGATCGTCTGTTTGGTGGATGCCGTCGACACCGTTTCCTCCGCCGGATGCGACGATTCTTCTCCTAAACGACGTCCGAAAAGACGAATCCCATCCATCCGGGCAATCATTGCCTTGAAAAACGCCCTGAGTCCCTTGTCTGTCCAACTGCGGCGGTATTTCACCCGATACGCCAGCTGGCTCATCACGCTTTCAGCCCTCCCCATCGGATACATGCCCGTTGTGTCCACTCCTTGCTCCTTCAGCCATTCCCGGTAATCACGGATGCATCCCGGCATCGATTCGATCCGGTGGATCAAGGCAGCCAGCTGTTGTTCTTTCGCTTCGTCCCCCAGCGTGCCGAGGGCGCTGTTCAGTTCCACAAGCAGCTTCTCTTCATCCTGCTTCGCCAGCTTTTGCCGAATCGCCTGCCACCGTGGATGGCCCGAGAGGCATTGGCGCAACTCACGCGCCACGTGGAATCGATCCAATTGGAAGCAGACCCGTCCCTTGAAATACTCCCGGCACGCGGTAATCCATGGAGCGCCGTCCCCGTTGATGACAAGAAGATCCCGACACGGATCATAGGCATATTCATTTATCAAAAATTCCTCGAAGCCTTCCCACACCTCCCCCTTGCCCTCATGGACGTAATGGCGCTGATTGACAAATTCGATCCGTGAGCCGTTGCGCTTCCACCCTTCGTGAACGGTTAGGATCTTGTCTTCCTTGGCCCGTTTTCCCTTCCCTTGGCGAGAAACAAACAGTCCATCGGCCTCCACAAACAGCACCCGTCCATATCGCTGGTTGACCGGGCAGTGCAGCGGAGCTTCAGCTTCGAGCACCAACTGGCGGATCGCCTCATGGCTCATCACCGGATACCCGACCATCTGGGCAAGCGTACGAGCCGCTTTGCGATAAGAAGAGCACTCCACCGCCAATCCCACCGCTGTTTCTTCTAGACAAGGGCTGATTGACTGCGATCCATCAAACGCTAAAAAGGAATCAAGCAAAAACGTGTAACGGTTTTGTTCCCGGTCTAAATAGTAGTTCCGCTCAAAGGTAACTTCGCCAAACAGGGTTTGAATCGTGATGCGTCGTTTGTCTTTCAAGTGGTACCGGCGCTTGTCCCGGGTTTCCGCCAATTGTCGGTCGATGTCCTCCAACAAAGCCGTAAACAGTTCGGCGAAGGCGTTTTGCAAGGCTCGAAACAAATCAAGTTCGATCTCTTTCCATGACAACGAATTTGTGGTAAGATGTTGTTGAATATTCATGGGACTCTCTCCTCCTGTTTGATGGTTTGGCAATGATCATCTTACCAGGGAGAGAGTCCTTTTTTCATGTTTCCTGCTTGGGATCCTACCGCGCTTCGCTTGGTGGCCCCGATGAGGGGGATTGCGAACCTACGTTCCCAACCCCCTCATCGGGGAATTCTAAGAATTTCTCCCACAAACATTTTACTCACACTCAAAAAATTCAACAAAATTTTCTTTCGACTTTATTAGCGTTTAGCCAGCATTCACTGTTCCACTCGTATTCTTGACATCCATCGATCCATTAATTTCAAATTTTCACCTTCTATTTAGTCAGATTTCATCGGGCTGTCACATTTTTTGCCGAAATGCGTCTTCATCATTTAGCAGCTTATGTTCAATTGATGTTCCCTCTGTATGGAACGCATTAAGTAGAAGCGATTTTTTGTTAACGAACAAGATTGCATGTTATCGGCAAAAAAAAACACTCCATGGTCGAAGGAATTTTCAACATCCTTCCTTTTGATTTGAATAGCCATTCAAGATCACGCATCTGTTTGTTTGTCTGACCATCGTTTCTTACATGAAAAGTTTGCAAAAAACTCAAGTCTCCTTCTTAATTGATAAATCACTTCTATATTTATTTTGCCATCAAAACAATAAAGCCTTTCTCCTCCCCAGACACCTTTTAAAAATCCACCCAAAAAACAGAATTCTTTGCGCCATTTCCAAAAAAACTCCCTCATTCACCATCTTCTGTTTATTATTGCCACCAAAAACACATGACCCAATCGAATGCTGCTGGGCAAAATAAATTTTGAAAAGATCAATGCCTGACGGTGTTTTATACCAAAAATGAAATGTTCGAATGTACATCTTATTTTCAATTTTATATAGATATGATACAATGCACACGCATTGGAGGGTCAAAAATGAGTAAAAGCGGTAAAAATATACCTTTTTTATTGTCACTTTTACTGTTATTAGCTTATATCAGTTTTCAATTATTGAATCGTTCCGAGCCGGTCAATTCGCAAAATCAAACCTATATCGATCCACCGACCATTTTTGTTCATGGCTATAAAGGAACTTACAACTCTTTTAACGGAATGCTGAACCGCTTTGAATATAACTATCATTGGGGACATCGTGTGCTGATTTGCAAAGTGGCAAAAAACGGACATCTTTTCGTGAACGGGCATATCCCAAATGACAGCCATAGAATGTTCATTCAAGTCGTTTTTGAAAACAACCGAGCCAGTTTTCAGGACACTTCCCATTGGCTTTCTGAAGTGATGCTTTTGTTAAAAGAACGATACGGGATTGAAAATGTGAATATTGTCGGCCATTCCATGGGGGGAATTATTTCAACCAAGTTTCTCCTGGACCACGGCAACCAGCTTCGCTATCCTAAAGTAGAAAAATTGGTCACCATTGGCAGCCCTTTTTTGGGGATTGATCAATCCTCCTACTTTAAAGTGAATAGCGGACCAGCCGCTCTCGATTTAAAACCTGGATCTAAAGCTCTACAAGACCTATGGAGAAAATCGAACCACTTCCCACCAGACGTCAAAGTACTCGCTATTGCCGGAAAAGGCGACCAAGTAGTCAACACTTCAAGCGCCTTGTCTATCCGAAGAATGGTCCCTCGCCACAATTATCAAGACAAAATCGTCCAGAATGTACAAGTGACACATAGCGGCCTGCATGAAAGCACCGAAGTCGACCATTTTATCGGAACATTTTTATGGGGCCTGACCCCTTTCACACATTAAAGTGTGAAGGGGGTCAGGCCCCTTTAACTAGATCTTCTATTTTGGCGTTGACGACTTTTTGCAAGTCTGCGGGTGACAATTCTATTTGAACTCCAATTTTTCCTCCGCTTACTATAATTTCATGACAGTTTAACGCCTGCTTATCGATAAAAACGGGGTAATGCTTTTTCATGCCGATGGGCGAACAGCCTCCACGAACATAACCCGTCCACTTTTGCAGCTCGTTGACAGGGAGCATCTCTACCTTTTTTTCTCCTGCTACTTTAGCAGCCTTTTTCAAGTCCAGTTCAGACGCCACCGGAATGACAAACACATACAGCTGCTTTGTTCCACTTTGAACCACCAGCGTTTTAAACACACAATGAGGATCTTTGCCGAGGTTTTCCGCTACCGAAACACCATCTATTTTTCCGCCATGTGGTTCATACGTATAAACCTTATAGGGAATCTTTTTAGTATCCAGCATCCTTATGGCGTTCGTTTTTGCTTTTGACATCCTAATCACCTTTCCGTCTAGTTGCTTACTCCGCCGGCGCGTCAGCCACTCATAAAAGCAACGAGAGATTCCATTCTTCCATACGCCGTCTAATACATATCGCTGTTTTCATATCTCCTGTTCCCCTGGGAAACCGCTTCTTCGTTGATTTCTTCACTCTTTATTATCCGACAAATTTCGAGCATCTTCAATTTTTTGAACTTTCAACCGGTGGAAGACCATCATATATATCAAAAATAGATCAATTTTAATGTAAACGTTCTTTTAAGCACGGAATCAAGTTGGTATAATAAATGGTAAAGGTTTTACGATTTTCGAAAAAATCCAATATTTCGACATCGTTCATACAGAAGTACAAAGTTGGAGGAGTTGACACCTAGTGGACAAATTTACCGTCGCTTCTGTAATGGGAATTCTTTCTGAATACTTGCCTAAAAACACTTCAATCGCGATTTCCGACCACAAACAATATATTTATTATAAACCAAGTAAAACAGTTGATTTAAAAATAAAGCCCGGGGACCCCGTAAAACAAGGGACCGCTGCCTACAAAGCACTGTCAACAGGCCAAAAAGTTTCTCTCTATATTGATGAAGAAGTGTTCGGCGTTCCTTATTTCGGCATGAGCATCCCTATTTTTGAAAAAGATCGTCCTGCTGGAGCGATTACAACCATTCTGCCGGCTAAACCTTCACCCATTTCTGCGAATTTCTTAACCATTAAGTTTAATGAGAGATGGTATCCTATTCCTTATGAGCAAATTGTCTATTTAGAAGCGCAAAATCGCAAAACGAAAGTCCAATCGGAAACATTGGAAGGAACTCATAAACTGAATTTAACGGAACTCGAATATCTATTGCCAAATAACTTGTTTATTAGAGTTCACCGTTCTTATATTATTAATGTTCATTTTATTAAAGAAATTCATCCTGATTCCCATTCCACTTTTTTGCTGATTATGAAAAATAACGTAAAGATTCCTGTCAGCCAAACGTACGCTAGCATTTTTCGCAGATCCCTTAACTTTTAAAAGAACAATGAAAATTTTTTCCATTTTCTTTTATATGACCCTCTTGCGATGTCAAAAGCGAAGCCTTTTTTTAAAAATGCATCTAGCATTAAAGTATCTAAAATTCTTTTTTGCGAAATTTTTTTCTGCTTTACAACAAAATTAAGGCTTTTCATACAAAAAATAATGAGATTTCCCCCTTAAATTGGTAGAATGTTTTAAACAATCAAAGGGGGGATTTTTGGTGGAGAAACGTATTGCAGAACGCTTACGTGATCCTAGATTAGCTGATCGAATTGTTCCAGCTCACGAGGCTGCTTCATGGATTCAAGATGGGATGACATTGGGGTTGAGCGGTTTTACGCGCGCTGGGGATGCAAAAGCTGTTCCTCTAGCTTTAGTGGATCGTGCTAAAACCGAGAAATTCAAAGTAAACGTTTTCACAGGAGCTTCTCTCGGATTTGATATTGATAAACTAATGGCCGAAGCAGGCATTATCCATAAACGCCTTCCTTTCCAAGCAGATCCGGTAATGCGTAAAAAAATAAATCAAGGAGAAATGCTGTTTGTAGATCAACACCTTTCTCACGTAGCCGAATATGTCCGCAATGATGTGCTAAGCAAAATTGACTTTGCCATTATTGAAGCTACAGCGATTACCGAAGACGGACTTCTCATTCCAACTACATCAGTTGGAAATAATTCTATTTTTATTGAAAAAGCAGATGCCGTTATTGTAGAAATTAATTTAGCCCAACCTGCAGAATTAGAAGGGCTTCATGATGTTTATGATCTGTCTCCACAAGGAAAACGCGAACCTATTCCGTTGACAAAAGTGGATTCAAGAATTGGTCAAATCGGCATTCCTCTTGATCCGGAAAAAGTAAAAGGCATTGTGATTACAGACGCTTCTGATTCTCCTTCAACCATCGTGCCGCCGGATGAAGAGACCGCTGTTATGGCCAATCATTTAATTGATTTCCTCAGAAAAGAAATTAAAGCCGGTCGGCTGGATAACACTTTAGCTCCTATTCAATCAGGGATCGGATCCGTAGCCAATGCGGTGCTGCACGGCTTGCTGGTTTCCGAATTTGAAAATTTGGAAGTATATTCTGAAGTTCTTCAAGACGCCGTATTTGATCTAATTGACAGCGGTAAAGTACGTTTTGCTTCAGGCTGCTCCATCACGTTGTCCGAAGAAAAAATGAAAGCCGTTTTTTCAAATTTGGACCGCTATAAAGACAAGCTCATTTTGCGGCCACAGGAAATTTCCAACCATCCAGAAATTATCCGCCGCCTCGGATTAATTTCTATTAATACTGCGTTGGAAGTTGATATTTATGGCAATGTCAACTCGACACACGTGACAGGAACAAAAATGATGAACGGCATTGGAGGCTCCGGTGATTTTGCAAGAAATGCCCGTCTTTCTATTTTTGTGACTAAGTCCATCGCCAAAGACGGCAAAATCTCTAGTATCGTGCCTTTTGTCTCCCATGTAGATCATACCGAACATGATGTGGACATTATCGTAACCGAACAAGGATACGCTGATTTAAGAGGACTCGCTCCTCAAGAACGCCCACGCTTGATCATCGAAAACTGCGCTCATCCAATGTATAAAAAACAACTGCTTGCGTACTATGAAGAAGCCTTAAAAGTAGGTGGACAGACACCTCATGTTTTAGAAAAGGCATTTTCTTGGCATGCCAATTATTTAAAACACGGAACCATGCTGTTTGATCACCAATATATCAATTCTTAATCTTAAACTCCCGATTCCAGACGGGAGTTTTTCATTTTGACTTTAGTCAGTTGAACTAGCGATAGCGTGCGAAGCAATAAACCACCTGCTATGTGGGTGGCGACGATTGGCGCTTATGATCACCCGTAAACCTTCCCACCGAATATCTAAAAACAAAATCCCTCCTTTTACAGATTGGTAGAATCTATCTTATAAAGCCCGTCAAAACCGCCAGTCATCCATCGTTTTTATAAAAGGTCTTATTATTTAGGAATGCATGGAGAACATTTTTGTTGTGTTGATAACAATAAATAGTGCATCGTTTGGCAATTAAGAGCATGCACAAAATACTGCATAACCGCTGCTTTACATGGAGCAGAGGGCATAATGCCTGCAAAGCTTCTAAGACGCTGTCCTTTGCAAAAAATCATGACCGCGGAGGCTCCATGTCAATCATTGAAGTAGTGAAATATATTTAGTTTGATGAATCACTTATTTGCCATTTTACTACATTTTCTAATTGCCAAATACGCCTTTGTTATTCCGTTTTCTCCTCCCGCAAACACAGTATTCTTCCTCCCGCCAACGGATGATCCCTCGATTCCATATGCCTCTCTGTTATTCCTTAAGCGTTCCATCATAAATAACCCACACTCTTCCCCTTCTCCTTATCGCAAGTCAAAGATATTAAAAAGCGAGTTGGATATTTCAATCACATAAAACTTAAGGATAAATAAAACCTCTACTTCATTCAGTACAGAGTCAAAAAAATGGCTTTTGTTTCATTCTGCCTTCGCAAAACAAATGAAACAAAAGCCGATTCCTATAGATGTGATTATGCCCACGGATACAGAAAAACAAAATCTCCCTCCCTTAACAACTTGAATTGTTACAAGGGAGGGAGACATATTCAACACGTCATCAGTGAGGTGATTTCTCATCTGATGAAAGTTTTAATCCTTTATTTATTTTCTTTTATATTTTGTTCTGTCTTTTTGACAGAGTAATCATAATCTGCACGATTTACTGGTTTAAATCCTTTTGGATGGTGGAAACGTAGCAAGTCTCCGTATACTACTCGATCGGAAAAATCCAGCATAGCTTTTACTTGTTTATTTGGACGCGAACATGCATTTTTGTTTGGCACTTGTTTTCCAGTAACATTGCTGTAGCATTTTCCGCTTACATACGTATATTGAGGTGTTACAAAGTCGCCGTTTCGGAACGGAACAATTTGGCGATGTTGTTTAGAAAGCAAGTCCGTTCCAAACTCGATGTAATCTTTCGTATCAATTCCCAACAAATGAAGAATCGTTGGACGAACGTCAACATCACCGGCATATTCATGCATTACTCCACCTTTAACACCCGGCACGTGAATGAACAATGGCACACGTTGCAATTGGGCATTTTCGAAAGGAGTAATTTCTTTACCCATTACTTTAGCCATTGCATCGTTATGGTTTTCGGAAATTCCGTAATGGTCACCATACAACACAATGATGGAATTATCGTAAAGACCCGATTTCTTCAGATCGTCAAAGAATTGCTTTAACGCTTCATCCATGTAATGAGCTGTTTGGAAATAATGGTTGACAATCGAGTCTCCAAAATCTCCTGCTGGAAAGTCCGTATCCCCCTCATCCAACGGGAACGGAAAATGGTTCGAAAGCGTGATGAATTTCGCATAAAACGGCTGTTTCAAGCTCTTTAACAGAGGCATGGACTCTCTAAAGAACGGCTTATCTTTCAAACCATAGTTTAGCACGTCTTTATCATTCATATCATAATAGGCAGAGTCAAAGAAATAATCATACCCCAACGATTTATACATTTCATCGCGGTTCCAGAACGTCTTCGTATTGCCATGGAAAGCCGCGGAAGTGTATCCATGCGTTTTTAAAATGGCCGGAGTGGCTTGGTACGTATTCAAAGCTTTATTCGTGAAAACTGACCCTTGAGGTAACGGGAACAGCGAGTTTTCCATCATAAATTCTGCATCAGACGTTTTCCCTTGTCCAGTTTGATGGAAGAAATTATCAAAATAAAACGTATTGTTGTCGTGAGCCAACGAATTTAAAAATGGTGTTACTTCTCGTCCATTTAATTTATAGTCAATCATAAAGTTCTGGAACGATTCCAGCGAAACGAAAATGACATTTTTTCCTTTTGCTTTACCGAAATATTGCGGGTTCGGCTCTGCATAATTGGATTTTACGTAATTCTCAATATCCGCAATATCCGAGCTGTCCGCCAGTGCTCTTTGTGCAGAAGAACGGACGTTTTGAATCATGTCATACACAGCGTAGTTGTACATACCTAAGTATTTCACAATATAGTTGCGGTCAAACGTACGCTGCAGAAGTTCTGGACGATCTGATTCCGCCAGTCCCAAGTTGACCATAAAGATGATAAAACCGGACATAAAAACACCAACAACCGGGCGCCATCCAATTTTCCCTTGTGGTTTTACCACTTTGAAGACAACCAGTAAAATCAAAATGATAGTGTCCAAGAAATAAAGAACATCATACGGCTTCATCAACGCAAATGCGCTGTCTCCCAAATTTCCGATGCTATTCGTTTTTGCCTGCGTCAAAACCGGCACTGTAATAAAGTCATTGAAAAACCGGTAATAGACAATGTTTGCATACAGTAAAAAGGAAAGAAGAAAATTGATAACTATAATCGCAATATTTCTTCCTTTCCCTTTAAAAAACAATCCAAAGGCAAGAAACAAGATAGCGGAGCTAATGGGGTTTATAAAAAGCAAAAATTCTTGTATTTTATTGTTAATGCCAAGGTTGAATTCTACTTTGTAAGCAATATACGTCTTAATCCAGAACAAAATCACAGCTAAAAAGAAAAACGAGAGTTTCATATTAAACAACCCTCTTTTTCCTACCTTTTCCATATTCAACTTTGTTTCACTCCTTCGGATTAAAACTCTAATGACCATTATAATACATTGTTTAAGAAATTGAAAATATATTTTTAGACAAAATTTACAAACTGTACTTGCAATTTTACAAATAGGAAGCATTGAATGTAATTACTTCTTTTAATCTCATTTATACAACGTTTACAGCCATTATGCAAACAAAAACCTTTAGATAATTTTTCCATTTCAAAATTCAGCCATACAGCGGACGTTATGGCTGAAAACTGCAAACCAATGTTACGGCCCTTTTAAATGCTCATCCGCAAAACGTATCACTCTAAGCGGCTGTTCTTCATAGCATGATGATATATTTTGCGCTAACGGGGTGAAAAATAGTGAAACCAACATATCAGGACGCTCTTGCCGCTTATGGAATTGGCGGTGCTCATCCAGGAGGGCTGGCGTTAACGAGAAAGATTCTGAAGAAGGAGAACATCAGCCGGAGGTCAAAAATTTTGGATGCTGGCTGCGGGACGGGCCAAACGGCCGCCTTTCTTTCGAAATCTTTTCGATGTTCGGTCACGGCTTTAGACAATCATCCGACAATGATTCAAAAAGCCAAACAAAGGTTTTCCGATGAACGACTTCCCGTTCATGCGATTCAAGGGAATGTAGAAAGCCTTCCTTTTTCAGATGCCTCCTTTGATTTTGTGCTTTCCGAATCCGTTACGGCTTTTACAAACATTGCAGATTCTCTAAAAGAATACTGTAGAGTGTTAAAACCAGGCGGAGTTTTATTGATGATTGAAATGACAGCAGAAAAACCTTTCCAGCCGTTGGAATTGAAGGACATGAAAAGAGTTTACGGAATATCCAACGTATTTTTAGAGACCGAATGGATCCAACACTTGCATCGTTCCGGATTTGCCGAAGCTGCCGTTATCTTTTCCAACACCGTTCAATCGGAACTTCAAAAAAACTCTCCAGAAAAAGATGACTACCCGGAGTATCAAATCTCAGACCCCGTGGATCCCCAAGTGGAAGAATTGCTTCATGAACATATGAATCTTTCCCGTTTGTATCAAAACATTTTAGGATACCGTGTCCACCGTGCTGTTCGTCCATCTTTAGCAAGAAATCAAGAATAAAAGATCAAAACCTGATGCCTGTGCGAGATTATCCCTTTCGCTATCCCTCATAAATACAGAAAAAATTTGTTTCGGTCTTAGAACAGAACCTTTGTCTCTGGCTTTAGTTTGCTGCGTGAACGCCACTAACGGGAGGATGGTTTTTCAAAACGAATTTTTCTTGTCATTCTACTCTAAAAATCACCTAATCGATTCCCCTACAAAAAGCGGATTAGAAAAAAATAGAGACGTATCCTCTTAGTGATCAAAATGTGCTGTAAACAGACGTTTCGACATCTGCTGCCAAGATTTTTTGTTTTGATTTTTTTCAACATCATTTTTGAATAAGCTAACGTTTGTGCTACGAATCAGTACCAATGACACTAGGCATTCCATCGATATGACCATTAGGACAATACAACTAACCTTCCTTTGTTGCTTTCGATAATCGGACGGGGCTAAAATACCTATTCTCATCCAAAAATCTTATCACAACAGGAAATTCAAATCATGACATATATAATAGTAGAAAAACGGAAAATCCATCATACTCGCTTCCACGATTATAATGAAAGCAGCCCTTTATAACCCCCTATTTCATCACCTACAGTAGAAAGAAAAAGCGGCATCTAAAACGAAAGCAATCTTGCCAAAACATTAGAAGAGGCTGGAACTTTATGTGCCAGCCTTTCATTTTGAATGGATGAACGCACTGGGAATGAAACGATTTTTTGTCCTCTCTTCTTTCGCAATGGCTGGAGCGTTCGTAGCTGTTGTCAACGTCATGTTCCATATCTTTAAAGGTCAAGCAACTACCTTGTTAAAAATTGCAGCAAAATACATATTTCTACAGCAGTGAAATCTTGTTGAAAACCGATAATAGCCACTGTCGGACAAGCATGATATCGGTTTGCTTTATGGCAAGGTCGCATGCTTGCCGCATATCATTCGTTTCCTTCCCGGCGCTGAATATCAGTAGTGAACCTTTTAAATCCAACTGTTGCATGAAATAAAATCAAGTAAAACTTTCGATCTTTTTCACGAAAAAAAATCTATTAATAGATTAAAGACGATTTGTAAAAATTCAAATATCTATTATGTAAAAAATATATAAAAACAGTAAAAATATGACTAAATTTCCATAAACAAAAGATCTCTCCTATAAAGTCATCGGTTTGGATTCGCCTAAATTGCTTCAGCAAACTAAAGAAAGATTGTACGTAAAACTCTTCAACATGTTAGCCTTCCATGAACGTAAACACGAAGACATGAGATTAAAAAGTCTCTAAAAAATCATGTTTGTCATACCGCTCTCCTTGAATTCGCATTCATTTGACAATACAAGAAGAATCATTGCTTTTGCCAAAATCATTACATGTTTTTTCTTTCTGAACATATTTATACAATGAAAGGAGAAGAGGCCATGTTTTTTATCCATGTCGTGAAGCCCGGAGATTCACTTTATTCGATTTCTCAAAATTACGGGGTTTCTTTTCAAAGGCTGCAAGAAATAAACGGGGTATATCCGGGAGGTTTAGTCCCCGGCCAAGATATAGTTGTTCCAAGTTCCACCTACATTGTTCAACCGGGAGATTCTCTCTATACCATCGCTCAAAAAGCATTTTTATCTGTTCAAACGATCCGAGCTGCCAATCGATTAACTTCCGATGTCATTTATCCTGGAATGCGCCTCTATTTACCATCGCACCCCAAATATTCAACTGAAGATTTAAGTTTTATTTATCCTGGTACACCTACGGAAGATGAACAGCTGATCAGGTCTTTTTCTACCATCAGTACGTATTTTGCCATGTTTGAATATCACATTTTGCCCGGAGTCGCTTTAAGCACCTTAAATGATCGTTATACCATTCAAACATCTCGCTCGTTTCGGGTAGCCCCGCTTGCCACCATTACGAATTTAACTTCAGAAGGATTCAGCTCAGCATTGATCCGCCAAGTATTGTCAAACCCGCAGATCCGAAACAGGGTTGTGAATGAAATTGTCACGCTTGTAACACAAAAAAATTATTCAGGGGTGACCATCGACTTTGAAAGAGTGGCTGAAACAGAAAGAGACTTATTTACTGGATTTCTTCGGATTTTAAATCAACGTTTGAAAGATCGCGGCCGTTATTATCTTTCTGTCGCCCTTCCAGCAAAAACGGACGATCAAATTCCTTGGTTGAGAGGATACGACTATGGAGGGATTGGATCAGTTGTTGATTTCACGTTTATCATGGCCTACGATTGGCATACTCCTGATTCTCCTCCAGGACCTGTTGCCCCTATTCAAGAAGTGCAAAGAACCATAGAATATGCCATCAACCAAATGCCTTCAAACAAAATCATTCTAGGTTTTCCGCGTTACGGATATGAATGGACTATGTCAAACGGAAGCGTCCAAAGCGCCCGTGCTGTTTCGGTTGATATGGCCATACAACTAGCCTCTTCTCACCAAGTGCCCATCCAGTATTCAAATGAATACCAACAGCCCCATTTTACGTTCCGCGATGAAAATGGGAGAAGGCTTATTGTCTGGTATGAAGATGCCCGAGCACGCGTAGCGAAGCTTTTATTATTCCCTAGGTATCGATTAAGAGGAGTCGGAGCATGGCAGCTTGGATTGCATTTTCCTCAGTCCGGATTTATTGTCAGTGAATTGTTTGATGTTCGGAAAGTATTGTAACGGTCAGCCCCCAACTCTTTTCACGGGTGAGTAGATGGCTATTGACTTGTTTTTAAGATACCTTTTGTAAATTTCCACTAACAATTACACCCCAACAATCAGAACAAGATCCAGTTTAGTCCGTATAATTGTGTAAAAAGAGAAATAAGAAAAGAGCCATGTTGCTTCCCTTTGATAGAACAAACAATAACCGCCAAATATAAGGTGGTATGCAACAATGGCTCAATATCATATTCCCGTAAAAGATAGACTTTTGCACGGATTATCGACGAAGGATGGGGGAATCTGCTGGAATAAATTCCTAATTAATTCCTCTAGGCGCAAACAAAAGAACAGCCTGGTGCCCTCCGTTATGAACAAACGGATAAACATAAAGTCTATCGAAACAGTCCGTATCCATGTCAGTTGGCGCGTTTCACGAATAAGAGATGGAAGTTCACCACCGAATTGTTTCAACTATACCAACGAAGTGAACAAGTTCTAATACCAGCACGAATGAAAATGGTGAAGAATAGGGGTGTCTGCCCGAAAGATGACCTAATCACGGAAGACTCGTTTGGAACTTCATTTTCCAAATCCATTATCTCCTCGCCGTGCAATTGGTGTCGGGTCACATCATCTTGGTTTAGAAACATCGACAACCTTGGTAGTCGATTAACATTCAGTACATCAGAAAAATCTTATTCATGAAGATGATGTTATTGTATACTAAACTAACTTGTCTGAAAGGGAAAGATTTCAGAAAACCGCATCATTTTCTTTTTTTAAAAATATTTAAAATTGACGAAACTAAAAAACCAAAAGCAACTGCTACAATTATTTTTCCTGACGTTTGATTTATATAATTCGTCTTAGAAAAGTATGCAATTATAATTAAAGAAACAATAAATATAATAGAATACATTATCCTCATCGCTACATCTCCTTTAATTTTCCATTTGACATTAAATAAATTTTATTTGCTAGTTCACGCTGTAAATCTTTCAAGTGGCTAACAAATAAAATCGCTCCCCCATTTTTGCTATATGTTTTTAATAAATCTATCGCTATTTCTTGGGATTTTTGGTCTAACGCTGTAAATGGTTCATCAAGAAAAATTATCTCAGTTTTTCTTGCAAACATTGCGATAAAAAACAATTTATGTTTCATACCAAAAGAATAATTTTAATAACATAATTTGTCTATAAAATTGCAGGAAAATTCGAATTTAAATCGAGTAGGAGGGAGCGATTAACTCCCGTCCTCTCACACCACCGTACGTACGGTTCCGTATACGGCGGTTCAATTAAGATCATTGACGCAAGTCTTTATAACTTCCGTGAATAGCTGTTCTCTTTATGCCAGTGGTCACTCCACCCTCCAAGAGGTCTCCCACGGGATTCACCGCTTCCTCCCTCAAGTGAGGTACTACGTTTTCTGTGTTCATCATGACTCACTGAATACCAAGGGCTATTCTCTCTTAATTGTTCGGTCCTTCTTAGTTGTTCTAGACCAACTAATACTATGACCTCTGCTGACTTCTGACGGTTCAGCTACTTATCACTAAGTAGGTTATGAAGAGTACTTCACATATCCGCCAGACCTCCCCGGGTAAGTACATGCACTTTCACACCATCTATCCGCCTCATTTACTCGATATGACCTTCGACAGAAAGAGCTTTGTTTTGTTATGCAAACTCACTCAATCATACCTAGCCTTATATGAGGTTCGTGTTCCTCGGACCGGTGTTTTGCCTCCAGCTTCCTTCAGATTCCGCGTCACCACGGACACCCTTGCTCTTGGCTAACCTCTACTTCTGTCTTCGGGGTTCGGGACTTACACCCTATAGTTCATGTACATGCCGGGCGCACATAAAAAAAACAGTCTTGTTGTTGCTTAAAAAAGGCAAGATGTTGTTAAAACAATTTATAATAGTCCCCCCATAAAACTAGACACGAAATAAGGAGGCGTTAAAGTAGGTTTATGGAGAAAACGATATACAACAGATTATAAATTCCAGCTCGTACTAAAGGTCCTAAAAAGGGAAAAACGATGAATGAAATTCCTCTCTCAATGGGATTCACTTGAATCAGATCAGGCAATGGAGAAATGTATTTCTTGAACAATGCCTAGTTGTTTGCGAAAGTAAATTGAAATTACCCAATTTCAACGAGATGATATTCCCCACATTATGAACGTTTAATTCGACAACCACGAAGGATAAATGACTGCTTTTTCTTTTTCGCGGAAATGGTAGGAATCACCTATAATGTTAAAGACCCGAAATGGCTGTTGCTATTACATCGTTGCCGAATACTTTTCCCCTTTCAAGATAAGATTAATTCCCAAAAAATAGATATTGTGATGATATACATCTGCATGGCTGGAACGAAAAATCAAGACGCTCAATCAAAAATCAGGAGTCTCCAATTTTAAGAGAGCGGGATAAATTATTCGCCGTGTCAAGGAGAACGTGGAATCCAGAGCCGAGTAAGAATTTGTCGCAAACGTTTCTATCATGATATTTTGTCGGAGAAGGCGACTGCTAGAGAAACTTTCTGGAT
Organism: Bacillus sp. FSL W8-0102; assembly: GCF_038007225.1. Taxonomy (NCBI): domain Bacteria; kingdom Bacillati; phylum Bacillota; class Bacilli; order Caryophanales; family Bacillaceae; genus Bacillus; species Bacillus sp. FSL W8-0102. The sequence continues at coordinate 3,637,223 of NZ_JBBOWT010000001.1, forward strand.
TTTCTAAAACCATACGTCATGCCCTCCACCTATTTACTGGTTGGAATGGTCGGCGAAGAATTCGGCGATTTGCAGCGAGCCTTCTTAAAATGGGCATGTGGTTCCACCATTGTCATGATCATCGTAGCCGTCATCATCCAGGTGATTCCGTTTTAAGCTTTATTTAAAAAGGTTGCCGAGGCCTTTCTTTCCCATTTTTGAAGAAAGCCTCCCTTATAAATGAAGCTCAATGCTGCCTATGAAAAGGAAACGGAATCGAGGCTTTTGACAATATTGATCCATGTTTTGCCGGGAACGAATGGAAGAGAGTGCCCGTTTTCGTACGGCAAAATCCTGCCGTTTTCGTTTCTCCATTCCACTTCTCGGCACACGCCCCGTTGAATCCAATAGGCTTTTCCTCCCGAAGTTAAATCAATCTCTCTTCGCCCTTTGCTGTCAATAACGCGATGGATCGTTTCGATAATCAACAGATTATCCACTAAAACAGGTTTTTTCGTTTCTGCATCCATTGTTGGCTCTCCACCGGAATAGCGTTCCATTTTTTTCGTTTTAGCATCGAATCGATAATCTGCATTAAAAAGTGAATATTTGGAATAAGCAATATGAACGTTCTCTACCTTACGTCCGGAAAGATGCTTCGATTCGTTATCCGTATAAAAAGGGAGCGGCCTAGGCGCAGGAGTCATTTTGAATTGCTTTTCGGCAGCTCCTTTTTGAATGTTTTCAAAGGTGATGTAGGAATTGTGGGGCGCCTTTCTGTCCTTTGACCGTTTAAATAAAGTGCCATCATACTGAATGCCATTCAGATTATCAATCAAGCCCGATTGGAGCATTTGTTTCGCCTCCGGGCTATAGCCGTGAGCGATAAACAGGCTATCGTAGCCCTTCGCCAAATCAATCATGTAATCTCTCGCGCTGCGGACAGGCCCTATTTTATCGGGCTTTTGGCTTTGAAAAATGGCCAGAAACCGAGTAATATCACCTTCGGCCAGCACTTCATACACAATATCAGCTGATTGAAGCCCTGATTGCGGCCGAGCTTTCGGATGATTATTGATAACCACAGCCACTGCGCGATCACTAGGCTTTTGGGTAGTCCAGATCCCAGTCAACGGGTAACGATATCGAATTTCGTGTTTGTCCGTGTCGGAAACTTTTTCTTGAATTCGATCTTGATCATTCCGTGAATTTTCTTTGCCGCTGCCGGCACATCCCGATAATGTCAAAATCATGATACAAGCTGCTGCTAACCATTTTTTCAACATAAACATAATCCCCTATTCTTATAATATGGACTTCTTCCCACCATCTTTTTGAAACGGCGATGATTCTTTTCTTGATCGCTGCTGGTTGAACTCTCCCTCTCATAAGGCATCTAAAATGAAATAAATTTGCACTTGAAAACAACTTGCTAAAAAAAGTACATTTCCTATTGATCATTCTTGTCAAATTTCTCTGTCAGCAACCGTGTACACGTCGATTCTTAAACTATGGAACTGTCTTGCAATCGGTTGTTCGGGAAAAAAAGCAAATGCCCGCAAATGAACCGCTTTTGTCAATATATGTTTCCGGCAGAAAACGGGTATAAGCTTATAAATTGATTTTCTCCTAAAACAAGAAGAAAGTATTTTAAAGGATGAATACAACTTGAAAACAAAATAATCCTTCTTCTTGTTACAAGGTTATATAAGCCCAAATGGAGAATACTACAAAATACATGAACCTTGTCGCCAAGTTTTTCAAGGGAGTGAAAACATTGCTTTGCTTAGATAAGAATCACGATCCTATCAAAAATAAAGATTTGATTGCAAACCTTTTGGATACGAAAACAGATTTGAAAAATGCCATCAAGGAAACCGATGAACTTTTTGATCAATACAGCAGCATGAGAAAGCAACGAAATCCTTTCATCGCTTCTGTGCTTTCCACCATCAAAAAAACAACAAACTTTTTACCTGCCCAAAAAAGGAACGATATTTCATGGGAGACAGATCTTGATGAGAACGGTTTTGTTTATCCAACATGGAAAAACCTTTTAGATCAAGAATACATCCATTTAATGTCCAAGATTGATAGGATCGTAAATGTGTTAGATTACGGAGCTATAGGAGACGGAAAAACCGACAATACCAAAGCGTTTCAAAAAGCGATTGGGAACGGGCGGGTAATAGTGTACGTGCCGGAAGGTAATTTTTTAATAAGAGGAATCAAACTGCCTTCTTGGACATGTTTAATTGGAAAAGGAAAAGGGATCACAATCATCAAGCTTCATCCTGATGCCCCCATCGCGACAAGATTAGTGACGAATGCCAACCATCGGAAAGGGAATCACCATATTTTAGTAAAAGGGATGAGTTTAGACTGGAATATAGAACGGCTCGGGAACATGGAGCGTACGAGCGCGGGCGGGCATAGCTCCAGCTGCTTCACATTCGCCAATGTCAAATATGGATGGGTCAAACAGGTGGAAGCTATTAACCCCGGCCTGCATTGTTTTGATGTGTCCTCAACCCGCTATCATTACGCAGGAGACGGAAAACGCGCCCGAGGCCGAAGCCGGTACATTTGGCTTGACCAATTAAACGGATATGGGTTTGGCGATGATGGAATCACCACTCATCACAGCGACTACGTTTTTATTTCCAACAGCCACATGTGCGATCCAAGCGGAAGAGCCCATCCAAAAGGGATATCCAATTCCAACGGCATCGAAGTAGATGATGGATCCAGAAACATATGGCTCGTCCATAACTCGACGTCAAGATGCTTCGGCGGCGTAGAAATTAAAGCCCACCACAATGCTTCGGCAGCATCCAACATCTACATCATCGGACATTTATCCGTCCACGATAACCGTTCTTATAACTTCCGTCATATCGGACACCATAAAATCTCGGATCCCGAATCAAAGACGGCTTATAACATAAAGGCGACAATGATGGTGTCAATCGCGCCGATCTATACAGATTTATATCAGCATTCTTCCCCCAGGGGACTGGTTGTTTCTGCCTATCGGAACGTAGTCATCAACCATTTTACGTTAATAGGCGACCCGGATTATGACTACAAGGGAAATCCTATGATCGCCATTCAATATCGGGCGCGTAATATCGTGTTGAATCATGTGTCGATACGGAATTTTCATACAGCAGGTGCTGATATTAAGATCTTTGGCGGCCCACAGCGGGCAGATGATGTCACCATTCGCCATTCAACCATCCGCCAGTCCGCTCCTCTGGCCATTCAGATTGGTGCCGGAGTTCAAAATATCCACGTTCATCACTTGAAAGCCTTTAATCAAAACGGCAAATGCGGGCTGAAAACCGTAGAGTTTCCCCCCTCCATTTCCAATTTTCAAGCTGTGGGCTATAAAATGCCGATTTGTATAAAATAAAAATTCCATCAGGGGAGTTTTTTCATCCTCCCCGATGGTTAGTGGAACTAATCGTGGGGCCGTTGTTCTTACGCCAAGTCATCCGTAGTTGATCTTCATTCCCATAACGACCATATAACATCTTTTCCTGATCTGTTCAATCCGGATAGGGAAGCGGAGAGTTCATTTCAACTTTCGAAATCTTCTCTTTGCGGTGGTAATTTTTCCTTTTATTTCTTATTCCCAATTCTACTTTTCCATCATCTGCAACGAGAAAAAAAGATGATTCATGTGGGATCAAAGATCTTATGAATCTAATGATTTCCTCAGTGCATGTCGTTTATTTTTCGTCTTTTAGGTAACCATAAATATAGAGAAACGAACAGGAAGGTGGGATTTTATGAACCAACATCAACAGCAATTATTTGATTATGTAACAAAATTACAACAAAAAGTAAGTATCTTACATGCAGACTATTGGGCACAATATTCCAGTTTTCATACATGGCAATTTTGGGTGGTTGTGTTAATGCTTATCGTTCCTTTAATTGTTTTAGCTTTTACGATAGACAGAGAGAAAATTTTTTTAATTGGATTTTATGGCTTTAATATACATGCTTGGTTTGCATATATTGATACATACGGGGTAAGGACAAGATTATGGGGATATCCCTATGAAGCCATTCCTTACTTTCCTAGTTTTTCATTGGATGCCTCCCTTGTTCCGGTCGTCTTTATGCTCGTCTATCAATGGACGTTGAATCACAATAAAAATTTTTATCTCTATTCCTTTCTTACCGCCTGTGTATTCGCTTTTATCGTGAAACCGATTTTGGCCAGCCTTGGTTTATTAGTCGTATTTGACGGGGTGAACTATTTTCACATTTTGATCGTATACTTGATCACATTCTTAATTTCTCGGATTGTGACAAAGATCTTTTTATTGGGTGAAAAAAAACCGGCTCATTAAACTTTAACGAACCATTCTGAAATCGATTGAAAAAATGCTTAACAGATCCTACTTTCGATGGAGAGTGAACCCTCACTCTCCTATTTTTTGCTCCCTTGACAATTACCACCGATCATGATATCTTGACGTTACTGTTTTTCTATAATTTATAATATAAATTATTTTTTTACAATTTAATATTGTGGGAACAGGTTCCAAAGACGATTTTTGTCCTTGGATGAAAAGGGAAGCCCGGTGCAAATCCGGCACGGTCCCGCCACTGTAAGAGGCGAGCAATGCCGATGCAGCCACTGGCCGAAAAGGCTGGGAAGGTCGGCAAAAAGCGATGACCCTTAAGTCAGGAGACCTGCCTGTTCTGACAACACTGCTTTTACCTACGGGAGATAGGGAGGTGTTATGAATGGAAAAAACAGGGTATTTTACACCCTTTTTTTGGCATTTCTAACTCCTTATCGAACGTTAGAAATGCCTTTTTATTTGGGGAAATTAATGAGGGAGTGAAAAAACACATGAAATCAAGCAATCTTGGTTATCCACGTATTGGTGAAAATCGAGAATGGAAAAAAGCATTGGAACAATTTTGGAAAGGCCAAGTGGATGAAAGCCAGTTTCTACAGACGATGGAATCCATTCGGCATCAACACTTGAAAAAACAGCATGAAATCGGGATCGACCTAATCCCCGTCGGCGATTTTACGTTTTACGATCAAATGTTGGACACGGCAACTATGTTTGGATTAGTACCGGAACGATTTAATTGGAAAGGAAATGACATTCCCCTTTCTGTTTATTTTGCCATGGCGCGCGGCAGCGACACTGCGCATGCTTGCGAAATGACGAAATGGTTCAATACAAACTACCATTATATTGTGCCTGAATGGAACAACGCCCAACCAAGACTCATTGAAAACAAGCCGCTGAAAGCGTACCAAGAAGCAAAAAGGAAACTTGGAATCTTAGGAAAACCTGTACTGATCGGGCCATATACCTTCATCAAACTGTCCAAAGGATATAAGGAAAAAGAGCTCCCTGCCCTTATTTTGCAGCTTCTTCCTCTTTATGAACAAATTTTACAGGAATTGCAAAATGAAAAGGTAGAATGGCTGCAAATCGATGAACCTATTCTCGTTACTTCTATTTCCAAAGAGGAAATGAAAACGATCCAGTTCATTTATCATCAATTGCATGAGGCGGCACCAAACTTAAAAATTATGCTGCAAACATACTTTGATTCCGTCGATTGGTATCAAGAGCTTATGGACTTGCCGGTTCAAGGAGTCGGACTCGATTTTGTCCATGGCGGCGAAAACAACTTAGAATCACTGCTTACTCATGGCTTTCCCGCCAATAAAGTGCTCGCGGCTGGCATCATTGACGGACGGAACATCTGGCGGTCTGATTTGGCGGAAAAACGTAGTCTCATTGAAAAGATCACTTCTGTCGTTCCGGAATCGATGCTGTGGATTCAACCTTCTTGCAGCTTAATTCATGTACCGGTAACGACGAAGAACGAAATAAAATTAGACAAAATCATCAAACAATCGCTGTCTTTTGCGGATGAAAAATTAACCGAAATTGTGTTCCTGGCAAGAGATCAACATGGGGTGGATGACGCTTATTTTCAAGAAAACCAACAAATCATCCATACATGGAAAAACCATTCGGAAAGACATCGCCAAAGTGTACAGCAAGCTCAAAAAAACTTACAACATGTATCAGCGAAAAGAAAATCGCCTTATTCCATTCGCCAATCCGTCCAAAAAGAAGCGTTCGACCTCCCTATTCTTCCGACAACGACTATCGGCAGTTTTCCGCAAACAGCTGATATCCGTAAGGCAAGGCAAAAATGGAAAAAAGGCGAATGGAATGAACAGCAGTACGAACAGTTTATTCAGCAGCAAATTCAAAAATGGATTTGTCTACAAGAAGAGATCGGACTGGATGTATTGGTTCATGGTGAATTTGAAAGAACCGATATGGTGGAGTTTTTTGGGGAGAAACTGGGGGGATTCGCTTTTACCGAAAATGGTTGGGTCCAATCCTATGGCTCACGCTGTGTCCGTCCCCCTATTATTTACGGCGATGTAGAATTTTTGCAGCCAATGACCGTGAAAGAAAGCGTCTATGCACAATCATTAACGGACAAGCCTGTAAAAGGGATGCTTACGGGACCGGTGACGATTTTAAACTGGTCGTTTGTTCGCGATGATAAACCTCGTCAAGAAGTATGCGAACAAATTGCGCTCGCTTTAAGAAAAGAAGTGGAAGCTTTGGAATCAGCAGGCATTGCGATGATCCAAGTGGATGAACCCGCTTTGCTGGAAGGATTGCCTTTGAAGGATCATGACAAGCAAAACTATTTGAATTGGGCCGTGCGGGCATTCCGAATCACCACCTCAACAGTCCAAGATACAACGCAAATTCATACTCATATGTGCTATTGCGATTTCGCTTCTTATTTAGAAGACATCAGCAAAATGGATGCGGATGTGATTTCAATTGAAACATCCAGAAGCCATGGCGAAATTATCCCTGTCTTTGAAAAACAAACGTACGACAAAGGAATCGGACTAGGCGTTTATGACATCCACAGCCCTCGAATACCAACTGTAGAAGAGATGGCCGCTATTATTGAAAAGTCATTACAAGTGTTGGATCCCGGCCAATTTTGGATTAACCCTGACTGCGGTTTAAAAACAAGAAGTGAAAAAGAAGCGATTGCCTCTTTAAAAAACATGACGGCTGCAGCCGACGAAATCAGAAACAAACTAAAGGAAACCATACGCTAACTTTATACGCTGAAAAGAAAGGGGCGCGACTTGCCCTTTTCTTTCATTATGAATCTAATAAATCTTTTCCATATCATGAAAAACACTATGTTATCGCTGTTGCTGAAGGGGTACTTATGACCCCTTATGAATGAACAAATCTCACAATCTTCTTTCAATCTATGAACGGTTAAAAAGAACCTTTTCAACTTTCCAAAATAATTTAGAAACCAAAGAAATAAAATGCCCCCGGATCCCCTTGTCTATACTCCCCTTTTCTCGTTCAAAACAAACGATTTTCCCATATTAGATTAGTTCTCATCTATGAAAAAATTTTCATTTTATAATAAAATGATATAAGACTGTTTTGTTTTTCTTAATAAAGGTAAATTCGTAAGGGTGTATGCACATGATGAACATTCTTGTGACACTGAATGCCAATTACTTACCCCCGCTGAAAGTACTATTACATTCACTGTTCTGCAACAACAAAAACGAGTCATTTTCCATCTATCTTCTATATTCCGACATACCGGATCAAGACATAAAAACTTTGGAGCAATACATAATCTCAAAAGGACATCGTTTCACTCCCATATTCGTAGATTCGAAATGGTTTCAAGATGCACCTGTATTTCGGCACTACACATCCGAAATGTATTATCGGCTGGCCGCTTATCAATTTTTGCCGGAGGATGTCGATCGAATATTGTATCTTGATCCGGATATTGTTTGTATTAATCCGATCACAGATTTTTATTGGACCGATTTTGAAAATTGCTTATTTGTCGCTGCCGAGCACGAACATTCCGCTAAAATGGCGCGGGCAATCAACAAATTGCGTTTGCGTACACCAAATGCGAAGGGCTATTTTAATACAGGTGTGTTGTTGATGAACATGGCGTCTATCCGAAAAGAAGTGAATATCGAAGAGATCTACCAGTTTATCGAAAAAAACAAATTAAAACTCGTTCTCCCAGACCAAGATGTATTGAATGCTTTATATTGGGATAAAATCAAGCCGGCAGACAGCCTGAAATACAATTATGATGCCCGCTATTATGAACTTTCGAAACTGATCCCTAAGCGAAAACACTCTATCGACTGGATTCGCCGCAACACCGTTTTAATCCATTATTGCGGAAAAGACAAACCTTGGCATAAACAGTACAAAAATGAACTCAAGTGTTTTTACGATCAATATAAGGAATGAAGATTTCAGAATAACGGAACCATAAAACATTGTTAACACTACAGACAATATTATTTTAATGTCTCTCATTCCAAGACTTTCAAGATAAAAAAGTAAGAGCTGTATGCGAAGATCTACGCGTACAGCTCTTTCGTTCTGTGGTGAAAAGTGTTAGAAACGCCCCATCTCTACTCGAATTTTGTTTATTAAAATTCGTTTAATTGGAATGTATTTTCCGTAATTCGACACTAAATCCAATGATGCCAATAAGACCAGAAATAGCAAAAGTGAAAGGAATTACAAGTGAATGAAATGACGGTGTTTCAAGAAACAAGCGATACACCCCATAAACGCATACAATAAGAGAACTTAATAACCCGATTACAGTCCTTGTCTTTATTTTGAATACCTCCGTAGAACTTATGGAAAGTTTTATATGGTTATATGAACACGCTTATTCAATATATTGGCAAAGTCGCTAACATGATAACAGGAATCTGCTAATATTTTCTTTTTTTCCTAAAATCACCAATGCAGTGATGTAAACCTCAATAGTTTACATATAGTATGAATGTCCAGCCATTTTCAGACTAATTGTTTTTCCATTTTTGCAACTGATTCACCGTGACGAATTTGTAGCCTTCTTTGGACAAGGTCGCTAATATTCCTTCAATGGCTTTTAACTCTTTTCCCGTATCATCATACATTGGATGCATCAAAATAATAGACCCGGGTTTCACGTTTTTCTCTACATAATCGACTTTGTCAGAAACGGAAGTATAATAGGTGTCTGGTTCAAGATTCCAAGTGATGGTATCCATATGATGTTTATTTAAGTAATACGGTAATCCCACCAATTTTTTGCCATTAGGTGGTCGAAAATCGATGGGCCCTTTATAACCTGTTTTTCTGATTAACGTATTGGTTTTTTCAATTTCCTGTTGAATAAAGGAAGGGGTTTTAAAGACCATTCGCTTATGGGAATAGCTATGATTGCCAATTTGATGTCCTGCTTGTGCTATTTTCTTTCCTTCCTCCAGATTCTTTTCCAACTCATTCCCAATGACAAAAAAAGTGGCTTTCGCATTGTATTTATCCAAAAGAGGCAACAGTTGATCGACATTCTTTGTAGGCCCATCATCAAAGGTCAAAGCCACAACTTTTTGACTTGTTTCAACCTGGTTGGTTAACCCTCCGAATAGCTGGTATGTTCGTGAATTCATTAATTTGTAAGTACCATACAAAAGAAGAAAAATGGCCAGGAAAACGATTCCGACTACAAAAATTCTTTTTTTCATACATTTACCTCTACTTCTTATTTAGTTTTAATGAAATGTTTAAAGGTCATATTGTTATATCAAAAATCGTATGCCATAGATTTTTATTGAGAAAGCCTAAACATTCGGTCGATTCAAAGCCTTGAAAATAAAAAAGTGAGTGCTAAAAACCATTGTTGGACTTAAAATAAAATTTTTCTTGCATTTTGGATCAAAATCTCAATCGGCTTACGAGTTTCATTGAAAACGATCTTTATCAGCAAAAAAGAAGGTGTTCGCGTGAAAAAAAGGAAAATAAAAAATTGTTGGTTTTCTCGATTGTAGAAAACATCCGAGAAAGTATGTATCCTCTCGGAAGAGTATAATATAAAATAAAACGTGAGGAGATGAACGAAAATGAAAAAGGAAGTAATGGAAAGATTTATTTCTTATGTCAAAGTGGACACTCAATCTGATGAAAACAGCAACACTTGTCCATCTACTCCCGGCCAGTGGACGCTTGCCCGCATGCTTGTGGACGAATTAAAAGCGATCGGCATGGAAGATGTGACAGTGGATGAAAACGGCTATGTGATGGCCACTCTTCCGGCCAATACGGAAAAAAATGTCCCGACCATTGGATTTTTGGCCCATCTGGATACAGCGACTGATTTTACCGGTGCCGGCGTTCAACCGCAAATTGTCGAAAACTATGACGGCGGTGACATTATCTTAAATAAATCTCTAAATGTCGTACTTTCGCCAAAAGATTTTCCTGAACTGGCTAACTATAAAGGCCACACGTTGATTACCACTGACGGCACCACTCTTCTCGGCGCCGATGATAAAGCGGGGATTGCCGAGATCATGACGGCTATGGCTTATTTATTGGATCATCCAGAAATTAAGCACGGAAAGGTAAGAGTGGCGTTTACACCGGATGAAGAAATTGGAAGAGGTCCTCATAAATTCAATGTAGACGCTTTTGATGCAAAATATGCTTACACAGTGGACGGTGGCCCGCTCGGCGAACTGGAGTATGAAAACTTTAACGCTGCCGCTGCCAAAATTACGATCAAAGGCAACAACGTACATCCCGGAACAGCGAAAGGGAAAATGGTGAACTCGACAAAGATTGCCATGGAACTCCATCGTAAACTGCCGGAAAAGGAATCACCTGAATATACAGAAGGATACGAAGGATTCTATCATTTGCTTGCGATCAACGGTGATGTCGAACAAACAACTTTGCACTACATCATCAGGGATTTTGATCGAGAACAATTCAACGCCCGAAAAGCCCAATTAGAAAAGATTGTAGAAGAATTCAGAAATATATACGGGAAAGATAATATTTTGTTGGAACTCAAAGATCAATATTATAATATGAAAGAAAAAATCGAACCGGTCAAAGAAATTGTCGACATTGCGTACGAAGCGATGAAAAATTTAGACATTGAACCGAAAGTTACACCGATCCGAGGAGGTACCGACGGCGCACAGCTATCGTACATGGGCCTCCCGACACCTAATCTTTTTGCAGGCGGAGAAAACTTCCACGGCAAATATGAATACATTTCCGCCGACAATATGGTAAAAGCAACGAACGTGATTATTGAAATCATCAAACTGTTTGAACAAAAGGCCAATGCATGATCCTTACCGTTATGTTTTAGCTAAAAAACACATCGGAATCATCTGCAAAAACGAACCCATCTTACATCTGGGTTCGTTTTTCTTTTTACAGACAATCAGAAAACAGAATTTTGGTAGAAAAGAAGCTAAGATCCTTCAATTTCTTTTTTAAATAGGGCCACATTTCCGAGAAATAGAATCAAGTATGCAGAAACGATCGATATGACAGACCTGTTTTATGTTTCAAAATATTTACTTCTATCTGAATATTTGATACCATTTAATTTAATTATTTAAAGGAAGGAAGGGAACAACTTTGGAACAACACACAATTCAATCACTGCAAACCAAAAAACCGCCATTTCGTGCGGATCAAGTGGGCAGTTTGTTAAGATCAAAACGGATTCAAAAAGCTCGTTCTCAAAGAGCAGCAGGCGAAATAACAGCTGACCAATTGTGGCTGATTGAAAATGAAGAAATCGCACGGATCGTTGAAAAACAAAAAGAAATCGGACTTCAAGCCGTGACAGATGGTGAATTTCGCCGAGCATGGTGGCACTTTGATTTCCTTGAAAACCTTGACGGTGTGGAAGGCTATGAAACAGAAAGCGGCCTCTCATTTCATCAAATGCAAACAAAGTCTCATGGAATTAAGGTGACAGGAAAATTGGATTTCACAGACCACCCTATGCTGGAAGATTACCGATATCTCCATAGCATCGCCGGCAGCCATATTGCTAAAATGACCATTCCAAGTCCAAGTATGCTTCATTTAAGAGGCAAAATCGAAAAAACCGCTTACGGGGACGAAGAAGAATTTTTCCATGATTTAGCTAAAACTTATCAAAAGGCGATACAAGCTTTTTATGATGCGGGCTGTCGCTACTTACAGCTCGATGATACGTCTTGGGGCGCCCTGTGTTCAACCGAGAAAAGAGAAGAAATGCTGGCTCAAGGAGTAGACCCCGATCAATTGAGCACTACATACATGAAGTTAATAAACGAAGCTGTGGCGGTCCGTCCGGATGATATGACGATTACCATGCACATTTGCCGTGGCAATTATCGCTCGACATGGTTTTCTTCCGGCGGCTATGAGCCGGTAGCAGAAGTCCTGTTTAACGGATTGAATATAGACGCCTTTTTCCTCGAATATGACAGCGACCGAGCCGGCGGCTTTGAACCGCTCCGATTCGTGAATCGATCCGATTTGAAAATTGTGCTCGGCTTAATCACATCAAAAGCGGGAGAATTGGAAAATCCAGACGATATTAAACGGCGCATTGATGAAGCCTCCCATTATGTTGATTTAAACCAATTATGTTTAAGCACACAGTGCGGTTTTGCTTCAACAGAAGAAGGCAACTTGTTAACGGAAGAACAGCAATGGGCGAAACTGCGCCATGTCGTTCAAATTGCCCAAGATATATGGAAATAATAAAATGTATTTAGAAAGACATATCATTCCGGTATTCACGGGTGATATGTCTTTTTATCAATGAAACCGAAACGTCGATTTTATGTTCTCTAAACAACACCGCCCCCCCAATCTGAAACGGATCGATTTTCCCATCAACACAAAATGATTTAAAAAATTTCAAAAGGATCATGAACGGAAATCGATTTTTTATTTTTGTGAATGCGACTCAATGAATCTTTAGGAACTATTGTAAAGATTCATTGAAAAACGGAAAGAAAAGCGAGGAATAGCGATGAAAAAATACCAAGTCTTTTTGTTTCTAGTCCTAGCCAATTTATTTTGGGCAGGTAATTATGTGTTCGGAAAATATGTAGTGGCCGAAATGTCTCCTTTACAAATGACATTTTCCCGTTGGGTGATTGCGATCTTTCTTTTATTCCCTCTCGCTCATTGGATTGAACGTCCGGATTGGAAAAACGTTTGGAACCAGTGGAAAATTCTCATCGTTCTGTCGCTGTTGGGGATTTTAGGGTATAACCTTCTTTTATATGAGGCCTTGCGGTTTACGACCTCCTTAAATGCAGCGCTGGTCAATTCGATCAATCCGGCAGTCATCGTCCTTTTTTCCGCCATTCTTTTAAAGGAAAGAATTTCGCTGGTGAACGGCTTCGGCCTCGTCATTTCCCTTCTGGGGGTTCTTCTTGTTTTAACGAAAGGACACTTGGAGCAAATTTTTCTCATTGACTATAACCGAGGCGATCTCCTCATGCTCTTGGACATCCTCGTTTGGACGTTTTATTCCATTTTAGGGAAAAGATTCAAAACGTTCCCCCCATTTCTGCTACTGCGGTATCCGTTCTATTGGGATTAGTGATGCTTCTTCCTTTTATTCTTGTTTCCGGCGTCCACTTTCCTCTTAGCAAAGAAGCCGCGATAGGAATCTTATATATTGGAATTTTTCCCTCCGTCGGATCTTTTGTTTTCTGGAATGCGTCCATTCGGGAAATTGGCCCCAGCCGAGCGGGAATTTATTTGAATTTGATCACGGTATTTACCGCTCTTCTAAGCCTGCTCATGGGGAACCCTATTACTTTCGTGCAGATTTTAGGAGGACTCCTCGTCTTTATCGGCGTCTATCTGTCCAGCCAAAAAAGAAGGCAAGAACAGGCCGCCCTGTTAAACCAACAAAAAATAAGTACGAAATAGCGACACATAAATAGATTTCACCAACTAAATGCAAGCCATAAAGAATAAAACATACACACAACAAAGCGATCATAGAATGGAGATAAATGACTTATTGCATGATCTGAGGAAGGGGAGCGTGTTTCATGGACAATCGAACTCGGAATCAGCATTATTATGGCCATGTGCCTCATCCTATAAGAGATGATGGCGCCGGTGCAACCGATTTCGGTCCGCGGGACATCATGAGGGACCTGGAGGACCCCGACATGCTGGTTCCGCCTGCCACCGATGCCGGAACGATCCCTAACTTGAAGTTCTCTTTTTCCGACACCAATATGCAGTTAAATCATGGTGGTTGGTCACGAGAAGTAACGGTAAGACAGCTGCCGATCGCAACCACACTGGCAGGCGTGAACATGCGTCTGACCCCTGGGGGTGTTCGTGAGCTGCATTGGCATAAACAAGCGGAATGGGCCTTCATGATTATGGGCCGGGCGCGCATCACCGCCGGCGATCAGAACGGTCGGAACTTTATTGCGGACGTCGGCCACGGGGATCTATGGTACTTTCCCCCCGGCATTCCACACTCCATCCAAGGGCTTGAAGAAGGCTGCGAGTTTCTGCTTGTTTTCGATGACGGCAACTTCTCCGACTTCGACACCTTCTCCATCTCAGATTGGTTCGCGCACACACCGAAAGACGTGCTGTCCGCAAATTTCGGCGTATCAGAAAGCGCCTTTGCTCATATGCCCAAAAAACAACGATACATTTACCAATCAAAAGTTCCCGGTCCTTTGGAGAGCCAAAAGATACCGGACCCTTATGGAACGGTGCCCAAAAGCTTCACACACCGGTTGCTTGCGCAGGAACCGCTCGTCACTCCGGGCGGGACAGTGCGTATAGTCGATTCCACCAACTTCCCCATTTCAACTACCGTTGCGGCGGCATTGGTAGAAATCAAGCCAGGCGCTATGAGGGAAATGCATTGGCACCCGAATAACGATGAATGGCAGTATTACCTATCGGGCACGGGACGCATGACCGTATTCGCAGCAAATGGCAAGGCGCGAACTTTCAATTACCGGGCCGGTGATGTAGGATATGTGCCGTTCGTCTTCGGACACTACATCCAGAACACCGGTGACCAAAGCCTATGGTTTCTGGAGATGTTCAAGAGTGACCGTTTTGCCGATGTGTCACTAAATCAGTGGATGGCGCTCACTCCTCGGGAGCTGGTAGCGGACAACTTGCATGCAGGACCAGAATTGATGAACGCACTACGTAAAGAAAAATGGCCGGTTGTCAAATACTCCAATCAACAACGACAAGTTTGATGCGACCAAACCGTTGATCATTTCTGTGAGCTGTCTGCCGACTCCAAAATTAGCTGTCGCTTATAATGATTTTTTACATCACAAACACAAGGAAAGATTGAAAAATCCTGTGCATTCGCTAAGTCTCACTCCTTGCCCTCATCTTCAATCTCCCAGTGAGCAGATCTTGCCTCCGCAAATGGTTATCCATGATTCATTTCACCTTATTTGAATCATTCACTGTTACACAAAGATTTCGCAACTTTATCCTATTGAACCAACAAGCACAAAGCATTTTATCCGGTTATAAAAGACAAGTTTAAACCATGACTTTTTAGTCATGGTTTTCGCTCTTTTTGTCAATAACTGATTATCAATTTATTTTTTATATCAAAAAATCATCAGCTTTGGCTCATGGAGCAGCGCTTGAACGATCCCAACCTTCTTTTTGTTCCCCAAAGATAAATCATCTATTTTTTTATTCAGATCCAAATCCATTATTTCAGCTAATTCTTTCATTCTCTTGCTGCAATCTTTTTTATAAAAGCTAGCTGAATATTTCAGCAAATCTATCACCTTCATATTGTCATAATAAAAAACTTCTGAAGGCAAATAGCCGATGTCTTTTTTGATTTCAGGAGCATATTTTATACAGTCTTTTCCGAAAATCTTGGCATTTCCGCTTGTCGGATAAATGAGAGACAATAACGTTCTTATAGTCGTCGACTTTCCCGCACCATTTGGTCCGATGAATCCAAAAATCTCCCCTTGTTCAACCGTAAAACTAATATCCGTAATTCCTCTTGCCTTTCCATAGGTTTTCGTCAAGTGGTTGATTTCAATGACATTCATTCTTTGAACCCCCTTTTTTAATAATGCAGACTTTCTCAATCTTCGGTTTCATCATAAAAAGATTCCTTAAGCAGATTTAGATAATGATCCATTTCCGATAATATTTCATCCATATCGAAATGCTTCAAAGAGAATTGCTTCATCTTTTTTTGCTGTTCATTTGATAATCCTTCCATCGTCCACATGATAATTTTGATAGCTCTGTTTATATCAAGGCCTTGTTTAAATTTTGAAGTATCAATATCGGTAAATAATTTTTGATAGCTGCTGACCAATATTTCGTTATTCCTTTGCTCTAACTCTTTTTTTACCTCGTCGGATTCTTCTTGAGAGGCGGCTATAAAGAAATTGAAGATATCGGGATATTTCTTCATTAATTCAAATTCCAGGACTGTGCATTCTCGCCATCTCATGAACAAGTCTTTTTCATTCCAATCGATTTTCGCGTAAAACTCATCCATGATCATCTCTACAAAATAGTCATACAAAAATAAAAACAATTCCTTTTTATTTTTGAAATAGTGAAAAAGCAGCCCTTTTGAGATATTGGCTTCTTTTACAATCTCATTGGTGGACGCTTTTTCATAACCATGTTTGGCAAATTCTTTTAGTGCCGCATTTAAAATTCGTTCTTGCTTTTCTGGATTTATTTGAAAGAAATTGGAAAACAAATGATGATCCCCCCATTTATTTACCGTTATTGACCGATTTGGTCAATTTCATCATAATTCTATTGACCAATTAGGTCAATAGAATATAAAATGAAATTTCCTGATTCATCCTATCCTCAAGAGGAATGTTCAAAACTTGATCGGAATATCATATAAAGTTTTGTGGAAAAAATACCGTTTGTATGAAAAGGTTCATCCTGCAGATTTTTTTGACATGAAAAAAGAACGAAAAGTAGAGGATGTTTCCATAAATGAGTGAATATAACTCGTTAGTATTTAAAAAAATCGTCGTTGATTTTTATTTCAATAGCCTTTATATTTAATGGCATGGAATTTTATATACAGTAAATATTTATAAAATGTAAATTTACCTCCAATAATTAGTAAGGAGAATCCGATTATGGGGGATATTTGTGACTACATTGCACGAATCCAATCGGCCAGTCATCTTGTTTACCAAAAAATACATCCGGAAATGTCGGAAAGTCTACATGATCATGGAATAACACCTACACAACTGTTTGTTCTGTCTTTATTAAAAACGCAAGGAAGATGTAACATTTCTCAATTAGCCGATCACCTGGGTGTAAAACCAAGTGCCGTAACATTTATGATGGATCGCCTTGAACAGAACAAACTCATTATGCGCGAGCATGATCAAAAGGATAGAAGAGTGGTCAATATTAGACTGACCAAACAAGGAGAAAATATGTTGGAAACCATTTTGGAAAGCAGAAAAGCCATCATAACCAAATACCTTTCCTATTTGACAGAAGATGAACTTTCGTTTATGGCGGAGACTGCCGAAAAACTTGCAAATTACACAGAAAAAGAACAAATAGAAGAACGAACAGACTGAAAGATAAAGGATCAACATGTTGTTTCGTTAACTTAAGATAACGAAACATCCCGTTTATAGATGATACAAAAGAAAAAAGGAGCTATGGATATGGATAAAACGATGGATACAAATCATAATCGTACGATATTATTGATTGGTCTTATTATTGCGATGTTCTTTTCTGCGCTTGACGGAACCATTGTGGGAACCGCTATGCCAAAAATCGTAGGAGACCTAGGCGGATTAAGTATGATGACATGGCTTACTACCGCTTATTTGCTTACTTCTACTACTATTGTTCCGATCGCAGGAAAATTATCGGATTTATTAGGCCGCAGAGTGGTATATGTTGCAGGACTGATTATTTTTATGGGGGCATCAGCACTTTGCGGAATGGCCCATAACATGACAGAGCTAATTATCTATCGTGGAATACAAGGAATTGGCGGCGGAATCATGATGCCGATGGCTATGATTGTCATCGGGGATACATTTACAGGAGAGCAGCGCGCCAAATTCCAAGGAATTTTTGGCGGAATTTATGGCCTCGCTTCTGTCATTGGTCCGCAAATCGGCGGATGGATTGTCGACTCATTAAACTGGAAATGGGTATTTTATATCAACCTCCCTGTTGGAATTTTAGCCACCATCTTTATCGCCTTAGGATTACAAAAACACAAACATACAGGCCCTATTCACTTTGACATTGCCGGTATGTTTACGATGATGGTCGGAACCGTCAGCTTGCTTCTGGCGCTTAGTTTAGGCGGAAAAGACTACGATTGGAATTCATGGCAAATTATCGGTCTGTTTGCATTGGCAGCCATCGGTTTAGTGAGTTTCGTGATCGTGGAAAGGAAAGCGAAAGAACCGATTCTTCCTTTGCATTTGTTCAGAAATAGAACATTCGTTTTCTTGAATTTAATTGGATTCTTTATGACGATTGGAATGTTTGGAGCCGTTACGTTTGTTCCGTTTTTTATGCAAGGCATTATTGGAGTCAGTGCTACTCAATCCGGAACGATCATGACACCGATGATGATTTCCATGATTATTACAAGCATTATCGGCGGCCAGCTCGTTTACAAGATGGGCATCAAACTGCAAATCATGATAGGGATGTTCATTATGGCCGGTGGACTCTTTTTATTAACTACTTTAGATATGGATACAAGCAAGTTAGTCGCAACATCTTATATGGTTGTGATAGGTTTAGGGTTAGGGTTCGTGATGCCAACAATTACTTTGGCTCTTCAAGAAAGTTTTTCAAAGCAAGAACTGGGGGTTGTCACCTCTTCCAGCCAATTTTTCCGTTCTATTGGAGGTACCTTTGGCATTACCGTTTTAGGAGCTGTCATGAATAGCACATCCGGTACATTATTGACAGACAAACTAGTTCCATTTTTAAATACATTGCCTGCACAGGCGGGACCTATCGTATCAAAATTTAAACAGATGATAGCAGACAATCCAGAAGGTTTGTTCCAAATGCTCTTTAATCCAAAAACGTTGAAACAGATGCCTCCTGAATTGTCCAATCAAATGGTGCCGATTTTAAAAACATCCTTAATGGATTCCTTGCATAGCGTGTTTTTTGTAGGTTTATGGTTTGTCGTAGCTGGAGCAGCGTGCACCCTTTTCTTAAAACAAATCCACTTGTCGAACAAAAAAGGTGAAAAAGAATCGAAACTGAAAAATAGAAAAAAAGTCGTTGCTACCAATTCGAATTAAATGAACGAAAATATCATTCATCAAAGGGCTGTTTGCAATGATTTCAATATAACAAGTTCCATCTTTTCTTAGCAACAGCCATGCGAAAAGAAGCCGTCCATTTGGATAGCTTCTTTTTTCGTTTGGCGAAGTAATAGTTCACTTATTTTTTTTGCAAAAACAACGGCTCTTGTGTAATCAACGCCGTCTAATAAAACACTCCCAAGAAACTTATCAAATAATGCCTCCTATCTCCCTAAAATTGGAACAATTATGGGAAACCACTTGAAAAAATCCTTCTTTTTCAAAAGCTGAGCTGAATGATTTCATTTAAATGATGAACGCAATAACTCGATAACCTGCGCGGCTTCTTGACTTTCAATTTCAAAGCTTCAACGTTCATGGCATTTTCATTGTACAAATAAAAAGTTCATATATTCTCAAAAATCCTATCATTAAATTTAAATAAAATTCTATTGATTTACGAAAAATTTTTTCATATAATTTACTTACAAAATGAAAATGCTTTCAATTATTAGTTGTGCTGCAGTGATCACATTCGGTCCCATCCGAAAAGGAAATTTGTGACCCCCTAACACAACAAAAACATGACAGTATCGTTTTCAACTTTTTTGAAAACGATTACCGTATAAAAGGAAGGTGAAATGAAGTATGGATCTATATTTGTTGACCATTACATTTTTGGCCATTCTCATTGTTATTTTAGGAGTATCATGGTGGAAATGGCATGCGTTTATCAGCTTGCTTGTCGCCAGTTTGTTCTTAGCGATCATGTCCGGAATGTCCTTGGATAAAATCGTAACTGCCTATGAAACCGGAGTTGGGGGTGTATTAGGCCATTTAGTCGGAATTTTGGCATTAGGCATCATTTTAGGACAGATGATGTCAGAATCAGGCGCTGGAATGCAAGTGGCCAATTTCTTCGTTCGGCTTTTCGGTGTAAAGAAATTGCCCTGGGCCATGCTTCTTTCAGGGTTTATTATTGGAATTCCTGTGTTCTTTGAAGTCGGAATTTTGATTGTATTGCCATTAGTCATTTCTATTCATAAAACGACGAAACAAAACATTTTATTAATCGCTTTGCCTGTCATTGCCGGTTTATCGATCGTACACGGTCTTGTGCCGCCGCATCCGGGAGCGATTGCCGCGATCCAGATTTACAATGCCAATCTTGGAAAAGTGCTTCTTTATTCCTTGATTATTGCGCTTCCTGCAGCCATTATCGCAGGACCATTATTTGCAAAATGGGTTCATAAACGCGTCATTCCTGAAAGCGAACCGGAGTTAATTCGCGTCAATATGACAGCGAAAACATTACCTAGTACAGGACTTTCGTTCTTCATCATTTTATTGCCTGTATTGTTAATGATTTTATCGGCCGTTGCACCATATTTGCCGCTTTCAAAAGGCTTCATGAAATTTTTCGAATTCATTGGAAGCCCTATCATTGCGCTTCTGATCGCTTGTTTCGCAGCATTCTACTTCCTTGGAATTCGTCAAGGAATGAGTAAAAAAGACATTAAGAAATTAACAGATCAATGCTTGCTGCCTGTTGGTTCCATCATTTTAATCATTGGAGCCGGCGGTGGATTTAAACAAATCCTTATCGATAGCGGTGTTGGTACGACCATTGGTCATATGTCCCAACATCTATCTCTGTCTCCCCTTGTTTTAGCCTTTATGATATCAGGATTAATTCGTATTGCTACAGGTTCAGCAACCGTCGCCTTAACCACAGCGGCTGGCATCGTTTCACCTATTATTGAACATATGTCCGGTGTCAATCTGGAATTGCTCGTGATCGCAACGGGTGCAGGTTCCTTAATGTTCTCACACGTAAACGATGCCGGATTCTGGATGGTAAAAGAATATTTAGGATTATCCATGAAAGAAACGTTTAAAACATGGACCGTATTGGAAACAATCCTTTCATTTACCGCTTTTGCAGGCGCTTTGCTGCTTAATATGTTTGTATAAAAACAAAACTCCTTCTACACATCCGTAGAGGGAGTTTATCTCTTTGAGAATTCAACAACATGAGCTGATGAAAACAAAACGAGACAGAATATGGTATGATGCAAACGATGGCAGAAGATTGTAAAAAGGAAATGATGGAAAAATTTTTAATCCTTAAGAGATGGAGTGGCTTAAAACGGTTCATGTCATCAACCTATGTAAAGAAAAGAACCGATGAAAACAACACTGGACCTTACTGATCATAGCTTGTTGCTAAAGAAAGAAAGGCGCTTATCGGAAAAGAGAGCACTTAGGTTGTCAGGTATTTGTAAGGAGGAAAAAATCATGAGTTCAAAATATGTAATCGGTGTAGATATTGGAACAACCAGTACAAAATCCGTTTTGTTTTCCGCAGAAGGATCCGTTATTTCAAGACATGGAATTGAATATTCTTTATTCTCCCCTACACCGGAAACGGCAGAACAAGATCCGGAAGAAATTTTCCGCGCTGTGGTCAACACCATTAAGAGAACGATACAAGATAGCCATGTTCAGCCAGCTGATATTCTTTGCGTTTCCTTTAGTTCCGCCATGCACAGCGTCATTGCTGTAGACAAAGAAGGCAAGCCTTTAACGAATTGCATCACCTGGGCGGATAACAGAAGCGCAAAATGGGCCGAAAAAATAAAAAAGGAAATGAATGGCCATGAGATTTATCGGCGGACCGGAACGCCTATCCATCCGATGTCTCCTCTTTCTAAGTTGACATGGCTTCGAAATGAGCATCCCGAAATATTTGCACGCAGCTATAAATTCATATCAATAAAAGAATATATCTTTTATAAGCTATTTAAGGAATATATGATAGATTATTCGATTGCCTCCGCAACAGGAATGTTTCATTTAAATTCCTTAAAATGGGATGAGGAAGCTCTACGTATCGCCGGTATATCAGAAGAGCAGCTGTCACGTCCCGTACCAACCACTTATCGTTTAACAGGTTTGGATGAAACGTTTGCAAAAGAAATGAATTTGCTTCCGTTCACTCCTTTTGTGGTAGGAGCCAGTGATGGCGTATTATCCAATTTAGGAGTTAATGCAATAGATCCCGGAGTTGTGGCTGTCACCATTGGGACAAGCGGTGCTATCCGAACCGTAACGAACCGCCCTGTAACCGATCCTAAAGAAAGAATCTTTTGTTATGCATTGACTGAAAACCATTGGGTCATTGGAGGCCCGGTCAACAACGGAGGCATGATTTTCCGATGGGTTCGCGATCAACTAGGTTCTTCAGAGGTCGAAACAGCGAAGCGTTTAGGGAAAGATCCATATGAAGTGCTGACAGAGATAGCGGCAAAAGTCAATCCCGGATCGGACGGATTATTATTTCATCCGTATTTAGCCGGAGAACGGGCTCCATTGTGGGATGCCAATGCAAGAGGCTCTTTCTTTGGATTAGGTTTGCATCATAAAAAAGAACATCTAATTCGTGCTGTTTTGGAAGGGGTTATTTTCAACTTATACACCGTTCTGCTTGCCTTAGAAGAATTAATCGGTGAGCCGAAAAAAATTCAAGCCACCGGAGGCTTTGCCAGATCCCCACTCTGGCGTCAAATGATGGCGGACATCTTCGATCAAGAGGTATATATACCGGAAAGTTTTGAAAGTTCTTGTTTGGGAGCCGCCATCCTTGGCTTATATAGTCTAGGTGAAATTCATTCATTACACGTAGTATCTGAAATGGTAGGTGCCACCCATCACCATGTACCGAATCCAGAACATGTATCCGTCTATAAAGAATTAATTCCTATCTACATTCGCCTTTCTAGACTGTTAAAAGAAGAATATGAAAGTATTGCAGCCTTTCAAAAGAAAAGAGTTTAGAAACTCTTAGTAAAGTGCAGAAATGGAATGAAAACAAGGGAACCTTTCGTCCAATCACGATTCCCTTGTTTTTTTATTTCCTAATCAGAAACGGTAAAGGCCCCGTTCTTGCTTTTGGTTAAGACAAAAAAGATCTCCAAGCATCTGTCAAACCACCCATCATCCTGCCAATAGTTTTTAATACCGTTCGCCATTATGATGGAACGAATGATCTTATCATGATGCAGCAAAAAACATTTTCTTGTTCCCATTTACCGTATCCAAAGTTTAAATAAGCCTTCGGTTACACCTAAATTATACATATAATGAATTCCGAATACCGTGCTGATAAAGCCTGTTATTTGAATGAAGGCATTGTGAATACGAATCTTTCTGGCACTCAGTGTAAATGGGATCCCAATTAAAGTCGTAAAGCAAAGCATGCCCAAAACCGTTCCGGCGCCAAAAAACAGAATATAAAGAAGACCTTCCCATGCATTTTCTACTGTACTCATTGTCAACAATACCATGGCTGCACTTCCGGCAAGTCCATGAATGATCCCAATAAAAAGAGATTTAACATAGGGAATCCCTTTATATGTATAAATAGGATGATCTTTATGAAGATGAAGACGAAAATGGGAATGTTCATGCGTTTTCTTAAGAGAAAGAATGGCTGAAATTCCAAAATAAACGAGTATGATTCCGACTAAAAACTCTAATGACATCGACCATTCTTGTGAAATTTTTTTCTTCATCAAAATAATAGTCATTCCAAATATAAGTAATGTGGATGTATGCCCGATCCCCCAAAAGACTCCGGCTAAAGAGGATCTCCAAAGTTTTTTACTTTGACAAACAATCGTTGATACAGCTATCACATGATCCGGCTCCATAGCATGTTTTATTCCAAGAACGAATCCTAAAGTTAAAACAGAAAGCAAGTCTACTTGGTCCATCTATAAGCCTCCTAATATCATTTATTCCTCACCCTATCTCAATACTTTCGCCAAATGACACCATTCTTGCCTAATAACTCTCGTCTGGCATATGAATGAGCGCGAGAAATCATGTTCTCAATGATACCCGTACTACGTGCAAGTATACGTAAAATAATGCCGCTAGCCGGTAATGATGTCATACCAAATCGAACGTCGGAATCAAAAGCCTCCATTTCATCATATAAACGGTCAAGAAATGTTTTATCTGCTTTTGGATGAAAGATCAAAAAAGTGCCGATATGAGTATGTCCGTCCATTTGCAGCATTCCGGACATATCTTCATCCGGCTCAAGCCGTAAATGATCAAACAACACAAGCCGGTCCTTTTTATATACTTTTAATTTCGAACGAATCCAATCATAAGGAAACAAACTCCCATCTTCCGCCCAACCCGGTGTAATGACATCGCTGTAAAAAAAACCGGCATCCTCTTCTATATGAACGGTCGTTTCTTGTATAAAACGTGCTTCTTTATAAGCAATTAAAGAATCCGGCAAGTATTCAAGAACGCTTCCTTTTTTTAAGTGAATGTTCGTTTTCTGAACAACAGGCTTCTTTGGTGTTTTATATACTTTTGTGGCGGATTGCGTTGTAACCGCCAGCTCAGCTTCTTCTTCCACGTTGAGATTGGTTAAATAAACATCCCCGTCTACATAGCCTCCGCCAACATGAATGAGATATAAGAAAGGTAGATCCTTTTCAAGATAAATGGGACGGCTCACTTTTAAGGCCCCTTCATGATAGCAAGATGAGATAATGGTTTTTTGCCGCTTTTTAGCGGCAGATACTTGTAATACTCCTGTATATTTCATGATTCCAATCCGTACAAAAGTGCATTGGTTTTAATCCATTCCAATACTTCTGCAAGACCGATTTCATCTTTTAAATTGGTAAAAATATATGGCTTATCCCCTCTCGCTGCCAGAGTATCGCGCTCCATAACCTCTAAACTGGCTCCAACATACGGAGCGAGATCAATTTTATTGATGATAAAAAGATCAGATTTAATCATCCCTTGTCCACCTTTACGCGGAATTTTTTCCCCTTGCGCTACATCAATAATGTAAATAGAGAAATCGACTAGTTCCGGGCTGAATGTAGCGGCTAGATTATCCCCGCCGCTTTCGATAAATATCAACTCAAGATCGGGATGCCTTTCTTTTAGTTCATCAATGGCGGCAAAATTCATGGATGCATCTTCACGAATAGCTGTATGCGGACACCCTCCTGTTTCCACACCAATGACGCGATCTGCCGGCAGCACTCCATGCTTCAGAAGAAATTGAGCATCTTCTTTCGTATAGATATCATTTGTCACAACGGCGATGCTCAATTCTTTATGCATGGCTCTCGTCAATTTTTCCACAAGCATCGTTTTTCCCGCTCCAACAGGCCCTCCGATTCCAATACGTATTGGTTCCACGTTTCTCACTCCTTATATTCCGAATTTTAAGACATAAATAAGCGCACATTTAAACGTTCATGGCGCATTTGAGCAATTTCCATCCCGGGACTTACCGCTCCTAAATCCTCTTTAGGCAATTGTGAAATCGTTCTTACCCCTTCCTCTAAAAGAGGTTGAATTTCAACTAAGATCTTTTGACCGTCTGTTTGACCAATCGGAATTCCACGCACCGCATTTTGCACAAGAGCAGATACATTGGCAAATAAATAGGCTCCAACTGCCGTTTCCTTTGTCACCTTTAAGTGGTAAGCGACAATCGCAAACACTATGGCAGAATGACCATACGCTTTCTTTTCTTTTATCCGGTTTGTATATTCTATTAAAATAGGAGATGGATACAGATCCACACATAGCTTGGCCATCCGTTCCCCCATCCTTTGATTCCCGCTTCTTGTTTCTTGCGCAACGTTCGATGCAAATAAAATGTGATCAAGCTCCTCCAATGTGGATGGTTCATTTTGTTCCATTGCTTCATAAGCCAGTCTGCAAGCAAGGCCTTCTGTGAAAAACAGCTGTTTCCGAATATAAACGGAAATAGCATTCTTAAAGCTTTCTTTATCCGTGATCACTTTTTCTTGAATGTATGTTTCCAATCCAAAAGAGTGAGAAAACGATCCCGATGGAAAGTTGGAATCACACAACTGAAAAAGTGAAAATAATCTATTCATGACGATGTCCTATTGGGCGAAATGCTTGTTTCATTTTTCTGTTTTCACGTGTAAATGGAATCGATAGCTTCTGAAGCAGTTCTTCTACTAAATAGTCATATTGCACAATCATTTCATTTCCTTCAAACTGCGCCGGCAAATGCCGATTGCCAAGTTGATGCGCAATTTCCCCCATTTGCTGCATGGATGTTGGTTTGATCGTTAATACATCATCTTCTAAGACCGATATCACAATCATATTGTGATCGTCCATGTATAAAATATCTCCATCTTGTAATTCCTGATGTTCTTTTAAGCGAATGCCAATCTCTTTGCCATGATCTGTCACAACCCGTTTCACCTGTTTGACTAAATCATCGCTTCGCATATAAACCCGTTCTATATGTGGAACTCTTTTCTCTAATGTCGTGATGTTTCCGACTACTTTTTCAACCATCATGTTTTTCTCACCTCAAAATAAGAAATACCGTTGTGCCATCGGGACGATTTCTGCCGGTTCACATGTCACTAATTGACCGTCTACCCTCACTTCATATGTTTGAGGATCGACGTCAATTTTTGGGGTTTTATCATTCAAAATTAAATCTTTTTTCGTCAATTTTCGAATTCCATAGACCGGTTTCACCTTTTTCTTCAAACCCAACTGTTCATGAATGCCTTTTTCATACGCTGCCTTTGAAACAAAGGTGATAGACGTTTGATATTTGGCATCTCCTTTCGCTGCAAACATCGGACGATATAAAACCGGCTGCGGTGTCGGAATGCTGGCATTGGGATCTCCCATAGTGCTGTAAGCAATCATTCCTCCTTTTAAAACCAGTTCAGGTTTCACACCAAAAAAAGCAGGATTCCACACCACTAAATCAGCTAATTTCCCCACTTCAACAGAACCCACATAATCCGCAATACCATGAGCAATGGCTGGATTGATCGTATATTTGGCAATATAACGTTTCACGCGAAAGTTGTCTCCCACACCTTTGTCTTCTTCTAATTTCCCTCTTTGCTTTTTCATCTTGTCAGCCGTTTGCCACGTACGAATGATCACTTCTCCTACGCGCCCCATCGCTTGTGAATCGGACGAAATCATGCTGAATACGCCTAAATCATGTAAAATATCTTCCGCCGCGATGGTTTCTTTCCGAATACGTGAATCGGCAAAGGCAATATCCTCCGGAATATTGGCGTCTAGGTGGTGGCAAACCATTAACATATCTAAATGCTCTTCCAAAGTATTGATAGTATAAGGTCGAGTTGGATTCGTGGAAGAAGGCAAAATATTCGGGAAGCCGGCCGCTTTTATAATATCCGGAGCATGCCCGCCTCCAGCTCCTTCTGTATGATAGGTATGAATCACTCGACCGTCTATGGCTTTCAATGTATCCTCGACAAATCCACCTTCATTTAAAGTGTCGGTATGAATCGCTACTTGCACGTCATATAGATCCGCCACTTTCAAACATGTATCAATAGCCGCCGCTGTCGATCCCCAATCTTCGTGAAGCTTTAATCCCACTGCTCCTGCTTCAATTTGTTCCTTTAAAGGAGCCTCATCAGAACAGTTTCCCTTTCCTAAAAAGCCCAAGTTCATCGGGAACTCTTCGGCTGCTTGAAGCATACGATGGATATTCCAAGGCCCCGGTGTACAAGTAGTGGCATTTGTGCCTGTAGCGGGTCCTGTTCCTCCGCCAATCATAGTGGTCACACCCGATGCAAGAGCTGTTTCGATTTGCTGAGGGCAAATAAAGTGAATATGAGCATCTATTCCTCCGGCTGTCACAATCATCCCTTCTGCAGCTATGACTTCCGTTGCCGCCCCAATCACCATATCGACCCCATCCATTAACAGCGGGTTCCCCGCTTTGCCTATGGAGGCAATCATTCCATCTTTTATGCCGATATCCGCTTTGTAAATACCTGTATAGTCAACAATAATCGCGTTTGTTAATACAAGATCGACGCATTCATCGCTTGTCGCCAAAGGATGCTGCCCCATTCCATCTCGGATCACCTTTCCGCCGCCAAACTTTACTTCATCTCCATAGGTTGTATAGTCTTTTTCAATTTCGATAAACAATTCTGAATCTGCCAAACGAATGGCGTCGCCGACAGTTGGTCCAAACATATCCGCATATTGCTTTCGAGACATCGAAAAACTCATTTTCTTTTCCCCATTTCAACTGATCCATTCGTTAAATTATTTAAACCATACACTTTGCGTTCACCTGAAAACGGAATTATTTCTACTTCTTTCACATCACCGGGCTCGAAGCGAACCGCCGTTCCAGCCGGAATATTCAAATGCATGCCAAATGCTTTTTCACGATGAAATTGAAGCGATTGATTCACTTCAAAAAAATGAAAATGGGAACCAATCTGAACAGGTCGATCACCCCGGTTTAACACGCGAATCTTGATGCTCTGCTTATTTTGATTGCATAAAATAGGTTCTTTTTTCAATACATACTCCCCTGGTATCAACGTATGTCCTCCTCATTTAACGAATCGGGTCATGAACCGTGACAAGCTTTGTTCCATCAGGAAAGGTTGCCTCAATTTGAATATCCGGGATCATTTCGGCAACCCCTTCCATTACATCTTCTTTTGTAAGAATCGTTGCACCGTATTGCATTAACTGAGCTACCGTTTTTCCATCCCGCGCCCCCTCCAGCACTTCATATGTAATCATCGCGACAGCTTCAGGATAATTTAATTTTAAGCCCCGCTCTTTACGACGACGGGCCAAGTCAGCCGCCACAACAATCATGAGCTTTTCCATTTCACGTGAAGTCAGTTTCATGGATAACCTCCTATTTTAAGTGGTTGTTCCAAACTATGAAATTGATCTTATAAATCCCCATTTATAAGATTGAATATTTAGAATTTTCTATCTAAAAATTATATCAAATTTCCTTCTAATACATCCAATAGATTCTCACTCATTTTACAAACCCGCCAGCAACAGCTTTTTTTTGTGATATATTATTGATCTTTCTTAAAAAGCTCCATCAACGGTCTGATCGTGATAAAAATACCGGCTACCATTAACCATACGAAAGCAAGTACAGTCCAACCTTTAAAAAACGATAAACTATACTGATATCCTGTGATAAACATAATCCCGGGCCACACAAATATCAAAATAACGGTTAACCCAATAGCCCACTGTATACACAACTTTGCGTCTTTATTTATTGGCTGTTTCTCCATAGCTAACTTCCTTTCCATATTCAGATAAGTCATCATCGTAGCTTTTAAACTTATCTTTTAAAGAATCAAAATCAAATTCCTGACTGGACAGCAATCCATGACCGATGGAAATAACACCACTAACAACAAAAACCGTTAAATTTCCAATCAACATAGGATAAAGCCCGCCTAACGATTCGATCGTAATTTCTCCTGATGTGGCATAAGCCGATGAAACCCATGCGATGAGTCCGCTGATCATTCCCAATAAAGCTCCATAAAAAGATCCTTCATTCGTTGCCCGTTTCCATAACAACCCAAGGGTAACAGGAATCACGGCACTGCTTATAAAAATTCCCATTGCCATATAAACGAAACTAAGGCTTATCCCTACTTTAAAAAGCAAAATGGACAATAGCCCCATTGCCAATCCGGCACATAAGGTTACTTGGCGGGAAACACTTAATATTTTTTGACTATATGCTTGTGGATGGATGGAGTGAAGGTAGATGTCCGTAACGATGATGTTTGTAATAGCCGTCAGTTCCGCAACACCCGTAGACATCACAGCCATAAAAAGCATAATTAAAAATAAGATAGATCCAACAGTCCCCATGACGTGGGCCGCCATAATAGGGGCAACAGAGTCCGGCGAGTCAACAGAAATTCCTAACCCGGCTGCACCCACACCTAGAAAAGTGGCCATGGTAAACGGAATTGAAAACCAAGCAATCCCTCCATAAATATAGGCTTTCGCTGCTGCTCTTTCTGTACTTGCAATGGCGCGCTGCCAATAAGATTGATCCACAAATACGGTTCCAAAATTACCAATAATATTGATCATTCCAAAAAACAGTCCCGGTATCGAAGCCATTGTGATCATTTGTTTGGATTCAGGGATTTTACGTAATCCTTCATAAATATCCGTAACACCGAATTTGTAATAAACAGCCGCTGCAAAAATAGCAAGAATGGCAAAGATAATAACTGTATTTAAGTAGTCTGCAATAAAGGAAGCTTTTAATCCACCGATCACCGTGAAAATCGTGAAAGTGATAGGAATTAAAAGCGCTGCAATATATACATTCATTCCCGTTAAAGAGTGTAAAGAAACCGCTCCACCCAAAATGACCATTGCCGTTACGATGATATTGGTCATTAAAGCGAATACGAGCATCAATCGGTGATTTTTCTTATCAAATCGCTGAGCGATAAATTCTAAAAATGTATGAGCATTCGGTGCTTTCCGTTTCAAATGAATGGCCACTATCGCAAATAGTAAAATTTGAATAGTAGCGCCAGCAGCATACCAATAAGGTCCACTAATTCCATATTGATATCCGGTAGAAGAAGACATCATTAATGTCGCTGCCCATGTCCAAGCGGCAATAATGGAAGCACTCGCTAAACCCACCCCGACACTCCTGCCTGCGGTGCTAAATTGTTCTGCCGTCATGACTTCTCCTTGACGACGTTGGATCAAAACTGTAATCACTGTAAAAACAATTCCAAAGATAAGCAATATAAGATACCCGACACTCGATGATAACATTCTATCCCTCCTTTAATATGATGGTAATGTTAGAATTCAAACAAATGTTATATAACTTAACACAAAATAAATATAAAATATAACTTAATTTTTTGTCAATACTAAATTTTCCGAAATATAAATCTGTAGTTCAGATTATTTCTCCCATTTTCGGTGGTTTTGACATTATGTTCTTAACACGATATGTTAAATTTTTTAACAATGAATAAAGAATAGGATTATAGAGGAAATAATGGAACTTTGTTTTTTTCACAACGTTTGAAATGGAAGATTTGGGGATTAGAGAGTGCAGATATAAGTATTGAAAAAGGACATGCGAACAATATATGGGGCATTTCGGCATTTTAAAGACCTAAAGAATAGAAAATATTTGTCACCAATCACTTTTGAATTGGACAAGAGCAGGCAAGAATGAATCCATAAATTCTTGCCTGCTCCTTCGATAAATGGTGTCCAATCCCACATGTGTCATTCTCTGATTCAATTCAATTGATGTTTCATCCGAATCTTCTCTTTACTAAGAATGTAGCCCCAGTGATTGGAGGCGACGATGTTTAAATGATTCGAAGCGGCCAATTGTTTTGTATAAAACCTTTTTTTCACTAAAAGCAAGGCTCTATCATTTTTTAAGAAGGCATGAAAATCTCCGCCTTGCACTTTCAAATCATTCACTAATTCAGCCGTTAGAACCGCACTTTGAGCCCATACCGCCTTATGTCTTTTTGGATGGTATTTAAATAAGCTATATCCCCTTACTCCATCCAATGACTTCGTTTTTTCAATCAAACTTAATTGATCATTCGGTATGGGGTTGTTGACATACATTAGAATTTCCCCTTCATAATAATGAGCAACAAAAAGAATGGTCGATAAAAGAACTATTTTGACCAACCATTTACCTTTCAACAAAATTCTGCTGGCCAAAATCCCTATCATGATGGCTAGCGGAGGATAAACCGGCAAAATATACCATCTTATCTTCGTTTTAGCTAATGTATACAGGATGAAAGGAACGATGACCCATAAACAGAGCCCTATTAAATAAGATCGTTTTTCATGCTTGGATAGATTAATCGAAAGATTTTGATGAAAATGATAGACTAAAATCATTCCCAATAAAACAGCGAACCACAAAAAGTAAAAATGGGATAATATGACTCCATAGTAAGATTCATCGCCTACATGACCTTCAATGGGAACCGTTGATCTATGCAGCAAGTCATACGAAATCATATTTTGGAAAAAAGCAAAGCCGTCATATTGATATCGCATAACCGCCCAAATCAAAATGGGCACGATCATGCACAAACATAAAATCATCCATTTTTTAAAGGATAATTTTTTGTATTTTCCAGTAATAAAGAGGTACAATCCCATAATGACGGCTATATTCCCTGCATGCCAACTTTTTGTTAAAAAAGCCAAAGCAAAGGCTAGTCCCGATACATACAGCCAATAATCCTTTTTCTCACTAAGCAGCAAAGACAGAATAGCCACTGTAAATAAAAAAACATAAAGAGAATCTGCGTCACCGGTTCGTGCACTATGATTGATTAAAAATTGAGTGCTTGTCGACAATGTTAGCATCGATAATAAGGAAGCTGCATTTCCGAAATTCTTTTTCACAAAAATGCCCACGATGATAATCGTCAACATAGCACAAATGCCTGAGATTAATCTTAATCCTAAAGCATTGAATCCCGCCGTTTTATAGCCAAGCATGATGGCCCAATAACTAAGAGGCGGTTTTAAATTCCAATAATCCATCTTATAACGATAAGTATTGACGATAAAATTTCCTTGTCTTAACATCTCATAAGCATTTACTCCGTGTCTTGCTTCATCCCAACTATAAATAGGAAATTTACCTAAATTGAAAAAGATATTATAGCAAGCAACAGATAACAAAATCAGAGCCAGCAAAAAATAAATGACGTTTCCTTTTCGATCTGACCAGTACATAAGCCAAACTCCTTGTTGTCATAAATTCAAAATCTAAAATTCAAAACCCATTATAAAAATTCCATAAAGAAACTCCATTTCCCCACACATGTTTATTGTGAAGAACAAAATTTTCTCCTACTCATGGAGTTTTATGGAATCCTTTACGCTTTTGATACCGTCACTTAAAACTTTTTGCAAAGATGCACTCCAAAAACTTCAAAAAAGGAAAAAGCCCCGTTACATAAAGATGAAAACAAGGCTAAATCTTCCAATATCATTATATTAAATCATCCTGTACAGAGATTGGCTAGCATCCTTCGTATGAATTTTAGCACTAAGATAAGGCCATGTCACGTACTGAATTTTTACGAATATGTCCAATTTTTTCAATCATAAGAGTGCGGTGCTTTCTTTTTATATGCTATTTTCCAATTCTTCTTTTGAAGCGAAAAATAAAAAAGGGGGCTTTCTTTTGATTGCTGCATTCTTCGATATCATCGTTTGGTTATGTATAACTTCAATACCTTCAAAAAACAAAGAAGAACGAATCAGAATATAGAAATACTGAAACAACAATTATGGTTCCATAACTTGCGAGAACACCACGGAACTTTGTTTTTATTGAATTCCGACGTAAGAATGATCATCAACCATTATAATCTGCAAGATGAAATCCACCTAAAAGAAAATATGGACCGTTTAAAACAGGAAATAGAAAACTTCATTCAACTCGAAATTTGTAAACCTATGAACTAAAAAGGTATTTTAATGAATTATAATGTCTACCAATAAAATCATTTTTCTTTTATACCACTATACACCGCAAATTTAATCAGCAGGTGTATCAACCCATCTCAACGTGTTCTACTTGCATATAACAAGCAGAAAAGAAAAGTGTTTCTGCTTGTTTCATTTTATTTGCAACATACGATCTATATATGGTTCAATATTTTTCATTTTTTGCAGCAATTCTTCGATTAGTCCTTCAAACGTAGTATGGTCCTTTAAAGGAACAAATAAAATCGAATTACTGCCATTTCGCAATGATACTTCATTCGAAAAATCCGAATTCAACACGGATTGATGAAAAGCTTTTGTACGTTTTGAGCGGAGCATGGTGTATTTTTCATAACCGGGAATACCTTCATACGTCTTTTTCGATTTGTATGGATTGGGTTCATAATGGACCGAAAAGCTAGATACTTTACCGGGCGAACTTCCTACCAAATTGACCGTAACTTCGAAATGAATATTGATTGAGTTTGCTTGGAGCTCTTTTCCGTTAAATTCATTTTGCTTCCATTCTTCTTTTTGAAATAAAAACACAGCAGAATTCCTTCCATATCCTTCTACTTCTCCGAAATGCATTTTTAACGATTCAGGAAACTGACTTTGTTGAAAAACTTGTATCCATAAAAGTTTTTTTGCAAAGAATCTAAGCCAGTCGTCGCTTTTTCAATCTGATCTTTTAAGTCTACATTTAAAATAGGGGCATAAAATGATTTTAAGTAAGAAGAAAAATCTTTCATGACTAGAACAGCTGTCGGATCTTGGATCAGTGTATCCCATTTCATGTCAACAAATTGTTGATAATCTCTTTTATGAAATTGCGTATTCTTTGGCAGCGTAAAAGGATCTAAAGTAAGAAAGAAAAACTCAATAGGAACCGGGGAAATCTTAAGAGCTTTAAAAAGCTTTTCCTTTCCCTGGTCGGATGCATACCGATTTGTTTGCTCATAGCCTTCTAAAGCACCTAGTTTATTTTCAATAACCAAAATCTTTTCAGCTGCTGAATCATTTTTCAATTCAATAATTAAATCCGGAGTTCCAATGCCCTTTCCTAATCCCACACGCGTATGTGCGTTCACCATCTTATATGAACCAGAAACATGACATACATGTTCCACAAACCAGTTCGCAAACTTCTTTTCTGTATTGATTAAATTTGCCATCAGATCCGTAACCACATCTTCTCTATAAAAGCAATTAAACAGTTGAATAATGTTCATGATGGTCACCCTCTTACTAAAGCCTAGTCATAAGATGATGATGTAAATCGAAAACTATAAAAAGAACCTTGATGCTTACTTTTTATACAAGCAGCATTAAAAGATGATATTTTAAACGATGAACGAACCGTCGATGCACATATTAGCCTAATCTGGAAGAAAATTGAAGATGATCCTACAAACCCTGTCTATTGTATGTTAACAAATGAATCCCCCTAAAGATCCTTTACAAATATTTAAAAAAAACTTTTCTAGCTAACTACGAAGCCAATTTAGTAGTTTTTAAGTTGGTTGGTCTAAACCTCCAATTTTTCTCCTGAATAAGTTATCACCCATGGAGGTGACAAAAATGGGGCAAGATAAGTCTCAAAAAGAAAATATTTGCAGTGAAGAGATAAAACAGGCTTACAAGGATATGGATGATTTGCATCAAGCGGCAAGTGCGCTCTTTATAATACCTGTTTTTTTCAGCCACCAAAACCTTATTTCTCTCGGACTACAGCAACCCCCATTTACAATGGAGCAACAATTTATCATTCGTATGTTTAAAGAAATAAAAAAAGGTACTGCTTTTCCCAAGAACATTGCCTAACACTGACCAGTTTCCTAATACTACATTGGAAAATATTCGTAGAATAGTTAAGTCAAGTTATGGAACGGCAGCTGCCCTTTTGAATCCAACAGGCCCTACAGCTCAAGGTAAACCATATTCACCTTTCTTGCAGATTGAACCTGCCATGGCCTTTCAATACGGACATCCATTGCTTCTTGTTAAACAGAGTACGATTCAAGCAAGCGGTGTTTGGGGAGATGCGGGACCACTTGCGCCTTTCACTCCACTGATATGGTTCTAGGATACAACAACAGTTGATGAATTTTTTGACACTGTTCAGTGGAAGGAAGCATAGCAAAACTGGGCTGGGCAAGTAAGAAGTGGATTTTTTATCCAAACTGATCCTGAATTTCAATACACTTGCAATGAATAAGTTTAAATACTAGAAACTGTTTTGTTCTTTTATTCTTCCATAGTTATAAGTTATATGTGATAAAATAACTGTTTTTTAAAGGAGACTACTGATTAGGACTGTAGTTTGATACAGTAGTGATGACATTTCCTATGTCTAACCGTCTCCCTTTTTATTTCTTTCTTATAAAAACCTCATTCACTTATGATACGGTTCACCGTGGTAATTTGAGAGGCAAAATATTAGCACTGGGATGTAATTTCTCAATGCTTTCAACAATTTTAATCAATATAAAAGTGTAATAAATAATAATTTCTACAGTTTCTCTTCCAGACTACGGACTTTCTCTAAATCCAAGAGATATTGCTTTATTGCCATTTCCATACAAGATTTCCTATTTTCCAGTGTTCTTTGGGATAAATACTTCCTATTATAAAACAGAGTGAAATCATAGATTGTTCCAATTAAATCCGCACATGCTTGACTCCAATCACGAATCTCATCAGGTGGGATATTTAAATTTTGACTTTCAACAACATACTTGTTTATTTCAGGAATCAAGTAGTCCATCTTCTTTAAAAAGTCTTCTTCTGTTAGAACTCTATTATTATATTCATTAAAAAAATGAATGACTTTTTGGGCAAGGGATATTACAGAGGCTAGTATTTTTTTGTTTCTAATATTAAATCATTTTTGCTACCTGTATTCTCCTTGTAATATGTTCTTATCAATTCATAGTAAGGAAAGATTTTATAATGGACACCGTTTATAAAAAAAGTGTCTTTATTATCTATTCTATACCACCATTTTTTATCTTGAGAATCATCTACCCACGTTGTAACACAAATATAATTATTTTTCACAATATCACTTTCATCACGCCCAAAATAATTCCAAATTATATTGGCTGATTTACCAAGATAAACGTTCTTTAGTAATTTCATTATTGTATACCTCTGCATGCTTTATTATCTTGGTAATTTCTAAAGAAATTTCACCTATTTCTTCAAGAGAAAATGGTTCTTTTAAAATAGTTTTCACAGCATATCTCTTTGTCAAACCAATGTGAAGAGGTTCTACAGTGTAAATAATATATTTATCATATTCTTCATATATCCTTGTTGTATAAAATGGTACATATTCTTTTACTTCGAAATAAATAGTACCGCCCATATTTGATCTAAATATAGGATGTTGTTGCTTATCAGGATTCTTTTTATTCCACACCTCTAAGTAAAGCCTAACGAGCTTCTGTATATCATATAATGAAACTTTACCTTGTCTTATAATATGTCTATCTTTAAGCGCAGAGCATAAAAAACTAGTAAAAATACTAATCTGCTTATCAGGATGTCTATATGATAATTGAGTAGAGCTACTAGATGAAAATACTGCATATCCTCTACCCACAAAATCATTAACTGTTTCCTCAATACTAAAAACTGGTGTCTCATCAACTGAAAAATTTCCTGAGTAGCAACAATCTAAAAATATAATCTTTCCTTTAGCTGAAACCCTCTCGAAATATTTTATAATTTCCTGTGTACTTATAAAGTTATCACTACACACAAGATAGTGTTGGTTTTCTATTTTGGCTCCATGCCCTGAAAAATAAAATATAAAATTGTCATCTTTATTCAAAAGACCTGAAATTTGCAAAATGGAGTTTATAAACTCTTCCTTCTTTACATCCTCTTTTTTTCCAAGTGTAATAATGTCATCGGTATTTAACTTCAAACCAGAACAAAGGGATTCCTCCATCTCAATTACATCATTCTTAACAAATGGGAGATTTCCGGCCCCAGCAATATAATAATTACTAACACCTACTACTAGTGCTTTAGTATTTGACATAATAACACCTACATTTAAAATTCATGAAAATACTATCTAATATATTTAAATTTATATAGATTCGCAATTTATGAGAGCCAATGTTCATCCTTTTCTAAGATAATGCACTTTTTTAAACAATCCCCGTCTGCGTCAATTTTAATGTATATAAGCGGGATCATCTACTATAACGCCCTGTATTTCTTCCTAACCATCCTTTGCTATTTCCCGAGAAGGAAAATTAATGGCTTCACCTTTAAAAGAATTTAAATAAATATCACCTTTTGTTTGCCTACTTGTCCAATAGATCCCAGTTAATTTATTTGTATCATCTATAATGAATCTACAGGTACCAAATTGTATTGGGTTTAAATCACTATATTTACTTTTCGGATTTGTAATATATGTATAATACAGGACGTAATTTCCATTTTCCTTAATAATCTTACTTGTAATGGTTGAACTAACAATCTCATCAGTTACTAACTTAATTTCTAGGTGAAATAAACTTTGCTTAACATAAACTCTTATATTCTTATTACTAGTTTTTCCATTATATTGATATTCTATAGTACCGTCATATTGATTAGATAGTTTAGGAGTTTTTTCAAAAGGATTTAGTCTCCAACCCCATTTTTCATATAAGGCTGAAATAATTATTGTTAAAAAAACGGAAATACCTGTGTAGCTAGAGATATCTTTAAATGAATCAGGCATTGATATTAATGAACAAATAATAAATATAGCAATAGCGATATATAAGGCAACCTTCAAGTGTTTTTTTACTTGTTCACTCAAGAACTCTACCTCCTAAATATCGTATTCATAAAAGTTATATAAATCTTTAATAAATCTAGTATATTTTTCAACATCAATTGTAGATTCGCATAATGGTTTTATTCCGTTTGCTTCCTTATAAAAAGGTAGCATATGACTATTCTTCCACAAATATTCTGTTATTTCCCCAAATGCATATCTATATATAGTATATTTTGTAAATGCTTCATTAGGTAAATTCCATAAAAGAGATTCTAAACCAAATGAACTTACATTATTTGCAGATTCATAGTTCTCATCCTGCATAATGTATCTCATTTTTTTAACATTATTTCCGAAAGAAGTCTCCCACTTCAAGCGTGTGAAGGGCGATAGCCCAACGATAAGTGGGAGATGAATTTCGGTTGGCGTTAGCCAACTAATAGGATAGAATATAGCTAGAACGGACACCTTCGGAACGAAGGGAAGCGTAAAGGGTTCTTGTGTGTGGCTTACCGTTCAGCGAACACGCACAAGTCGCTTGAAGCCCCCGCCTCTAAGCGAAGCGTAGGTGGTGGGTAGTTCACTAATCCTGACCATTTTTTTATAGTAAGTATTAGTTTGATTATTTTTTTCTCTTCCATTTCTTATGTGCTGTTCTGGATAATTGATAATTGTCTGACCATCATCAGAACGTATAAAGATTCCACCAATAAAATTATTTGGATCAGAATTATAGTCATTACTATAATCTCTATGCCTCATGCATGGGACAGCATCAGCATCTACACGGTATGTATTACCATGTATCTTTATGGACTTATTTTTCCGTTCTACGTCACTACCGAATTTTTTCCTTAAAGCATCTTCAACATCATCTTTAAACGTCATTACATTATCAGTAGAATTTGAAAATCCATATTTAGCATCATTTATATTTGGTCTATACTTAACTTTAAAAGTTGATTCTAATACTACAGCTATGTCAACATCACTTTCTGTCCTTACATTGGTATTATTTGCATAGGATCCTTTAACAAAAAGTTTAACCTTCCTATTTTTTGTTGCATTTCTCATTTCTAAAGAATAAGAATAGGTGTCTGCATATAATTTTTCAATCGTTTTTCCATCATCAGTAAATCCAATGTCTTTTAATGCGTCCCTTACCATACCAATAGCATTTTTACATTTCTGATCCTCAGTTTCACTTAAAGGAGCTGCAAACAACCTTAATTTTTCTTCTGAAAATTTCATTTATATCCCTCCCATTTATAGAAATTATTAATCTACTTATTGTTAGGTTTCATTTATACTAACTTCTATAAAAAAAGCAGTTCCAAAGAATCTGGAACTGCCTTCTGTTGGTATATCTAGTTGTTATGATCTGAGTAGCCCAATTCTTTATTTAAATCACTTTTCTTTTTTAAATCAAGGATTGAAGAGTAAAGAATTTGGCAGAAGTAATTATCACTTTAGTTCTTTTTTAATTTCATTTGAAGTAACTGAGGACAGTTTCTCTTAAACCTCATATTCACCTTTAGACTCCGCAGCCTGCAGCGTATTCCAATCTCTTACTTCAGTATGCTCCGCCATTAACTCTGCTTGTCGCATAACTGTGTCCAATGCTTTTTTCGCTTGTTCTGGTGGATAATCATACTTCTTCAATAGTCGCTTAATAATTCTCCTCATTCCTGCACGGGCGCTTTTTCGAACATGCCAGTCAATGGTCATGTTCCGTCTAATTGCTTGAGTCAGTTCATTGGCGATTTTACGTAAGACGTCATCTTCCATTAACTCTTTAACTATAGACTCAGATGTTAAAGCATCGTAAAAGGCAATTTCATCTTCATTTAAACCGAGATCTTTTTCTTCTTCTCGTTCTTTTTTCATGTCCTTTGCCATTTGAATTAGTTCTTCGATTACTTCGGCGTTTGTAATGGCTTGGTTTTTATATTTGTTCAGCGACTGTTTCAGTTTTTCCGAGTATTTTTGGGATTTGACAAGGTTGCGTCTTTCCATTGTTTTGATGTTGCCTTCCAGCAATTTTTTAAGCATTTCAAGGGCTAAATTTTTATATTCATATGAACGTACTTCTTCGAGAAATTCTTCTGACAATATGGAAACATCCGGATGTTTTAATCCCATCACTTCAAAGACATCCACTACTTCTTCTGAAATAATGGACCGTTCGAGTAATTGATTCACGCGTGCTTCGATTTCTTTTTTCGTCTTTCGCTTCGGCTGTTTTTCTTGAAGTTTATTTAGGCTAGCCTTAACCGCTTTAAAATAACTAACTTCAAGGGCTGCTGCTTTTCCTTCATCCGTCGCTGCACATAGTGAATGCGCCTTCGCTAGCTCGGTTGCCGTCTTTTTGAATTCTTTTTGTTCTTTTTCACTCTTACCAAAAATGACATTCATTCCGCCAGTGATGGCACGAATACGTCCTGCTTGGGATGAACCCATATAAGCAGAGTAATCAAACCCATGCATCATATCTTGCAGGATTTCAAGTTTCTCTTTCATCACAGCAATTGCAGCCGATGTATCGATACCCGTTGTTTTCTTATCACTTTCGGTATATTGATTTAAAGCTTTCTTTAAGCTTTCTAAAATCCCAATATAATCTACAACAACTCCACCTGATTTATCTTTAAATACACGGTTTACCCGTGCGATTGCCTGCATAAGGTTATGGCCCTTCATCGGTTTATCAATGTACATCGTATGCATGGATGGGACGTCAAATCCAGTGAGCCACATATCTCGTACAATGACGATTTTTAGTTCATCACTATTGTCTTTCATTCTTTTTGCCAATAAATCACGGCGTTTCTTACCGCCAATATGCGGCTGTAAGAAATCATCATCCCCAGCACTCCCTGTCATGACGACTTTAATTTTACCTTTATCGTCATCATCGGAATGCCAATCTGGACGTAATTTGACAATTTCGTTATAAAGTGCGACACAAATACGGCGACTCATACAAACAATCATTGCTTTACCATCAATGGTTTTTGCTTTTTCTTCATAGTGACTGACGATATCATTTGCTAATTGTTTAATACGGTTAGGTGAACCAACGATCGCTTCGAGCCTCGACCATTTGGACTTGTATTTTTCACGTACTGATTCTTCCTGATCTTCGGTAATCTCTTCAAATTCTTCATCGATCTTCGCTAATTCTTCTTCATTGGCTTCCAAGCGGATAATACGGTTTTCATAATAAATTTTAACCGTTGCTTTGTCTTCAACTGCTCGCGTCATATCATAAATGTCAATATAATTACCGAAAACTGCGGGCGTTGACTTATCTTCCAGCTCAATCGGTGTTCCTGTAAAACCGATAAAGGAAGCATTCGGAAGTGCATCACGAAGATATTTTGCATATCCATATTTCACTTCGCCTGTTTTTGTATCTGTCTTTGCAGAAAAACCATATTGACTGCGATGGGCTTCATCGGCAATGACGATCACATTTTTACGATCGGTTAAAACCGGCATTTCGCCATCTTCCGGTTTGAACTTTTGAATCGTTGTAAAAATAATACCGCCTGATTCCCGGTCATTTAGAAGATCATATAATCCGTTTATCTCTTTTGATTTTTCGTTGGCTTGTTGTTTTTTCTGTTCTTCATTCAATTTGCGGACATCTGCTTGTTTCGGTGTTTGTCTTAAGATATCCTTTGATTTTAAAAACGTAGAAAATAGCTGGTCATCTAAATCGTTGCGGTCGGTAATCACCACAATGGTTGGATTATTTAGCTGCTTGACAAGCTGTGCTGTATAAAAAACCATCGAAAAACTTTTACCCGAACCTTGTGTATGCCATATAACACCGATTTTACGGTCTCCATTCTCACTGGTCGCTATTTTTGTCTTTTCCACCGCTTTTTTTACCGCAAAATATTGGTGATAGGCAGCGAGAATTTTGGCAATCGTTTTTCTTTCGCCAATTTTCTTCCCATTTTCATCTCGTTCTTCTTCTTTAGATTCCTGAAAGAGAATAAAGTTTTCAATAATATCAATAAGCCGGTCTTTTGCCAGCATCCCTCTTAACAACACTTCATATTGCGGCACTTCAAGTGGTTCAATGTTTTCCCCATCCACCGTCCGCCAATTCATAAAACGTTCTTGACTTGCGGTAATCGTTCCCGCTTTCGCATTAATTCCATCGGATAAAATACAAAACGCATTATAATAAAATAAAGATGGAATATCACGTTTATACGTTTGAATTTGTGCATAGGCATTATCGATACTCACATTTTCATCAGATGCTGATTTTAATTCGATAACGACGAATGGGATGCCATTTATAAAAATAACTAAATCCGGGCGGCGTTCTTCTTTTTCAACGACCGTAAACTGATTCACTACCAAAAAATCATTATTAGCTGGTTCTTCAAAATCAATCAAGAATGCCTTCATGGAACGGCTAAGACCATCTTGATGAAACGACACATCAATGCCTTCCGTGATTAATTTGTGAAAATGACGGTTGTT
This sequence comes from Bacillus sp. FSL W8-0102, assembly GCF_038007225.1. Classification (NCBI taxonomy): domain Bacteria; kingdom Bacillati; phylum Bacillota; class Bacilli; order Caryophanales; family Bacillaceae; genus Bacillus; species Bacillus sp. FSL W8-0102. The sequence continues at coordinate 3,680,140 of NZ_JBBOWT010000001.1, forward strand.
TTCTTCTAAGCTTGGACTATTAAAAGCTATAATTTGCCGAAATGCTTCTTCTATTGCTTCCTGTGGCAAATGGCGATTATGTTTAAACAAAGCATCTTTTACACGGTCTTCTAAAATTACGGTACGATAATCTTTGCGTTCCGGTCTTTCCCCATCACAACTAATGTCCGGACCAAAGACATAGTCATACCCAAGTTCCTGAAGAATTTCTATAGCTGCTTCTTCCAGCTTATCTTCCGTAAAATTTTCAAAAAAACTCATTCTCCTCTCCCCTTTCGCAATCGGAACCTGCCATATTCCATTAACTCTGTTCTACTAAATTTTCATTATCCAGCGGGACACGAATTTCTCCGGACATTAGTTTAGGAAGGAGAGTATCGCGAAGTTTTTCTAAGCGCTCATTCTGTTCTTCATAAGTGGCAATTAACTCCCCAATTTTTTTTGTTCTTTGATTAAACTTATCTACTACATTCTGAGGAGGTAAAATTACTTCTATTTTTTTTAACTCTCCTCCTGAAATTTCTTTAAATGTAGAACCAGAAGCTCTATTTTTTATTGTTTCTATATTATTTTTTAAAGTTTGAAAGACGAATTCGGTTCCAAAATTTTCAAACGGAACAACAGATTTAAAACCTTGATTAGTAGTTACTTCATTACTAGCTATCGCAATGTAACCAATAGGCGCTCTTGAACTAAAAAGAACTGAACCTTTTGGTAACATTTTGGCGCTACTATTTTTATAACCTTTATGAGTTATATCAATAGATCCTTTTTTTATGTACCTCTTATTAAAACCTGATAAATCTTTCGGAGTAATCCAAGGAATACCATTAGATGTATAGTAATCATTTTTTTTCTTAGACGGTGTTCCACCACCAACTACTTCACCAATATCTTTTATTGTTCCAACTTCCCAACCCTTAGGTATCATCCCCAACTCACTTTCAACCATTTCGCCGCCACTTGATTTGTAAGGCTTGCCATTTTCATTTGGAAATTCAAAATCTACAAACCAATGTTTAAACAATGCTTGTGCCATTTCTTCAAGCTTTTCGTTGATTTGATTGTTCGTTTCAATTTTTTCGTCTAAAGTTGAGAGGATACGGGCTATGGCTTTTTGTTCGTTTATATTTGGTAAAGGAAGTTTCAGATTCACTAAATCTCTTTGATATAAATGAGGTATAACAGAACCTTCTATTCTTGAATGAATTAAACTTCTAAAAAAGTGACTTCTAAAATAATAAAATAGGTAGTTTACATCAATACTTGGATCTTCTACTCTAATTAAAAATAATCCAGATGCAATAGTCGTTGGTCCAGGAAGATTTTTTATAATTGCTAGTTTTCCTATTGTACCATCTTTTGTCATAACAATACCCGTGGTGCTAGTTGAGTGTCAGCGCTCAACCAGCCCTAGTGTGACCAAGGAATAAGCCAACAAGATGCCATCGAGTGCCACTTCAAACCCGGCAATGGAATTCGCTCGAATGTCGGTGATCCGGTATTGGTCTACGAGAATCGAAAACACCGTCTCGATGACTTTGCGTTTTTTCCTGATCCATTCTTCCCATGCCTTGGATGGGCCGTGCTTTTGATTGTGTCGAGACGGTGTCCAGAACGCGGCTTGGTGTTCTTCGTACAGCTTTTCTCGAAGAGCGTGGCTGATGTACCCTTTGTCCCCAAAGTTGTAGGGATGAGGGATTTGAGTCATCACCGTTTCAGCGGCTTTGACGTCGTGGCAGGACGCTTCCGTCACGACATAGCCCATGGCCAGCCCTTGATTGGTCACTTGAAGATGCAGCTTGAAACCGTAGTACCATTGCTTTTTGGAAGCACAATACCCCATATCCGCGATCCCTCGAAACCGCTTGACGCGCTGCATTCTTGCGGGATGGCACAACGGAAGAGGCAAGCTGTCGACGACCGCATAAGCATGGTGTTGGCCACGTTTCGCCAGCTCATGACGGATCCATTTGATGGCGAAACCAAGCGCTCGGCAGCGGCGGTTGTATCGGGAGCGTTCAAGAAACGAGCCGTTTGTGAACAAATTTCCCGTGACAAAACGATGCCAGGCTCGTTCGGAAGAAAAGCCCAGCAGCTTCCCCAAAAGGTGAACCGCCATGACCACTTCGTCTTCTTGCTTGACCAAGTGACGGTTGCGGCGATGAAGATACATTTGAATCAACGACAGTTGGGCAGAAACAAAACAGAAAATAGCGGCATATTGTTTTTGAAGTTTGGCTGGATCTGTAGTAAAATGAAAGTGCTCTTGCATGGGGGATCTCTCCTTTCGAATGTTGGGTGACACTTTCATTCTACTGGAGATCCGCCAGCAAGGGCTATTTTTATGCTTGTCTGAGTTTTATCTAGCACCACGGGTATAACAATATCATTTTCTTTAAGCATTATTTCAGGTGATTCTAGGTACCTTTCTTCAGAAATAAAACCACAATTTTCCCAATCAATTTTATTATCATTTGTAATATTAGATCCATTTATTATTCTAAAGTTACTTTCTTTTAGATATTCAGACTTTTTTAAACCTTTCCATCCTATCCTTCCTTTAATATAAAGAGAGTTCTTTAATGAATCTACTTTCCATTCTTCCGGTATCAAGCCTAAATCTGTTTCTTTAAAACTCATACCCAATCCCCCCTAGATTTTTTCTAATCTCTTCTTCCAATCGGTGGGATTTTTCAAATAGTTCTCTTAATTCACTGGTGAGAGTTTCCATTTTTTCTTCAAACGGTATACCATCATCCTCGACATCACTTATTCCAACATAGCGTCCGGGCGTTAATACATAGTCATTTTGACGTACATCTTCTAACGTCGCTGATTTACAGAATCCCTTGATGTCTTCATATTTCCCATCTGGTTTACGCCAGTTTCGGTATGTTCCAGCAATTTTTTGAATATCTTCTTCCGTTAATTCACGAAGGCGACGGTCAACCATTTGACCCATGTTTCGTGCATCGATAAATAGAATTTCATGCTCACGGCTTCGGTATTTAGGATGATTTTTCTTATTACGGTTTAAAATCCATAAGCTCACTGGTATTCCTGTTGAATAGAATAATTTGTCAGGCAAAGCAACAATGGCATCGACTAAATCCGCTTCAAGTATGTTTTTACGGATTTCCCCTTCATTCGATGTATTGGAACTTAACGAACCATTGGCTAATACAATACCAGCTGCGCCATTTGGTGAAAGGTGATAAATCATATGCTGTAACCATGCATAGTTGGCATTGCTCGCTGGTGGTGTACCGAATTTCCAACGAACATCATCCACTAATTCATTTCCGCCCCAGTCACTCACATTGAATGGAGGATTGGCAAGGATAAAATCTGCTTTCAGCGTTTTATGCAAATCGTTATGGAATGTATCCGCATGGTGTTCACCGATATTCCCCTCAATTCCACGGATAGCAAGATTCATTTTACAAAGCTTCCAAGTCGTTGAATTGAGTTCCTGACCATAAATAGAGAGATTATCAATTTTTCCTTGATGGCGTTCAACAAACTTTTCACTTTGAACAAACATGCCGCCGCTGCCACAACAAGGGTCATAAATCCGCCCTTCATACGGTTCAATCATTTCAACCAATGTTTTAACAACGCTTTGTGGTGTATAGAACTCACCACCGCCTTTTCCTTCCGCACCGGCAAACTTACCTAAGAAATATTCGTAAACACGACCAAGTAAGTCTTTTTCTTGCTTGCTGTGCAATTTAATCGTTGAAATGAGGTCTATCAGTTCTCCTAATCGGCGTTTATCAATTTCAGGACGGGCATAACGTTTATCTAACACCCCTCGCAGTGTCGGGTTTTCTTTTTCAATTTCGATCATCGCTTCGTCAATGTATTGACCGATTTTCGGATCTTTGGCATGGTCTTTAATAAAATCCCATCGTGACTTCTTCGGAACCCAGAAAATGTTTTCTGCAATATATTCATCGCGGTCTTCTTCAAAACCTTCTCCCTCTTCAACTAACTCGTTATACTTCATTTCAAACTTATCAGAAATGTATTTTAAGAAAATCAGTCCTAAGACTACGTGTTTATATTCGGATGCATCCATGCTTCCACGTAATTTGTCAGCAGATTTCCAAAGTGTTTCTTCGAATCCAATCTTTGCTGTTTCCATCATGAAGTCTCCTTTAATTCTAGTAATTAAAATCATCTAATACTTCGAATAATTCGCTTTCAAATTCATCTTGTTCTGGGCCTGTTGACACCCAATCTGGTAACACTTCTAAATAATGCGCTAAAGCTTCTATTGTTTTATGGAAAACCGGTTCATGCTGTGCTTTATCTAAAAGTTCAAGAACCAATTTAAATGTGTCTAAATAAGGTTGATGTTCAGCACGATTAAGCATGTTCCGAAATTTTTCGATTAGTTTGGCTTTTTCAATATCGTGTTCTATTTGATTCAATTCCTCTTTGTCATAAACTGGCACTTCAACAAGATCATTTTCTTCCCCAATGAGGAACTGTTCTTCATATTTCGTAATAATAGGCTGTAAATCCCGTTTTAATTTTTCTTTTTGAATCTCCAGTTTATCCAAATCAGTTAATTCTTTCGAAAAGTATTTAGCGTCTATGCCAAAAATTTGTTCCAACGTAGGTAAATGTTTTTTGGAGATCTTTTGCTTTCTTTTAATCCAAAGATTAATATTTTGCTTTTTAATTCCAAGCTTTTCGGCTAGTTCAATTTGCTGCATTCCATAAAGTTCAAGGATGTATTCTAAACCTATCAATTGATCACCCGCCAAAATATTGTCTGGGTCAATATAGTTATATTGTAATAGGTAAATAGCTTCCAGTCAATCAAACATTTACTATTATAGAGTTGAGTCCGTAAAATTGTGTAAAAAGGAAATGTGTCTCATCACCATATTCTGTGATGTTCACACAATTCCGGAAATAAGTTAGCGAGATTGATACTCAATCTAGAGTAGCTCCTTCGTCAGCTTGCAGACCACTAAGTGGGTAGAATGGAAGCGGTCAAGTGCTTTCCTTGACGGATTCCATTCTACCAACTACAATGCGGAAAGCTGATGAAGGGCATGGTTAAGCAACCTGATTTTTATAAGTTTTACCTGTACATTCCAAAAATACACGTAGCCGAAATCTTTCAAGGTTTCTGAAGCCAAAAGCACGTCTTTTGATGTTTTTAATCTTATGGTTTGTACCTTCAATCCGGCCATTCGTAAAAGGTGTAAGAAAATATTGTAAAATTTGTGCCTTCCAATTTTCTATCGTCTTGGCAACTTGATGAAATGAAGGAAATGGGCTGCTCCATGCGAGTTGAATCCATTCTTCTAAGAGTGAATCAGCTGTATCATAGTCATTCACTTGGTATATTTCTCTAAAGAGTTCTTTTAGAAAATAGGCATATGACAATTCTGAATGCTCTTTGAGCATCTCGTCTAATTGTTGTTTTTCATTAGCCGTTAACTTTTCAGAACCTTTCAAGAGTTTAAACCGTCCCTTTTTTAGTCCAGGAGTTTTCTTTCTAACTTGGTCAAGTGCATGTGTCACCTTTTGCACCACATGATATTTATCAATGACGATACAGGCCTCTGGGAATATAGATTTAACAGCTTTATGGAAGGGATCCCACATATCCATAACAACGGTATGAACACATTTATTAGACAGAATCTTCTTGGCAAGTAAGATCTGAGTTGAATGATAACTCCGTTGATGTTCCATACCAAGCACACTCCCGGATTGGGTATCCATAAGAACTGTTTCATATCGGTGACCCTTTCGGACAGCGATCTCATCAAGGCTAAGGATTAATTCATTGTTTTCTAAAACACTTTCAAGAGTTTCTAAATGCTCCTTCTCTTTTTCTTTAGCAACGGAATAAAATATTCTTTCAACAGTTGTATAAGGTATTTTTTCCTTTCGACTCACTTCTTGGATAGTAGAGCCAATGCACATTTCGTACAGATATTCTCTGTACCGATTGGTCTGATGCTTATTAGGACGGATAGATTCAAATGTTTGTGAAAATACCTCATTACAGTTGTGACAACGGTATCTATACACTCTGACAAATAAGAAAAGGGGCTTGCCTAATACGGACAAGTCACGAACCTTTCTTGTCCGCCAGTCATGGACATGACTAGAAAAAAAACCGCAGTAAGAACAGCGTTCTTCTGTAGTATTTTTCTCGACATGTAACAAATTGCAATCTTCAAGAAACACTTGTTTAACAACTTCAAATTCTGGCAAATCTAGTGATACGGAAAACACTTTAGAACCTCCTGTTTATGTTAAGTGACGCTAACATTATTGCCAGGAATTCGTGAGTGTTTTCCTTATTTTTTGGGTTAAATCACAAAATGTGGTGATGAATCGGAAATGTAAAAAGAGCCACGTTGCTTTCCCTTTGATAGAATGGACATTGACCAAAACAAAAACAAAAAGGAGGAAAGCAACTATGGCGCAATACAATATTACTTTAAGCGATGAAATTCTGCACGGGTTCCTGTCGCAAGATCAAAGACTGGCCAAACTGTTGGAACAGGTCTTGAATCAAATCCTTGAAGCTCAGTTAACGGATCAACTTGGCGGCGTCCGTTATGAGCGCACAGAGGAGCGAAAAGGCTTTCGAAAGGGTATTATCCCCGCCAATTGACGACTTGGGTGGGACGGTTGACCTTGCGCGTGCCGCAGACAAGGGATGGGGAATTTTCCACCAACTCTTTCAACGCGATCAACGGAGCGAACAAGCTCTGGTACTGGCCCTCATGGAAATGGTCGTAAACGGAGTGCCTCCCCCGCAAGATCACCCCGTTTTACAAAAAAATTTTGCGGAACATCATTTTCCAAGTCGTTGAGTTCATATTATTGTGAAAAAATGTTAAAGAGAAACGCATGGCTTTTTTTCTGCTGAGATGATTAAAAACATAGGCCGGCGTGTTTCATCTTTCATTTCAGGTTTATTTTTTAACATCTCATCACAAGGCACAGGTTCTTTGACCGCTTTTATACTAAAGCCAGCATGAATTAAATCATTAATATAGGTTGAAATCGTGCGATGGTATTTTACAACATTCTCGGTTAAGAAAGATGTTACACGCATGCCTTCCGATTGATAGTGGTCAACCGGCCAATGCAGTCGATTCCCTTGGTCATCGTAATACCAATCTTGTTCGTTTCGGCAAGTAAAGATCGGATGTTCTACTGAAAAAACAAAAGTACCCTCTGCCTTCAGCCAGTCATAAACCTTTTTGCAAACGGATGCAAACGGCTCAATGTAATGAAAAGCCAATGAACTGATCACAACATCAAATTGAGCGTCAGGAAAATCAACGTCTTCAATGGCCATTTTTATATACGTAATAAATGGGTCATCCGTCATTTCGCGAGCCTTTTGAAGCATTTTTTCTGAAATATCTACACCGATCACAGAACTTGCTTGTTGCTCGCGCGCATATCGGCAATGCCAGCCAAAACCGCACCCTAAATCAAGAACCCTTTTGTTTCGCAAATCTGGCAATAAAGATTTAAAAACATGCCATTCTCCCGCACCTTCAAGTCCTTTGACTGACCTAGACATTTTTTCATACGCAGAAAAAAATTCTTATCATCATATTTATTTTGTTTCACCGATCAATACATCTCCTAAAAGTCTCTCTTTTTTGGTTCCTACACATGCAAAAAACAACTGGACCACAATATTCATACTGTAGTTCGGCTTGACACTTTTAGTAGAGGACACTTGATGGCTTTTTGTCAATAAAGCAATTTAAAATTTACGTCACGACTTGAGATTTTAACTTGCCGCCAAACGGCAAGAAAAAATCATCCAGCAAAAAGAGTTGGCTTTCCGTTCGTTTATATAAAGCAGGAGCCTCCAAGCGCAAGGTTTTTTAAGAATGGATGATAAAATCCTTGCATTTGGTTTCGACAAAAAGGGATGAAAATCCTTGTAAATCGGGAAAATTCTATTTGTTCAGCAGCCCCTACTCAGGACGACAGTGCTTACATTTCTCAGCCCGAAACATTTCTCTACCTTCCACAAGACCATCAGTAAAGTAATACCAACGATTTTTTGCTGGCATTTTTCAATACTTTCTCTCGGAAGTTTGAAATATTTACATATGGACAGCCTGTTGTATGTATAACTCTTCTGGTTGTGTCGATTATGACGAAATAGCCGTCTCGGTACGCTTTATAGTGCTTAAATTCTTCTTCGCTCTTAATTTCAATATTCAACTTTTTCATCCTCTTGGAATCCTCTATTAAAGACTCAATCATAAGGTTATTTATTCCACGTCTGTTCTATATTGACCTACGTTCAACAATAGTCTTGAGTTCCCTTTTAATTGTCATCTATTATATCTTTATGAAAATGATAATCTGAACCTATTTCACTGGTAATGAGGCGGCCGTCGTTGATCCGCAGGATGCGGTCACCTCGCTTGGCCACCCGATCATCGTGCGTCGCCACGAGCACCGCCGCCCCCTTTTCTTTGAGAGATAGAATCAGAGTCATCACCGCATGGGCGGTCTCGCTATCCAGGGCCGCTGTCGGCTCATCGGCGAGTACGACGACCGGATCATTGACCAACGCCCGGGCAATCGCCACACGTTGTCGTTCACCCCCCGACAGCTCCGACGGTTTCTTCTTTAAGGCCCAATCAAGACCGACTTGTTCCAGCGCTTGCCGTATCCTCGCTTGCCGCTCCTGACGGCCAGGACGGGGTCTGGCATATTGCAGCGGAATCATCACATTGGCTTCGACGGTCTCATTCTCAATAATCGCGTATTCCTGATGGACATACCCAAAAAACGCATTCCGCAGCCTGGCCCGGCCGCGCTCATTTTCCGCGGCATTTTTGCCTTGGATGAGTATGTGCCCCTCGGTGGGTCGGCTTATCAAACCCAATAGACTCAGCAATGTCGATTTGCCGCTCCCAGACGCTCCCATCAACACGACGCACTCGCCCGCGGAGAGTCGCAGGGAAACGTTGTGCACCGCCGTGACTTGCGTACGACCGCTCCCATAAATCTTTGACACGTTGCGAGCTTCAAGGATCGTTTTCATTTTCACCCTCCTATCTTTTCCGTGATGCGCACCTTGCGCACCGACGAGAACCACAACAAAACGAACGTGAGCAAGACCGCCAACATGACCCAAAGCGGCACGCCCGGCGCGGGGGCACCCGCCACATGTAGATACCAAAGGAGCAGTGAAAGCAAGGTGAGCGGCGGGATCAGGATCACGGTTGCCAAAAAACCGCCAATTCGAAGGCTGAGATGAAAGGGCGTCGCCCCATACATGGCTCTGATCTTGAAAGCTCGATGCTCCTGCCGAATCGTCAAGCGGGCGGAGGACACGAAAGCAACGAAGACCAACACGAGAAAACTCAGCATGCCCACGATATACATGGCGGAACTCATCATGATCTCGCGGAACCGTTGTGGCTGATCGACGGCGACGTCATGGGGAACGAGAAACAATCCCCCATGTGCACTCCCGGCAACGAATGTGTCCACCACCTTGGCTTCTGGAGCCAGCAGGACCGTCCGGACCAACGCCTCCTCTCGCTCCTGTACATTGAGCAAAGGCAGCAGTTTCGTCGGCGCCCGGATGACGAGACGGTTATCCAAGGGTAAGCCGGCGGCATTGGGATCAAAAAAGGTCGCTCCCGGCGGCAGCGTTCCGACCACCGGGATGCTTTCGCCTGCTATGTTCACGGCATGGATCTTATCATCGGCGAGTTTCGAGCCGCGCATGGCGCACGGCGCGGGTTCGCACAGCGGGAGTTCCGGGAATAAATCCGGGAGCACGTCACCGAAAAGTACCAAGGTGGGATGCCCACCGGCGAAATCAGGATGATTAAGACCCATGTTGTAAATGATTGCAGCGTAGGCCTTCTGGCGGTTAATTAGGTCCATCACGTATTGCACGGTCTCGTTTCCGACGTGACTCGCCTCACCCGACGGGTAGTACGGAGTGAACATGACGGCGTGACGCTCCCGTAGATGCACGGCCCCTTTCAGGACGGCGACCTGGGACACAACGTCCTCCAAGGCCAACGCGAACACCACGCAGGCGGAGGCGATCATCCCTGAAAGTCCCAGCATTACCGGCCAACGCCGGCAAGCCATAACCACCCCATCCCACACCTCACGCATCAATGTTCACCTCCTTACGCGTTTTAATGACCCCATAAAGGGTCGCCGACCACGTCACGATGACCATGAGGAACGAGACAGCAGCACTGGCAAGCGTCCGGAAGTTGCCTAGCTCCGGATTCGTTTGGCCGATTCCCGCCACCAGCAGATCCGACAAGATCACTCCCACAACGCTGCCCACCCCCAAGCCGGGTAGCCCACCCACCAGATTTTCCCGGACGAGGTCAGTGGGCAAGGCGCCATGGCGCCACCGAATGCCGAACTCCCGCGCGCGTCCGCGAATGTAGAGAGCCCAGTCCAAGATGGCGCAGACGTGGCCCATGGCCAGAAAAAGCAAGGTGATCATCAACAGCGGATTTTGAAGGAAATATGTAAGTAATGGAATCTTTTGGCTCTGCTGAGGGACAAATCCCATCCGATAGAACAGATCGAGGATATGTTTTACTTGGGTCGGGTCCGTGGTATTGATCGTGTAGCGTCCAGAGGGCAGTGGCTCCCGACCGATGGTCCGTACATATTGAAGGTTATCTGTTCCGGGGGGAGCATCAATCACCCCGGCCACCTCGACTCCATTCGGCAAAAGGGGCGCTGTGCCCAAGGCAGACCACCGATGTGCCGTGTACGTGCCTCGAAAAAGGTAGGCACGGGCCGTCGTCGAGTCGGGACCTTCGTTGCCGGCTCTGGGCAACCACGGGAGGATATGATGCGGATCGCAAACAATCATCTCGGGACGGCCTTCGCCTACCGAGGCATAGACCAAGGCCAGCGACTGATCATTAAGATAGGCCTTTAGCGCCTCTCGCGCAGAGGCAGCATCGGCCGCTGAAACCTTCTGCGGACCCTCGAACATCGTCAGTATAGTGACCTCGCCCGGCAATCCGAACGTCACTTCCTTGCGATCTTCAAGGGTCCACTGGAAGGCCTGTACCATGAAAGCGGTCAGCATGCCGAGAAGGAGGCTGCTAAGCGCAAGTCTTAAGTTCATCAACAACTCTTTTTTTGTCTTCACGCGAAAAACCTCCTTCCTGCGGCATGCTCCCAGACAAAGTCAGTGATAAAAATTTTCAGCCAAAGATTCGAACTTAGAACCAAAAAAAGTCGTAGTAATAGTGGGTCGTGTACTTGTCACCCCAAAGCGGAGAATCCCATACGGAGTCCTCCCTGGACCGGATTTTACTGTCCGATGGTGAGCTTGCCGTTGACGTATAGAGACGACCCGTATCAAGCGAAGGTCCCGCTTCCCGTGTAAACCGGTGATAACCGCGCTTGGCGTGACGACCATGATCATTGTAGGACGCTTGGATCTGAACATGACCGTTCCATCGTGCACCAAACAATGTTTCCCATGCTTTGGCATAGTTCATGCCACTTGCATGCGCCGACACGGAGATGCTCAAGACAACCAAAATTCCGACGACAATTGATGCCAATCCAATACCGACATGGCGACGACTGGTTTCGACACTTCCGCTCATTGCTCTTATCCTTTACCCTCCCTTCTCAATAGAAGTGCTTCTGCTGCTTCTAAATCATCGCTGTTATGTAGACGTTAGACACGAAGTTATAATTATCCTCTTTTTTTGATAAAATCAGGATAAATTGACTATTTGTACAACCACTCTATTTGCTTATAGGACTTTCGTACCAGTGAAAACTAGCACATTATTTCCGTATTCCTTATTAGGATTGAATCATTTCCGGATGTTAGCATACTCTTTTTACAATTATAAATCTTTCTTTCCCTCGCCCCGACCTTCTACAGCCTCACTCCCCCAAGGCTTTGGGCCCGCTTTTGAGCTGATGGGCAATCGAGAGACCCCGGAATCCTTGCAGGCAAGGGATTGAGAGCAGAACGAAAAAGAAAAGAACCAAACCCGGTCAAGGATATGGTCCTGGTTTTGGTTCGACTGCGAATGGACTTTGGCCGATATCATATTCTATGGAATTTTGTTGAATCCAGTCTTTTCCCAGTTCATCCATTCAAACAGTCAGTCTGGCCTGTCCTACGTTTCTTTACAATTTAGGTGCTACCCTTCCACGGTTATCTCTCTATCTCGGAAACGATTTTCAAATTTTGACCATAGAAAGTAACAACCTATGCCAATCATTGCCCCTATGGTATTTAAAATCATGTCATCGATATCAACGCTTCTTCTTAATCCAAGAAAGAACAAACAATAAATAGACGTTTTGGAGAAATTGGATGCTTTCAATGGTTAGTGCACAAATCATAGAATATCCAATAGCCCGCCGATAGCTTTTGACCCATTTAAAATAAAGCATTGAAAAAGCGAAAGGCATGAGTAAAAAAACGTTGCCAAAAATTTGATAGAGTGCAGAAATAAGTGAAGGATTAATGCTTATTTCCTCAATAATACCTCTTAGAGGAATCCCATTAAATGTGTTGAACAAAGAGTGAAGACCATTTGGATAGTAATGATGTGGTACATTTAAAAAACCTCTAAAATAAATGGTTTTTTCGTATAACACACAAAAATAAAACACGAAACAGATCGCGATCCCCCAATGAAAGACGTGCTGTAAGTTTGTGCGTTTTAAAAGAAAATCTAAACAAATCACGACCACCATTAAGTTCAGCACATCCTCTAAAGAAAAATGGAGAATACTATTCTTGTAATGAGCATTTTGCACATTTTTCAACCCAAGAGCCATAAGGTTTTCTAAAGCATAAAAAAGGACTTCACCCCTTATTTGTAGAATTTTGAAGTGACCAAACCACAAAAATCCACAAGGAGGAAGTCACTTTGTATATTCTACAAGAAAGTCTATTTTCCTTTGAAGAATTGCAAATTTTAGAGTCAAAAGAGAAATTACCGATCTTTTTTAGTGCTCTAGATTTGCGTCCTTATGCTAAACAATTGAAAAGTTCTTCACCCCAAGGGGCTGAAGGACATTCCAAAGAAGGGATATTAAGGGCTCTTATCGCTGCCCCATTAGAAGGTATTGATACTTTTACTTCTCTTCACAATCGATTGAAAAATGACCTGCGTTTTCGTTACCAATGTGGTTTAGATATTAGCAGGCCTGCACCATCCATCTCTACTCTTAGCCGAGTATTTTCTTCACTAACCAAAACTGGACTTGTGAAAAGAATCTTTCAAGATCTCGTCCAGTTAGCTCAAGAGGAAGGAGTAATTGATGGAAAACATCAGGCTATCGACAGTGCCGCCATTGATGCTTACGAAAAGAAGCAGCCTAAGAAGCGAAGTGAACAAACAGGCAACGCCAATTGGGGGGCAAAGTTTGATTCCTTCGGTAATAAAATGACTTGGTTTGGCTATAAGATGCATCTTTCCGTTGACACCAAAAGTGAATTACCAATGGCGATTGAAGTAACCCCTGCTCATATCAACGATGGGGATGTCGCACCACAATTAATTGAACAAGTAAAGAGTTGTACAAACTCTAAAATTGATTTCCTGATAATGGATGGTGGGTACGACCAGCTTAAAAACTACGAATCCGCCAAGAACATTGGGGCTCAAGCTATTATTCCACTCAATTTGCGTAATGAAAAGGAGCCTCCCGAAGGAATTGCCTCCAATGGAACCCCACGCTGTTCGATGGGGTACGAAATGACTTATTGGGGAGCCAATAAGGATCAGCTCAAATTCAGATGTCCACACGCAACCGGAAAAGTGGATTGCCCATTAGGAATGGCAGCCTGTTCATCCTCCAACTATGGAATGGTAGTAAAAATTAACGTGAATAAGGATCTTCGCCGGTACTCTAATCCACACCGCGATTCCAAACGTTGGAAAGAACTTTACAATGAGCGAACCAGTGTAGAACGGTGCAATTCAAGAATGAAAAGTGATCTTACAGCGAACTCCCTGCATGTGTGGGGAATCGATAAAGTAAAAACTCATATTTACTTGAACGCCATCGTATTACTGGTTTCAGCTCTCGCAATGGCAAAAGAGAGTAAAAAGCAACAAACCGCTTAAAAAATTTTTAAAGCGAAAAATTCTGCAAGTACGCCCAAAAAAGGACAAACAGAATATTTGTAAACCAAAGATACAAAATACCCCAATTTATTTGGGTTTCTTTTAAAACTCTTTTTAATAAAAATCTAATTTTGCAAAACTCTCGTAATAAAAAATAGGGATGAGTAATAATAAATATTTTTTCATGACTCTTTTATCCTTCTTTTCCGCTTAATATTCAACTTAATTGACATAATAATCAAAATATCCAACCACTATAAATGGTAAAGTAATCCCGAACCAATGACAAGCGCCTGTTTTTTTAGACTGGCTTTTCCTTTAAAAAATAAGACATAAGAACTAATGAAGGGTCTGAACCCTCTATGTGTTGCCCAGAAGAAGCCATGGTACCGATAGAAATTGTTGTTTGGGGAAGCGATCAAATCACACCGAAAAAAAAAAGCCACTCCTTGTGGAAGTGACCCTTCTGAAGTCTCTATTCCATTCCATTTACTGCGGACTTATCCATCACCTTACGATTTTCGTGCCAATTCCTTTATCCACTTTGTACCGCCACGCGCCTTAAACGTGTTTCCTTTCCCCTCTCGCCCTGTCTTATGTATCACCTTAAAAACGAAGAAGCCGAACAGGTGATCAGGCATGAAATCAAACCTAATTTAGTGAGCTTTTATTATAGAAGAACAACTCCTACTATCTGATAATCGGCGATAGCTATCGATTAAAGTACCGCCAGACCATTTTGGGCAAATCGTGTTCAAAGTTATTTAGAGAAAATGGTTTAAAAGTACGTGACGGTTACATTTTTCCCTTAACCTGCTTTAACGTCGCTACGATAAGAAAGCTAACAATCACTAATAAGAACCATGAACTCACCTTTCCTGGATGAACGAGACTCCATGCATCGGTTTGGTATGGATATTCCCAAGCTCCAAAGAACGTTGCGATATTTTCGGCTATCCATATGAAAAATCCGATGAGCACAAAAGAAAGTGCGAGTGGCATACGGTAACGAGTTCCATCCACCTCGAATGTGACCTATGATTGCCAAAAGACGATAAATACAAGTCCGGATAACCACCAACGAACGTCCATCCAATAATGGTGGGTGAAAAAATTCAAATAAATCGCAGCTGCAAGAGCTACAACTACCAAAAACGGGGGCCACTTCACCAGTTCAACCTTAAGCCTCCTCCACGCCTGGCAAAGATAACTCGCTACACTTGCGTACATGAATCCGCTATACAAAGGCACTCCAAAAATTTTGCAATATCCTTTCTCCGGATAAGACCAGGAGCCCATATTTACCTTGAAAATTTCAAGGGCAAGTCCAATAAGGTGGAACAATATGATAACCTTTAGTTCATCCCGTGTTTCAAGCCCTGAATGCACCATCCACCACTGCATCAGAATGCAGATGATGAGCAGCCAGTCATACCGTGGCAGGAAAGGAAGCGGCATGATTTTTGTAAAAGCCAAAGAGGCAAAAATCACGACAGGAAACAAACAGGATAGGGCCTGTTCCCAACCAAAACGAACGAGTTGTTTTAGAGCGCTCATGATTTGTGCCACCAAAGTTTTCTTCTGAATATATGTAAGTTCTGATTAAGATAGATTTAGGGTTATGCACCCAGACTCACCGCCGAATCATTTCTTCTATTATTTAAAAGGCGATTTAAAAAATATTTATATCCCCCAATACATTTTATGCCTAAATATTTGTAAATTTTATGAATGGTTAAATTATAAGTGACTCCCCTTTCCTTTTAATTGATGATGGATAGGATTACAGCAAGGTTAGAAACAAAAAAATGTCAGCAATCATATCGTGTAAATTTTCCCGACTTTCATCATCCTTGAGTGTCTTCGTCGCTTTTGTATTCTAAAATATCGCCAGGCTGACATTCTAAAGCCTTACAAATCGCATCTAAAGTTGATAACCGAATGGCTTTTGCCTTTCCATTTTTTAATATAGAAAGATTAGCCATCGTGATTCCAACCCTCTCCGAAAGTTCTGTAAGGCTCATTTTCCTTTTAGCCAACATCACATCAAGATTGATTATAATTGCCAAGTGATTCACCTCAGATCGTTAAATCATTTTCCGATTTTATATCGATGGCTTCTTGTAAAAGTCTTTGGAGAACAGCAGCAAAAAAGGCGATCACCATAGAGGCGAAAATAATGACCAATCCCATTGGTATGAAACTTGGAGGGTCAACTTTTTTTCCCATGAGATAGTAGAGTGGCATACCTAGCAGGTACAAGGTACTGATCGTGATGGCACAGTATTTTATATTCTTTAAAGCCTTTAGTTGAGTCCGTAAAATTGTGTAAAAAGGAAATGTAAAAAGAGCCACGTTGCTTTCCCTTTGATAGAATGGACATTGACCAAAACAAAAACAAAAAGGAGGAAAGCAACTATGGCGCAATACAATATTACTTTAAGCGATGAAATTCTGCACGGGTTCCTGTCGCAAGATCAAAGACTGGCCAAACTGTTGGAACAGGTCTTGAATCAAATCCTTGAAGCTCAGTTAACGGATCAACTTGGCGGCGTCCGTTATGAGCGCACAGAGGAGCGAAAAGGCTTTCGAAAGGGTATTATCCCCGCCAATTGACGACTTGGGTGGGACGGTTGACCTTGCGCGTGCCGCAGACAAGGGATGGGGAATTTTCCACCGAACTCTTTCAACGCGATCAACGGAGCGAACAAGCTCTGGTACTGGCCCTCATGGAAATGGTCGTAAACGGAGTGTCTACCCGCAAGATCACCCAAATCACAGAAGAATTGTGCGGTACTTCGTTTTCTAAGTCCACGGTCTCCTCGTTGTGCAAAGGACTGGATCCGATGATCCAAAATTGGAATCAACGTTTCCTTCATGAACACGTGTATCCGTTTGTATTGGTCGATGCAAATTCAAGTTCTGCTAGTTCTCTAAACAACCTGAATAAAGAACTGTAGATGAGCAAATTCGCTAACATAAATTTACAACCAAACAAAAAAGAAGACATGAACCCGATTCCTTGGTTAGAATAGATGTGCCACAACTACTCACAAGGGGGTTCATGTCTCATGAATAGATTAGCACATCACCTAGGAATCCACAAGTTTTTGACGATGTTGGGGTTGGCACTTTATTTCTCAAAACCTGTCATGAAGCATCTCGTTCATATCGTGGATGCGATGATTACAAAGGGCTTTTCGGGAACACTGACCGATCTACATCACGGGAGTTTTCATCCGAACCATCGCACGACACTCAGCCATTTTTTCACGAAAAGCCCATGGGAAGAAGAGACGTTGCTTCGCAAACTCCAGCAGTGGGTGCTTCATCGTGTCGAACGCAGCTCGAAACGAGAGAATCAACCCATTTTTGTTTCGATCGATGATACGATTTGCCAAAAAACGAAGCCCTCGTCACGGGCAACACACGCCATTCAAGGGTGTGATTGGCACTATTCTCACGCAGAGAAAAAGTCGATCTGGGGACATTCTCTCGTTTGGCTCATGGTTCATACGATGACCCAAGCGTTTCCTTTTGCCTTTCGCCTCTACGACAAGACGGCGGGGAAAAGCAAAGGGGAACTCGCGATCGAGATGCTTTCTTCGTTGGATGTGAGTCGACCCGTTTATGTGCTCATGGACTCTTGGTACCCATCGAAAACACTCGTGGAAGCCTGCCTGAAAAAAGGATTCCACGTCATTGCGATGCTCAAGACGAATCGGGTTCTTTATCCAAAAGGCATCGCCATCCAAGCCAAACAGTTTGCCCGCTATATCGAACCGAACGACACCCATCTCGTCACGGTGGGAGAAGAGCGTTATCGCGTGTATCGCTACGAGGGAGCGCTGAAAGGTCTCGATGATGCCGTTGTGTTGTTGGCTTGGAAAGCCGATCAGCCGATGACACCTGAACATCTTCACTGCGTCTTGAGCACCGACCGGGAGCTAAGCGATGAAGAGATCTTGCGCTACTATGCCCAGCGTTGGTCGATCGAATGCTTTTTTCGACAAGCGAAAGACCAGCTGAAGCTCGATGGGTACCGCGTTCGCGGGCGTCGGGCGGTGAAACGGTATTGGATCTTGGTGCAACTCGCTTATGTGTACAGTATGGTCGAATCCAACAGCGATTTCTCTACCGGGCTTGACTTCCTTCGAAAGAAGAAAGGACATAGCCTCGTGGAGTTTATTTACGATGCAGCGAAACAAGATATTCCCATTGATGTCGTTAAAAAACAGCTTCATGTGGCATAAGGGGTACTCCGTTTGTCTCTTTTTACATGGTAATTATTGTAATGAAAATTGCTCAACTACAGTAAAGAACTAGAACAAATTGAAAACCGCTTGTTGGAAATCCAGCAATTGCAAGACAGTATACGGAAGTTTTTGAAAAGAATACACTCCCGATAGATATCCTACAAGAAAGATTACAAAAGGTTTCCAATGAAAAAAGAGAATTAGAACAGAAGAAAAATGAGATTACATTACATTTGAGTTCTTCTGACTCAAAAAGTTATTCAACCGGAGCTTATTGAATTGTTACTTGAAAAGTTTCTATTCGTTTATAAGCAGACATCAAGAGAAAATCAAAAACAATTACTTCATTTATTGATCGATAAAATTACAATTAAACAAACAGGAAAATCAAGAACCATTAAAAACATTGAACTTGAATTCGATTTTACAGAAGTCAACATTCTAAAACCTTTGTACTTATCCACGTGTTGTATCGTGAAGCGGATAATGAAACTGATTATCTACAGCCAATACCCGCTTCCGACAATAAAATTCCACCTTATCTTCAACAATTTTTGCCTCTATTTATGATACAATTCACCGCAACATCCCCCCGAGGCAAACAACACCAAAAACAAAAGAAAGCAAAAAAGTGTTTGCTTCCCTTGTAAGAACCGCTCGCAATTCCTTCACTTTATTCATCATTGTCCTTATGATTACGTAATAAAAAAAGAGCCGTATGCTGCTTCCTCTTTGTAAAATAATCCTTTTACAATAATGAGAAGGAGCACATCCATGGCTCAAAACGTATTTCCAAATACATATACAATATAAGATGCAATCATGTTCCGGCGATTTTTATCCATATCTTCAATCATTCAGTATGTAATGATTTCTCAATTAAATTCAATACATATTCTCTATCTTCAAGATTATTTTCAAAATCGATTTGATCCACATTGATTTTTAAAACAGGAGAAAACGAATATTGCTCAAAATAATCACGATAATTTTGATTGAGTCTTTCCCAATATTCTCTTTCTACTACTTGTTCATACTCTCTCCCTCTTTTTTTAATCCTCTTTATGGCTTCATCCGTTGAAATTTCTAAGTATACCAAGAGTTTAGGCGCTTTTAAATGCTCCATCATATTTCCGAATAAATCCAAGTATATTTGAAATTCAACCTCGCTCATTTCACCATTGTCGCGCAACATTTTGGCAAAAATGACGTCGCCATATATACTTCGGTCTAAAACCGAATTTGGATATTGAGACGCTTTTTTAATTTGTTTAAACCTTTCATTTAAAAAATAAATTTGCAAGGGAAAGCTATACCTTTCTCTGTCATAATAAAATTTATCCAAAATGGGATTTTTAGTGACAGGCTCTTTAAAAGCTATGTACCCGTTTTTCTCCAGAATTTCCATCAATGTACTCTTTCCAACACCTACCACTCCATCTATTACGATCATTTCCCCATAATCCCCCTTCTTTTGATTGAGTATTTTCAACTGGTTGTAGTAAAACAAAGAGGTCACCTACTTTTCTTAAGTTTGCACCTTTGAATGAGATAGGTTTCACTTAAATTGAATCGAACGATACCCATTATCTTTTTATAAGCATGAGATATGAATGAAAAACTTTTGCTATTTTTTGTTGATATTATTTATTGGAACTCCCTTTTCGGTAAATCCGTCCATGAATGACGAATCAGGTACACTTTTCAGTAAGAAGAAAGAGTCGTTGTTGAAAGGTTTATCTCATTGTTACGCAAGATTCTATTATATTAGCGCTGCTGTTAAATGTACAGTGGAACTTTTTAGAGGGTACTTGTCTTCTCTTTTCTTCTTTTTATTGATGGATGTGGAGGATCAATTTCCAGCTAACTCCATTGGGTAATTGCAAAAGTATGATAAAAATGACGTAAATCATATAGGGTAATGGTACTACCATATTTTTCATAAAAATCTGGTTCTTTCTGCTTTTCGAATAAGGTTTGTCTAGTTCCTTAAATACATATTACTAACAAAATGTTGTGAACTTATGACGAAAGATTACGGTTTTGATGAAAAATAAGTCTAATACTTTAAAGGAGATTTGATAGAATGCTGAATAATAGTCCTTGTGGATGACGAAGAAAATGTCATTGCATTAATGAAACCTTTTTAGAATGTAGAAGGATTTGAAACGTAACGGCAAAAACGGATAAGATGGGATATTCGAAGCAATAGAATAACCGTTCATTATTGACAACAGATTGGATGTTGCCGGAAGCAGATGGAACCGATGCTGACCAGAAGCTCTCAAAGGAGCGACCTTATTTGTACTATGACGTCTGCTGACTTCTGACGGTTCAGCCATGCATCGCTAGATGGGTTACCAACTCAGTTGGCGTGTCCGTCAGACCTCCCTGGGTAAGAGTACAGTCTTTCTCTCCATCTATCTGCTCCATTTACTCTGTAACATCTTCGGCAGTATGGACTTTATCTTGTTTTGCAGACTCATCCAATGTTACCTAGCCTTCTATGAAGTTCGTGTTCCGAGAGACCCTAAGTTTGCCGCTCGCTTCCTTCGGATTCCGTGTCACCACGGACACCCTTGCGTTAAGCTAACCACTACTACTGCCTTCGTGGCTCAGGACTTTCACCCTATAGACTGCACCCATGCCAGGCGCACAAAAGAGCTGGATGATACGAGAATCATCCAGCTCTATTAACCATTCCGCTAGCGAACATTTCTAATCATCTCATTCGCTTATGATACGGTTTTCTGCAACGTATATAAATTTCTCGAATAAATATTCCTCAAATATTATTCATATAATCGCATATATCTTAATTGGATCAGTGTGAGGCTGTACCAAAAATATCACCTAAACATTCTTTTTTATATCACTATTCCTTGCCAACCTAATTTATTTTTTCTTTCATCATGATGATGTTGCTCTTTTCAAATATGAAAGATTAGAAAATAAACCAGCTAATGAAACCAATTAAAATCAGTAAAACTAAACTGTACTTTATTGTAAACTTGAACAATTCGTTGTCTTTTCCTACCAGTCCTACAGCCGCAGCAGCCACAGCGATAGACTGCGGAGAAATCATTTTCGCCATTGTTCCCCCCATGACGTTAACAGCAACCATTGTTTCCGGCGGAATTCCGATTTGTGTTGCCGTTACAGATTGAAGAGGAGCAAATAATGATCCACTATTCACGACTGAACCGGTTAAAAATACCCCTAGCCAACCAAGAATGGGTGAAAATAGCGGGAAAATCTTTCCGCTAGAAGCAAAAGCAAGACCAAGCGTCGATGACATACCTGAATACATACAAATATAGGCGAATGCCAGTACGCTGCAAATGGTTAATATAGGTGAAATGAGTTCCTTTCCTGTTTCGACAGCCGTTTCTTTTATCAACTTCCAATCGCAGTGTAGTATCAGCAAAGTAAAAATGATCGCTAATACAATAGCTGTCGTTGTGGATGAGAATAAATCAAGTTTAAAAACAGCAGGATACGGGCTTTTTTCAGGCACCACCGGCGCATGCCGAATCACTAGATTATTTAATCCGGGAATCGGAAAAAGAAGAACAAGTTTATTCAACGGACCGCCTGCTTCAAACAATTTTTTTATGAAAGATAGATTAAACAACGTTACGAATACAGTTAATAATATGAATGGCAGCCAGGCAAATATAATTTTATTAACAGGATATGCTTCCTTTGCTTCTGTTGCTGCCGTCTCTTCTGTTGCTGTTTCCGAGTTGTTTTCAGAGCGTTTCACCTGATAGATTTCTTTTGGTTTCCATACTCTTAACAAAAGAATGAGTGCAAGTAAACTAACAATCGCAGAAAAAATATCTGCCAGTTCAGCTCCCAAGAAATACAATACGAAAGCCTGTGTAAGACTGAATGAACCACCGCTTACCAGTATAGCAGGGAAAGTTTGGCGTATTCCTTTAAAGCCATCCACAATGAAGATAAGCAAAAAGGCAATCATAAAGCTCACCAAAGGCAGAACCAAAGCAGTGTATCTTGCAACAGAAAGGCCATTTAAACCGGTAAGCAGTGCAGGGATGGTGACCGGTATTCCCATTGCACCGTAAGCCCCGCCTGCAATATTGGCTATCAAGCAAAGTCCTGCGGCATATAAAGGACGAAATCCAAGACCAACAAGAATCGCAGCAGTGATGGCTACCGGCGCTCCAAACCCTGCAGCTCCTTCCAAAAAGGCTCCAAATGAAAAAGCTACAAGCAACACTTGAATTCGCTGGTCTTCCGTTACAGATGAAATACTATTTTTGATAATCGTAAATTGTCCCGTTTTTACCGTTATTTTATATAAAAAGATGGCTGCTAATACGATGGATGCCACCGGCCATATCCCGGCAAGAACACCGTATACGGCAGCTGCAGCAACCATAGCAGCCGGCATTTTATAGACGAAAAGAGCCACAGCTCCTGCTGCTAGAACGCTTAAGCCACCTGCGACATATCCTTTTAACTTAATAAAGACTAACATAACAATAAAAAGGATGATTGGAATGGCTGCTATAGCAGCTGACAACCAAATGTTGTTCAATGGATTATATAATTGCTCCCATACACTCATGACCTTTCAACTCCTAATCAGTAATTCCTTTTTATTCTTGCCTGTAAAAATAAACTTAGTCTAAATATTATTGTGAAATATTTCACAATCAATTCTACAATGTTAATATACCATTACTTTGTGAAATATTTCACATTTATTTGTGAATTTAATTTGAACTTTTTCTATTTGCAGAGTTATCATCTTCAGACTTAAATGTTGAAAGAGACGGGCAGAAAAAAAACAAAATTCCCTTTAAATCAAAAACCCTTGCATATAAAGGAACTGACGTTTGACTAATGATATTAGCCATTATGGAAAATCTCAATCTAGTATGACAGGTATACTTGTATAATTTGATAACAATAGCCCTCAAAAAAATGAAAATGAAAAGATTCAATTTAATTGGAATGACCAAACATATTGAAAACTCAAGAATCGAAACTGGTCAACCAGTCCAAATATCAATAAATTGATTATTCTGAATGAAAACGGCATAAAAAAACAAAGGACTTTCATCCTTTGTCTGTTACTAAAATAAACCGAAAACTAGAAAATTCCATTTGGGATTCAGGTATAAAAAATAGTAGCACAAACCATGGTCTGGATTTGTGCTACTTATGTTAGTGTGTTTTGGATCAGTGCTCTTTGATTGATCTCCTTATCATGATCTTTTTTTATTTTTAATCAATCTCAAACGAGAAAAGGGAAACAATCAGGCATGGAGCTCCAACAAATTGTTGAGCTCCATCCATCATTTATTCTGCTGCAGGTGGGAGCAGGATCCTTAATTGTTTGCGATAACTTGATCCCATACTCCCCCGGTGCCGTAAAGTTTAGTATTAACACTGTCCCAGCCGCCTAAATATTTTGTAGTAAATAAACCTTCAGGTTGGGTATATTTGTCGGCATATTTTTTGGCAACGCTTGAATCAACAGGGCGGAAACCGTTTTTCGCAAAAATTTCTTGCGCTTCCGGTGACCAGAGGAATTTTAAAAACGCTTCTGCTACTTTCCGCGTGCCATGCTTATCAACATATTGATCTACAATAGCAGCAGGATTTTCAATGGATGTTGTGTATTTCGGAATGACTTCTTCGTATTTTTTCCCTGCTTTCTTTCGGGCAAGCAATTCATTTTCATACGTAATGATGACATCGCCACTTCCTTTATCAAAGGTGGCCATCGATTCTTCACCGCTTTTATCTAAAGATTTAACATTTTTATAGACTTTGCTGAGCAATTCTTTTGCTTGCTTTGGACTCTTTTTCCCTGTCTTTTCTTCCGAAATTTTCAGGCCGGCTCCGTAAACGGCATTTATGTCCCACTTTGCGCCGCCGGAAGTTTTTGGATCAGGAAGCAAAACTTGCACCCCTGGTTTGGTTAAATCGGACCAATCTTGAATATGTTTCGGATTGCCGCTGCGAACGCCAAGAGCTACGATGGACTTTGTAATAATGCCATTATGAGGAGCTGATTTCCAATTGTGTTTGATCAATCCGGCTTTTTGGATTTTGTCTACATCCCCTTCAAGCGACAAAGCAACAATGTCAGCTTCAAATCCATTGACGACATTTAAAGCTTGTGATCCTGAACCTTGGTAAGATTCTTTAAAATTAACGGTTTGGCCCGTTTTTTTCTTCCACTCTTTTTGAAACAAAGGAATAATTTCACCAAATTCATCTTTGATGGTGGAATAGCCTGCGATCGTTAGTGTAACGGTTTTTTTATTATCACTTGCAGCACTGTCGGCTTTACTGGAAGAGCAGCCGGAAAGCGCTACAGCGACAATTAGAGTGATTACTGCAAAAAGCGAAAAAATTTGTTTGTTTTTCATTTTAATCCTCCCTATTCTTAGAAAAATTATAGGTTTATAGGCATTAAATCGACTTTTGATCGATTTTCTAATATCCGTGTTTCTTTAGGTGTGAATACAGAGAGCCGATGTATGAATATGTTTACTTTGTCGCCAGGTTGATACACTTGTTGATTAATGGCCTGGTACGTAAATAATCGAATTCCGTTTAAAAGTTCAATCTCCAAATACCATGAATCACCCCGAAAGTGCACATGTCTTACTGTTCCTTCCTGCCCTGCTTCCGGACGGACAGGGGCATTTTCAGAATGGATTTCTATCCATTCGGGGCGGATGAGAACCTGGACATCCGGACCTTTATACTCCGATAGTTCCGGAAAGCCGTTTAATGAAAGCGGGGCATCCAGTTTATTGGATTCACCAATAAAAGATGCAACAAACGCAGAAGCTGGTTGGTTATAAATTTCCCATGGGGTACCCTGCTGTTCCACTTGCCCTTTTTGAATAATAATAATTTCGTCAGCAACCTCTATCGCTTCGTCTTGGTCATGTGTCACGAAAATGGTGGTCGTACCAAATTCGTTTATGAGGCTGCGCAGCCAAACCCGGAGTTCCTTGCGGATTTTGGCATCGATTGCTGCAAACGGCTCATCCAATAAAAGCAGCTTGGGCTCTGGGGCAAGCGCCCGTGCAAAAGCGACTCTTTGACGCTGCCCGCCTGAAAGCTGGTCGGGAAATTTATTTTCAGTCCCTTCAAGCCCCATAATGTTTATTAGATTGTGTACGCGTTCTTTGATGGCAGCCGGTTTCGTTTTTTTGACTTTTAAACCGTAAGCAATGTTATCAAACACAGTCATATGTTTAAACAAAGCATAATTTTGAAAGACAAAGCCGATTCCCCGTTCTTGGACGGACAATGAATTGGCAAGTTTGCCGTTAAAATAGATCTCTCCGGCATCGGGTTTCTCCAGGCCGGCCAGCATTCTTAAGATAGAGGTTTTCCCACCTCCGCTAGGTCCCAAAAGCCCGACCAGATGCCCTTCTTTAATTTGAAAACTTGCCTGGTTGACCGCTTGAAATGCTCCAAAGCGCTTTTCTAAATTTTTTACCTCGATATGCATAAACTTTTCCTTCCCTTCTATTTTTCATCCATTCTAAAACCAACAGAACGAGTATGGATAAAAACCCAAGCAGCAACGCAACACTATCGGCTGCTACGATATTGTTGTTTACTGAATCTTGATAAACTAAAGTGGTAGCAGTCTGAGTTTGATTGATAATATTACCGGATACGACCAGCACAGCCCCAAATTCTCCAACTGATCTTGCAATGGTGAGAACGAGGCCGTAATAAACTGCCCAGCGAATGGAAGGCAAAGTGATTTGAAAAAAAGTGCGTACCGGGCCAGCCCCTAAAGTGGCCGAAGCTTCTTCAGACGAAGTGCCGAGCTCAGATAACACAGGAACAATTTCACGTACCATCAGTGGAAAAGTAACAAAAACGGTTGCCATCACCATGCCTGGAAGGGCAAAAACGATTTTGAACCCTATATTTTCGAAAAACATCCCTAAAACAGTTGTGGGCCCGAACAAGAGAATAATCATTAATCCGCCAATTACCGGTGAAACGGAAAACGGCAAGTCGATCATGATATTGATGAAAGAATGGAGCCATTTTGGAATCCACTTGCCGCGCACGATTTCCAACGACAAGATAATACCGATTACCGCGTTCAAAATTACGACAATGACGGTAATGATAAAGGTGACGGTCAAAGCGTGAATGGCCTCAGGCCTCTTGAATGCCTGAATAACCGGACCAACTCCGTTTTGAAAAGCTCCGAAGACGATGCTTATAAAAGGCAGTATAAGAATCAGGACAAACAAAAGCACTGTAATGGATATGAAAACCTTTCTCATGCTTGTATGCCCCTCCTTTTTTGAAAACTATTGACCAATAATAAAACAATTAAAGACAGGGTAATGAGTACAATGGCCACAGCAGCGGCTCCCTGCATGTTATTGTTTTCAACTTCACCATAAATAAAAACGGATGCAACCATGGTTTTTCCCGGGAGATTGCCGGAAATAAGCGAGAGTGCCCCGAACTCTGACAATGCACGGGAAAAAGCCAGCATACTTCCGGCGATAATGCCAGGAAATACAGAAGGAAGCAGGATTCTAAAAAATGTATAGCCCTTTCCTGCGCCAAGCGTATAACTGGCCTCTTCTTGTGATGGGTCGAATTGCTCAATCAAGGGCTGGACTGTACGAATAACAAATGGAAAGGTCACAAAAACCATGCCGATGATAATGGCTGCTTGATTGTACAGAAGATGAATTCCCATTGTATTAAGCCATTTTCCGATCGGGCTTTGCGGCCCAAGAAGCGTTAGCAGCATCAATCCAGACACCGAAGTCGGCAATGAAAAAGGCAGATCAACCATACTATTGAATAAACTTCGCCCGAAAAAACGATAACGAACCAAAACAAAAGCAATGAAAGTCCCGATAACAGCTTGGATTAACGTAGTGAAAATGCTTAATTTCAAGGTTAATAGAATCGCTTTCCAGGCAATAGCCCCTGAAATTTCTTTCCAAAAGGGTTCCCAACCAAGGGAAAAGCCCTTTATGTAAACGGCTGAAATCGGCAAAATGATCAAAATCAACAAATATCCCATAACGACGGACCGTACTGCGATACGGAAACTTTTTATTTTCATACCAACACTCCCTAGATGTCCCAAAGAGAAATACAATATATTCACTTATTCTACTATTCTGAATAAAAAACGGCTGAATATTCACTTTCAGAAAGTTTTCCCAATAGGGAAACATAAATCATAAAATAAGGTTTTACAAAAAGATTTACGTAACTAATTTGTTTGCTGGCGGACGAAATCTATAAAATTTTGTAATTCTGGTTTATCAAAACGGTGCATTTTTTTCACCATAAACAAATCCCTTGTTAAGTGAAAACCGGAAATCTTGATCTCCCTTAACGTTCCATATTGCAATTCCCGCCTAACCGTCAACTTCGGAAGAATACTGACACCAAGATCAGCTTCTACAGCGCTTTTGATGGACTGCATGCTGCCAAGCTCCATTACACTCTCAATCTGGTCCAATACACCCCATACTTGTTTAATGCATTTTCGACAATCAGACGTGTTCCCGAATCCACTTCACGCCAAATCATCTGTTCTTCCGCCAGTTCTTCTATATGGATTTCAGGGCTGTCTTTCCATCGATGATGATATGGCGCAACCAGTATAAGTTCATCCTCAGCAAATTTTTCAATATGGAAGCTGTCGTTATTTACAGCACTTTCAACAAACGCAATATCCATTTGATTGTTTTCCAGCTTGGATAAGATATACGGCGTATTCCCAATGATCAAACTAAACTTCAGATTTGGGTTAATCTTTCGAAAACTTCCGATAAGTCCGGGAAGCAAATACTCGCCGATCGTTAAACTCGCACCTATGTATAATGTAGTCGTTTGTTTTTTGACTAACTCGGCAACCGACTCCAATGATCTGTTATAGTAATAGATCATTTCCCTTGCATAGTGATAGAGAACTTCTCCAGCCTCTGTAAGATTCAAC
Organism: Bacillus sp. FSL W8-0102; assembly: GCF_038007225.1. Lineage (NCBI taxonomy): Bacteria > Bacillati > Bacillota > Bacilli > Caryophanales > Bacillaceae > Bacillus > Bacillus sp. FSL W8-0102. Next base: position 3,708,525 of record NZ_JBBOWT010000001.1, read on the forward strand.
TTTCCATTGATCCGCTCAAACAGCAAAGTCCCGTATACATTTTCCAATTGATGAATTTGCTTGGTAACTGCCGGCTGCGATATGTTTCCAAGGCGTGCAGCCTTGCTGATACTCCCTTCCTCTACTACTTGACAAAACATTTTTAAATTATCGATATTCATAAACGTACTCCACCTCTGATCCATTGGGTAAGCATGTACCTTATGTTTACCATTAGACTGTTCATTATCTATGAAAAATCTTTTGGTATTCACGTAGATAAACAATATACACTTCATCCCATTACATTGAAGTGTTAAATGACAAAATGCAGAAAGTTGGAACATTTGCTATTTTTTGAAATTTCAAATTACTCCTTCTGGTCTTCGCAAATCCGTTAATGCCAATTGTATTACTTATATTTATACCCTATAACTTTTGAGAAATCAACATGCAATATGAAAATGTATGTGTTCAGTTTTTCTTGACATTCGATTTAAGTGATCATGTACAATGTATGGCCTACTCAAAGCAACCACATCAACAAGCCAATCTTCATGAACTATTTCAGACCAATAATGGTTTATGTATTTCTTAAACATTCAATTGCTGTTATCTTTTCTAAACCTCATTCCTATTTGAAGTTTTAAAATAATAAAAGGAAAGAATTCATCAACAATGGATGAATTCTCTCCTCCGTTAAACATGAAGTGTTTTTCTATTACTCTGTTTAATTGTATTTGTATAGTGTCCATTTTTCTGTTTTCCGAGATAGTCATCTGATGAATCAACAAATGCAAAAATTGCTTGCGCTGTTCTTGTGTGAAAGCTTCCTTATAGTTTGTTATGAAATTCCGCATGACTTGCTTGACTACTTTAGGGATGCCACCTTGCCCCATCTGTTTCTCGATTGGAGCCAGTCGTTCCTCCAGCCGCTCTTTCTCATCATTCATGTTGGATAACCTGCCAACAAGATCAGCTTTGCTAATTACTCCATCTTCATAGCTTTGGATCTTTCCAGAGATTTTTATATGGACTAAATTGTAAATCATTATAAAATGTTATACCTTTCGCTGTTCTCAATAAAGTGCCATCGGTATACAATCGATACACATTTAGACTGTGAAATCCTATATGATTTGTTAAAAGTTCTGCAAGCAGCAGTAAGATTCCGTATTGTTTCGGTAAAAGCCAACTAGGCTATCGTGTACGGATCCGTATACGATACCCAATTTAAGCCCGACGCATATATACACGGAAGGTGATGGGGGCAAAGATCGCCACGATAACAGCGGCCCCGATGAGAGAGACAGCGAAATCCTGTCCAATAGTTCCAGCATTGATCAGATCGCGGACGGCAGCAATAATATGCGAGAGCGGATTGATCTTCGCAAACCATTGGAGCCAATCTGGCATTGTCTTGACTGGCACAAAAGCATTAGAAAGAAACGTAAGTGGAAACAGCACAAGCATCGAGATTCCTTGTACGCTTGAAGCCGTACGCGCAATCACCCCAAAAAAGGCGAAGATCCAGCTGATTGCCCAAGAGCACACAATCACGAAAACCGCAGCGATGGCGACATAACCCAGTCCTCCTTCTGGACGATAGCCTATAATATACCCCATAACAAAAGTGAGCACTGTCGCGATGGTATATCGGATCGTGTCTGCCAACAGGGCTCCCGCCAACGGAGCAATCCGTGCAATAGGCAGCGACTTGAACCGGTCGAAGACACCCTTATCCATATCCTCGCGCAATTGGACTCCGGTAACAATGGACGTCCCGATGACAGTCTGCACAAGAATGCCGGGAATGATAATCGGCAAATAGTTATGTACATTTCCCGATATGGCTCCGCCAAAGATGTAGGTAAACATCAAGGTGAAGATGATTGGCTGAAGCGTGACATCGAATAATTGCTCAGGTGTGCGCCGAATCTTCAGCAAACCTCGGTAGACCATCGTCAACGAATTGCGGACCGCCTGGCCAAAGCTTGTTTTGTTTTTTAATTGGCGATTCACATTTAGTTGATTGGAAGTGCTTTTCATACTCTTACCCCCTCTATTTCATTGGATGTCTCTGATGTTTCTTCCTTCACGCTTTGACCAGTAATGGCTAAAAACACTTCGTCAAGAGTCGGCTTCTGGACACTCAATTCGGCCAAGTGGATTCCTGCCTCGCGAAGAGCGATAAGCAAATCAGTCACTCGATCTGCGTCCGCCATCGGTGCCGTAATCTTACCCGTTTCCAACGACACATTTGATCGGACTTTGAGCACCTGTTCAACGGTCTGGCGCGCATTTTCGATATCTTTTGCATTTTGGATTTTCAATTGCAGCGACGAACTGCCAACCGACGCTTTCAGTTCATCCGCTGTTCCTTCGGCAACGACTCTCCCACGATCAATCACCGCGATTCGATCAGCCAGTTCGTCAGCTTCCTGTAAATACTGGGTTGTTAACAGTACGGTTGAGCCCTGCTTTAATAATCGCCGGATGGTATCCCACATTTGATTGCGGGTGCGTGGATCCAATCCTGTAGTCGGCTCGTCTAAGAAGATGAGCGGCGGCTGTGCAATCAGGCTTGCTGCCAGATCCAGCCGTCGCCGCATGCCGCCGGAGAAATGTTTCAGCGGGCGCTTCGCCGCTTTCGTCAAACCAAATTCCTCCAACAACTCCGCCGCTTTGCGCCGTGCCTCTGTGCGGCTCAGCCCTAGCAGCCGAGAAAAGATCACTAAATTCTCGATCGCGCTGAGCGACTCATCAACCGATGCATACTGGCCAGTCACGCCAATCAACTGACGCACGATTTGCGGTTCCTTTACCACATCGTAGCCAAAGATGTATGCCGAACCTGCGTCCGGTCGCAATAAGGTCGCTAGCATTCTGACTGTGGTAGTCTTTCCTGCTCCGTTCGGCCCAAGCACGCCGTAGATTGCACCAGCGCGCACATTCAAATTTACGCCATCAACCGCACATTTATCGCCAAAAGTTTTAACGAGTCCGTGCGCTTCAATGGCCCAATCACCATTGTCTGGCAATGTTCGGTGTAAATGTTTCATTTCCATACCTCCTCTATAACTGAGTCCATGGTAACAGTCATTTATGAACTGAATATGAACTCCCAAATCCAAAGGCTTTCCTCTTTTATTCATATTTAGTTCATAAAGAAGGAGTATGCTAAAAAAAATTAAATATTTTTAAAGGATGCAAAATGAATCATCACCTTGAAAAAGGAGTGAACAGTCATGGCCAAAATTTTGATTGTAGACGACGACCCTCATATTCGTAAATTGCTTCAAGTCATCTTGTCCGAGAAAGGCTTCACGATTCTTGAGGCGCAGGATGGGAAAGACGCGTTATCCTTGCTTGATTCCGAAAAAGTCGATCTCATCATTCTCGATATCATGATGCCAAATATGGATGGCTGGGACCTTTGCGAGAACATTAGAGCTTATTATTCTGATTCTCTCCCGATCTTAATGCTGACTGCAAAGGGAGAAACGGTCCAAAAAGTAAAAGGCTTTAATCTTGGAGCAGATGATTATTTAGTTAAACCATTTCATCCAGCTGAATTGATTGCTAGAATAAAGGCATTGCTCAAACGTTACCATATCATCATTTCAAATAAGGTGAATATTGGAAATTTTGAACTTGATCGCTCTACATACAAAGTGTTTGATGGCAAGAACGAAATCACATTGCCACTTAAGGAATTTGAACTTTTGTATAAGCTTGCAGCACATCCCGGCAAAACCTTTTCAAGAGAGCAATTGATAGAGGATATTTGGGGTTATGATTACGAAGGGGATGAGCGAACTGTAGACGTTCACATTAAACGTCTTCGGCAGCGTTTTTCAGATGAGAACTGTCCTTTTAAAATTACTACGATTCGTGGGCTCGGTTATCGTTTAGAGGTGAAAAAATGAAAATCATCAAGTTTTTAAAAAAAAGCGGCGAGGTTTTAGCCGTTTTACTACTATTATTTTTTTGCTGGACAGCGGCGTTTTTCATCACCTCATTGTTTTTCCGTGTTTTTCCAATTAATCATTTATCTTTCTATATGAGGGAGATTATCGATTCATTTTTGGGATTTTTCCTCTTTGGTCTTATCATGTATGGTATTTCCCGAATTGGCTTTGTTCAAGAAAAGCGGAGCCTTTTTTTCCGTCCCATAATTGATGCCATGAAAAAAATGTCTCAAGGGAATTTTAATATTGATCTTTCTTCCTACAAAGAAGAGCTTGGGAATCGAAATCATCCTTTTCATGAAATAGTAGAAAGTATTACCCAAATGGCAAAAGAGCTTGGAGAAATGGAACAAATGCGCCAAGATTTTATTTCCAACGTTTCTCATGAAATCCAATCACCTCTGACATCCATTTCAGGATTTGCTCATGCCTTAAAAAATGACCATTTATCTCATGAAGAACGTAAACAGTACCTGCAAATCATTGAGATGGAAAGTATTCGGCTTTCAAAGCTTAGCGAAAATCTGTTAAAGCTGACTTCATTAGAGTCAGCTCATCCGCCGTTTCAACCCAAAACATATCGTTTAGACCAACAATTACGCAGAGTGATCCTTTCGATGGAACCACAATGGAGAAATAAAGACCTTGAAATGGATGTTTCTTTAAATAAAATGACCATCCATGCTGATGAAGATCTGATGGATCAAGTTTGGATTAATTTAATCCATAATAGCATTAAATTTACACCAAATAATGGGAAAATAACGGTAAAAACGGTAAAAAAAGATACGGATACGATAGAGGTAATCATTAAAGATACAGGAATTGGGATGACAAAAGAGGTTCAAATGCGTATATTTGAGCGTTTCTATAAAGCCGATCCATCAAGAAACAGATCAAAGGGCGGGAGTGGATTAGGACTTTCCATTGTAAAAAAAATCATTGAAATGCATAAAGGGGACATTCAGGTCAAAAGTTCACCTAAAGAAGGTACGAAAATGAAAGTAATATTGCCAATACAGATACAATCCTAACACATGAAAGTAAATAAAAGTTTACAATTACTTTAACATGGGGCTGTCCAAAAAGTCAGGGTAACTGACTTTTTGGAGCCCGTTATTTTTCATATTTTTATAATAACACACCCATCTTAAATTTCGAGAAACTGGTATTCAGAACGTCAGCTATAAACTCTATCAAGATAGAAGACATGAGATGTTAAATGGGATTAATCGCGAAGAAGTATGTCGTGATGTGATCAACTGGTTGAAGCAGTACAACAATGAAATCCGGAGAATTTTGATGAGTATAACTTCATTACGGACAGAGGCAATGAATTCAAGAACAAGACAATGGATGAAGTGCTAGATATATTCAACATTAAACGATCGTTAAGTATGAAGGGTTGCCCCTATGACAACGCAGTCGCTGAAGCAACGTTTAAAATTATCAAAACAGAATTTGTAAAAGGGAAATACTTCGAAAGTTTAGAACAATTAAAAATGGAATTAGATGATTATGTTCATTGGTTTAATCATACAAAAATCCATGGAACACTAGGGTATTTAAGCCCAATGGAGTACAAAGAGAAACACCTCAAAAAAATTGTCTAGTTTAGTGTTGACATACCATACCTACCGCGCTTTCGCTTGGTGGCCCCTTTATTTGGTGAGTGATCTGACGATTCCTCACCAAATAAAGGGGTTTAATTTTGCCCACATTAATTTTACTCATACAATCACGCATGTAGAGGATCAAATCACTTACTTTGAAATCCATATTCAAACGCCTGTAAAAGTTCAAAAATGCCCCTGCTGTCAGAAGGAAACTTCCTCTGTCCATGATTATCGGATTCAAAAGATTCGTGATGTAAAGGTCTTTGAAAAATATTGTTTTCTCATCTTGAGAAAGCGCCGATACAGATGTAAGTCTTGTGGAAAACGGTTCTACGAACCCTATTCTTTTCTAGAGCGTTACCAGCGCCATACGAAACGACTCCTCCAAGCTCTTTTGGTTAAAGTGAGGGAGTATAACTTTAAGCAGGTTGCCAAGGAAACAGGACTTGGGCATTCCACCGTCATTCGGCTCTTTGACAAGTACTATTCCTATGACAATAAGGCCCTCCCGAAAGTTCTGGCCATTGATGAATTTAAAGGGACTTCTGAAACGGGCAAGTACCAATGTATCATTGGCGATCCTGTAAACCGAAGGGTTTACGATATCATTCCTAACAGGAATATATCCACCCTAAACGTACACTTCCAAGGGAGAAAATACAGATGGTGGTCATGGATATGTGGCAGCCCTACAAGACGCTCGCTTTGAAAAGTTTTGATAAACCGATTCTGGTGGTCGATCGATTCCATTATGTTCGGCATAATGTATGGGCATTGGAACGGGTAAGTAAGAGAGTCCAGAAAAACTTTCAAGAGAAGGATCGTAAATCCATGAAGAAGTTGCGTTATCTGCTTCATAAGCCACATGCCCATTTGAATGCAGATGAAATGGAACAACTGAACAATTTCTTTTCACTGGCCCCTGACTTAAAGAAGGCCTATATCGTAAAAGAGACCTTTTATCAGTGGCTGAAGGAAAGTGACCAAACGAACGCCAAAAGAAACCTTGAGCACCTCTATAAGGTAATAGAGAGGTCAGGACTTGAAGAATATCAATACATGAAAAGAACATTCAAAAACTGGGAAAAGGAGATCTTAAATTCCTTTCTCTTCCCCTACACCAACGGATTTATTGAGGGGATCAACAACAAGATAAAAGTCATTAAACGAATGTCATATAGCATTCGGAACTTTAAGAGACTAAGAAATAAAGTTCTCTGTTCACTCATCTAGTCAACTACAAAAAAGGGGGCACTTCGATAAGTGTACCCCAACAATTGACATAGAGCCTCTTTTTTTGTCTAACATCACAAAATGTCATGATGAATCTTTTTGTTTAATTCACCTATTGAGCTAAAAGCTCATGAATAATTTTTGTAAAATAGTACTTTTTACAAAAAGGTATATTGATTTAGTTTTTCTTATAGATTTGTGATTGACCTTCCTACTTAACCTTTGACGGTTTCCATGTAATCCATTCACCAGTATCTGGTTCAATAGATGATAGCCGAAGCCAACCGTTTTTTACTTTTTGGCGAAACGAATTATTTTGTTCAAGCAACCTTTCAATATAATAATCAGGTGCTTCTATGACCAAAAGCAACCGAAGAGGGGCGTGAAAAAGTTCATCATCCGAAGAAGCAATCGACTGCCACGGAAGTCCAGATAGAAGGTCGCTTCCGTTCCCCTGCATGACCCCGATGCCACTAGTGATTGTCTGGGTTGTTTTATTTCCGCTTCCATAATATTCAGGATTAGATGCAGATGCATAATATTGAAGATTGATCCATTGACCGACGGTTGCCGGGCCAGAAATAATATTTCCCAGTGCTTCCCCTGACAAGTCTTTTTCCCAGTCGTAGCTGTGTAAAAATACTTCCCCGTTTAAAGAGCAATCTTTTGTAAGATTTCGCTTTCCGATAATAAATGCTTTGTTATTTGCAAGCCCCCACTCCGGACGAATTTCGCTCCAATCAATAGAACGAAGAATCGCTTCCTTTTTTGGATTTTTATATTTCGCAATATGAGGTAACTTTTCCAAACGTTCCGCGTTGGTTTTTTGTCTCACTTCTACTAATTTCTTATTTAACAGCTGAAAAGATTGCTTAGCTGAATTCGTTAATTCCGGCAAATCCAACCAAACTAGTTCATCCGTTGTCGTAATATGCTCCGCTGCTACAAATACCGTTTCATCTGGAATAAAAATACCTTCTTTTTTTAAGCCTTCCCTGACGTTTTTTTCGTTACAAAGGATTGCAAAGACTTTGGCATTAAAAGAACCCGCAGCACCGCCACAAGCTCCGCAATCCAAAGAAGAAGCGTACGGATTGTTCGTCGTGGCACTTTCGTGTCCACAAATAACCACAAGAGGAGAGAAAGTTGATGTTAAACCTATATTTAACAATTGTTGTTTTACATATTGAATCTTTTCTTCTTCTGTCAAGCCCACTGGTAACCCAGATGAGGAGACTCCCTTTTTTCGGTTTAAGGAAAATTGTACCTTTTGTGTATTGAAACCCCATTTAATGATGCGAGTAATTGCATTCCCCCCCTTTAATGGAGCAATACTTCTAGTAATGGTATAAAAACCTAGCCAAGGGCCACTCATCTCAGGTAAAAATAGTGATGCCAACGTATGTTTTTTTATTTTCCGAAAGGTTTCTGCTATGGACAGAAACATATTTCTTCTCCTACGATACACTGACAATTCCTTTTCAGAAACGATTTCGTATATCTCATGCTTTGGTTTTACAATAGCTGGGCAAGAAGGATGGGAATACAGACTGTCCAAATTTCTTGTTTTAATGGGAAGACCAAAAAAACCTGCACATCCATAGGTTTCAAAAGGGCCACTAGCTTCTAGATGACGCCGGAGTACTTCTGATCTTACATCAATGCAAAAAAGAAGCTGTGCTACAGGTTGTTCAGATTGTTTTACAGAGTTTCCTGCAATTTTTTGTTTCAGACGTAATTCATAAGTTTCTTCCCAAGCCTCAAGCCAAATTTGAAAACGAGTATTCCGCCAAAAACGGTCTGCTACTTGTAGACACTTTAGGATGTCATCTGTTTGTAATTTTGTCCAATCCGCTTCTGTCAAACCTCCCCAGTGACTCCATGCAGCTAAAAGTGGTAAAATAGAAGATTCTGTATTAAATTTCTTTTGGAATGGCAAATGTGAAGCTGTCATAGCCCATTCTAATGACAATCGAATAGCTAAGTAATCTGATAATAAATCTTTAAACTGTTCTTGTTGTTGCGACCGCCATTTTAGCATACCAGCCCATCCCGGTAATTGTAATAGATGCCCCTCCAAATAGTTTTTAATATTTTCTTTTGGAATTTCCAAAAGAGAGAGGGCCAATAGAATAGCGGATTTATCCTCTTTTGGCCATTCAGAGAGATGGTTTTTTTCTTCCTTTGACAGTGTCGGATCATGCTGGAAAAGTTCCCTCCAAGCAGCATAAAAACCCTTTTCTCGGAGTGGAAGCGTCCAAGCCCCCATTTTTTCATCCAAAAATAATTTACACCATTTAATCATTTGCTGATTCAAACGGTCTCCTAGTTGTAGATGAACAGAAACGGGAAGGAATTCTCCACGAGAAAAGATTTTGGTATATCCTGACAGTTGTCTCGCCAGTTCCCCTAATGTAGAAGAATGGTACCATTTATCAGGTAGATCTTCTGCCATTAAAAGATTTTCACAAAGTGTTTTTAAAAAACGTCTATTCACTGCCAAATCTTGTTCCATTACCCATTGATTCAATCTTTTTTCTATAAATTTTTTATGAATTTCCCCCTTTTGAAGCGCCCTTTTAAATACTTGAATATCAGGATAAATATTGATGTCAAAAGATTGTTGAAAATAATTAGCAACTTTAGAAAAAGGTAAGTGTTCTAATTCCTCCCATGGGTGGCGGGCGATAAAAGTGGAAATTGGCCATAATGGTGCTATAACTTTCTCTGCTTCATTCACCAATTCTGTAATTGAATTGAAAAACGTTTCTTGTTTAAATTTTTCTTTTAAGTCAAGGCGTTCTAGACTATTTATAGAATGTTCCATTATTTTACTCCTTTCTCATTTTGCTTGAACGTTGATAAATCCCCGTCAATTTAGGCTCTCCTAAGGCAACAAACCACAAATAAAATTTATATGAATTTTTAGAAGAACGTTTATTAAAAAGAATGAAGAAAAATGCTGTAAAAAGTAAAAATAATATCAACACAAACCATTCAACCCATAAAGGTAGTGAAAAAGATAACTCCACTGATTGTTGAAAAAGGTACATTAATCTTTCACGCAGTTTTTCAGAAAGAAAGGCAAATCCAGCTAAACAGAGAGCAGCAATCCATCTACCTTCATGGAAGAAGGATAGACGACCCCAACCGATCGCAACGGAAGCCGTTAGCAACAGTGAACTAATTAGCCTTGTTGGTTCCTCCGAAGCATTATTCCAGAATAGAAGTCCAACACTGATTCCCAAGAAGATCCCAAACATTCTATCAAATCTAGACCATTTCTTTATGTGACCAATGTATTCAGGGCGAGGAACAGCATTTCCCGATTGCAAAAATAGTGTAGCTTTAAAAAACCCATGTAACATCAAGTGAATAATGGCAGCCGAATAAGCTCCCAATGCACATTGAACGAGCATCAATCCCATTTGGGCCATGGTAGAAGCCACAAGTTGACGTTTATAGTCTACATGGACTAAGTTTATACCTACTCCAATGACAATTGATATAAAAGCGATTATTAATAAGAATACATGGGTATATATATTTGTAAATAATGGATAAAATTTCCAAATTAATAACGCCCCTGCATTAACCAAACCTGCATGCATAATAGCTGATACAGGCGTCGGGATAACCGCTGATTCTATTAGCCAGCGATGAAACGGCCATTGTCCGGCCAAAATAACAGCACTTAAAACTATCAAAAGATTAATTATAAATGTTTCTTGCCACAACAAATTATTTGTAAAGTTTCCCATTAAAATTTCTGATAAGTACCATTTTCCTGTTGTATAATGCAGTAAGTAAACTGCAAAAAATACAGCTAGAAAGCTTAAAAAAAATATCTTTTCCATCTGTTTGGATTCAATATTCGCTGGTTTCCATTCCTTGTTTAATCGAGTTAACAAGACAAGTCCCAAAAATGGAAATATCCAGATTACACTAAATAGAAAAATATTGTCAATCATCCATGTGATGGACGTGGTACCTGAAATCCACGTAAATAAAAGGAAATATTTTCGATAATTTTTATCACCGTGTAGATACCTTATCGAAAAGCGCTGAATGACAAAATTGAGTATAGAAACGTATAAAGCCAGAACCCAGTTAAAAATATCCATTTGAAAAGTTCCAAATAAAACTTCTGGTTCAAAATACATTAATCCAAAGACAGCCATCATAATAGGTAATACTAGTAATATTAAATGTGTATAAACAAATCCTTCAGGAACCCGAGGAAGTTGATAAATAAGTGCGCTGATTAATATAGTCATTAACGACAATAACCATCCGATTGCAATTAGTTCCTCCATATTTTCCCCTTCTTTACAAATTGTGTAAAAAAAAACGGCTATGACTTAAGAAACGAGTATTCTTACCCGAATATCTTAAGTTCATAGCCGGTTTATCAAGAGCCAATTTTTGTATTAACTCAGATCTCCCGTTCTATCTTTTATGTTGCTGATTTACCTTTAACAAACCTGTTAAAACAAGTTTTTTAAAGGTCTACCAGCATTTCATTTCTGAAACTGAATACAATTATACATGATTTTAATGAAAATTGCATCGTTTTGTAACTAAATACGATAATAAAATAACTAGCGATTTAATTTCTTCTCTACATTCTCCTCGAGTTTAAAAACCATAATCCGTTCCCCTGTCTGCGTACTAATATCAGTATGGAAACTTTTTACATTAACTCCCGTAATTTCAGAAATCATTTCCATAAGATCATCTACCCCAGATTCTACTAAACTGGTCCGAACTTGTTTTATAGACAATCTCCCCTCTTTTGAATCACAGAGTGTATATTCTGCAGGGGTTAAAATTCCATGAAGAGATACAATGATCATATCTCGTAAAATGTCCGTTTTAACCGATATAGAACCCCTTCCAAGGTATTCCTTTTCCCATTTGGTTAGAGCTTTGCTTATTTCAGACTCTATCCATCCTTTCTTATTTATCACAGGGGTTGCTCCTTTCCAAAATACTAGAAAATGAACGCTTTATTGAGTGTACAAATAATATACCCTTGCTAAAGATTTCTTTTATGAAGTTAAGTATTTTTACACACATAAATTTATCATTCACTCTTCAAATCTTCAAGAAAAAATTGATAAATAAATTATGCTTCTTCACCATTGTTTGTGATTCAAACAGAATTTACGTAATAATCGAAAAAGGAAAACCGTTACAGAAAACTTATAAAAAGTTATAATTTCCTACAACTTTTATGTTTCATTACTTCTTCATCGTGTCTGCTTTCACGTCTATCTATTAAACAGATCGCTACTTGCATTTGGTGTAACACTCCAAAGTCGTAAATTCCCGACTAACGAATCGGTACATGTCTGCATTAACTTGCATTGTTAAGATGCAGATTCTAAAACATTTTCACCATATTTTTTAAGATTTATAGACGCTTGATAATCTCGATCAACAATATTTCCACATTCGCATTCAAAAGTTCTATCGGATAACTTCAAGTCTTTTTTAACTTTTCCGCAACAAGAACACAACTTAGAACTTGGAAACCATCTATCCGCCAAAATGAAGCGAATATTATTCCAATTTGACTTGTATTCAATTTGTCTTCTAAATTCATGGAAACACTGTTGTTGAACAGATTCAGCTAAATGTTTATTTTTCATCATACCTTTTACATTCAAATCTTCTAAAACAATAAACATTGGTTTTCTGTTTACGATTTCAGAAGTGATTTGATGTATGTAGTTATGACGAATATTCGTTAGTCTTCGTGAAACTTTTAAAAGTTGCTTTTCACTTTTTATAATGTTGTTGGTTTTCCTGTAACGGTTTCCCTCCCTTCCTTTTTCATATTTTCTTGAAATTTTACGTTGCAACCTGCGCTTTTTCTTTTCTAATTGCCTAATTCTTTTTGTTTTATTAATATTTCCATAAACTTTACCATCAGAACAAACAGCTAAATCTTTTATTCCTAAGTCAATACCTATTCCTTCTGTTTTTGAAGGAGAATAACCACTATCTGTTTCTATCCCAACAGATACCCACCAATTCAAACCATCAAATGTAAATCGAGGATTCATATACTTAACATTTTCACCAAATGGAATACGTCCTTTTTCTGCTAATCGAATCCAATTTATCTTTTGTTTATTCGACTTCTTACTTGAAGCAAATCCTTCTACTTTTACATGTGTTTTTGTGAATTTAATTTTCACATTGTCTTGATAAAAACTGGGTGTAGATTTCTTTTTACTCTTAAATTTTGGATATTTTGATAGTCCTTTAAAAAATCGTTTGTAAGCATCACAAGCATCTTTAATAGCTTGTTTCGTTACATTATTACTTACATTATTCAGCCAATTAAATTCATCAAGATTTTTCATTTGAGTAAACTGTTTTCTCAAAGTTGAATCATTGATGAATTTACCACCATTTTGATAATTTTCTTGTTGCTTTGCAATTGTCCAATTATAAGCAAATCTAGCTGTATTCGCATATAGAAATAATTTAGTTTTTTGCTTATTATTTGGTTTCAACATCACTTTTATTGACTTTATCATTTAGCAACTCCTCATTTTCCTCAATTAATTCATCTACTAACTTTCTAGTTTTATTAGCACGTTTTCCTTGTAATCTACAACTAAATACTGTAACAATCTGTATTAAATCTTCTACAAGTTCTTGTTCATCTGTTTTTTCAGTGCTATCTAAAACTTCAATCTCACACCCATTAAGGTTTGCCATATACTCAACCAATTCAAAACCAAATCTAAGAAGCCTATCTTTATGGAATACTACTATTTTATCTACTTCTTTGTTATTTATCATTTTGATTAGTTGACGCAAACCTTTTTTCTTGTAATTAATCCCACTACCAATGTCTTGAATGATTTCATATTCAACATTTAACGATTCTAAATATTTTTTCATATTTTCAACTTGTCTTTGCAAATCATCTTTTTGTTTATTAGAAGAAACTCTGCAATAACCAACCACTTTTTGACTGGTTTCTTTAATACCAAGTACCTCTTTAAGTTGATCGTGAGAATAATATCTATAGCCGTTTGAGCCAGTATGATGTGGTTTTAATTTTCCACTTTTGTCCCAATTTCTTAAAGTTTGTGGCGTTCGATTGATTAATTTGGAAAATTCATGAATGCTATAATATCTCATGCTATATTCCTCCTTAAATTAAATATAGCATGAAAAATTATAAAGTAAATAAAAATTTTATAACTTTTTATAAGTTATTTAAAACTGTTTAAGCCCTCCTTTACTTATGATACGGTTCCCCTCTCATAATCCGAAACGCTCGATACACTTGTTCGAGTAAAATGAGGCGCATGAGTTGATGAGGGAAGGTCATTTTAGAAAAGGAGATGGTTTCGTCGGCTCTTTTTAGCACTTGGCTACTTAATCCAAGAGAGCCTCCGATGATAAAAGCAATTTTGCTTTTACCGTATGTAGCGAGCTGATCGATGTGGGCAGAAAATTGTTCCGATGTGTACATTTTTCCCTCAATGGCAAGAGCGATGACATGTGTGTCCGGCTGAAGTTTTGCCAAGATGCGTGCGCCTTCTTTTTGTTTGACTTGCTCCATTTCCGATTCACTTAATGTTTCCGGAGCTTTCTCGTCCGCCACTTCGATAATTTCCACTTTTGCATAAGCGGACAGCCTTTTTAAATATTCTTCGATTCCTTGTTTTAAATACTTTTCCTTTAATTTACCGACCGTGACAATTGAGATATTCACATTTTCTCCTCACTTTACAAACAAGTTATTCACAGCACTTATCCACATATCCACATTTTTTATCCACATATTGTAGGGGAATATTAGTTTGCCACAACATATATCGCCCGGTTTTGACAATATTCACAGGTTGTTGACAATTGTTGTTCCTCCGGCAGTTTCTCCATGTTCGGAGCCGTTCCATGCTCGTCAATGGCAATTTCTAATGCCAATTCCACATGTTCTTCACAACAATAAATCATTTAAATCCTCTCCTCTAGCATTTGTTTATCCATAGTTTAAAGCATTGCCGGCTTGTCTAAAAATCTTTCTTTTTCGACAGTCCTTTCTCTTTAACAAACGAAAAAACGAATGTGCGTCCTATCGAATTGACAAAGAATTTAATAGCTGTGCGAAACAATAGTATCCCCCTTCTAATAACCGATCAAAACTCATGAAGCGTAGGAAAGTCCATTATCAGTAAAAAAGAGCGGAAAATGGATTCCGCCCCTTTGCTTCAGAATTTAGAAGGAATTCTCGCTTGTTAATTTCACAGTGGTCGTTTTCAGTTTTCCTTCTCGATAAAATTTAACCGTTATGGTGTCTCCCGTTTTCTTATTGTTATAGAGGTATTTGCGTAGTCCGAGAATGTCATGGATCTTTTGATCATCCAGCTGAACAATGACATCTAATTCCTTTAATCCTGCTTTATCTGCCGGTGAATTCGGCAAGACTTGTTCGATCATGACGCCATCTTTCACATTGCTCGGCAATTTCAATGTTTCTTGTTGATGGTAGGCGGAAATTTCGTTTACATTCCTTAAGGTTACACCCATTGCCGGACGTTGTATTTTCCCATACTTTTCAAGGGAGTTTATAATTGGCTCAGCATAATTGATCGGAATGGAAAATCCGATGCCTTCCACTGCTTCTTGGGAAATTTTCATCGAATTGATTCCCACCACTTGACCAGCAAGATTGATCAAAGCACCGCCGCTGTTTCCTGGGTTGATGGCTGCATCCGTTTGAATAACTTCTGCTTGCCAATCTTCTACGCCGTCTTGATCGATGTCGACCGGAACGGTTCGTTCAAGCCCAGACACAATTCCTTCGGTAACAGAACCGGAAAATTCCAGTCCAAGCGGGTTTCCGATAGCGATAACCGGTTCTCCTTGTTTTAAAGCACTGGAATCACCGAATTCCGCCACTTTCTTCACGTGCGAACCGTCAATTTCAAGAACGGCCAAATCCGTCCATATATCCCCGCCACGGACTTTGGCTGGAACTTTGGTACCGTCTGCCAGGGTGACTTCCAATTTTTCAGCCCCTTCAATGACGTGATAGTTGGTGACGATAAAAGCACGGTTTCCCACTTTTTTATAAATAACACCTGAACCAGATCCAGCTTCTTCCGATTTCGTTTCCCCTGTGTCCCAAAAGCTGGTCGTTTGAATGTTGCTAATTCCAACAACGGCATCCTTTGCCTTGCTGACCGCTTTCGTCACATCCGTTGTCACGTTCACTGATACTTTTTCATGACGGACCGTTTGATTCGTTTCGGTATTGTCTGTACCCGTGCCACTGTTCAAAATAGATTGATCCGTTAATCTCGGAAACGCTATAAGGACCAAAAGCGCTCCCACAATAAGCCCAGCCAGGCTGGCTAAAAAATAGCCTCCTTTTCCTCGGCCTGTCTTTTTTTGAGCCGGGTCCTCATCGTAAAAGCCCATTGCCTATCATCCTTTCTCCTATCGCTTTCACCTGTTAGTTTATTCTTCCTTTTTTCCTATAAGAATAACCCTTCATAGTGAAAAAAGGATGAAAACACACATCCGCTTTTATTTTAAACAATATCGGAATATTCACAAAGTGATTTGCCTTTCCCATTCCAAAAATAAGACGGGGCGTTATGTATTAGGCTCTAGCTGTCGAAAAAGGCAACGGAATCTTTGCAGCTTATGATAAGCTCATAAGCTGATCCAGCCCCATTTCTTGACCAGGAATCTATAAAGAAGCCGTTCATCGCCAGGCAATTAGTTTGCTTATCAAAGCTCCGTTTCAATGAAAAAGTTCTTTGCCAACAGAATCCTATCATCGGTTATAAAGAAAACTTTACAAAACAAGGAAATGAAATAGAATCTTATACAACTGACGCTATGAAAACTGTTGTTTTATACTGCCGTCAAAGTCGTCGGGATTTTAGGATCGGTATCCATCAGCCTCACTTGCTCTCCAACAACGATCCCGCGCTGTTCCAGTGTTTGAGAAACGCTCATTCTTGCCAGTTCTTTCATGTTATTGTCTTGACTGAGGTGAGCAAGATAGATTTGTTTCGTCCGATCGCCGATAACCTCACTCATAGCCAAAGCAGCGTCTTCGTTGGATACGTGTCCCACATCGCTCAAAATTCTCCGTTTAATGTTCCAAGGATACTTCCCCATCCGCAGCATTTCCACGTCATGATTGCTTTCAAAAACAAACACATCGGCATTCCGGATCGTTCCTTTCATGCGGTCGCTGACATATCCGGTATCGGTAATTAAAGCTAGTTTTTTTCCTTCATGATGGAAAATATAAAACATCGGCTCCGCTGCGTCGTGGGATACCCCAAAAGACTCAATGTCGCAGTCTCCGAATGTCTGAACCGATTCCATTTCAAACACAAATTTTTGGTCAGTAGGGATTTCCCCGACCAGCCCTTCCATCGCTCTCCATGTTTTTTCATTCGCATAAATCGGAAGCTGGTATTTGCGGGCCAGCACTCCCAAGCCTTTAATATGGTCGCTGTGTTCATGCGTGACCAAAATACCAGTCAAATCGCGAATATTGCGGCCTATTTTCGAAAATAATCCTTCCATTTGCTTTCCGCTTAAACCTGCATCGACTAAAAACGAATGCTTATCTGTTTCTACGTAAATGGCATTTCCAGTGCTTCCGCTAGCAAGTACACTAAATTGAATGGCCATGGTATCCTCTCCCAATTCATTCTTTATCTGTTTGCTGAATAGAGCCATCAAAAGCGTTGACAAATAGATGGTTCACTTTTCCTCTATGTTCGATGGCAAAATGCCAAGTAGGGGAAAGAACTTGAGACTTCGTTAGCTGAACCAACGTATAATAGCCGAGTTCGGCTTTTTTAATCGTACTGTTCGGCTTCAGCATTCCATTTTTATATAAATTATTGACTGCTTGCGTTGCCGGAAGGACGCTTTCTTTATTATTTTCCTCAATTTCCTCCAGCATGGTCTGTTCATAAGAATCAATTTCATTGTTGTCATTTACTTCAAACAATATCTGCCCGCTGCCGTTTTTAAAAAGCTTATTTCCTTTGAATACTTGAGAGAAAACGATTTGGTTTTGATCCTTGTCGTAACCCCAATATTCATAATGATCTCCATACAACACTTCTTCTTTTACAAACTTCTTTAGATTTTGCTTCCAATCTTTATCTAAACGAATCGATTTATCCAAATGGGAAACGATCATCGTTTGATCGCTCGTCAACGCTGCTTTTTGTTTATTCAATCCGGCTACTTCTTTTTTGGTAAATGTTTTGGCTTTGGCAGTAATCAGAGGGGTTTTCCCCACCTTGCCCGGCAGCTTATCGTATTTAATATCATCGTTTTTTAGTTTGTCTTGAATAGACGATTCTTCGATAATATCAAATTGGCTGGCCGAATGTTTGTTCAAAAAAACCGTCAGCAAAAAAATATCGAGTATGAAAAAAACAAAAATAAAAATGGTTTTCGTTTTACTCCAATCCACTTTGATTCCCTCCTCCCGAATTTTTATTCGTGAGCGGGAACCATGACTCGCCGTACTTATAGTACCAAGCCGGCTCCAAGATCAATATTTTAGGGGTTTGTGGACTACGGATTAATTGGTATCCAATTTCCATATCCTCCAGTAAATCCGGATTAAAATCCGGCTGTTTGGAAATAAAATCCAATTCCTCCTGAGCAGACGGCAACGTGATTTCCACAGTTTCCGATGGTAGCGAAATATTAAGAGTAAAGTAAGGGCGCTCATATTTATAAATTTTCTCTTTTCCCCAATATTGCTGAATTTCCGCCATTCCATTTTCATTAAAAACGGGATACCCATTCACGAAAAGCCGATACACAATCTTTGACTCCTTCAAATCGCTGTCAAAATAACGATATTTATCTGTCCAGCCGCCATGTTCATTCACAAATTGAATGCTTTTCCCCATTAAATCATTCAGATCGGATATATGGCCCAGTTCCGCTTCCTGGGCAGGGTTGACATAAAACATCATATTATTGGTGTAATTGACCCTCATCAAACTCGAACCATCCGTATATTCTTTCCCTTCGGAATTGACATTCTTTTTCACAAAATGGGGATCGCTAAAGAGGGCATCTTTAAATTTTTCGGTTTCTATAAAATCGGGAATATATTTATAACGAATCATCGTTGTTTTTTCTTTCGGCAAGTAAACGGTGCCGGTTTTAAACTTATAGGCGCTGTATTCCTTCTTGTCATTGACTTTGGTCAGATAAATTTTTTTCCATTCTTTCAGTTGACTGGAAGCGATTGTGGTTTTATAAACAGCTTTGTTATGAACAGATACGAAATAGACCGTCGCCTCACTTCCAGCCGTGTTCATATCGTTCAAAATAATATGATCAAAAGTGCCGTTGGGCAATTTTTTATCTTCAAAGTGCAGTACATTTTGATACATTTTGAGCGGAACTTGTGCCGAATATTCAATATCCACTCGGCCGTTTCCATTGACCAGCCTTTGCAGTTCCTTCTGGTTGAAATAGCGAGATACATTGCGGAAATCATAAAATTTCCACTTCATCAATTCCTTCATCATGGTATCGATATCTCGCTCATTCACAGTACCGTAATGTGCACCCTCTTTATGGAAGATGATCTTGACAGGTTTAATTAAACTGGAAGCATCGCGATTTTCGCTGATCTCTACTTCATATAAATAGTGATTGTTAATCGTCTCATAATCCGGCTGATACGTCCATATGTTCCACGTTAAAATCGCGCTGGCAACCACCAACACTGCTAAAATGACGGATTTGATGTTTTCGTACTTCTTCATGACCAATCTTCCTCTTCTGATGGTTCATATGGCAACGTCAAATAAATAGTCGTACCTTTTCCTTCCACACTGGTCGCCCAAATTTTTCCGCCATGAGCAGTGATCAACTGTTTAGCGATTGTCAGTCCCAGTCCTGTTCCTCCCATTTTACGAGAACGTGCTTTATCCACCCGGTAAAAACGCTCAAAAATCTTATCCAAGTTCTTTTTCGGTATACCCATTCCTTGGTCTTTAATGCTGACCTCAATATAATGATTCTTTTCTTCCGCCTTAAAAGTAATTTGACCTCCTTCCGGAGAATATTTCAAGGCGTTGGAAATGATGTTGTCCAGCACTTGAGTCAATTTGTCCGGATCAAACTCGACATATAACGGATAGTTTGGAAGTTTTCTTTCAAAAACGACATGCTGCTCTTTCGTCATTTCAAAACGATCAATAATTCTATGGAAAAACTTCACAAAATCTAATTCTTCTTTTTCCAGTTTGAAATCGGTGTTGTCCATTTTGGAAAGCTGAAGAAGATCATTGACAAGACGAATCATTCGTTCTGTTTCATTTTGTGCGACTTCTAAAAACCGCGGTGCAATTTCTGGATCTTTCCACGCTCCATCTGCCAGCGCTTCTAAATAGCTTCGCATCGTGGTTAATGGAGTCCTCAGTTCATGGGACACATTGGCGACAAACTCTTTACGTTCCATTTCGATTTCTTCTTGTTCTGTAATATCATGCAGAACGACAATCAGTCCGTTTAAAAACCCGGTTTCTTTTTGTAAAATCGAAAAATTGGCTCTTAAAATATAAGGGCGATCTTTCGTGCTGAAATCGAGATTAATGGAATCTTTCATATTCAGTAAGTCCTCGAATTCATATTGGCCCTCTAAATGAAGCAGAGTGACAATCGATTCGGACATTACTGTTTCACGTGAAACATTCAACATTTCAGTAGCCGGCTTGTTGATTAAAATAACGCGCCCTCTTCTGTCGGTCGCAATGACGCCGTCTGTCATATAAGATAATACGGAAGATAATTTTCTTCTCTCGCTTTCAGTGGAAGCTTGGGCTTCTTGCAAACGTTTTGTCATATTATTAAACGTTATCGCCAGCTGACCGATTTCATCATTGCCATATACTTTTACTTTTCTCGAAAAATTCCCTTTTCCCATTGCAAGGGCCTGCCGCCTCATTTCAGTAATCGGTTTTGTAATCGTATTGGCAATCAAAATACCGAGAAAAGCAGTTATCAATAAAGCAATGATGGTTCCTGATATAAAGATTTGATTAATTTCATTCATTTGTTTAAAGACATTTTCAATTTTGGCAACCAGATAGACGGCCCCGATTACCTCTTTATTGGAGACAATGGGGGAAGTATACACCCAAATGCGGTTGTGGGTCTGCTGATCCAAATATATCTTGTCTTCTTCCGAACCGACAGCCAGCGTTCTCTTGACCGCCAGCTCTGTTGTTCTTTGTCCGACAATTCCTTGGTTGTTAGGATCAGAAGTCCCGATAATCCGATTGTGGTTATCAATCACTCGCACTTCTGACACGTCAGAAGCTGCAAAATCCCCCAAAATTTTGCGAATGTCTTTTTCTAATGTCGCCGAATTTTCATTCCGGTCTTTGATCATTTCTTCGCGCAAATTATACTCTAGTAAGTTGACTCGTTCTTTCAATGAGTTTTTAAAATTGGTGACAAGTTTTGTTTCCAGTTCACGGGCAAAATAAACCCCGATCACCTGCGTGGCAAACAAAATCAAGAGGACATAGATCACAACAAATTTGACCCGGATTGAGCGAAAAAAACCAACTTTTTTCATCGAATTCTACTCCTGATCCGGAGTACGCAAATAATAACCTACTCCACGACGTGTTACAATCCATGTCGGGTGGCTTGGATTATCTTCAATTTTTTCACGCAAGCGTCGGATGGTAACGTCTACTGTCCGAACATCCCCGTAATAATCGTATCCCCAAACCGTTTGAAGCAAATGCTCTCGGGTCATAACTTGGCCGATATGTTTTGCCAAATAATGGAGCAGTTCAAACTCGCGATGTGTCAATTCAATGGTTTCTCCATGTTTTGAAACGACATATGCATCAGGATGAATGACTAATGGTCCAATCGTAATCTCACTGTTATTCTCTTCTTCATTTGATTGTGTCGACACATTTTGATGACGACGCAGATTTGCTTTTACACGAGCTAATAATTCCCGTGTACTGAACGGTTTTGTCACATAGTCGTCGGCTCCCAATTCCAGACCGAGAACTTTGTCAATCTCAGAATCCTTTGCCGTCAACATGATAATCGGCATTTCGTATTTTTTCCGCACTTCCCGGCAAACTTCTATGCCGTCTCTTCCCGGAAGCATAATATCAAGCAATATCATATCTGGTTGGATATCCTCCACCATTTGCATGGCTGTTTCCCCATCATAAGCACAATGTACTTCATAACCTTCTTTTTTTAAATTAAACTCCAATATATCTGCAATCGGTTTTTCATCGTCTACAACAAGAATTTTCTTTTGCATACTTACTCTCCTCTTTTATTGAGAATCCTACTACTTATATATTATCAAATCATTTCAATGTAAAATAGAACAGGTCTTTTATTACTTTAACACTTTCTTGATGCCTTTTCATCCGACCTGTTGATAGAAAAATCAACGCTATTCGTCATTTCTGAATCTGAATGTTGTCAAATGTACAGCGGCGGTATATGAAAAAAGAAGCACTGCGAGAGCAATATGTCATCGCAATGCTTCTTTGAGTGGCTTGGGACGGAATCGAACCGCCGACACAAGGATTTTCAGTCCTTTGCTCTACCGACTGAGCTACCAAGCCGCAATAAAAAATTCGATCTGCTTATTCATTCGTCCAATGCATTCATTCAACGATTGCCGCACCAAATTTTGACGGAACAAAGCAAAAGTTCAATTGTTGAAAATGGCGGTCCCGACGGGAATCGAACCCGCGATCTCCTGCGTGACAGGCAGGCGTGATAACCGCTACACTACGGGACCAATATTCATCATGAAAGGAAGTTGGCAGCAAGAAGCTTTTCTTCTGGCAAGTGACCCGTACGGGATTCGAACCCGTGTTACCGCCGTGAAAGGGCGGTGTCTTAACCACTTGACCAACGGGCCAAAATGGTGAGCCATGGAGGATTCGAACCTCCGACCCTCTGATTAAAAGTCAGATGCTCTACCGACTGAGCTAATGGCTCATTATTAAATGTTAATGCTTCTTATGTATAAAGAAGTTTGGACAAAGGAACTAATCTAATCATTACGGCTAGAACCGCTTGTCCTGTCTTTTCATCAATGGACAGCTCAAGCTGCCAACATCCTTTTGCCGCCGGCTCTCGAATGACTAATTTCAATAGGTGTTTGTACTGTGTATCTGAAATCGCACCGGGAGCATGATCTTTCAAAATATGATTAGCGGCGACGTTGTTAATAATAACACAACATTTGATAATTAGACAACACCTTTTTAAAAGATTTGTCGAAAAAAAGAATGGGATGTAAAAAAAAGCTGACCCCATCTAAAGTTTGAACTCCTCCTTCACAATATACTCGATAATCTGCTTTGATCATCTCCATATACGTAAACTTCGGAGGAGTCCAATCTTTTAGAAGTCAGCCTATTTTTGTTTAATTTTGCGACCAGACGCTGCGCACCACATTTGTTTGCGAACGATCTGGACCGACCGAAAAGAGGGAAAGAGGAATACCGGTCAACTGCGAAATACGTTCCACATAATGGCGAGCATTTTCCGGAAGTTCATCCAACGTTTTACAACCAGTAATATCTTCTGTCCATCCTGGCAATTCTTCATAAACAGGTTCGCATTCTGACAGCACGCGCAAATTGGCAGGATAATGGCTCAATATTTGGTCTTTATACCGGTAAGCAGTGCAAATTTTTACCGTCTTTAACCCTGTCAGCACATCGATCGAATTCAGTGATAAATCCGTTATGCCACTGACACGGCGAGCATGACGTACCACTACGCTATCAAACCAGCCGACACGACGCGGACGGCCGGTTGTGGTTCCATACTCGCGGCCAACTTCACGAATATGGTCGCCTATTTCATCATGCAGTTCTGTTGGAAAAGGACCGTCTCCAACACGGGATGTATAGGCTTTGCACACACCGACAACATGATTGATTTTAGTCGGACCTACGCCAGATCCAATAGTCACACCGCCAGCAACCGGGTTAGAAGATGTCACAAACGGATATGTACCTTGGTCGATATCGAGCATGACTCCTTGAGCCCCTTCAAAAAGCACACGACGTCCTTCATCAATCGCATCGTTTAATACTACGGACGTATCACACACATACTTTTTGATCTGCTGTCCGTATTCGTAATACTCATCTAAAATGTCTTCCAATTTAAAGCCTTCTGTTTCATAAAAACGTTCCAATAGACGATTTTTTTCTTTTAAATTGTGGGCAAGCTTTTCTTCAAATATTTCTCTATCCAGCAAATCCGCAATGCGAATGCCGACTCGCGCCGCCTTATCCATGTAAGCAGGGCCAATTCCTTTTTTCGTCGTACCGATTTTGTTGGCTCCTTTACGCTCTTCTTCCACTTCATCCAGCTTCAAATGATAAGGAAGGATCACATGAGCCCGGTCGCTAATACGCAAATTTTCTGTGGATACACCGTGGTCTCGCAAGTAATTGAGCTCTTCAACAAGCGCTTTTGGATCAATCACCACACCGTTTCCAATCACGCATATTTTTTCTTTATAAAAAATCCCTGAGGGAATTAAATGAAGTTTATATGTCACTCCATTCACACGGACTGTGTGACCGGCATTATTGCCTCCTTGGTAGCGAGCAACCACTTCAGCATGCTCGGACAAAAAGTCCGTTATTTTTCCTTTTCCTTCGTCCCCCCACTGGGTTCCAACCACAACTACTGATGACATTCTCCGCACCTCCGCAAGGTCCTTTTATCGTTTCTATTGTTTAAACCGGCAGAAAACTCAAAAGTCATGTTTGAGATCCCGGTCTGAACAACTTCCATGTTCAAGATACCACCATCACTTGGAAGATGAACTTTTCAGTTTTGGCACCTTTTTTATTTTACCAATATCTTCTTTTGTTAGTCAATTCAAAATCCGAACATTTATTTTTATATAAATTGTTTTCGTTCGTAAAAATCATTTTTCACGAGCAAAAAAATTCCGTGATGACAATAGAGAGCAAGCGAAAAGGCCCCTTTTGGCTAATTTCGTTTTATTCCTTCAATACCTAATGATTCACAAATCCCGACATGGGATTGTTTAACCGCCTAAAAAAGAGAGGCATTTTTTCAGAAGATATGCCTCTCTTATGCTCCCGGCGGAATGGAAGCTTCATCATACCGCCGTTCCAAATTGACAAATTTATTGTATTCTTTTATAAAAGCCAGTTGAACAGTGCCGACAGGACCGTTTCTTTGCTTTGCAATGATGATTTCAATAATGTTCTTATTCTCAGATTCTTTATCATAATAATCATCCCGATACAAAAAGGCAACAATATCGGCATCTTGCTCTATAGCTCCCGATTCACGGATATCCGACATCATCGGCCGTTTATCCTGGCGCTGTTCCACTCCACGAGACAGCTGAGATAAAGCAATGACAGGGACTTCCAGTTCTCTTGCCAACGCTTTTAACGATCGGGAGATTTCCGACACTTCTTGCTGGCGGTTTTCTCCAGAGCGTCCGCTGCCTTGAATCAGCTGCAAATAATCAATGACGATCATGCCAAGTCCATGTTCTTGTTTTAAACGGCGGCACTTGGCCCTAATTTCGTTGATGCGAATGCCCGGTGTATCGTCTATAAAAATGCCAGCATTGGACAAGCTTCCCATTGCCATCGTTAATTTTCGCCAATCTTCTTCCGTCAAGGTCCCTGTCCGCAAGTTTTGGGCATTGATATTCCCTTCCGCACACAACATCCGCATGACAAGCTGCTCAGCCCCCATTTCCAAACTGAAAATGGCTACATTTTCATCGGTCTTTGTAGCGACATTTTGGGCAATATTGAGCGCAAAAGCCGTTTTACCGACAGATGGACGGGCGGCGACAATAATTAAATCGCTGCGCTGGAATCCCGCGGTCATCCGATCCAATTCAGCGAATCCAGTCGGAATTCCGGTTACATCGCCTTTGCGATTATGAAGCATCTCAATATTGTCATACGTCCGGAC
Source organism: Bacillus sp. FSL W8-0102 (assembly GCF_038007225.1). Taxonomy (NCBI): domain Bacteria; kingdom Bacillati; phylum Bacillota; class Bacilli; order Caryophanales; family Bacillaceae; genus Bacillus; species Bacillus sp. FSL W8-0102. Next base: position 3,734,356 of record NZ_JBBOWT010000001.1, read on the forward strand.
GAGTACGTCTTTTATATTGTGAAACCCAGAAGTATTTTTTCTCTGGGCAACTTCCATAATTCTTTTTTCCGCATCGTTTAACAGATCGTCAACATCGTCTTCTCGTGTGTAGCCTTCTTGGGCAATCTCTGTCGCTGTTCGAATTAACCTTCTCAACAACGATTTTTCTTCGACAATTTTAGCGTAATATTCAATATTGGCGGCTGTCGGTACGCTTCCGGCAAGTTCCGTCAAATACGCTACCCCGCCGACATCCTCCAAGTTGTTAGAAGCGGCCAATTCTTCTGTAACGGTAATCACATCCACCGCTTTTCCTTCATCACTTAATTTCAGCATCACACTGAAAATTTTTTGGTTGGCGCTTCGGTAAAAATCAGTAGGACTTAAAATCTCCGACGCGGTGATCAAAGCAGAAGGTTCTAAAAAAATAGCCCCTAAAACGGCTTGTTCCGCTTCTATATTTTGCGGGGGAATTCTATCCATCAATAGATCACTCATCATAACCACTCCCAAATGGTTAGAAGGAATTCAGAGTCCCTCATGAAAAGAAGGCCGACTCACAGAGTTCGCCCTCCAAATTCACAATATATAGACAAGGATGATGGATATAGTTTATCTATATATTGTCAAAGGGATCTTAACCCTCTGAATCAGCCCTTTTCCTTTTAACTATTTTATCATGAAAACAAGCCAAACGGTTTGGTAAAATTAGTTGTCTTCTGAAACATGAACTTTTAACACGGCCGTAACGTCAGGATGAAGCTTAACCGGAACGTTCGTATATCCTAATGAACGAATGGCATCGTCCAATTCAATTTTCCGTTTATCCAATTTAATTTTATGGGTTTTGTTTAATTCTTCCGCGATTTGTTTGCTTGTGACAGAGCCGAACAATCGCCCGCCTTCTCCAGCTTTTGCTTTTAATTCCACCGTCGTGTTTTCAAGAACTTCTTTTAATTTTTTAGCATTTTCCAGTTCTTGCTTTGCCAATTCCGCTTCTTTTTTCTTTTGTGCTTCCAAAGCTTTTAAATTGGCTGGCGTCGCTTCGATCGCCAAATTCTTTTTGAATAAGAAATTGTGGGCGTATCCATCGGCCACATTTTTAATTTCACCTTTTTTTCCTTTGCCTTTTACATCTTGAAGGAATATTACTTTCATGATTCCATTCCCCCTTCTACATATTTTTGAATAGCTTTCCATAGTCTAACTTCGACTTCCTCGATGGTCGTATCCTCCAGCTGTGTTGCGGCATTGGTCAAATGTCCTCCGCCTTCCAATTCCTCCATAATTAGCTGTACATTGACGTCACCAAGAGAACGGGCGCTGACTCCCACTTTGTTATCTTTCCGCTTGGCAATGACAAAGGAGGCGCTCACGCCGTCCATCATAAGCAACGTGTCGGCTGCCTGCGCGATCAAAACGGGATCGTATTCCTCTTCTTCGCTTCCCACGGCAACCGCAATTCCATTTGGCTGGATGGATACAGTTTCAATTAGTTTCGAACGCTGAATATACATATCAATATTTTCTTTTAAAAATTTTTGAACTAGAACGGTATCAGCTCCTTGTGCCCTCAAGTAGGAAGCTGCATCAAATGTCCGTGATCCGGTTCTCAATGAGAAGCTTTTGGTGTCCACCGTAATTCCGGCAAGCAGAGCCGTCGCCTCCAGCATAGAGATTTTTTCTTCTTTTGGCTGGTACTCTAGTAATTCCGTTACCAACTCTGAAGTAGAGGAGGAGTATGGTTCCATATAGACAAGCATCGGATTTTGGACGAAATCCTCCCCGCGGCGATGATGATCGACTACCACTATCTTCTCTATTTTACTCAATAATTTCTCATCAATCACGAGCGAAGGCTTATGAGTATCCACTACTACCAGCAACGTTTTTTCTGTGACCATTTCCAACGCCTCATCCGGAGTAATAAAGCGCGAATAGAGGTCAGGGTCTTTCTTCACTTCCGCCAGCAGCCGTTTCACACCCTTATCCATTTGAGAAAAATTTAATACGACATAGCCTTCCTTCTGATTCATACGAGCCATTTTGCTTATCCCTATGGCCGCGCCGATAGCGTCCATATCCGGATATTTATGGCCCATCACCATTACTTTATCGCTGGCAATCATCAATTCCTTTAACGCGTGAGAAATCACTCGCGCGCGAACTCTAGTCCTTTTTTCCATTGGATTGGTTTTTCCACCGTAAAACTTGACTTTTCCACTCGATTCTTTAATGGCAACTTGGTCGCCTCCACGCCCAAGGGCTAAGTCCAAACTGGATTGTGCCAACGTCCCCAGTTCCGGCAGAGACATTGCGCCCGTTCCAATTCCAAAACTCAAAGTTAGCGGAACATTATGCTTAGAAGTCAATTCCCGTACTTCATCTAATACAGAAAATTTTTCTTTTTCAAGTTTTTTTAAAATCCCCTCATTGAAAACGGCAACAAATCTTTCCGTAGAAGTTCTCTTCAGAAAAATTCCAAACTCTTTTGCCCACTTATTTAATAGAGAAGTCACCATACTATTTAGGCTGCTTAGAGTTTGATCATCCATTCCTTGTGTAAGATCATCATAATTATCCAAATATATAATTGCAATCACCGTTTTAGCGTCTTCAAATTTCCTGACCATTTCTTGATGGTCCGTTTCATCAAACAGATACATAAGCCGTTCTTCCGGCTTAAACACCACCCGAAACTGCCTGTCATGTAAAGTCACAATCTCTTCCCTTGATTCCTGTTTGATCATCGGTACGAGTTCTTCCGCTACTTCATAAAGTGACCGTCCTATTAACGTTTCTTCCTTAAAATAAGAAGCAAAAAAAGGATTTGTCCATTCAATATAGAGATCCTCGTTAAAAAGCAAGATCCCAATCGGCATTTCCGTCAAGGCTTCTTCTCCCACTCGTTTGACACGATAAGAAAGCGTTGAGATATACTCTTCAATTTCGTGGGAAATCAATCGCTCTGAACGGAAAATTTGAAAAAATAGAGCAGCTATAATGATAAACCCAACGAGGCTTAACCACCAGTAAAATAGCGCTAGCACAGATAACAAAGCAATGGACATAATGATTAATCCGATCAACGGATACCTTATGTTCCGCCTGTTATAATAAGAAAGCATAACTTCAGCTCCTAAGTCATGGTTTTTGTTGGAGGCGCTGTTTTAAATCAAAACCTAAATCCATTATACCTAATATCCGGACAAGATAAAGCACCGGAAAAAAGAGAAAAGAAAGAACTGTCAGCGCTGTTGGGACCGCTTTCGGCCAATTTTTTAAGTTCCCGAAAAAGTAAAGAAACGAAATCCCTTGAATGGTGAGACAGATTTGCAGCATAAATAACAAATTTATATAAATCATATACCCTGAATCCGTGACAAAACATCTTTACAATGGTCGCAAACCGTTGATACGATAAGGAAAAACGACGTTGACGATTCTTCATCAAGTAGGTGATGTGATGAAAGATTTCCCGATTCGGTTTGTATTGACAGATGAAGCGATTACCCCAAGTGCTGGGCTTGCTCTCGTTGGCTACTTACTCCATCGAACGAAACTGGATAAACGGGTAAACGCACTTCGGCTTCCAACGGTTCGTCGAGAAGTGCACATTTCCCATAGCGATGTCATTCGCTCGATGATTGGCTTGCTTGCCACAGGAAAAACGGATTTCGATCATATCGAAGCGTATCGTCAGGACGATATCTTTTCGGCATCGATGGGGATTCAGCACGTGCCTTCCTCTCCAACCTTGCGACAACGACTCGATCAGCTCGCTTGTCTTCCGATGACCGAAACGATTCTTTGGGAGGAGTCCATACGTCTGTTGATTCAACGACATGCCACTTTGTCCCCTTGTTGGACCAAAGGAAAGACGACATGGCTTCCCCTTGATATAGATGGTTCCCCATTTGACAACTCCGATACGAAAAAAGAAGGAGTCAGTCGAACGTATAAAGGATTTGACGGTTTTACACCGTTGTTTGCGTATGCAGGGAAGGAAGGGTATCTCGTTCATGCCGAGTTGCGTCCAGGGAAACAACATGTGCAAGACAACATGCCCTCGTTTTTAGTCACCGCTATCCGTCGAGCTCGTCAACTGACTTCATCTCGTCTGCTTGTTCGCATGGATGCAGGAAACGATGCAGAAGCGAATGTGCACGTATGCCTAAAGGAAGACGTGGACTTTGTCATCAAGCGAAACTTACGCCGAGAATCGAAAGCGCTTTGGTTCCAGATCGCTTCGCAAAAGGGCAAACGTGTCGATGATGGACAAAGCGAAGGAGTACAAACCTATGAGCTATGCCTTCCACAGAAGGCAGCGATCGATGGAAACACGTATACGTACGTTCAAGTCACCCAAGTGACGGAACGGACGATGGAACGCAATGGACAGCTGATGCTCGTTCCTGATTATGAAGTGGAAAGCTATTGGGTGCGGCTCAAAGGATACGAGCATGTTCGAATGAGCGATGTGCTCGCGTTGTATCATGACCATGCGACATGCGAACAGTTTCATAGCGAACTGAAGAGCGACTTAGATTTAGAGCGGCTTCCATCTGGGAAGATGAAAACGAATGCGCTCGTGTTGGTCATGGGAGCCTTCGTTTACAATCTTCTTCGTCTGATTGGACAAGATCTATTAAGCGATCCGAGACATCCGTTGCACCACAAAGTGAAACGCCGCCGCATCAAGACGATTATTCAGACGGTGATCACGATGGCAGGGCGACTCGTCCGTCGATCACGACAGATCTGGATGAAACTGACGCGAAGGAGTGGCTATAGCGAGCCCCTACTGAACGTCTATCAGAAATGGAGAGAGGCAAGATAACGAACGAATGTTCGGGCACTAATGTCCAACGTCACTCCCTGTGCTTTTTTGTCTATTTTTTTGGTTCGTATACCTAAAAAAGAGATTGGTTCCATTTTCGGAAATAGAGATGACATAGGTCATAAGCATAAAAAGGGTTTTATGGATTATCAATCCATCAAAATTACAACAAAATCAAAGTCGATTTCAATTCATCACGGATTCAGGATATACCACATACTCCCATTTTCAGGAACAAAGATAATGGCTGCGATTAAAACGATGATATAATACCATAATACGCTTTTCGGCATTTGCCATTCACGGATAGGCTTCCAAGAGGGAACCTCAACCCCTAATCTTTTCAAAATCGGAAAATGGATGACTGTAAACAGGAAAACCATGACAAACGAAGAAACGACAAATATACTTGGCACAAGAGCACGGAAATAGTCCATGCCAAATTCGAATTGCTCCATTGCTTTGTCAGGAACGGGCTCTCCCAGTTGATCCATCATATGAACGGATCGCTCAAACGATTCTCTCAACATTTTCATGGAATCATCAATAAAATTAAAATGGAAGAAAAGAACAGCGACCACGTATTGAATGATCGTATTGGCCAAAAAGACCAAACTTCCCGCCATATAAACAGAGAACTTCCCTTTTTTTCGATAAAGAAAATAACCCATCGCCGCGCCTGTTGTTCCATAGGCAAACCCAATCGAAACAGCGGCAATATTTCCCGTTATCATAGATATGATAATGGCTGCAATGATGAGCATGACTGAGTTTTTGGCAGGGTATTTTGCGCTGTATATGAAAAACGGCAATATAAGAAAAAAGCTTGATGCAATCCAAAGTACCGGTATGTAAAGAGTGATGAGTAACAGGACTGCATAGAGAGCGAGCATCATCGCTCCTTCCGTTAATATTCGCGTATTTTTCACAAAAACACCTCTCTATGTCATGGTAAGTTGCTTAAGTTCATCACTTACCATTTTAGCTTTCATATCACGATGATTCAATATTCTTGGCAGACTGTTGAAATCGCTCTGTTTTATGAAATGTGCAGAAGAAACACAGATTTCATCCTATTAAACAGATGGCGCTTATTTTACAAATAAGCAAAAGCAGCAAGGATTCCATTCCCTGCTGCTTACTAAGAAAACCTTATTTATCTTCCGCTACATATGGCAGAAGTGCCATTTGACGTGCCCGTTTGATGGCACGAGTTAATTGCCGTTGATATTTAGCACTCGTTCCCGTTACACGACGTGGAAGGATTTTTCCACGTTCAGAAATGAACTTTTTCAAAAGATCTACATCTTTATAGTCGATGTGCGTAATTCCATTTGCTGTGAAATAGCACACTTTCCGACGTCTACGTCCGCCTCTGCGTCCAGCCATGTTATTCCCTCCTTTGTCCAAATTTCTTTAAAATGGGAGATCATCATCAGAAATATCAATTTGTTGTCCGTCATTGGCAAACGGATCTTCATCCACACGTGTATAATCATCGTTTCTACGTTGATTCTGATTAGGGCTAAAAGGAAAATCCTGAGGTTTTTGGCCACCATATACTCCCAATTCACCGCTGCGGTCGGCTGTATTAGAAGAAGCGCTGCGTGGTTCCAAAAATTGAACGCTTTCGGCTAACACTTCCGTCACGTATACACGTCTTCCGTCTTGCGCTTCATAGTTTCGTGTTTGCAAACGGCCATCCACACCAGCTAAGCTACCTTTTTTCAAATAGTTTGCCACATTTTCAGCAGGTCGTCGCCATACGACACAATTAATAAAATCCGCTTCTCTTTCACCCTGTTGATTCGTATAATTACGATTGACAGCGAGAGTAAAAGTTGCAACTGCCACTCCATTCGGTGTATACCGAAGCTCAGGATCCCTTGTTAACCGACCGACTAAAACGACACGGTTCATCATCAGAATCAACCTCCTTTTTTACACGTGTTTCACGTGAAACATATATGATCGAGATTACAAAAATTCATCCGATTATTCTTCTTCTCTAACAACGATGTGGCGAATGATATCGTCGCTGATTTTAGCTAAGCGATCGAATTCTTGAACAGCTTCCGGATTAGAATTTACATGAACAATGTGGTAAATTCCTTCGCGGAAGTCGTTAATTTCGTAAGCTAAACGACGTTTTCCCCACTCTTTCGAATCGATGATTTCCGCTCCGTTGGAAGACAAAATGTTGTCAAAACGTTCTACGATTGATTTTTTCGTTTCATCATCAACATTTGGGCGGATAATGTACATTAATTCGTACTTTCTCATCATTCTTTCACCTCCTCATGGTCTATACGGCTCTTTTAGTAAAAAGAGCAAGGAGTAATAATCTTTCATTACTCACAAGTTGATAGTATACCATAGTTTTAACGAAAAAGCAATTTCCCATAAATGTTGTGCAGTATAAAAAAACGATGGTAATGTGTATCTATCATTGTCTTGTTTATTATACCATAAACAGAACGAATGTTCCTGATTATTTTTTAAAATCTGAAAAAAAGATCGCTTTTCAACTGAATCTTGTATTTTCAACTGTTACAAAATAATTTGTTTCCTTAACATACACTGAAAAGAAAAAAATCCGCTAAAAACACAGCGGATTTTCCCATCAACTTCATTATACGTTGAAACGGAAATGAATGACATCTCCATCCTGCACGACATAATCTTTTCCTTCCAGTCGCACTTTGCCGGCTTCGCGGGCCCCAACCATAGAACCTGCTTCGATTAAGTCTTCATAAGAAACCACTTCCGCCCGGATAAATCCTCGTTCAAAATCCGAATGGATAATACCGGCGCATTCCGGTGCTTTCATTCCTTTTTTAAACGTCCAAGCACGCACTTCCGGCTCACCCGCCGTAAAATACGTCGCCAAACCGAGCAAATGATAAGCAGCGCGAATCAATTGATCAAGCCCTGATTCTTCGATGCCTAGTTCTTGAAGGAACATCGCTTTTTCTTCATCCTCCAATTCGGCGATCTCTTCCTCAATCTTTGCACATACCACGATGACTTCAGCATTGTCTTTTTCTGCAAATTCACGTACTTGCTGTACATATTGGTTGTTGGAGGCGTCCGCTGCATCGTCTTCTCCTACATTGGCGACATAAAGAACCGGTTTCATCGTTAACAATTGGAAACCTTTCACAAGTTTTTCTTGTTCTTCGGTGAATTCTACCGTACGAGCCGGTTTTTCCGCTTCAAAGGCTTCTTTTAATTTGCTCAACACTTCAAATTCAGCCATAGCTGCTTTATCTTTTTGCTTCGCGATCTTTTCCACTTTTCCAATTCGCTTTTCAACTGTTTCCAAGTCCGCCAAAATTAATTCTAAATTGATCGTTTCTATATCGGCAATCGGATCTACTTTTCCAGCAACATGGGTAATATTTTCATCGGCAAAACATCTTACGACATGACAAATCGCATCCACTTGGCGAATATGGGAAAGAAATTTATTTCCTAATCCTTCCCCTTTGCTGGCACCTTTTACAATTCCGGCAATATCTGTGAATTCAAAAGTGGTCGGAACGATTTTTTTGGGATGAACGATCTCTGCCAATCGATTAAGACGTTGATCCGGAACTTCCACCATTCCTACATTGGGATCAATCGTACAAAATGGATAGTTCGCTGATTCAGCTCCCGCCTTTGTAATCGCATTAAATAAGGTAGATTTTCCAACATTCGGCAAGCCGACAATTCCGGCTGTTAAAGCCATAAATAGTCACTCCTCTATTTATATAACTTTCATCCATAATTGTTCTGCTTTCTAAAAACGGCTGCAACAAAGAAAAGGATATTTATAAATGAGCCACTTTCCTCTTGAAAAAAGAATAAAAAATTATCAGTCTACAATAAAACCTTTTCCAATTATAGAGATAAGAAAGAAAAATGACAAGAACCGCGTCTTGGCAACTCTTTTAATCCTGTTCCGAACACTTCCAATGAAAAAGAGTGAACGCCTTTGTCATCAAGAGATAGTCTTTTTTGTGATTCAAGAAGCATCTCAAATGACAAACCATTTTCATATCGTGGAAACATTACAAAACAGCTTAGTGGCAAAGGAAAACTTTTTTGACAAAGAAAAAGACCTGAGTGGTTCTCACCAAAGATTGTAAGATTTCTCCATTTTCTCAATGGACAAATAAGAGGCCAATTTTAATAGAGGGGACAGCCCCTCTGAAAATGGCCTCATTTTCGTCTAGTTTTCCTGATCAGCTGATTCCAATACCCTTTTCATTTTTTTCACAAACTCTTTTCTTGGAATCAACACACTATGACCGCAGCCCTGGCATTTTATGCGGATGTCCATCCCCATTCGGATGATTTGCCAACGGTTCGTTCCACATGGATGCTGCTTTTTCATTTCTACAATATCATGCAGCTGAAAAGTTTTGGTGTCCATACACGATCACCCTCCTAACTCGTCTCCGTGTCTTTTTTTCCAATCATGCTTTCTTTTTCTTCACGAGAATACATGACAAGACGCGGAAATGGGATTTCGATGCCTTTTTCATCTAGACACAATTTTACTTCTTTTCTTATCATCCGGGCAATATACATATGATTCATGGGCGTTGTTTCGGCAACAATTCTCAATACTACTTCCGTTGCCCCCATGTTTTGGATGCCAAGCAGCTGTGGAGGGGCAACTAACTCTTCGTATTTATCGGGAAGAGTCTTTAAGAGCTCTTCAATCGTCCGCTCCACTTCCTCAATATTTTCTTCATAAGCAACGGTAACGTCGACAATCGCTAAACTGTTGTGCAAAGAAAAGTTCGTCACTTCCGTTATACTGCCATTAGGTAAAATATGAAGCTCTCCTGTCCAGCTTTTGATTTTTGTCGTCCGCAACCCGATTTCTTCCACATATCCTTCATATTTGCCAATACGGATATAGTCGCCTACTGAGAATTGATCCTCAAAAATAATAAAAAATCCCGTAATGACATCTTTAACTAAACTTTGCGCTCCAAAACCAACAGCCAGACCAACCACTCCAGCACCCGCGATCAAACCTTTTATATCAAATGTCATAATCGACAGTATATTAACAAAAGCGATAAAATACACCACATAGGTAAGAACATTTTCCAGTAGCCTTAATAAGGTGTTTTCCCTTCTTTCCGAAAAGTTTAAAGGTGATTTCGCACGCAATTTAAAGATATTACGGATCATCACTTTTCCGATTCGAATCACAATAGCTGCCAGCAATATCGTTACGGTGATTTTCAGCGCTCCTTCACCAATGGACAGCCATAAATCTTCATTGGTCAATCTTTCCCATAACCGCTCAATCAATCTATCCCAAGTTTTCAAGTCGGTCCCCCCTTTTGGTTATCATTTAACGAAAACATAGATCCATTTTTTAAACGAACATTCCTTTTTTATCCAGCAACGGATATTGCAGATAGATATTTTGGCAATATTGTGCATTCCCACGTATAGAAAAATTGGTTTATCCGTATACTATAATACATCCGGAAGGGAGCGGTATAAATGAATATAAAAAATTGGCTGGACAAGAAAATAGAGCCTGTAAAAATTCACTATGAAGATGAAAACGCCGTCCAAATCATTTCAAAACAACTTGTCTCGCTTCTGCCTAAACAAAATCGGCCGATCGTATTCATATGTATCGGAACCGATCGGTCCACTGGCGATTCATTAGGGCCTTTAGTTGGGACATTGCTGGAAGAAAAACAGCTTTCTTCTTTTCATGTTTTGGGAACGTTGGACGATCCGGTTCATGCGGTAAATTTACAGGAAAAATTACATAAAGTACACAGCACTTTTGACAATCCGTTTATTATTGGAATCGACGCATGCCTGGGCCGCTTAAAAAGCATTGGATGTATCCAAATCGATCTAGGGCCCGTCAAACCTGGAGCGGGTGTTCAAAAAGATCTGCCCCCTGTAGGCGATGCCCATTTAACTGGCATCGTGAACGTCAGCGGATTCATGGAGTTTTTTGTTCTTCAAAATACCCGTTTAAATTTAGTGATGAAAATGGCCAAAATCATATCGCGAGGCATTTTAGAGGCGTCCTACCTTTATCCCGTCAAAAAATCTTTCTATCCATTGGAACTGAAAGAAAGGCAACAGCTCCCATAAAAATACTGACTGCCCACTTTACTATGATCATATCATTAGCAGTTATCAAACAAAATAGTAAAAAATGACAAGAATGGCCGTCACCACAAGGCTCGGCAAAAAATTGGCCACTTTGATTTTCGTTAACCCAAGAACGTTTAAGCCAATCGCAAAGATCATAATTCCTCCAACCGATGTCATATCGGTAATAAAGGAATCTATCATTTCTTTTGGGACGAAATGGTTAATTTGTGTGGCAAACAAAGCGATCAAACCTTCATATAGAAAAACAGGTATAGCCGAAAATAAAACTCCCATTCCGAGAGTGGAGCTTAAAATAAGCGCCGTAAATCCATCCAGAATGGACTTCGTAAACAGCACTTGATGATTTCCCCTTATACCGCTGTCTAAAGCACCAACAATGCCCATGGCGCCAATAACAAAAATGAGCGTAGCGGTCACAAATCCTTCAGAAATGCTCCCACTACGGTTTGAATGATTGCCTATTTTTCTTTCGATCCATATGCCTAACTGATTTAATTTGTCTTCCAACGCCATCCATTCTCCGATGACAACACCGACAACTAAACTGATCACAACGGCCAAAAAATTTTCGCTCTTCAATCCCATTTGCAGACCAAGCACTAATACAGCCAATCCGATCGCATGCATTACCGCATTTTTAATGCCTTCCGGTATATTGTGTAAAAATTTTCCTATAATCGAGCCGGCTAAAATGCTCAATCCATTAACCAACGAGCCCAAAAGCACCATACCAATTTCCTCCAATACTTCCGAAGTTGTTACAAACTTGAAGCGGCATTCATCTTGCATTTTCGATGATATCGATAAGAATTCATAGGAAATCTCAATTTAAAACAAAGCCCAAAAAATAAACCATCGTTGGATGGTTTTTTATCTTTCTTGCTGATCGAGCAGCTGAAGGATTCGATTTAAATCCTCTTTTGAAAAAAATTCAATCTCGATTTTTCCCTTTTCTTTATTTTTTCCTTGACGAATCACCACATTGGTTCCCAGTCGATCTCGTAAAATGCTTTCTTGCTCTTTCAGAAAGACATCTTTTTCTTCTTTTTTCTTTTTTGTTTCACGTGAAACATTTTCATTTAATTGCTGAATTAATTTTTCAAGCTGACGGACATTGAGATGTTCTTTCAACACTTTTTCGACTAAATAAGGCAGCTTTTCTTTTTTCTTTAACCCCAGCAACGCTCTCCCATGTCCCATGGAAATTTTCCCGTCCGAAATATAAGTTTGAATTTCAGGTGGGAGTGAAAGAAGACGAAGATGATTGGCTATATGTGGACGGCTTTTTCCTAATCTATTCGCTAATTCTTCCTGAGTTAAACCAAGTTTATCCATTAGCATTTGATAGGCGGCTGCTTCTTCAATAGGTGTTAAATCCTCCCGCTGCAGGTTTTCAAGAACAGCCAGTTCCATCATTTGCTCATCTTTCATTTCTCGTACAATCACCGGGACTTTTTCCAATCCCGCTTCTTTTGCTGCCCGAAAACGTCTTTCCCCTGCAACAATCTCATATCCTTTTATACTCTTTCTGACAATCAACGGCTGCAGCACTCCATGTTCTGCTATGGATTGCTCTAATTCTTTAATTTTTTCTTTATGGAAAATTTTCCGTGGCTGATAAGGATTAGGGCGCAGTTCTTTCAATTTTACTTCTTTGATGACTTCTTCATTGGCCGGTTCCAAATTTTTAAATAGGGCGTCTATTCCTTTCCCGAGTCCCTTAGCCATTCATGGCCACCTCCTTGGCAAAATCTAAATAAACATCTGCTCCCCTTGATTTGGGATCATAAAGAATAATAGGCTTCCCATGGCTAGGCGCTTCACTCAGCCGGACATTGCGGGGAATGATCGTTCGATAGACTTTATCCTGAAAATATTTTTTGACTTCTTCAATGACTTGAATACCCAGATTCGTCCGAGCATCCAGCATGGTAAGAAGAACACCGTCAATAGTAAGATCATGGTTTAAATGTTTTTGGACAAGACGAACGGTATTTAAAAGTTGGCTCAGCCCCTCGAGAGCATAATATTCGCATTGAACGGGAATAATCACGGAATCAGCTGCTGCCAATGCATTAATCGTTAATAAACCTAATGAAGGGGGACAATCTATAATAATGAAATCATATTCATGCTTGATTTTATCCAATGCGCTTTTCAATCGCACTTCCCGGGAAATAGTGGGGACTAACTCAATCTCAGCACCTGCAAGATTGATCGTTGCCGGAACAACATACAAATTTTCAACAGCGGTCGGGTTCACTATTTTGGCTATATCAGCATCATCAACTAAAACATCATAAATGCATTGCTGAATTTCTCCCTTTTCAATACCGGCACCGCTCGTTGCATTTCCTTGAGGATCGATATCTACGAGCAGAACCTTTTTTCCTATGTAAGCAAGACAAGCGCCCAAATTGACGGATGTCGTTGTTTTCCCCACTCCTCCTTTTTGATTTGCAATTGCTATGACCTTGCCCACGGTTTTCACCTACCTTTTGCTCTACCAATTATGTAATCTATTTTATCAAAGGCTGTGTTAAAGTACAGTGCAGATTTAACCACGATAGAATAAAGCGAAACTTACTTTTCATAAAAGATTCTTAAATCTAAATTAATTTTTAAAATCAAAATTTTTTGTTTATTTAAGAGGGAGAAAGATTAGGAGGAGACTGGTTGAATCGATGCAATGAAGACAAACGTGAAAAGTCCATGAAAAAGTGAGAAACATTTATGAAATTTAATGCTTCTCACTCACGTAATCTATGATTTTTTCTTCGGGATTCGAATAGTAATTTGATAAAACTCTCCTAAATCTTTTTCTTCTGAATCCAGCTTGATTCCACTTTTTGCAACCATGGTAAGGGACTGTCTGATCGTATTAACCGCAATTCTCATATCTTTGCTGATTGCTTTTTTTCTCGGTTTCGGTTTTGCCGGTGTTTTGTCTAACATTTTGGCAACTCGTTCTTCGGTTTGTTTGACATTCAAATTTTTCTCGATAATTTCATTCAACAGCTGAATTTGTTTTTCAGGATCTTTGAGAGGAATGAGCGCCCTCGCATGTCTTTCTGTAATGTTTTTTTTCAATAAAGACTCTTGGATTTCTTGAGGCAGTTTTAGGAGACGAAGCTTATTGGCCACAGTGGATTGGCCTTTTCCCAGCCTTTGAGCTAAAGCCTCTTGAGTTAAATTATGAAGCTCTAACAGCTTGCCGTAAGCCATTGCCTCTTCTATGGGTGAAAGCTCTTCCCTCTGTAAGTTTTCGATTAAGGCCACAGAAGCTGTTTCCGTATCATTTAAATTCTTTATAATAGCCGGTACCGTTTCCCATCCTAATTTCTGGACAGCCCGCCAACGTCTCTCGCCAGCAATGATTTCATATTTTCCTTGCTCAAATTCCCTGACAACAATCGGCTGAATAATCCCATGCGTATGAATTGTTCTCGATAATTCTATTATTTTTTCATCATCAAAAATCGTTCTCGGCTGAAAACGATTGGGGATAATTTGGGATATGGGGATGTGTTTTACTTCTTCTCTCTCACTCGTTATTTCTTGCGTTTCATCAACTTCTTTTTCACCCAAACCAAAAAAACGAGAGAAAGGATGCTTCATCGTCCTCCACCACCTTTAGGAAACTCCCTTATTACATATTCTTTATCTTGACGACAAGTTCCTGCCATACCAATGGTCAATTCGTGTTTTTCAGTAATCTTCTTTCGACATATTTTTATATATTTCCCGGAAAATATTTTGACGGTCCGGACTTTTCCCTCTCTATAATAACTTTTTTCTCCTTATTATGGAACGTTATTCCAACGGCATTTTATTAGGCACTCCAGGCTTGCGCGGATATTTTTTAGGCGTTTGTTTTACTTTTTCAATCCAGATAATATTTCTTTCGCTTTGTTCGTACGGCAACAGAAACGATCCAATTTCTTTGATTTTGCCTCCCAAAGTGGAGATGGCTTTTTCAGCCGCACGCAGTTCTTCTTGGGCATGGGCAGCTTTCATCGCCAAAAAGGCTCCATTTTCTTTCACAAGCGGCAAACACAGTTCGCTCAACACCGACATTCTGGCAACGGCTCTAGCCGTGACCACATCGTAATGCTCGCGATGCTCTTTCTTTTGTCCAAAACTTTCTGCGCGGTCATGGTAAAAGGACGTATTTTCCAATTTCAATGTTTTGGCTAATTCCTCCAAAAAGGTAATTCGTTTTTTTAAAGAATCGACAATGGTTATTTTTAACGATGGAAATACGATTTTTAAAGGAATGCTTGGAAAACCGGCCCCCGCTCCCACGTCACATACCGACCATTCTTTGCGAAAATCGTAATAAAAAGCAGCGGAAATCGAATCATAAAAATGTTTTAAATAGACTTCTTCCCGATCGGTTATGGCAGTCAAATTCATTCGCTCGTTCCAGTCCACAAGCATTTCGTAATAGCGTTCGAATTGCTCAAGCTGAAAAGAAGTCAATATAATTCCTTTTTCTTTAAGTTTTTCTTGAAATTGATCAATGTTCATGACTTCATCATTCCCTATTTTGATTCTCTCACTTATAGGCAGTCATCCCCCACTTGTTCAAATCGACAAAAAGTGGGGGACATTTTTTGAAAAAAACCTATTGCAGTGTCTTTCACGGAACTTTTCTCCCACATGCTAACGCATTCGTTCAGCTTGACGCTTCCGGGAAAATGATCCGATCCATATTCATTTTAATTAGCGATGCGTGCAATTTTTCCTTGTTCAATATAAACAAGCAAAATGGAAATATCCGCCGGATTGACGCCGGAAATACGTGACGCTTGAGCAATCGACAACGGCCGCACTTTTTTTAATTTTTGTCGAGCTTCTGTGGCAAGACCGTTGATGGCATCATAATCAATATCTTCCGGAATCTTTTTATTTTCCATTTTTTTCAACTTATCAACTTGCTGCAGCGATTTTTGAATATATCCTTCATATTTAATCTGAATTTCAACTTGTTCTTCGACTTCCGGGCTTAACTCTTTTTCGGCCGGAACGATTTTTTTGATATGGTCATATGTCATTTCCGGTCTTTTCAGCAAGTCTGAAGCTCGGATCCCATCCTTAAGCGGGCTTCCTCCTGCTTCTGAAATCAGCTGCTGAACCTCTTCATTCGGCTTGATGATAGTGGATTTCAGCCGTTTCATTTCATTTTCAATGTCTTGCTTTTTATTTAAAAAGGCTTGATAGCGTTCTTCTTTAATTAGTCCAAGCTTGTAGCCAATTTCCGTTAAACGAAGATCGGCATTATCATGACGGAGCAGCAAGCGGTATTCAGCCCGCGATGTCAGCAAACGATACGGTTCGTTCGTTCCTTTTGTCACCAAGTCGTCGATAAGCACTCCAATATAAGCATCGGATCTGCTTAAAATCACTTCTTCTTTTCCAAGAACCCGACATGCTGCATTAATACCTGCCATAATCCCTTGTCCAGCTGCTTCTTCATAGCCGGATGTTCCATTAATTTGACCGGCAGTATACAAATTCTTAATTTTTTTCGTTTCTAGAGTTGGCCACAGTTGTGTTGGCACGATCGCATCATATTCGATGGCATAGCCAGCACGCATTAATTGTGCTTTTTCAAGACCGGGGATAGTTTGCAAAATACGATGTTGCACATCTTCCGGCAGACTCGTAGACAAACCTTGAACATATACTTCCTCTGTATTTCGTCCTTCCGGTTCCAAGAAAATTTGATGACGTGGTTTGTCATGGAAACGAACGACTTTATCTTCAATGGACGGACAATAACGCGGTCCAGTCCCTTTAATCATACCGGAATACATTGGAGACCGGTCCAAGTTGGCATTAATGATTTTGTGTGTTTCCTCATTGGTATATGTCAGCCAGCAAGGGAGCTGGTCGGTGATAAATTTGGTCGTTTCATAACTGAAAGCTCTTGGTTCTTCATCGCCCGGTTGAATTTCCGTTTTGCTGTAATCGATAGTTTTGCTATTGACGCGCGGTGGTGTACCCGTTTTAAATCGAACAATGTCAAATCCAAGTTCTTTTAAATGCTCAGCAAGGCCTATCGAAGGTTGTTGATTATTCGGACCACTCGAATATTTCAAGTCTCCGATGATAATTTCCCCGCGCAAATAGGTTCCGGTCGTTAAAACGACTGTTTTTGAACGATACACCGCACCTGTTTTTGTTATAACCCCTTTACATTCATCATTTTCGACAATTAATTTTTCAACCATTCCTTGAACTAATGTTAAATTCGGTTCGTTTTCCAGCGTTTTTTTCATTTCCCGCTGATATAAAACTTTATCCGCTTGCGCTCTTAGCGCACGGACGGCCGGACCTTTACCTGTATTTAACATTCTCATTTGGATATAGGTTTTATCAATATTTTTTCCCATTTCCCCGCCCAATGCGTCAATTTCGCGGACAACAATTCCTTTTGCCGGCCCGCCGATTGACGGGTTGCAAGGCATAAATGCGATCATATCCAAGTTGATGGTAATCATTAACGTCTTGGCACCCATTCTGGCAGCAGCCAGGCCTGCTTCGACTCCAGCATGTCCGGCACCGACGACAATGACATCATATTGGCCTGCTTCATATTGCTGCATCGTAATATTCCTCCTCTAAAAAGTACTGATCATTATTTTCCAAGACAGAATTGTGAAAACAGCTGATTGATTAAACTTTCATGGACGCTATCCCCAATGATTTCACCGAGCAATTCCCACGTTCTTGTTAAGTCGATTTGCACCATGTCGACCGGCATAGACGCTTCCACTCCTGCAATCGCATCATTGATCGCATTAAGCGCTTGGTTCAGCAAAGCGATATGGCGACTGTTGGATACATAAGTAGCGTCCTGCGATTCGATCGACCCCTCGAAAAATAGTGAAGCAATCGCCTCCTCCAATTCATCAATTCCTTGTTCTTCCAACAGAGATGTCGTTACGATCTTATGGTTGTTTGCCAGTTTCTGTACCCGTTCCATATCAATTTTTTGGGGAAGATCGGTTTTGTTGACGATGACAATGACGTCCATTCCTTTTGCCGCTTCAAACAATTTTTCATCTTCCGGCGTCAGCTCTTCTGAATAATTTAATACGAGTAGAATTAAATCTGCTTCTTTTAGTACTTGCCGCGACCGTTCTACCCCTATACGTTCGACGATATCTTCCGTTTCCCGGATCCCCGCTGTATCCACTAATCGAAGAGGCACGCCTCTTACATTTACATATTCCTCAATTACATCGCGCGTTGTTCCCGGAATATTGGTGACGATCGCTTTATTTTCATGAACAAGAGCATTCAACAGCGATGATTTTCCTACATTCGGCCGGCCAATAATAACCGTTGACAATCCTTCTCTTAAAATTTTTCCTTGCTGAGACGTCCGTAACAGTTTTTCAATTTCTTGTTTGACGTATAAAGATTTTTTCAAAAGCAGCTCGTGGGTCATTTCTTCCACGTCATCATATTCCGGATAGTCAATATTCACTTCCACGTGAGCGAGCACTTCTAAAATTTCCTGACGAAGTTTACGGATCAGCTTGGAAAGGCGTCCTTCTATTTGATTAAGAGCCACATTCATCGCTTTATCGGTTTTGGCGCGGATTAAATCCATCACTGCTTCTGCCTGCGACAAGTCAATACGTCCATTTAAAAAGGCTCTTTTTGTAAATTCACCCGGTTCTGCCATCCGGGCTCCCGAATTTAGTACTAGCTGCAATACACGATTCACCGAAACAAGGCCTCCGTGGCAGTTAATTTCCACCACGTCTTCCCTTGTAAACGTTTTGGGAGCCCTCATGACCGATACCATTACTTCTTCGACAACATTTCCGGTTTGTGGATCATGCAGTTGTCCGTAATGGATCGTATGGGTAGGAACGTCCGCCAATTTTTTTCCATTGGGGCTGTGAAACACTCGATCAGCAATAGAAACAGCATCGGGGCCGCTTAAACGAACGATCGCGATCGCTCCCTCCCCAAGCGGTGTCGAAATAGCTGCAATCGTGTCGATATCCATATCGACTCACCTCTTTTCGTCTCAAACTTTTGATCTATATAAATAAATTGGATTGGTTTTAAATCCTCTAAATTATTAGGTTACCACATAAGGTATTTCAAAAAAAGAACCTTGCTTTTTGTCAAGGCTTGGTTCAGATCTCATTTTATGATTTTCTACCCATAAGTGTATCAAAAAATATCCACAGTATAAACGGATAATGGTATTATTTTAACTTATTCACATGTGAATAACAATAATCAGATCGACCTTCGAACAGGGGCATTATAAACATGTGAATATCTTCGGAGGAAAAGAAAGTTTTCAAAGTAAAACGAAGAGAATTAAGTGAGCGGGAAAGAGAAAGGATTGAAATGAGAGATAAGGAGAAAACTTTCACAAAAAAACGACACAAGCCTTCTAGCTTGTGTTTTTCGTTTATAGAAATTAACAAATTTATACTTAAAATTTTCCTATATTATACAGTTATGAACTTTTCTTGAAATTAGAGCCTCTTTTTCACGCTCAAAATATCTAATTTCCACCCGATTTTTGGAGACGGAACGGGGAAAATTTTCTTTTATTTGAGAGAAATGACGACAAAGAGATGGCGTTCCGCTTATTCTGAATGAGTCATCATACAAGCGAAAATGGACGATCTCCCTTTAGATGATTGGTTCTATCAGCGAAATCCCTTTTTTCGCTTTCTGCAAAACTCCTTATTCAACGGCGTCCCGTTTCACTCTCAATCGCGCCAAAAACTGCTTGCACGGCTTCTTTAACGATTTGTCCGATCACCGTATATTCTTTCATATTTTTCTTCCTGTACCTGACTGTCATTCTCTAAGCTGATTCTTCCGCAAAAAAACAGACCTCTGTCTGAAAAATGAACAGCACGAAAAAGTCAGCAAGGCATACCTTTATCAATCAATGGATGTCTGCCATCCTACTTTAGGACTAACATTCACTTGAATTCTTGTTTAAAACCTTCGCTTTTTTTAAGACATGAAGCAAACTTTTTTTGGTTTCATGAAAATCCATTTCCGCCGTAGGCTTTCTTGCAATCACCACAAAGTCGAACCCAGGTTTAATATCCTCTTTCAAGTCAGTGAATGTTTGCCTTATGTATCGTTTAATCCGATTTCTAATGACCGCTTTCCCTACTTTTTTACTGACGGATAACCCGATCCGAAAGGGCACCTTCTGCTCTTTTGGAAAATAGTACAAAACAAACTGACGGTTTGCCACTGAATTTCCGCCTTTAAACACCATTTGAAATTCTTTATTTTTCTTGATCCGAAAAGCTTTCTTCATTTTTCTCATCCACCTATTTGATCCTTTACAGACGCTTTTCCTTTAGCATCTATTTGCCCTAAAGCGAAAAAAGACCACTGAGGTTTTCAGTGGCCTATGCAGACAATACTTTTCTTCCTTTGCTACGACGGCGTGCCAATACTTTTCGTCCGTTTTTCGTGCTCATGCGTTTACGAAAACCATGAACTTTGCTTCTTCTCCGTTTATTCGGTTGATATGTTCTTTTCATTTTTTTATTACACCTCCCTGAGGATCGGTTAGTCAACAGTAAAAGACAGTCTAATTCATTATAAAGATCTTACGGTATCATTGTCAACTTGTTTCCAAAAAGCATCGATCAACGTCCGGTGAAACAATCAATTATTTTCCATACGTCTGTGTGAAATGGATTTGAGATTCATCCAAATAGAAAGTTCTATCATTCTAGCAAAAAAATCTTTTTCATATTCAAAACAGCTTCTGAATAGATTTGTGGATATCTTTCGACAGTTTTTTTCTTATCCACATGGAATATTGACAAGTTTTAAACACGTCCCCCGCTTGTGGAAAACCGTTTTTGCACACCTTTTTGAAATTGTGGATAAATAGAGAAAGTCATTGCAACGACTAACATTATCTGCTATTATTAATGTGTTTTTACTCTGGATAGCTTTTCGGGATAAACTTACTTATCCACAACTGTGAATAACCTGTGGAAAGTTTATTCCACAACCTTGCAAAAAATTTATCCACATATTGCGGATTTTGTCGAAAAGCTATTTATATCACTATTATATAATTATCCACTTTGCATAATATGCATAATTATAAATTCTACTAAAATGATGCTATATGAATTTATAAAAGTTGATCATGCCCTAAGGAGGGGACGGC
>NZ_JBBOWT010000002.1:0-11530 GCF_038007225.1 Bacillus sp. FSL W8-0102
GTTTCGTGATACAATTGTAATCGTGTATAATACGGATACGATCTTCAAGGGGGGATCGGCTTTAGGCAGAATAATCCACCCGTGGCCTATAAACTCAAGGGTGGATTATTTTTTTTGGTTAAAAGACAGTATTGAAACAGAGGTCGAGGGCAGCATACCGATTCACTGTTTCCCTGCCAACCTAATTGCTTTACGTTTAAACTGTTCAAAAGAAATCTCTCCTGCTGCTTTTGCAATGACTAGATCCTCAATTTCTTTCGTTACTTTTAAGCCTTCGATTTCAAGTGAAGCTTTTACAGATGCAAATTTCTTTTGTAACGTCTCCTTTGAATATTTCATGAGTCTTCACTCCCTTCTAACCACTGAGCAAGGTCTCCAAAATTCGTCGACAAAATGAAGCCGAATTTTGCATTTAACAAAACACTTATACGCATAACGAAAAATAAATTTGTCTTAGAGCCCCATAGTGCACAATTTTCGAGGTTCGATACACCTTTGTATCAGCCTTCTTATTTTCCTTTCCTTTTTTTGGAAAGGAAACGTGAAAAAAAACCTTTTTGTGTCTCTTTTTCTGCTATGGCGGCTTCGATTCTAGCTTGCCTAAATTCTAAAGCGTGATTCAATGATTCCATAAGTTGTCGATCACGTTTCTCCAATGACTCTTTGATGAATTTTTCTTGTTCTTGAACTCGTTCCGTTAATTGTCTATTGACTTCCTTGATCTCTTGAAGCTCTTTTACTATATCTTCAATCATGTTGAGTTTATCCAACTGATCCATCAACTTATTGAATCGGTTATCATATTGTGCTATATCGCTTGACTCTTGTTGATTTGACTGGATTTTTTCAAGTGTATCGCTTTCCGCTTCATCTCGTATCTTTTGTTTCTGATTGAATACGATCATTTTCGCAATACGTTCCACTGGCATGGCGTTCTTTTTAGATAAATTTTTTACTTCATTGAAAACAAAAACATCGTTATCCGTATAGATCCTGAATCCATTTTCGTTTTTTATGAATCTATAACCTGCTTTTTCCAATGCTTGAGCGTATTTTCTTACCGTTGATTCCGCTATGTCGACCATATTCGCTATATCTTTAGTGCCGTATTCTTTCCCAATGTTGTTGTTATTCATGACCCATTCACCTCTAGATACATATTTCAACACAGGTCATATCGTATCCTTTAACGTCTTTCCGAAAGAAGTCTCCCATCCTCTAGGAATGTGAAGGTGCGAATAGCACCAATGAGTAGGTGGGAGATGAATTTCGGTTGGCTTTAGCCAAAGTTATTTTTCCAATCCCTTTCTCAACAATTCTAAGATTGCGGCTGTTCTAGTTGGAATCCCATTTTCTTTTTGATATTGCTCCAATTTTTCTAATATCGTCTTAGGCATACGAATTTCTACACGTTCTTGTCCGATTTACCGTTGACACTTCCCCATAATTTGCCCTCTCCCGGCGGAAAAGAAAGAGGACTCCCATAATCATAATATAGGAGTCCTCTCCAGGAGCGCTTATTAGCGCTAAAGGCTTCTTGCTTCCGTAAAATTAACCAAATTTACCTTTTTCCTTGCCTACACGAAAAACAAATACACCCCAAGCAATAACAACTAGCAAATTATAAGCTTTAAGCAAACGAGGTCTAGGATCAAGTATCATATTAATAATGAAACCCAGCACAGATAAAAATAAAAGTATAGCTAAAAAAATTTGATTTTTTTTACTCATCACCTATCAATCCCTTATTTAGAAAACGACCAAAACAAAAGCTTTAGAAACATATTTAGCAACTGTTTTATTAAAACCATGTTTAACAAGATAACTTGTCAATGCACCCTCTATGGTATCACCAGAGTTTGCAGCAAAATCTAAGAATTTATTGATAGACTCCCAGTGAAAAACAACTAGTTCAGTCCCGGTCATTGACTCTACTTTGCTGATCATTTTATTCCAACTATCCGAAAAATGTATCACAACAATTTTACAATAATATGGAATTGTTTGTCCAAATAATTGTTTCTAATAGGGCTTATTCGCCCTATATTCGCCCATATGGCGATTTTTATAGACTACTAGACTTTTTTATAAGGGGTAAGCCTTAAAAAGGCCTAGAAGCCAAAATAAAGGCTTCTACGGTTTTGCCTTTCCCCTCGTTTTGAGGTGGGAGGCTGGCTGGGGGTGTGGGGGCTAGCCCCCACGGTCTTTCTGCGTGTTTAAATATGGCGTAAGAATACCCATCACGGACGGATGAGCTGGGCGGTTCGGCGGGTACAATGGACGGAGCAAGCTGACCTCCGAAAATCCTCGTTTTGAGTCTGGTCGGCTTGGCGACAGGCCAGCACCCGCCGAATTTCGGAATGCAAGGGTTTAGGGTGGAGATTTTTTCGGCGTAGCGAACCCGAAGGGCGAAAAAATACTACCCGTCCAAAATATAAAAGTGAATTTCCATTCCTAAAAGAAGTGGATTCTTTAGCTTTGGCAAATGCACAAATGAACTTACAGACTGCTTATAAGAATTTCTTTGAAGGAAATGCGGATTTTCCAAAGTTCAAAAATCGTAAAGCAAAACAATCCTATACAACTAATATGGTCAACGGAAATATTAAGCTAGAAAATGGTCATATCAAACTGCCAAAAATCAAAAAGCCAATAAAAATGAAACAGCATAGAGAGATACCTGCTGATTATAAAATCAAATCTTGCACTATTTCTAAAACAAAGACAGGCAAATACTACATTTCAATTTTGACAGAATATGAGAAAGATATTCGTCCAGTTAAAATACAGAAAGTTGTTGGTTTGGATTTTGCTATGGATGGTCTATATGTCGAGAGTGAACAGGGTAAGAAAGCCAATTACCCACGTTACTATCGGCAAGCCTTAGATAAATTAGCAAAAGCACAACGAATTCTTTCTCGAAGAAAGAAAGGTTCTGCAAGATGGGAAAAACAACACCTGAAAGTGGCTAAGCTACATGAAAAGACAGCGAATCAGCGCAGAAACTTTCTTCATCATAAGTCAAAAGAATTAGCAACAAACTATGACGCTGTGATTATTGAGGACTTAGACATGAAAGGCATGTCTCAAGCCCTCAACTTTGGAAAAAGCGTTCATGATAACGGCTGGGGGATGTTCACTACTTTCTTAGCGTATAAGCTAAAAGAACAGGGGAAACAACTTGTGAAAATTGATAAGTGGTTTCCCTCCACTAAGAAGTGTTCATGTTGCGGCAAGGAAAAAGAAATGCCATTATCTGAACGTGTATATAAATGTTCTTGCGGCTTTGTATTAGATCGCGATCACAATTCAGCAATCAATATCAAAAATGAGGGATTACGCTTATTAGCATAAAGAATAATAACTTTCGGAACGAGAGGGTTAGCTCGGTCAATTTTCTGTCATTAGACGGGATTACCCGAGAAGCCCCCACTTCAATCAAACCGTAAGGTTGATAAGTGGAGGGTAGTTCACAATCATGCTTCAATCTTGTTTTCAGAAGATCTCCCTTTTTGATTAATAGATACCTAGAGTATCCAGATCACTTTTATTTCCTTTCACGTCTTCAAGCCAGTTATAAAACACAGGACGAGGAGAAGGTTTGACCGTTATATGATTTTGTTGTTGGCGTTTAAGTTCCTCGATTTTGGCTCGTCTCATTTCATCAGAGAGTACACGGTCAACATAAGCCGATAGATACTTAATGCCACGGTTAGTTCGTTTTTGTGTTTCATTGATTTTAATCGCCACATATTTAACAATTTTTTCCAAAGGTTGGATTTCTCCTTTAACATAACTATTAATCTTGTTATCAAAAGGTAAACCTAAAATGGTAGCAAACGTATTTAACGGTGAATCCTTTGGCGCCGTAGGCTTTTCGGTGTTTTCTACTTCGCAAACTTCTTCGCAAAGTGACAAATCCAAAATAGATGCAATACGTTCAAAATTCGCATGGCTGCGGAAAATGAATACAGGTGTTTTGGCTCCGTTGGACTTCGGATTTTCCCTATAGCAAACAACAACTTCGCCAGAATCTTTTAAAAGTCTGATAGCGTTGTCTACTGTTCGCAATGAGACATCTAATTTTTCTGCTAGTGTTTCACGTCCATTGAACGAAAAACCGCGATCAGTAGCCTTCCACACAATTTCATCAATAACCAATGTTGTTTTTTGGGCTTTACGGAATTTGCGGCCTAATGATTCAGCAATACGGTTCATCAGTTCATTTTTGATTTTTCGTCTCTTGTAAATGAATTCTGTCACTCTTTCAATCTCTTTAAGTTCTGTAAATTGTTCGTTAGTGATGATTTGCATTTTTTCGTCTCCTTCTAATTTTTCGGAAACGAAAAAGGACGCGCCGCCATCTCTTGGCAAACACGTCCTAAATGTTCTAAAATTAACCCCTTGCGCAACTGACTGTTTCCAATGTACAATATGGATATAAAAACAGTAGTTAATGCAGGGATTCTTGACAGGTGTTTGCCGTAGGGTGGTTACGGCGAACGGTGTAAGAGTGTTGGCGCACTACTTACACACGTCGAGAATCCTTTTTCATTTTCCGTTCCTATTAACTTAATTTTAATGTTACTATCAGTCTACCATTTCGACAAGAACTTTTGTGTTAATTTATGGTTTTTTTTTATGCAAGAGCATAAGGAGTTTTTGCCCCCACCGAAGGTGTGGGATCAGGCAGTGCCTGATAAAACGATGGGGTCAAAAAAAGTGAGTTTTCTATATAGTTTCTATATAGTTTCTATATGGTTTCTATATGAACTCTATATATCATTCTATATAGTTTCTATATGCTTTTTTTGCATTTTAACATTATTTCCGAAAGAAGTCTCCCACTTCAAGCGTGTGAAGGGCGATAGCCCAACGATAAGTGGGGAGATGAATTTCGGTTGGCGTTAGCCAAAGATTTTGGTATAATCAAAATGTTCCCGTTGTGGGAATGAAAAAGAAATGCCATTATCTGAACGTGTATATAAATGTACTTGCGGCATTGTATTAGATCGTGATCACAATTCAGCAATCAATATCAAAAATGAAGGATTGCGCTTGTTAGAATTAGCATGAAAATACAAACTCCCGGAACAGGAGGGTTAGCTCGGTCAATTTCCTGTCATGAGACAGGATTACCCGAGAAGCCCCCACTTCAAGCAACCCGAAAGGGTGGTAAGTGGAGGGTAGTTCACACATTAGTGGAGGAAAAGTGGAAAACTTTTGTATGATTTTTCACTGAAAAAAATGAGAGTGCCCATTTACATACCTTACATGCAGGTATTCAATAGGGTTCGAATGTTTCGAATAATATTGCGCACAATAGGACCCGTAGGGAGTAAGATATGAGCTACTCTGGAATAGTTGAATAGAGTTTTTGGGCTGTATGAACAGCCCAATTTTTTTATTGACCCTGAAACACGCTAAAATGTTTCAAGACATTTTGTGTTTCTTCTTCTGTGATCCCGATATACCGGAGAGTCACGGAAGGATGAGAATGGTTCAAAATTTCTTGCAACATGGCAATATCCTTCGTGGCTTTATAAAACCAATAGCCAAATGTTTTTCTGAGCGTATGATTGCCAACATGCTCCACTCCGGCAAAATCAGCCGCCTTTTTCAGCTGGCGGTAAGCCTGTGTCGGTGTAATCGGCCGGTTTCCTTTCCTGGATGGAAAGAGCCACTCACTGTCTAATCCAGCTGCGTATTCATACACTTCCTCAAAACAATGGCCAATATAAATATCGCGGATTTTTTGGGTTTTCCCTTCTTTTACTCGTAAAACCTTCTCTTTTTTGTTTTTCAGCCTCAGAATCGCTTCCGTTTTGATTTTAAGCAGGTCTCCAACCCGTAGGCCAGTTTCACACCCTAACACAAATAAAATGTAATCTCGGGGCAAACAGTGGCGTTTTAACGCCCATTTCATATCGTCTAATTGCTGCTGACTACGAATCGGCTGCACATTTTTTGGTGTCGACATCTTTTCTCCTTCCCTTGAAAATCAACGATTTGAATGTACGATTTTGTAGGATACCTCGATCATATCGAAGAAAAAGGGAAAAGACAAGAGAATAAGCGAAAATGAATGTATGATTTTATACAAATTCGTACATTTGTTCAAAACTAAAAAAGGTAGGGGAAAGTTAGGGAACTTGATACGTATCATTTTTTGTGAAAATGTATATACTTTGTATATACTTAAAAGACGGAAGGTGGTATAATTGAATTCCAATAAAGGAGAAGGGGTGGAAACTATGGCAATGGCAACAACTGTTCAAAAGTGGGGAAATAGTCTTGCAGTTCGTATCCCTAAAGATGTTGCTGAGCGAGTTGCGATTCATCAAGGCTCCGAAATCGAGTTAAGAGTTATAGATGATAAGAAAATCACATTAGTTCCAAAACAGAAGAAATACACGTTAGAAGAACTTTTAAAGCAAGCAAAGCCGGAAAATCGTCATAAGGAAATTGATTTTGGTATTGAAGGGAATGAATTAATTTGACCCAAGCACCAGACCGTGGGGATTTGGTTTATCTAAATTTCAACCCACAATCTGGACACGAACAAGCAGGACGTCGCCCAGGTATTGTATTGTCCCCGAAAGAATTTAATGAAATAACACGATTTGCACTTATTTGTCCAATTACAAACACAGTAAAGGGTTGGCCTTTTGAAGTAGAGCTCCCAGAAGGTTTAGCCATTCAGGGAGCTATTTTGACTGATCAAGTTAAAAGTTTAGATTGGGTATCCAGAAAGATTCAAATTAAGGATCAAGCACCACCCGAAATTGTAACTGAGTGTTTGAACAAAATACATACTTTTTTGTAAAAAGATAAAAAGCATCAAGAGCTTCTCTCAATAGCCTTACAGAGAAAAAAAAGTTAAAGCTGAAAAAGATGCTGCCACTCGCTAACCTCTACTTCTGTCTTCGGGGTTCGGGACTTACACCCTATAGTTCATGTACATGCCGGGCGCACATAGAGGGCTAATGCCAAGAGGGTGTAAATCATGCGCTCGTGTCAACTCCTTAAATTCTCCCTCGTTCGTTCCTCACTCAGTCCGATTTACCGTTGACACTTCCCCATAATTTGTAATCAAAAATAAAAGGTGCTATAACTGATTACAGAGATTGTGCCTTTTCCATATCTTTTTAACTTCGTAGATATGGAAAAAAAGAGCAATTCCTCATAATAGGAATTGCTCTTTTTTTTATTTACCTATATCATCGTATTCTTAAAACCACGTACAAGCCCAAATAAGAGATTTTTAATGTTTTTGTTTATCTTTGATATGCAACTGAAAAAAGATTAGCGCTAAAACAAATAAAATTATCGGAATAACTATTAAACTAGAACTTAATAGAGTATAGGTCGTATCTCCATCCATTCTCCCCGTTTTTATTTGTAAATTTCTATAAAATGTTGCTAATTGAATAACAAAAATCATTATTAGACCAGTTATAAAACTAAGAAGAGAAAACTTGAAGTACATAAATAACCTCCAAAGATTTTGGTATAATCAAAATGTTCCCGTTGTGGGAACGAAAAAGAAATGCCATTATCTGAACGTGTATATAAATGTACTTGCGGCATTGTATTAGATCGTGATCACAATTCAGCAATCAATATCAAAAATGAAGGATTGCGCTTGTTAGAATTAGCATGAAAATACAAACTCCCGGAACAGGAGGGTTAGCTCGGTCAATTTCCTGTCATGAGACAGGATTACCCGAGAAGCCCCCACTTCAAGCAACCCGAAAGGGTGGTAAGTGGAGGGTAGTTCACAGTTTCGTAGGTTTTTAATTAGAACTTTTATCTTTGGGTGTTTTCCGATAAACAGTAAAATAAATAAATGCAAAAAGGAAGAATAATGTTTGAATCACATTTGTTACTATTTTTAATTCCGAATAATCAAAAAAGATATGACCGAGACAATACGAACCTGTTACAACAATCAGAAATTTCAAAAGGGATTTCATTATTTCCATCTCCTGTTATTTGCTTAGAATAGTAAAAATACAATTGCTCTAGCTGTGATTCCTGCTAACCAACTTGACACGCCAATACTTTTCAATCGTTTTTCTATAGCATCTTCTATTGTTCCACTAAAGTCAATAACAACATTAAGAGTACTCATAACAAATGTAAGCGTAAAATAATCCCCACCTTTTAATGATAGGGATTAAATACTATTATTGTGATAAGTTATTAAAAACCCGACAATTCAAAGGAATTGTTTTGGACCAAGGAAGTAGTTGATCAAGCTCATCCATATTGCTTATATCCATATTGGGAAGCCTTTCAAATAAGTAGCGAAGATAATAAAATGGATTTAATTTATTCTCTTTTGCTGTCTCCACAATACTGTAAATGATTGAGCTGGCCTTAGCTCCTTTCGGAGTATTGCTAAAAATCCAGTTCTTCCTACCGATCACAAATGGTTTAATGGATCGTTCACTTCGATTATTATCGATTTCTAAACGTCCATCCTCTAAAAATGCCACGAGTTTTTCCCATTGGTTGAGGCAGTATGTAATGGCTTGACCTAATAGACTCTTTGGTAAAACATTGCTTTTCTCTGTTTTTAGCCATGCTGAAAAAGCCTCCAACAATGGTTGGCTGTGTTTAAGTCGTTTTTTATATCGTTCTTCTGGTGTACATTCTTTCAAATCACGCTCGATGGCAAATAGCTGATTACAGAAATTGAGTCCTTCCCGAACTGTGACTGCTGAATGACGTTTGGATTCAGGAAGTACGTTTAAAGCCTCATCGAACTTTCTGCGGGCATGAGCCCAACATCCAACTAATGTTACGCCGGATACCTTATGGTATCCTGCATATCCATCGACATGCAGGTATCCTTTAAACCCTTTTAGGAATTCTTTGGCATGTTCTCCTGCTCTAGTTTCCTGATAGTCATAAAGGACAAGTGGTGGATCCTCTCTTCCAGTCCGATAAAGCCACATGTAAGATTTCGATGTACTTGACCTTCCAGGTTCATGTAAAACCTGAACAGTTGTTTCATCCGCATGTAGAATGTCTTTAGAGAGGAGATGCTCTTTCATTCGTTGATAAATTGGCGCAAGCCATTTTTCGGCACCATAAAGCATCCAATTGGCCATGGTTTGCCTGGATAAGATCACACCTAATCGTTTGAACTGTTGTTCTTGGCGATATAGAGGTAGCCCCTCTACATATTTTTGATTCATAATATATGCCATGCTTGACGGTGAAGCTAAACTTTTTGGATACACAGATTTTGGGGCAGGTGCTGTAACGATTGGTGTCTCTATTTCATTACGCTCACAATGACGGCATCCATAGACATATCGAACGTGTTTTAAAACTTTGACTTGAGCCGGAATAATCACTAATTCTTGTCGTACTTCTGTGCTCATTTCGTGTGTTTTTTCACCGCAACACGAACAGACCTGCTCTTCTTCGGGTAAACGATATTCAATCGTTTCCATAGGCAGGTTTTCAAACGTAGCTTGACGTTGACCACGTTTCTTTTTACGACGATATGTAATTGTTTCAACAGTTGGCTCTTCGGCTTTTACATTAGACTCTACCTCTGCTTCATTGAATAAAGGTAGTTCTAATTGATTAGGATTTGTTTTTTCGCTTGAAGAGCCAAATTTTCGTTTTTGACTAAGACGATACTGTTCTTCATACCATCGTAATTTCGCCGTCAATTCAACGATTTGCTGTTGAAGTTTTTCAATTAATTCAAATGGGTTTTGGGTAGGATTCTTTAAATTTTTCATCATGTAGTAATAATTCGACGGTTTTAGCTATTTTCCTCCAAGGTTTTTGTTAAAAGTAAAAAATTCATATAACTGTTCTAGCCTTTACTTCTGGGTGTGCTTTCTTTTGCTCCATTGCAAGACCATCCAATAACCAGCGTAATTGCCGATAACTAATTTGTATCGTTCCAGTGTCATTTTCATTTGGCCATTGAAATTTTCCTTTTTCCAATCGACGATAATAAAGCCAAAAACCATTATAGTCCCAGTGAAGAATTTTTAATTTATCTCGCTTTCGATTACAGAACACAAAATAGCTTGATGAAAAGGGATCTAAATCAAATCCCTCTTTCACCAAAGCAGCTAATCCATCAATGGATTTTCTCAAATCAGTACTTCCTTTTGCCAAGTAAACTCGTTCAGCTCTTGTACCAACTAACATGTTGATTTCAACGTCCTAACCACTTCTGAAAGAAAGGCCGGATCGAAACCAGGTTTTACTTCAATTGAAATCCCACTAATTTCAATCCGTAATGAATTTTCAACTGTTTGTGAATGATCTTCTAGGGTAACGGATGCCCATTTTGTAGACTTTCCTTGATTTTTTATTGGATTTTCAATTTTTCTTAACCAGTATTTAAACTGGTGAATACTCCATTGATTTTCCTTGCACCAGTTTACTTGAGTTTGACCGCTTTTACGATAGTCAGCGATTCGTTGTTCCCAAACCTTTCGTAATTCAGGATTCTTAGGCATAAAAAAACCTCCTTCAATTTCATCTTGAGGAGATTATCTCATGAAATTAGCACATCAAGAAGGTGTCCAAGATTTGACGCTTACTAACAAATTGATATGCTAAGTATTTTTTTAGTGTGCTTTTTGCACTACTTGAAATTGGAAGTTTGGCTATGTAATTTCTAACTGTTCTATCCCAAGACACTTTTCCAATTTTTTGCAGTTTACTAATCATAGATTTTGCGGCAACTTTTGCAGCAGTTGATTTTACACCTAGAGTAGTAATACCACTATCTTGTTGTGCTTGTTGTGGAAGATTGGATTGGATACCATATTGAATATCTTCTGCCGAAATTCCATGTTTTTGCAATTCAATTTCTAACTCTATGAGCTTTTGAATTTCTTTTTGAGATAGTTTTGTATTCGCTTCTTGGTTTGTTACCGTCTGTGCTTTTGCATTTACTGCAAAAGATGTAGATACAGAAAGTAAAAGTGCTGTTGCAACAGTTACGTGGATAATTTGTTTTTTCATTAAAGTTTCCTCCTATAAATATCTGAATCTCTTGATACTCTCCCACCCTTTTAAATAGAGTTGGGAACATGATATTTAATATAATTACTCCAGTATTAATAATTGAAACAATTGTCTGAATCATAAAAACGACTCCTTTCTTTAAATTCAATTTCAAATACTTTAGCAGCTGAATTGTTTCTTTTTAAGAGCATAAGACGATTTTTTTCATGAATTTAAAAAAGCGCCACTCTCTGCCGTTATTCATCCTTAGAAAGGAGCCTATTGCAGACAAATTATTCTTAGATTCATAGCAAAAAAAGTGGGACAAACGTGGGATAAGCGTGGACCATTTATGGGATTTTAGTGGGCTATTCGTGGGACTTTAGTGGACTTTTTGTGGGCGAATCGCCTTTTTTATGTACCCATCGTTTTATCAGGCACTGCCTGATCCCACACCTTCGGTGGGGGCAAAAACTCCTTATGCTCTTGCATTTTTCTACCACGCTGAAATCTCAGATATTTCAGAATATTTTTATCA
>NZ_JBBOWT010000003.1:0-9986 GCF_038007225.1 Bacillus sp. FSL W8-0102
CTTATGCTCTTGCACTTTTCTGCCACGAAAAATTACAGGTATTTCTGAATAATTTATTTATTTTGTGGCACAATTGTAATCGTGTATAATACGGACACGATCTTCAAGGGGGATCGGCCTGTTAGTTAGGTAGAATAATCCACCCATCAGCCGTTAAACTCAAGGGTGGATTATTTTTTGTGAAATGACAGTATTGAAACAGAGGTCCAGGGCAGCATACTGTTTCACTGTTGCCCTGCCAACCTAATAGAACTTATTTTTATCATCGAACAGCTTTTCGAAATTATGCTAATATTACATCAACAATATTAATATAATTCAGGTAATAGTTGTGAAAAAATGGATAAATTAGATAAAAATATAAAACAAAACAAATTTTTAAAAAAATACCAAAATTTTAATATGGGGATTGTTTATGCTCTCATTATTGTGATATGCGGAGTATTAAAAGTAAGTACCTCAATTCCACTAATTTTATTGTCATTAGTGGTAATAGTAGACTTGATTGTTTCCATCATAACCAAAAAAAAGAAAGATACCATTATTGATGTTTTCGCCATAATCCTTTTATGGCTTGGAGCAATCTTTTTGAGATAAAAAAAGATAATCTTCAAGATTATCTTTTTTGCTTATTTTAAGCCAAAATTAATTTACTAGATAAAAACCATTAGGAAACTATTTAAGCACGCTTAGAAAGCCAAAATGAGCCAAATTTGGCTATTCTATGAGTGAGGTTGAGCAAATCGGTTATAAAAGATGTATTTTATAAATTCTATCCAACATTGCTGAAGATTGGGAAAATGACTAGAATTTTGGTGTTTTTGGAGTTAAAATATTTATCAGAGTAAATAAAAAATAAAGAACGACAAAATAAAAAGGCTGTTCGGCTACCACCCCGAACAACCTGCCCTGTCACCTACCACAACAGGGTAAATTACCTTATTGATAAGTTTATTATAAACGGTTTATAAAGAGATTTTCAACCGTTATTCATAATTTTTTAGGCTTATAAGGTGCATTTTACCCTTTTTCTAATCGTTGTGGTTGGTGAAAGGGTAAAGTGCGCCTTTTTGTTTTGTCGGGAACAGAAAGGGAGATTCTTATCATGGAAAATCAATTAAAAGATACACTAAGAGTTTTCGTTGTACCAACTGAAATTCTAGACATGGAAGAACTTACAATCTATGAAAAAATGGTTTACGTTGTTTTGCGTTCTTATGCCAACAGTCAAGATGACACAGCTTTCCCTTCCTACGACACAATAGCCAAAAAAGCGTCAATGAGTAAAAGAAAAGCGATTGATTGCGTTGAAAAATTAGTGAAATTGGGGCTGCTAGTCAAGGAAGAAAGAAAAAAAGTGAGCAAAAAAGGTAAGATCAGTCCGACATCTAACCTTTATTACATTCGTCGCCCTTCTGAAGTTAATAAGGGGGTAGTGAATGACATGCACCACCCTAGTGCACCAGATGCACTACCCCTAGTGCACGACATGCACCACCCTAGTGCACACGGTGCACCCGAAAATAAGAATAATAAAATAACAAGTAATAAAATATTAAAAGAAAATTTAAGAGAGAGAGACTTAATAGAGGGGGCTGAAATTGAAGAAGAACTGAAAGATTACTTAAAGGATCGTATTGAAGAATTCGAGAAAAAAGGAATTGATCTGCAAACAGTAATCAATTGGATTGAAACCAACAAAGAATTTTATAGCTTCTCTGAATTTGCTGTAGGGATCAATCAGCTTTTGGAATTCCCTGAACCAATTAAAAATCCTATTCGATTCTTAAATAGCACTTTTGCTGAAATTGAAAAATATGTTAAAGACTTTCGTAAAAAACAGATGAAAAAAGGTAAAAAGGAAATGGCAGCGAAAAAGAAACAACAACCAAATCCACAATTTCAACCACAACCACAAGCAGTTTTCTTTAATTGGTTGGAGCAAGAAATCTAGGCAACATTTTCTATTTAAAACAAAAAATGCAAATAGGTATACTCCTATTTGCAAAATCTTATTGTTCTTGATCAGCAATTTTTTCAATAAACTTAGGAAATCCATTCATAGGTACTTGAAAATAACGGAGTGTTGCTCCGAAAATTATAATTACCACTAACAAAATTATTGATAACATCATGCTTATTTTAGAATTGGCTTTCATATAATCCCCTTTTATTTCTAAAATTGATTTTTTTACATTATAACACTACCAAGTATTCGATAAAATTTATAATTTAACTAAAAATAGTTACTTAAAGACGATTGGATTTTCCTGTCTGGCTCTATTTTCTGAAGTGATGAGCGATAATAATATGGTTTATAATCATTGATAAGCAAGTAACGAATAATGATGAGTGATTATCTGAAATATTCAATGATAGATGGTGATCATTAATGAGTGAATATCTAACAATTGCAGAATTGGCAGAGCAGGCAGGTATTCCGAATTCAACTTGTAGGCGCTATTTGGCTAATTTTGAATTGTTCTTCGTGGTTAAAGGTGGAAGTCGATTAAAAAAATATGAAGCTGAAGCTGTAAACATCCTCAAAAGGATAAAGCAACTTTATGATGAGGGAAAAGATACAAATGAGATCCGCAACATCTTAGCCAATGAGTTTCCTTTGGTGATTAACCATGATGAACAACGAGAAACAAGTGAGAAAGTTACAAACACACCAACATTGGCAACCAGTGAGGATGTTGAAGAGATCAAAAAAGCACTGGAAGAACAAAAGAAATTCAATGAAATGCTATTAAAAAAGTTAGACGAACAAAGCCGATACATCAAAGAGTCATTGGAGAAACGTGATCGACAACTCATGGAGTCCTTGACTCAATCTTTGGAAATTAGACAAGCTAGAATTGAAGCAGCCATAACAGAAAAAGAGACACAAAAAAGTTTTTTTTCACGTTTGTTTTCCAAAAAAGGGAAAGAAAAATAAGAAGGCCGATAAAAAAGTGTATCGACCCTCGAAAATTGTGCACTATGGGGCTCTGAGACAAATTTATCTTTCGTTATACGTATAAGTGTCTTGTTAAATGCAAAATTCGGCTTCATTTTGTGGTGAGTTTTGGAGATCTGCTACTAAAAATTGTTAATTCTTGCTCAGTGGTTAGAAGGGAGCGAAGATTCATGAAATATTCAAAGGAAACGTTACAAAAGAAATTTTCGTCTGTAAAAGCTTCACTTGAAATCGAAGGCTTAAAAGTAACGAAAGAAATTGAGGATCTAGTCATTGCAAAAGCAGCAGGAGAGATTTCTTTTGATCAGTTTAAACGTGAAGCAGCTAGGTTGGCAGGGAAACAGTGAATCGGTATGCTGCCCTGGGCCTCTGTTTCAATACTGTCTTTTAACCAAAAAAATAATCCACCCTTGAGTTGTTAGGCCAAAGGGTGGATTATCCGTCCTAAAGCCGATCCCCCCTTGAAGATCGTATCCGTATTATACACGATTACAATTGTATCGCGAAATTGATAAAAATATTCTGAAATATCTGAGATTTCAGCGTGGTAGAAAAATGCAAGAGCATAAGGAGTTTTTGCCCCCACCGAAGGTGTGGGATCAGGCAGTGCCTGATAAAACGATGGGGTCAAAAAAAGTGAGTTTTCTATATAGTTTCTATATAGTTTCTATATGGTTTCTATATGAACTCTATATATCATTCTATATAGTTTCTATATGCTTTTTTTGCATTTTAACATTATTTCCGAAAGAAGTCTCCCACTTCAAGCGTGTGAAGGGCGATAGCCCAACGATAAGTGGGGAGATGAATTTCGGTTGGCGTTAGCCAAAGATTTTGGTATAATCAAAATGTTCCCGTTGTGGGAATGAAAAAGAAATGCCATTATCTGAACGTGTATATAAATGTACTTGCGGCATTGTATTAGATCGTGATCACAATTCAGCAATCAATATCAAAAATGAAGGATTGCGCTTGTTAGAATTAGCATGAAAATACAAACTCCCGGAACAGGAGGGTTAGCTCGGTCAATTTCCTGTCATGAGACAGGATTACCCGAGAAGCCCCCACTTCAAGCAACCCGAAAGGGTGGTAAGTGGAGGGTAGTTCACACATTAGTGGAGGAAAAGTGGAAAACTTTTGTATGATTTTTCACTGAAAAAAATGAGAGTGCCCATTTACATACCTTACATGCAGGTATTCAATAGGGTTCGAATGTTTCGAATAATATTGCGCACAATAGGACCCGTAGGGAGTAAGATATGAGCTACTCTGGAATAGTTGAATAGAGTTTTTGGGCTGTATGAACAGCCCAATTTTTTTATTGACCCTGAAACACGCTAAAATGTTTCAAGACATTTTGTGTTTCTTCTTCTGTGATCCCGATATACCGGAGAGTCACGGAAGGATGAGAATGGTTCAAAATTTCTTGCAACATGGCAATATCCTTCGTGGCTTTATAAAACCAATAGCCAAATGTTTTTCTGAGCGTATGATTGCCAACATGCTCCACTCCGGCAAAATCAGCCGCCTTTTTCAGCTGGCGGTAAGCCTGTGTCGGTGTAATCGGCCGGTTTCCTTTCCTGGATGGAAAGAGCCACTCACTGTCTAATCCAGCTGCGTATTCATACACTTCCTCAAAACAATGGCCAATATAAATATCGCGGATTTTTTGGGTTTTCCCTTCTTTTACTCGTAAAACCTTCTCTTTTTTGTTTTTCAGCCTCAGAATCGCTTCCGTTTTGATTTTAAGCAGGTCTCCAACCCGTAGGCCAGTTTCACACCCTAACACAAATAAAATGTAATCTCGGGGCAAACAGTGGCGTTTTAACGCCCATTTCATATCGTCTAATTGCTGCTGACTACGAATCGGCTGCACATTTTTTGGTGTCGACATCTTTTCTCCTTCCCTTGAAAATCAACGATTTGAATGTACGATTTTGTAGGATACCTCGATCATATCGAAGAAAAAGGGAAAAGACAAGAGAATAAGCGAAAATGAATGTATGATTTTATACAAATTCGTACATTTGTTCAAAACTAAAAAAGGTAGGGGAAAGTTAGGGAACTTGATACGTATCATTTTTTGTGAAAATGTATATACTTTGTATATACTTAAAAGACGGAAGGTGGTATAATTGAATTCCAATAAAGGAGAAGGGGTGGAAACTATGGCAATGGCAACAACTGTTCAAAAGTGGGGAAATAGTCTTGCAGTTCGTATCCCTAAAGATGTTGCTGAGCGAGTTGCGATTCATCAAGGCTCCGAAATCGAGTTAAGAGTTATAGATGATAAGAAAATCACATTAGTTCCAAAACAGAAGAAATACACGTTAGAAGAACTTTTAAAGCAAGCAAAGCCGGAAAATCGTCATAAGGAAATTGATTTTGGTATTGAAGGGAATGAATTAATTTGACCCAAGCACCAGACCGTGGGGATTTGGTTTATCTAAATTTCAACCCACAATCTGGACACGAACAAGCAGGACGTCGCCCAGGTATTGTATTGTCCCCGAAAGAATTTAATGAAATAACACGATTTGCACTTATTTGTCCAATTACAAACACAGTAAAGGGTTGGCCTTTTGAAGTAGAGCTCCCAGAAGGTTTAGCCATTCAGGGAGCTATTTTGACTGATCAAGTTAAAAGTTTAGATTGGGTATCCAGAAAGATTCAAATTAAGGATCAAGCACCACCCGAAATTGTAACTGAGTGTTTGAACAAAATACATACTTTTTTGTAAAAAGATAAAAAGCATCAAATAATGGAGTTGATCCGAATGAATGAAAGTAATTATTTAACACCGGAGCTAGTCGAAAAGATGTGAGCTTCTCTCAATAGCCTTACAGAGAAAAAAAGTTAAAGCTGAAAAAGATGCTGCCACTCGTTGATGAGACACATAAACAGGCTTTACAAAAAATGATCATAAAATAGCATGATGGCGAATGCCATCTATAAAACACCTCAAAAACCCGGTCCGAAAAAGTGCATTTTTCGGACCGATTTAACCCTAAACTCATTTACCTTCTAATACATGGTTAATTGCTGCTCTTCCTCAACAATATGGCCCTTTAGTGGAATAACATACTGGAGTTTTACAACATCGACAAGCATACAAAGAGAAACATTTGATGATGTATAAAATTTTGTGTAGAGCATTTTACTAGACCAAAAGAAAAAAGGTAGGGTATTCTCTTCTTTAAATTCAATTTCAAATACTTTAGTAGCTGAATTGTTTCTTTTTAAGAGCATAAGACGATTTTTTTTATAAATTTAAAAAAGCGCCACTCTCTGACGTTATGTAAGGAGCCTATTGCAGGAAAATTATTCTTAGATTCATAGCAAAAAAAGTGGGACAAACGTGGGATAAGCGTTGTACCCGCCGAACCGCCCAGCTCATCCGTCCGTGGCGACGTTCTTACGCCATATTTAAACACGCAAAAAGACCGTGGGGGCTAGCCCCCACACCCCCAGCCAGCCTCCCACCTCAAAACAAGGGGGAAAGCAAAACCGTATAAGCCTTTATTTTGGCTTCTAAGCGCTTTTAAGGTTTACCCCTTAAAAAAAGGTCTATCAGTCTATAAAAATCGCCATATGGACGAATATAGGGCAAATAAGCCCTATATAGAGGTGTTATACTTCCTTTAATTTTTCAATCAATTCCTGCATGGTCATTTTTCCGGTTAGTACGGCCATTACATTTTTCATATCTTCCTCCGTCATGTCCATGCCTGATAAATATAGGGAATGCCTGGCATATTCTAAGGCTTCTTTCAGGACTTTGGGATCCTTTATGGGATCTTTCATAGGATTTCATCCATCTTTCCAATAATGAGCTCTCTCAGGTACGCAGACAGCTTCATATCGCCTCGATCGTCCTCAATCGCCTGCCAGTATTCTTCAGGAAGAGTGATCGAGACCTTTCTTGTAACGCCTATAGATGGGCGACCTGCATCATTTACAAGTAATGTTTTATAAATCTATGAAAATGCCTATATTAAAAGATTTGCCAAATAAGTTGTTTTAAATCGAGTAGGAGGGAGCGATTAACTCCCGTCCTCTCACACCACCGTACGTACGGTTCCGTATACGGCGGTTCAATTAAGATAATTGACGCAAGTCTTTATAACTTCCGTGAATAGCTGTTCTCTTTATGCCAGTGGTCACTCCACCCTCCAAGAGGTCTCCCACGGGATTCACCGCTTCCTCCCTCAAGTGAGGTACTACGTTTTCTGTGTTCATCATGACTCACTGAATACCAAGGGCTATTCTCTCTTAATTGTTCGGTCCTTCTTAGTTGTTCTAGACCAACTAATACTATGACCTCTGCTGACTTCTGACGGTTCAGCTACTTATCACTAAGTTGGTTATGAAGAGTACTTCACATATCCGCCAGACCTCCCCGGGTAAGTACATGCACTTTCACACCATCTATCCGCCTGAAAAAGCAAGTCTTTTTTTTTATTGAAAACCTTACAACCACAAGGCTTTAAGGCATACAAGGGTAACTATTTCGCCGCCGAAATAGTTACCCTTGTATCAAGAAAAGAAAAAACACGATTTTCCGTTCCGGAAAATCGCAAAAAAGTAGAGAGGAAAACGAATCGTTTTCCTCTCTACTTTTTTTTAGTAAATCAATTATATTCAGTGTCTTCATCGTAAGGTAAAATGTCACCTTCCCAATTACAGGAAGCACATTCACATCCCCATCCATTTAAATCAATTACAACTACATTGTTATTACGATCTTTAGTTTCATAACTAGTAAAACTCTTTACATAAAAATCTTCATCAATTAATTTAACTCCACAATTAGGACAAAACAAAGGTTTAGCCATAAAACAATCACCCTTAATATTTTTTTATTCTCTTAACACTTTTCCACTACTCGTTAAAGAAGCAATACGTTCCTTTTTGCCTTTATTATACAACTTCCACGCTGAACCACCATGTGATTTACCCTTATTTTTAGAAATAATCCAACCTGACTTAGGATCTTTGTAATCATTAGTACCTCTAATTTTTTGCGAAAACTTCTTCAAATCAACAACTTCATTAGATTTTTTTAAAGATTTAGGTATCTTTTGAAGTATTCTTAAATAATCCCATTTTGCACAAGTCGGCCTATCTCTTCCCAAACAATCTAAAGCATACGAAGAAGAAGGTTTAACAAATGCAACTGAAGTTAAAACAAGAAAACTAACTAATAAAACTTGTACCATTTTTTTCATCTCAAAACACCTCGCATTGGTTTTTCCTAAATTCTAAGATTGATGGAAATATAATACAAGTATGGTTTTTAAATTCTATATATAGTAAAATTAAACATATATAAAAGGGAATATTTAACTTTGTTAAATCTTAATTTCATTATCTTCTTAAATTGCAATATTAAATGCAACAAGTATTGAAAGACCAGATAACCCATGATTAAGTAGAATCGGGACACTCTGCGCGACTTGACGTGGAGTGGTGGGCATGGTAGCCTGGTTGGCCCAGCCAGTACCGTATACCTGGCTTCATGGCTGGTAGCCATGCCCGCAGAGGCTCTTTGTCAAGTTGCTAAAAACCAACCCTTTGGGTTAGCTGGCTTAAGGTTAAGAAGCTAAGCCAGCTAACTCTATTTGGAAACACTCCTCAGGTGTACGATAATTGAGGATCTTCCTTGGAAGATGGTTACACCAATTTTCAACATAAGTAATGGTTTCTTCTGCCACAGAGGAAATGGGTCTCCCCTTTGGTATGAAGCGCCTAATAAGGCCATTATGACGCTCGTTGGTTCCTCGTTCACAGGATGTGTAAGGGTGTGTAAAATAAACCTCTGTTAGATCTTTTTCAACACTAAGGCCGAGGTCAGCAAATTCAGAACCGTTATCAGCCGTAATGGTTTTAAACACTTTAGAGAACCGATTACCATAAGACACTTTCAACTGAGATATGACTTCTGAAACGGATAGACTATCCTTGGCTGTCACTCTCAAAATTATTTCTTTACGGGTTTTGCGCTCAGTAAGAGTCAATAAGGCCTGATCTTTAGTCTTCTTGCCTATAACCGTATCAATTTCCCAGTGACCAAACTCTTGGCGTTCATTGACTTCAATTGGTCGCTCATCGATACTGCGTCCTAAGATCTTCTTATTCTTCCGGTTACGTTTTTTCTTGGTGTTCAGGGTAATTTTCATAGGTAGGTCAATGTTTTTAACGCCTATAAGTCCTAGATCAATATAGTTATAAAGGGTCTTGGTGCAAACCATTTTGTCTTTGAATTTCCCATCACGTTTGGCTCTCCCACATACCGCATCAGGAGACCATTTCTTATCAAGGATCTGAGTTTCGGCATACTTAATAAACTCGATGGCATCGTCTAGTTTTAGCTTGCGGCCACAGGCTTTCCTGTTTCTCTCATAGAGAAGTTGACCTGTGTCTGGAAAATAGACATGAACAATTTTCCCGTTGCTTTTTCTTTGTGGCACTGTACCTCTTCTTAACTCACGGGAGATGGTGCTTTTGTGACAACCAACATAATCTGCAATCTCCTGTTGAGTCTTACCAGCAGCGTGTAAGGCCGCAATTTTCCCACGGTCATAAGCCGTTAAGTGTTTGAAATGCCGAGCTCCTATGGTAGAATTAGTAATTGCCATAGATAAATCCTCCGTATCGATATTGTTTTAGTCGACTTAATCATACGTGGTTTATCTATGGTTTTTCATTTTTTATGCTTGTTGCATTTGATTATACAACTAGCCATTTCATTATCTTTTTTTTAGATGATCCGTAAGACAAAAACTCAACCTACCCAACCCTTCCGATCTCGGAAGGACTCCCTCGGCGGTAGCCAGCCCCCAAACGTTAGATTCATAGCAAAAAAAGTGGGACAAACGTGGGATAAGCGTGGACCATTTATGGGATTTTAGTGGGCTATTCGTGGGACTTTAGTGGACTTTTTGTGGGCGAATCGCCTTTTTTATGTACCCATCGTTTTATCAGGCACTGCCTGATCCCACACCTTCGGTGGGGGCAAAAACTC